>NZ_CM148758.1:0-3169824 GCF_056148955.1 Mediterraneibacter sp. HA8405 | reverse complement strand
CGGAATTTATCTGATTAAAAGGGACAGGGCAAAGTGCGGTTTGGGACGTAGTCAAATCCGACTTGACTACGTCCCAAACCGCACTTTGCCCTGTCCCTTTTTGCAACTTACCGGATAAGCCAGCTGTAATCTTTACGGCAGTCCAGAATATAATCTATATATACTGTGTCATCCTGGATCTGATAAAGGACAAGATACCATTTTTCAATGAACATCCTGTGATATTTATTGGGCGGAATATACAATTCTTCAAAAAAAGGGAATCGCTGAGGAAGTCTGGAAAGGGAGCGCAATGCCGTCATGATCTCTTTCTTTTTTGCCGCCGCTGCTTCTTTATTAACCTGTGCCATAAAGCGGATGTGCTCGCCTAACATCCGCTTTGCTCTGTCAGAAACAATGACTTTATATTTTCTGTTTTGGTTCATATGCTATACCTCTGCAATCATATCATCGAGATAAGTGTCCAGCTCTTCCAGAGTGCAGCCGCATCTTCCTGCAATCCTGTCTTCCTCAACTGCCAGAAGTTCTTCTCGGAGCTTCAGCATCTTTTCTCTGCGGTTAAAAGTTTCGATATCCATTACGACCAGATCACCTTCGCCGTTTTTGGTAAGAAAAACAGGCTCTGCGGTTTTTCTGCACATTTCGGCAATCTCATTGTAGTTCTGTCGGATCGCTGCGGACGGACGGATATTCATAATTACACCTCCTAGTATATGGTATGTATTTGATAGCAATATTCTAATAGTATTATATTTGAATTGTGCTATTCGGTCAAGGCTTCAGCAAACATATTTTTGATGAGATAGTTTGACATTCTTTTCATTTACTATCGCATAGTGAAGTATTGTATCAATCTGCGTGTGTCCGAGCAGTTTCTGGAGCTGTTCGATAGGCATTCCTTTTTCAATGGCCATAGTAGCCATCGTTCTGCGGAACTTATGGGGATGGACGTGATGGACATGTGATGCGTCGCCAAGTTTGGTAAGAAAACGTTCAACCCCGGCGATAGAAAGGCGATTCCACGGGGAATGAAGCCCCACAAAAAGCGCGCAGTTGGTATCGTTCCGCTCAGCCAGGTACTGCTGCAGATGAATCTTTGTTTTGGCATCAAAATATACCCGGCGTTCTTTGTCTCCTTTCCCGAGAACTACACATTCTCTGCTGTTAAAATTGATATCGGACCGATTCAAATTTACAAGTTCGCCCACACGTATTCCGGTAGATATGAGCAGATCGATAATTGCCAGATCTCTGGGATGGCGGCACTGATTTCTAAGACTTTCCAGATTTTCATCAGTCAGAGTCTCCTTGACAAACTGCGTTGCCTTGACTTTATGGATCCGGCGGATGGGACTTTTGGAAATATAATCTTCATCCTCGAGCCAGATAAAAAAGGAAGACATGATCCGGCGGATATTGTCTAAGGTTACTTTGCTGGAATTCCTTTTATCCTGATATCTATATAAGTAGAAGCGAATATCATCGGTTTCGATTTCACATACATTTTTTTGGATCGAGTTGATCATCTTCAACAGCGTCGAGGAGTAATAACTTAGTGTGCTTTCAGAGCAGCCTTCAATCTTTTTGGCGGCGATGAAAAGATTCAGCAGTTTCATGTTTGTCTGCTGCGCCTGCGGGGAAAGAGCCCCGGAGTCATCGGGAATATTGAACTGACGGAATACTTTCTGGAGATTTGACCGGAGCAGTTGATTCTGTTCGTCAGTAAGGTGTTCGCGCATCAGATCACAGATTTCGTTAATCAATGTTGTTTTCATGAGTAACCTCCTTTAGCTTTTAGAAAAATAGTGTTCGGCGGGCATAAGACCCTATATTATCAAAAATACTTCAAATATATAGAATCGGCACGGGAAACCGGTTAAAAAAGGTGAGATGTGTTAAAACGATGTAAAAATCATGAATATCGTGTGAAGAAAATGCGAAAAAACTAATAAAATATAATACTTTTGTATGAGGTATTGAAACGGTGTAGTGGTATAATAATTAAGATTCCAAAAGTATGCAGTAAATTGCAAAGTTCAGTCAGATAAATTGAAATTTATCTGACAAATAGTCTGACAAAAGGAAAGAAACAGTAATGAGTAATAAGAGAAGAAGAAAGCATATACCGGGGCGTAAGAGGAAGAAAGCCCTTTCTAAGATCTGGATCATATCTGTTATTGCGGCAGCGATTCTTATTGCCGTGATAGCTATAGCAGCTGCCTGTAATACGAAAAATAAATCCTCGTCGTCAGAAGAAAACAGCTATGCAGATGGACAGAAAGATCAAGGATTGATTTTCCCATATGAATTAGAAGACGGGCGGTTATCTATAGATTCCATCTTCCAGTTTACTGGCTTCAATCCGGACAATGGAAACGCGGAAGGAGAGAACATCGCAGCCCTTACCGTGGTCAACCAGTCGAAGCAGCATCTGGCTTCCGCGCAGTTCACCGTGAAGCTGGCGGACGGCGCGAAACTTGCCTTTGAGATCACGGATCTCCCGGCAGGGCAAAAAGCCATGATATTTGAGAAAGAGAATCAGGTCTATGAGCTGGACGATGTCTGCGAGGAGATCACCGACACGGCGGAGTTTGAGGACGTCTCCCCGGTGATGGCGGACAGGCTCTCTGCCGAGGTTCAGGAGACGACCGTGACTCTGACCAACAATTCGGAAGAAGATTTAAGCAATCTGCTTCTCCACTGCCATTGTGTGATCGACGACGCATACTTTGGTGGTCTCACATATACATATCCTATCGCAAGTATTCCGGCGGGACAGAGCGCATCTGTCGACGCAGTGGACTGCTATCTGGGACAGGCGACAGTTGTCCGGGTAAGCCGGGACAGCGGAGAAGAATAGTACAGACATAAAAGTCTGGGAAAAGGAGGAGGTAGAAAAAGGATGAAGGTTTATGAAAAGCCCCGCATCACCATCGAGCAGTTTACGCTGTCTCAGCATGTGGCTGACTGCGGCTGGGAACTGCAGGCCGGTAATGAGGACAGTTGCATTGCGAATCCAGATCCGGAATGGAACCTTGGAGTGCCGGACGGAACAAAAATGTTTTTAGGTGGTCCCTGTGAGTTTATTCCGGAGAGCTACTGCTATACAGATGCCGACGGGGCATTCGGACTGTTCCGCTCCTGAAAATGAGAAACAGGAAATTAGAAATTACTTTTTCAGATATTACATTTGAGATGCTGTTTGACGGAGAAGTCCGGATCACGGATTCCTTTCTGCCGTTTGTACATAACCGGGGTGAAGTCACTTATCAGTGTATGTTTCAATGTGTGGAACAGCTTCCCGAATTGAAGGGACAGATTGTCGAACAGAATATAGAATATCAGATCATACAGGATGAGAGCGGGGAATACAGACAGTTTATCGATCATTTTAACGGAGACAGGCCATATTCCGTCACATCTTATGATTGGGAAAACAGGCGGCTTTATGTCTTTTATCTGCCGGATGTGAGACAACGCTTCAGCGATACAAGGCTTGCATTTTTTCATCTCGGCTGGGAAAAAATCCTGCTGAGAGAGGGACGTATGCTCCTTCACGCATCCTGCATAGACACGCTTTACGGCGGACTTCTTTTTTCAGGCCCGTCGGGTATGGGCAAGTCCACGCAGGCGGATCTCTGGTGCAGGTATGCTAATGCTGTGCAGATCAACGGTGACCGACCGGTACTCAGAAAAGAACAGGACGGTTGGAACGCATGGGGATCTCCCTATGCCGGGTCCTCCGGGTATCATATAGATCAGAGCTGCAGGATCCGGGCAGTGTTTGTCCTGGAACAGAGCCGGGAAAACCGTGCAGAAAGGCTGAAATCATCCGAGGCTTTTGGTGCACTGTACAGAGAGATGATCGTAAATAGCTGGGATGCGGTGTACGTGTCGGACTTAAGCGCCCTGCTCAGTGAATTTGTGAAAGAAGTTCCGGTATACCGGCTGTGGTGCACGGCGGATGAGCACGCTGTGGATTATGTAAGGAAAATGCTGGAAGAGGGAGAGGAAGATGCGGGATTTTGAACGATATGTGGAACCAAAGATTACCGACCTGCTATTTTCAAAAGCGGCAAAAAAGAAGGTGCCCTTAAGCGGGACATTTGAACTGTCTCCTCTGTGCAATTTTTCCTGTCGGATGTGTTATGTCCGCAAAACGTCTGAAGAGGTGAGAAATCAGAAGAGGCGGATGGTGTCAGCCGGGAAATGGCTGGAAATCGCGGAAGCCGCCGGAAGAGAAGGGATGCTTTACCTGTTGCTGACCGGCGGGGAACCATTCCTCTATCCGGATTTCTGGAATCTGTACGAAGCGCTGAACCGGATGGGATTTGTGATTTCCATCAATACGAATGGCTCCATGATCGATAAGGCTGTTGTGGAACGGCTGCGAGAGCGCCCGCCTATGAAGATCAATCTTACGCTTTACGGGGCAAAGGACAGCACCTATGAATCGCTCTGCGGAGTGAAAGGCGTATTTTCCAGAGTGGACCACGCCATTACCATGCTGCGGGAAGCGGGGATTGCCGTGAAACTGAACGGCGCTCTGACGCCGGACAATATCTGTGATCTGAAAGAATGTGTCCGATATGCACAGGAACGCGGGCTGATCTATGAGGTCAATACCTATATGTTCCCGCCGGTGCGCAGGGATCCGTCCATGGCTGGGGTGAACCGCAGATTTACCCCCAAGGAGGCAGCCAGGTACAATCTGGAAAGTTACCGGCTCCTGTCCGGGGAAGAACTCTACTGGAAGAGACTGGAGGCTATTGAGAGCGGCAGCGTACCGCCGCCGGGGCTGGATGAGAACTGTATCGACCCGACAGACGGGAAGGTGCGGTGCCGGGCAGGCAAGGCGTCCTTCTGGATCACCTGGGACGGCTGGATGACCCCCTGTGGCATGATGCCGGAGCCAAAGGTGGATGTTACCCGGGGAACATTTGCGGAGCAGTGGAAGGAACTGACGAAAGTCAGTGAAAAACTTCGGGTCTCCGGGATCTGCAGTAAATGCCCGAACCAGCTGCTGTGCCATTCCTGCGCCGCCATGGCGGAAGCGGAGACAGGTTCAACAGAGAAGGTGCCGGTGTATCTGTGTGAAATGGTTAATGAAATGAAAAAGTATGCAAAACTTCAATTAGAACAAAGAAAATCATAAAGAGGAGGATTGAAGGAGATGAAACGACTTAAGAAAGTCCTGTCCCTGGTGCTTTCTGTCTGCATGATCCTGGGCATGACAATGACTGTCAGCGCAGAAGGTCCGGAGCAGCAGGCGGCCGGGGCAGGCAATGACTACCGCCGGATCGTCCATCTGGACGTGGGCAGGAAGTATTTCAGTGTGGATCAGATCAAGGGCATCATAGATACTATGGCTGAGTCCAACTACAATGCGCTGGAACTGGCTGTGGGAAATGACGGTCTGAGATTCCTGCTGAATGACATGTCAGTTACTGTAGGCGAGACGACCTATAGTAGTGAGCAGGTAACAGAGGGCATCAAGCAGGGAAACAGTGCTTACAGCCATGCCGGAGAGCTGTCTCAGACTGAGATGAATACCATTATCCAGTATGCCAACGAAAAGGGCATCGAGATCATCCCGCTGCTGAACACGCCGGGACATATGGATGCCATCGTTGATGCCATGGAGTACGTAGGCATTGAGGACGCGGCATATGGCGATAATTATCAGAACTCCGCGCGTACACTGAACATCATGAATGAGGCGGCGGTTGGATTTACCCAGCAGCTGGTAAAGAAATATGTTGAGTATTTCAACGACAAGGGCTGTTCTATCTTCAACATGGGCTGCGATGAGTTTGCCAATGATATTTATGCAGGCAGAGACGGCATGGGATTCGGCGCGCTGCAGGATAACGGGCAGTACGGTGCTTACATTACCTATGTCAACAGCCTCGCCCGGATTGTGAAGGACGGCGGCATGACGCCTATGGCGTTTAACGACGGCTTCTATTACAATGGTGTAACGGGTCAGGGTACCTTTGATTCCAGCATCATGATCGCTTACTGGACCACTGGCTGGGGTGGCAATTACCTGGGCGTTCAGCCTGCATCAACACTGGCAAACATGGGGCATTCGATCATCAATACCAACAGTGCGTGGTACTATGTGCTGGGCGCCACATCCGGAAGCTTTCCGCTGTCACACGCGCAGAGCGGTGTTGCCAATACGAAGTACAATGATGTGCCTGGCGACAACGATCCGGCGGCCACAGGTTCTATGATCTGCTTCTGGTGTGATGATCCGGGGGTTGATTATAATACCTATAGTGGCAATGTGGAAGAGCTGCTCCAGAGTTTTGCTGCAAATAATCCGGAAGTCTTCGGTTCTTCCGAGGTGGATACAGATGAACCGGGTACGGTTACACCGGATGCGGAAACGGTTGAGAAAACCATCACTGTGGCAGAGGGTGAAACTGTAGAAGACATCATCAGCGACAATGATTTCTCTAATGATGTAAACAAAGACGAGCTGAATACATCGATCGCAGATGTTTCCGCAGAGTATGTGGATGTTCCCGGAGAAATGACGGCGACTCAGTGGACACAGAGCAATCTTCCGGACGGGAAATATCTGATCGAGACGAACCGTGGAAAGACGTTGCTTACAGATTCAACGGCGACAGGAAATAAACTTCAGCTTTTCGGCACAGTGTCGGAAGCAGGCGAGTCTGATCTCTGGACCATTACTCACGTAAGCGGAAACAGCTATTATGTGCAGAATGCAGACGGGCAGTATCTGAATATCGGAGATGAGAGTGCATCCCTGTCCGGGAGTCAGAATACCGTGACCATTTCAAACAGTGGTGGAATGTGGAGATTTTCAGAGACAGAAACTACATGGCATTATCCGTGGAGCGTAACATATTATCTGAATCAGTTTGGCGGGAATACAGCTACGGTAGCAGGCGGCTATGACGGTTCTGCTTCCGATGCCGGCAGCCAGTGGAATCTCTACACCCTGTCCTCCTCCGAACCGGCAGCAGGAACGAAGGTGACCTTTACAGGAAAGCAGGCAGGCTCCACTTATGTAACAGTCGGTAATGTACATTACACCATCAACGTTACCCCGAAGGATCTCTCCAATGTGGAAGATCTGAACATCAACCTTTTTATCTCCACGTCACCGGTGTGGGATGTGGATGACAGCAGCCATAACAGCGATATCGCTTTGAGCGCGAAAGATGCTTATTCCGAGCAGGGCGTGGACATCGCGGACTTGGTACCGGAGGTCGGCTGGTGGGAGTGGGCCAGCAATGAGACACAGACTGTCTTCTGGAAGGGCACGGTTCTTCCCCAGGGACTGCATCAGACAGGAGACACAACGAATGACAGAAGTATGGCCGGAACAGATTATACCTATCTTCGTTACTGGAATGACCAGTGGGAGTACTCTGCTGACGGCAGTGACTGGACGGCGATTCGGAATAGTGATGAGGTGAATGCTTACTACCTGCAGAAGACAACGGTAACCGATGAGGTAGACACTTATGTAAAAGACTGGGCATTTACTACCAGCAATTCGCAGAACCAGAGTGGTGATGTATACCAGAAAGCCCTGTCCTTTGCGGTTGTATATCCCAACGGAAATATGAACCCAACTACCGAAGATGGGATTTATGCAGACTCCACCCTGATCTACTGGGAGAACCTGGCAAACCTTGGTTTCATCCGTGTGGGGGTAAACGAGGTCTACGAGGTGGAGAAGATTACCTATACGATGGGTGAAAGAGCAAATCATAACAGTCAGAGCAACTGGGGACCCAATGACTCCATTGATTGGGAGAAGAAACGGGTGGATTACCAGAACTACTGGTATGACGAGACTATCTGCTGGGATGAGTCTTATGGCACAGAGCCGGTGATCAACGGCCAGGATCTGCAGGATGAAATTTCTGCAGGAAATGCAAATTATCAAGGCAGATATAATGGAACCTGGGGTTTTAACGATGCGGTTCTGATCCTGATCTACTTAAAACCGGTACAGTCGGAAGATTCCCTGACCGTACAGTACTGGGACGACAGCGCGGACAGTCTGATCTATGATTATCCAATCAACGTGACAAACGTGTCTACGGAGGATCCGGGAACCTTCCTGAACAGACTGATGCCGGAGGATGCTCGTCCCGAAGGACCTGGAAAATTTGAACTGCGTGATGATGCATATATTGTAAACGCAAAAAATGAAGAAGAAACCTTCCAGAAGGATCTAACCAAGATCCCGTCGTTGTTCGGCAAGTACACCAGCGGATTGTATGAGTATACGGGAGCAGATATATCCGAGGACGGAAAGACACTGACTCTCCACTATAAACTGGATGAGTCCAAGCTGTCCGCTTCCTATGTGGTGGACTTTGGGCTGCCGGTGACCATCCCTATGGATGAGATCGTGGAGAATACAGAGAATATCCAGTCTGTAATGATCGGAGCTACCCGTTACGGCGCTGCGACAGTGAATGGAACGAAGAGCATTACCTACACTCCATCCACAGTGCTGAGCGGAAGTGAGACACTTGGTGTAACGGTTACGTATGGCGGAGACGAGATGATGACCCACAGTATCGCCATCATACCGGCTACCACTACATACTATGAAGAAGGGTTCGCAGAGTATACGGATGGCGACTGGTCCGGCAATATCAGCAAGGGCAGCGGTGAACAGGCTGCGGAGGCTGCCGGCCACAAGACCAATGTCTACGGTGCGGACGACAAGTACAAAGGAGAAGCAGCGGGACCGAGCAACAGCACCCAGGCGACCAGCACCGAATATAAAGGCAACGCTACCTTTACCTTCCGCGGTACAGGCGTGGACATCTATGCGAACTGTACACCGGAGACTGGAAAGCTGAGTATCAGCGTGACTAATGCGGCGGGAAGTCTTGTGAAGTTTATGCAGGTTGACACCGCTCTGAAGAACGGTACAACAGATGCCACCAGCGGACAGGAAGTAACCGGATACAATGTCCCGGTGGCAAGCCTGGATCTGGGAACCACAGGCACCTACACGGTGAAGATTTCACACATGAAGCCTAACGCAACTGCCACAGGCGACACGGTCAACCTTGACGGATTCCGTGTATACGGTACGTTGGACGGCGGCAATGAAGCTTATGTATCAGATGGAGAGGCAAACCCGTCCTTCATCGAACTCCGCGACCAGGTGCTGAAAGGGCTGAACGTGCAGTCTGAGACCAGCGCGCAGTATGCAGAGCAGATCGCAAAGACACTTTCACAGGTATATTCCACAGCAGGAGCCGGTGAGGGTGCGGCAGTGATCACAGACGCAAATCTGAATACAACGACAGCGAACGTGCAGGATCTTCTGGACAAGGGCCCGAAGAACGAGCTGTACCTGAAAGGAAATCAGGCGGTTACCTTCAAGGTAGATCGGGATGTCCAGATCGGTCTGAAAGCGCTGAACGGCGCGGTTACATACAGCATGAACAACGGAGAGGATCAGACTCTTAGCTCCAGCACGGATATGTTCTATGAAGCCGGAAGAGGAACCATCACCATCACCAACAAGAGCACAGGAGATGCGATCCTGTCTGTGACAAAGGTGAAAGCGGCCGGTGCGGCAGCAGATGAGTCAAACGGCATACAGATGTGCAGCCTGACAGAGTCTGACTTCATGCCGGCTCTCCTGAGCCTTGGCTTTGAGGCGGAGGCAGAGGAACCGGCATATGCCGATGCTACTGTCAACATCAACTTGATTAACGCTGACGGCAGCGAGCTTGCCTCCACCGCCCTGACGGCAAACGGAGCGGCAGGCGAAACACATACCTTTGCAGCAGCCGACATTCAGGAGGCAGCCGAGGGTGTTCTGCCGGAAGGCTATGAGCTGACCGGAGAAGCTTCCGATGTGGAAGTGGCCTACGGTGAGTCCGAGACCGTGGAACTCCAGGCGGAGGAAACGGCTGTGGAAGAGCCGGATGGCGGAGACTCTGAGGATGAAGAAGGATTCTTCGATAAAATCGGAAATGCAATTAAGGATGTTGTAGATACCGTAGTCGATGCAGTGACAGGATTCTTCGGCTCCCTGTTTGGGTGGTAGGATCATCTGAAGGGCAGTCGGAAAGTAACTGAATACTGACCTTGCGCCTCCCTTCCGGACGTAGTAAAATGAAACTACATCTGGAAGGGAGGCGTTTTATATGGGCTGGATACCGCTGCCGGTTGGCGTAGAGAATTTTGAGGATTTGATACAGACAGGATATTATTTTGTTGATAAAACCCTTTTTATCAGAGAACTGATCGATATGAAAGGAAAGGTAAATCTGTTTACCCGTCCCCGCCGTTTCGGGAAGACTCTGAACATGAGTATGCTCAGGTATTTCTTTGAAATGGGCAAGGCAGACAATGCGGAACTGTTTCAGGGGATGAAGATCATGGATGCAGGAGAAGAATATCTTGCTCATATGGGAAAGTATCCTGTGATCAGCATTTCATTGAAATCTATGAAACAGCTCACATATGATGACGCTTTCTACTGTCTGCAGGAGGAGCTGGCGAGGGAGTTCAAGCGTCATGATGAACTGCTGCCCAGACTTCTGTACGAGGAAGACAGGGAAAAATATCTCCGCTTTATCGGAAGAAAAGCGGAAACGAAAGAGTACCTGGACTCTCTGAAATTTTTATCGGAATGCCTGTTCCAATGTTATGGAAGAAAAGCAATTATCCTGATCGACGAGTACAACGTGCCTCTGGAGAATGCATATTTCAGCGGATTTTATGACAAAATGGTTTCCGTCATCCGGGCTCTGTTTGAATCAGCTTTGAAGACCAATGATAATCTGGAATTTGCTGTGATAACCGGCTGCCTGCGGATCAGCAAGGAATCGATCTTTACCGGGCTGAATAACTTGAAAATCATGTCCATAACATCAAGAACTTATGCAGAACATTTCGGTTTTACACCGGAGGAAGTGGAACAGATACTGAGAGATTATGGGCTTGAAGATAACCTGAAAATAGTAAAACAATGGTATGACGGCTATCGGTTCGGAGAGAGCGAGGTATATAATCCATGGAGTGTGATTAACTATGTAGATTCCTGCTATCATGATAAAAAAGCATTTGCGAAGCCTTATTGGTCCAATACCAGCTCCAACAGTATTGTAAAAAATCTGATCGAACAGGCAGATATTTCCTTAAAGCAGGAGATCGAGCGGCTGATTGAAGGCGGCACGATCGAGAAACCGATTCACGAGGATATCACCTACGACGATATGAATTCCACCCAGGATAATCTCTGGAATTTCCTGTTCTTCACCGGCTATCTGAAAAAGATCAGCGAGCGTCAGGAGGGAGAGACCATCTATATGGAAATGGCGATCCCCAACAGTGAAGTGCGGTATGTATATAAAAACGCGGTCCTGCGCTGGTTTGAGGAGAGAACCGAGAAGAAGGAACTGAAGCCGCTCTATGAAAGTCTGCTCAATGGAAAAGCAGATGAACTGGCAGAAATATTATCTGAGAATTTGATGGAAACCATCAGCTTTTATGATTATCAGGAGAGTTATTATCACGGATTCCTTGCAGGGATGTTAAAGAATATCGGGAACTATATCGTCCAGTCCAACCGGGAATCCGGGAACGGCAGGCCGGATATCCTGGTGAGATACCCGAGTGTGAGAGGGAAAGCCGTGATCATAGAGATTAAGGTATCAAAGACGTATCAAGGGATGGAAGAAAAGTGTGATGAAGCGCTGAATCAGATCGAGGAGCAGAAGTATGAGGAAGCGCTGCGGCAGGAAGGGTATCGGGATATCCTTAAATACGGGGTGGCGTTCTATCGGAAGGAATGCATGGTAAAACTGGCAGAATAGAGACGGGAACAGCCGGGAAAGCTTCAGGAAATGGGAAGCCCCGGTTGTTTTTTTTGAAGGAAGGCAGATGGAGGGGCCAGTCAGATAAATCGGAATTTTAATCAGATAATTTCTTGGAATAAAAGCCCGGAAATGCGTCGGAAACGGCGTGTTTCCGGGCTTTTATGTGTTTTCTGGACGAGATGGCTGCTAAGAGTAAATTGCCATTGAACAAAATCGCTGCGCGATGGCCTGCGGAGGATGTGGTGTAGCGATTTTTTGTTTCTTATGATAAAAACAGTGGAAAGCAAGTCCTAAAAGTAGTATTGTTAAGTCACCACAACGAAACAATCAAACAGGATCGACCTCTCCACTGCCTATGAAAAGAATACCATCCCTCCGCTTGGTTGGCAAGCGGTTTTATGATATAAATGCACCTCCATGTAATGCAGTGTTTTTGATCACTACTGATTTTATATGGAGGATTTATTATGTACGAAAAATATTTAGAAAAACTTGAGGAAGCCGGAAAAATCCGTAACCTCAAAGAGCGTTCTATCAACTGCTATAAAAACTATGTATCTTATTTCCTGAATTATGTAGATAAGGCTCCTGAAAAACTCACCTGTCAGGATGTCAGGGATTTTCTGCTTGCTAAAAAGGACGGAGGGCTGAAAGCTACCACTCTGAATCTTTACAATTCCGCCATCCGCTTTTTTACCGGAATGTCCTGAACATCCTTTGGGATGACATTATGGTTCCACGTATGATCCAGGAACACAAGCTTCCGATTGTACTGACTGCCGATGAAATCGACCATCTGCTGGACGCTGTCGATGACATCAAATACAAAGCCATGTTCGCAATCATGTATTCCTCTGGACTCCGGGTTTCCGAAGTGATCCATCTGCATTATGATGATATCTCGCGAACAAATATGCAGATCCATGTGCGGGATGCAAAGAACCGGATGGACCGTTATACGATCCTTTCCAAACGGTGCCTGGATATCCTTGCTCAATACTGGTTTGCAAAGGGCAGGCCTCGGGGAATCCTGTTTCCCAACAAATTTACCGGTAATTATCTGACGGTCAGTACACTGGAACAGGTGATGCGCCGGGCTGTATCAGATGCTGAACTTTCTGTAAAGGCAACTCCACACAGCCTGCGCCACAGCTTTGCAACACATTTGATGGAACAGGGAGTAGACCGGCAACATATCCAGACCCTTCTTGGACATCGCGATCCGAAATCCACGGAAATATATCTACATGTCAGCAACAAATCTCTGATGGGGATCCAGAGCCCATTTGACCGGAAAGAAGGTGCCGGCTATGAATAAACCAACCGTACAGGATATTTTTCATCGCTTTTATCCGGCATATCTTGAGAAATACACCCCTTCCCCTGAACAGGCAAAAGCCGCCCGGAACATTATAAACTGCAAAACAGGGGCATATGGCGCAAATGTCAGCATCTGTGAAGACTGCGGCGCTGTCCAGATCCATTATAATTCCTGCCGTAACCGCTGCTGTCCCATGTGTCAGGCAGTTCCGAAGGAAAAATGGATGGATGCCCGCAGGGAAGATATCCTGGATGCTCCCTATTTCCATCTGGTTTTTACTGTTCCGGATCTTTTGAATCCGATCATTTACAGTAATCAGAAGCTCCTTTATGATGCTTTCTATCATACGGCATCCGCAACAATCAGGGAATTGACGGAAGACCCCAGACATCTTGGCGCAAAAGTTGGCTATATCTTCATCCTCCACACATGGGGATCTGAGATGAACTTCCATCCCCATATCCATACCATTCTGCTTGGCGGAGGCCTGACCTCTGATAATCAGTGGAAAGATAAAGGAGAAGACTTCTTCCTTCCCGTTCAGATCATTTCCAAAGTGTTCCGTGGGAAATATCTGGAGGGGCTCAAAACCCTGTGGGAAGAGGATAAGCTGATTTTTCATGGTACTTCCGAGAAGTTCCGTAATCACTATGCCTTCAAGGAACTGCTGGATGCCTGTTATGGTACAGAATGGGTTACTTATTGCAAAAAAACATTTCATGGTGCCCAATCCGTGATCAAATATCTCGGGAAATATACCCACCGCATTGCAATCAGCAACCATCGGATCATCCGCATGGACGAAGAAACCGTAACGTTTTCCGTGAAAGATTACAGGAACAAAGGACGGTGGAAAGAGCTGACTCTTTCAGGATTTGAGTTTATCCGACGCTTTTTGATGCACGTTCCTCCTAAGGGATTTGTCCGGATCCGGCATTATGGGCTGCTCTGCTCCCGCAGCAAAAATAAAAAGCTTACTTTGTGCCGGAATCTCCTCGGCTGCAAAAAATATTTTTCCAGGCTGAAAAATAAAGAAATGCCCGAGGTATTAGAACTGCTTTATGGCATCAACATCTGCGTATGTAAAGCCTGTGGCGGACGTCTGGGGAAACCTCAGATTAAAGTTCCACAAAGGTGTTAAAGATTCTATTTTTTCATATTTTTTTAAATCTCAGTATCTGAGGTTTTATTGTTGTGCCGTTTTTTCTGCAATATCCGATTATTGTGGTTTACAGGAAAGAAATCTTGTATAATCAAGGTTAAGGACAAAGAATTGAAAATCCATAGGTACTGGCTACCCGGACGCTTACTTTGTTCAATTAGGTCAAATCGAAAATGGTGTAAACGAAGGGGCAGTTCACTGGAATGCCAAAACTGCTTTTTCGTTTACCCCATCATCGATTCTAACCTAATAAATTTGAAAGGGAGATATTTTTATTTATAAGCAAAAAATGAAAAAAATCTAAGACTTTGGTATGAGGCGGTGAAAAAGGCGACTGGGTATAATTACTTACGGACATTACTCATTTTTGAGCAGTATGGCAGAATCGTTCAGGTATAGAGTTCTGTTTCAGATACAGCAATGATTTTATAAAGAATGGAAGTAAGGGCAGACATATGAAAAAGATTAAGATTTTCAGCATTATCCTGTTTTTCTTTTCAGCCGCGGTTTATGCGGGATGCAGGGTATATGACGGCGCTGTGACCGATCATACGCCTCCGGTAATTACCGGAGAAGGACTGATTCAGGCGAGTGTGGCCGATCCCGAAGAAAAGCTGCTGGAAGGGATGCGTGCGGAAGACGACAGGGGCGGAGATGTGACGGAGTCTCTGGTAGTGCAGTCAATCTCAGGATTTGATGAAGAAGGAAGACGCACTGTGAATTATGCTGCGGCGGACAGCAGCGGAAATGTGGGATATTACAGCAGACAGCTGGAGTATACGGATTATCGGATGCCGACATTTTCTCTGAGTGCGCCGCTCCGTTTCCCTATGGGCACATCTTTTAATATTTGTTCCGGAATATCCGCAGAGAGCAGTCTGGACGGAAATCTTTCCAATAATATTAAATATACTCTGGACAGAACGGTATCGGCATCTGCTCCGGGAACGTATCAGATTGAATTCCGGGTGACAGACAGCGCGGGAAATACATCTTATCTTCCGACAGAACTGGAAGTGTATGATCCGAGAGACGAGCAGCTGGAAGTAACGCTGACTTCTTATCTTGTCTACCTGAATGTGAATGACTCTTTCCGTGCTTCCGACTATTTTCAGGAGTCTGAAGCAGGAGGGGAACCTGATATCGAATCAAATGTGGATACGTCCCAGGCGGGGACATACTATGTGGATTATACAGTAACGGAAGACGGTCTTATGGGGAAGAGCAGACTGATTGTGATTGTAAGATAACTGAGGAAGGAAAGTAATGAATGATGGAACAGCGGGGAGAAAGCGTGAAAGAGAATAACAGGACAGAAGAGAATGCCGGCAGAACTGTGACAGCTGATTTTTCTGCAATATTCCACGATATTCTGAAAAATATCTGGGTGGCGGTACTTGTGGGACTGTCTGTGTCATTTCTCGCGTATACAGCTGCCTGGATTACCTATAATCCGGAATATATGTCCCAGACAACATTTGTAGTTTCAGCCCGGGAGAGCAGCACAGGCGCCTATGCCAATCTGAGCCAGACCCAGCGGCTTGCCGAGTCGTTTAAGACGGTGCTGGACAGTCAGGTGCTGAAGAAAAGAGTGGCAGATCAGCTTGGTATGGATGCGTTCGCAGGCGTGGTATCCGTATCGATTGTGCCGGAGACCAATCTTCTGACGGTGTCTGTAACAGCAGGTTCCCCGACAGATGCTTTCCGGCTCCTGAACGGAATGCTGGAGCAGTATCCGGAAGTTACGGCGAACGTTCTGGGACAGGTTGTTCTGGAGGTTTTTGAAGAACCGAATTATCCGTCATATCCGACTGCCTCTTTTCAGGGAAACGATGTGATGAAGAAAGGATTCCTGGCAGGAACGGCAGTTATGCTTGTTCTTTTCGGTCTGCTTTCTTATTTCAAAGATACAGTAAAAAATGAAAAAGAAGTTGAGACGAAGCTGGATACCACACTTTTTGCGACAGTGCCCCATGAACGAAAGTATAAAAGCATAAAAGCAGTTATCAGGCGGGACAGAAAAAAACTGTGGGTAACAGAACCTTCAGTCAGCTTCGGCTTTGGAGAGACGATGAAAAAGATCCGTACAAAGCTGATTTATCAGCAGCGAAAAACAGGGGCAAAGGTACTGGTAATCAGCAGCGCGGCGCCGGGGGAGGGGAAAACAACCCTTGCGGTAAACCTTGCGCTTATGTTCGCGGAATACCCCCGGAAAGTACTTCTCATTGAAGGAAATTTAAGAGAAAGTTCTCTTGCGGCATATCTGGGCATCAATATGAAAGAAGTAAAGAGCTGGGGCGCATGCGCCGCCGCAAAAGGTGATCCGGAGGATACGGTTTATTACAGTGAGAAGCTGGGATTTCATATTATGCTGAACGGAGAATATACCCTGCGTTCCGCTGAGATTCTTTCCTCGTCACGTATTACCGGTTTTATTGAGAAAATGAAAGAAGAGATGGACCTGATCATTGTAGATGCGCCTCCGGTAAAGGGAAGGGCGGATACAGAGGCGTGGGTGCGCAGAGCAGATTTCTGTCTGCTTGTTACGAGACAGAACAGAGTCCTTTCCAAATATATCAATGACTCTGTCGATGTGCTGGAAGGACACAGCCATAAGCTGCTGGGCTGTGTATTCAATGACGTGCCGGGAAGGCTCGGCCTGCTGTCGTATGGTTATGGCTACGGTTACGGATACGGTTATGGATACGGCAGATACGGGAAGTACGGACGGTACGGAAAATATGGCAGATACGGGAAATACTATCCGCATAAACACAGGGAAGACCATGAAAAAGATTAAGAGGGCTATGAAACGGATATGAATACACAAAACGAGGAAAAGAACCGGGAAGAGGGATTAATTGATATTGTCGGTATACTGACAGATTATCTGAGGACGCTGCGCCGTATGTGGATATGGGTTCTGATTCTGGCAGCTGCCGGAGGCATATTCTCCTATGCCAGAAGCTGGATGGCATATACGCCGGTTTATACGGCTTCTGCCACTTTTACGATTACCGCAAGTCAGGACGGCATGTCACAGACAGAAGGGTCCTACAGCTTTTACGACAATTCAACGACTGAGCAGATGGTAAATACGTTCCCATATATTCTGACCAGCGGCGTGCTTTCGCGGCGCGCTGCCGAGACGATGGGGAGACCTGCAGTAAGCGGACAAATTGCGGCGTCTTCTGAAGAAAACACTAATCTGTTCACTTTGTCCGTGACAGATACGGACGCCGAGCTGGCCTACAGGACGCTCCAGGCGGTAATTGAATGTTACCCTGAAGTGTCAGAAGTGATTCTGGGGAGGACGAATATGGAACTGCTGGATGAGACCGGAATCCCGGCATATCCGGACAATCCGAGAAACAGTTCCCGGGATGCGGTAAAAGGCGCCGCGGCGGGCTGCGCGCTTGGCCTGATCTGGACGGGCGCAGTGATGCTGAGCAGAAATACTATAAAAAGAAAAGAAGATTTCCAGAAGCGGGCAAATATGAAATGCCTCGGGGAGATTCCCCAGATTGCCATGAAAAGGAGAAGCCGGGACAACGGGCATATTATTAACATTCTGAATGAAAAAACAGATCCCGGATTTGAGGAAGCGCTGCAGATGATTCGAAGTAAAGTTGAATACAGCGTATGGAGACATCATTCAAAGACCATACTGGTAACAAGCGCTCTTGCAGGAGAAGGGAAAAGTACGCTGGCAGTGAATCTGGCGCTCTCGTTTGCCCGGAACGGAAAGCGCGCCGCGTTAATTGACTGTGATCTGCGCAACCCTTCAAACCGCCGGATATTCGGCATGGAGGAAGGACCGGGATTGTATGAAGTTCTGTCGGGTGAGGCAAAGCTTCATGATGTACTGATAACGGGAAGGGCCCTGGGGATGGATGATGAATTCAGATTTTATTTTCTCCCCGGCGGCAGGGCGGTGGAAGACGGCTCCAGACTTCTCGGCAGAGAGAGAATGCGGAAGATCATTGAGGTACTTGAGAAAAAAGTGGACATTGTGATACTGGACAGCGCTCCGGCCGGCATGCTGACAGATGCCGGCGTACTCGCGCAGTATGCAGACAGTGCATTATTCGTTATCAAAAAGGATTATGCAGGCACATCTCATATTATGGACGGTCTGGAAGAACTGGCAGAGAGCCGTGTCCACCTGATCGGAGGAATTCTGAACGGAGTATAACAGGATATGAATCTTAGAAATGTGACCATCGACAAGACTGCGCGAATAGAAGAGCTGCTGAAAGAGCATCTTGCAGTCTGCCTGATCGGCCTGCCCGGAACGGGGAAAAAAACAGCGGTACGGATTCTGCTTGAAAAGCATCCGGAAATAAATCCGGTGTATTGTTCTGTAGAAGAGATAGAAAATCTGAGCGCTCTGGAAAAAAGAAAACAGGACAGTAAAAACTGGTATCTGATCCGGAAGCCGCAGGAGAACCGGTATCCCGATTCGGGCCAGGGCTTCTGGAGATTCATACAAAGGATGCCCGGAGAGGATCGGATTTTTCTCGCTGCAGATGGAATGATGCCTGAGAGTTTCCTGGAATTTGTCTGGAACGGCATCATGGCGGCGGTCCTGCCTGAGAGTTTCTGGTTCACGGAAGCAGAGACCTACCGGTATCTGAAAGAATGCCGGAGCAGCCTGCATTACCGGGAAGTACAGTATCTGACAGGGGGATGGGCCGGCTGTATCGCCATGCTGGTGCGTCTGGAGAAGCAGCTGGGAACCCATTGGACAGCGTGGGAGCTTTGCAGCAGATATGAGATCCGAAGGTATATACGGGAAAAGATTCTGAAGAGCATGCCGGCTGAGGAACTGCGTGTACTGAAGGAGCGGGCGGCATTCTCATATCTGAACAGAGAACTGTCTGAAGTACTCTGGGAAGATCCGGAGAGAGAGCTGGAAGAACGGCTGTTCGCGCGCGGGGCGATGGTTTATGTCCCCGGCAGGGAGTCCTGGCATGTACAGCCTGCGCTTCGCATAGCGGTTGACAGATATACATCTCAGGAACTGTGTGGGAAAGCAGTGGCGTGGTACGAGGAACACGGGCGTATTCAGGACGCGCTGGCGTGCTGCTGGTACCGCCAGGATAAAGAGGAATATCGGGACTGCCTGATAAGAAATTATGACAAAATATCATTTCTGAATTATGACGATCCGGGCAGGCCGGAAGAAGACAGAGAGATACCGGAACTGTTTTATATCAGGTGGATGGATGCAGTTCTGCGGCAGGATACTGTACAGATGAAACGGTTGAGACAGCGCCTGCCGGATATCATGGAACATCCGCCGCAGGATGAAGCCGCCGGGCGCAGAATGACGGAGATCTGCCTGAATATAGCATATACTGATCCGGAGATTACCGCAAAGGAGTGGATGGAACTGCTGCGGGAAAAGACCGATCCGGAGCATACTGTGCGGCTGTATTATATGCTGGGAGAATCAGTATCTTATCTGAGTGGAATAAGAGATCTCTCAGAATTGTTTGCCTGTGAAAAAAAGGAAAGGGAAAAATATCAGAGGCTGTGGGAGGAACGTCTGGATCAGGAAAATCATATTCCATACCGGCTGGCAAGGATGGAATATGATTATCAGACAGACGCGGCCCGTGTCCGCAGCGGGAAATGGCTGGAAGATATGCCGGAAACGGCAGAGGATACACTGTGGCAGATCCGGCTGGGCGTTATGTATCTCGCCTACCTGTTCGCGGACGGGGAGGCGCCCCAGGACCATGTGCGGAAATATATCCGTGAAATGGCGACCTCTCTGGCAAATGAAGAATCACAGATCTGCCGGTGGAACGCCAGGGCGCTTTACTATCTGGCGGAAGCAAGGTGGGGAGAAAAGGAAGATCTGATGAGGTGGATCCGGGAGACCGGAGGAGACATTGGAAATGACGCGGGAAAGACAAGGTTTTATCTGACTGCCGAAGTGAAGATCAATATGTATCTGGGAAATTACAGTCAGGCCGAAAGTATTCTCCAGACGCTGATCCCTTATTTTGAAAAAAACAAGAACAGGCGGTGGCTGGCAGAGACCCTTTTTCAGAGAGCAATTGCGGAGCGGGAGCGGGGAGAAAACGGACAGGCTCTGAAAACAACAGCCGAATCCCTGGCGGCAGCCAATCCGTGCCGCTATGTAAGACTCTATACGGGATACGGCAAGAGAGGCGCGGAGCTTTTGGAGGAGCACAGAAAATGGATAGAGAGTTCGGATGTTCTGTATCATCAGAAAAAGAAAAAATATAAATACGGAAGCGTCCTGAAAATGCCCCTGGAAGACTGGATTGACTATATTATCAGAAAGGCAGGGCGGCAGAAGAAACATTATCTGGATCTTACAGAGGATCAGCAGAATATATACCGGGTGGAAAAACTGACAGTGACAGAGCTGATGGTGCTGCGATATCTTGAAAAAGGATACAGCAACGCGGCAATCGGAAAAACAATGAACATCCGGCTTTCTACTGTGAAGAGTCACATTTATAATATTTATAAAAAACTGGGAGTTACTACCCGGATACAGGCAGTGCAGAAAGCGCGGGAAACAGGGATTCTTCAGGATTAAAAAACGACGAAAAAAGGGAGGATTATCTCATGCTCAGGTATGAGGTTTCCTCCTTTTTTTGGTGATAAAATAGTTCTACTTCGAAGATGAAATGAAAATCAGTGACTGTTCAAAAAAATATTCAGACAGTTACTCTGGAAATTTCTGGAAGAAAATACTGGAAAAATATAACAATACTAGTATAAAATACCATTGAGGGCAGCGATGCCCGGACTCATGCATGCATATTACCAGAATCAGTAAAAAACAGAACAAAGAAGGTACATATAAAGATGAGTGCGATTAGTAATAAAATGCTGGAAGCGTTTCGCTGCTTCCTGAATGGTGAAAAAGTATTGTGGGAGGACAGTATGTCTGAGGAAGACTGGTCAGATCTGTTCCGGCTCAGCCAGCATCATCAGATTCTCCCGATGATATATGAAACTGTATATACCTGTCCGTCGTTCGCGTCGTGTCCGCCGGAAATGGTGCCGATGCTCAAGGGGCAGGTGATCCGCCAGGTGATGACGCAGAGCAGAAAGACAGAAGAATTCCTGGAACTGTACAGCAGGCTGACAGAAAAAGGTCTTACTCCGCTGGTAGTCAAAGGGCTGGTCTGCCGGGAACTTTATCCGGAACCGGATTACCGCTGCTCCGGAGATGAAGACGTATTGATACCGGAAGAGCAGTTTAAGCTGTGTGATCAGGTGTTCCGGCAGAACGGCATGGATATGCTGGTGCCGGATCTGGACCCGGAGGCGGAAGGAGAAGTGCCCTATTACAAAGTGGGAGGCATGCTGCACATCGAACTGCACAAGGAACTGTTTTCTTCTGAGTCAGAGGCTTACGGCGGCCTGAACGCAATGTTCGCGGAGGTATTTGACAGGAAAATACAGACTGAAATCAAAGGCGTGCCGGTTTATACAATGTGCCATACGGATCATCTCCTCTACCTGATCCTTCATGCGTTTAAACATTTTCTGCACAGCGGCTTCGGTATCCGGCAGGTATGCGACATTGTGAGATATGCGGAGGCTCACGGCTCTGAGACCGACTGGCAGTATATCCTGGAAAAGTGCAGAGAGATCCATGCAGATGTATTTGCCGCGGCTCTTTTCGATATCGGGAAGAAAGAACTGCTGTTTGACGAGACAAAAGCATGTTATCCGGAAAGCTGGGCCGCATTGGAAGAGGACAGCGCGGATATGCTGGAAGATCTGATTGACGGAGGCGTATTCGGAGATTCCAGTATGAGCAGAAAGCACAGCAGCAATATTACCCTGCAGGCAGTCAGTGAAGACAGGAAGGGAAAGAAAGCGGGCGCGCATGTATTAAGCTCCATTTTCCCGGACAGAAAATATATGGAACGTACATATCCCCGGCTGAAGAAATATCCGTTTCTTCTTCCCGCGGCGTGGGTATCCCGGATCTGGAAATATCTGCGGGAGAGCGGCAAGCAGGGGAATAATGACGCCAGAGAAAGTATAGAGATCGGCAGTCACAGAGTTGATCTGATGAAAAAATATAAAATTATACAGTGAATAAATATGCAAAAATACACCCGATGTACAGTCAGATGTAACCTGAAATTCGGGATGGAAAGAAAAAGTTTATTGAAATACTTGAATTTCAGATTTTTTTGGCGTAAAATAATTCCGTGAAGGTTTTTTGAGTTCAGGCAATAAAGCGGATGTTGTTATGAGAATGCACCATTGATCTGACAGCTCGCAGGGATTAATAATGACGATGTACGTCGCTTTGTCATAGAATTATCAAATGGACAGTGAATCATAGTTGGGAGGTACATTGATTATGAAAAGATGGGTAAAACCGAGAACGGAAGTACAGGTATTTGAGGCGAATGAGTATGTAGCGGCTTGCTGGGCGATTGCGTGTACTTATGGTATTCAGGGAGGAGAAGCAGGAATAAATAATCCTAATATGGCGCGGTATGAAGGAACTGGGGCAACACATACTTTACGAAGCGATGGAACCGGCTGCGGACATGAGGATAACCAGTACATAACAAAAAATGACAATGGTTCCTTTTCCGTTATGGAAATAAATACATCGGGGCTTGGCAATCTTAATACACGTTTGACAAAAAACTCTAATTATCACTGGCTTTCATCAAGTATCAGCGATGTAGAGCCGGGGGACACTATTTACTGGACTACGTCATCCGGGAATAGAACATGGTATCATATGGGAACAGTATCTACAGCTGATTATGGCCATCCGAATCGCTCATAATTTTCAGTTACATAGAGAAAAATAAAAGAAAGACAAGGAGTGTCACATGCGGGGTTATGTCCTGCCAGGGCACTCTTTTTTTGGAGGAATAGCGAATATGGATCCGATGCCAATGGAAACGAATACAATGGAAAAGAGGATGCTGCGCCGGGCGTCGGCAGCGCAGCGGCCCATTAACGGAAGTCTGGAACTTCTGCCCCTCTGCAATATGAACTGTGATATGTGTTATGTGCGGCTTAGCGCCAGGGAGACAGAGGCAAAAGGCGGGCTGCGTACGGCAGACGAATGGATCAGCCTTGGTCGGGAGATGCAGAAGGCCGGAGTGCTGTTCCTTCTTCTGACCGGCGGGGAACCTCTGCTTTTTCCTGATTTTCGGAAACTGTATGTAGAGCTCAGGCAGATGGGAATGATCCTGACTGTCAATACCAACGGCACACTTCTGGATGAAGGATGGGCGGATTTTTTCGGCAGATACAAACCCCGGCGGATTAACATTACCCTTTACGGGGCGGACGACAGCTCCTATGAGAAACTCTGTCATTATCCCGGAGGATTTGAGAAGGCGAAAAAAGCGATCCGGCTGCTGAAAGATCGGGGCGTGGATGTGAAAATCAATGGCAGTGTAACCAGAACCAACCGTAATGATATGGAGAAAATATATGCCATTGGCCGGGAGCTTGAGGCGCCGGTCCATATGGATACCTATATGCTGCCCGGTATTCATGAGAGAAGGAGGCCCTTTGAAGAACAGGCCAGACTGATGCCGGAGGAAGCGGCCGCGGCAGAACTGGAGACAATACGGGCTGAGATGGATCCGGAGCTGTTCCCGGTGTATGTAAAACAGAAACTGGAACAGACAGAACAGACTGTAACCGGATATCCGTCCGGTATCACCTGTATGGCAGGAAACTGTTCTTTTGCAGTGAACTGGCAGGGAGAGATGCGTCCATGCGTTACGCTGGAAGAGCCGTCTGTACCTGTATTTAAAACCGGATTTGAGGCTGCCTGGCGGGAAATATCCGAAAAGGCGAAGAAATTCAGGATTAATGATAAATGCACAGAATGCCCGCTTCGCCCCATATGTAAAACATGTGCTGCCAGCGCCTGGCTGGAGACAGGCAACTACGACGGCCTGCCGGAATATCTGTGCAGATATGCGGGAGAGTATAAAAAACTGCTTTTGAAAGAAATGGAAAAGACGACTGAAATGTAATGATTTCCTGATTTGGATGCAAATGTAATAAAATGTCAATTATATGTAATAAAGTGTAAAAACATTCAAAAATGCCCATAAATTGTGAATTTTTTATAAAAAAACTGTGTTTTTCATCATTGACAATCAAATAAGTTGTGCTATAGTAATGAGATAGATATGATAGGTAAACAGGGGAGGAATATATTGGAGAGAAAAGAAAAGTCATCCGAGATGCTCTCCGGTTCCGATTCTCAGGAGCATCTTCCGGAAAATACAAAAGAGGAAGGCGTCAGGATGTTTAAAGCAAACCCCGATTTCCTGCTGAGAAATGTGGCAGGAGAAGCCGTACTGGTGCCTGTCGGCGAAGCGGGGATATTTGAGAACAGCGTAATATCGCTGAATGATACCTGCCGGTTTTTGTGGCAGGCGTTTCAGGAGCCAAGGACAGTGGAAGATGTGATCGCTGAGGCGAGAAAAGAGTATTCTGACCCCGATGGCGAACTGGAACAGGGCGTAAAAGATTTTGTCAGAGAATATTTAAGATATGGATTGTTGAAGGAGGAGTAAGATTATGGGAAGAAAAGTGTGGAGAAGACCGCTGACCAGAGTGCAGCAGTTTGAGGCGAATGAATATGTTGCGGCTTGTGGAGACAGTGGAGTGGAATATTATTTTGAATGTAATGCGCCTAGAGGAACACTTTACTATTATCCAAATAGGGACGGCGCTGTAGATGGAGTCCATGTGGATAGGGGCCGCGAACGGCTTGGTGGGTACAAACCGTGTGAAGATAAACATGTTACCTCAGCGATAAATGATTTTTATGATGGATTTGTAGATTATAATGGAAATGGAAGGCAGGATTCTGGAGAAGGCGTAATTGTTTGGCTTGAAATGGGGTGGTCCATTTTTGGCCCATATATAGATGATTATCATGCAACTAAAAACCTCGATATGGACTCTTGGGAGACAACTAGATCATAATATTTAACTACATAATCACGATAGACCGGAACAGCCCTCCGGTCTATTTTATTTACCCCGAAAGGAGACCATCCTATGGAACAATTAGAAGGCGCAACCACAGTTGAACGCATGATTCTCGATCAGGCAAAGCGCACCCGCACCCCGGCCAACGGGAGTATTGAACTACTCCCCCTCTGTAACATGAACTGTGATATGTGTTATGTCCGGCTCAGCAGAGAGGAGATGGAACGGCAGGGAAGGCTTCGCACCGCAGACGAGTGGCTGGAGATCGGCAGGCAAATGAAGGATGCCGGAGTCTTATTTCTTCTGTTGACAGGCGGAGAACCCTTCCTGTATCCTGATTTCAGAAAGCTTTACCTTGGCTTTCGGGATATGGGCATGATTTTGACTATTAATACCAACGGTACGCTGATTGATGAAGACCTGGCCGGGTTCCTGGGAAAATATAAACCCCGCAGGGTAAATATTACTCTTTACGGGACTGATGAAGAGACTTATGCGAATTTGTGTCATTATCCCGGCGGATTTGAGAAGACACTGCGGGGTATCCGTCTGCTCCGGGAGAACGGCGTGGACGTGAAGGTGGGCGGCAGCCTTACCCGGGCGAACAGGGATGATCTTGACAAATTACTGGATGTCCAGGAAGAACTGGAGATTCCGGTTCGGGTTGATACCTACATGATGCCGGCGACAAGAGAGCGCGACCTGCCTTACAACATGCAGTCCCGTTTAAATCCGGAGGAGGCGGCGCAGGCGAGAATCCATGCGTTGAAACGAGAGATGGGGCCGGAGCTGTTCCCTCAGTATGTACAGCAGTCAATTTACAGGGCGGATCACCCGGAACCGGCAGAAACAAAACCGGGACACATGTCCTGTATGGCGGGGCAGTGTTCGTTCACTATTAACTGGCAGGGTGAAATGCGCCCCTGTGTGATTTTGAGTGAACCGGCTGTTTCTGTATTTGAGGTCGGCTTTGAGAATGCGTGGAAGTATATTGTGGAGGAGACTGGCAAGATACTGTTGAATGCGAAATGCAGCACATGTCATATGAGACATCTCTGCCGGACCTGCGCGGCCAGCGCTCTGCTGGAGACGGGAAGCTACGATGGCGTGCCGGATTATATGTGCCGGTATGCGGAAGAGTCTTTGAGATTACTGAGAGAAGAATGGGAGAAGATACAGAATGGACAGGATATTTCAGATCGGTGACTTCGTGTTCAGACTATGCTGTCCGGAGGAAGTAATGCCGCCGGAAAATTTTATGAAGTTTGAATGCGAATCAGACAGCGCTGAATACACTTATCAGATAAATGTTTCAAACACACTTCCTGATCCGGAGGGAAAGCTTATCGCGCAGCGTCCGGATCTCGCTGTATTTCGATGTGAGACAGAAAAGAGGGAGAACTTTGAGTGCCGTCTGATCGGCGTAAAAGGGCGGCCGGAGCCATATGCCTGTTACCGGGAAGTGACAGAGGACAGGGCGGAGATTGCGCTTGTAAGAGATGAGATCAAAGAACTGCATATCGATCCGATGTTCACTTCACTTCTTGCTTTAGAGCGCCGTCTTGTGAAGAAGGATAGTATGATTCTTCATTGCGCATATGTGGAATATCAGGGAGAAGCCATCCTCTTCTCCGCGCCATCGGAGACAGGTAAGACGACACAGGCAAACCTGTGGGAGAAGTACCGGGGAAGCCGAACGGTAAACGGCGACCGTTCTCTTCTCGGAAAGATTGACGGCAGATGGACGGCGCAGGGATGGCCGGTATGCGGCACGTCGGAAGTGTGTTTTAATGAGACGGTCCCGATCCGGGCGGTAGTTATGCTGAGCCAGGCGGAGGAAAACCATGTGGAGAAACTGTCTCCCGGCCGGGCCTTTCCGCTGCTGTACAGCCAGATTACAGTAAATAAGTGGAATATGGAGGATCATATCCATACAATGGATCTGATTGAAGATTTCCTGAAAAAGGTACCGGTATATCACCTGGGATGTACGATTTCTGAGGAAGCGGTAGATTGTCTGGAGAGGGTTCTGTCAATTTGACAGATTGCTTTTTTAATCAAAAATAGTATAATTGTTCGCAGAACGGGCGCGGCGCGCCTGTACGGGCAGGATTCGCCGCGGCAGATCCTGCCGGGGAAGCGTGTTAAAGTCTGAAAAAGAGGTGAATTATGGACGAAGAGAATCAGCAGAATGAAAATAAAAATCCGGCCTTCGAATCTCTGGATATACTTATTTCCAGATGGAAGGACGGAACTTTCGCAGAGATTATAGACGACTGGAAGTGGATTTTCAGCTACAGTGTCAGATACAAAGGCGCCATTGCGTTTTATCTGATCCTGGGTATTTTCAGCACCTCCATGGGACTGGTCAGCAGTGTGGCGAGCAAATACATGATTGATATTATTACCGGGCATGATTCCAGCAGGCTGTGGGTCATGGTTTCTATCATGGTAGGAAGCACAGTGTTCAGTCTTGTGTTCAGCAGCATTATCAGCCGGATCACCGCAAAACTGAGCATTGATATTAACAATGATATTCAGGCGGATATTTTTGACAAGATTGTGGATGCGGACTGGCTCTCTCTGAATCAGTATTCCAATGGAGATATTCTGAACCGTTTTAACGGAGATATCGGTACGGTCAGCAGCAATGCCATCAGCTGGCTTCCTACTATCATAATAGCAATTTACAATTTTATAGCCACGTTTTTTGTGATTCTGCATTATGACTGGATCATGGCTGTGATCGCTCTGGGAAGCGCGCCGTTTATGCTGCTCATGTCCCGGTTTATGATTAAAAAACAGAGGGACTACAGCAAGAAAGTCCGTGAGATGAGTTCGGATCTGATGACATTTGAAGTAGAGGCCATCTATAATTTTGATACGATCAAGTCTTTTGGCATCGCGCCTCACTACAGTAAGAAAATGCGCTGGTGGCAGGGAAAGTTCCGGGATATCAGTCTGAAGTACAACATGTTCAGCATCAAGACCAGTATTCTCATGTCTGTCATGGGAACTCTGGTTCAGTTTCTGGCGTTCGGATACTGTCTGTTCCGTCTGTGGACCAATGATATTACATATGGAACAATGACATTGTTCCTTCAGCAGCGGAGCAAACTGTCGTCGGCATTCAGCAATGTGGTGTCCATTATTCCGTCATTTCTGAACAGTTCCGTATCTGCCCACAGAATCCGTGAACTGGTGCAGCTCCCAAGGGAAGTTCATATCCCTGAGAGCAGCGAGATGGACCGGTATGTGGAAGACGGATTCCGGGTTCGGATGAAAGATGTGAATTTCTCTTATGTAGAGGGAACCCGTGTGATTACAGAATCTGCATTTGAGGCCAACCCCGGTGAAATTGTTGCTCTGGTAGGCCCTTCCGGTGAAGGAAAGACTACAATGATCCGTCTGATTCTGGGACTGATCCGTCCCCAGGACGGCACAGTCAGTCTTAGTGCGTCGGATGGAAAAACGATAGAGATGAACGCGGAAACCAGGCATCTTTTTGCCTATGTTCCTCAGGGAAATACAATTATTTCCGGCACAATCGCGGAAAATATGCGCATGGTGAAAGAGGACGCTACAGACGAGGAGATTATCGAAGCCCTGAAAGTGTCCTGCG
Organism: Mediterraneibacter sp. HA8405; assembly: GCF_056148955.1. NCBI lineage: Bacteria > Bacillati > Bacillota > Clostridia > Lachnospirales > Lachnospiraceae > Mediterraneibacter > Mediterraneibacter sp. HA8405. The sequence continues at coordinate 3,140,878 of NZ_CM148758.1, read as the reverse complement.
CCTGGGACTTTGTAGAGAAGCTGCCGGATACGATTAACAGCAATGTAGGAGAAAGAGGCCGCGGACTTTCAGAAGGACAGGCCCAGCGTATTGCCATTGCAAGAGCTGTTCTGAGAAATTCACCGGTGCTGCTTCTGGATGAGGCAACATCGGCTCTGGATGTGACGACAGAACGGACGGTACTGCGCAACATAGTAAAGCAGCATCCGAATAAAACATGTATTGTAACTACACATCGTCCCAGTGTACTGAATCTGTGCCAGAGAGTTTACCGTGTTATGGAAACAAAAGTAACGGAACTCAGCGAAGAAGAATCCAGCCGCATGGCTATGGATTTCTGACAGAATTTCAGGGGGGAATATTTCTGCCGGGGGAAGTGCAGAGGCGAAAGGAGAGTCCGGAATGGCCGGGAAAGTTGTAGATACAAGAGAATATGTATCCGTACTTCGGGAGATCGCCGAAGAAGGAAAGGTGGTTTCCATGCTGATCGCAGGGAGCAGTATGTCGCCATTTCTCTGTCACAACCGGGATTATATTTATTTCACCAGACCGGACAGAGAGCTGCGCAGAGGAGATATGGTTTTCTATCAGAGGGACGGCGGACAGTATGTGATGCACCGCATATACAAAAAAAGGGGAGACGCCTATTATATGGCGGGCGACGCGCAGGTTCAGGTTGAGGGGCCGCTAAGGCGGGATCAGATATTTGCGCGGGTTATTAAGGTGAAGCGGAAGGGCAGGATGCTGGAGCCGGGGGACTTCTGGTGGGAGTTTTTTGAACATGTGTGGATACGGATTCTTCCGGCCAGAAGGATTATTACAGGGCTGTATGCGATATGCACAAGGCGGAGGCATCCCGGCGACAATGAATCGGCAAAGGGCTGAAATATATGGAAACCTGACGGATTATGTTCTCAGCCATGAGGAAATATGCTATAATGTCAGGATGAAATCGTCAGTCTGTCAGACAGAATTGAATTTGCAGGAAAGAAGTCAGGCAGATACCGGTGAATTATTTTGTCGTATTTTGAAGGAAAGGATAAATGATAGATATACATACACATATACTTCCGGGAATGGATGACGGCGCTGCGGATATCTATGACAGTATTGAGATGGCGGCGCTGGCTTATGAAAACGGGACGAAAGTTATTGTCGCGACGCCCCACTGCAATATTCCCGGAGAGTATAACAATTATTTTGGAAAAGAATACTGCCGGGTCTTCCGGAAAACGAAGGAGATTATACAGAGAGAGCAGCCGGGCATTACGCTTCTGGCGGGAATGGAAGTCTTTACGACAGAAGATCTTCCGCGGCTTCTGACGGAGGGCCGGATATTTCCGATTAACCGGACCAGATATGTCCTTATGGAGTTTGATTTTCAGGAGGATCCGGATTTTGCCGGCGCGATGGTACGGCAGGTAATGGAAGTCCGGGCAATCCCTCTGATTGCCCATGCAGAGCGGTATGAATTTGTGCAGGATGATCCGGAGATTATCTCTGAATGGAAAAAGAAAGGGTGCGAGATACAGATCAATAAAGGCAGTTTTATGGGAAGGTTCGGAGCCGGGGCTCAGCAGACGGCATATGAACTTCTGAATCATAATCTTGTGACAGCTGTGGCTAGCGACGCCCACAGCCCGATCCGCAGAACCACATGTATGGCGGACGCGTATGATCATCTCAGCAGAGAGTATCCGAAAGAATATCTGGATGCGCTGTTTGAGATCAATCCGAGAAATATCTGCAATGGAGTGAAACCGGTTCAGTTCCGCAGAATTCCTTTTGAAAAGACATATGGCTGGAAGGAGCATGTACGATGAGAAAACTCAGAGCCGCGGTGGTGGCCGTTTTTATTCTGTCACTGATCGCATATATCGGATATAATATCATGACCAGAATGACGCAGGATAAAGTCCCTCCTGTAATTACTGCAGAGTCGGATACCGTTTCTGTCAGTGTGGAGGATGATGAGAGCAAAATGCTTGAAGGACTGCAGGCCACTGACAATAAGGACGGTGACCTGACAGAGTCAATTCGGGTATCATCGATGTCAAACTTTACGGAGCCGGGAAAACGGACAGTAAATTATGTTGTATTTGATGAGTCAAATAATGCGGCTACACTGACAAGAAATCTGGAGTATACAGACTACACTTCGCCTCAGATCAGACTGAGTGCGCCGCTCAGATTCAGTCTGGATGATATGGAAGAGGCTGATCTGACCGGCAGCATGAGCGTACAGGACTGCCTGGACGGTGATATCAGTCAGGAGATCCGCGCGACATATAATGACAATGCCTATGTTTCCCAGGCCGGTGATTATGGGGTTACTGTACAGGTAAGCAACAGCGCGGGCGATACCTGCTCCGTAAATCTTACCGTTACAGTGACAGATCCGGAAAATGAACGGGGCAAATATTATCCGGTTCTTTCGGATTATATTGTTTATACGGATGTGGGTAAATCGGTAAATCTTTCTGATCTGCTGATCGGTCTGGAAAGCAGCGGCACAGAGTATCTGTTTGATGACGATGATTCATTTGCCCCGGGTGACAAGTCAGATGTGGATATTTCAGAAGAAATCGATTATAACACGGCCGGTACTTATAATGTGGATTACACATATACGTCGGATGACGGCGAAACGGCGACAACGAAACTGGCAGTAGTAGTGAGGTAGTACCGATGGAGAAAACAACCGGACAAACACTGGAAAATTATAAGATAGAACCATTTACTCTGATACATGATATCCTTGTAAACTGGTGGGTAATCCTTCTGGCGGCGCTTTCTGCCGCGATGATTTCTTCTGTTGTGCTGAATATAAGATATGTTCCGCAGTACACAACTTCAGCTACATTTGTTGTTTCGTACCGGAACAGTTCCGCGTCCTACTCTTCTCTGGGTACGGCGAATACAATGGCCACCACATTTCAGAAGATAGTCGAGAGTTCAGCCATGCAGGATATCCTCTGCAAAAAACTGGGTGTGGACGCGGTTGAGGCGGATATTCAGGCAAGCGTCGCGGAAGGCACCAATCTCCTGGATCTGCGGGTGACCGCGGACAATCCCAGGGATTCCTTTGACATAATGGAGGGGATTCTGGAAAATTATTCGGATATTACCCTTTATACGGTAGGAGATATTACGCTGAATATTCTGCAGAATCCTTCCGTGCCGTTTTCACCTGTTAATCCGCTGAACACGGAAAGCACGATGAAAAAAGTATTTGTGCTGGCGGCAGCGGCAATGGTCGTTCTGTTCGGGATTCTTTCTGTATTGAAGGATACATTGAAGACGGAGGATGATCTGAAAGATAAGCTGGATGCCAGAAGCCTGGGCGCGCTGACTTATGAATTCAAATATAAATCTTTGCGGGAACTGTTCCGCCGGAAGAAAAAGGCGCTTCTGATCAATGATCCGCTGGCCGGTTTTGGGTTTGTAGAAAGCTACAGAAAGTTTTCTTCCCGGGTGGAATACCGGATGGAAAAGGAAGGATATAAAACGCTGGCGGTAACCAGTGTTTCAGAGAACGAGGGGAAATCTACGGTTGCAGCCAACCTGGCCATCAGCCTGGCGGAGAAGGATTACAGGGTAATTCTGATTGACGGAGATTTAAGACGCCCGTCCCAGTTCCTTATTTTCGGCCTTCATCCGAAAGAAGAAAATGAGCTGGGAGAATTTCTCAAGAGAGAAAAACAGGATTTTAATCTGCTGATGAACACGGAAGTGTCCAAACTGTATGTAATCGGCGGAAGAAACTGCTACTCATCGTCAACCGATATTCTGCAGACGGACATTACATGGAAATTCCTGAACCGGTGCAGGGAATCGGCGGATTTTGTAATTATAGACACACCTCCCGCAGGCGTGCTGGGAGACGCAGAACTGTGGGGCCAGTATGCAGACACAGTGCTTTTTGTGGAACGGCAGAATTTCGTTCTGGCGGAAGACGTTAACACAGTGCTTGACAAGTTCCGCGCGCAGAAGTCAAAAGTGCTGGGCGTTGTTCTGAACAGTGTTCAGTCCTTCGGTACGATTGCGGGCTCAACTGTAGGCAGATACTACGGCCGTTATGGTGATTACGGCAATTATGGTAAGAAACAGAAGGAAGTCAGTGATGAGTGAGATCAGAGAAAATTCAGAGAATAATAAAAACGAAGAAATACAGAAAATAGATATTATGAATCTTGTGGCGGCCTTCTGGAACGGTTTCCGGAGACTGTGGCTTCTCATGCTGGTAATTGTAATTGTATGTACCGCGCGCTCTTACTTTTCTACAACTTTTTCCTACACACCCCAGTATGTCGCTTCTGCCACGGTGTCGGTTACCACGCCGGGCGGCTCGTATACAAATATTACTTCCGCCCAGGAAATGGCGTCCATATTTCCGTATATACTGACAAGCGGCGTGCTCCGGGATGTGATTCAGAATGATCTGGGGCTTACGTACCTGCCGGGCTCTATCAGTGTAGACGCGGAAGAAGATATGAATATGCTGACCATCTCCGTATCTTCCGATGATCCGCAGATGGCATATAATATCCTTACATCTGTTATTGAAAATTACCCGGAAGTAGCGGAATATATATTCGGTGAGACACGTCTGCAGATCCTTGATGAGACCGGAATTCCTTCTGATACACAGAGGGAAGTTGTGATACGGGGCTCATACAGGCGGGGCGCAGTTCAGGGAATTCTGATCAGCGCCGTGATTCTCTGCCTTTATGTATTTCTGAAACGTACAGTACATACAAAGGAACAGCTGAAGAAACAGATCAATATTCACGATCTCGGAAGCCTGCCTTATGTAAAGCGCAAAAAAAGGAAAAATGCAGAGAATAATAATATTAATATTCTGGATGAAAGAGTATCTCCGGCATATGAAGAAGCAATCCGCCGTCTCAGAATCCGCATGATGCGTGAGATGGATATGAAGGACGCGCAGGTCCTGATGGTTACCAGTTCCGTGCCGGGTGAAGGAAAGACGACAGTTGCCGTAAATCTTGCCATTGCTCTGGCCAAACAGAAGAGATCCGTCATTCTGATCGACTGTGATCTGAGAAATCCCTCGGTTGCGCAGGTTATGCACAACGAGAAAAAGCACTGCGGTCTGGGGGCTGTTCTCAGAGATAAGATCGCATGGCAGCATGCATTTACAGATGCGGAGATCCCGGGAGGCTCACTGAAGATCATGTACGGAGGAACTCCAAACACTGAAGACGCGGCTTTGCTGGGAACGAAGCAGATGGGAGAGCTGCTGGAAAAACTCAGGAAACAGGCGGATTACATTATCCTTGATACAGCTCCGGCTGAGCTGCTTGTAGACGCATCCCTTCTTGCAAAGCATGTGGATGCAGCATTATATGTGATCCGTGCGGATTATACCAAGATGAATAAAATCCGGAGCGGCATAGAGACATTATCCATTCGGAAAGTAGATATTCTGGGCTTTGTGTTTAACGGAGATTCCGGGGTAAAAGACGGACGATACGGATATGGATACGGTTACGGCTACGGCCGCTATGGACGGTATGGCCGCTACAGCCATTATTCCCGTTACGGGAAACTGAAAAATACCGGAAAACGCGAGGACGCATCAGGCCGTGTGATTAAGGAGTAGGAGGCTTGCCAGATGAAAGAAAATGATATAAGAACAGAAGATGTTTCTGAAGAACAGGCCGTGGAAAAAACTGAAGAACAGGCTGCGGAGGCGGCTGAGAAGAAACAAAATGTCAGACGGCGCGGCCGGAAGAGAGCAGAAAAAGCCGAACGCGAAAAGCAGAAGAAGGATGACGGCGAAAAACAGGAAATAGAAACAGGAAAGAAAAAGGGGAAAAAGAAGAAAAAGAAAAACGGCCTGCGGAAATGGATGAAGAAGCATAAAGCGGCATCGGCTATCATCATTCTCTTTCTCATCTGTATCCTGACAGTGGCCGGCCTATTCGGATCAATTGTGTGGAGTCTGAATCATGACAGTGTAGGCATCGTGGATCCGGATGACGTGGATCCTACCGCGGATGAGGTCCAGATCGCCAGGGAGGACCAGAAAGATCAGGATGTAGTAAATATTCTTCTTGTAGGTTCCGACGCCCGTGACCCGGACGCGGAGCTGGGGCGTTCAGATACGATGATGCTCGTATCGTTCAATAAAGCAGAAGGCAAAGCCACCGTTATTTCTTTCCTGAGAGATACGCTGATTGATATCGACGGATACGGCATGAGTAAGCTGGGGCATACATTTGCTTACGGCGGTGTGGGCCTTACCATTAATACGCTGAATAAGCAGTTTGATCTGGATATCCAGGATTATATTATTATTAACTTCGAAAATCTGGTAGAGATCATAGATGAACTGGGAGGCATTCAGGTAAATCTTACTGAGGAAGAGGCCGAGTATTACAGACAGACCGGAATGCCGGATATTCAGTCCGGCTGGGTAACGCTGACCGGATCTCAGGCGCTGGCACATGCAAGAAACCGAAGCCTGGACAATGACTTCGGCCGTACCAGCAGACAGAGAAGCGTGCTTTACGGAATCTATAATAAAGTAATGGAGAATAAAAATCCGGCAGATATCCTGCCGCTGATTAAGTTCTGTATGACCCAGGTATCCACAAATATGGGAGTGACAGAACTGTACAGCCTTGCTACGGATGTTATGGGAGTGGAGCACCTGAAGACCCAGCAGGCTGCTGTGCCGCGGGACGGGACTTATGAGTTTGACACATATGACAGCATGTCAGTTCTCACTATTGATCTGGAAGCAAATAAGGAGTATATAAAAGAACTGCTGTACTGATATCCGTGCTCCGGACTGGAGATCTGAGACGGGTTTAAGAAAAAAGAATTTTATGCTGCTGCCGCCATGTAATGACGGCAGCAGTTCCTGTTTCGGGAAACTTTACATCCTTTTACATATTCTTTACACGGTGACCTTCGGACAATTTTCGGATTATTACAAAAAAATGGCAAATTATGACAAAATTCAAGGAATTAGCATATATTTCATCTTTACGGCCCCTGGTTTGTGTTATAATATAAGATACGTTGAATATCAGTCATAATTGTAATAATTTGAGAGCAACAGAGGGATTATTATGGGATTTAGTATTCAGAGATTTTACAGAAACAGAGAAGCCGTCATTAAAGGTGCGGCTCTTTTTTTGCTTGATATCATCCTGATTATAGCCAGCATGACAGGCGCCTTATGGATGCGGTTTGATTTCAGTTTTGCCAACATCGAACCGGTATTCTGGGAGTCTGTGCGGGATTATATGTGGATCAATGTAGTATGCACGGTTATTATAAATGCATTCTGCCGTCTGTATACAAGCTTGTGGCGTTTCGCAAGTCTGGAGGAGCTGAAAAATGCCATCATTGCGATTTTGCTGTCGTCTTTCTTACAGTACTGCGGTATGAAACTATTTAAATATCCGGTGCCGAGAAGTTACATATTTCTGTATATAATGCTGCTGTCATTCTGCATTATTGTGCCGCGGTTTTCCTATCGCTTTATCAGAATAGCATACCACAACAGGGAAGTAATCTGGCAGTCCAAGCCTGTTGTAACTATGGTTGTGGGAGCAGGAGCGGCAGGATATATGCTGGTCCGGGAAATGAAAAACAGCAAGCATCTCAACCGGAAGGTTCCGTGCATTATCGATGACGACAAGCAGAAGATCGGTACATATCTGCAGGGTATTCCCATTGTGGGCGGTCAGAAAGACATACCTGCCATGGCGAAAAAATATAATATTGAAGAAATTATCATAGCAATCCCCACCCTGAAAGAGGAAAAAAGAAGGGAACTGCTTGAAATCTGTCAGGAGACGGCCTGCAAAATCAAAATGCTTCCCGGTATTTACCAGATGGTGAATCAGGAAGTGGACGTGTCTATGCTGCGGGACGTAAGCATTGAAGATCTGCTGGGGCGAGAACCGGTGGACCTGCGGATGGAGTCTATCGGTAATTATATTACCGGCAAGGTAATCCTTGTTACCGGAGGAGGCGGCTCTATCGGATGCGAGATCTGCCGTCAGGTAGCGCTGCATGATCCGAAACAGCTGGTTATCGTCGATATTTATGAGAACAATGCCTATAATATACAGCTTGAACTGAAGAAAAAACATCCGGAACTGAATCTGGAAACGCTGATCGCATCTGTGCGGGATAAGAAGCGTATAGAGGATATATTTGAGACATATCACCCGGATATTGTATACCATGCGGCGGCGCATAAACATGTTCCGCTGATGGAAGACAGTCCGGATGAAGCAATAAAGAATAATGTGCTTGGTACATATAATGTGGCCAGCGCCGCGAATAAGTACCATGTGAAAAAGATGGTGCTGATCTCCACAGATAAGGCAGTGCGTCCGACAAATGTAATGGGGGCGTCCAAGAGGCTCTGTGAGATGATCATACAGATCTTTTCTCAGATATCCCCAACCGAATATGCGGCGGTGCGCTTCGGAAACGTACTGGGCAGCAACGGAAGTGTGATTCCTGTTTTCCGGCAGCAGATTAAAAACGGAGGACCGGTAACGGTTACCCATCCGGATATTATCCGTTATTTTATGACCATTCCGGAAGCTGTGAATCTGGTGCTTCAGTGCGGAGCCTACGCAAAGGGCGGGGAGATCTTTATTCTGGATATGGGAGAACCGGTGAAGATACTGGATCTGGCGAAAAAGATGATCCGCCTGTCGGGACATGTTCCGGGACAGGATATCAAGATCGAGTTTACAGGGCTGAGGCCCGGAGAAAAGTTGTATGAGGAGCTGCTGATCGATGAAGACAACCTGGTGGAGACAGAGAACGACAGAATCTTTGTGGCACAGATGGGTGAGATTGATGTGGCAGAGGTGAGCCGTAAGATCGATGGGCTGATCAGGCTGGCATATGATGAGTATAAGGATATCCGGACAGAGATAAAGAAGATTGTACCGGAGTATAAGAATAAAACAGAGTAGAGGGAAAAGGAAACTGAGAAATGAAGAGAAAAGTAAAAAAGAACAGCAGTCTGTATTATCCGGTATTTTCATCGTTTCAGAAAACATATATGAAAGAACAGCGAGCAGTAAGTTTTTTCTGCGCTCTGCTTGGCGTTATTATTCTTTCTCCGGTATTTTTGATTTTATGTATCTGGATTATTGCAGACAGCGGTTTCCCTGTGCTCTTCCGTCAGAAACGTGTTGCCAGGTCTGAGGCAGACGGAACATACAGATATTTTACAATTTATAAGTTCCGGACCATGTACACGGATACACCGAAAGATATGCCGACACATATGCTCGAAAATCCGGATGCTTTTATTACAAAGGCAGGACATTTTTTAAGGAAGACTTCGCTGGATGAGCTGCCTCAGCTGTTTAACGTTCTGAAAGGGGATATGAACCTTGTGGGACCGCGCCCTGCGCTGTATAATCAGGAAGACCTGATGGCAGAGCGTGATAAGTACGGCGCTAATTTTGTACGCCCGGGAATTACGGGGCTGGCCCAGGTTATGGGGCGGGATGAACTGCCGATTGATGTGAAAGCGAGATATGACGGGATCTATACGCAGTATGTAGGCCCGGTGGTGGATCTGTACAGTCTGATCAGAACGATTGCCGTGGTGGCAACCAGCGACGGGGTTGTAGAAGGCGGAACGGGAAGTCTGGAGAAAGAAGAAACAGACAAAAATCAGTGAAATTAAAGTATTATTTTCTGTATTGTCGAGCTGACAGACAGCAGACGGAGGAATTTCGATGAAAACGGTGATGATAACCGGAGTCGATGGCTACATCGGCACAAATCTGAAAAAATGGCTTCAGAAAAAGGAATATAACGTGCTTGGGATAAACACAAGACAGATATCTCCGGAAAATATTGATATGTCCGGATGCGATGTGGTTGTCCATGTGGCCGGTATTGCCCATCAGAAAGAGACAAAAGAGAATGCGCATCTATATTATGAGATAAACAGAGATTATGCAGTGAAAACTGCTGTTAACGCGAAAAAGTCCGGCGTCGGGCAGTTCATTGTTCTTAGTACGATGAGTGTCTATGGGAAAAACGAAGGCCGCATTACAAAGGAGACAAAACCGGCTCCGAACACACACTATGGAAAGTCCAAGTACCAGGCAGATCTGCGGTTTGAGAAATTGCGGTCAGATAAATTTAAAGTATGTATTCTTCGTCCGCCGATGGTATATGGAAACGGGTGTAAGGGAAACTATCAGACACTGCGAAAGCTGGCCCTTCTAACGCCGGTATTTCCTGCCTGGAAAAACAGAAGGAGCATGATATATATTGATAATCTTTGCGGCTTTATAGAAAAACTGATTCGGGAAGAAAACTCAGGACTCTTTTTCCCGCAGAATAAAGAATACGTATGTACCGCAGATATGGTTTGCCGTATTGCGCTGGAACATGGGAAAAAAGTCAGATTGATAAAGGGATTAAACCTCTTTGTCAGAATACCGTTCCTTCCGTATAGAGCAAAAGTGTTTGGAAGCCTGATTTATGACTGCAGTGAGGACCAGTGCAGTGTGGCAGGAGATTTTGCAGAGACAATCCGGAAGACGGAAAGATAGATCATGTCCGGGAGATGTTTGGAGGCTCAGATGAAAAAACGAAAAGTGCTTTTAGTGGCTACGGTAGTAAAAATTCATGTAAATGTATTCCATATTCCCTGTCTGAAAATGTTTCAGGAACAGGGGTGGGAGACATGGGTCTGTTCAAGGAACGATTTTGATAATCCAAAAGACTGCGTGATCCCACACTGTGATCACTATATTGATATCCCCTTCGAGAGAAATCCCTTAAAACCGGGAAATGTAAAAGCATATAGAATGCTCAGGAAGATTGTAGAAAAAGAACAGTTTGATTTGATATACTGTCATACGCCGGTAGGAGCGATGCTTGCCAGACTGGCCGGTATTTCCGCCAGAAAGAAGGGAACAAAGGTCATCTATATGGCACATGGTTTCCATTTTTACAATGGTGCTCCGCTTCTGAACTGGATGATTTATTATCCGGCAGAAAAGTTCCTTTCACGGTTCACAGACGGATTAATTACAATTAATCAGGAAGACTATCGAAGAGCACAGAAGTTCCATGCAGGGAAAACTATACTGATCCCGGGAGTCGGAATCGACCTTGACAAATTTCAGAAAAAAGAACCTACACGACAGGAGATCAGAAATAAGCTCGGTATTCCCGAGAGAAAAATTATTCTTATGTCTGTGGGAGAGTTAACGAAACGTAAAAACCACATGGCCGTGATAGAAGCATTGGCATGCCTTAAAGAATATGATATTCTTTATGTGGTATGCGGAGACGGACCGATGAAAGCCCGGCTCCGTGCAAGAGCAGAAGAACTTGGTGTCAGGGAAAGAGTGAAGCTGCTAGGATTTCGCAAGGATATTGCAGAACTTCATAAAATGGCAGATATATTTGTGTTTCCGTCGCTGCAGGAGGGGCTTCCTGTAGCATTAATGGAGGCGATGGCAAGCGGACTTCCGATTGTTGCATCCAGGATCCGGGGAAACGAGGATCTGATACAGAATAATCGTGGCGGATATCTTGTGAAAGCGCAGGATTCCAAACAACTGGCGGAAGCAATATCTAAGATGATAAAGAACCCTGAGCAGCGGGATAAAATGGAAAAGCGTAATCTTGAAATAATCAAGCATTACGGACAGAACGCTGTATTGCAGAAAATGAAGGAATTCTTCGATGAAATAGTGGGTGGAATATGTTAAACATTTGGACAATCTTGATCTGGATTGCAGTGGTATCGGCAGTATATGCAATGAACGGCCAGTATCAGTATGTAACTGTGAATGGATATAAAGAAAGAAGATATGGAAAGCTTGCGGCTGTTGTTATGGTGCTGCCGATTATATATTGGGCGGGAACACGAGGGGACGTAGCGGATACGACAGCGTATCGGCAGGGGTTTTTAAGCGTGTCCTCTTCATTATCTTCCATTCCTCAGATTATAGCTGGGGATGGACAGGATAAGGGTTTTGCTGTTCTCAATGTGTTCCTGAAAGCTTTTATCGGAAACAGGGATGTAATTTATTTTATAATTATTGCAGCGCTTTGTATGCTGTGTGTGACATTCGCTTACCAGAAGTATTCGTATAGTTTTGCGCTGAGTATTTTTCTTTTTGTGATATCCACAGATGTATATCAGTGGCTGTTCAATGGAATGAGGCAGTTTATTCCGGCAGCAATTTTGTTTGCATGTATGGGATTGATTCTGAAAAAGAAATATATTCCGTTGATTATTATTATATTGATTTTATCAACGGTACATTTGTCAGCGCTGCTCCTGATTCCCTGTGTTTTTATTGTTCAGGGGAAACCATGGAATAAGAAGACAATGTTTTTTCTTGCAGCGGTTATTGTAATTATCCTTTTTATAGATCGATTTACAGATGTATTGGAAACATTATTGGCGAATACGCAGTACGATGATGTGACGGAACAGTTTCAGTATGATGACGGAACCAATCTACTGAGAGTATTGGTATACAGCGTGCCGCCGGTGCTGGCTTTAATAGGACGTAAACAAATAGAGAAGATGGACAGCCCGATTATTAATCTGAGTATTAATATGTCGATAATCTCTATGGGTATATATATTGTTTCAATGTTTACCAGTGGTATATATATAGGCAGACTGCCTATTTATTTTTCGTTATACAATTATATTCTCCTTCCATGGGAATTGGATAACTTATTTACTAAGCGATCAGCTTTAATACTAAAGATAGCGATGATTGGTTTCTACGCAGTTTATTGTTATTATCAGATGGTGGTTTCCTGGGGATACACCTGGTAAGTTGCCGAGGTTAATATGAGTAATATGATTTCTATAATAGTGCCTGTATATAATTCTGAATTATATTTGAAAAAGTGTTTGGACAGTATTATATCTCAAACATATGAAAATATTGAAATTATATGTGTTGATGATAATTCATCTGATGATTCGTTGAGAATTTTACAGGAATATGAAAAAAAGGATCACAGAATAAAAGTAATACAAAAAGCAAATGAAGGCGTATCATTAGCGAGGAATGTTGGTCTAGATGTGGCTCACGGAGATTATATCCTCTTTGTAGACAGTGATGATTGGATAGATATATCTACTTGTGAAGTAGCATTGAAGAAGATCACTGAAGAAACCGCAGATTTAGTGATGTGGTCATATATACGAGAAAGAGAAACTGAGAGCTCTAAAAAGCAGATTTTTGATTGTGATATTATTTTTGAGGGTAAAAAAGTTCAGGAGAAACTCCATAGGAGAATGATCGGAATTGTGGAGGATGAATTGACTCATCCAGAAAATGCAGATGCACTCTGCACTGTATGGGGAAAGTTATATTGTAAATCTATAATTTCTGCTAATCATATCAGATTTTATGATATTCGTAAAATAGGTACTTACGAAGATGGACTTTTTAATCTGGAGTATTTGAAATACGTTCAGAAAGCCATTTTTTTGAATCAATATTTTTACCATTACCGCAGAACAAATGTGAACTCTATCACTGGAGCATATAATGCCAATTTAGGTCGACAATGGGATACTCTTTTTCATATTATGGATAAATACATTGAGCAAAATGAGCTGAATGAAAAATATCAGGAGGCTTTACGCAACCGTATTTCTTTAAGTCTGATACCACGAGGAATTAATGAAATGACCAATGATTGTTCAGTGGGAATGAAAATGGCAAAAATAAAAGAGATCATTTCTCAGAGGAGCTATATTGCCGCTATAAAGTCATTAAAAATTCAATATATGCCGATTCATTGGAAAGTATTTTTTAGAGCAGCAAAGTGGAAAAATACATTTATCATTTTGATTATGCTCATTGCCATACAAAAAATCAGAGGAAGATAAAATGGATACTTCAAAGAAAATTTCAATATTAATGGGAATATATAACTGTGCGTCTACCTTGAATGAAGCTATAGATTCTATCATAGAACAGACATATCCAAATTGGGAATTTATTATCTGCGATGATGGATCTCAGGATAATTCCTATGAGATTGCGAAAGAATATGAAAAAGCTGATCCGGAAAGGTTCATGGTTATAAAGAACAGCGAAAATAAGGGATTAAACGCTACATTAAACAGATGTCTTAAAATAGCAACCGGAGAATATGTGGCCAGAATGGATGGGGATGATTTATGCGATCCGACTCGTTTTCAAAAGGAAGCAGATTTCTTAAATCGTCATCCGGAATATGCCATTGTAAGTACACATATGACCACGTTTGATGAAGAGGGAGACTGGGGATGTATTAAGACTCTGGAATATCCACAGGTAAAAGACTTCCCGACTCATGTCCCGATGTTTTGCCATGCACCATGTATGATCCGACGGTCTGCTTTTTTAGACGTGAAAGGATATACAGAAGATAAACGACTTTTAAGAGTAGAAGATTATCATCTGTGGTATAAATTCTATGCTAAAGGATATAAAGGATATAATATTCAGGAAGCGTTATATAAAATGCGTGATGACAGAAATGCGCTACATAGAAGAACACCGCAGGCAAGACTTAATGGAATATATGCTACATTTGTCGGATTTAAAATGGTACATATTCCAAAGTGGATGTATATATACGCGGTAAAAAACGCAGTTGTTGAGATGATAAAAATAGTAATACCAGACGCATTATACGATGCTTTTCATAAAAAGAGACTGAGTAAGTAAGTAAATGAGGATAGCATAGATGATAAAGATTTTGTTTCTGATACCGAATTTAGGACATGGAGGAGCTGAAAAAGTTCTGGTGAATTTGGTTAATCATATGGACAAGAAGAAATTTCAAATTACCTTGATGACGTTGTATGATGAAGGGGTAAATAAAGAATTTCTTTCAGAACACATTACTTATAAAGCTTGTTTCAGCAAATCCGTCAAAGGGGTTTCGCAAATATTGAAATTATGTTCGCCATCGTTTCTTTATAAGTGGCTTATAAAAGGCTCATATGATGTGGCAGTTTCATATCTGGAAGGACAAACTGCCAGAATTATCAGCGGGTGTCCTGCTAATGGGACAAAATTGATTTCATGGATCCATGTAGAACAGCATACTCAGCAGAAAGCAGCACACTGTTTTAGAAGTATAGAGGAGATGAAAAAATGTTATTTCCGTTTTGATCAGACAGTATGTGTTTCAGAATATGTAAAAAATGATTTTTGTTCTATAGTGCCTGTGAAAAATGCTGTGGTTTTATATAATACAGTAGAAAGTGATAAAATCCGCTATCTATCCAATGAAGAGGTGAAAGATATTTTTTTCTCAAAAGATGAGATTAAACTTTGCGGTATTGGTACTCTAAAAAAATCAAAAGGATTTGATCGTCTTCTTCGTGTACATAAAAGATTATTAAGAGATGGGTATCCGGTCCACACATATATTCTTGGCGAGGGAGAGGAACAACCAATATTAAAGTCATATATTGAAAATGAAAACATCGCCTCAACTGTGACGTTTCTTGGCTATAAAAAAAATCCATATAAGTATGTCAAGCAGTGTGATGTATTCGTTTGCACTTCATATGCCGAAGGATTCAGTACAGCTGCTACAGAGGCCCTTATCATAGGTGTACCTGTATGTACTATGGAAGTGTCAGGGATGAAAGAAATGCTTGGCAGTAATAATGAGTATGGTATCGTTACGAAAAATGAAGAGAACGATTTCTATACTAAACTAAGAACGCTCATAGAAAACAAAGAATTACTTTATTATTATAAAGAGCAGGCAAAGAAGCGAGGAGAAATTTTTAATACACAAAGTACAGTTGAAGCAACAGAGTCTTTGTTTGAAAATTTAGTAAAGCAGCACGATTAAATATGATTGGATTCAGGAAAGGCTAAAGCGGCATACGATATTGCCGTTAGAAGAGAAATATGAAAATAATTGACTTAGCAAAAAAGTTATGGGGGAAATACAACTTATTCGCCTATGCAAGAAGATATTCCATGAGGAAAAAGTTGCATAATCAAGATGCAACTTTTTTGTGTCCTAATTGTATTGGTGGAATTTTGTATCATGATCTGGGATTGAAATTTATGTCGCCCACGGTAAACCTTATGATGACACAGCCGGACTTTGTAAAGTTTGTTCTAAATATAGACTATTATTTAAGACAGGAATTTGAGTTTTTTGATCATCCGGAATATGAGTGCCCGTGTGCATATTTAGGAGATATTATTATTCATTTTACTCATTATCATTCAAAGCAGGAGGCTGTTACAAAATGGAAAGAGCGGGCAAAAAGAATACAGAAAGATAATATATTTGTATTTCTGGAAGAACGCGATGGCTTGACACCGGATGAAATATTAAAGTTAAGATTATTGGATGTTAAAGGGCTTGTTGTGTTTACTGCTAATGAATATGTTGATATTCCGTATACCGTACAAATAGAAAAGTATAAGAATGAGGGTGAGGTCGGAAATATTCTTACGCGCTCGTTTTGGAATGATTCAAGAGAGTATGAACATTACTTTAATTTTGTGAAGTGGTTTAATGAGGCTGATGGGGGAAATTATGATGTTTCACCATATGTTCGATAAATGGCTAAGTAAAGGGGACAATAATGGAAATAATTGATTATTCTGTTGTGATTAGAACTACAGGTAATGCACATGAGAAGTATCAGAATTTATTAAATTCTGTATCTAATCTTATACCACCACCTAAAGAAATTATTGTGGTTTTACCAGAGGGATATGACTTGCCGGAAGAAAAGCTTGGGTGGGAGACATACTATTTTTCTCCTAAGGGAATGATAATTCAACGAACAACAGGTATTAATAAGTGTTTAACTAAGTATGCGCTTGTATGTGATGATGATGTGGAGTTTGATGTTGATTTTGTCCAGAAACTATACAATCCTATAAAAAAAGGAATATGCAAACTGTCGATCGGCCCCCTTTATTCATTTTTACCTAAAAGAGGAATAAACTCATTTTTATCATTAATTATGGCAAATGCTTCTCCAACTTTGTTCCATAGAGATAGATATATTTCTGTTTTGAGATCTTCTGGATATTCTTATAATCGTAATTTGAAAATGAAGTATGCGAAATATTATGAGACACAGTCGGGTCCGTGGACCTGTTTTTTTGGAGAAGTTGAGGCTCTAAAAAGTATAAATATAGATGAAGAAATCTGGCTAGATAAACATGGTTATTCTGCTATGGATGACCAGACTATGTTTTATAAAGGCTGTCTACGTGGAATTAAAACAATGACGGTTCCGAATGCAGAATATATTCATCTTGACGCGGGAACATCTAAAAAGAACAATCGTCTGCCGGTAATGTTTTCAACTGGATTTAATAGAGTGGTGTTTTGGCATAGATTCATATATTGTAAACAGAGAAATGTTTTCCAAAAAGGGTGGGCTAGAGTCTGTGTCCATTATTATTTGATGTGGCTGTTTATGTTTGATATATATGATTTACTTCGAAAGGGAATCACGTGGAATGAGTTTTTGGTAAAGAGAAATGGTTACAAAAGTGGTTGGAAGTATACAAAAAGTGATGAATATAAAAAATTACCACCAGTATAGAATTGAGAGATTAGATATAACGGGATTTGAAAGGTTTGGCTCTTAAAATGAAAGAATTAATAAGCGTTATAGTTCCAGTGTATAATTGTGAAAAGTATATAGAAATATGTATAAGAAGTGTCTTACAGCAAACCTATACTAATCTAGAACTGATTTTAGTTGATGATGGTTCTACAGATGGAAGCGGCAAAGTATGCGACCAGTATGCAAATCAAGATACAAGAGTTAAAGTGATTCATAAAGAGAACGGTGGAGTGTCATCTGCCAGAAACAGGGGGATTGAGAATGCAGTTGGAGATTGGTATTCTTTCGTAGATGCGGATGATTTTATAGATAAAGATATGTATTCTATATTGATGATGCTTCAGGAAAAAACAAAGGCAGAAATTGTCCAGTGCGGATATCGACGAATTGAAAACGGACAAGAAGCATATTCGGCAGATTCTGGACAAGAATATGTCCTAGAGACAGAAGAGGCATTAAAATATTTGATAGAGGGTAGTTTATTTGGTAATGCGCTATGGACAAAATTATTTAGTAAAAAAGTGATTGAAGGACTTTGGTTTGATGAAAATTTGAAAATCAATGAAGACGTACTTTTTAATTTTAATGCTTTTGTTCGGAGCGAGAAAATAGTATATATAGATAAAGCAAAGTATAATTATGTTGTTCACAGTAGTTCTACCTGTTTTACTATAGAAAATGAGAAAAAGTTAGTTGATGTTTGTACAGTAAGTAAATATATGCTTCAGCATTTAGAAAACAGTAAAATTGCTGGAACAGCAAGAACACGTTATGTTCAAATGATGATTTTGTATTTCCGGTTTTGTTACAAAAGATACGGGTATAAAAATCAGACAAGAGATATAGCAAAAGAGATATGGCAGCAGGTTTTAAATAGAAACATTGGAAGCCGGAGTGTTATTTTATCATCCAAATTGATACATTGGTGTCCCCACTTATATTGCCATTTGCATGATTTTTATGCTCATATTAAGAAACCTAAATGGTCATAGGCTTATACATAAGTAGAAAATTAATGGGAAGTATTTAGTGAGATGCGAATTACAGTTTTTACACCTACCTATAATAGAGCATATATAATAGGGCAACTATATCAATCGTTGCGAATTCAGTCATTTAATGATTTTGAATGGCTGGTTATTGATGATGGCTCTACAGACAATACGAAAAGATTATTTGAAAATTGGAAATTAGATAATAATGATTTTGAAATCCGCTATTATCGATTTGATAATGTCGGAAAACAAAAAGAAATTAATAGAGCATTAGATTTGGCTCGAGGTGAGTTGTTTTTTACAGTTGATTCAGATGATTTGCTTACGGAAGATGCATTAGAAAAAATTGACAAATGGGAAAATTCGCTACCCAGAGATGGAAGTTATTGTGGTTTCGCAGGGAGTGATGGTGATATGGAAGGGAATCCTACTAATCCTTTATTCGAAGGTCCATATATTGACGCTACATTTTTAAACCGTTATCCAGAAAGTGGAATGTTCATTGGGCATGATCGCCCGTGGGTATTTTATACAGACATACATAGAAAATTTAAATATCCTGAATTTGAAGGAGAAAAATTTATAACGGAAGCAGTGGTGTGGAATAGAATGGCCGCAGCTGGATATAAAATCAGATGTTACAATGATATTGTATATTTATGGGAGCATCAAGAAATAGGACTTACAAGCGGAATACAAAAGATATTGGTTTCAAATCCACAAGGATTCGGCTTGTGGAGAAAAGAAATGATGGAAATATTCGATTATGGTTTTTTTAAGAGATTAAAGGAATACTATTCCTTTTTTTGCGATGTTAACAATGTGTGCTGTTTACGACAAGTTGCTCAATATATTGGTGCACCGTTATGGTGTATGGTTATTTCAAAAATATTTTATCGCTTGAAGCATGGGAGAGAAAAAAAATGAGGGTTGCAATAGTTATACCTTATTTTGGAAAATTTCCTAACTATTTTCCTTTCTTTTTAAAGTCATGTTCATATAATCCAGAATTTGACTGGCTTATATTTACAGATAATGAGATTTCAGAGAATCCATATTTCATACCTGAGAATGTTCATGTGCGTCAAATCACATTTGAAAAACTTAAATTGATAATTCAAAATAAATTTGATTTTGATATTGCATTAAAGGCGCCATACAAATTATGTGACTATAAGCCAGCGTATGGTTATTTGTTTCAAGAATATTTAGAGGGATATGAATATTGGGGATACTGTGATGTTGATATGATTTTTGGAAATCTTAAAAGATTTCTTCCGGATAATGTAATTGGGGAATATGATAAAATTGGTCATTTAGGGCATTTGTCGTTATATAAAAATCAAACGGAAATTAATACTTTGTTTATGCGAACTCTTTATAACCGAGCCGATTACAAAGAAGTATTTTCTACAGATCGGATTTGGATTTTTGACGAGTGGGGAGAAGTGAATATTAACGCAATTTTTCAAGCGTATGATAAAAAAGTATTTTATTGGAATGAATTTTGTGACATATATCCGTATGATGATAACTTCTGTCAGGTTGTGAGTACAGTAGATCAAAAAGGTGAACCGAGTTGTAAGAGTAAAATTGTCAGGAGACCGTTGCTTATTCTTTGGAATGGGGGTAGGGTTTATATGCTGGCTTTGAAAAAAGGGGAGATTATACAACAAGAATGTGCATACGCTCACTTTCAGAAACGAACTATAAATTGTAATTTTGATATACTTGACAAGAGGATATTATGTACACCAAATCAATTCTTGAAATTTTCCAAAGAAGCATCAGAAAGGTATTTGAGAAAAAAGCGATTTATTAATAAAAAGCGAATTCAACATACATATGGTGCGGTAAGATATTTTATAATTGAAAAAACAGGACCTATCCGTCATATGTTTCGCAGAGGTGAAAAATGAAACAAAAGCTTATTAGTGTTATTGTGCCTGTATATAATGTCGAAAAATATTTAGAAAAATGTATATTTTCTATTACGCAGCAAACTTATAACAACTTGGAAATAATTTTAGTTGATGACGGATCTTATGACAGTAGTCCTCAAATCTGTGATTTATGGGCTGCCAAAGATTATAGAATTCAGGTCTTCCATATAAAGAATTCCGGTGGGGGTCAGGCAAGAAATTGGGGGCTCAATCATGCAAATGGTGAATATATAGCCTTTGTAGATAGTGATGACTATATTTCTGAATATATGTTTGAGTATTTGGAACAGCAATTAAAAGATGGCTATGATATAGCTGAGTGTGATTACTTAACGGTACAAAAAGATAATGCTGTATTTGATAAATTTGAGGCTGAGGATTCGTTCATTGAATGTACAGCAAAAGATGCTTTGGCTTTCAATGTTAAAGATCAGATTTTCAAACAGATTATCTGGAATAAATTGTATAGGAAAGAGGTTATTGGTGAAATAAGATTTCCGGTTGGAACACAGATAGATGATGAATTTTGGACATATAAAGTGATTGGAAATGCCAAAAAATTAATTCATTCAGATAAGAAATTGTATGCATATCGCCAACAGGCAGATTCCATTATGCATAAGATAAATGCGGCGAAAAAAATAGAGGCTTTAAAGGCGGCAGTTGAAAAACAGGAGTACATTGTAAAGTATTTTCCGGAGTTGGAAAGCGAAAGTCTTGTTCATCTTTGGATGAAATGCATTTATCAAGGGCAAATTGTATTGTTGGAAAACGATAAAGCGGAGATACAAAAAGAGTTTAAGTATATAAAAGATATTATTCAGAAATATCCGATTGAAAATAAATCAAAGATTACACCAAAACAGAGAATTTGGATTGCTGCATTTGGACTTAAGCAAAAAGCTGTCTGTAGGATAAGAAACTATATGAAAATAGGATTTTAATTATAGGAGAAAAAGAATGCTTAATATGTATTTGCATGGTGGGAGTGAAAACCACGGTTGCGAGGCGATTATTCGTTCTACAATAAAGATGTTAGAGGGAAAAACCAGAGTATATTCTAATAACATTGAACAAGATACTAAATATGGACTGGATCAAATATGTGAATTGAAAGCAGATATTCCCCAATCCATTTTACGAGGAAGTAAGGAATGGTTTTTCTCGTCTCTTCAAACTAAGTTGACCGGGAAAATTAATCTTGCTATAAAATACAGATATAAAAAATTCTATGATCAAATATCAAAAGGGGATATTTTCTTATCTGTTGGAGGAGATAATTATTGTTATGCGGGAACGGATGTTTTGGCAGCAAGAAATTATAATTTGCGTAAAAAGCAATGTCATACAGTGCTCTGGGGATGCAGTGTCGAACCAGATTTGTTGAATGATCGTGTAATAAGAGAAGATATTGCAGGATTTGATTTGATTACGGCGAGAGAATCTATTTCATACGAGGCCTTGAAGAAGATAAATAAGAATACATATTTGGTTTCAGATCCTGCCTTCGCTCTTGACAGAATAGATTTGCCACTTCCTGCAGGTTGGGTGAACGGAAATATGATTGGAATTAATGCGAGCCCGCTTATAATAAGCAGTTCAAGTAATGGCAGACTTATTTTAGAAGCATATGAGCGATTGATACTGAGAATATTTAAATCTACTGATTGTGCAGTTGCCTTAATTCCACATGTTGTTTGGAAACAAAACGATGATAGAGAAATTTTAAAGCTATTATATGATAAATTTAAAGATACGGGGCGGATTCTTTTTCTTAATGATCATAATTGCATGGAGTTAAAAGGGTTTATAGCAAGATGCAGAATGTTTATAGGGGCGAGAACTCATGCTACTATAGCTGCATATTCTAACTCAGTACCGACACTTGTTTTAGGGTATTCCGTAAAATCAAGAGGAATAGCCAGAGATATTTTCGGGACAGAAGAACACTATGTTATTCCGGTACAAAACATTTCTGATGCAAATGCATTGGCTAATGGATTTATATGGCTGTTAGAAAATGAAAAAAGCGTACGCGATCATCTTCAGAGAGTTATTCCTCAGCATATAACAAGAGCAGCCAAAGCAGGATTACTATTAGAATCTATAAGAAAAAAGTAGCAAGGAGGAATATCCGTTTTGAAAAGTCAGTTACGTGCTGGTGTAGTTATATCATACATTAATTTGGCAATCAGTTCCTTGATACCATTTATATATACTCCTATTATGTTGGATATGCTTGGACAAGCAGAGTATGGACTCTATTCTCTGGCCCATTCAGCAGTAGCATATCTATCCTTACTAAGCTTTGGCTTTGGAAGTACAATAATTCGATATATTGCTAAATACAATGCAGAGGGAAATAAGGAAGCAGAAGAAAAAGTATTTGGTTTTTTTATTCTGTTATACTGCGGTTTGGCAATCTTGGTGCTGGCTGGGGGAGTGATTTTATCTAACAATGTGGAAGCTATATTTCACCGAGGGCTGACGGATGCTGAACAATCAAAGATGAAAATACTAGTACTGATAATGACAGTAAATTCAGCGCTTTCTTTTCCTGTTAGTGTGTTTTCATCGGTGATAACGGCACATGAAAGATATATTTATCGTAAATTGGTGGATATGTTGTCAACTGTGGGTGTTCCTATTGCCAATATTATAGCCTTGTATCTTGGGTATGCTTCGGTAGGAATGTCTGTAGCAGCGACTATCGTTCAATGTATTATGCTGCCATTGTATGCGGGTTATTGCTTTAAAAGCTTGCATTTAAGACCTCGTTTTTCATTATTACCTAAAAAGCTAATAAAAGAATTAATAGGTTTTTCGGCATTTATTTTTATTGGCTCTATTGTAGATATGCTATTTTGGTCTACAGATAAGGTTATTTTAGGTATGCTTGCAAGTAGTTCAGCGGTTGCAGTATATAATGTGGGAAGTTCTTTTAATAGTATGATAATGAATTTTTCCACATCAATTTCTGGAGTATTAACACCTAAAATTACTGGAATGGTTGTTAAAGATGTTTCGAAGAAACAACTGACGGAACTGTTTATACGAGTTGGTAGAGTACAGTTTATTATAGTAGCTATTATTGCATCAGGATTTTGTGTGTTTGGTCAGGCATTTATTTCCCTGTGGGCTGGGCCAGATTATATAGAGGCATATTGGGTTACTATTTTAACGATGTTTCCCTTATGTATTCCTTTAATACAAAATACAGGATTAAGTATTGTCGTTGCTCAAAATAAACATCAATTCCGTTCGATTGTATACTTAATAATTGCTATTGTAAATGTTATCTCCACATATTTATCTGTTCCATATATGGGCATTATAGGTGCGGCACTCTGTTCCTGTATTTCTTACTTGGCAGGACAAGGAGTGATAATGAATATCTATTATTACAAAGTAACAGGGATTGATATCCCGTTGTTTTGGAAAAATATAGGAAAAATGTCTGTTATTCCTGCAGCTATGATGATATGTGGTTTAATAGTAAATCATTACGTTTTTATTACAAATTGGAGGACGTTTTTAGTCGCTATAATAATATATAGCTGTGTTTATGCATTGTTGATGTATAAATTTATATTGAATGAGTATGAGAAAGATATTTTCCGAAAACCAGTATTGCAATTACTAAGAAAATTAAAGAGGTAGATATTTGGACGGACATGGGGAGTACATCAGGCGTACTTTTTGATGTTTAGTGCGCCGAGCAAAAATTAATATATGTGCTAAGTATGGCATTGATATCTATTCCTGAAGCGTTTAAACGGGAGCTGAAAATGCCCTAGACCGAATATCCTACATAAATAGGATAGAGGATATACGCTATATGTATCCTAGTGGTGAGGAGATTTTGTGATATGAATGTGAATAGAAAATTAAAAAAAGGGTTGGTATCAGTTATTATACCTGTATATAATGTGTCAGAGTATCTATCACGGTGCTTGGACAGTATTATAAATCAGTCATATAAAAATCTTGAAATTATAATTGTAGATGATGGCAGTACAGATAATAGTTACAAAATATGTAAAAAATATGAAGAAATGGACAGTAGAATTCGAGTTATCCATAAAGAGAATGGTGGGGCGGCATCTGCACGTAAAGTAGGTTTATTGAGCTCTTGTGGAGAATATATTGCAATGATTGACGCAGATGATTGGATTCATCCTCAATATTTTAGTATTCTTGTGAATATACAAAAAAGGAGTGGATCACAAATTGTCATTTGTCAGTATCAAACATGTACTGATTTATCTATGGCTTGTATAGATGTTGTCGATAATCAAAATATAGAATATAAAGTATCAAATTCACTTCATGAATGTATGGAGGACTCTTATATTCGTAGTTATATATGGGGAAGATTATATACACGAGAGGTAATTGGAAATAACCTTCCGCAGGAAGGAATTGTTATGGGAGAAGATACATTATTTAATATTCTGGTAATGTGTACTTATCCAGATATTTCTGTATCAATAGTAGAATTAAAATTGTATTATTATTATATGCGTGATACATCCGTTATTCATACGGTTCCGTATGCAGATATGATTTATGTTAGCGGATGGCTTATAGATAATATTGTATTGTTTGATTCGATCGAAGCGAAAAAGGAAATAATAAAGAGGTGCATGAAAATTATCCTTTATTACGCTTATTATCAGTCTATTGGAAGAAATAAAGATGATAAAAAGAAATTATTGACTATTTCTAATAGACAATTCAAACAGATAAAACCGTATCTAAAAAAGTGTTTAGATATAAAGATGCTTGTATTTTATACTTTACTTTACAATATTCCGCTTCTTTATCGACTATTACGTATCATAGAAGACCCAAGTCTGCTTGTATGGGAAAAAGATATTAAAAGAAAGCGAAAAATGGGAGAAAAAGATATATGAAGATAGGAATTTTGACATTTTACTGTTCAGATAATTATGGAGCAATGCTTCAGGCATATGGATTAAAAAACTTTGTGAAAAAATTTAATACAGAGGTAGAAATTGTTCCATATTCACCTTTTTATTTAGTTGGGCGACACTGGTTTATACCATATTATCCCTTTAAATCAAAAAAGGAGCGATTTATATGGACACTGACGGGAATAAAGCATAACTTACAGATGAAGGGGGATTTCATCCGGCAAAAAAGTAATATGGATAGATTTCGAAAACAGTATCTCATTGAAGATAAAAGAAGAATCCGAAGTATAAAGAGATTGGAAACGCTAGATTTTGATGTATACATTGTTGGAAGCGATCAGATTTGGAATCCTGAAATTACTTTCGGACTCCGTAAAGCGTATTTTGGAGCATTTAATAATAGCTGTAAGCATAAGGTGATTTCATATGCGGCAAGTATGGGAGGAAGTAAATTATCTCAAACATATGATGCGGAAATGAGAAATTTGCTTCAATTTATAGATGCAATTTCAGTTCGAGAAAAGTCTGCAGTTGCATACATACAATCTTTGTGCAACAAAGAAGTATCTGTTACAGCAGATCCAGTTTTCCTATTGGATTCTGATCAATGGGAAAAAATTGAAATTAGGCCGAAAATAAGCCGATATATTTTGGTTTATGATACAGAACGAAACAGCAAATTAAATTTATTTGTTAAAAATTTATCCAAAAAGAAAAAACTTAAGGTGGTTGAAATAAAGCTTCGCAAGGCGCATGATGATCCAGACTTTTATATTGATGCTTCTGCGGGTCCGGCAGAATTTTTGGGTTATATTCATCATGCAGAATATGTGGTTACAAATTCCTTCCATGCAACTGCATTTAGTATTATTTTTCATAAGTCATTTTTAGTGTTTGGCCATAGCAATTATAATGCAAGATTAGAAAATGTTCTTTTGCAATGCGGGCTGGATAATCGCATTATCAGTGTTAAAAATAATATTGATGAATCAATAGATTGGGAATGTGTTGAACAAAAAAAAGAAAAGATGATACAATCATCAAAAGAGTTTCTAAGAAAGAATCTTTTCGACTAATTACTTAAAAAATATGTATATAAGAAAAATGAAAGATAAAGATATTACTGTTGAAAAAAAAGAAAAGAAAGAATGTTGTGGTTGTTCAGCCTGCGCTGATATTTGCCCAACTCACGCCATTGAAATGATCTCGGATGAAGAAGGTTTTTTATACCCTAAAGTGAATATAAATTTGTGTGTTTCCTGTGGCAAATGTATTCATAGTTGTGGTTTTAATCCTGTGGATAAATTATTAGCACCACCTAAAGCATTTGCCGTGAAACATATAGATGATAAGGTACGAATGAGTAGCAGGTCAGGAGCAGCTTTTATTGCTTTTTCGGATGTTATTTTAAGTCATTCTGGTGTTATATATGGTGCTGGTATGCAAACAGATTTCTCAGTGAGGCATTGCAGGGCTTTAAATGAAAAGCAAAGGGATTTAATGAAAAAGGCAAAGTATGTTCAGAGTAGTACGATTGATATTTTCCCTCAGGTTGCTCAAGATCTGAATGTAGGAAAAGAAGTTCTATTTTCTGGGACACCTTGTCAAGTCGCAGGATTACATTCTTATTTATCTACATTGCATATTGATGATTCAAAATTATATTGCTGTGATCTGGTCTGTCATGGTGTTCCAAGTCCAGCAATTTGGAAAGACTATGTGTCTTACATAAGCAATAAATATGGGAAGGAAATTTTAGAGGCAAATTTTAGAGATAAAGAATTTGGTTGGAATACTCATTTTGAGTCTTTTGTTCTAAAAGATAAAAAGAGAAAAATAGTCCGTAAGGATTATACGGATTTGTTTTGTCAACATATTATGTTCAGACCATCCTGCCATAATTGTTATTTTGCAAGCATATATCGACCGGGCGATTTGACTTTAGCTGATTTCTGGGGTATTGAAAAAAATGATGCTTCATTTAACGATAATAAAGGAGTTTCCCTTGTTCTTGTGAGTACAGAAAAAGGATTGAGATTATTTGATCAGGCACAAAAATATTTTCAATGGTTTGAGTGTGAAATTGAGAATTGCCTTCAACCAATGCTTATTGAACCGAGCAGTGTTTCCCCCAGAAGAGAGAAGTTCTGGGAAGATTACAAAAAAATGGATTTCTCCAAATTTCTAAAAAAGTATACAACTCCAGAGAATCTCAAGGCGGTTTTAAAGAAAAAAATCAAAGAAATATTATATTTTATTGGACTGAGGCAATATCCCTGAAAAATTAATAGATATCTACATTTCAGATTCAAAGAAAATTATAGAAAATCTAGAATCGAGTTTTACTGAAAGGTAAGTATAATATTTATAATAAAAATATAGTGATTACAGAAAATATAGTCTCTGAACATCCAGTTATATTCCAACTGAATTGAAAAAGAGGATAAAAAAAGTTATATATTTAAGAAGGTAGTGAAAAGTGAAAGTAAGTATTATCGTTACTGCTTATAATATAGGACAGTATTTGGAAAAATGTTTGCAGAGTTTATTGAAGACAAGTCCTTACATTGCTGAAATTATCTGTGTAGATGATGGGTCTACAGATAATAGTTATGCTATTTTTTGTAAATACAAAAAAATCGATTCACGTATTATTGCAATACATAAAGAAAATGGTGGCATATCAAGTGCAAGGAATAAAGGAATTCAGAGCGCTTCCGGAGATTTTTTGATTTTTGTTGATGGGGATGACTATATAGAAGCGGATATACTTAATTCATTATTAGATAAGTACAATTGCCTCTTAAACTCAGAAGCAATGACTACTATATGGTGTGGGTATACAAGAGAAGACTGGAATGGCGAATATGGAGTAAATCCTATATTTGCTGCTGGAAGTTATGATAGAAGGGAGATTGTAGAACGTATTCTTCCATCTTTTCTGGGCATTTCGTACCAAAAACTTTATAAATGGTTTGAAGGAGAAGGCTTGCAGAAAAATCAGGAATTTCCTTCGGTCTGGAGAGCTGTTTATTCAAAAAGAATAATCGATTCAAATAATATTAGGTTTAATGAAGATGTTCAAACGGGAGAAGACCTTCTGTTTAACTGGGAATATTTTGCATATGCAGATAATATACAAATTAGCGATACAAAATATTATCATTATATTTGGCGGAAGGGCTCGTTAACACAAAATACATCGGAACATTTTTATATGTCCAAAAAAGCTATGGAAGAAAATAGAGATATTCAGAATAAAAGATTAATTGAGGTAACAGGAGATCTTTCAAATGAGTATCAGGGATCGCTGATTTTGAGTAAAATCCAGATGGCGGTCATGCTTTCTAATTGTTCCTTGAAAAGTATTATAAAACATTACAAGATGTTTGTGGATTATGCGAAGACGCGTTCGATTGTAAATGCATATAAAAAGTTGAAGTTAAAGAATGCGCCATTAAAGTATAAAGTACCATTATGTATGGCTAAGAAACAGTGCAATCTTCTTTTGTTTCTGGGGTGTTTTATCTTATCAAAATTGAAAATTCAGATATATCCGGAAAATTAGATATCTCTGGAGTCATGGCGAAGTGTTTTATGAAGAAAAACTTATAATTTCGAGGAAGGAAAAGTAAATGTTTCAAATACCTTTGGACTGTACAGGATGTCACGCCTGTGCAAATATATGTCCTGCAAAATGTATAATGATGAAGAAATCAGAAGCAGGGTTTCTGATGCCGGAGATAGATCAGTCCTCATGCATTAACTGTGGGCAGTGCGAAAAAGTTTGTCCTGTTATACATATTCCTGAAATTAGTACACAGACAGTTGCTTATGCAATGAAGAATAGAAGTCAGAATGAACGGGTGAAGAGTACATCGGGAGGCATTTTTCCGCTTTTTGCAGAATATGTGCTGGACAGAGAAGGGGTTATCTTTGGGGCAGCGTATGATTCTGATTTTTCAGTTCGCCACATCAAAGTTTGTGAAAGAAAGGATCTTTCATTACTCCAAGGAGCGAAATATGCACAAAGTGTAATCAGCACATCTTATATCGAAGTGAAAAGAGAATTAGCGTGTGGGCGTATGGTTCTATTTTCCGGAACCCCATGCCAGTGTGCAGGATTAAAATCATTCCTTGGAAAGCCATATGAGAATCTGATTACTGTGGATATAATTTGTCATGGCGTACCATCCCCTAAAGTCTGGCACGCATATGTAGATTATCGCTCTCAAAAAGAAAATGAAGGAATACGCCCACTTAGAATTAATATGCGCTCCAAAGCAAGCGGCTGGAGTCATTATGGGTATTCTACAGAATTCGACTATGGTGATGGAAAGATCAGTCAAATAGGAAATGGTCACGATTTATTCATGAAGGCATTTGTTGGTAATATTTGTCTGTGCTCTTCCTGCAGTGACTGTAAGATGAAGGGAGTAGAACGTTGTACTGATTTTACTTTGGGGGATTATTGGGGAATATGGAATCAGCATCCAGAATTTGATGACAATAAGGGGACAAGCGTTGTATTTGTTCATACTCAAAAAGGACGGGAGATACTGGAACAGTTAAGTGACAAGGTGGACTGTTTAAAAGTAGACATTGAAGATGCATATAAAGAGAATGGAAGTTTGGTGAATTCATCCCCAGCTCATTCTGGCAGAGATGAATTTCTCGAGCAGATTACAGCAGATAATTTTGAGGATTTAGTGAAAAAATATTTCCCACAGGAAAGCGTACAGAAATCAGGATTACTACAAAGAATTAAGAGGAAGCTGGGGAGAATATTTTAAACGAGGATACTTATAATGAGAAGCATGATTAAGAACGCATTAAAGAAAGTTATATATGGTCCATTGTCTCCTATCGCTGTAAATGTATTTCGACTTGTTTCCAATGTGGAATATCGTCATTTTACTAAGAAATGGGAGCGACAGGGCTGGAAGAAACCTGATCAGTCTGAAATAGATTTAGTCCGTGAGAATGTAACAATAATTTTTAAATCATTCGAACGTCAGAAAATGGCAAAGCGACTGTACAGAAATATTCAATCCTATTATCCGGGAGTTCGTGTTATTATTGCCGATGACAGCTCAAAACCGCTTGATCTGCAGGATGATTCATTGCAGGTGATTCAGCTTCCCTTTAACAGCGGACTAAGTTTCGGCCTGAACCGTGCGCTTGAGAAAGTCGAGACGCCATATATAATGCGGATGGACGACGACGAACTTCTGACAGTGAAGACGTGTCTGGGGGCTCAGGTGAAATTTCTTGAAATGCATCCGGAAGTAGATCTGGTCGGCTTCTGTACACTGACAGCGATCCGCTGTATGAATCCGGATAAAGAGGTGAGCAGGTTTACATCATTCAGTATGAAAGGCGCTCCGCAACCACTTCGTATTCCTCATATGACACAGATTGACGGCAATCATTTTGTTATGGGGAAAGTTCCGAATCTGTATGTGGCAAGGACGGACAAGGTCAGAAGTATAGGTTGGGATGAGAACATCCGGATGATGGACCATCAGGATTTCTTCTGGCGGGCGGCAGGTAATCTGGTTTCTGTGATTGCACTGGGAACAGCGGTATTTCATTATCATAATCCGTTTCAGCGGCATTATCAGAAGTACAGGCAGGATGTAGATGGGGATAGGATCTATATTGCCGGAAAGAGAAAGCAAGGACTGTAAAAGAACTATGGGAAGAAAAATCAGTTGGTGCTCAGGGTGTTATGATGAGATAGAGCTTGTTTATAATAAGGTTATTCAGAATCCGGCAGCTGCCAGTCTTTTATCAGAATTTGAGAAAAGAGCTTTTCAGGAAGCCGAAGAAAATTGTATGATGATTAATCGGGGGAATGTTCCGATTACGCGTGAAGTATTTCTGGCAATGTCGGAAGCGGATAAAGAAAGAGTGATGTATATACTCGCGGATATCGGTTTAAATGAGTTTAACCCTTCTATGAGCAGCCCTGTGATTTCGGTAACTTTTTCACAGCATATACACAAGCTCCTGTTCTGTACAATGTTTTCGGTACTGAACAGATTAGAGAAGCTGGATGGATCTTATAATTTGATCCTGCCTTCTCCGGTGACCCTTGAATTCATTATACCGACAGGAAATATTGAGGGCCTGGAGAAGTGTGAGGCGTTGCTTACACAGCTTTATCCGTGGATTTATGTGAAAAAAACATTTTTGGCGCCGGAGGTAAAAAGCAACAGTACATCGGGGGACTTAGGGGAAACAAAGGAACTTTTTCCCGGACAGCTGCGCCCGAAGGCGGAGCCGAAACCGCAAAAGGATAGTTTTTTTGCAAGACTGTTTGGTCAAAAGAAAAAGACATCCGTTAGCCAGACAATAAATAATATTTATTCGAGTGTAAGTGCGGAATACAGAAACAGGATATTTTATGGCGATATAAAAAATGCCGGCAACATTTTGCAGATGATTTCGAAGTCGGTATTTGGCAGTCTTGAACCGGATAAAATTGAATTATGTTTTCAGATATATTTCCAGACATGGATACGTTGTCATACAAGCATGACGCCTCTGTTTTTGAAACCGGAAGTAATAAAAAATGAATTATACCGCAAATTTTTATCCGTGCAGCCGGAGATTGTTAACAAATGTGTGGATAATTCACTGGCTATCGTGTATTCATATGAACCGGAGCTGAAACAGATTGTTGATATGATGAATTTGTTTGAGAGCAATGTTGCGCAAAATGCAGAAAAAAATAAAAGTATTGAGAATTTATACATAAATGATCCCGATTATGGACTGGTTCCGGAAAAGCCGGTATTTGTGAATGGCTTCGGAAGCGATGAGGGATATTTATCACATCTTGCTGCAGCTGATGGGAGCAGAATAGAGTTTCAACGTATCGGTTCTTTGGAAATAGAAGGTATAGCAGGGCCTGTTGATATATATAGTCTTTTGAGTCCGGATAAAAAGGAATATATGAAAATCTATATGTCTGTTTATGGGACCGGGGCATACTGCCGCATCCCACGGGGCCTGATTTATAAGAAATAAATGTACAGCAGCATATCCGCTATATCAGAAGAAAGGTACATAGAAGGCGCAGCAGGAATAATTCGGAGCAGTATTCAGTTATGTCAAAAGTGATGTTTACAAACAATTTTTCCAAATCTCTGGCAGCGTTATTGAGGGAGTATAATAATGCGCCTATACATTTATCTGGTAAATCTATGGCGGAGTATTTGAATAACTTCATAGAAAATGGCTCTTATATCTGTGAGAACATACATAACGATTATACACGACTTAGTGATCAGGCGTTCTGGAAAGATGTTTTCCCGGAGAAAAATCCTTTTGATGATAACCTGCAGACATCAAAAAGCGTTCAATATTTATTAAGCATATTTATGCTTGTAAATAACGGTGAATTAGTACCATCTGTACGGTCTAACTGTACCACTCTGCCGAAACAAGAGTACCGCCTTGCCGGTTGGCTGTACCGGTCGGCAACTGCACTTTGCCAACGATGCGAACCACTTTTCCGGTGAAGTGAACCATCCTTTCGGATGGTTGATCCACTCGATATTCGATTACTTTGCCTAAAGACGGTATCTGGCGAGAATGGAGCTTGCAATGGCTGTTATCGCCTCGCTGACGCAACTACGACATTGACAAGTGCCATCCTGCCAGATGAATGACAGCTAAACAAAGCAAACGCATTCCGTGCTGATGGAGCGTTGACTCCACAGCCGATGACCTGATGTTTTCAGGACATCTTACATAGAGTCATTCCAGCACATACGCTGATGACTATAGATTATTACCTTGACAACTTAATACCGGTCGTCATCCTGACCCTGGGCAATCCTTATCATGGAATCCACATGCTCCTTAAATGACATTGGATCTCCGCCATCATAGTAGATCCTCATGTACTCCTGGTACGCCAGGTTATCGTAATGCGGGGTATCCAGATCAGAAAGAATATCAGCTCCAGTGGTCCACTGATGTTCCGGATCAAGCTTCTGGCTCAATTCATATCTGGCCTTTACGGTCTCAGCTTTCAGATGCTGGATGTCTTTCACCATGGAGTCTACGAGTTCCAGGAAGGATTGGATCAGTTCGCAGTTATCAATATCGGGGCATTCGTCCCATGCGGTGTAATCATCCCGGATCATTTGCCATCACCATCCTCTCCGGATGTCTGGATCCCATGGCGTTTTCGCATGGAGACGTGGCCATCAATAAAAACGTCATAGGCGTTGTGGATGATCCTGTCCATGATCGCTTCGGAAATCGGGCTCCCTTCCGCTGATGCGGGGTCGAGCCTGCCATACCATTCGTCCGTATGATACTGGGAACAGAAGATCATGGATCCCTTCTGGCTTTTGATCCGTGCTTCCACAACCTCAAGCAGGTTATAGGATTCCTGCTGTACCAACGGGCGGATGAGCCATTCATCAAGGATGAGAAGATCCACTTTCAGGTAAGAAGCAATGGTTTTCCGGAATTCACCGGTGCCCTTAGCGACATTCAGTTCTTCCAGAAGCTCAGGAAGGCGTACGTAACGTACTTTTTTAAATTTTCTGCAGGCAGCATTGCCAAGTGCACATGCAATGTACGTCTTGCCGCTGCCGCAGGCACCACTCAGGATGATATGCCGCCCGTCATCGATATACTTGCAGGTAGAGAAGCGTGTCAGCTGCGTCTTGTCCAGCTTACGGTCCGGATGGTATTCGATCTCTTCCATACAAGCATTTGGCGCTGAAAATCCGGCATCACGGATGCATTTGGCGAGCTTATTGGCCTGGCGGCGGTTCCACTCTGCATCGACCAGGAGAGCGATCCGCTCCTCGAAGCCGAGACTGCTGTAGGTATCAGGATCGCTCAGCTGGGACTCCAGTTCTTTGGCCATGGCTGAGAACCGCATCTGCTTGAGGGTATCAATCGTTGACTGGTTGATCATATGTTTGCACCCCCTTTCCGGAAAGCATCAGCGCCTCGTGTGATCCCGTGGCGGGTGCCATTTTTCGGCACAGGTGCTTCAGCGGCTTGATTGAGGGGAATCCTATCCTGTCCGTTTTTGAGAATGGTGAGGATGCTCCTCAGCGCAGGTGTCGATGAAAAGGCTAATGCACGTTCACAGGCGGCATCCACACGAGCAAGGCCATATCTGTCTGCAGCCTTCATAAGGCTTACACAGTATTTATAGCCCTGCTCCGGCTCCTTCCCGGCTTCTAGGAATTGACGGATCACTGCGGAAACAGAGGAGCCTGCCGACTCAGCCCATGAGAGGAAAGCGTCTTTGTTGTAAGAGAGGTATCTGCGGTGTGCTTCCGGCATATGTCCCGGCACCATAACAGCATCGCGCTGGGCCTTTTTTAAGCGCACATGGGAAGCAACGCGTCCGCCACGGAAGAACACTTCCACGGTATCTCTTGTAGTGCGGATGTCTACGGTCTCGCCGATCAGGTCAAAGGGCACCGAATAACGATTGAGGCCATCGGTGATCGTATAGTCGTTGTGGATCTTCGCTGTGCTCCATGTAGCCAGCTCGTACGGTGCGGGAGGAAGCGGATGCATAAAACTGCGTTCTTCCTCTTCATATGCCGTGTGGCGGTTCCCTTTCCGGGTCTTGAAAGACTTATTGTTCAGAGCCTCAAGCTTCTCTTTTACGGTGGCATAAGCCTCTTCAAAAGAGAGGAAGTGATAATTCCTGATGGCGGCAAGGATCCAGGTCGTGGCAAACTTCACGGAACCCTCTGCATTTGGTTTGTCGTCAGGAGCCTTTGGCCGGGCCGGGACAATCGCCGTATCGTAATGATCGGCCATTTCCTGGTAGGCTCTGGGAATGACGGTTTCATAACGGGTATTCTTGGTTACTCCGGTCTTGAGGTTATCCGGCACAACCAAACGGGTTACGCCACCAAAGTACTCATAGGCATGGACATGGCAGAGGATAAAGTTCTCCGACTTCATATCCCGGCAGAGTTCCGCATATACAAGGCTGCTGCAAGACAATACTCCCACGAAGAGATAAGCCGGAGTGATTTCGCCGGTAACACTGTCGTGAATGTCAACGGTTGTACCAGCCCAGTCAACCTCGAAGGTCTCTCCAGGCTTTCGGGAAATACGCATGGTTGCCTTGCTGACTCTTGCCCATTTGCGGTAGAGGTCACCAAACTGTGTACTCATGTACGGCTGCTTCCCTGCGGCATAAGCC
The DNA here is from genome assembly GCF_056148955.1 of Mediterraneibacter sp. HA8405. NCBI lineage: Bacteria > Bacillati > Bacillota > Clostridia > Lachnospirales > Lachnospiraceae > Mediterraneibacter > Mediterraneibacter sp. HA8405. The sequence continues at coordinate 3,105,167 of NZ_CM148758.1, read as the reverse complement.
TGCTCGCAGTACTCTGTCCAAAGAAGTGTCATCGTAACGCCTTTCTTTGCAAGTTCCCTGTGAATCCACGGGAAGTCAATGGGCATACGGTTGGAATTCTTCTCTGCCCGGGCAGGGTACAGGAGTAACTTCAGGTCTGAGTTAGTAACATTTGCATCCAGAGGCCACTCGATCTTCAGCGCATTGGCTAAGTCGATTACTTCTTTGACAGTACTGCGGGAACTATGAACAGATGATGTGATCACCCGCTGTGAATACCCGAGATTATGAAGCCTCAGGATTTCTCGATAATCTACCATGATTATCGCCCTCCTTATAATAGTAGTCACACATTAGGTGTGCCACAATCATTATAAGGAGAACTTTAGCGGCTGGTACAGCCAACCGGTAAGATGGTACAGAATTAGCGGCAGGGTGGTACAGTTAAACCGTGCAGTGTGTCACGAGCGACCGTTATTTACATATGCTTCTGTATATGATTCATGACACGTTGCAGAAGCCCTGCTTTTATGAAGTCGAACATTCATATTCACTGTGCCGCTATATCAGTTGTGCCAATGCATTTATTTCATCTCTGGTTATGGACTTTGATTTTGGAGATCACAAAGGTCTGGACTTCAGCAGCAAATATATACCAAACAGTATGATTGGGGAATATATATTTAACATATATAAAACAGAACAGAGCCAACTGCTGATTGTTGGAAATTCTGAGCTTGATATTGATCCGGAAGAAGATCTTTCCAAGTTAGTGCATAAATTGGATCACGATACAATTATGGCTGGGGTCGCATTTATGCAGGTGCAGGCAGTACTGCTGCTTTTGAACTATTCGGCAATTTATTCAAAAAATACACAGAAAATAGCAAAAACTCTGATTATGAGTTTTAAAGACCTGTTGGCAGATGTCCGAATTCAGAAAATTGAGATTGATACGGCTATTGCTTCCGGAATTATTCGGAAGGGAGTTAGGACAACAACCGGAATAAAAATATTTTTTGCTCTGGAAAATATGGACAGATACTGCCTCAGGATAGATTTTCCGCATAAAGGAGAAGCGTTTCTGCACTATAATCTGCACGAACCGGGAAGAGAAAATGCACTGCCGCTTAACGAGAAAAAGTACCGTTTACTGGCTGGTAAATATAAACATTTGGATGAGCTTTTTTTTCATTTTAATAATTTATATTGGTTTCGGAGTAACTTCGTTTCCAAATTGGAAAGAATAGCTCCTGAAAAAGATTCGGATGAATACGCAAACTATCTGAACTTCCGGGAAGAGCTTCTGGATTTATTTTATGAACAGGGACATTATCGGATATTCGGCGATGATAAAAGAGATGACACAAGCAATGCTATAAGCGAGTCTGATATGAGGACGTTTGTTGCGGAATTTGGAACTGCTTTATCCCAGATGCCGGAAGCTGGCGTATTTTATTCAGATACAGGAATTGATAATATATCAAGTGAACTGACCCGCATTAAAATAAAAGATATTCTATATTATTTTTTGACTTTGTATCAGGAATGCATATATAAAGAGCAGCTTCTGGAAAAATCCCTCCAGCGTGAAAAGGAGAAAATAAAAACAAAACTGTTGGATATTCTGTTTTGCTCTTATAAGAAAATTGTTATACAGTATGGAGAATACAAAGATTTGGCTGAGCTGAGTTTGAAAGAAATACTGGAGCTGGTGTGGGAAGCAGTCGAAGATTTTGATTGAATTATAGAGAAGAAGATGAAAGGCCAGAGTTGTAAAAACGGATGTGCAGTAGCAACAGAGCATCTGGTTAGTCGGTGCTGTTGTCTATAGGATCAGAACCTTTCGGCCATTATGAGAAACTGCCGAATCTGGTTTTAGGTTTTCGTGTATGTGACCTTAAAACTTTTGAAAAGGTGTTATTTATCAAAAAAGGGAACGGCAAATAACTGTAAATTGTATGAAGCAATAAAACTGAAAGAAGAAATTGAAAAAGCGGAAAATATAAGGAGGTCACCATGAGGTTCTGTACAAATTGCGGAGCCAGGCTCGCCGACGACTGGAAGTTCTGTATTAAATGCGGGTACCAGCTGCCGGAAATCAGGAAACCGGAGAAACAGAAAATAAATTTACCGAAGGACGGACGTTTATTTGAAATGGAAGAAATGAACTGGGGACAGATAGACGTTACTTCTGATGTGATGGTTTCGCAGACGTGGGTCATATACCAGATAGGACTTGTGATTTCCTATGTATCTTATAGCGCTAGTGGTGATTCTGATATCCAGTCGTCCTGTTTGAGCAAAGAGGAGGTCCAGACATTATGTGATATGTTGAGCAGTGCAGATTTAAAGATTATGCGTCAGCCGGCAGGGGAGCTGATGGTACCGGTTATAATATGGTTGTATATGATGTTGAGGGAAAAGAATCATCTAAGATTACAGGATACATTTACTACAATGCGTATTTGGAGGAACTCAGAGATTTCGTAAAGGATATTCCCGGCCTTTCCTTTTCCTGTTACGGATCGGCCGCACCCCAATTTTTCATGCCATAATATTTTGGCCGATTATCTGAACATATACAAAAATATATGCAGAATTCAAAAGTGTATGAGGGGAGAAAATAGCATGTTTGAACCAAAAGATGAGTATCTGATGCTGAGAGATGAAATATTACATCTGGATACAATCGTAAGTAACACAATTACTTTTTTCTATGCGTTTATAGCCAGCTTTCTTGCATTTGCACTTACTCAAACAGATAATGTGTTATTTATATTATCCTATATTGTTATTTTTCCGGCTTATCTGATTGTGTTAAGCAGGTTGGAAGGGATTTACAGAATTGGTGCATACTTAAAGGTCTTCCATGAAGGAGAGACTTTTATGTGGGAGACAAGAAATTCAAAATTTGTAAAAGCAAGAGGTAAAAAATATTTTTCCTATTTTGTCTTTTCAAGCTTCCCTTTTATAGTTGTTAATATTGCCGTGCTGCTGCTCTTTTTCTACAAAACTGATTTTAAGGCTCTGATGGATTTTGAATTCTATGAAATTATAAAAATAGTTTTGATGGTAATATTATTTGTGGCTTTCCTTTTCGTTTTTTTCAAAAACAGAAAGGTTTCAACAGAAGATTATTTCCAGGGATGGGAGGCATTGAAGTAGAGTGGGCCGCAAGCCTTGGCTGGACCGGCAGGATGAGCAGACCGGAGAAGTTATTGTAGAGCCGCAGATTTCAAAAGGTATAAATAAGACAAAATTTCGGGTAAATCCACCCCGCACTGGAAATACTGTTTCAATAGTACAGTTTATTTTGGAGGACAGAATATGAGCAACATCCTTTTTTTGATTATAGATATGCAGAATGGTTTTATGAACCAGTATACGGAACATCTTGTGGATAAAATGGCCCGGTTCCAGAGCCGGATCAGCGGAAATGTCATTACAGCGGGAACCCGCTATGTAAATCATGAGCATACGGCGTGTTATGTGTTTGAAGGCTGGAAGAGCTGCATGGAGGGATCGGCAGAAGCTGAGATCGTGCCGGAACTTCGCGGCAGTATGACAAGAGTGTTTGACAAGGACAAATACAGCTGCTGGAACGAAGAAATGAAGCGGTTTGTCCGGGAACATGAGATTAAAAAAATATATTTCGCGGGCGTCAATACAGGCTGCTGTGTTCTGCACAGTGTTCTTGACTGCTATAATGATCTCGTAGACTGTGCGGTGATAGAAGATCTGTGCGGCTCCACATCGGGACCGAAGGAGCATGAAGCCGCGCTGACTGTTCTTCGAAGCTGTATTACGGAAGAACGGGTGATTTCAAGCTCCCGGGCATATGATGAGATCTGCGGTTCCTGACCGGGCCTGTCAGGCCTCAGATATAATACAGAACTGCAAAAATCTTTCCTTTCCTATATGTCTTCCCCGCTATTCTTTCTCCTCTTCCGATACTCCCTGGGCGACATCCGATACCTCTCTCCAAACACCCGGTTAAATGTCCGCATACTTGTAAATCCTGCCTCCATTGCCAGTTCGGTTATGGATTCTTCTGAGTTTTCCAGCAGGTTCACTGCCTGATTCAGGCGCAGGTCGTTCAGATACCCGTTGAAATTTGTATGAAAGGTATGGGAAAAGACCCGGGACAGGGCAAAGGGGCTGTATCCCAGATCCTCCGCCATCTTTGTCAGAGAGATATCTTCTTGGGTGAAATGTCCGGCCATGTAAACGACGGTATCATAGACAATATCATGCCCCGGCTGTTCTGCTCTTTTCTGAAGCGTAAGACAAGGAAGCGCCCTTGCCAGGATAATCTGGGTAAATGCCCGGCAGAGGACAGATGCTGCCGGCTGTTTCTGTGAATCGGAGCGCTGACCGGCACATTCGTACAGTCGGCGCAGGGCGTAAGGAATATCCGGGTGAACGGATCCGGCAGGTATGACCGGATTTTCCGGCTGCCATGTCAGGAGCTGATCCGTGTATGCGCCCGTAAGGGTAGGCGGCGCCAGAAAGTAGAAGGCCCGGGACTCCTCCCGGCTGAATACCTGATAGTGGTGGATGACGTTCGGGAAAACAATGCCGAAGTCTCCCGTATCCATGTGGAGAAGGGTTTCGCCGACGCCCAGCTCCAGTGTTCCTCCGGTTACATAGATGCATTCGATGGATTTGTGAATATGGGGTGGGTAATGGACGGAAACTTTTTCGTAGATTTCCATCTGGTCTTCCTTCAGTTCATAGAAAAAATGCATGGGCACCTCCTGCAAGATCTGGCTGGTTTATCTTTCCTTTTGACAAGAATTATAGCCCGTGCAGAGCTATAATGCAATCGAAAAGAAAGAGGAGGTGCCGGATATGATTAGAAGATTCAGTGATTTTTTAAGAGATTCTTTTGAGACATATATGCAGCTTTATACAAGAGATCTCTTCTAAGCGGCGTGGCAGAACAGAAAAATGAAACAGAGAAAATACAGAAAAAGCAGGAAACTGTAACGGCTGTGATTTATTAGGAATCGCGCGTACGGCGGCCTGCTTTTTGTATGTCCGGGCCTGCCGGGATTTATATTTGTTTTGCATCTTTACGCTTTTTATTTTACAATGAGTAAAAGCTGATACAGGAAGGAGACAGAAGATATGGCTGATTTCGAAGTGCTCAACGTAGGTCAGGGTGACAGCATACTGCTGAATCCCTCTTCCGGATGCAGATACGGCGGGAAAACGGTTTTTATTGATCTTGGGCCCGGCAGATATGATATTACTGAAAATATAGACAGAAACGACCGTGTACATATATTTTTAACACATCATGACAATGATCACCTGGGCGGCATGCATTTTTTCGCGGGAAAGATAGATCAGATTGAGGAGATTATTGTACCTTTATATCAGAACGAGGTTACGCTGATCGCCAGAGCCATTCTGAATCTGAAAGGAATCAGGGAGGCTGAGGACTGCGGAGAATTTGTAAAAGCCCTGGAAGAAGTCGTAAATAATCAGGCGTTTCTGGTAAAAGTTACCGGGAGAGGAAACGCGGTGCCGCAGTTAACTTTTGCCTATGAGGGCAGGGATTTCTGTAAGCATATAAAATGCCTGAATCCTCCGTGCTGCCTGGAGAATTATGACTGGCTCGGGGAAGCGGACCGGCAGAATCTGACCGGTCTGATGCAGGAACTGTTTACCGGAGAGTTTGCTGAGGAAATGGAACGGTATATTCATTCTGCGGAGCATGGTTATGTGGGCGCGGATTCTCCGGAGTTTAGGAGATTCTGGCTGAGAGACTGGCAGTACGAGGATATGGAGTCGTATCGTGCCGGCTGCAATTATGTACTGGGCTTTTTTGCGGAAAATGTATCTCTGCTCTGGCAGTTCAATGCTACAGGCAGCAGAAAGTGCATGCGGAAAATTTATAAGAATTATGTAAAATGCACCCATGATATCTGCACAGTACTGTGGATGAAGTTTGGCAGTGAGCCGTCTGTACTCCTTGCCGGGGATGCAAGTAAAAAAGTATTTGAGCGGCTGATACGGGAAGGCAAGGCGATATCCGCCGATTATCTGAAAATGCCCCACCATGGAAGCCGGCATAATATGAACCGGAAAATCCTTCGGCAGATTAATCCGGAGACAGTGATTATATCCCATGATAACCGGCGGTTCGGCAGGGCGAAGGATTCTCATCCGAATCAGGAGGTGCTGGATCTGCTGCAAAGTGAACATGTGAATATCCTGATTACAAATGATGTCGTAAAAAACGGGATAATAGTTATGCAGAAGCAGCGGCACAGTCAGGATGACTATATTATGATCCGGTAAGCGGCAGAGAGGTACGGGAGGAGGGTATGCCGGCGCAGACGCCGGCATACTTGCAAATCCTGCCTTTCTAAACTATAATATACTATCATTGACATCCCGGAGGAAGACATGGTAAAGAGGAATGAGCTGAAGAAACAAGGTCGCATATTGGTCAGACAGAATTACCTGAGGGCAATTTCTGTCTGCTTTCTTATTGCCATGCTTACAACTGCGTATCCGGTGACAACTACATTTTTCGGATTCCACTCTGTATCCGGACTGCCGGACGGGAAAGCTGTCACACCGGATCTGTCAAATTCAGACGTGGCAGTTCAGGTTATTGAGCGGTTTTTTCCTGGCGGAAATATCAGTGATAAGCTTCCTCCCTTTGTGCTTGAGGCGGGCGGGCTTATTGTTGACATCTGCACATCAGCAAGTTCGATCTTTTTTTCTGTCCTGCGGGCTGTGAACGGCTTCCTTACGGAGAATCCGGAAACCTCGGTATTATTTCTTGCGGCAGGAGCCGTTCTGGCGGTCCTGGGTCAGATATTTATCAGCAATATTCTGGAAATCGGAGAAAAACGGTTTTTCATGGAAAGCAGGAAATACAGACAGACTCAGATTTCCAAGATATTTTTTCTGTATAAGCTTCGTTGTATCTTCAATCCGGCCTGGGTTATGCTCTGCCGCTCTGTGTGCCAGACGCTTTGGAATTTTACCATCGCGGGAGGCATCATTAAACACTATGAGTACAGCCTGATTCCCTATATTCTTGCTGAAAATCCGAAGATCGGAAGGAAACGGGCGTTTTATCTGTCCAGACAGATGATGAAGCATAACAAGCGGAAACTGTTCCTTATTGATCTGTCATTTCTGGGATGGAAAATTCTTTCTCTGTTTACGCTGGGACTTCTGGACTTTTTCTATGTTAATCCTTATGTGGCCGGCTGCAAAGCGGAATTTTATTTTACACTCCGCAGAAACTACGTTCTTTCTCGCTGCGCCGGGTATGAAAATCTGAATGACTCTTATCTGGAGCATGTGCCCTCGGAAGATGAACTTCTGATCAGCAAGGCGCTGTATGACGATTCCCAGGGGCCTTATACGAAAATATCCTATTTTGCTCCGGAACAGTACCCGGTATTTCTGTTTGCTGTACAGCCGCCTCTTCGTGCGGTAAAAACACCTGTAAAAGCGGACAGGAAATACGACTGGCTTTCTTACATATTTTTGTTTTTTGCTTTTTCCGTATTTGGATGGCTTCTGGAAATTGCGGCTTCTCTTGTAAGAAACGGAGTCGTTCCGGACCAGATCATGCTGGCGGGGCCGTGGCTTCCGTTGTATGGAATCTGCGGCGTGGTTCTGCTGTTTTTTGTAAGAAGGTTTCTGAAAAATCCGGCGCTGGTGTTTGCGCTGAACTTCAGCATTTATTCTGTGGCGGGATATCTGTCCAGCTGGCTGTTTGACAGCGGCCTGGGGCTTCGGGTAAGAGATTATGACAATTATTTCCTCAACCTGAACGGAAGAATATACATGGGAGGTTCCATTGCGTTCGCGCTGCTGGGGTGCGCTTTCCTGTATTATATGGCGCCCCGCTGGACGGACTGTTTCCTGAAGCTGTCCCGGGGCAAACGTGCAGTGATCTGTCTGGCGCTGACCTGTCTGGGAATAGCGGATGTTGTCTATACGATTCTGACGAAGATTTAGACGAGAGGAACAGTTGATTTTTTATGGAAATGATAGTACACTTCTAATAAAACGAAAAGACATACTGCCGCAGCAGGCAGAGGAATGGAGACGATTATGAAAAAACGAGTTGTATTGGCTCTGGGACACCGGGCCCTGGGAACGACACTCCCTGAGCAGAAGATTGCGGTAAAACATACTGCCAAATGTATTGCTGATTTAATAGAGGAGGGATACAAGGTTGCCATCACTCACAGCAATGCGCCTCAGATTGGGATGATTCATACAGCCATGAATGAGTTCGCGAAAAATCACACAGAGTATACGCCGGCGCCTATGTCTGTCTGCTCTGCCATGAGCCAGGGATATATCGGATATGACCTTCAGAACGGGATCCGCGAGGAACTTTTAAACCGCGGCATATACCGGACCGTAAGCACGGTTCTTACTCAGGTGGTGGTCGATCCTTATGACGAGGCATTCTATACCCCCACCAAGGTACTGGGCCGGTATATGAACGCAGAAGAGGCCAACGAGGAGCGCAAAAAGGGCAATTATGTAATAGAGGAGCCGGGAAAGGGCTTTCGCCGTGTGGTATCAGCGCCGAACCCGGTCAGAATCGTGGAGCTGGATGCGGTTAACGCACTGCTGGACGCGGATCAGATCGTGATCGCCGCAGGCGGCGGCGGTATTCCGGTACTGGAGCAGGACAATCATCTGAAGGGCGCCAGCGCGGTTATCGAGAAAGATCTGGCAGCAGGAAAGCTGGCAGAGGGCATTGACGCGGATATGCTTATTATTCTGACAAATGTGGAAAAAGTATGCATCAATATGGGGCAGCCGGACGAAGCGCCGCTTGGAGAGCTTACAGTAGAACAGGCAAAGGCTTATATGGATGAGGGACATTTCGGCATTTACAATATGCTGCCGAAGTTCAGGGCATCTGTTGAATTCGTAGAAAAACGTGAGGGCCGGAGCGCATATATTACTGCATTTGATAAAGTAAAAGAAGCGTTAAAAGGAAAAACCGGAACAGTGATTCGGTAATAATAAACTGTAAATGAAACTGATTTTTAAAATATGTACAGAGGCTGTTGCAATACGGCCTCTTTTTTGTTTATTTTTCAGGTTGATTTTTTGGAATATATGATGTAATATATGCATATGCTGGATATAGTTTTAAAAACTACTTGTTGCGATTCTGACATCATGGAGGTGTGTGGTTATGGAAAAAAAGAAACATATTAAAGATCCCGGCAGTGCAATTACACATTTTATCGGCATGCTGATGGCTATTTTTGCAGCGGTGCCGCTTCTGATAAAGGCTGCGAATGAACCGAGCCAGATTTATATTATTTCACTGACAATTTATGCGGCCAGTCTGATTTTACTGTATGCGGCAAGCACAACTTACCATACATTCGATGTTTCAGAGCGGGTAAATACGATTTTGAAAAAGATTGATCATATGATGATTTCCGTACTGATTGCAGGAAGCTATACGCCGGTATGTCTGATTGTGCTCAAGGGCAGAACCGGGCTGATACTTCTTGCTGTTGTGTGGTCCATCGCAATTGCGGGCATCATGATCAAAGCTTTCTGGGTGTACTGTCCGAAGTGGGTATCATCTGTTCTGTATATCGGAATGGGATGGACCTGCGTACTGGCATTTACCCAGATCCTCAATAATATGTCGCCGGCGGCTTTCGGATGGCTTCTGGCAGGAGGAATTATCTATACAGTGGGCGGCGTGATTTACGCGCTGAAGCTTCCGATTTTCAATAACAGACATAAGAATTTCGGCAGCCACGAGATTTTCCATCTTTTTGTGATGGGTGGAAGCGCCTGCCATTTTGTAGTAATGTATGCATTTCTTCTTCCGTAATCCGGCGGATGGGAACGGGAAGCCGGAAAATCCGTTATAAAGAAAAATACACGGGGCCGTGAGCTATTTGCTCATGGCCTCATGCTCTTTCCGGATTTCCTTGAAACAGTCCGGTGCTGTCCAGGAACTGTTTGTAGGTGTAAGGATTGCCTTGTAGGGGAAGGGACCTGCTCCGGTTTTGCGCAGGGCGGCGAGCGCCTGGTTTAACCGGCTGTCGTCAAGAAAGCAGAACACAAACATTGTGCCGGGCAGTTCTTCTCCTTCATAGGCGCCTTCCGCAGGAGCCATGTCCCTGATTCCTGCAAGTACGCCCAGAGGCTGGTTATAATTTTCACGGGCAACGCGCTTCAGGCGGATATGAAGAGGAAACAGCGCCATTTCGATTTTCAGGAGCGTGTCCTTCTCCGGCGGATTAAAAAGTAAAATTGTTTCTTTCATAAAAATTGAATTCTCCTGTTTTTCATAGTTTACGATTGTATTTTAGCGCAGGTACATGGAAAAGGAAAGAGTGATTTGAGGATTGGAACCTGTTTCCTGTTTTCCGCATATAGTATCAGTGAGAAACCGTATCCTGCGTGGAGGAAGGCATATGAGGATCTGTGAGCTCAGGGACAAAGAGGTTATTAATGTCTGCAGCGGCAGAAAGCTGGGCTGCGCAATGGATGTAGAGATCAATGTATGTACAGGAGAGGTGGAGACCCTTATTGTACCCGGCCCGGGAAAGATCTGCGGCTTTTTTGGAACAGACTGTGAATATGTCATTCCCTTTTGCTGTATCCGCAAGATCGGGCCGGATATTATACTTGTGGAGATACAGGAAGAAAAGTTTTTGCAAAAAATCTAGGGGTTGTGTATAATAGAGGAAACTTATGGGAAGAAACAAAAGGCAGGGAAAGCCGGCCAAAACAGAAAGGCGGAAGAGAATATGAGATGTCCATATTGTGGAAACCCGGATACAAAAGTAATAGACTCAAGACCAGCGGAAGATAAGTCCTCTATCCGCAGACGGCGTTCATGTGATGAGTGCGGAAGACGGTTTACAACATATGAGAAAGTGGAGACGATTCCTCTGATTGTAATTAAAAAGGACAATAACCGTGAACAGTATGAGCGGGCCAAGATCGAGCACGGTGTGTTAAGCGCCTGCTACAAGCGCCCGGTTTCGGCGCAGGCCATACAGAAGACGATTGACGCCATAGAGCTGGAGGTTTTTAACAGGGAAGAAAAGGAAATTCCAAGCAGCGTAATCGGCGAGATTGTCATGGAGAAGCTCAAAGATCTGGATCCGGTGGCTTACGTCAGATTTGCTTCCGTGTACAGAGAGTTCAAAGACGCCAATACATTTATGGACGAGCTGAAGAAGTTTCTTCAGTAGCAGAGGAGCGGACGGAAAATGCGTACGTATAAGCTGACAATCGCATATGACGGCACCCGCTATCAGGGCTGGCAGCGGCAGAGCAATACGGAGAATACCATTCAGGGGATTCTGGAAGACGCTGTGATGAAAGAAACGGGCCGCAGGACTGAAGTCAACGGATCCGGCCGGACAGACGCCGGTGTGCATGCCCGGGGACAGACAGCCAGCATTGTTCTTCCGGGAAAGATCATAAGCGAAGACTTTACCGCAGCTCTGAATGAGAGACTTCCGGCAGACATCCGCGTCCTGCAGACGGAACTTGTGAAAAACGGGTTCCATGCCAGAAAGAGCGCGGTGGGAAAAGTATATGAATATCACATCGATACAGGAGAAAGGCCGGATGTATTTACCCGGCGGTTCAGCTTTCATTTCCCGCGCCGTCTTGACCTGGAAGCCATGAGAGAGGCGGCAGGGTATCTGACCGGAACCCGTGAATATGCCGGTTATACAGATAAAAAGGACGAAAAGTCCACACGACGTACAATTTATGATATAATGATCAGCGGACAGGGCAGCAGCGTTGTCATCGAATATGACGGGACAGGCTTTCTCTATCATATGGTGCGGATTCTTACAGGAACACTCCTGGAGACCGGCGCCGGAGAGCGGAAGCCGGAAGACGCGGCGGCGGCTCTGCGGACAAAGAACAGGCAGCAGGCGGGGTTCCTGGCCCCGGCGCAGGGGCTGTTTCTGCGGGAGGTTCGCTATAACTGAAACAGAGACAGGTAGCAGAGTTATCTGTCTTTCGTTTTTTTATGCGGTTCGGCATGACGTACCATATGGCAGAAAGCTTCCGGTATGTGAAAAACCGCGGAGAAGACTGCCGGACAGGCCGGCAGTGTCGGAAAAAGGAGGTCCAAAACCGGACTTTCCCGTGCGAAGGAGGGAACAGATGAAATTAATATCATGGAATGTAAACGGAATCCGGGCATGTGTTCAGAAAGGGTTCCTTGATTTTTTCAAAGAAGCGGATGCAGATATTTTCTGTATTCAGGAAACGAAGATGCAGGAGGGACAGCTGAAGCTTGACCTGGACGGATACTGTCAGTACTGGAATTACGCGGTGAGGAAAGGGTATTCCGGAACAGCGGTATTTACAAGGAAGGAACCGCTGTCCGTATCATATGGCATCGGAATTGAAAAGCACGATCAGGAAGGCAGAGTCATTACCTGTGAGTTTGAGGATTTCTATTTTGTTACAGTATATACGCCAAACTCTCAGAATGAGCTGGCAAGGCTGGATTACCGTATGGAGTGGGAGGATGATTTCCGGGCTTATCTGAAAAAACTGGAAGAAAAAAAGCCCGTGATTGTTACGGGAGACATGAATGTGGCCCATAAAGAAATTGACCTGAAAAATCCCAAGACAAACCGGAAAAACGCCGGGTTTACCGATGAGGAGAGGCAGAAGTTTACAGAACTTCTGGATGCGGGATTTATCGATACGTTCCGCTATTTCTATCCGGACGCGGAAGGCATTTATTCCTGGTGGTCATACCGCTTCAGCGCCCGGGCCAAAAACGCGGGATGGCGCATTGACTATTTCTGTGTGTCTGAGTGCCTGAAAGACAGGCTGGCAGACGCAAAGATTCTTACAGATGTAATGGGCTCAGACCACTGTCCGGTGGAACTGGACCTGAAATGACAGATAGATCAGAATGATAGAAAGAGCAGGAGGATGAGAAACATGACAAAGATTGATATTATTTCCGGCTTCCTCGGAGCCGGAAAAACAACACTGATTAAAAAACTGCTTTCTGAAGCGTTTACAGGGGAGCAGGTTGTGCTGATTGAAAACGAGTTCGGTGAAATCGGCATTGACGGCGGCTTTCTGAAAGAGTCCGGCATAGAGATCCGGGAAATGAATTCCGGCTGTATCTGCTGCTCTCTTGTAGGCGATTTTGGAAAATCGCTCCGCGAAGTGGTAGACACCTATCATCCGGACCGGATTCTTATTGAGCCTTCCGGTGTGGGCAAGCTGTCTGACGTGATCAAGGCCGTTCAGGACGTACAGAACGAAATCGATGCGGAACTCAACAGCTTTACAACCGTTGTGGATGTAACAAAATGCAGAATATACCGGAAGAACTTCGGAGAATTCTTCAGTAATCAGATCGAATATGCGGGCGCGGTAATTCTGAGCCGTACAGATAAGGCAAAACCGGAGAAAATCGAGGAAAGCGTGGCTCTTCTGCGGGAGCTGAATGACAAAGCGCCTTTTGTTACCACTCCCATCGCGCAGCTGCCGGGAGAAAAAATCCTGGAAACCATGGAATCCGGAAAATCTCTGGAAGAAGAGCTTCTGGCGGAGGCAGCCTGCCCGGTATGCGGACATGTTCACGATCATGACCACGATCATCATCACGAAGATCACGAACATCATCATCACGATGACCATGATCATGACCACGACCATCACGGCCATGACGACCACGATCATCATGACCACGACCATGATCATGACGACCACGATTATGACCACCATGATCACGATCACGGAGAATGCGGCTGCGGCCATGACCATCACCATCACGATCATGAAGGCCATCATCACGCAGATGACGTGTTTACAAGCTGGGGCCGGGAGACAATCCGTACTTTTGACAAAGAAGGAATTGAAACAATTCTGAAGCGTCTTGAAACAGAAGAGGAGTTCGGCAATGTTCTGCGCGCCAAGGGCATGGTTGCAGGCGCTGACGGAAAATGGATCTATTTCGATATGGTGCCGGGCGAGCATGAAGTGCGGGAAGGCGCGCCGGAGTATACCGGAAGGATCTGTGTGATCGGAGCGGAACTGAACGAACAGAAGCTGGCGGAGCTTTTCGGGCTGGCTTAAATGATCTGCCGCCGGGGGGAGCTTAAGCGCCCCACAGCGGATGTGAAAAGACGGGAGAGAGAAAAAAATGGAACCAAATGTAATGGTATATCTGATGACAGGATTTCTGGACAGCGGAAAAACCCAGTTTCTGAAGTTTACACTGGAGCAGGATTATTTTCAGATTGACGGAAAGACGCTCCTGATTCTCTGCGAGGAAGGGGAGGAAGAGTATAATCCTGTGGAAATGCTCAGATATGGAGTAGTGATCGAAAAGGTGGAAGATCAGGAAGAACTGACGGAAGAATATCTGGAAGAGCTGAACCGGAAGCATGAGCCGGAACGTGTTGTAATTGAGTACAACGGTATGTGGAAGGTCAGTGATTTTGAGTCTATGAAACTGCCGGAGGGGTGGGCCATCGAGCAGAAGCTGACCACGGTGGACGCCAGTACATTTCAGATGTATCTGACAAATTTAAAACCTCTGTTTGTAGAAATGGTGCGGGGAGCGGAACTGGTGCTCTTTAACCGGTGCGAGGACCTGAAGCCTCTGCCGGGCTACAGGAGAAGCGTAAAAGTCGTAAGCCCCCAGGCGGAAGTGATATTTGAGGACGAGCAGGGAGAGATTGACAATATTTTTGAAGATGAAGTGCCTTATGACCTGAAGGCGCCGGTTATTCAGATTGCCAGAGAAGACTATGGCATCTGGTATGTGGATATGATGGAGCATCCGGAGCGGTATAAGGGAAAGACGGTGGAGTTCACCGCGAAAGTCTTAAAGCCCAGATCATTTCCTTCCAAAGTCTTTCTGCCCGGCCGTATGGCTATGACCTGCTGCGCGGATGACACCACATTTCTGGGATATGTATGCAGAAGCGCCTATGCGCCGAAGCTGAAAGCGGGACAGTGGATCACCGTCCGGGCGAAAGTCAGATATGCGAATGTATCAGTGTACCAGGGAGAAGGACCTGTGCTGGAAGCGGAAAATATCGAGCCTGCTGAGCCGATTGAAGAGCTGGTATATTTTAATTAACTGAGTTTCTGTGAAATGCGTATTCCAGAAGGAAGGAGATGCTGATATGACGAAGATGCGGTTTTCCTGTCCCCTGTGCGGCGCCGGACAGGAAGCGGATAATATGAATGAAGGCGTTTTTTGCCCTTATTGCGGCGCATATATAGATATAGCACGATATTTTGGCAGACCGGGTATGGATAAAGGAAATACCTCATCAGGCATAAGGATACGCGGGAGCGCGGAAGGAGAAAATGATCGCAGCAGAATGACCGTAGTGTATGCATCGCCGGATGTAATGATGCGCAGAAGCAGGGAAAGAGAATGTGAAAAAAATCCAGTAAAGGATGAAGGGGAAAGTAAGTACTTTAAACCGGCCAGCATGTTCCCGCTGGATGGTTCTCCTTCTTCTGCGCCGCAGTCATCGGAAAACCATGAAAACCCGGAAGAAAAAATTGCCGAGAATTCAGATACAAAAGGCAGCAGGCCATATCCATTTAATTACTCAGGAGCTTCATCGTACATTGGAAACTTCGGAACAGTGGAAAATTCCTGGAAGAATCCACCGGCAACGGCGGAAGTTTATGCATCTCCGAGGATACAGGAGGACAGGAAGCCCCGGAGGAAAGGCTTTTTCTCTTTAAGGCGGAGCAGGAATAAAGATGAAAAGTAGTATGGAAAGAACAAAGTGTTTGTTTCATTTAAGATCATGTGTGTGGGAGATTACCCTGGCGTGCTGCTTTTCCTGCCGGTATTGCGGATCGAAAGGCGGAAAAGCCAGGGAAAATGAACTGACCACGCAGGAGTGTCTGCGCGTAGCGGAACAGCTGTCCAACCTGGGCTGCCAGAGAGTGTCCCTGATCGGCGGGGAAGTTTTCATGCGGCCGGACTGGCCTGCAATTGTGCGCGCGTTAACGGAGAGGCAGATCCGGGTATCTGTGATTACCAACGGCTATCTGTTTTCCGGAGGTATGATCACCCGGCTGAAAGAGGCAGGGATCGAGTCGGTGGCGGTATCGCTGGACGGTCCGGAAGAGATTCATGACAGGTTCCGTCAGTCCGGCAGTTACCGCCGGGCAGACTCTGCCATTGATGTTTTAAGCGGCAGCGGTATACCGGTTTCTGTTATTACAACGTTACACAGCGGGAATGTGCCGTATTTGGAATCTTTTTATCAGTATCTGCTGACAAAGCATATCGCGGCATGGCAGCTGCAGGCGTGTTCGCCTATGGGGAATGCCGCAAATGGCGGAATGGATTACCGTTTTGACTGCAATACAGTGATTGATTTTGTGGAAAGTAAAATGTTTGAGGCGCCGTTTATGATGGGGGTTGCCGATAATATCGGGTATTTCACCGGAGCGGAAGGATATCTGAGGGGAAATTTGAGCGGAAACGCTTACTTTCGGGGCTGCAGCGCGGGACTGGATGCGATCGGGATTGACAGTGTGGGAAATGTCCGGGGCTGCGAGGCAATGTATGACTCCCGCTTTATTGAAGGCAATCTGAGAGAGAAAAGCCTCAGGGAGATCTGGGAATCTCCGGATGCATTTGCTTATAACAGGAAGTTCCGGGCGGAAATGCTGACCGGAGCATGCGGCAGCTGTCCGTATGGATCCCGGTGCGCCGGGGGCTGCCGGTCTTATAATTATTTTACACATGGAAAATTGTATGAATCATTCAATTGTGCGAGAAATAGCCGGGAGAATGATGTATAATCAATATCAGTATGAAGAGGAGGTATCTGTTTATGGAAAAGAAGTATGATGTAATTGCGCTGGGAGAGCTTCTGATTGATTTTACAATGAACGGACAGAGCGATCAGGGCAATAATATGTTTGAGGCATGTCCGGGCGGGGCGCCCTGTAATGTTCTGGCCCTGCTTAATAAAATGGGCAAGAAGACTGCTTTTGTAGGAAAGGTGGGAGAAGATCAGTTCGGCAGACTTTTAAAAGAGACAATTACAGAAGCAGGCATAGATGCCTCCAATCTGAAAATGGACAGCGAAGTCAACACCACGCTTGCCTTTGTGCATACCTTCCCGGACGGAGACAGAGAGTTTTCTTTTTACCGCAATCCGGGAGCTGATATGATGCTTGCAGAAGATGAAGTGGATCCGGCGTTTATCGGCCAGACCAGGATCTTTCACTTCGGCACATTGTCCATGACCCATGAAGGCGTAAAGGCGGCGACAAAGAAAGCGGTGCAGGCGGCAAAGGCGGCCGGATGTCTGGTTTCCTTTGATCCGAATCTCAGACCGCCGCTCTGGAGCTCCCTGGATCTGGCAAAAGAGCAGATGGAGTATGGCTTTGGCGTATGCGATATTCTGAAGATTTCGGATAATGAGATTCAGTTTGTATCTGGAAAAGAGGATTATGATGAAGGAATTGCGTACCTGCAGGAGAAGTATCAGATTCCGCTGATCCTTCTGACCATGGGAAAGGACGGAAGCCGTGCGTACTATAAGGGAATGCGGGTTGAAAGACCGGGATTTTCCGTAAAGACCATTGAGACGACCGGAGCCGGAGACACGTTCTGCGGAAGTTCGCTTAATTATATCCTTGAGCATGACTTTGACAGTCTGACCGAAGACGAACTGGGAGAAATGCTTACATTCGCAAACGCGGCGGCGGCTATCGTAACAACCAGAAAAGGAGCAATCCGCGCAATGCCCGCGAAAGAAGAAGTGCTGGAGATGATTCAGGACTGACGGATCTGAATTTATCGGGGACATGGGGCTGAAGTAAAGAAGATCCGAAAATGTCATAATACGAAGCGAGAGTGAATCGTATTCGGAGAGCAGCTGCGGAAAATTCCAGCTCCGTTCCGCGCAATAAATAAAACTACAAAACCCTGAGCACAGGCTAAAAACAGGATTTTCAATGGAAACTTACGTTACGTTCGGACAGCTCCATTGAAAATCCTAACGCCTGTACTCAGGGTTTTAAGTTTTATTAAATCACGCTTCAAGTCGCCGGAATTTCCCGCAGCCGCTCTCCGAAAGGCGCATCCTGTCGTCCGTATTCCGCCATTTTCTGCTCTCATCCCGCCGGCACTTAGAGCGCGTCCTTTGCGCTCTTATGTACCGCTGCGCCGCGTCCGAGCGAAAGCGCGCTCTCCGGCACAATCCCCGGCCTCCCCGGCGGACATTTCTCCCCTCACAAATTCAGATTCTTAAAGGCCTCCGCAAACGCGTTGTTCAGCGGCTGGTCTGCCTCTTTGGCCTGTTTTCTCATGTATGCGGCTACGTCCCGTTTGTTTCCGCCTTTCCCTTCTTTCTTTTTGCGCTCCTGGAAGGCAGAGAGCTTTTCTTTGTGTCCGCAGGAGCAGACAAATCGCTGGGCATCGCCTTTTCCTACCAGTTCCATTTTCTTGTGGCAGACCGGGCAGCGGGCGTTGGTACGGCGGGATATGGTTTCCCGGTAACCGCATTCCCTGTCCTGGCAGACAAGCATTTTCCCGTGCTTTCCGTTTACTTCCAGCATCAGTTTTCCGCACTGGGGGCACTTGTGCCGGGTCAGGTTGTCGTGCCGGAAGGCGCCGTCTGCGTCTTTGATCTGCTGAATCAGGCGCCGGGTGTAATCCTGGATTTCTCCCATGAACTTCCGGTCCGAGTCTTTCCCACGGGAGATGGCCTGCAGGCGGAGCTCCCACTGGGCGGTCAGTTCCGGACTTTTCAGATCCGGCGGCACCAGGGACAGCAGCTGTCTGCCCTTTGATGTAATATGGATTTCGTTCCCTTTCTTTTCCATGAGAAAGCTGTTGAACAGTTTTTCTATAATATCCGCGCGGGTGGCAACCGTTCCCAGGCCGCCGGTGTCTCCCAGAGTGCGGACAATGGTTTTGTCCTTGTTTTTCAGATATTTGACAGGGTTTTCCATTGCGGCGATCAGCGTGCCCTCTGTAAAGTATGCAGGCGGTTTTGTGGCGCCTTTTGTGATGGAAAGGGCAGTAACCGGAAGCGTGGCTCCGGGTCGGAGGGAGGCGGTGTCCAGATTGCCCGGGATGCCCCGGCCCTGGCCTGCCGTAAAGTCATCTGCACCGTCCCTGCCGGAAAATTCGATGTCATCCTCGTCTTCTATGTTCTGCCAGTCTGAGTCATATACCTGACGCCAGCCGGGATTCTTTATGACGCTTCCCTTTGCCGTGAATCTTTCGGTTCCGATCATGCCGGTGACGGAGAGCTCTTCCGACTCACAGGCCGGGGAGAGAACCGCCAGGAACCGGCGGACTACCATGTCATAGATTTTGCGCTCATCAGAGGACATATTTTCCAGGCGCACATATTCCTCGGTGGGAATGATGGCGTGATGATCCGATACTTTTGCGTTGTTTACAAAAGACTTTGACGGGCGGATGTCCTGTCTGGCCAGAAGGGCCGCGGTTTTCCGGTATGGCCCGACAGCGCAGGCTTCCAGGCGCTCTTTTAATGTCCCTACAATATCCGTTGTAAGATACCGGGAATCCGTCCGCGGGTAGGTAAGAACTTTGTGGCTCTCATACAGACGCTGCATAATATTCAGCGTTTCTTTTGCTGAAAAACCGAATCTCTGATTGGCCTCCCGCTGAAGGGCAGTCAGGTCGTAGAGGGCCGGGGACCAGCTTTTTTTCGGCTTTTTTGTCACTTCTGTAATCTTCAGCCGCTTTTCCGCATTTTTATAAATGGATTCGATCCGTTCTTTGTCAAATGTCCGGGAGGACCGGGAGGAAGCGTCTGTCCAGACAAAGGAAATGCCTCCTGCGGCGGCTTTCAGTCCGTAGTACGGCTTTGGCACAAAACTGCGGATTTCCTCTTCACGGGCAGCGATCATGGCCAGGGTGGGAGTCTGGACCCGCCCGCAGGAAAGCTGGGCGTTGTATTTACAGGTCAGAGCCCGGGTGGCGTTGATGCCGACCACCCAGTCGGCCTGAGCCCGGGCAACCGCTGCATGGTACAGATTTTCATAGTCTTTTCCGGGTCTTAAGTGGGCGAAGCCTTCCCGGATGGCCTTGTCAGTGACAGAGGAAATCCAGAGACGTTTTACCGGCTTTCTGCATCCGGATTTTTCCAGGATCCAGCGGGCTACCAGTTCCCCTTCCCGGCCGGCGTCTGTGGCGATTACCACATCGGCCACATCTTTGCGGGAAAGCAGATCTTTTACCGCGTTATACTGCCGGGACGTCTGGCGGATGACAACCAGCTTCCAGTTTTTGGGCAGCATGGGAAGTGTGTCCATGCTCCATGTTTTATACTGTTCGCCGTACTGCTCCGGGTCTGCAAGGGTTACCAGATGGCCCAGAGCCCAGGTGACAATGTAGTCTTTGCCCTCCATACAGCCGGCTGATTTCTGACCGCAGTGGAGCACGCGGGCAATGTCCCGGGCAACGGAAGGCTTTTCAGCGATTACAAGATGTTTCATAAATAAAAAAGCTCCTTTCGTAGAACGATATTTTATAATATATTGCTTTTTCAGAATAATTCCGCAGCAGATACTCTGTTCTGCTGCGGAAACTGTCAGATGCTGTGGAATCCTTTTCCGATAATTTCACTTGTATTTGAGATCAGAATAAATGCGTCCGGCTCCTCGTTTTTGATAAAATTCCTCAGTTTTACGGCCTGCACCCGGTTCAGAGCGGTCAGGATCAGATATTTGTCCTTCCCGGAATACGCGCCTTTTGCAAGACATACGCTGGCGCTTCGCCCCAGAGTGTGAACGATAAAATCACAGATCGGTTCCGGATGGTCGCATACTACATTGAAATATTTTGAAAGATTGAAACTTTCGATAAAGTTGTCAATCATAAAGGAGCGGATCGCAAGGCCCAGGAATGAATAAAGGCCTGTCTCAATGTCAAATACAAAGAAGCTGGCGGTTGTAATGACCGCGTCCGAGATCATCAGTGCCCGTCCGATGTCAAAGCTGGAATATTTCTTCAGGATCATGGCAATAATATCTGTCCCGCCGCTGGAAGAGCCGATATTAAAGAGCACCGCGCTGCCAAGAGCCGGAAGAGCAATAGCAAAACAAAGTTCCAGCATGGGCTGGCTGGTCAGAGGTTCTGACAAGGGCCACAGACGTTCCATGACGGAGAGGGCAATGGAAAGAAGGATGCTGCAATAGGCTGTTCTGGCAGCAAATTCCTTTCCGAGAATAATCAGCCCTGCGATCAGAAGAATCATACTTGCCACCAGGTTGAAATCTCCTGCCGACATCAGGCCTGTTTTGGCTACAAGCACAGCCAGACCGGTAATTCCGCCAAAGGTAAAATTATTGGTAAATTTGAAAAAATATGTTCCGAATGCCATGAGAAGGGTGCTGGCAGTCAGAAGAAAAAAGTGTTTCAGATTCCATTTCATCTTATGTCTCTCCCTCGCTTTAAAATTCTATTCGAATTGTAATCTCTGGAATATAAAAAGTCAACGCATTAAGCCAATCTGACAGGGAAATACTATGTGTTACAGCTGGTACATGTGCAGCGGCAGACGCGGGCTGACATGTACAGTCGATAATATTTATGTTTCTGAAAAGGAGGCACATATGGACCGACAATTACCGATTCGGGATATATTTGCAAGAGAAATTCTTGACTCCCGGGGCAATCCCACGCTGGAGGCAGAAGTTCTGGCAGGGGAGGATATTGTAGGCAGGGCCGCGGTCCCCTCGGGCGCTTCAACAGGCAGATACGAAGCCCTGGAACTGAGAGACAGAGAGAAAAGATACGGAGGCCGGGGCGTGGAGCGGGCGGTGGAAAATGTTAACAGTATTCTGGCCCCTGTAGTGATCGGAAGAGATGTATTTGATCAGGAAGGGCTGGACCGGGCTCTGATCGAGGCGGACGGTACAAGGGACAAAAGTAATCTGGGTGCAAATGCTATTCTGGGGGTGTCCATGGCAGCCGCGCATGCCGCGGCAGAAGCGATGAAAGTCCCGTTGTACAGATATCTGGGAGGCGTGAGGGCAAAACAGATGCCGGTTCCCATGATGAATATCATAAACGGAGGCGTACATGCAGACAATTCTCTTGATATTCAGGAATTTATGATCGTACCTGCGGAGAAGGAGGGGTTTCGGGAGCAGCTGAGGGTTTGCGCAGAAGTTTATCACTCTCTGAAGTCTTTGTTAAAAGACAGGGGGCTTCACACATCTGTAGGAGATGAGGGGGGCTTTGCGCCGGACTTTAAAGATACCAGGGAAGCGCTCCGCACCCTGCGGGACGCGGTGGAAAAGGCCGGATACAGAATGGGACGGGACATCCGCATAGCGCTGGATGTGGCCGCTTCGGAACTGTACGACCCGGACAGAAAAGTATACTGCTTCCCGGGAGAAGGGAGAGAGAAAGGGGAGAAAGTAATCCGGACTACAGAAGAAATGACGGACTATTATCTGGATCTGATTTCTGAATTTCCGATCTGTTCTATTGAAGATCCGCTGGATGAGGAGGACTGGGACGGCTGGAGCGCGCTGACGGGAAAAATCGGAGACAGAGTTCAGCTTGTGGGAGATGATCTTTTTACTACAAATGCAGAACGTCTGGAAAAAGGCATCCGCCTGGGAGCCGCCAATGCGGTTTTAATAAAGGTCAATCAGATCGGTACGCTTACCGAGGCTTTTGAGACGGTGAAGCTGGCTCAGGAAGCCGGGTATAATACTGTGATTTCCCATCGGTCCGGAGAAACGGAAGACACGACAATTGCGGATATTGCCGTAGCCTTTAATGCCGGGCAGATCAAGACAGGGGCGCCCTGCCGGTCTGAGCGGGTGGCCAAATATAACCGGCTGCTGCGGATTGAGGAAGGCCTTATAAAAGAAGGAATGAAAAAGACGGTAAATTGACTGCGGACTTAGGTTCTGTTATAGCAGAACGGGATTGACAAAGGAAGGAAGGTTCTGTAATATTGTACTAAATATATAGTACAATATTCGCTCCGTAATTTCCGGGGCGCGGCAGAGCCTTTTTTGCCGCGGGGAAGTCTTTCGGCTTTCCACGGATCAGACTGTCGGTCAGATCAGGAAAAAGGGCCTGCAAGGAGGAGGAGAACATGAATACGGAACAGATGAGTTCAGAAAAGTACGGTGCCGGGAACATTTCTTATGAGAAGCTTTCCAGAAAAGCGCTGTACTGCATGTATGCATCCGGGATTGTGACAGGAGCTGTGCTGCTGTTTATTATCGGAGCGGTTAACTGGTTCTGGCTTGTGCCGGAAAAGATTGCTGTGGGACAATGGATATCAGCCGGGCTGGCAGCGCTGATTCTGCTGGATGTTCTGGTAAGTCCCTATTTCCGGTATCACCGGTATCGGTACAGCATCAATGATGAGTGTATTGATATTGTGGAGGGGTATCTTTTTGTAAAGAGAAATATTGTGCCCATTGAGCGGCTTCATAAACTGCAGACGGCAAAAGGACCCTTTGACCAGTTCTTTAAAGTAGCGAAAGTTGTAGTAACGACAGGCGGCGGCGATGTGACTATTTCTTTTCTTGAGGAAGAGAAAGCGGAGCAGATCGCGGACAGCCTGCGCAGGAGAATTAATGAGATTGTGACGGAACAGAGGGCGGAAAATGGAAACAGGTAAAAAATTCAGAAATCATATATCCGTTGTAGCCGAGGAGGTATGGGGCAGCATTCTGGCGCTGTTTATTCTTGTGTTTGTCCAGGGACTTCCCGAACTGGCGGAGACGTCCGCGGATGATCTGTCTTTTCTGGCAGATAAAGGGCTGTGGATTGCGCTGGGACTGACCGTTATTCTGGCAGTTCTGATCGGAAACCGGCTTCTTGTCTGGGCAAGGACGTACATATACCTGGAAGACAACGCGATTGTTATTGAAAAAAATACTGTAAATAAAAAGAAAAATACTATCGGAATTAAAAGCATTTCCAATATTAATCTGGAGCGGAATCTTTTCGAAATGCTGGTGGGCACCTGTAAAGTGAAGCTGGACACAAACAGCCTGTCCACGGCAGATAAGACGGATGTGAAAATTGTTCTGAAAAAAGCAGATGCGGAAAGATTCCGCCGGGAGGTTACGGCACGGATGCATGCGTCTGGTTCCGTGGAACTGTCGGCGGGAGAGACGGACGGCATTTCCGGAACCGGGGACAGCCCGGAGGAATACCGGGCGGCCGGAGCGGTCAACGGGGCTTCTTTTCAGGAGGCTTATGATGTCCGTATGGACTTCGGCGATATCATCCGGCACGGCCTGTTTTCTATTAATATATTTTCCGTACTTCTTCTGCTGGCCGGCATCGGGGCGACTGTAGGGGCGGTTGTTCAGGTTGTACAGAATCCCGGTTTTATAAAATCTCTGCTGGGAGCCGCGGCAGGGATTCTGGTGGCTGCGTCGATTGTCCTTTCCGCCCTCTGGGATACGGTAAAGGATTTCGTTAAATACTATGATTTCCGCGCGAAGCGCAGAGGAAACCGGCTGTTTATCTGTTACGGACTTCTGAAAAAAATGGAGTATACGATTCCGACAGACAAGATACAGGCGCTGCGGATTCACCAGTCGCTGGTGGCACGGATATGCGGCCGCTATATGGCTGAGATTGTGAACGTGGGCATGGGAGATGAGAAGGAAGAGAAGAATTCTTTCCTTGTGCTTTATTGTACGAAGGAAAAAATGCGGCAGCAGCTGGAATTGCTTCTGCCGGAGATGGCTCCGGCATTGGATCAGGAAGTAAAAAAACAGCCTGGAACAGCAAGGATTGTATGGGCGATTCATCTTGCCGTATATGTACTGGCTGTGCTTCTGGCGGCGGCAGCAGGCGTGATGATGACAGCCGGTATGGCCTCTTCCGACAGACTGCCGGTGCAGACCGGTATCTGCGGAGGCGCTGCTCTGCTTATAATTTCTATGCTGACGGGGATGATACTGGGGTACAGAACTGCGGGCATGAGCGCGGGAGAAACAGTTCTCAAACTGCGCAGAGGGTATTTTGGCACGCATTATACAATGGTGAAATATTCTAATATTCAGTATGCTGATTTTTCACAGAGCTTCCTCGCCAGAAGGTGCGGCATCAGAAAAGGGCAGATTCATCTCCTGGCTGCTGCGGGAAAAGCCAGCTATGATATTCCTTATTTCGCAGATGGACTGGAAGAAATAATAAAAGCGGGAATGCTTGGAGAAAAGGAATAAGAGAGCTCTTCCGTCCGGAGAATCTGAATGAAAAGGGCAGTAAAAAAACAGAATAGAGCAGCGGAAATCGGCGGCTTACCCGGGGGACAGAAGAATATTCTGTCCCCTTTTAAACTGTCCGGATTAGTGATATACTAGGTAAAGCATACACATTTCCGAATGCCCGGCCGCATCGGCGGCTTCCGTCGGAACGGGGCATTCCGGAAACAGAAAGAACAACAAAAAATAAGGAGATTTGCATATGAGTATATATGATCTGGAAGCATATCAGGTGATACAGAAAGCTGATTTATCAGATATTAAATCCCGTGGAACTCTTCTGAAACACAAAAAAAGCGGAGCCCGGATTCTTCTGATGGAAAATGAAGACGAGAATAAGGTGTTTGCCATCGGATTCCGGACGCCTCCGTCAGACAGCACGGGAGTGCCGCATATTATGGAGCATTCTGTACTCTGCGGTTCCAGGGATTTCCCGGTGAAAGATCCTTTTGTGGAGCTGGTCAAGGGATCGCTGAACACATTTTTAAATGCTATGACTTATCCGGACAAAACAGTTTATCCGGTAGCCAGCTGCAATGACACGGACTTTCAGAATCTGATGCACGTCTATATGGACGCTGTATTCTATCCGAATATTTATCAGCACGATAAGACATTCCGCCAGGAAGGGTGGAGCTATAAACTGGAGGAGCCGGACGGAGAACTGACACTTTCCGGTGTGGTTTACAATGAGATGAAGGGAGCCTTCTCCTCACCGGAAGGTGTTCTGGACCGGGTGATTCTGAATTCTCTTTTCCCGGACACTTCTTATGCAAATGAGTCCGGCGGAGATCCGGAGGTGATTCCGGAGCTTACTTACGGGCAGTTTCTGGATTTCCACAGAAAATACTATCATCCCTCCAACAGTTATATTTATCTTTACGGAGATATGGATATGGAGGAGAAACTGAGATGGCTGGATGAGAATTACCTGTCGGATTTTGACAATGATCCGGTGGATTCTGCCATCCGTTTCCAGCAGCCTTTCGACCAGATGCGGGAAGTGGTGCAGGAGTATTCCATTGCCAGCGGGGAGAGTGAGAAGGAGAATACCTATCTTTCCTACAATAAGGTCATCGGCACTTCCCTGGATGAAAAGCTGTATCTGGCGTTCCAGATTCTGGATTATGCCCTTTTGTCCGCTCCCGGCGCGCCGCTGAAAAAGGCCCTTCTGGACGCGGGGATCGGAAAGGATATTCTGGGATCCTACGACAATGGAATTTATCAGCCGATTTTTTCTGTTATATCCAAGAATGCTGAGCTGGAGCAGAAGGATGAATTTATCCGTGTAATTGAGGATACCCTGAAGAAAATCGCAGATAAGGGTATGGACAGGAAAGCTTTGAGAGCCGGAATTAACTATCATGAATTCCGGTTCCGCGAGGCGGATTTCGGCAACTATCCCCGGGGACTGATGTACGGGCTTCAGCTGTTTGACAGCTGGCTGTATGACGAAGAAAAGCCCTTTATCCACATGCAGGCCATCCCTGTTTTTGAATTTCTGAAGGAAAATGTGGAAACCGGATATTTTGAGGATCTGATCCGGAAATATCTGTTGGATAATACTCACGGGTCCATTGTAATTATCCGTCCGGAAAAGGGACGCACGGCACGTATGGACCGGGAACTGGCAGAGCGCCTCAAAGCCTATAAAGAAGGCCTTTCCGGAGAAGAGATTGAAGCTCTGGTTCAGGCGACAAAGGAACTGGAAGAGTATCAGGAAGAGGAATCGTCCCAGGAAGATCTGGCAAAGATACCGGTTCTGAAAAGAGAAGACATTTCCAGAGAGATCGCTCCTGTTTTCAATGATGAGATGGATGCGGACGGGGTAAAAGTCGTTCATCATAATGTAGAGACGAATGGAATCGGGTATGTGACCCTGATGTTCGACCTGTCCGGTATCGAGGAGGAGCTCCTTCCTTATGTGGGAATTCTGCAGAGCGTTCTGGGCATTATTGATACTGCGAACTATGAGTACGGAGAACTGTTTAATGAGATAAATATGAACACCGGAGGCATCGGCACCTCTCTTGAGCTGTACACCGATGTGACCAAGGTGAAGGAAAAAGAATTCCGCGCTACATTTGAGATAAAAGGAAAGGCCCTCTATCCGAAAATGGATGTGCTTTTCGCCATGATGCGGGAAATTCTGATGGAGTCCCGGCTGGAAGATGAGAAACGGTTAAAGGAAATCCTGGCCATGCTGAAATCCCGGCTTCAGATGTCATTCCTTTCTTCCGGACATACTACCGCTGTGCTCCGCGCTCTTTCCTATACCTCTCCTGCCGCGAAATTTAAGGATGATACAGACGGCATAGGCTTCTATGAGAAAGTAAAAGAGATTGAGGAAGATTTCGAGGGCCGTAAAGAGGAGCTGATCCGGAACTTAAAAGAGATTTCCCGGCGGATTTTCCGGGCCGACAATATGATGATGAGCTACACTTCTTCGGAAGAAGGACTGGTGCCGGCGCTGGACGCCCTTGCGTCGGTCAGAGACCGGCTGAACAACGGCGAAGAGAAGATGGATACCGCCTGCGTTATTCACTGCAGAAAACGGAATGAAGGATTCAAAACTTCTTCAAAAGTGCAGTATGTAGCCCGCTGCGGAAACTTTATCGACGGCGGCCGGGAGTATACCGGAGCGCTGCAGATCCTGAAAGTCATCTTAAGCTATGACTATCTGTGGCAGAATATCCGTGTAAAAGGCGGGGCCTACGGATGTATGAGCAGCTTTAACCGGGCGGGAGAAGGATATCTTGTTTCTTACCGGGATCCGAACCTGGAAAAGACGGTTGAAGTATTTGAAGGTGTAGTGGACTATCTGAAGAACTTCACAGTGGACGACAGAGACATGAACAAATTCATCATCGGAACCATGAGCAATCTGGACCGGCCCATGAATCCCGCCGCAAAGGGAAGCCGTTCCATGAATCTGTATATGAATCATATTACAGAAGATATGCTTCGTCAGGAACGCGCCCAGATCCTGGAAGCCGACCAGGAGGATATCCGTGCATTGGCGGATATTGTACAGGCGGTGCTGGACGCAGGACTGATCTGCGTCATCGGAAGCGAAGAAAAAATCGAACAACAGAAACAATTATTTAAAGAAGTCAGAATACTTAGCTAAAAGGGGACGGAGCCTTTTGCAAAAGGCTCCGTCCCCAATGGAGGGAAAATGTGCGACAATTTTAAATCAGGATTTGTAACACTGATCGGCAGGCCGAATGTAGGAAAATCTACATTAATGAACCATCTGATCGGACAGAAAATTGCGATTACGTCCAATAAGCCCCAGACTACCAGGAACCGGATTCAGACGGTTCTGACCACTGAAGAGGGGCAGATTGTGTTTGTGGATACGCCCGGCATCCATAAGGCAAAGAATAAGCTGGGCGAGTATATGGTGAATATTGCGGAACGTTCTTTGAATGAGGTGGACGTGGTGCTGTGGCTTGTGGAGCCGTCTACGTTTATCGGCGCAGGCGAACGCCATATTCTTGACCAGCTTAAAAGGGTGAAGACTCCGGTAATACTTGTGATCAACAAGGTGGATATGGTGAAACGAGAGGAGATTCTTCCGGCTATTGATCTGTACCGGAAGGAGTATGAGTTCGCGGATATTGTGCCGGTGTCCGCACGCACGGGAGATAATACGGACGAGCTGGTGAAGGTGATTCTGAAATATCTTCCCTATGGACCGCAGTTTTACGATGAGGATACGATTACCGATCAGCCGGAGCGCCAGATTGTGGCGGAGCTGATCCGGGAAAAGGCGCTGCACTGTCTGAATGAGGAGATCCCTCATGGGATAGCAGTGGCCATTGACCGCATGAAGATGGAAAAGAAAGTAATGCATATTGACGCAACGATCATATGTGAGCGGGATTCTCATAAAGGAATTATAATCGGAAAACAGGGCAGTATGCTGAAAAAGATCGGAAGCACCGCCCGCTACGAAATCGAGAAGATGCTGGACTGCAGGGTTAATCTGAAGCTCTGGGTTAAAGTGCAGAAAAACTGGCGGGACAGCGACTATCTGATGAAGAATTTCGGATACCGTGAAGATGAATAGAAGAAGAAAAGAAAAATAGTGTCCGGACCGAGATATTTCTTCCGTGGCTGACGGCGGCCCTGTATGCTGCGACAGATGAGGTGCATCAGCTGTTTGTGCCGGACAGGAGCGGACAGATATCGGATGTAATTCTGGACAGCGCGGGAGCGCTGGCCGGCGTGCTTGTACTGGCGGTTGTGAGAAAGCTGATAAAAAGGAAACAGAATTTCAGAAAAGCAGTGTATGTACGCAAATAAAAACAGAGTTTGCTCTGATTTTTTGTTGACAATTGGAAAAACTGCGCTATAATGAAACAGGATTAAGAAAAAAGCCAATGCGAAGAACAGGACACGACTTTGCGGAAGTTCATGTTTTCAGAGAGTTGCCGGCAGGTGCGAGGGAACAGCATGACCGCGGAAGCTATCCCCTGCGAGCAGTCGGGGTGAAAAGCCGGCAGCAGATATGAATCGGATATCTGCCCCAGGCAAAGAAGTAACCCGGACCGGAATTCCACCGTTATAAGGAAACCTGTTAATCCCGGAGAGTGAAGGACGACAGGACAGAGAGACCGGAAAAATCCGGTAAAAGAAGTGGTAACGCGGAAAAAATATTTCGTCTTCTGACAGAGTAATCTGTCAGAAGGCTTTTTTATTTTACAGGAAAGTCCTCAGGACTGTCCTGTCTTCCGTATCTGGCACTAATCCGAAGCACCCTGGTGCAGGATGCTTCATGATGCAATGCAATTATACATAGTTAAAGGAGAGTGGAGAGTTATGAACACTTTAGTAATCGTACTGATCGCTGCTGTGTGTCTGATTGCCGCATATGCGCTGTACGGACGCTGGCTGGCGAAAAAATGGGGAATTGATCCGAAGGCAAAGACGCCTGCCGTCCTTCACAATGACGGACAGGATTATGTGCCGACTGACGGATGGACCGTATTTGCCCATCAGTTTTCTTCCATCGCAGGGGCCGGCCCGGTTACCGGAGCGATCCAGGCGGCGGCGTTCGGATGGCTGCCGGTTCTGTTATGGATTATCCTGGGCGGCATTTTCTTCGGAGCTGTTACAGATTTTGGCGCGCTGTATGCCAGTGTGAAAAACGACGGAAAATCCATGGGGCTTCTGATCGAGAAATATATCGGAAAAGCAGGACGTAAACTGTTCCTCGGTTTCTGCTGGCTGTTCTGCCTGATCGTTATCGCCGCCTTTGCGGATATGGTTGCAGGTACATTTGACGCATATGTTGTAACAGACGGGGTGAAAACACTTTCAGAGAATGCTCAGATAAACGGGGCGGCGGGAAGTATTTCCCTGTTCTTTATTCTGTTTGCGGTTATATTCGGCGTTGTGCAGCATAAAATGAAATTTACCGGATGGAAAGAGGTTGTATTCGGACTTGTATGTACAGTACTGGCATTTGTATGCGGTATGAATTTCCCGGTAATTCTTGGCAAAGACATGTGGGTATACATTGCATTTGCCTATATTTTTCTTGCGGCAGTGCTGCCGATGTGGTTTGTAATGCAGCCCAGAGATTACATGTCTACTTTCATGTTTGTAGGTATGATCGCGGGCGCGGTGCTGGGTCTGATCTTTGCCCATCCGGCAATGAATCTTCCGGTATTTACAGGATTTGAGAATGAGAGCCTGGGAACCTTGTTCCCGATTCTGTTTGTAACTGTTGCATGCGGCGCAGTTTCCGGATTCCACAGCCTGGTATCTTCCGGTACTTCATCCAAGACTATATCAAATGAGAAAGATATGCTGAAAGTCGGCTACGGAGCAATGGTTCTGGAAAGCCTTCTGGCTGTAATTGCTCTTTGCGTGGCAGGAGCAGCGGCAGGCGCGGACGGAACAGCGGCAGTGGGAACTCCGTTCCAGATCTTCTCATCCGGAGTGGCGGGATTCCTTGAGATGTTCGGCATTCCGGTTTATGTGGCGCAGAGCTTTATGACAATGTGCGTATCTGCTCTGGCATTTACAACACTGGATTCTGTGGCACGTATCGGACGTATGTCCTTCCAGGAGCTTTTCAGCGTAGATGACATGAAAAAGGCAGAAGGATGGAGAAAAGTTCTGTGCAATAAGTATTTTGCAACTATAATCACCCTTGTATTCGGCTATATTCTGACACAGGTAGGATATTCTAATATCTGGCCGCTGTTTGGAAGTGCTAACCAGCTGCTGAGCGCACTGGTACTGATCACACTGTGCGTATTCCTCAAAGTGACAGGAAGAACACTGAAGACACTCGTGCCGCCGTTCGTGATTATGCTGATCGTTACATTTACGGCGCTGGTACAGAGATTTGTTGCTCTTGTCAATGCATTCACAGCCGGCACCGGCGTGTTCATGGTTGAGGGACTGCAGCTGATTGTGGCAGTGCTGCTTATGATTCTGGGAGTGACGATCGTAGTTACTTCAGGCAGAGAGCTGATCCGGAAAAAAACAGAAAACTGATAGATGAAACGGATTAAACCTGACGGCAGGTTAAAATGAAATCTGTAACAGAGATGTTCATTCAGGAAAACAGCTCTGTTATAAATTTCAGGATCTGCCGCCGGGTTTTTTAATTTTTCCGGGATCTGTTCACAGTAATTAAAACAGTGGGACAGCCGGAAGAATCCGGTGAAATTGCGAATCAGATATAAGATACAGTTGCCAGAATCCGGCGGCTAGTCTATAATCGGACTGTAAACTCCGGCATTCGCTGCAGACGCCGGACAGAAAAGAGGGGATGACGGAAATGAAACGAAAAGAGCGGGGAAGCTGTGAGACATGTGCCTTCTATATCTATGACGAGGAGTACGGAGCATATCTCTGCGATATGAATATGGACGAAGACGACTATGTGCGGATCATGTCTGATCGGTATTATCAATGCCCCTATTACCGGAACGGAGATGATTATGCGGTAGTCAGAAAGCAGATGTAGGGCGCGGGATATAAGCGTACATGAGAACAGGCAAATGAGAAAAGAGAGGCCGGCGCCCGGAGGCTGACGCCGGTTTTTCACGGGAGGAAGAGGATATGACCGGAGAGAAAGAAAAAACGGCAGTTTTATTTGATGTGGACGATACATTATATGATCAGACAGTTCCGTTTATGGAGGCGTACGCGGAATTTTTCGGACCGGATCCGGATATTCCGGCAGAAGTGATTTATCCGGTTACCAGGAAATACAGCGACCAGATGTTTTCCAGAGCCATGTCAGGAGATATGTCAATGGATGAAATGTACATTTACCGGGTACAGAAAGCATTTGAAGAGTTCGGAATTCCGATTTCTGATGAAAAAGCACTGGATTTTCAGCGCCTGTACGCCCGCAGGCAGGATTACATCCGGATGTCGCCGCTTATGGAAGACATTCTTGCATACTGTTACGGGCGGGCGCGGCTGGGCATTATTACAAACGGTCCGGCAGAGCGCCAGTGGGATAAGGTGAAGAGCCTGCAGGCAGAGCGGTGGATCCCCCATGAAAATATCTTTGTATCAGCAGATGTGGGAGCCGAGAAACCGGACAGAAAGATCTTTGACTATGTAAAGCAGTCAATGAAGCTGGAAGACGGGGAAATCTGGTTTGTCGGAGACGCCTATCCGCTGGATATTGCGGGCGCTGTAAATGCCGGCTGGAACGCAGTGTGGATGAATCGCAGAAGGAAAACGGCTCCGGATGACAGGGCGGGGCAGGAAAATGTGGTTGCTGTGGAGACAGAGGAAGAGCTTTTCCGGTTTATAAAAAAGCTTCTCGGCAATGATATGTGATACGGTTTCTTATGAGAAAGATAGTTCTGTTCATGAGAATCTGCAGTATATTTCAGGCGGGGGAATTGTCGCTTGTCCGGCGACCATTTTCCCTTTCTGGCGGGTTATACTCCTTTCAGAAAGAGAAAGGAGATATGAGATATGAATCAGAATCTGACAGAAATGATATTTATTCTGGACCGAAGCGGCTCGATGGAGTCTCTTACGGAGGAAACGATCGGGGGCTTCAATTCCCTGATCGAAAAGCAGAAAGAGGAACCGGGAGAGGCGAGAATTACCACCATATTGTTTGATGACAAGTATGAGCTGCTCCACGATCATACTCCTGTACAGGAGATTCAAAGACTTACCAGAAAAGAGTATTATGCAAGGGGATGTACGGCGCTTCTGGATGCGGTGGGCCTTACCATTGACCGGGTGGGCGGCAGGCTTGCGGAAACGCCGGAAGAGGAAAGGCCGGGCCGGGTTGTGATGGTAATTACAACAGACGGTTATGAGAATGCCAGCCGCCGGTATTCCAGGTCTCAGATTCAGGACATGATCCGGAGGCAGACCGATGTATACAAGTGGAAATTTATGTTTCTCGGAGCAAATATGGATGCGGTGAGCGAAGCGGATTCAATGGGCATCAGACCGTGTATGGCGGCAACCTATTCTCCCAGCGCTGCAGGCGTCAGATCCGTATTCAGCGCTGTGGGCCGTATGCTGGATGTGATGAAGCTGAATGACTGTGATGAGGATGAGGAAGAATTCCGGGAACAGTGTGAGGCTATCATGTCATCGGTGAGATAGCCGCGGCAGGATCACTCGCCAAAACACGGTTCAGTAAAATGAAACAGGATTTCATTTACAGCGTCAATATTATAGATCTGGTTATCAAGAAGGAATTCGATAATCAGATCATATTTTTTGTGATGACTGAAGGTGTACCCGGCAAGGCTCAGAAATTCCCTGCTTTCTTCCAGATTCAGACGCAGCGCGATACAGAGTGCGAAGACAGTCTGTTTGGACGGATGGTAGTCTTCGGAAGAAAGGATTTTGGAAATCAGCTTCCGGTCTATAAAACTGCGCTGGTATATCATGGCTGTAGTAATGTCCCGTTCTCTCAGATACAGCTGTAAGCGCTGAGAGAAGCCAAGCCGGGTATAGTTGGAATCAACGTAGCTGCGTATGCGGTCCATCTTTTCCGGGCCGGAGAGAATATGCCTGCCTCTTTCCGCTTTTGCGGGAGCGGCCTGCTGATATTCCGGGGAAGACAGGGCGGCATCCGGCCGGGGGTGGTGAAGCGGACTTCCGGCGGAAATTTGTGCGGAAGCAGGAGCTTCATCACAGAATTCATCCTCCGGGATGTCCTCGTTCAGCTTCATAATATCCAGAAAATCCCGGGAAAACGAAGCGGCAGAATGGGACGGTTCTGCAGTCAGGTTTTTGCGGATGTATTTTGATATTCTGCGAAAGAGGAAATATTTTCGGAAAGATAACATAAGGCATTCTCCCTTCTGTGCCCGGCACAGATTCATTTGTACGGTTTTATCTGTACGGTTTCTGACGTGCTATTTTAATAGTATGCATTTTGGCCTCCGGGGTCAATAGCCGGAGGAAATGTCGGCAGCCGGTCCGGGATATTTTGATTGTCTGCCTTATCAATTAAATGTATAATATTTATCTGAAAGAGGATGTGCGGAAGGAGGGAGGAAAAACTGTTGTTTCACAGAAAAAAAGAAAAGAAAGGCTTTACCGGGTATGATCCTTCCATCTGCAGTCCGGTGCTGCGCTGCAGTATCTGTACCGGCGAACAGGTCGCCGGTTTCCGGGACAATGCTACAGGAAAATTCCGGCTGTCAAGGCTTTTCCCGGAAAAAGGCCTGGTATTTTTTACGGGGTATACTGTTTTTTTAATCGGACAACCTAAATATATCAGATAAATATATCCGACACTGAAGAAGAGGTGAGCCGATGAAGGAAACGTACTGGAACCAGTTTATGACGACGGGAAAGGTTGAAGATTATCTCAATTATAAAATGAATCAGCCCGGAGAGGAAAAGGAATCTTTTCCTCCGGACGGAAAGGAACAGCGTGAATCAGATTGTAGTGACAGGGATGGTGCTGTCAACAACACCGGTGGGCGAATATGACCGGCGGGTGGTGATACTGACAAAAGAACAGGGAAAAATATCTGCATTTGCCAGGGGGGCAAGGCGTCCCAACAGTCCGCTGGTGGGGGCGGTGAATCCGCTGTCATTCGGTGAATTTACATTGTATGAAGGGCGCTCTTCCTATACGATCCATTCGGCGAATATTACAAATTATTTTGCGGAGCTGAGGACAGATATTGAAGGCGCCTACTATGGTTTTTATTTTCTGGAGATTGCAGGATATTATACAAAAGAATTTAACGATGAGCGGGAAATGCTGGGACTTCTCTACCAGTCCATGAGGGCGCTTCTCAATCCTCATATACCGAATCTGCTCATCCGTTACATATTTGAACTGAAGGCCCTGTGCATCAACGGGCAGGGACCGCAGGTATTCCAGTGCGTTCTCTGCGGGGACAAAGAACGGCCTGCCGTATTCAGCGCCCGGAAAGGCGGACTTGTCTGCAGTGAATGCGCCGGGGATGTGAAAGACGGAATTGTACTGGACAGTTCCACCTTATTCTGCATGCAGTTTATTGAGAGCAGTAAAATTGAAAAACTGTATACATTCAATGTGACGGCCCAGGTGCTGAGACAGCTGGGAAATGTGATGAAGCGGCTGATGGATATTTATGTGGATAAAAAATTCAAGTCGCTGGAAATACTGGAGACGCTGCTTCCCTGATCGGAATACGCGTTTTTGTACACTCTGCCAGACGGCGGACAAGTCTGAGACCGTAAAACAGGAAGGGTACGCTGAACGGATATAAGCTGCCGGGGAAAATAGCAAAAAAATCTTGACATGAGTGGAAGAGAGGACTATAATATTACAGCATGACTAAAGGAGAAACAGTATGCGCCATAGCCCCGGAGTATGCTGATTTCAAATATATAAGCTAAACAAGCAACGTTATCTGATGATTTTATAGGAGGAATACCCATGAAAACTTATATGGCTAACCCTGACAAGATTGAAAGAAAATGGTATGTGGTTGACGCTGCCGGCTGCACATTAGGACGTCTTGCATCTGAGGTCGCTAAAGTGCTCAGAGGAAAGAACAAACCGGAGTACACACCGCACATTGATACAGGCGATTATGTAATCGTTGTAAATGCTGAGAAAGTAAAAGTAACAGGAAAGAAACTTCAGCAGAAGATCTACTACAACCACTCTGATTATGTTGGAGGAATGAGAGAGACAACACTTGCCGAGATGATGGCAAAGAAACCGGAAAAGGTTATCGAGCTGGCTGTTAAAGGAATGCTCCCGAAAGGACCTATGGGAAGAGACATGATCAAGAAACTTCACGTATATGCCGGCCCGGATCATGCACATCAGGCACAGAAACCGGAAGTTCTGACATTTTAGGTAGAGGTTGAAAGGAGGATATAACAGTGGCTAACGCAAAATACTACGGAACAGGAAGAAGAAAAAAATCAGTAGCAAGAGTTTATCTTGTACCTGGAACAGGAAAGATCACAATTAATAAAAGAGATATCGACGAGTATCTTGGCCTTGAGACACTGAAGGTTGTCGTACGCCAGCCGCTCGTAGCTACAGATACATTAGACAAGTTTGACGTAATCGTAAACGTAAAAGGCGGCGGTTACACAGGACAGGCAGGAGCAATCCGTCACGGTATTGCAAGAGCACTCCTTGAGGCAGACGCTGATTACAGACCGGTGCTCAAGAGCGCAGGATTCCTTACACGTGACCCGAGAATGAAAGAGCGTAAGAAATACGGCCTCAAGGCTGCTCGTCGCGCGCCTCAGTTCAGCAAGCGCTGATCAACGCCCCAAAAGCATCAAAAAAGCTCGGAAAACCGCGGTTTTCCGGGCTTTTTCTATTTCAAAAGTTCTGTCTCGTTTGACGAATTTTGGAGTAGTCTGACCCGTTTTGAACCAATTTTTATGGGTTAAATAAAGGACAACCGCCCCAAAAATGAGGGCTAATGGGTTAAATCATAGGACAACTTTTTTGCCCCTTGACCCACCCCGAAGGTCATTTTTGTCTTTTGGCCTCTCTGCATTTTTATGCAAAATCGGTTTGGCATAGTTTGACCAAATCTGAACAAATGAATATGATTTTATTGCGAAAGCGCTCAGTGTTCCTGCTGGGCGCTTTTTGCATTTCCGGGGACTAATGTTCCGGGATCAGAAAAAGCCGTCACTCTTTTTTCAAGAAAGTAGTGGCGGCTTTTTCTATTTCCAGAACCAAACACGACAAACAGAAACGAGGTGAAATACGATGAACCCACAAATCATCGCCGTCGCCAACCAGAAGGGCGGCGTCGGCAAGACGACCACTTGTGCCAACTTAGGGATCGGGCTGGCGCAGGCCGGGAAGAAGGTGCTGCTGGTGGACGCCGATCCCCAGGCCAGCCTCACCATCAGCCTGGGCAACCCGCAGCCGGACAAGCTGCCCTTTACTCTGTCCGACGCGATGGGCCGCATCCTCATGGACGAGCCGCTGCACCCCGGCGAGGGCATCCTGCACCACCCGGAGGGCGTGGACCTC
This sequence comes from Mediterraneibacter sp. HA8405, assembly GCF_056148955.1. Taxonomy (NCBI): domain Bacteria; kingdom Bacillati; phylum Bacillota; class Clostridia; order Lachnospirales; family Lachnospiraceae; genus Mediterraneibacter; species Mediterraneibacter sp. HA8405. The sequence continues at coordinate 3,067,450 of NZ_CM148758.1, read as the reverse complement.
ATGCCCGCCGACATCCAGCTGTCTGGCATGGAGGTGTCGCTGGTGAACGCCATGAGCCGCGAGACCGTTCTGCGGCAGTATCTGGACACCGTAAAGGGGCAGTATTCCCATATCCTCATCGACTGCCAGCCTTCCCTGGGAATGCTCACGGTCAACGCGCTGGCCGCTGCGGGCAGGATTATAGTCCCCGTCCAGGCGGAGTATCTGCCTGCCAAGGGCCTGGAACAGCTGCTGTCCACCATCAGCAAGGTCAAACGGCAGCTGAACCCTAAACTCCAGATCGACGGCATCCTGCTGACGATGGTGGACAGCCGAACCAATTTTGCGAAAGAGATCGCCGCCCTGCTGCGGGAGACCTACGGCAGCAAAATCAAGGTGTTCGGCACCGAGATTCCACATTCAGTCCGGGCCAAGGAGATCAGCGCCGAGGGCAAGAGCATCTTCGCCCATGACCCCGGCGGCAAGGTGGCCGAGGGCTACCGCAATCTGACAAAGGAGGTGTTGAAACTTGAAAAGCAGCGCGAAAAAAGTAGAGCTGGCATCGGTCGATGACCTGTTTTCCACCGAGGAAAGCCGCGCCGACGCCCAGCGGGAGAAGGTTCTGGAAATTCCCCTGTCGGAGCTGCACCCGTTCAAGGACCACCCCTTCAAGGTCAAGGATGACGAAGCTATGATAGAGACCGCCGACAGCATCCGGCAGTATGGCGTATTGGTTCCGGCCATTGCCCGCCCGGACCCAAACGGCGGCTATGAACTGGTTGCCGGGCACCGGCGTCACCGGGCCAGTGAGCTGGCTGGCAAGGATACCATGCCGGTCATTGTCCGCGACCTGGACGACGACCAGGCCACCATTATCATGGTTGACAGCAATTTGCAGCGGGAAAGCCTGCTCCCCAGCGAGCGAGCTTTTGCTTATAAGATGAAGCTGGAGGCCATCAAGCACCAGGGGGCCAGAACAGACCTGACTTCTGTTCAAGTTGAACAGAAGTTAAGCGCCCGTGACCGCGTGGCGAAAGATGCAGGTGAGCGCAGCGGCATACAGGTTATGCGCTACATTCGCCTTACCGAGTTAATTCCCGAACTGCTGGACATGGTGGATGAGAAGAAAATTGCCTTCAACCCGGCCTATGAGCTGTCTTTCCTCAAAAAAGAGGAACAGACGCAGCTTCTGGACGCGATGGACAGCGAACAGGCTACGCCGTCGCTCTCCCAGGCCCAGCGGCTGAAAAAGTACAGCCAGGAGGGCCACCTGACCCTCGACATGATGCGCGTCATCATGGGGGAAGAAAAGAAAAGCGACCTGGACAAGATCACCTTCACCAGCGACACCCTGCGCAAATATTTCCCCCGGAGCTATACGCCCCAGCGGATGCAGGAGACCATCATCAAGCTGCTGGAACAGTGGCAGCGCAAGCGACAGCAACAGCATGAACGCTGAGAGAGGAGTTGCCTATGAGGGATATTTCAGCCCGCGAGCTGAAAGGACATAACATTTTGGCCGTGGAACGGTTTCGGGACAATACCCGCTGGATGATCGAATTTTCCGTCCTGCGTTCCGGCTCCTACGGCAGCCCCGGCGATGAAATGCGGCTGTTTCTCACCGAGGACGGCTATCAGGCCGCCTTACTCAGCCAGCAGCGCCGGGACATCAAAATCAAGCGCCATGCCCACGTTGTCGAGGGGCACATCATAGACTTCAAGCCGAAGAAAAAGCGCCGCCACCCGTAAACCCACCACTTGCCAAGAAAGGAATGAACTATGTGTACCGTTAGAGACATTGAAGAAGCCATCCGCGAACATTGCCAATCCCAGCATGACATGGAAAGCACCGAGATCGACCAGGTGATGCAGCGCCTGCCCTTCGGCACCGCGCAGGATGTTTTTACCCGGCCCCCTGTGCCGAAGCCGCCGTATTCCTGGCACAGCCGGAACTACCGCACCTGACCGCCGCAGTCTATTTGAAGATTGCGGCTTTTTTCATGCCATGAATGCCGAGAGGAGTGATGAAATGGCCGTTTTTCGTATTGAACGGACCCGTGATTATACCGTTATGAGCAACCACCACCTGCGCGACAAGGCGCTGTCGCTGAAATCCAAGGGGCTGCTTTCCATGATGCTGTCCTTGCCGGAGGACTGGAACTACACCACACGCGGCCTCGCCAAAATCTGCAAGGAGGGCGTGGACGCCATCGGCGGGGCGCTGCGGGAGCTGGAAGCCGCCGGGTACATCGTCCGCCACCAGATGCGGGACCGGCAGGGGCGCATCAGCGACACCGAGTATGTCATCTATGAGCAGCCCCAGCCCAAAGCGCCGGATACGCCCCAGCCGGATACGGCTTCACCAGATACGGAAAACCCGTATCTGGATAGCCCGGATACGGAAAAGCCCGCAGAATTAAATATAGAGAAATCAAAGACCCAAAAATCAAATACTCAGGGATCAAGTACCGATTCCATTCCCTTCCGGGAAACTGCGGCGGCCAGGCCGCCGGAACGGAAAGGACGGGATGCGATGTCGGTGGAAGAAATGCAGAGTTATCGGGATTTGGTGTTGGAGAACATCGAGTACGACCACCTGTGCCGGGAGTTTGCCACCTACCGGGAGGATTTGGACGAGATCGTGGAGCTGATCGTGGAAACGGTCTGCGCCAGGCGTAAGACCACCCGGATCGCCGGGGCGGACTTCCCCCATGAGGTGGTGCGGTCCCGGTTCTTGAAGCTGGACAGCTCCCACATCGAGTTCGTCATGGAGTGCCTGCACAACAACACCACCGAAATCCGCAACATGAAACAGTACCTGCTGACCGTGCTGTTCAACGCGCCCACCACCATGAACAACCACTACACGGCCCAGGTCAACCACGATATGCACGCAGGCGGCTGGTAATGGCCGCCTTTTCTGCTGCACCGCCCAAGGAGGCACGATATGAACCAGATGGAAATTTTCAAAAACCCGGAGTTTGGCAGCATCCGCGTCATTGAGGAGGACGGCAAGTACCTGTTCTGCGGAACGGACGTAGCAACTGCGTTGGGATATACCAATCCCCGCAAGGCTGTCCGCGACCATACCCGCTGTGGAACGAAACGTTCCATAGGGGTCCAGACTGGCAAAAAGGCAGACGGAACCCCCGCCGTACAGATGGTAGAGATGCTCTTTATCCCCGAAGGCGACGTTTACCGCCTCATCGTCCACAGCAAACTGCCCTCGGCGGAGCGGTTTGAACGCTGGGTGTTCGATGAAGTCCTGCCCACCATCCGCCAGCACGGGGCCTACCTCACCAGAGAAAAGCTGTGGGAGGTCGCCACTTCGCCGGAGGCGTTGCTGAAGCTCTGCTCCGACCTGCTGGCTGAGCGCGAGAAGAACGCGGCGCTGCAAGCAGACAACGCCCGGCTGCAAGGCAAGGCCGTCTACTACGACCTGTTTATTGACCTGCGGCACAGCACCAACCTGCGCACCACCGCCAAGGAGCTGGACGTGCCGGAGCGGCGCTTCGTCCGCTTTCTGCTGGAACGCCGGTACGTTTACCGCGCCCCCTCCGGCTGTGTGCTGCCCTACGCCAAGAGCGCCAACGATGGGCTGTTCTGCGTGAAGGATTTCTGCCGCAACGGCCACACTGGCTCTTACACGCTGGTGACGCCCAAGGGAAAGCTGCACTTTGCGGAACTGCGGTCGCTGATTCTGGTGACGGTATGATGGGCCGCCACCTGTTACGGCGGCTGGTGGTCCCGCCTTAGTATCAAGCGCCACCCCTGCAAAATCCGTGGAAAGGAGGCGATGACCTATGCAGGAGGAAGTAGAAAACAGAACCTTGACGCTGGTTGTCAGCGGCACCAAGTTCACCGGGCGGCTGTTCAAAGCCGCCATATCCAAGTACATGGCCCACCGCAGGGAGAAAAAGCTGGAAAAGCAGCGCAGCCGAGATTCCCCCGTCACCCCCAAGGGCAAGCAGACCGTGAAGCAGCTCATCGGGCAGAACCAGGGCGTCTCCAACATCGAGATCAACGACCCGTCTATCCGGGACTTTGAGCGCATCGCCCGCAAGTACGGCGTGGACTATGCGGTGAAAAAGGACCGCAGCGCCTCGCCGCCCAAGTACCTAATCTTCTTCAAAGCCCGTGACGCCGACGCCCTGACGGCGGCATTCTCGGAGTACACCCAGAAGAAGGTCAAGAAGGCCGATCGCAGCGAGCGCCCGTCTGTGCTGGCGAAGCTGGCCCAGTTCAAGGAGTTGCTCAAAAATACCGTGGTGGACCGCAGCCGCCGGAAGGAGCTGGAACGATGAAGCAGCTGAATTTGAAAAAGCTGGTGCTGCTGAACCTGCCCTATTTCCTGCTGGGCCTGTTTGCCACCAACCTGGGGGAAGCCTGGCGGCTGGCGACCGGGGCGGACGCTTCGGCCAAAATGCTCTCATTCTTCTCCACCCTGCCGGTGGCGCTGGGTAGCTGGTGGCCCAGCCTGCACCCGCTGGACCTGGCCGTGGGGATTTGCTGCGGCGCTGGCCTGCGGCTGGCGGTGTATCTGAAAGGCAAGAACGCCAAGAAGTACCGCCACAACGTGGAGTATGGTTCGGCCCGTTGGGGCACCCATGAGGATATTGCCCCCTACATCGACCCGGTGTTCCAGAATAACGTCATTCTGACCCAGACCGAGCGGCTCACCATGTCCAGCCGCCCCAAGAACCCCAAGTATGCCCGCAACAAGAACGTGCTGGTCATTGGCGGTTCCGGCTCCGGCAAGACCCGCTTCTGGCTCAAGCCGAATTTGATGCAGATGCACAGCTCCTATGTGGTCACGGACCCGAAGGGCACCATCCTGGTGGAGTGCGGCAAAATGCTTCAGCGGGGCGCGCCAAAGCTGGGCAAGGACGGCAAGCCGGTGAAGAATAAGAACGGCAAGGTCATCTATGAGCCGTACCAGATCAAGGTGCTGAATACCATCAACTTCAAGAAGTCCATGCACTATAACCCTTTCAGCTACATCCACAGCGAAAAGGATATTTTGAAGCTGGTCACGACCTTGATTGCGAATACGAAGGGCGAGGGGAAGGCCGGGGACGATTTCTGGGTCAAGGCCGAGACGCTGCTGTACTGTGCGCTCATCGGCTACATCCACTACGAGGCCCCGGTGGAGGAACAGAACTTTTCCACACTCATCGAAATGATAAACAGCATGGAGGTCCGGGAGGACGATGAGGAGTTCAAAAATGCCGTTGACCTGATGTTTGATGAGCTGAAAGAGCGGGAACCCAACCACTTTGCGGTGCGCCAATATGCCAAATATAAATTGGCCGCAGGCAAAACTGCGAAGTCGATTTTGGTGAGCTGCGGCGCACGGCTGGCGGTGTTCGACATTGCCGAGCTGCGGGAGGTCACAGCCTATGACGAGCTGGAGCTGGACACCCTGGGAGACCGACGAACGGCCTTGTTTCTTATCATGTCGGACACTGATGATAGCTTTAACTTCCTGATTTCCATGTGCTACACGCAGTTGTTTAACTTACTATGCGAAAAGGCTGACGATGTGTACGGCGGGCGGCTGCCGGTTCATGTGCGCTGCCTCATTGATGAGTGCGCCAACATTGGCCAGATCCCCAAGCTGGAGAAGTTGGTCGCCACCATCCGCAGTCGAGAAATCTCTGCCTGTCTGGTGTTGCAGGCGCAGAGCCAGCTCAAGGCCATCTACAAGGACAACGCTGATACCATCATCGGCAACATGGATACCTCCATCTTCCTGGGCGGCAAAGAGCCGACCACGTTGAAGGAGCTGGAAGCCGTGCTTGGGAAAGAGACCATCGACACCTACAACACCGGAGAGAGCCGGGGGCGGGAGACTTCCCACTCGCTCAACTATCAAAAATTGGGGAAGGCGCTGATGAGCCAAGACGAGCTGGCCGTCATGGACGGCAGCAAGTGCATTTTGCAGCTGCGCGGTGTGCGGCCGTTCCTCTCGGACAAGTACGACATCACCCAGCACCCCAACTACAAGTACACCGCCGACGCCGACCCGAAGAACACCTTTGATATTGAAGGCTATCTCAAGGCCCGGCTGAAGCTCAAACCCAACCAGGTCTGCGACGTGTATGAGATCGACGCCGCAGCCAACGAATGATGCTCCGCTGTGAAAGGAGGGGTCCTATCTATCCGCCACAACCGCCCCGCTGGGGCCATCGGCGTACAAAGCGGACGATCTCTATCAAAATAATGAAAAAGGAGGAAGGCCGGAATCAGCCAGCCCGAAAACCGGGCGGCAGATTGTCCGGCTTTTGTATGCCTATGAACCATGACTAAAAACCAATTTCAAAACAGATTCCGGCCAACTTTATTTATGGAATTTTTTAATCAGGCAATCACCGTTCTCCAGACCCTCGTTATCGCCCTCGGTGCCGGTCTCGGCGTATGGGGCGTCATCAACCTGCTGGAAGGTTACGGCAACGACAACCCCGGCGCGAAATCGCAGGGCATGAAACAGCTCATGGCCGGCGCGGGCGTCGCCATCGTGGGCATGGTCCTTGTACCGCTGCTGTCCGGCCTGTTCACCGTCTGATCGTACCCCGCTGAAATCCTCGCCCCCTCCCGCTGTGCGCGGGAGGGGCAGAAAGGAGGCTGACACCGTATGGATTTCTTATTGGATGCCCTGACCAACTGGCTGAAAGAAATGCTGGTGGGCGGTATCATGGGAAACTTAACGGGGATGTTCGACAGCGTGAACCAGCAGGTCGGAGACATCGCCACGCAGGTGGGCCAGACCCCGCAGGGGTGGAACGGCAGCATTTTCAGTATGATCCAGAACCTTTCCAACTCCATCATGGTGCCGATTGCTGGCGTGATCCTGGCCATCGTGATGACGCTGGAGCTGATCCAGATGATTACCGACCGCAACAACCTGCATGACGTGGACACCTGGATGATCTTCAAATGGGTGTTCAAGTCTGCCGCCGCGATTTTGCTCGTCACCAACACCTGGAACCTCGTCATGGCCGTGTTCGACATGGCCCAAAGCGTGGTGGCCCAGGCGTCTGGCATCATCGGTTCGGACGCTTCCATCGACATCTCCGCTGTTATGACCGATATGGAGTCCCGGCTGATGGATATGGACCTGGGGCCGTTGTTCGGCCTGTGGTTCCAGTCGCTCTTTATCGGCATTACCATGTGGGCGCTGTATATCTGCATTTTCATCGTCATTTATGGCCGTATGATCGAAATTTACCTTGTCACGTCGGTGGCCCCCATCCCGATGGCGACCATGATGGGCAAGGAATGGGGCGGCATGGGCCAGAACTACTTGCGCAGCCTGCTGGCTCTGGGCTTCCAGGCATTTTTGATTATCGTCTGTGTGGCGATCTACGCCGTGCTGGTGCAGAATATCGCCACCGAGGAGGACATCATCATGGCAATCTGGAGCTGCGTGGGCTACACCGTGCTGCTGTGCTTTACGCTGTTCAAGACCGGCAGTCTCGCCAAAGCAGTGTTTCAGGCGCACTGAGCCAGGAAGGAGGATGCTCAAAATGGCTTATGTACCCGTACCCAAAGACCTGACGAAAGTCAAAACCAAGGTCGCGTTCAACTTAACCAAGAGGCAGCTTGTCTGCTTCGGCTGCGGGGCGCTCATCGGCGTGCCGCTTTTCTTTTTGCTCCGGGGGCCTGCTGGCAACAGCGTGGCGGCCATGTGCATGATGCTCGTCATGCTGCCCTTCTTCATGCTGGCGATGTATGAAAAACACGGCCAGCCCCTGGAAAAGATCATCGGCAACATCCTCAAGGTAGCCGTCATCCGGCCCAAGCAGCGCCCCTACCGCACCAACAACTTCTATGCCGTGTTGGAGCGGCAGGCAAATCTCGACAAGGAGGTGTATGACATTGTTCACGGCAAAGACAAAGCGGCAGGCCGAACCGGCAGAGCCGCAGACCAAACCCCGGCGTAAGCTGTCCCGCGCCGAACGCAAACAGATCGAGGCAGCGATTGCCCGCGCCAACCGCACGGGCAAAAAGGAACAGTCCGCCCAGGACAGCATCCCCTATGAGCGGATGTGGCCGGACGGCATCTGCAAGGTGGCGGATGGCCGCTACACGAAAACCATCCAGTTCCAGGACATCAACTACCAGCTGAGCCAGAACGAGGACAAGACCGCCATCTTTGAAGGCTGGTGCGATTTCCTCAACTATTTTGACAGCTCCATCCGTTTCCAGCTGTCCTTTTTGAACCTGGCAGCGTCCCAGGAGACCTTCGCCAACAGCATCACCATCCCGGCTCAGGGAGATGACTTTGACCCCATCCGGGTGGAGTACACGCAGATGCTGCAAAACCAGCTGGCGCGGGGCAACAACGGCCTCATCAAGACCAAGTACCTGACCTTTTCCATCGAGGCCGACAGCATCCGCTCCGCCAAGCCCCGTCTGGAGCGTATCGAGACCGATGTGCTGAACAACTTCAAGCGGCTGGGCGTGGCCGCCGAGGTCCTGGACGGTAAAGCTCGGCTGGCCCAGCTCCACGCCATCTTCCACATGGACGAGCAGGCGCCCTTCCAGTTCGAGTGGGACTGGCTGGCTCCCAGCGGTCTTTCCACCAAAGACTTTATTGCGCCGTCCGGCTTTGAGTTCCGCACCGGCAAGCAGTTCCGCATGGGAAAGAAGTACGGGTCCGTCAGCTTCGTGCAGATTCTGGCCCCGGAACTGAATGACCGTATGCTGGCGGATTTTCTCGATATGGAAAGTTCCCTCATTGTGAATCTGCACATCCAGTCGGTGGATCAGGTGAAGGCCATCAAGACGGTGAAGCGCAAGATCACCGACCTGGACCGCAGCAAGATCGAGGAACAGAAAAAGGCCGTCCGCGCCGGGTATGACATGGACATCATCCCCTCCGACCTTGCCACCTACGGGGCCGAGGCTAAGAAGCTGTTGCAGGACCTGCAAAGCCGCAACGAGCGGATGTTCCTGGTGACGTTCCTGGTGCTGAACACGGCGGACAATCCCCGCCAGCTGGGCAACAACATCTTCCAGGCCAGTTCCATCGCGCAGAAGTACAACTGCCAGCTGACCCGGCTGGACTTTCAGCAGGAGGAAGGCTTGATGAGTAGCCTGCCGCTGGGGCTGAACCAGGTGGAGATCCAGCGGGGTCTGACCACCAGCTCTACGGCTATTTTTGTGCCGTTCACGACACAGGAGCTTTTTCAAAATGGCAAGGAAGCGCTGTACTACGGCATCAACGCCCTGTCCAACAACCTGATTATGGTGGACCGCAAGCTGCTGAAAAACCCCAATGGCCTGATTTTGGGCACGCCGGGCAGCGGCAAATCTTTCAGCGCCAAGCGCGAGATCGCCAACTGCTTCCTGCTGACTTCGGATGATGTCATCATCTGCGACCCGGAGGCCGAGTACGCGCCGCTGGTGGAGCGGCTACACGGGCAGGTCATCAAAATCTCGCCCACCTCCACCAACTATATCAACCCGATGGACCTGAACCTGGACTATTCGGACGAGGACAGCCCGTTGTCCCTCAAATCCGATTTTATCCTCAGTCTGTGCGAGCTGATCGTAGGCGGCAAGGACGGATTGCAGCCGGTGCAGAAAACCATCATTGACCGCTGTGTGCGGCTGGTGTATCAGGACTACCTCAACGATCCGTGCCCGGAGAATATGCCCATTCTGGAGGATTTGTACGACCTGCTGCGGGCGCAGGATGAGAAAGAAGCGCAGTACATCGCCACGGCGCTGGAAATCTACGTCACCGGCTCCCTCAACGTGTTCAACCACCGCAGCAACGTGGACATCAACAACCGCATTGTCTGCTATGACATCAAGGAGCTGGGCAAGCAGCTGAAAAAGATCGGTATGTTGGTGGTCCAGGACCAGGTGTGGAACCGCGTCACCATCAACCGCGCTGCCCACAAGTCTACCCGCTACTACATCGACGAGATGCACCTGCTCTTGAAAGAGGAACAGACTGCCGCCTACACGGTGGAGATTTGGAAGCGGTTCCGCAAGTGGGGCGGCATTCCCACGGGCATCACCCAGAACGTGAAGGACCTGCTTTCTTCCCGCGAGGTGGAGAACATCTTTGAAAACTCCGACTTCGTGTATATGCTCAACCAGGCGGGCGGTGACCGGCAGATTTTGGCCCGGCAGCTGGGCATTTCCCCGCACCAGCTGTCCTATGTGACCCACTCCGGCGAGGGCGAGGGGCTGCTGTTCTACGGCTCCACCATCCTGCCCTTTGTGGACCACTTCCCCAAGAATACCGAACTGTACCGCATTATGACGACCAAACCCCAGGAAATGAAGGAGGCTGATGGACGATGAAACCCGAAATTCTGCATAACGACCACATGATGTTTCTGGACCGGGCGCTGGAAACTCAGCGCACCGCGCTGCTGACGGCGATGGCGGACGCCGTTTCCGAGTGCCGCACGGCGGCGGACCAGGCCGCTGAACTGACTGAAACCGGCGAAATTGGCCTGCTGCGGCTGGTGGAGATTCTGTGCGCCGCCAAGGTCCAGCGCGGGCAGGCCGGAGGTGCCGTGCTGGAGGGCACCGAGGTCCAGATTTTGGCCGACGTGGTGGCCCAGCTCTATGCCTGCCTGACCGAGTGCCGCTTTGTGGGTCCGCTGGGGCTGGCGGCCTATGCGGAGCTTTCCAGCATGGCGGCCTCCCTCATGCTGGGGGAATGGTTTGATTAAGGAACCGCGCCTGCGCTTTACGGAGGAAGAACGGGCGGACCCGGCGCTGGAGAAGCCCATCCGCAAGGCGGAAAAGGCCGCCGCCAAAGCGGATAAGGCGCAGGCAAAAATCCCGAAAAAGCAGGTCAAGCGGGCCGAGGTGGACCCCAAGACCGGCAAGGTCACGACCAAGCTGGTGCTGGAGGATAAGCCCCGGCCGCCCTCCAAACTGTCCCATACGGTGCGGGACGCGCCGGGCAACGCGGTGGCGGGTAAGCTCCATCAGGAGATCCGCAAGACCGAGGACGATAACGTGGGCGTGGAGAGCGCCCACAAGTCCGAGGAAGCCGTAGAGACCGGCGTGCATCTGGTCCGGGAGGGCTACCGCAGCCACAAACTGAAACCTTACCGCAAGGCCGCCCAGGCCGAGCGGAAGCTGGAAAAGGCCAACATCGAGGCGCTGTTCCAGAAATCCGTCTATGAAAACCCTGCGGCAGCCAGTAATCCACTGTCCCGCTGGCAGCAGAAACAGCAAATCAAGAAACAGTACGCCGCCGCCAAACGGGCCGCACAGTCCGGCGGGAGCGCCGCCGGTGCCGCCCAAAAGACCGGCAAGGCGGCCAAGACGGTCAAGGAGAAAGCCCAGCAGGCCGGGGCCTATGTGATGCGCCACAAAAAGGGCTTTGGCATCGTGCTGGCGATTTTCCTGCTGGTCTGCCTGCTGCTCAACACCATGTCCTCCTGTTCCATGATGGCGCAGAGCATCGGTTCGGCGATCTCCGGCACCACCTACCCCTCCGATGACCCGGAGCTGGTGGCGGTGGAGGCCGACTACGCCGCCAAGGAGGCCGCGCTGCAAGCCGAGATCGACAACATCGAGAGCAGCCACCCCGGCTACGACGAGTACCGCTATGACCTGGACATGATCGGCCACGACCCGCATGAGCTGGCGGCCTATCTGTCCGCCGTCTTGCAGGGCTACACGCGGGCAAGCGCTCAGGCGGAGTTGGAACGCATCTTCGCAGCCCAATACCAGCTGACGCTGACCGAGGAAGTGGAGGTGCGCTACCGCACCGAGACCCGGACTGACAGCGAGGGCAACGAGTATGATGTGGAAGTGCCCTATAACTATTACATCTTAAATGTGACCCTCACCAGCAAGCCCATCTCCTCCGTGGCTTCGGAGCTGCTGACGCCTGACCAGCTGGAAATGTACCAGGTGTACCGGCAGACGCTGGGCAACAAGCCCCTGATCTTCGGCGGCGGGTCCGCCGACACCAGCGATTCCGAGAGTTTGGCCGGTGTGGAGTTTGTCAACGGCACCCGGCCTGGCAATCAGGCGGTGGTGGACATCGCCAAAAGCCAGGTAGGCAACGTGGGCGGCCAGCCCTATTGGAGCTGGTACGGCTTTAATTCCCGCGTGGAATGGTGCGCCTGCTTTGTGTCCTGGTGCTACGGCCAGATGGGCCTTTCCGAGCCGCGCTTTGCCGCCTGCCAGTCCCAGGGCATTCCCTGGTTCCAGTCGCATGGACAATGGGGCGGGCGGGATTACGCCAACATCGCCCCCGGCGACGCAATCTTCTTCGATTGGGACCTGGACGGCAGCGCCGACCATGTGGGCATTGTTGTCGGCACCGATGGCAGCCGGGTTTACACCGTGGAGGGCAATTCCGGCGACGCTTGCAAGATCAAGAGTTATTCCTTGACCTACGAGTGCATCAAGGGCTACGGCTTGATGAATTGGTGATTTTTTGCGGAGGTATAAAAACTGAATATTGTATCCTTTGGGGGCGGCACGAACAGTGCCGCTCTTTTAGTTGGGCTTCATCAGCACGGGATTCCCGTTGACCTTATCACCTTTGCGGATACCGGGGCGGAACATCCCCACACCTATCAGTTCCTTGAAACTATGAACGAATGGCTTCGCGCCCACGGTATGCCGCCCATCACGGTGGTGGAAAAGATGGACCGCAACGGCAACCGCCTGACATTGGAAACAGAGTGTCTGCGATCCGGCACGCTTCCCTCCATTGCTTACGGGTTTAAGCGGTGTTCTCAGAAGCACAAGGTCGGGCCGCAGGAAAAGTTCTGTAACCACCACCCGCTGTGCCGCGCTGTGTGGCAGGCCGGGAACCGGGTCACACGGTTTATCGGCTACGATGCCGGGGAGCGGAAACGGTATGAGCAAGCATTCCAGAAAATTCAATGAAGCGGACAAAAAATATGAGAACCGCTACCCGCTGATCGAGGATTGGCACTGGACGCGGGACGATTGTATTCGGGCGATCCAGGAGGCGGGTCTGCCTCTGCCCGGCAAATCGTCCTGCTTCTTCTGTCCCAGCATGAAGCGAGAGGAAATCGAAGCCCTGAAACGGCAGCACCCCGACCTGTACCGGCGGGCGCTTGCCATCGAAGAAAACGCGATGCCCCATCTCAAAACCGTCAAAGGTTTGGGGCGCAACTACGCTTGGAAAGAGCGATATGGAATGGAGTGATTTGACTATGGCTAAAAACAAAATCGAGCGCATCGACCAGGAGATCGCCAAAACTCGCGAGAAGATCGCGGAACAGCAGGAAAAGCTGAAAGACCTGGAAGCGCAGAAAACCGAGGCGGAGAACCTGGAGATCGTCCAGATGGTGCGCGCCCTGCGCATGACCCCGGCCCAGCTGTCCGCCATGCTGTCCGGCGGCATGGTGCCCGGCCGGGCGGCGGGTCCCGCTGATTCTGAACAGGAGGAAATGACCCATGAAGAATAAGAAGATTTTCAGAACCTTTGCCGCCCTTTGCACCTGCCTGATGCTGATGGGCGGCTTTTCTGTGACCGCCTTTGCCCAGGGCGCTGACCCTGCACCGATAGCCACACTGGCTGCGGACGCCACCAATGACAGCAACGTGGTGGTGGAGGAAACTGAGGACAGCCCCGCCCTGACCCCGGAGGGCAACGCGGCCCTGGTGGATGACTTTGGCGGCAACAAGCAGCTCATCACCGTCACCACCAAGGCAGGCAACTACTTTTATATCCTCATTGACCGCGCCAACAAGGACAAGGAGACTGCCGTCCACTTCTTGAACCAGGTGGATGAGGCCGATCTGGAGGCGCTGATGGAGGACGGTGAGACGGCGCAGGAAGCCCCCGCCGTCTGCAACTGCACCGAGAAGTGTGCCGCCGGTGCGGTGAACATGGCCTGCCCGGTGTGCGCCGTGAATATGGCGGAGTGTACGGGCCAGGAGCCGGAACCCACCCCTGACCCGGAGGCAGAAACCGAGCCGGAACAGGAACCGGCAGGGCTGAACCCGGCGATGCTGCTGGTGGTGCTGGCTGTGCTGGGCGGCATCGGTGCGCTGGTCTACTTCAAATTCATCAAGCAGAAGCCCAAGACCAAGGGCAGCGATGACCTGGATGATTACGACTACGGCGAGGACGATACCGAACAGGAGGATGCGGACCCCTGGGAGACCGAGGAATCCGACGAGCCGGAGGACGCCGACGGGGGCGGCGATGAGAAAAGCGAGACCCCGGCCAAATGACCCGGTTCACCGACAACCCCTTTGAACCCATGATGACGCGCAGGCCGGAGGGCGGGAAGGCGGCTTCCCGCCCTCCCTCTTTATCTCCCGGCCACCCCTGTTATGGCTGTGGAAACTACCGCCCCGGCCAGCCCTGCGTGGGCTTTTGCCACAAAGAGCTGACTGCGTGGCTGCGTGAAAGGAGGAAGCAAAAATGAAATTGGTAATTGCCGAGAAACCCTCGGTGGCAAACTCCCTGGCCGCCGTGCTGGGGGCCGCCACCCGCAAAGATGGCTATTTAGAAGGCAACGGCTGGCTGGTGAGCTGGTGCCTGGGGCACCTGGCCGGGCTGGCGGATGCCGCCGCCTACAACCCCGACTATGCCAAGTGGCGCTATGACGATCTGCCGATTTTGCCGGAGACCTGGCGCTTTACCATCGCCAAGGACAAGCGGGAACAGTTTGACGTGCTGCGCACCCTGCTGCGGCGGGAGGACGTGACCGAGGTAGTCAACGCCTGCGATGCCGGGCGCGAAGGTGAGCTGATCTTCCGCACGGTCTACTGCCTGGCGGGCTGTACCAAACCCATGAAACGGCTGTGGATCAGCAGCATGGAGGATTCCGCCATCCGGGAGGGCTTTGCACACCTGCGCCCCGGTACGGACTATGACGGGCTGCACCAGGCGGCCCTCTGCCGGGCCAAGGCCGACTGGCTGGTGGGTATCAACGCCACCCGGCTGTTTTCGGTGCTGTACCACCGCACCCTCAATATCGGGCGGGTCATGTCCCCGACGCTGGCCCTCATCGTCCAGCGGGAGGCCGAGATCGACGCCTTCAAGCCGGTGCCGTTCTATTCTGTGGCTCTGGACCTGCCCGGTTTTACTGCTGCCAGCGCCCGCATGGACAAGAAAGCCGATGCCGAACAGTTGAAAACTGTCTGTCAGGGTGCGGCCGCCACGGTGAAACAGGTGGAGCGCAGGGACAAATCCGAGAAGCCACCCGCCCTCTATGACCTGACCACCCTCCAACGGGACGCCAACCGCCTGTTGGGCTATACGGCGCAGCAGACGCTGGACTATCTGCAAAACCTCTATGAAAAGAAGCTCTGCACCTATCCCCGGACGGACAGCCGCTACTTGACTTCTGATATGGCCGAGGGCCTGCCGGTGCTGGTGAATTTGGTCGCCAACACCATGCCGTTCCGCAAGGGCATCGCCATTTCCTGCGATGCGGCGGCGGTCATCAACGACAAGAAAGTGACCGACCACCATGCCGTGATTCCCACCCGGAACATCCGGGAGGCGGATCTGATCGCGCTGCCGGTGGGCGAACGAGCGATTTTGGAGCTGGTGGCCCTGCGGCTGCTGTGCGCTGTGGCCCAGCCCTATATCTTTGCGGAAACTGCCGTTGTTGTGGAGTGCGATGGCGCGGAGTTCACCGCCAAAGGCCGCACGGTGAAGCAACCCGGCTGGCGGGCGCTGGATGCCGCCTACCGGGCCAGCATGAAAAGTGCGCCGGAACAGGACGGCAATTCCGAAGATAAGGCGCTGCCGGAACTGGCCGAAGGCCAGGAGCTGCCGGTCGCCGGTGCCGCCGTCAAGGAGGGCAAGACTACCCCGCCCAAGCATTTCACCGAGGACACCCTGCTCTCCGCGATGGAAACTGC
The DNA here is from genome assembly GCF_056148955.1 of Mediterraneibacter sp. HA8405. Lineage (NCBI taxonomy): Bacteria > Bacillati > Bacillota > Clostridia > Lachnospirales > Lachnospiraceae > Mediterraneibacter > Mediterraneibacter sp. HA8405. The sequence continues at coordinate 3,051,622 of NZ_CM148758.1, read as the reverse complement.
CGGGAAGGACGATATGCCGGAGGACGCCGAGCGCAAAGGGCTGGGCACCCCCGCCACCCGCGCCGGGATTTTGGAGAAGCTGGTGTCCACCGGCTTTCTGGAACGCAAAAAGAACAAGAAAACCGTGCAGCTTTTGCCGTCCCACGATGCCATTTCCCTGATTACCGTCCTGCCGGAGCAGCTTCAATCCCCGCTGCTGACCGCCGAGTGGGAGTACCGGCTGGGTGAGATCGAGCGCGGCGAGCTGGCCCCGGAGGACTTCATGGCCGAGATCACCGCCATGCTGAAGGAGCTGGTGGGGACCTATCAGGTCATCAAGGGCAGCGAGTACCTGTTTGCCCCGCCCCGCGAGGTGGTGGGCAAATGCCCCCGCTGCGGCGGTGAGATTGCAGAAATGCAAAAAGGCTTCTTCTGCCAGGACAAATCTTGCAATTTTGCAATCTGGAAGAATAACAACTGGTGGGCAGCGAAGCGCAAGCAGCCCACCAAAGCCCTTGTGGCGGCGCTGCTAAAAGATGGCCGCGCCCATGTGGCGGGGCTGTACTCCGAGAAAAGCGGCAAGACTTACGACGCCACCGTGGTGCTGGAGGATACCGGCCAGTACGTCAACTTCAAGCTGGACTTTGACCGGCAGAAAGGCGGCGGCAAATGAAACTGAGTTTGTATGAACAGGAAACGATTATCCTCTACAACCAGGCCGAGGCCACCGCCGAGGTCTATTCCCACGACCCGCGCCTGCTGGAAAAGCTGCGGCGGCTGGCGGAGAAGTACCCGGACCAGATCGTGAAAAAGGACCGTCAGACCTTTACGGTGCCCAAACGCTGCGTGTCGGTGCGGGAGCCGTACAGCGCCGAGCGCCGCAAGGCCGCCAGCGAACGGGCCAAGGCCGCCGGGTACAAACCACCCATCCCGAAAGCGGGCGGCAAGTGAGCATGGGCGAGAGCGTCTTTGAAGTCGTAAAACAGTCCGTCACCGTCCGGGAGGCGGCGGAGCTTTACGGCATCGCGGTGGGGCGCGGCGGCATGGCCTGCTGCCCCTTCCACGATGACCGCCACCCCAGCATGAAGGTGGACACCCGTTTCCACTGTTTTGGCTGCGGCGCAGACGGCGACGTGATCGACTTCACCGCCCGGCTCTATGACCTGTCCCCCAAGGAGGCCGCCGAAAAGCTGGCCCAGGATTTTGGCCTTTCCTATGACAGCAAGGCCCCGCCCCGGCGAAGCTATGTCCGGCAAAAATCCGAGGCGCAGGTACGGAAAGAAAAACGGGAACACGGCTGGCGCGTCCTGACGGACTACTACCACCTGCTCCGAAAATGGGAGGCCGACTATCCCCCCAAGATGCCGGACGAGGACCCGCACCCGCGCTTTTTGGAGGCCATCCAGAAAAAAGACTACATGGGCTATCTGCTGGACACCTTTCTCGACAGCAGCACCGAGGAACAGGACCAGTGGATCGCAGAACACACCGCTGAAATTTCGGCCATAGAAGGGAGAGTGAACATCATGGCTGACAAACCCACCAACCGGGAACGGTTGCAGCAAATCACGGCGGGCATCGAGCAGGGTATCAAGGAGCTGTTCGAGAGCGAAAAGTATATGCGCTACCTGTCCGTGATGTCCCGGTTCCACCGCTACTCCGTCAACAACACCATGCTCATCTATATGCAGAAGCCGGACGCCACGCTGGTGGCCGGGTACAACAAGTGGAAAAATCAGTTTGAGCGTCATGTGAAGCGCGGCGAACACGGCATTACCATCATTGCGCCCACGCCATTCAAGAAAAAGATTGAGGAACAGAAGCTGGACCCGGACACCAAGGCCCCCATCCTGGACGCAGAGGGCAAGGCGGTCATGGAGGAACGGGAAGTTGAGATCCCCATGTTCCGCCCGGTGAAGGTGTTCGATGTAAGCCAGACGGACGGCAAACCCCTGCCGGAGCTGGCGTCCACCCTGTCCGGGAACGTCCAGAACTACGAGGCTTTCATGGAGGCGCTGCGCCGGTCCGCGCCGGTGCCGCTCTCTGTGGAGCCGATGGCAGCCAACATGGACGGATATTTCTCGCCGGACCGGCAGCGCATCGCCATCCGTGCTGGCATGAGCGAGGTACAGACCGTTTCCGCCGCCGTCCATGAGATCGCCCACAGCAAGCTGCACAACTACGCTAAGGCTCAGGAGGAAGCGGTCAGGGCCGGTGACAAGGAGCCGCCCAAGAAGAAAGACCGCAACACCGAGGAGGTGGAGGCCGAGAGCATTTCCTACGCGGTTTGCCAGTATTACGGTATCCAGACCGGCGAGAACAGCTTCGGCTACATCGCCAACTGGAGCCAGGGTAAGGAGCTGCCGGAGCTGCGGGCCAGTTTGGAAACTATCAATAAGACCGCCGGTGAGCTGATTAACGACATCGACCGGCACTATAAGGTTATCTGCAAGGAGCGCGGTATTGACCTGACTGCTGCCCCGGAACCGCAGCTGGACCCTATCGAGCAGCTGGCAGCCGACATCGACCAGTTTTCTTTTGACTACGATACCTATGAATATCGGGATCAGGTGGATAATCGTGAGGATGCGCTGCGGGAACTGACCGCTACGCTCCGCAGCGGGGATGCCAGCGGTGTTCGGGACTGGCTCCAGGAATTTGCCGATGAAAATGAACCTGGAGAAGCGGTCACAAAAGCTGCCGAGCTGTTGGATCGTCTGGACCAGCTGGTGCCGGAACCTGACCCCAACCTTGTGAAAATGGCGGATGAAGCGAGGGCGATGGGCGTAGATACTGCGTGGAACTCTGATAAGGAATTCCCGGTATCCTTCGATACTGAAAGGACCCAGCCCAGCGCCGAAGCCCAGGAGGCCCTGTTGCTGGTTGATGATGCCACTTATCTTCATGTTCAGTCCTGCGACACCGGCTGGGACTACACGCTCTACGATGCAGCGACCATGAAGCAGCTGGACGGCGGCCAGCTGGATGCGCCGGAGCTGTCGCTGTCCACCGCTGCGCTGAAAATCTGTGAGATGCGCGGCATGGGCGGCCAGTCCATTCGCTATGCACCGCTGTCCATGATCGAGACCTTGCAGGAGGCGGCAATCCAACAGATGCAGGCAGCGGCCCAAGCCGCTGTGCCGGAAGTCACCCAGCTGCCGGATGCCCCGGAGCAGGCGCTGGACGAATACCCCATGCCGGACCCGGCGCTGACCCAAGACGATTTGGAAAAGTGCGGCTACCTGGACAGCGACCTTCTGCCCCTTTCCAAAGAACGCGCCTATGAGCTGATGGCGCAGGACCTAACCGTTTACATGGTCCAGCAGGGCGAAAACCCCGCGATGGCCTTTGATACTGCCGACCTGGACGCTCACGATGGCATTTTTGCCGTCACCCGTGAGGAATGGGAGGATAGTCCCTCCTTTGATGCTCAGGTCAAGGAGCGTATGGACCACCAGCAGGAACGAGAGCAGGCGTTTCTCAACCACAAGGGCGATTGTTATGCCATCTATCAGGTGAAGCACACCGACGAACTGAGGGACATTCGCTACGAGGGGCTGGAATGGATCAAGTCCATCGGGCGGACTGTGCAGCGCGATAACTACGATCTGGTCTATACTGCGCCGCTCACACCCGGCGACCTGAAAGGCAGCGTGCTGGATAATCTTGAATACCGCTTCAACAACGAACACCCTGCCGACTACCGCCACCCGTCTATGAGCGTCAGTGACATCGTTGCCATCAAGCAGGACGGCAAGGTATCCTGTCATTACTGCGACAGTTTTGGCTTTCAGCAAATCCCCGGCTTCCTGCCGGACAATCCGCTGAAAAGTGCGGAGATGACGGTTGAGGACGACTATGGCATGATCGACGGCGTTATCAACAACGGCACCAAGGAGCCGACGGTGGCCCAGCTGGAACAGCAGGCCCGCAGCGGCCAGCCCATCTCTCTCATGGATTTGGCGGCCGCCGCCCACCGGGAAGATCGGGACAAGAAGAAGTCCGTCATGGATCAGCTGAAAAGTCAGCCTAAATCCGAACACAAAAAGACAGCGCCCAAAAAGAGCGCGGAAAGGGAGATCTGATATGAACGCTATGACCTTTGAGGAAACCAATTTGCTGTGTATCTACAACCCCGGCAGTCGCCTGGGAGCCATCGAGGCGTTGTCCGAGATGCGTGGCCATCTGGAGCCGGACGAGACCGAACTGCTGGCCCTGACCGACAGCACCCTCGCCAAGCTGCGTGCCATGACTGACGTCGAGTTTGACGAGCTGGAACTGTACCCGGATTTTGACGAGTAACACCCTGTTTTGACCAGCCGGGGCGGCCACCGTGCCGCCCCTTTTCGATTCCTGAATGGAAGGGAGGACAGATAACCATGCCAACCAAAGCAGAAATGTACGCGCAGATGGCGGAGAAGGTCGCGGTCCAGCTCACCGGCAGTTGGCAGGAGTGGGCGGGCTTTCTCACCACTGCTGCCAGGCTCTACAAGTATCCATTCCATGAGCAGCTGATGATCTACGCTCAGCGCCCGGACGCTACCGCCTGCGCCGAGTACGACCTGTGGAATGACCGCATGGGCCGGTATGTGCGGCGCGGTTCCAAGGGCATCGCCCTGGTGGACGATTCCGGGGACCGGCCCCGCCTGCGCTATGTGTTCGATATTTCCGACACCGGCACGCGGGAACATTCCCGCACCCCCTGGCTGTGGCAGCTGGAGGAACGGCACATTGGGCCTTTGTCGGCTATGCTGGAACGCAACTACGATGTGAGCAGCAACGACCTGGCCCAGCAACTGGCTGATGTGGCCGCCAAGCTGGCGGAGGAATACTGGGACGAACACAGGCAGGACATTCTCTATATCGTTGACGGTTCCTTTTTGGAGGAGTACGATGAGTACAACATCGAGGTGCAATTCAAATCCGCCGCCACCGTCAGCATCACCTATGCCCTCATGTCCCGCTGCGGGCTGGAACCGGAGCAGTATTTCGGCCATGAAGATTTCATGCCGATCTTCGACTTCAACACCCCTGCGGCCATCGGGGCGCTGGGCACGGCGGTCAGCCAGGTAAACCAGCAGGTGCTGCGGCAGATCGGCGTCACCATCCAGAACTATGAACGTGAACAACTCGCAGAAAGGAGCGTCACACATGGAGAACAACCTGACTTACACGAGGAACGGAGATTACCTGATTCCCGACCTGAACCTGACCGAGCAGCCGCAGAGGCCCCTGGGCAAGTACGGCAGGATGCGCAAAGCGTACCTGAAGGAGCATCGGCCCATCCTGTACAACCAGCTGCTGATGAGCGAGAAGCTGTACCCGCACCTTCAGGAGATCGACGAGACCGCGAACAGCCGTCTGGAGCAGATGATGCCCCGGTTGGCCGAGGCGGCGGGCGCGACGGAGGAACTGAAAGCCCGCGACCCGATGCAGTGGGTGGGCCTGATGAACACCTGCAAGGCCCAGGCCGAGGAGATTCTGATGGCGGAACTTATCAACAGCTGAGCTTAAACCTGTTCCTCTCCGAAGCGGAACAAATCCAGAAAATTGATGAAGCAGAGAGTGTGAAAACGCCCTCTGCTTCTTTTTTTGCCCAGGAGCAGCCGCAGCCAGAAGCTGGCGACTATGAGGCGGAGGCGGCAAGGCTCACTCTCCGGGAGCTGCATGAGCGATACAAACCCATTGTGTTGGAGGCCGTTACCAAAGACACCAGATACCAGAACACCTGCGGTCACAGTGATTATGAAAGCGCCGTGATCGAAGGAAGATCGGCTATCCAGCGCGCTGTTTTAGCGTCTGGCAATAAGGAGCTGCTTCACCTCTATTCCTACACCCCGGAGTTCCGGCAGCGCCTTCACCGTGAAGTCATCGCTGAGACTTATCCCAAGCTCCATGAGATGCTGCGCCCACTTTCGGACAATGACATTGACCGAGCTATCCAGGACTGGAACGGCAAGATCGAAAGCAAGCACGCCGTTGTCCGCTACATGAAAGACCATGCGCGGGAAAAAGATACCGCCGAATGGCTGGCCCATGAGTTTGACGGCGGCGACGGCAAAACCCCGTTTGCAGTACGCCCGGAAAGCCCCAATGGAACGATGCTGCCCTGGCCCAAGGTGCAGCGCCGGATCGCCCAGCTTATCAAGGAAGATCGGTTCTATGCCCAAGAAGAACAGGACCGTTTTGACAGCATCGACCCCATCGCCATTCGGGAGGCCCTGGCCGAGCGCGGCATCGTGAACGGCCAGGTGGTGGACCCGGAAAAGCTGGACAATGACCCGTTTATCCAGCAGGTCATGGCCGACGTGGAACGTGCCGCCGGAGGGGATGAGCCGGAAGCCTACACCAGCCCAGGTGGCCACACCTATCACCCAGGAGATGCCATAGACGCTTTCATTGATGATAAAAGCCCCGTGGTTCGGATGGTTCTTGACCATGTTGACGAGGATTACATTTGGTACACCATGCCCAGCGTCCCTGACCAGGAGCCAGTGGAGATGCGGCGCGAAATATTTGAGAAATATCTGGACAATGGTGAGTTCCTGCCTGTACCTGTGCCGGACTTATCCGGCCAGCCCATCACCCGCGAGGGCGACACCCTCACCATCGGCAGCGGTGAACCCACCCATGAGATGGATATTACCGTATCGGATGAGGAATATGAAGCCATCCGGCAGGCTATCCCGGAGAAAAAGGTCTATGACCCTGCTGCGCCGGTCTATCATGTGGGTGATACGGTTTATCTGGACAATCAGGAATACCAGATCACCGAGCTACGGGAGGACACGGTGCAGCTGCTGCCCTCTGGCATGAGCTACCCCATCTTCCGGGCCGAGAGCCGGGAGCGGTTCGAGACGCTGCTGCGTGCGGACACCCGCAACGAAGCCATCAACGAATTTTTGCCTGTAAACCCCGACACGGCTGACCAGGACCTGCGGGACGTGCTGGTCCACGGCCTGATCGGCGCGCCGGACAAGGCGGAGCTGTCCGAGCTGTTGCACACTGGCAAGCCCAACCGCGAGATCGCCCAATGGCTGGGCCGGGCCTTCCCCGGCATCATCGAAACGATGGAGCTGGAGACCGGCGATACCGCCGACTACCGCACCACGTCCGAAGGCATCGAGTTGGAAGTGCTGGATGCTGACGAAAAGCGGCTGGCCATGCTGTATTTTCGCTGGGATGAGGTCGCGCCCCTGCTGCGCGGGCTGTATGCCCGTCAGCTGGACGGCTTTGGGCAGGAGCAGGCCGAACCGTACATGGAAGCCCCTGCTGCCGTGGAAGAACCTGCCGAAGCTGCCAAGCCCGTCGAGGAACCCGCCGCCGAGGCCCCGGCGTTCCATTCCGAACCGGTGACCGTCTATCCTGGCGAACAGAACCATTTGCCCTATGACGTAGTGGTGGAACGGCTGCACGTTGACCAGCCGGAACCCACGCCGCCCGAACCGCGTCCGCCTGAGAATTTCCGCATTCTGGACGATGACCTGGGGAAAGGCGGGCCAAAGGAAAAATTCTGGTGCAATATCAAAGCAATCGCCACACTGAAGCAGATCGAGCAGGAAAATCGCTATGCCACCCCAGAAGAACAGCATATTCTCTCGCAATATGTAGGCTGGGGCGGGCTGGCGGATGCCTTCGACCCTGACAAACCCGCGTGGGCCGCTGAGTATGCGGAGCTGAAGGAACTGCTGACCCCGGAGGAATATGAGGCGGCCAGGGCCTCCACCCTCAACGCCCACTACACCAGCCCCACCGTCATCCGCGCCGTTTATGAAGCTGTGGAGCAGATGGGCTTCCGCACCGGCAACATTCTGGAGCCGTCGATGGGCGTGGGCAATTTCTTCGGCTTACTGCCGGAGAGCATGACCGGGAGCCGTTTGTACGGTGTGGAGCTGGACAGCATTTCCGGGCGCATCGCCAGGCAGCTTTACCCCAAAGCCGACATCACCGTGGCGGGCTTCGAGACCACCGACCGGCGGGACTTCTATGACCTTGCCATCGGCAACGTCCCTTTCGGACAGTATCAGGTGAACGACAAAGCCTACAACAAGCTGGGCTTCAACATTCACAACTACTTCTTTGCCAAGGCGCTGGATCAGGTGCGGCCGGGCGGCGTGGTGGCTTTCGTCACCAGCCGCTATACAATGGACGCCAAGGATTCCACTGTGCGCCGGTATCTGGCCCAGCGGGCCGAGCTACTGGGGGCCATCCGCCTGCCTAACAACGCTTTCCGCGCCAACGCCGGGACCGATGTGGTATCCGACATCCTGTTTCTGCAAAAGCGGGACCGTCCGCTGGACATCGCCCCGGACTGGACCCAAACCGGCCGGACCGAGGAAGGCTTCACGGTCAACCAATATTTTCTGGATCACCCGGAGATGGTGCTGGGCCGCCCTACCGCCGAAAGCACCCAATACGGCAAGCAGGACTACACCGTGGCCCCCATCGAGGGGTTGGAGCTGGCCGACCAGCTGCACGATGCCGTACAGCACATCCACGGCACCTACCAGGAGGCCGCACTGCCGGAGCTGGGCGATGGCGAGGACATCGACGAATCCCTCCCGGCTGACCCCAACGTGAAGAACTACTCCTATACGGTGGTGGACGGCGCGGTGTACTTCCGGGAAAACAGCCGCATGGTGCGCCCTGACCTGAACGCCACCGCCGAGGCCCGCGTCAAAGGGATGGTGGGGCTGCGGGATTGTGTGCAACGGCTCATCGACCTGGAGATGGACGCCGCCGCGCCGGATGCCGACATCCGGGCGCAGATGGCCGAGTTGAACCGCCGCTATGACGATTTCTCTGCCAAGTACGGCCTTATCAATGACCGGGCGAACCGGCTGGCTTTTGCCGATGACAGCAGCTATTACCTGCTCTGCGCGCTGGAGGTGCTGGACGAGGACGGCCAACTGAAGCGCAAGGCAGATATGTTCACCAAGCGCACGATCAAGCCCCATGAGGCCGTCACCGCCGTAGACACGGCCAGCGAGGCGCTGGCAGTCTCCATTTCTGAAAAAGCCTGCGTGGATATGGCCTACATGGAACAGCTCACCGGCAAAACCGGCGAGGAACTGGCCGCTGAACTGCGGGGTGTGATTTTCCGCCTGCCCGGCCCGGTGCCGGAGGGCGAACGGCCCCAATACGTCACGGCGGACGAGTACCTGTCCGGCAACGTGCGCCGGAAGCTCCGCCAGGCCCAGCGGGCTGCGGAACAGGACCCGGCCTTTGCGGTCAACGTGGAGGCCCTGACCGCCGCCCAACCCAAAGACCTGGACGCTTCCGAGATCGAGGTGCGGCTGGGGGCAACGTGGATCGACAAGGAGTACATCCAGCAATTCATGTACGAGACCTTCGACACGCCTTTTTACCTCCAGCGCAGCATTGAAGTCTACTACACCCCCTTTACGGCGGAGTGGCAGATCTCCGGCAAAAATGTCGTGGGACAAAACAACGTGGCCGCCTACTCGACCTACGGGACTGGCCGTGCCAACGCCTATAAAATCCTCGAAGATTCCCTGAACCTGCGGGACGTGCGTATCTACGACACCGTGGAGGACGCGGACGGCAAGGAACGCCGGGTGCTGAACGCCAAGGAGACCACCCTGGCCGCCCAAAAGCAGCAGGCCATCCGGGAGGCGTTCAAGGACTGGATTTGGCGCGACCCGGAGCGGCGGCAGGCATTGGTGCGCCAGTACAATGAGGAAATGAACAGCACCCGCCCCCGCGAGTATGACGGCAGCCACATTGTGTTCGGCGGTATGAACCCGGCCATCACCCTGCGGGAACACCAGAAAAATGCCATCGCCCATGTGCTGTACGGCGGCAACACGCTGCTGGCCCATGAAGTGGGCGCAGGCAAGACCTTTGAAATGGTGGGGGCCGCGATGGAGGCCAAACGGCTGGGTCTTTGCCAAAAGAGCTTATTCGTGGTGCCAAACCACCTGACCGAACAGTGGGCTTCGGAGTTCCTGCGGCTGTACCCGTCCGCCAACATCCTGGTGACAACCAAAAAGGACTTCGAGAAGCATAACCGCAAGAAGTTCTGCGCCCGCATCGCCACCGGCGACTACGATGCCATCATCATAGGCCACTCCCAGTTCGAGAAAATCCCCATCAGCAAGGAACGCCAGGAGCGGCTGCTGCATGAGCAGATTTGGGAAATCACCGAGGGCATCGCTGAGGTGGAGGCCAGCGGCGGCGAGCGGTTCACGGTCAAGCAGCTGGAGCGCACGAAAAAATCTCTGGAGGCACGGCTGGAAAAGCTGCAAGCGGAAGGCCGCAAGGACGATGTGGTGACCTTTGAGCAGCTGGGCGTGGACCGGCTGTTTGTGGATGAGGCACACAACTACAAGAACCTCTTTCTCTACACAAAAATGCGCAACGTGGCGGGCCTCTCCACCACGGATGCGCAGAAATCTTCGGATATGTTCGCCAAGTGCCGCTACATGGATGAGATCACCGGCAGCCGGGGCGTTATCTTTGCCACCGGCACGCCAGTTTCCAACAGTATGACCGAGCTTTACACCATGCAGCGGTATCTCCAATATGACCGGCTGCAAGAGCTGGGCATGGCACACTTTGACTGCTGGGCCTCCCGGTTTGGCGAGACCGTGACGGCGCTGGAGCTGGCCCCGGAGGGCACCGGCTACCGGGCACGCACCCGGTTCAGTAAATTTTTCAACCTGCCGGAGCTGATGAACCTATTCAAAGAGGTGGCGGACATCAAGACCGCCGACCAGCTGCACCTGCCCACCCCGCAGGTGGAGTACCACAACATCGTGGCCCAGCCCACCGACATCCAGAAAGAGATGGTGAAGGCCCTCTCCGAGCGTGCGTCCGAAGTACACCGGGGCAGTGTGGACCCATCGGTGGACAATATGCTCAAGATCACGTCGGATGGGCGCAAGCTGGGCCTGGACCAGCGGATCATCAACCAGATGCTGCCGGACGAACCGGGCACCAAGGTCAACCAGTGCGTGGACACCATCATGCAGATCTGGCGGGACGGCGAGGCCGGCAAGCTGACCCAGCTGGTGTTCTGCGACATTTCCACGCCCCAGGCCAAGCACGCCAAAAAGGTGGCGAAGGCGCTGGACAACCCGACCCTCCACGCTTTGGAGGACGCGGTGCCGCTGGACGAGCCGGAACCGGCTTTTACCGTGTACGAGGACATCCGGCAAAAGCTCATCGCCCAGGGTGTGCCCGCCGAGCAGATTGCCTTTATCCATGAGGCCAACACCGAGGTGCGCAAAAAGGAGCTGTTCTCCAAGGTCCGCACCGGCCAGGTGCGCGTCCTGCTGGGCAGCACGGCCAAAATGGGCGCGGGCACCAACGTGCAGGACCGCCTGGTGGCGCTGCATGACCTGGACTGCCCGTGGCGGCCCGGCGACCTGGCCCAGCGAAAGGGACGCATCGAGCGCCAGGGCAACCAGAACGAAACCGTCCATGTGTACCGCTATGTCACCGAGGGGACTTTCGACGCCTACCTCTGGCAGACGGTGGAAAACAAACAGAAATTCATCAGCCAGATCATGACCTCCAAATCGCCGGTGCGAAGCTGCGACGATGTGGATGAAACGGCGCTTTCCTTTGCTGAGATCAAGGCACTGTGCGCCGGGGACCCGCGCATCAAGGAGCGCATGGACCTGGATGTGGACGTGGCGCGGTTAAAGCTGATGAAGGCCGACCACCAGAGCAAGCAGTACCGCCTGGAGGACCAGCTGCTCAAAACCTTCCCGGAGGAGATCGAGAAAAACAAGGGCTTTATCGCCGGGCTGGAAACCGATATGAAAACGCTGGCGGAACACCCGCACCCGGAGGACGGTTTTGCCGGAATGGAAGTGCGGGGCGACACCCTCACCGACAAGGAGAACGCCGGGGCGGCGCTGCTGGACGCCTGCAAGGAGGTCAAAGGGGACGACCCGGTGCCGGTGGGCAGTTACCTGGGCTTCACCATGTCGGTGTCGTTTGACGCTTTCCGGCAGGAGTATATGCTCCTGCTGAAAGGCCAGATGACCCACCGGGCGACGCTGGGCACAGACCCCCGTGGAAACCTCACCCGTATCGACAATGCGCTCAGCCAGATGCCCCAGCGGCTGGAGGCGGTGAAGAACCAGCTGGACAATCTCTACCAGCAGCAGGCCGCCGCCAAGGCGGAGGTGGGCAAGCCATTCCCCTTTGAGGATGATTTGCGGGTAAAGTCCGCCCGGCTGGCCGAGCTGGACGTACTGCTGAACATGGACGGCCGGAGCCGCCCTGCGCCGGAGACGATGCTTGCCAAGAGCAGCCGCCCCTCGGTGCTGGAGGGTCTGAAACGCCCGGTGCCGCGCAATCCCGAAAAGAAACCCAAACACCACGAACAGGAGGTGCGATAAGATGAATACCGACAAAAACACGGTCCTCTATGAGAAGATGGCCGCCGAACAGGACAAGTTCCGGGACTGGCTGAAAAGCCAGCCCCCGGAGGAAATCCTAAAGCATACCTATGAGTACACGGTCCGGGAGGACATTCTGGTGGCAATGGAGGAGTTGGACCTGCCCCAAAGCAGGGCCGCCGCGCTGCTGGCGTCGCCGTCCCCACTGGCCGATGTCTACAAGGAGTTTTCTGACCGGGAGACTTCCTACATGGATGTGGTGCGGGACAGCATCGAGCAGCGGGCCGAGGCGGCGCTGGACGCCCAGCGGGAGATTCCGCTCTACCGGCACGACGCCGCCTATGCCCGCGAACAGGGCGATCTGGATTTGTACCGGGCGTCCCGCCGCGCCAACATCGCCTGCAAGGAGGCCATCGAGGCGTCCATTTCGGAACATTACCGGGACAACCGGCTGGACAAGGATGCGGTGCCCCAGGTGATTGAGCAGTTCGGCTATACCCGCACCCTCTATGTGCTGGCAAACACCGTGCAGCAGAAAGATTGGGATGAGCGTTTCAGCCCGGCCAACAAGGCGTGGGCCAGGACGGTGGACATCCCGCCCAACCCGGACGGCTTTGGCGGCGAACGCAACCTGGACTTTGTGGTGGACAGCCACTCCGGCCTGGTCGATCTGTTCTTGAGCCAGGCGCGGCAGGACTATCTGCGGCTCCAGCCGCTGACGCCAGAGGAAATCCGCGCCGAGGCCGCCCGGCTCTTGCAGGAGCTTCGTGCGCCGGATACGCCCAACAGCCCCCACGGCACCCACTACATGGCCCGCGTTTCGCCGGACTTTCTGGCCCGCGCAGGCACCCAGGCTCATGACCGGCTGATGGCGCTGCTGCCGTTCCGCAGTCTGGCGATCACCGGCATGAAGGACCTGCCCGGCACCTATGTTACCATCCTGGCCAGTGAGGACCGCTCCAAGGAGCTGCGTCCGCCTCGCCGCTCGGTCCGCCGCCAGCTGAAACAGGAGCCGCGCCCCGCTGAAAAGAAAGCTCACATCCATAAGAAAAAGGAGCCGGAGCGGTGAGCGGCCCCAAGCGCAAACGGGAGGTGCAGCTGAACTTCCGGGTCTCGCCGGAGGAACTGGCGCTGATCGAGCAGAAGATGGCCCAGCTGGGGACAAAGAACCGGGAAGCCTATCTGCGCAAGATGGCCCTGGACGGCTATGTGGTGCGTCTGGAACTGCCGGAGCTGAAGGAGCTGGTGTCCCTGATGCGCTATTCCAGCAACAACCTGAACCAGCTGACCCGCCGCGTGCATGAAACCGGGCGCATTTACGACGCCGACCTGGAGGATATAACCCGGAGGCAGGATGCTTTGTGGGATGGGGTGCATCGGATATTGACCCAGCTGGCAAAGCTGACGTGACAGGGGCATACGCCCCAGCTGTGAGGGAGGCACGGCGCGTGCGTGCGGCTGCGCCGGGCCTCCCTCTTTTTTCTTTGCCCGTATCGTTGCACTTTTGCGGGCCGCAGGCGATAATATCATCAGAAACGGAGGTGAAGGCTGATGTTGACATTTGAAAATATCTTGGAGTTGTTTCAAGAGTATCTGCTGCGTGACCCGGAGGAAGAAGTCCTCCCCTGCAAGCGCGGCTATGTCCGATTGACCTGGAACAAGGATTCCCGCTACTGCGTGGACGGCATCCTCTGCCGGACCCCGGAGGAACTGTTTGACCTGCTGCTCACGGATTACCAGGACTTTGAATTGCTCCGCCGGACGAAAGGCCGCCGAGAGGTTACAGAGGCCGATGAAAAAGCCGTGGGAAAATTGTGCCAGCCCTACCTGGACTGGCGGAAGGAGGCGCTGAAATGAGAGCGGTGCTGTTTGTTTTGAAATTGGGGCTGAAAATCCTGGCTGCGCCGGTAGTGCTGGCGCTGATGCTGTTCACCTGGGTATGCTTTGGACTGCTGTATGTGTCCAGCTTCATCTTCGGCCTGGCCTCCACGGTGGTGGCGCTGCTGGGGATCGCGGTGCTGGTAACCTACTCGCCGCAAAACGGCGTGATCCTGTTGGTGATCGCTTTCCTGGTCAGCCCGGTGGGCCTTCCGATGGCTGCCGCCTGGCTGGTGAGCAAGGTGCAGGACCTGCGGTTTGCGATCCAGGACGCGGTGTATGGCTGAACGGGAGACGAAGAATTGCCGGGAGAAAGCGCCCGGCATTTTTGACTTTACTTTTGTGCTAATTTTGTAGATAAGATTAGAACGAAAGGAAAGTTTGGCTCTATTGTGACGGAGCAAAGCAAGTAAGACGTTGCCTCGTGTTTTTGGCGTTTTACTTTCCGCGAGAAATAGGATATACTGATAAATAAGAGCAAACCGGCAGCATGGTATGCCGATGAAATCAAGGAGGGATTCTATGGCGAACCAACTGACGCCGAACAATCCGTTGGTCCAGGAAATCCGGGAGCTGGTGAAAAACGCAAGAACCACTGTGGCACAACAGGTCAACACCCAACTTTTGTCCACTTACTGGCAGATTGGCCGTGCGATTGTGGAATACGAGCAGCAAAGCCAGCTCCGGGCTGAATACGGCAAGCAGACATTGAAGGAGTTGGCAAAGGAGCTGACGAGAGAATTGGGAAAAGGATTCTCGCGGTCAAATCTCCAAAATGATATTGTCAAGATTAGTTGACACATTTATTTCAAGGATATCACTGACTATGCTACCAGTTCCAAAGCCTCATAATACTGCCTGCGTTTTATCATGGGAGGAAGGCCGCCATTGGCAGAGCAGATCCTCCGGTTGTTCCAGTAGCTGAGGAAGTATCTCCAGATAAGTACCTTTAGTTCTTCTACTTCCATCTGCTTTGTGTCATAACGGTCATAAAGAAGCTCCGTCTTCATTCTGGCCCACATACTCTCACAGCGTGCATTATCATGGCAGCGTCCTCCTGCACTGTTCATGCTTTGGTGGATATGGTGCTCCCGGATGGTCTGGCGGTAGGACTCACTGGTATACTGTGTTCCACGGTCACTATGGATGATCGCTCCTTCCAACGTGGGATATGCAGTCAGGGCATTTTCCAGTGTTTGGATACACAGATCTGCTTTCATGTTTGTTCCCATTGACAGACCGAGGACGCTAAGATCAAAGCAGTCGAATATCGCAGATACATACAGTTTCCCATTGCACGCCGGAATCTCCGTGATATCTGTAATACATTTTTCTAATGGGGCATCTGAATGGAAATCCCGTTTCAACAGATCATCCGATTTCATGGCTTCCCGGTCTGCCTTTGTAAGCCCATTCGGCTTTCTCTTTGGCCGATGGCTCAGGCCGATCTGATCCATAACCCGGTATACGGTCCGTTCACTGGGTATATGGACGCCCTCCGGCTGCTTCAGCAACAGCGCCTGATACATCCGGATCCGTCCATAAGTATCGTTACATTCATCCTCACTGATAATTTCTTTCATTGCATCCGCCAGATCCTGGTACTTCCATGGACGGTCTTTGTTCGCGAGATATTTATAGAAGCCTTGCCGGCTGATACCAAGCATCCGGCAATAAAATGAAATTTTTCCGGTAATCCTGCCGTCCTCTGTTTTCAAAGCGAGAAATATCATTCTCTGGTTTTTACTGACTTCCGACGGCTGGCGGCGAAAAAAGCGCTGGCTTCCTCCAGGAATTCGTTTTCTTCCTTCAGGCGGCGTATTTCCTTATCCTGTTCCTTCACCCGTTTGCGCAGCATGGTAATCTCTTCTGACAGGCTCATTGCGCTGGCGGGAGTATGGGAGCCTTCCCCGATATCCAGCTTACCTGCTCTAACAGCTTTCAGCCAGGTATGGATGGTTCCTTCTGGGATTCCTAATTCTTTAGCAGCCTTAGCGCCGCCGATTTCTTTGGCAAGTTTTACTGCCTGTACTTTGTATTCATGGTCATATTTACGTGCCACTTTGAATACCTCCTTATTCTCTTGGTTTTATTATGAAATCCTTGAGAATAAGCTGTCAACTTTTTTTATACCACACCAAAAATATGAGGGCCTTTTATCTGGCGTATGAAAAATGCCAGACAGTGTCTGGCAAATTGTCCTGGTCCCACTACTGCGAACTTTTAAGCATTTCTGATGCAAATAAACGCAGCTTTTACGAAAAGGAGGCTGTCAATTCCAACTGGTCCGTCCGCGAACTGAAGCGTCAGATCGACAGCTCCCTTTATGAGCGCCTGCTGCTGTCCAACGGAGACGCCAATAAAGAAAAGGTCCTTTCTCTGGCGCAGAAAGGAATTGAGATCAACCAGCCAGCCGATATTATCCGCGATCCGTATGTATTTGAATTTTTGGGTGTGCCGGAAAACAAGCCCATGTTGGAAAGCGACTTGGAGAAGGCTCTGGTAGCGCAGATCGAAAAGTTCCTGCTGGAGCTGGGGCGCGGTTTTATGTTTGTGGGAACACAGCAGCGGGTTACATTAAACAATACCCACTATTATGTGGACATGGTGTTCTACAACAAAATCTTGCGGGCGTATGTTTTGATTGAGCTGAAAACCACAAAACTGACGCCGGAAGCTGCCGGACAGCTCAATATGTATCTGAACTACTATGCCGCCGAAGTCAACGACCCCGATGACAACCCGCCTATCGGCATCATTCTCTGCACCGAGAAAGATAGTGTGGCGGCGGAATATGCGTTGGGCGGTCTTTCCAACAACATTTTTGCATCCCGCTATGTTCTCTATATGCCGGACAAGGAGCAGCTGATCGCCCAGGTGGAAGCTGTCTTGAAAAACTGGCATGAGAAAAATGATGGTTCTGCCCATGAATGAGAAAGAGCTGATTGGGAAAGTTCATTCGTCGGTCTACCACCAATGTCAGCGGCGAGGTTACGCCGCCCCGGTAGATGTGTTGATGGACATTGGCGTCCTGCCAAAGCAAAAGTATGAGGATTGGCGGTTCGGAAAGGTAGATTACCTGGAACGGGTCTGCACGGTCAATTTGCGAAAGCTGTCTTTCATCATGCACCAGATGCGGGTGTACGCGCAGAAAACTGGCTTAAAGCCTTCTTTCTGTTACTACAAGCGATGGGGCGTGAAGAAGAAAACCGGCCAGGGGCATAAGCCGGTTATCCCGCTGCGGTTCAGCAAAAGCGGTAACCCGGAAGTTGAAAAGTGGTATGCGACCCACTTTGTAGACAGCAAGCGGATTGCAGAACTGAAAACGCAGCAGCAATCGAATATAGACCAAGTTCAATGAAACAAGGACAGCTTTTACAGAGCCGTCCTTTTTCTTTTGCCTGTTGCTATCTTAATTTTTGAGGAAGGAGGGCACCCACATGGCCACCACCCGTATCATGCCGCTGCACGCCGGCAAGGGCCGCACGGTCGGCAAGGCCATCAGCGACATCATCGACTATGTAAAAAATCCAGAAAAGACCGACCACGGCAGGCTCATCACCAGCTACCAGTGTGACAGCCGCGTGGCCGACGCTCAGTTCCTGCTGGACAAGCAGACCTACGCCGCCCGCACCGGCCGGGTGCGCGGTGCGGACGACGTGATCGCCTACCATCTGCGGCAGTCCTTTGTGCCGGGCGAGATCACGCCGGAGGAAGCCAACCGGCTGGGCGTGGAGCTGGCCCGGCGATTCACCAAGGGTAAGCACGCTTTCATCGTCTGCACCCACATTGACAAGGCCCACGTTCACAACCATATTATCTGGAACTCCACCACGCTGGAGTGCGACCGCAAGTTCCGCAACTTTTGGGGCAGCACCCGCGCCGTCCACCGCCTGAGCGACACCATCTGCATCGAAAACGGCTACTCCATTGTGGAGGCTCCCAAGCGGCGCGGCCAGAGCTACAACAAATGGCTGGGCGATGCGGCCAAGCCCTCCCACAAGGAGCAGCTGCGCCAGGCTATTGACCGGGCACTGGCGCAGAAACCGGCCAGCCTGGAGGAGCTGCTGCGCCTGTTGGAGCAGGACGGCTTTACCGTTCACCGGCGCGGCAAGACCATCTCCATCAGCGCGGAGGGCTGGGGCAACAACGTCCGCTTTGACCGGCTGGGGGGCGGCTACACGCTGGACGATTTGTTGGCGGTTCTTTCCGGCCAGAAAGAGCATACGCCCCGCAAGCAATCTGCCTCACAGGCCGCCCCGCCCAGGGTCAATCTGCTGGTGGACATCCAGGCAAAATTGCAGGCCGGGAAAGGTGCCGGGTATGCCCGCTGGGCCAAGGTGTTCAACCTCAAACAGATGGCGCAGACCCTCAACTATCTGTCCGAACACGGGCTGCTGGATTATGCCGATCTGGAAACCAAAACGACAGAGGCGACGGCCCGCTACCACGCGCTGTCCGACCAGATCAAGGCCGCCGAAAAGCGCATGGCCGAGATTGCCGTACTGCGCACCCACATCGTCAACTATGCCAAGACCCGCGACACCTATGTGGCCTACCGCAAGGCCGGATATTCAAAGAAATTCCGGCAGGAGCATGAGGAAGAAATCTTACTGCACCAGGCCGCCAAGGAAGCCTTCAACGAGCTGAATGTGAAGAAGCTGCCCGCCATCAAGGAGCTTCAGACCGAGTATGCCAAGCTGCTGACAGATAAGAAAACGGCTTACGCCGAGTACCGGCAGACCCGCGCCGCCATGCGGGAGCTGCTGACGGTCAAGAACAACGTGGATCGGGTCCTGGGCTTTGAGGATGGAAAACAGATTGAGAAAGAACGTGATCAGAAGCAGAACCGTTGATAACCTTGGTAAAGCGAAGCGCCGGGCGCGGGGGCTGTATGGCCTCTGCGTCCGGCGCTGTTTTTTTGCCTTTATGCCTGCTCCATCGGGAAATTCGGCAGGGCTTCCAACAGCTTCATAATCAAGTGCTGTTTCATATCCTCGTCCACGGCCAGCTCGTCGATCATGGGGGCATAGTGTTCAATCACCTTTTCCGTAGCCCACTTCTCGCCTGCGACGGCGGCCTTGATCGTGGCGCTGTCCAGCAACATTTCCTGTTCGGCCATTCCTTAACTACTCCTGTCATAGTTTTACTATGAGCATACCACAGAAGCACCGGGAATACCACCATCAGAAGAATTTTCCTACGCATTTAGAAGCCCTCTCTGGTGGGGATTGGAAAATCTGTCCCGCCTGCCCACCGACCATGACGGGAAAGCCTTGAAATTGTGGGCTTTTTATCGTCCTAAATGCGTAGACAGGAGGCATATTCAACCGGGCTATATCCGGCTACCACAACAAAAATAAAATCTGAAAACACAGGCGGAAATGCCTTTTCCATATCTTCACGCTTCGTCACCCCTATTCCGGCCTGTATTTTGCGTACTTCTGCAACACCATTAGTGGTATTGACAATCATCCTGTATGCGGATATAATGTGCTTGTACAATAAATACAATTTTGAGAGAGGTGGTGAAGCATGGAAATCATAATCAGCAATAATGCGAATAAGCCGATCTATGAGCAGATAACAACACAAATTAAAGCCATGATAATGAGTGGGGAATTGCAAGCGGGCGATGCTATTCCGTCAATGCGTTCATTGGCTAAATCCATCCATGTCAGTGTTATTACTGTTCAAAAAGCATACGAAGATTTACAACGGGATGGTTTTATTGAAACAACCGTCGGTAGAGGTAGCTTTGTATCGGCACGAAACAAAGAATTTTATCAAGAAGAACAACAGCGTATTGCAGAAGAACATTTGCAGGCAGCCGCTGATATTGGACGTGTAAGTAATATTCCTTTATCTAAACTAACGGAATTGCTCACGATGTTTTATATGGAGGACGAATAACATGAATTACGCATTAAAACTCGACAACGTATGTAAGACCTATGAAATGTCAGATTTTGTTTTAGAAAATGTGTCATTTGCAGTCCCTATGGGGTCTGTTATGGGGTTTGTTGGTGAAAACGGTGCTGGTAAAACTACAACCATAGGGTGTATATTAAACACGCTATCCCGAAATTCTGGTTCAATTCAGCTATTCGGCAAGGAAATGCAGGATAAAGATACGGAGTTACGAAATGAAATTGGTGTTGTCTATGATGGCGATAACTTTCCCAACTACTTGACTGCCAGACAACTTTCAAACATTATGAAAGGTATTTTTTCAAAATGGGATGATGCTCTGTTCCAAAAGTATTTACATACATTCCATTTGAACGAGAAACAAAAAATCGGCAAATACTCAAAAGGCATGACAATGAAATTAGCAATCGCAGTCGCGCTATCACATCACCCGAAATTGCTTATTTTGGATGAAGCAACCAGCGGCCTTGATCCCGTTATGAGAGATGAAATGTTAGATGTTTTTCTGGAATTTGTTGGTTCAGACGACCATTCAATTCTCCTTTCATCTCATATTACAAGTGATTTGGAAAAAATTGCAGACTACATTACTTTCATCCATCAAGGGCGTATTATTCTAACCGAGTCAAAAGATAATCTGATCTATAAATATGCTATACTGCGTTGCAAAGAGAAACAATTTGAAGGCTTAGACAAAAACGACATCCTTGCATATCGCAGACAAGATTATCAGATTGACGTGTTGGTTGATAACAAAGAAGCTGCCAAACGAAAGTATGCGGATATTGCTATTGACTGTGCCACGATTGATGAAATAATGCTGATATTGGTAAAAGGAGAACAGAAATGAAAGGTCTTTTAAGAAATAACTTCTATGGAATTGTTGAAAATGTAAAAATTGTCATTGCTGTTGTGATGATTTTTGGAATTGTACTGCTTATAACAGGAGAAGCCACATTACTTCCTGCTTTTTCTCTTATCGCTCCCCCGATTATTGCAGTTTTAATGATTTCTTGTTTGCGTAAAGAAAGTGCATCGAAATGGGAAAAATATAAACTCACCTTGCCAATTAGACGTAAAAGCATTATTGAAAGTCAATATATTAGTCATACAATATGGAGTATAGCCGGTGTTGTTGTTGTAGCCGTTTTTATGGCATTTACGGTAATTATTCATGGCGACCAGTATTTTTACTATGGTTTCCGTGATGCTATTACATTAGTGTTAGGCGGGGGAATACTGGCAATTTTGATTGGAGCAATTTCTTATCCCCTTTATTATTTATGGGGTGCGGAAAAAACAGAAGTTATTTTAGTTATTGGTGTTATCGGCTCGATAGGAATTGTATTTATCCTTACTATGCTGGTTAATACTTTTTCGGATGGAAATGTTTCAGATACATTGTATTATATTAGTTTAGTGATTGTTACGGCAGTTACAATAATTGCTTATGTGAGTTCCTATTTCATATCAAAATTTATTTTCCAGAAAAGGGAGTATTAAATCTACTCTTAAAATGCAGAAGCATCGGCGTATATAGTGCAACGAGCCGTTTTTCTGGGCTTGCAAAGATATAGCAGCAAAGTTTGTTTACACGTTTCCAGATGGACGGGAGGAAACACTGGTAATTGAATATTAAGAAAACGCCGGATGTAGGGCCAGCAGGCCGCCGCGTCCGGCGCTTTCTTATGGGTTGTTTTCTACGCATTTCAAAGCCTGTTTCGGCGGGGATTGGGTAATCTGCCCCACCTGCCTGCCGACCATGCCGGAAAAGCCTTAAAAGTTCCTCTGAAATCCATTTTCAAGTAGCTTTAATGGTGAAAGCCTTTATTTTTCAAGCAGTTGCGTTATTGTTAATCTACGTTGCTTGCCGTACGATGGCTAATGTGTTACTTTAGATTTATCAAAGCAAAGGAGTGTAACGAACAATGTTTGGAGAAAACTTAAAAACTCTCAGAAAGCAGAAAGGTTTTTCGCAGGAAGAATTGGCAACAAGGCTCCATGTAGTCCGACAGACCATTTCTAAGTGGGAGAAAAATTTATCTGTTCCTGACGCTGATACTCTTATTCGGTTGGCTGAAATATTGGAAGTGTCTGTCAGCGAATTGCTGGGGGCAAAAATTGAAAATGAAAATACCGCCAGCGATGTCGCAGAGCAGTTGTCAAGGATAAATGAGCAACTTGCAATCAAAAATCGCCGCTCACGCCGTATCTGGAAAATTGTTGCCATTATATTGGCGGCTATAATTTTAATAAACATTTTCATTGCCGTGTTTTTCAGCGTTCCAACCCTCAATGAAGGCATTCAGAGTAATCAGCCAGAGATAATCGACCAAACACAAATCATAGAGGAATGAATAGCATAGCCAGCCGAACTATTCAATGATAAAATAAACACCGCTTGCAAAATAAGCTGATCCGGGCCATCCTAAAGGACAGCCTGTGAGAAAACGCCGGGCGTGGGGCCAGCAGGCCGCGTCCGGCGCTTTCTTATGGGTTTTCCTCTACGCATTTAGAAGCCCTCTCTGGTGGGGATTGGATAATCTGTCCCGCCAGCCCGCCGACCATGCTGGGAAAGCCTTGAAATTGTGGGCTTTTTATCGCCCTAAATGCGTAGACAGGAAGGCTTATTCCGATGTCCGCAGGCGTTCCACAACAGTACCCTTGTTGAAGAAGCGCAGGACAATGACCGGGATCACCGCAGCCAAAAGCAGATACACCAGCGCGATAATCAATGCCGGAACCAAAGTGAAATGCAGCGTGAAGTACCACATCGCGGACGAGTTCAAAACGCTTTTCAGGACGGTCAAGCCAACAATGGCTGCAAAAATAGCGCCGACTATATCCGCAGCCCCCGCGTAATAAATCCCCTCATAGATCATCATACGACGGAGCTGGCGGTTTGTCATGCCAATGCTCTGCATGGTAGCAAATTCATGGCGGCGGGTGATAATGTTGGTAATCATCATATTGGTAAAGTTGATTAACCCGGCAAAAGCCATAATCACACCAATCATACCACCTACAAGCAATACGATATTCCCGATAGAGGCAAGCTGCTGTTTCATTAGTGCCGTAGAAGTATAGGAAACAGAAGAATTGTTGCTTGTAAAATCGTTCAGAAAACCGTCAATCTGCTGATCGTAACCGTCAGTAGCATCAAATCCATAGCTGAATAGAGTGGCATTGTCATAAAACTGCCCGAACATTTCATCTGTCATGTAGATAAATGGTGCGTCCCCACCTATGCGTGATGCAGCTAATGCACCAGAAGATGTTTCATATTCATAAGGAGTCATATTTGCGATTGCAAGCACAGTACAGGTTTTTACTAATTCACCATTCTTATAAAATGATATACTATCCCCCATTTGAAATTGTTCGCCAAATACCCCAAAGTCCGGCTCGCCAGTCAGCTTATCCATGTAATAGCCAATAATCACATATTCCCCGGTGTGCATCTTCTGTTTGAGCGTGTCAATATTTTTTTCTCCGTCATAAACCGTTATATCATCCCAAAATGCATCAGACACACCAAAAACATTTCCATACCATTGATTTCCCGCATCTGGCGCAATAGCTACGCGTGCATTACTACCATAAGCAAAAGTACGTCCATTCCACTCGTCAGTACCTTCAATCGTAAAGATTTCAATACCGTAATCTACGGTTACATCTGTATCATCCAAGGTATTCCGATACAAGTATCTTCCATTTTCTACACCGGCTTGTTGGTTTATCAATTCCGGCACAGCCAAAGGCAGTCCATCCTCGTGATACATAAACGGAGCAGTTTGATTGACGGCAGTGGAATTGTAGACAGTATAATCTGTTTTTGTTTGTCGGCTGATCCATTTGTTTTCATCCATACTTTGAGTAATTACAAAAGCAGAATTAAGCAAGACAATACACAAGAGCATGGAAATCACAATGAAAATTGTACGCCGCTTACTCCGGCCTAAGTTTGCAAGAGCCATACGGGGCAGCTTTGCTCCCTGTGTCCGTTTTGTTACTTTCTTCTTGATATTTTCCTGCCCGGTATAGCGGATCGCCTCTAATGGGGATACCTTTGCTGCCTTTTTTGCGGGTTTCCGGGTACTGATAAATACAGTCAGGATAGTAAACAAAGCAGCTATTACAAAAATCAACGGAGATAGCGATACTTCGGTTGCGTTCAAAGCGTTATATCTTAAAAACTCCATGACAACGGGGAGAAGCGCCCAACTCACAAGAAATCCCGCAACCAAGCCGATGGGCAGACCAATCACCGTCAGCCAAACGGCCTGACGGTTTACCAGCTTTTTGATCTGCCGGGTAGAACATCCGATTGTCCGAAGAAGCCCGTACTGCTGAACATCCTGCATGACAGAAATATCAAAAATATTATAAATCAGCAAGTACCCGCAAGCCATAAAGAGAAGCACAAACCCTACAACGGCAACCGCCATAAGCGGATCTATGGATTGTACGGTTACATCATTCTCTGCACAGAGAATATAATTGCTTGCATTCATATCATCGGTGTTCCCGCCAACGGAACGGGCAAATTCCTGTAACTGGCCCTTTACATCCGTCTTATTTTTCAAAACCACATCGGACAGATAGGTGCCAGCCATTTCTCTATCTTCCGCAAAGGTATTACGGAATAAATCGGGGTTTTCCTCAACAAACTTTTCAGACACAATCATTAGGCTGCTAACATCGTTCGCTGCTTCCCACCAGCCAGAAAGTACCATGTCAAAATGATAGGTCTGGCCCCGCAACTCAAACTCAACGGGAACCTGTGCGCCAATTTCGGCTTCAATTCCCAGGGCTTCCAAAGCAAGATCGCTGGTGGAAATCTCATTCGCTGCTTGCGGAGCCTCCCCGTGTGTCGGCATACAGAAAGTCAATTCCTGCTGAATGGCGTCAGCATAATCAATTTCAATGCTGTGTCCGGGCGAATTTGTTGCAAAACCAATAACCCGCCTGCATCCGGCCTGCTCAACAAAATCGCTGTTGATAAGCTGCTCATATTGAGCTTCGGTCATATAGCGAATATCGCCGTCTGCTTTACTGCCTTTTTGCATCTGCATGGAGAGTTGAAGCGAAGATACCATACTGAAAGCAAGGGATGTAATAGAGGTAAACAGGAACGCCGTTAAAAAGATGGCTAAAATTGCGGCGATATTCCGCACTTTGTTTTTCTTAAAATATCTCTTTGAAAGGCGTTTGATAACGGCCATGTTATTGTTGCCAAACAAAATATCATTCATCTATGGCACCCCCTCACTCCATGATTTTCCCGTCCTCAATACGGATAATCCGATCTGCAAGCTGGGCGATCTCGCTGTTATGGGTAATCGTGACAAGCGTCTGATGGAATTTCTGGCTGGTGACTTTCAACAGGCCCAGAACATCGCTGCTCGTCCGGCTGTCAAGATTGCCCGTCGGTTCGTCTGCCAGCACGATAGCCGGTTTTGAAATAAGAGCGCGGGCAATGGCGACACGCTGCTGCTGGCCGCCGGAAAGATTGTTCGGCATATTGTTCAGCTTATCTTCCAAGGCCAGCATCCGAACGACTTCCTGCATGAATTTCTTATCTACTTTGTCGCCGTCCAGTTCCACGGGCAAGGCAATATTCTCATAGACGTTGAGGACAGGGACAAGGTTGTAGTTTTGGAATATAAAGCCGATTTTCCGTCTGCGGAAAATGGTAAGCTGCTCGTCATTCAGAGTAGATAAATCTCTGCCATCCACAATGACCTTGCCGGAAGTGGGAACATCCAGACCGCCAATCATATTCAGCAGTGTGGATTTGCCGCTGCCGGATGTGCCGACAATGGCGACAAATTCTCCGAGTTCCACCGAGAGAGAAACGCCGTCCAGAGCCTTTGTAATGTTCGGCTCGTCTCCATAGTATTTTTTCAAATCTGTTGTCTGTAAAATAGTCATAAGTTCTACCACCTTTCTTTTTGATGGTTCCATTGTAAAGGTAAATCCTCGCAGAAATGTCACGATGGTTCTTGAATTTCCTATTAAAACGCCTTGAAATGTCACAATCCTGTGACATTTCAAGAATAGAGTTTGCACACTTAATTTGCAGCAATTAGTTGTCCTTCCTCCATACGATAGATGTGATTACATATTGCATCTATATCCTCTCTGTGGTGAGAAGTAATAACAATCAATTTTCCGTCTTTGCGGTATTGAAGCAATAAATTACGCACAAGTAAAACCGTATCCTCGTCCAAAGCATTAAACGGCTCGTCCAAGATCAAAATATCGGGGTTCTCCATAATCGCTTGAATAATCCCTATTTTCTGCTTCATACCAAGAGAGTATTTTTTGACAGTCTGTTTAGAATTTGGTTCCAGCGAAAACTTTGTCATCAGAGTTTTAATTTTATCATCGGCAACACGATGTCTAATTTCTGCCAACATCTTCAAGTTTTCAAAGCCCGTCAAATAATTCAGAAAATCCGGCTTTTCAATTATCAGCCCTAAGTTCGGAGGAAAAGAAATATCGTGATGCAGTGTCTTTCCGTCCACTGAAATACTGCCCTTTGTAGGGCGGATCAGCCCGGCAATTTCACGCAGCAGCATGGTTTTGCCGCTACCGTTTTTACCGACAATACCATAAATATTCCCGCTTACAAATTCACAGGAAATATCTTTAAGAACCATAGCCCCATTTATCTTTTTCGATAGTGCTTCGACCTTTATATTCATTTAGCTTCCTCCTACCTCGATACTAAAAAATATCCTCATTCTGAGTTACGACCAATAAAGTGCCTGTCAGGATAATCAGAATGACCGGCATGGCAATAACCCACATTGTTCCATTGCAGAACATCCATGAAAACACAAGGTTTATTTCAATTCCAAATTGCTGATCCAGCTCCGGGATAATCGTAAGCACTTCTAATACGAAAATCAGATATACCATAATGTAAGAAGCGGACTTCATCAGCTTATTGTTACTCTTTTTCAAGATTACAGAGCCATTTACCATAATTAGAAACCCAAGCAGGAAGCGGACATACCACGATAAAAGATAGATCGCATCCGCGCCGGAAAATACGCCCCCAAACTTAAACAGGGAAAAGAATATTATCAGGATAAACCAGACCGTTAAATATACAAATCCCAAAAAGTATTGCTGGAGCAGTTGTAAAATCAGCGCAGGTATTCTTCCCTTAGTGCGAATGATTGTGACCGGCATCATGCTTCTGTCAATTAACAGTGCCCCAAACAGAAACGGCGGCGTCAAAAGGAATACAACTAATTTGTCGAAGAAAAGGTTCGAAAACCATGTGCTTTGCCCATCAGTAAACATAGTCAGGCAGAAAAGCATTGCCGAAAATAGCGACAAGCACCCACCCGCATAAATTAAGAATTTCCGATGTAGTACAATCATAAGGCATCCCTATTCCTGCGGCATCCAATGAACGCCACTATGACATCAACAGCAAAAAGAGAAGCAAAGACCAGCACTACATCAGCCGTAGTAATACAGGTGGAAAGGGCGCTGGCTGCTCTGGGCTGGATAATGATGGACAGATTATATTGCATATAATTTGCAAGCAACAATCCCTCTGCATAGTTGACTACATAAAGGATAAGAAACGGTGCCAGAAAAGCAATTAAGCGATTTTGAAATCTGAAAATCATGTGTATTCCAAGAACTAAAACAGACATCAACGCAATCGCCAAGGCATTGAGAAAACTATATGCCAGTTCCATCATTATCGGGCTAATTTGATATAGATTTCTTGCAAGTGATCCTTCTTTGGGAACAAGGAAGTTATATTGTTCCGTCAGAGGTGCATCTGCGGAAAAACATAAGTTCGTCACAATTAAATTCACAATGAAGATCAGCAGAAAATTAAAAAGGGTCACAATAAAAACAGAGGCGATTTTTGAAATCAAATACTGTGTTCTGCTTTTTCGGACAATCAGCAGTTCATATATTGATGTTTTCCTCTCGTTAATGAAAATCAAACCTGTTGATAAAACAGGAAACACAAACAGCAAAGTCCGATATACGGTATGTCCCCAGCCGGACGAGTTCATCAGCAACCAAAATTGAAAAGGATTTGCGCCCACTTGTTCAGAAAAGCCCGGCTGCCCTCCATATACGAAACGCACAAACAGAGAATCAGATATAGCAACAATTCCCATAAGCAACAAAGTAATCTGTACTAATCGGTTTTTATATATCTTTTTTACATCTGAAACAAAGTATGACATCAAGAACTCCTTTCAGTTAATATAGGGGCAAAGAAGTATCAACTACCTTTGCCCCTACACGATAAACAATCACTTAGTTTATTAGTTTGGCGTCCAAGAGCCAGATACTTTAACCGATGTGGCTAAATCAACGGGGTTGTCTAAATTCAAGACAACATTTTCGCCAATTTGAGGCTGCTTCGTATAAGTCACACTGCTCGTCCCAATGCCAACCTGATTGTAAGGGCTGGAATAGTTGGTTCCTGTCGAATCGCCCTCTGTCCATGCACAGACCTGATCTGTACCTGAACCAATGGAATCAATCGTAATCGAAAAGTTTTTGGCATCCGTTGCTTTTCTTACCGTACTAACCTCTGTGTCGCCCTGATGAGCTGGTAGGGTTGCCGAAAAACTTGCCGATGCCGCAAAAGCAGTAATAGAAAGCCCCAGTGTAAGTACACATCCCAAAGCGATTGCCGTGATCTTTTTCCTCATAGTACCCCTCCTTTCTTTTTTATTTACATCATTATAAATGGTAATCCTCGCAGAAATGTCACAGCCGTTCGATAATTTTGCTATAAATCGCCCCGAAATGTCACAATTCTGTGACATTTCAAGAATGGGGCAGGAACACCGAAAAGGTAGAGCCAGAGCCAACTTCCGAGGCAACGCGGATAAAGCCCCCTTGCCGGGTGATAATCTCACGGGTAAGATATAGGCCGATCCCGATGCCGGGTGCGTCATGTACCCTGTCCTCACGATAGAACCGCTTGAAAATCGTTCCTTGATGTTGTTCTGGAATACCAATGCCCGTATCGGAAATATCAATCTTCACATACATTTCCCAGCACACCACAGCCACATGGATTTTCCCGCCCTCTGGCGTGTACTTCACCGCATTATCCAGAATGTTGAACATGGCTTCGGTTGTCCATTTTCGATCATGGGCTACCGTTACCGTTTCCGGGCAATCTACCGTGACCGCAATCTTTTTCTGTTCTGCGTTCAGCAGAATACCACCCAGCGCCGCAGCAAGGGTATCATAGATGGCCTGTGGCTTCGGCTCCAAAGCAATTACACCGGCTTCAAGCCGCGATGTTTTAATCATTGCCTGCATGAGAAAATCCAGCTTGTCTAACTGGCTGTCCATAGCCAGAAGAAATTCTCTCTGCTTTTCCGGCGTTACAGTTTGTTCCAACAAAGTGGCATCCAGCATTTTCAGGTTTGCAATCGGCGTTTTGACCTGATGGGAGATATCCGAAATCAATTCCTGCAAGTCGGCTCGTTCCTTTGCAATACTGCTTTTGCTTTCCCGCAGCACTTCATAGAGCCGGGAAAGCCGGTGCTGGATTTTATAAAACAGGTTTTCTTCCTCTGTGTACTGCGGCGGGGCCTGATCTGCTGACATCATATCGTCCAGCAGCTTGCACAGAGCGTCCGAAAACAGCGTCAATTTCCGACGCAAAAAGGCCAGAAAAGCAACCATGCACCCGGCGACGAAAACCGCATAAAGCAATCCACAGCATAGCGCCAATATGTTCCTTGTTAAAAAGTATATGGTACATGACATAGCGACCGAAAGCAGGAAAAGTGCTGCACACACGACCATACACACTTTGTTGACCGAGAGTTTATCCGTCCTCATTTGTTACCGCCCCCAATCCACATATAGCCCATGCCGTAGACGGTTTTGATATAGGCATGATCTGGATTTTCAATTTTGCTTCGTACCCGGCTGATTGTGGAAGTCAGCGCGTGTTCATCCACAAAATTTCCGTCAATATCCCACAGCTTTTCCAATAGCACCTGCCGGGTCAAAACAATCTGCGGATTTTTCGTCAGCACTTTCAAAAGCCGGTATTCCATCGGGGTAAAAGAGATGCTTTCCCCGCCCCGCGTTGCGGTCATTTCCGTAAAGTTGATAAACAGGTTGCCGTCATTGTAAAAGTCGCCGCCAGATTGCTTTCTGATCCGGGCCAGCAGCGCAGCCACCTTTTTCTGAAATACGCTCATGGGGAAAGGCTTTGTCACATAATCATCGGCCCCCAGCTCGTAGCCTTTGAGCATATCACTTTCCATATCATTTGCCGTCAGGAAGATTACAGCAGTGTCCGGGCGGCTTTCCTTAATATCCCGGCAAAAATCAAACCCATTGCCGTCCGGCAGGTTGATGTCAAGGACAATCAAATCATACTCTTGTTTTCTGCAAAACCGTTCGGCAACGCTTTTCGTCAGGGCAGCATCGACTTCATAACCAGCGGCAGACAGGTTATAGCAAAGGGTATTATTCAAAAGGCGGTCATCTTCAACCACTAAAATTCTCATTCGCTCACATCCTTTTCTTTATAGTGTACCAATCAAATGTCACAGAAACCTCACGATGAAGTGCTTTTTTGGAATTTCTTTTATCTTATCTTTTGTGGACAGGAACGACAAGCTATCATTCTGAAATTTTGAAATGTCACAAACTTGTGAGATTTCAAGGGGGGAATTTTGTCAAAACCTGTTTCCCTGCGAGATTTCTGCGAGAATTGGGCCTTAAAATAATATCAAAATAAAGATACCCCAATTTCTGCCGGACGACGGCAAAGAAAAAAAGCCGTCGTACAGCAGCCCTTTTCCTGCGCCTAACTAAAGCATGGCGGCTTTGAATAAATCAAGGCCGCCGTATTCTGTGCCATTACAAAGAACAACACCCTGACGTTGGCAGGATCGGCGGCCCACGGAGGGAGCCGCCATGAAGCAAAGAGCGTTTCGACAGAATACAACGGGGTATGCGCTATCAAAAAAAATCCGTCCCCATCTACGGGGAAAAGCGCCTGCCAATATGTATTATACCATGTAAATCAACTGCATATCGCTTCCGTTTTCGCCCGGTGGGTCTGCAACCTACCGGGCGAAATTTGTTGTTTCCTGCGGTTATTCGGTGCGGGCCGGGGCCGCCACATTGCTGCCAGTGAAAGGAGTGGTATCAGCAGCTTTTACTTCTCACTCTCCCGCAGATCGGGGGTGAGAAGATGAAAGAATACACTCCTAATTATGTGGAACGCTGTCAACTCGACCATTACTGCAAGCTGGTTCTGTACCATGAAGCCGTTGATTATTTGCGGGAAATGCAGCGATACCGTAACCGACAAACATCCTTAGAAGATATTTCCCCGGCGCAATGGGACAAGCTCTGTACACTGGATGAATACCCCAGCGATAGTTTTATGTTCTCGGCCTTTGGCTATGACCTGCATATCCGGGACGAGCTGGTGGCCGGAGCCTTTGCCAGCCTGCCGGAGCAGGAGCAGCAGATTTTAATTCTGCGCTTTGTCGCGGCTATGGCGGACGGCGAGATCGGCGGCCTTGTGGGGATGTCCCGCAGCGCCGTCCAGCGCCACCGCACAAAGACTTTGAACGAACTGCGGCACAGATTGGGGGACAGCGGAGGGAGGAACGCGAAATGAAGCAGCCCACATTCCACGGCAGGGTGCTTCTGCCCCTGTCAGTCTTTGCAGAGGCCCGCGCTGGTGATCCGCTGGCAATGGAGCGCATCTTGCGGTACTACGACGGCTACATAAACAAGCTGTGTACCCGGACGCTCTACGAGCTGGACGGGACGCCTCATGTGCGGTTGGACGAGTACATGAAACACCGCTTGCAAAACAAGCTGATCCGGGCCATCCTAAAGGACAGCCTATGAGAAAACGCCGGGCGCAGGGCCAGCAGGCCGCCGCGTCCGGCGCTTTCTTATGGGTTGTTTTCTACGCATTTAGAAGTCTGTTTCGGCGGGGATTGGATAAATCCTATTGCCGCCCCGTCAATCGTTCGCCAGAAGCCCGCTGCGGCGGGACTTTTAGCGGCCTAAATGCGTAGAATGCAGGCGTTATTCATCCTTGTTGTCGTCTTTTTCCTCTGTTTGCTCTGGCATGGCGGCGGCGTCCTCTACAATATCCGTTATAAGCTGCCGGAAGTCTTTGGCGTTTTGGGAAGTAATCACCGGCTTTCCTGTTGTATCTTCAATCTCTTTCCGGGTATTTCCCGCAATCGAACCGCCTTTTTGCGCCACTTTCTGATTTTCAGAAAAAGTAGCAGGCTTTACAGTTTTAGAAATCTCCGTTGTAGTAGCTTCGGCAAGCATTGTCAGAACCAGTTCCAGATCGCTCATGTTGTCCCGGAGGTTTTCTTTTTTCAAGCCTTTCAGTTTTTTGTACTGCCGGGTTGTCATGCCCGACCATGCGCGGGAAATCTCGTCAGTCAGGATTGCATATTCCTTTCCCTTTTCCACGCCGCGCTTTTGCCACTCGTCTGTCAGCTCATTGCGGATGCGGATTGCCAAAAGGCGCTGATGTACCCATTCCTCGGAATAACCTTTTTTCAGATAGGTTTCTAACGCCCGGTCAATGGCCTGTTCCGGGTCAATGGTTTCTTCAATCCGTTCCCGGCCCACCCTTGCCAGCCACGCCTTAAACGGCTCGGCTTTCGGGGAGGGGACAGACTGGATAATCCGCAATAGCTGTTCTGTATTGGCAACGTCAGTTTTATACCTTTTCCCATCGGAGGACAGCATTTTCAGTTGTACGATTTTCTCGTACAACTCAACCGCGCCCTCTTTTTTCAGCTTTCGCTTTAAGTCACTCCAATACCGGCGGGGATTTTCTGTGCCGGTCAAAACGGAAATAACGTCCACAATGGAAAAGTACCATTCTTCTTGTTCTTCGTCCCATGCAGTACGGATTTTTTTATCTTCAAATAGCTGGATCGCGTCAGTATTTATCAATTCGCCCATTGCTATGTACCTCTCTTTCGCGGGGATAATTATAGTCTATCGTATCTTTTTGAAAAAATCTACCTTTGGCGCAGCTCATTTCCCGGAAAGCTGCCAGTATTTTTGCCGCTGCCGTTCGGCCTCTTTCTTCCGACGCACCCGCGCCGCGCAATCCGGGCAGTATTTGGCCCGGTTGGACTTCGGCGTGAACACGGCCCCGCACTCGACGCAGCGTTTCACCTCGTCCCGGCTCCTGCTGATCTCGGCGCACAGGGCCGCATCCAGCGGTGAGCTGGTCGCGGTCAAAAGCGTTCGCCAGAACGCGCAGCCACAGATTGAAAATCTGTGTTCAAAGGGGGCTTGGGGGCGTGGCCCTCAACAAGCGCGTGGGGCTATCTGGATAGCCACAAGCATCGCTTGCCAGTCACTCCGCAAATCTAAATCTGTGATGCTCAGCACGAAGTTACAGCCTTGCTTTGTTCGAGCAAAAGAACTATAATGTTGTATGTGGAGGGCTGAATATGGACTATATGACTTTGAAAGAGGCAAGCGAAAAATGGGGTGTGACCCCTCGACGGGTAAACTACTATTGCGCTGCGGATCGTATTCCCGGCGCTGTGAAAATGGCCGGTGTCTGGCTAATTCCAAAGGGTGCAACTAAACCCATCGACAGACGCATTAAGAACAATAATCCCCCAAAGGAGGGTATAGTATGAGCGAGTATAAAATAATGATCGTTGACGATGAGCCAGACATCTTGGATCTGCTGGAAAAAGCATTGACGATAGAAGGCTTTCACAACATCCTAAAAGTGGACAACGGAAATAATGCCGTAAGTACCTGCAAAGAAGTAAATCCAGATGCCATCATCTTGGATGTAATGCTGCCCGATATTGATGGGTATGAGGTATGCAAACGTATTCGGCAATTTTCACATTGCCCGATCCTGTTCCTTTCATCGAAAAATGATGAAGTGGATAAAATTCTTGGGCTTGCCGTAGGAGGCGATGACTATGTGACGAAGCCATTTAGTCCCAAAGAGGTTGCTTTCCGAGTGAAAGCCCAACTGCGGCGGGCAGAATACAGGCAGAGTGCAGAACAACCCCACGCAATTACCATTGGAGAGCTAACGATTGATCCTGATGGCTGCCGCGCTTCTAAAAACGGAAAAGACTTAGAGTTGACCGCAAAGGAATTTGAGATTTTGTATGATCTGGCGCAGAACAGAGGCCGTGTTATTAGCCGGGAACGCTTATATGAAAGAATTTGGGGCGAGGACAGCTTTGGATGTGATAACACCATGATGGTACATATCCGACATCTGCGTGAAAAGATTGAAGATAATCCGGCAACCCCAAAATACATTATCACGATGAAAGGCTTAGGCTATAAGCTGGTGAACCCCTATGAAAGATAAATGGAAGTTGAATCCGCTGCTTCGGATAGTTGCATTGTTTTTTGTTTTGATAATTCTGTTTATTGGAGCTGGGATAGGACTATTCTATATCTTATTTTCTATCCCGGAGCCGGAGGGATTGAGTTTGGCTACCTGGCCGAATCGCTTTACTGACAATTTTTCGATATGGATGAAAAATGATAAAGGAACACTCCAGATAGAGGATATTGGATTGGAACGGTTGGACGAGTATGGCCTGTGGCTACAGGTTATTGATGAAACCGGGCAGGAGGTGATTTCCCATAACAAGCCAGAGAACTTTCCTACAAAATATACTGCGTCTGAATTAATGGCCTTCAGTACAAGCGATTATGAGGACGGATATACGGTTTTTGTCAGCAGTTTTGAAGAAGATGAACAGACATGGAATTATCTGATTGGCTTTCCCTATGATGTCGGCAAATATATGTTGTACTACAACGGTGAAGTTGTCGGTCGCCTTAAACCTGTATTTACCCTATCTTTGTTCGGCGTGATCTTTGCCGGGAGTGCGTTGCTTCTAATCTATGGCATTTGGCTTACACATCAAACAGGAAAAATAGCCAAGGGAATTGGAAATATTTCACGCCGAGTTTATACAACCATCCCGGAAAAAGGCACTTTCGGCAGTGTCTATATGGCGCTGAACAAGATGAATGAAGAAATCCGACATAGCGATCAGATTAAAGAAGAAACAGACCGTGTACGCCGGGAGTGGATCACGAACATCACTCATGATTTGAAAACCCCGCTTTCTCCTGTTAAGGGCTATGCGGAACTGCTTGCAGACGGAACCGATGTTGATACCAAAACGGCGCAGGAATATGGTACTATCATTTTGAAAAATGTAGATTACGCTGAAAAACTGATGAATGACTTGAAGCTGACCTATCAACTGGAATCTGGTGCTTTCCCATTTCGTCCGCAGCCGGTACGACTGGTGCGCTATCTGAAAGAATTGGTAATTGACATTGCAAATGATCCGGCATTTTCTGATAGGAACATAGAGTTTGCGTGCGACCTTCCTGAGTTTACAGTTTCGATTGATCCCGATTTGTTCCATCGGGCGATAAGCAATCTTGTTATCAATGCACTTGTTCACAATCCGCCGACCACAAAAGTGATTGTATCTGTGCTGAAAGAAAAAGAGAATATTTATATTTCTGTCCGTGATAACGGCATCGGCATAAGCGAAGCCGAGCAGGCCGAACTTTTTACCCGGTACTATCGGGGGACAAATACAAAGGAAAAAACAGAGGGCAGCGGATTGGGCCTTGCGATTGCGAAGCAGATCATTGTCCTTCATGGAGGCGAGATTGCCGTTAAGAGCAAAATTGGCGAGGGGACTGAATTTTCAATTCGTCTCCCAGTGAATTAAGGTTAAATTAAGATACAGAAAAGTCAGACCTAAGATGGGTGAGCTATGCTATAACCATAGTTCACCCATTTCTTATTGGACTAAATTCAAAACGAACAGGAGGTTTGTTATGAAGCTACAATTACAGCATTTGCGTAAGCAATACGGAGCCAAAACTGCTGTTGATGATGTGAGCGTCAATTTAGAACCTGGTGTGTACGGATTGCTTGGCGCAAATGGGGCTGGCAAAACCACATTGATGCGGATGATTTGCGGCGTTCTGAAACCTACTTCCGGCAGTATCCGTCTGGACGGAAAAACAATTCAGACATTGGGCGAGCAGTATTACACACATCTGGGCTATATGCCACAGGACTTTGGCTTCTATCCTGATTTTACGGCCCGCGAGTTTATGCTCTATATGGCCGCAGTAAAAGGGATGGATAAAAAAGCGGCAAAAGCCCGTACAGAGGAATTGTTAGAACTGGTAAACCTGCATGATGTAGCAGGCAAGAAAATTCGTTCGTATTCCGGCGGCATGAAACAGCGGTTGGGAATCGCGCAAGCAGAACTGAATGACCCCGACATCCTGATTTTGGATGAACCGACTGCGGGCCTTGACCCTAAAGAAAGGGTTCGCTTCCGCAATATTATCTCCGACTTTGCCAAAGACAAGATTGTGATCCTGTCTACCCACATCGTTTCGGATGTCTCGTATATCGCAGATACCATTCTGATAATGAAGCAGGGGGAAATTTTGCTCCAAGGGCCGATGGAAACTGTTACGGAAAGTATGCGGGGCAAAGTGTGGGAGGTCATGGTGACTGAACGGGACGCTGCAAAATACAGCAGAAATCTTCGCGTTGTCAACCTGCATCACGAGGGCAATCAAGTTCGACTGCGTATTGTAGAGGATGAGGCTCCTACGCCAGATGCCCACAACGTCGAACCGAGCCTTGAAGATTTGTTCCTGTACCATTTTAGTGAAGATATGCAGAATGAAGGGAGTGAAAGCGATGAAATCCTTGGTTAAGTTTGAATTTCTGAAAATCCTGCGAAAAAAATCCACTCTGATCGTGATGGCTGTCAGCTTGCTCATAACGGCGGTTTTCTTCGTTATGCCGATCTTGCAGTTTCAGATTTACAATCAAGATGGAGTCCTGCGGGGGCTTGAAGGGATTGCATACGAAAAAGAGCAGTACGCCGAAATCTCTGTCCCTCTGACAAATGAGTACGTTACTGAACAAATTCGGGAAGTGCAGGAGCTTTTTGCTGATCCTGATAATATAGGCTATGACGGAAATGAGGTATTTTTGATTGAAGATGCCTACTGGAACGGCATTGCCCCACGAGAAGATTTGCTCGCCTTGATTGCAAAAAATTATGCGGAGCCAAACGTAAGCGTGGGCTATAATGCGCTCCCGGACTTGGATATTTCTAACGGGACGGATTTCTATCAGGCAAGACAGGATAAAATTGAAACGATCCTGAACGATACGTCCAAAGATTTATCTGCCGAAGAAAAGGCGTATTGGCAGAATATGAACAGCCAAGT
Source organism: Mediterraneibacter sp. HA8405 (assembly GCF_056148955.1). Lineage (NCBI taxonomy): Bacteria > Bacillati > Bacillota > Clostridia > Lachnospirales > Lachnospiraceae > Mediterraneibacter > Mediterraneibacter sp. HA8405. Next base: position 3,014,150 of record NZ_CM148758.1, on the reverse strand, counting down.
GAAAGAACCTTTTCAGTATGGCTATTTTGGAGGCTGGGAAGTCATTATTTCTGCCTTTGAGTTACTGATGTTTGCGATTTTGGCAATTTGCATTGTGATTGCACCTGTTTTCTCCGGCGAATATCAGTCTGGAACAGATGCGGTCATCCTATCCGGGAAATACGGAAAGACCAAATTAACTACCGCAAAAATTTGGGCTGCTCTTTTGTTTGGTGTGCTGGCGTTTACACTCCACGTTCTTGTCGCCCTTGCAATTCCCCTTACGGCATTTGGAGTTGACGGGTGGAACCTTCTTTTGCAGATCAATGGAACCACTGTTCCGTATCCGCTGACGTTTTTGGAAGGAACACTCATCAATTTGGGTATCATCTATCTGGTACTGATTGCAATGATCGCCCTGACGCTTTTCCTGTCGGCCAGAATGAGAAGCCCCTATCAGGTACTGATTGTAATTATGCCGGTTTTGTTTATCCCCATGTTCCTCACCCCGAATGGAACCAGCGGCCTTTACAATCTGCTTGTTTTTCTGACCCCCTACCAGTCACTGAAACCGAACTTTGGATCGTATATATCTTATCAACTCGGTTCGGTCGTTCTGGACGCCTTTACAATGAGAGCTGTTTTGTATGTTGCTTTGGCGCTGATCCTGCTCCCCTTTGCCCGGATCGGATTTAAGAAACATCAAGTTTCGTAAGGAGGCGAAAGATGAAAAGTAAAAAACATATCGCAATAGCTGTTGCTGCGGTTGCAATTATTGTTGTTGCTGCGGTTATGATAGCCAACCCCTCTGGATGGTCTAAAAAGTCATTTGAGGCGGTTGTGCAAGAAACGGTAACGCAGGCAGACGGAGAAATCCGGCTGATTGTGGAGCGGACAACGGAAATTTATAGTAACCCCATGAACTCTCTCGGCATCAGCGAGGATACCAAGCTGTTAAATGCCAGTGGAGAAGAAATTGCAATTACTGATTTCAAACCAGGGGATGCTGTCAGCGTAACGCTGAAAGACTCTTTTACCGAAGAAACTCCCTTTTATTATCCAATAGTGTACGAGATCAAACTCATCGACCAGTAAATAATTGCACCACTGCCGGACGACGGCAAAAGAAAAAAAGCCGTCGTACAGCAGGCAATCGCTATGCCCTAAACACACTTGCGGCGGCTTTGAGAAAATCAAGGCCGCCGTTCCTTATGCCCTCGACAAAGGAGTGACGCCTACACGCTGACACGGCGGCTTTAGGAGGGAGCCGCCGTGAAGCAAAGACTGCTTCGACATAATTCGGCAGGAATTTACCTGCCAAAAAAAGCCTGACCGTCAATCGGCCTCCATCTGCTTATGAACAGGCACTATCGTGGCTGGTCCATAAGCGTCATAAGTCCTCTTTTAGCAGCGCCAGCCGCCGTTCTTCGGATGCTGGCGCTTTTCCTTGTCGTTTTTTTGGGAATTTCCCCGAAAGGTGTCGCCCACCGCCTTCATTTCGGTTCACCCGTCAACCCGTGAATCGAAATGGAGGTACATAATGCAGAAGATCAATCTTCGGGAACTGTATCCCGATGTGTATAAAACCGATGTCTTTGTGGACGTGGCCGAGGAAGTCGTGGCCGCGATCCGGGGCCAGGAGCAGGACGATGCCGCCTACGAACGCCGGAAGTTCCGGCACAAGGCCCACTACTCTCTGAACCGGGAGGATGGCATTGAAAACGATGCCCTCAACCGGCCGCTCACCCCGGAGGAAATCCTGGAGCAGAAGCAGCTGCGGGAGGAAGTGTACGCCGCGCTGATGCAGCTGACCGCCGTCCAGGCCCGGCGTATCTACGCCCGGTTTTACCTGGGCATGACGGTGGCCGAGATCGCCCAGATCGAGGGCACCGACCGCCGCCGCGTGTGGGCGAGCATCCGTCGCGGACTGAAGAAGTTGGCGCGTCTGCTGGACGCGGCCCAATAACATGACCGCCGAATAGCGGCAAAAAAAGAGCCGGTGGGGGATTTTTATTCCTCCACCGGCTTATTTCTCCTCTGCTTTTTTATCTTGGTCACATTCGTCTGCCTGCGTCATCTCTTTTAGTTCATCAGCCAGCGCACGGGCCGAGTTTAACAGCGCCTTTCTGGCCGCCGGAGGGCACGAAAGGTAGAGCTGCCGCATATCGTTGGCGGATTGTTCATCTTCGGGCAGATCAAGATTCATCAGGGAGTCCAAGGACAAATTCAAAACTTTACCAAAAGCACGCAGAACCTCAAAAGAAGGGTTCTTTTCCCCTCGTTCACAACTTTGAACGTGCTTCAGCGAAACATGGCTCAAATCAGCGAGTTCCTGTTGTGTAAGTTTTTTCACCTTACGGGCTTTTTGAATACGCCGTCCCAGCTCTTTTAACATCTCCATATCCTGGTAGTAGCGTTTATCGCGGTTGCTTTTCTTGCCACGCAGAAAAGCGCCGATTACTACACGCAAATTGACAACGACTGTGTAACCGAGATCGCACCACACGGAGCGATGAATTATCGCTACACATTAAGCGCCTACGATGAAACCGGGGCCGAAAAAGAACTGAACTTTGAAACGAGCCGGATTCTCACTGACGATGCCTACTTATGCCTGAAGGTAGCCCCATTCCGTGGTGTTGTTACCTGGGCAGAAGTGCAATTTGATGAAATGCCCGCCGCCGTGCAGGAACAATACGGCGGCAATTCGTAAGCCGAAGCCTATGTAGGCGCTACTTCAAACGGAAAGGCAGGTGCAGCATGAAAAGAATAAGAAAGTTCCTAATTCGCTCCTTCGCGCTTGTGATGCTTGCGATGCTCGTTGTTGGCGGTGTTTTGGGCGGATTTGGTTATAAAATGTACCGTGATGCACTTGCCGAGCAACCTCTTGAGGAAAAAGTTGCCGAGATTCAAGCTGATCCCGATTATACGACCCTTGCTGAAATCCCAGAGATTTATTTGGACGCCGTTGTGGCAGTGGAAGATCACCGTTTTGAACAGCATTTTGGAATTGACCTGATTGCCATAGGACGAGCTGCCTGGAACAATCTGACCTCTTGGAGCCTGCGTGAGGGTGGCAGCACCATAACACAGCAACTTGCCAAAAATCTGTATTTTACGCAGGAAAAAAGTTTCATCCGCAAGATCGCTGAGATGTTTATGGCATTCCGCTTGGAAAATACCTATACAAAAGATGAGATTTTAGAGTTGTATGTCAATTCTATCTATTTTGGAGACGGCTACTACTGTATTTACGATGCAAGCCAAGGATATTTTGGGAAAGCCCCTATTGATATGACGGATTATGAATGTACTCTCTTGGCGGGGATTCCCAATGCGCCCTCAGTTTATTCGCTGACAGCCAACCCAGAGCTGGCGGAACAGCGTCAAGAGTATGTCGTACAGAGAATGGTTCAATACGGCTACATAAGCGAGGATGAGGCACGAAGCATCTTGCAAGACCAATCATAACTGATAGATATATGCGATCTATCTGCCGGACGACGGCAAAAGAAAAAAAGCCGTCGTTCAGCAGGCAATCGCCATGCCCTAAACACACTTACGGCGGCTTTGACAAAATCAAGGCCGCCGTTCCTTATGCCCAAAGAGTGACGACCCTGTTTCAATGGTGACGGCGGCTTTAGGAGGGAGCCGCCGTGAAGCAAAGACTGCTTCGACATAATTCGGCAGGAATTTACCTGTCAAAAAAAGCTTGGCCGCCAACCGGCCCATCTGCTTATCTAAACACGCTGGATTCACAAACCGGCTGTGTCGCATAGCCAGCCATTCTTATATACTGCTGACGGCGGTGTCAGTTCATACAATGCGCAGCATTACAAAAACACAGATCTGCAAAATGGCTTCGTTTGCAGGTCCATTTGTCATGCCTGCTTTTGAGCGCAAAGTGTAAAGTACGATTTTTCTCGGTTTAACTCTTGACATCTATTTGCAGGTTTGCCAGTCTTATCCCGAATCTGGACTCGTTAAAACATGAACGGGCTATTTTCTTGAATTTCGTCCAGGCGTGTGTTATTATAAAATCAGTAAGTTATGACTAACTGATTGGAGTGAGTATAATGGGAAATGCCAGTTTCAATCAAGACTGGTACGGTATGCAGGCCAAAGTTCTGACGCAAAGTGATGATTGTGTAGTCGTAGATTATGGCTGCAAAGGCCGGGGAATTGTAAAAAACTATAATCTGTTTGAGGGAATACAGCTTTGCTTCCTCGATTTTGAATCGGATGAGTCCATGAAAACACAAAAGTTTAATCCAGATATTATTCAGATTACGCACTGCCAGGCCGGTCGGTATGAATGCGAATTTGCCAATCATACTGTGTCGTATTTACCAGAGGGCTATTTTAGTGTTGCAGCAACAGAGCATTTGCCGGTTTCTTTTTCTTTTCCGCTGGGAAAATATTATGGCGTCAGTCTTGTCATAGACCGGCAGGCACTTTCGGTCGGAACGCGTCGGATGATGCAGACAATTCCCATTGATCTTGATAAGATCGGAACTACACTGGGAATAGAAACAAGATGGTATGTCAGTGAGACCCCGCCACAATTAAAGCATCTTTTTTCAGAATTGTATACTGCGGCAGAAATGGAGCCCATCGGCTATTTCAAAATTAAGGCCATCGAGCTTCTGTATCACATGGATCAGCTGACACAAGTCAACGGGTGCGATCTAAAATATTTTGATAAGAAGCAGATACAGACTACAAAAGCTATTCGAGAATACCTTATTTCTCACTTGGATGAGAAAGTTTCCCTGGAGCAGTTGGCAAAAGAGGCACACTTGAACCTCTCCGTTTTTCATCTGGTGTTTTCCCATATCTATGGGGACACACCGTATGCCTATCTCAAAAAATACAAAATGAATTTAGCAGCCCAGTGGCTTTCGGAAAATAAAATGAAAATCGGGGATATAGCTTTAGAACTTGGATACAGCAATGCCAGCAAATTTGCTAAAGCGTTTCAATCTGTGTATGGGATGCTCCCAAAAGACTACCGGAAAAAATAGATAGGAAGAACGGGCTGTTTTTCAGGTCTTTCCAGAGGAATGGAGCAGAAAAAATTTACGCAAAAAGATATAATGAGCCGGCGCGGTTAGTTTATGCTAACGCATCGGCTTTTATTTAGGAGGTGGTATCCCTGCTGACCATAGATACTCGAATCAAGTTGCTTTTATTTTTACTTATCAACTTCATGGTATTTGGCTTGAAAGATTTTGTCCTTGGCAGCGTGTGTTTTTCCTTTATCTGCATTCTTTCGTGCCTGATGGGGCAGAAAAAGATTGTATTGAAATACATCATCTTTTATGTGGTAATTGCGGCAATACAGCAGCTTTGCGCCTTCCTTCCCCAGGCCATCGAAACTATTTTGTCGATCTTCACATTGTTCATCCGGGTGATGATACCCGTGGTACTCTTTGCTTCAACTTTTATTGCTACAACGAAAGTCAGCGAATTGATTGCGGCTATGTACTCGCTAAAAATTCCTCGGAGCATTACCATTACATTCGCTATGGTATTGCGCTTTTTTCCTACTTTCAGTGAGGAGATCCACAATATTTATGACGCGATGAAGTTAAGAGGCATCGCCCTTTCGTGGAAAAATGTATTCACACGTCCCATGCTCATTCTGGAGGCAATCGCTATCCCCATCGTGATGCGCTCTGCTTCGATTGCAGAAGAATTATCTGCTTCTGCGGTGACGAGAGGCATTGATAATCCGGCGCAACGGACTTCGTTCATTCAGCTAAAAGTTCATGCTAAAGATTGGATGGTACTGTTCTTCTTTCTCGTTGCTTTTGTGGTGCTGTTTTTCTGCAAATATCAGATATATGGGAGGATATGATGATGATTGATATTGACCATGTATCTTTTCAATATTCCGGTGCTGAACGGGAGAATCTGCAAGATTTTAATTTGCAGATTGAAAAAGGGGAGTGTGTTGTTCTTACTGGCGAATCTGGATGTGGAAAGACTTGTGTGACCAGGTTGATAAATACACTTATTCCCCACTTTTACGAAGGGGAAATGTCCGGGACGGTTCTCATTGACGGAGTTGATACCCGCACGATCCAACCGCACGATTTGTCGGACAAGATAGGCTCTGTTTTCCAAAATCCACGCAGTCAGTTTTTTAGCCTGGATACGGACAGCGAGATTGTGTTTGGTATGGAAAATAAAGGGATGCCCTATCAAGTGATGCTGGACCGTTACCAACAGACTATCCGGGAATTGCATATTGAAAAATTAAAGGATCGCAACCTGTTTGACTTGTCCGGCGGACAAAAGCAGACCATAGCATTTGCCAGTGTTTACGCATTAAACCCTGATATTTTTGTTCTGGACGAGCCTTCCTCAAACCTGGACCCGGAGGCCATTCAAGAACTACGACGGCTACTTTTGCTGATTAAGGCGCAGGGAAAAACGATTATTGTATCCGAACACCGCCTTTACTTCTTGAATGGGATTGCCGACCGCATTGTCCTTATGGAGCATGGTAAGCTGAAACAATCTTGGTCCGCCAGTGATTTTGCTTTACTCAGTACCGAGCAAATCAAGGCGCTGGGACTTAGAAGCTATACGCCTACAAGGTTAGAGCTTCCCGAAACAACACCCTCTCGAAACGATTCCCCGGCTGTCGAAGTCAGAGATCTCGCGATTGGATATGAAAAGGGAGAACCCGTGGCGCAGCACCTGAACTTTTGTGTCTACCCTGGAGAAATTGTCGGCGTGGTAGGGAAAAATGGTTGTGGCAAATCAACTTTGGCCAGAACCCTATGTGGTTTGCAAAAGGAACTGCATGGAGAAGTTCTATACAAAAACAGTACGGTTCCAAGTAAACGGCGGATTAAGAAAGCGTATCTTGTCATGCAGGACCCGGACTATCAACTGTTTACTGATAGCGTTTACCAGGAACTACTGCTGGCATTGTCCGACCAAAAGGATAAAGATGAAAAACGAATAGATGATATTCTGGACGAGCTGAATTTGACAATTTATAAAGAGCGGCATCCAATGTCCCTCTCTGGCGGTCAGAAGCAGCGCACCGCTATTGGCGTTGCGGCACTCCGGGATGCAGAGGTACTTATTTTTGATGAGCCTACAAGCGGCTTGGATTACAAAAACATGGAGAGCGTTGCAGGAATTTTAAGTGCGCTGTCCAAAAGAGGGAAAGCCATCCTGGTGATTTCCCATGACAATGAACTACTGATGAAGATTTGTTCCCGTGTCATTCGCGTGGATGAAAGGACTTCATCTTAGTTATATACAAATAATAGAAAGGGGCTATCTGTATGAGTGAACAAGCAAAACCTGTCGGGGCATCCGACAAAATGAAAGCAAAGGACTTTATCACGCTGGGCATTTTTACGGTGTTATTCTTTGCTGTGGTAATGGTGTGCATCTTTGCCTCCGCAGCTACCGTGGTGACTTTCGCTTTTGGGAGCGCCATTGCTGCAATTCCCGGAGGCATTATCTATATGCTGATGCGCGCTAAAGTGCCAAAGGCTGGGAGCGTTCTCTTGAGCGGTGTGGTGATCGGCCTGATCGAGTTTCTAATTGGCGCAGGATGGGCGGTTGCCGTTGGCTTTATTGCCGGTGCCGTAATTGCGGAGCTGCTGGCCCGCGCCGGCCACTACAAGAGCTTCTGGCTGAATACCATTGGCTATTCCGTCTATATGATGTTCTTTGCACTGGGCACCTATCTTCCTATGGTCATCATGACCGGCTATGTGGATGATATGTCCACCTCTAACGGCGTGAGTGCCGAGTATCTGACGGAGCTACATAGCTTTATGAATGGAACAATGGTAGTCATCATTGCTGTTGTGACCTTCGTTGCAGGCATTGTCGGCGCTTTGATTGCAAAAGGCGTGTTCAAAAAGCACTTCCAGAAGGCGGGTATTGTCTAAGGACGATATAGTTACGGCTAACTCTCTGGTATCTTTGGGCTATTTTAGCCATCGGAACAGAGGTATGGAGTAGCAAGCAATTTCAAAGGTTGATAAAATGAATGGCGAGGTTAGAAGTTGCTAACCTCGCCATTTTCACTTTTAAGGAGGGTTCATGCTATGTCAAACGCAAAGTCGAAACAGGCAAAACCAAAGACGGGTTTGGCACGATGCATGGAATTGGCTTCTGACAGAAAGGGCCTTGTATTCTTAGCTGCGGTTCTTTCGTCACTGGCGGCCATTGCTTCGTTCATCCCGTACATAGCGGTCTATTTTATGATCCGCTCAATTATCGGTGTTTTCCCGAACCTTGACCAACTGGATATGGGAATGGTCATGAATTATGGCTGGCTGGCGCTCGCCGGGATTGTGGCGAATATCCTGTTGTATTTTCTGGCTATTTTCAGTTCCCACATGGCGGCGTTCGGTACACTGTACGAGCTGAAGGTCTTGTTCGCTGACCATATCACCAAAATTCCGTTGGGCTATCATTTGACCATCGGCAGCGGGCGTCTGCGTAAAATCATGGATGAGAATATTGAGAGCGTGGAAGGGTTCATTGCCCATCAGTTCCCGGATTTTGTGGCGTCCGTCACGGCTCCCATCGTTATGGTCATCATCTTGCTGGCTGTTGACTGGCGGTTCGGTCTTGCCTCTCTGGTCGGTATCGTTCTGGCGTTTGTTGCGGAGTTTATTGGCTTTGGCAGCGGCGAGATGAAGGAGAATATGGGCAAGTATCAAAAAGCCCTGGAGGAAATGAACAACGCTTCTGTGGAGTATGTTCGTGGAATGTCGGTTGTGAAGGCATTTAACCAGACGGCATCCTCTTTCAAAAAGCTCAAAGAAGCGATTACCGGATATACAGAGTGGGTCCTGAAATTTTCCCTGGGCTGGCAGAACTGTATGCCCGCCTTCACCACAATCATCAATAATGTTTATCTGATCCTTGTACCTGTCGGAATTTTAATCGGCTCCAGGTCGGATGATTTTGCTGGGTTTGCCATGACCTTCATTTTCTATCTGCTCTTTGTACCCGCAATTTCCGGCGTGCTGAACAAGATCATGTATATCTCCGAGTCGTTCATGCAGATTGATGGGAATGTGGCTCGGATGGATGAAATTCTGAACATCCCCGAAATGCCGGAAACGAACCATCCCAAGAAGCCCGCCAATGATGATGTTGCTTTCAAGAATGTCAGTTTTTCCTACACGGGAGATACACACGAAAAGGCGCTGGATGATGTTTCCTTTGTTTCGAAGCAGGGACAAATCACGGCTATTGTTGGGCCGTCCGGCGGTGGCAAGAGTACGATTGCCAATCTGATTTCTCGTTTTTGGGATGTATCTTCCGGCAGCATTACCATCGGCGGCGTAGATGTGCGCGATATGGCGGAGGATGACCTGATGCACCATGTCAGCTTTGTGTTCCAGGATATTTTCCTGTTCAAGCAGAGCATTTTGGATAATATCCGTATGGGCAACCCTTCGGCCAGTGAGGAACAAGTAATTGCGGCGGCGAAAGCGGCTCAATGCCACGAGTTTATCTCCAAACTTCCCAACGGGTATCACACGGTGGTCGGCTCCAAAGGCATCCATCTCTCTGGCGGCGAGCGCCAGCGGATTGCCATTGCGCGGGCTATTATCAAAGACTCGCCTATCATCGTGCTGGATGAGGCAACGGCGTTCAGCGACCCGGAGAATGAATATCTGATCCAGAAAGCCTTTGAAAAGCTGATGCAGGGTAAGACAGTTATCATCATTGCACACCGCCTCTCCACGATCCGCAATGCCGATAAGATCATTGTCATGGAGAAAGGACACTTGGTCGAAGAAGGAAAACATGACGAGTTGGTGGCCGCAGGCGGACGCTATGCACAGATGTGGAACCACTATACAGAAGCGATTGGCTGGAAAATCAGCGGAAAGGCGGTGTAACTATGAGCAGATTACAAAAAGCTCTCTTTTTATCAGACAAGGGTTACGCAGATCTGAAAAAAGCAATCTTCGCCTGCACATTGACGAACCTCGCTATGCTTCTGCCGTTCTGTGTAACTGTTATGATCTTCAGTGAAATTCTGACGCCCTTTGTCAGTGGCGGCTCCATCCAGTGGAACCATATCTGGATGCTGTGGGGCGCAGGTATTGTTTCGGCCATCCTGGTATTTCTGGCCGCCAAAAATGATTACCGCAAAACCTATATTGCCTCGTATAAGGAGTCGAACACAACCCGGCTGCGGATTGCGGAGCATCTTCGGAAACTCCCTATGAATTTCTTTAACACCAAGGACCTTTCCGAACTGACCACGAATATGATGGCAGATTGTAGCAGCATGGAGTCCCTGCTCAGCAGCACGATCCCTCCGCTGATTGCAAACGGCATCACGGTGACCCTGACCTGCATCCTGTTGGCCTTCTTTGACTGGCGGCTTGCTCTGTGCGTATTCATCACGGTTCCGATTGCCTTCCTCATTATCTGGCTCAGCCGGAACCATCAAAAGAAACTGTTTGAAAAGCAGGTTGACGCAAAACTGGCTGCCTCTGACCAGGTACAGGAATACCTGGAAGGCATGAAGATCATCAAGTCCTGCGGGCTGTCCGGCTCTCATTTCAGTGCGTTGGATAAAGCTCTGCTTGCCATGAAAAAGATCGCCATCAAGGTAGAAATGGCTGTTGGCGTGTTTATGTCCAGCGCCAGCATGATTTTGCAGGCAGGTATTGGCATTACAATCTTTGTCGGTGCTATCCTCCTGACCAGTGGACAAATTGAACTGTTGCCTTTGCTCATGTTCCTGCTGATGGTCACGCGGATTTATGGCCCTATTTTGGCAATACTGGCGAATTTGTCCTCGCTGCTGAATTTGAATGTAGTTACAAGTCGTATGCGTACCCTGCTCACCACTCCTGCAATGGACGGTGACGGGAAAACGGTCCCGAACTGTGATATTGAGCTTTCCCATGTGACTTTTGCCTACAATCAGGAAGATGTCATCAAAGATGTTTCCTGCAAAATCCCCCAAGGGAGCGTGACTGCCCTCGTTGGGCCGTCCGGTTCCGGTAAAAGCACGATTTCCAAACTGATTGCCCGCTTTTGGGATGTTCAGAAGGGCAAGATCACCGTGGGCGGCAAAGACATCAAGAGTATGGAGCCGGAAAGCCTCATGTCTTATATGTCTTTCGTATTCCAGGATGTGACCCTGTTCAATGATACAGTTATGAACAATATCCGGCTGGGCAATCCAAACGCAACGGACGATCAGGTAATTGCTGCTGCCAAAGCAGCCTATTGTGATGAATTTGTCCGGGAAATGCCGGACGGGTATCAGACGGTCCTCGGTGAAAACGGTAGCACCCTTTCCGGCGGTGAGCGCCAGCGTATTTCCATCGCCCGCGCCTTGCTGAAAAACGCTCCCATTATTCTGCTGGACGAGGCCACAGCATCCCTCGACCCGGAGAATGAAGTTCTGGTTCAAAAGGCGATTGCCAAACTGGTGGAAGGTAAGACAGTTATTATGATCGCCCACCGCCTCCGTACAGTTGTGGATGCGGACCAGATCCTCGTTCTTGACAATGGACGGTTGGTAGAGCATGGAACCCACGATGAGCTGATGAAGAAGAACGGTCTGTATCATAAACTGTTCCATATTCAGCAGGAGAGCCTTGGCTGGGCTGTGTAAATCGGAGCTGAAGGAGGGGCATAGTTGAACGGAGTAGAAATGCTTTTAGTTGCAGTTGGTCTTGCGATGGATGCTTTTGCCGTTTCTGTGGGCAAAGGATTAACTATTCAAGGACAATGTAAAAAAGCGTGTATTGTAACCGGCCTGTATTTTGGCGGCTTTCAGTTGATTATGCCTCTCCTTGGCTTTTTGTGTGGAGAAAGTTTCATTCACTATATTGCACCTATCTCTCGCGCATTATCTTTTATCCTTCTTGTATTGATTGGACTGAATATGTTGAGAGAGACTCTGAAAGAAAATTCAGAAACGAACTCAGCATCAATCGCTCCTACAGTAATGATCCCGGCTGCCATTGCAACGAGTATTGACGCATTTGCAGTAGGTGTTACTTTTGCTGCATTGCAAGTGAATATGATTGTTGCCGTTTCATTAATTGGTAGTACAGCATTTTTGCTTTCAAGCGTCGGAGTTAAGATTGGAAACATCTTTGGCAACCGCATGGAAAAGTGGGCCGGAATTTTGGGCGGATTTATTCTTATTGCAATCGGTGTAAAGATACTTGTTGCTGGATGAGGGAAAGGTTCATAAAAATGTCAAAAGAAGAAGTGACCGCAAAGATTATAGGGTGTGCAAAGGACAGCTTTCTGCACAATGGATACCACGGGACTTCTCTAAAAACGATATGTAAACAGGCAGGCATGACAACAGGAGCGTTATACCATCGTTTCCCTGGCAAAGATGCTTTATATCGTGCTGTTGTTGAACCCGCTACAAAGAAGCTATTAGAAACTCTGAATAACTGCCCTACTAATGCTGCTTGTTCTATCATGCCTGAACAGGGCCTGATATTGGTTTACCTTTACTGGGATGTGTTCAGAATAGTTGTCCAATGTAGATGTACTTCATATTACAATGAATTTTACAGCGCCATAGAAAAAAGTGTCTATCACCGCCTGTCGAAACTAAATAACAACTATGCAGAGGATATTTGCTGGTTGCTATCCAGAGCATATCTGGCAAGTTTTTTCGAGATTATTCGCTGTGATTATGATTTTGAAACGGCAAAAAAATGTATTGGCGCATTGGAAAATTTTTTTGCACCACAAGAAATCCACTGATAGGAGGTAAAGATGAAACTTCATGCGTCCGGGGAGGACTATCTGGAAAGCGTCCTAGTTCTCCAAAAGAAACTCGGTATGGTGCGCTCTGTAGATGTTGCCCGGCACATGGGTGTGTCAAAGCCAAGTGTATGCGTGGCAGTCAATACTCTGAAAGATGGCGGCTTTCTCACAATGGACGAAGATCATTTTCTTCATTTGACCGATATTGGCAGAGAGGTTGCTGAACAGATTTATGAAAAGCACTGCTTCTTTACTGAACAGCTTATCGCCGCAGGGGTTGACCCGAAAGTGGCGGAGGAAGATGCCTGCCGAATTGAACACATCATCAGTAACGAGAGCTTTATGCGGCTAAAAGAAACAGCCGCACAAGAACAGGACTAAATAAATACGCACAACTGTCCTACTCTGTCAAAAAGTGTTGTGGTACAGATGATTTTATACGCGCAATATTTTTTCACCAAAAAAGATAGAGAAAGGCACGAAAATGAATGTAGTAAACGCAATGAAAACTGCTGCTTTTAGTGCAGCGGTTACAACAGCACTTAATTATTTGGAAAAGGACCCGGAAACGAACATTCCTAAAGTTCTTGAACTAATTGACCGCGCTGCTCCCGATGGATGGTATGAAGGCCAAAGGGCAGCTTTCCGTAAGGCGATTGCAGAAAAAAGCAACTGGTATCAGTTGATTCTTAAAGCCTATGAACTGGATGCAGGTGTTCGTAAGACCTTTTTCCAGAACTTTATTATTAACGCTTCTCTCAAGGGAGGGGCAATTCAGGAAGAACTTAAGGAAAGAGAGGGATGTAATATTCCCTGGGCCATTTTGCTTGATCCTACTTCAGCCTGCAATCTTCATTGCACTGGCTGCTGGGCGGCAGAATATGGGAACCGGCTAAATCTAACCCTTGAAACGATTGACAGCATTATCCAGCAGGGTAAAAGGCTGGGAACTTATATGTATATCTACACCGGCGGAGAGCCAATGGTTCGCATGGCTGATCTTATTAAAATCTGCGAGATGCACCCGGATTGCGAGTTCCTATCTTTTACAAACGGAACTTTGATTGATGCGGCATTTTGTAAAGAAATGTTGCGTGTTAAGAACTTTGTCCCTGCTATTAGTGTAGAAGGGTTTGAAACTGCTACCGATGGACGGCGCGGCAGCGGTGTATTTCAAAAGGTGGTCAATGCCATGAAGCTTTTGAAGGAACACAAACTGCCCTTTGGTATATCTACTTGTTACACCAGTGCTAACTATGCGGATGTAAGCAGTGACGCCTACTTTGACCAGATGATTGAATGGGGAGCAATGTTTGTGTGGTTTTTCCACTATATGCCGGTAGGCAATGGAGCTGTGTCAGAACTCTTGCCGACACCAGAACAGCGTACCGAAATGTATCATCGAATTAGGCGTTATCGGGACACCAAGCCCATTTTTAGCATGGACTTCCAGAATGATGCCGAGTATGTAGGAGGCTGTATTGCCGGTGGTCGGAATTATTTACATATCAATGCAAAGGGTGATGTAGAGCCGTGTGTTTTCATTCATTACTCCAATGTAAACATTCACGACTGTTCTCTGCTGGATGCACTGAAAAGTCCTTTGTTTATGGCATATCATGACGGTCAACCGTTCAATAAAAATATGCTTCGGCCCTGTCCAATGCTGGAAAATCCAGAGTGTTTGCGAGAAATGGTAAAAAGAACAGGCGCTAAATCCACAGATTACGAAGCGCCAGAAGATGTAGATACCCTCTGTGATCGAACTACTCCCTATGCTGTAAATTGGGCACCAGTATCGGAAGCTCTTTGGGAGAAAAGCCATTAAGTAAAATACAATATTTTTAGTCTATCCTGCCCCGCTAAACGGGAAAAGAAAAAAACCGTTGCAGGGCAGATAGCTTCGTGCGCCCAAAATGGATTTTCAAGGACTGCGGCGGTTTTGAGTACATCAAGGCCGCCGTTCCTTATGCCCTCGACAAAGGAGTGACGCCTACACGCTGACACGGCGGCTTTAGGAGGGAGCCGCCGTGAAGCAAAGACTGCTTCGACATAATTCGGCAGGAATTTACCTGTCAAAAAAAGCCTGACCGTCAATCGGCCTCCATCTGCTTATGAACAGGCACTATCGTGGCTGGTCCATAAGCGTCATAAGTCCTCTTTTTACAGCGCCAGCCGCCGTTCTTCGGATGCTGGCGCTTTTGCTTGTCGTTTTTTCGGGAATTTCCCCGAAAGGTGTCGCCCACCGCCTTCATTTCGGTTCACCCGTCAATCCGTGAATCGAAATGGAGGTACATAATGCAGAAGATCAATCTTCGGGAACTGTATCCCGATGTGTATAAAACCGATGTCTTTGTGGACGTGGCCGAGGAAGTCGTGGCCGCGATCCGGGGCCAGGAGCAGGATGATGCCGCCTACGAACGCCGGAAGTTCCGGCACAAGGCCCACTACTCTCTGAACCGGGAGGATGGCATTGAAAACGATGCCCTCAACCGGCCACTCACCCCGGAGGAAATCCTGGAGCAGAAGCAGCTACGGGAGGAAGTGTACGCTGCGCTGATGCAGCTGACCGCCATCCAGGCCCGGCGTATCTACGCCCGGTTCTACCTGGGCATGACGGTGGCGGAGATTGCCCGGATCGAGGGTGCTGACCGCCGCCGTGTGTGGGAGAGCATCCGGCGCGGGCTGAAGAAGCTGGCGCGGTTGCTGGATACGGCCCGATAACCTGACCGCCGCATAGCGGCAAAAAAGTAGCCGGTGGGGGATTTTTATTCCTCCACCGGCTTACTTATCCTCTAAATGTTCATCGGGGTCAACCCCAGCCGTCTGCACCATCTCTTTCAGCTCATCAGCCAACGCACGGGTCGAGTTTAACAGCACTTTTCTGGCAGCCGGAGGGCACGAAAGGTAAAGCTGCCGCATATCGTTGGCGGCTTGCTCATCTTCTGGCAGGTCGAGATTCATCAGGGAATCTAAAGATAAATTCAAGACTTTGCAAAAAGCGCGCAGAACCTCAAAGGAAGGATTCTTCACCCCTCTTTCGCAGCCTTGAACGTGCTTTAGAGAAACGTGGCTCAGATCTGCGAGTTCCTGCTGCGTCAGTCCTTTTTCCTTACGCGCTTTTTGTATCCTTCGTCCCAGCTCTTTTATCAGTTCCATAGGCACTATCGTCTCCTTAATCATATTTTATCGTGCCCATTTCCTTGCAGGAAGAACCTTATAAAAGGCGTTTTTGAGTACGATAGTACCTATTTTATTGTGCTTGCTGTATGCTTGCCTCGCCCGCAGCTCTTATGAAGCGGCAAGGCAAAAATATTTTTCAAAAAAATCGCATTACAGGCAGGACAAATCGCCTGTTTTTGTCATGGTTATCAAGAAGGGGATTTTTCCTTCGCTGATCTTTGACAACTGAATACACGGCAGAACAGGTACATAACCCGCGTATGAGCGAGTGCAGGACGCCGCGAAGATGGAGCAGCCAGGAGGTGATGGACAAGCTGTTTCGGAGCGATCAACGGCCCTGTGACCCGGATGGTGGCATATCCGGCGCGATGACTGCGCGGGGGCTTAAAGATACTTCCTCACGGCCCGCCAAAGACTTGGGGGGAACCCTGCGGCGCACGCTATGAACGACGCTGCGGAGTTATGACAGCCGCGCCAGCGGAGACCTGTCCTGTCCCCTGCGTCAGGGGTGCGTGGCAAATGTGGCGTAACACAAAAAAGAATTTCAAAATTAGATACCATGCGCTGGCAGGCAAAACCGCCAGCGCATTCATGTGATTTTGAAAGCCACAACCATATCCTTGACAAAGAAGGGAGAGATTATATGGAAAAGTTATTTACAAGGAAAGAAGCGGCCAAAATCCTGGGAATCAGTATTGCAACACTGGACACGGCCCGCAACAATGGCCTGATTTCCTATGTTCAGTATGTGCAGAACGGCTGCGTCTATTTCACAGACGCAAGCCTTCAGGAGTACATCGCAAAATTCACGCATCGGGCGAAGCCGGTGGAAAAGTGCGCCACATACCGCAAAGTGCGAAGTGCCGAGGCGTGAGCTAATCCGTATCCTTGCTGAAATAAGTGGTGTCTGGTAAAACAAAGATACAGCGCTGAATATGATTCTTGAGAGGTAACGGTATTGGCAAAAAGAAAACGACTAATTCCAGATTATAGCACGGTCACGCTGAGTGGCTTAGAGTATTACAGGACCCGGATCGAAGATGCTGATGGCAAGCGGGTCGCCCTTTATGCAAGAACCCCCGAAGAACTGTATGACAAAGAAATGGAGGCATTGGAGCAGGTCGGCCATGCCCGGTTTCATCGAAAATCGCCAACAGTAGCAGAATACTGTGAGAAATGGCTGCTGATGCAGTCGGTCCATGTGCGGCAGACCACCTTGACAGATTACACCTCCAAGGTGAGGCGGCATATCATTAAGGAATTGGGAGAGATGCGGATGGCAGATGTAACTCTGGATGACATCCAGCTGGCTCTTGTCCCGGTTTCCAAGAAATCGGCATCGGTCTACAAGTCCGTGGTGATCCTTTATAAATCCATCTTTCGGGCAGCAAAGGAAAGCCATGTGATTGAAGTGAATCCGACGCTCCATCTAAACGCAAAAGGCGGCGGTATCCCGCAGGAGGACCGCCAGGCGTTGACGGATGAACAGGTCGAGCAACTTTTAGACGCAATCCGGGACTTGCCACCCTATGTGTTTGTAATGATTGGTTTGTATGCCGGTTTGCGGAGAGAAGAAATCCTCGCGCTCCAATGGGATTCAGTGTATTTGGACGCAGAGGCCCCTTATCTGACAGTCCGGCGGGCATGGCATACGGAGCATAATCGGCCAGTCATTCTCACCGAACTAAAGACCAAGGCGGCAGAGCGGAATATCCCGCTTCCGACCTGCCTGGCAGAGTGCTTGAGGGAGGCGAAGAAAACATCTTCATCTGATTATGTGGTGGCGAATCGGGATGGCGGCCCGCTGTCCTACACACAGTTTAAGCGGCTGTGGCAATACATTGTGACAAGGACCGCCAGACCAAGAGTGGCAAAGAAGCTGGTAGATGGGAAATATGTGAAGTATATCCTCTACCCGCAGCTGGGCGAGAAGGCCCGGAACAACGGTCACTGTGTTTACAGCCTGGATTTCGAAGTCACTCCCCACCAACTCAGACACACCTACATAACCAACCTGATCCATTCCTCGGTGGACCCCAAAACGGTGCAGTACCTGGCGGGCCATGAGAGCAGCAAAATCACGATGGATATTTACGCCAAAGTCAAATACAACCAGCCGGATCAGGTCGTAAAAGCGATGGACGGCGCATTTGCCCAATGGGATGCCATGTGGGCATAGAACAGGAAATACAGTAAGAGCGAGGCAGGAACGCCTCGCTCTTTGCTTTTCCCAATCCGTATCTTTGATTTAATCCGATCTTTCTGATAAAAAAGGAGTGAAGGAACCAATTTGATTTGCGCATAAGAAAGGAAATTATCTATGGCTAAGAAAAAAACAATTCCCCAGTACACCAGTGTAGAACGAAAAGGAATCCAGTATTACCGTACACGGATTCTGGATGCTGATGGCAAGCAGGTCAGCCTGTACGCGACAACCTGCGAGGAACTTTACGAGAAGCAATTAGCGGCGAGACGCCAAGTGCAGGAGATACTTTTTCACCGCCAGCACCCGACCGTTGCGGAGTATTGTGAGAAATGGCTGGTGATGCAGTCTGCAAAAGTTTCGGCAGCCACTTTGAAAGGATACGCCTCCAACATGAGGAACTACGTCATCAAGCCGATGGGCGATATGTATATGGAGGAAGTGACGGCGGATGACATCCGGCTGGCGCTGGTGCCGCTGTCCAAGAAGTCAGAGGGCCTGTATAACAAAGTGAATATGCTCATCAAGTGTGTTTTCTATTCGGCGGAGCGCAGCCAGCTTCTTGAAGATAACCCCTGCGCGGGAATATCGGGTAAGGGCGGGAAGCCGGCACAGAAGAAGGAGGCACTGAGCGACCAGCAGGTGACGGTACTTCTGGAGACAATCAAAGGATTACCGCCATATCTCTTTGTGATGATCGGCTTATACGCTGGCCTGCGTCGGGAAGAAGCCCTTGCCCTCCAATGGGACTGTGTGTTTCTGGATGTTCCCACCCCGTACATTTCGGTACGGCGGGCTTGGCGGGCAGAACACAACCGGCCGGTGATCTCTACGGTTCTAAAGACCAAAGCGGCCCGGAGAGACATTCCCATCCCCAAGTGTCTGGCTGACTGTCTGCGGGAAGCGAAAGCAACCTCTACGTCTGACTATGTGATTGCTGACAGCGAGGGCCAGCCCCTGTCTTACTCACAGTTCAAGCGAGTGTGGCAGTACATTGTTGTCCGTTCCACCAAGGAGCGCACCTATTATAAATATGTGAACGGACAGAGCATCAAATACACGGTAAAGCCGACGCTGGGAACCAGCCAGAAAAACAACCCCAGGATCGTCTATACCCTGGATTTTGAAGTGACGCCCCATCAGCTCCGGCATACCTATATTACAAATTTGCTTTATGCAGGCGTTGACCCCAAGACGGTCCAGTACCTTGCAGGACATGAAAACAGCAAAACAACTATGGACATTTATGCAAAGGTCAAGTACAATAAGCCCGAAGAACTTTTTGATGTAGTGAATCAGGCGCTTCACCCGTCCGGCACCGCAGATAATGCCGCCGGTTGATTGGGTTAAGGGGTAGGACAACCGGGAGCCGCCACCTCAAAAAAGCCCGTAAAATCAAGGAAAAACGGCGCTAAAACGAGAGCAGTACGGACTCAAAGCAGCGAGAAGAGCTCCGCAGTTCTCCAAACGTTAATCTCGGTTACCCAAGAGATAATCAAAAGAGAATATCGAAATGCTTACAAACCCTGGAAACTCCTTATGTTTCCGGGGTTTTTCGCTTTTCCGGAAACATTGTGGAATGTCGTGAAACGGGGTGAAAAAGAATCCAGAGAATATATTATTCAGGCGGGGCGAAGGCCATGGAGAACTATCGCAGCGGGAAATTCCCCCTGACATTTTCCGGTTATGGAAGAATATATGAAATTCCTGCAGAAGATGAAGAAAACGGAGCAGAAAATCTATGCCATGGAGCAGACAAAAATTCATGAGCGCATAGAAGAAAAGAACCGAGAAGCGACACAGCAACATTCATTGCAGTTATCAAGGAATAGCAGATATTTTGCTTGATATCGAATGCTTGTTCTGGTAAAATACAATCAGGCACTGCCAGAGAACGGTAGGCGGTTAGTCCTTCGACAGAGGGACTGAACCCTCTGATTACATAGAAATCTCTGTGAAGGGAAATCTGGGAAAGGAGGGCGAACTTATGAGTGATTATGAAATGCTCTCCATCGTTTTGATGATACTTGGTATTGTCGTTACGATCTTAATAGCATATATCAATCATACGAAAAAGTAACCGCCCCTCGACCAAAGGATTGCGGTTACTTTTCGTAACTAATATGAATTTGGACTAACCGCTTATCGGTAGTGTCTATTTCTATAATTATATTAGCAAAGATAGTAAGGATTGTCAAATTGAACTTAAAATAGAATAGTAGATAACTGTTCTAAAATTCTTTGTTGGAGATGTCAGGACATTGAGAAACATTGAATTCCCACATTGCTTCTTCAATAGCTTGAATATATTCATCCGTGTGATAAATGATGTCTTGTCCCCAAGTCAGGAAGTTTTTACAGCTTATACTGACAAAATAGGATATAACATATTTTGTCAGACTATAACGATTTATATTATGAATAGCATATTCAATGCTATTGTTAGTGAAATCGACGATGTGGAAGATAAGTCAAAAAAGGTATATTTTCCCGATACGGATGCCAAGCCTATGTATAGGGTCTATTCAGGCTTCCTTCCTCAAGAGGCTGCAATTGAAGAGCAAAATAATATTAGGATTAAAATTCAGGAGTATAAACAGGCAAAGAAAATTGATGAATATTTAAAAATGTTAATTGATGATAGTATAGGAGAGGGCGAGGTAAAATGTTAGAAAAGCAACTTGAGGCACTGACAACGATTTTGAAGGATAAAGACATTCATGAATATGCAGGGGATGCATTTTTGGGCATTATTAAAGCTGTTTCTCTAGGAGATGTAGGCGCATTGATTGACTCTGGCGGAGATATAAAGAATCTACTTTTTCATACACCAACAATTTTGTTTTGGGACAAAATGCAGAGATATATGTTTGGTACCTTTAGGGATTATGCTGAACAGGTAAAGATGGCGGGAAAATTCAGTGAGGATAACAAGGATTATGAGCGATTTGTAAAAAGACAGATTCATCTCATTAATGAAATTGATGATGATAAAAAAGTTGATTATTTTGCTCAACTTACAAGGTGTTATTTGTTGACTGAAATGGATAATGCTTTGTATTATAAACTCGCAAAGTTTCTAATAATGTGTACGCCTGAAGAATTAGATTATATCGCTTCTTTTGACTATGAAGGTACAACGCAACTAACTGCTATGGTTTCATCATTGTATCAATATGGCTTGTTTGAACAGCAAGAAAAGCAGCATGGCGGTGTGAGTTATGCGCTTTCTGGATTTGCAAAAGCATTAAAATATAATGGATTGAATTTCAATGAAAGAACTAGTGGAGAAAAGCGGATAGTCTCATATTCTCAAATAGCTCCGCTTAGCATTTCGGAACCAATGACATGGGAAGATATTAATAATATAGTTAGTGAAAATGAAACTGTAATTAATGGAAATAGATTCCCGAAATAAGCTAAAAGCTAAGGCGGGAAAGTTGATGCTTGATGAGTAAATTTTTGTGGATTAACAGAAAAAGAATAAACTCAGAAATTCGAGATGTATCGAGGAGATGTAAAGATAAAAAGATGGAAAATTTGGAAAAGATGATTACTGTTCGTATTATGCAAGAAGATGCGGAATCTATTTTTTCTCTTATGAAGACCGAAAGGGATCCTGTATTTGCAATGGAGATTATCCCGTATTATGCATTGTTTATTCAATCTTGCCAAGAATATGTGGGAGAAATTTTTATCGAGGGAACTTCTGCGGAAAAAGTAAAAGATATACGTAATTTTATTAAAGTATACGGAGAAAGCTTTGGAAAATCAAAGAAAAGAATAGAATTGGTAGATATCGAGCAAGATGAACAGTATAGAGCACAATTAAGATTTGATTTTATGAAAAGTTGGAATATCCATTTGAATCTTGGTACCTATTGGACAGAAGATTATCATGTTGTAGGAAACACTCAGATGCTTGCTGATTTTTTAGGAATTGATGATATATTTAATCCGAAAACAGGAAAATTGCAATTTGAATTGGGGCGGCAAATGGGGGCATTTGTGGCATCGATAAAAGAAGGATTTTCGCAAGCTATTGATCCACCAGAGGTAAAAAGATTGCATACAGGGGTATCAATAGATTATTTTTATGACTTGAATACAAATAAGAATGATGAGTTGTTCGTTGATAATTCATCGAAGGTCTTAAATTTGTTTTTTCTTGATTTAGTTTGTAATATGAATTTTGTGAAACATATTTTGAGACCGTTATTTGATGATAGCAATATGTGGGTTTTTCGAGTGGAATATATTGTAACATATTATACTTATCGAGCAATTCAACGGTTAAAAAATTATTGTGACAATAATATTGATCTGTGTATTGATTTGGGAGGGTTTACAGAGATGTTTAGTTCAGCAAAAAATTTATTCCAGTCTAAGTTTCGTAATTGTATGATGCATTATGGGATTGAAAATCAGGGAGTAATTTCTATAGAAAATATTGAAAAGCCGTTTTATGGTATTGTTGAAACTTGTTATAATGGAATGGATTATTATTCTTTTTTGGGCACATTAAGAAGATTATCAGATGAGATGATTGACTTGTTAGAAAAGCGTTTTAATATAGAAAAAATTACATTACAACGCTTATAAAGGATGCGGTAATGTCAACATTTTTCTTATAAAAGTAGAGGCGTAATCAATCGTGTTAAGCCGTCCAGAGTTTGTAACGCATTTGCAACAAATTTCCATATAACCCTTTGATTTTCCGTCATTTCCGGTTACCCAAGCGTTAATCGGATACAAGTATATACGATTCAAACGCCTCGAGGCGCCGCATGTTCTCTCAGGACATTTGTTCTGGGAGGCTTTTGATTTTGGTATCTTTCCGGGAAAAGATGTGATACTATAATAGAAATCGATAAAACAGATTTGGTTTTTATTAATCATGGTTGTTGTGGAGCGGATTATATGAATGAACTTATATCTCGGGCTCTTAACGGAAGATGGAAAATATAATCTGATGGCACAGTTGCTTTCTGATAATAGTCATATTCCAGTTCGTTTTTCCTTGTTTTCAGGAGAGTCAAAATCAACAACAATGTATTCTGTCAGAGAGTTTGGAAATACTTGTCTGTTGTATTCTTTGGATGATGTGCTTCGTTATGGGGAAGTACTGAATATTCCACAGGCAGATGAAAGAAACCGTATTGTTGAACGTAAGGAAGTGCCGCTGTTCCATGCTGAGGCGTATAGAGAGGCGGTAATCAATGCATTTGTGCATAATTTATGGATAGATGGTAATGCGCCGATGATTATGGGATTCCGGGACAGAATTGAAATATTGTCTCGAGGACACCTGCCGCCGAAACAGACAGTTGAAGGTTTTTTTGCCGGGGAATCAGTTCCGGTCAACCAGAAATTGTCGGATATTTTTCTTCAGCTTCATATAAGTGAACGTTCTGGACGTGGTGTACCTAAAATAACGGAACTTTATGGTGAAGACTGTATTGAACTTAGGGAGAATAGTATTGTGGTGACGATTCCTTTTGAACGGTTAGAGACAAAGGTATACGCACCAGTTAATGATGAAAATGTACCAGATGAAATAGAAATTCCCCCAGTTGGAACAGAAATTCCCCCAGTTGACACAAAAATTCCCCCAGATAGAAATGAGAATTTCATGGTTAAAGAACCAGATATGGGGGAACGCATATTAAGATTTTGTGTAGAGGCGAAAAATATACAAGAAATTATGGAACATCTTGGATATCGCGACAAAAAACTGTGCGTAAATATTTATCTCCGCTTCTTCAACAAGGCCGGATATCTATGACGATACCAGATAAGCCAAACAGCAAAAATCAGAAATATATTACGATTAAATAAAAGATTTTAGGGCATGGAAGAGCCAGATTAAAGGAGGAGACACGAAAACTTCCAAGGTAAAATGAGAAAATCCGTTGAAAATATCAGTTTACTGCAGAAGCAGATCAATGATCTGCAGCTGGAAAATCAAATACTGAAAAACATTCTGGAACGTTCTGGTATTTCATATACACATGAAATTTCCCATATCAGTGAACCCGAAAACACAGAGGAGTATGATCCGAATCAGGGGGCGCGGATTATCCATCCGGGACAGATTACGGATGAAATGGCAAATTTATTTTATGCCAGATTCTGGGGGCGGCAGGATGTCTATGCGAAGAGAAGTGAAAAGACAAGCACAGGGGAAGCAGGATACTATACACAGTGTCATAATCGCTGGGAGAATATCTGCCCTAAAATGCGCCATGAGAAAATGAACTGCAAAGACTGCCCTCATCAGGCATATAAACAGTTGACGATAAAAGATATACGGGCTCATTTACAGGGAAGATCTTATAATGGCTCAGATGTGATTGGTGTTTATCCGCTGCTAAAAAATGGAACATGCCGTTTTCTTGTATTTGATTTTGATAATCATGAAAAGGGTGCTGAAAAGAAAGATTTTGCAAATACGAATGAGGCATGGATGGAAGAAGTAGAAGCTATGCGGACCATTTGCAGTTTAAACGGGATTGATCCTCTTGTCGAACGCTCCAGATCCGGAAGAGGGGCACATTTGTGGATCTTCTTTGATAAACCGATTCCGGCAGCGCTGGCGAGAAGGTTTGGCTTTACTTTGCTGGAAAAAGGGGCGGAGCAGGTTAATTTGAAATCATTTAAATATTATGACAGAATGCTTCCGGCTCAGGATACTCTTCCGGAAGGCGGTCTGGGCAATTTGATTGCTCTTCCGTTGCAGGGACAGGCTTTACAAAAAGGAAACAGCGCTTTTATTGACAGTAACTGGAATGCTTATCCGAATCAGTGGGATGTGCTCTGGAGCAAGCCGCGTCTTTCTATTGAGTTTATAGAAGCTAAAATAAAGGAGTGGGCGGCATCGGATATCACAGAAGCGGCGGATGACAATGGAAATGCAGAAGAGCGGGAACAACCGTGGAAAAAAGAAAAGCCGTTTCGCCGTGAGGATGTGAAGGGAAAATTCAGTCTCGTTTTATCAAATGGTATTTATATAGACAGCCTGAATCTGAAAGCGGCGCTCCAAAATCAGATCAGGCGGCTGGCAGCGATAAGAAATCCGATTTTTTATAAAAATGCGGCAATCGGTATGTCGAACTTTGCTACCGCTCAGTGGATATATCTGGGAAAGGATCATCTGAGCGGGTATATTGAAATCCCGAGGGGCCTGTATGACAGACTGATTGAGAAGATAAAAGAAGCAGACATTCTCTTCGAGATAAGTGATGAACGTCAGTGTGGCAGACATATTAATGTTACATTCGCAGGAGAACTAAGGCAGGAACAAAAGCCGGCGCTGGAAGAGATGATGAAATACGATAACGGAATTCTTCAGGCGGCCACAGCCTTTGGAAAAACAGTTGTATGCAGCGCAATGATCGCAGAGAAGAAAGTGAATACTCTGATAATCCTTGAATCTTCTGCTCTGCTGGAACAGTGGAAAGATGCATTGGAGAAATTCCTTGATATAGATGAAAAACTTCCAGAGTATAAAACAAAAACCGGACGGATCAGAGTGAGGAAAAGTCTGATTGGAAAACTGCAGGGAGCACATGATTCCATGACAGGGATTGTAGATATTGCTATGGCAGGCTCATTATGTAAAAAAGGCGAATGGCATCCGCTGCTTGATCAATATGGAATGGTCATTGTTGATGAATGCCACCATGCGGCTTCAGATACGATCGCAGAAGTACTGCAAAAAGTCACTGCGAAATATGTATATGGTGTTACAGCCACACCAAAACGATCGGATGGACTGGAAAAGATCAATTATATGCTGCTTGGCCCGATCCGATACAGTTATTCTGCAAAAGAAAAAGTAAAAGCGCAGGGAATCCCTCATCTGGTGTACCCAAGATTTACAAGGACAGTACTTCCCAGAGGTGTTACAGCAGAAAAGATGCATCCCAATGAAGCCTATGAAATGCTCCGGCATAATGAAGCGAGAGATGAACAGATCCTTTCGGATGTAAAAAATTGCATTGCGGCAGGAAGAACGCCGGTAATATTATCTAAATATAAGGATCACTCAGAAAGACTGTATGACCAGATGAAAGAGTATGCGGACAATGTCTTTTTGATGACGGGAAACAATTCAAAGAAAGAACATAAGCAAATCCGTGAACAGTTACAGCAAACCGCTCCGGAGGAAACGCTGGCGCTGGTTGCCACAGGCAGTCTGATCGGAGAAGGTTTTGACTTCCCGCGCCTGGATACATTGATTATGGCGACACCGGTTTCGTTCCGAAGTGTAGTTGAACAGTATGCCGGACGTCTGAACCGGAACTATGCAGGCAAGAAAGATGTAATCGTATTTGATTACGTTGACAGTCATATTCCAATGTTTGAAAGAATGTATGGAAAAAGGCTAAAAGCATACAAGCAGATCGGATACGAAATATGTTCTGGATTGGATTATGAAAAGCAGGAAGCGAATGCTATTTTTGACGGAGAAAATTACGGAGAAGTATTCGAAAGGGATCTCCTTGAGGCAGAACACAGGATCGTGATATCCAGTAATGTCATCAGTGCGAAAAAGGTCTACGAAATTATAAATGTGTTGAAAGAAAAGCAGGCACTGGGTGTAGAAGTGACAATCGTCACTTGGGCTCCCGATGACTATGGATTTGGCGATGCTGCATTTTGGATGCAATTGCATGAGGATATGCGTCAGGCTGGGTTCTTTATTAAAACAGTGGAAGATTCCTGTGAAAATTTTGCGGTTATAGATCAGGAAATTATCTGGTATGGAAATATTCATTTGCTGGGTAAAGAAAAAGTCGAAGACAATATTATGCGGGTGAAGGATAAAAAAATTGCAGATGAGTTATTGGAACTGGCGTTTAAATAATAAGAGAGATGTCCTCAATCGCTGTGAAAAGCCATGGGTTTGTAACGTATTTGCAACAACTTTTTGTGTAACCCCTTGATTTTCCAGTATTTTCAGTTATCCAAACGTTAATCAAATCGTATACGTACGATCACAAAGAATTCTTATCCCGGAAGCTTCGGCTTCCGGGATTTTTCAAACAAATCTAAAATCATTTCAAACATATGCAAGCAGTTTCGCAGACAGATGAACTGCCGGCACGGTTCTTTAATCAGAAAAACAATTCCTAATGATAAGGTGACAAAAGAAGATTATGAACGGAGTCTGAAGGAAAATGCGATTGCACAGATACTGGAGCAGATTTTTTATAATGAGAGCATTGGGTTTCGACCAAACAGAAACTGCCATCAAGCAGTAAGGGAAATCATAGAGAAGATACAGTATCGGAAGACGAATTATGTGGTGGAAGCAGGTCACACAAATTTGAATGCCCCTTGTATTTAAAACATTTTGGCACAGTTCATCCGGATTTCACTTTTCTTTCCAGAAAGACAAAACAGGAAATCTACTGGGAACATGACGGCAGAATGGATGACCCGGTATATGTACCATAATAAACCACATTATGAATGAAACAGATAGCAAACTATGGTGCAAGTAGTGTAAATTTATAGGGGAATGAAACGCGCACAAAAACAGAAGATTATAAAAGGCAGTCCCG
Organism: Mediterraneibacter sp. HA8405; assembly: GCF_056148955.1. Lineage (NCBI taxonomy): Bacteria > Bacillati > Bacillota > Clostridia > Lachnospirales > Lachnospiraceae > Mediterraneibacter > Mediterraneibacter sp. HA8405. Next base: position 2,986,457 of record NZ_CM148758.1, on the reverse strand, counting down.
AGCCGCAACACTCCTTTCAGCCCGGAAACCGCCTTGTTCTGATTCTGATATTGATTTATCTGGAACAGCGGAAGAGAAGTTCTTCCCATCTTCTGTCCACTTCTTTCTGGAATGCTTCCAGAAGATACTCATTTCCCTTCTTGAACAGGTGTTTGAATCTGCCCTGTGGTCTTAAAAATTCTTCAATAGGTTTCTTGTGCTTCGGCTCATAGTTCAGGATCCATTTGCCTTCCACTACTTCAAACAGCGGCCAGTAGCAGGTTTCTACGCCGAGTTTGCAGATTTCCATAATATCGGGAGTGTTATATCTCCATCCCCTCGGACAGGGAGCCATAATGTTCAGGAAAGCTGCTCCGGGTGTGTAGATCGCTTTTTCTGCTTTGATATGCAGGTCTTTAAAGTTCTGTACAAAGGTAGTCTGAGCCACATAGGGAATGTCATGGGCTGCTATAACGGACGCCAGATCCTTCCGGTTCTGGGGCTTGCCGTTGCTCTGGGATCCTACCGGTGTGGTTGTTGTATCCGCATACATGGGAGTGGCGGATGAACGCTGGATTCCGGTGTTCATATAAGCTCCGTTGTCGTAACATACATAGACCATGTCATGGTTCCGTTCCATGGCGCCGGAAAGGGACTGGAGACCGATATCGTAGGTTCCGCCGTCGCCGCCGAAGGTGATGAATTTGTATGTCGCGTCCAGTTTGCCTTTCCGTTTCAGCGCCTTGTATGCGCCTTCCACGCCGCTTAAGGTTGAGCCTGCGTTTTCAAAGGCATTGTGTATGTAGCTGTCCTGCCAGGAAGTATAAGGATAGGTAAATGTAGACACCTCCAGACATCCGGTGGCATTTCCGATCACTGCCTTATCTCCTTCGTGAAGTCCGCGGAGCACGTTGCGCACTGCAATGGTTCCGCCGCATCCTGCACACATTCTGTGGCCCGGAGCCAGACGCTCCGGTTTATTCATTGTTTCTTTAAAATTATAAGCCATCTTCTGCGTCCCTCCTTACTCTCTGAGTCCCATGTAGCGATAAGTCTCGCCGGCGTCATTCTGATCAATCATTGTCTGCAGATCCTCAAATACCTGCTCCATATCTTCCACGCGCACATCCCGTCCGCCAAGACCGTATATGATATTGGTTGCCAGAGCTGTGCTTCTTGCACGGAAAAGGGCTGCCATCACATCGGCTCCCAGCGGGCCGCCGTGGTTGGAGTAGCCTTCCGCGCGATCCATAACAGCCACCGCTTTTACATTTTTGAGAGCTTCAGCGATTGCATCTGCCGGGAATGGACGGTAGAGACGGATTTTCAGAAGTCCGACTTTTTCTCCCTTTTCCCGCAGACGGTCAATAGCGTCCTTTGTAGTTCCCGCCGCCGAACCGATCATTACAACAGCCCGTTCCGCGTCCTCCAGCCGGTATGCCTCAAAAAGGCCGTATTCCCTGCCGGATAATTCTGCAAATTCTTTTGCTGTATCCAGGACCACCTGCTCTACATGCCGCATGCCTTCGGCCTGATTTCTTTTTGCCTCCATATAATAATCAGTTACGGAGTAGGGGCCTACTGCCATGGGGCAGTCCGGATTCAGCAGATAGTTTTCAGGCTCATATTCACCGACGAAAGACCGGACTTCCTCGTCTTCCAGAAGTTCGATATTTTCTACTGCGTGGCTGGTAATAAATCCGTCCTGGCAGATCATGATGGGCAGTTTTACATCCTTATGCTCAGAGATCCGGAATGCCTGGACCATATTGTCGTAGGCTTCCTGATTATTTTCTGCGTATATCTGAATCCAGCCGGAATCTCTGGCTCCCATACTGTCGGAGTGATCACAGTTGATATTGATCGGTCCGGACAGGGCCCGGTTTACCAGAGCCAGCGCCAAGGGCAGCCGGTTGGAAGCGGCAATGTAAAGCTCCTCCCACATAAATGCAAGTCCGCAGGATGATGTGGCGGTCAGCGCCCGGGCGCCTGCGGCCGATGCGCCGATGGCCGCGCTCATGGAACTGTGCTCGCTTTCTACGGGAATAAACTCTGTATCTACCTTCCCATTTGCCACGAAGGAGGCAAAATACTGCGGAATCTCTGTGGACGGGGTAATGGGAAACGCCGGAAATACATCCGGGTTAATCTGACGAAGCGCTTCCGCTACGGCTTCATTTCCTGATAAACGATCTCTTCTTGCCATATTAATTCACCCCTTCCATTGTAATTGCCCCGAAGGGACATGCTTTTACACAGATGCCGCATCCCTTGCAGTGGTCATAGTCAAATTCTGCTCTTTTCTTGTCCTGAACAGGAACGCAGCTGTCCGGACAAACCGGCACGCAGAGCAGACATTGTTTACAGTTTTCTTCAATAAATACCGGTTTGATACTGCTCCATTCCCCGGTCTTAAATTCCGCGGAAGTTCCCGCTCCGGCAACGATCATGCCTTCCGTCAGGTCCTGCCATTTTGCCTTTAATCCCAGTTTACTGATATCTGTCGCCATTAGTGCACCTCCTCAAACGCCATTTCAAGGGCTTTCATATTCCCTTCGATTACTTCCGGCTTATTTGCAAATTTGTGGTGAAAAGAAGCTCTCATTTCCCGGAGAAATGTATCCTTGTCCATAATCTGAGCTACCTTTACGATTGCCGCAAGAAGCGGTGTGTTCGGGAAATATTTCCCCAGAGCCGCCATGGAAATTTTCCTTGCGTCGATGGTATACACAGCACCTTTGTAGCCCTTCAGGTGCGGGATGATTTCTTCCTTCGGGCGTTCTGTATTGATCAGAATCGCTCCGTCTTCTTTCAGACCGCTGGTTACGTCTACTGTTTCCAGCAGAGACTCATCTACAACGACAACATACCGGGGATCATAGATATTGGAATGGGCGCGGATCACCGTATCGCTGATCCGGTTATAGGCGGTAATCGGCGCTCCCATACGCTCCGGACCATATTCCGGAAATCCCTGTACATATTTGCCTGTCTGAAATGCTACGTCCGCAAGGAGCAGAGCAGCAGTTTTGGCGCCCTGGCCGCCCCGGCCATGCCATCTGATTTCTGTGTGGTTACTCATGTTCCTTCATCCTTTCTTCGTTGATTCATATACCGGCTTTTTGTATTTCCCTGCGAAAAGAAAAAAGGCCTGTCCCCGAATAGGGACGGACCTTGAAAATTCCGCAACCACCCTGTTTCACAAAACAAGTATGAATACTGCGCACCAGCATACGCGGTTTCTGTAACGGGAAACGCCCGTGGAAACTTACAAATCAGTCTTCAGTTTCCATCCTCAGAGATGATTTTCAGAATCGGTCTTCCGCTGTCTCGCACCGCCGGCAGCTCTCTGCAGGTAAGATTCCGTCTCTTACTCCTTCTCATCATAGAATTTAACTTACAGAGTGCAATCTGTTTTCTGATTATAGAAATTTTATCTTATAAATTCTCAAATGTCAACACAGTAAATTTACGGATATTTACTACAGTAAAAAATAATTAACTGATTTGAGGCATGTATTTTATTATGGCGCCGGAAGAAAGTGTTGCGCGATACAGAAAAATATGGAATAATTTTCTGAAGGAAAGGGGAAACGCCAATGCAGATCATGAATTTATTATTGAAAAACTCTGCATATGTATCACATATGATGTTCAGAGCAGGGGAGCCGTTCAGTATTAGCAGTATTAATCTTATAATGGAAGCATTTCAGCTGTCTGAAATGAAAGTAGAGGAAATTGTATTCACATACGGAATTGAATGCGCCAGGCCGGAAAAACAAAGGTTTTCCGATTATGAAGAATATAACCGACAGAATGATGCAGTGATTTCTCTGGATAAAGTGAGTGTAATCGGTTTTAGCCTGTATATGCCGGAGTCGGTCAAATGTAATGTCAGGATAGAACCGGAGAAAGATTCTGTCAGCTTTATTTTTATGGGAAAAAACAGAGAAAAAATAAAATCCGGAATGCAGCAGTATACAGAAAAGTTCAGAAAGATTCTTGAGAATGCGGAAGGAATCGTATTTGACGGCAAAGCCGGAGCGGACGGAAGACGACAGGCTGATTTTATATAGCGCTTTTTGGTAAGTCTATTACTGAGAAGCGTTTTTTATTTCAGTGAATTATGAACCTGTTTTCCGGTTATTACAATATATTGATGAAGGGATAAAACAATCCCTGCTCCAAAAGACGTCTTACAGGAGAAAGTTTATGACAGATATTGAGCTGGAACAGTTTATAACAGAATATGGTGGGGATATATATTCTTTCTGCTGCTGTCTGACCGGCAGCAGGCAGGAAGCGGACGATCTGTACCAGGAAACGTTTCTGAGGGCGATTGAGAAGAAACAGATTCTTGACGCAGAGGGAAATCCAAAGAGTTATCTGCTGTCCGTGGCAATCCGGCTGTGGAAAAATCAGCGGCGGAAAAGAGCCTGGCGGAAACGGATTGCCGGTATGGATGAGACTGGAAATGAAATGGCCGGGACTGATCTGCAGGCCGGCTCAGAAACTTCACCGGAACATCAGGCGGTCAGAAAAGAAATGCAGACTGCGGTCAGAAATGCAGTGGACAGACTTCCGGATAAAATGAAAGTGACGGTGCTGCTTTATTACATGGAAGAAAGAAGCGTGGAACAGATTGCGGATATACTGCGTATTCCCTGTGGAACAGTAAAGAGCAGGCTGCATCAGGCCAGAAAGATTTTGGAAAAAGAATTGGAGTATGTGTTAAATGAGTGACGGATTTGATCAGATTTTAAAACAGGCTCTCGCTCCGGACCAGACACCAGATCTGCGGCTGAACCAGAAGATTCTGAATCAGGTAAAGGAGAGGGAAGAAATGAAGAAAAGAAGAAAATGGGTTCCCGGAATTGTGTTTTCTTTTGTACTAGTGCTGGCGGCGGGATCCGGAGTGGCCTATGCGGCTTACAGACTGCTGACGCCGGAACAGACGGCGGAAAAAATCGGGGATAAGAAGCTTGCGGAAGCATTTTCAGGGGAAGATGCCGTTGATATTAATGAAACACAGCATTTTGAAAAATTCGATGTTACACTAATGGGAATTGCATCGGGCAGGGATATTGCGGAATATGTGACGGAGAAGAACGGGGAAATTCTGAATGACCGGACGTATATTGTAACTGCTGTCAGCAGAACAGATGGAACTCCCATGCCGGAGAATACATCAGATGAAGCTTACGGGGATTTGCAGTTTTTTGTATCTCCACTGATTCAGGGCTGCAATCCGGCACTGGTCAATGTGATATCAATGGACGGTGTGTATACGGAATTCATACAGGATGATGTTCTGTACCGTCTGACGGAGTGCAGCAATATTGAAATCTTTGCGGACAGGACGGTTTACCTCTGTGTGTCTGACGGGAGCTTCTATAATGAGGAGGCATATAATTATGATGAGACGACAGGAGAGATCAGCCGGGCAGAAGACTATAAAGGCGTGAATGCGCTTTTTGAACTTCCGCTGGATTCGGCTCTGGCCGATCCGGAAGCGGCAGAAGAATATCTGGCGCCGCTGACCGGAGAAGGGGAAGATACTTCGGAAGAGGAGACTTATATTCTGGGAAGCAAAGAGGCGGATGAATTTATGGAAAAAGTGACACCGGAAAACATTGACCAGTATGCGGAGAGAATAGAAGATTCTGTTCAGACGTTCGGAGCAGATGAAGACAATCTGATGTATGAATATACAATGGAGGATGGGGAACATATCGCCAGATACATTGAGCGGGCAAGAGAGTTCCCGGATGGAAAGCCGGGTATGTCTGAACGGATTGCATATTTCCATGATGAAGGCGGCGTTGAATCACTGAAAATGACGACTCTTACGCTGAATGCAGACGGCACGGTTACCGCCGCAGTGTACATTCCGAAATAGGAGAGGGGCAGGATCACGGAAAAATTATACAGAAACAGAATGGCAAAAAAGTCCTGGAAGAAGGGGGCGCGGCAGACGCTGCGTCCCCTTCTTCTTGTCGGCCAGAGAGCTGTTTTCAAAGGAGTGACTGCTCCATAGAGGAATTCCCATCTATTTTGCAGCAGTCTTCCTGGTTTTCCTGAAAATCTTTAGAATATCTTTTGATTCTTATCAAACATCCCTTTAGATTTCCGTTTTATCATGATAACAGTTGAGGAGGTACGAAAGATGGATATACAGGAACTGACAGAATATTTCTTGAAATACGGAGCTTTTTTTATTTATCTGATCGTATTTCTTGAATATCTCAATCTGCCGGGATTCCCGGCGGGGCTAATCATGCCCCTGTCCGGAATCTGGGCGGCGAGAGGAGAGATCAGTTTTCCGCTGGTTATGCTTCTTACACTGGCAGCGGGGCTGACAGGCAGCTGGCTGCTTTACTTCCTGGGCCGGCTGGGCGGTCCGAAGGTGATGGAATTTTATTTCAGAAAATTTCCGAAGCACCAGGCGGCCGTAGAAGAAAAGATGGAATATTTAAGAAAAAAGGGGAGCATCGGAGTTTTTATAAGCAAACTCATTCCGGTAGCAAGAACACTCATTTCCATCCCTGCAGGAATGATAAAAATGGACTTCAGGAAATATACCATCAGTTCCGCCGGAGGAGTATTCTTGTGGAACCTGGCCTTTGTAGGCGCCGGATATTTCTTTGGTGAACCGGCAATCATATTTTTTACCCGGGGAATTTAGATTGAAAACAACAGCCTGAACGGGCAGGCTTGCGCAGACAGAGAAAATGCTCTACAATCGTGGAGGAAAGACAATAAAATGAATTGTCAGAAAAATCAGCGAAAAGGGGACGTAGCCTTTTCCAAAGGGGTCTGTCCCCTTTGGGGGAAATTGTCTGAAAAAGGAGAAGTTATGGAAACGAATCACGTTTTAATTGTAGAAGACGACAAGGAGATCAGAGAGGGAGTTCAGATCTACCTGCAGAGTCAGGGATATAAGGTGTTTCAGGCCGCTGACGGCGTGGAGGGACTGGAGATTATTGAAAGAGAGGAGATCCACCTGGCGATTGTGGATATTATGATGCCCCGGATGGACGGCATAAGGATGACGATGAAACTGAGAGAAACGTATGATTTCCCGGTAATTATGCTTTCTGCAAAATCAGAGGAGGTGGATAAGATTACGGGACTGAATATCGGGGCGGACGACTATGTAACCAAGCCGTTTACGCCTATGGAGCTGATGGCGCGGGTGAATTCCCAGCTGAGGCGTTACCGCAAGTTTCTGGAAAAGCTGACGCCGAAGGAAAATGTGCATGTAATCGGCGGGCTGGAAATTAATGAAGATACAGTAGAGGTCAGTGTGGACGGAGTCCCGGTGAAGATGACGCCGATTGAATATAAGATTCTTCTGCTGCTGGCAAAGAATCCCGGCCGGGTGTTCTCTTCCGAGGAGATTTACGAGAGAGTATGGCAGGAAAAGGCGATTAATACAGACACAATTATGGTTCACGTGAGAAATATCCGTGAGAAAATTGAAATTGATCCGAAAAATCCAAAATATTTGAAGGTGGTGTGGGGAGTTGGCTATAAAATTGAAAAACAGCCGTAATATCGGCAGACTGATTATTGTTCTGGTACTCGCGCTTTGTTCAGTGGGGATGATGCTGACCTACAGATGGACCAGTGATGAGCTGGATTCCTACGTGCCTGAGCGGGCGGATACAGAGGATGTGCTCTCTTCCATAAGCGATAATCTGAGCGCGGGAAATTACATTATGGATAAAGACGTATACGGAGACATTGATGTACTGGATATGCAGGAAGAATACTATGCGTTTGGGCTGCTCAGAAAGTACATGGACTGTGCGGTGTTCGATGAGGACGGAGAGCTTTTAACCAACGGCGTTGATTCTAAAAGAGTGGAACGGCTCAAGGATGAGGAGACAGAATACTATGCGTTCCGTGCGAAGTACACATTCTCGGGAGGCGGGGATATTTCCGGTATCCAGGTTTCCGGTTCAGCGCTGACGCCGGAGCAGGAGTATGATCTGGAAACCCGGTTTCTGGAAAATGCAGGCTATTATACGTATATGGATGAAAAGATACAAAACAGAATAATTATTTATGGAATGACCCAGGAATCTCTGACGGAATATATGTCCACAATCGATTATCCTGATCCGGGTTCCTGGGATATTGTATACACGAATTTTTATTCCAGATTTATGACCTTCTTTCTGATTATAGCTGCTCTGGCGCTTCTGCTTCCTTTTGTTAAAGCGGTAGGCGAGCAGAAGGGGAAAATCTTCCGGATGCCTTTTGAAGCGGCGGTCTTTGAAGTCTTTATCGCGTTTGGATGTGTGGATGCATGTGGAAACATGGTCTATCACACGATAAAAGGCGGTCTGATCCGCACCCGGATCCATGCGCTGAACACGATTGCGGATATTGCCGTGAATTTCCTGGTGTGGATGGTGGTGGCGGCGCTGATTTTCTGGGGATTTACATGTCTGCGGTGCATTTTTACAATGGGACGTTCCTACTGGCGTGAAAGAACACTTACGGTACGGGTGATCCGCTGGATCAAGGGAGACAGCAGTTTTGTCAAAGAGATGAGAGGTTTTTTTCAGAAACAGTATGACGCGCTGCTTCATCTGGACTTCCGCAGCAGAACAAACCGGAAGCTTCTGAAACTGGTAATTGTCAATTTTGTGATCCTGGTTATTATAAGCTGCTTCTGGTTCTATGGCATATTTGCCCTGATCCTGTACTCGGCGCTTCTGTTTTTATTCCTGCGGAAATATATGGGCGACCTGCAGAAAAAGTACAGCCTGCTTCTGCAGTCCACCAACCGGCTGGCAGACGGAAGGCTGGATATTCCGATCGAAGGAGATATGGGGCTGTTTAATCCGGTAAAAGAAGAACTGAAAAAGATTCAGGCCGGATTTAAAAAGGCAGTAGAAGAAGAAGTAAAAAACGAGCGCATGAAAACGGAGCTTGTAACCAATGTCTCCCACGATCTGCGCACGCCGCTTACAGCTATTATTACTTATATTGATCTGCTGAAAAATGAGAAAGATGAAGAAAGGAGAAAAGAATATATCGGGGTTCTGGAGCGAAAATCTCTCAGATTGAAAGTTCTGATAGAGGATTTGTTTGAAATCAGCAAGGCGGCCAGCAAAAGCGTGGTTATGCACTTTATGAAAGTGGATATTGTGGATCTGCTGAAACAGGTGGGGCTGGAAAACGACAGCAAGATAAAAAGCGCGAATCTGGAATTCCGCTGGAAACTGCCGGAACACAAGCTTGTCATGTGGCTGGACAGCGAGAAGACATACAGGATCTTTGAAAATCTGATTGTTAATATTACAAAATATGCAATGCCGCACACCAGAGTTTATATCGAGATGAAAGATCTGGAAAATCAGGTTCACATTTCCATGAAAAATGTATCGTCACAGGAACTGAACTTTAATGTTGATGAAATTACAGACCGTTTTGTGCGGGGAGACTCTTCAAGAAATACGGAAGGTTCCGGACTGGGCCTGGCCATTGCCAAAAGTTTTACGGAGCTGCAGCACGGTACTCTGAAAATTTCAACAGAAGCGGATCTGTTTAAAGCGGATATTATGCTTCCGAAAACAGAGCCGCCGGAAGAAGAGACAAAGCACCCGGAAGAACCCGGAAAAAAAGATGAGGGAATAACGGGTGGAATGATAGAGGCGGAAGGATAAAGGACAGCGTCCGGAAGTCCGGAGGAAAACAGCCGGAAATCAGGCTATATATGAGAAGAGGCACAAAATTACAGTTATCAGACGTCGGCGGGGAGTTTCCCTGCCGATGTTTGTATGTTATGATGAAAAAAGGAAAATTCACAGTACAGATACTGAGAATAAACAATTTGTGAGGAGGAAGAATCATGAAGTATGAGATTAAAGGTGAAACACTTCCGGTAGTGATCTGCTATCTGGAAAACGGGGAAGCGATGATTACAGAGAGGGGATCTATGAGCTGGATGTCCCCGAATATGAAGATGGAGACAACGTCAAACGGAGGAATCGGAAAAGCTTTCGGCAGGATGTTCGCGGGAGAGGCGATTTTTCAGAACCGCTATACCGCGATGGGAGGAAATGGAATGATCGCCTTTGCATCCAGTTTTCCCGGTTCCATTCTGGATTACCAGATCGCGCCGGGCCGGGAGCTGATTGTCCAGAAATCAGGCTTTCTGGCGGCGGAGGCTGGTGTAGAACTGTCTGTATTCTTTCAGAAAAAGCTGGGCGCCGGCTTCTTCGGAGGCGAGGGCTTTATTATGCAGAGACTGTCCGGCTGCGGAACCGCCTTTCTGGAGTTTGACGGTCATGTAATAGAGTACGATCTTCAGCCGGGACAGCAGATCGTAGTGGATACCGGTTATCTGGCGGCAATGGAAAATACATGCGGTATAGAAATACAGTCTGTGCCCGGCATTAAGAATATGGTGTTTGGCGGAGAAGGCTTATTCAATACTGTTATAACCGGACCGGGCCGTATATGGCTTCAGACCATGCCTATGTCAAATGTTGCGGCGGAAATTCTTAAATTCATGCCGTCCAAATAGTACCGCGGACGAAGTTGTTCTGGCAAAGCGTTTGTGTTGGTGCTATAATAGGGAAAGATCAGCGCTTGCACATGGGAAATGGAACAAAAATTTTCCGTGTGCCGCGCCCGGAGAAATAAAGCAGGAGGAACAGGAAGAATATGAGAAAAGTAATGCTTACCGGAGACCGCCCTACGGGAAAACTGCATGTGGGACATTATGTGGGTTCCCTGAGAAGGCGGGTTGAGCTTCAGAATACAGGAGATTTTGACGATATATTTATCATGATTGCGGATGCGCAGGCATTGACAGACAATGCGGATAATCCGGAAAAGGTGCGGCAGAATATTATTGAGGTGGCCCTTGATTATCTGGCCTGCGGTCTTGATCCTAAGAAATCAACTTTGTTTATTCAGTCTCAGATTCCCCAGCTGTGCGAGTTATCTTTTTACTATATGAATCTTGTTACTGTGTCCAGGCTGCAGAGGAATCCCACTGTAAAAGCGGAGATTCAGATGCGCAATTTTGAAGCCAGCATTCCGGTGGGATTTTTTACCTATCCGATCAGTCAGGCTGCGGATATCACAGCCTTTAAGGCGACTACGGTGCCGGTAGGCGAGGATCAGATGCCTATGCTGGAACAGACGAGGGAAATCGTACACAAATTTAATTCTGTCTATGGAGAGACTCTGGTTGATCCCAAGATTCTTCTTCCGGAAAACCAGGCATGCATGCGTCTGCCCGGAATAGACGGAAAGGCAAAGATGAGCAAATCTCTGAACAATTGCATTTATCTTTCCGAGGAGCCCGAAGAGATCAAAAAGAAAGTGTTCAGTATGTTTACGGATCCCACTCATATCCGTATCGAAGATCCGGGTAAACTGGAAGGCAACACGGTGTTTACTTATCTGGATGCATTCTGCAGACCGGAGTACTTCCCGGAATTTCTGCCCGAGTATAATAATCTGGATGAACTCAAAGAACATTACCAGAGAGGCGGGCTGGGCGACATGAAAGTAAAGCGTTTCCTGAACAATGTGCTCCAGGCTGAACTGGAACCGATCCGGAACCGGAGAAAAGAGTTCCAGAAAGATATTCCGGCAGTTTATGAGATGCTCAAAGAAGGAAGCGAAAAGGCTGAGGCTGTAGCGGCAGAGACACTGAAAGATGTGAAAGCAGCCATGAAAATCAATTATTTCGACGATGAAGAGCTGATTCAAGGTCAGAGCGAAAAGTTTTCTGATTAAAAGCACATTGTTGTTAAGATTATATCTTAAAATAATACCCTTCTGGCAGAAGGAATATTTCCTTGCTGCAGGAGGGTATTTTTTGAACTTTTAATTTTTTCTGGAAGGACGTGCCCGGAAGTATAGAAGGGAAGAGTTAAAAGAATAAAAAAAGATGCCGCTTTATCGGCATCTTTTTTATACTGACGTGCGATAGAAGATTCGAACTCCCGACCTTCTGGTCCGTAGCCAGACGCTCTATCCAGCTGAGCTAATCGCACATATAAGAGCTGTTTCGTTTACAGCAAAAACAAGTATAATGTATTTCTGTCGGAATGTCAACAGAAAAATAATTTTTTTGCAAAAAAACTGCAGTTGAATTTTGCCGGCTGTTCATGCTTCTGTAAATATAAATATCAGGAGGTTTATCTTAAAGAAAGGCAGGGCATCGGTAACAGCTTTGACAGGTAAAAATAATTCGCACTAAATCTATTGAAAATACACAGCTTCACTGCGAAAATAGAATTATTACAAAAAATTTTTTCGCGGTGAGGCTGAAATGGGAAGAAAAGAACAGAGAATACAAAAGAAACTTGAAAAAAATCCAATTAGAGAACTTAATAAAATCCAAAACAGATATTATAGTCAGCTGTTTTGGAAGTTTGCCCAAACAAAGGATCCCCGACATCCGAGCTATATCACATATACAAACCGGATGATGCTGGGGACTTTATATTATAAGGGAATCGCGGGGATTGACAGTATGCAGGAGATGACAGAACAGTTTAATGAAGAGACGGTTTCTAAAAATCTGTCTGCATTTATAGGGGAAAAAGCCGGGGAATACGTTCCCCATCATGTAACAGAGAATGAGTATCTGGAAAGGCTTGCTCCTATGGAGTTGGAAGAAATCAAGCAGGACCTGGTGTATCATCTGATCCGGAGACGATGCTTTGAGGATGCAAGATATAAGAAAAAATGGCTGATCATAGTGGATGGGACACAGCTATACTGCGGACAGAGAAAACTGAATGAGCATTGTCTGGAACGGTGCTGTAATAAGGGAACAGACAAAGAGATCACACTGTATCACCGGGATGTGCTGGAGGCGAAGATCTTCTTTGGAGAAAAGCTGGTAGCCAGTATAGGGAGTGAATTCATCGAGAATAACGGGGAAGACCGGAAACGCCAGGAAAAAATGAGTGCGGAGGAGATCAAACAGGATTGTGAGACCAAAGCATTTACCCGATTGGCAGGACGGATCAAGAAAAGATTTCCCCGGCTGCCGATCCTGCTGCTGGCAGACAGTCTGTATGCATCAAAACCGGTTATGGATCTGTGCAGGGAATATAAGTGGGAATTCCTGATCCGGTATAAAAAGGGAAGTATTCCGAGCATAGCGGAAGAATACGAAAAGATACCGGAAAAAGGGAAAACAGAGAAAGCCGAATTCGTGAATGATATTGATTATGATGGCAAACCGGTACACGTATTAAGATATCGGGAAGAAAAGGCTGGAGAAACAACAGAATTCCAATGGCTGAGCAGCATAAGGATTACCAAAGGGAATGCGGAAAAGATGGCGGAAACGGGAAGAAAGCGCTGGAAGATAGAGAATGAAGGATTTAACCGGCAGAAGAACTGGCAGGGAAGCATTACCCATACATGCAGCTGGGATGACCAGGCGCAGAAGAACCATTATCTAATGGCACAGATCTCGGATTTTGTGAAACAGTTGTATGAGTATTATTATCTGGAGAAGAATGGGATCAAAAAGAAGCAAAAAAATATATCTTCTGATTTGTTAGCCAGCTTTGGACGGCAACTAACAAAAGAAGATATATTCCCAGTTGATGAAAATACACAGTCATTCAACTGAGATAAGTATAGCAAAGGAAGTGGTGCCTGCCAAGAGGAAAATGAACTGAATTATCTACAAAAAGAGGAAATTCGGTCATCAGGGCCTTAAAAGTGAATAAGTTCGGAAGAAAAACCAGTGTTGTGGATAACTTATTTTTTCTTAGAAATTCATTGGCATATGGCAGGCAAATATATTTTTACCGTTTAAAACTGCATCGGTAAGAGTCTGCTTTACAAATGGAAATCCACCCGTTATAATAAGTAGCGTCAGTTTAAAAGAATGTGAGGAATTGAAACATGGTTGAAAAAACAATGGATAAAATTGTGGCACTTGCCAAATCAAGAGGATTTGTCTACCCGGGTTCCGAGATTTACGGAGGACTCGCCAACACATGGGATTATGGCAATCTGGGTGTTGAATTAAAAAATAATGTAAAAAAGGCATGGTGGAAAAAATTTGTGCAGGAGAATCCCTATAATGTGGGAGTAGACTGCGCGATTTTAATGAATCCCCAGACATGGGTTGCTTCCGGACATCTCGGCGGCTTCAGTGACCCGCTGATGGACTGTAAAGAATGCCATGAGCGTTTCCGTGCGGATAAGCTGATCGAAGATTTCTGTGAGGAGAAAGGCATTAAGCTGGAAGGCTCTGTGGACGGCTGGTCCCAGGAGCAGATGAAGGCATTCATTGATGAACACGAGATTCCCTGCCCGTCCTGCGGAAAACACAATTTTACTGATATTCGTCAGTTCAACCTGATGTTCAAGACTTTCCAGGGAGTAACAGAGGACGCGAAGAATACCGTATATCTTCGCCCGGAGACTGCCCAGGGTATATTTGTAAACTTTAAAAATGTGCAGCGTACCTCCAGAAAGAAACTGCCGTTCGGTATTGCTCAGATCGGTAAATCCTTCAGAAATGAGATTACGCCGGGTAACTTTACATTCCGTACAAGGGAGTTCGAGCAGATGGAGCTGGAGTTCTTCTGCAAACCGGATACAGATCTGGAGTGGTTTGACTACTGGAAGAGTTTCTGCCTGAACTGGCTGTCTTCTCTCGGACTGAAAGAAGATGAAGTGCGTTACCGCGACCATGATAAAGAAGAGCTGTCCTTCTACAGTAAAGCTACCACAGACGTAGAATTCCTCTTCCCGTTCGGCTGGGGCGAACTGTGGGGCATCGCTGACCGTACAGATTATGATCTGACACAGCATCAGAACGTATCCGGACAGGATCTGACTTACTTTGACGATGAGACAAAGGAGAAATACATTCCTTACGTAATTGAGCCGTCCCTTGGCGCGGACCGTATGGTTCTGGCATTTCTCTGCAGCGCTTACGACGAGGAAAATATCGGAACAGAAGAAAAACCGGATATGCGTACAGTCCTGCACTTCCATCCGGCGCTTGCACCGGTGAAAATCGGTGTGCTTCCGCTTTCCAAGAAGCTGAATGAAGGAGCAGAGAAGATATATACAGAACTCTGCAAATATTATAACTGCGAGTACGATGACCGCGGAAATATCGGAAAGCGCTACCGCCGTCAGGATGAAATCGGAACACCGTTTTGTGTGACATATGATTTCGAGTCCGAGGAAGACGGAGCAGTAACAGTCCGCGACCGTGATACAATGGAGCAGGAAAGAGTTAAGATTGAAGATCTGAAAGCATATTTTGAGAAAAAGTTTGAGTGGTAATATATTTACGGATCTGGAAGCGGTTCCGTACAGTTTCCTGCATACGGGACTGAAAAATGGGGCACAGTAATCATGCGTATTACTGTGCCCTATTTGAATACATGCAGCAGTCTGATCAGCCTGCATGGGTTCATAAGCTGCAAGCAGCGTCTTACCTCGGTTAATCTGGTGTTGCCGTCCCACCGTTCGTAATAGTCTGCATCCTGTATAACTGCATCGTATTTACTGTTTAGGTCATAGAATGCCGGAACAGGAAAAGCCAGGGTGAATTGTTGTAACATAATGTGAAAAGATGTATAATTGAAAACGGTCGGGAAAGGCCGAAAAGAAAGGTGATTTCAACATGGAAAGAAAAAATATATGGAGTACTTACACTCCGGAAGAGATTACGGAACTTGATAATATCAGTACAAGATACAAAGCATGCCTGAATGAGGGCAAGACAGAGCGGGAATGTGTGGAACTTGGCGTCCGACTGGCACAGGAGGCCGGATACCGCGACCTGAACGATGTAATGGCAGAAGGCGGGACACTGAAAACGGGAGATAAAGTTTATGCTGTGTGTATGTCCAAGATGCTGGCGCTTTTCCGTATCGGTGAAGAACCGGTTTCTGCGGGTATGAATATCCTGGGAGCGCATATCGACTCCCCGCGAATAGACGTGAAGCAGAATCCGCTTTATGAGAATGAAGGCCTGGCGTATCTGGATACGCACTATTACGGCGGCATTAAAAAATATCAGTGGGTGGCACAGCCGCTGGCTCTTCACGGCGTGGTTGTGAAAAAGGACGGCACTGTTACAAAAATAAATATCGGAGAAGAAGAAGGGGATCCGGTATTTGTAATCACAGATCTTCTCGTCCATCTGGCGCAGGAGCAGATGGAGAAAAAAGCTTCTAAAGTAATTGATGGAGAAAAACTGGATCTCCTGATCGGAAACCGTCCGGCAGAGCAAGCACTGGAGGAGCTTCAGAGCGCAGATCAGACGGACGCAAAAGAAAATGCGGCGGAAAAGAGCGGACAGATCAAAGCAAACGTGCTGCGCCTTCTGAAAGAAAAATATGATATGGATGAGGAGGACTTTACGTCTGCCGAACTGGAGATTGTGCCTGCGGGCAAGGCAAGAGACTGCGGACTGGACAGAAGCATGATTCTCTCTTACGGACAGGATGACAGGGTGTGCGCGTTCACCTCACTTTTCGCAATGCTGGATGTGACGGAGGCGAAGAAGACGGGCTGCTGTCTTCTGGTAGATAAAGAAGAGATCGGAAGCGTGGGCGCTACCGGAATGCACTCCCGGTTCTTCGAAAATACCGTGGCAGAGCTGATTGCCCTGACAGAAGGCGAATCAGAGATCAAGGTCCGCCGGGCGCTGGCAAATTCCAGAATGCTTTCTTCCGATGTAAGCGCAGCCTATGATCCCATGTATGCGGAAGCATTTGAAAAACGCAGTTCTGCATTTTTCGCAAACGGCATTACTTTTAATAAATTTACCGGAAGCCGGGGAAAATCCGGTTCCAATGATGCAAACGCGGAATATATCGCAGCGCTTCGAAAGACAATGGATGATGCAGGTGTGGCATATCAGTTCGCAGAACTTGGCCGCGTAGATCTGGGCGGCGGCGGAACCATCGCTTACATTATGGCAAATTACGGAATGGAAGTGATTGACAGCGGCGTGGCAGTACTGAATATGCATGCTCCCTACGAGGTGTCCAGCAAGGCAGATGTGTATGAGGCGGTGAAAGGATACCGGGCATTTCTGAAGATGTAATCCGCCGGCTGTTTCGGAATGGTTGTTCCATACAGCTGGATGAATAAGAAAACAGGTCATCAGTACCTGAAAACGGCCTCCTGTGCTGCAGGAGGCCGTTTTTGTGATCAAATGATCCATTATTATCTGTCAGTGAAAATAATATTTCCACTTTCATCTTCGGAAATATACTGGAATACCGGATGGCTGTTCTCATTCGGCGCATGATAAGCCACAATCTGATTCCCGTCAAAATCTTCAAAAAGCATGCAGTTAAACCGGCTGCCAGCAAAAACGCCAGGAAAAGTGACATGGCTTTTGCAGTAATTTTCTGTTTTTTCATTTCTTATTTCCTCCTGTTCTTTCAAGATTATCCGGATAATTTTTTGTTGTATTAAGTATAGCAGAAGCGGGTTCCGGAAAAATTGATTTATTCTGCAGAAAGTGTGATTTATTTTGCTGATTTGACAAATACAGGATACTGCCCGGACAAATTTGTAATATGATAAAAGAAGATAACAGAAATGCCGCGGATTATGTAAATATACGGGCGGAGAGCGCTTTTTGAGGAGGAAAAGATGGGGAAAGACAAACAACAGCCAAGAATCGGAGATATCAGAAAGATCGCAGAAGAATATTTTATCAGGCATGGCAGGAGACTGACGTTCCGACAGGCTCTTTTATATTACCGGAACAATGGGGGACAATATGTGCCTTCCGGAAGTTTCGTTAAGCCGGATGATTTTCTGCCGGATAATGCTTTTGTGAAATATATTGATAACGGAATTATTTTTCAGGCGGATCAGATTGTTCAAAGCGGATATACCGGAAAAATCTATGGGAAGGAACCTGTTCCGCTCCGCATCCGGGAAAATGATTTTATAAATAAGGAAGAGGATATCGCAGTTTATATTCATGTACCTTATATAAACGACGGACTCCATTCTCATGATCATTTTGAAATTAATTATGTATATAAAGGGACCGGATATTTTTCTTTTTCCCGGAACGGGAAAGAAAGAATGGCGGCGAAAGAGCTGCTGGAATCCACCAATATTCCCATTAGCCGGATCTGCGAGATTATCGGCTACTCTTCACCGGAACATTTTAGCCGGATCTTTAAAAGGGAGTATCAGGTATCTCCTTCGGATTATCGCAAAAGTATTGACTTTTCCGGCGGAAATGAGAAAGGTTTTGAAGAAGCGCAGAACAAAAGGCATAAAGATTGCGTATCTTTCCCTACATAACGCTTGACGCATAGCCGCAAAACCATTAAAATATTATATGCGAATTATTGCATAAATATTTGCAAATTTTTTTAGGAGGTCATTGGAACATGGCAACAAAATGGGTTTATATGTTCACAGAAGGTAACGCAACAATGAGAAACCTTCTTGGTGGAAAAGGTGCCAACCTTGCAGAGATGACAGGCCTTGGACTCCCGGTTCCGCAGGGATTCACAGTTACAACAGAGGCTTGTACTCAGTACTATGAGGATGGAAGACAGATCAACGATGAGATCATGGCGCAGATCATGGAAGCTATGACAAAACTCGAGGAGATTACAGGAAAGAAATTCGGAGACAAAGAAAATCCGCTTCTTGTTTCCGTACGTTCCGGAGCAAGAGCTTCCATGCCGGGTATGATGGACACAATCCTGAACCTTGGTCTGAACGAGGAAGTTGTTGAAGCTCTGGCTGAGGCATCAGGCAATCCGCGCTGGGCCTGGGATTGCTACAGAAGATTCATCCAGATGTACTCTGACGTAGTTATGGAAGTAGGAAAGAAATACTTCGAAGAGCTCATCGACAAGATGAAAGAAGAAAAAGGTGTTACACAGGACGTTGAACTTACAGCAGAGGATCTTAAGACTCTGGCAGGACAGTTCAAGGCTGAGTACAAAGAGAAAATCGGCTCAGACTTCCCGGCTGACGCAAAAGAGCAGCTGGTAGGCGCTGTTAAGGCTGTATTCCGTTCATGGGACAACCCGAGAGCGAACGTTTACCGCCGTGATAACGATATCCCGTATTCATGGGGAACAGCTGTCAACGTACAGATGATGGCTTTCGGTAATATGGGAGATGACTGTGGTACAGGTGTTGCATTTACACGTGACCCGGCTACAGGAGCAAAAGGACTGTTTGGTGAGTTCCTTACAAACGCACAGGGCGAGGACGTTGTTGCCGGCGTTCGTACACCGATGCACATCTCCGAGATGGAAGAGAAATTCCCGGAAGCATTCAAGCAGTTCAACGAAGTGTGCCACACACTGGAGACACACTACAGAGATATGCAGGATATGGAGTTTACTGTAGAGCACGGTAAACTGTACATGCTTCAGACACGTAACGGTAAGAGAACTGCTCAGGCTGCTCTGAAGATCGCATGCGACCTTGTTGACGAGGGCATGAGATCTGAGGAAGAAGCTGTAGCTATGATCGATCCGCGTAACCTTGACACACTGCTTCATCCGCAGTTCGACGCTGCTGCTCTGAAAGCTGCTACACCGATGGGCAAAGGTCTCGGCGCTTCACCGGGAGCTGCCTGCGGTAAAGTTGTCTTCACAGCTGATGATGCTGTGGAGTGGGCAGAGAGAGGCGAGAAAGTTATCCTTGTCCGTCTTGAGACATCACCGGAAGATATCACAGGTATGAAATCTGCTCAGGGTATCCTGACAGTCCGCGGTGGTATGACATCCCACGCAGCCGTTGTTGCACGTGGTATGGGCGAGTGCTGCGTATCCGGATGCGGCGACATCGTTATGGACGAGGCCAACAAGAAATTTACACTTGGCGGAAAAGAGTTCCATGAGGGAGATGCAATCTCTATCGATGGTACAACAGGTAACATCTACGACGGAATCATCCCGACAGTAGACGCTACGATCGCCGGTGAGTTCGGACGCATCATGGACTGGGCTGACAAGTACAGAACAATGAAAGTCCGCACAAACGCTGATACACCGGAAGACGCTAAGAAAGCTGTTGAGCTTGGCGCTGAGGGTATCGGACTCTGCCGTACAGAGCATATGTTCTTCGGCGAGGGAAGAATCGATGCATTCCGTGAGATGATCTGTGCTGAGACAGAGGAAGAGAGAGAGACAGCTCTTGAGAAAGTCCTTCCGTATCAGCAGGGAGACTTCGAGGCTCTGTACGAGGCTCTCGAGGGCAACCCGGTAACGATCCGTTTCCTTGATCCGCCGCTTCATGAGTTCGTTCCGACAGAGGAAGAGGACATCAAGAAACTGGCTGATGCTCAGGGCAAGACAGTTGAGCAGATCAAAGCGATCATCGACAGCCTGCATGAGTTCAACCCGATGATGGGTCACCGTGGATGCCGTCTGGCAGTGACATATCCGGAGATCGCCAAGATGCAGACTAAGGCTGTTATCCGTGCGGCTATCAATGTGAAGAAGGCTCATCCGGACTGGAATATCGTTCCGGAGATCATGATCCCGCTTGTAGGCGACGTGAAAGAGCTTAAATATGTTAAGAGGTTTGTTGTTGAGACAGCTGACGCTGAGATCGCAGCAGCAGGCAGCGACCTGAAGTATGAGGTTGGTACAATGATCGAGATCCCGAGAGCTGCTCTTACAGCTGACGAGATTGCAAAAGAAGCTGACTTCTTCTGCTTCGGTACAAACGACCTTACACAGATGACATACGGATTCTCCCGTGATGACGCTGGTAAGTTCCTCAACGCTTACTATGACGCTAAGATCTTTGAGAACGATCCGTTCGCAAAACTGGATCAGACAGGCGTTGGCAAGCTGATGAAGATGGCAATCGAGTTAGGAAAACCGGTTAATCCGAACCTGCATGTCGGCATCTGCGGCGAGCACGGCGGAGATCCGAGCTCTGTAGAGTTCTGCAACAGCATCGGACTTAACTATGTATCCTGCTCACCGTTCCGTGTACCGGTTGCAAGACTGGCAGCAGCACAGGCAGCAATCGCTCAGAAGAACGCTTAATTCGACAGAATAGAAGCTGGAATTAAACAGCAGTATAAAAATCCCGTCTCTGGAATAAGAGGCGGGATTTTTTGCAGCTCTGTTGAAAGAAAGAATTGCCGCAACCGCAATCGGTATAAAATTCCCGCCTCCAGGTTATGAAACAGTTAACTCGTGTTAAAGCTGTGTAAAAAATAAAAAACGGTTTTGCAGGGGTGCTATAATTTTTTACGGATCTTCAGGATCCTGTACAATTTTGATTGGAGGAGAATTAGAGATGAAGTGGAAAAAAGCAGCAATGCTGGTTTTAGCGGCAGCTTTAGTCTGTCAGCCTATGAGCGCATTTGCAGATGCGGCTCCGGACGGCATGACAGATGCGAGTCAGACTGCGGCAGCACAGGGAGGAGCCTGGGAAGCATGGACGCAGGAATGGGAAACACTGAAAGATGACTGGACACAGGTATCCATATCACCGGGAGCAGACGAGACACAGATGAACTTTGCCTGGTACAGCAAAGACGGTGAGCAGACGGGATTTGTATACGGGACAAGCAGTGACTTGAGCGACGGACAGAGCGCCCAGATTACACAGACTGCTTCTCAGGAGGGATATCTGAGCAACAAGGTTACATTGAAAAATCTGCAGCCCGGTACGACTTATTATTACCAGGTGGCGGGTAAAGAGATTGAGTCATTTACAACAGACGATGATACAAGTGATTTCAGCTTTATCTTTGTAGGAGACCCGCAGATCGGTTCTTCCAATGAAGAAAAAGCAAAGACCCCGGAAGATATCCAGAAACCTACATTTCTGACTGCGCAGTCTGAAGCAGTGCGCAACGATACATTCAACTGGAGCTATACTCTTGACAGAGCATATGCAAAGACGGGAAATAGTGCAGGTTTTATTCTTTCTTCAGGCGACCAGATCCAGACAAATGCAGAGAAAGTTGCGGATGGAACTGTCAGCGAAATGGAATATGCCGGCTATCTGAGCCCGGATGTAATGAAAAGTGTTCCGGTGGCTACCACGGTGGGAAATCATGACGCAGACAATGCAAATTATACGTATCATTTTAATACCCCGAACTTAAGCGACCTGGGCGACAACGGCTATGTAGGCGGCGACTATTACTTTACATATGGCGATGCGCTGTTCATGATCCTGAATACACAGGATACAAATGTAAGCGAGCATAAGCAGTTTATTGAGGAAACAGTAGCGGCTAACCAGGACTGTAAGTGGAGAATCGTTACTCTGCACCAGGATATCTACGGTTCGGCAGAGCACTCCAATGAGCCGGAGATTACCAACCTTCGCTACAGCCTTGTGCCGATCTTTGAGGAAAATGATGTGGACATCGTTCTGACCGGACATGACCATGCATATTCCAGAACAAAAATGCTCAAAGGCGGACAGAGCACAACAGGATTTGAATACACAGATGATGAGTTCGATGAGCAGCTGGATAAAGATATTGATGTAGGCGACAGCACAGAGACGATATATGAGGCTCCGGCGAATATCTCTGATGATACAACTGATCCGGCCGAGCAGAGATATCTGGAGTATCTGTATTCTGTAATGGATGAGAATGCGGTTCTTGAACTTACAGATAACCAGGATGTGGCAATTGATTCAGAAGGCATTATGTATCTTACTGCAGGATCTTCATCAGGAAGTAAGTATTACGACCTGGTTCCGAGACAGCAGAGCTATATTGCGAACAGATGGCAGCAGGATGTTCCGACTTATTCCGTTATCGATGTGACAGAGACAACTCTGACACTGAATACATACCGCACCGATACAGATGAGAAGATTGACTCCCAGTTCATGCTTGTGAAATCAGCAGACCACAGTCAGCTGTCAGCCCTGATTTCAGAGGCTGAGGCTCTTGCTTCGGATGATTATACAGCAGAAAGCTACGGCGTAATGCAGCAGGCTCTGGAAGCGGCAAAGACAGTAAATGACAATGCGGAGGCAACAACGGAAGAGCTGACCAATGCATATACAGCTCTTAAGAGCGCAATGGACGCGCTGGTTGAAGTTCCCGTTCAGGCTCCGTCTGATGAGAAGCCGGACGGAAATACAGATGATCCGTCTCAGAACGATAACGATTCTTTTGTGACAGATACATCGGCAGCCGGCGTAAATGCGAAACCATCCACAGTAAAACCGGTTAAAACGGGAGATTACACAAATGTGGTACTTCCGGCGGCAGTACTGGTGCTGGCAGCGGCTGCAGGCGGAACAACAATTTATATCCGGAGAAAGAGAAGCTGAGATGCAGCAGATCAGAAAGCATAAAAGACATATTATTATCCTGCTGATTACGATCGTATTTGCAGTATTTCTGTATCAATATAATCAGATTGAACGGGTCGGTCTTTATGACACCGAAGGAAAGACATTTGAGAAGGCCAGGGTCGTGGAAATCCTGCAGGATAATGAGACAGAGTCCGGCAATCAGATCGGCAATCAGGTCGTTACTCTGGAGCTTTTAAGCGGAGATTATAAAGGAAATACAGTGGAAGCAGTGAGCTCGTCAAGTTATCTTTACGGGGCGCACTGTGAACCGGGAATGAGAGTCATTGCTGAGGTAAACGAAAGTGATGACTCTCTCTATGTTACAGTCTACAGCTACGACCGTACCTGGATGCTGTATGCCATCGTACTTCTGTTCTTGATTACACTGTGCATAATCGGAGGCAAACAGGGCTTTAATTCCGCCGTGGCCCTTGTCTTTACGTTTGTATGTATTGTATTTCTGTTTCTTCCTATGATTTATCGTGGAATTTCCCCCATTTTCGCGGCTGTTCTGGTCGCGGTGCTGACTACTTTCGTGACCATGTATCTGATCGGGGGAATATCCAGCAAAAGCGTTACCGCTATGGTGGGCACAGTGGCAGGAGTGGGAATTTCCGGCATCCTTGCGGTGCTGTTCGGAAGGCTGACACAGATTTCGGGGTATAATGTTTCGGATATCGAACAGCTGGAATATGTAGGACAGATGACCAATGTAAGGATCGGAGAACTGCTCTATGCCGGTATCCTGATTTCAACGCTGGGAGCAGTAATGGATGTAGCAATGTCGGTGGCGTCTACCATCAATGAGATTCATTACCGGAATCCGGATCTGAGCAGGAAAGAACTGTTTACCTCGGGAATCCGGGTGGGCAAGGATATGATGGGAACCATGTCCAATACACTGATCCTTGCATTTACCGGAAGCTCCATAAATACACTGGTATTTATGTATGTATATAATTATTCGGCAAGACAGATTGCCAATATGTATTCCATCGGAATCGAAGTGATCCAGGGCATTGCGTCTACAATGGGGGTAATACTCACTGTGCCGCTGGTATCTGTGATCTGCGCATGGCATCTGAAACTGAAAAAAGGGAAATAAAAACGACAGAAAAGAATCACATTTTCTTTGACTTTTCTTCATAATTCCGCCACAATTCAAATCTATTTTGAGAACTGAAAAAGGAAATAAAAACCGAAAAGGTTTTGAAAGGAAAAGAGGTACAGAGTTATGGGTGAACAGTTCAATGAAAATGGAGAAAACAGATTTGAGAATGAAACGCGGTTTGAATATGAGCCGCTTAATCAGAAAGAGGAAAAGAAATCCAGGGAGAAGAAACCTGTTACTGCAGGAAAGAAATGGGCGGGCGTTGTGGCTATGGCCCTTGTGTTCGGACTGGTTGCCGGGGGCACCATGGTCGGAGTAAATGCTGCAGGAAGTTATCTGGAAGAAAGAGCAGATGCAGCAGATAAGATCAGCCAGACGCAGACAACAGGCAGTGATTCGAATACCGGCTCATCTGCCGGCAGTCAGACGGGTACGGTGGCAGAAGTGGCGAAAAACGCCATGCCGTCTGTAGTGACAATTTCCACAATGTCTGTTGAAGAGATGAGAAGTTTCTTCGGAGGAACCCAGCAGTACAAGGTTGAAGGAGCGGGAACAGGAGTTATTGTAGGAAAGAATGACTCAGAGCTTCTGATCGCTACCAACAATCATGTGGTGGAGGGCGCCACCAGTCTTTCAGTAGGCTTTATTGACGAGGAAAGCGTGGCCGGCGAGATCAAAGGTACGGATGTCGAAAATGATCTTGCCGTTGTAGCAGTAAAACTTTCCGATATTCCGGAGGATACGATGAATCAGATAAAAATTGCTACTGTAGGAGATTCCGATGAGCTTCAGCTGGGCGATCAGGTCGTGGCAATCGGAAATGCCCTGGGTTACGGACAGTCTGTGACAAGCGGATATGTCAGCGCCCTTGACCGTGATCTGACCCTGACTGACCAGAACGGTACAACAATCAATTCCACCGGACTGATCCAGACAGACGCGGCGATTAATGAAGGCAACAGCGGCGGCGCTCTTCTGAACATGAACGGGGAACTGATCGGTATAAATGAAGCCAAAACAGCTTCCAGTTCAACAGGTACATCGGTAGATAATATCGGATTTGCAATTCCGATTGATAAGGCGGAGACAAGCCTGAAGCAGCTGATGAATCTGACTACAAGAGAAAAGGTGGATGCAAGTCAGGCGTCCTATCTTGGAATCGCAGGCCAGGATGTTTCATCGGAAGTTACAGAACTGTACGGAATACCGTCGGGAGTTGTAGTTTCAGAAGTAGTGGAAAACGGACCGGCCGATGAGGCAGGCGTGAAAAAGGGTGATATTCTGACAGAGCTGGACGGACGCAGCATCAGCAATATGGAGCAGCTGCAGGATGTGCTGGAGTACTACGCGGCAGGCGAAACAGTAGATCTGACAGTTCAGCGTGCAGATAATGGAGAGTATCAGGAGCAGACCCTGAGTATAACACTCGGCTCCGCGGCAGATGCGCAGAATGAGTAAAGGCGTGAAAACAGGAAATATCCTGATGACGCAGATAATATGCGGCGGCTGTACATATGTACGGCCGCCGTATGCAGTTTCTGTGTTCTGAGAATAGAATTCCGGAAAGCTACGGACGTTTTCCGTCAATCAGTTCATCGTAAGTGACATTCAGAACTTCACAGAATGCCTTCAGTTCAATGTCGGTGACATATCTTTTATTCGTTTCAATTCTTGTGATGACATTTTTATCCATATCATAGCCCCTTAACTGAAGCTGATATGCAAGAAGCCGCTGGGAATAATTGCGCTTTTTCCTCAGCTCGATCAGGTTTGCGCTGATCAGATTTTTCTCCCCTGTATTTTTGCGTGGCTTGGGCATTTTTAATCGTCCTTTCCTTTGGTTTGTCTCAATTTCTGCACTGTTCTATAGATTTTACATAATCCGGTTATTCTGATCGGTTGTAAAAATGAGACACAATGGAAAGCTATTGACATTTTTACATCATAAATAGATAATAAGCGTATCACGGAAATTGACAGGGCATATTTGATACAGGAGGTTTTCCTGATGTTTTACAGGATGATAACAGAGGCCAGAGACAGATGGTTCGCTTCCCCGGACTGCACGGCAGGGCCTGTAATAGAGTACATTATTCAGAAGGGACAGCTGAGGGGTCCCCAGGTTGAAGCAATAAAGACATATTTATTTCTCAAAACCGGCTGTGAGAACAGATCTCTGGCCGCTCTTTTTTGCTGCGGAGCATTTAATAATCTGAATCTGGAAGAGCTTCCCCTTCCTTCGGATGTACGGAAATATATGGAATCCGATCCTGCGGCGGCGGCGCTTTATGAATATGCGTCTCTGGAAAATGACAGCGGAGAGCAGGTGTCTCCTGCTCTGAAAGAACAGTTGTCCCGCGCGCCGGAACAGGTGAACTGCCGGCAGTTTTTCCGGGATGCCTTTTACGGAGTGACTTATACAGAGTATCTTTTCAGTCTTCCCATGGGGGCGGGAAAAACCTGGCTGATGGCGGCCTTTATTTATCTGGAACTTTATTTTGCATGCAATGAACCGGAAAATCCTGCATTTGCCCATAATTTCATTATTTTTGCGCCGTCGGGTCTGAAATCGTCCGTAGTTCCCAGTCTGAAGACAATACAGAAATTCGATCCGGCCTGGGTGCTGCCGGAACCGTCGGCGGGAGAAATAAAGCGGAAGCTTATTTTTGAAGTGCTGGATCAGAGCAGGACGGGCAGAAAGTCGAATAAGACGAGAAATCCAAATGTGCAGAAAATAGCCGCCCATCAGCCTTTGTCTGATCTGTTCGGACTTGTGGCCGTGACGAATGCGGAGAAGGTGATTCTGGACCGCATACAGGAGAAGACAGGGCAGTTGTCTATTTTAGATGCGGATATGGATGAAAGAGACCGGCAGGCCAATGAACTGAGGAATCTGATCGGCAAACTCCCGGCGCTTTCTGTTTTTGTAGATGAAGTCCATCATGCTGTGAAAGAGGAAATTAAGCTGAGAGCGGTGATTAACCGCTGGGCGGACAATTGTACGTTGAACTCTGTGGTGGGTTTTTCCGGTACGCCTTATCTGGAAAAGGCGGAGAAGATACCGGCAGGGCAAGGGCTTTTTGTAGCATCCCCGGAAATTACAAATGTGGTATACTACTATCCTCTGGCTCAGGCTGTGGGGAGTTTCCTGAAAAAGCCGGCAGTAAAAATATCTGATTCTCCGGACAGTGAAGTAATTATAGAAGAAGGCGTGCGGGAGTTTTTTGACGCATATAAAGATACGGTTTATGAAAACGGCCTGACCGCGAAGCTGGGAATATACTGCGGTTCCATTGAAAAATGCGAGGAGCTGGTATATCCTCTGGTTCTGCGGATTCTGGCAGAGTATGATATCTCTGCGGACGCGGTTCTGAAATTCCATAAAGGAAACAGAAAATATCCACGGGGAACGGACAGTCAGATGAATTTTGATACACTGGATCAGACCGATTCCCGCATTCGGGTGGTACTTCTGGTACAGATCGGAAAAGAGGGATGGGACTGCCGGAGTCTGACCGGAATTATTTTGTCCCAGGAGGGAGACTGCCCGCGAAATATGGTTCTTCAGACGTCCTGCCGCTGCCTGAGACAGGTCATAAAAGACAGCCGGGAGACGGCGCTGATCTACCTCAATGAAGGAAATGCCAGAAAACTTAATGCCCAGCTTTTGCGGGAACAGCATATTTCTCTGAAGGAATTCAGCAATCTGGATAATTTCCGTCCGGAGCTGAAGCGGTACGACCGTACGGAGTACCTGAAACTGCCAGAGTTGGATTATTATCAGATGCAGGTGCATTTTAAAGAGTATACCAGAGAAAAAACTGTGGATATCGGAGAAAAAATCAGGGCGTGCGCTGTTCGGGAAAAGTACGGCAATGTGGTAAAAACCGCAGAGCTGGCAGATATGGAGTCCGTAAAGACAGAAGTTATTTATCGGGAAAGAGGGACAGAACCTGCTGTTTTTCTGCCGTGGCTTTCCTGGATTGTCAAGTCTTCGTTCGGTTTTGTGTCCATGGAGCAGCTGAGGGAGCAGGATGAGGCTTTAAAGCAGGTGTTTGAACGGATTACTTATACAGATGAGAAGGGAGTGCGGCGATTCAGTTCACTTTACGGCCGGGCAGAGGCGGAGGCGGAGATTAGGAAAGCCTTCTGCGAGGAAAAGGATTTTACTGTAGAAGAAGAGCTTGTCTATACGCAGGCGCGTCTGCTGAAGAAAGAAAAATGTACAGAAATTATCCGGACAGACAGACCGGGAAAATATTATCCCTCTCAGGAGACAGCAGAAAAGATTGTGCAGGATGATATGGGAAAGCTGGCGCTTACAGCGAAGGAACAGGAGATGCTTGAACTTGCCAGGGAGACGGGAAATACGGCTATTGAGGAGATGATTCTGAAAAAAGCGATTTCCCATCCGGGAAAAGACCGGAGCTTTCATTACCTTCCGTACCGGATGGACAGCGGGTTTGAGATTACCTTTCTGAAAGAGGCGCTGACATTTCCGGAGATGGAGAAAATGGGACTGGAAATCTATTATAACGGCGACCGTTCCATGACGGAATTTCAGATCCGGTGTTACAGAAAAGAGGAAGGCAGACAGGTATATGTGGGGATTTATACGCCGGATTTTGTGATTCTGAAGAGAAAAACCGGAAGAATATATAAAGTGCTTCTTGTAGAGACAAAAGGACAGCTGTATGCCGGCGTCCGGGACTTTCAGGACAGGAAACGGTTTATGGAAACGGAGTTTACCAGAAAGAATAATGAAAAATTCGGGTATGAGCGTTTTGCGTATCTGTACCTGGAAGACACACTGTCTGAGTCGGCAAGAATCAGGCTGACACAGGAAACAATATACGGATTTTTCGGAGAGGAGGAGACTACATGCCGGTAAAATATGTGCCTTTTGTGCCGGAACCGGTGAAGGGGCAGGCCGTTCTGCAGAACTTTAACCGGGTGCTCAGATATAAAGGAGCAGATGATACAGCCGGAATTCTGGAGAGGGGGATGCCGCTGTACGAAGTGGAAAAACAGGAAACAGCAGGAAAGGATGAGAGCGGCAATCTTATTATTCGCGGCGAGTGTGTTTCAGCCTGCGCATACCTGCAGGAACAAGGTATACAGGCTGATCTGGTCTATATAGATCCTCCTTTTGCCAGCGGCGCTGATTATGCGAAAAAAGTGTATATCCGGAGAAATGTGAAGGATACCCTGGGCAAAACAAAGCCGGGCCGGGAGCTGGATGCAGAGGATCTGCGTTCCTTTGAGGAGAAAATGTACGGGGATGTGTGGGAAAAAGAGAAGTATCTCAACTGGATGTATGAGAATCTTATGGCTGTCAAATCGATTATGAGCGAGACTGCGTCTATCTATGTGCATCTGGATTATCATATCGGCCATTATGTCAAAATCCTTCTGGATGAAATTTTCGGCGAAGAGAACTTCCGCAATGAGATTATCTGGTGCTATTCCACTCTGGGGCGTCCGGATGACCGGTTCGCGCCGAAGCATGATACAATTTTCTGTTACGGGAAAAGTAAAGACGCTTACTTTAATACAGAAGGAGCCCGGGTTCCATATACAGAGGAATATATAAAAAGCCATTTCCGGGATCGGGATGATCAGGGCAGAGTGTGCAGGAAAAGATTTGACGCCGGAAAATGGCGCACTTATTATCCGGACGCAGGCATGATCGACAATGATTACTGGCTGATTCCCTATGAGAATTCCATGGCGAAAACAAGGGTGGATTACGCCACGCAGAAACCTGAGGCTCTGCTTGAGAAAATTATAAAAGCATCTTCTGATAAAGGAATGGTTGTGGCGGACTTTTTCGGAGGAAGCGGAGTTACGGCAGCGGCGGCTTCGAAGCTTGGACGCAGGTTCATTCATTGTGATATCGGGGTAAATTCCATTCAGACGGCCCGTGACCGGCTGAAAGCGAACGGCGCATGCTTTGATGTGCTGGAGATTCAGGATGGTGTTCGCCTTTACCGTAATCCGGTTCAGACGATGGAGAAGCTCAGGTCCCTGATCCCGGGTCTGAAGACTGACCGATCCGCCGAGAAAGTTCCGGAGGAGACAGAGGATGATTCCGGTGTTGATCCCGGGAAATTCTGGGCCGGCTATATTTCAGACAGTAAACTGGGGACGGTGCCGGTTTATCTTCCGAATCTGCTGGACAGCAGCGACCGCTTTTTAAGCCGTGCATTTTTAAATCGGCTTATTTACCAGATTCTCCCGGATCTGGACAGCAGGATTAAAAAAGTAATTGTGTATTACATAGATATCATCGATGAAGGGGAAGTAAAGAAACGGATCGCAGAAAATGACAGAACTGTAGTGGAGATTGAGCTGCGGGATTTAAAAGAAGTGCTGGATGATGTAATTGTGGAGGACTATGCGGAGTTCCACATGGAGCATACAGAGGCATCGGAAGAGAACGGAGCGGCAGAGCGTTTCAGTGTGACAGTTGACCGTTTCGCAAGTGACAGAGTACAGGGAAAAATTGACATGTTTAACCGGAAGGGAGAACAGACAAAAATAAAAGCAGGGAAAAAATTTATTCCGATTCTGATCAGTGACGAAGGTCTGGAAATGATAGATTTTCTCTCTCTGGACTGCAGCGCATCCGAAGGCGTATGGCATTCTGACGCAGAAGTCAAAATAGATAAAGTGGGCCGCGTTGTCCGGGACGGCAAGATGACCGGAGTATTCTGGAATGGAAAAATTGATTCGGAACAGCGGCCGCTAAGGCTGAAGATCCGCAATATCTGCGGGGATGAGACGATCTGGAATCTTTAGAAGTCCGGCCGGGCTTCCCGTATCACGGAAAACCGGGACGGAATATCCGCCATGTCTCATTTTTTCAACCGGATATATTGATTTTGAAAGTGAAAAAATATATAATCGGTTGTAAAAATGAGACAAAATGGAGCGGATATGACGGAAGGCAATAAAATGTTTACAAAAATAGTTTTTATTACAGCCGTTATTTTGACGGCGTTTTTTATTTTTACCCGGCTGCCTGCAATCGGGGACGGGAAAGCGCAGGACAATTCCGGAGTCCCGGATGTGGTCAGCAGCAGAACTCAGAATGACGACTGTTACCTGACAGTGGTGGCAAATTCTGAAAGTATAAACGAACAGAAGGCATTTGCAGAGAGAGTAATTCATATGTACCGGGAAAATGCGTTTCATACAACAAAATTTTCAACGGACAGAGATGAGATGCCGAAGAAACTGCATATTACAATTTATCTCAATAAAAGTGATGTGAGGCGGGGAAGGGAGATCTTTGGTTTTGTATATAATGTGGACACGGACAGATATTTGTTTGAATGAAAATAATCATACAATTTCACCAAAAGAAATCTGCTCTTCTTATAAAACACTGGACGTAATGCACGGAAAGGGGTAAAATTATCCTATACGGTCAGGAAGCGGGAGAAGGTCTCCTGATCAGGATAGTATCGAGAAAAGACAGAAAGGAGATAACATTATGAAATCATTTACTTATGTTATCGCTGACAGGGCGGGCATCCACGCGAGGCCGGCCGGGATCGTAGTGAAAGAAGCGAAAAAGTATGAATCTTCCGTGCTGTTCAGAAGCGGAGACAGGGAAGCGGACGGGAAGAAGCTGGCTCCTCTGATGGCGCTGGGAATTAAGTGCGGAGATGAAGTTATTGTTGAAGTAGACGGACCGGATGAAGTTGCGGCATGTGCTGCGCTGGAGACGGTTCTGAAAGAGCATTTATAGAGCGAAAGGGGGATAAATATGGGAAGCATATGGCATGATATCAGTGAAGAGCGCATTTTTCCTACGGATTTTATTGCAGTAATTGAGATATCCAAGGGAAGCAAAAAAAAGTATGAGCTGGATAAGGAAACCGGGCTGATTATACTGGACCGGGTTCTCTATACGTCAACCCATTATCCTATGAATTATGGTTTCATACCGCGTACGCTGGGGGATGACGGAGATCCGCTTGACGTGCTGGTTATGTGTTCCGAGCCTCTTGAACCTCTGACCCTTGTCCGCTGCTATCCCATCGGAGTGATGCGGATGACAGACGGAGGCGCGGGGGATGAAAAGATTATCGCGATTCCCTGGGCAGATCCTACATATGAGATGTATACAGATATCTCGGAGCTGCCCAAGCATATTTTTGATGAAATAAAACATTTCTTCTCCGTATACAAGGATCTGGAGGGCAAGAAAACAGCGGTAAATGAGTTCGACAATGCCCTTGGCGCCGTAGAAGTAATCGAGGAGTGCATTGACCGGTATAAACAGAAATTCGGAGGCGGACAGGCCAGGGAGCAGTAAGGCTTCGGTCTGAACGACAGAGATACAGCATGTACTTGCAGCGCATGCGGATACATACAGAAGGGAGACATGACTTATGGACAGCTTTGGTGAAAATGTAAAAAAACTTCTGCTTGCAGGGATCGGAGCAGTTGCGGTGACAGCAGAGAAATCAAAAGATCTGCTGGATGAGATGGTGGAAAAAGGCGAGCTTACTGTTGAACAGGGCAAGGTGCTCAATGAGGAGCTGAAGCACAATATTAAAAAGACTGTGAAGGAGAAAACCGGTGCCGGCAAAAAAGAGACTGCGGCTGAGGACCTTTCCGATCTGCTGGATAAGATGACTCCGGAACAGCTTGCCGCATTAAAGGAGCAGATTCAGAAAAAGGAAGCAGAAGACAAGGCAGATGAGCAGTAGTATCGAACCGATAGAATACAATTCAAGACTGCGGGAGATTACTGCTGTACTCCGCAGACATAATATTACAAAAGGCGTCACGCCGGAAAAGCTGAGGCTGATTCTGGAAGATCTGGGCCCAACCTTTATTAAGCTGGGGCAGATTATGTCCATGCATTCGGATATCCTTCCAAAGCGGTACTGCGATGAGCTGATGCGGCTTCGGTCGGAAGTGACGCCTATGCCGTTTCAGGAAGTGCTGGATGTAATTGAAGAGTCCTACGGCCGCTCATGGAAGAGAGTGTTTTCGTCCATTGAAGAGAAGCCGCAGGGCTCTGCTTCCATTGCCCAGGTGCACGCAGCGGTTCTGAGAACCGGGGAGAAGGTTGTGGTAAAAGTTCAGAGAAAGGGCATTTATGAAAAGATGGCCCGGGATATTGCCCTTCTTCATAAAGCAGTAAAACTTCTTCCGCCGGTCAGTATCAAGGGAATGGCAGATCTGGATCTTGTTCTGGACGAGATGTGGTCTGTCACTAGAGACGAGATGAACTTTCTGACAGAGGCATCCAATATGGAGGAGTTTGCCCGAAGGAATAAGGATGTGGCTTTTGTGGGGACTCCGGTTCTGTACCAGCAGTACACCACCGTCCATGTACTTGTAATGGAATATATCGACGGCTGCGGGATTGACGACAAGGAGGCGCTGCTGGCTCAGGGCTATGATCTGAAGGAGATCGGAAGCAAGCTGGTAGACAACTATATTAAGCAGGTTATGGACGATGGGTTTTTCCATGCAGATCCTCATTCCGGCAACGTGAAGATCCGGGACGGGAAGATTATCTGGATCGATATGGGAATGATGGGCCGCCTGACAGAGCATGACCGGGAAATGATCGGGAAAGCCGTGCAGGGCGTGGCTCTCAGCGATGTGGGGCTCATACAGCAGGCCGTAATGGCGCTGGGTGAGTTCAAGACCCGGCCGGATCAGAGGAAGCTTTATGAGGATATCGACGGACTTCTGATGAAGTACGGCAATGTACAGATGGGTCAGATCAATGTAGCGGAAGTGATGACAGACCTGATGGAGGTTATGAAGAACAATAAAATCAAGATGCCTCACGGTCTGACCATGCTTGCCCGGGGACTTACCCACATGGAGGGAGTGCTGGCGGATATCGCGCCGGATATTAATATGGTGGAGATCGCCACAGCCCATGTGTCGGGAGAGTTTTTCCGGAATTTTGATCTGAAGAAGGAACTCAAAAGCAGCGGAAAGAGCATTGCGAAGTCCTTCCGGAAGGCGCTGGATATTCCGTCCCTTGTATCGGATATGATGCACGGCTATCTGAAGGGGCAGGCCAAAGTAAACCTGGATCTCCAGGTTACCGACGATCTGGCGCAGCTGCTGAGAAGGCTGGTGCGCAATATTGTCATGGGTCTGTGGGTCATGGCTCTGCTGATCAGCTCCAGTATCATCTGTACTACGGACATGACGCCGAAAGTGCTGGGCATTCCGGCGCTTGGCGCGTTTGGATATCTTCTTGCTTTTGTAATAGTACTGTATGTGTTTATAAAACATATGATTTCGCGGAAATAAACCTGCGGATGCCGGAACGGGCACCGTGCGGACAAAAGAGCGGAGAACCGGAGGCAGGACGGAAATTTGTGAAAAAACTGTATCCGTCCTGTAAAACTGCTTGACATCAGAAAAGTGAAGTGATAAAATCCCATCCATAAAACAGAACAGCGCATTAAACCGTTGAAGCGGAGATCAAAGCAGTCATGCGCGCACAGAGAGTCCGGGAAGGTGAGAGCCGGGTCGAGATGCAGTCTGCCAAATGGACCGCGGAGGGCACAGTCAAAGGATTTTTTATCCGAGTACTCTGTGACGTGAGGGCATACGTCAGTTGCCGGGGATATGCTGGTATCTCGCAAAGTGCACGGGCAGACCGTGAATCAAGGTGGCACCGCGGAAATAATTTTAGATTACCGTCCTTGACAGAATAGTTATATTCTGTCAGGGATTTTTTATTTTGTCAGAAAATTTTACGGAAAAGTTTTCCGGCTTCTGCGGATCGGACTCTTTGCAGGATCATCTGTTTTACAGCCGCAGTCAGAAAAGGAGGAACACAACATGGACAGGGATAAGATGCTGGATATGCTGCAGTCATATGCCGGGACAGGAGTCTACAGAAGAGTGCCTGTCAGCCGGGAGATCTATGCGGACGCATTTACTCCGATTGAAGTAATGCGCACCCTGCGGGCGGCCAGCAGGCACTGCTATCTGCTGGAAAGCGCGGAGGACCGGCAGCAGTGGGGCAGATATTCATTTCTCGGCTATGCGCCGGTCATGGAGATTACATGCACAGACGGCCATATGACGATTGCAGAAGGCAAAGAGGACGAAGAAAAGACAATACGGGAATTTGATACAGAAGATCCCGGGCAGGTGATCCGGGAAATTCTCGCCCGTTATAAAAGCCCGGTGATCGAAGGGATGCCTTCCTTTACCGGCGGACTGGTAGGGTATTTTTCTTATGACTATATGAAATATCAGGAGCCGTCTCTGAAGCCGGCGCTGGAGCAGAATGAACAGAAAGAATTCCGGGATGTGGATCTGATGCTTTTTGACCGGGTGATTGTATTTGACAACTACCGGCAGAAACTGATCCTGATTGCGGGAGTCAGTCTGGAAGGAGATCTGGAAGAAAATCTGAAATCTGCGGAGACGGAGCTTACGGAGATGGAGAAGCTGATCCGCAGCAGAGCCAAAGCGGTGTTCCCGCCCCTTTCTCTGGAAGAAGAGTTCTCATTCGGGGCGGATCAGGAAGCATACGGCGCAATGGTGGAGAAGGCAAAGGAGTATGTCCGGGAAGGGGATATTTTCCAGGTCGTACTGTCCAATCCAATGACCGCCAGAGCCAGAGGAAGCCTGTTTGATACTTACCGGGTGCTCCGTACAGCCAATCCGTCCCCATATATGTTTTATTTTTCCAGTGATGATATTGAAGTGGCAGGGGCTTCCCCGGAGACTCTGGCAAAGCTGGAAACCGGGAAAATATACACCTTTCCGCTGGCTGGAACCCGGCCCAGGGGAAAGACCAAGGAAGAAGATCTGGGCCTTGAGAAGGAACTTCTGGCTGATGAAAAAGAACTGGCGGAGCATAATATGCTGGTAGACCTGGGAAGAAATGATCTGGGAAGGATCAGTACCCCGGGAACCGTCCATGTGGAAAAGTATATGGAGATTGAACGGTTCTCTCATGTCATGCATATCGGTTCCACGGTTTCAGGAGAACTGAAGCCTGAGATGGACGCAGTGGACGCGATCAATGCAATCCTTCCGGCAGGGACGCTTTCCGGAGCGCCGAAAATCCGGGCCTGTGAAATTATCTCTCAGCTGGAAAAACGCAAGCGGGGAATTTACGGAGGAG
The DNA here is from genome assembly GCF_056148955.1 of Mediterraneibacter sp. HA8405. Taxonomy (NCBI): domain Bacteria; kingdom Bacillati; phylum Bacillota; class Clostridia; order Lachnospirales; family Lachnospiraceae; genus Mediterraneibacter; species Mediterraneibacter sp. HA8405. The sequence continues at coordinate 2,949,912 of NZ_CM148758.1, read as the reverse complement.
CTGTGGGGTATCTGGATTTCGGAGGAAATATGGATACCTGCATCTCCATCCGTCTGGCATATAAAAAGAACGGAGTTGTGTGCGTACAGTCCGGGGCAGGCATTGTGGCGGACAGCGTGCCGGAGAGGGAATACGAAGAGTGCCGGAATAAGGCGGGCGCGGTGCGCAGAGCTCTTGAACTGGCGGAAGGAGGACTGGAATGATACTATTGATTGATAATTACGATAGTTTTGTGTATAACCTGTACCAGTTCATGGCCCAGACTGATCCGGATGTGCGGATTGTCAGGAATGACCGGATTACTTTGCGGGAGATTTCAGAGATGAATCCTGACCTGATCGTACTCTCGCCCGGGCCGGGCAGGCCGGAGGACGCGGGGATCTGCATCTCCCTTGTGCAGAATCTGAAGGGAAAGATCCCGATTTTCGGCGTGTGTCTGGGACATCAGGCAATCGCCGCCGCATTCGGAGGTGAGGTGACTTATGCGGAACAGCTGATGCACGGGAAGACGTCGTTCCTGACAGACACAGAGGATTCCATTTTGTTCCGCGGGATTGAGAGGCCCATCCAGGTGGCCCGGTATCATTCGCTGGCAGTCAGGGAATCTTCTCTGCCGGAGGAGCTTCGGGTTACGGCAAGGACAGACAGCGGGGAAGTGATGGCGCTGGAACACAGAGAATATCCCATCTGGGGCGTACAGTTCCATCCGGAATCGGTAATGACGCCGGAAAGCTTCCGTATGATCCGGAACCTGCTGGAAGCAGGAAAGGACAGAGCGGGCGGAAGAAAGAAACAGGAAGAGGAACGGTAGTTACAGAATAAAATCTTTTACATACAGCAGATGACAGAATATATGAAAACCAACAGGAGGTATGAATGATGATCAAAGAGGCAATTATCAGACTTTCACAGAAACAGGATCTGTCCTATGATGAGGCAGAGCAGGTAATGAATGAAATTATGGAGGGAAAAGCCACGGATGTGCAGATGTCGGCATATCTGACCGCTCTTTCCCTGAAAGGAGAAACCATTGACGAGATTACCGCTTCGGCGGCGGGGATGCGTGCCCACTGCATCAAGCTTCTCCACAATATGGATGTGCTGGAGATCGTGGGAACCGGAGGAGACGGCGCCAATTCCTTTAATATATCCACTACGGCTTCCATGGTGATCGCCGCGGCGGGAGTTCCGGTGGCAAAACACGGCAACCGGGCTGCCTCATCCAGATCCGGAGCGGCAGACGTGCTGGAGGCTCTGGGCGTTAAGATCGATCTTCCGCCGGAGCGCAGCGCACAGCTGTTAAAGAAAATTCAGATCTGCTTTCTGTTTGCCCAGAACTATCATATCGCGATGAAATATGTAGCGCCCATCCGGAAGGAGCTGGGAATCCGGACGGTATTTAATATTCTGGGTCCCTTATCCAATCCGGCAGGAGCCAATATGGAGCTGATGGGAGTTTACGAGGAGGAACTGGTGGAGCCGCTGGCCCAGGTTATGGCAAAACTGGGAGTTGTACGGGGCATGGTTGTGCACGGACAGGATAAGCTGGATGAGATATCCATGAGCGCGCCTACTTCTGTCTGCGAGATCCGGGACGGATGGTTTCAGTCCTATGAGATTACACCGGAGCAGTTCGACTACACCCGATGCACGAAAGAAGAACTGACAGGGGGCACACCGGAGGAAAATGCGGAAATAACACGGAAAATCCTTTCAGGAGAGGACCGGGGCGCAAAGCGCTGCGCTGTGTGTCTCAATGCCGGAGCAGCCATTTATATTGCGGGAAAAGCAGCGACAATGGAAGAAGGCGTCCGGATGGCGGAACGTCTCATTGACGAAGGAGCGGCAGCCGGAAAACTGGAGCAGTTTATTGAGGAGAGCAGAAAATGAATATATTGGAGACGATTACCCTGCGGACGAAGGAACGGATTGCGGAAGAAAAACAGCATCTGCCGCTGAGCGAAGTACGCAGGCAGGCAGAGGAAAAACAGAAACAGGCAGATGTTCCGGATTTTGAGGCGGCGCTGCGGGCGCCCGGACTGTCCTTTATCTGTGAGGTGAAAAAGGCGTCCCCATCAAAAGGGGTGATTGCCGAAGACTTCCCTTATCTGGAGATTGCCGGGGACTATGAAGCCGGCGGAGCTTCCGCCATCTCCTGCCTGACAGAACCCTTCTGGTTCCAGGGACAGGACCGGTATCTGGAGGAGATTGCGGCTCAGGTATCCATTCCTGTGCTGCGGAAAGATTTTACCTGTGATGAATACATGATATACCAGGCCAGAGCCATGGGAGCGTCCGCGGTACTTCTGATCTGTTCCGTTCTTGATGAAAAAGAGCTGGGGGCATATATAAGTCTGGCAGAAGAGCTGGGCCTGTCGGCTCTGGTGGAAGCCCACGGCCCGGAGGAGATTGAGCAGGCCGCGAAAGCCGGTGCCCGGATCATTGGAGTAAATAACCGGAATCTGAAAGACTTTACCGTAGATATCGGGAACAGCGCGAAGCTGCGCGGCCTGGTGGGCGGCGGTAAAGTATTTGTATCCGAGAGCGGCATCCGGGGACCGGAAGATCTGAAGGTATTGTATGAAAACGGCACGGACGCTGTTCTGATCGGAGAGATGCTGATGCGCAGCCCGGACAGAAAAGCTGCCCTGCGCGGCCTCAGGAGGGAGCTGGGGCATGACTGAGAGAGCAGAAACAAAAATAAAAATCTGCGGTCTGAGCCGGGCGGAGGATATCTGTTATGTGAACGAGGCCCGGCCGGATTACTGCGGGTTTGTGATTGGGGTTCCGAAAAGCCGGAGAAATGTAACAGAAGAACAGCTGCGCAGGCTGCGGAGAGGACTGCGGGAGGGGATCACCCCTGTGGGCGTTTTTGTCAATGCAGATCCCCGGCTGGTGGCGAAGCTTCTGGAGGAGGGGCTCATTGATGCGGCCCAGCTTCACGGCGGGGAGGATGAGGAATATATCCGGAAACTCAGGGAAATGACGGACCGGCCGCTGATTCAGGCCTTTTCCGTATCAGAGGAGAGGGATCTTGACCGGGCTTTCTCAGGAAGCGCGGACTGGATCCTTCTGGATCAGGGGAAAGGCGGAACGGGAAAACCGTTTGACTGGGAAATCCTGGAACGGTGGCTTTTCAAACACGACCCTTCAAAACCTTATTTTCTGGCAGGAGGGCTCAGCTGCGATAACATACCGGAGGTGGTGCGGAGATGCCGGCCCTGGGCGGTGGACCTGAGCAGTTCAGTGGAAACGGATGGAAAAAAAGACAGAGAGAGAATATTGGCAGCAGTAGCTGCAGTAAGGAGCAGAAGAATATGAAAAAAGGAAGATATGGCGTTCACGGCGGGCAGTATATACCGGAGACGCTGATGAATGCGGTAAATGAACTGGAGGAAGCGTATCTTTACTACCGGGAAGATGAAGCGTTCAACCGGGAGCTGAACCAGCTTCTCAATGAATATGCGGGAAGACCTTCCCGGCTGTACTATGCGGCCCGGATGACGGAAGATCTGGGCGGTGCAAAGATCTATCTGAAGCGGGAGGACTTAAATCACACCGGGGCTCATAAGATCAATAATGTGCTGGGGCAGATCCTCCTGGCAAAGAAGATGGGAAAGACCAGGGTGATCGCGGAAACCGGAGCAGGACAGCACGGCGTGGCAACGGCTACGGCGGCGGCTTTCATGGGTATGGAGTGCGAAGTATTTATGGGCGAGGAGGACACCCGGCGTCAGGCGCTGAATGTATACCGGATGCGGCTTCTGGGAGCAAAGGTGCACCCGGTCTCCATAGGTACAGCCACCCTGAAGGACTCGGTTTCCGAGACTATGCGGGAGTGGACCAGGAGAATATCGGATACCCACTATGTGCTGGGTTCCTGCATGGGACCTCATCCGTTCCCCATGATTGTCCGTGATTTTCAGGCTGTAATATCAAAAGAGATGAAAGCGCAGATTCTGGAAAAGGAAGGCAGACTGCCGGACGCGGTGCTGGCGTGCGTGGGCGGCGGCTCCAATGCCATCGGCGCATTCTATCATTTTATTCAGGACGAAGGCGTGCGGTTGATCGGATGCGAGGCGGCGGGCCGGGGAATCGATACAGCGGAGACGGCAGCCACCATTGCCACTGGAAAACCGGGAATTTTCCACGGCATGAAGTCTTATTTCTGCCAGGATGAGTACGGGCAGATCGCGCCGGTGTACTCTATCTCGGCAGGCCTGGATTATCCGGGCGTGGGCCCGGAACATGCGGATCTGTACGACAGGGGCCGGGCAGAATATGTGGCAGTGACAGACGATCAGGCGGTAGACGCTTTTGAATATCTGGCGCGCACCGAAGGAATCATTCCCGCTATTGAAAGCGCCCATGCTGTGGCATACGCCAGAGAGCTGGCGCCGAAAATGGGAAAAGATCAGATTATGATTATCAATATTTCCGGCAGAGGTGACAAAGACTGTGCCGCAATTGCAAGATACAGAGGGGAGGATATCTATGAGTAGAATACAGGAGGCATTTCAGAAAGAAAAAGCATTTATCCCGTTTATCACCTGCGGGGATCCGGATCTGGAGACGACAGAACAGCTGGTGTACGCAATGGAGCAGGCCGGCGCTTCGATCATCGAACTGGGGATCCCCTTTTCGGATCCTACGGCAGAGGGACCGGTGATCCAGGCGGCAAACATCCGGGCACTTTCCGGCGGCGTGACGACTGACCGGATTTTTGAGATGGTGGAACGAATCCGGAAAAAATCCCGGATTCCCCTCGTCTTTATGACCTATGCGAATGTGGTGTTTTCCTACGGCACAGAGCGTTTTACCAGACGCGCGGCACAGGCCGGGCTGGACGGACTGATCCTTCCGGACGTTCCCTTTGAGGAAAAAGAAGAATTTGACGTTCCCTGCAAAAAGGCAGGGCTGGATCTGATCTCCCTGATCGCCCCCACATCCCATGAGCGCATCCGCATGATCGCGCGGTCGGCTTCCGGGTTTGTCTACTGCGTATCCTCTCTGGGCGTTACCGGCACAAGAGAGACCATTTCCTCTGATGTAAAAGAAATGGTCCGGCTTGTAAAAGAAGAAAAAGATATCCCCTGCGCAGTCGGCTTCGGCATATCCACGCCGGAACAGGCAGAACAGATGAGCCGCTTCTCCGACGGAGTAATCGTAGGAAGCGCCATTGTAAAACTCTGCGCTCAGCACAAAAGAGAAGGCGTGCCATATGTGGCGGAATATACAGAAAAAATGGCAGAGGCAGTCAGAAAGTAAAAATCAGCTCGATGAAAACTATCAGAAAATTCACACAACTTGCGAAAAAGGGGACGGACCCTTTTGCAAAGGGGTCCGTCCCCTTTTCCCGGAGTTGTGTGAATTTTCTTTTGCTGAGCAGGATATTGTGATATAATAGTCCCCGGGGATGTGGTTGGAATCCAGATCCCGTGAAATGGATTTACAGGAGTAAATAATTATGAAGAAGGAAAGAAAAAATCCGCTGACAAAGAGTTTCGGATATGCTTTTGAAGGTATTCTTACCGGGATCCGGCAGGAACGGAATATGAAAATTCATTGTGTGGCAATTATCCTGGTGACTGCGGCGGGGACGCTTTTTCAGATTACAGCCGTGGAGTGGTGCATCTGTCTTCTGCTTTTTGCTCTGGTGGCCGGTTTGGAACTGGTTAATACAGCAGTGGAAGCTGTTGTTGATCTGGTGACGGAAGAGAAGAAACCGCTGGCCAAAAAAGCGAAAGATACGGCAGCAGGAGCGGTATTGTTTGCGGCGGTTATTTCTGTGTTTATCGGCTGTATTATTTTCCTTCCTTATGTATTTGAACTGGCAGAAAAAATATTCTGACCATCAGAAAAGAAATGTTTAATCAGAAAGGGACAGAACGAACATGAAAGAAAACCAGACAACAGTTACAAAACAGGAGACGCTGGCTGCGCTCCGCCATCCGGGGGAGTTATATGTTATTATGTCTGCTGCAACAAAAATGCCTTTTGTTTTCTGCGACGAAGAGACTTACGATGATGAGGTGTTTCTGTACTACAGGCTGGAAGATGCGAAGAACAAGGCGAAAGAGCTGGACGACAGAAAATATAAGACAGGAGTAGCCAAGCTGAGCGAAAACGTTCTTCTGGGATTTTATACCAGCCTGTATACAATGGGTGTAAACTGTCTGGCAGTGAACGCAGGCACAGATACAGCGATTAATATCCAGCTGCCGGATCTTGTTGTCAGAAAGAATCAGACGGAAGACGGGAAAAAGCTTCTGGAGAACCCGGAACTTCATCTGACCGCACTGTATTTTATGCAGGAGTTGAGAAGAATGCCGTCTCCGGAAATGACAGATGAATTGAAAGAGATGCAGGAAGAGCTTCTGGCTCATTATCAGAAAGGAACATATATCCTTGCGATGGAAGAGAACGGGCAGCTTCCGGTGCTTAAACAGAAAGACGGAAGTATGTTCCTGCCCATTTTTACAGACATACTGGAACTCAATAAATTTGCAAAGGGGAAAAAAATGAAAGTGACGGCGGTCCCGGCGGAGAAGATCCCCCAGGTTCTTTTCCCTGAGGCTAAAGGAGTGGTCATCAATCCTGTGGGAGCAAATGTCCAGCTCAGAGTAGCCAGGGCAAAGAAACCGACAGAACAGTAGCGGCCGCACAGGGAGGAGGCGCAGAAATGTCAATCCCATTATACATAAGAAAAGATTATTTCCGGGCAGTGATTTTATCGGATAAAAGTGCTCATATTCTTCAGTTTATATACAGCGGAGAAAATGTAGATGTATTTGAACAGGATACGCAGGTGTTTCATCTGCAGTATATACTTGAAAGCAGGACAAAGGCGGAAATTCTGGAATTCTACGTCACGGATTTCTCTCTCAGAGGGAAAGGCTACGGAAGTGTATGTCTTAATGAGATTACCGATCAGCTTGCAAAGAAGAATGTAACTTTTATTAAAGCGCCGGTAGGGTACAGACTTGCTCCTTTGGGGTATGAAGGCCCGGAACAGTATCAGAGGCTTATGGCCGGCTTTTATGAGAAGACCGGGTTCTCTATCAGCGGTGATGGAGATCTGGCAATGAAAATACTGGATCAGTACGAATAATATCTGTCAAAACTGCACAGTTTTCATCCCTGAAATTAGTTTAAAATTCTGGGTTGACGGCTGTGCGTTTTTCCGTATATACTTAGACAAGAAAAAGCGAATACATCAGGTAGTGTGTTACTGTAAGGCAGGCATAAACTATCCTTCATTCCCGCCCGGGAACCAAAGGATCAGTTTATGCTATTTTTTTGCGCGAAAGCACCAAGCCGTGCACCTTCCTGAAAATGACTGCGGAAAGCGCGCTTTCCGGCAGGCGTTTCCAGGAAGGTATAAGGCGGGAGCCCGCGACCGAGATGGAGCGAAGCGGAATCGAGGTGCGCAGCACGGCGTCCGTCAGGGAAGCGGGAGCCCGCGACCGAGATGGAGCGAAGCGGAATCGAGGTGCGCAGCCGTCGATGTATTCGCGGGGAAAAAAGTTCCTGAGAACAAGAAGGAGGAAAAACAATGAAAGACAAGATTTTCGGAGTATTGCAGAGAGTCGGCCGAAGTTTCATGCTTCCCATCGCAATTCTTCCCGTAGCGGGACTGCTGCTGGGAATCGGAAGTTCCTTTACCAATGCGGCCATGATTGAGACTTACGGACTGCAGAACATTCTGGGAGAAGGAACGATTCTGAACGGACTTCTCACAATTATGAGCAAGGCGGGAAGTGTAATATTTGATAATCTTCCCCTGATTTTTGCAGTAGGAGTTGCCATTGGAATGGCAAAGAAAGAAAAGGAGGTCGCAGCTCTGGCTGCAATGATTTCATTCTTTGTCATGCATGTCTGTATTAATGCCATGCTGGTGCTCAATGGAGATATTTTGGCAGACGGCACCCTGGCGGAACACATGCTGGACGGTACGGTTTCTACGGTCTGTGGCATCCAGTCGCTTCAGATGGGAGTATTCGGCGGTATTATCGTAGGACTGGGCGTCGCGGCGCTGCACAACAGGTTTTATAAAATCCAGCTCCCCAGCACGCTGTCCTTTTTCGGAGGTTCAAGATTTGTGCCCATCATTTCCACAGTTGTATATGTAGGAGTGGGAATTCTCATGTATTTTGTGTGGCCGGTTGTTCAGGAAGGCATCTACGCGCTGGGCGGCGTGGTTCTTGCATCGGGATACGCAGGCACATGGATTTACGGAATTATCGAAAGAGCGCTGATACCATTCGGGCTTCATCACGTATTTTATATGCCTTTCTGGCAGACAGGAGTAGGCGGAGAAATGCTTGTAGACGGCACTCTGATTCAGGGAGCTCAGAATATTTTCTTCGCGCAGCTGGCTTCCCCGAATACGACGGCATTTTCAGTTGAGGCCACCAGATTTATGGCAGGAAAGTTCCCGTTTATGATTTTCGGACTTCCGGGAGCGGCGCTTGCCATGTACAAATGTGCAAAACCGGAAAAGAAAAAGATCGTAGGCGGTCTGCTTCTCTCGGCAGCGCTTACATCCATGCTCACAGGAATTACAGAGCCGCTGGAGTTTACTTTCCTGTTTGTAGCTCCGCTTATGTATGCGGTCCACTGCGTGCTGGCAGGCCTTTCCTATATGCTGATGCATATTCTAAATGTAGGCGTGGGCATGACATTTTCCGGAGGAATTATCGACATGACTCTTTTTGGCATCCTGCAGGGAAATGAGAAGACTCACTGGATCTGGATCATAGTAGTCGGTGTTGTGTATTTTGCTCTTTACTATTTTGTATTCCGTTTTATGATTACAAAAATGAACCTGAAGACACCGGGACGGGAGGATGACAGTGAGGAGACAAAACTGTTTACAAAAGCAGACTACCAGGCAAAACAGGGCTCAGATGCTTCCGCAAAGGGAAAAGGAACAGAAGATGGAGATGAAAAAAGTATTTTGATTACCCGCGGACTTGGAGGTAAGAAAAATATTTCAGATGTAGACTGCTGCGCCACCCGGCTGCGCTGTACGGTGCATAAACCAGAGCTGGTAAATGAAAATCTGCTTAAAGCCACATCTCCATCCGGAATTATCCGTAAAGGCCAGGGGATTCAGATTATATACGGCCCCGTTGTGGCAGTAATCAAATCTAATCTGGAGGATTATCTTGAAAAAGCTCCGGATGAAGAATATATTCCGGCGGAGCAGAAAGAAGAAAACACAGCGGACACAGGCAGTGCAGAAAGTTCCGGGGCAGAAAATTCATCCGAAGCGTCTTCCGGAACTGTGAAAAAGGTGCTCTGCTCTCCTTTTACTGGAGAGGCCGCTCCTATTACAGAGGCATCTGATGAGGCGTTTGCCGGAAAGATGATGGGGGACGGGTATATTATAAGACCGGAAGAGGGTATGGCATATGCGCCGGAGGACGCGGAAGTATCTTTTGTGTTCCCGTCAAAACACGCGGTCGGGCTGAGAAGCGATGACGGCACAGAGTATCTTCTGCATATCGGCGTGGATACAGTAAATCTGAACGGAGAAGGATTTGAGACATTTGTAAAAGACGGAGACCGTGTAAAAAAGGGTGACAAACTGATTGGCTTTGATATAAAATATATAAGAGAGCATGCAAAATCCGACGAGTGCATTATTGTATTTACAAGTCTTCAGGAGGGTGAAGAAGTCCGTCTCACAAAGCCGGGCAGGGTTGCCGGACTGGATGAAACGGCGGAGATTGTATCCTTTAATTAACTCAATCGGATCGTGAATATCCGCTTGATACAGAAGGGACATTCAGATATGTATCGAATTATTAAGGTGCTGAATAATAACGGTATTCTTGTTTATCACAATGAGACCGGGCGGGAGCTGATTCTTCTGGGAAACGGGGTCGGTTTCGGAAAGCGGCCTACACAGCAGATAGAGCAGATACAGGGCGCCAGGGTATACTCCCTTGTTACCAGACAGAAGCAGCAGTCTGTGCTTAAGGTTGTTAACGGTATCCGTCCGGAATTTATAGAGGCTGCAGGCCGGATTATCGATGAAGCGGAAAAAGTATTTCCCAAGATGAACCGGGACATTCTGCTTCCCATGGCAGATCACATTGCCCTGGCTGCAAAGAGGGCGAAGGAAAACCGGCAGATGCCAAACCCTTTTACGCCGGATATCCGTGTCCTGTTTGCAAAAGAATTTTCCGTGGCGCAGAAAGGCCGGGAAATTATCCGGGAGATGACAGGCAATGAGATTACAGATGACGAGGTGGGATTTATTACCCTTCATATTCACGCCGGCCTTTCGGATGAACAGGTGTCGGTGACTCTCAATACGACACGGATTATTAATGAAGGTATCTCCATGATCGAGAAGGCCTTCGGTCAGCACTTTGATACGGATTCCCTTGCATATACCCGTCTTATGAGCCACCTGTATTATATGGTGGCAAGGACCAGAAACGAAGAGTCCACCAATGCGGATTTTAACGATTTTATATTCAGCAATTATCCCAGAACAGGCCAGGTGGCGCAGGAAGTGTGCGGTTATATGGGCAGGGAACTGAAGAAGCCGGTGGCGAAGGAGGAAATCGGATTCCTGGCCATTCATATCCAGCGGGTGATATCACCGGAGACTGTATAAAGGAAAAAGATACAGATATCAATGAGAAAATACCTGTAAAACCGAAAATAATACAGGACATAAGAAAAGGCGGGCAGCCGGGAAAATGTACCCGGCCACCCGCCTTTTTCAGAGAAATATCCGCTTCAGAAGAGAGGCATCTGACGGCAAAAATCCGTTTGCCGATTGATATATCCGGATGAAGTTGCTATGATTTACAGTATGGACATAATAATGCCGCTGATATCTGAAAATGAATGACTGATAAAGGAGGATGGCATGTACAAAATACTGATTGTTGAGGACGATCTGCTTATGGCTCAGGCCATACAGCAGGAGATGACAATGTGGGGGCATGAAGCGGAGTATGTAAAAGACTTCCGCAATGTACTGCAGGAATTTGCCGGGTATGATCCCCATCTGGTGCTTATGGATATTACGCTTCCGTTTTTCAACGGATACCACTGGTGCAGCGAGATCCGGAAGATCTCGGATGTGCCGATTATATTTATCTCTTCCGCCGCCGATAATATGAATATTATTATGGCAGTAAATATGGGCGGAGACGACTTTGTGGCGAAACCCTTTGACTTAAGCGTGCTGACGGCCAAAGTGCAGGCTGTGCTGAGACGCACATATGATCTGGCGGGAAAAGTTCCGGTGCTGGAGCACAGGGGCGCGATTCTGAATCTGTATGACACATCTCTGACCTATGACGGACAGAAGATAAGTCTGACAAAAAATGAGTTCCGGATTCTGCAGACTCTGATGGAAAATAAAGGGCGGCTTGTGAGCAGGGATACGCTGATAACAAAACTGTGGGAGACGGACAACTATATTGAAGAAAATACACTGACTGTCAATATTGCCAGGCTTCGGCGCAAGCTGGAACATGCCGGGCTGAAGGATTTTATAACGACCAAGGTGGGCGAAGGATATCTGCTGGAAAATGTTACCGCGGCAGGAGGGACAGAATCTTCCGCCCGGGGAAAAGGAGGAGAGAAATGAAACTGTTTGCTCAGTATCTGTACAGCAGAAGACATGTGTTTTTCTGCGCTCTTCTCTGCGCGGCTGCCTATGGGGTTATCTTTTTTCTGTATGGCATCGACATGCAGGCGGTCTGGTATCCGCTTCTGATCTGTCTGTTTTTTGCGGCGGTTTTTATGATGGCCGGATATTTCCGCATGAAAAAGCGGCATCTGGAACTGCAGCAGATTTCCAGGTATGACGGCGCGGCCGAGGAATGCCTGCCGCCTGCTTCCAGTCTTATTGAGAAAGACTATCAGGCAATTATTATCCGGCAGGAAGAAAAGGGCAGAAAAGAAAAGGAAAAACAGGAACTGGCAAAAAAGGACATGCAGGATTATTATGCCCGGTGGGTTCATCAGATCAAGGCGCCTATTGCAGTGATGCAGGTGCTTCTTCAGCAGGAAGATACTCAGGAAAATCAGGAGCTGCGCTCCGAATTGTTCCGGGTAGAGCAGTATGTGGATATGGCGCTCTGCTATACCCGTCTGGGGGAAGGCGGTTCTGATCTCCTTTTTCAGGAATACAATCTGGATGAGATTGTCAGAAAGGCAATCCGGAAATATGCGGGCCAGTTTGTACGAAAAAAGATCCGGCTGGTTTATAAAGGGACAGAAGAAAAGGTGGTTACGGATGAAAAGTGGCTTTCTTTTATCATTGAACAGCTTCTCTCGAATGCGGTGAAATATACGGCTCAGGGAACGGTGACCATAGAGGTGGACAAAAAGAAACGGCTTACTGTGTCCGATACGGGAATCGGCATTGCGCCGGAAGATCTGCCCCGTATCTTTGAAAAAGGATATACAGGATACAATGGAAGGCAGGATAAAAAGTCCACGGGAATCGGTCTGTACCTGTGCAGATCTGCCGCGGATAAATTAGGACATGCCATAACGGCACAGTCCGAGCCGGGGAAGGGCAGCAGGTTTACCATAGATCTGGCCTCCTATCCCTTTCAGGCAGAATGACTGACTTACGAAAATGTCACACAGGGCGCCCGGAATGTCACAAAAACAGATGTCGGCATTCCGGGCACCCTGTTATACTTTTATCGAAACATATGACAGGAGTGTCTGTCAGGCGGAAAATCTGCCGGATGTATTCGGAATAATAAAGAGGAGGTCATTGCACATGGCTGTTTTGGAAGTGAGAAATCTGAAGAAAATATACAGAACCCGTTTCGGAGGAAATCAGGTGCAGGCATTGTCCTGCGTGAATTTCTCTGTGGAAGAAGGGGAGTATGTAGCGATTATGGGAGAGAGCGGCTCCGGAAAGACAACACTGATTAATATTATGGCGGCTTTGGATCGCCCCACAGAAGGGGACGTCTATATGGACGGGAAGCCTCTGTCTGCCATAAAGGACAAAAATATTTCTGAATTCCGGAGAGATAATCTGGGATTCGTATTTCAGGACTTTAATCTGCTGGATACATTTAACCTGAAGGATAATATTCTGCTGCCCCTCGTTCTGAAAGGCGTACCTTACAGAAAGATGGAAAAGAAGCTTTATTCCACGGCAGAAGAGCTGGGCATCCGGGATCTTCTGGAAAAATATCCTTACGAAGTATCAGGCGGACAGAAGCAGAGGGCGGCTGTGGCCCGCGCCATTATAACGGATCCCCGGCTGATCTTTGCGGATGAGCCGACCGGAGCACTGGATTCCCGCTCCACAGATGAGCTGCTGTCTCTTTTTGCCAGAATCAACCGCAGGGGACAGACCATACTGATGGTAACTCATTCGGTTAAGGCTGCCAGCCGCGCCGGAAGGGTACTGTTTATCCGGGACGGTGAGGTATATCACCAGCTCTACAGAGGGGAGATGACGGACGAACAGTTCTATCAGAAAATTTCCGACACACTTACCATATTGGCGACAGGCGGTGAGAGAAGATGAGAGGAACATTTTATTTCAGACTGGCTGCCACAGGCATATCAAAGAACCGGAAAATGTATTTCCCATACCTGCTGACCTGTATCTGCATGGTCATGATGTACTATATTGTCGCGTTTCTGTGCAGAAGCAGCACGCTTCAGAGTATGCACGGCGGGGACGCCGTGCAGCAGATGCTTAATCTGGGAGTCGGAGTGATTGGAGTATTTTCAGTAATCTTTTTATATTATACAAATTCTTTCCTGATCCGCAGACGGCAGAAAGAATTCGGCCTGTATCATATTCTGGGAATGGGCAAACGGAATCTTGCAAAGATTATGATCTGCGAAACGCTGCTGACCGCAGTTATCTCAATTGCAGGCGGGCTTGTGCTGGGGGTGCTTTTTTCAAAACTGGGAGAGCTTGTGATTACAAAACTTCTGGGAGAAAATATCAGTTTTGACATGCAGATTGATCCTCAGGCAATTATGTCGACAATTGTACTTTTTGTCGTTATCTTTGCTCTGATTATGCTGCGTATGCTTGTATTTCTGTGGCGCTCCCGGCCGGTGGAGATGCTCAGAAGCGATAAGGTGGGAGAGAAACCGCCGAAAGGAAACTGGTTCTTCGCACTTGCCGGAATTATCCTTCTGGGAGGCGCATATTATCTGGCGGTAACCATTGAAGATCCGATTACCGCTCTGGTGTGGTTTTTTGTTGCGGTGATCATGGTAATTGCAGCGACTTACCTTCTATTTATTGCAGGATCTGTTACCTTCGGAAGAATGCTGCAGAAAAATAAGAGGTACTATTACCGGACGAATCATTTCGTGTCTCTGTCTTCCATGATCTACCGTATGAAGCGGAACGGAGCCGGACTTGCCTCGATCTGTATCCTTTCGACTATGGTGCTTGTTATGGTGTCGGGTGTAATGTGCCTGTGGCTTGGCATGGAAGATATGCTGCATGCCCGCTACCCGCGGGAGATTACAGCGGATATTTACACAGAGGATGATGAAGAAGCGGCGCAGGCAAAGACTATTATGGATCAGGTAGTGGAAGAGCATGGAGCCAGACAGGAGAATGTGATCGAATATACGATGCTTGACACTTCGGGCTTTCAGCGGGAAGACAGAATTTTATTTGACACATCGTCTATGAGTGACTTCTCGATAGAAGATACAAGCAGTCTTCGTGAGATATATGTGATTACGATTGATGACTATAACAGACTGAAGGGGACGAATGAGACGCTGGCAGAAGATGAAGTGATGATCTGTATGCCAAAAAATGAAAAAACGTACAGTTTCGATACGATTACGGTAGAAGGCGGATCTACATGGAAGGTTAAGCGTGTCATCGGTGAGTTTAATCTCTACGGAACAGATGCGGCTTCACTGGTTCCGTCCATGTATATATTTGTGCCGGACAATGATACACTGAAGGAAATATATGAGGCCCAGGCGAAATATTATCAGGATGCTTCCTCTGAGATTTTTCAGTATTACGGATTTGATCTGGACTGCTCCAGTGAAGAACAGGTTGAGATTACAAATGAAATATTTGACCGTTTTTCCCAGACTCAGAATGATAATGCGGATTTTTCCCAGAGAATCAGTCTGGAAGGACGGGAGCTGGAGCGGTCCTGGTTTCTGGGCATGTACGGAGGCCTTTTCTTCCTGGGAATTGTTCTTGGAATTGTATTTATCGCCGGCATGGTAATTATTATCTACTATAAGCAGATATCGGAAGGATATGAAGATCAGGACCGGTTTGATATACTGATGAAGATAGGTATGACCGGAAAGGAAGTGCGCAGAAGCGTGAATTCGCAGGTGCTGACTGTTTTCTTCCTGCCCCTTATAGCGGCAGGGCTGCACACGGGATTTGCCTTTCCGATTATACGGAGAATCCTCAACCTTCTGGGTTTTTCCAATACAACCCTGCTTATTGAAGTAACTGCGGTGTGCTATATTGTATTTGCGCTTTTCTATATTATTATTTATCTGCTTACATCGAAAAGTTATCTGACGATTATTGGCGGAAGAGGAGAAGTGAGATGACAATACATCTGCAATACAAAGAAAAGAAACAATATACAGAAAAGTGAAAGAATTGTCTGTCCGAATCCGGCCTTTGATGGTATACTGTTCCTAGAGGCAAAACAGCAGTCCGCGCTGTACTTTTCAGACAGCGCGGAAGATAAGACGCATGTTTGCAGAGAGGAGTGACAGATATGATGGAGCACACAATTATTACGATAGGCAGACAATTCGGAAGCGGAGGCCATGAGGTGGGAAACCGCCTGGCAGAAAGGCTGGATATTCCCCTCTATGATCATAATCTGCTTCACATGGCGGCACAGGAGCTGCGCATCAGCAATGAAGACGCTACAAAGGTAGACGAGACGGTACTGGGGAGATTTCTGTCCGCGTATGCGGCCAGCAGTATAGAATACCGGGCGTTTGTGACCAGTGATGAGTCCGGAAAACCTTTAAGCGACAAAGTTTTTGAAAAACAGTCCGCGATTATCCGCAAACTTGCGGAGCAGGGACCGGGCATTTTTGTCGGACGCTGCGCAGACTATGTGCTGGGTGATTACTCCAACTGCATTAATACATTTATTTACGCGTATAAAGAAGACCGTATCAGAAGAATCATGAAACTGTATGATCTGGATGAAAGACAGGCCCGGGACAAGATCAAAAAAACAGACCGGGAAAGACGGGTTTATTATGAGACGAGGACCGGCAGAGAGTGGGGCAGTATTGAGGCAAACGCTATGATGTTCAATGTCAGTCTGCTGGGAATAGACGGAACGGTGGATGCTCTGGAGGCTATTTACAGAAAGTGGAAGTCAAGAGATAAATAACAGAGTATAATGTGAAAAAGAAGTGGTTCTCCATGGCAGAAGAAACGGTTGTGGAGAACCACCGTTATTTTTAATGAGAAATGGTAAAAGACCGATGGGGGAGCCATCGGTCTTTTGAGGGGAGTATAAATAATTAATAAGGGGTTGTAGAAAGTAACCTTTCTACAAAACATAGTATAATATATCAAATTGGAAAAAGCAAGAAAAAAATAAAAAAACAGAAAAAATAAAAACATGTAAAAAAGTGAATAAAAAATGCCTGAGTAAGAGACAATAACAATGTACCAAATAAACAGGAGGGAATACTCATGGCAAAGAACTACACAAATACAAACAATTCAAACAAAAACATGAACAAAAACACAACTACAAACAGTAATTCCTATTCATCCTATGCTGACGGGCAGAGCAAGAATAAGAATACAAACAAAAATACTGTTCAGGGCAATAAGAATTGTGGGAAAACCAGAGATGCCTATGACGAAAGCGACCGTTACTAGTTTTCCGGGATATTTTATCTGCTGAAAATCAGGACGGAACATGCAGGGGCAGAGTAAAGTTAAACTTTACTCTGCCCCTGATTTATAGTAATATGAAAGAAGACGAATTGTGAGGATGGAAAAGTTTTATGGAGAAAATGGAGTGGATTGCTCCCTGTCATTTCGGACTGGAATCTGTTCTGAAAAGAGAAATTCAGAATCTGGGATATGAGATTACTCAGGTAGAAGACGGAAGGGTTACATTCCGGGGCGGAATGGATGCCGCCTGCAGGGCCAATATATTTCTGCGCACTGCGGAACGGATTCTTTTAAAAGCGGGCTGCTTTACCGCGGTTACTTTTGAAGAACTCTTTCAGAAGACGAAAGAAATTCCGTGGGAGAGATATATTCCTGAAAACGGAAAGTTCTGGGTTACGAAAGCCGCGTCTGTCAAAAGCAGGCTGTTCAGTCCCTCGGATATTCAGTCTATAATGAAAAAAGCTATGGTAGAGAGGATGAAATTCCGTTATTATACACAGTGGTTTACAGAAGACGGGGCTTCCTATCCTGTCCGTGTATTTCTGATGAAGGATGTGGTCACGGTAGGGATTGATACCACCGGAGTATCTCTTCATAAAAGAGGATACCGTCCTGCTGCCGGAAAGGCTCCTATTGCAGAAAATCTTGCCGCGGCACTGATTATGCTTACCCCATGGAAGAAGGAACGGATCCTTGTGGATCCTTTCTGCGGCAGCGGAACCATTCCCATCGAAGCGGCTATGATGGCGGCGAATATAGCTCCCGGCATGAACCGGGAGTTTACGGCAGAACAGTGGACCAACCTGATTGACAGAAAATACTGGTATGAGGCCATAGATGAGGCGCATGACCAGATGGATACAAATATTGAAACAGACATCCAGGGGTATGACATAGACAGCGATGTCCTGAAAACCGCAAGGAGAAATGCGGCAGATGCGGGAGTTGACCATCTCATTCATTTTCAGCGCCGGGAAGTCAGTCAGCTGAGCCATCCGGGGAAATATGGATTTATCATTACGAATCCTCCTTATGGCGAAAGGCTGGAAGAAAAGGCAGCGCTTCCGAAACTGTACAGAGAATTCGGAGAGAGTTTCCGAAAGCTGGATACGTGGTCTGCCTATATGATTACCAGTTATGAAGATGCAGAACGATATTTCGGAAGAAAAGCAGACAAAAACAGAAAGCTATATAATGGAATGCTGAGAACGTATTTTTACCAGTTTACCGGCCCCAGGCCGCCGAAACAGAAAAGATAGAAGGTACATAAAATGAAAAGAAGAATAGTATTTGCCACTGGTAATGAAAATAAAATGAAAGAAATCCGTATGATTCTGGCCGATCTCGGAATGGAAATCGTATCCATGAAGGAAGCCGGCGTTGATGAAGAAATTATAGAAGACGGCATGACTTTTGAGGAAAATGCGGAGATTAAGGCAAGAACCGTATCGAGAGTGCTGACAAACGATATTGTTCTCGCGGACGATTCCGGACTGGAAATTGATTACCTGGATAAAGCGCCGGGTATTTATTCTGCAAGATTTGCAGGAGAGGACACTTCTTACGATATAAAGAACCGGATTTTACTTGACCGGCTGGAGGGGGTGCCTGACGATGAGAGAACTGCCCGGTTTGTGTGTGCTGTGGCAGCAGTTTTCCCGGACGGGACATCGTGTACGGTCCGGGAAACGATTGAAGGTCAGATTGCCCATGAAATTGCCGGGGATAATGGATTCGGCTATGATCCGATTTTCTATGTCCCTGAATACGGGAGCACAACAGCGCAGATGGATCCGGAGCAGAAAAATCTGCTCAGCCATCGGGGAAAAGCACTTCGGGCAATGAAAAGAATTCTGGAGGAAAAACTGAGAGAGGAAGCGTTATGAGAGTGTTGATTGTCAGTGATACACACGGCAGACATAATGGCCTGGACCGTGCACTGCAGGAGGCCGGAGATATCGATATGCTGATTCACCTGGGGGATGTCGAGGGCGGAGAAGAGTATATTGACACAGTTGTGGACTGTGAGAAGCATATAGTCAGGGGAAATAATGACTTTTTTTCAGATCTGCCCAGAGAAGAGGAGTTTTACATCGGAAAGTATAAGATTTTTATTACACATGGACACTCCTATTATGTATCTCTGGATCCTGAATATATCCGGGAAGAAGGAAAGGCGCGGAAGGCCGATATCGTAATGTTCGGTCATACGCACAGACCTTTTTTCGAAGAGATGGACGAGATTATTGTACTGAATCCAGGAAGTCTTTCTTTCCCGAGGCAGGAGGGCAGAAAGGGCAGTTATATGATTATGGAAACAGATGGAGAGGGTCGTCCTTATTTTAAGCAGTGTTACCTGGAGTGACAGGCGGGAATGGTGAAAATATAGTTTTTAAATGAACTGAAAAAAAGGTTAAAAAAAATTAAAAAAAATGTTGACAAGATAAGGACGCTATAATATAATAATCAATGCGCTACGGGTTAGACAGGAAAACGTAGAAGGAATACCGGGGTGTGGCTCAGCTTGGCTAGAGCGCCTGGTTTGGGACCAGGAGGTCGCAGGTTCGAATCCTGTCACCCCGATCTGTGCGGGTGTAGTTCAATGGTAGAACACCAGCCTTCCAAGCTGGATACGTGGGTTCGATTCCCATCACCCGCTTTCTCATATCAGAACGAAAGGAAAGCTTTTGCTGGTATGAGGGGCCTTTGAAAAAGGGGATATTGATATGAGTCTGTAGCTCAGCTGGATAGAGCAACGGCCTTCTAAGCCGTAGGTCGAGGGTTCGAATCCCCCCAGGCTCGTTATGGTGGGTATGGTGCAGTTGGTTAGCGCGCCAGATTGTGGTTCTGGATATCGTGGGTTCGAGTCCCACTACCCACCCTTTTCTTTTATATTCGCACTGGCAGGCAGTGTCAGGTTAAGTCTTTAATGGGCTATCGCCAAGCGGTAAGGCACAGGACTTTGACTCCTGCATTCGCTGGTTCGAATCCAGCTAGCCCAGTTTTATTTACATGGGAAAGCCGGTAAAAAAAATATGGGCGTGTAGCTCAGGTGGTAGAGCACTTGACTTTTAATCAAGTTGTCCGGGGTTCGAATCCCCGCACGCTCACTGGATTTAAGATAACCGGAGAATATAATCTCCGGTTATTTTTTATTCTGAAGAAAGATTTTCCGGATTGTTCCGGAAAATAAAAAGCCTTCGGGCAGCGTGAGCGGATATGGCGGAATTGGCAGACGCGCCAGACTTAGGATCTGGTGTCTACGACGTGCAGGTTCAAGTCCTGTTATCCGCACCAGAATGTCCATACTTAAACCTGCACTAAAAAAATTAGTGGTTTGAGTAGTTTTTATAGGGTGAGCAGTTCGATTTTGCGGGTCGGACTGCTCACTTCTTTTTTGTCCGATTGCAATAAATTGTCCATACTTAAACCCTCGTCAAAAAAATTATTGTTTTGTGAAGCTATACCAAAATGAGCAGCATCATCGTGCTGCTCATTTTGCTTGACAATTTCCACTTCGCGTTCTTGTTGAGGGCTACAAATATTTTGGCAGAAGGAACGAAAACATCTTCTCAACGGTAAGCAGAAAAGGTATAATGGTGGGAACAGATTGGATTTTCGTAGGAGGTGCCATAGTGAAAATAGAAATTGGAAAAGATTTTCCGCAATATTTCAAACCTTCATATCCAGAAGAATTCGAGTTGTTTTCTCATTTTGAAGTAACATCAGGAATACCGACCGTTCTGTTTGCAATTACCACTTGGAAAGAAAACGGCAAACCGAATGTGTGCTTTCATTCTTGGAGCTGCTTTCATGGGGACAAAACTGCTTTCTTTGCTGTGATGGGAAATCTATATCAGCACACCCATACCTACACCAATATTAAAAGAGACAAGTGTTTTTGTATTAATTTTCTTCCGATCAGCTATTATGACAATTTGGTAAACACAATTCACCACAACGAAATTGACGATGATGAGTTTGTGGCCGGAGGCTTTACAATCTCTAAGGCAAAAACTATCCACGCACCCGTGATCAATGAGGCGTTTCTTAGCATGGAATGCACATTGAAAGACATGCAGGACTTGAGTGGTGCGGGAATAACAGCTATGGTGATCGGGCAGGTGCAGCATATTTCCGTGGAAGAATCCTATGCACAAGGATATAATCAGCGATATGGTAAAGATGGCTTTATGATGTTGATTCCTGCGCCACAAGACCTTGTTACTGGGGAACCGAACCAGTCTGCAATTGCAACGGTACATATTGAGAAATACGATTGATTTTGGAAAAGGGAGTGTGCAGATGGCGACCTCAAATATAAAAGCGCTGATTCCAAGTGACCTTCGCAAAGTGTGGGATTTTGTTTTGGATATCGAGAATTATGGCACCTGGAGAAGCGACCTGAGTAAAACGGAGACCATAAATGAAAAGCAATTTATCGAATACACCAATGATGGCTATCCTACAACCTTTACCGTAACACTTGTTGAACCATACAGACGCTGGGAATTCAATATGGAAAACAGCAATATGAAAGGACATTGGATCGGTGTTTTTACTGATAAAGGCAACGAAACCGAGATAGATTTTACAGAGTGCGTAGAAGCCAAGAAATTGTTGATGAAGCCCTTTGTGAAGTCATATCTGAAAAAGCAGCAGGCACAGTTTGTTGCGGACATGAGAAAAACCCTGGGAGGGATATAACTAATGAAAGAAATGATTGGATACTGCGGACTGGATTGCGAAAAGTGCGATGCATACCTTGCGACCGTCAATGACGATCAGGCATTGCGTGAGAAAACAGCGAAAATGTGGGCAGAGTTAAATAATGCTCCGATTCTGCCGGAACATATTAACTGCGAGGGCTGTCGCGCGGACGGAGCAAAAACGGTATTTTGTGAGCATATGTGCGAAACCCGGAAATGTGCTTTGAAAAAAGGCGTATCCACCTGCGGTGACTGTTCTGAAATAGAAACCTGCCCCACTGTTGGGGCAATCTTAGAAAATAATCCGTCTGCCTTAGAGAATTTGAAGGGATAGAATACATATAGTAACTGATGCAAAATACGACATGGAAAGGTTGTGGAATACCGGCGGCAAGAATTGGACGTATGAGTATAAATACCGCAGAGGGGGTAAAACGCTTTGCAGTCTATACGCGAAAAAGACCTGCGTTGGTTTTATGATTATTTTTGGGAAGGACGAAAGGGCAAAGTTTGAAGAGATACGGGATACGCTTTCCGATTCTGTTTGTAGCCAATATGACCAAGCAAAAACCTATCGTGACGGAAAATGGGTAATGTTTGAGCCGACCGACACTTCTGAATTTGAAGATTATATAAAGCTATTGGCTATTAAAAGAAAGCCCAACCGGAAATAGTGATATTTTTCTCAGGAGGCACTTGGTATGGAAATTACAAAAATTGAGAGAGCTCAAACCCACGAAGCTATTGATCTTATTTGGACAACATTTTTGCAATTTGAAGCACCTGATTATTCTGAGAAAGGTGTGCAATCGTTTAAGGATTTTATTGAAGATAAAGAGATAATCAGCACATTGGAGTTTTGGGGAGCGTATGACAATCGGGAGTTAAAAGGTGTTATTGCCACAAACAAGAACCGCAGGCATATTTGCTGCTTTTTTGTTAAAGCCCAATATCATCGGCAAGGTATCGGCAGAAAATTATGGGAGTATCTTCTGGCAAATAGCAGTAGTGAAGTTATTACTGTTAATTCTTCTCCATATGCTGTTCCAGTTTACCGCAAGCTGGGCTTTGTAGATACGGATGCCGAGCAGCTATCTGATGGTATGAGATATACACCTATGAAATACAAGAGACAATTCTGAATTACGGAGATGCAGAAAATGGATGTACGAAAAGCCATACTCTCAGAAGCGTAGACTGTCTGCTTGAAAGATTTTTAAAACCGTCTCATTGCATGAAATGTTTGACTTCTTTATAATTGCGGCAGGAGGTGTTAAAACATGGCGAACGAAGATAAAAAAGATTTTAATGCTATGCTGCATGATAGTAAAGACATGCCAAAATTTCAGATTATTACTGACCAGAAAAGCATTAAGAAATATGGGGGAAGCAGAATGTATTTTGCTCCGCCAATCGACTATGACAAAGTAATGAAACAAATTCCCTATGGGAAGGTTATTACTGTCGGGAAAATCCGTGAGTATTTTGCTATACAGAAGGGGGCTGATTTTACAGAGCCTATTACAGCCGGAATATTTGTATCTATCGCGGCATGGGCAAGTTTCCAGCGTTCTGAAGATGAAACTCCATACTGGCGAACTTTAAAAGCAAATGGCGAGCTGAACGCCAAGTACCCCGGTGGCATAGAGGCTCAAAAAGAGAAATTGGAAGCAGAAGGACACACAATTATTCAAAAAGGGCGCAAGAATATTAGATACTACGTGCAGGATTATGAGAAAGCATTGTTTTATTTAGGGTAAGCCTATGTGTTAGACAGGGCTTTCCTGTCTGATACCTACCTGTCATTAAGGCGGTTTTATTCAAGAATTGAAATCTTTATCAGCAAATACAAAAAGTAAAATTACATTTTCACAGAAACGAAGAGCCGGGGACATTATAGCGGATGCCCCGGCTTTATAGGTCTTCCGTATAATTATATCCTTCGATCTCTTCCACCCCACGATCAACCAGCCTCTGGTAATCTGCTCCGTCATATGTCACAGTGCATCCCACCGTATGATCGTCCAGCTCTTTTTCTATTTGTTCCGCACATTGCTGCGCCAGATCCGGGCATTCCATTATATCTCCGGCATTACTGAAAAACAATATTGTACGCATTCGGTATATGTGATAGTATATGGACAGGGATAACCGTGTTGCAGGGTGGTCTGGCCTCGATTCTTACATAGAATGGGGGTGGTGCTGATGGACAGAAAACCATTTGACTTTAAAGACCTGATGGCTTTTGGAATGTTCATTCTGGCATTGCTGACATTCGTATTCTCGAATTTGAAGTAATGTTTTAAGCATAGAAAAACCACCCCGAAACTTTGGCTGAGTGATGAGGTGGTAATTCTATTTTATTCCTTGTTATGAGGTCAACCCCTTGTGGGCGGTTGTTCCTTTTCTATTCACAATATAGCATATCGCCTGCAGGGATTCAAGATTTTGATGCTGAAAACTTATGTGGCTTTGCTGCACTGCAGACTGGAAATAGTATTGGAAGTCGTCCGTCTGCAGTGCAGCAGCGGGAATCCGCCTGTGGCTTCTTCCCGCTGTATGGCGTCCGCCATATATTAAAAAACACAGCAAGAAGCCATTTATAAGTTGGCTTATATGTCTTCTTGCTGTGTTTTTTACTGCACTGCAGACTGGTTAGCATATCCTCGGCAGTTGGAGGCCGGTTAGTTTGGGGAGGATGCGGCGGCCGCCGATGGATGTTTTCAGGAGGACTTTTCCGGGAAGTTCTTCTGTGACGGTGCCGATGCGGGCGGCGTCTTCTCCGCCGGGAATCTGGCGTATGGCTTCCAGGATGGCGTCTGCGCTGTCGGGGGCACAGACAACCAGCATTCTTCCTTCGCAGGCGCAGTAAAGGGGATCCAGTCCCAGCATATCGCAGGCAGCTTCCACTGCCGGATCTACTGGGATGGCCGTTTCGTCCAGTTCTATAGAAAAGGGCATGTTTTCTGTGAATTCATTCAGTGTGGTTGCAATGCCGCCTCTTGTGGGATCCCGCAGGATACGGAGGGAAGAGGAGTCTGCGGCTGCGTCTATTGCGGCTGCGGAGACCCGGTGTAAGGGCCGGCAGTCCGAGCGGAGAGGGCTGTCTTCTTTCAGGAGGCCGGAGCGGGCCATCATTACCGCGGCGCCGTGACATCCGATACTGCCGCTGACCAGTACGGCGTCACCGGGGCGGATGCCCTCTTTTCCCGGAAGATCAGCGCGCTGAAATCCGATTCCTGCCGTGTTGATATAGATACCGTCTCCTTTTCCGGCCTCCACCACTTTCGTATCTCCGGTTACAATGGACACGCCGGCGGTTTTCGCCTCTTCTGCAATAGAGGACACAATGCAGCGGAAATCTGAGAAAAGGAATCCTTCTTCTAATATAAAAGACAGACTTAAATATTGAGGAGTTCCGCCTGCCATACACAGGTCGTTGACTGTTCCGCAGACAGATAGTTTTCCAATGTCCCCTCCGGGAAATTCCCAGGGAGATACGACAAAACTGTCTGTGGAAAATATCAGTTTCCGGCTGCCGTCCAGAAGGGCGCCGTCCCCCAGCCGGGAAAGAGCCTGATTGTTAAATGCAGGCAGCAGAACGGACTCAATCAGTTCTGAGGTCTTTGCGCCTCCGCTGCCGTAATCAAGAGTGATTCTGTCATCCATGATTTTTACCTCTGTTTTTGTTTATTTATGTTATTTATTCGTACTGATACGCCGCAGCGCAGGCGCCTTCTCCGGATACCATGCAGGGACCTGCCGGATTTTCCGGGGAGCAGACTTTCCGGAAGAGGGAGCATTCCGCCGGACGCAGAACACCGCGGATTACGTCGGCACACCGGCATCCAGGGATATTTTTCTCCTTCTCCGGACTCAGGGAGAACTTTTTCACAGCATCCCATTGTGCATATTCCGGTTTTATGGCGTATCCGCTTCCTTCAATATGTCCCAGTCCTCTCCAGTCCGACGGAGCGGGACAGAATACTTTTTCTGTCAGGGCCAGGGCGGCAGGGTTGCCCTGCGGACGGACAAGACGGGTATATTCATTTTTCAGCGCAGGCTGCTTTCTGGCGATCATTTCTGTTAATTCCAGCACCGAGCAGAGCAGATCCGCCGGCTCAAACCCGCTGACGACGCCGGGAAGCCCATAGTCTTCCGGAAGAAATGCGAAACCGTCAGCGCCGATAACGGCAGCTACATGTCCCGGACAGAGAAAGCCGTTCACTGCAAAATCATCTGACTCGATCAGGGAACGGACTGCCGGTTCTGTCCGTTTGAGAAGGCATAAAACAGAAAAGTTTTTCAGCCCTCTGGACGCTGCTTCCAGGATGCAGGCGGCAGTGCCGGGGGCTGTGGTTTCAAAGCCTACGCCAAGGAAAATAACTTCTGTTTCCGGCTGCTTTCCGGCGATCTCGACGGCGTCTATGGGAGAATATACAGATTCGATTTTTCCTCCGAGCGCACGGCGTGCCAGGAGGCTGTCCCCCTGCGTGGAACCGGGAACACGGAGAAGATCGCCGTAGCTGGCGATCAGCGTGCCGGGTTTCTGAGAAAGGTCAAGGACCAGATCAATCATACTGGAAGGGGTGACACAGACCGGGCAGCCAGGGCCGGAGAGCAGTTGTACATTATCCGGAAGGATGCTCTTAAGCCCGCTGCGGGCGATAGCCATTGTGTGGGTGCCGCAGATTTCCATCAGACGGATGGGACCGGTCTGGTCGGCATATTTCCGGATTTTCTCAAGGAAGAGAGCTGCGTCTTCCGGTTTTCTGAAATAACTGTCATAAAGCATTTTTTATTTCCTCCAGAAGTTCCATATTTTCCAGAGCTTCTTTTTCTGACATCCGTTCGATGGCAAATCCGGCATGGACCATAACATAGTCGCCGGGTTTTGCGTCCGTGATAAAGTCGATGCGGATGTTCTGGGTCAGGCCTCCCGCTTCGCACTGGGCGGAAGTACCGTCGATTTTATTGATTTTCATGGGCATTGCAAGACACATGATTCATACTCCTTTTCTTTCGGGCAATTGCAAGCTGGCCGAGGCAGATGCCTTCGTCATTTGCGGATACCTGATGATGTGTGTATACAGTGAATCCATTTTCTTCCAGCAGCGCTGTGACGCCATGCAGAAGAAAACGATTCTGAAAGACGCCGCCGGAGAGAACTACCGGGAGATGGTCCGGATTCAGAGCAGTACACTGATCCAGCGCCATGCAGGCGAGTGTCGCCATAAAGCGCAGGGCGATTGTGCCCCGGTCTGTCTGCCGGCGCAGGTCTTCAATGATGCAGGATATTACAGGGCGGGTATCAAAAATTCGCAGGGAATCCTGCTCATAAAATGTCAGGGGATAAGCCAGCTCCTGAAGAGAACAATCTGCCTGGTCAGGTGTTTCCACGGGAGAAAGGGCCTCTACAAGGGCTGCGCCTTCTCCTTCATAATCTGCATGGGAGCGGCCGAGAAGCAGTGCGCCTGCTCCGTCAAAGAGCCGTCCGATACTGCTGGCAGAAGGTGAAAATCCGGAAGACAGAAGACTGGTAAGCATCCTGCATTTTTCTTCCGGCAGAGGAACCCATGAGAGATCGCTGATGCCTGCGTCATGAACAAGGGAAAGGGCAATCCTGCCGATCTCCTGAATGGCGCGGTCGCCGCCGGGCAGCAGAACCGGCCGGATGGATCCGGCTCTTGTAAAGGAGGAAAGATCTCCGGTGAAAAATTCTCCGCCCCAGATCTTTCCGTCTGTTCCCAGTCCGGTGCCGTCCCAGATAATGCCGAAACAGGGCGTATCCAGCCCGTTGTCCGCCATACAGGACGCCATGTGAGCCCAGTGGTGCTGAACTTTCAGAAGGGGAACCTGCCTTTCTCCGGCGGCACGGACCGCTTCCCGGCCTGACAGATAATCCGGATGAAGATCGCAGACATAGAGGGAAGGCTTCAGGCGAAACAGCTGCTCATAAGTCTGCAGTGTTTTTGTATAATGTTCAAAAGTTTCCGCGTTTTTCAGATCTCCGATATACGGACTGAGAAATACATGAGACCCTTTGCCCAGGGCAAAGGATGCCTTCTGCTCTGCCCCCAGGGCGAAAATACCTTCTGCATCCTGCCTGATATCCAGAGGGCGGGGGGCGTATCCCCGGCTTCTGCGCAGAAAGTAGGGCATTCCTTTCCATTCGGAGACAAGGGAATCGTCACAGCGGTTCCGGATCCGGCGGTTGTGAAGAAGAAAGCCGTCAGCCGTGTCTTTCAGGGCGCGG
Organism: Mediterraneibacter sp. HA8405; assembly: GCF_056148955.1. Classification (NCBI taxonomy): domain Bacteria; kingdom Bacillati; phylum Bacillota; class Clostridia; order Lachnospirales; family Lachnospiraceae; genus Mediterraneibacter; species Mediterraneibacter sp. HA8405. The sequence goes on along the minus strand of NZ_CM148758.1, from coordinate 2,922,047 downwards.
AGGGCTTCTTCATTTTCTGTCAGAACCGGACATCCGGGAACATTTCCGCTTGTCATGACAAGAATATCGGGGCCGCCGTACACGCCGTCAAGCAGAAGTGTATGAAGCGGAGAGTAGGGAAGCATGACGCCCAGACGGCGGCTGAAACTCAGCTCTTTCAGCGAATCCGGATCCTTTTTGGCAAGCAGTACAATGGGCCGTGCCGGGCTTGTAAGGAGCTGTTCTTCTTCCGGTGTGATCCGGCAGATCCGGCGGGCCGCATCAAGAGAACGGCACATAAGGGCAAGAGGTTTTTCGGCCCGGTGCTTTCGCTCCCGCAGCCGTCTGACTGCATCGGCATCCAGGGCGCTGCAGGCCAGGTGGATGCCCCCGATTCCTTTTACCGCCAGGATACCGCCGCCTGCCAGAAGTTTCTGGGAAGAGCGCAAAGCCTCTTCCCCTTCTTTGGCAAGCCGGTTCTGCTCCAGGCAGAAAACCTGGGGACCGCATTCGGGGCAGCAATCCGGCTGCGCGTGATAACGGCGGTCGCGGATATCGTGGTATTCGTGGCTGCAGTCTTCACACATCCGGAATTCGTTCATGACTGTCCTGTTCCTGTCATAGGGAAGAGATTCTATGATCGTGTAACGGGGGCCGCAGTTTGTACAGTTGATAAAAGGATACCGGTATCTGCGGTCTGTTTTTGTATAAAGTTCTGCCTCGCATTCCGGACACATGGCAATGTCAGGGGATATGAGAGTCGCCCCTGCGTCAGTCCGGCTTTCCAGGATTTTGAATCCGGAGAAGTCCGCAGAGCCCGGATCCTCCGGAATAGCTTCCGTTCTGACAGCTTCTACAGACGCCATGGGCGGAGGAGACGTTTTAATCTCTGAGAGAAAATCCTCCAGAGACGTAGGTGTCCCTTTCAGGACTCCTTCCAGGCCGGAAGAAGTGTTGCGGACCCAGCCGGAGACAGAATGACGGTCGGCCAGGCGATGAAGGAAGGGGCGGAAGCCTACTCCCTGAACAATCCCTTCTATTATAAGGCGGACAGTTTTTCTGCCGCCGCCGGGGCTGTTGTCTGTGCCTGCGTTATTGTAATTTGTTTTTGTTTTGTCGCTGCTGCTTTTCATGCTTTTGCTTTTCTGATATTTCCGGAAATAAAGTCTGCCAGTTCTGCAAGGCCGCCGCCGGTGCGGCTGCTGACGCGGAAGAGAGGCGCTCCGGGATTGACGGTTTCATAATTCGCGCAAACTCTTTTCTCATTAAAGTCAAAGTAAGGCAGCATATCATATTTATTCAGTACAAGGCAGTCCGTATCTGTAAACATAAGAGGATACTTTTCTACTTTGTCATCGCCTTCCGGTATACTCAGGATGGTGATGCGCAGTGATTCGCCGATCCGGAACTCCGCCGGGCATACCAGGTTTCCGATATTTTCCACAAAAATAACGTCCAGCTGATCCAGAGGCAACTCGGGAAGGATGTGCTGAATACTCATAGCTTCAATATGGCATGCGCCGTCCGTGTTGAGCTGAACAGTGGGAATGCCCAGGCCGGCGATACGCTCGGCATCTACCTGGCCGGCAATGTCTCCTTCGATTACGCCTATGCGGAAGTCCTCTTTAAGCCGGTCAATCAGAGAAGTAATCAGGCTGGTCTTTCCTGCTCCCGGACTTCCCATTATATTAATCATGCAGATCTGATGAGAGGCGAGGGACTCTTTTACCTCTTCGCTTACGTCTTCATTCCAGTCCATTACCTGATGCAGTATTTTGATCTCCATTGATATCTACCTCCATACTTTTAATATAAAATTCCTTTCCTGACAGCAGCTTAAGTCTCAGACTGCCGCAGTGGGGGCATGCAAGATGATGGGGCGTGATTTCCCCCTCCTTCCGGCAGTCTCTGCAGCGTACCCTTACGGGAGGAAACTCCGCTTCAATACGGGCTCCTTCGGCGATGGTTCCTTCAGAAAGCATATCCAGATAAATCTGAATGCAGTCCGGAACAATGCCCCGGAGCTGGCCGATACACAGGCGGATGACCCGGATTTTTGATGCGTTCTGCGCTTCCGCGTTTCTGATACAGTCTGCAAGCAGATGCTCAGTGATACTCAGTTCGTGCATATTAGACACCTCCATGTCGTAATGTCTGCCATTTTCTGTCAGAAATGATGGACAGTCATATTGCAACAACCTACATTTTAGCACATTTTTTGTGAAATAAAACAAAAAAGTCGCATTCTGATCTTGTAAAATCTGCAAATCAGGATTATAACAAATATTATAGGTTCTTTACCCTCCAGCAGAAAGCTGTTTACATAAAAAGGAGAGAGTGAAAGGAGGATTACAACATGATACCATTACTGATCGGAATACCGGCAGTGCTGGCGGTGCTATTTCAATTCGTGCGGAACGAAAAGGCAAGAGGTTACATCGTCTATGCAGGTGCCGGTATTATTATGTTTACAACAGTAATGTTTGTAGTTCAGTGGATTACCGCGGGAGCGCAGAAACAGATGTTTTACCCGGAGACAGAGCTGATCGACCATCTGATGACTGTGGGGGACATTTTCCTGATGTGCCTGATTATCTGGCTGAGTGTGAAATACGGAAAAATACTGCCGATTATTCTTTCGGTTGTTCAGACAGCTGTTGTACTGTATACAGAATTTACGTCAGAAGTAGCGGAAGCTCCTCATATGATGGTGGACTGGCTGACGATTCTGATGTGCATTATCATCGCGTTTATCGGAGGATTTATCTGTATTTACACAGTAGGATATATGAAGGGATACCATAAACATCATACAGAGGTGAAGGACAGACAGCCGTTTTTCTTCTCCATGCTGTTTCTGTTTCTGGCGGCTATGTTCGGACTGGTTCTGTCCCAGAACCTGATCTGGATCTATTTCTTCTGGGAGATTACCAGTGTGATTTCGTTCCTGATGATTGGCTATACCCGGACGGAAGAGGCGGTAAACAACAGTTTCTGTGCTTTGTGGATGAATCTGCTGGGCGGTCTGGGCTTCGCTGTGGCAATTGCCATTATGGCTCAGATAAGCGGAAGCCTTCAGCTGATACATGTAGTTGAAGTAGGAGCTCCTCTGCCGCTGATGTGTCTGGCTCTTGCAGGCATGACGAAATCAGCGCAGCTTCCGTTTTCCACATGGCTTCTGGGAGCCATGGTGGCGCCTACGCCTTCCAGCGCGCTGCTGCACAGCGCGACGATGGTCAAGGCAGGCGTATATCTGTTGATCCGTATCTCGCCTGCGCTGGAAGGAAATCTGGTAGGAATTATTGTATCCAGTATCGGCGGATTTACATTTATTATGGCAAGTATGATGGCGATTGCACAGAATGATGCCAAGAAAGTACTGGCATTTTCGACAATATCAAATCTGGGCCTGATTGTGGGATGTACCGGAATCGGTGCGGAAGAGACGGTCTGGGCGGCTGTTTTCCTGATGATCTTCCACTCAGTCAGCAAATCCATGCTGTTCCAGTCCGTAGGAGCGGCGGAAAACACACTGGGTTCCAGGGATATTGAGGATATGCACGGCCTGATCATCCGTGTGCCGAAGCTTGCATATATCATGGGCATCGGTATCGCCGGCATGTACCTGGCGCCGTTTGGAATGCTGATATCAAAGTGGGTGGCCCTGAAAGCATTTGTGGATTCGGGAAATGTTATTCTTGTGCTCTGCATCGCGTACGGAAGCGCCACAACGATGTTCTACTGGACAAAATGGCTCGCGAAGCTGATCTGTTATCATATTCCGAGAGATAAAGTAAAAGATGTGACGCGGAAAGATGAATACATATCCATGTTTTTCCATGCAGCTACAATGCTTCTGCTCTGTCTGCTGCTTCCTGCGACTGCGGAGACTGTGATCAACCCGATCGTCAGAAATCTGTTCGGAAATACGCATGACGTAATTTCCATGAGCGTCCTTACGACAATGGCGATTATGCTGGTATCTATTTTTATCGTTCCGGCGGTTATGTTTTTCGTGAGCCGCAGATCGCACAAGGAGCTTGTGCCGATCTATATGAACGGCGTAAACAATGGAGACAATCGGTTCTTTATCAACAGCTTCGGCGGGCAGGATCATCTTTATTTAAGCAACTGGTACCTGCGGTTTGAATTCGGACGCCGGCATCTGCGTATCCCGTCTATTATTGTGGCAGCGGCAGTGCTTGTAGTCGGATTCTGTCTGGTAATAGGAGGTGTGACATGGCTGTAAAAGTAGTTATTGTGCTGGCGTATCTGATTCTGGCGCCTCTTATCGGCGGTCTGCTGGACGGTCTGGACCGCATTATCAGCGCAAGGATGCAGCGCAGAAAGGGCCCCAGTATTCTGCAGCCGTTTTATGATCTGGGGAAATTGTTTTCAAAGCAGCTTATCGCGGTAAATAACGTGCAGCTTCTTCTGAATCTGAGTTATCTGGTGATTCTGATGATTGCGGGAGCCATGCTTTTTTCAGGAGCAGATCTGCTGATGGTGCTTTTCATCCTCAGTACGGCAGACATGTTTCTTATTATGGCAGCTTCGTCTGATTCATCACCTTATGCCAATATGGGAGCCAGCAGGGAGATGATGCAGATGATGGCATATGAACCGCTGACGCTGCTTGTAGCGGTTGGCTTTTATCTGACTACAGGCTCGTTTCATGTAGGAGATATTATTCAGCAGCCGGTCAGCGCGGTTCTGTGGATGCCAGGTCTTCTTGTAGGATTTATGTTTACGGCGGCAATTAAATTCCGGAAATCTCCTTTCGACCTTTCCACCAGCCATCACGCGCATCAGGAAATGGTAAAGGGAATTACCACGGAAATGTCAGGATCGGCACTGGCTATTATGAACATTGCGGAATATTATGAGATGATCGTACTTCTGGGCATCTTTTTTCTGTTCTTTGTGAACAGCACATGGTGGAGCTGGATTGTGTCGCTTGTGATCTGTCTTGTTCTCTTCTTTATGGAGACGCTGTGGGACAACATCAGCGCGCGCCTGAAATGGAAAACAGTTCTCTATGGCTGCTGGGTTATTACACTGGTGGCCGGAGGCGTAAATATACTGATTTTAATGCTGGATAAGTAGGAGGAAGACGATTATGGCAAAAGTATCAAAATCACCATGGCTGCTCCATTATGACGCCAGCAGCTGCAATGGATGTGATATTGAGGTGCTGGACTGTCTTACACCGAAATATGATATCGAAAGATTTGGAATTATTAATACGGGAGACCCGTTCCAGGCGGATATTTTCCTGATTACAGGCGGCGTAAACAGCCAGACTGAAAGTGTGGTAAAGCAGATATACAGTCAGATGCCGGAGCCGAAAGTTGTAGTTGCAGTGGGAATCTGTGCCTGTACAGGAGGTGTGTTTAAAGAGTGCTATAACATCAAGGGGGGAATAGATACAGTTATTCCCGTGGATGTCTATGTACCCGGATGCGCGGCCCGTCCTGAGGCGATTATTGACGGAGTTGTGAAAGCTCTGAAGGTGCTGGACGCAAAACAGGCGGCGCTGGAAGCGAAAGGAAGGTAACTGAAAATGGATGATTATAAGAGCGAGATCAGAAAGATATCTATGTCGGAATTCTTTCCGGCCATTGTTCATATGAAGACGGACAAATGGAGGCTGGTGCAGATATGCGCGACTACGGTAGCGGGAGGATATGAGATGAGTTATTCCTTCTGCAGAGGATATGATATGGTTACACTGCGTCTGGAACCGAAAGATGACGAAGAAGTGGCGAGTATCACGCAGATCTATCCGTGCGCGTATATACAGGAAAATGAAGCGGCCGAGCTGTTCGGCGTTAAGATCGGAAGAATCAAGCCGGACTATCAGGACAGACTGTACCGGATTGACCAGACAGCGCCGTTTAAGAATAAGGAGTAAGAAGATATGGCAAAGAGAAGTATTATACCTTTCGGCCCACAGCATCCGGTCCTGCCGGAACCGGTGCACCTGGATCTGGTGCTGGAGGATGAAACTGTTGTCGGTGTTATCCCCAGTATCGGATATATCCACAGAGGGCTGGAAAAACTGGTAGATAAAAGAGATTTCAAACAGTATACTTATGTGGCTGAGCGTATCTGCGGGATATGCAGCTGCGGACATGGTCTGGGGTACTGTCTCGCGGTTGAACAGGTTATGAATATCGAAGTGCCCGACCGGGCCAAATATCTGCGTACAATCTGGGTGGAGATGAGCCGTGTACACAGTCATCTGTTGTGGCTTGGTCTTCTGGCGGACGCAATGGGATTTGAAAGTCTGCATATGGAAAGCTGGCGGCTGCGGGAGAAGATTCTGGATATGTTCGATGAAACCACAGGCGGCCGTATTATTCATTCTGTCAATCAGGTGGGCGGTGTGCAGAGGGATATGGACAGCACAATGCTTAATGATATTCTTCACGCTATTGATGATATAGAGAAGCAGATGAAACCGATTGTAAAGACGTTTCTCCATGATTATACAGTGCAGAGCCGCCTCAAAGGCGTGGGTGTTCTGTCAAAGGATGACGCCATAGCCCAGGGTGCGGTAGGCCCCATGCTCCGTGCCAGTGGTGTGGAATATGACGCACGTCTTTTGGGATACGGAGCGTATAAAGATCTGACGGTCGAGCCGATTATCTCAAAAGACGGGGATTCTTACGGAAGATGCGAGGTGCGCCTGAAAGAATTGTTCCAGAGTTTTGATCTGATCCGTGAAGCGATTGGAAAGATCCCCCAGGGAGATATCAGCGTGCCGGTGAAAGGCAATCCGGACGGCGAGTATTTTGTACGCATTGAGCAGCCCAGAGGCGAGGCGATCTATTACGTAAAAGGCAGCGGCAAAAAGTATCTGGACCGTTTCCGTCTGCGCACGCCGACGACCAGCAATATTCCGCCCATGGTCGAGATGCTCAAAGGATGCCAGCTGGCGGATGTGCCGCTTCTGATTCTCACGATCGATCCGTGTGTAAGCTGTACGGAACGTTAATGAAGTCAGGGAAAGGAGAAGCGGTATGGAAAAAACAAAGTATTTTACATTTGCCGGAAGAATATTAAAAAATCTTTTTAAGAAACCGGCAACGACACAGTATCCGTTTGAACCTGCCGACTACCCGGCCAGGATGCGCGGACATGTGGAAATAAAAATCGAGGACTGCATTACCTGTGGCCTTTGCGCCAGGGCATGCCCTTCACTGGCTATTCAGGTGGACAGAAAAGCAGGTACATGGACCATCAGCCGGTTTGACTGCGTGCAGTGCGGCAGCTGTGTGATCGCCTGCCCGAAGAACTGTCTGACTATGGAAAAGGGATATACGGAGCCGGATATCCTGAAAAAGAGTGAGACGTTTACAAAACCGCAGGAAGAAAAGAAGGAAGACGGAGAAAACGGCGCGGGCGCGTCAGCAGGCGGAAAGCCGGTAATGGATGCGGAAAAATGTGTTTACTGTACTCTGTGCGCGAAGAAGTGTCCCCAGGAGGCTATTCAGGTGGAACGGAAAGAGAAGATCTGGAAGCTGGATGAAGAAAAATGCGTAGAGTGTGGAATCTGCGCCGGGGCATGTCCGAAGAAAGCCATAGAGATGAAAGGGTGACTTCGGATTTGTCGAAGGGAACTTAAATTAGGAAATGCTGGAAAATATTCAGGATATTCTGGATAGAACGGGACGGAGATACGGGATGTGGGATCCTTGTTCCACTCCGGAATCTGAGAAAAATAAAGGATCTGAAATCTGATTAAAAGCAAGGCCTGAGATGAAAACTCACTATGTTCGAACAGCTTCATTTCAGGCCTTAACATCAGATATCAGCTCCTTTGTTTTTCTTACAGATTCCTTCGAGTCACAAGGATCCCACATCCCGTATCTCCTGTGTATTCTGTCCGTAAGAAGTTCCTGAATGTTTGCAGATTTTTCAAATGCGGAAGTTTCTTTCGCAATTCCTCATAAAAGAAAACTCAAAGAGAGGTTTAACAGCAAAGATGGCGGTTGGACAGGAGTGAGGGCAGCCAGGGGGGAGGTCCGGCTTGGTTCTGACGGAATCCGGAATTGTGTGAGGGAGAAGTCAGCCGGGAGGGACTGGTGTGGGGATGGAGGACCGTAAAGCAGCGCCGGTTCTTAGAGCGCGTTTTTTGCGCTCTTACGTACCGCTGCGTCTGCGATCCGAACGCAAGTGTGTCCTCCGGCACCACACCAGTCTCTCCCGGCGTCCCTTCTCAATTATACAAATCCGAAGGGTACATTTGTGAGTAATTTCAGGAAAGAGTGTTTCTTCCGCTGTCCGGGATGTGTTATGATAGAGGCTCAGGAGGAAACGTATATGAACAGTATGAAAAAACTTGCAGTTATTTTTCCGGGAGTCGGCTACCATACAGACAAACCGCTCCTTTATTACAGTAAAAAAATCGCGGCTCAGAATGGATATGAGATCCGGGAAGTGCCTTACGGAAATTTCCCGAAAGGAGTAAAAGGATCAAAAGAGAAGATGGAGGAAGTCTTTTTCAGCGCGGTAAGACAGTCGGAAGAAATTCTGAAAGATGTGGATTTTTCTCTGTATGATGACATTCTGTTCCTTTCAAAAAGCGTGGGGACAGCGGTGGCGTCTGCATATGGAGGCAAGCATGGTCTGAACACAAGAAATATTTATTATACGCCGGTGGAAGCTTCCTTTCAGTTTATGACACAGCCGGGAATCGCATTTACCGGAACCGCGGATTCCTGGGTTGACTGGCATGTGGTTCAGGAGGGCTGTGAGAAAGGCGGTTTCCCGCTGTATGTGATTGACGGAGCCGACCATTCCCTGGAGACAGGAAATGTGGCGGAAGATCTGGAAAATCTGCAGGATATCATGAAAAAGACCGAGGATTATATAAAAGACTGCCGGTAAAGAATAGTCTGTGCAGAAAATTTTAAGGACAGGATAAAATGAGTTACGATTTCTATAAACGCGCGGCTATTGTCTGCCGCGCGATTCCATATGGAAAAGCCGCCACATACGGACAGATAGCCATGCTCTGCGGCCGGCCCCGGAATGCCCGCCAGGTGGGTTATGCCCTGAACCGGGGAAGAATGGGCGAGAATATTCCTGCTCACCGGGTTGTGAATTCCCGGGGGATCTTAAGCGGAGCGGCAGCATTTGAGACCCACGATCTTCAGAAACGGCTTCTGGAATCAGAAGGGGTGAAAGTGGAATATACAGAGGACGGCTGGCGGGTCGATCTGAAACGCGACGGCTGGCATAACACAATGGAGGAAGCCCTCCGGTTCCGGGAGATATTTGAGGCACAGAATATTTAGACAGAAAAGCAAGGAGATCATGCATGTGTAATCCGATGGCTGACAGGTGCCGGATTACGGGGAGGACAGATAATGGCATTATATGCGATGGGAGATTTTCATCTTTCTTTTGCGGTAAATAAACCGATGGATGTATTCGGACGCGAGTGGAAAAATCATGTCAGGAAGATTGAAAAGTACTGGAAGAAATATGTAAAAGAGACGGACACTGCTGTGATCACAGGAGACCATTCCTGGGGCAGAAACCTGGAGGAGTGCAGGGAGGATCTGGAGTTTATTGCTGCTCTTCCCGGGAGAAAGATTCTGCTGCGGGGCAATCACGACATGTTCTGGGACGCGAAAAAGACCCGGAAGCTTAACAGTCTGTATGAGGGACGGCTTTCCTTTCTGCAGAACAATTTTTATACCTATGAGGACTATGCGCTTGTGGGGACAAAAGGATACTGTTACGAAGGAAAAGATACCTATGAACATTTTGAAAAGATCAGAGACCGGGAGCTGGCAAGGCTGCAGGAGTCTTTTGAGGCCGCGGCGTCAGCAGGGTGCCGGAAGTTTCTCATGTTTCTACATTATCCCCCGACCAGTATCGGAGAGACAGAGAGCGGCTTTACAAGAATGGCCCGGAAGTACAGGGCGGAGCAGGTGGTTTACTCCCACTGCCATGGGAAAGCAAGATATGACGATAGTTTCCACGGCGAAGTGGGCGGCATTATCTATCATCTTGTGTCTTCTGATTATTTAAGATTCAGACCGGAGAGAATATTATGAAGATTATTATTTCACCAGCGAAGAAAATGAATGTTGATACGGATACCCTTGCATGCAGAAGCACGCCGGTGTTTCTTGAACAGACAGAGGAGCTTCTTGCGTGGATGCGGCAGCTTACATTTGAACAGGCAAAGGAATTGTGGAAATGCAATGACAGAATTGCAGAGCAGAACTACAGGCGTTTTCAGGAAATGAACCTGAACAGAAATCTTACGCCCGCTGTAATCGCTTACGAGGGAATTCAGTATCAGTATATGGCGCCTGCCGTGTTCGGAGGATCTGAAACGGATTATATTCAGGAACATCTGCGGATTCTTTCCGGCTTTTACGGTGTGCTGAAGCCCTTTGACGGCGTGGTTCCCTATCGTCTGGAGATGCAGGCAAAGGCATCTGAGGAGGGAGATCTGTATAAATTCTGGGGCGACAGACTGTACCGGGAAGTTGTATACGGGGGAGAACGCGCACAGGAGGGGGCCCTGAACCGGAAAGCCGGGAAAAAAGGAAGCTTTATTCTCAATCTGGCTTCCAAGGAGTATTCCAGGTGTGTGGAAAAATATCTGACTCCGGAGGACACCTTTCTGACGGTTGTATTCGGCGGACTGGCGGATGGAAAAGTGAAGCAGAAAGGAACCCTTGCAAAAATGGCAAGGGGTGAGATGGTACGGTATCTGGCGGAAAATGCAGTGGAGAATCCGGAGAAAATCAAGGAATTTGACCGGCTGGGATACCGGTTTGACCAGGGAATGTCTACAGAGACGGAATATATATTTTTAAAGCAGGAGGTTTAAAATATGGGATGTCTCGGAAATCTGCTGTGGTTTCTCTGCGGAGGACTGATCAGCGGGCTGAGCTGGTGTCTTGCCGGCTGTCTGTGGTGCATTACGATTATCGGAATACCGGTGGGGATGCAGTGCTTCAAGTTCGCGTCACTGAGTTTCTTTCCGTTTGGAAAGGAAGTTGTATATGGCGGAGGAGCAGGCTCTCTTCTGCTGAATGTGATCTGGATTATTGTTTCAGGACTGCCTCTGGCGATTGAGCATCTGGCGTTTGGCGCTGTTCTGTGTATTACGGTGATCGGGATTCCATTTGGCATGCAGCACTTCAAACTTGCAAAACTGGCGCTGATGCCTTTTGGAGCGGCAGTAGGATAGCAGGACTGTCCTTTTCAGAAAGAACCGTTATATTTTTTTCGGTTTTCATCTTGACCTTGACGCTGCGTCAACTGTTATCATTGATTCCAGAACGAGATCTGCCGTATCCGGCGCGGAAGTTTCTGCCGGGCGGCACGGAATCAGAACAGATCAGGAGGGCAGAAAAATGTACAGTATCAGAGAACTGGCGGACATGGCGGGAGTCAGTACCCGAACCCTGCGGTATTATGATCAGATCGGTCTTCTGAAGCCGGCCTTTATCAGTGACGCAGGATATCGGTTTTATGGGAAACAGGAGGTCGACATGCTGCAGCAGATCCTGTTTTACCGGGAGAGAGGATTTGATCTGAAAAGCATCCGCCGGATACTGATGGAAGAAGATTTTGACCTTATGGGCGCTCTTGAAGAGCATTTGAGGGAACTGAAGACGCAGAGAGCGCATATGGATGCTCTGATCAGTCTGGTACATCGTTCTATTATGGCAATGAAAGGAGAAGAGCGGATGGATGATACGGAGAAATTTCAGGTATTTAAGGAAGGTATAGTCAGACAGCACGAAGAAATGTACGGGGCAGAAGCCCGTGCAAAATACGGGGACGGCGAGGTGGACGAGGCACAGGGGAAAATTCTGAATATGACAGAAGAAGAGTATGAACGGTTTCAGAATCTGGGCGAAGAGATCCGTACACGTCTGGAAGAAGCAGTCAGAAACGGTATCAGTCCGGAGAGCAAAGAAGCAGGACGGATCGTGCTGCTTCACAAGGAATGGCTCGGCATGACATGGAAGAAGTATACAGAAGAAGCGCATAAGGCGGTTGCAGAGATGTATATCAGCGACGAGCGCTTTCAGGCTTATTATGACCGGGAAGTGCCTGGGTGCGCCGGATTCCTTGAGAAGGCCATAAAATATAAAATCGGGGAATGATAAAACAGACAGGGCAGACAAAGGAAGGCGTGTCTGCCCTGTCTGTTTTATGATCTGCAGAGAAAGCAAAAAATATTTTATCTGCACCTGCAGTCCGGATGTACGGAGGCAAATCGCTCGCCGGCTTTCTCCCAGTTTACTACCCGGAACCAGTCGTCAATATATGCGGCGCGCAGGTTGTAATGTTTCAGATAGTATGCGTGTTCCCAGACGTCAATGTTCAGAATATGTGCGCCGGAGCGGAATACGGGCGTATTCTGGTTGGCCGAAGTTATAATTTTAAGACGTCCGCCGTCAGATACCAGCCAGGCATAGCCGGAACCGAAGACGGACAGAGCGGCCTCTTTAAAACGGGTCTTAAAATTTTCAGGACTACCGAACTGGCGGGACATCTCCTGGAAGAGACGGAATGAGAATACAGTTTCTTCTTCAGAAAAGCAGGAGCCGGTCTCCGGGACGGCAGCATTTCCCCGGGAACAGGCTGTGCTGCGGCAGGGCTTCATGCTTTCAAAATAAAAACGATGATTATATACCCCGCCTGCATTGTTCCGGAGAGGTGCCTGGAGATGGCAGGGAAGCCGGCGCCATATGGTCAGCAGCTCTTCCAGAGAATATTTCTGCAGAGCAGGGTTTTCTGTAAGAAAATGATTCAGATTATCAATGTATGTCTGAAGATGGCGGTCATGGTGAAGGTGCATGGTTTCCTCATCAATATAAGGCTCCAGCGCGTCATAGGCGTAGGGCAGAGGTGTGTTGACAAATGGATAATAGTCGTTCATATAGGTTCCTTAAGTGGCTTTCCTGATAGTATATGAGAGTGTGCAGGCATATGTTTCCTGTCCTGCAAAAGAAATTTGCGGATATTCCAAATGAATTTGCTGGTAAACAGGGGTACTTTCTGCTATTCTGAGGAAAACAAATATGAGGAAGGAGCAGGACTTATGCTGGGAGAGAAACTTGCGATGCTCAGAAAGAAACACGGCTACAGTCAGAAGGACATCGCAGATATGCTTTCTGTGACGAGACAGACCATATCAAACTGGGAGTGCGGACAGGGCGCTCCGTCCCTCGACAAGGCTGCAGAGCTTGCCGGAATTTATCATATCAGCCTGGATGATCTTGCAGGAAATAATGTTGAGATAGCAGTCAGAGAAAAGGAACATAAAGATCTGCATGTATTGAAAAAACTTATTGGCAGGAAATGCAGCCTGGAAAGCGAGGATCTGGATATGATTCTGGAAACGCCGGCTGAAGCGAACCGTATAACGATTCTAGATGTGAACGAAGAATGGATCCGGATCCGGTATGAGCGCAGCAAGGAGGGGGCAATCTTCAGAAAAGAGACGGTAACGAAACTGGCAGATCTGTCTCTTATATCAGGCATACAGGTGGAGGTGACAGAAGAATGACAAAGACCGTCATATTTTTTTTGTTTGTCATTACAGGGCTGCTTATCTATCTGGTATACGAACACAGGCAGGATAAAAAGAAGGACAGCCCGCAGCTTCCGTGGAAGAAGCTGCTCCCCGGATATATCGGAAAAAATTGTGAGATTATTGTAAAAGAACCGATGATAAACCTTGATGTAATGTTCAGTGTCAGCGGAATTCTCAGAGATGTGGATGATGAATGGCTGGAGCTGGAGTGTACTGTGAAGAAGAAAAAAGTGCTGAAAATATTCAGAATCGACAATGTCAGCAGTGTGAACGAACTCGGTGAATTATAGAGAAAAAATTCGGATTGAACAAAATCGCTACGCGATGGCCTGTGCAAGCTGTCGCATAGCGTTTTTTGTTTTCTATACCAAAAACAGTGGAAAGTAAGTCCTGATAGTAGTATTGTTAAGTTACCACACCAAACAATCAAACAGGAGCCTCCCCACTGCCTATGAAAAGAATACCATTCCTCCGCCTGGTTGGCAAGCGGTTTTATGACACAAATGCACCTCCATATAAAGCAGCGTACCTGATTTACTACTGATTTTATATGGAGGATTCATTATGTATAAAAAATATATAGAACAGCTTGAAGAAGCCGGAAAAATCCGCAACCTCAAAGATCGTTCCATTCACTGTTATAAAAACTACGTTTCCTATTTCCTGAATTATACCAGCAAATGCCCGAAAGAACTTACCTGCCAGGACGTCAGGGATTTCCTGCTTGCCAAAAAAGACAGCGGACTCAAATCGACAACTCTGAATCTTTACAATTCTGCACTCCACTTTTTTTACCGGAATGTCCTGCACATCCTTTGGGATGATACTATTGTCCCGCGTATGATTATAGAGCGGAAACTCCCTGCTGTACTTACATCTGATGAGATTGACCGTCTGCTGGAAGCTGTTGATGACATTAAATACAGAGCAATGTTTGCAACCATGTACGCTTCCGGAATGCGGGTTTCCGAAGTGATCCATCTGCATTATAATGACATTTCCCGTACAAATATGCAGATCCATGTGAGGGATACGAAGAACCGGATGGACCGTTATACGATCCTTTCCCAACGGTGTCTGGATCTCCTCACAGAATACTGGTTTGCAAAGGGCAGGCCACGCGGCATCCTGTTCCCGAATCAGTTTACCGGCAGCTATCTGTCCGTGGGTACCCTGGAAAAGGTGATGCGCCGGGCTGTATCGGACGCCAAGATTCCTGTAAAAGCTACACCTCACAGCCTGCGTCACAGCTTTGCCACCCATCTGATGGAACAGGGAGTAGAACGTCAGTACATCCAGGCGCTGCTCGGACATCGTGACCCCAAATCCACAGAAATATACCTTCATGTCAGCAATAAATCTCTGCTGGGGATCCAGAGCCCCTTTGACCGGAAAGAAGGTGCCGGTCATGAATAAACCGACAGTACAGGATATTTTTCAGCGCTTTTATCCTGCATATCTTGAGAAATATACCCCTTCTCCCGAACAGGCAAAAGTGGCCCGGAACATCATAAACTGCAAAACAGGGGCATATGGCGCAAATGTCAGCATCTGTGAAGACTGCGGTACTGTTCATATCCATTATAATTCCTGCCGCAACCG
This sequence comes from Mediterraneibacter sp. HA8405, assembly GCF_056148955.1. Classification (NCBI taxonomy): domain Bacteria; kingdom Bacillati; phylum Bacillota; class Clostridia; order Lachnospirales; family Lachnospiraceae; genus Mediterraneibacter; species Mediterraneibacter sp. HA8405. Next base: position 2,906,881 of record NZ_CM148758.1, on the reverse strand, counting down.
CTGCTGTCCCATGTGTCAGGCGGTTCCGAAGGAAAAATGGATGGATGCCCGCAGGGAGGATGTCCTGGATGCTCCCTATTTCCATCTGGTTTTTACTGTCCCTGATCTTCTGAATCCGGTCATTTACAGTAACCAGAAGCTCCTTTATGACGCCTTATACTATGCAGCGTCTGCAACGCTCCGCGATCTGACGGCAGATCCGAAACATCTTGGTGCAAAGGCTGGATACATTTTCATTCTCCATACATGGGGATCTGAGATGAACTTTCATCCTCATATCCATGCCATTCTGCTTGGTGGCGGCCTGACTTCTGACAATCAGTGGAAAGACAACGGAGAAAGCTTCTTCCTTCCTGTCCAGATCATTTCCAAAGTATTTCGTGGAAAATATCTGGAAGAACTAAAAAAGCTATGGGAAGCGAGCAAGCTGGTTTTTCATGGTACTGCCGAAAAATTCCGTAACCATTATGCCTTCAGGGAACTGCTGGATGCCTGTTATGGTACAGAATGGGTTCCTTATTGTAAAAAGACATTTCATGGCGCCCAATCCGTAATCAAATATCTCGGGAAATATACCCACCGCATTGCGGTCAGCAACCATCGGATCATCCGCGTGGATGAAGAAACCGTAACTTTTTCCGTGAAGGATTACCGGAATGAAGGGAAGTGGAAAGATCTGACTCTGTCAGGAGTTGAGTTTATCCGGCGTTTTTTGATGCATGTTCCTCCAAAGGGATTTGTCCGGATCCGGCATTATGGACTGCTCTGCTCCCGCAGCAAAGGTAAAAAGCTTACTTTATGCCGAAATCTCCTCGGATGCAAGAAATATCTTTCCAGACTAAAGAATAAAGAGATGCCAGAGGTATTGGAGCTGCTTTATGGCATAAATATCTGCGTATGTAAAGTCTGCGGTGGACGCATGGGGAAACCACAGCTTAAAATTCCTCAAAGGTGTTAAGTATATCATTCTTTCATATTTTTTCAGCCTCAACGTTTGAGGTTTTGTTGTTGTGCCCATTAATCAGAAAATGGCTAATTACTGTAGATTCAGAAAAGGAATCTTTTCTAGCGCCCTGGTATAATCAGCGTCAGAAGCAAAAGATTAAAAATCCATAGAGACTGGTTGCCCGGCCGCTTACTTTGTTCAATTAGGTCAAATCGAAAATGGTGCAAACGAAGGGGCAGTTTACTGTAAAGTTTATAAACTGCTTTTTCGTTTACACCATCATCGATTCTAACCTAACGAATTTGTCGAAGGGAACTTGAATTAAGAAATACCGAAAAAAATTCAGAATTTCCTGGATAGAACGGGACGGAGATACGGGATGCGGGATCCTTGTTCCACTCCGGAATCTGAGAAAAATAAAGGATCTGAAATCTGATTAAAAGCAAGGCCTGAGATGAAAACTCACTGCGTTCGGGCAGATTCATCTCAGGCCTTAACATCAGACATCAGATCCTTTGTTTTTCTGACAGATTCCTCCGAGTCACAAGGATCCCGCATCCCGTATCTCCTGTGTATTCTATCCGCAAGAAGTTCCTGAATATTTCTGCTTTTTCCCAATGCAGAAGTACCTTTCGCAATTCCTCATAAAGGGAAGAATCAGGGGAACTTTACTGGTAAATATTGCACTGTGCTGATATTCGGAAGTGATGGCTGTTCCGACTGCAGTTGCCCGGATCTAAAGCATCACTACTGCCTGGATCACCTGCCGTCTCCGCCGTTAAAGCACCCCTTTCTTTTTTGGTTTATGAGGATTTGCGAAGGAAAATTCCGGACTGAGTAAGAGAAAAACGGAAGTCCGGAGAGTTTTTGGATGCGCCTTTCAGAAGAGGGGGACAGGAAATTCTGATGACTCTGAAATGAGTTTAGATAAATAGAAGACCGGGAATCAGCGTCAGGATCTGCGGCGGGCTTTGTCCGAGCGCATGCGAGTTAGCCCGCCGTAAATCCTGCTTTTAGCTGATTCCCGGTCTTCTATTTATCTTAACTCATGGAACGGAATCAGAATTTCCTGTCCCCCTCTTCTGAATCCGTCTTATAAAAACTTCCTTCCCTTCCGGTTTGTGTCTGCTGTCCGGAAATTCCCTTCGACAAATCCGAATCTATCTTAAGTTCACAGGATTGACATACTTTCCTGCTAGGATATAGGATAGAATAAGAATGAATGGAACAGCCGGAAAAGACTGAATATACAGCAGAAACAGAAAGTGAGGATCCGTGATGGAAAAGGTGAAAATTCTTGTTGTGGATGATGAGAGCAGGATGCGCAAGCTGGTAAAGGACTTTCTGAGCAGAGAAGGATATACTGTTCTGGAAGCGGCAGACGGCGTGGAAGCGATGGATATTTTTTACGAAGACAAAGATATTGCAATGATTATTCTGGACGTAATGATGCCCAGGATGGACGGCTGGCAGGTGTGCCGGGAGATCCGGGAATCATCAAAAGTTCCGGTAATCATGTTGACGGCCCGGTCTGAGGAACGGGATGAACTTCAGGGGTTTGAACTGGGGGTAGACGAATATATTTCAAAGCCGTTCAGTCCGAAAATCCTTGTGGCCAGAGTGAATGCGATCCTGAGAAGAACGCTTGGAACAGAGGGAGAAGACGTGATGTCTGCAGGCGGGATTGTTATTGACAAAGCAGCCCATATCGTAAAAATAGACGGGAAATCTGTTGATCTCAGCTATAAGGAATTTGAGCTTCTGGCGTATTTTATAGAGAACCAGGGAATTGCGCTGTCCAGAGAAAAAATATTGAATAATGTATGGAATTATGATTACTTCGGAGATGCACGTACCATTGATACTCATGTAAAGAAACTGAGAAGCAAACTGGGAGATAAGGGCGAGTATATAAAGACAATCTGGGGCATGGGCTATAAATTTGAGGTGGAAGAATGAAACATTCAATCCGGAGACAGATAACAGTTATTTTTATCTGTGTGCTCGTTTTTATCCTGGGAACTCTGTTTGTAGTGAATATGGGATTTCTTGAGCGGTATTATTTTTCCTATAAAACAAAAGACCTTCTGGACACTTACAAAGATGTGGATCAGGCTCTTCAAAAAGATACCTTCAGGGATGATGATGTCCAGCATAAAATTCTGTATCAGGTAGAAAAAATGAATATTGATTTAATCGTAATAGACAGCAGGGGGGAAAGCGCGTTTTCTACCATCAGTGATCAGGATCCCCGTCTTCTGCAGATGCTGGCCGATTTTCAGAATATTGTGGAAAATGATTCTGTTCCGGGATATGTAATGCAGCAGACAGATGACTATATTCTATACCGTACATCTGACTGGCAGGGCAGCACAGAATATCTGAAGATGTACGGATATTTTTCAGACAGCTCTTTCTTTATGATGCAGAGCCCTCTCGAGAGTATTCGGGAGAGCGCGGCTCTTGCAAACCGTTTTCTGATTTATCTTGGAGTGATCGGCATTATCTTTGGCGGGGCGCTTGTCTGGTTTTTCTCAAGGAAGATAACGAAGCCGATTATGGAGCTGGCAGATTTGTCAAAGGAAATGGCAAATCTGAATTTTGATGCCAGATATACCCGGGGCGGCAGTGACGAAATAGGCATTCTTGGCGAAAACTTCAATAAAATGTCCGCACAGCTTGAAAAAACGGTTTCCGAACTGAAGGGAGCCAACAATGAGCTGAAGAAGGATATTGAACAGAAGGAAAAAATGGAAGATATGAGGAATGAATTCCTCGGCAACGTTTCTCATGAACTGAAGACGCCGATTGCGCTGATTCAGGGATATGCGGAAGGCCTGAAGGAAGATGTCAATGACGATGCCGAAAGCCGGGAATTCTACTGTGATGTTATTATGGATGAGGCCGGCAAGATGAATCAGATGGTCAAAAATCTGCTGACGCTGAATCAGCTGGAATTTGGCTCGGATGAAGTGGTGTTTGAGCGGTTTGACATCGTGCGGCTTGTCCGGGGCGTAGTGGCCAGCTGCGAAATCCTGATCCAGCAGGCGGAAGCGGAAGTGAATTTTGTGTCTGATGATCTGATTCATGTATGGGCAGATGAGTTTAAAACGGAGCAGGTTGTGAGAAATTATCTGACCAACGCCATCCATCATGTGGAAAATGAAAAACGCATCGAAGTAAAAATATGCAAAGACAACGGTAAAGTAAGGGTGTCAGTGTTTAACAGCGGGAAGCCGATACCGGAAGAGGACCTGCCGAAACTCTGGGATAAGTTCTATAAGGTTGATAAAGCGCATACAAGAGAATACGGAGGAAACGGAATCGGACTTTCTATTGTAAAGGCGATCATGGAGTCTTTCCACCAGCGCTATGGTGTGAAAAATTTTGATAATGGCGTGGAATTCTGGTTTGAACTGGATGCGCAGAACATACAGGAAGACAGCGGAGAAACAAAGTTGCTTGCCGGACCCGGCACGTTGACAGAGTAAAGCGGCAAAATTATGCCAAGGTAAAGTGATGAAATTACGGCTTTACATCACACTAAAAATGCGGTAAAATAACTTTTGTTAATATAAAATATTTTGAGGCATACGGTATGCCAACTGGCAACAGTCGGTATTGCGTATGCCTCATCTGTTATAACAGTTTGCTGTGCGGAAGGCATAATAATTGCAGCAGTGGGGAAACAGTACAGCCGGCCTGCCGCGGGCTGTTATCAATGAGAGAAACAGGAGGGAAACTTAATGTATGAGCAGATTTATAATGCAGTTGCATCTGTAGACGATTTTGTCTGGGGGTGGGGAATGATTGCGCTCCTTCTGGGAACGCATGTGTTTCTTACAATCCGCACAGGTTTTATTCAACGCAAGACAATTACAAAAGGAATTCCGTTTTCCGTTTCAAAGGAAGAAGGAGCAGACGGTGAGGTCAGCCAGTTCGGCGCTCTTGCAACTGCTCTGGCATCTACAATCGGAACCGGAAATATTATTGGCGTAGGAACTGCTGTTGCGCTTGGCGGACCGGGAGCAGTTCTGTGGTGCTGGCTGACCGGTGTGTTTGGTATTGCCACAAAGTATGCGGAGTCCCTGATTGCCGTAAAATACCGTGTAAAAACTGCGGACGGCCGTATGCAGGGCGGCGCGATGTATGCGCTTGAGCGCGGCCTGAATATGAAATGGCTGGGCATGATTTTTGCAGTGTTTGCGGGATGCGCGTCTTTCGGTATCGGCTGTGCCACACAGGTAAACGCTATTGCCGAGGTGTGCAATAATAATCTGGGAATTGAACCGTGGATAGTGGGCGTAGTAATTGCCGTTCTGACGGCATTTGTTATCTTCGGCGGTATTAAGAGTATCGCAAGCGTATGTGAGAAACTGGTTCCCTTTATGGCGGCATTTTATGTGCTGGGCTGTATTATCATTCTTGCGATCAATCATGACTTTGTATTTCCGGCTATTGTCAAGATCTGTCAGTCAGCATTTTCTAATGAACAGGCGGTTATAGGCGGATTTGTAGGCGGCGGTATTCGCTATGCTATTCAGTACGGAGTAGCAAGAGGCCTGTTCTCCAATGAATCAGGGATGGGATCTGCGCCTATTGCGGCTGCAGCGGCCAAGACAAGAAACCCGGTGCGCCAGGCACTTGTATCTTCAACGGGAACTTTCTGGGACACAGTAGTGGTCTGCCTGATGACCGGTCTGGTACTTGTGTCTACTATGATGAAGAACACAGAAATTACAATGAATATGACATCAGACGGCGGAGATCTGACAACGGCAGCATTTGGGCAGATTCCCTATTTAGGACCGTTTATCCTTGTTGTCGGCATCATAACTTTTGCTTATTCTACCATCCTTGGCTGGGCTTATTACGGAGAGCGCTGTGTAGAGTATTTTTCCGGAAAAAAGGGCCTGATTCCGTACAGAGTTCTTTATATTGCGGTTGCGCTGATTGCTCCTGTGCTTGCTCTTGATCTTGTATGGAAGATTGCGGATATTCTGAATGCTCTGATGGCAATACCGAACCTGATCGCAGTGCTGCTGCTATCCCCGGTTATTGTAAAAGAGACAAGAAAATATATACATAATCTGGATGCGGTAGACGACGCTCAGGTTCCTGTTGTAGAGACCGGCGTAGGGAAGAAATAGAGGACAGATTCACATATCCGGAAAGGAGTAAAAAAATGATAGCGATCGTTGACTATGATGCAGGCAATATAAAAAGTGTGGAGAAAGCACTCCATTTTCTGGGCCGGGAAGCTCTTGTGACCGGAGACAGCGAAGAAATTCTGAGAGCGGATAAAGTCATCCTTCCCGGAGTGGGAGCATTCGGCGATGCCATGGATACAATCCGTGGCAGAGGACTGGATAAAGTGCTGCGCAAGGTGGCAGAAAACGGTACACCATTTCTGGGAATCTGTCTTGGACTTCAGCTACTTTTTGAACGGAGCGACGAGGCACCCGGCGCGGAAGGCCTTGGCATACTGAAAGGAGAAATTCTGCGTATACCGGAAAAGGAAGGACTGAAGATCCCGCATATGGGATGGAATTCACTTCATCTTGAAAATAATGGAAGACTGTTCCGGGGAATAGAAGAAAATGCATATGTGTATTTCGTACACTCCTATTACCTGAAGGCCGGAGATGAATCCATTGTAAAAGCGTCCACAGAGTACGGGGTCCATATTCATGCTTCGGTAGAGAAGGATAATGTATTTGCCTGTCAGTTCCATCCGGAAAAGAGCAGCGATGTAGGACTTCATATTCTGAAAAATTTTGTGGAACTGTAAGAGCAGCCGTGAAAGGAGACGGACAGTTATGTTTACCAAAAGAATTATCCCTTGTCTGGATGTCAATGCGGGAAGGGTTGTAAAAGGAGTAAATTTTGTTGATTTACAGGATGCCGGCGACCCGGTGGAGATAGCAAAGGCGTATGATAAGGCAGGCGCAGACGAGCTGGTTTTCCTGGATATTACTGCTTCGTCAGATAACAGGGAAACCGTGACGGATATGGTAAGAAAAGTGGCCGAATGTGTATTTATTCCATTTACTGTAGGCGGAGGAATACGAACAGTAGATGATTTCCGCGCAATATTAAGAGAAGGCGCAGATAAAGTATCTGTAAATTCTTCGGCCATAAATAATCCGCGTCTTATAAGCGATGCGGCAGATAAATTCGGCAGTCAGTGTGTAGTCGTAGCTATTGACGCAAAGCGCAGGGAGGACGGCTCGGGCTGGAACATCTACAAAAACGGCGGCCGGATTGACGTGGGGATTGACGCGGTAGAGTGGGCTGTAAAGGCAGAGGCTCTGGGAGCCGGGGAGATCCTTCTGACCAGTATGGACGGGGACGGTACAAAGGCAGGGTATGATCTGGAGCTGACCCGGGCTATTGCCGGAAGTGTTTCCATTCCGGTTATTGCTTCCGGCGGTGCCGGAACACTGGAGCATTTTAAAGAGGCGCTGACTGTGGGGAAAGCAGACGCGGCTCTGGCCGCGTCTCTGTTCCACTATAAAGAGCTGGAAATCCGGGAGGTAAAAGAATACCTTCTTCGGGAAGGCGTAAGTGTCCGTCTGTAAGTACAGCTCTGTTTAGAAAAAATATTCACACAATTTTTCCCAAAGGGGTCTGTCCCCTTTGGGGATATTATTCAGATAATTTGCGGAGGAGTAGGGATATGGCCGGCTTAAATGGCGACTGGTATGAAGCGTTAAAAGGAGAGTTCTCAAAACCATATTACAGGAAACTGTTTGAAACTGTGAAACAGGAATATAGTACACATTTGATTTTTCCACCTGCAGATGATATTTTTAATGCATTTCATCTTACGCCACTCAAGGAAGTTAAGGTGGTGATCCTGGGGCAGGATCCCTATCACAATCACAGACAGGCCCATGGTCTGTGTTTTTCTGTACAGAAAGGCGTAGAGATTCCGCCGTCACTTGTGAACATTTATCAGGAGCTGCACGATGATCTGGGCTGTACGATCCCGAATCACGGCTGCCTGACGAAATGGGCTCAGCAGGGCGTGCTTCTGCTTAATACGGTGCTTACTGTCAGGGCGCATCAGGCGAATTCCCACAGAGGAATCGGCTGGGAGGAATTTACGGATGCGGCGATTATGGCGCTGAACAGTCAGGACCGTCCGATTGTATTTATCCTCTGGGGAAGCCCGGCACAGAGAAAGCAGGCGATGTTGACTAATCCGAATCATCTGATTCTCACTGCGCCTCATCCGAGTCCCCTGTCTGCATACAGAGGATTTTTCGGGAGCAGACCTTTCAGCCGGACAAACCAGTTTTTACAGAGCCACGGCGTGGAGCCGATTGACTGGCAGATTGACTGAAAACAGTTGCATTTTTGCCGGATCAGCGTTATAATTCATACCATGGCAAGCGCAGATGTAGTTCATCGGTAGAACACCAGCTTCCCAAGCTGGGAAGGCGGGTTCGATTCCCGTCATCTGCTTAAAATCAAACCGGGAGTACTGCAGGAACAGTGTTTCCGGTTTTTTCTTTTACCGTACAGAATACGTGGAGGGAAAGATATGTTTCGTTTATGGGCAAAAGAGTTTAAGGACAACAGAATGCTCCGGGATATGGTGGTCTGCGAAGAGGCAGAGGATACCCGGACACATAAAATATTCCGCGCGCTGGATGAAGTCTGCTATGCATTTGATCTGAGCAAGCCGATCTGGCTTGACGCTACAATTGACGAATTCAAACGACATGCAAAAGCAAGATTTTATCAGGATAATTTTGTGGATATGATTGACTTTGATTATCTGGAAATACAGGTTATAGAAGAGGACTGACCGGAATTGTGATTGTTTTCAAAAATTAAAAACCTCTAAAAAAAGAGTGAACTCTGTGACAGGAGACACAAAATATGGTATACTATGGACTAACATAACAACCAATGGGGGATGTCCGCGATGAAAGGAGAACAGCAGGTTGAGGCCGCATTGAAAAGTTACGAGGATGTCGACAGCTGGAAGACTGTGATATTTCTTTATAATGCAGCCTTAAAAGAAGTAGGCACAAAGCTGGAGATTCTCAATGAAGAGTTTCAACATGTGCACAAGTATAATCCTATCGAGCATATCAAGACCAGGATTAAGACGCCGGAGAGCATTGTAAAAAAGCTGAAGCGGTATGGATATGAGACCTCGATTGAAAATATGGTCAGATATGTGAACGATATTGCAGGCGTAAGAGTGATTTGTTCTTTCACATCCGACATTTACCGGCTGGCTGAAATGATAGGAAATCAGAGCGACCTGAAAGTGCTTTCCATTAAGGATTATATCAGAAATCCGAAGGAGAGCGGCTATAAAAGTTACCATATGCTGGTGTCCGTACCGATTTTTCTGTCGGACAGCGTGGTAGATACAAAGGTTGAAATCCAGATTCGTACCATTGCAATGGATTTCTGGGCAAGCCTGGAGCATAAGATTTATTATAAATTTGAGGGAAATGCTCCGGAATATATCAGCCGTGATTTGAGAGATTGTGCAAAAATGGTATCTGAACTGGATGAAAAGATGCTTTCTCTGAATGAGGCGATACAGGAATGTATAGAGCATCAGGCCAATCGGGATAATATGAATGATGTGCTGAACAATGTGATCGGTTCAGGGCCGGAACAGAAATCTCTGAATTATGCCGGAGAAGAAAAGTGAATACGAACAAAAAGAGGCGAAAGATATTGATGCTTTCGTCTCTTTTCGTTATACTAGATATTTGAAGGGAGAAATGATACATGGAGAGAATAGAAGTCGAACATTGCGATTATATCCATGTTCACAAAGATACAGTGGATAAGGTGAAAAGCTGTCTCCCGGCAGAGGAAGAACTGACCGAGCTCGCAGGATTTTTCAAAGTGTTCGGGGATGTTACAAGAATTAAAATACTCTGCGTCCTGCTCCAGTCAGAGATGTGTGTCTGTGATCTCGCGCAGACGCTGAATATGACGCAGTCAGCCATTTCCCATCAGCTCAGAATGCTTAAGCAGATGAAGCTGGTAACAAACAGGCGGGAGGGAAAAACAGTATTTTATTCACTGGCAGACGGTCATATTAAGACCATCGTAAACCAGGGGATGGAGCACATCCGGGAATAAAAATGTGCGGGAAATAGTACGGAAGATAAAATCAGGGCGAAAAGCTCAAAAGGAAAAGCTGGGAAAAAGTTATGACGGAAAGAGCAAAGCGGAAGGGCATTGAAATCGGCTTGGGTCTGCTTACATATATTATTGTCTGGGCAGTATCTTTTTACGGGAATACGGGAAAGGCATCAACAACAGTACTGTTTCTGGTGCCGTATATTATCTTGTCCGCGACAACATATCTGGATGAAATAAAGAGATTAACAAGTTTAAAATTTTTTGACGAGAATTTATTAATTATTGTGGCTACCTGCGGAGCTTTTGCCGTGGAAAGGCCGAAAGAGGCGGGTGGGGCTATGCTGCTTTATCAGGCTGGAAAACTGGTGGAGGAGCTGTCTTTAAGTCAGACCAAAAAGTCTATAGCCAGATTTATAGATATCAGACCGGAATACGCCAACCTGAAAGAAGCCGGCAGGGAGAGAGTGGTAGAACCTCAGGATCTTAAGCCTAAACAGATTATTGTGCTGAAACCGGGGGAAAAGATTCCGGTAGACGCGGTTGTGACAATGGGAACGGGAACGATCGATATGAAGGCGCTGACCGGCGAATCTACCCCCAGAACGGTGAAAGTGGGAGACCGGATATACAGCGGAGCTATCAATTTAAATGGCGTGCTGGAAGCCAGAGTTGTAAAAGTATATAATGATTCTGTTGCTTCCAAAATAATGAGACTGGTAGAAAACGCGAATGAAAAGAAAGCGGAGAGTGTGCGGCTTGCAGACAAATTTGCCAGATATTATACGCCTGTCGCTATTCTCATTGCGCTGCTCACCTGCATTCTGCCGCCTATGATATTTATGGAGGCAAAAGAAGAATGGATATTCCGGGGAATGATTATTCTGGTGGCAGCCTGTCCTTCCGGTCTGCTTGTGTCTATTCCGATGGCATTTCTCGGCGGAATTGGAGCAGCCGCCGGACAAGGAGTCCTGATCAAAGGCAGCAGCTGTATTGAAACTCTGACCCGGGTCGATACATTTGTTTTTGATAAAACGGGAACACTGACAGAAGGTGTTTTCCATGTGCAGGAGATTGTCCCTTATAAGATGACAGAGAAAGAACTGCTGGAGCTTGCCGCACTGGCGGAAACTTACTCTTCGCATCCGATTGCGGTATCTCTTCGGAAAACATACGGAAGAGAACCGGATAAGTCCCGGGTGGGAGAAGTGACAGAGTATCCGGGGCTGGGGCTTTGCGCCGTAGTGGACGGACGGCGGATTTTTATCGGAAACAGCAGACTGATGAATCGGCAGGGCGTATTCTGCCATCTGGTTCCGGAACCGGGCGCGGCAGTCCATGTGGCTGTAGAGAAAGAATATGCCGGACACATCCTTATTTCCGATACAATAAGAAAGGATGCGGGAAGGCTGATCCGCTGGCTTCACAGAAGGCAGCTGGCGGTCGTTATGCTGACAGGAGACAATGAGGCGGTGGCCGAAAACGTGGCGGCAAAGCTGAAAATAGAAAGTGTTTATGCAGAGCTTATGCCGGAGGATAAAGTAGAGCAGCTGGAAGAGTTCCGGGAAAGTGAGATGGAGGGCGAGAAACTGGCTTTTGTTGGAGACGGGATCAATGACGCGCCGGTGCTTGCGCTCTCGGATGTGGGGATCGCCATGGGCGGCCTGGGCGCAGACGCTGCGCTGGAGGCGGCTGATATCATATTAATGGAAGACGAGCCATCCAGGATTATCAATGCGATACGGATTTCAAGGGCAACGATGCGTGCTGTAAAGCAGAATATGTTTTTGGCTGCGGCCATGAAGGTGCTTCTGATCGGGCTTGCGTTTTTTGGACTGATAACAATGCAGAATGCGATTATCGCAGAGATCTGTGTTATGCTGATTAGTATTTTGAATTCTTTCTGGATGATGAAATATCCGGAGTAGAGGAGTGATGTAATATGATGAAAAAGGGAAAAACAGCCGGTATCGGAGCGGTGATTCTGGCGGCCTGTCTGCTGGGCGGGTGCTCGAATGCGCTGAGCGACGGGATCAGAGCTCTGGAAGACGGAGAGTATGAGGAAGCGCGGGACTATTTCCAGTCCGCCGTGGAGGAAGACGGGGATAAAATCGCGGAAGCCTACAGAGGACTTGGCATGGCTTATTATGAAATGGAAGATTACAGCCCGGCTCTGGAGGCATTTCAGACCGCGCTGGACCAGGGCGGAGAACAGACGGTGCAGATTTATAACCTGATGGGAATCTGTGCGATGAATGTATCGGATTATGAAAGCGCGTTGGAATATTTTCAGTCCGGCCTTGCCCTGGCAGACACTGCATCCGGCAGTGAGACAGATACTGACCTGATCAGGGAGATGCGGTATAATGAGATTATCTGTTATGAGCGGACTGCCGACTGGGAAAGCGCAAAACAGAAAGCGGCCCAGTATCTGGAGGAGTATCCGGGGGATGAGGCTGTCGAAAAAGAGGCGGAATTTTTAGAAACACGGTAGTGTGCTCTGCACTGCCGTGTTTCATTATCTCTTTCAAGGAGGAATTATGCAGAATACAGATCAAACAGTACAGAATGAAGCGGGAAAAGAAACCGAGAAGGTGATTCTGGTAGGAGTTGCAACAGGAGGAGAGAAAACGGCGGAGCAGTCTCTGAATGAACTTGCAGATCTGGCCAGGACTGCCGGGGCCGCAGTGGCCGGAAAAATGATCCAGGTACGGGAGTCTGCTCATCCGGGCACATATATAGGAAAAGGGAAAATACTGGAATTAAAGGAACTTCTCTGGGAGACAGAGGCTTCGGGAATTATCTGTGATGATGAGCTGACCAGCGCACAGCTGGGAAATCTGGAGGAGGAACTGGACTGTAAAGTGCTGGACCGGACACTTCTGATTCTTGATATATTTGCCGGCCGGGCTGTGACCGGGGAAGGAAAACTCCAGGTAGAACTGGCACAGCTGAGGTATCGGGCGTCCCGCCTGTCAGGCCTGGGAAAAACGCTGTCCCGTCTGGGTGGCGGAATCGGCACAAGAGGACCCGGCGAAAAGAAACTGGAGGTGGACAGGAGAAGAATCCGGGAAAGGATCAGCAGGCTGAAACAGGAACTGAAGGATGTGGAAAAGCACAGAGAGCTGATCCGGAATCAGAGGATCCGATCCGGATTAAAGACAGCTGCCCTGGTCGGCTATACTTCCGCCGGAAAAAGCAGTATTGAAAATGCCCTTACCCATGCGGGAATCGCCGAGGACGCTATGCTTTTTTCTACTCTGGATACAACTACCCGGTCTCTGATACTTGACAAAACCCAGGAGATTCTGCTTACAGATACTGTGGGCTTTATCCGCAAGCTTCCCCATCACCTTGTGGAGGCATTTAAAAGCACCCTGGAAGAAGCAAAATATGCAGACATTCTTATTCATGTGGTAGATGCATCCAATCCGGATATGGACACACAGATGCATGTAGTGTATGAGACTCTGCGCGAACTGGGCGCCGAAGGCAAGCCGGTGATAACCCTTTTCAACAAGCAGGATCTTCTTGACGATCCGGCGCCCCAGAGAGATTTCAGGGCGGATTATTCCATTGGCACATCTGCCAGAACCGGGCAGGGGCTGGCAGAACTGAAAGCAGCTCTTCTGGAAATCCTGCGCAGAGATCAGATCTATATTGAACGGCTGTATTCTTTTGAAGAAGCATGGAAGCTGCAGTTGATCCGCAGCCGGGGACAGCTGATCTCAGAAGAATATCTTCCGGAAGGAGTCAGTATTAAAGCATATGTTCCCGGAGAAATTTACGGGAAACTGTGACAGATTCAAAGAAATCCGCCATCGATTCTGATAATCTGGCCGGTCATATAGGAGGGAGCTTCCGCCAGCATAAGGACGAGACGGGCTGTCTCTTCCGGAGTCCCGAATCTTCCGGCTGGAATTTCATCGGCCAGATCTCTGGCTTCTTCAGGAGAAAGGCGGGCATTCATTGCCGTGTCGATAACTCCGCAGGCCAGAGCATTGACCTGGATATTGCTGGGAGCCAGCTCTTTTGCCAGGGCTTTTGTAAGACCGTTCAGTCCGGCTTTGGAAGCGGAGTAGGCGGCTTCGCAGGAAGCCCCGGAGACGCCCCATATGGAAGAAATATTGATGATCCGCCCGGACTTTTCAGATACCATGGCCGGTATGGCGGCGCGGCAGCAGTAAAAAGCCGAAGAAAGATTGGTATTCAGAATCTTTTGCCATTCTTCATCACTCATATCGCTTAAAAGCCCGAAATGTGAAATGCCGGCGTTATTTACCAGTACATCCAGAGCCGGACAGTGAGTGCGGATTATTTCAAAAATCTGTGAGACTTGTGCGGCGCTGCTTACATCGCCGGGAACGCAGGTGCAGGATCCGCCTTGTTTCAGGATTTCTTCCCGGAGCAGGGAAAGCGCTTCGGCCGGCCGGCGGGAATTAAGAAATACATGATATCCGGCGCCGGCAAAAGCAAGGGCGCATGCCCGTCCGATGCCGCGGGAAGCTCCGGTGATCAGAACATATTTTTTTTGCATAATTACCTCTCTGTTATAATAAATGATACTGTGTCATGCTCTGCGGCTGTTTCCGGACCGCTGGCAGCGGTTCTGCCGATTAGTGCGGAGGAGACACATTTTATGTCTAATATATCATGGATTCCCGTTGGAAGGAATGAAAAAATAGGCAAAGGTTACATTGTTTTTCCATGAATTGATTGCTATAATTACAGTATCTTAATGGAAATTTTACATATTTTATACATAACCCGTACAAATTACGTGTCTCAGAGACACGGCGCAGTTGAACGGAGGTAAAACTATGCTGGATGATGCAATAGAATTTGCAACAAAGGCTCATGAAGGACAGTTCCGCAAAGGAACACGCCGTCCCTATATCGTCCATCCGATCGAGGTGGCGGATATTGTATCAACGATGACAAAAGATGAGGAAGTAATCTGTGCGGCAGTGCTTCATGATACGATTGAGGACTGCCGGGGCATTACAAAAGATGTGCTTAAGCTCAGATTCGGAGACCGGGTGGCCGATATGGTTATGCAGGAAAGCGAGGATAAGTCTCAGTCCTGGGAGGAACGGAAAGGGGCTACGATTCAGAGGCTGAAGAGTGCGTCTCTTCCGGTTCAGATGATTGGTCTGGCAGACAAGCTTTCCAATATGCGTGACATTGACCGGGACTATCCGGCGGCAGGGGAACAGCTCTGGACCAGATTCCGTATGCAGAGCAAAGAAGCGCTGGCCTGGTATTATAAGGAGATCCGTGATGTACTTGCGGAGAATTTCTCCGGTGTGCCGGCTTACGAAGAGTACTGTCGTCTTGTTGATAAGAATTTCGGCTCCGGGCCTGCTCACAGAGACTGGATGTAAACGTGACGGCCATTTGTTTCATGCATGGAACAGAGGAAGACCCGGTACGCGAAAAGTGAAGATGAAGAACAAAAGGCACATAAGGACAGCCAGACTGCGGAGAAGAATGCGGCAGCGGAAGACTTTTGCGGAGTCCCGCAGTTTCCATGCAGCGCCCCATGCAGTAAGAACTGCTGTGAAGAAAACGGCAAGATCGGCAATGAAGAAATTCTGTCCGGTTATGCCCGTGTATGTGTAAAATAGTATCGGAATGCTCAGAGTTCCCAGAAGATTTCCGAGAATGAGCGCGCCGGTCAGCGAGGGCGCGGCTTCTTTCAGACGCGTGGACGCAAAAAGCGAGAATAGCAGCATGGGGAAGAATATCAGTTTCATGTGTTCCCATGTGGATTCGTTAACCGGGGAAATAAGTGCAAGAAGAGGATTTTTCCCGGACCATTGATACAAAAAATGGGACAGTATTCCCGCAGCTGATGTAAATACAATTCCTGAAATCATATATTTCTTTATTCTTATCTCCATAAAACCCCCGATATAACTTTGATAGATTTTTCTTGTATATTGATGTATTATATGTGAATATACTGTAAATATACCCGCTGTACGTACTGTGGGAGGGAAGAACAGCACCATTTTTCTGAAAGCTCTTCCGGGAGGTGATGTGATTGGATATAAAGAAAAAACTGAAAAATAAAAAACGGACCAGACTGTATATGGAGGCGGGACTTGCCATGCTTCTCGTCCTTACCCTTACCCTGGCAGGCAGAGCCGGTCTTCTGGAATCCGGGGCGGCAGGGAGTGATCCTTCGGCGGAGAGAGTACAGACAGAAGAAAAGGACAGCCTGGAAGATGTGAGCGAAAAGGCGGCCGAGGAGAACCGTCTGGCAGAAAAAGCAGCGTCTGAAGCAGAGGAAACCTCGGCAGAAGGGCAGTATCCCATTCTGGGCGAGAGTGATGTGACTGTACAGCAGATGGTAGATTATTTTCAGTCCTCCGGGGAAACTTATCCGGAAAAAGAACTTTCCGAGGGAGGGGCAGATACCATAGAGACATTCTGCCAGATGTATTATGAGGAAGCAGAAGCCGAGGGGGTACGTGCGGAAGTGGCGTTTGCCCAGACCATGAAGGAGACGGGGTTTCTCCAGTATGGAGGCGATGCTTCAATTGAACAGTTTAATTTCGCGGGGATCGGCACAACGGGAAACGGAGTGCCGGGAAATTCCTATCCGGATGTGCGTACCGGGATTCGCGCTCAGATTCAGCATCTGAAAGCATATGCCACTGCAGACGCACTGGAGCATGAGTGTGTGGACGACAGGTATTCCTATGTAAAAAAAGGTTCGGCTCCATATGTGGAATGGCTGGGCCAGCAGGAAAATCCGGAAGGTCTGGGATGGGCTACCGGAGATAATTACGGTTATGATATTGTAGGAATGATTCAGGATATGACAGGATAAATTATTTCCGGCTTAAAATTGTAAATTTATTGAAAAGCAGAGAGTTATCAGGCTTCTCTGCTTTTTTTGCGCGATACATCCGGCAAGCAGCTGTCACGGCTGTATGAGCGGGCATTTGCCGGGCGTATCGCTCAATTCAGACAGGGGGAGCTATGTCCGTCCGATTGAACAGGACCGGAAAATAACAGAGTTTTAACATGAGCTTTATTAAAAGCTTACAAATCCTGTTTTATACTTCTACAAAGAAAGAGAGGTTCGGATCTTGAAGAAAAAATATCTGATTACAGGAATTATTATATTGATGGTTCTCTGCGCCGGAGTTGGTATAGGGACCATACTGAGCAGGAAAGGAGACCGCATTGATGATTCGCAGGGAGTAACTCTTGATAAAAGTGCGGAAGGATATGAGGAAGAGGGGGATACTCCGGAAGAACAGGAGTCCATTCGCTTCCCGGGATATCCGGAGATTACGATAGATGCAGGTCGGGAGGATATACCGATTGTACTGACAAATCCTGAAACGAATCCCTGCTATTTTCAGTTCAGCATCAGTCTGGACGGCGGCGATCCGATTTATGAAAGTGAATGGGTGAAGCCCGGAGACGCGATCAGGGGATTTGATCTGACAACGGCGATTGAACCCGGAGATTATGAGATGAGTATTGCAATTGCGACAAAATCACTTGATACTCAGGAAAACATGAATGGTGGAAATGTCAAAACGACACTTCACGTGACAGAGTAAAAGGGTATCTGTATCCAACGGGATATTGATATAAAGTAATTCGCAGAAAGGAGAAAAAAGTTATGAAACTTAGAAAAGTGATGTCACTGGCAGCAGTGGCAGTATTAGGAACTCTGATGGCAGGCCAGACAGTTATGGCGGCAACAGTAAGTGAGATAACTCCGGATCAGGAAGTTCAGCAGGAAATTGTACTTGAAAAAGAGGAAGAAGTTGTTCCGACATATACCGTAGACGTTCCGGCAACAGTAATACTTTCAAAAGACGCGCAGAATCTGTCATTTTCAATGAACCTTGAAAATCATGAAAACTTTATTCCTGACGGAAAGAAAGTATCTGTTGTAATCGAAAGCGCAGGATATCCGACAGAACTGAATAAGTTTGCTGTATGGGACAGCAGAAATCTTCAGGAGGCATCTTATGAGATTTATTATTCAGATGCCATGGCGGGTGGAAGATATGAGATCGGCGATGAGATCGTATCCTGGGAAGGCAGTAACTGGGGAACCCAGAACAGAAGAATCCGGGCTTTAAATTATGAAAGCATTGAACCGGGTAATTATTCGGGTGTGATTAATTATTCCATTTCTCTGACAGATAAATAGTTATGAAGAAATACCGGGGTATGAGAATAGCAGCCGTGTCGCTGGCTCTGATTCTTGCAGGCACCGTATCCTCCCTTCGGACAGTCCGGGCATCTGAGACGGATGCTCAGACTGCCGTTTATCTGGTTGTCGGAGAAGAAGAGCAGAATGAACATTCCGGGACAGATGCAGGAGAAGACCGAACTTCAGAACAGAAAAATGTTCAGACCGGAGATACAGGGAATGTTCTGATCTGGACCGCGGCAGCAGGGGGCTCCCTGGCTGTATGTATTGCGGCTGCAAGGAAGAAACAGCGTATCTGATTCAGGAACGGCTATTCTTAAGATTCTTTAAATTGCTTGACAAATCGGCATCTTCCGACTATAGTATTCATAGTTAATTTTTAGTTAATACTATTGTAACAATGTAAAAGGTGTCGAGAAAGAGGAGTACACTGTTACTTCCGGCAGAGAGAACTGCCCGGACGGTTTTTCGTATATGTCCGGCTGAGAGGCGGTTTCGAAAAAGGACAGTGGAAGGTAGCTTTTAAACCGGATGGCTGAAAGGTATTCTGGAAGGATGCAGATAGGCTGTCCCGTAGTGGTTCGCGTTACAGAACCAAAGGAGATATATTTTCTGCGGGAGGCATGTCCTGCCGGACCGGAAAATGTATGAAATAAGGTGGTACCGCGGAGTTTTCGCCCTTTACATTTTGTAAAGGGCGTTTCTTTTTTGTGAAAATTCCGTGAACGCCGGATCTGAGCCAGACAGGGAATGCCGGGGAAAAGTCCGCGGCAGACATGAGAGAAAAGTAAAATGAGACAATGAGGGAGACGCAAGGAGAGAAGGAAATGAGCAAAGAATTAGCAAAGACTTATGATCCGAAAGCGATCGAAGAAAAACTGTATGACAAATGGTGCGAGAATAAGTATTTCCATGCAGAAGTGGACCGCAGCAGAAAACCGTTTACCACGGTTATGCCTCCTCCGAATATTACAGGAAAGCTTCATATGGGGCATGCGCTTGATAATACGCTGCAGGATATTCTGATCCGTTACAAGAGAATGGAAGGATACAACGCCCTCTGGGTTCCGGGAACAGACCATGCGGCGATTTCTACAGAAGTTAAGGTGACAAACCAGCTGAAAGAGGAAGGCATTGACAAGAAGGAGCTGGGGCGGGAAGGATTCCTTAAGAGAACCTGGCAGTGGAAGGAAGAGTATGCAGGAACGATTGAGGGACAGCTGAAGAAGCTGGGCGTATCCTGCGACTGGGACAGAGAGCGCTTTACAATGGATGAAGGCTGCTCGAAAGCGGTTGAAGAGGTCTTTATTAACCTTTATAAGAAAGGATATATTTACAAGGGATCCAGAATTATTAACTGGTGTCCGAAATGTAATACATCTCTTTCGGATGCCGAGGTAGAGCATGAAGAACAGGAAGGACATTTCTGGCACATCAAATATCCCATCGTGGGAACAGACCGGTTCCTTGAGATTGCCACTACACGTCCGGAAACCATGCTGGGAGATACGGCGATTGCGGTGCATCCGGATGATGAGAGATACAAAGATATTGTAGGGAAAAATGTAATCCTGCCTCTGGCAGGCCGGGAAATTCCGATTGTAGCGGATTATTATGTGGATAAGGAATTCGGAACCGGAGCTGTAAAGATTACGCCGGCTCACGACCCGAATGACTTTGAAGTAGGCAAGCGCCACAATCTGGAAGAAATCAATATTATGAATGATGACGCCACAATCAATGAAAAAGGCGGAAAATACGCGGGAATGGACCGTTATGAGGCGAGAAGAGCGATTGTAAAAGATCTGGAAGAGCAGGGATATCTTGTAAAGGTTGTTCCTCACACTCATGCGGTGGGAACCCATGACCGCTGCGGCACAACAGTAGAACCGCTGATCAAACAGCAGTGGTTTGTAAAGATGGATGAACTGGCAAAGCCGGCGATCAACGCCCTGAAAACAGGAGAGCTGAAGTTTGTGCCGGACCGGTTTGACAAGATTTATCTTCACTGGCTGGAAAATATTAAAGACTGGTGTATTTCCCGTCAGATCTGGTGGGGACACAGAATTCCGGCATACTACTGCGATGAGTGCGGCGAGATTGTTGTTGACCGCCATGCGCCGGAGAAGTGCCCGAAGTGTGGCTACACGCATTTTACACAGGATGAGGATACACTGGACACATGGTTTTCATCGGCGCTGTGGCCGTTCTCTACACTGGGATGGCCGGATAAGACAGAAGATCTGGATTATTTCTATCCTACAGACGTGCTTGTGACAGGATATGATATCATTTTCTTCTGGGTTATCCGCATGGTATTCTCCGGATATGAGCACACCGGAAAATCACCGTTCCATACGGTTCTGATTCACGGTCTGGTAAGAGATTCCCAGGGACGGAAGATGAGCAAATCTCTTGGAAACGGTATTGATCCGCTGGAGATTATTGACAAGTACGGCGCGGACGCACTGCGGCTTACTCTTGTTACCGGAAACGCGCCGGGCAATGATATGCGCTTCTACAATGAGAGAGTAGAGGCAAGCAGAAATTTTGCCAATAAAGTATGGAACGCGTCCCGTTTCATTCTGATGAATATGAAAGACGATACCATAGAGGAGCCGGAAGACTCTCTGTTGCAGCCGGCTGACCGCTGGATTTTGTCCGGGGTGAACACGCTTGCAAAAGACGTGACCGAGAATATGGACAAATACGAGCTGGGCATTGCGGTACAGAAAGTATATGACTTTATATGGGATGAGTTCTGCGACTGGTATGTGGAACTGGCGAAATACCGGATTTACCATGCAGAGGAAAATCCGGAAGCGGCAAACTGCGCGCTCTGGACATTGAAGACTGTACTGGCTCAGGCCTTAAAACTTCTTCATCCCTTTATGCCGTTTATTACGGAAGAGATCTACAGCGCTCTTGTGCCGGACGAAGAGTCTCTGATGATGTCCGGCTGGCCGGTATTCCGGGAAGACAGGGTATTCCCTGCCGCGGAGAAGATTATGGAACGCGTAAAAGCGATGACAAAGGGAATCCGCAATATTCGTGCCGAAATGAATGTGCCGAATAACAGAAAAACAAAAGTATACATTGTAAGTGAGGATAATGATATCTGTACCGGCATTGAGACGTTCAAAGAATCCATCATGCCGTTGATGTCGGCAGGAGAGATCATTGTTCAGCGGACAAAACAGGATGTGGATGATAACGCAGTCTCTGTTGTAGTGCCGGACGCGGTAGTTTATCTGCCGCTTGAAGATCTGGTGGATTTTGAGCAGGAAAGAAACAGACTGGAACAGGAAGAAAAGAGACTGAACAGCGAAATCAAACGTGCTCAGGGAATGCTGGCAAACGAAAGGTTTGTAAGCCGCGCGCCTGAAGCAAAGGTTCAGGAAGAACGGGACAAACTGGAAAAATATACGCAGATGCTTGCGCAGGTGAAAGAAAGAATGGCAGGACTCAGAAAGTAGACCGTTGAACCACTGCCTGCCGTGTAGAAAGAAAAGGGGATGTAAATGAAACGCATTCAGATCAGAAAACCCGATATAAAGGGATTCTTTGTTAAGGTCAGAAATCTGAAAAAAGAAGATATAAAACGGCATTTTGAACAAAAAAGGGAACGGCGAAAGAAAATCCTGGAAGAACGGCAGAACAGTGCGTTTTCCAGGAAGATGAGGCCGGTTTACAAGTGGATGAACCGGCTGTCTCTTCCGCTTCATTTTCTGCTTGCCTGTGTGATCAATTTCTTAATTGAATTGATTTCCAGACATTCCCTTTTTCAGGCATGGGACTATCTGGCAGAGACACCGCTTGTATTTTTGTATAATTCGTTCCTTATATTTGCTACATTTACACTTGTGTATCTGGTGCGGCGCAGGGTTTTTGCGAGAATCCTTATCAGTGTGTTCTGGATCTTCCTGGGCACATGCAACGGATACCTTCTGCTAAAGAGAGTAACGCCTTTTAATGCTCAGGATCTGAAAGTGCTTTCGGACGCGCTGGAGCTGACAGGCAATTACTTCAGCCCGGTAGAACTGGTACTGCTGATTATCGGAATTGTGGCTGTTGTTCTGTGGGTTGTTTCCATGTGGAGAAGAGGCGGACAGTACACGGGAAAGATGCATCGGATTATTGCTCTTGCGGGAAGCGTGCTGTCATTTGCGCTCTGCATATTCCTGACCAACGAGGCGATTGATAAGCGAGTGATTTCCAATTATTTCGGAAATATTGCATTTGCATATGAAGATTATGGGTTTCCCTACTGTTTCTCGGCCAGTCTGTTTAATACAGGAATTAATAAGCCGGCAGGCTACAGTGAGGAAACGATGGCAGAGATCAGCAACAACGGGACAATTACTCAGAGCAGTTCCGGCAGAACGGAAGAAGAGATGCCTAATATCATCATTGTGCAGCTGGAGTCTTTCTTCGATCCTACGGAAGTAGAGTGGCTGAAATTCTCCGAAGATCCGATTCCGAACCTGCGGAAACTGTTTTCCGGATATTCATCGGGATATTTTAAGGTGCCATCTGTAGGGGCAGGAACCGCCAATACAGAATTTGAAGTGCTTACAGGAATGAGTATGCGCTTTTTCGGGCCGGGAGAATATCCGTATAAAACATATGTGAAAAATAATGTGCTGGAAAGCGCGGCTACAGCTCTGGAAGAATTCGGTTACGGAGCGGAAGCCCTTCATAATAACGGCGGAAATTTCTACAGCCGGGCACAGGTATTCAACAATATGGGATTTGACCACTATACCAGCAAGGAATTTATGAATATTCTTCAGACAACTCCGAAAGGCTGGGCGACAGATGACATTCTTGTACCGAATATTATGGAATCTATGGACACAACAGAAGGGCAGGATTTTGTATTTACCATCAGCGTGGAAGGACACGGAGAATACCCTACAGAAAAGGTACTGGATAATCCGAAGATCAAAGTCAGCGGTGTTGAAGATGAAGGTGAGCGCAATGCATGGGAATACTATGTTAATCTTGTCTATGAAATGGATCAGTTTGCCGGTGATCTGATTGAGGCTGTGGAAGAAAGAGATGAGCCTACAGTAGTTGTTTTCTACGGAGATCATCTGCCCACGATGAATCTTGAGGCAAAGGATCTTAAGAGCAGATATCTTTATAATACAAATTATGTAATCTGGGATAATATAGGTCTTGAAAAAGAAGATGGAAATATTGCCGCATATCAGCTGGTGGCAGATGTGTTTGACCGTCTGGATATTCATTCGGGAACTGTCTTTAATTATCATCAGCAGCGGCAGGAAACAAAGAATTATCTTTCAGATCTGGAACTGCTTCAGTATGACATTATGTATGGAAAGCAGTATGTATATGAGGAAAGCGGAAGCCCCATTACAGAAGGTCACATGGTAATGGGAGTGAAAGACGCAGAGATCTCGGAGGTGCTGGAGCAGCTGGACGGCACCTGCAGCATTTACGGGGAGAACTTTACGAAACAGAGTAAAGTATATATTAACGGAGAAAAACAGGACACTACGTTTATGAACAATACCAGACTGGATCTGACGGAGACGGATCTGGAAGACGGCGATACGATAATGGTGGCGCAGGTAGGGTCAAGTAATACTATATTCCGGACTTCAAAGACGTATGAATACCAGGCCGGAACTCTGACTGAGCTGCCGGAAGATGAAAACGCCGTGGAAAACGGAAGACAGGCGTTTGTGAGTGAGGACGATCAGGAAGAATGACATATGAAGAAGCAGTAACATATATTCTGGATATTCCGAAGTTTACCAGAAAAAATGACGCCGTACACACAAAAACTCTTCTTCGCCTTCTGGGTGATCCTCAGGAGGCGGTTAAAGTTATCCATGTGGCCGGTACAAACGGTAAGGGCTCCGTGTGCGCTTACCTGGATGCTATGCTCCGTTCAGAAGGAAAACGGACCGGGCTTTTTACTTCGCCCCATCTTGTGAAGATGAATGAACGCATTGTCATTGACGGCCGTTCCATCAGCGATGATGCGTTTGCCTTTATTTTTGAGAAGACACTTTCCTGTGTAAGGCGCATGGAAGAGGCGGGACTCCCTCATCCGACTTTTTTTGAGTTCCTGTTTGCTATGGCGGCAGCTGCATTTGCGGAAGCCGGGGTGGAATATGCTGTGCTGGAAACAGGAATGGGAGGCCGGCTTGACGCCACAAATACAGTAGAGCGGCCGCTGGCCTCAGTGATCACTTCTATCGGCATGGATCACATGGAATATCTGGGGCGCACGCCGGAGCAGATCGCGGGGGAGAAGGCCGGAATTATTAAGCCGGGAGTTCCTGTCCTTTTTGCGGAGACATCTCCTGATAGTGATGGTGTTATTGAAAGAACCGCGGAAAAACGCGGAAGTTTGTGTAAAAAAATCGGGAAAGATGCGTACGAAATTCTCAGAATTGAGGACAAACATATTGCATTTTCCTGTTCAAATGCTTATTATGGAAATACCACGTGGAAATTGAATAATATCGGGACTTATCAGCCGGCCAATGCCATGCTTGCCCTGGAAGTCATGCGGATTCTCTTTGGAGATTCGGGACATCCGGATATATGGAGAGAGGCGCTGTCCGGCGTAAAGTGGGCAGGCCGGATGGAAGAAGTCCTTCCGGATGTCTATGTGGACGGGGCCCATAATGTAAGCGCTGTGGAAGCGTTTGCGGCCAGTGTGCTGCCGGACGTCAGGGGCAGAGTGATTCTGTTTTCCGCGGTGAAGGACAAGGATTATGAGGATATGATATCCTGTCTGTGCCGGAACGTTCAGGCTGATTTTTATGTGGTAACGCTGATTGCGGACAGAAGGGCCGCTCAGGCAGAAGAGCTGGGCCGGCTGTTTGAAAGATACACGGATAAACCCGTTATTGTTACAGAGAATGTAAAAGACGCGCTTCATTATATACTGGCGCACCGGGGAGAACGCAGAGTTTACTGCCTTGGTTCTCTGTATCTGGCGGGGATGATAAAGGAACTGATTCAGGAGGAATACAGATGCTCAACTATGAGGAAGAACTGAAAAAATTCAAACCCAGCCTCGAAGTGGAAGAGATAGAGGAAGCTGTTTACCAGGAGGATCTGTCGGATATGACAGATCTTCTGAAACAAGTCATGGATCAGAAGAAATGACTTTTGTCAGAAAGATTGTGGTGAGTATAAATGGATTACGCGAAGAAGATCGTATACCAGTCCAATTACTGGTATAATGATGGACTGAGAAAGGCGCAGATCCGCGATATGTCAGGGGCAGCAAAGTCACTCAGGATAAGCCTGCAGTTTAACAGGGAAAATATCGCGGCGAGAAATCTTCTGGGACTTGTATATTATGGAACAGGAGAAGTCGCGGAAGCTCTGGTAGAGTGGATTATCAGTAAAAATCTGCGTCCGAGAGACAACATAGCCAATTATTTTATTAAAGAAGTACAGGCCTCCGCAAATGAGCTTGAGACGATTAATCAGGCTGTAAAAAAATATAACCAGTGCATCGGATACTGCCGCCAGAACGGAGAAGACCTGGCAATTATTCAGCTGAAACAGGTGATTACTTCTCATCCTTCATTTTTGAAGGCTCATCAGCTGCTGGCTCTGCTTTATCTTCGTACGGAGCAGTATTCCCGCGCAAGGCAGGTGCTGCGCGCGGCGCGGAGAATTGATACGGCAAACGAGACTACGTTAAGGTATATGCATGAAATGACGGCCAGAAGAGGCAGAGGCCGCAGAATTGAGAAAAAGAAAAAAGATGATGCTGTGGAATATAGTCTGGGCAATGAGACAATTATTCAGCCGAAACATTCTACGGTCAAATCAATGGCATCGCATCTTGCTGTCGCAAATATTTTTATCGGTGCGGCCATCGGCGCGGCAATTATCTGGTTCCTGGTAGCTCCGGCGGTTAATCAGTCCCGGTCAGAGCGTCTGAATAATCAGATAAGGGAATACAGTCAGCAGATTGATTCCCTGGAAGCTCAGATCAGCGCCCAGACCAGAACTCTGGATAACTATCGCGCGGAAAGTGAAAGCGCCGAGGCGGACGCCCAGAAGGCGGCCAATACTATTGACAGTTATGAGAATCTTATGGCAGTTATGGAAGAATACAGATCGGGCGCGTATGAATCCAACACTCTGGCCGATTCCCTGCTCAGTATTTCAAGAGATAATCTTGGAGATAACGGGAAAGCCCAGTATGATGACCTGACAGATACAATTTATCCCAGAGCCTGTGAAAACAGGATGTCGGAAGGCAGGAATGCTTTGGATGCCGAAAACTATGAAGATGCGATTACTGCTCTTTCCAAGGTCGTGAGAATGGATGCCGGCTATAATAACGGCGAAGCGCTCTTCCGGCTGGGAGAAGCCTATATGGGCAGCGGAGACAATGAAAATGCGGCAACCTATTTCCAGAGAGTAGTGGATGAATACGGGAATTCGCAGTATGCGGACGAAGCTTCTGACAACCTGCAGACCACTAAGGGCTCATCCGACAGCGGAGACACCGGAGACGGCAGCAGCGGACAATAAAATACTCAAATAGATCAGACAATATTAAAAAAGAGAAAAATAAAGAATAAAGACAGAAAATTACTAAAGAAGAGGATGTGCAGAATGGCACATCCTTTATTTTTGCACAATTCTGTGCGAAGGGGGCAGACCCTTATCAGATTTCATGAGGAGGAGTATGATGAAATATCAGGTTCAGGAGAACTGTCTGACAATTTATCTGCCGCGTGAAGTGGATCATCATAACGCGGAAGAGATGAAGCGGGAAGCGGATGCGGTTATCGACAGAAATCATATTAAATATATTATTTTTGATTTTGAGAAGACGGATTTTATGGACAGTTCCGGAATAGGGGTAATTATGGGAAGATATAAAACGATCTGCCTGATCGGAGGAGAGGTCTGGGCAGTGCATGCAAATGCGAGAATCAAAAAAATACTGACATTGTCAGGTGTGACGAAAATTATGCAGATATATGAGGAGGATGAGGTATGAAAAATACGAATGAAATGGAGATCAGATTTGACAGCAGATCGGAGAATGAAGGGTTTGCCCGGGTGACAGTTGCCGCATTTATGACACAGCTCAATCCTACGGTAGAGGAGGTGGCTGATGTGAAGACGGCTGTTTCGGAAGCTGTGACGAATGCCATTATTCACGGATATGACCAGGAGGTAAAGAAGATACATATCCGCTGCCGGATACGGGAAAATATTTTTTTCGTTGAGGTCAGTGATACAGGCAGGGGCATTGAAAACATAGAGGAGGCGATGCGTCCCATGTTTACTACCAGACCGGAACAGGAACGCTCCGGTATGGGGTTTGCCTTTATGGAAGCTTTTATGGATCAGGTAGAAGTGGAGTCCGAACCGGGGAAAGGAACGACAGTAAAAATGCAGAAGGCCATTGGAAAAGGAAGGGAGATATGGACCACACAATCGCTTTAATCAGGAGATCGCACGATGGAGATAAAGAAGCGAGAGAACAGCTTGTGGAAGAAAATATCGGTCTGATCTGGTGCGTTGTCAGAAGGTTCTGCGGCAGGGGAACAGAGACTGAAGATCTCTTTCAGATCGGATGTATCGGTCTTCTGAAAGCCATTGACAAGTTTGATCTGTCTTATGATGTGAAGTTTTCTACCTACGCGGTGCCCATGATATCCGGAGAGATCAAGCGTTTTTTGAGAGACGACGGTATGATCAAGGTCAGCCGGTCTCTGAAGGAACTTTCCTACAGAAGCCTTCAGGCAAGGGAAAAACTGACGGACAGACTTGGAAGAGAGCCTACGCTGGAAGAGCTGTCCTGTGAGCTGGGAATTGAGAAAGAGGAAATTGTGCAGGCAATGGAGGCCGGAAGCGAGGTGGAATCTATTTACCGGCCCATTCATCAGAAAGAGGGCAGTGAGATACAGCTTCTGGACAAAATTGAAGAAAAAGATAAAAAGGAGGACAAAATTCTTGACCGAATGCTGCTGGGACAGCTGCTTGAGACGCTGAATCCGGAAGAACGCCGGCTGATTTATCTGAGATATTTCGCAGATAAAACCCAGACTGACGTGGGAAAACTTATGGGAATCTCACAGGTGCAGGTGTCAAGGCTTGAGAAAAAAATACTTGAAAATATGCGGAAAATGAGCATCTGAGCACATATTTCCGCCGAAAATCCAGATACTATTTCCGAAATAGTATACAGCGCCCGGATGT
Source organism: Mediterraneibacter sp. HA8405 (assembly GCF_056148955.1). Taxonomy (NCBI): domain Bacteria; kingdom Bacillati; phylum Bacillota; class Clostridia; order Lachnospirales; family Lachnospiraceae; genus Mediterraneibacter; species Mediterraneibacter sp. HA8405. The sequence continues at coordinate 2,878,400 of NZ_CM148758.1, read as the reverse complement.
GCCTGTGCTCTTCCGGGACGCACGGAAAGGTCGGTGAAAATATGGATGACGGACACAGAAAAATATGGTATTCCATTCTTACTGTCGTGGCAGTAGCGGCAGCCCTGGGGATTTTCTACTGGCTGACAAATCCGCAGCAGGAAAATTCCGAAGGATTTTTAATTCAGAATACGGAGGTGGAAAGCTGTGTCATCTGATACGGTTACTCTTTATATCAAAGGAAACCGGGATGTTGAAGTGACGAAAGAAGAAGTCACGCTGGGAGATATTTTATCCATGGAATGTGCGGATAAAAAGATAATTCCGAAAGTGAAATCTCTCAGAATTCTGAAGATACAGCAGCCCGGACGTCAGAGATATGTGATTTCCATTCTCCGGATTATTTCCTGTATTCATAAAAACTGCCCCGGCATAGAAGTGCAGAATCTGGGAGAAACAGATATTATCGTTACCTGTGAAAACCAGAGTACGCCGGGGAAGTGGTGGCATATGGTAAAGACAGTATTTGTGGCGGCAGTTACTTTTTTCGGAGCCGCATTTACCATTATGGCATTTAACAATGATGTAGATGTGACCCGGTTGTTCGGACAGATTCATGAGCTTGCCACCGGCGAGGAAACATCCGGTTTTACAATACTGGAGGTCACATATTCGGTGGGGCTTACGGTGGGTATTCTTCTTTTCTTTAATCATTTCGGGAAGAAGCGGTTTACTGTGGATCCTACGCCGATGGAAATTCAGATGAGGCTGTATGAAAACGATATCCAGACCACACTGGTAGAAAACGCCTCCAGGAGAGGGGATGAGATTGATGTGGACAGCTCAGATTCTTCTGGCTCTGGCCGGACTTAGCGCCGGGATTGCGGTGGCAGGCGGTCTGTTCGCGTTTATTGTAGAATTGGGTGTGGTTGCAGACTTCGCGGACAGAACGCACACAGGAGACAAAATGTTTTTTTATGAAAGCTGTGCCGCTCTGGGCGGCATAGCGGGCAATTTTGTTTATGTATTCCAGATTGATCTGCCGGCGGGGGGCTGGTTCCTTGCGGCATATGGAATACTGGCAGGAATTTTTGCCGGATGCTGGGCGATGGCGCTGGCAGAAATTTTAAATGTATTTCCCGTGTTTCTTAGGAGAGCAAGAGTAGTCCGCTATCTGACTGCTTTCATTTTAAGTATTGCGCTGGGCAAAGGGCTGGGCGCATGTCTGTTCTTTTTTAAGGGATGGTGACTATGCCACCATCCCCCATATCCAGTAAATCAGTCCAAGCACCCAGCTTGTAAAGATTCCGTACAATATGACCGGGCCGGCAATGGTAAAGATTTTACATCCTATGCCGAATACCTGGCCTTCTTTTTTATACTCGATAGCCGGAGCGGCAACAGAGTTTGCAAATCCGGTGATGGGAACCAGAGCGCCTGCGCCGCCCCATTTGGCCAGTTTCGGGTAGATGCCGGTTCCTGTCAGCAGCACGCTGATCAGTACCAGAGTCAGAGAAGTCCATCCGCTGCAGTCGTCCCGGGAAAGTTCCCGGAACTCACAGTAATGATAGATTACCTGTCCCAGAAAGCAGATTGTGCCGCCTGAGAGGAATGCTTTGAACATATTGGCCCATACGTTGTGTTTCGGTGTTTTCTGTTTGACATATTTCTCATATTGCTGTTCCTGCTTCATTTGCTGTACTCTATCCATAGAAGCGCCTCCTTTATTTCCGCAGAGACAGACCGGGATGTTTCCGTGAAAATCCGGCCTCTGCCGCGGAGTAATTGACTTTTCCGCAGCCGGCATGCCTGCAGATAATGCTGCTTTTCCGGCCGTCTCTTCTTATTATCTGGCTCCCCCTCAAAAATATACTCTGAAAAAGCGTGGAGTTTCCGGAATGTATGGGAATACAGAAGAATTCCGGATAACAGAAAAGTTACTACGATATGTATATTCCGGAAATGCCGGCAGATAATAACTGCATAAGCAGACTTAAAAACAAGCAGAGAAATGAGGAAAAACAATGAATCAGACCAAGGGAGGCCAGAGTCTTCTATTTAAAGAGCCGCCGGTAATTGTAAGCGCGGCGTCCGTAGTTGGCAGCAAGGAAGCGGAAGGACCGCTGGCGAAAATGTTCGATATGGCAAATCAGGATGATCTGTTCGGGGCTCAGACCTGGGAAGAAGCGGAGAGCAACATGCAGAAAGAAGCCTGTGTTCTGGCGCTGGGAAAGGCCCATGTAGAGCCGAAGGAGGTCCGCTGTCTGTTCGGCGGAGATCTGCTCCGTCAGGGGATTGCAACGTCGATGGGAGTGGAAGCGCTGCAGATCCCCATGTTCGGACTTTACGGGGCATGTTCCACATCAGGAGAGGCCCTTGCCCTTGCGGCCATGAGTACGGCGGCAGGGTATGGGACGTATATGCTGGCGGTAACATCCAGTCATTTCGGAAGCGCGGAAAAAGAATTCCGGTTCCCGCTGGGATACGCCAGTCAGCGCCCCCTGTCCGCCCACTGGACGGTTACGGGAAGCGGCGCTTTTCTTGTGGCCCCGAAAGATACGGACATGCAGGGGGCGGAAGAGACATGGAGTCATGTGCGGATCGCGGGAGTCACCGTAGGAAAGATCGTGGATTATGGCCTGAAAGATTCCCAGAATATGGGCGCCTGTATGGCGCCGGCGGCTATGGATACGATTGTACAGAATTTCAGGGACATGAACCGGACGGAAGAGGATTATGACAAAATTATTACGGGAGACCTGGGGTATGTGGGACAGTCCATCCTCTTTGATCTGGTCAGGGGGAAGGGCTATGACATCCGGAAAAAACATATCGACTGCGGTATGATTATTTTTGATCAGGAAACCCAGGACACTCACGCCGGGGGGAGCGGCTGCGGCTGCGCGGCGGTAACTCTTGCTTCCTTTGTACTGCCGAAAATTGAGACAGGAGAGTGGAAGCGGGTGCTTTTTGTGCCCACAGGAGCGCTGATGTCAACCGTCAGCTTCAATGAGGGGGCCAGCGTGCCGGGGATTGCCCACGGGATTGTTCTGGAGCATTTTTAAAGAAAAGAACCGGAGCAGAAAAAAAGAACAGGAAAGGCGGAAAAGGTATGGAATATTTATATTCATTTTTGATTGGAGGTCTGGTCTGCGCAGCGGTTCAGATCCTGCTGGACCGGACAAAACTGATGCCCGGGCGTGTTATGGTGCTTCTTGTGTGCGGAGGCGCGCTTCTGGGATTCTGCGGCGTATATGAACCTTTTCAGGAATTCGCGAAGTCGGGAGCCGGCGTCCCGCTTCTTGGATTTGGAAATGTACTCTGGCAGGGAGTAAAAGAGGCGGTGGATCAGCACGGTTTTATCGGTATTTTTATGGGAGGATTTACAGCCAGCGCGATCGGAATCTCCGCGGCGCTTATTTTCGGATATCTGGCGGCGCTTATTTTTGACCCGAAAATGAAAAAATAGGGCGGCTTAACCAGGTTTTAACATGAGGAGCATCAAAATGAAAGGCGGCAATATTGACAAAAACTGTTTTACAATGGTATTATAGACGACAGAGTTGGCAAAGAGGATGAAATGATGTGTCGGGTAATAGAACTTTCAATGTGGAAGGAAGATTTTATTACCTTTTTTTATTTGACAGGCAGATATTTTGAGCGCTTTGTGTGCCGGGCCGGAGATCCGGATGTACTGCTGTCTCCTTTGCCGGCTGAGAAGAGTAATAAAAGGAGTATAATGCCATGTGTGGAATTGTAGGATATGTGGGAGAGGAGCAGGCCGCTCCGATTCTGCTGTCAGGACTGGAGAAACTGGAGTACAGAGGCTATGATTCGGCGGGAATTGCAGTCCGCAATGAGGCAGACGGAAATATTGAGATTGTTAAGGCAAAGGGGCGTTTGAGAATTCTGTCTGAGAAGACAGACGGCGGCATGGCGGTTCCGGGAACCTGCGGAATCGGCCACACCCGGTGGGCGACACATGGGGAGCCTTCTGAAAATAATGCGCATCCCCATTGTTCTGCGGACCGGTCTGTCGTACTGGTACACAATGGAATCATCGAAAATTACCAGGAGCTGAAAGACAAACTTCTGAAATCCGGATATACTTTTTACTCCCAGACAGATACTGAGATTGCGGTAAAACTGGTAGATTACTATTATAAGAAGACCGGCACGCCGCTGGAGGCGCTTACCAGGACAATGCTGAGAATCCGCGGTTCTTACGCTTTTGGCGTGATGTTTCACGACTGCCCGGGGCGGATATTTGCAGCAAGAAAGGACAGTCCTCTGATTATCGGAATGAGCGGCACGGGTACGCTGATTGCTTCTGATGTACCTGCGATTCTGGATAAAACAAGAAATGTATATTATATCGGCAACCTGGAGATCGCAGAGCTGTCAAAGGATGAAGTCCACTTCTATAATATTGACCGGGAAGAGATCCGGAAAGATGTGGTGGAGATCAAATGGGACGCGGAATCCGCGGAAAAAGGCGGATATGAGCATTTCATGCTCAAAGAGATCCACGAACAGCCGAAAGCGGTTCAGGACACTGTGGGCGCATATGTGAAAGACGGACGGATTGATTTTTCCGAGGTGGGACTTGCAGAAGACTTTCTGAAAGATCTGGACCGGGTCTACATCGTGGCCTGCGGTTCCGCTTATCACGTGGGAATGGCAGGAAAATATGTAATGGAAGATCTGGCGGATACGCCGGTGGAAGTGGATCTGGCTTCCGAGTTCCGTTACAGAAATCCGAAACTTATGAAGAATTCTCTTGTAATTGTTGTTTCTCAGTCCGGAGAGACGGCAGACAGCCTGGCGGCTCTGCGTCTGGCGAAGGAGAAAGGCGTTCCGGTGCTGGGCGTGGTAAATGTGGTGGGATCCAGCATTGCCCGCGAGAGCGATTATATTCTCTATACCTATGCAGGACCGGAGATTTCGGTGGCAACGACAAAAGCATACAGTACACAGCTGATCGCAATGTATCTGCTTGCCATTGAAATGGCATATGTAAAAGGTCTGATCAGCGAGGAAAGATACAGAGAGCTGATTGAAGAACTGGGAAGACTGCCGGAGAAAATCCAGAAAACCCTGGATGACAAAGAGAGGATCCAGTGGTTCGCCAGCAAGTATGCAAATGCCCGGGATATCTTTTTTATCGGAAGAGGTCTGGACTATGCCATCAGCATGGAAGGCAGTCTGAAGATGAAGGAGATCAGCTACATTCATTCCGAGGCCTACGCAGCGGGAGAATTAAAGCACGGCACCATCAGTCTGATTGAGGACGGGACGCTGGTCGTCGGCGTAGTAACACAGAAAGCGCTGTTCGAGAAAACCCTCAGCAATATGGTGGAGGTTAAGAGCCGCGGCGCTTATCTGATGGGGCTTACCCTCTACGGCAATTACAGTATAGAGGATAATGCGGATTTCTCCGTTTACGTGCCGAAGACAGAACAGTACTTTACAACCAGTCTGGCAATTGTGCCTCTGCAGCTGATGGGATACTATGTCAGCGTGGCAAAGGGACTGGATGTGGATAAACCGAGGAATCTGGCAAAATCTGTTACAGTGGAATAAAGCACATATTATAATTGAATAAAGGAAATGCATTCAGGCGGCTGTTTCCCGGGTGAGGGAGACAGCCCCTTTTTTTGGCGCGTGATACGCCCGGCATGACTGCATGAGTGGACATTTGCCGGAAAAACAGCCTGCTTTACAAACATTTAACACTTTTTCTTTCAGGCGGAATTTTGGAGTCTGTTATAATGAAAAGCAGAAGCAGACAGAAAAAAAGAAAGGAAAATCTGTAGAAATCCTACAGTTCAGATTATGAAAAATAATATTAAAAAACAGATAGAAGCCGGCTACGGTGATCTGCGGAAGTCAGAAAAACAGGCGGCGGATTATATCCTGTCCCATATGGAGGAAGCAGCGGAGCTGCCTCTGGACCGGCTGGCTCACTGCGCCGGACGTATGGTTCAGCCCTGATTCTACCGGACAGAAAGGCCGGCCGTATCCGTATATGATCTTCCGCAATATGGAAGCGCTGGGTCTTATGGATGTGCGCCGTGTGATTAAGGTGGGAGATACAGTTTCGGATATCAGAGAGGGGAAAAATGCAGGCGTGCTGTCTGCGGGGATCGTGACAGGAAGTTCTGAGATGGGGCTTTCTCTGGAAGAATTTGAGGTCCTTTCTCCGGAAGAAAGAGAAGAACAATGCCGCAGAACGGAAGAAAAATTCCTGGCTGCGGGAGCGGACCGGGTATACCGCACACTGAATGAACTGGCGGAATCTTTATAGACCCGCCGCGGCTGTCCGGTTATGAGCGGGCAGCGGAGCGGACTGCGAAGATCCGACTGACCCGGATGAAACCGGAAAACTTAAGAAGCCTGCCGGAGGAACAGAGATATATTTTCTCTTCCTTCCGACAGGCTTTTCTGAGGTTTATTCGTCCCATCCTTCATAGAACCGGATATTTACGCAGATATTTCTTATAATATCTCCTTCTTCTGTCTCGATATCGCTGATATCTGAAACATAGGGAAGAGCCGGTTCGTCTTCTTCCAGCTCTATGCTGATCCAGTTTCTGGCTGCTTCGTTTGCGTTGTCAATGGCCTCGTCCAGTGTATCGCCGGCAGCTTCGCAGCATTCCAGATCCGGAAAAAAGGCGTTGTATCCGCCGGACTCTGATCTGCGGAAAACTGCAGGATAAATAAATTTCATTTACAGATGTCCCCTTTCTGTTATGAAGTGCGGCGGCAGTCCGGAAAAGAACCGGACAAACCGTACTCCATTAAGATATAACAGAATGACGGAGAAAACAAGGGGAATTCGCCGCCGTCTGCCGGTTATGCCGGATTCTCCGCATTTTCCGGCAAATCTTTTTTGCGTACCCCGGACAGAAGAACGCCAAGCAGCAGAACGGCCGGGAATACAATCGCGCAGAGAATTCCGAAATGAAGTCCTCTGCCTGCAGAGTCAGAGATCAGTCCGACAAAAGAGGGGCCGCCGGAGCATCCCAGGTCGCCGGCCAGGGCAAAGAAGGCGAACATCACGGTTCCGCCGCCTTTCAGGGAAGCTGCCGCCAGGCTGAAGGTGCCCGGCCACATAATTCCCACAGAAAAACCGCATATGCCGCAGCCCACAAGGCTGAGGGCGGGCACAGGGGATATGGATATAATAAGATAGGAGACAATGCAGAGAACCGCGCTGCCGCTCATGGCTTTGGGCAGGGAGAGTTTATCCCCGTAAAGGCCGTACAGGAACCGGGATGTCCCCATGCATATGGCAAACAGCATGGGGCCGGCCAGATCTCCCACCGTTTTGCTTACGCCAAGGCCCTGCTCCGCAAAGGTGGAAGCCCACTGGCTCACCGCCTGCTCGCTTGCTCCGGCGCAGGTCATGACTACAAGGAAGATCCAGAACGCGGGTCTTTTTACAAGTCCGGTAAAAGGAAGCCCTTCCTCGTCTTCAGCCACAAGCGGATAGAGCGGTACTTTTGTGAACGCAATCAGATTTACCGCCGGCACAACCGCCCACAGAAGAGCCAGGATCTTCCAGTTTTCGATTCCGAAGACAAGGAAGAACAGCGTGGATAAAAGTACCACTGCCACATGGCCCCAGCAGTAGAAGGAATGCAGCATGCTCATGGATTTTTCTTTATTTTCTGTAGGAAGCGCCTCCACAATGGGGCTGATCAGCACTTCCAGCAGTCCGCCGCCCACCGCATAGATCATGACGGAAATCAGCAGTCCGGCAAAAGGATCCGGAGTCAGATCCGGCAGAAAAGCAAGTCCCGCAAGCCCCGCAAGAGCAAAAACATGAGCCGCTATGGCAGAGGCACGGTAGCCCGCCCGGTCCACAAAGCCTGCAGAAAGCATATCCACAGTCAGCTGCGTGAGAAAATTGACGGTAATCAGTATGGTGATCCGGGATAAAGAGATCCCGTAAGTACTCTGAAAAGTCAGAAAAAGCAGAGGGACAAAATTGTTTACAACAGCCTGGACAACATATCCGGTATAACAGGCCGTAAGGGTGGATCTGTAAGAAAGTTTCATAATTTAATCTCCTGTATCTATATAATGCTGATTATACATTAGAATTTCTGAAAAAACTTGCACCATATTTGCAGAAGAGTTGTATTATACTGCTTTTTTAGCCGAATCAGAAAAGGCTCCGCCTTTATACTGCGCCAGGCAGCAGGCAGGGGAAAACCTGCCGCTGAAAAAGGACGGAAGATTTTTTTTAAAAAAAGCAAAAAAAGTGTTGACATTATTTTGGCAGTGTAGTATAGTATCAATTGTTCCGGTCAGCGGAACAGCAAAAATGCGACAGTGGCTCAGTTGGTAGAGTACGACCTTGCCAAGGTCGGGGTCGCGGGTTCGAACCCCGTCTGTCGCTCTTAACAGAAGCATCTGGATCTGGAAGATTCAGATGCTTTTTTCATATGACAGCAGGAAGAGAACCGGGCAGTAAGAAAGAATGCCTGTCAGTTTATGGATAGAAATTCTTGGTTACAGGACTTTTACGATCCGGGGATTCTGTGGTATACTGGGAACACTGAGCAGGCGGGATACGACAGGGAGGTTTTGCAATGGAAAGACGCGGACAGCCCATAGGGTTTCTGATCAAGCAGATTAATAATGTATATGAAAAGGATTTGAATGAAAAACTGAAAGGACTGGGGATTACGTCCTCCCAGTGCGCGGTGCTTGACTATCTGTTTCACACCAGCAAGGATGAAGTAAGCCAGCGGGACGTGGAACGTCATCTGTCTCTGAAAAATCCTACAGTAACCGGGATCCTGAAGCGGCTGGATGAAAAAGGTTTTATTTTCTGTGTTCCGAATGAAAATGACAGAAGAAAAAAGAAAATATATCTGACAGAAAAAGCATATGATATCCGCCGTAAAATGGAAAGCGACCGCCGCAGGATGGACCGGGAGCTGACCCGGGGGATGACCAGAAGAGAGGTGGACGCTCTCACCAAGTATCTGGAGAAACTGTTGTATAATATAGCGGAACCGTAAAACAGACGGACTGCTTGGGTGAAGTTGCCTGAAAAATTGAGAGAAAGGGGTCTGTCCCCTTCTAAGGAGGAAGAATATGAGCTATGCGGACAGAGTTTTTATAGATATGTGCCGGGATATTATGGAAAACGGCACGAGCACGGAAGGGGAAAAAGTACGCCCGGTGTGGGAGGACGGCGCTCCGGCCTACACGATCAAGAAGTTTGGTGTTGTGAACCGCTATGATCTGTCAAAGGAGTTTCCGGCCCTTACTCTCCGGCGGACGGCCATTAAGAGCTGTGTGGATGAGCTTCTGTGGATCTGGCAGAAGAAATCCAATAACGTCCATGAACTGAAAAGCCACATCTGGGACAGCTGGGCGGACGAAAGCGGTTCCATCGGCAAAGCCTATGGTTACCAGATGAGTGTAAAGCATCAATATAAGGAAGGAATGATGGATCAGGTGGACCGGGTGATTTATGACCTGAAAAACAATCCTTACAGCCGCCGGATTATGACCAATCTCTATGTACATCAGGATCTCCATGAGATGAATCTGTATCCCTGCGCTTATAGCATGACGTTTAATGTGACAAAAGAAAAGGACAGCGATGTGCTGACTCTGAACGGTATTCTCAATCAGCGCTCTCAGGATGTACTGACAGCCAATAACTGGAATGTGTGCCAGTATGCGGTTCTGATCCATATGCTGGCTCAGGTGTGCGGCATGAAAGCAGGCGAATTCGTGCATGTAATCGCGGACGCCCACATTTATGACCGGCATATTCCTATGGTAGAAGAACTGATTTCACGCGAGCCTCTTCCGGCACCGGTATTCCGGCTCAATCCGGATGTGAAAGACTTTTACGAATTTACGCCGGATGACGTACAGCTTGAGAATTATGAAACGCATCCGCAGATCCGGAATATTCCGGTTGCGGTATAGCGCGTATAAATAAATGTTAACCGGCAGGAGCACGGAATTAATTGAAAATGGAGGGATAGATTAATGAAAGCAATTCTTTCGGCAGACAGAAACTGGGGAATCGGAAACGGCAACAAACTTCTCGTAAGCATTCCCTCGGATATGAAATTTTTCCGGCAGACAACAACAGGAAAAGTTGTGGTGATGGGAAGAAAGACTCTGGAAAGTTTTCCCAACGGACAGCCTCTGAAAAACCGGACGAACATAGTACTTACATCGAATCCGGATTATAAGGTCAAAGATGCGGTGATTGTGCATTCAAAAGAGGAGCTGCTGAAGACACTGGAACAGTATGACTCAGAGAATATCTATATTATCGGAGGAGAAAGCATTTATCGTATGATGCTTCCCTACTGTGACACAGTATTTGTAACCAAAATTGACCGGGCTTTCCAGGCAGACACATTTTTCCCGAATCTGGACGAAATGGAAGAATGGCAAATGACAGAAGAAGGGGAGGAGCAGACCTGTTTTGACCTGGAGTTCCGTTTTACGAAATATGAGCGCAGACAGGAGAAGGCATGACGGGAAAAACAGGAAATAGAAGAAAGAGGACAGTGGTTCTTGCGGCCGGGCTTCTTGCGGTCTGCATTCTGGTATCAGGATGCGCCGCCCGGAGCGGGGAGAGCGCCGGCGGCAGTGCCCGGGGAGATGACGCCCGGGACAGAATCAGCGTAGTGACTACCATTTTTCCCCAGTATGATTTTGTCCGGCAGATCGCCGGAGATAAAGTGGATCTGAAAATGCTTCTGAAACCCGGGGAGGAGACCCATTCTTATGAGCCTACCCCGCAGGATATTATTGCAATACAGAACTGTGACATTTTCATTTATGTAGGCGGAGAAAATGACGCCTGGGTAGAAGATATTCTGGAATCCATGCCGGATACCGGGATGCGGACGCTCAGACTTGTTGACTGTGTGGAGACAGTAGAAGAGGAACATGTCCAGGGGATGGAAGAACAGCCGGGACACAGTCATGAGGAAGAAGAGGAAGGCCACGAAGAAGAGCATTCCGTTCATGAAATGGATGAGCATGTGTGGACTTCTCCGGAAAATGCCTCGCTTATTGTAGAGCAGATTGCCGCTCTGCTGGCTGAGACGGATCCGGATAACGGCGGTGCTTATGAAGAGAATGCATCTGCATATCAGGAGGAGCTGGATCGTCTGGATCAGGAATTCCGGGAGATTGTGGATCATGCGCAGAGAAAAGTTCTGATCTTTGGCGATCGTTTTCCCTTCCGGTATTTCGCGGACGCCTATGGACTGGAATATTACGCGGCTTTTCCCGGATGTGCTTCTGATACGGAACCCAGCGCGGCTACGATGGCATTTCTGATTAAAAAGACGAAGGAAGAAAATGTACCGGCTGTTCTGAAGATGGAGTTAAGCAACGACAATATAGCCAATGCGGTCGCGGAAGCAGCGGGAACGGATGTGAAAGTTTTTTACAGCTGCCATAATCTGTCGGCAGAACAGTTTGAAGAAGGAGAGACGTATCTGAGCATGATGGAGAAAAATGCGCAGACATTGAAGGAGGTGCTGAACTGATGGCTCTGATCAGATGTGAGAATGTGTCAATCGGCTATGAGGGCCAGATTGTGGTAAAAGACCTGAACTTTCAGATCGCTTCCGGAGACTATCTGTGTATTGTGGGGGAAAACGGTTCCGGAAAAAGTACGCTGGTAAAAAGCCTCCTGGGACTCAAATCTGTGGAAAAAGGACAGATAATTTTCGGGGACGGCCTGCGGCAGACGGAAATCGGCTATCTGCCCCAGCAGACGGATGTTCAGAAAGATTTTCCTGCCAGCGTGTATGAGGTGGTTGTCTCCGGCAGGCTGAACAGCAGAGGGATTCGTCCTTTTTACACGTCTGCGGACAAAAAGACCGCATTTGAAAAAATAAAAATGCTTGGAATCGAAGATCTGTCCGGACAATGCTTCCGGGATCTTTCCGGCGGACAAAAGCAGAGAGCGCTCCTTGCAAGAGCTCTCTGCGCTACAAAAACACTGCTTCTGCTGGACGAACCTGTGACCGGTCTGGATCCCATTGTGACTGCTGAATTTTATGAGCTGATTCAGCGGATTAATAAAGAATCCGGCATTGCGGTTGTTATGGTATCCCATGATATTGAAAGCGCAGTGAAATACGCCACACATATCCTGCATCTTCAGGAAAAAGTGTTGTTTTTCGGAACCGCTGAAGATTATCAGAAGAGCCGTGTAGGGCGAACATTTCTGGGAGGTGGCGCAGATGACTGAGACATTATTTGAAATGCTTTCTTATCCCTTTATGGTCCGCGCCTTTGTCGTAGGCATCCTTGTGGCGCTGTGCTCTGCTCTTCTGGGCGTGAGCCTGGTTCTGAAGCGCTATTCCATGATCGGCGATGGACTTTCCCATGTGGGATTCGGCGCGATGGCCGTAGCGGCTGCCGCAAACGCGGCGCCGCTGGCAGTTGCCATTCCCGTGGTGATTGTGGCGGCGGTACTTCTGCTGAGGATCAGCGGCAGCAGCCGGATCAAGGGAGACGCGGCCATTGCTTTGATTTCCACCAGTTCTCTGGCTATAGGCGTGATGGTGATTTCCATGACCACGGGAATGAATACGGATGTGTACAATTATATGTTCGGCAGCATCCTGGCAATGAGCCAGGAAGATGTTGCTCTGAGCGTGACTCTGGCGGTGGTGGTGCTGGTTCTCTATATTTTCTTTTACCAGAAAATATTTGCCATTACATTTGATGAGACTTTTGCAAGGGCTACAGGAGTAAAGTCAGGACTTTATAATACGCTCATTGCGGTGCTGACTGCGGTAACCATTGTCCTGGGCATGCGGATGATGGGCGCGCTGCTGATCTCCAGCCTGATTATCTTTCCTGCGCTTACCGCCATGCGGGCGTGCAGAACGTTCCGCAGCGTAACCATTCATGCGGCTGTTATCTCTGTCGTGTGTCTGGCGGCAGGTCTTCTGATGTCCTATCTGGGAGGCACTCCTGCGGGAGCCAGCGTGGTTATGGCAAATATAGCAGCTCTTATCCTGTATTCTCTGGCCGGTGTGCTCAGAGGAAGGATGAACCGGTAGAAAACGATGAATAGAAAAATAAGAAAAGGATGTTATGGACAGCGGCAGTATTACTGCCGCTTTTTCTGCCACCGAAGGTCGGCGGGTAAGTATTGTGATGAATAGGATAAAATAGATCAAGGAATTGACGTTGACAAAGATAAAAACACACACTATAATAAATATAAATTTTTCCTGCCGACAGTTCCCGGATTCCGGAGATGACAGAATGGCAGGCACGTAAATGCAGTGACAGGGAGGAGTACATAGTTTCCAAAGCAAAGAGAGAAGATGGCAGGTGTAAATCTTCGGGAGGGGACTATGGAAGGTAGCCTTCGAGCAGTGGACCGAATGGTATCTGCAGCGGCAGAGATCTTAGTAGGCTTCAACGTTTTCCCACGTTACAGGGATTCGGTATCGGAATCATCTCAGCTGCCTTAATGGGGACGGCGGCAGAAGACAGACTCCCGTACCGGCAGAGTGCAGAGAATTTCTCTGAAGTTAGGTGGTACCACGGATTTTAATTCGCCCTGAGCATACAGATGCTCAGGGCTTTTTTATGAAAGGGAGGTATTGAATTGAGACAGATTACAGGGAACAAATTACTTGTAAGAGCGTTAAAGGAAGAGGGTGTGGATACTGTTTTCGGTTATCCGGGAGCATGTACGATTGATATCAGCGACGAGCTTTATAAACAGGATGATATCAAGGTGATTCTGCCCCGCCATGAACAGGCTCTTGTGCATGAGGCTGATGCCTACGCCAGAACTACGGGGAAGGTCGGCGTATGTCTTGTGACAAGCGGACCGGGAGCTACAAATCTGGTCACAGGACTTGCCACGGCAAACTATGACAGTGTGCCACTGGTGTGTTTTACGGGACAGGTGGCGAAGCACCTGATCGGAAACGACGCGTTCCAGGAAGTGGATATTGTGGGAATCACCCGCAGCATTACCAAGTACGGTGTGACGGTGCGCAACAGAGAGGATCTGGGCAGAATTATTAAAGAAGCCTTTTATATTGCCCGTACGGGCCGTCCGGGTCCGGTGCTTATCGACCTCCCTAAAGATGTGATGGGAGAACTGGGAAGCGCGGAGTATCCTTCTTCTGTCAATATCCGGGGATATAAACCGAATACAAGCGTACACATGGGCCAGCTCAAGAAAGCCCTGAAGATGCTGAAAAAAGCGAAGAAACCTCTCTTTCTCGCCGGCGGAGGAGTCAATATCGCCCGTGCCAATGATGTGTTTACTGAAGTGGTAAATAAGACCGGCGTCCCTGTTGTAACCACAATTATGGGACGGGGATCCGTTCCGACCAACCATCCGCTGTTTATCGGAAATCTGGGAATGCACGGCTGTTATGCGGCAAATATGGCGGTGGGAGAATGCGATCTGCTCTTTTCCATCGGCACCCGTTTCAATGACCGTATTACCGGAAAGCTGCATTCATTCGCGCCAAATGCCCAGATCGTCCATATAGATATAGATACTTCATCCATTTCCAGAAATATTCACGTAGATATACCGATTGTGGCAGACGCTCTGGAAGCGGTTCAGAAGATGAATGAATATGTGGAGCCCTGCGATACAGAGAAATGGGTTGAGCAGATCAGAAAGTGGGATGAAGAGCATCCTCTGAAAATGAAGAGTAAACCGCAGATGACGCCGCAGGACATTATCGAAGAAATGAACCGGCAGTTTGACGATGCGATTATTGTCTCCGATGTAGGACAGCATCAGATGTTCGTATCTCAGTATACGGAAATTACAGAGAAGAAACGAATGATCATGTCCGGCGGACTGGGTACAATGGGATACGGATTTCCGGGAGCAATCGGCGCGCAGATCGGCAATCCGGACAAACGGGTAATTGCCGTGTCGGGAGACGGCGGCATGCAGATGAATATACAGGAATTTGCGACTGCTGTGCTTGAAGAACTTCCGCTGATTCTCTGTGTATTCAACAATGAATATCTGGGGATGGTGCGGCAGTGGCAGAAGCTGTTCTATGGAAAACGCTACAGTATGACAAACCTTCGTTCCGGCGCTCTTTTCCGGAGAACGAACGGCCAGGAGATGCCGGAGTATACGCCGGATTTTGTGAAGCTTGCAGAAAGCTACGGGGCAAAAGGACTCCGGGTTTCCAGGAAAGAAGAGATTGCGGCAGCGTTTGAAGAGGCGAAGAAAAATACAAAGACCCCTACGCTGATCGAGTTCCTTATAGACCCGGAAGAGATTGTCTACCCGATGGTACAGCCGGGCGGCAGTCTGGATGAAATGATTTTGGATTGTTAAGAAGGAGGCAGGATAATGGATAATAGTATAAAGAAGAGATGGATTTCCCTGTATGTTGAGAATCAGGTCGGCGTTCTTTCAAAAATATCCGGCCTGTTTTCCGCAAAATCATATAATATGGACAGCCTGACCGTAGGAACCACAGAAGATCCCACCGTGTCCAGAATGACAATTGCAACGGTAAGCGACGATGAAACATTTGAACAGATCAAAAAACAGCTCAATCGGACAATTGAAGTAATCAAGGTAATTGATTTTACGGATATATTCGTAAGGATGAAAGAAATCCTCTATGTAAAAGTATTCAAATGCACTCCGGAGGACAAAGTAGAAGTTTTCCAGATCGCGGAAACATTCAAGGCAAAAGTAATCGACTACGGCAGAGACAGTGTTCTTGTAGAATTCGTTCAGACCGCAACCAAAAACGATGCTGTTGTTAAACTGATGAAAGAAGAATTCAAAACAATCGAAGTAGTCCGCGGCGGCAGCGTAGGCATTGAATCCATCAGCATGATGGAACGCTAGTCAGCTCATGCGGAGAAAAGGCCGGAACCGAGCTGGCATGAACAGACGGCCGACCGGGGAAAGCTGGCATGAGCAGACGGACGCGGACATTATATAAAAAAGCTAACTTGAAATTTTAAATTCCAGTGCAGAGTTAAATTCCACCACACTTTGTTTTTTGCCGATTTTGCAGAAGATTTTTGAGCAAAATATCCTCTTTTCTGCTATAATTAGCTCAACTCATCGAAAAATACTTGATTTCTGGGCATAGGAAACGGACCGCTGAAAAATAGTGTGCGAGACTGAATTCCACCGGTCACATCTAAAAAATGTGAAATGTTTACTTCCAGTCTGACAGCAGATTTCGATCAGTTGATTAGTGATTAAAGCGGATCAGCTTAGGTGTCAGATTTACCTCATCCGGGGCAATCGGCCTAAGCTGAAATGCGTTTAAGACCTCTCCTCCCAGCGTTTCCAATGCAACGCTGTATGGCGTTCTTCCATCCAGGCTTTCCCTGGGAGTAGAGTTGATATGGTTCACGATCAGATTGACATCCCATTGTGTGAGAAACTCAAAGCTGGTGCCTTTCGGCAGAACCATCCGGAGCATCGTGTGTGTCTGCTCCAGTCCGCCCTTCTGCCCGCTCTGCATCGGGTCACAGTAATAAATGCTGGAACGCTGTATTCCGTTTACACCGGTCTCCAAAGCATCCGGGTCACCAAATTCAGAGCCCCGGTCCGTCAGGATATATTCAAACACGGAAGCGAATTCAAAAGTTCCCATACGCTTTTCCAGACGGTCAAAAACAAGACGGACAGCGCCTTTCGTGCATCGGTTCATCAGAAAGGCGAGGAAGAGCTTCTCTTTGGTGAAAAACATAGTCAGCAAGGTCTTTTTTGATTCCCTGGACGAATGTACGGTATCCATTTGAACATAGTCTGTTAGACCGAGGGAACAAAAGTCGCGATATAACCGGTTGGTGAAGACGGCTCTGTCCGTGATCTGTGTTTTATGGCACTTCCTTGGCTTGAAATGGACCTTCCGCTTCAGATCTATGTTACGTGCCGTAAAGAGTCCCTGATCAAGATAGGAATACATCGTACGGACGGACATATCCAGTTCTGGATGGTTTGTCAGGATATGATAAGGGGACTGTCCCTGTTCGATCAGAGGGGAAACGATCAGATCCTTTTCGTGAAGTTCCCGTTTCGTCATGTTGATCCCTGTTCTGGAATCCCGAAGTGTTTCCCGATACTTCCTGTCAGCAAACCTGGCGTTATAAGAGTATTTGTGGGCGATCGTGCAGTGACTGATTTTTTTCGTACAGCCGTTGCAGACATAGGGAGCCCGGTCAAGCCTTGAGCAGCGTTCTTTTTCGAAGTCTTTGCAGGTCTGGTTACAGGTAGGACAGGATGCGCATTTGATGCCGCACAGGACAATCTTTCCGCAGGCATTTGTCTTCCTGCAGTGATAGCGGTGGGTACAGAAGTTTTTGGCATTATAGAAAGTCCCTTTATGATACCAATCCGAGAGCCGGTGAGCCCTGACTTCTTTTGAGATTGTGGTAGGGTCCTTGCACAGGAACCTGGCAATATCTTTAAAGGATGTGCCTTTGTTCAGTTCATTTTCGATATAGATACGGTCTTCGAGGGTAAGATGTTTCTGGTTACCAGGAATATATTTACTCATCATGTGCCTCCTTCTACTGCTGTCAGAAGGAGAGATAACCATACCATGAATATATGAAAGAGTAAATATCAACTGTGCAGAAGTAAACTCTACTGTCCCTTAGAGGGGTGGAATTTAAAATTTCATTTTAGGATTATATAAAAAAACAGAGCGCACTCTTGATTTTTTTTAAGGGCAGTATTATAATGGTCACCGTAAAGAGTTGTTGACCTGCGTAATGCAGAGGAATGGAGGAGACGTAATGGAGAAAAAAAATCTTGACTGGAATAATCTTGGATTTAGCTATGTTCAGACAGATAAGCGTTATGTGTCGAATTATAAAGACGGAAAATGGGATGACGGCGCTTTGATCGATGATCCGAATATTGTAATGAATGAATGTGCAGGTGTTCTCCAGTACGCTCAGACTGTATTTGAGGGAATGAAAGCCTACACGACAGAAGACGGACATATCGTAACTTTCCGTCCGGATCTTAACGCTTCCCGTATGGTGGACTCGGCAAAACGTCTGGAGATGCCGGTATTCCCGGAGGAGCGTTTTGTGGACGCGGTGGTTCAGACTGTAAAGGCGAACGCGGCATATGTTCCTCCCTACGGATCAGGCGCTACATTATATATCAGGCCTTATATGTTCGGCATCAACCCTGTAATCGGAGTAAAGCCGGCAGATGAATATCAGTTCCGTGTATTTACAACACCGGTCGGCCCCTATTTCAAAGGCGGCGTAAAACCGATTACAATCTGCGTATCGGATTTTGACCGCGCGGCGCCCCACGGAACAGGCCATATTAAAGCCGGACTGAATTATGCGATGAGCCTTCATGCAATAGTGACTGCTCACGCAAACGGATTTGATGAAAATATGTATCTGGATTCTGCTACAAGAACAAAGGTAGAAGAGACCGGAGGAGCAAACTTCCTCTTCGTTACAAAGGATAATAAGATTGTAACGCCTCATTCTTCTACAATTCTTCCTTCTATTACAAGAAGATCACTGATGTATGTGGCAGAGCATTACCTTGGTCTGGAAGTAGAAGAGAGAGATGTATACTTTGATGAAGTAAAGGATTTCGCAGAGTGCGGTCTCTGTGGAACAGCAGCTGTAATCTCTCCGGTAGGAAAGGTTGTAAATCACGGCGAGGAGATCTGCTTCCCGAGCGGAATGGAAAAGATGGGACCGACCATTCAGAAACTGTATGATACACTGACCGGTATCCAGATGGGGCATATAGAGGCTCCGGAAGGATGGATCAAAGTAATCGAGTAAAAAATATAAAAAGAATACCGGAAATAGCCATTCCGGAAAAACGGCTGCATGAGCGCACAGAATTATTTGTGAAGGTTCATGCAGCCGTTTCTGATAATGAGAAGCGTGAAGCACTGAGAGACCGCCTCTTCTGCTATAATTGAAACAATTCGGTTGCTATACTAAAGTAAATCAGAATTGAAAAGGTATCTACAAGTGTTGTGATCAGCGGAGATGCCATCAGCGCCGGGTCCAGGCGGCATTTTTCCGCGAACAGAGGAAGCATGCAGCCGATCAGCTTGGAAATAATGACCGTAGCAATCAGAGACAGCGCAATAACCAGAGCCAGTCGGGGATCCTGATAGGTAATCAGAATACGGATCCCATTGGTAACGGCGAGAACGCTTCCGCAGATCACAGAAACACGGAATTCTTTAAATATAACCCGGAACAGATCCCGGAAATGAATCTCATCCAGGGCAAGTCCGCGGATAATCAGTGTAGCGCTCTGGGAACCGCAGTTTCCGCCGGTATCCATCAGCATGGGAATAAAGGACACAAGAAGCGGAATTGCCGCGAAGGCATTCTCATATTTTGTGATAATCGTTCCTGTAATAATTGATGTAAACATGAGCACAAGCAGCCATGGAATTCTGCTTTTGGCATGGGCCAGTACGGAGGTGGCAAAATACGGCTTCTCGCTGGGATTAATGGCCGCCATCTTCGTGATATCTTCTGTGGCTTCCTCTACCATGACGTCCATTGCGTCATCGAAGGTAACAATACCTACCATATGATCGTCTTCATCCAGAACAGGAAGGGCAATCAGATCATATTTGGTAAACAGACGGGCAACCTCTTCTTTATCCGTATGTGTTTTTACGGAAATAATCTCGGTTTCCATCAGGGTTTCAATCAGCATGTTGTCATCTTCCGTCATCAGTTCTTTGGCGGATACTGTACCAATCAGTTTTTTGCGTTCTGTCACATAACAGGTGTAAATTGTTTCCTTATGGATGCCGGTTTCCTTAATATGTGCCATGGACTGTTTTACTGTCATGCTTTTCCTCAGATCTACATATTCAGTTGTCATTATGCTGCCTGCGCTGTCGTCGGGATAGTTCAGCAGCTCATTGATTTTCATACGGTCTTCTGCAGATACGGTATCCAGTATCCGGGTAACCAGATTGGCCGGAAGTTCTTCCAGCATATCTACAGTATCATCCATATACAGATCATCCACCAGCTCCTTCAGCTCTTTTTCCGTAAAAATCTGTACAAGATATGTCTGCATGGACGCATCCATATTGGAAAATACTTCTGCCGCCTTATCCTTTGGAATCAGACGGAACGCAAGAGCCAGGGATTTGTCATCCAGTTCGGAGAGCAGCAAGGCTATGTCCACTTCGTTCATTACGTCCAGAATACTTCTTACTGCTTTGAACTGCCGCTGCTCCAGAAGTTTTGTAAAAATATCTCTGTTCATAAGTATTACCTCTCTTTATAAAATTTTTGATTGTTAGGCTGCACAAGTGACAACCGGCACCAGAGTCCATAACCTCACCTCCTTTTTGAGGGATATTTCCCTGTAAGCTTTTTGCATTTGATTATTTCGGCACAGTGTTTCCGAGACATTTACGCCGGAGAAACTTTTTGTTCCGCGCATAATAAAAGGCCCCGTCACTGCCTGAACAATGACGGAACCGCATAGAAATCTGCTGACATTTTGTGGGCTTTACATCGTCCAAGCTTTAGTATCACAGGGCATATCAACTGCATTAGGATGCGCCTTCACGACGCTTCCTGCTGACCAGCGCATTGTGTCTCCACAATCTTGCGGCAGCAGTCTTCGGGAAATTCCCAATCCCTGTGGTAACCTCACCTACCGAAATTATCTCATTTTCTTTGTCTATTGTAGCTTTTGTACGGGAAACTGTCAAGGAAAATATGACCTATATCTGTTATGCATTTAATGAAGACAGACACAAAAGCCCAGAGCGCAGGAAAAGGTGAAATTTCCAGCAGAATCTGCTATAATTATAGAAGCCTTTTCTGGCGGGATTTTCAGCATGGCCTGAATGCTTTCCGGACAGAATAAAGGAAAATGCATATAGAAAAGAGGAAGAAAAATGGAATATAAGATTACAGGCTACAAGCCGCAAAAATTATTTCAATTTTTTGAGGAGATCAGCGCAATTCCAAGAGGTTCCGGAAATGAGAAGGGAATCAGTGATTATCTTGTAAAATTTGCCGGTGACAGAGGTCTTTGGGTACATCAGGATGATGCATATAATGTAATAATAAAAAAGGGCGGCAGCAAAGGCGCGGAAGATAAACCTGCAGTTATGCTTCAGGGCCATATCGACATGGTATGCGAAAAGGTTGCCGGAGTGGAACATGATTTCGAGAAAGATGGTATTGATCTGATCGTAAAAGACGGGGTTCTTACGGCAGACGGAACAACACTTGGCGCGGACAATGGAGTTGCAGTGGCTCTGATGCTGATGGTTCTGGATGATGAGGATATTAAGCATCCGCCGGTAGAGTGCGTATTTACAACAGAAGAGGAAGTGGGATTAAACGGAGCGAAAGCTCTCGACAAGTCTCTGATCAGCGCAAGGACTATGATTAATATGGATTCGGAGGATGAAGGCATTGCTACAGTGAGCTGCGCCGGAGGCCTGAGAGTGGAGTGTGTGCGTCCGATCAGAAGAGAGACTGCGGAAGGAACCCTGATTCAGATTGAGATATCCGGTCTGCTGGGCGGACATTCCGGAATGGATATCAATAAAGAGCGGCAGAATGCAAATATTCTGATGGGCAGAATGCTTCACAGCCTGATGAAAGAGACGGATGGAAAACTGGTCAATGTGGCAGGCGGAAGCAAGGATAATGCCATCCCGAGAGAGTGTATGGCTTCTTTGCTTTATACAGAGGCTTCTGAAGCTGAAAAGGCAGAAGAGCTTTCCTGCAGACTTGCGGAAACATTTGCGGAGGAGCTTTCCTCAGACGAGCCGGATTTCTCCTGCGAGACGTCAGTGGAAGAAGGCGCATCAGCAGATGTCCTTTCTGACGAAGACGCAAAGGCTGTTGTCAGAGCATTGTATCTGGCGCCGAACGGAGTGCAGAAGAGAAACCTTAAAATGGACGGTTTTGTGGTAACCTCTATGAATATGGGAGTGATCCGCACAGAAGAAAATGAGGCGAAGCTTGTATTTGCTCCGCGTTCTTCAGTTGCCACCCTGCAGGAAGAGATGAAGGAACGTCTGCGTCTGTTTGGAGAAGTGTTCGGATTTGAAACTTCATTCAGCGGAGAATATCCGGGATGGAGCTATAAAGAAGAATCTCCGGTACGCCAGGTGCTTCAGGAGAGCTACAGAGAATTGTTCGGAGAAGAACTGAAGGTTGAGGCAATCCATGCAGGACTGGAATGCGGACTGTTTTCTGACGCACTGCCGGGACTGGATGCCATCGCCGTGGGCCCCACACTGAAAGATGTGCATACGCCGGATGAGAGCCTGCCGCTGGATTCCTTTGAGCGGTTTTACCGCTTCCTGAAAGATGCACTGAGACGACTGGCAGAACAATAATCAGGTCTGGCGGGGCAGAAGACGGGGAATGCAGATCAGAGGCAGATATGTCGCTGCAATGAAAATAAATGTGAAAAAAGAAAGAGACAGTTCCACGGAATTCCAGAATTTTAAAAGTCGGGATTTTTATGGGAATGTCTCTTTCTTATATTTTAGGGATAAATCAGTGCCGGCAGATGTTTCCGGCTATTTCAGCCGGTACACCGTACGGTTCCCCTCTTTATTTTCTGTAATCATTTTTTGCCGTACCATATAGGGCAGGATGGAATTCAGAAATTCTTTCGGGTCTGTTACGGCAATCTGCTGCCGGCTGAAGGGCTGCTTCGCGGTCAGATCTTTTACGAAAGGCTCCAGCTCTTTTAAGGTCAGTCCGCTTTTTTTGCGGAGTGCTTTTTTGACTTTTGAGACTCCTTTTGCTGCAAGCAGGTTGGAAAGGTCCTGATTCTGACGGACTGAACGCCACAATCCCCAGGCATAAATGATCATAGTGGCAAGTGCAAAAAGAAGAATATAAGGAATGTATTTCAGCATTATTTCTGCTTCTCCCCCTTCCAGTGAATCATATGATTGTCGTGCATAATCTCGAGAAATTTAATCAGGCGGGACAGCGCCTTTTCCATTTTCGGAAAATGTGCCTCCATTTCTTTGGAGATCTGGTGTACATCTTTTGCTCCGTCGATTGCCGTCCAAACAAATGTGCCGGTTTCGTCCAGAGTAATATCGCTGACCCTGGGGCGGTGGAAGAACCGTTGGGCGATTCTGTGGTAAAAGCCGTTCCATTCGATAAGGAGAACTGCTTTTCCATCTTCGTTTATGTGAGATTCAATATCCGGATTTTTTACCGGAATATAATCCAAATAATTCTGCCGGTTGTTCTTTTTCATTTTCTGATTTCTCCTTTTTACATCAATGCCAAAATACAGCGCCGGATATGGCGGAGGGACTGCGGTGTACAGCAGCTTTTCCGCGCACTCCGGCGCTGCGGAATATTATTTATTCTTCTTCATGCACAGTTTGAACAGGCCGAAGAGAAGTACAACAAAGATAATAAGGCTTCCGATCTGCGGAAGGGCGAATGGAAGCTGGATTTTTCCATCCACACCGGCAACAGCCAGAACAGCCAGAAGGATACCCATGATACCTTCTCCGGCGATCAGTCCGGAAGTAAAGAGTACGCCACGGTCCGCGCGCTCTTTCTTTTCTTCGTCAGATCCTTTGACGCGCTCTACGATCCAGCGGACAGCGCCGCCGGCCATAATGCCCGCGCTTAAGCTGAATGGCAGATACATACCTACAGCAAAAGGCATAACCGGAACCTGAAGAATCTCAACAACAATGGCGATACATACTCCGATCAGGATAAGTGCCCACGGAAGGTTTGCATCCATAATACCTTCGACGAGCATCTTCATCATTGTTGCCTGCGCAGCCGGGATCTGGTCTGTGCCGTATCCCCATGCTTCATTCAGCAGGTAGAGCACACCGCCGATAGCAGCAGCTGAGACAACAACGCCGATCATTTCACCGATCTGCTGTTTCTTCGGTGTAGCGCCTACGATAAATCCGGTCTTTAAGTCCTGTGAAGTATCGCCTGCAATTGCGGCAATGATACAGATTACACCGCCGATAGCGATGGCTCCGATCATACCTGTTGTGCCGTCTGTACCTGTAACTTTCAGAAGTACTGTGGCAATAATGATAGTTGCAATTGCCATACCGGATACCGGGTTGTTTGAAGATCCGATCAGACCTACCATTCGTGAGGATACTGACGCAAAGAAGAATCCGAAGATTACAATGATCAGTGATCCGATGGGGTTAACCGGGAAAGTAGGAATCAGCCAGATCAGGATAACAATAGCTGCGATCAGGATCAGCAGCACTGACATGGGAAGGTCCTGCTGTGTACGCAGAACACTCTTGTTCTGGTGCTTTTTTCCCATGCTGGACATGGCCTGCTTGAAGGTACGGACAATCAGAGGAAATGTCTTGATCAGGCTGATTACACCGCCGGCCGCCACTGCTCCGGCTCCGATGTATTTGATATAATTTGTCCACAGACCGCCCGGTCCCTGCTCAGGATCTGCCAGGATTGCGGAGATTGTCTCTGTACCCGGATAGATCGTTGCATCAGCTCCAAACAGAGCAATAGCAGGCATGAGGACAAACCAGCTCAGAGCGCCTCCGGCCAGCATATAGCTGGAGATTTTCGGTCCGCAGATAAATCCGACACCGGCCAGTGAAGGCAGTACCTGGATACCGATCTGGGAACCGGCATAACCTTTGAATGCGTATCCGATTTCACTGGGGAACAGTTTCAGTCCGTCTGCAACAAGCTTATAAAATGCGGCAATACCCAGACCGGAGAATACGGCGCCGGCTTTGCTGCCGCCTTCTTCTCCTGCCAGAAGAACTTCCGCGCAGGCAGTTCCTTCCGGGAACGGAAGTGTTCCGTGTTCCTCCACGATCAGCGCCTGACGGAGAGGTACCATAAAGCATACGCCAAGGATACCACCGAACAGCGCGATCAGGAAGATTGTTAAAATGCTGGGGTAGGCCATTTTCCCCTCTTTGGCCCACAGAAACAGCGCGGGCAGCGTAAAGATGGCTCCCGCTGCGAGAGACTCACCGGCGGAACCGATGGTCTGTACCAGGTTGTTCTCAAGGATGGAATCCCTGCGGAGAATGATACGGATGATTCCCATCGAAATAACAGCTGCAGGAATCGAAGCAGATACCGTCATGCCGACCAGAAGCCCCAGATATGCGTTGGCAGCGCCGAACACAACCGCAAGGATTATACCAATGAGAACAGAAGTTACCGTAAATTCCGGAACAATTTTATTTGCCGGAATATACGGTTTGAACTCATTTTTGTTGTCCATGATGTTCATTCCTTTCTACATTTTTAACGACTTCTTAACATAGTCCAGACTATTATAGCACTATGGCGTGCTAAAGGGAAGAAGAAATTTATGGCGAAAGGTTACGGACATTCCGATATGTCCGCTGCAGGACGCATTTTTGCGATACCGGCATTGCCAACAGGGGGGCTTTCAATGACAGATGCCTGCTGCCTGGCGGGAGAGGGAATAAAAATGGTTTATTATGCAGTTTTTACAGTTTATATTCCATAATATAATCGTCCATAATAAAGCCTCCGCCGATATCCGCTTCCTGGGTGTCTGTTGTCTCAAACCCAAGGTGGCGGTACACAGCCAGACTGCCGTCATTATGTTTATTGCATGTCAGCCAGATGGCGGAATAGCCTCTTTCTTTGCAGAGTACTTTTAAAAATTCAAATACTCTGGTTGCCAGATGGCGGCCCCTGAATTCTTTCCTTATATAAAGTTTGCTCAGAAACAGTTTCCCGCCTTCCGGATGGATGCCACAGTAGCCGCAAAATTCTCCGTCATCGAAAAACTGATAATATTCATATCCGTCCTGAATCTGCTGAGTCAGAGCCGGATAGGACTGGAATTTATCTACCATATAGGCAACCTGTTTTTCTCCGATAATCGGAGTGAAATGTTCTGCCCATATCACTGCGGCCAGATCGGCTATGGCCTGTACCTGGCTGTCCTCAGCTGCTTTCTGTATCTGTAATTGAGTTTCCATAATCTGTTACTTCCTTTCTCTGAATTTTTCTGTACACCCTTTATTTTATGATAAAACCACGCCCGCAAGAAAGCGTCTCTAAGGATACAGGCGGTGTCCGCAGAAATATTATACATCTTTTTCAAGTGAAAGTGTGGGAAAATCAAGGCTTGAAGCAGACGCAGAATATAAGATATTATATAGAAAAAGAAAGCGCGTCAGATCAGATGACGGCGGACAGGAGAGAAATATGTTAGAAAAATTAAAACAGGATGTTTGTAACGTAGCAAAACGTGCGCAGCAGGATGGACTTTGTAAACATAAATCAGGCAATTTCAGTACAAGAGATCCTGAAAGCGGCTGTGTGGTGATTACTCCCACCGGTGTCGACCGTGATCTGCTGACGCCGGATGATATGATCGTTATGGATATGAATGCAGATGTAATCGAAAATCTTTCGGGCCTCAGACCGACCAGTGAAGCGCTGATGCACCTGATGATTTACCGTCAGAGACCGGACGCTGCGGCTGTTGTCCACACTCATTCGCTTTATGCGACAGCATGCGCGGTTCTGAATAAACCTATTCCGGCTATTGTATATGAGATAGAACATCTGGGCGTTACAAAGGCAAGGATTCCGGTTGCCCCGTACGGACGTCCGGGGACGGCAGAGCTGGCAGACAGTGTAGTCGACAGCTGCAGAGAGGCAGACTGTTTCCTCCTTGAAAAACACGGCGCAGTAGCTTTGGACAGCCGGAATATCTATGAAGCTTTTCTGAAGGCAGCGTATGTGGAAGAGCTGGCAGAACTTTATCATCATGTTCTGACTATGAACGACTGGCGGGAGCCGGCATCCTTTACCCAGGACGAGCTTCAGAAATGGAAATATCCGTCTGAAATTAAGCTTTAAAATAGGTATTCCGGGAAATTATCAGCACTCACACCGCAAGAGTGCTGATTTTTTATTGACTTTTGGAAATTGCTGTATTAGAATATAGACTGGATGCAGAAAACAGCCTCTTTCGGACAGATAAAGTGCTTTCAGACAGCACAGTGTGTTTACGGAGGAGACTGATATGGATATTTAATTCAAAGGAGTGTTGGATATGGAAGCAAAAAAAGGCAACTTATCTATTGACAGCGAGAATATATTTCCGATTATAAAGAAATGGGTATATTCCGATCACGATATTTTCGTCCGGGAATTGATTTCCAACGGATGTGACGCAATTACAAAGCTGAAAAAGCTGGATATGATGGGTGAATATGAACTTCCGGAAGGATATAAACCAAAGATCGAAGTTATAGTAAATCCGGAAGAGAAGACCATGAAGTTTATCGATAACGGTCTTGGAATGACAGCGGATGAAGTAGAGGAGTATATTACACAGATCGCTTTTTCCGGCGCAACCCAGTTCCTGGAAAAATATAAAGACAAGACAACAGAGGACGATATGATCGGTCATTTCGGCCTGGGATTTTATTCCGCATTTATGGTTGCAGATGAGGTGCATATTGATACTCTTTCCTATAAAGAAGGCATGGCTCCGGTGCACTGGGCAAGCCAGGGCGGAACAGAATATGAGATGCAGGACGGAAACAAGACAACTGTCGGTACAGAGATTACACTTTTCCTGAATGAAGACAGTCTTGCTTTCGCAAATGAATACCGCGCAAGAGAAGTCCTTGAGAAATACTGTTCCTTTATGCCGGTAGAAATTTTCCTTTCAAAAGCCAACGCAGAGAAAGAATATGAGACCATTGATGAATCCGAGCTCCTGGATACAGATGAAGTAGTTGAGCATATTACGGAGGAGCCGAAAGAAGGTGAAGAAGGGGAACCGAAAAAGAAAGTTAAAATTGTAAAACGTCCGGTTTCCATCAGTGACACACATCCGCTCTGGGCAAAGAATCCCAGTGAATGCACGAAAGACGAATACATTGCCTTCTACCGCAAGGTATTTATGGACTACAAAGAGCCACTGTTCTGGATCCACCTGAATATGGACTATCCGTTTAATCTGAAAGGGATCCTTTATTTCCCGAAGATTAACACGGAGTATGATTCCATTGAGGGAACGATCAAACTGTACAATAACCAGGTGTTTATTGCGGACAATATTAAAGAAGTAATTCCGGAGTTCCTTATGGTATTAAAAGGTGTGATCGATTGCCCGGATCTGCCGCTGAATGTATCAAGAAGCGCACTTCAGAACGACGGATTTGTAAATAAAGTAGCAGATTATATTTCCAAAAAAGTAGCGGATAAGCTGACCGGAATGTTCAAAACAGACCGGGAGAATTATGAAAAATACTGGGACGATATCAGTCCGTTTATCAAATTCGGCTGCCTGAAGGATGAAAAATTCGGCGAGAAGATGAAAGACTCCATGCTCTATAAGAATCTGGAACACAAATATCTGACCCTCGAAGATGTTATTAATGAAAATGCTCCGGCAAAAGAAGAAAAGGCTCAGGACGGAGAATCAGAAGCAGCTGACAGCCAGGATACAGAAAACCTGAATACAGATACCGCGGATACGGACACAGCCGATTCTTCCTCTGCAGATACACAGACAGACGAGGAAAAGAAAGAAGAAGAAAAGACAAGGATCTACTATGTGACAGACGAAATTCAGCAGAGCCAGTATATCAATATGTTCAAGGCTCAGGGCCAGGATGCGATTATTCTGTCACACAACATTGACGCTGCATTTGTCACATATCTGGAAGAGAAACATTCGGATATCCAGTTCCTGCGAATTGATGCGGATGTGCATGATTCTCTGAAGGATGAGGTGGCAGAGGATGAAAAAGAATCCTTCCAGAAAACGGCAGACAGCCTTGTTGAGATATTCAGAAAAGAGCTCAATGATGACAAGCTGGATGTAAAAGTTGAGAAGCTGAAAGACGATAAAGTAGCTTCTATGGCTGTATTGTCCGAGCACAGCAGGCGTATGAGCGAAATGATGAAAATGTATGGCATGACCGGCATGGATCCGTCAATGTACGGCGGCCAGGTAACTCTGGTGCTCAATGCGAACCATCCGCTGGTTCAGTTTGTGACAGAGCACAAACGCAGCAAAAATGTGCCGATCATCTGTAAACAGCTCTATGATCTCGCCATGCTGGCGCATAAGCCGCTCAATCCGGACGAAATGACAGCATTTGTACAGAGAAGCAATGAGATCATGATGCTTCTGACAAAATAAAACCGGAAATCCCGGAAAATATTCAGGATATTCTGGATAGAATGGGACGGAGACGCAGGGTGCGGGAACCTGTCTCCGTTCCGGAATTGAAGAAAAAATAAAGGCCTCAGGATCTGATTAAAAGCAGAGCCAGAGATGAAAAAATCGCTTCGCTCAGACAATTTCATCTCTGACTCTAACATCAGCTTCTGAGGCCTTTGTTTTTTCTAACAATTCCTCCAAGTCACCAGGTTCCCGCACCCTGCGTCTGCGATCCGAACGCAAGTGTGTCCTCCGGCACCACACCGGTCTCTCCCGGCGTCCCTCCTCGAGCACACAAATCCGAATTTTAATGTTATTTTGCGGAAAATGTGTTACACTTTTGTGTACGGGGATTTACAGGAGGAGATATAAGTGGAAGCGTATACGAGTTTTGCATCAGTTTATGATACGTTTATGGATAATGTACCCTACAGCGAATGGGCACAATATATACGGGGCCTGCTTCTGGAATCCGGCACAGAGGACGGGATTGTTCTGGACCTGGGGTGCGGGACAGGCTCGCTTACGGAGCTTCTGGCCGGTTATGGATATGATATGATCGGCGTAGACAATTCAGAGGATATGCTGGAGCTGGCAATGGAAAAGCGGCTGAAGTCCGGGCATGATATTCTGTATCTTCTTCAGGATATGCGGGAATTTGAATTGTACGGCACCGTCCGGGCAGTGGTGAGCGTCTGTGATTCTTTAAATTACATTACGGATCCGGAAGATCTTGTACAGGTATTCCGCCTGGTCAATAATTATCTTGATCCCGGCGGGGTGTTTATTTTTGATTTTAATACAGACTATAAATACAGGAAGATTCTCGGGGACTGCACGATTGCGGAAGACAGAGGAACATGCAGTTTTATCTGGGACAACTATTATTATGAAGAAGAACACATCAATGAATATGATCTGACGCTCTATATACAGGACGAGGAGTATTCATCGGAAGGGAGGGAACTTTTCCGGAAGTATCAGGAAACCCATTATCAAAGAGGGTATACTCTTGAAGAGATCCGGGAACTGCTTGCCCGTTCCGGACTGGTTTTCGAACAGGCCTATGACGCCTTTACCCGCGAGCCGCCCACAGAAAAAAGCGAAAGAATCTGTGTAATCGCGGCAGAATCCGGAAAAAGCAGAAAAGAGGATAAATAAAAAGGACATATAAGGAGAATAAAAATGAATGATTCAATCATAAGAGCCACGGCAGCCGGCGCGCAGATCCGCGCATTTGCCGCAGTAACCACAAATCTGGTGGAGGAAGCACGCCAGCGACATAATACCAGCCCTGTAGCAACAGCTGCGCTGGGCCGTCTTATGACCGGAGCTGTAATGATGGGAAGCATGATGAAAAACCCGGAGGATATACTGACGGTTCAGATCAAGTGCTCCGGACCCATCGGCGGCCTGACTGTTACGGCAGACAGCCAGGGCGGCGTAAAAGGATATGCATACAATCCGGACGTTATGCTGCCGCCGAAGAACGGTAAGCTGGATGTGGGCGGAGCTCTGGGACAGGGTGTGCTGACCGTAATCCGGGATATGGGCATGAAAGAACCTTATTCCGGGCAGACCATTCTTCAGACCGGAGAAATTGCGGAAGACCTGACCTATTATTTTGCTACGTCAGAGCAGATCCCTTCTTCGGTAGGACTGGGTGTTCTGATGGAAGGGGACAATACAGTCCGCTGTGCAGGAGGATTCATTGTACAGGTGATGCCTTTTGTGGAAGATAAAGTGCTGGATAAGCTGGAAGAAAATATCGGTAAGATCCGCCCTGTAACAGCGATGCTGGATAACGGGCATACGCCGGAAGAAATGCTGCGGGAAGTGCTGGAAGGCCTGGATGTGGAGATTACCGACACTCTTCCGGCCGGATTCACCTGCAATTGTTCAAAACAGAGAATAGAAAAAGCCATTATCAGCATCGGGAAGAAAGAAATTCAGTCTTTGATCGACGAAGGAAAAGACATTGAGGTAAAATGTCATTTCTGTAACACAGCATACAGCTACAGTGTTGATGAGCTGAAAGAACTGTTGAAAAAGAGCAGATAAAGTCAGGGAGGCGGAAGAAAATGAAACATGGATTTGTAAAAGTGGCGGCGG
The DNA here is from genome assembly GCF_056148955.1 of Mediterraneibacter sp. HA8405. Lineage (NCBI taxonomy): Bacteria > Bacillati > Bacillota > Clostridia > Lachnospirales > Lachnospiraceae > Mediterraneibacter > Mediterraneibacter sp. HA8405. Next base: position 2,847,094 of record NZ_CM148758.1, on the reverse strand, counting down.
CCACCCCGGATATCCGGGTGGCGGATGTAAAGTATAATACGGAGAAGATCTGTCAGGCCATTGAGGAGGCATCAGATAACTGTGCTAAAATTCTTGTATTTCCGGAACTCTGTGTGACCGGTTATACATGCGGGGATCTGTTTACCCAGGATATTCTTCTGAAGTCTGCGAAAGAGGCTCTTTTTGAAATTGCAAAATTTACGGCAGGGAAAGATATCCTTGTCTTCGCAGGCCTTCCACTTGAAATGGACGGCAAGCTGTATAATGTGGCTGCGGCTCTGAATGAGGGAAAGGTCATCGGACTGACAACAAAAACATTCCTTCCGAATTACGGGGAATTTTATGAAATGCGTCAGTTTACGCCGGGACCGGAAGAAGCAAGGTATATTTCTTTCGGGGGAGAAAAGGTGCCCTTCGGGCCCCGGATTCTGTTTGAGGCGAATGAAATGGATAATCTCATTGTCGCTGCAGAGATCTGTGAGGATGTATGGTCTCCGATTCCGCCCAGTATCCGGGCTGCGCTTGAGGGGGCGACGGTGATTGTAAACTGTTCGGCCAGCGACGAGACCATCGGAAAGGATACTTACCGCAGAGAACTGATTTCCGGACAGTCTGCCCGCCTGATTTCCGGATATGTGTATGCAAATGCCGGAGAAGGAGAATCGACAACGGACCTGGTTTTCGGCGGCCATAATATTATTGCGGAAAACGGAGCCATCTTAAAACAGGCCCGCCGGTATCACAATGAGATCATATATTCAGAGCTGGATATTCAGAGGATTATCAGCGAGCGCCGCAGAAACACCACATTTAAGACAGAGGGACACCGTACACTGATCAAAGTTCCTTTCCATGTCAGAAATGAGGTCACTTCTCTTACCAGACATTTCCCGAAGATGCCTTTTGTTCCGGCAGATGAGCGGGCCCGGTCAAAGCGGTGTGAGGAAATTCTTACCATACAGGCTATGGGACTGAAAAAACGGCTGGCTCATACAAAATCAAAAACGGCAGTAGTGGGAATCTCCGGAGGACTGGACTCTACGCTGGCGCTGCTTGTAACCGCCCGTGCGTTTGACATGCTGGGACGGGACAAAAAAGATATTATCGCAGTGACCATGCCCTGCTTCGGGACAACAGACCGGACCTATCAGAACGCCTGCGAGATGGCACGGAAAGTGGGCGCAACGCTGATGGAAGTGCCCATCGGGGAAGCGGTGAATATCCATTTCCGGGATATCGGCCAGGATCCGGAATGTCATGATGTAACTTATGAAAATTCACAGGCAAGAGAGAGAACGCAGGTGCTGATGGATATTGCCAACCGGACCTGGGGCATGGTGATCGGCACCGGAGATATGTCAGAACTGGCGCTGGGCTGGGCTACCTACAACGGAGATCATATGTCTATGTACGGGGTAAACGCCTCGGTTCCAAAGACGCTGGTGCGCCATCTTGTAAAATACGCGGCAGATGAGACTGCTGATCCGGAGCTTAAGAAAGTTCTTTACGATGTGCTGGACACACCGGTCAGCCCGGAGCTCCTTCCGCCGAAAGACGGAGAGATTGCCCAGCGTACGGAAGATCTTGTGGGTCCTTATGAGCTTCATGATTTCTTCCTGTATTATATGCTTCGTTTCGGGTATGAGCCGAGTAAGATATTCCGTCTTGCAGAAAGGGAATTTGAGGATGATTATGACAATGTAACCATACTGAAATGGCTGGAAACTTTCTGCCGGAGATTTTTCTCCCAGCAGTTTAAGCGTTCCTGTCTGCCGGACGGACCGAAGGTGGGTACTGTGGCGCTTTCACCCAGAGGAGACTGGAGAATGCCAAGCGACGCCTGTGTGGATGTATGGATGAAAGATCTGGGAAATATATCCCTGACCGACCGCTTCTGACAGAAAAAGGCTTCCGCCGGAAGATCAGAGAAAGTTTTTATATTAAAAGTACAAGTTAACCGAGTCAGCGAAGCGGATTGTGAATATGCGCCTGACTTCATCAGAAAAGAGAGGAGAAAGCCGTGAAACTGATTAAAACTGAAGATGCCGTAGGCAGCATACTCTGCCATGATATTACCCAGATCATTCCGGGAGTGGTAAAGGATGCGGTATTCCGGAAAGGCCATGTGGTGACAGAAGAGGATATCCCGGTGCTCCTCTCTGTAGGAAAGGAACACCTGTATGTGTGGGAACAGCAGGAGGGAATGCTCCATGAAAATGACGCGGCGGAGGTGCTGCGTCAGGTCTGTCAGGGAGAACACATGAAGGCGTCCGAACCGAAAGAGGGGAAGATTGAACTGACGGCAGAATGTGACGGTCTGTTAAAAATTGACAGAGACAAACTGAATAAAGTAAATGCCATGGGACAGATGGTTCTGGCTTCCCGGCACGGAAATTTCCCCGTGAAAAAAGGAGATAAGATTGCGGGCATGCGTGTGGTGCCTCTTGTGATTGAAGAAGAGAAGATGAATCAGGTAAAGGAAATCTGCGGGGAAGAGCCCATATTCCGTCTTCTGCCCTACCGGAAAATGAAAGTGGGAATTGTGACTACCGGAAACGAGGTCCTTTCCGGAAGAATCAACGACCAGTTTACACCTGTTGTTGGAAAGAAACTGGAAGAGGCCGGTATGGAGGTTATGGGGAATGTCCTCTCCGGAGATGACTCGGAAAGAGTTACCGAAGCCATCCGCCAGTGGCTGGACAAAGGAGCGGAGATGGTTGTGTGTACCGGCGGCATGAGTGTGGATCCGGATGACCGGACGCCCCTTGCCATACGAAACGCGGCGGACACCGTGATTACCTATGGCGCTCCGGTGCTCCCGGGAGCCATGTTTATGCTGGCTTATGCGGGAGAAGTGCCGGTTGTGGGACTTCCGGGATGTGTGATGTATGCCAGAAGAACGATTTTCGATCTTGTTCTGCCCCGGATCGCGGCCGGAGAAAGACTGACGGCAGAAGACTTTACTCTGCTGGGAGAGGGCGGCCTGTGCCTGAATTGTGATGTGTGTACGTTCCCGAACTGCGGATTCGGAAAATGAGAAAGAGGAATAAAAATGGATGATTTTTATACCAGACTTGCCAGAGAACTGAAAAAATCCGAGAAGGATATCTGGGTGGAAACGGTTCTGACCGGAGAACACGCGGGAGAGAAGCGGATACTTGCCGGCGAAGAAGCGGATGCCGGGGATGTAGCGGAAGGCGGGCCGGCCGTGCCGGCAGGACAGGCCGGGAAAGAAAAAGAACGGGTTTTCCGGGAGAGGGCGGGCCATACGCCGAAACTGATTGTCTGCGGCGCCGGCCATGTGTCCATGCCCATCATCCGGATCGGAAAGATGCTGGGATTTTCTGTTACTGTGCTGGAAGACCGGCCGAAATTTGCGGATAATGCCAGAACGGCCGGGGCGGATGAAGTGATCTGCCTGCCTTTTTCCGAAGGACTTGCCCGGATCAAAGGGGACGGGGACTCCTGGTTCGTGATCGTTACCCGGGGACATCGCTACGATACAGAATGTCTGGAAACCATTCTGAATAAGCCCAGGGCTTATGTGGGGATGATGGGCAGCAGGCGCAGAACAGCTCTGGTGAAGGAACAGCTGGAGCAGAAAGGCTGTGACCGGACGGCGCTGGAACAGGTACACACGCCCATCGGACTTAAGATTCACGCGGAGACGCCGGAGGAGATCGCGGTTTCTGTTATGGCAGAGATCATTCAGATGAAAAATACAAGGACAAGAACGGAAGGCTATCCCGAAGAGCTGTTTCAGGAGCTGACCCGGGAGGATGGAAGAGAGAAAGTGCTGGCCGTGATTGTTTCGAAGAAAGGCTCTGCTCCCCGGGGCGTGGGAACGAAAATGCTGATCCGGGAGGACGGCTCCTGTATCGGCACCATCGGAGGCGGCTGCATGGAAAGTGAAATCATACAGAAAGCTCTGCTCATGATGCGCGCAGGACAGCCGGAATTTCAGGTCTGCAAGGTGGACATGACAGCCGGTGAAGCGGAGGATGCAGGCATGGTCTGCGGAGGAACCGCAGAGGTTATGCTGGAGAGAACCGGCAGATAGCCGGAAAGTCGGGAGATGGATTTATGTCAAAATCAATATTTATACTGCAGGGAAATATCGTTTACAGCAAAAGTCCGCAGGAACTTGAAATCTGCAGAAGAGGTTATGCTGTCTGCCAGGACGGATATGTCAAAGGCGTTTATCAGACCCTTCCCTTCCGGCTTGGAGGCAATCCCATCACGGATTACGGGGATTGTCTGATTATACCGGGGCTTGTGGATCTCCATGTCCACGCCTCACAGTATGCCGTCCGCGGCACGGGTATGGACCGGGAGCTGCTGGAGTGGCTGGAGACGACTCCGTTTCCGGAAGAAGCGAAATTTACAGACCCGGAATATGCACAGAAAGCATATCAGATATTTGTGGAAGATCTGAAAAAAAGTCCGGTGACGAGAGCCTGCATTTTCGCGACCGTACACAGGAAAACGGTGCTTCTGCTTATGGATCTGCTGGAAAAGAGCGGTCTGGATACTTTCGTCGGGAAGGTAAATATGGACCGGAACTGTCCGGATTATCTGCGGGAGGACACAGAGCAGTCTGTAGCTGAGACGGAGAAATGGATCAGGGAAGCAGCAGAGAGGAATTATAAAAATACCCGCCCCATACTGACGCCCCGTTTTATCCCGTCCTGTACAAATGAGCTGCTGGATGGATTAAAACAGCTGCAGCGCGCGTATGGACTCCCGGTGCAGTCCCATCTGTCCGAAAATCCGGAAGAGATCGGCCGGGTAAAAGAGCTGCGTCCGGAGGCGGAGTTTTACGGCGACGCCTATGACCGGTCTGGTCTGTTCGGCGGAGACTGCAGAACCATCATGGCGCACTGTGTATACAGCACGGAGAAAGAGATAAAACGGATGCGGGAAAAGGGCGTATTTCTGGCCCACTGTCCGGAGTCCAATATGAATCTGGCATCAGGAATCGCGCCGGTTCGGTCGTTTCTGGACCGGGGAATGCATGTGGGACTGGGAAGTGATGTGGCTGCCGGTTCTTCGTTAAATATGTTCGCAGCTATGAGACAGGCTCTTCAGGCTTCAAAGATGAGATGGAGGATACAGGATAAAACGCAGAAACCGCTGACTTTAGAGGAGGTCTTTTATATGGCGACCCGGGGCGGCGGAGAATTCTTCGGAAAAGTGGGAAGCTTTGAGCCGGGATATGAGTTTGACGCTGTTGTTCTGGATGACAGCAGACTGCAGAGTCCGGAACCTCTGGATATAAGAAGCCGTCTGGAAAGACTGATCTGGCTGGGAGACGAAAGAGAAGTCCGGGCCAAGTACGTAAAGGGCGTCAGGCCGGAACTGTAAAAACGGGCTGAAATTTCAAGCAACCTGTCATTTTTTTCTATATCAATTCAAAAAATTCCCCTGCTATAATCGTGGTATATTCCACAACAGACCCCCGCAGCGCTTTACTGCGGGGGTCTCTTATTTAGGAGTCTTGTTTTTGTCTTTTTTGTCTGCAGCAGCCGGAAAATACGGCGCGCTGCTGAATTATATGTTTACAGAATTCATTTCAATTATTGTTTTACAGATGAATCCTCGTTCCGGTCTTTCCCAGGATACCGTCTCTGGCCTTCTCCAGAAGTGTAATCAGCGCCTGTCTGCCCGGCTTGGATTCAGCAAACTCTACCGCTGCCTGTACTTTCGGCAGCATGCTTCCCGGCGCGAAATGTCCTTCTTCTATATACTGTTTCGCTTCTTCCACAGTAATATCATCCAGCCATTTCTCGCCCGGTTTCCCGTAATTTATGGCCGCCTTTTCCACAGCGGTCAGAATAATCAGGAAATCTGCGTCCAGTTCTTTGGCCAGCAGGCAGCTTGCGAAATCTTTGTCTATTACGGCGCTGGCGCCTTTTAAGTGATTGCCCTGGCGGGTAACGGGAATACCGCCGCCTCCGCAGGCGATGACCAGGTCTCCGGAATTCACCATTGTGCGGATCGTCCCGATCTCAATGATTTCCTGAGGTTTCGGGGAAGCCACAACACGTCGGTAGCCCCGTCCGGCATCCTCTTTCATAATATAATCATACTTTTCTGCCATCAGATCGGCCTGTTCCTTTGTAAGAAAACGGCCGATAGGTTTGGATGGAGTCTGAAAAGCCGGATCATCCGGATCCACGCGGACCTGGGTGATCATGGTAGCCACAGGGATATCTTCGATTCCCCGGTTCAGCAGTTCTTCCCGGAGCGCGTTCTGCAGGTCATAGCCGATGTATGCCTGGCTCATGGCCACGCAGACGGAAAGAGGCGTGTTGGGCTGCTGGGGATCTTCGTGGGTCAGGGCGATCATGGCGTTATTGACCATGCCTACCTGGGGGCCGTTGCCGTGGGCCACAACCACCTCACAGCCTTCTTCAATCAGATCCACAATAGCCCTGGAAGTAATTTTTACGGCCTTCATCTGTTCCGGAAGGGTGTTGCCCAGGGCGTTTCCGCCCAGAGCAATGACAATACGTTTTTTCTTTTCCATAGCGGGCCTCCTGTATCAGTCCTCTTTTACAGCGGCGATTGTCTCTACCTCGCAGAGAACTCCCTTCGGAAGATCTTTTACGGCAACGCAGGAGCGGGCCGGTTTTCCGGTGAAATATTTTGCGTAAATTTCATTAAATGCGGCAAAATCACCCATATCCGCGAGGAAGCACGTTGTTTTCACAACATCAGTAAAGGAAGCACCCTGGCTTTCCAGAAGGGCTTTCACATTCTGCATAACCTGCTCGGTCTGCTCCTCAATTGTGGTGCCCACCACTTCTCCGGTTTCCGGAGAAAGGGGAATCTGTCCGGAAAAGAATGCGATTCCGTTGAGAATAATTCCCTGAGAGTAGGGACCGATAGCTGCAGGCGCGTTTTTTGTGTCTACGTATTTTAACATGTCTGTATACCTCCTGTAATTGTGTACGATAAAGCGGATTGATATAAATTATAATTATTCGAAAATTCTCGGCGTTCCTTTTTCTTCCAGTTTTTTCAGGATGTCTGCCGGATCAGCGAATTTTGCAAGGAAGATCATAGCCGCAATAATGTACGGTTTGTAGCTTGCTTCTTTGTACAGCGGATCTCTGTAGCGGTCAAATACGCTTGCGTCAACCTCGCCTTCCTCACAGCTAACGCCTGTAATGTCCGCCGGCAGGCAGTGCATATAGAGCGCCTTGCCGTCTTTGGTTGTCTTCATCAGTTCTTCTGTGCATGCCCAGTCCTTGTGCTGCGCGTTCTGTGCCAGAAGCTCTTTTTCCAGTTCCTTGATGCCCTCAAAGTCGCCGTTTCCGTACAGCTCTGTACGTTTCTCCATTGCCGCGAATGGCGCCCAGCTCTTCGGATATACGATGTCCGCGTCCTTGAATGCATCTGCCATGCTGTTTGTCTTTGTGAAGGAACCGCCGGATTTCTTCGCGTTTTCTTCTGCGACCGCCTCAACTTCCGGGAATACCTCATATCCTTCCGGATGAGCCAGCACAACATCCATGCCGAAACGTGTCATCAGCCCGATGATACCCTGGGGAACGGAGAGAGGCTTGCCGTAGGACGGAGAGTAAGCCCATGACATGGCGATCTTCTTGCCTTTCAGATTCTCCACACCGCCGAATTCGTGGATGATGTGAAGCATATCTGCCATTGCCTGTGTGGGGTGGTCAATATCACACTGCAGGTTTACAAGAGTCGGTTTCTGCTCAAGAATGCCGTCTTTATTTCCCTGTGTCACAGCGTCAACAACTTCGTGCATGTAAGCGTTTCCTTTTCCGATATACATATCGTCGCGGATTCCGATTACGTCAGCCATAAAGGAAATCATATTCGCTGTCTCACGGACTGTCTCGCCGTGAGCTACCTGGGATTTTCCTTCATCCAGATCCTGAACCTCAAGACCTAACAGATTGCAGGCAGACGCGAAAGAGAAGCGGGTACGGGTGGAGTTGTCGCGGAACAGTGAAATGCCCAGACCGCTTTCAAATACCTTTGTGGAAATGTTGTTCTCTCTCATGTAGCGGAGCGCGTCGGCAACGGTAAAGACAGCCTCCAGCTCATCGTCCGTCTTCTCCCATGTCAGGAAAAAGTCTCCGTTGTACATGTCTTTGAAGTTCAGCTTGTTCAGCTTATCAATGTAATCCTGTAAAGTTTTCATTTTTGTTTATCCTCCTTGATATTGAAATCTTATTAACGTTTACTCACAGTAGCAGTTCGGCAGTGCCGCGTACACAGCCGCGCATGTTACAAGATCCTGTTTCCATGTTTTTTCGTTCGGCGCGTGTGCCTGTGCTTCTGCGCCCGGTCCGAATCCGATGCACGGGATTCCGTTTCTTCCCATAATAGATACGCCGTTTGTGGAGAAGGTCCATTTGTCTGTCAGCGGACGGCTCTGGCGCATCTCCAGTGTTTCCTCGGCGCCGATTCTCTTGTCCCCGTAGAGGGAAGTATAGGCTTTCTCCAGGGCTTTTGTTACCTTGTGGTCCTTCGGAATTGCCCATGTGGGGAAGTAGCACTCGATTTCATATACACAGCCTGTGTAGGACGGACGGTCGTAGTTGTACATGGATACGACTACGTCGTCGCCGTATTTCTTTACGTTCGGAAGGGAACGGATCTCTTCCAGACAGCTCTCCCATGTCTCGCCGAAGGTCATGCGGCGGTCAAGAGATACTGCGCAGGAATCGGCAACCGCGCAGCGGCTGGGTGATGTATAGAAGATCTGGGATACGGTAACCGTGCCCCTGCCCAGGAACCGTGCCTCTTCCCAGTCCGGATTGTATTTCGGATTGAGCATTTTTACAAGGCCTTTGATTTCGGTATCGTCCGCATCGTCATTTTCATTAAGAGCCCGTACATCCTGGAGAATGTCGGCCATCTTGTAGATCGCGTTGTCGCCGCGCTCCGGTGCGGAACCGTGGCAGGAAACGCCTTTTACGTCGATACGGATTTCCATACGTCCCCGCTGTCCCCGATAGATACCTCCGTCAGTAGGCTCTGTGGAGACAACAAATTCCGGACGGATTTTATCTTCATTAATAATGTACTGCCAGCAGAGACCGTCGCAGTCTTCTTCCTGAACAGTTCCTACAACCATAATCTTACAGCCTTCCGGAATCAGATCCAGATCCTTCATGATTCTTGCGCCGTAAACAGCAGATACAAGACCGCCGCACTGGTCGGACACACCGCGGCCGCCGATCTCTGTCTCGTTCTCATAGCCCTCATAGGGATCGAATGTCCAGTTGTCAATATTTCCGATTCCTACGGTGTCGATATGTGCGTCATATGCGATAATTCTTTCGCCGGTTCCCATGTAGCCGATTACATTTCCCTGAGGGTCAATTACAACCTCATCAAAATTCAGCTTTTTCATCTCGGCGGCGATTGTGTCAATGTGCGCTTTTTCGTCGCAGCTCTCTCCCGGGTTTTTTACAATGGCCCGCAGAAATGCGGTCATATCTTTCTGATAACCCTGTGCAGCCTCTTTGATTTTGTTGAAATCCATAATTTTTCTCTCCTTTAATAAATGATAAATAAAAAAGTGATAAATGGTACCGATCTGATCTTGTCAGGCTTTCCGGGCGGCGGAGGGTGCCGCGCCGGAAAAGCCCGGCCAAAAAAGGTTGAAAGGTTGCTTTATGGTAAGGAAATGAGCAGATTATCTGTTATTTCCGTCCCAGACAATTGATTTGTAGCGGTCCGGATCCGTGTCTCCTTCTGTGGAGAAGAGGAGAACTCTTGAAGTTTCGTCCAGTCCCAGATGTTCTTTCAGCGGCCTGTATTCTTCCATTGTCATAATGCAGGCCAGCGCGCCGAAGGGCGCGGCTCCGGATTCGCCGGAAGTTACGGGATGATCGCCCTTGATGGGAGCGGCCAGCATGCGCATTCCTTTTGCGGCCACCCAGTCGGGAGCAGCTGTAAAGGTATCCACATGATTTTTCAGGATATCCCAGGAAATGGTATTCGGCTCGCCGCAGGCAAGGCCGGCCATGATCGTTTCCATATCTCCGTCCACAATCCGGATGTCTCCGTCTGCGGCGCAGGCTCCTTTATAAAGGCAGGCAGCAGCGTCCGCTTCTACGACGACTACCTTGGGCGGATTGTCAGGATAACGGTTAGCGAAATATCCCTGAACCGCTCCGGCAAGAGAGCCGACTCCGGCTTGGATAAATACATGAGTGGGACGCTCGCATCCGTTTTCATGAAGCTGTTCGTCCGCTTCCATTGCCATTGTTCCGTAACCCTGCATGATCCAGGAGGGGATTTCCTCATATCCGTCCCATGCGGTATCCTGCACCATAACGCCGTTTTCCGTTTTTTCTGCCATGGCGTTTGCCATGCGGACGCATTCGTCATAGTTATATTCTTCAATGGTTGCCTGAGCGCCTTCGGCAAGGATATTGTTCAGTCTTGTCTGTGTGCTTCCCTTCGGCATGAGCACGACAGCTTTCTGTCCGAGTTTATTTGCCGCCCACGCGACGCCCCGGCCGTGATTGCCGTCCGTTGCCGTGAAGAAAGTAGCCTGTCCGAACTCTTTGCGGAGTTCTTCCGAAGTGAGCACATTGTAGGGCAGCTCGGAGACGTCTTTTCCAGTCTGTTTTGCTATGTAGCGGGCCATTGCGAAGGAACCGCCCAGTACTTTAAAGGCATTCAGGCCGAAGCGGTAGGATTCGTCCTTTACATAAACTTCCTTCAGTCCAAGATATTCTGCCATTTTCTTAAGATCAGCAAGAGGGGTTACACTGTACTGAGGAAAGCTTTCGTGAAATGCTCTCGCTTTTTTGACATTTTCCAGATCCATGACCTTAAGCTGCGCGTCATCGGTTCTGGGCATTTTGTTGACAGCCCATTTTATTCCTTCCATGAAGAAACCTCCTTAATATAATAATATTGTTTTTGATTACTGATTTTTGTATTGGTTTGTTTATGCTGTTTCCGGCTTGCACGGCAGATACTGCCTCATTGGAACATGCGCCAGCTCGACTCCGCCGCGATGCGGCTCCATCTCGCTGAATGGCGTCCGCCATATGCCGGTATCGCCACCATCTGCCGTCTGCAAGCCTGCTTGCACGGCAGATACTGCCGATCCCGGGCGCATGTTCATTCTTAGTGCATGTTCATCCTTTGTCCATATAGCTGTATAATGTAAATTTTGATATTCCCAGCAGGGAAGAGACTTTATCGCCGGACTTTGTGATGAGAAATGCCCCGGCATTATTCAGGTACTGCACGACAGCGACTTTGTCATCCTTGTTCATCATTGCCACCGGCTTTCCTATTTTGGCAATTGCCTGTTCAATAAGAAGGTCCAGAAGTTCAGTAACATTATGGGTAATTTTCTGAGGCGCGTCTGAACGGTCTGCTTCCGGATTCTCTTCCGGTTCTGTACGGATCAGGCTCTGGATGCTGCTTTCCGCTGCAAGCACGGCGGTGATATCGTAATTCATTGAAAAGATATAAGCGATTCTGCCTTTCTCATTGCGGATATAGAGTGTGCTGGATTTTAAGATCCTGCCATCGTCGGTTCTTGTAAGATAAGCGAGTTTGTCTTTGATCTTTCCCGGATCCGATCTGAGAGTTTCAAGCACAATGCCTGAGGGGCCATCGCCTGTGCGGCGGTTGGAAACCTGCCCGTTTTCAATATATACGATAGATTTATCCAGATCATTCTTTGTAAGATCGTGGATAACAACCTCGCAGGAAGTTCCGAACTGAACCGCCAGTCCGTGTGCAAGCTGCTTTAGAAAATCAAGTTTCTCATCCATTGTTTCACCTGCCTTTTTCCAAACTTATATCACAGAAGAAAGTGTTTGTCTGCTGTACGTTTCTAAATCCATCATAGCATAAAAAAATATGGAGTCAATACTTTTTCTAAAAAATTTTTAGGTAATCTAAAAAATATTTAGGAATGAAGAACGGCAAGGCTCTAAAAAAAATTTAGGGCGTCTAAAAAATAGTTAGAATCCATGTTGCATTTATACAATATTGATGGTATTCTATAAGAAGTGACAGGGCTTAGTGTGCGAATTGCACAGTGGTTTGCAGGGGCGCGCTAAGAACAGTATGTGGAAAATAAATAAAAAGGAGAAGACAACATGCTGGTTTTAGGGAATGGAAAAGTTATCACAAGAGATGCCTCATGTCCCCTGATTGAGAATGGCGCGGTAGCGATTGACGGATCCGTAATCTGCAGAGTAGGGAATGAGGAAGACATCAGAAACGCATATCCGGACGCAGAGTTTATTGACGCCCGGGGCGGTCTGATCATGCCGGCCTTTATTAATGTACATGAACATATTTACAGTTCATTTGCGAGAGGACTTTCCATCAACGGTTATGATCCGAAAGGCTTTCTGGACATTCTGGACGGGATGTGGTGGACCATTGACCGGAATCTTACGCTGCATGATACATACTTAAGTGCCATGGCTACTTATATTGACTGTATCCGGAACGGCGTAACCACAATTTTTGACCATCACGCAAGTTTTGGTTCCATCGGAGGTTCTCTTTTCGAGATTGAGAAGGCGGCAAAGGAAACCGGGGTGAGGTCCTGCCTCTGCTATGAGATTTCGGACAGAGACGGGATGGATAAGGCGAAAGCCTCCGTGACGGAGAACGCTGAGTTTATCCGCCACGCGTTAAAAGACGATTCCGGAATGATCGCCGGTATGATGGGAATGCACGCGCAGTTTACGATTTCCGATGAAACGTTTGAACTGGCCGCTGCGAACAAACCGGATGAAGCAGGGTATCATATCCATGTGGCAGAGGGGATCGAAGATCTGCATCACTGCCTGAAACATTACGGAAAACGGATTGTTGACCGGCTGATGGATCACGGCATTCTGGGAGAAAAGACACTGCTGGGACACTGCATCTATATCAATCCCCATGAAATGGATCTGATTAAGGAAACGGATACAATGGTTGTCCATAATCCGGAGTCCAATATGGGCAATGCCTGCGGATGCCCGCCGACGATGGAGCTGGTGCACCGGGGAATTCTCACAGGGCTTGGCACAGACGGATATACCCATGATATGATGGAATCCTACAAAGTGGCAAATGTTCTGCACAAGCATCACCTGTGCAATCCCAATGCAGCCTGGGGAGAAGTGCCTCAGATGCTTTTTGAAAATAATGCGGAGATTGCCGGCAGATATTTCAGTCAGGAACTTGGTGTGCTCAGAGAAGGCGCGGCGGGAGATGTGATTATTGTGGATTATGATCCGCTCACTCCGCTGAACGAAAACAATATCAACAGTCACCTTGTATTCGGTGTAACCGGTCATGATGTGGTGACCACCGTGGCAAACGGCCGGGTTCTGATGAAAGACAGAATCCTGACAAAGATTGACACGGAAAAAGTTATGGCTGACTGCAGACAGGCCGCGAAAGAGCTGGCAGACCGGATTAACAGCCGATAGACAACAGCAGATGCTTCTGACACAGAAGGAATGGAGGGCAAAACAAAATGAGTGACATAAAAATGAAAAAAGACAACAGTGAACTGTTTAAATGGGACGGAAAGCCGTCATTCGGGCAGGTTCTGCCTCTGGCGGCCCAGCATGTACTGGCTGCGGTTGTAGGATGTGTAACGCCGGCAATTCTTGTGGCAAACGCCGCCAACAATGCCGGCGGAAATGTGGATATGGGGCTTCTGATCCAGGTATCCCTTGTATTCGCCGCATTGTCCACACTGCTGCAGTTATACGCGCAGAAAATCAAACTGGGAAGCGGCCTTCCTGTTATTATCGGAGTAAGCTTCGCGTACGTTCCCACAATGACGGCGATCGCTGCCCAGGCAAAGGATGTAAATACGATTTTCGGCGCCATGATTATCGGCGGTGTTGTAGCGATCCTTGTAGGACTGTTTATCCGTCAGATCCGGAAAGTATTTCCGCCGCTTGTTATCGGGACGGTTATTCTGGCGATCGGTCTTTCCCTTTACAGCACAGCTGTAAATTATATGGCAGGAAACTCTTCCAATACTTATGAAGTGATCGTAGAGCAGCAGGGGAAAACAGAGGCGCTGGTATTCGGCTCCTGGCAGAACTGGCTGGTTGCGTTCATTACACTGGCAATTGTAGTCCTTCTGAATCATTATGGTAAAGGACTGTTCAAACTGGCGTCAATCCTGATCGGTCTGCTCTGCGGCTACGTAGTGGCTCTCTGCTTCGGAATGGTGGATTTTTCCGCTCTTTCGTCTGCAGGCTGGTTTGAAGTGCCGATGCCGCTGGCTTTCGGCATAAAGTTTGATATTTCGGCGATTCTGCCCCTTGCGATCCTGTTCCTTGTAAATTCCATTCAGGCTATGGGAGACTTCTCCGCCACAACCACAGGCGGCATGGACAGACTTCCCACAGATGACGAGCTGAACGGCGGTATTATCGGATACGGCGTCAGCAACATGGTGGGCGCGCTGTTCGGATGCCCTCCCACGGCAACATACAGCCAGAATGTAGGTATTGTCGGTTCTACAAGAGTTATAGCAAGACGGGTATTTTCTGCTTCAGCGGTTATCCTGCTTATTGCCGGACTGATTCCGAAGTTTTCCGCGCTTCTGCGTACCATTCCGCAGTGTGTGCTGGGCGGCGCGGTCGCGTCTGTATTTGCTTCCATCGCGATGACCGGCATCAAGCTGCTTGTAACAGAAAAACTGACTTACAGGAATACGACAGTTGCAGGACTTTCCATTGCCATCGGCATGGGCGTATCCTTAAGCGACGGCTGTCTGAACCAGATGACGGCAAGTATCCACAACGCTCTGAATATGAGCATGAGCCTGGAAAGCTTCCAGTCAATCATCAACAATACATTCGCGTCTTCACCGGTGGTGCTGGCCACGATCTTCGCAGTAATCCTGAACTTGATACTGCCGAAAGACAAGCCGGACGCACAGTAAGAAGGCTCCGGCAAGAAGACTTTAGATCCGGAACTGGCCCGGCTGCCGGAAAATAAAACAGAAGACCGGACAGCCCGGGGAAATGGCTGCCCGGCCGGAAGGCGGGACCGGAACAACAGGAGGAGAGAATCATGAGTGATATTATGAGACCAATGTCATTTGAACAGCTGATAAACTGGACATTGACAGAACAGAAAAAGCAGGGAACCGTGTTCGGCGAGCACCATCCCTATTATGCGGACAGCCGGTTTAACAGAACGATTTTCCGGCGGACGCTGGAGACGCCGGTGGGTCCGGCGGCCGGCCCCCATACGCAGCTGGCCCAGAATATTGCCGCGGCGTACTACACAGGCAGCCGCTTCTTTGAGCTGAAGACCGTACAGATTATGGACGGGGCAGAGCTTTCCGCCTGTGTCAACAAGCCCTGTATCAAAGCGGACGACGAGTGCTATAACTGCGAGTGGTCCACGGAACTTTATGTGCCCCAGGCAATGGAAGAGTATATCAAAGCCTGGTTCCTGTGCAAGGTAATGGCAAAAGAATTCGGCCTGGGCAGCATGGACGGATTCCAGTTCAATATCAGCGTGGGATACGATCTGAAAGGGATCCAGTCGGAGAAAATTGATACCTTCTTAAATACAATGAAGCATGCCCAGGATTCTGATATTTTCAGATCCTGCAGAGATTATCTTCTGGCGCACGCGGATCTGTTTGAAAAAGTGACAAAAGAAGATATCGAGAGCATCTCCGGAGATATATGCAATTCCGTGACCATCTCAACCCTTCACGGATGTCCTCCGGAGGAGATTGAAAAAATCGCCATGTACCTGATTACCGAGAAGGGATTCCACACGTTTATCAAGTGCAATCCGACCCTGCTTGGCTATGAGTTCGCAAGAGAGATCATGGACGATATGGGATATGACTATGTCGCTTTCGGCGATTTTCATTTTAAAGATGATCTGCAGTATGAAGACGCGGTGCCCATGCTGACCAGGCTGATGAAAGTCTGTCAGGACAGAAATCTGGAATTCGGCGTAAAGATTACCAATACATTCCCTGTGGATGTGAAGCAGAATGAACTGCCCAGCGAAGAGATGTACATGTCAGGAAAATCCCTGTATCCGCTGTCGATTTCGCTGGCGGCGAAGCTGACGGAAGAGTTTGACGGAAGGCTTCGCATCTCCTATTCCGGCGGGGCGGATTATCACAATATTAAGGAGATCGTAGATGCGGGCATCTGGCCTGTGACCGTTGCCACTACGCTCCTGAAACCCGGCGGATATGACAGAATGACCCAGATGGCGTCCCTTCTGGAAAAGGAAAATGTTGTATTTATCCGTGTAAATCCTGAGGCTGTGCGAAAACTGGCGGACGACGCCAGGACAAATCCCCATCATGTGAAGGCGGTGAAACCCCTGCCCTCCAGAAAGATGAAAAAACAGGTGCCTCTTCTGGATTGTTTTGTGGCGCCGTGTAAGGAAGGATGTCCCATTCATCAGGATATTCCGGCTTACCTTAAGCTTGTAAAAGAAGAAAAGTACAGGGAAGCAATGCAGGTTATTACGGAGAAGAACCCGCTTCCGTTTATTACGGGAACGATCTGCGCGCATCCGTGTATGAACAAATGTACCCGTAATTTCTATGAGGAATCCGTCTATATCCGGGGCATGAAGCTGATTGCCGCGGAGAAAGGCTATGACGCGCTGATGGATCAGATCGCGGCTCCGCCTGTGACAAAGAGCGGGAAAGCTGCTGTAATCGGCGGCGGTCCGTCAGGAATGGCGGCGGCATATTTCCTGCGCCGGGCAGGCATGGAGACGACCCTGTTTGAAAAGACGGATTCTCTTGGCGGCGTAGTGCGCCATGTAATTCCGGAGTTCCGCATATCCGGCAGTTCTATTGATAAAGACGCCGCTCTGCTTGAAAAGATGGGCGTGAATATTTATCTGAACTCGGAAATCACGGATCTGGATATGCTTAAAAATGCCGGATACACAGCAGTTGTCCTTGCCGTAGGCGCTTCTGAGCCGGGTGTGCTCCGTCTGGAAAAAGGGGAACCGGTCAATGCTCTGCAGTTCCTTGAAGAGTTTAAAGTAAAAGACGGGGATCTTGATATCGGAAAAAACGTGGTTGTAATCGGCGGAGGCAATACGGCCATGGACACGGCAAGAGCGGCGAAACGCACAAAGGGCGTGGAGCATGTGTATCTTGTATACAGAAGAACGAAGCGCTATATGCCGGCGGACGAGGAAGAACTTGTCATGGCAGTGGACGACGGCGTGGAGTTTATGGAACTTCTTTCCCCGGTGAAGCTGGAGGACGGCAGACTTCTCTGCAAAGTGATGAAGCTGGGCGATTATGACGCTTCCGGAAGAAGAGGAGTAGTGGAAACCGGCGAAGAAAAAGAGATTCCGGCGGATACGGTTATCGCGGCAGTAGGAGAGCGGGTGCCCACGGCATTCTACCAGGCCTGCGGCATCAACGTAAACGACAGAGGCCGGGCAATCGTCAATGAAGAGACCTGTGAGACCAGCCGTCCGGGCGTATATCTTGCAGGTGACGGTCTGGGCGGACCGGCTACGGTTGTGGAAGGCATCCGCGACGGTCTCAAAGCCGCACAGGCAATAACCGGAGAAACTCTGGTAAAAGACTTTGAACCGGAGACAGTGGAGGAGACGATCTACAGCAGGAAAGGAAATCTTTCTGATCAGAAAGACGACAGCGAGGAAAGCGGAAGATGTCTTGGCTGCTCCGGTATCTGTGAGAACTGCGTGGAAGTATGTCCGAACAGAGCCAATATTTCCATCCGGGTGCCCGGCATGGAGAAGCACCAGATTATCCATGTGGACTATCTGTGCAATGAGTGCGGCAACTGCAGGAGTTTCTGCCCCTATGACAGTGCGCCGTATCTTGATAAATTTACACTGTTCGCAGATGAGAAAGATATGGAAGACAGCCGGAATCAGGGCTTTACTGTGCTGGATGCCGCATCTGTGAAGTGTAAAGTCCGTTTCTTCGGAGAAACTTATGTATGGACCAAAGGAGAGGAGACAAGAATTCCCGAGGGTCTGTTAAAGCTTATGGAAACCGTAATCCGTGATTATTCTTATCTTCTGAGATAGGGATACAAAAGCAGCATGATATATATTTACAGAGACCATAAATTATGTGAAACAGATTCCCTGCTTTCGGCTGCGGGGCTGGCCGGTTGGAAACACCCGGTAGTCTCCGCGGCCGGAGCCGGGGGAAAGTCAACCCTGCTCCGGCATCTGGCCCGGGAATACGCGGACCGGGGACCGGGAGCGGTTGTCACGACAACAACTCATATTTTAAAGGAAGACCTGCCCTGGTTTCTCACAGAGCCGTCGGAAGATGGTCTGAAAGAGAGGCTGCAGCAGTGGGGGCAGGCATGGATCGGGATTCCGGCAGCCGGAGGAAGGCTTGGAAGCGTACCGGAATCCTTTTTTTCAAAAATATACAGTCTGGGTGTGCCGGTACTGATCGAAGCGGACGGAGCCAGAATGCTCCCTCTGAAATGTCCCGGATCGGAAGAACCGGTGATTCCCGGAAAAACAACCCATGTGCTTTCCGTTTATGGACTGGACGCGGTCGGACGGCCCATCGGGGAAACCTGCTTCCGGCCGGAGCGGGCGGCACAGTTACTGAATAAGAAAATAACAGAACCGGTTGCTGCAGAAGATATCGGCAGGCTGGCCGCTTCTGCTGAAGCAGGCAGAAAAGGCTGTCCGGCACATGCAGTGTACACGGTTGTTTTAAATAAAGCGGATGACCCGCAGAGAAAAGAAATGGCAGCTTGTATCGGCGCCTTTCTGGAACATCAGGGCGTCACCCGCGTCATTGTGACATCTTTCAGGAGGCCGGAAGAACGAATATGAAAATACTGATAAAAGGGGCAGGCGATCTGGCCACGGGAATCGCGGCCCGGCTTTTCCGGGCAGGCCACCGGATTCTGATGACAGAAATCCCGGTGCCTCTGACCGTAAGACGTACCGTGGCATTTTCCCGTGCTGTGTATGAAGGAAGCGCGCTGGTGGAAGAGACTGAGGCGCGGTTTGCAGGTACAGAGAAAGAAGCAAAAGAGATTTTATCCCGGGGAGACATTGCTGTAATGGTCGATCCGGAAGCCTCCTGCAGAAACTGGTTCCGCCCGGATGTGATTGTGGATGCCATTCTTGCGAAAAAGAATCTGGGAACCCGGATATCGGACGCCCCGCTGGTAATCGGAGTGGGGCCGGGATTTACCGCCGGCGCGGACTGCAGCTGTGTAGTAGAGACAAAGAGAGGACATTTTCTTGGCCGGGTGATCTGGCGGGGAAGTGCCATTCCCAACACCGGTGTACCCGGCGACGTGGGCGGGTATACGACAGAGCGTCTGCTGCGGGCGTCGGCAGACGGGATTATGGAACCGAAGGTTCAGATCGGAGACAAAGTAGAAAAAGGTCAGATTACCGCGTTGACAGGAGGTGTGCCGGTCTATGCGCAGATGCCGGGAATTGTCCGGGGGCTGCTGCAGGAAGGCACAGAAGTGAAAAAAGGGCTGAAAATCGGTGATATAGACGCCAGAGCCCACAGCTCTTACTGCCATACCATATCCGATAAGGCCAGGGCAGTAGGGGGAGCAGTTCTGGAAGCAGTGTCCCTTTACGAAAAAATGGCAGGCCGGTATGCGTTTGTGACGCTGGCGGCAGGACTTGGAAGCCGGTTCGGCGGCAGTAAACTGGAGACAGAGATTGACGGGTTCCCTCTTTATATCCGGGCGCTGAGGCGGATGCAGGCATTTGCCGGTTTCCCCTCCTATCTGGTCGCAGGACCGGGGCATATGGCAGAAGCAGCGCCGGAATACGGGGTTACTCCGGTAGAAAACCGGGATCCCCGGAAGGGAATCTCCCATTCCCTTAAGCTGGGACTTCACAGGGCTCTGGAAGACAACCCGGATCTGAAAGGCGTGCTTTTTTCAGTCTGTGACCAGCCCTGGCTGGATTCTGCCACAATTCAGCAGATCTTTAATACGGCAGCTCTTCATCCGGGATGTATTGTCTGTGCGGGCAGAGGCGAAGAACGGGGGAATCCGGTTCTGTGGGACAGAAAATATTTTCCTGAGCTGATGAACCTGGAGGGAGACCGGGGCGGAAAACAGATTATGGAAAAATACAAAGAGAAAGTCCGTGTCGTTCAGGCCGGAGAGAAGGAGTTAAGAGATATCGACGTCAGAGAAGACCTGCCGGAGGCAGGCGGGATAAAAAAGCGGCGAGGAGATGAGAACTATGGCTCAGAAACGTAAGAAAAAAACAGCGGTTGTTCAGTGTGCCGGAGGGTGCCGTTTGGGCTCCGCTGTGCAGGAAGGGAAGGAAACGGACAGTAAAAAACTGCAGTACAGGGACTGCGCGGACGCGGCTCTGAAGCTTTCAGAAGATCTTTCGCTGTGCCGATGGGGCTGTCTGGGGCTTGGAAGCTGCGTAGAGGCATGCCGGCTGAACGCTGTTTTTATAAACAGCAGCGGGACAGCCGAGGTGGACAGAAGCAGATGCGTGGGATGCGGTCTGTGTGTGAAGGCCTGTCCCCGGCATCTGATTCGCCTGACCGGACCGGAATATCATATATACCCGGCCTGTGTCAGTGAAGCTTCCGGTCCTGAGACAAGAAAGGAATGCGCTGCCGGATGCATTGCCTGCGGAATCTGTGTGAAAAACTGTCCGGTGAATGCGATACGGCTGGAAGAGAACCATGCGGTAATCGATGAAGAAAAATGTATTTCCTGCGGTATGTGCGCGGTAAAATGTCCCAGAGGAGTGATCCGGGATTATGACGGTATCTTTGCGGCGGGCAGTTCTCTGGGAAAAAAGTGACAGGAGGCGGCGATGAAAGAGAAGTATTGTTTTAAGGTAAATGGCGTTGTATGCAGCACGGAAGAGAATAAGCCCCTGCTGCGCTACCTGAGAGACGATCTGCATCTGCATTCAGTAAAGGACGGATGCAGTGAGGGCGCCTGCGGGACCTGTACGATTGTGGTGGACGGAAAAGCGGTAAAATCCTGTGTATTGACTACAAAATTAGCCGTGGGCCGCAGCATTATTACGACAGAAGGCCTGAGTGAGGAAGAAAAGGAGGCCTTTGTATATGCCTTCGGATCCAAAGGCTCCGTCCAGTGCGGATTCTGTATTCCGGGCATGGTGATGGCAGGAAAGGCCCTGATTGACCGGGTGCCGGATCCTACGGAAGAAGAGATCAAAACGGCTCTGAAAGGAAATATCTGCCGCTGCACCGGCTATAAGAAGATTTTCGAAGGCATTCAGCTGGCCGCGGCCATACTCCGGGGCGACGCTTCCATAGAAGAAGATCTGGAAAAGGGAGAAGACTACGGCGTCGGGAAAAAGGCGTTCCGCCTGGATGTGCGGGAGAAAGTTCTGGGGTACGGCGAATACCCGGATGATGTAGAGATGGAAGGCATGGTGTATGCATCGGCAGTACGCTCCCGTTATCCACGGGCCCGGGTTCTGGATATTAATTATGAAAAGGCTCTTGCCCTTCCGGGCGTGCTGGCAGTGCTGACAGCGGAGGACGTGCCGAATAATAAAGTGGGACATCTGCAGCAGGACTGGGATGTGATGATTGCAAAGGGCAGCATTACCCGCTGTGTGGGAGACGCCATCTGTCTGGTGGTGGCCGAGACAAGAAACACACTGGAAAAGGCAAAAAAACTGGTGAAAATCGAATACGAAGAGCTGAAGCCTGTGACAAACGTTCACGAGGCAATGGCCCCGGATGCGCCGAAAGTGCATTCCGGCGGAAATCTCTGCCAGAGCCGTCATGTGACAAGAGGAGACGCGAAAAAGGCGCTTGCAGAGTCGAAATATGTGGTGACGCAGAAATATACCACGCCTTTTACCGAGCATGCGTTTCTGGAGCCCGAGTGCGCGGTGGCCTTCCCGTATAAGGATGGAGTAAAAGTGTATTCCACCGATCAGGGCGTCTACGATACCCGGCATGAGATTTCCATTATGCTGGGATGGGATCCGGAGCGGATCGTAGTGGAGAACAAGCTGGTGGGCGGCGGATTCGGAGGAAAAGAAGACGTATCTGCCCAGCATATCGCGGCGCTGGCGGCCATTAAAGTACAGCGTCCGGTAAAAGTTGTGTTTTCCCGGCAGGAGTCCATCAATTTCCATCCCAAGCGCCACGCCATGGAAGGGACATTTACCCTGGGCTGTGATGAAAACGGTATATTTACAGGGATGGACTGCGAGATTTATTTTGATACAGGGGCTTACGCCTCCCTGTGCGGACCGGTTCTGGAGCGGGCCTGCACCCATTCGGTAGGGCCCTACTGTTATCAGAATACAGATATCCGGGGCTACGGATATTATACAAATAACCCGCCGGCCGGGGCGTTCCGGGGATTCGGCGTATGCCAGAGCGAGTTCGCCCTGGAATCCAACATCAATCTTCTGGCAGAGAAGGTAGGCATCTCGCCGTGGGAAATCCGCTACCGCAATGCCATTGAACCCGGGAAAGTGCTTCCCAACGGACAGATCGCGGACTGTTCTACTGCTTTAAAGGAAGCGCTCCTGGCGGTAAAAGATGCATATGAGAGCAATCCGGGACGGGCGGGAATTGCCTGTGCCATGAAAAATGCCGGCGTGGGCGTGGGCCTTCCGGATAAAGGAAGGGCGAAACTGATCGTCCATGACGGAAAGGTGGAAGTGTACAGCGCCGCTTCCGATATCGGACAGGGCTGCGCAACTGTATTTGTTCAGATGGTGGCCGAGACCACAGGGCTTGGCAGAGCATATATTAAAAATATGGGTTCCAATTCGGAAGTGGCTCCGGATTCCGGAACAACATCCGGTTCCCGTCAGACGCTGATTACCGGAGAAGCGGTGCGGATGGCGGCGGCAGAGCTGAACGATGCCCTGAAGAAAGCTGACGGGGATCTGGAAAAACTGGAAGGAAGGGAGTTCTTTGCAGAGTTTTTCGATCCCACGGATAAGCTGGGAGCTGACGTGCCTTATCCCAAGAGTCATGTGGCATACGGATTTGCCGCCCATGTAGTGGTTCTGGATGATGAAGGGCGGGTCAGAGAAGTCTATGCGGCCCACGATTCCGGCAAAGTGGTCAACCCTATTGCCATACAGGGGCAGATTGAAGGCGGGGTGCTTATGGGGCTGGGCTATGCGCTGACAGAAGATTTTCCGCTGAAAGACGGCGTGCCCCAGGCGAAATACGGTACTCTGGGACTGATGCGCGCGCCTCAGATTCCGGACATTCATGCCATTTATGTGGAGAAGGAAAAACTGCTTCCCTTCGCCTATGGCGCTAAGGGGATCGGAGAGATCGCGACCATTCCCACAGCTCCGGCAGCGCAGGGGGCGTATTACGCAATGGATCACGTGCTTCGGACCAGCCTGCCTATGAAGGATACCTATTATTCGAAGAAACAGAAGGCGGTGAAGTAGGCGGTGAGAGTCGGCGCGGTAATTGCGGCGGCCGGTGTTCCCGGCGGTTTTGCCGCATACGAAAAAACGGACTATACGGACGGCCCGGACATGGTGAAACGGATGATACAGGTGTTTCACCAGGCCGGGGTGGAAGATATAGCTGTTGTAACTGGATATAAGGCCAGGGAGACGGAGAAAAGCCTGTCAAAGCTGGGAGCCGTATTTCTGCGGAGCCCGGATTATGCCGGAGAACAGATGCTGGATTATGCGGTCAGAGGTCTGGATTATTTCAGGAAAAGCTGTGAGCGGATCTTTTTCTGTCCTGCAGATGTACCGCTGTTTTCCGCAGAGACAGTGAAAGCCATGACAGAGGCAGAAGGTCCGGTGGTCATTCCGGTGTATGAGGGGCGGAAAGGTCATCCCATCCTTATTCATGCGGATCTGGTGCCCGGGATCTGCGCATACCGGGGAGAGAGAGGACTCAAAGGCGCGGTTGACGCCTTGGGAGCAGCGGTCTGTCTGCTTCCGGTGGATGATGCGGGAGTTGCGCTGAGGGCAGGAACAGACCATGCGTTTGAGGAGATGGCGTCCAGCAGAGAGATCCGTCAGATCTATCCCCGGGTAAAAGTACAGCTGGTCAGAAACGAGCCCTTTTTCGGGCCGGGTATGGTAACGCTTTTAAAGCAGATACAGGCGCTGGGGTCTGTCCGGGAGGCATGTGAAAAGACGGGAATGTCCTACAGTAAGGGATGGAGCCTGATCCGCACGGCGGAGCGGGAGACAGGATATACCATTGTAGACCGCAGTCCGGGCGGAAAAGGCGGCGGCGCGGCGAGGGTAAGTGAACGGGGACTGAAGCTTCTGGAACAATATGAGCGGTTTGAAAAAGAGATTGCCCGGATTGCCGGGGAAAAGTACCGGGAGATTTTTTGAATAGGATGCAGTGAATAACTGCCGGTGTTTCCGGCAGATAAAAAGGCAGAGAAAGGATGCTGCCTTTTTATCATCTCACCGATTGTTTTTTAAAAAACAATCGAATATAATATACATATTACAGCAACAGCATGTGGAGAGGAAGACGGACCCGAAACCGGCAGACGGGGGGACCATCCGGTCCCGGCAGTGAAAGATCCGGAACTGCGTAAAGCAGTTTAGAATAAAAAAGAAGAAAGAGAAACAGGATTATGAAGAAAAGAGTATTGGCGGTAATGCTTGCGGCGGCTATGGTATTTTCAACAGCGGCATGCGGCAGCGGCACGGAGGATTCCGGTGAAAAAGGAAGTCAGGGAGAGAGTTCGGGAGAAGAGGAAACAGAGATCCAGGTATTTATTGCGGCCAGCCTGAATACGGTTATGACGGAACTGGCGGAAAAGTATAATGAGGACCATCCGAATGTCAAAATAACATTTAATGCCGACAGCTCAGGAACACTTCTGACCCAGATTCAGGAAGGATATGAGTGCGATATTTTCTTCTCTGCCGCGCAGAAACAGATGGATGATCTGGAAGCGGACGGTCTTATGGTGGAAGGCACCCGCGCGGATGTAGTAAACAATCAGGTTGTTGTAGTTACACTGAAGGAGAGCGGCACAAAAGTAACAGGTCTTGAGAATCTGGGAGACGCGGAGAGCATCGCCCTGGCAGGCGGCAGCGTTCCGGTAGGCAGATATACAAGACAGGCTCTGATTAATCTTGGCGTTCTCCCCGGGACGGATGACCCGGCGGCTGTTACGACAGAGGAAGTGTCAGAGGCTCTCGGCGGTGTGGAGATCAGTGAGCAGGACAATGTAAGCAAGGTGCTGACTGCGGTTGTGGAAGGATCCTGTGAAGTCGGAACGACCTACTATTCTGATACATATGGATATGAGGATGATCTTGAAATTCTTGAGACAGTCAGCTATGATCTGACCGGAAATGTAATTTATCCTATTACGAGAGTAGTAAATGAGGAAGCTGACGATGCTCAGACTGCGGCTGCAGAGGATTTTCTTGAGTATGTGCTCTCTGATGAGGCGAAAGAAGTATTTGAAGCCTACTACTTTGACACAAATGTATAAATAAATGAAAACAGCGCTGTGGAAGCGCTCAGACTGTGCAGGGGACAGCGGTTTTGTCCCCTGTACATTAACGTAAGGAAGAAAATCAGGCAGAAAACCGGACAGACAGAAACAGTGAGCCGGCATTTTTCAGGAGGGAATACATGGAAGAGATAATGGATATTTTAAAGGAACTGGACTGGAGTCCGCTGTTTATTTCGCTGAAGACCGGAGTGGTAGCTACGGTAATCTCCTTTTTTCTGGGTATATTCGCGGCCAGAAAAGTAGTAAAGGCGTCTCCGGGGAAAAAGGCGGTGATTGACGGAATTCTGACGCTGCCCATGGTGCTTCCTCCCACGGTTGCGGGATTCTTCCTGCTGCTTCTGTTCAGCCGCAGGCGCCCGCTGGGAGAATTCCTGTTCAATGAATTCGGTTTTAAAGTGGTACAGACATGGCTGGGCTGTATTATCGCGGCTACGGTGATCGCCTTCCCTCTGATGTACCGCAATGCCAGGGCGGCCATGGAGCAGATCGATGTGAATCTGATTTATGCCGGACGTACGCTTGGCATGTCTGATATTCAGATTTTCTGGAAGGTTGTGATTCCGGCAGCCGGTCCGGGCATTGCATCAGGAACCATTCTGACGTTTGCCAGAGCACTGGGAGAATACGGCGCCACATCCATGTTGGCAGGCAATATACCGGGAAAGACCGGAACCATATCCCAGAAGATCGCAATGGTTATTCAGGACGGAGATTATCTGACTGCCGGAATCTGGGTGGCGGTAGTTATGCTCATCGCTTTTGTGGTGATCTTTCTGATGAATCTTATCTCCGGGAAAAAGATGAAGAATGTAGGGAGGTGGTAGGCTGTGGGCGTATCCGTACATATAAAGAAACAACTGGACAGCTTCCTTCTGGACATCAGTTTTGAGAGCGAGGCAAAGCGGATCGGTATTCTGGGAGCTTCCGGGTGCGGAAAGAGCATGACGCTTAAGAGTATTGCCGGAATTGTGGTCCCGGACGAAGGGAAAATCGAGGCCGGCGGAAGAGTTTTTTTTGACAGCAGTGCCCGGATTAATCTGAAGCCCCAGAAGCGCAATGCAGGATATCTGTTTCAGAATTACGCCCTGTTCCCTACTATGACAGTAGAGAAGAATATCGCGGCGGGGCTGCGGGGAAACCGGGCGGAAACAGCGGCCCGGGTGAAACAGATGGCAGAAAAGTTCCAGCTTCAGGGGCTGGAAAAGAGGCTGCCGTCAGAGCTGTCCGGAGGGCAGCAGCAGAGAGTCGCTCTTGCCCGTATTATGGCATATGAGCCGGATATCATCCTTCTGGACGAGCCATTTTCCGCGCTGGATATGTATCTGAAAGATCAGCTTCAGAGAGAATTGTCAGAAATGCTGAAAGACTATGAGGGAACCGTAATACTGGTGTCCCATAACCGGGATGAAGTGTACCGCTTCAGCGAAGAGCTGCTGGTAATAGACCAGGGAAAGATTGCTGTCAGCGGAAAGACGAAAGAGATATTTGAAAATCCGGTGAGCAAAGAGGCGGCCCGGCTGACCGGCTGCAAAAACTTTTCCCGCGCCTGCAGGCTGGACGCGCATACGGCGGAGGCTCTGGACTGGGGGATTACACTGCATACCTCCGGCGAGATCCCGGAAGACACACTGTGGATCGGATACCGTGCCCATGATTTTGTCCCTGTCTGGGGAGAGGGCGGAGAGAATATGCTGAAGTTCGACCTGGAGAGCAGCGCGGAACTTCCTTTTGAACATAATTATTACATAAAGGCCGGAGAAACAGTATGCTGGTTTATCCAGCGGGAGAAAATGAGCGTGATCGAAGAAAGGGGACTGCCGGATTATCTCAGGCTGGAAGAGGAGAAAATGCTGTTCCTGAAGTAAGAAATTCCGCTTTCAGATACCGGCCGGATGAGAGACGGATGCCGGTTCAGATGATCTGTGCAAAATTTTGAAAAAGTATATTTACATGGTGCCGCTTCTGTTATATAATCTGCATTTGGATTTTAGTAACGGGGGAAGATACTATGAAAGCAGTTCAATCTGATATGACAACAGGAAGTCCGATGAAAATTATCTTTAATTTTACTCTGCCGATTTTCATCGGAAATGTGTTTCAGCAGTTTTATAATATGGCCGATGCGGTAATTGTAGGAAAATTTGTGGGAAATAAAGCCCTGGCTGCCGTGGGAAGCACAGGGACGATTATGTTTCTGATCTATGGATTCGTGGTTGGAATGACAGCAGGATTTACCGTGCTTACCGCTCAGAAATTCGGCGCCGGAGATATGCCGGCCATGCGCAGAACCGTGGTGGGAGCTTCGTTCTTGTCGCTGGTTGTGGGACTGGTGCTTACCGCGGCATTTATGGTGTTTATGAAGCCATGGCTTGTTCTGATGCATACACCGGAAGATATTTTTGCAGACGCCTATGCGTATATTATGATTATCAGCGCCGGTATACTGGCCCAGATGCTCTATAATCTTCTGGCAAGCATCCTGCGGGCATTGGGAAACAGCAAGGTGCCTCTGTATTTTCTGATTCTGGCGGCTCTGCTGAATATTGTGCTGGATCTGGTACTCATCATTGTATTTCATATGGGAGCGGCAGGAGCAGCTGTCGCGACGGTGATTTCCCAGGGAATTTCCGGAGTACTGTGTCTGTTCTACATAATCAGAAAAGTCCCTCTTCTGCGTCTGACCCGGGATGACAGGCATCTGTCCGGAGATCTTCTGCGGACGCAGATCCGGATCGGAATTCCTATGGCTCTGCAGTATTCGATTACTGCTGTGGGAACCATGATGGTGCAGTCTGCCCTGAATATTCTGGGCTCTACTCTGGTAGCGGCATATACGGCAGCAGGCAAGATTGAACAGATCGTTACGCAGGCATACGTGGCAATGGGCACGACGATGGCGACCTATGGCGCCCAGAATATGGGAGCGGGAGATGTGTCCCGGATACGGCAGGGGTTCAAGGCGTCTACAATTATCGGAGTCATATATGCCATTGTCTCAGCGGCGCTTGTCATGACAGTAGGAAAATATATGACTTACCTGTTCGTATCAGAAGATGTGGCGTTGATTATGGATTCGGTAAATACATATCTTATCTGTGTTGGAATCTTTTTTATTCCTCTGGCGATTGTAAATATTTACCGGAACGGAATTCAGGGGCTTGGATACGGCCTGCTTCCCATGATGGCCGGTGTGGCCGAGCTGGTGGGAAGAGGCGTAGTTGCCGTGATTGCGGCCGGTCAGAAAAGTTATCTGGGCGTATGCCTTGCAAGTCCTGCGGCCTGGGTGCTGGCTTCTCTGCTTCTGATCGGAATGTACTACTATGTAGTCAAAATTGATCTGAAAAAAATATTCCCGGACAAATATGCCGGAAACAAAAAAAAGAGCGGTTTACGCTCTCGGTGATTCTATATTTAGTCGAAGTCCAATGGCCGTGCACACAAGCTGTATGAACAGCCATTGTCTTCTGTTTTCATGGTTTCAGAATAACAGGAAAATGTGAATCCGGTGTGACAATATACAGAAGAAATTTTAAAAATTATAAAAAGAAACTAAACTTTTCCGGCGATGGTATGCATAGAGTCCAGAGAGGCCTGCGTCCATCGCTTTTTCTCTGTCTCAAACCGTTCATGCAGCCAGGCCATTGCCTGATCCATGCCCTCCTCAGAGAGCGGGAAGGAAGCGCTTTCTTTCTGATCGTCCGGCGTCTCTTCAAAGCACCAGGGCTCCGGATATACGTATGCGGTAAAGGTAGTGCTGTTTTTGCCGTCATCGCCTGCAAGGTAATACCGCATTCCCTGATGGCTTCCGGAGAAAGGCTCCTTCTTCAGTCCGCTGAAGGGTACAAGTCTTTTATCAATCATGAGATATACATCCGTCCTTTCCAGAGTTATAGAAATGTACCGCCTGTCCGCTGTACACAGTGTCAGCCCGAAATTCTCTGCCGGGAGTTGTTTCGGGCTGCTGTTTTAAATCTGCTGTATCTTTATTATATCACTGGGCGGCTATGGCTGCAAATTTTGTTGTAACCAGATCATCATATGGAGCGCGCTTTTCCAGTTCCCCGGCGCTTTCCAGAATATCCTGGAGAAGATCAAAGCTGCTTTCTTCAAAGATCAGATTGCTTTTCCATGTATCCTGATCGTAATAGCGGGTTACGATGGTTGTGATGGTTTCCAGATCTGTCTCCGGGAACTGCGGTTCAATAACAACGGCAATTTCTTCCGGCGAATGAGCCTGCACATAGTCCATTCCTTTCTGAAGAGCATTTGTGAAACCCTGGATAACATCAGGATTTTCATCGATATAGCTCTGCTTTGCGCTGAAAGCGGTGTAGGGAACATAGCCGCTGTCCTCGCCCAGGGAGGCTACCACATAGCCTTTTCCCTCGGATTCAAGAGTTGTGGCGCCCGGTTCGAACTCAACCGTGAAATCCCCCTGGCCCTCTGAAAATGCGGCGGCGGTGGAGCCGAAGTCGATACTCTGATTGATTTCCAGATCTGTCTCCGGGTCAATGCCGTTTTCTTTCAGAATATATTCAAATACCATTTCAGGCATACCGCCTTTGCGTCCCCCAAGTACCAGATGGCCTTTCAGGTCTTCCCAGGAGAAATCATCCATTTCTTCCCTTGCCACAAGGAAATTGCCTGCCCGCTGCGTGAGCTGGGCAAAGTTAACGACATAGTCGGTTGCTCCCTCGTTGTAGGTATAGATGGAAGCTTCAGAGCCCATGAAGCCAATATCGGCCTCACCGGAAATTACAGCGGTCATTGTCTTGTCTGCTCCGAAACCGCAGACCAGATCCAGGTTGATCCCTTCGTCCTCAAAATATCCTTCCTCGATTGCCACATACATTGGCGCATAAAAGATGGAGTGGGCCACCTCATTTAAGGTTACTTTTGTAAGTTCTTTCTCTTCTTCCTGAACAGCAGAGCTGTTATCGTCCGGCGCAGATTTGCCGGCGTCTCCGGAGTCACCAGAGCAGGCGGTAAGAAGTCCGGCGGTCAGAACAGCGGAAAGAAGAGAGGCCAGTATACGCTTTTTCATATAATCCTCCGTGAAACTGCTTTCATTCTTTTTTACTATATGATATGTATGGAAAAATGTGATTGAGAGAGACAAGCAGGGTATTAAAAAGTAAATGCCGTTATCTCTGTATCAGAGATAACGGCACAGATTTTCAGTTATATATTTTATTGATTTTTCAGATGTCAGATTTGTGCAGTTAATTGTCGTGTTCATCTTCAAACGGATCATCATAGTCGTCATCTTCCATGCCTGAACCTCTTGAAGCAATGGCCAGAATTAATGAAATTACGGCCAGTACTCCGCCTGCGGCTGCGGAAACCAGGAGAAGTGTATCATTTCCTCTCATAAGAAATGCTGCGATGGCACCGCCAAGGTAGAACAACATAGGAAGCAGGAAAGCAAAGACAGTGTTTTTTCTCATCATGATGAAGTACAGCATAGCAGCTACAAGGAAACAGAGGGCCAGAATAATATACGTCGTACCGGAAGAACCGCTTCCGGAAGAAACACCCTGAAGGCCGTCTATAAATCCATTATATATAAAGAATGCGAAACCGAGAAGAGAGAGTACGCCCATTACAATACGCATTGCGCGGAATCTCGGCACAACGTCATCATAATCAAAATCGTCGTCGTCATAACTGTCATCAAATTCCGGCTCCGGAGCTTTGCGCGCGGCTTTTACATCGTCGCGGCGTTTGCCGGAAGAAGCTTTTAAGGTTTCTTTTTCATCATCTTTATCATCTGCCGCCTTTTTGCGCACGGCTTTATGTTTCGGGTCAGTAGAAAGCATATCTTCATAGCCTTTTCGTACTGCCTTTTCACGTTTCGCCCGGACTTTCTCAGAGGGGATGTTCGCATAACGCTTATCTTCCGCAGTTTCCGAAGAGGATGATTCTTCTGTACGTTTCTTTGCGGGACGGCTTTTGACAGAGCCTGTCCCCCCGGATTTCCCGGTACGGTCCGTGCCGTCAGAACTCTTTCTGGCGGCGGCTTTCGTCTTGTCCGTTCCTGCTTTTCTGGTTCCGGATCCTGAAGATGCCGATTCGGAATGTCTTTCCTCTTCCGATCCGGCAGCTTTTTTGCGCGGCGCGGTTCTTTTTACAGGCCTGTTTTTTTCAGAAGCTTCCTGTTCCGCAGCTTTTTTTTCAGCAGACGCCTTTTCAGCCGGGGTATTTTTTTCGGCAGCTTTCCGGAGGGCTGCTTCTTTTTCCGGAGCAGGCGCTTTTACTTTTACGGCTTCCGAAACTGGACTTTTCCTTTCTGATCCGGCCACAGGCGCTGCAGCCGCTTTGGCGGCCATTTTTTTCGCACGCTGTTTGTCAAGGTTCCACTGCTTTTTGCAATCCCGGCAGATTGCGTATTCGTTAAAGACCGGCTCCCCGTTTTCATCGGTGCCAACCTGTCTGTTCTTCAGTTCAACATCTTTCCCGCATATTGGACACTTCATATGTATACTCCTCTCTTTTGTACGCCTCTCGTTTTAATCAACAAAATTTGCAACAATAGTATTATAGCATTTAAGAAACGCGGCGACAATGGAAAAATGCAGGAAAATGTGCTATACTTTGGACGCAGAACAGAGATTTAAAGGAGGAAGGCAATTATGGAAATTCTTGTCGATACACATTCTCATACAATCGCCAGCGGTCATGCCTACAGCACACTGTCGGAGATGGCCCGGGCAGCCGCTGCAAAAGGACTGCAGGCGCTGGCAATTACAGAACATGCGCCTCAGCTGGAAAAGACATGCGGCCTGTTTTATTTTATGAATTATGATGTGATTCCAAGGCAGATGAACGGGGTGCAGCTGCTGATGGGCGCGGAGCTGAATATTATGGATTCTGACGGAACGGTGGATCTTCCGGAGGATGTCTGCAAAGGACTGGACATTGCCATTGCCAGTATTCATCCGCCGTGCTATCAGAGTGAGGCTACTGTGGAGAACAATACCCGTGCTTATGTGGAAGTAATGAAAAAGCCATATATTAATATTATCGGGCATCCGGACGACAGCAGAGTCCCTGTAGACTATGAGGTGCTGGTAAAAACGGCGAAGGAAACCGGAACGCTTCTGGAACTGAACAATTCATCCCTCCGTCCCCAGAGCAGCAGGGTAAACGCAAGGGAAAATATGCTTGTTATGTTGGATCTCTGCCGTCAGTACGGGGTTCCCATTACGACAGGAAGCGATGCGCATATAGATGTGGACGCAGGCAATTTTGAACGGGCAAAGGAACTCCTGGAGTATTGCAATTTCCCGGAAGAATTGGTGGTAACAACAGATTTTGAGAAGGTCAGACCATTTCTGAACATAGGCAGAACGCTGTAAAACGGACCGGCTGAGAACGGCCGGCCGGAAAAGTAAATGAAAATCGGCAGAAACATTATAAAAAGGTGGACTTTAAGAATTTAGTGTGCTAAAATGTAACGGTAGCTTTCCAGGCTGCCGTTTTTTATTAATCTGAATCTGAAAAGGAGATTAGATAAATATGAGCAAAAAAATACGGACAGAGGCGGTAGACTATCTGTTTAGTGCCATTCTCAGTTTGAAAAATAAAGAAGAATGTTATACCTTTTTTGAAGATATCTGTACAATTAATGAGCTTCTTTCTCTTTCCCAGAGATTTGAGGTCGCGAAAATGCTTCGTGATCAGAAAACGTATCTTGAGATTGCGGAGAAAACCGGCGCGTCAACCGCTACGATCAGCAGGGTGAACCGTTCCCTGAATTATGGAAACGACGGGTATGACATGGTATTTGAAAGAATTGATAAAGAGAAATAAAAAGTGAGGCGCTGGTTCCGATCTGGAATCAGCGCCCGGTTCTACTCATCCTTTTTGTCTTTTACAGCCAGACCATCGATAATTTTTTCAATCATTGTTTTCTTAAGATAGACGTCAAAGCTCAGATTGCAGATAAATGCAAAGAGCTGAAGCTCTTCCCGGTTCTCTTTGTCTGAAACATCAGAAAATGTTTCCATAGACCGGTCATAAGCAGCTTTGACCGCTTCCTGCAGAGGTTCGATCCGGTTTTTTTCCATACTGCAGATTTCTTCATAGAGATCTGAGAGATCTACCTCTTCTTCCCCGGAAAAATACTTTTCTTTCAAAGGTTTTAATACCGTTTCAATATCCTTTATAGACAGGATGTTTTTAAAATAATAGATAAAAATCAGCAGAAGCACATGCTCCTTGGAGTATTTTTTTTTCAGCGGCGGCGGAAGCAGATTGTTCTTCGTGTAATTGTTGATCATTGTCTTGGTCAGGATTTTGTCTTCGTCATATCTTTTTGTGGCCGCCAGCTGTGTGTCCATGAATGTCGTGACCTGATCCATGTACAGATCTATATTCGGAATCTCTTCCGGACGGATATAATCAATGCGGGAGAGACTTTCCAGAATGCTGTTCAGTATATCATTTGTATCAATTGTCATATTATCACCTCA
Organism: Mediterraneibacter sp. HA8405; assembly: GCF_056148955.1. Taxonomy (NCBI): domain Bacteria; kingdom Bacillati; phylum Bacillota; class Clostridia; order Lachnospirales; family Lachnospiraceae; genus Mediterraneibacter; species Mediterraneibacter sp. HA8405. The sequence continues at coordinate 2,813,151 of NZ_CM148758.1, read as the reverse complement.
GTACATTTATTATATAGTAATCAAAACCAGATGGCAAGTAAAATCCGGTTGACAATCGGGAAGGGGTGTTCAATAATGGTAATACTGAAGAAAAGGAGAATTCTATGAGCATATATGATAATTTGAATGAACCGCAGCGGGAAGCGGTATTTCACACAGACGGACCGCTGCTGATTCTGGCCGGCGCCGGTTCGGGAAAGACAAGAGTGCTGACGCACCGTATTGCATATCTGATTGAGGAAAGAGGAGTCAATCCCTGGAATATTCTTGCCATTACATTTACCAACAAGGCGGCCGGGGAGATGAGACAGAGAGTGGACGATCTGGTAGGATTCGGTTCAGAGAGTATCTGGGTAAGTACTTTCCATTCCGCCTGCGTCAGAATTCTGAGACGTTTTATTGACAGGCTGGGGTATGATAACCGTTTTACTATTTACGATACAGACGATCAGAAGACCCTTATGAAAGAAGTCTGCAGAAAGGCTGACATTGATACGAAAAAGTTTAAGGAGCGGATGCTCCTGTCTGTGATTTCTTCTGCAAAAAATGAAATGATACTTCCTGATGAATTTGAACTGAATGCGGGAGGCGATTTCGCGCAGCAGAAAATTGCCAGGGCCTACCGGGAGTATGAAGCCCAGCTGAAAGCAAATAATGCCCTTGATTTTGACGATCTTCTTGTAAAGACTGTCCAGCTTCTGGATACGCAGCCGGATGTAAGGGAAAACTATCAGGAACGGTTCCGCTATATTATGGTGGATGAGTATCAGGATACCAATACGGTTCAGTTTAAGCTTGTAAGCCTGCTTGCAGGGAAATACCGGAATCTCTGTGTGGTCGGCGATGACGATCAGTCTATTTATAAATTCCGGGGCGCGAACATCAGAAATATTCTGGATTTTGAGAAAGAGTTTCCGGACGCCCGGGTGATTAAGCTGGAGCAGAACTACCGCTCAACGGGGAATATATTAAGCGCGGCGAATCATGTGATCCGGAACAATAAGGGAAGGAAGGAAAAAACGCTCTGGACGGCCAATGGGGAGGGCGATAAGATTCAGCTGCGCCAGTTTGATACAGCTTATGACGAAGCGGATTATATTGCGGAGGACGTGAAAGAAGAAGTAAGGGAGGGCACGTCTTATAAGGATCATGCCGTGCTTTACCGGACAAATGCCCAGTCCCGTCTGCTGGAAGAAAAATTTGTGGCAATGAGTATTCCCTATAAAATCGTTGGCGGCATTAATTTCTATGCCCGCAGGGAAATTAAAGATATTCTTGCATATTTGAAAACCATTGACAATGGAATGGACGATCTGGCAGTGCGGAGAATTATTAATGTGCCGAAGAGAGGGATCGGGCTTACCACGATTAACCGGATCCAGGAGTCGGCGGCTCATAGAGGGATCGGATTTTACGAGGCGCTGCTGGCGCCGGATCTGATTCCGGGAGTGGGCCGGAGCGCATCCAAACTGGATTCATTTGCCGCCCTGATTGAATATTTCAAGGGACAGGCAGAGCGGGAAAGCCTGACGGATCTGCTGGGAGAAATTATTGAAAAGACAGCATATATAGAGAATCTGGACGCAGATGATCCGGAGGACGCACAGGCCCGGATTGAAAATATTGACGAACTGGTGAGCAAAGCCGCGGCATATGAAGAAGACTGCCAGGACCGGGGGGAGAAGGCCACGCTCAGCGGTTTCCTGGAAGAAGTGGCTCTGGTGGCGGACATTGACAGTCTGGATGAGAATCAGGATTATGTGGTGCTGATGACGCTCCACAGCGCCAAAGGCCTGGAATTCCCCCATGTTTATCTTGCGGGAATGGAAGACGGCCTTTTCCCCAGTTATATGACGATTACAGCAGATGATAAGGAAGAACTGGAGGAGGAGCGCAGGCTCTGTTATGTGGGAATTACACGGGCCGAAGAGAAGCTGACGCTGACCTGCGCGCGGCGGAGAATGATCCGGGGCGAGACCCAGTTTAACAAGATGTCGCGCTTTATCAGAGAAATTCCGTTTGAAATCCTGGACACAGGGGCAGTGAAGATGGAGAAGGATGAGGAGATCCCTGTTCAGAATACATACCGCAATGCAAGAGAAGCATTCCGGGCAAAACCATTTGCAGCCGGCTATGCCCGTGAACAGAAACAGAGAGCAGAGAAACAGTCGTTTTCTTCCCTGCAGAAAGGAAGCCAGCTTGCCGCAAAGGCATCGGACGGACTTCCCTACGGTGTAGGAGACAGGGTGCGGCACGTGAAATTCGGAGAAGGCACGGTGCTGGACATAAAAGAAGGCGGCAGAGACTATGAGGTAACTGTGGAATTTGACGGAGCCGGAACAAGAAAAATGTTCGCCATGTTTGCAAAACTGGTTAAACTATAAGCGGATCAGTGAAGTTTCCCATCAATTTGTAATAAATTAGTAGTAAATTGAAAATGTTAGTGTTATAATAACAGAAAGTAAACCGCTGTCGGCAGACGGGGAAAGGACGTGTATTATGAGCAAGGTAGAAGAGTTTATTGCTGAATCAAAATTAAGTGATTTGCTGAAAAGAAATGAAGATGAGAAACAGAAAAATACAGTGATCTGGGTACTGGCTATTATCGGCGCAGTGGCGGCAGTTGCGGGAATTGCATATGCAGTATACCGTTTCTTCACACCGGATTATCTGGAAGATTTCGAAGATGATTTTGACGATGACTTCGATGATTACTTCAGTGAAGAAGATCAGGTATAAAATATCAGCAGCAGAATTAATAAAGAAACGAACAGAATACAGGCGGGATGCACAACGCACCCTGCCTCTTTTATTGCGAAAACAAGAAAATTTTCTGAAAATTTGAGGAAAAGGGGACGGACCCCTTCTGTGGGAATCGTCTGACAATTTGGAGAAAAGAATGAAAAAAGGACAGATTTTTGAAGGAGTAATAGAACGAGTGGACTTTCCGAATAAAGGGATTGTCTATATCCGGGAAGAGGACAGGTATGTTACAGTGAAAAACGGAATTCCGGGACAGAAAGTCCGCTTTATAATCAACAAATTTAAGCGGGGAAATGCGGAAGGTAGACTTCTGGAAGTGCTGGAGAAATCTCCTCTTGAAACGAGAGAGCCGGTCTGCAGCATCTTTCCGGCCTGCGGGGGATGTATGTATCAGACCATGCCCTATGAAGAGCAGATGAAGATGAAGGAAGGACAGATCCGCAGACTGATGGATGAGGCGGTCAGAGGCGACTATATTTTTGAGGGCGTCAAGGCCAGTCCGAAAGAATTCGGATACCGCAATAAGATGGAGTTCTCTTTCGGGGACGAATATAAGGACGGTCCCCTTTCCCTCGGACTGCACAAAAAGGGCAGTACCTATGATGTGCTGACAGCGGGAGACTGCAGGCTGGTACATGAAGATATGAATAAGATCCTCCTCTGTGTATTGGAGTATTTCCGAGAGAGAAATGTCAGTTATTATAAAAAAATGCAGCATACAGGATATCTGCGCCATCTCCTTCTTAGAAGAGGAGATACAACAGGGGAGATTCTGGTCAATCTGGTGACCACAACCCAGGAAGAGCACGCTCTCACTTTGCTTGTAAGCAGACTGCTGGAACTGAAGCTGGAAGGAAAGATCGTGGGCATCCTCCATATCCTGAATGATTCTCTCTCAGATGTTGTAAAAAGCGATGAGACGAAGATTCTGTACGGGCAGGACTTCTTCTATGAAAAACTTCTCGGACTGGAATTCAAGATCACGCCATTTTCCTTTTTCCAGCCCAATACAAAGGGAGCGGAAGTGCTGTATGAGACAGTGCGGGAATACATTGGGGACATCCGGGATCTGACGGTATTTGATCTGTTCAGCGGTACCGGGACCATCAGCCAGGTGCTTGCTCCCGTGGCAAAAAAAGTGGTCGGTGTGGAAATTGTCGAAGAAGCGGTAGAAGCTGCTCGGGAAAATGCTGCCCGCAACGGTATTTCCAACTGTAAATTCATAGCAGGCGACGTATTTCAGGTGCTGGATGAGATCGAGGAAAAGCCGGATGTTATCGTTCTGGATCCGCCCAGGGACGGCATACACCCGAAGGCGCTGCCGAAGATACTGAATTACGGCGTGGAGCGGATTGTGTATATCTCCTGCAAAATGACAAGCCTGGCACGGGATCTGGAGATGATGCAGATCGCGGGATACAGGGTGGAGAAGATGACGGCGGTGGATCAGTTCTGTGAGACGGTGCATGTGGAGACGGTCGCTCTGCTGACACGAACTGTTGTATAAATATAATGGAAAATTAGATAAATGCCACAGGATGTAGTTGGCCGCGGAAATATATCTTTTGGCAAAAATAAGGACGAAATGTCCGGAAATAAGGGAAAACAGCGAAGATGGGGTGTGGATAAGCATCCCGTTTTTGCTGTTCAAAAGACGGATATTTTGACCGGAATAAAGGTGCGCTTAGAGATTTTCAGAATGGACATTTTGAAAATGTGGTATGTTTCTTTATTTCACGGAATGTATATTAGCTTCTACAGAGTGAAACAGAACATTTCCCAACTTATAGTGTAGTGGATTGACCTGTGGGTGCTGTTGCGGTACTTGCAGTTCTTTTTTTGTGTGCATTCTTTTGTACATGGATTTTTGTAGTCTATGAGCAGGAGGTGCAATTCAATGAGTATAAAAAGAATAAAGACAAAACAGGACGCAATCGATTTAGTAAATGAACAACATAGACTTCACCGAGGAAAGTGGTTGACGTTTGAAGGCGCAGAGCAATATCGAAAGAGAGCTTTTGCATTAAGAAATCCAACATATGAAATAAAAGGGAAAATGTATGAACTAATGTCGGAACTTATGGAAGAATATGGGGTTACCCAAGTGGAAGCTATCAATATTCTTAATGGGTATCATATTGCGGATTATGTAAATAAATATCAGCGTATTCAGAACCTGATTCCGCTTGACGTTAAGGAGAAAACTGCAAATAAGAAGAATGAGGAAGGGGAATGATTCTCAAGTAAAAAGTTGAATATGGTGAAAGAAATAAATATAATGAAACATATGAGTCAAAGGAGGCTGACTGATATGAGAAAATTAGAATCCATATATAAGGCTATGAAATGGGACAGTGTAGATTATATAAATACAACCGTGCTTACTTCAAAGAATAATAAGGATTCTCGAGCGTTTTGTTTGCTTCCGGAAGAAGATACATTAACAGCATTGAAACGTGTATTTTCTATTAAAGATTGCAATTTTGATGAAAAATTCGGGCAGGCGTGCAGCGGGTCCGGGCAAGAAGAAAGACGGATTTCCACATTGCATTCCTCTTCTCTTTGTGCGTTATTGTTCTTTTACAATGTTACTGAAAAACATCCATTAAAGATTGAAATAAAGAATGTGGGTGAAGTCGCTTTTTTTGATGTCATCTTTGAATATCAGAATTGTGTCATTGAGGATTCAAATCCTTCAAACATGGATGTCACTCTTTTGGGAAAATGTCAGAATAAGAATGTGATTTTGTTTTTAGAATCCAAATTCTCAGAATATATCACTGGTATGCAGAAATGTTTACATATCAATAGTGCCTACCTCAAAGAAGAAATAAGCAGACCTATTTACGAGAACTGGCCGTGGGACAAGAAGGATGATGAAAGTGGACAAGAATTTTCCGTCTCGGTTTCAGAGTCTCCTGCATATTTAGGAGGATTGAAGCAGATGATTTCTCATTATGTGGGGGTTCGTAAATTTGAGAGAGGAATTCAAAAACTGAAACAAGGTCGGTGTGCCGGCAAAGATTTATATAATGTAGTAAATAATGCTAAGAAGCAATTGATACAAGAGAAATTGAGAAAATTTGCATTAGAAAGAGAAACAGTAATTGTCCTTGGATCTATTTTATTTGATGTTTATGCTAACGATGTAACGCACACAGAACTACAGGAATATGAGATGTTATATAAAAAATTAATGAAACAAATATCCGAGGCTGCGGTACAAAGTGGTTCTGATTTACATATTCTTGATAATTTTTTTACCTATCAGCAACTTTTTAAGAATAAAAAAGAATGGATGACAAAACAAATTTGTGACTTCTATTACAGTGAATAAAGAGGATTGTCTTTGTATGATGAGGGATTCATGGTATTCATGGGTCTCTTTTTTTATGTACAAATGAATGTACATCAGATGAGGCATAATCAGTATAAAAGTAAGAAACGTAAGCGAAAAACATAAGGTATGAGAGCTTTCGGGGAGCGATATGTACAAACAAATGTACATATAGTAAAATAGGAGTGGATAGAGAATGGAGATAAAAAAATATCAAATATTTGCAGTTGATTTTGACGGGACTCTGAGTTTTGGACAATGGCCAGGCGTAGGTCCGGCAAATGAAGAATTATTCTGTTTTTTAAAACAGATCAAGAAACGGGGAGATAAGATTATTCTATGGACGTGCAGGGAAAATGATTGTCTTGAAGAGGCAGTCAGGTGGTGCAGGTATCTGGGACTGGAGTTTGATGCTGTAAACAGAAATCTGCCAGAGAAGATTGCAGAATATGGTGCAGACAGCCGAAAAATAAGCTGTGATTATTATATTGACGACAGAGCTGTTTCTGTGGGGAATTTCCGTGAATGGAGAGAAGCATATGTACGACAGGGAATTAGCAAAAAGAATGTTGAATTTTCTCATTCTTGATATTTTGAAAGAATATTCAGATGAAGACCACCGTTTGACACAACAGGAAATTTTGAGATTGCTGAAGTTGAATTATGATGTTGAATGTGACCGCAGATCAGTAAAGAGTAATGTGGAAGCTCTGAAAGCTTTTGGCTATGAGATTGATATGGAAGATGGATATTGCCTGCTTGAGAGGGATTTTGAAGAATCAGAATTACGTATGTTGATTGATTCTGTTTTGTTTTCTAAGAATATTAGCCAGTCAGTAGCACAGACATTGATTAACCGGCTAAAAGAACAGGGAAATCGTTATTTCCGCGCAAAAGTTCCCTATATTTATAGCTTGCCTGAAATGCGTTATGCGGATAATACACAGGTTATGTATAATTTGGACGTGCTGAATACTGCAATTGCTGAAAAGAAAAAGGTAAGTTTTGTATATAACAGCTATGGTACAGATTTTAAGCTGCATCCGAAAAGAAAAGAACGGTATGTTGTAAATCCGTATCAGCTGGTAGCAAATAATGGATGGTATTATTTGGTAGCTAACTACGATAAATATAATGATGTATCTCATTATCGAATAGATAAGATCACAAAGATTGAAATTATGCATGAGAAATGTAAGCCGACCACTATGGTAAAAGAAATGGAGAAAGGCTTCTCGCTGCCACGACATATGGCTGAGCATATTTATATGTATAGCGGGGATAGCATAGCAATAAAACTCTTGGTAGATAAAAACATCATAAATGAATTGATAGATTGGTTTGGTAAGGGTTTTCGCATTTTGGAACAGTACGATGACGCCATGAAAATTTTTGTGAAATGTAGTGAAGCGGCTATGAGATATTGGGCGTTACAATATGGTCCATATGTTGAAGTATTGGAACCAGAGCATCTAAGAGAGCGAGTAAAGGAAGATGTAAACAGTATGGCAGAAAAATACAATAAAAAGTAGAAAGGGGTTCCGGGTCCGGAACAGAGGTGGAATATATGAAAGAGGAATGTCTGATATGTAAAGCGCCCCTGGAATATCTGAATGAAGATATTGAAATGGAGTGCGAACTGTGCCATAAAAAAGAAAAGAGCAAAACCAGGTGTGTAAACGGGCATTATGTATGCAATGAATGTCATATGCAGGGAATTGACAGCCTTGTCGGAATGTGCATGGAGGAAACATCCCGGAATCCGGTTATAATTCTCAACCGGATGATGTCTCAGCCTTTCTGTCATATGCATGGACCGGAGCATCATGTCATGGCAGGAATGGCCCTCCTGACAGCTTACAAAAATTCCGGAGGAAACCTGGATCTTAGAAAAGCTCTGATTGAGATGAACAGCAGGGGAAGATCGGTGCCGGGAGGAGCATGCGGTTTCTGGGGCGCCTGCGGCGCCGGGATCAGTACGGGAATGTTTATTTCTATTGTTACCGGTTCTACGCCTTTGGGGGAAGATAATTTTGGCCTTTCCCACAAAATGACAGCCCGCGCACTGGAGGCGATCGGGGAAATCGGAGGTCCCCGGTGCTGCAAGAGAGACTCTTATCTCTCGATTCTTCAGGCCGTTGATTTTGTAAGAGAAAACCTGGGAGTCCATATGGAACAGCCAAAGATCCTCTGCTCCTACAGCAGCCGGAACAATCAGTGCATTGGAAAACGCTGCCCGTTTTGCGGAAAGAAAAAGAAAATCGCTTTTATCTGCGTCCATAATTCCTGCAGAAGCCAGATCGCCGAAGCGCTGGGCAGGAAATATTTATCTGATTTTTACGACTGTTATTCTGCAGGGACGGAGACCAGACCGCAGATCAATCAGGACGCAGTAAGGCTGATGAAGCAGGAATATAGGATTGATATGGAGATGGATCAGTATTCAAAGCTGCTCGGGGAGATACCGGAAGCAGATATTTATGTGTCTATGGGGTGCAATGTGGCCTGTCCGGTTATTCCCGGCAAAAAGATAATCAACTGGGGGCTGGAGGATCCGACAGGAAAGGATGACAACGCCTTCCTGGATGTAATCCGTCAGATAGAGAAAAATGTACAGGCTTTCAGAGAACAGGAGCAGTAACCTCAGAGTACATTTCATCACTTCGGGGCTGTGTCCGGATCTGTCCGGGACAGCCCTGAATGAAAGCCGGGGGATTTTTCACCAGTTATTTTATAATTCATGTCTGCCTTCCGGTTTCCTGTAAGTTGATTTTCTGAAATGAAAGTTAAATACAGCTCTATTGTAATCTATGCGAAAATTTCCTACAATATTTCCAGATAAAACTTCACACAATGTTACAGGCAGGTGAATTGTATGAGAGAAATACACCTTGGACGGATTCTGGCGGAACAGCGCCGCAGCCGGGGGATAACCCAGGATGAACTGGCAGAGTTTCTGGGCGTTTCCAAAGCGGCAGTTTCAAAATGGGAGACAGAAAGCACCTATCCGGATATTCTTCTCCTGCCCAGGCTTGCTTCGTATTTTGACATCAGTATAGATGAACTGATGGGATATGAACCGCAGATGGACAGCAGAGAAATCCGGAAAACATACCGGCGGCTGGCAGGAGAATTTGCGGCTCTTCCTTTCGGGCAGGCGCTGGATCACTGCAGAGAGTATGTGAGGAAATATTATTCCTGTTATCCCCTTCTGTTTCAGATCGCCTCCCTGATGATCAATCATTCCATGCTGGCCGGAGACGCTCATGCCGCAGAACAGATCCTTGAGGAAGCGGCGGAACTGTGCCGCCGTGTAAAAACGGGAAGTGATGATCCGAATCTGGGAAGAAGTGCGCTTCATCTGGAAGCATACTGTCAGCTTGTATTAAACCGGCCGGAGGAAGTGCTGGCACTTCTGGAACCAGAGGCGCCGGTGACAGGAATGCCGGAATCTCTTCTGGCAGCGGCATGGAAAATGACGGGAAACAGAAAAGAAGCGAAAAAGATTCTGCAGGCCGCAATCTATAAAAATGTTATTACTCTTCTGAATCTTCTGCCGTCTTATATGGAAATCTGTACCGATGATCCGGAGAGATTTGAAGAAAGCTGCCGGCGGTTTCAGGCAGTTACAGACGTATTTCAGGCAGACGGGCTGCATCCCGGTATCGTTCTGAACTGTTATATTACCATGGCGCAGGGCTGGATGTGCCTGGGACAAACAGAAAAAGCCCTGACGGTACTGGAAGCGTATGCAGAGCTGGCTGATGGGGATATTTATCCGCTGAGGCTTAAGGGAGACTGGTATTTTGACCTTCTGGATGACTGGTTTGAGCAGGAACTTGCTCTTGGCGACTATCCGCCCCGGAGTGAGACGGTCATCCGGCACAGTATGACGCAGGCAGTTGCAGAGAATCCGGTATTTCAATCCCTGGCAGATGAACCGCGGTTCCGCAATATCGTGGAACGGCTGAAGCGGAACGAGACAGAAACATGATAAAAATCCATAACAAGGAACCGGGGCTGATAAAGAACGAATATATCGGATATAACAAAAGGATCATGCAGGTATCAGGGAGGAGGAAACAGAAGATGCAGACAGTTACACTGCAGGATTTAAGCAAAACATATTCCGGAGGAAAGGAGGCTGTAAAGGGAATCAGTCTTTCTCTTGAGCAGGGAGAAGTATTCGGATTCCTGGGGCCGAACGGAGCGGGAAAAACGACTACGGTCAAGCTTCTGAACGGAATGCTTGCTCCGACATCAGGAAAATGCAGCGTGATGGGTTCTGACCCGGCACGGGAGCCGGAGAAAGTACATGCCGTCTCCGGTGTTCTCACGGAACATGCCCGGATGTATGATAATATGACAGGCCTTCAGAATCTTGTTTTCTATGCAGCCATATTCGGCATTCCGGAACAGGAAGGAAAAAAGCGGGCGCTGTCTTTTCTGGAGAAGCTGGAACTGAAAGATGCGGCACATCAGAGGCTGGCGGCATATTCTACGGGAATGCGGCAGAGACTGTCTCTGGCCCGGGCCCTGATTCATCACCCGGGAGTGCTGTTTCTGGACGAGCCTACTTCCGGTCTTGATCCGGAGAGCGCTCAGAATGTGAACCGGCTGATTCAGAAACTGGCGGAGGAAGAGAAGACGACGGTCTTTCTGTGTACGCATCAGCTTCGTTACGCGCAGGAAATCTGTACCAGGTACGGTCTGATTGATGAGGGGAGACTGCTGGCAGCGGGAACCCTGGGAGAACTCCGGGAAAAAGCTGGACCAGGGGCCGAACTGCGGATCCGGGCCGGAAATATACCAGAGGGGATGAAACTGCCGGGAGCTGCGGCCGGACGTATCCGGCAGAAGGAAAGAAAATACGGGAAGGAGACCGGTACAGGAGCGTCAGAACTGGAATATCCGGGAAATATACTGCGTATAAAAATCCGGTCAGAGGAAGAGATCCCCGGAATTGTGAAAAGCATCGTCGGAGCGGGCGGGGATATTTATGAAGTGGAAGTCAGACGACCTTCCCTTGAAGATATTTATTTTACGCTTACAGGAAAAGAAAAGGAGGGAGGATTATGAATCAGGCCATGGCTGCCATAATAAAAAAAGATTTCAGGGGAATCGTATCAAACAGGAGATTCTTTACCGAACTGCTGATTGTTCCTTTAATCCTTACGATTGTCCTTCCATCCATTTCGCTGGCTGCAGTCCATTTCGCGCCGGATGATCCGGATATCCTGAAACTGCTGCAGCTGCTTCCCGGGGGAATCCGCGGGAACAGTCTGGAAATGACGGTTGCCGGCCTGATATTCAACTATATTCTTCCGGTATTCTTCCTTATGATACCGGTTATGACGGCCTCCATCATGTCAGCCAGCTCCTTTGTGGGGGAAAAAGAAAAACATACGCTGGAGACTCTGTTCTACTGCCCGCTTAGTGTGAAACAGATTTTTCAGGCAAAAGTGCTTGCGTCATTTCTGCTCAGCATGATGGTTTCGCTGATTTCATTTGCGGCTATGGTGATTGTACTCGAAGTGGAAGCGATTTTCCTTATGGGAAATCTGCTGGCGCCCGCGGTGAACTGGCTTGTTATCCTTCTTCTGCTTTCTCCCGCTGTTTCGCTGATCGCAGTGACTCTGATTGTGAGAGGATCAGCCAGGGCCCGGAGCGTGGAGGAATCCCAGCAGAGCGCTGTCTTTCTCATTATTCCGATAATTCTGCTGGCGGCGGGGCAGTTCACGGGAATCATGCTGCTGAATGTGTGGATCCTGCTGGGAATAAGCCTGATCTGTGTACTGCTGGCATGGATTCTGCTGAAGAGGGCAGCAGGCAGATTTACGTATGAGATGCTTCTGAAATGAGCGCATAATAACAAAAAGAATAAAATATAATCAACAGGACAATGAACGGCATTGTGCCGCGGCGATAAATAAGCATTGAAGCGGATTGTGAATATCCGCCTGACTCTGCCGCGGCTGCCGGTTCATTGTCTTTTTTTGTCCGGTAAAATTAATTTTTTTTGGAAAATTTAAAACTTTTTCTTTCATTCCCCTGTCTAAGGAGGGAAGGAGGAAAGAAAAATCAAAAAAAATTATTTGTCAACGATTTACAATCGGCAGGCTGGAAACAGAGGATCAATAAGCGGGACGGATAATCCATATAGCCGGTCCCGCTGTATAAAATATCATTTTTTGACAGAAAGAAAGGGGAATGAAAGATGGAAAAAATAAGAGAATTTATAGGCAGCCATAAAAAAATTGTTGTTCCGGTTATAGCAGCAGCTGTTCTGCTGCTTGCGGGCGGCTTCGTTCTGGCTGCGGCAGCCCTTACAGGCGTGGACGACGGCAGTTCAGAGCAGACGGCTCAGTTCGTCAAAACAGAGGACGGGGAAACATCAGCACGCGCGGATCAGTCAGAAAAAAATACAACGTCTGCCGATCAGTCAGAGAAGAAAGAGAAAGATATGCGGCAGGCAGAAGAGGAAAATGCTGATGTGCCTGACGGGAATACTGCTGATAAAAATGATCAGGAACAGACCGACAGGGAAACAGAGCAAAGTTCCGAAACTGCCAATGTTTCCGGCTCAACGGCAAAAAGCAGCACCGACAGTAAAAGTTCAGGCGGATCACAGAACACGAATAAATCCGGCAGCGCCAGCCAGTCAGATAACGCCCATACCCACAAATGGGCAGATCATACGGCGAAAAAGCAGGTCTGGGTATCTAAGATGGTGACTGTGGATGACTATGAGACAAAGACGATTTCCGGGGCCCGCTTTTATACAATGAGCGGTGACAATACTTATGTGGCAAATGGCCCCACCTACTGGTTTGAAAACGGTTTTACCCAGGCAGATCTGAAAGCAATTCTATCTACAGGGCTGAAAAACGCGGATTCCAATGGCTTATATAATGGTGTTTATTACGGAAACTATCAGAATGTAACAAAGACCGAACAGGTAAAAGTGGGATCCCATCAGGAAGATCAGGGCCATTATGAGACACAGACTTATGTAGATTATCAATATTGTACTGTCTGCGGACAGAAAAAATAATTCTGCTGTCAGCCGGCGCCGGACTGTGGTATGATATTTCAGAGTAGAATAGATGTTATGCAAGGAGGAACAATATGTCTGATGCAATCGTAACGCTCCGAAAAGGCGCCGGACGTACTCTGAAACAGGGCGGTCCCTGGATTTATGACAATGAAATAGAAAGCATTATAGGAAGTTTTGAAGACGGCGATATCGTTATCGTCCATGATTTTGACGGTTATCCTCTTGGAAGGGGATTTATCAACCGGAAGTCAAAACTGACTGTCCGTATGATGACGAGAAACCGTGACACGGAAGTTAACGAGGATTTTATCCGTATGCGTGTACAGAATGCATGGGAGTACCGGAAAAAGGTGATGGATGATATCTCAAGCTGCCGCGTGATCTTCGGCGAGGCGGATTTCCTGCCGGGTATTGTGGTGGACAAGTTCGCGGACGTGCTTGTAGTGGAATCTCTCGCTCTGGGCATCGACCGCTTTAAAGTGATGATCGTGGATATTTTAAAAGAGCTGATGGAGAAAGACGGGATCCATATCCGGGGCGTCTATGAGCGCAGTGACGCGAAAGTCCGCGAGCAGGAAGGAATGGAACGCCGCAAGGGATTTATTGGCGCTCCTTTTGACACAAAGGTTGAGATCGTCGAAAACGGCGTGCGCTATTATGTGGACGTAAAGGACGGGCAGAAGACAGGCTTCTTCCTTGACCAGAAATACAACAGGCGGGCAGTGGCAAAACTCTGCAAAGGAGCCCGGGTACTGGACTGCTTTACCCATACCGGTTCCTTTGCCCTGAATGCGGGAATTGCAGGAGCAGAGCACGTGACCGGAGTGGACGCTTCTGAGCTGGGCATTGCCCAGGCACGGGAGAATGCCGCTCTGAACGGACTGGAAGACCGGGTGGAGTTTATCTGCGAAGACGTCTTTGATCTGCTTCCCCGGTTGGAGAAACAAGGAGAGAAATACGACGTGGTCATCCTCGATCCGCCGGCATTCACGAAATCGAGAAGCTCGATCAAAAAAGCGGTGAAGGGTTACCGGGAGATTAATCTGCGGGGAATGAAGCTGGTGAAGGACGGCGGATATCTGGCAACCTGCTCGTGTTCCCATTTTATGGATTACGAACTGTTTACCAAGACGATCGGACAGGCGGCGCAGAATGTGCATAAGAGACTGCGGCAGGTGGAATTCAGGACGCAGGCGCCGGATCATCCGATATTGTGGGGAGCGGGGGACTCTTATTATCTGAAGTTTTATGTTTTTCAGGTGTGTGAGGAGAAGTAGAGTGGAATATTTGGCACATATTGATGGTGAACGCAAGCAGTCTATAAAAAGTCATTTATATGGAACTGCGAGATTTGCAGAAAAATTTGCAGACAGTTTTGGGAAAAAGGACTGGGGATATTGCTGCGGTATACTTCATGATATTGGAAAATATTCTCTTGCATTTCAGGAGAAAATTAAGAATAACAGTGACAAGCGGGTGGATCATTCTACAGCGGGAGCAAAGGTGTGTTTTGAAAAAGGCGGTATGTACGAATTTATGAGCTACTGTGTTGCCGGACATCATTCGGGACTGCCGGATTACGGGAGTTCTTCCGATTCGGGAAATGCACCTACATTGGAGGGCAGAAAACAAAAACGGATCGAGGATTACAGTGCCTTTAAAAGTGAAATAAAGATTCCGGAAATAAATACGATCCCATTTGATCCATTAAAAGAGCCTGATCCGGATTTCTCTTTAAGTGCGTTTATCAGGATGTTGTATTCTTGTCTGGTTGATGCGGACTTCTTGGATACTGAAAGCTTCATGAAGAATGGACGGACGCTGAGAGAGGCAGGGGAGGCTATAAGTGTTCTTCTGGAAAGACTAAAGGATTATGTGGCAGACTGGCTGCAGAATGAAGATACAGACACTGTAAACGGAAGAAGGACAGAAATACTCAGGCACTGTTTCGAAAAAGGAATCAGCGAAAGAGGTATATTCCAGCTTACTGTACCGACAGGCGGCGGGAAAACAATCGCGTCTCTGGCGTTTGCGCTGCAGCACGCTGTGGAGAATCGTATGGATCGTGTAATTTATGTGATACCATATACAAGTATCATTGAACAGAATGCAGAAGTGTTCAGGAAGATACTAGGAGATCAGAATGTGCTGGAAAATCATTATAATGTGGATTATGAAAGCACGGAAGAATTAAAACCTATGCAGCTTGCAGCGGAAAATTGGGATAAGCCGGTGGTGGTGACGACGAATGTGCAGTTTTTTGAATCCTTGTTTGCAAATAAGTCCTCCAGATGCAGAAAGTTACATAATATAGCCAACAGCGTTATCATATTTGACGAAGCGCAGATGCTTCCAACAGATTATCTGAAGCCTTGCATTGCCATGATGGAGGAACTTGTGGGGAATTTCTGTTCCAGTATCGTGCTCTGCACAGCGACGCAGCCTGCTCTGACTTCACTTTTTCGGAGAAAAATGCCGGTCACTGAACTATGCCCGAGAGTGGCAGAACAATTCCGTTTTTTTGAGAGGGTCACCTTCAAAAGCATTGGAGTGGTTTCAGAAGATGAATTGATTGAAAAACTGGAGCAGGAAGATCAGGCGCTCTGCATTGTCAACACGAAGAAACGGGCACAGAGAATCTATCAGAAAATGAAAGGTGAAGGCGTGTTCCACTTGTCTACGACGATGTATCCGAAACACAGACGGCGGATTCTGGGAAAAATCAGACGGCTGGTGAAAGATGGGGAGAAATGTATCCTGATTTCGACCAGCCTTGTGGAAGCAGGGGTTGATCTGGACTTTCGCGGTGTCTATAGACAGCTGGCAGGAGTTGATTCTATGATCCAGGCAGCTGGCAGATGCAATAGGGAAGGAAAGCGGGGTGCGGATGAAAGCTTTGCTTATATTTTCCAGTTTGAGGAAAAAGAAAATGTTCCCGGGCAGCAGTTGCAGATTGATGTATCAAAGATGCTGATCTCGGAAGGTGAGGATCTCTTATCGCTTCGCGGGATTGAAAAATATTTTGAAGCGCTGTACCATTTCCGTGGTGAGAGCCTGGATAAAAAGAAGATTCTTGAAGAGTTTAAGGGAAAAAGATATAATTTTGCCAAGGTGGCAAAGAAGTTTAAGTTGATTGAGGACGATACATTGACTGTCTTTGTCGGCAGGGAGGAAGAGGCCGAAGAACTTCTTAGACAGATTAAATGTCAGGGCTATACAAAGTCAAATATGCGCAAAGCCGGACAGTATTGTGTACAGCTATATGAGGGGGATATTGAAAAACTTCAGGGCGCGGGAATGCTCCGGCCGATTTCAGAAGATATTGAGGGGTTCTTTGAGCTTGTCGACAAGGGACAATATACAGAAGAAATGGGACTGGATCTTGGCATAGAGTCAGGAATGGCGGTACTTATGTGAGAAAAGCAGGGAAGACACAAAAGAAAATGAAACTTTTGTGCCTTCCTGCTTTTTGCATTATCGCAAATTTTACTATTTCAATCCACAGGTTCCTGTCCTGACCACAGAAAAAGTATATCAGATAGATTACATTAAATCAATAATCTTTAAAAATAAATTTCAGTAAAATTTGATATAATATATTGCATTTACTGATGGAAAGTAGTATATTAACGATATGTAATTACAGATGTTCTGAAAGTGAATATGAAAGCAAGCAGTTTGCAGAGTATTCAAAAAAGAAGGAAAACTATATGGCAGAAAGAAATGAAATTGTATTGTTTACAGATAATGGTATAAAACTCGAAGTGCCTATAACGCCTGAGCAGGAAACTGTATGGCTGACCCAGGAACAAATGTCAGTGTTGTTTGAGACTGCGCGTTCTTCTATAGCTTATCATATCGGAAATATTTTTAAAGAAGGCGAATTGGATAAAAAGACTTCTGTCGAAATTTTCGACAGAAGAGAAAATAAAGCCTCGAGACCTCCAAAGTATTATAATTTGGATGTAATTATCTCAGTGGGATATCGGGTAAAATCTAAACGCGGAGTTGCTTTTAGAAAATGGGCAAACTCAGTATTGAAACAATACATAATCAAGGGGTATGCCGTGAACCATAATCGTATGAATCAGCTAAACGAGGTAATACGAGTTATGAAAAGAGTGGAGAACAGCCTTGATACAAAACAGGTATTGACAGTAGTAGAGCGGTACAGTCAGGCACTGGAACTGCTGGATGCCTATGACCATCAGAATATGGGACGACCGCCTGGGAAGAAAGCATCATATATTTTAACCTATGAAGAATGCTGCGAAGTAATCGAAGAAATGAAGTTTGGTGACAGTAGTTCCTTATTTGGAAATGAAAAAGATGACTCCTTTAAGGGAAGTATCGGCGCTATTTACCAAAGTTTTGGCGGTGTGGATTTATATCCTACTATGGAAGAAAAAGCAGCTAACTTGTTATATTTTGTTACCAAAAATCACAGCTTTTCTGATGGGAATAAGCGGATCGCGGCAACAATCTTTCTTTATTTTCTTAATAAGAATGAGGCATTGTTTAGAGATGGAGTAAAAACAATCGATGACCATACGCTGGTGGCTTTGACAATTATGATTGCAGAATCAAAACCGGAAGAAAAAGAAATGATGATAAGCGTTATTATGAACTGTATGGGTTGATTAAAGTAAGAAATAACAATATGTTATTTGATATATGGGGAGAAAGGAGTGATTTTACAAATGAAACGAAGGAAGGAGGTCGAGCGATGGGAGTAGGTGTTAAGGTCAGAGTGTGGGGAGATTACGCACTCTTCTCACGCCCGGAGATGAAAGTTGAAAGGTGCTCCTATGACGTCATGACCCCGTCGGCGGCGAGAGGAATCCTGGAGGCAGTCTACTGGCATCCGGGCATGCGTTGGGTGATCGATAAGATCCATGTGGTCAATCCGGTTCAGTTTACAAGTGTGCGCCGGAATGAAGTCAAGAGTAAAATACTTGCCAGTAATGTACTTCAGGTCTATAACGGAGCAAAGAAACCGTTGTACATAAGTACGAAAAATGATATTGTGCAAAGGGCGTCTCTTTTGCTGCGGGATGTGGAATATGTGATCGAAGCACATTTTGTGATGACAGAGCAGGCAAATGAGACAGATAATCCGGGAAAATTCAAGGATATTATCATACGGCGGTTAAGAAGAGGAGAATGCTTCCATATGCCATATTTCGGATGCAGGGAATTTCCAGCGAATTTCTGCCTGTGCGAAGAGGAAGATATCAGGACTGCGTATGATGACGTGGAAGAAAATGATCTGGGATTTATGCTTTTTGACATGGATTACTCAGACAGGAATAATATCCAGCCGCTGTTTTTCCGTGCTGTTATGAAGCGGGGCGTTCTGGATCTAAGAGACTGTGAGGTGATAAGATGATCTTACAGGCACTGGTAAATCATTATGAAAACCTGGCAGAACAGGAAAAGGTGGATCAGGAAGGATGGTGTAAAGCAAAGGTTTCCTATGCAGTCAACCTGTTAAAAGATGGGAAAATATCAGGGGTTTTTTCCTTAAAGACAGAAGAAGAAAGAGGAAAAAAGACTGTATGGATTCCTCAGCAGATCAAGGTTCCGGAGATGGTAACACGTTCATCAGGCATTTCGGCAAATTTCCTGTGTGACAACTCAAAATATATTTTGGGGATTGATGCGGATGGCACGAATCAGAGAGTTCTTGACTGCTTTGAAGCGGCGAAGGAAAAGCATCTGTCGCTGCTCCGTGAAACAGAAGGTGAGATGGCGGAGGCAGTCAGGAACTTTTTCGAAACGTGGGATCCGGAGAAGGCATCCGAATGTGCTGAGATTAAAGAAAGATGGGAAGCGCTCACAAATGGAGGAAATCTGATTTTCTGCATGGGCATAAATTATGCACAGGATGATCCATTTATACAAGAGGCATGGGAAAATGTAAGAAATAAATCTTCAGAAGACGGACAGACAGGAATCTGTCTTGTGACGGGAAAAGAAGCAGAGATTTCCAGAATCCACAAAACCATCAAAGGGGTTCCGGGAGCCCAGTCCAGCGGTGCGGCGCTGGTTTCGTTTAACGCACCGGCATTTGAATCTTACGGAAAAGAGCAGAGCTATAATGCACCTGTTGGAAAATATGCAGAATTTGCTTATACCACAGCATTAAATTATTTGCTGAATCAGAGAGAATATACATTTCAGCTTGGGGACTCCATGATCGTATTCTGGGCGGAAAGTGCGGAAGAAGAGTATCAGGCGGCATTTTTCGGAGCGGCTGATCCGAAACCCGACAATCAGGAAGAAATAAAAGGAATCTTTGACAATCTGAAAAAAGGTATGCCGGTTTCTATCGGAAATTTTACTTTAAATCCGGATCAGAGGTTTTATATTCTTTCGCTGGCCCCGAATGCGGCGAGACTTTCTGTACGGTTTTTCTATCAGGATTCTTTTGGAAACATCCTGAAGAATCTGTCTGTGCATTATACGCGGATGTCAATTGTAAAACCATCCTGGGAGAGCAGAGAATATATGGGAGTCAGGGACATGCTTTCGGAGACAGTCAACCAGAATTCAAAAGACAAATCTCCTGTTCCCAATATGGCGGCATTTGTACTTCAGGCAATCCTGTCAGACGCCAGGTATCCGGCAAGCCTTTATACAGATGTTCTTATCCGGATCCGCGCAGAGCAGGGCAATGTTACCTGGGGGAGAGCAGGGATCATCAAAGCATATCTGATACGAAATGGAAACTGGAAGGAAGGAGAGAACTATATGGGACTGAATGAAGAGAGCAGAGAGACAGCTTATGTACTTGGAAGGCTGTTTTCTGTATTAGAATCAATTCAGATGGATGCAAATCCGGGAATCAAGGCGACGATCCGTGACCGTTATTTTAATTCCGCGTGCGCGACGCCGGCATCGATCTTCCCGGTGCTTATAAAATTGAAAAACAGCCATATGAAAAAACTGGAGAGAGATAAGGGCAGTGCAAAAATATATTATGAAAAGCTGCTGACAGAACTTATGGGAAAGCTGGATGAATATCCAAAACGTCTGTCATTGGAAGAACAGGGGAAATTCATTCTCGGATATTATCATCAGGTACAGAAAAAGTACGAAAAAAGGGAGGAAAAGTAGATGAGCGAAGTGATCAAAAACAGATATGAATTTGTAGTGCTGTTTGATGTGGAAAACGGAAATCCCAATGGGGACCCAGACGCCGGCAACATGCCAAGGATCGATCCGGAGAGCGGGCTGGGGCTTGTGACGGATGTATGCCTGAAGAGGAAAATCAGAAATTATGTTGAGACAGTCAAGGAAGACGCAGCAGGATTTAAGATTTATATTAAGGAAGATGTACCTCTTAACAGAAGTGACAGAGAGGCATGTAAAAGTCTGGGGATCGCTGAGACAGAAGATAAAAAAGTGACAGAAGCGCTGAAAAAATTAAAGAAAAGCGATCCGGATGCAGATATCAAATTAAGAGATTACATGTGCAGAAATTTTTATGATATTCGTACATTTGGTGCTGTTATGACGACTTTTGTGAAGGCTTCATTAAACTGCGGGCAGGTCAGAGGTCCGGTACAGATTGGATTTGCAAGGAGTATTGATCCGGTCATCAGCCAGGAGGTCACGATTACAAGAGTAGCGATCACCACTGAGAAAGATGCGGAAAACAAAAGTACCGAGATGGGGAGAAAGAGTATTGTACCCTATGGATTGTATCGTGCAGAGGGATATGTATCTGCGAACCTTGCCAGAAGAGTGACAGGATTTTCAGAAGAGGATCTGGAGCTGCTGTGGGAAGCAATCATCAATATGTTTGAAAATGATCATTCAGCTGCAAGAGGAAAAATGGCGGTCCGTGAATTGATCGTATTCAAACATAGTAAAGAACTGGGAGACTGCCCGGCATATAAATTGTTTGATGCAGTGGAAGTTAAGAAAAAGGAAGATGTGGAATATCCGAGAAAGTACCAGGACTATACAGTGGAAGTACATGAAGAGAAGATACCGGATTCAGTTGAAGTGAAAAGGATGGTATGATGAAATATTCGGAAGATGATTATCTGATGATTTCAGGAATCCAGCACTTTAAATTCTGCCGGAGGCAGTGGGCATTAATCCATATTGAACAGCAGTGGGCGGAAAACGTTCATACTGTCACAGGAGAGCTGATGCATAAAAAGGTGCATGATCCTACTCTTAGGGAAAAGAGAAAGGACGTCATTATTGCCAGAGCTCTTCCGGTCTCTTCCAGAGAACTAGGAATCAGCGGCGAGTGCGATCTGGTGGAGTTTCATA
The DNA here is from genome assembly GCF_056148955.1 of Mediterraneibacter sp. HA8405. NCBI lineage: Bacteria > Bacillati > Bacillota > Clostridia > Lachnospirales > Lachnospiraceae > Mediterraneibacter > Mediterraneibacter sp. HA8405. Next base: position 2,791,705 of record NZ_CM148758.1, on the reverse strand, counting down.
AATGTGAGGATGGGATAAAGCTGCATGGTCACAGGGGACTTTACTCGATTTATCCGGTGGAATATAAGAAAGGAAAACCTAAACTGTCAGAGGAAGATAAGCTTCAGTTGGCGGCACAGGCGATGTGTCTGGAAGAAATGTTTTCTGCACAGGTGCCGGAAGGAGCGATTTTTTACGGCGAGACAAGAAGGCGCGAAGCTGTGGAGATTACAGAACAACTGCGTAGTGAAGTGAAAAATATGTTTCACGAGATGCATGAGTACTATGCAAGAAAGTATACGCCAAAAGTGAAATACAGCAAGTCCTGTAACGCGTGTTCTCTCAAGGATATCTGTCTGCCCAGACTCGGAAAGTCGGTTTCGGTGAAAACATATATTGCTCAGATGCTGAAGGAGGAAGAAGAATGAGGAAATTGTTGAATACATTGTATGTTACTTCTGAAAACAGCTATCTGTCTCTGGACGGGGAAAATATAGTTGTTCTTGAGGAACAGAAAGAGTTGGGCAGGATACCGCTGCACAATCTGGAAGGAATCGTTTCCTTTGGCTATCGGGGGACAAGTCCGGCATTAATGGGGGCTTGTGCGGAACGGAATATTTCTTTGTGCTACCTTTCTCCACAGGGAAAATTCCTGGCGCGGGTCTCTGGAAAAATCAAAGGAAATGTGATATTAAGAGAGCAGCAGTATGCAAGTAAAAATAATGAGAAAATCAGTCTGGAGATCGCAAAAAACTGCATATTGGGAAAGGTATATAATGCCAGATGGGTTCTGGAACGAGCCTTGAGAGACCATGCGATGCAGATTGACACGGAACGTGTAAAAGAAGCATCTATCTTTCTGAAAAATGCTTTGGAAAGGATTCGGAACGCGGAATCGAAAGAACAGCTCAGAGGATATGAAGGAGAAGCCGCAAGCATTTATTTCGGGGTGTTTGATGAACTGATTCTTCAGCAGAAAAAGGATTTTGTATTCAGAGGGAGAAATAAGCGTCCACCCCTTGATAATGTGAATGCACTGTTGTCCTTTGTATACACATTACTGACAAACAGCATTACTTCGGCTCTGGAAAGTACAGGGCTGGACCCCTATGTAGGATATCTTCATACGGATCGGCCGGGCAGAGTTTCTCTGTCTTTGGATATGGTAGAGGAATTTAGGGCAATTCTTGCTGACCGCTTTATTCTGACATTAATCAATAAGAAGGTTATCAGCGGGAAGAATTTTACAGTGAAAGAAAATGGCGCGGTGCTTATGGATGATGATCTGCGGAAAAAGGTGCTGACAGAATGGCAGAACAAGAAGAAGGAAACTATTACGCATCCTTACCTGAAAGAAAAAGTAGAATGGGGGATGGTTCCTTATGTTCAGGCGATGCTCCTTGCACGATATTTAAGAGGCGACTTGGATGGGTATCCTGTATTTCTGTGGAAGTGAGGTGGGAAAATGCTCGTGCTGATCACATATGATGTGAATACTGAGACTGCCTCAGGAAGGAAGAGACTGCGGAAAGTTGCGAAGCAATGCACTAATTATGGCAGACGAGTGCAGAATTCTGTTTTTGAATGCATTCTGGATAATGCTCAGTGTGTTACCCTGAAGGCAATATTGTCAGATATTATTGATGAGAACGTTGACAGCCTGAGATTCTATTATCTGGGAAATAAGTATCAGACAAAAGTAGAGCACATAGGTGTCGACCGAGGAATTGCAGTAGACGAGGCTTTGATTTTGTGATAATACGAAAGTGCGAATGGAAAGCGGACATGAAATCATGGAGGGATTCGCACTCTGAAATATGCACAAATAACGCAATCTTTTGGAAAAAGAGCAAATAAGAAAGGAAATATTTAGCTACAAAAAAGATAAGTTTGTGATTTTTGCTTAAAATGAAAATGGATTTTTAGCTAAAATTGCTGTCGCTCCCCTTGCGGGAGCGTGGATTGAAATACAATGACAAGAGACAACTCTATCATCTTCGATGGTCGCTCCCCTTGCGGGAGCGTGGATTGAAATAAGTCAACCGGAATCGCAAACACGTTCGGAGCGGTCGCTCCCCTTGCGGGAGCGTGGATTGAAATTGCTTTCAGATCATCCGGGATCCATTTATAGCACTCGTCGCTCCCCTTGCGGGAGCGTGGATTGAAATACCTTTTGGAATCCCCAGATTCAACAGCGGATTCTGTCGCTCCCCTTGCGGGAGCGTGGATTGAAATCTGTTGGTCCCTGCGGGCCCTGTGGGCCTGTTGGTGTCGCTCCCCTTGCGGGAGCGTGGATTGAAATCAGATCAACGCCTAATGCCTCATACTGTACTGTGTCGCTCCCCTTGCGGGAGCGTGGATTGAAATCAGATCAACGCCTAATGCCTCATACTGTACTGTGTCGCTCCCCTTGCGGGAGCGTGGATTGAAATTACTCCAAGGAGCTGATATTCCGGCGGGACAGTAGTCGCTCCCCTTGCGGGAGCGTGGATTGAAATTGAAGAAGATGCAGGGATTGATGTTACAATTCCAGTCGCTCCCCTTGCGGGAGCGTGGATTGAAATCAGAATAGACCTGATCTCATTAATAATAAGGGATGGTCGCTCCCCTTGCGGGAGCGTGGATTGAAATTCCGCTCTGTTCAACAACGTGATATACAGACTCGTCGCTCCCCTTGCGGGAGCGTGGATTGAAATGACGTGTCAGCAATCGTCTGCGCCACGTCCGCCGTCGCTCCCCTTGCGGGAGCGTGGATTGAAATCGTTTAGGTCATACGACAAATGAGCAGCATAGATGTCGCTCCCCTTGCGGGAGCGTGGATTGAAATTGAATTGTACTTGTTGCCGCATCTGCCAGTTCCGTCGCTCCCCTTGCGGGAGCGTGGATTGAAATATCCGTGTCCATCTGAGCAAGTGCATTTGATACCGTCGCTCCCCTTGCGGGAGCGTGGATTGAAATAAGTGTTGCCTTTGCTTCATCATGGGCAGTTTTTTGTCGCTCCCCTTGCGGGAGCGTGGATTGAAATAGTGTATTTACTTGCTTCGTGGCCAGTTCTACAGCCGTCGCTCCCCTTGCGGGAGCGTGGATTGAAATCCCGATGCTCCGCCGCCAGCTTTCAGCTCATCGATGTCGCTCCCCTTGCGGGAGCGTGGATTGAAATCTCCGTTCATACCGCAACCTTCACAGTCCTTTTCCGTCGCTCCCCTTGCGGGAGCGTGGATTGAAATGGCCCCGATGTTTCGGAAAAACATGTACAAAAAGTCGCTCCCCTTGCGGGAGCGTGGATTGAAATGGAAATTCAAAATATCTGTTTGCGATTGCTGCATTGTCGCTCCCCTTGCGGGAGCGTGGATTGAAATTCCGGCGGGGAACATAACGAAAACATCTTCTGGTCGCTCCCCTTGCGGGAGCGTGGATTGAAATTGCCTGATCTCTCAAACTGTGAATGAACTGAACCGTCGCTCCCCTTGCGGGAGCGTGGATTGAAATAACTGAGTTATGTTTTATTTTTGCTTTGTGCTCTGTCGCTCCCCTTGCGGGAGCGTGGATTGAAATTGATATTAGAATAACACCATTGTTATGTTATGTCGTCGCTCCCCTTGCGGGAGCGTGGATTGAAATCATTTGTAATATTTACCAATCACGTATGTAAATGGTCGCTCCCCTTGCGGGAGCGTGGATTGAAATCCTTAACTTGATTATATTATATAACATAACATTCGTCGCTCCCCTTGCGGGAGCGTGGATTGAAATTTCTGTTTCGCTCTGAATATCCCTAGCGTCAACCGTCGCTCCCCTTGCGGGAGCGTGGATTGAAATAACAAATCTCTCGAAAAGTTGCATTTCTGTAACACCGTCGCTCCCCTTGCGGGAGCGTGGATTGAAATATCTGTCTGGCATACTCATAAGGGGTAGGCTGAGGTCGCTCCCCTTGCGGGAGCGTGGATTGAAATCATTTTCTATCTGCACAAGCAGTATTCCAAGGCTGTCGCTCCCCTTGCGGGAGCGTGGATTGAAATAAATTTAACTATTGAATCCGCACTTTCCGATTTGGTCGCTCCCCTTGCGGGAGCGTGGATTGAAATCAACATCCAGCTGTTCTCCCTGCAACTGTTTGTAAAGTCGCTCCCCTTGCGGGAGCGTGGATTGAAATCTCCATTTGCATTATACTTGACTGTGTATGTAGGGTCGCTCCCCTTGCGGGAGCGTGGATTGAAATAGCTGAAGATCAAGGCCATGATTCGGGTTATCATGGTCGCTCCCCTTGCGGGAGCGTGGATTGAAATACAAAGTCAAAATCGTCCTATACTGCCCGGGTTGGTCGTCGCTCCCCTTGCGGGAGCGTGGATTGAAATACCGCAATAAAGATAAGCGTGTGATCAATGCGTTGTCGCTCCCCTTGCGGGAGCGTGGATTGAAATTATCCAACATGGGAAAGCCTGTGTGCATACGATAAGTCGCTCCCCTTGCGGGAGCGTGGATTGAAATAGTTATAACAAAAAACAGTGTATCTATTCCAAAAAGGTCGCTCCCCTTGCGGGAGCGTGGATTGAAATCGTCCGGCCTGTAATCAGTAATGTCTGCACTTGTGTCGCTCCCCTTGCGGGAGCGTGGATTGAAATCCGTCATGCTCGCTGTCGCCTGCTGTCCGGGATCAAGTCGCTCCCCTTGCGGGAGCGTGGATTGAAATTTTCTTCTGGCCCGTGTTACATGCAACTTTTTCGGTCGCTCCCCTTGCGGGAGCGTGGATTGAAATGCTTGAAAATAGCTACGAACAAATTATTGCTAATGTCGCTCCCCTTGCGGGAGCGTGGATTGAAATATGGAAAGAACCGTATTTAGCTGAGGATGGTATCGGTCGCTCCCCTTGCGGGAGCGTGGATTGAAATTTGTGTGTGCGGCTGCAGGTGCAACGCTCTCCGGGGTCGCTCCCCTTGCGGGAGCGTGGATTGAAATATTGTACCCATTCCAACTGTTGTTCCCAGCAGAGAGTCGCTCCCCTTGCGGGAGCGTGGATTGAAATACACGAAACACCAAAAGCTGGTTATGGAATATGAGTCGCTCCCCTTGCGGGAGCGTGGATTGAAATAAAAGATAATGGCTCTTTTTGTTACTCGTTATGAATGTCGCTCCCCTTGCGGGAGCGTGGATTGAAATAAGCGAAAATGCAACCATTACGCACAGCATAAGGGTCGCTCCCCTTGCGGGAGCGTGGATTGAAATTATACAATGGTTGAAATGATTTCGCCGTCCCCGTGTCGCTCCCCTTGCGGGAGCGTGGATTGAAATTCTTAAATCATCTGGAAAGACCTACCTGTTCACTGTCGCTCCCCTTGCGGGAGCGTGGATTGAAATTGAATCTCAATTTCGCGTCCATCTTTCCCGGGTGTCGCTCCCCTTGCGGGAGCGTGGATTGAAATAGGTTGAGATAATCAATAACATCCTTGTACGGGGTCGCTCCCCTTGCGGGAGCGTGGATTGAAATACTACGCAGAAGGGAGATCCAGCCTCTCTGAGCTGTCGCTCCCCTTGCGGGAGCGTGGATTGAAATCCTCCACAATAGTAAAAGACTTAAACATTAGAGCAGTCGCTCCCCTTGCGGGAGCGTGGATTGAAATCATCTCTCACCGTGAACGACGACTCCCACCATCGTCGCTCCCCTTGCGGGAGCGTGGATTGAAATCCTTATTTTCCGATTAATCTCTTCCGCCTGCCTTGTCGCTCCCCTTGCGGGAGCGTGGATTGAAATCCCGTCCCCTGATCTACTCTGTTTTCTGAACCTGGTCGCTCCCCTTGCGGGAGTGTGGATTGAAATATCTCTTTACAAATCCCTCTTTTCCGTCTAAAATGTCGCTCCCCTTGCGGGAGCGTGGATTGAAATTCCCGGTCAAGCTCACATCTTCAACCCTTGATACGGTCGCTCCCCTTGCGGGAGCGTGGATTGAAATCCCTCTCCGAAACTCTGATATATTTCCTGCTCCTCGTCGCTCCCCTTGCGGGAGCGTGGATTGAAATCAGATTATAACGCCGAATATCTGCAATAACGAAGGTCGCTCCCCTTGCGGGAGCGTGGATTGAAATATACGCAATCTGCCCGTACAAATTTGTCTGCACCGTCGCTCCCCTTGCGGGAGCGTGGATTGAAATAAAACAATACCGCTGTCTGCTGTAGATACCGAAAAGTCGCTCCCCTTGCGGGAGCGTAGATTGAAATATAGAAGAATTTCTTCTCATACCAGCACCCATCTATTCCCTCTCCCCAATATACTCTGCCATATAATTAACAAATCTCCCACGCGGCTTTTTTCCGAACAATTCTTCATCATATTGATTTGCTCCTCCGATACGGCTAACAAAAAGTAACATTTTTTTAATTACGAAAGGAATGAATGCCAGTGCCAGATTGACAGCCAGGATGAAGACGTCGCCTTTTAGTATAGCTGTATATACTCCTGCGCTGGCACAGAAAATCATCCATATAGCCATATACGGACGATATTTTACGCAATATGAAAGTATGCCTTTAATTACAGACCATATTTTTTTCAGTTTCATAATATTTCTATTTCCTCCCTGATAAATATCATACTCCTGAAGCTTCGGGAAATCTACAGGAAAGACCGGAATGCATGTGAACAGGTGTATATAACGCATTGAAAATTTATTTTAAAATTCCTGATTTCTATAAAACTTTTTTAAAGAACGCTTGTCTCGGCTAATGAATAAAGGTTTTGCAGGCATCCTTTAAAAACCTGAATTGTTATTACAAGAGGAGACCAGCTATGAACAAACAGGATGTTTTAAACTATTTAGCCGAAAAGAAAAGAGTAACAGTGCCGGTCGCAGCCGCGGAGGACTGGGCAGGGAAAGCCAGGATGTCTGAATCAGGAGATTGCAGCTGCATCAAAGGTAAATGCGGCAGCTTCTGTGATAACAGCATATAACACAGCAAAAAGAAAATAAAAGCAGCAGGAGATTTTCAGTCAGAATGTGAGCCGGATCCCGAATTGAGAACCGGCTCTTACTTTACAATCGTATTTGTCCGCAGAAATACATGAAACCGTGGTTTGGATGATTTAATTACAATGCCGGAATGACTTATCCGTTATGATTCTTGCGAAGATCAGTCCAAGCGGAAGGGCCATAATAATCAGCAGCGCAGAGGCCAGCCAGGATGCGGAAGGACTCAGGGAAAGTTCGCCCAGATTATAAACCGCGCGGTACAGATACATTCCCGGAACCATGATTACAATAGAAGGAACGGTAACCGAGATCCGGGGATAGCCCAGGCGGCGGTAAAAGAGTGATGCCAGTAGTCCTGCCGTCAGAGCTCCGATAAATGCCGCTCCTGCCGCCGGACATGAGGTGAGATCCACCAGTTCCAGGCGCAGAGTATTTGCGATGGCTCCGATGACCGCAGCGGTGGCAGCCAGGGGAATGGGGCTGTTAAACATGATCGAGAATCCGAACACTCCGCAGAAGCTGGCGATCAGCCGCAGGACAAAAAGCAGTACAGGCGGGATGCCCAGCGCCGGAAAGTCTGCCGGCTCCAGATTTAAAATCAGGGACATAACCCAGGCTGTGGCTGTGGCTACGGCTACGATCATTACTGCGTAGGCAAGCCTCTCCAGGCCGGAACGCATATCCAGTTTTGCCAGGTCGATGCCGCTTGTAATAAACGGAAATCCCGGAATGATAAAGAGCATGGCGCATATATATCCTGCCTCATGACTTACCGGGAAAGAAAAGAGCATTTCCGCCGCTCGCAGTGAAGCTACATAGGCAAGACAGGCCAGAGCAACTGAAGAAGAGATACACAGGAAGAGTGTAAAGCGCTTCTGAATCAGTTTGCATCTGAGATAATTTCCCACGCCTGCGCCGATGAAAGCACAGATCATTTCTACCAGCCCGCCGCCCAGAAGAAAGGTAAAAGCCCCGCATGCCAGAGCAGAGGCAAGACCAAGCATGGCCGGCGTATACAGGCCCTGGATCTTGTCAATTTCATCCAGGCGGGAATGAACTTCCTCAAGAGTCATATGGACGCCTTCATTAGAAAAGTTTTTAACAAAACGTTCCAGCTGATTCAGTTTGGATGTATTTACTCCCGTGTTTCCCAGCGACAATGACTGAGAGTTGGACTTTTTTCCGTCATAACTTGTATAGTCCAGAGACATCAGTCCGACCGTAATCGTACAGGTGAGTCCCAGCTGCCCGGCCACGGAATTCATGGCGCTTCTGACCCGCCAGGCTCCCGTTCCGCAGGATAAGAGCATCAGACCGATTCTGCCCACCAGAATGGATTTTTCTGTCAGTCCGGCCTCCAGAAGCGGAAGATCTTTTGACCCTCCTGTATAGTCGTGCCAGTAAACATGCATATGATTCGGACGAATCGTATTTTTTACCATAGTTAATTTCCCTCTCTTACATACATAAAATCTCTCAATATTTACATATACCTTACCCTTATTTTGCAGAATGAGAAGGGAGATGTCAAGGAAAATATGGAACCGGATTCTTAGCATAATTGTGCAAAAAACAGGAAATCATTGTACAAGATTTATGGCGGCTTCAGTAATATAATAACAGTACAGGCGGGAGGGACCTGCCGCTGTAATCATTTCAGAACGGAGGGGACGAGCCGTGAATAATATTGAGAGACGGGACAGAGAAATGGCATATATTTCAGATGATGCAGTAATGGAAGAACAGAGAAAGACGAGGAAAATTCTCAGAGAGCTTAATACGGTGGATCCGTCGGATTTTGACAGGATCGGGGAAATTGTGGAGAAGCTTCTCGGGAAGTCCCATAAGGCTTTTATCAATCCTCCGTTTTACTGTGACTATGGTTTCCATATTGAGGTGGGAGAGAACTTTTTTGCAAACTATAATTGTACGATTATTGACGTGGCAAAAGTAAAAATCGGCGACAACTGCCAGCTGGCTCCGAATGTATCTATTTATACGGCAGGCCATCCGGTTCATCCGGATTCCAGGAATTCTCTTTATGAGTACGGAATCGGCGTGACGATCGGAGATAATGTCTGGATCGGAGGGAATACGGTAATTCTTCCGGGCGTGCATATCGGCAGCAATACCGTAATCGGCGCGGGCAGTGTGGTTACAAAAGATATTCCCGACTGGGTGATTGCCGCAGGCAATCCATGTAGAGTAATTCGTAAGATTACCGAAGATGACCGGAAATACTATTATAAAGACCGGGAATTTGACGAAGAGGCGTGGGAACATATTCAGAATTATTAGAAGAGGAGCTGAATTTGCAATAGTAAAAATTTTATTAAAAGTATGAATTTTATGTCAATTCTGAAAACTATGCTTGCGGCGTGATTTTTCCCATATTATAATTTTAAGATAGTATAATGTTTCCCTGCCGCAGACGGCAAAATGGTCTGCGGCTGCTGGAAGCAGGAAGAGCGGATTCCCGGAATCCGCTTTATATATTCTGAAAACAGACGGTAAGGAGAGCGGTTTACAATGGGAAAAGTAATCGGAATAGATCTGGGAACCACAAACAGCTGTGTTTCTGTGGTGGAAAATGAAACGCCGGTGATTATTCCATGCAGTACAGGAGGACAGACAACGCCCAGCGTAGTGGCATTTACGAAAAAAGGCGAACGGCTTGTAGGGGCGGCGGCCAGAAGGCAGGCCGTAACAAATCCGGATCGAACGATCAGTTCTGTAAAACGTCACATGGGAACGGACTGGTCTGTACGTATTGATGGAAAATCCTACAACGCCCAGACTATCAGTGCCATGATTCTTATGCAGCTGAAGAAAGATGCGGAAGAATTTTTAGGAGAGCCGGTGACCGATGCGGTGATCACGGTTCCGGCTTATTTTAATGATATTCAGCGTCAGTCTACAAAAGACGCAGGCAGAATTGCGGGATTGAGTGTAAAGAGAATCATTAATGAACCGACCAGTGCGGCTATGTCTTACGGACTGGATCACGGAGAACCGCAGAAGGTCATGGTGTATGACCTGGGCGGAGGTACTTTTGACGTTTCTATTATTGAGATCGGAGAAGGAGTGATCGAAGTACTGTCTACAGCGGGAGACAATCATCTGGGCGGCGATGATTTTGACGGCCGGATTGTGGACTGGATTGTACGCAATTTCAAGGCTCAGAAAAGGGTGGACGTGTCGAAGGATTTCGCCGCTATGCAGCGGATCCGGGAAGCGGCGGAACAGACGAAGAAAGAATTATCTACGGCTTCCACTTCTAATATTAACCTTCCATATCTGACTCAGGTGAAAGGAGAACCGGTACATCTGGAAATGACGCTTACCCGGGCGGTGTTCAATGAGCTGGTGCAGGATCTGATTGAGCGTACGCAGACTCCGGTACAGAACGCGTTAAGTGATGCGGGCATTACGCCTTCTCAGCTGGGCCGGGTTCTGCTTGTAGGAGGTTCCACCCGTATCCCGGCCGTGCAGGATAAAGTGCGGGCGCTTACGGGAAAAGAACCATCCAGAAATATTAATCCGGATGAATGCGTTGCCAAAGGAGCGGCGATACTGGGCAGCGCACTTCAGGGAAATGCCCTTACGGCAGCGGGGACAGGCCAGAGTCTGCTTCTGATGGATGTGACGCCTTTAAGTCTTTCCATAGAGACAGTGGGGGGAGTGTCCACCTGCCTGATCAAGAGAAATTCTACAATTCCTACACGTTATTCCAGAGTATTTACTACAGCCGCGCCCTATCAGAGCAGTGTGGATATCCATGTTCTTCAGGGGGAACGTCCTATGGCAAGGGATAACAAAACTATCGGAAGATTCCGGCTGAAAGGAATACGCAAGGCAATGGCAGGCGTGCCTCAGATTGAGGTAACCTTCGACATTGACGTTAACGGTATTCTGAAAGTTTCAGCCAAAGATCTGGATACGGGAAAGGCCCAGTCTATTACGATCACCGCGGATGACAGAATGTCCGACATGGAAATTCAGCAGGCCATCCATGACGCTCAGGAATACGCCGGCCAGGATCAGCTGAGGCGGGATGCGCTGGAGCTGATCGGCGAAGCACAGAAAAAAGCCGCCGAAGCCCGTCAGATCCTGAAAGTTCAGGATAAACAGATGGAGAAAGGCCGGAAGAAGCAGATGAAAAAAGATGTGGCCGCACTGGAAAAAGTGCTGGCAAAAACAAGAGTTGACAAAGTTTCAGAAAACGACATGAATACTATCAGACAGACAATGGGTGTTCTGGAGGAGGACATGAATGCTGCAAATTAGACATATCCGTAAGGAGTACAGAACAGGCAGCCTGGTCCAGAAAGCGCTGGACGATGTCAGCCTGAACCTCAGAGACAATGAATTCGTGGCTATCCTGGGCCCCAGCGGCTCAGGAAAGACCACGCTTCTTAATATTATCGGAGGACTGGACCGATATGACAGCGGTGATCTGATCATTAACGGAATTTCCACGAAAAAGTATAAAGACCGGGACTGGGATTCTTACCGGAACCATACTATTGGTTTTGTATTTCAGAGTTATAATCTGATTCCTCATCAGACGGTGCTGGCCAATGTAGAGCTGGCCCTGACCATATCGGGAATCGGAAAGACCGAGCGCCGCAGACGGGCAAAAGAGGCTCTCGATAAAGTAGGGCTTGGCAATCAGATACACAAGAAGCCGAATCAGATGTCCGGCGGACAGATGCAGAGAGTGGCGATTGCCCGTGCCCTGGTTAATGATCCGGATATTCTGCTGGCAGATGAGCCTACCGGCGCCCTGGACAGCGATACAAGCATACAGGTAATGGATCTGCTGCGGGAAGTGGCGAGAGACCGGCTGGTCGTTATGGTAACCCATAATCCGGAACTGGCAGAAAAGTATGCAACCAGGATTGTGAATTTAAGAGACGGCAGAATTCGCTCAGACACAGATCCTTTCGAAATCGATGAAGACAGGATGGAAGAGCCGGAACACAGGAACATGGGAAAATCATCCATGTCCTTTCTTACGGCTCTTTCTCTGAGCTTTAATAATCTGAAAACCAAAAAAGCCAGGACCCTTCTGACTTCTTTTGCCGGGTCTATCGGAATTATCGGTATTGCGCTGATTCTGTCTCTGTCCACAGGAGTAAATGACTATATCAAGTCAATTGAGGAAGAGACAATGGCCGAATATCCCCTGCAGATTCAGAGCACGGGGCTGGATCTGAGTTCTATGATAACAGACGGAGCAGGCGGAACAGAGGAAGGCGGCGCAGCCGGAGAAGTGGAAGTGCTACAGATGCTGACCAGTATGTTTTCCACAATGGATTCCAATGACCTTGCTTCTCTGAAAAAATATCTGGACAGTCCGGACAGCGGAATCGAAAAATATACGAATGCAGTGGAGTATTCCTATAATACATCGCCGCAGATATACCGGCAGGATGCAGACGATGTACGGCAGGTTCATCCGGACGCTTCTTTTGAAGCACTGGGACTGGGTTCATCGACCTCGTCAAACAGTATTATGTCTATGATGATGAGTACAGATGTGTTTTATGAGATGCCGGAAAATGAAAATCTGTACCAGGGACAATATGATGTGAAGGCAGGCCGCTGGCCGGAAAATTATAATGAATGCGTTCTTGTCCTCACCGCCGGAGGCGGGGTCAGTGATTTTATGCTGTATACACTTGGACTTAGAGATTCTGCGGAGCTGGATAAGATGATACAGCAGTTTGCTGACGAAGAAAATGTGGATGTGCCGGAAAATATGGGTGCCTATGATTATGAAGATTTTCTCGGTATTACATTCAAACTGGTAAACAGTTCAGACTGTTATGAATATGACAGTCAGTATCAGGTCTGGAGAGATAAAACCCAGGATGATGCCTATATGAAGAATGTGGTTGAAGCGGGCGAAGATCTTAAGATCGTAGGTGTTGTACAGCCTTCCGAGGATGCAAACGGACTGGTGCTTTCTTCAGGAATCGGGTATCCGGCATCCCTGACCACATATGTGGCGCAGAAGGCGGCAGAGAGTGAGATCGTCAGACAGCAGCTTGCCAGTCCGGATATTAACGTATTTACCGGGGAACCTTTCGGAGAAGAGCACAGTGAAAATGATTTCGATATGGATTCTCTCATTACAGTGGATGAAGAGGCTCTGGCGGAAGCTTTCGGCTTTGATGAAAGTGCTTTGTCAGAAAATATGGCAGGGGCATTTGACTTTTCTTCTGCTTTCAGCCAGGCCGGAAACTCCATAGATCTTTCCGGCGTGGTGGATTTGAGCGGAATCCGGCTGACAATGCCGGATATGGGTACAGTGAATCTGGGAGATATTATGGATAATCTGGATATTTCCATATCTTCAGAAACATTCGGTGATATAGCGACCGGCCTGCTTGCAGGATATCAGGAATATGCAAAAGAACATCCGGAGGCAGACTATTCCGGTTTAGGCGACGCTTTCGCGGCCTTTCTGCGGACTCCGGAAGGGCAGGAAATTCTTTCGGAGAATATCAGAGAGCTTATTCAGTCCGGAGGGGGCGTTCAGATTACCACAGACCAGATCCGGCAGCTGTTCCGGGATATTCTGACAGGTTATGCAGAGTATGTCCAGAATATGGGATATGAGGACGCCTATCAGGATCCGGAGCAGTTTAGCAGGTATCTGGCGGAATATCTGGAAACCGATGAAGCCCGGGCAATTCTGGAACAGTGGGGATCGGATATTCTGGCAGACGTGGACTTCAGCGTTTCAGCGTCACAGCTGGAGACTCTGGCGTCAGAGCTGGCAGCAGGTTATCAGGCGTATGCCCGGAGTACAGGAGCGCCCGACCCCGGTAAAATGGGCCAGTATTTTATGGCTTATCTGAATACAGATCAGGCCCGGCAGCTGCTGGCTGAGGGCCTGGAATCCTCTGTAGATACCAGTCAGCTGGAGAGCCAGATAGCGAAAGCTCTGGAGGACTATATGGGAGGCGCAGCGTCATCTTTCGGCACACAGGTGACGGATGCTCTGGAAGAACAGATTTCTTCTGCCATGCAGCAGGCCATGAATCAGCTTTCGTCAGGCATGGAGGGAGCGATGCGGCAGGCTATGGGACAGGTGGGAGACAGTCTTCAGAATGCCGTGAATATCGATGCGGATGCTTTCGCCGGAGCATTTCAGATGAATATGAGCGGAGAAGAGCTGGCAGAGCTTATGATGTCCATGAACTCCGGACAGAATGCCACATATGAAAATAATCTTAGAACACTGGGCTATATTGACTTTTCCGAGCCCGGCGGCATTGATATTTATCCAAAGGATTTTGAAAGCAAGGAAGAAGTTGTACGGATTCTGGATGAATATAACAGCCGGATGGAAAGCGAAGGAAAAGAAGAGCAGGTGATTACTTATACAGATATAGTGGGGTCTCTGATGTCTTCTGTGACAGAGATTATAGATACGATCAGTTATGTGCTGATTGCGTTTGTGGCGATTTCGCTGATTGTATCCTCAATTATGATCGGGGTCATTACTTATATCAGTGTTCTGGAGCGGAAAAAGGAGATCGGTATTCTGCGGGCGATCGGAGCGTCGAGGCATAATATATCCCAGGTGTTTAACGCGGAGACGTTTATTATCGGCCTCTGTGCCGGCCTGATCGGTATAGGGCTGACTTTGCTGATCCTGATCCCGGGAAATATGCTGATTCATCATCTGGCGGGAACCACGGATATCAGCGCCGTACTTCCTGTTGTACCGGCCGTTGTCCTGATTCTTCTCAGTGTATTGCTGACCCTGATCGGAGGGCTGATTCCATCCAGAAAGGCAGCAAAAAGCGATCCGGTAACAGCGCTTCGGACAGAGTAGGAAAAAGCGACGTCCGGTGCATACATGAAAACAGACAGTTATAAAAAAGTCCGGGTATCCGGACTTTTTTTATGGATATTTCCGCGAATCTGTCTTGCCGTCGCGAGGGTTTTCCTGTCTGCCTGAATGTAGGTTCTGCCGTGCCCGGCACTGCTTCCGGTAACAGCTGGGAGTCATCTGTACGCAGTCCTTAAACGCATTTGTAAATTTCCCCTGTGTTTCATATCCCACTTTTGAGGCAATTGCGGAAATGCTTTCCGCTGTCTGCTCCAGCAGTTCCATTGCTTTTTGTATGCGGAATTCCTTCATATAGGCGGCAATGGGCAGGCCGTATACTTCTTTGAAAACTTTTTTTAAAGAAGCTGTGTTAATCAGATACTGCCGGGACAACTCTTCGATTGTATAGCGTCTGTCCAGATGGCTGGTGAGCTGATCGTGGATGGTGCAGATCAGTTCTTCCTGGCGGGACATGCCGGAGGAACCGGGGGGTTCTTCCTCGGCTGACGGGCAGGTGATCCGGATCATCTGCTCAATTATATGATGCAGCAATTGCGCCTGCTCTGTTTCCGCCGCTTTGTAGTAAACCTCTTTTCCGTGACGCCGGCTGACAATCAGGCCGGCAATTTTCAGCTGCCTCAGATGATGGGATACAGCGGGGCTGCTCATGTCCACCAGAGAAGAGAGATTGATGACACACTCTTCGCAGTGGCAGAGAAGCCAGAAAATGCGGATGCGACTTCCGTCTCCCAGCTGTTTAAAGATATCTGCCACTGTCTGGAAATCTTTGGTTTTTGGAATCGCTTCGGATTTATTTTCAAATATCTGATGATGGTTGTGGGGTAAATTGTCTTTTTTCATTACAAAGGCCCTCCTTTGTCCTCTATTGTATCATAAGAAGAGGAAAAAGAAGGGCCTTTTTCAGTGTGCTGGTCTATGCAGCTGACAGGGAGCTGTTTTATTTCTCCTGCCGGAAACGATTCCGCTTAACAGTCAGCCATACAACTGCGGCTGATGAAGCAAACATAAATACAATTGGTATGATCACGCTGGTGTTGTCACCGGTCTGTACGGCACTGTCAGATGAAGCGGTGACAGTATCCGCTGTGTCCGGCCCCGATGTATCTGCGGGCTCAGAGGAGTCTGTCGGTTCAGAAGGATCTGAGGGATCGGAAGGATCCGCCGGTTCAGAAGGATCTGAGGGATCGGAAGGATCCGCCGGTTCAGAAGGATCTGAGGGATCGGAAGGATCCGAGGGTTCAGAAGGATCTGAAGGGTCGGAGGGATCCGAGGGCTCAGAAGGATCTGAAGGGTCGGAGGGATCCGTAGGCTCAGAAGGATCTGAAGGGTCGGAGGGATCCGTAGGCTCAGAAGGATCTGAAGGGTCGGAGGGATCCGTAGGCTCAGAAGGATCTGAAGGGTCGGAGGGATCCGTGGGCTCAGAAGGATCCGAGGGTTCAGAAGGTTCTTCGATTGGCCCTGCATAGTTGGGAATATCCGGCTGCTCCAATGTGGCAGAGGTACTTTTATTGATTACATTCCACAGCTGGTAAATGCTGCTGTCGGATTTTTCTGTCAGAACCAGGTTGTTGCCGCTGGTCATATCATCATTTGCGATGCCAATAGCCAGTCCGGAGGCTTTGTTGATAAAGCGTGCGGATCCGTCTGCATCTTCCAGAGACCAGAGCTGCGTCTGATCCTCTTCGTTCCCGGTTACAAGCATAACTCTTGTTCCTGCGGACGTGCCGCTGTTCTGAGGAGCCAGAACCATATCCGGGTTTTCCAGGGGTGAGATACGGAAGTATCCCTCTCCGGCCGGGGTGATCTTCCAGCTGTTCCGATCACTGTCTACTGTATTCCAGATTACACCGTTATCCCAGTTTTCCCATACGCTGGCGCCGTCTGCAATGCTGATCACACGGAAGTATGTATTGGCAAAGTCATGGCCGGCTTTGGGAATCAGGGCTGTATTCCGTGTAAGATTATTGATCCGCCAGGCCGGTGCGTCCTCTTCGTCTACCAGCTGAAGCGGAGTGCCGCTTGTAACGGAGGAGGAAAATCCAAGCGCCTGACCTGTAGCAGCCTGAACCAGTTTGCCGGTAGTACTTTCAACCGGTACAAAGGCCCACAGCTGTTCCGGATCAGTGATATCTGCCTCTGTCAGAGCTACTGTGCTGCCGTTTACAGGCGCCAGAGCCTGAGCGCCGTCCAGGGTAGTAATATGGAAGCCTTCTTCTGTAAGTGTCAGCTTCCAGCTGTTAATGGTTTCATCGCCGTAATTCCACCATAACACTACTCCGTTATACTGCTCCAGATGGTATTCTGTGCCGTCTTCACCATCGTAGAGAATTTTAAAGGTGTCGGTTTCATAGTTGTGGGTACTGTCTCCGGTTTCAGAGGGAACAAATACATCATCATAATTATCCGGAATAGTGGAAGGATCCCACGGATCGTCCAGAAAATCTTCCGGGAAAATCTTATCAAAGAAAGCATAGGTCTCGGGATCATACTTTAACAGGTCTTCCCGGGTATTGACCGGACCGCGTACGCCGTCTGTCCAGTCCGGACTTTCTTCCATTACACTGAACCAGATCGTACACATGGTAGCAAAGAATTCATCTGCGTTTGAGATGGCATAGGTGTTTGGCCACATGCCAAGAGCTCTGCGGCTGTTGTACAGAGCCATAAATTCATCGTGGAGGGACTGATCTTCCAGCAGATCCATGCCCAGCGATTTTACAGAGTGACCGAACTCGTGAACAAGAATGTTTTCGTTGCGGTAGCCTGTCTGATTCTCGCCTCCCAGCACTCTAATTACGTTTTTCTCTGCAATAGAGGAAACTCCGCCGTTGTATTCATTTCCGCCGTAGCCTTCTACCTCATACATATCCGGATCCCAGGCGCTTCGATGTTCCGGAATGAAGTAGGCGTTTTCATCCGGCCCGTAGAGCGCCATAGACGCGCCGTATTCTGCCATCCGGGCCGCGATGCCGTTTTCCGTTTTGCCAAGCATGTGATCAATCTGATCTGCTGCCGCGGCCAGACTGTCCGGCTGCACATTGTCGCTGGCCTTGACAACGATGCCTGTTTCGGATGTATAGAACTGCGTGTAATAGTTCTCATAGTCTACATCATAGGTGACAGGTTCAGCGCTGTTGCCGTCGGTATCCTCGATGGTATTTCCTTCAACTATTTCCAGGGTAATCGGCTGGGATTCATCTACTGTACCATCGAAGCCGATACTGCTGAGAGCATAGCCGTCAAAATACATCGTGTTCCAGTTCCCGGTAAGAAGCTGAAATTCATTTTCCCCGTTCTTTAAGATGTAGTTGTCCGTCTCAATGGAATTCTGAACCTCCTGATCCCAGCGGATCTCCAGATAGTTGCGTTCTTTCAGAATACGCACATCTGTAATCCGGGGAGCGGTTCCGTCCGTATCGGAAGTCTCTGCATAAGCGACACCGGGCGGAACAGTGGTGATTACAAGAGAACATGCTGCAATCAGCGCAAAATGTTTTCGTCTTCTGCGCATTTTTATTGCACCTCCTTATTTGGCTTCTTATTATGAAAATCCTCTCGCATAACAGCCCTGCAGAGGATATTTCATACATAATGAATAGTGAAGATTCATAAAAAATTCACAAATATACATATATATACAATAATTTATTTGGAGAATATTGTCAAGAAAACGTTATACGTTTTACATGATCCGGGAAAAGAAGAAGAATTTACCCAAATGGAAATACTTTTTATCTGTTCGGCAGAAGAAGAGAAAAATTGCTTGACCGTACAATAAAGGAAGTATATTATATGGTCAACGGTTAAACATATGTTTAATTAATAAAAAGTAAAAGAAAGGGAAAGGATGGGAACACCGTGAAAAAATCTTATAAGATTGAAGTGGACTGTGCAAACTGTGCAAATAAAATGGAGGACGCGGCAAAGCGTACCGCAGGAGTGAAAGATGCAAGCGTTAATTTTATGATGCTGAAGATGAACGTAGAATTTGAAGAAGGACAGAATCCGAAAGAAGTAATGAAGGAGGTTCTCAGAAACTGTAAAAAAGTTGAGGATGACTGCGAGATTTATATCTGACAGAAACAGAAAAGCTTCCTGCTTCACAATGTGCGAAGCGGCTGTTCGGTCATGTGCAGGCAGCGAAGCGGATAGGGAATGTGAGGTGAATCTGCTGTGAATAAAAAACAGAAAAAAATGTTAATCCGTATTCTTATTTCCGCGGTTCTTCTGATCGGGCTGAATTTTGTCCCGGTTACGGGAATTGTAAGATTCCTTCTGTATCTGGTACCATATCTGGTGATTGGCTATGATATTCTGCTGAAGGCGCTGAAGGGAATTAAGAACAGACAGGTTTTTGATGAGAATTTTTTAATGGCCGTAGCTACGGTCGGCGCAATCGCCCTTGCTGTCTATGATCAGAGCGGGGATTATACAGAAGCGGTTGCAGTTATGCTGTTTTATCAGATCGGCGAGCTGTTCCAGAGCTATGCCGTCGGAAAAAGCCGACGCAATATCAGCGAACTGATGGATATCCGCCCGGATTACGCAAATATAGAAAAAGACGGGAAACTGGAGAAGGCAGATCCGGATGAAGTGGAGATCGGAAGTATCATTGTCGTTCAGCCGGGAGAAAAGGTGCCCATTGACGGCGTGATCACCGAGGGGCGTTCCAGTCTGAATACCAGCGCTCTGACCGGCGAGAGCCTGCCCAGGGACGCCGGGACAGGAGACGAGATTATCAGCGGCTGCATCAATATGACAGGTGTGCTGAAGATCCGGACAACGAAGGAATTCGGAGAATCTACAGTTTCAAAGATCCTGGATCTTGTGGAAAACGCAAGCTCCCGAAAGTCCCGTTCCGAGGCGTTTATATCCAGATTCGCAAGAGTCTATACGCCGGCTGTATGCTGCGCCGCGCTGGCGCTGGCATTTCTTCCGCCTCTGGTGCGGATGCTGGGCCTGGGTCTGGCGCCGGAGTGGGGGACCTGGATTTACCGGGCTCTTACTTTCCTTGTAATCAGCTGTCCGTGTGCCCTTGTGATCAGTATTCCGCTGAGTTTCTTTGCAGGGATCGGAGGAGCCAGCAAGGCAGGAGTTCTGGTAAAAGGTTCCAATTATCTGGAGACTCTGTCTCAGACAAAGATTGTCGTATTCGATAAGACCGGCACACTGACCCAGGGCGTTTTCGAAGTCAACGGAATCCATCACAATGAACTGGAAGACGAAAAACTGGTGGAATATGCGGCGCTTGCCGAGAGCGCGTCCTCCCATCCTATCAGCAGGAGTCTTCAGAAGGCATACGGCAAAGAGATTGACCGGGCCCGGGTATCTGATATCAGAGAGATCAGCGGAAACGGCGTGATCGCGAAAGTAGACGGGACAGAGGTCGCTGCGGGAAATGATAAACTGATGCGTTATCTTGGCATTCCGTATATCGGCTGCCATTCCGTGGGAACGATTATCCATATGGCGATTGATGGAAAATATGCGGGGCATATTGTGATCTCAGATGTAATCAAGCCGCATTCCGGAGAGGCTGTCCGTCAGCTGAAAAAGGCCGGGGTCCGCAGAACGGTCATGCTTACCGGCGATGCGGCGAAGGTGGCTGATCAGGTGGCAGAGACTCTGGGACTGGACGAAGTGTACAGCGAACTTCTCCCGGCAGATAAGGTGGAAAAGGTGGAGGAGCTGATCCGCAGGAAACCGGAGAATGCGAAGCTTGCCTTTGTAGGCGACGGCATCAATGACGCGCCTGTTCTGGGCCGTGCGGATATCGGAATCGCCATGGGAGCTATGGGTTCCGATGCGGCGATTGAAGCGGCTGATGTAGTCCTTATGGATGACGATCCTCTGCAGATTGCAAAAGCGATCAAGATTTCCAGAAAATGTCTGCGGATCGTTTATCAGAACATTGTTTTCGCAATCGGTATCAAACTGATCTGTCTTGCTCTGGGGGCGCTGGGATTTGCGGACATGTGGCTGGCCATCTTTGCCGATGTAGGCGTTATGATTCTGGCCGTTCTGAACGCGATCCGGGCATTGTTTGTAAAGAAGCTCTGAGAGAAAGAATTCAGAGAGCCGTTAAAAAGATAAAAGGCTCCGACAGAAGATCTGCCGGAGCGGAAGAATCATGTTCAGCGGAATATTTTTCCGCAGATCCAGTGTGTAAAAGGAGCTGCGGCAAACATATTCCAGAAGAACGCCATGGGGAAGTTTTTCAGAACTGTCCCTGCCCAGATGGCAGGCAGCCGGCTTACCGGCATGCCTGCCATTATTATATTGAATAAAATCGTCGCTACCATACTCATGGTCGGACACATAACAGCAATGGTTCCTGCCTGACGCAGAAGACGGCATATGTAAGGATTGTCTTTTTCCGGATCACAGTGCTTTGCAGCGAAAGCGGCTCCAAGGCGGTTGCCCCAGAGAGTGGAAAAAAGAATGACAAACAGTCCCATAAAAGTCATTTCTTTCAGCGCGTCCAGAAAAACAACGTTTGTCATGCTGCTGAAGCCGCCCCCGGCAAGATGATATCCGTGGTTAATTGCGGTATTATAGATTTCCATGCCGAACGCCATGGCGTAGGACATGATAATTCCAAAAATAATTCCCTGTGTTTTGTTTTTTGGCATTGATTTTCTCCTTTCAGACAATATAAAAAACGTGCAGCGTTCAACTGGATTTACGCAGTGAATGCTACACGTTACAGAATATAATCATAGACAGATCTGCAGAATTTTTCAAAGGTAATATTGCACAAAAAAGAGAGGATGAAATTATTATTTATGATGAAAAACAAATTTACAGTAGACAAATGAAATATGAACTGGTAGTATGTATACGTAGATCAAGTTTGTTATTACGTAAGGGTAAGCAAGACTGTTTATAATACTGAATGGAGGGTATTGTAGACAGTTTTTTATTTTGCAGAAAAGCCGTACTGAATTCCATTGCTTACCGGGGAGGCAGGAGCAGGTGAAAATTCTCAGAGTTCTGAATACAAATGCAGTGGTATCGACGGATCCGCATGGGCAGGAATCGGATTTAAAAAGAAAAAGGGAGAGGAACTTGATAAATCCCTTGTGGAAAAAATATACTGTCTGAAAAGCAGGGAAGATAATTACCGGCTGCAGGAAGTGGTAAGAGAAATTTCGGAAAAATATCTGGAAATTGCCGGAAAAGTTGTGGCATCTGCCCGGGAAGCCGGTCTGAAGATCCGGGATGCGCTTTATGTAACCCTGACCGACCATATTAATTCTGCTGTGGAACGATACCAGAGCGGAATCAGTCTGAAAAACATGATGCGTCATGAGATCAGAAAGTTTTACCCCCAGGAATATAAACTGGGACAGAAGGCGATCGGATGGATAGAAAATATGACAGGGATTGATCTCGGAGATGATGAAGCCGCGTTTATTGCCATGCATATTATTTCTTCCGAGTTTGAGACAAATGAAGTGTCGGATGTGCAGAAGATTACCGGGCTGATGAATGCTATCATCAAGATTGTCAAAATGCATTTTAAGATAGAATTTAATGAGGATTCGGTATCATACCAGAGATTTCTGACGCATTTGAAATTTTTCTCCGCCAGGGTTATGGACGGGGAAGTTTATCAGGACAGCATGGAAGAGATTTACCGGGCAATGGTGGCCCAGAACAGGCGGGCATACACCGGTGTGGAAAAAGTTGATCAGTTTATCAGGAAGCAGTACGGATATAAATTAAGTATTGATGAAGAACTGTATCTGTTAATACACATAAAAAGAATACTGGACGAACAGCAGAGCTAGTCCGCAGGTTTGTTATTATTCAGTTAAGCAAGACCTGATCGCGGAGGGCGCATATCCCGGGAAGATGCGCTCTCTGTGATCAGGTCTTTGTATTTCCGGGAAAATCCGGGGAAAAATATATAAATATATAAAAAATATTTTGAGAGGTGAAATCATGGATTACGAGAGTGTTGCAAAGAAAATCCTGCAGCGTGTAGGAGGCAAAGAAAATGTAGTAAGTCTGGTGCACTGTATGACGAGACTGAGATTTACACTGAAAGATGAGTCAATCGTAGATGATGAGGCGGTCAAAAAGACAAAAGGCGTTATGGGCGTTATGAAAAAGGCCGGACAGTATCAGATCATTATTGGAAATGATGTGGCCAATGTTTTTGCAGAGCTGAACAAACTGGGAAATTTCTCAAATGAGGCTCCGAAGAAACTGCCGGAAAAGAAAGAAAAGAAAAATATTCTTTCTATGCTGATGGATACGATTTCCGGTATTATGGCGCCGGTTATTCCGGCGATTATCGGGGCAGCCATGATCAAAGTGCTGCTGACACTGCTTCCGATGATCGGCGTGCTGGATACAGAGGGGTATACATACAGCCTCCTCAGTGTCATGGGCGACGGAGCCTTTTTCTTCATGCCTGTGCTGATTGCCATATCCGCATCGAAGAAATTCGGGACAAATATGTACTATGCGGCAAGTATTGCTTTGATCATGCTTCATCCGAATTTTATTTCTCTTATGGACGGGGCTCATGAAGCGGAAGAAGTGGTGAAATTCCTGGGATATATTCCGGTTACCTATGCCTCATATGCTTATTCGGTTATACCGATCATTCTGGCTGTATGGTCCCTGCAGTATGTAGAAAAGCTGGTGGATAAAATTACGCCGGTAGTGACAAAAAACTTTTTAAAGCCAATGCTCGTTGTGCTGATTGAAGCGCCGATTGCCCTGATTGTATTAGGACCTCTTGGAGCGATCTGCGGAAATGTTCTTTCAGATGTGGTTTATTTTGTTCATGATAAACTCGGGTTCCTGGCAATCGGAATTGTGGCAGGTATTTATCCCTTTGTTGTTATGGCCGGCATGCATCACGCATTTACGCCGATTAAGCTTGGCATGATCGCCACAACAGGATATGAGAATTTTATCTGTATCGGAGAGCTGTGTTCCAATATGGCACAGGGCGCGGCGGCGCTGGCAGTATCTATTAAAAGTAAAAACAAAGATTTCAAACAGGTAGCCGGTTCATCTGCATTTTCCGCATTATTCGCGGGCATTACCGAGCCTGCTCTGTATGGTGTTACACTCCGCCTGAAGCGCCCCATGCTTGGCGCCTGCATCGGAGCGGCTGTGGGAGGTCTTTTCGGAGGATTTTTCCAGATGAAATGTTTTGGAATTGCCACCCCGGCTATTGTTACTATCGTGCAGTATGTAGAAGAAGACAGAGCTGTCAGCCTGCTGATTGCGGCGCTTACGATTCTTCTTACAGTTGTAGTTACGTTTATTGCCACAATGCTGATCGGATTTGAAGATATTGTGGATGAAGACGAAGAGGAAGAACTTATCTCTGAAGCGGAGGAGACACCTGCCGCAGAACTGCTTCCGGAAGGACAGGAAATCCATATTTTCAGTCCTGTGCAGGGAGAGTGCATCCCGCTGGAACAGGTTAAAGACGCTACATTTTCACAGGGAATTCTGGGAAAAGGAACAGCAGTCATCCCGGAAAAAGGAGAAGTAGTAGCGCCGTTTGACGGGAAAATCGATGTAATGTTTGAAACCGGACATGCAGCAGGACTGACAGGTGAAAACGGAGTAGAACTTCTGATCCATGTAGGAATGGATACGGTTAATCTGGAAGGAAAATATTTCCATCCGAAAAAGGCCTCAGGAGACAAAGTGAAAAAAGGAGAAGTAATTCTGGAATTTGATAAAGATGAAATTGTAAAAGCCGGTTACGATATTACAACTCCGATTATTGTTTCCAATACGGATGCTTTTGCTGATGTCGCGGCCGCTGCGTCGGGACCGGTAAAAGAGCTGGATGAGATTTTAGTGATCAGATAACACAGAAAGAAAATGGAGGAACAGGATGGAACAGATGAAAGCAAAGGGATTTCCGGAAGGATTTCTCTGGGGAAGCGCGTCGGCAGCGTATCAGATTGAAGGCGGCTGGCAGGAAGGCGGAAAAGGTATGACCAACTGGGACGCATTTGTGCGCATCCCGGGGAAAACCTATAAAGGAACAACAGGAGACGTAGCTGTGGATCATTACCACAGATATAAAGAAGACATTGCCCTGATGGCGGAAATGGGACTGAAAACCTATCGTTTTTCCGTTTCATGGGCCAGAATTTATCCGGAAGGCACAGGAAAAGTAAATGAAGAGGGTATTGCATTTTATGAGAATATCATTGATGAGTGTCTGAAATACGGAATTGAGCCCATGGTGACGATTTATCACTGGGACCTGCCGCAGGCTCTTGTCGACGAATATCAGGGCTGGGAAAGCCGGAAGATTATTGACGATTATGTAAATTACGCAAAGACTCTGTTTGCAAGATTCGGGAGTAAGGTGAAATACTGGATTACGCTGAACGAGCAGAATATTTTTACCTCCCTGGGCTGGCTGACCGCGCAGCACCCGCCGGGGAAATTTGATGATCAGAAGACCTTTTATCAGGTGAATCATCACGCTTTTATGGCACATGCAAAAGCAGTTCTCGCCTACCGGGAAATGGGCGGTACGGGAAATATAGGGGCAAGCTTTGCCTATACACCTTCCTATGCGCTTGACTGCAGACCCATTAACGCAATGGCGAAAGCGAATTATGATGATCTGAAGAACTACTGGTGGATGGACATCTATGCATACGGCCGCTATCCTGTGGCGGCAATGACTTATTTAAAGAAAAAAGGAATTGCGCCGGAAATCGCAGAAGGAGATGAAGAAATTTTAAGAAAGGCTGCGGCTCAGATTACATTTATGGGAGTAAATTACTATCAGAGCTGCGTGTGCGAGTACAATCCTATGGACGGTGTGACGCCCTACGGCACAATGAATACAAGCGGAGTCAAAGGCTCTGCCCAGGAAGTCGGCATCCAGGGAATCTATAAGAATCCTGCAAATCCATATCTGATGACAACCGACTGGGACTGGAGCATCGATCCCTCCGGTCTTCAGTTCTGCTGCCGGGAGATTACCAGCCGTTATGCGCTTCCTGTTATTATCTCGGAAAACGGACTGGGTGCTTTTGATAAGAAGACGGATGAGAACCGTATCCATGATGAATACAGGATCTGCTATCTGAAAGAACATCTGAAAGCGCTGGGCGATGCGGTCGAAGAGGGATGCCGTGTGCTTGCCTACTGTACCTGGTCTTTTACAGATCTGCTGAGCTGGCTGAACGGATATCAGAAGAGATACGGTTTCGTTTATGTGGATCGGGATGAAGAGGAAGGCGGCACCCTGAACCGCTATAAAAAGGACAGTTTTTATTGGTACCGGAATGTGATTGAGACAAACGGAAAATCGCTTTTTGAAGAGGAAGATACAGAACAGTCCTGACAGAACGCTGGCGTCAGTTCGGATCCTGCTGTATAATGAGCTGGTAAACGAGGAGAAATCCAGACAGAAAACGATGACAGACAGGAGTATCCGGATATGACATTAACCCAGCTGAATTATATTATTACAATTGCAGAGACTAAATCAATCAACAAGGCCGCCGGGCAGCTGTATGTATCTCAGCCGTCCCTGACCAGCGCCGTCCGGGAGCTGGAAAAAGAGCTGGGGATTACGCTGTTTCACCGCAGCGGCAGAGGCGTGACTCTGACCAATGACGGCGCGGAATTCCTTCTCTATGCCAGAGCGCTTTACGGACAGTATGAGACGATTCTGGAGAAATACGGGAAAAACGGCTCGCTGAAGAAAAAGTTCGGTGTATCCACCCAGCATTACTCCTTTGCGGTGAAAGCGTTTGTGGATATGGCGAAGCAGTTTGATATGTCAAAATACGAGTTCGCTCTGAGGGAGACGAAGACTGCGGAGGTGATTCAGGATGTGAGCACAATGAAAAGTGAGATCGGCATCCTTTACCTCAGTGAATTTAACAGAAAGAGTCTGGAAAGGCTGCTGCGTCCGGCAGGGCTGGAATTTCACCATCTGATTGACTGCAAGGCATATGTATATCTGTGGAAAAACCATCCTCTGGCTGCCGAACCGTCCATCTGCTTCCGGCAGCTGGAGGAATATCCGTGCCTGGCGTTTGAACAGGGAGACAACAGCTCTTTTTATCTTGCGGAGGAGATCCTCGCCACAAATGAGTATCCGAGGATTATCCGCACAAATGACAGGGCGACCATGCTGAATCTGATGGTGGGCCTGAACGGATATACGCTCTGCTCCGGCATTATCTGCGAAGAACTGAACGGCAATGAGTTTGCGGCGGTTCCCTTTCAGGACGACGAGGAAAACCACAACAGCGTTATGGAGATCGGCTACATTGTCAGGAAAAATACGATCCTCAGCAAAATGGGAGAGATGTATCTGGATGCGCTGAAGCGGTATCTGGATATCCGGGAATAATTCTCAATTATAAAAGATCTGATTGACAGATTCTGTAAATTATTCATATTATTATTAAGCCGTGTGATCACGGCTTCTTTTTTGATCGAAGGTTAGCAAAGGATAACTCCAGACCTTAAGAGCCAGGATTCCCGTTCCGAAAAGGAATTGCTGGAGGAATATATCCGTTTTGGCGGGTTCCCCATCATTGCTTTGGGCAGGTATGACGAGCAGAGCGCCTATCAGATTGTCAATGGCATCTACCATGGAGTTCCGGTGACCGCTGTCCTCCAGGCATACAGTATCTGTCAGATCCAGCCGAATCCCGGCTTCTCAGATGACAATAACTATTTGAAAAATACATTCGCCGAAGAATCACATCTGGATCTGTTCAGGGATCTGCCGGAAACTGTCTACATTAACACATTGCGGTTATGGTGCAAAAACAGTTTTAATTTTTACTTATAATCAAGAGGAGGACTGGAAAAATCCGTTGGAAAAGGGTGTGCGTTCTGGAATAGAAGATGTCAGCATTGTGGCAACATATATCATGTTGCAGGCGATTGAACTGGGAGTATACAGTACGTGGTGCAATTATTTTTCAAATACAGAATTAGAAAAAACGTTCGCTATCCCTCAAAATGAAAAAGTGGTGTTAATCATGCCGGTTGGCTATAAGGCGGAAAATGTTCAGCCTTCGCCTGCTCACGAAAGTTCAAAAGAACAAAATGCCTTAGTGACGTACTTATAATGTGTTCCGTTGTATTTCGTGATACTGTTAATCATTGAGAAAGAAAGTGACAGTGTGAAGACATCAGACTTTAAGAGAACTTCTGGACTGGTTTGACCGGTTCGACCGCAAAGATACGCTGAAAGTACAGAGGGATCCGGACTGTGTATTCTCTACATTTACAAATGGAACTCTGATCGATGAGGCATTTGCGGATGAGATGCTGCGGGTAAAGAATTTTATGCCGGCCATCAGTATCGAGGGATTTGAAGAGGCGACAGACTCCCGCAGAGGAAACGGAACCTATCAGAAGATCATCCATGCCATGAACATTTTACAAGAAAGAAAGCTGCCCTTTGGCATTTCCTGCTGCTACACTTCCGCAAATGCCGAGGTGATCGGAAGCGAAGAATATTTTGACCAGATGATCGGCATGGGCGCGAAATTTGCCTGGTTCTTTACTTACATGCCGGTGGGAAAAGGCGCGGTGAAGGAGCTGATGGCGACGGCAGAGCAGCGTGAGATGATGTACCACAGGATCCGGGAGTACCGCCGGACAAAGCCGATTTTTACGGTGGATTTCTGGAATGACGGAGAGTATGTGGGCGGATGCATTGCCGGAGGACGCTGCTACTGCCATATCAACGCCAACGGAGACATTGAGCCCTGCGCGTTTATCCACTATTCGGATTCGAATATCCGGGAAAAAACTCTGCTGGAAGCGTATCAGTCGCCGCTGTTCATGGGATACCATGACAACCAGCCATGGAACGACAATATGCTCCGTCCATGTCCGGCCCTGGACAATCCGGGAAGGCTGACCGAGATTGTAGAAAAGAGTCATGCGAAGAGCACAGATTATCAGAATCTGGAGAGTGCAAAGGAGTTTTCTGATAAATGTGTGGAGACTGCGGGAAAATGGGCTCCGGCAGCGGGCCGGCTCTGGGAAGAATCCCGGGGCTGAATGGATGAAGGAAGAAGGAGTTTACCAGCCGGACCAGCGACTTGTTCTTTCCGATCAGCTGTGTATGGGGATTTGGCGGAGTGCTTCTGCATCTCCTTACGGTGAATAACAGATGGAACCATCCGGCCTGGATTTTCGTGAAGTGTACAGCCGCAGGCGCCGCGCTTTTGCGGATGCATGAACGGCAGCAGCAGAAACCGGCAGAGAACCATATAGAGTATATACTGGACAGGTGTTTTACAGACCAGACCCTGCAGCAGTTCTTTCCAAAAATGAAGAGTACGGTTACAGGCGAGAAAATATATATCAACAGCAATTAAAAAGAGACAGTTAATATTTTTTTAGAGTAATTTAATTGAGCCTTCCGGTTTCATGAGCTAAAATAGTACCAGAGTACAGAATCAGACAGACAGCAGATATGCTGCCGGAACGGAGGAAACAATGGAAAAAAAGAACTGGCTTCAGCTTGCCGAAGGAGCCGGAACAAATCTTATCATGGGGCAGGCAATGGATCTTCTGGACGGTGTTCTCGATTATAAAGAACTTATGATGGGATATGCCTGCGCGATCAAGGAGATCAATACAAAATTTGAGGTCCTGGATACGGAATTTGAGGTCAGATACAAGAGAAACCCGATCAGCTCGATTGAGACGCGGCTGAAGAGTCAGACAAGCATTCTTGAGAAGATGGCGAGGATGGGAATACCTCCTACAAGAGAGAACATTGAGAACAACCTGAACGACATTGCCGGGATCCGGGTGATATGTTCCTATATTGATGATATTTATCTCCTGGCAGATGCGCTGACAAAGCAGGACGATATCAGGCTGATCAGGAGAAAAGACTATATCAGCAGCCCGAAACCGAACGGCTACCGCAGCCTTCATCTGATCGTCAGTGTCCCGATCTTCTTTGCGGAGTCCATGAAAGAAGTAAAGGCGGAGGTACAGATCCGGACCATTGCCATGGATTTCTGGGCGAGTCTGGAGCATCAGATCAAATACAAGAAAAAAGTGGAACATGCGGAGAAGGTGATCGCCCGTCTGAAAGAGTGCGCAGATGAGATCGCGCACATAGATGAGACGATGCAGGAAATCCGGATAGAGATGGACAATATCAAAGAAGAAACTACGGATGCGGAAGCGCTGTATGAAAAGCTCAAGAAAATAGATATCAATTTTATGTAAGAAGAGCCCGGTTATAGGATGAACCTATAACCGGATATTTTTTTTGCGTATTAGCAGGAATACATATACTGTGATAGGATGAATCCAGCAGCAAAAAGAACTATAATACATCGATAATCGTTTTAATATACGATTGAACGAAAATGGAGGAGACTGGCATGACAGACATCAGAAATTCACAGAACTGGAGCTTTGAGACAAAACAGGTACATATCGGGCAGGAGCAGCCGGATCCGGCAACAGGGGCAAGAGCAGTTCCGATCTATGCATCAGCATCTTTCGTGTTTGATGACTGTCAGCATGCGGCGGACCGCTTCGCTCTGAAGGATTCGGGAAACATATACGGGAGACTGACGAATCCGACGGAGGATGCATTTGAGCAGAGAATTGCGGCTCTGGAGGGCGGCACGGCAGCTCTTGCAACAGCTTCGGGAGCCGCGGCCATTACCTATACATTTCAGGCACTGGCAAAGGCCGGCGAGCACATTGTTGCTTCTAAGACGATATATGGAGGATCCTACAATCTTCTGGCTCATACGCTGCCTCTTACAGGCGGGATCACGGCAACATTTGTGAATCCGGAAGAAGAGGGCGCATTTGAAAGGGCAATTCAGGAAAATACGAAAGCAATCTTTGTAGAAACGCTGGGAAATCCGAATTCCAATGTGGCGGATCTGGAAAATCTTGCAGAGCTAGCCCATAAACACAAGATTCCGCTTGTCGTGGACTCTACATTTGCCACACCGTATCTGGTGAGGCCGATTGAGCACGGAGCGGATATCGTGGTGCACTCAGCAACAAAGTTTATCGGCGGGCATGGCACGGCTCTGGGTGGTGTGATCATTGACAGCGGCAGGTTTGACTGGAAAGGTTCAGGAAAATATCCGTGGATCTCAGAGCCGAATCCCAGTTATCACGGTGTTTCATTTACAGATGCGGCTCCGGCAGCGGCATTTGTCACCTATGTACGCGCCGTGCTTCTCCGCGATACAGGAGCCACCCTTTCCCCGTTCCACGCTTTTCTTCTGCTGCAGGGACTGGAGACTCTCTCTCTTCGGGTGGAGCGCCATGTGGAAAATGCTCTGAAGGTCGTAAAATATCTGGCCAATCATCCGCAGGTGGAGGCAGTGCATCACCCGTCCCTGGAAAGCGAATCAACCCATGCACTGTATGAAAAGTATTTTCCGCAGGGCGGCGGCTCCATCTTTACCTTTGAGATCAAGGGAGACGCAGGGACTGCACAGAAATTTATTGATAACCTGCCGATCTTTTCTCTGCTGGCAAATGTGGCGGATGTAAAATCACTTGTGATCCATCCGGCCACAACAACTCACAGCCAGTGCACGGCACAGGAACTGGAAGAGCAGGGGATCAGGCCGAATACGATCCGGCTGTCTGTCGGAATCGAGAAGGCGGACGACCTGATCGCGGCGCTTGATACAGCGTTTGAAGCAGCGGAGTGATGCTGCAGACTCTCAGAAAGCAATATGTACAGGCAGAATATAAATTCAGGCTAAAAATCTGCAAGTGAATTTATATTTAGAAGGAGATAAAAACATGACTAATTACTATAAAAGCACACTTGATCTTATCGGGAATACCCCTCTGGTGGAAGTGACAAATATTGAGAATGAACAGAACCTGGAGGCTTCAGTCCTTGTCAAACTTGAATACTTCAATCCGGGCGGAAGTGTAAAGGATCGTATTGCGAAAGCGATGATCGAAGACGCGGAAAGCCGGGAAGCGTTAAAAGAAGGTTCCGTTATCATTGAGCCTACATCCGGAAATACAGGAATCGGGCTTGCGGCAATCGCTGCGGCAAAAGGCTACAGGATCATTCTGACCATGCCGGAGACTATGAGCGTGGAGCGCAGAAATATTTTAAAGGCATACGGTGCAGAGCTGGTGCTGACGGACGGGGCAAAGGGGATGAAAGGAGCCATTGCCAGGGCGCAGGAGCTGGCGGCAGAGATCCCGGACAGCTTTATCCCCGGACAGTTTGAAAATCCTGCGAATCCGGCGGCGCACAGATCAGGTACCGGTCCGGAGATCTGGCGTGATACGGACGGAAAAATCGATATTTTTGTGGCAGGAGTGGGAACCGGCGGAACGATCACAGGAGTCGGAGAATACTTAAAAGAACAGAACCCGGATATAAGCATCGTGGCTGTAGAACCGGAAGGCTCTCCGGTTCTCTCTGAAGGAAAGGCAGGAAAGCATAAGATTCAGGGAATCGGCGCAGGCTTTGTGCCGGAGACTTTGAACACGTCTGTATATGATGAGGTGATCCGGGTGACCGACGAAGATGCATTTGCCGCCGCAAGACATCTGGCGCGAAAGGAAGGAATCCTGACGGGAATATCCTCCGGAGCGGCACTGCACGCCGCTGTTGAACTGGCACAGAGATCGGAGAATAAAGGAAAAACGATCGTGGCGCTGCTGCCGGATTCGGGGGACCGGTATTACTCCACGCCGCTGTTTACGGAAGTCGATTAAGAGGTGTTGACAAAAATGCAGGGAATATGATCATAAGCGAAGAAAAACTGGATATTCCGGAAAATATAGTAGAGAGCGAAAGTAGAAAATCTGATCTTGAAGAGCAGGTTGATACGATCATTGACCAGACCGTATCTGGAGCTTAAGAGCTGTATTATGGCCGCAGTCCTGACAGCAGGCAGCTATCGATTATAATGATGCCAATCGGACATATTTCAGACTTGAAAAATAAATTTCCGGAGACAGGAAAGCCTGTTGATAATGTGGAGATGAAATTGGATGAAGCAGACAGAATCTCAGAAACCACCGAAGAAAGATTAAGCCATGATGATGTATTCCGAAATGTAAGGAGTGCGATTCATGACAAATGTAAATATTCAGAGTGTGACTCACAAAACGATCTGATATAAAATGCCGCCAGCAGTTCAAGCCGGTCCTGCACATTATCAAGGGGCAGCCCCAGTGTTTCTCTGAGAATCCGGACGCGGTAGTTGACGGTGTTTCTATGGCAGAACATTGCCCCGGCAATCTTCTGGATGCTTCCGTTGCAGATCAGGTATTGATACAGTGTTTCCAGGCAGCAGCTTTTATGTGCCTTGTCATATGCAAGAACAGGTCCCAGTTTTTCCCGCCAGTAGTTGTCCAGAACACGCTGATCGGTGACAGAGAAAAGTATTTTATAAAATCCCAGATCATCAAAAGCGCGGAAAATCTCTCCGGCGGCAGCGCATGCGGCCAGAGCAAACCGGGCCTGTGAAAAACTCCGCGGGAAATCGCTGAGCCCTGAAACAGAGCCCAGTCCGGAGCGGATATCCCAGTGAGAAAACGACCGGCTGATACGGCAGGCAAGCTCCCGGACAGCATCTTTGAGCCCGGCAGGAGCCACGGCTTCTGAGACAGTATGTTCCGGCTTGCCCGTACAGGGAAGAACGACAAGGATATCCTCCCGGAAACGGCACATATGACTGCCGGGAAAATGAATTTTCAGTTCCAGCTTTACAGCGGTTTCAAACCGCTGTTTTTCCTGCTCCGGGCCGTCAGCGCCTATACAGTATGCCAGATAACCGGAGTCTGGTGAGAAGCCGCTGCGCGTGAGGACACTTACAGCATGTTCCGGGTCGGAACCGCTGACCAGATCCAGAAATGCTTCTGTAACGGCGTCAGAGGACTGTGTATCCCGGAAAATCCGGTTATAGTAGCTGCGTGTAATATCGTAGATATGGATCTCCCACGGCATGGTAAAGAGCGGGTATGAGTGTTCCTCGCAGAAGTTCCGGATTTCCGGAGTGATGTCATCTTCAGAGAGATACATCCCCGTGTTAAGGATAAGACCGCAGGTGCCCTGGCGGAACAGTTCGCGGATAAAGTCAGAGAGCCATCCGGAGGAAGCCTGCTTTCCCATTCCGGTGGTGATGATCAGCTCGCCCCCGTGAAGAAAGTCAGTCGTAGCAATGTCTTCCGCCACATAGACCCAGTTCATGAGACGGTTCAGACCTTTTGCTCCGCAGACCAGTTCCAGCTGGAATCTGTTTTTTGTTTCAGAATAGATATCCTGCAGTAATAATGACATTATGAAACCTCCGCATAATTTTACTGCAAGAATAGCACGGAAATAGTGCGTGAGTCAATAGATTTTGTGCCAACAGCACAAATAGAGGAATGATATTCGTGCACTCAGGCTATTGGCACAGATGGCTCATTGTGCAATACTTATAGGCAAAAGAACGAGGAAGTGCTTTTGGAAGAAGGCCTTTCTCGTTCTTTTGTTTACAGAAAATTCTGAGGGATAAGAACGATACAGTGACAGGAGGATGATATTATGCTTAGAACAGATTTGCCTGAGATTATAACAGAGACGCTTCCGGGGCCGAAAGCGAAAGAGGTGATTGAGAGAAGGAAAAATGCGGTGCCTTCCGCAATCGGCTGCGTTTATCCGGTAGTGATCAGGCGCGGCGAGGGAGCCATGGTGGAAGACGTGGACGGCAACAAATTTCTTGACTGTGTCGGAGGCGTAGGCGTCCTGAATATCGGATACTCACAGCCGGAGATCATCGAGGCGGTGAAAGAACAGTCCGAACGCTATTTTCACGGGATGTTCAATATTGTAACCCATGAGGGCTATGTGGCGCTTGCGGAAAAGCTGGCGCACATCACGCCGGTAAAAGGAAAAAAGAAAAAAGTATTCTTCGCAAACAGCGGCGCAGAGGCAGATGAGAATGCGGTCAAGGTGGCGAAGGCCTATACGGGAAGACCGAACATTATCGTGTTCTCAGGAGCTTTCCACGGAAGAACACTGCTGACAATGACCATGACGTCCAAGAAGGCTTATACAACCGGACTGGGACCGCTGGCCACGGGAGTGTTCCGGGCAAGATTCCCGTACTATTACCGTAATCCGGAAGGCATGCCTCAGGAAAAAGCACTGGACTATTACATGCAGTCCATCGAGGATGTTTTCGAAGAATGCGGCGCGCCGGATACCGTTGCGGCAATCGTAGTGGAACCGCTGCAGGGTGAGGGCGGATTTATTCCGGCACCCATTGAGTGGGTAAAAGCAGTAAGAAATGTCTGTGATAAGTACGGCATTCTTCTGATCGCGGATGAAGTACAGAGCGGATTCTGCAGGACCGGACGGATGTTCGCATCGGAATACTGGAAAGAAGCAGGTGTAATGCCGGATATTCTGGCAACGGCAAAATCAATCGCGGCAGGAATTCCGCTCTCTGCAATCATTGCCGGGGAAGAAATCATGGAATCCGCCGCCCCCGGAACCATCGGCGGAACATTCTGCGGCAATCCTCTGGCATGCGCCGCGGCGCTGAAGGTCATTGAGATCATGGAACGGGATCACCTTGCTGAGAGATCCTGTCAGATCGGAGAAAAGGTTATGGCACGTTATCGTGAGATGATGGGAAAATATCCGGTGATCGGGGATGTCCGCGGACTTGGAGCTATGGTGGGTATTGAGTTTGTAAAAGATAAGACGACAAAAGAGCCGGCTCCGGAGCTGACTTCTGCCGTCGTACAGGCATGCGCGTCCATGGGACTGATCGTGGAGAGCGCCGGCACGTACCACAATGTCATCCGTTTCCTTGCGCCGCTGGTCATTACCGACGAGCAGCTGGAGGCAGGTCTTGATATCTTTGAAAAAGCCGTTGAAATGTCGATTTAGCCGATTTATAATAATCCCGGAATCTCTCGTACAGAAAGGGTTACGGCATATGGAATGTAACCGGAAAGGAGAGCAGGGATGGATTATTTATCGCACAATGTTGCCGTTAATTTAAAGAGAATACGCAGGTCGAGGGGGATGAGCCTGGATCTGGTCGCAGAGCAGACCGGTGTGAGCAAGAGTATGCTCGCGCAGATTGAAAAAGACAGAGCCAATCCCTCTCTTGGCGTGCTGGGGAAGATTTCCAGCGGACTGCGGGTAAAAGTAGAAGAACTGCTGGGACCGCCGCCGCTTAGCAGCAGCCGGGTCCGGGTTACAGATATGGTTCCCACAAAAGAGGTGGAGGGAAGGTATAAAGTCTGGACCTGTTTCCCCTATGAGGATAATCAGATCCTTGAGATCTACCGGATTGAGATCGAACCGGGACATACATATGAGAGCGGCGGGCACGGCGAGAAAACCATGGAATATATCTCTGTATCTGAAGGGGAGCTGGTCATACAGTGCGGAGACGAAAGACACTGTCTGACAAAGGAGGATATTCTGCGATTTGAGACAGACCAGATGCACAGCTATATCAACGAAGGAAACGAAAGAGTGAGTTTTCTGTGTGTGTTTGTGGATCAGCACTGAAATGTACAATATAATACACAGAAAAACTCTGAACAGCATTTTTAAATATTCGGAAATCGTTAATTAGCAACAAAAAATATCTGATGATATATTTAAAAATGTGAGTTTTCATAAAAATATAATAACTGAACAAAATCTGTTGACATAAATCAACTTCCGTGATAATGTTACAAATGTACAATATATTGAATGAAATCTGAAAGGCGAAGACGCTGCTGTTATGAGCGTCTTCGCCTTTTCTGTTTTTCAGGAAGGGAGATTGCTATGAGATTAAAAGACACAGGTTTAACAGTACAGGATATCAGGGACAAGGTAGATAAATATATGATCGAGACATATGAGCGTTTCGATTTTCTGGCGGAGACAGCAAAAGGAATGTACATCTATGATGAAAATGGAACGCCTTATCTTGATTTCTATGCAGGAATCGCTGTGAACTCGGCCGGAAACTGCAATGAGAAAGTTGTGGAGGCCGTGAAAGATCAGGTCGGCGATATCATGCATACATTCAATTATCCATACACGATTCCCCAGGCTCTTCTGGCGGAAAAAATATGCACCACGCTGGATATGGACAAGATCTTCTTCCAGAACTCAGGAACCGAGGCAAACGAGGCCATGATCAAAATGGCGAGGAAGTACGGAGTAGAGAAATACGGCCCACACAAATACAACATCGTAACAGCGAAAGAATCTTTCCATGGACGTACCTTCGGGTCCATGAGCGCTACAGGACAGCCGGACAATGCATGCCAGGCGGGATTCGGTGATATGACACCGGGATTCAGCTACGCGCCGTTCAATGATCTGAAAGCGTTTGAGGAAGCATGCACAGAAAATACCATCGCGATCATGGTAGAGCCGGTACAGGGAGAAGGCGGCGTGCACCCGGCGACACAGGAATTCCTGCAGGGACTCCGGAAACTGTGCGATGAGAGAGGCATGCTGCTGCTTCTTGACGAAGTGCAGACCGGATGGTGCAGGACCGGAGCGGTCATGTCCTACATGAATTACGGAATCAAGCCGGATATCGTATCCATGGCAAAGGCTATGGGCGGCGGAATGCCCATCGGAGCGATCTGTGCCACAGCAGAAGTGGCGGCGGCATTTACTCCGGGATCCCACGGATCCACATTCGGCGGCAGCCCGGTAAGCTGTGCGGCGTCTCTTGCAGAGATCGACGAGCTTCTGAGCAGAGATCTGGCCGGAAATGCAAAAGAGATGGGCGCTTATTTTATGGATGAGTTGAGAAATCTTCCACATGTAAAAGAGGTCAGAGGACAGGGACTTCTGGTAGGAGTTGAATTTGACGATACAGTCAATGCAGTGGACATCAAGCACGGATGCTTCGACAGAAAGCTTCTTGTAACCGCCATAGGAAGCAGCATTATCCGCATGGTGCCGCCGCTTATCCTGACCAGGGAGGACTGCGACAAGGCGTTTGCCATTCTGAAAGAAACTGTGGAAGCGCAGTAAGCAGATCCGTGAACACAGACAAGTACGTACAAGGAAGGAGAATGACAGATGAGCCATTTTGTAATAACGCTGGGCTGCGAGTACGGCAGCGGGGGACCGGACATCGGCCGGATGATCGCCGATTCTCTGGGAATTGAGTTCTATGACAGAGATCTGATCGATAAAGTGGTGGACGATCTCGGTGTAGACCGGGAGCTGGTGGAAAAAGCCGACACCGGAGACAAGGTCAGATATGAGTTTGACACAAATCTGGGGCCCAGATACGCCAACCTGACCAACCGGGTCATTGCGGCACAGTTTGATGTAATACGGAAATTCGCGGAAAAATCATCCTGCCTGATCATCGGACGATGCAGCGATTATATTCTGAGAGACCGTGATGACTGCCTGAACATTTTTGTTTATGCGCCGGAGGAGTACAGGATCCGGCACATCATGGAGCAGAAACATATAAATGAGAAAGAGGCCCGTGAGCTTGTGAAATACAATGACGACATGCTCCATGCCAGATATAAGTATCTCACCGGAACATACCGGGGCGACAGACACAGCCGTCATCTGCTGGTTGACAGCAGTGTTCTCGGACTGGAAAAGACAGCAAAGTACATCATGCAGTTTATTGATCTCAGATTTGAGGACATGTAGGCAGAAAGGGGTGGACACAGATGGAAAACAAGAAAAAGTCAGAATTTAACAAAGTGTTCAGTGCCTGGGACATCCTTGTAATCGCGTTTGGCGCTATGATCGGATGGGGCTGGGTCGTATCGACCGGCGACTGGATCAATACCGGCGGCGTGATCGGCGCGATGCTTGGATTTGTGATTGGCGGCGTTATGATTTTCTTCGTGGGACTTACCTATGCGGAGCTTACGGCTGCTCTCCCGCAGTGCGGCGGGGAACATGTCTTCAGCTTCCGTGCCATGGGGCCCATTGGTTCTTATATCTGTACCTGGGCCATTGTCCTGGGGTATGTCAGC
Source organism: Mediterraneibacter sp. HA8405 (assembly GCF_056148955.1). Classification (NCBI taxonomy): domain Bacteria; kingdom Bacillati; phylum Bacillota; class Clostridia; order Lachnospirales; family Lachnospiraceae; genus Mediterraneibacter; species Mediterraneibacter sp. HA8405. The sequence goes on along the minus strand of NZ_CM148758.1, from coordinate 2,752,908 downwards.
GTTGTATGTTTTGAGGCGTGCGCGCTTCCTACGATCATTACATATATTTATCCGGATTTCCTGCAGGGGTATCTGTATACAGTGGCAGGATTTGACATTTACGCGTCATGGGTTGCCGTTGCGGTGATCGTGGCAGTATTCATTACTTATATCAATATAAGAGGCGCGAAGACTGCCGCTTTTCTGCAGACCGTTCTGACGGTCATTATCGGAGTGGTGGGAATCCTTCTGGTCGTGGCTTCCCTGTTCAGCGGCGATATGTCCAATATAGAGAGCCAGCTGTTCGTCGGAGACTCTACAGCGTCAATGGCGCGGAATGTGTTCGGGGTCGCGGCCCTGACGCCGTTCTTCTTTATCGGTTTTGACGTAATTCCCCAGGCGGCGGAAGAAATCAGCGTTCCGCTGAAAAAGATCGGCGGAATTATGATCCTTTCCATCCTTCTGGCGGTTGCCTTTTACGCCCTTGTGATTTTCGGCGTAGGCTATGTAATGAACCCGTCAGATATCGCGGCTTCACAGGCGGGGACAGGTCTGGTAACGGCCGACGCCATGGCGAAAGCCTTTGGCAGCGAGATGATGTCAAGGGTGCTGATCATCGGAGGAATGTGCGGAATCATCACAAGCTGGAACTCTTTCCTGATCGGAGGAAGCCGTGCCATGTACTCCATGGCGGAATCCTACATGATCCCGAAGGTATTTGCCACTCTTCATTCAAAGTATAAAACACCTACCGTTGCTCTTTACCTGATCGGAGCATTATCCGTACTTGCGCCTTTCTTCGGAAGACAGATGCTTGTATGGGTAGTGGATGCGGGAAACTTCGGATGCTGTCTTGCGTACTGCATGGTAGCGCTTTCCTTCATCATTCTGCGGTCAAAAGAGCCGGATCTGAAAAGACCGTACAAGGTAAAACATTATAAACTCGTCGGTACTCTTGCAGTGCTTATGTCAGGTTTTATGGTGGCTATGTATATCATCCCGAATTCCGGGTGCTCCCTGGTGCCTCAGGAATGGGTGATGGTCGGCGGATGGTCTCTCCTGGGAGTTGTGTTCTTCATTATATGTAAACTGACATATAAAGAAAAGTTTGCTATTCTTGTAAATGTTGTTGATGAGGATGAAGCAGAAGAAAAGAAAGAAGAAGAGAGCGCTGTGGCATCGGCTGTTTCTACCGCAAAAGGCAGAGAAGGGGCAGCCGAAGCGCAGGCGGATACGGCATTTTCCTATTATCTTCCGGTAAATATTGAGTTCGGATGCGGAAAAGTGGATCAGGCGGGCAGTCTGGCAAAGCCGTACGGAAAGAATGCTCTGATCGTTACAGGACGAAGCAGCGCGAAGAAGTCCGGACTTTATGACCGGGTATCTGCCAGCCTGGAGGCGGCAGGCATGACCCATCTGCTCTTTGACAAAGTAACCCAGAATCCGCTGACTACTACGGCAGAGGAAGGTGCGGCATATGCAAAGGAACATAGATGTGACGTGATCCTTGCCATCGGCGGCGGAAGCGTTATGGACTGCGCGAAAGCAATCGCCTTTCTGGCCGTAAACTCAGGAAACATCAATGATTATATTTTCAGCCGGCTGTCCAGCAATAAAGCCCTGCCGATTGTACTGATCCCCACTACATGCGGAACCGGATCGGAAGGAAACGGCTTTGCGGTTCTCACCAATCCGGAGAACGGAGACAAAAAATCCCTTCGATGCAATGCAATTGTTCCGAAGGTATCTATTGTAGATCCGGAGTGTATGATGACCATGCCGAAAAAAGTGCTGGCGTCTGTGGGATTCGACGCGCTGTGCCATTGTATGGAAGCATATACTTCAAAGGTTGCCCAGCCGTTTACAGACGCGCTCTGTGAATATGCAATGAATCTGATCGCCCATAATCTTGTAAAGGTTTACCGGGGCGAGGGCGGCAAAAGAGCGTGGGAGAAACTTACGCTTGCAAGCACCATCGGCGGTATGGTGATCAATACGGCGGGAGTTACGCTGGCTCACGGGATGGAGCATCCGGCAAGCGGACTCAAAGACATTGTTCACGGACAGGGACTGGCAGCGCTTACTCCGGCAGTGATCGAGGCTTCGCAGAAAGGAAATCATTTTAAATTTGCGAAGATTGCGAGAATCTTCGGAGGAATTACTGCAGATGACTGCGCGCCTGCCATCCGTATGCTCCTTAAAGATCTGGATCTTACCTGCACCCTGTCTGATCTGGGTCTGGAAGAGAAAGACATTCCGTGGATGGCTGAGAACTGCATGAAAGTCTCCGCGGCAGGCGTGGCGAATAACCCGGAGGTGTTCACTGAGGAAGAGATCGCAGAGATCTACCGCGCCGCAATGTAAAAGAAAATAAAAAAGAAGTAAGATCGGCGGGCCGTTATATTATATGACGGCCCGCGTTATTGCTTGAAAAACAGAATGGGAAAAGGAGAAAAAATGAAGTTCAAAACAGCAGCAATGGAAGATTTTGAAACAGTGTTCCACTATATACAGGCTCTTTGGACGTATAATACTTACGATAAGGAAGAAATTCGGACGGTTTATGAGCGGGTGATCCGGGATGAGAATTCTTTCGCGTTTTTTGTTCTGGATGAGGGAGAGTATAAAGGCTTCTGCCACGGAGATTATTTTGATACGTTCTGGATGTCCGGCAGGACATGCTATATATCCAGTCTCATAACAAATGAAAAGGATCGTGGCAAAGGATACGGCAGAGCGCTTATGGATCATGCGCTGCAGCTTGCACGCCGGGAAAGCTGTAAGGCTGTGATACTGGATTCCGGATTTCCGAGAGAGCGGGCACACAGATTTTATGAGAAATACGGTTTTGAAAAGAGCTGTTACGGATTTGAGATTGCTTTATAAAGAAAAACAGATATGATGGCGGCCCTTGCTGTGCTGATGCCGGCACAAAAAGGAAAAAGCACCTGTCCGGGGAGAAAGTATCCCCGGATTTTTTTGTTTCAGAGGAGGAAAGAACATTTGAAATAAAACCCTGGGGTATATACAGAAAAACTATCTGGCTATTCTGAATACATTGCAAATATTCTAAAATAATTCATGGAATAAGAAGAGAAACAGAGAGGAGAAAATACAATGGGAAAGTACAGAAAACTGGCAGAAGACATTATGAACAATGTGGGAGGAAATTGGTATTACAACAGGGATCCTTTTATTCAGACAAAAAAGATTCAGATATAAACTGGTGGATACCTTCTGTTTTCGGATCAGATCTCACATAAGTAAAACTAATTCATAATACCGGAAATTGAAATTGATAAACCCGGAAAAAAGATTATCCCGTTCTGTACCAATGAAGGAAGCGGCATGGGCAGCAGTGAGCGGGATCTGAAGAAGATCTGTAAAGGGGTTGAAGTGAAAAGCGGTCTGTCCATTCACGGGGCAGAAGCAGCTCAGTCACGTACAAAAGTAGAAGCATGGATAAGAAAGATGGTGTAATGATGGATATATTTGAAAATGTAAAGAAAAAATTCGGTTTCGGATGTATGAGACTGCCCATGAAAGGCAGTGAAGTAGACAAAGAAGAGTTCTCAGAAATGGTGGACACTTTTCTGGAAAACGGCTTCAACTACTTTGATACGGCACACGGATATCTGGGAGGACTCAGCGAGACGGCTCTCCGCGAATGCCTGACAAGCCGTTATCCCCGCGACAGATACATACTCACAGATAAACTGACGAATTTCTTTTTTAAAACGGAAGAGGACATCCGTCCGTTTTTTGAGAGTCAGCTGGAGGCGTGCGGCGTGGATTATTTTGACTTCTATCTGATGCACGCGCAGAGCGCGGACAATTTTGCTTTCTTTAAAAAATGCCGTGCTTATGAAACTGCGCTGGAGCTGAAAAAGGAAGGGAAGATCCGTCACTTCGGAATCTCTTTCCATGACAGGGCAGATGTGCTGGAGCAGATCCTGACCGAGTACCCCCAGATCGAAGTGGTGCAGATCCAGTTTAATTATCTGGATTATGAGGATCCGGCAGTGGAGAGCAGAAAATGCTATGAAGTCTGCTGTAAATACGGCAAGCCGGTGATCGTAATGGAGCCGGTCAAAGGAGGCAATCTTGTTAACCTTCCGGAGGACGCCGCAGCGGTACTGGATGAACTTCACGGAGGCAGCCCGGCAAGCTACGCGATCCGGTTCGCGGCAGGATTTGACGGGATCCGGATGGTACTTTCCGGTATGAGCAGCATGGAGCAGATGGAAGATAATATAAGCTATATGAAAGATTTCACGCCGCTGTCTGAGACAGAGAAAAAAGCGATCGACAGAGTCAGAGAGATCTTTCAGTCCAAGAATCTGATCCAGTGTACGGCCTGCCGCTACTGTACGGCAGGGTGTCCGAAACAGATCTCCATTCCGGATCTGTTCGCCTGCATGAATGCAAAGAAGATCTTCCATGACTGGAACACGGATTATTACTATAATAATGTACATACAGTAAATAATGGGAAGGCGTCAGACTGCATCAAATGCGGCAAGTGTGAGAAAGCCTGTCCCCAGCATCTGCCGATCAGACAGCAGCTTCAGAGAAATTACTGTGTGTTCTGGCTGAAAGACAAGACGAACTATTACATCGAAGAATTTGCGGGAATTCTCCGGAAACTTCTTTTATAACCAAAGCTGAAAGGGGACTGACATATGATTGAAGTTGAAGTAAAGCTTCCCATCCCGGATCCGGAAGGGGTAAAAAACAGGATTCTGGAGGCGGGTTTTAAAGAGCAGAGGTTTATTGAGGAGCGAGATACATATTTTGACAATGCCCGTGGAGACATTAGAGCGAACGGAGAAGCTCTCAGAGTCCGTGAGACGAAAGACTGCCGTACAGGTAAAAAACAGGCACAGATCAATTATAAAGGAAAGAAGCTGGATACGCAGACGATGACCCGGAGAGAATTAGAAACCGGGGTAGAGGACGGGGCGGTCTGCCGGGAGATTCTGCAGGCCATCGGGTACTCTCCCGCGGAACCGGAAGTAATCAAGATCCGGACAATGCTGCAGAAAGATTTCATCACAGCCTGTCTGGATAATGTGCGGGGACTGGGCGATTTTCTGGAACTGGAGATTCTGGTGGAAAGTGAAGAGAAAAAAGATGCCGCCCTGGGTCAGATCAAAGACATCCTGAACAGTCTGGGGTATCAGGTCTCCGACACAGTTCAGACCTCTTATTTATCTATGCTTCAGAGAAAGGCAGATAAAGAAGGATATCAGAATGAATGAAAGTTCTGGTATCCTTTTTTGCTGCTGTGCGGTCGCATCAGTTTTACTTATCAGAACTATTCGGAATTAAAATTGTTGATTTCGGCAGAAAGTTTACAATAAAGTTATCAGAAAGAAAGAGGTGGATGCATTATGAAAAAAGATGTAATGATTTTAACAGGCGCGGGGCAGATCGGCATGGCGATTGCCCGCCGTATGGGATATGGAAAGAAAATTGTGATCGGAGATAAGAATCCGGATAATGCGCAGGCTGTCGCAAAGATCATGAATGACGCCGGATACGATGCAGACGCCGTGGAGATGGATCTCTCTTCCCGGGAGTCCATTAAAAATCTGATCGCAAAAGCGCAGGAGTACGGGGATATTACTATGCTGGTAAATGCGGCAGGCGTTTCTCCCAGCCAGGCGCCCGTTGAGGCAATTCTGAAAGTAGATCTGTACGGCACGGCGGTACTTCTGGAGGAAGTGGGCAAGGTGATCAGAGAAGGCGGCGTGGGAGTGACAATCTCAAGCCAGTCCGGACACCGTATGCCGGCCCTTACGCCGGAGGAAGACGAACAGCTTGCCTGCACGCCTGCAGAGGACCTGCTGAAGCTGGACATTCTTCAGCCGGAGAATATAAGAGATACGCTGCACGCTTACCAGATGGCGAAACGCTGCAATGAGAAGCGGGTCATGGCAGAGTCCGTAAAGTGGGGAGAGAAGGGAGCGCGGATCAATTCCATTTCTCCGGGAATTATCGTAACGCCGCTGGCCATTGACGAATTTAACGGTTCCCGGGGAGACTTCTATAAAAACATGTTCGCGAAGTGCCCGGCAGGACGCCCGGGAACAGCGGACGAAGTTGCCAACGTGGCTTTTCAACCCTTTTTCAAATAATGAGAGCCCATACTTCAATAATGAGAACATGAGGTCTGTTTATGAGTAGCGGGGATGCAAAAGGGAGTGATCCGCTGGATGCCAGTGAAAAATTCTTATAATCCAAACCGGAAACAAGGAGAAAATGTGGAGGAAGGTCAGCGCTTGAAAAAATGAAAAAGTTCATGATACATTTGCTTGTTTATATAAGCACGGCGGCAGCGGCTGTTTTATCCATTATACAGGCAGGAAAACAGATACTGCCGTGGATTGCCGGAATAGTGGTGTATGTCCTGGCAGCTGTTCTGCTGACGCTTTCATGCGTGTTTTTTTATCACGATCTGAGGGAGAATGTTATAAAGAAAATCCTTGAAGTTATAAAAAAGAATCCTCTTGGAGAACGTTTTCTTGCCGACTATACGTTTCGTACCATCCTTACCACTCTGCCTGCATTTTTGATCAATGTGGCATATACGGTGTATAACGGTGTGATCACGATCCGCAATATAGGCGCTGCGGATGCGCTGGTATCCATGGTTACCCTGCAGGCGGCGATGTTTGCCTCATTTCAAGATAAAAATAGCTTGAATACCAATCAGATGAACGCCATTACCGGACTGGCTGTCTGTATCCTCATATCAATATTGGGAATAAGCATGATCTGGTATGCCTGGAAGAAAAAGAAAGAATCCTGAGCGCATCAGGATTCTTTCTGATATTATTCAGACAGAAGTCAGGCGCGTTTTCCATTGCGTAGCTGTAACCGCAGTAGTTCAGCATTTCGATATCGTTTCCGCCGTCCCCGAAGGCAGCGCACTGCTCCGGAGAAATTCCCCAGCGCTCTGCAAGCCGCTTCAGGCCGGACGCCTTGTGACAGCCCGGAACGATCAGATCAATGGAGCCGTGACCGCTGGTTGTGGGCTCAGCTTTCCCGCCGAGCCGCTCACGGAACATTCAGGATTTCCGGATATTCCCTGCACAGATCAATAACAGCATAAATGTTAATGCTGGTTCTGCAGCGGGTTCTGTGTTATTATCTATATAAAAATCACCTGTTTTTCATAATTTCTATACAGAAGGTATCATACAGATAATAAGGAAAGCCTGCAGATTTCTGTTCTGCCGGATGAGAAGGCTTCCCGGAAAGGACGGTCTGAATATGGAAAAATATAGGAGAATATTTGTTGTGGTTATAGACTCTCTTGGTGTGGGAGCAATGGAGGATTCCTCTGAGTTCGGAGATGTGGATGTGAATACTCTGGGGCATATCTCCCGGTCTGTGGACAGTTTTGTCATCCCGAATCTTCAGAAGATGGGCATGGCAAATCTTACACCGCTGAAGCAGGTGGAACCGGTGGAGAACAGCCTGGGATATTACGGAAAGCTCCGGGAGAAAAGCAAAGGGAAAGACACCATGACCGGACACTGGGAGATGATGGGGCTTGAGGTAAAGAAGCCCTTTAAGACATTTACGGAGCACGGATTTCCGCCGGAACTGATCCGGGAGCTGGAAGAAAAGACCGGACATAAGGTAATCGGCAACAAAAGCGCCAGCGGAACAGAGATCCTGGATGAGCTGGGAGAGGAAGAAATTGCCACAGGACATATGATCGTATATACGTCCGCGGATTCTGTCCTGCAGATCTGCGGCAACGAAGAGACTTTCGGCCTGGATGAATTGTACCGCTGCTGTGAGATCGCCCGGCAGATTACCATGAAGGATGAGTGGCGCGTGGGAAGGGTTATTGCCCGCCCCTATGTGGGAAAGAAAAAAGGAGAATTCCGGCGCACCAGCAATCGCCATGATTACGCGCTGAAGCCTTTCGGAAAAAACGCGCTGGACGCGCTGAAAAGCGCCGGTCTGGACGTGATTTCTGTGGGGAAGATCCGGGATATTTTCGACGGGGAAGGAATCACCCGGAGTTATAAATCCAAAAGCTCGGTTCACGGTATGGAGCAGACCATCGCCCTTGCGCAGGAAGATTTTCACGGGCTGTGCTTTGTCAATCTGGTGGACTTTGACGCACTGTGGGGCCACAGAAGAGACCCGGAAGGATATGCGGCTGAGATTGAGCGCTTTGATGTGAATCTTGGCAGGCTTCTGCCGCTTCTCAGGGAGGAAGACCTGCTGATAATCACCGCGGACCATGGAAATGATCCCACCTACACAGGTACAGACCACACACGGGAAAAAGTGCCGTTTCTCGCATGGTCCCCGTCCATGAAAGGAAGGGGAGAACTGCCGGAGGCGGATACATTCGCCGTCATCGGCGCTACAGCAGCGGATAATTTCGGCGTTTCCATGCCTGAGGGAACCATCGGAACATCCCTGCTGGAAAAATTACAATAGATAGACAAAAAGAAAAGGAGACCGGTCAGATGGACTTTCATACAATACTCAGATCCCGGTGTCTGATTACAGACGGAGCAATGGGAACATACTACAGGGAGAAATACGAAAACAGCCCGGGAGCCCCGGAACTTGACAACCAGACAGAGCCTCAGAAAATTGAGGCGGTTCACAGAGAATATATTGAAGCAGGGGCCGACATTATCAGAACCAACAGTTTTGCCTCAAATGTAAAGACGCTCTGCGCGGATCTCTCCGGAGAGACAACCAGAGAAGAGCAGCTGAAGCGGGTTTATGATAATGTGCAGGCGTCCTGCCGGATCGCCCGGTCCGCGGTGAGAAAAGAGCAGGAAAAAGCAGAAAAAACGGGAAAAATCCAAAAAGAGGTATATATAGCCGGAGATATCGGCCCTATACCGGAGCAGGACGACGGCAAAGAGGCGGAGGATATTCTTGAAGAATACAGAACCATGGCAAAGGCCCACCTGGATTCCGGAGTCAGGCTGATCTGGTTTGAAACCTTTTCGGATTTTGAACAGATACTGCCGGCGGCAGAGTGGATCCGGTCAGTCAGTGACGCATTTATCATGGCAAGCTTTTCTGTGAATATGTATGGCTATACAAAAACAGGAATCAGCATGAGAGAACTTCTCAGGACTGCTGAAGAAAGCAGTCTGATTGACGGAATCGGGTTTAACTGCGGTATCGGGCCATCCCATTTATGCAGGCTTCTGAGAAGGCAGAATCTGGGAAAAATGATTGTATCTGCCGTGCCGAATGCCGGTTACGCGGAACGGATTGAGAACAGAATGGTCTATCGGGACAATGCCGCATACTTCTGTGAAGCGATGGAAGAGATTGCGGATCTGGGCGTAAATATGATCGGCGGATGCTGCGGAACCAATCCGTCCTATACGAAGAAACTGGCCCAGACTGTAGGAAACCGGCCTGCCGCAAAAAGACTGGAAGACCGGCCGGAAGAGAGGGCGGAGTCGGAGATCCGCTATGACAACAACCCCTTTATCCGAAAGATTTATTCCGGAGAAAAGGCGGTTATCGCAGAGCTGGATCCGCCTTTTGACGGAAATGACAGGAAGATGACAGAAGCGGCGGCGGTTCTGAAACAGGCGGGAGTGGAGATGATTACCTTTTCCGATTCCCCTATGGGCAAAATGAGGGCGTCAGGCGTCATGTCCGCGGTCAAGATCGCCAATCAGCTGGAAGCAGAGACCATGCCCCATATTGCGTGCCGGGACAGAAACGCAATCGGAACCGGCTCTGAAATACTGGGCGCATATATGAACGGCATCCGGAACTTCCTGATTGTTACCGGGGATCCGGTTCCGTCGGGAGACCGGGGCAGCATCAAGTCTGTCTACGATTACAACTCGGTTACCCTGATGAATTATATCCGGCAGCTGAACAAAGAATATTTCTCGGAAGATCCCATTGCCTATGGCGGAGCCCTGAATTATGGGAGAGCCAATATTGACGCCGAGATCAGAAGGATGGAGAAAAAATGCCGGGCCGGAGCGTCCTTTTTCCTGACCCAGCCGATCTATTCGGATGAGGACGTAGAAAGAATCGGCTACATAAAAAGCAGAATCGATACAAAGATCATCTGCGGCATTATGCCTCTGGTCAGCTACCGCAACGCAGTATTCATGAAAAATGAAATCACGGGTATTCACGTTCCGGATGAGATTATCGCACAGTACCGTAAAGATATGAGCCGGGAAGAAGCACAGGCCGCGGGGGTCCGCATTGCAGTGGAGATCGCGGAGAAACTCCGGGATACCGCCGACGGATACTATTTCATGGTGCCCTTCAACCGGGCCCGGATGATTGCGGAAATTATGGAAGAGATTCGGATCTGACGGAGAGAATTTCCGGCAGCAAAAAAAGGAAAGCAGAGGACGAAGGAGTTTTTCGAAGACGGATTCAGAAGAAGGGGACAGGGCATCCGGATTCCGTTCCATGAGTTAAGATAAATAACGAAGACTGGGAATCAGCTAAAAGCGGGATTTACGGCGGGCTAACTCGCTGCGCTCGGACAGAGCCCGCCGCCAATCCTGACGCTGATTCTCAGTCTTCTATTTATCTAAACTCATTCCAGAGTCATCCGGATGCCCTGTCCCCTTCTTCTGAAAGGTGCATCAGAAAACTCCCCGGCCTCCCGTTTTTCCATTTCCCAGTCCGGAAAATCCCCTCGCAGTTCCTCATAAGGCAAAAAAGGCAGAGAGCTTTAGCGGCGAGGGCGGCGGATGTTCCGGGCAGGGAGTTCGGATGCTCTGAATCTTTGGAATTACCGGGGGATACTGCTGAGTGGATTTAGAGATACAAACAGTCGGCGAAGTACAGTCTTCGTTTTTCTGCCTGAATCCGGAATTGTGTGAAGGAGAAGTCAGCCGGGAGAGACTGCAACAAGCCACTGGGGGAAGTACTGCGTACTGCATAGAACGAGCAGGAAGAAGCTGAAAATGAAGCGTGAAGCCATAAAGAAATGGATATGGGAGCATATGCATGAAAGCATAGCAGAGACCAGACTTGCTGTCGGGAAATTCTGGATCAGCTGGATAAGAGAAAGATCCGGAAACTTTCCCCGTCTTTTACAGATCGTCTGCTTTTTGAACTGCTTCCTCTGCAGACAAGACCTGCCAGAGAGCTTGCAATGCGTGTGCTGGAATACGGCAGATGCGATTGGAATGAACCGGATGACAGGGGCGTGCCGCTTTATAAAGTGATAATCCAGAGCGGCAGGGCAGAGTTGGCGGCAAAGGCGGCAGCCGGACTGAGAAAAAAGGACGCGGAAAATCCGGAACTTGCTCCGGCATGGGCTGAACCGCTATACAAAGTATATTGAAATAAAGGACAATGAAAAAAATCTGTGGAATCTTTCTCTCATCTGCGAAGCGGAAGGCATGGCGGAACAGCTTTTGAAAAAGACAAAGGATTATCAGTATCTTCCCGGGCTGGCGGAGGGCAGTGATAAAATGTTCAGGCAGCTCCTTCATATCCGCTGCAGGAATATACTTGATGAAGTGAAAAAGGAAGTGCTTTACGGCGCGCTGAAAAGCGACGCCTGGAAGGAACGGTTCGAACTTCTGGCCGGAAAAGGATGGAAGAAGAGCAGTCAGAACAGGAAAGAAGAGATCTGTCTGGGCGATGAATATCTGAAAAGACTGGAGATAAAGAAATATACGTCAGGAAGGAAAGGACATCTGGAACAGATCAATGACAGGGCAAGATTAAGATTTATAAAAAATTATGAGGAATGTGCGAAAGTTCAGAAAAAACAGACCGGTGCTAGCGGTAGTGTTCGCACAGATACTCCAGTATAGTATCAATCCCCATAAGAGTAAAATTTTTATACAGATTATTCATTTCTTCCTCACTCAGCAGATTAAGGCGGCGGGCGATTCGTTCCCGCTCCTGTTTTGTTGGGGTAAATGTGGCTTCAATCCGGTTCATTATTTCTTTGTAACATATATCTTTTTCCATACTGCCACCCATTCATAAAATGTACTTTTTATTATTTCGTTTTCCGATTATACTGAAATAAATATAAAAAAGAACTGTGTCTGAAAAGTGACGGATTTATGGAAAATACAGGAAGAAACTGTGAAATGATCCGGAGAATCCGGTATACGGGTCCGGAAGACACTGAAGAAAGGAATAGAACAACGATGGAGAACACACAAAATCTGCTGCTTGATTTTTCACATGTTTATCCGGAAGGAGTCGAAAAACGGGCGAAGAATCTGAAAAGAATCGATATGAGCGATATCAGCGGAACCGATATGTACTGTTCGAAAGAAGCAGAACAGAAGATCCGGAAACGACTGAAACCATACGGTCCACAGGGAATACACTTCCTTGATAACGGAAATTATCATTATATGACAAAATTTTTTACAGAGAAAATCGGAGAACCTTTTTCGCTGGTCTTATTTGACCATCACAACGACATGCAGCAGCCGCTTATTCACGAACTGACAAGCTACGGAAGCTGGGCAGGCGAGCTGCTCAGGGAAAATTCCCGCCTGAAGCAGATGATTCTGATCGTCCCTGATCCGGAAAGTATCAGACCGGTTCCCGCGCGGCTGCGGGAAAAAATAATCTGTATCAGTGTGGAAGAGAGCGAAGAACATACGGCGGAAGCGGAAATAAAGAAAATCAATCTGAAACTTCCGGCCTATATATCTATCGACAAAGACGTATTGAACCGATATAATGCCAGAACAAACTGGAATCAGGGAAATATGTCTGTCACTACGCTGAAAAAGCTTCTCCGGGAGGTGTTCCGGCATCAGAAGGTTATCGGGGTTGATATCTGCGGAGAGTGCAGCCTGCAGGAACCGTTTCCGGAGTTCCTGGAAGACGAACGGATCAATGATGTGACAAATCAGATTCTGTATCATTTCCTTTCCGAACGCCGGTTTCTGGCGTGATAATTCCGAGAAGCGCTGATTTCCCGGGGCAGCAGACCGGGGAGCGGAAAGCGGAAGCTTTCAGTGTCAGAGCAGGCCGCGGATAAAAAGTCACCTGCGGTCCGGGTCGGAAGGCACAGGCCTTTTATTATGGCGGGGACCGCAGCATCCGGAGCAGTATCTCTGTTCCGGGTTTTTCTGTGTAATGAGCGGGGATTTATGGCTGCGAATCTGCTGTCGGGTCTTGCCTCTGCCATGTGGATCTCTTTTATGGTATTTTACACGGGAAAATTCGGAAAAGAGGATCAGCAGAGAGCCACAAGCCGGATTGTGATGTTTAATAATCTGGGCATTCTGCCTTTCTCTTCTTCTGAAAGAAGAGAAAAGAAGCGGGGTCTCAGCGGCCGGAATGGAGGCAGGGTATCTGGTTCTGGCAGGAATCGCGGCTGCGGGGATTATAATCGCGAAAGTATATTACTGCGGAAAGAGAAGTGCTGACATATAAGCAGGAATACAGAAACAGAACGATATTTTTCTTGTGTTCAGAGAAACAATCTGCTATACTACATGAAGTTTCATAAACTGGTTCGAAATCCTCCCAGTATAAAAAACTAGGCTTAAACAGACATCTTCTGAAGAAGTATGCCTTTTTGTGGAGGATTTTACCATAAAAAGCATATTTCATCAGGAGGTTTTTTTATGCCGAAAGTGATTATTGACTGTGATCCGGGAATTGACGACGCGCTTGCCCTGCTGCTTGCGCTTGCCTCGCCGGAACTGGACATTTCGGGAATAACGACTGTGTCCGGAAATGTGCCGGCAGATATGGGGGCCCGGAATGCGAAAAAGGTATTCCGCCAGGCGGACAGAGAGGGGGTTCCCATTTATATCGGAGAGATGGTTCCCCTTGTAGGAACCTATGTGGACGCCATGGATACCCATGGAAGCGACGGACTGGGCGAGAGCTTCCTGCCGGATGTCCCCGGAAAATTCCCGGAGAAGCCGGCCGTGGAGTTCCTGGAAGAGACGCTGGAAAAGGAAGAGACTGACATCCTTGCCCTGGGACCGCTGACCAACCTGGCCCGGCTCTTTCAGAAACGACCGGAGCTGATCCGAAGGGTTCCCAGGCTTGTCTCAATGGGAGGCAGCTTCAGAAGCCACGGAAACTGTTCCCCGGTGGCAGAGTATAATTACTGGTGTGATCCTGAGGCGGCAAAGATCTGCTATGAGCTGTTTGCAGAAGCAGGAAAGAAGATTGAGATGGTGGGACTGGACGTTACCAGGAAGATTGTGCTGACGCCGAATCTTATATCCTATATGGAGCGTCTGGATAAGAAGACCGGCGGATTTGTCCGGAAGATTACCGGATTTTACATGGATTTCCACTGGGAATACGAGGGAATTATCGGCTGCGTGATCAATGATCCGCTGGCCGTTGCCTATCTGATTGATCCGTCCATGTGCAGCGGATTTGACAGCTTCCTTGAAGTGGAGACAGAGGGGATCTGCCGGGGACAGACGGTGGTGGATTCCATGAATTTCTGGAAGAAAAAGCCAAACAGCCATGTGCTGACTGAGACGGACGCAAAAAGGTTCATGTCCTTTTTCCTGTCACGAATATTGAAAAAAGAGGATGGAACAGGGTGGAAACCGGAAGAGCTTACCTGTCTGGAAGAATTATAGAGCAGGTGTGCTGTGAGACAGGATACTTTTGAGAGCGAGGATGAAGATGAAGACAAAAGGAACAGGAAGAATCAATACATATCAGATCTGCCTTGTGGCAATGGCAGTTGTAATCAATATAGTGGGCGGGCAGATCGCGCTTATGCTGCGCCTGCCGGTTTATCTGGACAGTATCGGGACGATTCTGACAGGCGCCGTGCTGGGCCCCTGGTTCGGAATGCTTCCCAATCTGCTCAGCGGCATTTTTATGGGAATGACAGTGGATATTTACTCGCTTTATTTTGCTCCGGTGGGTATGATCACGGGAATAATGAGCGGAATTCTGCTGCACGGAGAGACTGCGGGAAAGTCTGTGAAAGGGAGATGGATCTTCCTCAAGGGACTGGGTGTATCCGTGCCGGGTACGATCATGAGCGCGGTAATCAACGCAGTGCTGTTCGGCGGTGTGACCTCGTCCGGATCAACGGTGATCGTACAGCTGCTTGCCCGGACGCCTCTGGGGCTTACCGGGAGCATTTTCGCCGTGCAGTTCCTGACAGACTATATCGACCGCTGTGTTTCAATTTTCGCTGTGAGCATGGTTCTTCCGATGGTATCCGGAGAACTGCGCCGCAGAATATCAGGAGGCAGGTAGAGAGATGGAACGCTACAGTGTAATTACGGAGAAAAACAGAAGGGAGATTGTGCTTCTGCGGGCGTTCCCGTGCGCCTGGGGCAAGTGTTCCTTCTGCGATTATATTGAAGACAACGGCAGAGATGAGGAAGAGATGGTACAGCAGAACCGTCAGGTGCTTTCATGCGTTACCGGAGAAACGGGCGTGCTGGAAGCGATCAATTCAGGAAGCTGTTTTGAACTCCCCCGCACCACGCTGGAAGATATACGGAAAATTGTGCGGGAGAAAAAGATCCGCAGACTGATTTTTGAAAGCCACTGGATATATCGGAAACGTCTGAATGAGATGAGAGAGTTTTTCGGAATTCCCGTTACTTACAAAATCGGCGTGGAGACATTTGACAACGATTTCCGGGAAAAGGTTCTCAATAAGCACGCGGATTTCCGGACTCCTCAGGAGGTGGCGGAGCTGTTTGACTCGATCTGTCTGATGGTGGGAATCCAGGGTCAGACCAGGGAGATGATCCGGAATGACATATCCGCCATGAAGAAATATTTTAAACATGGGACAGTCAATGTATTTAACAACAATTCCACTCCGATCCGGCGGGATGAAGAGCTGGTCAGGTGGTTTATGGAAGAATACCGCTGGCTTCTGGATGATCCGGATGTTGAAGTCCTGTATGAGATTACGGATTTTGGGGTGGGCTGATCAGATAATCATACCTCCCAGGTATACCCCACCATGTAAACTAAGCATTTGCCTATAGACTCCTCCGGTTATACAATATATACAGACAAAAAGATAATAATTGTATTTCAAACGGGAGGCGTTACACATGGATACAGAAAAAATGAAACAGGATTTAGGCGGTGGAAATGTATTTGAGATCGGCGAGCCCAACACAGCATTCGCGCAGTACTTCATCGGACAGAGCTATCTGAAAATGCTCACTACAGAGAGAGTAGGAGTCGGCAACGTGACTTTTGAGCCGGGATGCCGGAACAACTGGCATATCCATCACAAAGGCGGCCAGATCCTCCTTGTAACAGGCGGACGGGGCTATTATCAGGAATGGGGCAAAGAGGCACAGGAACTTAAGGCAGGAGACGTTGTGAATATTCCGCCGGAAGTAAAACACTGGCACGGCGCGGCTCCGGATTCCTGGTTCCAGCATCTCGCCATCGAAGTGCCGGCTGAAGGAGCGTCCAATGAGTGGCTTGAGGCGGTTTCTGATGAGGAATACGGGAAATTGAAATAGCATGCTATATATTACCGGAGAGGGCATTCCCCTCTCCGCATCCGTTTATATGGACGAAAAACTATGTGAAACAACAGAGAGCGGAAAGCGGCGGCAGACGCTGCCCTGTGTCCGGACTCGGAATCAGAAAAGGAAAGGAAGATCAGTTATGACAGAAGCAGCAGAAAAATATTTCAACAGATTATACCCGGACGGTGAATTCGGACTTGCGTTCACAGATCCGGAATTTACAGAGTTCTTTGCAAACTTTTCCTGCGATGAAACAGTGAATCAGGATGACCTGGATGACCGTACAAGAATGATGGCGATTCTTGCCGCCCTGCTTGGGTGTCAGGGGATTGATGAATTCAGAGAAGTGCTTCCGGGCGCGCTGAACCTTGGAGTAACACCTGTGGAGATAAAGGAAATCGTCTATCAGGCATGCGCTTATCTGGGAATTGGAAGAGTACGTCCGTTTTTTGACGCGGTCAATGAAGTCCTGACGGAAAAAGGCGTCGCGCTTCCGCTGGAAGGCCAGGCTACAACAACCATTGAGGACCGCGTGGAGAAGGGAGAACAGGCGCAGGTGGATATTTTCGGCGACGGCATGAAAGGATTTGCGTCTTCCGGTCCGGAGGAGAGCCGTCATATCAACCGCTGGCTGTCCGGCAACTGCTTCGGGGATTACTATACCCGCACAGGTCTGGATTACAGACAGCGTGAGATGATTACTTTTTGCTTTATCGCGGCTCAGGGAGGCTGCGAACCTCAGCTTACATCCCACGCGGCCGGCAATATGAAGGTGGGCAATGACAAAGCATTTCTTATTAAGATTATTTCTCAGTGCCTTCCCTATATCGGCTATCCGAGAAGCCTGAATGCGCTCAGATGCGTCAACGATGCGGCCGCGCAGCAGGGATAGTAACGCAGTAGGCGGGACAACAGAGCAGACAGAATAATAGAGTGATACTGCGGACATGCTTCAGAGCCCCGTCTGTACGGGAAAACAGAAATGCTTTCCCGTACAGACGGGGGTTCTGTTATATTTGCGTAAAGAACCTGTTCTTCTTAGGATTTCTCTCTGGATATTGAACCTGTAATGATGCTATAATAACTTTATCGGTTCACACAGATAAAGCAGTGGGCCGTTCGATTAAAGCAAGGATTCATCCGGAAAGGAAAGATTATGAGAAAAACAAAGATTATTTGTACACTGGGGCCGGCAACCGATAAAGAAGGGATAATGGAAGCCCTGATCCGGGAAGGCATGGATGTGGCGCGGTTCAATTTTTCCCATGGAAACCATGAGGAACAGAAGGTCCGTCTGGAAAAACTGAAAACCCTGCGCAGACAGTTTGATCGTCCCATTGCGGCGCTGCTTGATACAAAAGGACCGGAGATCCGCATCGGATGTTTTAAAGATCACAGGATTTCACTGGAAGAGGGACAGAAATTCACCCTTGTCAATGATGAGACAGAAGGAACGCAGGAACAGGTGACCATTTCCTATAAAGATCTTTATAAAGATGTTAAACCGGGAGACTCCATTCTGATTGACGACGGTCTGGTGGGGATGGAAGTTGTTGAGATTGCGGATAAGGACATTATCTGCATTGTGAAAAACGGCGGAGATATTTCAGACCACAAGGGCGTTAACGTACCGGGCGTGGAGCTGAAGATGCCTTTTATCAGTCCGAAAGACCGGGAAGACCTGCTGTTTGGCATCCAGGAAGATTTTGATTTTGTGGCGGCGTCATTTACAAGAACGGCAGAGGATGTGAAAGAGATGCGGACCCTGCTCAATGAAAATGGCGGACAGTCGATTAATATTATCGCGAAGATTGAGAACCAGCAGGGGGTGGATAATATTGACGCAATCATCGAAGAAGCCGACGGCATTATGATCGCCAGAGGCGATATGGGGGTGGAGATTCCGCTTGAACATGTGCCGATTATCCAGCAGAGGATTATCGAGAAAGTATATGAGGCGGGTAAAGTAGTCATTACGGCGACTCAGATGCTGGATTCCATGATGATTCATCCGAGACCTACCCGTGCCGAGACTACAGATGTGGCTAATGCCATTTATCAGGGGACAAGCGCGATTATGCTTTCAGGAGAGACTGCTGCGGGAAAATATCCGGTGGAAGCCCTTAAGATGATGGTGAAAATTGCGGTACATATGGAGCGGAACATTGATTATAACGGGATTTTCCGTCGGAGAGAGCGCAGCGAAGAACCGGACATTACAAATGCCATTTCCCATGCGACATGTATGACTGCCATTGACCTGAAGGCAAATGCAATTCTGGCGGTAAGCAAGACTGGAAATACGGCACGTATGATCTCCAAATTCCGACCGGAGTGTCTGATCGTAGGCTGCTCCAGCTCTGAAAAAGTATACAGACAGATCAATCTGTCCTGGGGCATTCTGCCTCTGAAAATCAGAGAGGAGTACAGTTCTGAAATTCTCTGCCTTCGCGCCATTGAAGCGGCGCAGGTTCACGGAGTCGTGGAAGAGGGAGACAAGATTGTGTTTACAGGCGGTATCCCTCTGGGAATTCCGGGCCGTACAAATCTGATTCGTGTGTGCATTGTAGGAGAATAAACTGGCAGTATTATGGAGAATCTGATTTTCAGCCTGAACGCGACTGTCCCCATATTCCTTTTGATGGTGCTGGGATTTGCGCTCAGGAGACTTGGAGTGATCGACGATATTTTTGCGTCGAAAATGAATAAATTTGTATTTCTGGTGCCGCTGCCTGTGCTGTTGTTTGAAGATCTGTCAACGGTAGATTTTTCTCAGGTATGGAATATGAAGTTTGTGCTGTTCTGCTTTTCGGTAACTCTGATCAGTATCGCACTGGCGGCAGCGGTATCATTTCTGTGGCGTGACAGGAGCATCCGGGGAGAATTTATCCAGGCTGCCTACCGGAGCAGCGCGGCGCTTCTGGGAATTGCGTTTATACAGAATATATACGGGGATGCGGGGATGGCGCCGCTGATGATTATCGGAAGCGTGCCTCTTTACAATGTTATGGCGGTTGTAGTTCTGTCCTTTTTCCGGCCGGAGCGGAAAAAGCTGGATAAGGAAGTGTGGCTTGCAACCCTGAAAGGAATCGTTACAAATCCGATTATACTGGGAATCGCAGCGGGACTCCTCTGGTCCGCCCTTCGGCTTCCCATGCCATCCATTCTGGAAAAGACCGTGTCGGATATCGGAGCAACGGCAACCCCTCTCGGGCTGATGGCAATGGGGGCAAGCTTTGACCTGAAAAAAGCCTTTGGAAAGGCAAAGCCGGCTGCTGCTGCCGCAGTGATGAAGCTGGTAGTGTTTGCGGCGCTTTTTCTCCCCCTTGCAGTCTGGCTCGGGTTCCGGAGAGAAGAACTGGTAGCAATTCTTGTCATGCTCAGCTCGGCAACGACGGTGAGCTGTTATGTGATGGCGCGGAATATGGGGCATGAAGGAGTGCTTACGTCCAGTGTTGTTATGCTGACCACACTGTTCAGCGCATTTACACTGACAGGCTGGCTGTACATACTGCGGACCACGGGAATGGTATAAAATTTCCATTTTTACCTGTGTTTCCCTGTACAATTTTGCGCTGATTATGTTGACTTTTTCCTGTGACGGTTAGTATACTCTTGCCGTGAATTGATTCTGCAAACAGGCGCCTGAGAATCTTTTCAAATTATAACCAAAACAGGAGAATATATATGAAAAGAAAATTTTTAGCTGTAGTGATAACTGCAGCTATGGTGGCAGGTGCTTTGCCGGGTGTTGCTTTTGCGGCGGCCGGGGAAGAAAATGAAGCGGAACTGCAGGTGATATCTGACATTCAGGAAACAGAGAGTCATGAAATGAGCGTACATGAAATGGCTGTACAGACAGCAGAGATGGATCAACTGCCGGAGATATCGGGAACAGAGAAAATTGCGGATGTTGAGGCGGCAGGAAATACAGAGCGCGCGGATGTAATCGATACCCAGGAAGAACTTGAGGCGGCTATTGCGCAGGGCGGGGAAATTGATCTGACCGGTCAGAGAATTGAGCTTACGAGACGGCTTTCGATAGCGAATGATGTTGTGATCAGAGGCGGAACTCTTGTGGGAACAGACAGTGTGACAGGGAATCTTGTGACATTGATGGGAAACAGTATTACGCTGGATCATGTAACGATTCAGACGTCGGCAGGCAACAAATCAGCGCTCCATGTTTATGGAACAAAACTTACAGTCAACGGGCTGTCTATTGATCACAGCAGTGCGGCGGGCGGTGCGCCGATCATTATCAATAACGGCGCGGACGCTGTGTTTACCGGGGATATCAGTCTGACTCCGGGCGGCAGTTCCTGGTATGGAATAAATGTGGACAGCGCCAGGGCGGATTTTTCCGGGGCGTCATTAAATGTAACTCCGGTTACGGATACCCAGTCTGTAATCTGCCGGGAAGGAAATAATGCGGCTGTATCCGGAGTCGGACTTACAATTGTAGTGACCGAGAGAGACGGCGGCGGAAACAATCAGCAGACTGCTTATGTGGCAGATTCTAATCTTGCACAGTTTGTTGCGGCAAAAACAGCGGCAGGAGCAGATATATCACGTATAGAACTGCAGAAAGACGTCACATTGACGGCGCCTCTTGTTCTTAGTGAAGCAATGACGGTAAGCGGTGTATCGGATGGTTTTGCGATTAATGGTTCTGACGTGCTGGGCAGAGAAAATGTGGTAACCGTAACAGCTGACGGAGTTGAACTGAGAGGGGTTGCCATCAGGACTGCGCCGGCCAACAAGTCGGCCCTTCATATCTATAAAGTAGAGACGGCTCTTAATAATATTACGCTGGATAACACACGGACAGCCGGCGGCGCCGCAATGCTTGTCAACGGAGGAACTGTAAGAATATCCGGTGACCTCAATCTGCTGCTGAGTGAAAATTCCTGGGGCGGAATTAACGTAGATACGACAAATGGCGATGCGGGTGTTGTTTTTGAAGATGGTTCGCAGGTGAGCCTGACAGGTAACGGACAGAATGCGATCTATGTGGATGAAGAGGACAGAAACAACGGGAATACCGTAACCATTACAGGTGCAGAAGAAGCAGGTCTTGTACCGGATGAAGAGGGAAATTATGTTGCATCTGATTCAGTGACAGATCCGGATCCGGAGCAGCCGGAAGATCCGGAGGGAGACAGCAGTCCGGAAGAAAATGACGGCTCCGCGGATGATGAAAACCAGCCTGAAAATGAAAATCCGGCAGAGGATGACTTTACAGAAGACAAAAAACAGGAAAACAGCGCGGATGAGAAGCTGACCAAAGCTCCGAAGACCGGAGATACGGCCGGACTGCCATATGCCGCTCTGGCTGCGCTGACCGGTTCGGCAGCGGCAGCAGGAATTGTGCTGAAAAAGAAAATCAGATTGGGTTGACTGGAAAGACTGACAGGAAGCCGATATATTAAAAAGATATATTAGAAACAAAAAAATGATATAAGAAGTAAAAACAAAGTGGAAAAGCCTGCTGATTAATGCTTTTCCACTTTGTTTGCTGTAAAAATGCTTTTTAACAATCCGGTTTCGGATTCCGGGGATTTATTCTTTAGTATTTCAGAATCCGGCAGTTCTTTTTCATGTTAAAATCCTTGTGTATGCCATCGTCATCGTAGAGGATGTATTCCGCGCCTCTGAAACCGATTAATCTGAGATCTTCTGTGTCTACCGCATCCGTATATTCGGCGGCTTCAGCAACCGGAATGCATCTGCCCGACCGGATAAAGAGAGGAACCTCGTTGAGGGCGATTTCCACGTAGTGGATTCCCTTTTCCAGTATTTCTTCCGAGACTGTGCCGTCCGGAAGGAATTTTACGAACTTCATTGTCTCCGGAAGATAGACATAACGGCCTTTTGCATTCTGTTCATATACAGGCGCGATCATTATTTCGTTTCCGATTATCAGCTGATCTTCAATGCGGACAGCCATTTTGTCATCCGGATAAACAAATGCCAGAGGTTTGAAGTACATATCGTCTGTAAGTGCTGCTTTCATATATTCGCTGTACAGGTAGGGCAGGAGGCGGTATCTTACGCCCAGTATATGTCGGAAATCCTCCATGTGTTCGAATTGATAGCACTCCTGTTCCCTTGTTCCCAGTGCAGCGTGGTTACGCATCAGTGGGGTGAACACCCCGAGGGCCGTGTGGCGCAGAACCAGATCTCTCGTTGTATCTGCTCCAAATCCGCCCAGGTCCGCGCCGATATAGAGGAAGCCGCACATGTTAAGGGATGGCATCATCTTAAGATTTAAAAGAATGTGCTGCCACCAGGAGCGGTTGTCCCCGGTCCATATGCCTCCATACCGGTGCATTCCAATGTAGGAAGAACGGGAGAACATCAGAAAACGCCTGTCAGGATCAATCCTTTCAAATGCCTCCCCCGCGGCCCGCGTCATGTTAAATCCGAACAGATTGTGGACTTTGTCATGCCGGATCATCTGTCCGTTTATATTGTGATAAAACCTGGAATAATCTGCCGGGCTGTTTGCCAGGCTCTGAAGTTTATCCCGGAGCTGCCATACGCCGATATCTTCTTTGCCGTATTCTCCGGTTTCACTTCCGTCCCAGTTGCCTGTTCCGGTTTCCGCGAACTGCCGCGCCATATCTTTTGCCTCTTCCAGACCTTCGCCGGAGTAGAAGATGGCAGGCTCGTTCATGTCATTCCAGAAGCCCTCAATTCCCTGATCTGTGAGAAAACGGTATTTGTCTCCGAACCATTTTCTGGCGTCGGGATTGAGTACATCCGGAAAGTGGGTATCTCCCGGCCACACTGCGGCAACAAAATCACTGCCGTCTTTTCTCTGGCAGAAATAACGGTTTTTTACGCCCTCCTCATAGACGTCATATCCTTTTTCAATTTTTACCCCCGCGTCAATAATCGGAACAAGGCGGATATGCTGGTCTTTCATTTCCTTTACAAAAGAAGAAAAGTCTTCAAAATCACTGTTCACGGTGAAATCTTTGTAAGAGTCCATATAGTCGATATCCATATAGATCATATCCAGAGGAAGGTGGCTGCTGCGGTAGCCCTCCGCGACTTTTTCGAAATCCTTCCGGGTTTTATAGCCCCAGCGGCTCTGTCCGAAGCCGAACGCGAATTTTGGCGGAATATAGCTTCTGCCGATGATGTGACGGAACTGTTTTACAATATCATAAGGGGAATCCCCATCGATCACATACAGGTTCAGATTAGCGTCCTGGCAGGAGATATATATCATATCCTGCTTTGTATATCCGACGTCGAATGTAAGCGCAGCCGGATAATCAATAAACAGTCCGAAGGTTTCTCTGCCGGATACAATAAGAAAATTATGGGCGCCGTACAGAGATACTTTTTCTTCTGTATGTTCCGGATCATCTGTGCAGAAACTGGTATACTTCCAGCCTCTCTTATTTATCCCTCTGTTTGCCTCACCCAGGCCAAAAACAATATCATCATCATCCATGCAGTATGAAAAGCAGAATCCCTGTTCTGTACTGATGGAACCATAAGCCGGGGTTCCTCCGGAAGCCGGAAAAGAAACCACTAAAGCCTCGGTGTCAAAAGGTGTCCCATAAACAAATTTTTGAATCATATGAAAACCTCCTTTATCCGGATTGCTGTCCGGGATTCATTATAAAGCAATTATACGGCAGAAGATGGGAAAAAGCTTGCACCATGCTTGCAGAATAATTGTACAATTCTGCTGTGTAAAGTCCCTTTAAAAAAGACTGTTCTGTTAATTCGGGGAGTCGCTGTTATTTTTTGCCGGAGGACAGGGAGCTTTTAAAAATACATTGTAACCTTTCTTATTCAATGCTATACTAATAGATAACTTGCGATTAAGAGAAAGAACGGGTGTTTGGAAATGCGGAAGAGCCGTTTTGGTGGAAAAATGAAGAACAGCAGAACAGGATTTTCCATCCGGAAAAAGATTCTGCTGCTGGCGGCAATAGTTGCGCTGCCATTTGTAGTTATGCTGGCCTACCTTCTTGCTTCTATGGCCAATTACAGCCAGGTTTACGATAAAATTGTAAGAGATATTACCGTGGCCAATAATTACAATCTTAATTTTAAAGACGATATGGATGAAAGTATGTATAAGATTGTCGTAGGCTATGTAACTTTCGATAATATTTCAGAGGATGAAAAGCTGGAAGATCCTTATATATTGATTAATGATCTGCGCAGTGAATTTACACAGCTGGTTGATGTCACTACGGACAGCGAGAGCAGAGTCTGGCTGGAAAGTCTTCTGAGAAATCTTGATACGCTGGAAAAAAGAGTGGACGATGTTATGGAGAGCACCCGGTCCGGCGGTACATATGACGACAATATTGAATATCTGGAAAATAATATTTACGTCCTTACAGAGCTGATCCAGGATGACATTCAGTATTATATCTACTATCAGACACAGAATATGGAGAAAGTAACAGATGAGCTGAATATACAGATCCGGAGTTTTATGGTTGCGTGCGTACTGGTATTTGCAGTGCTGCTTATAGGAGTCGCGATTGCGGCGCTTTTCATTACATCGGGAATTGTTCGGCCGCTGAAGGAACTGAACCGTGCGACCAAGAAACTGGCAGAAGGTGATTTCAGCGCCCGGGCGGAAGTGGACTCAAAGGACGAAATTGCCGCGCTGGCAGAGGGTTTTAATGACATGGCGGGGAATATGCAGGACATGATCAGCAAGATCAAAGATGATGAGCAGAAGATAAGGAAAGCCGATCTTCGTCTCCTGCAGGAACAGATCAACCCCCACTTCCTGTACAATACACTGGATACGATTGTCTGGCTGATTGAGGGAAATGAGCCTGAGCAGGCGGTAACCATGGTGATTACGCTTTCCAACTTTTTCCGTCAGGTGCTGAGCAAAGGAAAAGAATTTATATCGATCCGTGAGGAAGAGCAGCATATCAGCAGTTACCTTGAAATTCAGGAAATGAGATATCATGATATACTGGAATACAGTATTCAGATAGACCCGTCAATTTATAATTATCAGATTTTGAAGCTCACTCTTCAGCCTGTTGTGGAAAATGCACTTTACCACGGTATAAAAAGGAAACGGGGGAAAGGATGCATTCACATCAGGGGAGAAAAGGACGGAGACGCCCTGCGGTTCCTGATCGGAGATGACGGGGCCGGCATGGAGGCGGAGGAGCTGAAGGAGCTGAGGAGAGAAATCGGGCGGCCGTGTCAGGAAACAGAGAAAGGATTTGGCCTGGCAAATGTAAATGAAAGGATTCGGATGTACTTTGGCGAAGAATACGGTCTGTCCATTGTATCGAAGAAAGGAAAGGGGACGATTGTGGAAATCAGAATTCCGGCCCTGTTTTCTGCAGGAGAAAAATTAAAAGATGAAGAGGCCCCCCGGGAAAACAAAAATGAGCCGGAAAAAGAGGATAATCAGTAAGTATTGATATACAGAAATAAGCAGAATAGGGAGGAAAAAATGAGACGCATGAAAAAAAGATATATCAGCGCGATAGCAGTGTCGGTACTTTTTCTGTTTCTGCTTGGCGGCTGCGGCAAACAGTTCGTTGTTGACGAAGGGGACGGCGGCAGTACAGAAGATGAGCAGCTGATTGTAGTGGGCGTATCCCAGCTGGGCAGCGAATCCGTTTGGAGAACCGCTAATACCGCATCGATACAGGAAACGTTTACCAGAGAAAACGGTTATCTCCTGATTTTTGATAATGCCAGACAGAAGCAGGAAAATCAGATCAAAGCAATCCGAAGTTTTATATCCCAGCAGGTTGACTATATTGTATTTTCTCCTATCGCCGAAAGCGGATGGGATGTGGTGCTTGAAGAAGCAAAAGAAGCGGGTATCCCGGTAATTCTTATGGACCGGGAAGCGGAGATTGCGGATGAGTCCCTTTATGTAACCCGGGTTGGTTCTGACTTCAGAGCGGAAGGAGAAAATGCGGGACTCTGGCTTGCGGAACATCTGGAGCAACAGGGCCGGGCTGATGAAGAAATCAATATTGTTGTTCTTACAGGAACGGAAGGAGCTACATCCACAATCGGCCGGACTGAGGGATTTGAAGAAATTGCCCGGCAGCACAGCAACTGGAATATTCTGGAGCAGACAGGCGCTGATTATACTACATCAAAGGCGAAGGAAGAGATGCGGAGTATTCTGGAAGAACATGATGACATAGATGTGCTGGTGTCTCAGAATGATGATATGACTTTCGGGGCCCTGGATGTATTTAAAGAGGCCGGTATTACCACCGGAGTAGACGGAGATGTAACGGTTATTTCATTTGACGCGGTAAGGACGGCTCTTGAGCTGGTCCGGTCGGGTGAAATTAATGTGGATATTGAGTGTAATCCGGAGCAGGGACCATATATAGAAAATGTAATCCGGATGCTGGAAAACGGTGAAAATATAGACAAAAACTACTATGTTCCTGAGAAAATATTTACGCAGGAAAATGTAGGGATGTATATAAACGACAGAAGCTATTAAGGGACAGGTGATGAAGGTATGTTAAAGGTATTTCTTGTGGAAGATGAAGCGGTGATCCGCGATGGATTGAGAGATAAAATTCCATGGGAGCAGTACGGCTTCCGTTTTGTCGGAGAAGCGGCAGACGGAGAGATGGCTCTTCCCATGATCCGGAAGACGAGACCCGATGTGCTTATTACAGATATTAAGATGCCCTTTATGGACGGGCTGTCTTTGAGCAAAATTGTAAGCGAGGAGTTCCCGAAAACAAAAATCGTGATAATCAGCGGTTATGATGATTTCGAATACGCCAGAAAGGCAATTGAGGTCGGAGTTGATCAGTATCTTTTAAAGCCGATTACAAGACTGACGTTAAAAAAGACTTTGCTGGAACTGAAGGAAAAAATTGAACAGGATATGGTTCAGAATGACTATCAGGCTCAGTTTCAGAGCGAAATGCATGTATACGAACAATTTTCGCGCCGCCGTTTTATGGAGAGACTGCTTTCGGGAGATATGCCGGTAAATGAGATTTATGAAGAGGCATCCCGTCTGTCTCTTGAGATAACCGCGCCCTGCTATAATCTGCTGTTCTTTTATCTGCAGGAAAAGGGAGGCGTGGTCTCGGAGGAGAGAACGGAAGATTTTATGCGGAAGCAGGATGAAGTATTTCACTTTTTTCTTCGCCATCCTCAGTATATACTTTTCCGCTGGAATGCCAACTGTAATGGCGTGCTTGTAAAAGCGGAAGGAGATCAGATTGAAGAATGGACGAGAAAGGGAGTGGAACATATCCGCAGTGTATGCGATTCAGAAGAAGAACATCTGGACTGGTATGTTGCTATCGGAAGCCCGGTGGAACGTCTGAGCATGCTTCCGTCATGTTATCAGGACGTAAATCACTATCTGGCTTATCGTTTTATGATCCCGAGTCTTCACGTTCTTTCGAAGACTACATTGAGCGATTATCTGACCACCAGAGATGAAAACAGAATTGACGGCGTGGAATCTTCCGCCATGTCTCAGGAAATTATAAGAGATTTTCTGGTAAAAGGGAACAGCAGTGAAATACATGATTTTGTGGAATCCTATCTGGACAGAATAAAAGAACCGTTAAAGTCCAGAATGTTCCGCGCATATGTTGTGCTTAATATCCGGTTTACCATTCTGGCCTATATTGAATCTATCGGTGTTTCGAAAGAAGAATTTATGGAACAGGTCGGCAATCATGACCAGGATATAAATATGGAAGCATCCGAGGTGCCGGAATATTTTCTGGACATGCTCCAGACGGCGATCAATATCCGGGAGAACGAAAGCAGTAATCAGAACAGGAAAATCCTGAGAAAAGCCCTGGAATATATTGACAAGAATTATGATAAAGAATCTATGTCGCTGAATCAGGCGGCAGCCAAATTGTATGTAAGCGCAAATTATCTCAGCACAGTGTTCAGTCAGAACATGAAAAAGACATTTGTGGAATATGTTACCGGGAAGCGGATGGAGAAGGCAAAAAAACTTCTGAAGAATACAACAAAATCTGCCGGAGAGATTGCCCAGGAAGTCGGTTATAAGGATTCACATTATTTTAGTTTTGTGTTCAAAAAGACCCAGGGATGCAGCCCGAGAGAATACCGTTCCGGGAAAAAAGGACAGGCCGACCGGCAGGCGGACGGCCAGTAATGTAATTATGTCTGGAGTTTTTCTGTACTTTGCTTTTCCCTGAGCTCCCACGGAAGCTCAACCGACTGGACTGGAAGTCCTTTCAGTTTTCTGATCATCATCCGTGCGGCTTCTGTTCCGGTCTCATGGAGCCGGTGAGAGAGACTGGTGATTGTAAGCCGTTCGGAACTGCTGAGATATGTATTGTCGAAAGAAGCAACGGACATGTCTTCCGGAAGTTTCTGCCCGGCCAGGCGCAGCTCCTGAATCAGATAATATGCGATCATATCGTTATAACAGATTACGGCTGTACAGTCTCCAAGTGATTCGCGAATAATCCGGCGGAGAAAATCTGTGTTTCTTCTGTTTGCCAGTGCGTCTGCATCCCGGGAAAGGAACCAACCGATGTGCTCATCGGGAACAGACAGTCCACAGTCTCTCATGGCTTCGGTAAATCCCTGGTAACGTTCAATGCCCTGCAGTTCGTCTGCGGGAAATATGCCTCCGATAGCAGTGTGCCCCAGATCGGTCAGATGCCTGACAAGCTGCGAACTTCCGGCGAGATTATCGTCTTTAATATAAGGACAGTCGTTCAGTGCCGCATAGTAACTGTTAAGAAACAGAATCGCGGCGCCTTTTTCCTGGAGTCTGCGGTAGAGGTCTGTGTTCGGATTTGGAAGAGCGCTTCTGCATCCTTCTACGATCAGTCCCCGGACCGGTTTGTTGAGCAGCTCGGTGAGAATCCGCCGTTCTGTACGGGTGCGGCGGCCTGTTACATATATTTTTGAATGAAAGCCGTTTCTTAAAAGTTCGGTTTGTATATCGTTAATCAGACCGGGATAGATATAGTCCTGGTCATCAGAAACCAATATGCCGATGACATTGTTTTCAGGTTCGCTGAGAAGTCCTGTGATAAAGGAGCCGCTTCCCCGCTTTTTAACAATCAGTCCCTCATCCTCCAGAAGAGAGAGGGAGAGACGGACGGTCTGACGGCTTACCCGAAAACGTTCGCACAGTTCCTGCTCTGTGGGAAGCTTTTCTATCCCTTTTTCAATATTCAAGCGGATCATTTCTCTGAGGTGGCCGGCCAGCCATTTATATTTGATTGCCATACACTTCTCTCCTTCAACTGTAATAATTTATTAAAAAAATATACGTAATTTGTAATATTTGCGATACAGAGGACTTATAAAATCAAATTCAGTTAAAAAACCAACTTTTAACAGGGAAATTTTAAATTTTCACAAATACAAAATTTCTTTCCGAAAGCAGTTCATAACCGAAAAACCATAAAAATCAAACAAATTCTTCGAAAATAAAAAAGAAAATCCCCTTTATAAAGTGATTTGTAATTAATTTGTATAATAACATATAAAATTTGTATTGTAAATAACTTACAAACCTATAAATTATGAACCTTTTGTGATTGTCCGGACTGGTATAAAAAGGTTATTATATATAGGTAAAATAGCGTCGGTGTGCAGAGGGGCACGGACAGTCATCGCAGTAAAAATAGCCTGAGATGTAGCTCGGAAAGTTCCACACACGGACGCTTGTGTCGGTTACGGAAAGAGAAAAGTATCCTTCTGAACCGGCTGTACCAAATAAAATGGGAGGAGGAACTATGAATAGCAAGTTCAAAAAACCAATGGCAGCGGTTCTGGCAGGAGCCCTTGTATTTACGATGATGCCCGAGCTGGGACCGGAAACTGCGAAAGCGGCGGAACTGCCGGAAGTAACTGCCCACTATGATATGTCCCATAGCGGCGAAGCGCTTCTGGATGTATCGGGCAACGGCAGAAACGCCAAATTGTATTCCACAGAGGACAGCGACTTTAAGTCCAGCGGGGATACCAATATCCTGCAGTTTACAAAAAGACAGTATGCGGAACTGCCGCAGGGTCTGGTGACAGGTGACGACAACGATTTCACGGTTGAGATTACACTGTCCACAACAACAGGAGCAGCACAGTGGGCCTGGTGCATCGGTCAGGGAATCGGTACCTGGGCGGGCAACGACGTAGGTAATTACGTGTTCGTGAATCCGAAAGGAGCCCCGGGCGACAGAGGAGGCGAAATCCTTGCAGGCATTAAGGTTGGCTCCCCGCAGACGGATGAAGTGAGATTGCCGTCTCCTTCAAAAAATCTGGGCGCTGATTATGCCACTATTACCATGGTAGGAGAAGACAATACGCTTACACTGTATCTGGACGGCGAAGAAGTGGCGTCTGTAGAACACTCCTATTCCATGTCAGATGTTGTGCCTAAGGGAAATGTGCTGGGCTATATCGGAAAATCTCTCTGGGAGCCGGATGCTCTTCTTACAGCTAATGTAGGCGACATCAAATTTTATGATGAAGCGCTGACAGAGGATCAGGTAAAAGAAAGCATGCCTACCGATGCAGAGAAAGATGCAATGTATGCCGCAGAGACAGGAACAGAGGTGCCTGGCGGCGACAGCGGCAGCGAACTGATCGCTTCCTATGATATGTCACATACGGGAAACGTGCTTAAAGATGTATCAGGCAACGGAAACGACGCTGCTCTTTCCGGAGCGGAGGATACAGATTTCCGTTCAAACGGAGAGGGAAAAGTATGGCAGCTGGACGGTGAAAGTTATGCGGCACTTCCGTTTTCTATTGCGGAAGACCTGGGAGACAGCGAAGACTTTACTATACAGGCAACCCTGACCACACAGAAATCAGCGGCACACTGGCTGTTCGCTATCGGTGACGGAATGGGAACCTGGGGAGAGAAAAATGTTGGCGACTACATTTTCGTTAACCCCAGCGCAAGTGAAAAGAGCGGCAACTTCCTGGCAGCAATTAAGACTGGAACGGGAAGTAACTGGAAAGAGACCCGTTTCTCTGATAGCAGCACGGGTATGGGTGATGTAAACGGATATGGAACAGTTACTCTGACCGGAGAGGGAGGTAACTTAAAACTGTATCTGGACGGACAGCTGATCAGCACGGCATCCCAGGATAAAACAATCCAGGATGTGATTCCAACCGGAGAAGACGCTGTTTTCGGCTATATCGGAAAATCCCTTTATGAACCGGACGCGCTTCTGACTGCAAACCTGGCTGACTTTAAGATCTACTCCGGCGCTCTGACAGAGACGGAGATTAAAGAAGGACTTCCGACAGCAGATGAGAAGAGCGATATGCTCATGGCAGACATTCTTGAAACTGTAAAAGGCGAGAACGCGAGCCTGGATGCAGTAACGGATGATCTGAATCTTGCAGACAGCATTGATAACGTAGAAATTACCTGGGGCAGTTGGGATGAAACAGATGTGATCGCTGAAGATGGTACTGTTAATGCACCGGCTGAGGGACAGGTTGATGTAACAATTCCATTCAGCTATGAAATTGACGGTACTTCATATGAGAAAGAAATTGACGTAACGGTTCTTCCGATTGATACTGATGCGGAACTTCAGGAAGCTCTTGCTTCCCTCGATATTCCGAATAAGGACGATGTAAGAGGAAACATCACACTTCCCGAAACAAGCGAAAACGGTATTCCGATCGAGTGGAGTACGAACCATGCCGAAATCGTAAATGTAAATGTGATTCCGGGCGAGGACGGATACGATGACACTCCGGCCGGAACAGTTACCCGCCCGGAAAAAGATACAACTGTTACGATGACTGCGACTTTGACTCTGAACGATAAGACAGTAACAAAAGACATTGAAATCAATGTCAAAGCCGCTCCGGAACCGATTGAAGAATCTGATTACACAGATTACTTCTTCGCATACTTCGCAGGAGAAGGTTACTCAGACGGAGAGCAGATCTACTTCGCATCCAGCCAGGACGGCTTAAACTGGGATGACCTGAATAACAATAAACCGGTCCTTACATCAACCCTTGGCGAAAAGGGTGTGCGTGATCCGTTTATTATCCGTTCTCCGGAAGGAGATAAGTTCTATCTGATTGCTACAGATCTGAAGATCAACGGCGGCAACGGATGGGATGCGGCACAGAATAATGGAAGCCAGTCCCTGATGGTATGGGAGTCCACAGACCTGGTAAACTGGTCTGACCAGAGAATGGTAGAAGTATCAGCAGAGATCGGGGCCGGATGTACATGGGCGCCGGAAGCAACTTACGATCCGACGACAGGTGAGTACGTCGTATACTGGGCGTCAAGAACTCCGGCTGTAGATCAGAAACAGCGTTTGTATTACGCAAAGACAAGAGACTTCTACACATTTACAGAACCGCAGGTTTTCATTGATACAGAGCAGTCCAGCATAGATACAACAATTATCTATGAGGACGGCGTGTATTACAGATACACGAAGAATGAGGGCGGAAGCACAAATGAGTTTGGCGCGCCGAGCAAGACCATTTACGCACAGAAGTCAGACAGGCTTCTCGGAGGAGAATGGGAAAATATTACAACAGCATCTCTGAACAGAGAAGCTCATGTGGAAGGCCCGACGATCTTTAAACTGAACGAAGACGACCAGACAGATACGCAGAAGTACTGCCTGCTGGTAGATAACTTCGGCGGCATCGGATACTATCCGCTTGTAACAGATGATCTTTCTGACGGAGAATTCAGCAGACCGGACACGACATATAAGATGCCTACAAGAGCGCGTCACGGCACACCGATCCGCGTGACAAGCGAAGAGTATCAGGCAATTATGGCAGCATATTCTTCACCGGAAGAAGTAAATGCAGTTACTTATGAAGGCGAGACGCCGGATCTTCCGGATACCGTAACATTTAAAGCAGGAGAAAAAGTAACCGAGAAAGCTGTAACATGGAATCTTGAAGGTGTATCCTTTGCGGGAGATCCGTTTAGTGCTGTGACGGTTACCGGTACGGTAGAAGGCAGCACTATGGAAGCAACCGCAAATGTGCGGATCATTCCGAAGAACATCGAGTACATGATCGACTGCAACAATCCGGAGTCAGCTACATGGGCAGGCGCGAAAGAACTGAACAGCGGACTCCTGAACGGAGAAGCAGCAGATCAGGCAAAGACGGAAGACAATACATGGGGCTATACAAGTACAGTCGGTTCCAGTGATCCGGCGGATATCACAGGATACAGCCAGAATGATATCAACAATCCATATGCCGGCGGCTGGTGGGCACGCGGCGGCAAGGACATTACCTACCAGGTAACACTTCCTGCAGGCGAGCACACAGTGATGCTTGGATGCACCGGCTGGTGGAGCATGGGACGTCAGATGGATGTCTTCTATTCCGTAAACGGCGCAGAAGAGACAAAACTCTGCGACCTGGATGCAGTAAACAGCCAGGCGAGATACGCTTCCGGAACAATCACACTGGATGAGGAGTCCGTTGTTACACTTACGGTAAAGAAAGCTGACAATAACGATCCGATCCTGAGCTGGATCGCGGTAAGCGGAACAGCGGCAGAAGAGCCGGAACCGGAGATTGACACTACAGCGCTTCAGTCAGCAGTTGACAGTGCAAAAGCGCTTGACGCAGGCGACTATACAGAAGGAAGCTACGCAGATGTCAAAGAAGCTCTTGACGCGGCAGAAGCTATGCTTGCTGATCCGACTTCTCAGGAAGAGGTAAACGCGGCAGCGGCAGCGCTTCAGTCAGCTGTAGAGAACCTTGTTTCCATAGCTGAACTGAGAGAGTACTGTGCAGGACATGCGGATTATACAGAGGACGCATACACAGCGGAAAGCTATGCGGCATATGCAGAAGCTTTTGAGGCGGCACAGGCAGTTCTTGGAAAAGCAGATGCTTCTCAGGATGAAGTAGACGCAGCGCTTGCGGCGCTTACAGAAGCAGTAAATGGTCTGGAAGAGAAACCGGATGTGGAAGTTTCCAAAGACGCACTGCAGAACTTGTATGATCAGTACAAAGATACAGAGCAGGGAAGCTACACAGATGAAAGTTATGCAGCATTTACAGAAGCTCTGGAAAACGCGGCGGCAGTTCTCGCAGATGAAAATGCGACACAGGCAGATGTGGATCATGCATTTAACGCACTGAACAGCGCGGCAGAAGCACTGACTGAGAAAACAGAAAATCCGGATGACCAGAATCCGGATAAGCCGAATCCGGATGATCCTTCCGGCGGTGACGTTACACCGGGCGGAGACGACGGACAGACCGGAGATAACGGTAACGGAGCAAATGGGAATAATAATTCCGGCTCTAATACAAAAGATCCTGCACAGGGAGGCAGCGGTTCAGTAAATGCGCCGAAGACCGGCGACAATACAAACCCGGTAATTCCTGCGGCAGCAGCGGTACTTGCCCTTGCAGCAGCGGTAATTGTTATAGAAAGAAAACGCAGAGCATAGAGCAAAGGCAGTGAGGAGAAAGATCGGAACGGATTCTGCCCGCAAAAAGGCGGAATCCGCGGCCGGTCTTGACTCATATCTGGAACATTGCAGTTTTGGAACTGTATTTTTCCCACAGCAGGGTTATCCTTTTTCCTTCTGTGGTGAAAAGATATATAATAATGAAGAAATAGGAAAACAGCAGATATAAACTGCTGGAAAAGAGGAGAATAGTATGAAAAGCAAGAAGACAGCCGCACTGATGCTGAGCGGCGCTATGGTTATAACTATGTGCGCTCCGGCAGCAGTACAGGCAGAAGGGGTGGAAGGAATTAATAACACACTCCTTGCAGAATTCGATTTTAATACACCAGCATCAGACGGTGTTATTACCGGAACGGGAGCAGAAGCCAAGGTTAATGGCAACATTCAGCTCCAGGATAGAATTGACGGTGATACAGCGCTTTATCTTGACGGCAGCAGCGGAACTTATCTGAATGTAACAGCGGAAAACGGTTCCAGCCTGCTGACAGGAAAAGATGAGATTACAATTTCATTTGACACGAAGCGCGCACGCTCAAACACAAGCTGGATTTTTTT
The DNA here is from genome assembly GCF_056148955.1 of Mediterraneibacter sp. HA8405. Taxonomy (NCBI): domain Bacteria; kingdom Bacillati; phylum Bacillota; class Clostridia; order Lachnospirales; family Lachnospiraceae; genus Mediterraneibacter; species Mediterraneibacter sp. HA8405. The sequence goes on along the minus strand of NZ_CM148758.1, from coordinate 2,717,444 downwards.
CGCGGCGCCGGATGCAAGTGAGCAGACATATAACAGTGAACATTATCTTGCCTGCTATTCCGCAGCAGACCCGGGAATCCGCGTAGAGCGCTACAATAACTCAGGAGAAAGATCCGAGGCAATTATCGGATCAGCAGGAGAAAACTGGGTTCACGTAGATATTCTTGTCTCAGCTGAAAATACACAGCTTTATATCGACGGAAAATCGGTAAGTACGGTTGGAAGTGAATATACACTTTCTGACATCCTCGGAGAAGAAAGCATTTTCTACATCGGAAAAGCGAACTGGACGGCAAGCGGCGAGTATGCAAACTGCTGGGTTGATAACTTCCGCATTTATGACGGCCTGCTTGATGAAAACGAGATTACCGCTCAGTATAATGTATTCGCAGACGAGATGCTCTGGGACGGCGTAAGCCTTCCTAAAGATCCGATCGCGGAAGATCTGGAACTTCCGGAAACAAACGCAGCCGGAGCTGATGTAACATGGACATCAGGCAACAAAGAGATTATCAGCGATAAAGGCGAGCTGATCTCCCAGCCTGAGAACGATACAGAAGTTACAATGACAGCCTCTATCGGAGAACAGAAAAAAGAGTTTACCGTAACAGTCGCAGGTTTAAATTCTCTCCTTCAGGAGGCGGCAGACGCTCTGACAATCGAGAATGCAGATGATGTAAGAGGCAACCTGTCCCTGGTAAAAGAAGGAAAGAACGGTGCAGACATCGACTGGACATCCCACAATACAGACGTTATTACAGACGAGCCGATGAACGAAGACAGCCTTTACGACGGAGGTGAAGTAACCCGTCCGGCAGCAGGAGAGGATGCGGTTGAGGTGAAACTGACTGCGGAGCTTTCTTTGAACGGTCAGACAACAACGAAAGACTTTACCGTAACCGTACAGCCCATGCCGGAAGACCTGGATACAGATTATACGGCAGGCTATCTGTGGACAAACTTCGATGCTTCCGGCGGTTATGAGAAAATTTTCTTCGGATACAGCGAAGACGGACTGACCTGGAGCAAACTGAACAAAGATGAATACGGCAATGCTCAGCCGGTACTGGTAAATGACGCGGAAGGAAGTGACCTTGGAGTCCGCGACCCGCACATTATCCGTTCCGCGGAGGGAGATAAGTACTGGATCCTGGGAACCGACCTTCACGCGGAAGGCGGCGGAGCAGGCGGAAGCGGCTGGGATCAGCTGAACGCCAGCCAGAATATCGTTGTATGGGAATCCAACGATCTGGTGAACTGGAGCGAGCCGAGACTGGTATACTCCGGTTTTGAGAATGCAGGCTGCGTATGGGCTCCGGAAGCTTATTACGACAATACCACAGGAGACTATCTGGTATACTGGTCGGCAAGAGACAAGTCTCTGAGCGGTACAAACGACAACGCGCTTCGCGTATACGTATGCCGCACAAGAGATTTCGTGACATTCTCCGAGCCGAAGGTATGGCTCAGCGAAGATCCGGAAAGCAGTGAGATTAATATCATTGATTCCACGATTGTACAGGGGGACGACGGCAGATACTACCGCTTCTCCACATCCGACTGGAATACAATCGTAGACGTCAGCGATACGCTTGACGCGGACGACGTATTTGACGTAAGAGTGGACGCGGACAAGAGTACGCCGGACGGCAGCTGGACCCGTCTGGTAAAACGTGACGGCCAGGCTGCTGCAGGATTTTCAAGAGGTGAAGGCCTTACCGTATACCAGCTTCCGGACGGAACCTGGTGCGCGATGGCTGATAACAGTGGATACACCGCTTATCTGACGGACGATCTGGCATCCGGTACATTTGAGAAATCAAGCGAGGCGTCTTTCGTAGACGGAAGATTCCGCCACGGTACAGTTATGAGACTGTCAGAGGCAGAGGAAGCGCGCCTCCTTGAGAAATACGGCGAGGATACACCCGATGAGCCGGACGAGCCGGAGGCAGAGGCAGAAGAGCCGGTACTGGAGTATACATTTGAAGAGGTTGCCGACAATGTAATTAAAGATACGGCGACCGGAAACGACACAGCGGATGACGGTACAATGTTCGGAAGCGCAAAAGTTGTATATGATGAAGAACGTGAAAGCAATGTGCTGCAGCTGGACGGCAGTAACGGAGGATATGCTCAGCTCCCGACAGGATTTTTTGACGGCCGGGATACAATGACAATTTCCATGGATGTAAAATCAAATCTGAGCTCCGGAAACTTCTTTACATTTACATATGGAAAAAACAGTACGTCTTATGATTTCCTTCGTGTCAGAGGAACAGAGGTACGGAACGCGATCAGTACTTCCGGATGGCAGAATGAACAGGAGGTAAAAGGAAGCGGAGCTGCTACTGGTACATGGCAGAAGATCGACATTGTAATCGATGGTACAAATATGAAGCTGTATATAGACGGCCTGCTTGTATCTGAGAACGAAAATACAGGTATTACAACATCCAATTTCGGATCAGGCGTGATCTCCTATCTTGGAAAATCATTCTATGATGATCCGTATTTCAACGGAAGTTTTGATAACGTCAAAGTTTACAACCGTGCATTGAGCGAGGAAGAGATCGTAGAAGATGCTCTGGCGGATGAAAATGTAACACTGTTAAAAGATGCTGTGATCGGAACTGTTCCGGAAGATCCGTCCACTACAATGGGTACGGATTATCACACAGCAGTAACATCCAGACTGGATGCCGACAGCAAAGTAATTACTTCTTATATAAGAAAGAACGCGGATCTGACAGCAGTTCCGGTTGAATTCAACGCTCTTGGTTCTTCCACGGAAATCAAGGTAAACGGCGAGACATTTGAGAACGGATCCAACCTGGATCTGAGCAAGGACGCGGAAGTAACGCTGACATTTGGCGACAGGACAGAAACATGGACACTGAAAACACCGGAGATCGCATACAACCCGGTACTTCCGGGACAGTACTCGGATCCGGACATTGATTTTATGGACGGCAAGTACTGGATGTACACAACAACAGACGGATATTCCGGATGGAGCGGAACCGTATTCCACGCATGGTCATCCGAGGATATGAGAAACTGGACAGATGAAGGCGTTATTCTGGATCTGGCTAATGATGATCCGGGACTCAACGACAATGATGTACAGATCGAGGCGTCCGACTGGGCGGTTGGAAGCGCCTGGGCTCCGACCATTGAGGAAAAGGATGGAAAATATTATTTCTATTACTGCGGTAAATTCTCAAATGGTGAATCAGCTATCGGTGTTGCAGTAGCAGATAATCCGGCGGGCCCGTATACCGATAAGGGTGAAGCTCTTATGACAGTTTCCATGTGCCGCGATGCAGGAGTGAACATGGGACAGGCCATCGATCCGTCCATCTTTACAGACGATGACGGCACATCCTATATCCTGTTCGGAAACGGCTCAGCGGCTATCGCAGAGCTTAACGACGATATGATGAGCATCAAGGAGGGAACGATCCGCCAGATCAACGGCGTGACAGACTTCCGTGAGTCGCCGGTCGTAATAAAGAGAGACGGAGTCTACCACTTCACATGGTCCTGCGATGATACAGGAAGCCCGAACTATCATGTAAATTACGGAACAGCTGAGAGCCTGGATGGCAGCAGCGTCAATGTGGATTACAAATATACACTGCTCCAGAAAGACGAAAGCAATGATATGCTGGGAACAGCACATCAGTCTCTCCTGTACTTCCCGGAAACAGATGAGTGCTATATCGCTTATCATAGATTCTATACACCGATCGGCGTTTATACAGATGGTCTCGGCTACCACAGAGAGACATGTATAGATGAAGTGACATTCGGAGACGACGGCCTGATGCAGCCGCTGTCACCCACAATGGAAGGTGTATACAGACCGCTGAATGAAGAACCGGAGCCGATTGATACTGCGGCGCTTCAGTCAGCAGTTGACAGTGCAAAGGCGCTTGACACAAACGACTATACAGAAGGAAGCTACGCAGATGTCAAAGAAGCTCTTGACGCGGCAGAAGCTATGCTTGCTGATCCGACTTCTCAGGAAGAGGTAAACGCGGCAGCGGCAGCGCTTCAGTCAGCTGTACAGAATCTTGTTTCCATTGCTGAACTGAGAGATTACTGTGCGGAACATGCTGAATATACAGAAGATGCATATACAGAAGAAAGCTATGCGGCATACGAGGAAGCTTTCGCGGCAGCCCAGGAAGTTCTTGGAAAAGCAGATGCTTCCCAGGATGAAGTAGACGCGGCGCTTGCGGCGCTTACAGAAGCAGTAAATGGCCTGGAAGAGAAACCGGATGTGGAAGTTTCCAAAGACGCACTGCAGAATTTGTATGATCAGTACAAAGATACAGAGCAGGGAAGTTACACAGATGAAAGTTATGCAGCATTTACAGAAGCTCTGGAAAACGCGGCGGCAGTTCTTGCCGACGAGAATGCGTCCCAGACAGATGTGGATGATGCGTTTAACACACTGAATAGTGCGGCGGAAGCGCTGACTGAGAAAACAGAAGATCCCGGAACGGAAGAACCGGGAACAGAAGATCCCGGAACAGACAAACCGGGAACAGACAGACCGTCAACAGACAAACCGTCATCCGGCAAACCGGAGGCAGAGGGCGGAAAAGATACCGCTTCAGCGGTACAGACCGGTGATACCACCAATCTGCTGGTGCCGGCAATTGTGGCAGTAATTGCTCTGGCAGCAGTAGCAGCGGTGATTATCATAAGAAAAAAAAGAAAGTAACATTTCTTTGAGAGGAGAGGATCAAAAAGCATGAAAAAGAGAATTCTTTCCCTGCTGCTTGCAGGCGGAATGATCTTGACATCGCTTACCTTACCCGGACAGGCGGCTTCCACTGCGGAAGCCGCGGCCGGGGACAGCCTTGTAGCACACTACGGGTTTGACGGCGATTTCAAGGATTCGGTCAATGGCAGTGAGGGAAAAGCAGTCAACAGTAACGCGCCTACGCTTGTTACTGATGACGAACGCGGACAGGTTATGAAGTCCGGCAGCGGCACAGGCCGTATCCAGACAGATAATCCGCTTTACGGCAAGGATCTGTCTGAAAGCGGATTCACCGTAAGCGCGTGGATTGACGCCAATGCGGTAGATCAGTGGCTTGGAGTATGGAGCTTTGCGTCCGGCGCAGGCAATTCAGACGGATTTTATGGATTATCCACCAACGGATCCGTATTTTTTAACGACAATCCGGGAGCAGCAACCTATCAAGATATGACTCAGTTTAGCGGAAACATTACAAAAGACGGTGGCTGGGAGTATATTACGGTTGTTATGGATACCGAGCAGATCCATATGTATAAGGACGGAGCGCTTGTATATGAGCTGACTCCTTCCACACAGGGAGTACATGCAGGAGAGGGAACTCCTTATATGCTTGATTTTATCGAAGGAGCACAGTATATGTGGTTCGGGACTGCCAGCCCCCACTACTGGAACTCGGGAGACTTCTATATGGATGATCTCAAGGTATACAGTAAAGCTCTGAGCACAGATGAAGTGGCTGATGAGTATCTGTCAGACAGCATCGCAGCTAAGGAAGTAATTGAGAAAGATGCGGCAGCGCTTTCCGTACCGGAGTCAACTATGGTTGATCTGCAGCTTCCCGCGACGGGAAACAGCGGATTTACAACCATCGCATGGTCATCCAACAATAAGGATGTAATTGCTGATGACGGTACAGTAACCCGTCCGGAAGATGAAGCAGCAGTAGTAACGCTGACTGCTACAATTACAGCGGGAACGGAATCCAAAGACGTGACATTTACAGTATCTGTTCCGGCTGCAGATCCGTCCGGAGATATTGAGTTCTATAAAGATCAGCTGACTCTGGACGCGGGATTTGTGGGAGAGGATCTCACGCTTCCTACAGCATCAGGGGCTGCAGCGGTTAAATGGACATCCAGCAATGAATCTGTAATCGAAAATGATGGTACAGTACACCGTCCGGATGACAACACAGACGTAACACTTACTGCTACATTAATGCTGGATGGTACAGATAATGTAACGAAAGAATTTAAGGTAACTGTTATTGCCAAAGGCGGCAATGTTGCTACATATGTAAGCAATGATCCGGGACTGAATACAGATGCACTGAGAGGCCAGAAAGGCGGTATGATGATCGCTGCCGAAGATGAAAACGGCACATATAATGTCCTTCATAAAGAACAGCCGATTATGTACACCGCACAGGGCGCGAAAGCTTATGTATCACCCCAGATTTTCCGTAAGGCTGACGGATCATTTGGTATGATTGCAGCCGACGGCGGAAACAATGGCCGGGTATTTCTGTACAATTCAGAAGATCTGATTACGTACACAGGTGAGACAGCTGTTACACTGGACGGCATCAGCAATATTTCCAAACTGCATATCCTTTATAATATGACAGAAGGAAAATATAAACTGTATGTTGAGAATAACGCGGGTACGGTTTATCTGCTGACATCAGAAGATCTGACAGAATTTTCTGCAGCTGAGCGGACAGAGTATGATTTTCCGGCTGTAGAGAACGCGCCGGAATATGCCGCATGGGCATCAGAAATTGCGCTGACCCAGGCAGAATATGACAAGGTAACAAAAAAATTCACCAATCCGTATAACACATCTCTTAATTACAATAAAGTAGAAGAGATTACGGTAGAGCCGGGTACTGATATCGAGGCTGCACTGGACGATGCTGTCGGTGAAGTTACAGCCGGCTATTCAAACGGTGAGGAGAAGACGTACTCCATCCGCTGGAACAGTGATGATCTGGCAAAGGCCGACTCTACAAGAGAAGGTATGGAGTATACCATCAGAGGGACTATCGGAGGTTCTGCATATTTTACAGAGGCTGAAGAGCCGCTGATTGAGGAACGTGCGGATCCGAGCATTACTTATGATGAAGAAAGAGACAGATATTATTTCACGGCTTCTTATCCGGTAAACGGTAAGGACGGAGCAGATGGCTATGACAGACTGGTAATCCGTGTGGCGGATACAATCGAAGGTCTGGCTGATGCCGAAGAACATGTAGTATGGGATGAAAGTGAAGTCGAGGGTTACGGACAGTTTATCTGGGCTCCGGAACTTCACAAGATCGGCGATTACTGGTATTTCATCAGTACGGCGGCTGTAGGTGAAGGCGGATACAGCTTTGACATCCGGCCGTTTATGATGAGATGCAACGATGCTGATAACATTACAGATCCGGATTCCTGGGGAGAGCCGGAGCGTGTAAAACCGGCAGCGGGAGATACATCTTGTCTGCAGGTAATGTCTCTGGATATGACTTACTTTGAAGCAGGCGGAAAATGCTATGTTTCATGGGCGGACAAGACACAGGAAAACCTGAGTAAAGTATTTATCGCAACCGTTGATCCGGAAGATCCGACACAGCTGACCAGCAAGGCGACTGTAATTACAACACCAGAATACAGCTGGGAATGTGTAAATATTGCAGTAAATGAAGGATCGGCGGCATTTGTAAAAGACGGAACCGTTTATCTTGCATTCTCAGCTGCGGCTACCGGCGCGGAATACTGCGTGGGCCTGATGACAGCAGATGCGGATGCGGATCTGACAGATGCATCCAACTGGACAAAGGTACCTTATCCGGTGCTGACCAGCGGCGACTTTAACGACGAGCTCTGCGGACCGGGACACAATTCATTTACAACAGATGAGTATGGCAATCTTGTAATCGTATATCATGCGCGTCCGGCAGAGGAACATGCGGGACACAGCGGCGATCCGCTGTATGACGCATGCCGCCACGCTTATGTAAAACCGGTACTCTTTGATTCTGAGGGAGCTCCGGTACTGAACCTTTCTGATGAAGAGTTTGCTATGGGCGGTTCTGAGATTACAGTAAAGGTGAAAGTAAGCGGCGAGTACACACAGGCAGAGCCGGTACTTGAGTACAATTTTGATGAAGACTTGACACAGGGAACTGCAGCAGATAGCGCAGGTGAAAATGACGCGTACCTGACAGACGGAGCAGCTTATGTGCAGGATGATTCCTACGGACAGGTACTTTACCTGGACGGTGACAGCAGAGACGGAATGGGAGGACATGACAGCTATCTGTCATTCCCAGAAGGTTTCTTCGACGGAAGAGACAATGTGACGATTTCTATGGACGTCAACGAAGTGTCCAGAACAGGCAACTATTTCACATTTGCCATCGGACAGGACAGAGATAAATATCTGTTCCTTAAGATAGATCCGACGAACCTGAAACTTGCCATTACAACAGGAAGCTACAGCACAGAACAGGTTGCTTCCAAGAGCGGAGCTTACCCGAACAACAGCCGTACATGGATGAATATTAAGATTGTCCTTACACCGGATAAAATGTCCCTGTACCGCGACGGAGAGCTGGTTGCTGAAGAAAATGTAACAGTCAGCATGTCTGATCTGGGCAAGAATCTGAAAGCATATCTCGGCAGATCATTCTATGAGCCGGATGACCTGTATTTCCGCGGCTTCTTTGATAATGTAAAGGTTTATGACTTCGCGATGGGAAGCGACGAGGTAGCAAGAGTTTACCAGCAGGAAGAGGCAGACCGCATCGCGATGCTGGAAGACGTACAGCGCGTGGCTGATACCTTTGAGATTCCGAATATGGACAATGTCAAAGGAAATATTACCCTTCCTTCTGAGAAGGACGGAGTAAGTATTGCATGGACATCTTCTGACGATAATATCATTACTTCAACTGAAGTAGACGGCAAACCGGCAGGAGTTGTCACAAGAGGAGAATCCGATCAGAAAGTAACACTGACGGCAGTATTCTCAAAAGACGGACAGGATTCTGTAACAAAGACATATGAAGTAACAGTAAAAGCGAAAGCCCAGGAAGTATCCGAAGACGACTATGTGGGATATCTGTTCGTACACTTTATCGGCAACGAGGCGGCAGCTTCTCATGAGCAGACATACTTCTCCATCAGTGAGGACGGACTGAACTGGTCTGAACTCAACGGGGGCAACGCAGTGCTGACAAGCGATATCGGCGAAAGCGGACTGCGTGACCACTTTATCGCGCGCGCGCCGGAAGGTGACAAATACTATATGATCGCGACAGATCTGAGTATTTATCATAATGCAGGCAACTGGGCAGGCGCAGGCGGAAGCGGAAGCCACGGCATCGTGGTTTGGGAGTCTGATGATCTTGTAAACTGGAGCGAACCGTGGATCGCGGAGATCGCGCCGGAGAATGCGGGATGTACATGGGCTCCGGAATTCATCTATGATGAATCCACAGGCGAATATGTTGTATACTGGTCTGCTACATCCATCGAGCTGGATGAAAACGGCAACGTAGCACAGGAGTATGAGAACCATACGATCTACTATGCGAAGACAAGAGATTTCCGTACATTTACGGACGCTGAGGTTTATCATTCCGGCGGTAAGATGGAAGACGGCACACCGATCAAGGTAATTGATTCTACAATGATCGAGAATGACGGCACATATTACCGTTACACAAAGAACGAGATGAACGGAACTATTATGGTTGACAAGTCAGATGCAATTCTCGGTACATTTACAGAGATTGATTCTGATACACTTTCTTCTGATGTACCTGCCACTGTGGGCGCAGTAGAAGGTCCGATCATCTTCAAGATGAACGAGAAGACGGAAGACGGAAAAGATCAGTGGTGCCTGATGGTTGACCGCTTCGCAAGAGGACAGGGATACTATCCGCTGATTACTACAGACCTTGATTCCGGCGAGTTCACAATGCTCAGTGACGATGAGTTCAGCATGCCGACAGACGTGCACAAGTACCGTCACGGTTATGTAATGCCGGTAACCGCGGCAGAATATGACGCACTGCAGAGAACATACGGCGAAGACAGCTATGTGAGCACTTACAAACTGGAGCAGACCATTGCATCTGCCGAAGAGATTGATATGAACGCGCTGACAGAGGCAAGCAAGGCAGAGCTTCAGGCAGCGATCGAAACTGCAAAGGCAGCGCTTGAAAGTGCGAAATCCACAGAAGAAGCAGATGCAGCTGCAGCAGAGCTTCAGGCAGTAATTGACGGTCTGGAGTACGCCGGAGGCGAGACAGTTACATTGACAGGAATCAGCGTAACACCTCCGACAACAACAACCTACACAGTAGGAGATAAACTGAATCTTGACGGCCTGAAAGTAACAGCATCCTATTCTGATAACAGCACAAAGGATGTAACAGAGGCAGCAAAAGTCGATACATCCGCATGTGATATGGATGCAGCCGGAACCTACACGGTAACTGTAACTTACACAGAAAACGGTGTTACAAAGACAGATGCGTTTGATATCACAGTAAAAGATGCGACTGTAGAACCGGGTGAAGCTGTTCTGACAGGAATCAGCGTAACACCTCCGACAACAACAACCTACACAGTAGGAGATGAACTGAATCTTGACGGCCTGAAAGTAACAGCATCCTATTCTGATAACAGCACAAAAGATGTAACAGAGGCAGCAAAAGTTGATACATCCGCATGTGATATGAAGACAGCCGGAACATATACGGTAACGGTAAGCTACACAGAAAATGATGTTACAAAGGCAGATGCGTTTGAGATTATAGTAAAAGACGCGGCTGTAGAGCCGGGAGACGTTACTCTGACAGGAATTGAAGTAACAGTACCGGACAACACGACGTATACAGTCGGCGATAAGCTTGATTTGACAGGACTGAAGGTTACAGCTTCCTACTCAGACAGCAGTACCAAAGATGTAACGGATTCAGAAAATCTGACAGTAGATACAGCAGAGTGCAATATGGATGCGGCTGGAACATATACAGTAAAAGTATCCTACACAGAAGATGGCATTACCATGTCAGATACGTTCCAGATCAAAGTAAATGTTAAGGATGAGCCGACTCAGCCGACAGATCCTGACGAAGAAGCTCCGGCTCCGTCCGACAGACCTGGAAATCCGGAAAATCCGGGAACATCTGATCCGTCAGCAAACGCAGGCAGCACGGCAGTACAGACAGGTGATACAACAAATGTAATGCCTGTTGCAGCTGCATGTGTACTGGCGCTTGGATGCGGCGCGGCGGTAGTTATTGCAAAGCGCAGAAAGAGATACTAAAAAGTATCGTTTAGAATCATTATAAAAGATTTCAGCGGGCGTACATGGAAGCATTTATGGCTCGGCCATGTACGCCCTTCCCACAAAGAGGAAGCGGTACACGTTTTGCGTTGTATAGCAGATGCGGAAATCTTTTTGATGAAGAAAGGGACAAAGTAAATGAAAAGTAAAAAGTTTATATCCGGCCTGCTGGCAGGCGCAATGGTGCTGACATCGGTATTTACGACCGGATGGACTGAGGCGGAGGCCGCGGAGGAAGACAGCCTGGTAGCGTCGTTTTCCTTTGAGGACGCACTGACAGACTCACAGGGCGGCGACGGCGCGGCAATGATCGTGTCCGGACTTGGCGCCTACAGAGACGGCAATCCTACATTTGAGGAAGGCTTTGAGGGAAAAGCGGTTCGTCTCGGCGACTACGGTCTGAAGCTGAATAAGACAAATATCGGCGATAATTTCACCCTGTCCATGTGGGTAAAACCGGATGGAATATTTAAAGAAAATCAGGTTGTGGCATTTCTCGGATTCCACAATCCGGAACAGTGGGCAGGCCTTTCCGGAGGAGCACTTTATGGAGGAAGTTCGGAAGAGTGCAAGTTCTGGGCCCATGATGAGTCTGTCTATACAAGCCATACCACTCTTGGAACGGTGAATATAGATACACAATGGCATAAAGTAACGATTACCGCTGACGAGGAAAACATGACGGCTTACGTAGACGGCGTCGAGATCGGAAGCGGCGCGACAAATCATCCGCTGGCACAGGAAAACGGCGACATTTACATCGGCGTAAACTACTGGGATTCTATCTTCAGCGGTCTGGTAGACGAAGTGAAGGTCTACAGTACTACATCAACGGCAGACGAGGTTCGGAAGGATTACCTGAGAGATATCGGCGATCCCGAAGGATCCAGGGTGGCTTCTTATTCATTTGAAGAAGGACTTTCCAATAGCGAAGGCGCGGACGCGGCGGATGTCATTGTGACAGGACTGGGTGCTTATGAAGGAGAAGTTGTCTATGAAGATGGTTTCAAGGGGAGCGCGGTCCGTCTGGGAGACTACGGACTGCGGCTGAACCAGGCAGACCTGGGAGAAAACTTCAGCGTATCCATGTGGCTGAAAGCAGACGGGACTTTCCCGGAAAACCAGGTGCTGATGTTCTTAGGCTACCATAGCCCGGAACAATGGCTTGCGGTATCCGGAAATAAAAGCGGTACATCGAACTGCAAATTCTGGGCACACGATGGAAGTGAGTATACAAGTCATACAACCATCAGCACCATGAATATTGCGTCCGGCGGCTGGCATCAGCTGACGCTGACCGGTTCCGCATCTGAAGTGACAGCATATCTGGACGGCCAGGCAGTGGCATATTCAGACGGTCAGGATGGTGCATCCAATCACCCGCTTGTGGGTGAGAACCAGGAGATCTATATCGGCGTCAATTACTGGGACACCGAGTTTGAAGGTCTGGTAGATGAGATAGAAGTATACAGCTGCACTCTGTCCGCTGAGGATATAGCCGCAGCTTATGCGGAGGCGACAGGAGATCCGAAGGAAGGAAAGATTGCGGAGTATACTTTTGAAGAGAGTATCGCGGACAATAACGGTGAAGAAGCGTCAGCTGTTGTCAGCGGACTTGACGATTACAGCGGCGACGTGAAATATGAGGCGGGCTTCCGCGGTGAAGCGGTTCGTCTCGGCGATTACGGCCTGCAGCTGAACAAGACAAATCTTGGCGAGGACTTCACTGTATCCATGTGGGTAAAACCGGATGGAACATTTGCGGAGAACCAGGTGCTCGCTTTACTGGGCTACCATGATCCGGAGCAGTGGCTTGCAGTATCCGGAAACAGAAGCGGCACGTCCGTATGTAAATTCTGGGCAAACGGCGGCGAATATGGCACATGGACCACGCTTGGCACTCCGTCGGTTAATGCGGACGGCTGGCATCAGCTCGTTATCACAGGTACAGAATCCACAGTTGCCATTTATCTGGACGGCGTTCAGTCGGGAAGCGGAGTGTCCAACCACCCGCTGGCTCAGGAAAACGGCGATATTTATCTTGGGGTGAATAACTGGGACGCAGAATTCTCAGGCCTTATGGATGATGTTGAGATTTACGGAGAGGCTCTTACAGCCGGAGAAATCAGCCGGATCTATACAGAGGATCTGCTTGCGGCCGATCTGGAGAATCTTACGGTTCCGGCAGAGGTGAGCTGGGATATCAGCCTGCCGGCAGCTGGAAATAGCGGACAGACGACGGTGTCATGGACTTCCGATAAACCGGAGTTCATTGACGCTGAAACCGGAAAAGTAAACCGCCCGGCGCAGGGAGAGGAACCGCAGACAGTTGTTCTGACAGCTGTAATTACGGATGGAAACGATACAGCTTCAAAGACATTTACCGTTTCCGTACTTCCGAAAAACCCGGATGAAGACATCCTAGTATATACAGATCAGCTGACGCTGAACGCGGGTTTTGTATCCGCGGACATCAGTCTGCCGGAGACAGTCGGAGAGGCGACAGTTGAATGGTCGTCCAATGACACAGAGGCAATTGCCATTGAAGGCAGTACCGCGAAGATTACAAGATTTGACAGAGAAAACAGAGAAGTGATTCTGACAGCCACTGTATCTCTGGAAGGCGCGTCAGAGCCTCAGACAAAAGAATTCCCGCTGACCGTTCTCGCGGCCGGACAGGATCTGCTGACATATATCAGCAATGCGCCGGCAACCGGACAGAACGGCGGTATGAAGATCGCGGGTGAGGGCGACGACGGGTTCTCCGTACTGCACAGCAATCAGCCGGTGCTTTACGCGTCAAAAGGAACAAAGTCCTTCGGCGCGGCACAGATCTTCCGTAAAGCAGACGGAAGCTTCGGAGTTGTAGCTACAGACGGCGGCAGCAACGGTAACCTGATCTTCTTTGCGTCAGAAGATCTGATCACATATTCAGACGAGACGCTTGTTGCCATACCGGGAGTAACCGGCATAAGCGACGCCAACTGTGTATATGACAGCGCGAATGAGGTCTACAAGATCTTCGTTAAGGACGCGGACGGCAATGTATGGACCGCAGAAAGCAGGGATCTTGTTACAGTTGGCAGTGTGTCTGCCAGCGATTACACATTCCCGTCTGTGGAAGGAACGCCCGGAGACGCGGTTCATCCATATGTAACAGCTCTGACACAGGCAGAGTACGACGCAGTGTTTACCAAATTTGCTTCAATTTCCAACACAGGAGTACAGGCCCCGGCGGATATTGAGATCAGCCAGGGCGAAGAGTATACTCTTCCGGAAATGGTTACGGCAGAGTACTCCGACGGTTCCAGCAAACAGCTGGGAGTTGAGTGGAATGCGGATGATCTGGCAAAAGTGGATACATCCGTACCCGGTGAGTATACGGTAAAAGGTACAGTACAGCGCACCATTTCCTACACCGATCCGGAGGAGCCGCTGATCGAAGAGAGGGCGGATCCGTTTATGACATATGACGATGAACGCGGTATGTATTACTTTACCGGTTCTTATCCGACAAACGGAGTTGGCGGACCGGATGGATATGACCGTCTGGTTATCCGTGAGTCATCTACGATTGAGGGCCTGGCAGATGCGCCGGAGACTGTGATCTGGGATGAATCCTGGGACGACGGATCCGGCAACAGCTACAGCCAGTGGATCTGGGCTCCGGAACTCCATAAGATTGGAGATTACTGGTATATCATCAGTACAGCGGGAACAAACGGAGGCGACCGGTTCGGGACACTTCGTCCGTTTATGATGAGATGTACAGATCCAGACAATATTACAGATCCGGCTTCCTGGGAAGCTCCTGTGAGAGTGAAACCAATGGCCGGAGATGAGAGAAACTGCCTGAATGCTATGTCTCTTGATATGACATATTTTGAGGCAAATGGCCATAGTTATCTGGCATGGGCAGATTTTACTCAGACCGGTATCTCCAGCATCTATATTGCGGAAACAGATCCGGCTAATCCGACACAGCTGATCAGTCCCTGCGCTGTGATTTCCAGACCGGAGTACAGCTGGGAGTATGTAAGAGCTACAGTAAATGAAGGACCGGCAGTATTTAAGAACAACGGAAAAATTTATCTGGCATTTTCTGCTTCAGGGACAGGTTCCGAATACTGTGTAGGCATGCTTACTGCAGATGAAGGAGCAGATCTGCTTGATCCGGCTTCCTGGGTGAAATCAAATTATCCGTTGCTGACAAGCACCGACTTTAACGATGAGGTATCCGGACCGGGACACAATTCATTTACCGTAGATAAATACGGCAATGTAATCATTGTTTACCATGCACGTCCGGCGGCACTTCATTCAAGCGGCGGCATTCATAACGGTGATCCGCTTCAGGATCCGTGCCGTTACGCATACCTGCAGCCGGTCAACATCGCAGCCGACGGTTCGCCGGTGCTCAATATGACGCCGGAGCAGGAGCTGGCAGAAGAGTACAGGAATGTATCCGTCACAATCAAGGTCAGCGGGTCCGAAGTGGAGAAAACACTGACAGGTATTACCGTGACAGGTCAGCCGTCCAGGACGGAATATGAAGTCGGCGACAAGTTTGACCCGACAGGCATCGAAGTAACCGCGGCATACAGCAACGGCGACACAGAGGTGCTGAAAGCGGATGCGGAAGGACTTGTTTTCTCGCCGGAAGAATTTACAGAAGCGGGACCGCAGACGGTAACAGTTCTTTACACCGCAGGCAACGTCACACAGACAGCCAGCGTCAATGTAACGGTCAGCGAGAAGGTGGAAGAACCGGCGGCGCTGACAGGCATTGAGATAACAACAGAGCCGGCAAAGACAGAATACGAAGTCGGCGATGCATTTGATCCGTCGGGTATGGTTGTAACAGCGTCATATGACAAGAAAGATTCTCAGCAAATCGATCTGGACAAGCTGACGTTTACACCCGATGTATTCAACGAAGCAGGAAACCAGACGGTAACTGTTTCCTACACGGAAAACGGCGTGACAAAAGAAGCGGAACTTCCGGTTACAGTAACTGAGAAAACAGTAGTGCCTGA
The DNA here is from genome assembly GCF_056148955.1 of Mediterraneibacter sp. HA8405. NCBI lineage: Bacteria > Bacillati > Bacillota > Clostridia > Lachnospirales > Lachnospiraceae > Mediterraneibacter > Mediterraneibacter sp. HA8405. Next base: position 2,701,289 of record NZ_CM148758.1, on the reverse strand, counting down.
AGTGACGCTGGAGTCCATCAAAGTAACGCCGCCTCAGAAGCTGGAGTACACAGCAGGCGAGGAACTGGATACGACAGGAATGACCGTTACAGCGGTATACAGCAACGGCGATGAGAAAGATGTAACGGCAGAGGCAGAGATTTCCGGATACAATAAAGATCTGGAAGGCGCGCAGAAGATCGAAGTATCTTACACAGAAGGTGATGTAACTGTGAAAGAGTACTTTGATGTAACTGTAACGGCAGCCGGAACGGACAAGCCGGGAACAGACGAACCCGGAACGGACAAGCCGGGAACAGACAAGCCCGGATCAGACGACCCGGGACAGAAGCCGGCAGATCCGGATCAGCAGGCTCCGGACGCTTCACAGCCGTCCTCAGACAATGACGCCGCGGTACAGACAGGCGATACGACAAATGTTGTGCCGGCGGCAGCAGCAGCGATTCTCGCGCTGTCAGCAGCAACAGCAGTTGTACTGAAAAAAAGAAAGAGAGGGTAAGAAGCGGCTTATGAAAATACATAAACGACTTCTTGCGGGCGCACTGGTAATGCTTACGGGCATTACCATGTGCGGATCTCCCGCACAGGCGGATCCGAGCGATTCGGAACCGGTAGAAAAAGTTCTGGCAAAAAGCAGCAACGGCAACCCGTTATTCGGGTTCGGACCGGACGAAATTGCCGTAAACGGCCAGAACGGATTTATATACGGCGGCGACCCGTCCATTATGGTAGATGGCGACACTGTATATGCTTATGTAGGACAGGATGTGTCTACAGGTGAATATTACACAATGCCAAGATGGCTGTGCTATTCTACCAAAGATCTGAAAGAGTGGAAATATGAAAGTACGATTATGTCCATGCAGGACGTCAGCTGGAGAAACGACGATGTATCCGCATGGGCAAGCCAGGTGGCAAAAGTAGGGGATAAATATTACTTCTTCTACTGCGCGGAAGGAAATGGAAGCGTCGGTGGCGGCAAATGTATCGGCGCGGCGGTTTCCGACTCTCCGACAGGTCCGTTTACAGATATCGGACATCCCCTTGTCAGAAATATTGACACGCCGAACGGCCCGCATACGTGGGAAGATATCGACCCCACTGTGTGGGTGGAAGGCGACGATGTATATGTAGGATGGGGAAACAACCGTTTCTTCGTATGCCAGGTGGAGTGCGGCGAGACTGTTACGATCAAGGATCAGGACGGCAATCCCAATAATCTGTCTGTAGGCTATGAGAAGGGCAACGACATCGTGGTCGGCAAGATGAACGGCATTGAGATCTTTAATGACCAGGATAAGTTTGAAGGCCACAGTTTTACAGAGGCTCCGTTCTATTACCGTCAGAAGGATGAGAACGGAAATTATTACGGACCGTATTATATGTTCTTCGCGGCAGACTGGAGAGAGCAAATGGCATATGCTACAACAGACGATCTGATGAGCAATGACTGGACATTCGGCGGTATCATTATGGAACCTTCTGCTACAGCAAATACAAACCACATGGCAGTATTTGATTTCGAGGGACAGACATATTTCGTATACCATGACGGAAGCCTGCCTCACGGAAGCGGTTACCGGAGGGTTGCATGTATCGAGAAGTTTGATATCAATGAAGACGGAAGCATTGATCCCATTGCCAAGACGGCAGTCGGCCTGAACGGCACAGTCAGCACGATCAAAGACAGCACCGGTTCCTATGTGGCCAACGTTCCTTTTGTAAATACAACAAATGACGCCGACTATCCGATGACAGACTGGAGTACGTCCAGCCTTACAGCCCGGGGAAGCAAGGAGATCATCGTTGATTTCTTCCAGCCCGGCACTGAGAAAGAGTGGGAGATCAATCCGGCCAAGATTGAAAACTTTGACAGCCTGTCAGCAGGCGTAAATACGGACGCCTATGTTTCTATTGAGTCCAACAACAAGCCGGGACTTTACATGGCGGCCGGCGATCAGGCGGCCGACGGCACGATCCGCATCGTACTTGCACAGGATGCAGGCGGCACGGAGAATGAAGCAAAACGCATGTCGTTCCGCACCCTGGAAGGATTTGCGGGAGAAGGCGTGACCTTCGAGAGCGTACAGTATCCGGGATACTATATGGTAAGCCGTGACGGCGCCCTGTATCTGGAGCAGGATCCGGACGCGGAGGCAGCGACATTCTACGTATCCACAGACAATGCCGCAGAAGCGACGTCCGTTCAGAAGACGACGAGACTGTACACTGCCGGTGAGACCCTTGATACAGACGACATCCGCGTCGTAGTTGAGACGGCAAACGGCGGTACAGAGATTATTACGGAATGTACAGTTACGAATGCCGGCGAGATCGACATGAGCACGGCAGGAGATAAGGAACTTACCGTTTCTTATGAGTACAACGGGCAGCAGATGGAAGATACCGTTACAATTCATGTTGTTGACGGCGACTACCGTTAGGATCAGGTTTGGTGAAGAAAGGAGATTAAACAATGAAAAGAAAGAATCTTTTATCCGGACTTCTCGCAGGTGCCCTGGTTCTGACATCTGTATTTGTACCCGGAGTAAAAAATGTAGTTAATGCGGAAGAGTATGATCTGAGCGAAGGCCTGGTGGCTTCCTTTTCCTTTGACGATGAGAATCTGACAGACAGCCAGGGCGGGGAAGACGCTTCGGCAATTGTTACCGGTCTTAATCCATATTCCGGCAGAATGGAGTATGTTGACGGATATGACGGCGGAAAGGGAATTCAGCTCGGTGATTACGGTCTGAAGCTCAACCGGGAGAATCTTGGAGAAAACTTTACAGTTTCGCTCTGGATTAAACCGGATAATACGATCCAGGCGGATCAGGCAACCCTGTTTCTCGGATATCACAGCCCGGAAAAATGGCTTGCAGTTGCAGGCGAGGCTGACAATAGTACCGAGTATAGGTTCTGGGGAAATGGAAACGGTTTCTCCTGGACAGGCCTTGGAACGACGGATATCAGCGCTGACTGGCATCAGCTTACACTGACCGGATCCGCTTCCGGTGTAAAAGCATACCTGGACGGCGAACAGTGGGGAGCGGGAGATACAAATTCTCCGCTGGTCGGCAGCAATCAGGATATTTATGTCGGCGTTACATTCTGGGATGTGGAGTTTACCGGAGCAGCAGATGAAGTTAAGGTATATAACCGTACGTTAAGCGAGGGTGAAGTATATCGTCTTTATGACGGCGAGACAACAGCGGAAGAACTGCTTGCAGAGGGGATTACAGTAACAGAATCCATGAGCATGGTGCTTGGCAGAACAGAGCAGATCGACGTATCTCTGCATCCGGTTGTAGCTGACTCCAATCCGGAGATCACCTACAGGAGCAGCAATGAAGAAGTAGCCACAGTATCTGAGGATGGTACAGTGACAGCAGTCGGACCGGGAGAAGCGGAGATTACGACAACGGTAACGATCGGAGAGACTTCACAGACAGGAACGACGGCAGTATCGGTCAGCGGCGCTCTGGACGACAGACTTGTAGCGTCCTATGACTTTGAAGACAGCCTGGAAAATGGAGTGGAAGGAACTCCTGAAGCGACGGCTCTTGTGACAGCCCTGAATGCTTATGCGGGCAATCCGGTCTATGACGAAGGCAGAACAGGAAATGCAGTCCGCCTTGGCGATTACGGCCTTAAGCTGAATCTGAACGATCTCGGGACTGAGTACACGGTATCCATGTGGGTGAAGTCAGATGAACCCCTTGCCGGAAACCAGGTTATGCTGTTTATGGGATATCACAATCCGGAAAAATGGATTGCCATATCCGGAGATTCCGGCGACAGGCTGAAATTCTGGGCGAACGGTGTAATCGGACAGTGGGTGACTCTTGCAAATCCGGTTGTTCCGAGCGAACAGTGGCATCAGATCACAGTAACCGGTACGGCAGGAGAAACTACCTTATATCTGGATGGAATCACCATGGGAACATCCGACAGCAACGATCCGCTGGAGGGAGAGAACGCAGATATCTATCTTGGCGTTAACTTCTGGGATCCGGAGTATGAAGGCCTGATTGATGATGTGAAGGTATATAATATCGCTATGTCCGAAGCCGAAGTACAGGCTCAGGCAGAAGATGAATTTGCGGAGTCTCTTCAGACAAAACTAGATGCCGCGGTTGAGAGAGACGATTTGATCGGCGCAAATGAAAGCGCGGATGAGATCAAGTATGATCTGGAACTTCCGGAATCTGTAGATGGACTGAATATTACCTGGTCCAGCAGCAATCCGGATGTGATTGCAGACGACGGAACAGTTGTAAGCCCGGCTGAAGAGACAGATGTAACTCTGACGGGAAATGTCGCGTACGGCGTACTTTCAGCAGAAGTTTCCTTTACTTACACAGTGATTCCTCTTGACCGGGAGGCGCTTGACGCACTGATCGAGGAAGCGGAAGCTATTGACACGGCTTATCTGTCCGATCTGTCCAAAACAAGGCTTGAGACGGCGATCGAAGCGGCGAAAGATGCAGATTCTTATACAAAAGCAGAAAAAGCTGAATCAGATCTCCGTTTTATAATGGACAATCTTGAGTACAAAGATGAAGCCGTTAATCCATTCGCGCATATTGCGGAACCGGTATATCAGGCGACGCTGGAAGCCGGAGAGACTCAGGAACTGCTCCAGATTCCGGAGGAGATCGCAGAATATGTGACAGTAGAATATACTTCGGAAAATTCAGATGTCGCTGTCTACGAAGACGGAACAGTTACTGCGGCAGCAGCCGGCAAAACTATCGTAACTGCAAAGGTAACGGCAAATTATGACGGTTTTGTAATGGAATACTCTACCGCAGTGGAAGTAGAAGGAGAGAGCGTTCAAACACCGACTCTTGAAAAAATTCAGCTCAGCGGCAATGTAAAGAAAGACTATACGCTGGGAGAGGAGCTTGATCTGAGTGACCTGGTTGTAACTGCTGTGTACAGTGACGGAACAGAAACAACAGTTCCGGCAGGTGATTACACAGTAGAAGGATATGATGCAAATACACCGGGCGAACAGACAATTATTGTAAGATACGGCGGACAGACAGCTGAATTTACGGTAGCGGTAACAGAGAAAGAAGATCCGGAACAGCCGGGAACCGACGAACCTGGAACAGAACAGCCGGGAACTGACAAACCTGGAACGGACGTGCCAGGCGGTGAGGATCAGAAGCCGTCCGGTACCAATGATCCGTCATCAAGTACACAGGGCGGAAACAATCAGAGCCAGACAGGTGATGATCCGGATAAAGCTGTTCAGACGGGAGATACGACAAACGTACTTCCGATAGCAGCGGCATGCATACTTGCATTCGCGGCTGCAGGAAAAATTACAGCAGTCAAAGTAAAACGCAGAAAAAAATAATCTGAGAAACTGACGGAAGAGTACAGCTCCTGAAAATGGGGCTGTATTCTTTTTCAAAATGATTTTTGTACTGAGAAATATCTGCATTTAATAAAAAGATAGATTTTTTTACCTGTCTGTGTTTAAAATTGCATAAAATACAGACGCCTGAAAAGCAAAAAACAGGTGAAAAAATAAAAAAAATCAACTTTCTATACATATCACTCTATTTTGCACAAATGGAAAAACAAGATAAAATACATATACAAAAAATGTAAAAAATGAAAAAAATCAACATGCACATAAATATATAGTAAAAAAATATACAAAATATACAGGTTGTAATATATATTATATGTCAACAGCAAAATTTGTATTATGAATAATTAACAAACCCGAAAATAATAAAAGAATCAGATTGAACAAAAGGCAATAAAAGTGATATTATGTAAGCACAGGAAAAAATATGTTTTCCGAAAAGATCCAACATTAGAAAAGGGAGGAACGAAAATGAAGAAAAAGAAAATTTTAGCTTTACTTGTTTCAGCCGTAATGGCAGTAGGAGTAATCGGATGCGGAAACGGCGGAAACAGCAGCAGTGGTGACAGCAATGAAGGCGGCGGCAGCGACGGCGATCTGATCAAAGTTGGTATCATCAACAATGACCCGAACGAGTCCGGATACCGTACAGCTAACGACGCTGACATGAAGGAAAAGTTTACAAAGGAAAATGGTTATGACGCTTCCTTCGCATACAGCCTGAAAAACGATGAGCAGATTTCTGCAGCACAGCAGTTCATTCAGGACGGTGTTGACTACCTTCTTATCTCTGCAGCAGATACAGCAGGATGGGATACAGTTCTTCAGGATGCACAGAATGCAGGAACACAGGTTATCCTGTTTGACCGTACAATTGACGCAGATGAGAGCCTTTATGTAGCTTCTATCGTATCAGATATGAGAGCTGAGGGTGACACAGCTGTTAACTGGCTGAAAGAGCAGAATCTTGGTGAGTACAATATTATCCACATCCAGGGTGTTATGGGTTCGGCTGCACAGGTTGGACGTACAGCAGCTATGGACGAAATGGCAAAGGCTGAAGGCTGGACAATTGTAAAACAGCAGGCAGCTGACTGGAACGCAGAGACAGCACAGCAGATTACTCAGTCCGTAATCGATTCAGGACAGGACTTCAACGTAATCTATGCTGAAAACGATGATATGGCAAGAGGAGCTGTTGCAGCACTTGACGCAGCTAACATTTCACACGGTGTTGACGGCGATGTTGTAATCATGGGATTTGATACAAACAAATGGGCACTTGAAGAAGTACTTGCAGGCAGATGGAACTATGACGGACAGTGTAATCCGTACCAGGCTTCCTACATTGACGAGATTATCCAGAAACTGGAGAACGGTGAGGAAATCACAGAGAAGACAATCGTTATGGAAGAAAAAGGCTTTGACGCAGAAACAATTACACAGGAAGATGTTGATACATACGGTATCTAATCAAAAGCCGATTGTGAGTGAATAAAAAGTACGCGGCGCAGCGGAAAAAGGTTCTTGTACGCTGCACCGCGCTTTTTAAATAAAAGGTTGAGAGGTGAATATACTGGTGAAAGAAAAATCTGTACTCGAAATGAGAGGCATTTATAAAAGCTTTCCCGGAGTGCGTGCCCTGCAGAATGTTGATTTTACATTGGAAGAAGGCGAGATTCACGCGCTGATGGGAGAAAACGGTGCCGGAAAATCTACCTTGATTAAAGTACTTACAGGCGTATATGAAAAAGACGAAGGTCAGATCTTCCTTAAAGGTCTGAATAAACCGGCAGTAATTCATTCCCCCCAGGACGCACAGAACCTGGGCATTAGTACTGTTTATCAGGAAATTACACTCTGCCCGAATCTGACGGTAGCTGAGAATATGTACATAGGTCGTACCAAAGGTTTTGGCACAAGCTGGAGAAAGATGAATGCGGGAGCAACCAAGATCCTGAAAGAACTGGACATCCCGGCTGAGGCGACACAGCAGCTGTCAAGCTATTCCATCGCGATTCAGCAGATGGTTGCCATTGCCCGTGCTGTTGATATGGACTGTAAAGTCCTGATTCTCGATGAACCTACATCTTCTTTGGATGACAGTGAAGTTGAGAAGCTGTTCAAAATGATGCGTGACCTGAAAGCAAAAGGCGTTGGAATTATCTTTGTAACCCACTTCCTTGAGCAGGTATACGCAGTCTGCGACAAGATTACAGTTCTCAGAGACGGACAGCTTGTAGGTCAGTATGAAATCGAAAATCTCCCGAGAATTCAGCTCGTTGCCAAGATGCTTGGAAAAGAGCTGGATGACGAGGAAGAAATCAAAGACGACAGCCTTGTATATCAGGGAGCAGACGCAGACCAGAATGTATTTGAGGCTGAAGGTCTTCAGAGCAACGCCGGAATCAAACCGTTTAATTTCCATATTAAGAAAGGTGAAGTTAACGGATTCGCCGGACTGCTTGGTTCCGGACGAAGCGAATGCGTACGTGCTATTTTCGGCGCTGATAAAGTAATTGCCGGAAAAGTAAAGGTTAAAGGAAAAGATGTGAAAATTTCCAAGCCGATCGATGCTATGAAACTTGGCATTGCATATCTTTCTGAAAGCCGTAAAGATGACGGCCTTGTCGGAGATCTTTCCGTACGCGACAATATTATCCTTGCACAGCAGGTACTGAGAGGATTTTTCCGTCCGTACTCAAAGAGCGAGGCATATAAGATTGCAGATGAATATATCAAGCTTCTTGAAATCAAGACAGCTTCTGCAGATACACCGATCAAATCACTTTCCGGTGGTAATCAGCAGAAATGTATCATTGCGCGGTGGCTGCTGACACATCCGGATTATCTGATTCTGGATGAGCCGACACGTGGTATCGACATTGGTACAAAAGTTGAAATTCAGAAACTGGTACTCAAGCTTGCTTCAGAAGGAATGAGCGTTACATTTATTTCTTCGGAAACAGACGAGATGCTCCGTACATGCTCACGTCTTGTCGTTATGAGAGACCGTAAGGTTGTCGGCGAGATTTCAGGCAGCGAGCTGACCCAGAGCAATATCATGGGTACTATTGCCGGAGGTGACAAGAAATAATGCAAAAGAGTGGAACAAAAAGTAAAAGCAGTGTAGGTCAGTTCTTTGTAGAGCTGACAAGAAAACCGATATTTATTCCGATTGTAGCCCTTCTTCTGCTGGCTATTTTCAATCTGATTATGGATCCCGGATTTTATGCAATTGCCCTGAATCATAACAGTGAAGGTTATCCGGTTCTTTCCGGTTCTCTTATTACGATTCTTGACAATGGATCCGAGCTGGCGATTCTGGCGATCGGTATGACTCTGGTAACAGCGGCAACCGGTGGACAGGATATCAGTGTTGGCGCGGCAGTTGCTATTGCCGGCAGTGTGATCCTTCGTGTGCTCTGCGGTACAGAGACACAGCCGGAATCACTTCAGGCTCCTGTTATTGTGGCATTCCTTCTTGCATGCGTAGTAGCTATGCTGTTCGGTGCTTTTAACGGTGTCCTGGTTGCGTTCTTCAAGATACAGCCTATGGTTGCGACCCTGATTCTTTATACAGCCGGACGTAATATTGCTGCATGGATCAACCAGAACCGTCTGCCGATCGTAAGTGAGCCGTCATTCGGTTATTTCGGAGGAACAATTCCGGGAATTCCGGTTCCGACACCGTTCTTTATTGCGGTAATCTGTGTTGTTATTATTGCGCTTGTACTTAAGTTCACAACACTGGGGCTTTATGTACAGTCTGTAGGTATTAATGAGAATTCAGCGAGACTGAATGGTCTGAATCCGAAACTGATTAAGATTCTTACTTTTGTTATTCTCGGACTCTGTGTTGCAGTTGTAGGATTAATCAAAGTAAGCCGTATTTCTACGATTAACTATTCTGTAGTTGCAAAAGACATTGAGATGGATGCCATCCTGGCTGTTGCTCTCGGCGGCAATTCACTTGCCGGTGGTAAATTTAACATGGCTGGTTCCATCATGGGTGCGTATACAATTCAGTTCCTGACAACAACATTGTATAAATACAATGTGCCTTCAGAAGCTCTTCCGGCTTATAAGGCTGTTGTCGTAATCGTGCTTGTTGTATTAAGTGCGCCTGTTGTAAAAGAGCGTCTTGGTGCCCTTGGCAAAAAGCTGAGCTCAAAGAAGAATACTGCAAAGGAGGTCGGCTAATATGGCAACATCTAGTAAAACAGCTGCAGCTGGAAAGCAGGCGAAGAAAAAAGTAAATATTTCCGATCAGAATCTGCTGTTAATCATAACAATTGTAATTTTCCTTGTTATGTATCTCGGTGCCATCATTTTCCTTGGAGGCGGTTTCCGAAACGCTCAGAACTTATTTAACATTCTGATGCAGCAGTCAGCTCTGATCATCACGGCATGCGGTATGAGCCTTGTTATGATTACCGGCGGAATCGATATTTCTGTCGGCGGTGTAGTTGCTCTGGTCTGCATGAGCTGTGCGGTATGCCTGGATTACATGGGCGGAAATGTTCCGCTGTCTATCCTGGTAGCTCTTGGCATTGGTCTTGCATATGGTGTTGTACAGGGATTCCTTGTAGCTTACCTTGAAATCCAGCCCTTTATTATTTCACTGGCTGGTATGTTCTTTGCAAGAGGTATGACCACAATTGTACATTCACAGCCGTTTAACGTAGAGAATGAAGCATTCCAGGCGCTGAAGAGTACACGTATCATCGTTCCGGGAATGGGAAATGTAAACCGTCTCGGAAATTATGTTGATGCATATATCAACATCGGTGTTATTATTGCTCTGCTTGTAGTAGTTCTTTTATTTGTAATGCTTCGCTGGACAAAACTCGGACGCGCGTTCTACGCAGTCGGCGGAAACAGCCAGAGCGCGTTGATGCTCGGTATTAACGTTAAGAGAACAAAATTTATTGCACATCTTATGTGCAGTATTCTGGCAGGTATTGCAGGATATGCATTCTTCCTGTATGTTGGTTCCGGTTCACCGTCACATGCGCAAGGTATGGAAATGGATGCGATTGCATCATCCATTATCGGAGGTACATTGCTGACAGGTGGTGTTGGTAATATTATCGGAACATTCGTTGGTGTTCTTTCACTGAGCACAATTCAGAACATTGTTTCTTCAATCGGTCTGGACGATGCATGGTGGACAGGAATTACAGTAGCGGCTATGCTGTGTCTGTTCCTTATTATCCAGAGTATAGTTACATCACGTAAAAAAGATTGATCATATCGGAAGAATATCTGATAAAATTCACCCCGTACAGCTGGGCTGTACGGGGTGAATTTTTGGGAAAAATCTTTTGCAGCAATATAGGAACAGTTCTCATAATATGGAAGTGAAAAGTTTAAAATGAATGAAATGAAGATGTAGATTTCAAAAAAATGATATTCTGAGTGAATTAGCCAAGAAAAAAACGATAAAAATGCAAGAAACCATTGACGAACTATCAAAAATTATATACAATATCAAACAGTGAAAAAAAGAGTGTATCAATGTTTAAGAAAGAGTGGAGGATTTCTGTAATGACTGCGTACAAAGATTTAACGAAAGAAGAACTGCTGGAACTGAAAAGCGGACTGGAAGCCAGGTATGAAGAAGTAAAGGCCAAGGGACTGAAGCTGGATATGTCCAGAGGAAAGCCGTCAACAGAGCAGCTTAATCTGTCAATGGGGATGATGGATGTGCTGAACAGCAGTGCGGATCTGACTTGTGCTGATGGCGTTGACTGCCGCAACTATGGCGGTCTGGATGGTATCGCCGAGGCAAAACAGCTTCTTGCCGATATGATGGAAGTTCCGAAGGATAATGTGATTATCTTTGGAAATTCCAGCCTGAACGTTATGTACGATACAGTAGCACGCGCTGTGACGCACGGTATTCTTGGAAGTACACCGTGGTGCAAGCTGGATAAAGTGAAGTTTCTCTGTCCGGTGCCGGGCTATGACAGACATTTTGGTATTACGGAACATTTCGGCATCGAGATGATAAACGTGCCTATGACGTCTACAGGACCGGATATGGATATAGTAGAAAAGCTTGTAAGTGAAGATCCTGCTGTTAAAGGAATCTGGTGTGTGCCGAAATATTCAAATCCACAGGGAATTACATACTCAGACGAAACGGTTTTCCGTTTTGCGAATCTGAAACCTGCGGCAGAAGATTTCCGTATCTACTGGGATAATGCATATTGTGTACATCATCTGTATGAAGACAAACAGGACTATCTGATCGAAATTCTCTCAGAGTGTAAGAAAGCCGGTAACCCGGATATGGTTTACAAGTTTTCTTCTACATCCAAGATCAGCTTCCCGGGCTCGGGTATCGCTGCACTTGCCGCATCTGAAGCGAACCTGAATGACATCAGAAACATGATGAAGATGCAGACAATCGGACATGATAAGGTGAATCAGCTTCGGCATGTACGTTTCTTCAAGGACGTACACGGAATTGTGGAACATATGAAGAAACATGCGGACATTATGCGCCCGAAATTTGAAGCTGTAATCGATGTACTCGAAAGAGAGCTGGGCGGTCTGGAGATTGGTTCCTGGATCAAGCCGCTGGGAGGATACTTCATCTCCTTTGATGCCATGGAAGGCTGTGCAAAGGCAATCGTTGCAAAAGCAAAAGAGGCAGGACTTGTGATGACGGGCGCAGGCGCGACTTATCCGTATGGAAAGGATCCGCATGACAGTAATATTCGTATTGCGCCGTCATATCCGACTCCGGAAGAACTGGCAGTAGCAACAGATATTTTTGTGCTCAGCGTAAAACTTGTCAGCATCGACAAATTGCTGGAGAATATGTAGATTCGGATTTGTCGGAGAGCTGTGAGTGGAGAGGCGTCCGAAAACACCTGGATACCAGGAGATTGGATAATCGGATCTGGAAATGAGGGATGTGTGCTTTTGTTTCCGTTCCGCAGATAAAGAAAAACTAAAAAACCTGACGACAGGCTAAGAGCAAAATTTACAGCAGAAAACTCGCATTCGCTCAGACAATTCTGCTGTAAATTTTAACGCCTGCCGCCAGGTTTTCTGTTTTTCTAATATCTGCTCCAAAGTCACCAAAAGCACACATCCCTCATTTCCAAAAGTCGAATCCAATCGGCGGTATCCCGCTGTTTTCTGCGCACATCCAGTCAGCAGTATCCCCGACAATTCCGAATTTCAGAAAACAGGAAAAAACCGGAGCTGTTCCGACTGCAGTTGCCCGGATCTAAAGCATCACTACTGCCTGGATCACCTGCCGTCTCCGCCGTTAAAGCTCCCCGCTGTTTTTGTCTTATGAGGATCTGCGAAGGGAATTTCCGGACTGAGGAACAGAAAAACTTCTTCGTCCTCTGTTTTCCTTTTTCAATACCGGAAGTTCACTTCGACAAATCCGAAGTTATACTTATTTCACTTCCGTCCGGCGAATGATGGCATAGGCACCCAGATAAAAGACGGCTGCCAGCAGCAATAGGGTCAGAAGGGGTAACAGGTAGTTGACTGTTCCGCCGTTCATAAAGCCCATTGCCCGGGAGGCCAGTTTCCTGATACTATCCACAAGATTTTGCGGCAGAACATATCGGAACAGTGCCACCGCCAGCAGTATTATGCCGGCGAGGATCGCAACCAGGCAGAGGGACAGAGTTTTCTCCAGTTTGTGTATCACAAGGACGGCCAGATAGGACAGGCTGCTGATTAGCATATAGAGAAGAAACAGCCAGATCCAGTTTGGAAGAATATCGCCATATCCGTAAATAACGCCGAACAGAGAGTTATAATTTGGAACAAAATAGTGCAGCAGATTACCCATAACAGTATCTACAAACGACATAATCCCTCCGATAAATGCAAACATGGAGAGTGTGGCAGCAAAAATATATTTCCGTGTAAATCCGTTCTGGATCATCATTTTAAAGTCTTCACTGTACCCTAATGCACCGAGAATACCCACATAAATAAAGGTGTTCATCTCCAGACAGCTGGTGCCTGCGGTCTCCGGATCTCCTGTTATGGCGGAGACCATAATATAGATCAGCAGAACAATCGCATACATGATTGCATAAAACAGCCAGATATACTTAAATGAAGTCATACATTCATACTGAATAAGGATACGTAATTTTTTCATCATTCATCCCCGCCTTTCTCTGTCAGTTTTATAAACAGCTTCTGCAGATTCATTCGGGTAATCTGTAAATGGCTTCCCGGTGGAAGTTTCGTCTTTTCGCCGATTATATAGGAGAGTTTCAGGCCACCCAGTTCATCGTTCCCGATCACATTTTTATCCTTACAGTAACTGTCAACTTCTTCTGCCAGACCAGAGACACAGTATCCTCTTTCCAGCAGCGTGTCCACGTTTTCCTGGAGAAGCAGTTTTCCTTTATCAATTAAAACAACTTCCTCAATAATATTGGCGACTTCTTCAATCAGATGGGTAGCGATAATAATTGTCTGGTCGTTGTCTTCAAAGTTTTTCAGCAGAAGATTATAAAATAATTCTCTGTGATTGGCGTCAAGCCCCAGCACCGGTTCGTCAAAGATCACATAGGGGACGTTCAGCGCCAGAGCCGCCGTCAGTTTGACAATGGACTGATATCCTTTTGAAAGGGCCTTGAAACGTTTGGTTACATCAAGATCAAATTTTTCTGCGGTTTGGAATGCCTTTTTCAGATCAAAGCTGTCGTAAAAGCGGTCTATCCATTTAAAGAGGTCCTTAATTTTAAGGCTTGAGGCATAAAGATCGGCTTCGCTCATACAGAAAATCTTTTCATGCACGTCCATATTTTCTCCTGCAGGAAGACCATCGATAAAAACAGTTCCTTCATCAGCAAAAATGCGGTTGGCGATAATGTTGATAAGAGTGGATTTTCCGGCGCCGTTTCTCCCGAGAAAACCATAGATCTTTCCATGTCTAAAAGAAAATGAGACATGGTCAAGAGCGGTAACGTTTTTATAGCGTTTGGTAACATTATTAATCTGAATTGCACTCATCTTCATAACCCCTTTCTAATAAAGCAATAATCTCGTCCTTTGTCATTTTAAGTTTTGATGCTTCGGCGATCATTGCGGCAATATACTGGTCATAAAACAGTCCCTGCCGTTTCCTTCGTATCTTTTCAACAGCCCCTTCTTTTACAAACATACCCAGACCTCTTTTTTTATAAATAATTCCTTCATCCACAAGCAGATTCATTCCTTTTAGAACTGTGTGGGGATTAATATTCAACAGGGCAGAGATTTCGTTGGTTGAAGGAATTTTGTTTTCCTCCGGGAATATCCCTGTGAAGATAGAGTCCTCAAGCTGTTCTGCAATCTGAATGAAAATCGGTTTTTCTGTATCCGGATTAATGTGCAAATAATTCACCACCCTTTGCTTGCTAGTTTGTTAGTTGAGTAACTAACTAGCTTTGATATCAGTATATGTGTTTTTTAGTGTCGCGTCAATATGTTTTCTGAAAAAATAAAATACCGCAGAAGATTCCGGCTTTAATTTCCCGAGATCTTTTGCGGTATCTTTGTTTTCTGGGAACTTTTTTTTACAGAATCCCCAGATGTTCCAGCAGGATTTTCAGACCCAGCAGAATCAGTATGATCCCGCCGGCCAGTTCTGCTTTTGATTTATACTTTGTGCCGAAGATATTGCCGATTTTCACTCCGGCGGCAGAAATGATAAATGTTGTAATTCCGATAAAGGAGACAGCGGCAGCAATATTGACTTTCAGAAATGCAAATGTAATGCCCACGGCCAGGGCATCAATGCTGGTGGCAACTGCCAGAAGAAACATGGTCTTTATATCCAGAGAATCGCTTTCATTTTCGCATTCGCCTGAACAGGCTTCCCGTATCATATTTCCTCCGATAATGCCAAGCAGAATAAAAGCAATCCAGTGATCAATGGCTGTGATGCTGTCTTTGAACTGAGAACCGAGCAGATATCCCAGCGCCGGCATCAGTGCCTGAAATCCTCCGAACCATATGCCTACGACAGCTGCTTTCTTAACCGTGATTTTCGGCATGGCAAGGCCCTTACAGACAGAAACAGCAAAGGCATCCATGGACAGTCCTACTGCTAAAATAAAAAGTTCCAGTAATCCCATAAAATTTCCTCCTGATATGTAAAATGTATTGTGATACGTTTCCTGCCTGAAATATCCATGTCTCTGAAGAGGTATGAATATATTTTCCGCGAAAAAAAACAGGCGCGTCTGCTGCACCTGCCGGAACAAACATGTACAGCACACAAAGAAACTGTACATGAGTCTCATTATTTAAGATAAGCCAGGCCGAATGGCCAGTATGTTGACTTACCACGTAGAAGTACGCCAATTACTCCCTCACGAACTGAGAATATATTATCAGTTCGGAGAGAAAATTGCAAGAAAAAATCCGGATTTGTCAAAGTGAACTTCCGGTATCGAAAAAGGAAAACAGAGGACAAAGAAGTTTTTATAAGACGGATTCAGAAGAGGGGGATAGGGAATTCTGTTTCCGTTCCATGAGTTAAGAAAAATAACGGAACCTGGGAATCAGCTAAAAACAGGATTTACAGCGGGCTAACTCGCATGCGCTCGGACAGAGCCCGCTGTAAATCCTGACGCTGATTCTCAGGTTCCTATTTTTCTAAACTCATTCCAAAGTCATCAGAATTCCCTGTCCCCCTCTTCTGAAAGGCGCATCCCGTATCTCCGTCCCGTTCTATCCAGGAAATTCTGAATTTTTTCCGGTATTTCTTAATTCAAGTTCATTTCGACAAATTTATTTACCAGATCCCAAGGATATGCTGGAGCCCCAGGCTTACCAGGGTGATTCCCGCCCAGCAGCAGAATCCGGTAAAGATTGGTTTGCCTCCGGTCTTTATCAGTTTAATGACGTTTGTGTTCAGACCAATGGCAGCCATTGCCATAACAATAAGAAACTTACTCAGGCCTTTCAGCGGGGCGGTTACTGCGGCGGGAAGCTGAAAGAAAGTTGTTATAACTGAAGCCAGTATAAAAAACAATACAAAGTAAGGGAATGATTTCTTAAGACTGAACGAAGAGCCTTTTGAAGATTTTTCTTTTTTCCCTCTGTAAATGGCAAGAACCAGCGTGATCGGAATGATTGCGAGGGTTCTTGTCATTTTTACGATTGCAGCTGCATCCAGTGTATTGCTGCCGTGGATGCCGTCCCAGGCAGTAGCTGCCGCGGTAACAGACGATGTATCATTGATTGCGGTTCCGGCAAAAAGTCCGAAGCCTTCATTGCTTAACCCCAGCATTCCGCCCAGTGTTGGAAAGATCAAAGCGGCCAGTACATTGAAGAGAAAAATGACAGAAATAGACTGTGCTACTTCTTCGTCAGATGCGCCGATTACCGGTGCGGTCGCCGCAATTGCGCTTCCACCGCAGATAGAGGAACCCACTCCCACAAGAACAGCATTATTCGCACGGAGTTTCAGGGCCTTGTAAAGAATAAATGCAATAACAAGGGAAGTCGTGATTGTGGAAATAATAATAGGAAGAGACTGCTTCCCTTTTGCCAGGATCTCCGTCAGATTCATGCCGAATCCAAGAAATACTACGGCAGCCTGAAGAATTTTCTTTGAAGTATAATTGATACCTTCCGCAAATATTTCCTTCCTGGTAAGAATAAGTGTCAGTATCATACCGATCAGGATTGCGAATACCGGGCCTCCGATAACAGGAAGCGCCTGACCGAGAAACCAGGACGGCACTGCTATAACCAGGCAGAGCAGAAGTCCCGGGACGTTTTTCTTTAGTAAATTCATATGTATTTTCCTCTCTTTCTCTCATCATTCCGAAAAGAAAACAGTTTTTTATGTCCGTTTTTCTTTCTACGAAACTGTAATTTTTTTCCTGCAGATACAATATCATAATCAAATCATAAAATAAAATTATATATCTTTATTTTATCATAAAAATATGTTATAGTAGATACAGGGAGTAGTTCAGTATAAAGAGGGGCGGGGACTCTGTGCAGGAGTGCTCCGCTCCTTATCTCTTTATATAAGGGGGATATTATGCTTGATTTCAGAATGGAAACGTTTCTTACGGTGTGCCGGTATATGAATTTTACCAGAGCATCAGAAAAACTGAATATTACGCAGCCGGCAGTTTCTCAGCATATCCGTTTCCTGGAAAAGCATTATAATACTAAGCTTTTCCGGTATGAAGGGAAGAAGCTCAGACTGACAGGCGCCGGGGAGATTTTGCGGAATGCGTCTCTTGCAATGATGCACGATGAACAGTCCATGCAGAATGAAATGCAGAAAACGGAGCAGGAGGCGGAGATCCGGTTCGGAGCTACCCGCACTATCGGAGACGCAGTGATGGGGCAGGTGCTGGAAAAGTATCTTGCCCGATATCCCCAGGCCAGAATTCATATGGAAGTGGAAAATACCCACGATCTTCTTGTGCGCCTGGATGAAGGCCGGATTGATTTTGCCCTTGTGGAGGGCTTTTTCAAGAAAACCGAGTATGATTTTCAGATTTTTTCCCGGGAAAAATATATAGCTGTCTGCAGTCCGGATTATACTTTTCGTGACACGCCGGACTGTATCGAGAAACTTTTTCAGGAAAGGCTTCTTCTGCGTGAAGAGGGATCCGGCACAAGAGAGGTGCTGGAGCGCTGTCTGGAGGCTCATAATCTGAGTATCCAGGATTTTGCAAAAAGGATGGAAGTGGGCAGCATGCAGACGATTAAAGAGTTGACAAAAGCCGGATGTGGTATTACATTTTTATATGAAGCCGCAGTCCGCAGAGAACTGGAAGACGGCTCTCTGCGGCAGATTCCGCTTCGGGATTTTCCTGTTGTTCATGAATTTGCATTTATCTGGAGACGGGGGAGTATTTATGCTGAATGGTACAGAGAACTGTTTCGCAGGTTCTCGGCGTAATCTGCAGGCAGATATACGGAACTGCGGGTATCTAAGGAAAAAGGAAGTGACAGATTAAAAATGTTGCAGGTAGAACATTTATCATATGATGTTTTAGAAGAAGGGAAGCAGTCGGAGATTTTAAATGACGTCAGCTTCACTGTAAATGACGGTGAGATGCTTGTAATCACCGGTCCGAACGGAGGTGGAAAATCTACTCTTGCCAAGCTCCTGATGGGAATAAACAAGCCTTCGTCCGGAAAGATTCTGCTCAACGGCGAAGATATTACGGAATATACTATAGATGAGAGGGCAAAGGCGGGGATCGGCTTTGCTTTTCAGCAGCCGCCTCGTTTTAAAGGTATGACGGTGCGCAGGCTTCTGTCGTTGGCGGCAGGTCATTCTCTGGATGAAAAAACATGCTGCAATTTGCTGAGCAGCGTAGGTCTCTGTGCCATGGAGTATATCGACAGGGAGGCGGACGCTACACTTTCCGGCGGAGAAATCAAAAGAATCGAGATCGCTACAGTGCTTGCAAAACAGCATAAACTTTGCATTTTTGACGAACCGGAGGCGGGAATTGACCTGTGGAGCTTTTCCATGCTGATCAAACGGTTTGAGCAGATTCATAAGGAAAAGCAGGAGAGTATGATCCTGATTTCTCATCAGGAGAGGATTATCCGCATGGCGGACCGGATTATGGTGATTTCTGACGGAAAAGTAGAGTCTATCGGTGCTGCAGAAGAGATCATGCCGAAACTGTTTAATCAGGAAGCGGATTCCTGTGAGTGCAGGCGACAAAAGGGAGGTGAGCTCTATGGAGCTTAATAAAGTGACAGAAGATGTGCTTAAGGTAATAGACTCTTACGGCTTCAGGCAGGAGGGCGCGTACAATCTGCGGCTGAACGGTATGGCAGTATGCCATGGAGACAGCAGACACATCAAAATTGTGCCAAAAGAAGATAAACCGGGAATTGATATTCATATCAGCGGAGAGACAAAAGAAGAGCAGGTTCATATTCCTGTGGTAATGTCTCAGGAAGGCGTGGATATTGTATATAATGATTTCTATATCGAGGACGGCGCGGATGTAACGATCGTGGCCGGATGCGGTATACACGGCGAAGGATGCAGCGAGACCCGCCATGACGGAATTCATACGTTTCATGTAGGAAAAAACGCAAATGTAAAATATGTGGAAAATCACTATGCAGAAGGAAACGGTACCGGAAGCAAGGTTCTCAATCCGGTGACAAAGATTTATGTGGGAGAAAATTCAGTATTTACTCTGGAGACTACTCAGATCAAGGGCGTGGATTCCACAGAGAGAGAGAACTATATTGAGCTTGCGGAGAACGCGAAACTGTTTGTTACAGAGAAGCTTATGACAGATGAGGAACAGACTGCAGTGTCAAATATGGAGGTGGAGCTGAATGGTGAAAACAGCTCTGCGCGGATTGTATCCCGTTCTGTTGGAAAGGGCACATCCAGACAGGTATTCCATCCCAGGGCTATCGGGAACAATCTCTGTCATGCCCATATTCAGTGTGATTCCATTATCATGGATCATGCAGAGATCAGCTCCATACCTGAAATTGACGCCAAGCATGTGGATGCTCAGATTATCCACGAGGCGGCAATTGGAAGAATCAATGACGAACAGCTTGTAAAGCTTCGGACATTCGGTCTTACAGAAGAAGAAGCAGAGTCTGTTATCATTGAAAGCTTTTTGAAATAAAACAGGCAGAGATTCGATATTGGCTGAAAAAACGACGTAAAATGGAAGCAGCAGGATACGGCTGAAAAGTCTTTCCTGCTGCTTTTGCTTTACTTTAGTTTTCTTTTGCCCATCCGAAGGAATATTTTACTGCTTTATTCCACCCTCTGATCCGGCTGTCTCTGTCTTCCGGGCAGATGGAGGGCTCAAAGGTTTGTTCAATAATCTGGTTTTTAATCACATCATTTTTATCGGCCCAGTAACCGACTGCCAGACCGGCCAGATATGCTGCGCCTGCAGCGGTTGTCTCCACACAGGCAGGGCGTCTGACCGGCGCGTTGATGATATCTGCCTGAACCTGCATCAGAAAATCATTTGCACTGGCTCCGCCGTCTGCCCTGAGCGCTGCCAGTTCAATACCGGAGTCGGCTTTCATGGCAGTCAGTACGTCGTTTACCTGGTAGGCCAGAGATTCCAGTGTTGCCCGGATAATATGATATTTGTTTACGCCCCGGGTAATTCCAACAATGGTTCCTCTTGCGTACTGATCCCAGTGGGGCGCGCCTAGTCCGGTAAACGCAGGAACTACATAGCAGCCGTTTGTGTCGGGAACTTTCTGCGCCATATAGGCGGAGTCGGCAGCGGAATCAATCAGGCGCATCTCGTCCCTCAGCCACTGGATCGCAGCTCCGGCTACAAAGATAGAACCTTCCAGCGCATAGGTTACCTTCCCGTCCAGTCCCCAGGCTATGGTAGTAACAAGCCCGTTTTTGGAAAACACAGGAGTTTCTCCGGTATTCATCAACAGGAAACAGCCTGTGCCGTATGTATTTTTTGCTTCTCCGGGAGCAAAGCAGGTCTGCCCGAACAGAGCTGCCTGCTGGTCGCCTGCGGCTCCCGCAATCGGAATGGCGCCTCCGAAAAATGAGGGATCCGTCTCTCCGTAAATGCAGCTGGACGGCCGGACTTCCGGCAGCATGCTTCCGGGAATATCAAGTTCTTTCAGAATCTCTTCGTCCCATTCCAGGGAGTTGATATTAAACAGCATCGTGCGGGACGCATTGGAGTAATCCGTTACATGAACTTTGCCTTTTGTCAGTTTCCAGATCAGCCAGGTTTCCACAGTGCCAAAGAGCAGTTCTCCTTTTTCAGCTTTTTCCCGGGCGTCGGGAACGTTATCCAGAATCCATTTTATTTTTGTGCCGGAAAAATAAGCATCAATGACAAGTCCGGTTTTATCCCGGAACTTTTCTGTCAATCCCTTCGCTTTCAGAGAGTCGCAGTAGCCGGAAGTTCTCCGGCACTGCCATACAATGGCGCGGCAGACCGGTTCGCCCGTTGCCTTGTCCCATACAATAACTGTTTCCCGCTGATTTGTAATACCGATTGCCGCAATATCTTCAGCAGATGCGCCGATTTTGTTCATAGCTTCGACTGCTACTCCAAGCTGGCTGGCCCAGATTTCATCCGCGTCATGTTCCACCCATCCCGGACGGGGAAAATACTGCGTAAATTCCCGCTGGGCCGAGCTGCATACTCTGCCCTTTTTATCAAAAAGAATACAGCGGTTGCTGGTAGTCCCGGCATCAAGTGCCATAACATATTTTGCCAAAATCAGTCCTCCTTTCGTAAAGGGTTATCCCTTCTGAGCTGAATATTTTATTTACATACATCAATCCATTCGAGTGACCGTGCGGCTTTTTCCAGTTCTTCACAGGTCATTTCCACTGCAGAGTTTCCGCTGCCGGCAGCAGGGAAAACGGTATCGAATCGTTTCATAGAAACGTCAAGATATACTTTTACAGTATCCGGATTTCCAAAGGGACATACACCGCCGATGGCGTGTCCGGTCAGGGATTCCACATCTTCCGGCGCAAGCATTTTTGCCTTCATTCCGAAGAAATGTTTGAACTTGCTGTTGTCGATTTTCATATCTCCGGCAGTGACAATCAGGATGGCCGCATCTTTTTCTTTCGTATAAAACGACAGAGTTTTTGCAATCCGTGCGGGCTCAACGCCCGCTGCCTGTGCGGCCAGTTCAACAGTTGCGCTGGAAACGGGAAATTCCAGAATTTCTTTGTTAATGTGATTCGCGTCAAAATAATTTTTTACAATTTCTACAGACATGTATTCATCTTCCTTTATCTAGTATTTGAATAAATTATAACAAGAATCAGAGGCTTATGGAATGACTTTTGTGCTTATTTGACAGTAAAGGCAAGTATATTGCATTTCTTATGCGGACGTGGTAACATTATTTTCGGATTAAAATACAGGATATTTTTCCGGGCGCCGGAGTCTGTATCCGGCGTATTAGGAGGTATAAAAATGAAAAATGTAAATGTGAGAAAGCTTGCCCTTGCAGGTATTCTTGTAGCGGTGGGAATTGTATGTTCTCCGCTGTCTGTTCCCGTTGGGGCATCCAGGTGCGCTCCGGTTCAGCATCTTATCAACATACTCGGCGGAGTATTTTTAGGGCCCGGATATGCGGTTGGCATGGCCTTTGTGACAAGTCTCCTCAGAAATATTATGGGTACAGGAACATTGCTGGCATTTCCGGGATCTATGTGCGGAGCATTTCTGTGCGGTATTTTATATAAGTACGGAAAGCGTCTTCCCCTGGCATATGCGGGAGAGTTGTTTGGTACGTCTGTGATCGGCGGATTCCTCAGCTATCCTGTCGCGGCGCTTCTTATGGGAAGTGAAAGTGCGGTATACGGGTTTGTACTCCCGTTTTTTGTGTCAAGCTTCGGCGGAACAATTATTGCGGCAGTACTGGTGACGGCTATGAAGAAGATGAAAGTATTTGATATTTATCTGGGAAATCTGGAACCGAAAGTGCAGGCGGCAGGCGCGGGAAAGAAGCAGGACTGATGCATTTGAACAAAGCCGGGGCGCGCCCTGACTTGAGGTGTTTGACTTGCTGGCAGCACATGAAAAAGGAGTATAAGAAACAAAAATGTTTAAAAATTGTCTTGAAAATGTAAGGGGCCGCATCCCGTTGATACATAATATAACCAATTATGTTACAGTAAATGACGTGGCAAATGTGATCCTCGCATGTGGGGGAAGCCCGATTATGTCTGATGAGGCGGAGGATGTGGAAGATATAACTTCTCTCTGCGGAGGACTGAATATTAATATAGGTACGCTGCACAAAACCAGTATTGAGGGTATATTCCGTGCCGGACGCCGTGCCAATGAACTGGGACATCCGATTGTACTGGATCCGGTAGGCGCAGGCGCAAGTGAATTTCGGACAGACACTGCCCTTTCCCTTATGAAGAATCTGAGGCTGAGCGCAGTCCGGGGAAATATTTCCGAGATCAGGACGCTGGCCGGGGACAGAGGAAATACCAAGGGTGTGGATGCAGATATAGCGGATGCAGTGACAGAGGATACGCTGGATGAGGCTGTGGCATTTGTGAAAGCATTTTCGCGGAAGGCCGGTTGTATCATTGCAGTTACCGGGGCGGTTGATCTGGTATCAGACGGAATCTCCTGTTTTGTAATCAGAAACGGACGTCCGGAGATGGGGAAAATTACAGGAACCGGATGTCAGCTGTCAGGAATTATGACGGCTTATCTGACAGCCAATCCTGACAGCCCTCTGGAGGCGGCTGCGGCTTCGGTGTGTATGATGGGGCTTGCCGGTGAGATCGGGTGGAGCCGGATGCAGAAAGGTGATGGCAATGCCACCTATCGGAACCGGATTATTGACGCTGTTTATAACATGACAGGAGAAGAACTTGAGAAAGGAGCAAAATATGAACTGCGATAAAAAAGATCTGCTTCTCTATGCAGTAACAGACAGAAGCTGGCTGAATGGACAGACACTCTGTGAACAGGTGGAACAGGCTTTGAAGGGGGGCGTAACATTTCTTCAGCTCAGAGAGAAAGAACTGGATGACCAGGAATTTTTCGAGGAGGCTCAGGTAATTCAGAAGTTGTGTAAAAAGCATCAGGTGCCTTTCTTAATTAACGATAATGTTGCTTTAGCTGCAAAGATCGGAGCAGACGGTGTACATGTGGGGCAAAGTGACATGGCGGCAGGCGAGGCCCGCGCAAAACTGGGACCGGACCGGATTATCGGTGTATCCGCCCGTACAGTGGAAGAAGCTCTTGAGGCGCAGAGGCAGGGAGCAGATTATCTGGGAGTGGGAGCAGTATTTCATACCGGATCCAAAGCCGACGCGGCAGAGGTGGATCATCAGGTTCTCAGAGACATCTGCAGAGCTGTTGATATTCCGGTTATTGCCATAGGCGGTATAACCCGGGATAATGTTGCGCAGCTCAAACACAGCGGGATCTGCGGAATTGCTGTTATAAGTGCGATTTTTGCCCAGAAAAATATTGAAGCCGCAGCCAGGGAACTGAGAATGCTTACTGAAGAGATGGTGAAAGAATGAGATGATTCGCGGTATTATTTTTGATGTAGACGGAGTACTTCTGAATTCTATGCCGGTATGGGAAAACCTGGGTGAGCTGTATCTGAAAAGCCGGGG
Organism: Mediterraneibacter sp. HA8405; assembly: GCF_056148955.1. Taxonomy (NCBI): domain Bacteria; kingdom Bacillati; phylum Bacillota; class Clostridia; order Lachnospirales; family Lachnospiraceae; genus Mediterraneibacter; species Mediterraneibacter sp. HA8405. Next base: position 2,676,789 of record NZ_CM148758.1, on the reverse strand, counting down.
AATCCCGGCGGAAAAGGGACTGGGAGAGACTCTTTTCTCCATGAGTCTGGAAGAGGGCGCCCGGTATCTGATTTCCCATTATGGTCTGGAGCTGACCTGCGAGCAGGTTGTAAAAGGCCTTGCAAGGGAAGTGCGGGATTTTTATGCAGAAAGAGTTCCCCTTAAGGAAGGGGCGCGTCAGTTTCTGGACGAGTTCCGTGAAAGAAAAATTCCAATGGTAATTGCAACTTCCGGTGACCGGAATAATACGGAGGCTGCGCTGAAACGGCTGAAAGTATTTTCTTATTTTCAGGGAATATTTACCTGTTCTGAGATCGGAAGCGGGAAAAATCAGCCGGATATTTATTACGCGGCGGCTCTGCATCTGGATACAGATGCAGAAGAAACGCTGGTGTTTGAAGACGCATATCACGCACTTCGGACAGCGGGAAAAGCAGGTTTTAAAACGGTTGCCGTCTATGACAGATCGAATGACAAACAGCTGGCTCAGATCTGGAATACAGCAGATATTTATCTGCCCGAATTTGCGGATTTTGATCTGTTCTGGAAAAGAGTCAGCCGACTTTGACAAAAATAATAATTTGCTATAGAAAGGAAAAGGTTTCTATGAAAACAGCATTGACGATTGCGGGAAGTGATTCCAGCGGCGGCGCCGGAATCCAGGCGGACATTAAAACAATGATGGCCAACGGTGTTTACGCCATGAGCGCGGTTACTGCGCTGACTGCGCAGAATACTACCGGTGTGGCGGGAATTATGGAAGCGGCGCCGGAATTTCTGGCCCGGCAGCTTGACTGCATTTTTACAGATATCCGGCCGGATGCGGTAAAGATCGGGATGGTATCCTCTCCGGATCTGATTGCAGTAATTGCAGAAAAGCTGGGGCAGTACAGTGCCGGAAATATTGTACTGGATCCGGTTATGGTTGCAACCAGCGGCGCCCGGCTTATTTGCGAGGATGCCGTGGAAGAACTTAAAGTGAAGCTTCTGCCGGCAGCGGATGTACTTACACCGAATATTCCCGAGGCAGAGGTGCTTTCCGGCAGAAAGATTACTTCAACGGAAGAAATGGAGAAGGCGGCCGAGGAGATTGGCGAATCTTACGGATGTGCAGTTCTGCTGAAAGGAGGGCATGCCCTTAATGATGCCAATGATTATCTGTTTCAGAACGGCCGGGGAAAATGGTTTTCCGGTCAGCGCATTCATAATCCGAATACGCATGGTACCGGTTGTACGCTGTCCAGCGCCATTGCGTCGAATCTGGCTAAAGGCTTCGAACTGGAGGAGGCTGTACAAAGAGCAAAAGAGTACATATCCGGCGCCCTTGCCGCAATGCTTGATCTGGGAAAGGGCAGCGGACCAATGAATCATGGCTTTGATATAAAAAGCAGATTTTTCTGAGACCTTGCATCATGCAAAATAATGGATGTTTTACTGATACCGGTACGGAGCCTGAAAGGCTCCGGAAGGTATGCTTTCTATAAACTTTCTCGGAGTCATCCCGTATTTCTTTTTGAATTCCCTGTAAAAATAAGATAAATTTGAAAATCCTGCAGACAGTGCGGTATCCAGGACAGACTGGGCTCCCTGTGCAAATTGTTCCGCGGCCTTTTCCAGGCGCAGATTTTTAATATATTCCAGGCAGGAAGTGCCTGTATATTTTTTGAAAAAGCGCATAAAATGATATTCGCTGAAATAGCAGATCCGGGCAAGCTGGGGGATTGTAAGTTCCTCGGCGTAGTGTTCTCCGATATATTCCAGTACAAGTTTCAATTTAAAGGTGTGTTCTGTTTCAAGCGGTGAATGAACAACCTGCTCATCGCTGTAAGGAAGGAGCGCGACTATGGCCTGAAGCAGGAGAGAACGCAGAAGCAGCTCATAGCCTGCTGGCGTATTGTCATAAGCCTGGTTTATTTTCAGGAAAATATCAAAAACATTTTTATATGCCGGATGTTTCTTTCTAATCAGACAGGGCAGAATCAGAGTCTGGTTTATTACAGGCGTCAGGTATTTAACCGCGCAGATATCTGCAGAATTTGCTCCTAAAAAATTCATATGAAATACATAAGTTTCCGAACGCATTCCATCCCGGGTTGAAGCAGTAATTGAGTGGAGAACGGCGGGAGGTACAAAAAGAAGATCTCCCTCTCTGACTTCATATGTATCAAGCTGTACCTGATAGGTGCAGCTTCCTTCGGTAATCAGAGTCAGCTCCGCTTCGTCATGCCAGTGGGGAGAAACGGAAGGATACAGCTCAGTCAGCGTCGTTATATATTTTTTCAGAGGAAACATGTGCTCGCCGTGGCGTGCCTGTTCCTTCTGTTCCGGAGAAAGAGAAGAATTGTGCGCCATTTTAACTCCTTTCGGACAATTTTACCCAAAGGGGACGGAGCCTTTTGCAAAGGGGTCTGACCCCTGGCAGAATTGTACAATAAATATGAAAATATTGTACAAGAATTTTCTTTGTTACAGCTATATAATAACAGTATCATACAAAAATGACAATAAGGAGCAGATGGAAATGAAAAGAAAATGGTGGCATGACAAGGTTGCGTATCAGATTTATCCGAAGAGTTTTCTGGATTCGGATGGGGACGGGATTGGCGATCTGCGGGGAATTATATCCAAACTGGACTATCTGAAAGATCTGGGAATTGATATTATATGGCTTTCACCGATTTATCAGTCGCCTTTTGTAGATCAGGGATATGATATTTCGGATTATTATAAAATTGCAGAAGAATTCGGGACAATGGAGGAATTTGACGAACTTCTTGCCGAGGCGAAAAAGCGGGGGATGTTTATTCTTATGGATCTGGTCGTAAATCACTGCTCTGATAAGCATGAATGGTTTCAGAAGGCGCTGGAAGATCCGGAGGGAGAATATGCGCAATATTTTCATTTTGTACAGGGAAAGGATGGAAAAGAGCCGAGTAATTATCGTTCATATTTTGGAGGAAGTGCCTGGGAGAAGGTGCCGGGGACGGAGAAATATTATCTTCATATGTTTGCAAAGGAACAGCCGGATCTGAACTGGGAAAACCCGAAGCTTCGTGATGAAATCTATAAAATGATGAACTGGTGGCTTGATAAAGGGCTGGCGGGATTTCGAATAGATGCAATTATCAATATTAAGAAAGATCTGAGTTTCCCGTCGTTTGAACCTGACGGAACGGACGGACTTGCTTCCTGCGTGAAAATGGTTGAGGAAGTACAAGGTGTAGGGGAATATTTTGAAGATATGAAAGCGCATACATATGGGAAATATGATGCCTTTACTGTGGCAGAAGTATTCAATATGAAGCAAGATGAGCTGCCTGAGTTTATCGGTGATAACGGACATTTTTCAACGATATTTGATTTCAGCGCACATGAACTTGTTCAGGGAAGCCATGGCTGGTATGATTCCAGACCTTTTGTTTTTACAGACTGGAGAGATGTGATTTTTGCATCGCAGAAAGAAGCGCAGGGGATAGGATTTAAAGCAAATATTATTGAAAATCACGATGAACCAAGAGGCGCAAGTCGTTTTCTTCCGGAATATGCACAGAATGAGACAGGGGTAAAGATGCTTGCGACAACTTTCATGTTTTTGTATGGGATTCCCTTTATTTATCAGGGACAGGAGATCGGTATGACCAACTGCAGGCGCAGCGACATTTCCCAGTACGATGATATCAGCACAAAAGATCAGTATCGCGAAGCTCTGCAGGCAGGTTGTACCAGAGAAAAGGCTCTGGAATGCTGCTATGAGAACAGTCGTGATAATGCCCGTACTCCTATGCAGTGGAATGGCGGTAAAAATGCAGGATTTACATCGGGAACCCCATGGCTTGCATTAAATCCCGACTATAGAAAGATTAATGTGGAAGAACAGGAAAAGAGAGATGATTCTGTTCTTTCCTATTACAGAAAACTGATTGCGTTAAAAAAGTCATCGGAATTCAAGGAAGTTCTGACTTATGGAAGATTCGTTCCTGAATACGAAGATTCTGACAGCATTTTTGCCTATCATCGGATCAGGGAAGACGGAGGACAGAATATTCTGGTTGCCGCCAATTATGGAAAAGAGACATGTGAAATTCCGCTTAAGAGAGAGTTGATTAAGGTTCTTATATCTAATATTGGTGAGGAGGATGTAATTGAAAGGGAGGCAAAAAAAAGCGGGAAAATAAAGCTGAATAGCTGTCAGGCTGTGGCCCTGGAAATAAAAGAATGAGGACTGCGGGACAACGACAGGGGAAAGATAAAATGAATAAAATTTCAAAAAACCAGGGAGGATTTCTTGCGCTTATCAGAAATCAGACCCTGGTTTTTGAATATTCAGATTAGTAAAAGCTATATAAACTGAAAAAGTTTGCAGCAGCCGAAGCATGTAGGTGGAACTAAAGAAGATGGATGCCATTTGCCAGTGCATTTTCCACTACATCGTCCGGCCAAAGGGAGGACTGTACCTCGCCGATATGAGCTTTTCTGAGATAATACATACAGATACGGGACTGTCCAATGCCTCCGCCTACCGTATAGGGCAGTTCGCCGTTCAGCAGAGATTTCTGGAAGGGCAGGTCGGCCCGTTCTTCGCATCCGGCCTCCTTCAGTTGGCTCCTGAGCGAATTTTCATCAACGCGGATACCCATGGAAGAAATTTCGAAAGCCATATCCAGAACCGGATAATATACAATGATATCACCATTTAATTCCCAGTCGTCATAATCCGGAGCCCGGCCGTCATGTCTCTGGCCGGATGCAAGTGTTTTTCCGATCTGTGAAATAAATACAGCGCCTTTTTCCCGGGCAATCCGGTTTTCCCGTTCTTTCGGAGTACAATCGGGAAACATGTCTTCCAGCTCCTGAGAGGAAATAAAGAAAATATCATCAGGCAGGAGCGGTTCGATATAATTGTATCTGCGGGAAATGAAATCTTCTGTGTCTTTTAGAGCGCTGTATACTTTTCTTACAGTATACTGCAGAGTTTCCATATTACGCTCTTCTTTTGATATGATTTTTTCCCAGTCCCACTGGTCAACGTACAGAGAATGCACATTGTCAGTATCTTCATCTCTGCGGATTGCGCTCATATCTGTATACAGGCCTTCTCCTGAGTGAAACCCGTATTTTTTCAAAGCGTATCTTTTCCATTTGGCAAGAGAGTGAACAATCTCGGCTGCGGCATCCTCCTGTTCCTTGATGCCGAAAGAAACCGGGCGTTCCACACCGTTCAGATTGTCATTCATTCCGGATTCCGGGCGGACAAAAAGCGGAGCGGATACACGTGTCAGATGCAGCGCTTTGGCCAGAGCGCGCTCGAAATGATCTTTTACTTCTTTGATGGCAACTTCGGTTTCACGGATTGTAAGGGGAGAGGAGTAGCCATCAGGTATTTTTAACTGTTCCATATCAAGACTCCTTTGCAAAATTTAGACATATCTATTTTATTTTACTGATGGATTCGGCAGAAGTCAATAGGCACAGGGTACCTCTGATTTCGGGAGAAAATAAGTCGTCGGAAACAAAATTAACAGAAAATACAGAAAAAATATTTAAAAAAACAAAATACTTATTGACAAATAAGAAATTGAATGCTAATATATAACCAAGAAATAAAACTGAATGAACAATCTGACAAGAGAGAATGACAGAGATCATAATCAAATGGATGATCGTTACAGGAAGTTTTATAGAACCTGCCGGATGTCGTGATTGGAAAAGTAACAGTCAGATATAGAGAAATATCATAATGACGAGAAAGTTATGAGAGAAGTAAAATCTATATCGGGAAGAGGGACAGTTACAAGTACCAAAGTCCAGCAGGAATTTATGAAAAGGAGGTACGGACCACCGGGAACATAAGTTAAATCTATCAATCAGAAAGATAGAAAAGAAAGAGGTAAAAAGAATGATAGAAATATCGAAATGAAAGTGGATGTTGATCAGGTAAAATGATTAGCATCCACTTTCTTTTTATTTCTGTGATATATTTTTTCTATTGTATTATAGAGAAAATATTGGTAGAATGAATGAGGGGATTGGCGCGCTCTGAATAAGACGGAAGGGAATTATACAGGCGCGCATTGTTTATTATTAAACTGAGGTGGAGTATATGAATGAATTATTTGATAATGTACATAACATAAATATTGAAGATCTGTTTTTTCTCTGGGAAGCTAAGATCGGGATACTTTCCAGGGAGGAGATTATCTGTTTTGCGGTTCTTACGGCAGCAGGGCTTCTTCTGTGTCTGCTGGGACTGAAGATTGTACGGGTATGGTCGGCAGTTCTTGGATTTTCGACTGGTTTCATCTGTGCAGCGGCCGTATTGTCTCTGACCGGGGCCGGCAGTACGACAGTCCTGATTGCAGGTGGAGCCGCCGGAATTATTCTGGGATTTCTCGGCGCATTTTTCTTCCGGTTTGGAATATTTCTGACAGTGTTTATTTCCGTAAGCGGTATTTATATGCAGGTTGTTCAGCCAAGAGAGTATCTTCCGGCAGGAATCGGCCTGGCGGCTGCGCTGCTGCTGGCAGCGCTGGCAGTACGTTTTGTAGTGGCTCTTACTATTTTTACTACTTCTGTCTGGGGCGGGATCGTAGCAGGAACATCCTTTTATCAGTTTGTGCCTGTCAGAGGCAGACTGATAAGTATACTTTTCTGTACAGTGTTTGCAGTGTTTGGCATTCTGGTACAGCTTTTGCTGGAGTCCAAAAAAAGAAAACGCAAAAGCCTTGAAAAGGCAGCAGAGATCCGTGAGACACATTCGACTGAAAATGAAATAGAAAAGGCGAGAACACTGATTGATGATCTTGATACAATGCCGGAAGGGGATACCGGTAAAAATGAAGAACAGGAAATTGAAATTATCGATCTGAGTGAGGACGATGAGGAAGAAGAATAATTATTCCGAAATGTAAGATTGAGTCCGTTTTATGACACACCTTGTCTGATAGGATACTACTGAAAGTAAAAAACTATCAGAGAAAGGTGTGTTTTTATGTATATTAGAAAATCTGTTTTGAATGGTCTTATTATTCTGACGGGTCTGTGTATTCTTATTGCAATGGCATTTATCTTCTGTTTTACCGAGACACAGATACCGCCTGCAGTATTCTGCGCGGCCTGGATTACCTGTCTGCTGTCCGTATCTTCTTTAGTGGGTAAAAACTGCCGTAATTGATAATACTTTCCGACAGATGAAAAAAGGATGTCCCCATGTTGTCAGTTTTGGGACAAAGCGGTATAATAAAGAAGAGAAAAGACTACAGATCCGGCTCTGTATCGGATGAAAAGGAGGCGTGTTTATGAAAATTGATATGCACTGCCACGTAAAAGAGGGTTCCATTGACAGTAAGGTGGGGCTTGAGGAATATATTACAATTCTAAAGAGGCATGGTTTCCAGGGGATGGTTATTACAGATCATGATACGTATAACGGATACCGCTACTGGAAAAACAATATCAAAGGGAAAAAACATACAGACTTTGTAGTTCTTAAAGGGATAGAATATGACACAAGGGATGCGGGACATATCATTGTAATTATGCCCGAAGGCGTTAAGATGAAGCTGCTGGAAATGCGAGGCATGCCGCTGGCGCTTCTGATTGATCTGGTGCACCGGAATGGCGGTGTGCTGGGGCCGGCACATCCGTGCGGTGAAAAATATATGAGCTTTACCAATGCCAGAAGATATTATCTTTCGCCGGAAATTGTAAAAAGATTTGATTTTATAGAAGGATTTAACAGCTGCGAGTCCGCGGAGTCAAACGCCGGGGCCATGAAGCTGGCAAAAAAATACGGCAAAATTACAACCGGAGGAAGTGATTCTCATAAGCCCGACTGTGTGGGAAGGGGATATACAATATTACCGGAGCCGGTAACATGTGAGACTGAATTGATTTCCATGATTCATAAGAAGACCCCGTTTAAGGCCGGAGGAGTTCTTTATGAAAAAACTACCAAGGAGAAGATAGGAAAGGTAAATAAACTGCTGGTATATTCTTTCTGGGTATATAACAAGAGCGGTGAGCTTCTGAAACGAAGAGGAAGAAATAAAAAGATGGAAGTTGAGCATCCTTTCGATCCAATTGATCCAATTGAATTGTATTATCATTCTTAATGTGCATTTATTATGCGGGCAGCTTTGCCCGGAAGCAGCAGAAGACTCTGATGTCAGTCCGAAGAGGAGAAGAGTTTTCGCTGTTTTCCGGGTGACTGCCCGTATTTTCGTTTGAACATACGGTTGAAATAGGAGAGGTTATCAAAACCGCTTTTTTCAGCAATTTCCAGAACTGTGGCGTCTGAAGTACGTAGAAGGCGTTCGGCAATAGTAAGCCGGTAATCATTCAGATATTCAATAAATCCGGTTCCCATATGAGCTTTAAAAAATTTCATAAAATGTGACTTGCTGTAAAATGTTATGGCTGCCATATCATCAATTGTAATGTGGTCGGCGTAGTGTTCTTCTACATATTTCAGGATGGTCTTGATCTTTTCCAGTGACTTTGTCTGAAGTGCCGGTGAGGTGCTTTTTTTCTGCCGATGCGACAGAAGAAGAAAGACAAGCTGGAAAAGGAAACCCTTTACCGCAAGCTGATATCCGTCCGGGCGCTTTTCGCAGAGATGGTCAATTCGACTGATACAGTCAGATATTTCCGGATATCCGGGAACAGCCGGGGTGAGAAAGGTAACGCAGCGAAGCTCTCCCTTCATCAGTGGTGTGATAAACTGTCTTGCGCACAGGTCTGCTTCACCGGAAATAAGGAGTTCCGGCTTTAGGATGATATTTTCGTACTCCATTTTCCGGGCTCCATTCTGTTCAATCGAGTGAAGCTGGCCCGGGCGGATAAATACAATATCACCGGATGAGACGGTACGTTTTTCAAAATCTACGGAAATAAGGCCGGTTCCTTTTTTGATCACCACAATTTCCAGTTCCGCATGCCAGTGAAGCGGAACAAGGGTGAAGTCCAGTGGAATAGAGCAGAGATAGGTATTATAAGGAAATTCGGAAGCTGTATGAGATTTGGTTTCGTGATAGTTCTGATATTCGCTGAGATTCATGAGGCATCCTCCTGAAAATACGGTTTACTGCTGTTTCAAAAACGGAATATAGTCTGTCCTCTGGCTGTCTTATAACAATGAAAGATTTAAGAGACAGGATAGTTGATTAATGATAGTATTGTACAATAAAATGAAAGTATTTTGCAAGAAATTCCGGGAAAAGAGTATTAGAATGCAGTATATAGAGATAAGATACAGTATCGGCTGCAAAGTTCCTCCGGCACAGTTATTGACCGTAGGGGCATATGCCGGAGATTTTTGAAAGGAGTTATACCATGAACATTCAGGAAAAAATGGAAAAGTATCTTGGAAAGACGGTATCACAGGCAGAAAATGAGGAAATTTATCACGCTCTTCTGAATATTGTTCAGGAGATGGCGGCTGAGAAGGAACGCACAGACAGCAAGAAAAAAGTTTATTATATCTCGGCAGAATTTCTTATTGGAAAGCTTCTTTCCAATAATATGATCAATCTCGGAATTTACGGAGAAGTAAAGGATATCCTGGAGAAGAACGGAAAGGATATCTGTGAAATTGAGGAAGTCGAGCCGGAGCCGTCTCTCGGAAACGGAGGACTGGGACGTCTGGCTGCATGTTTCCTTGATTCTATCGCTACACTGGGACTGGCCGGCGACGGAATCGGTCTGAACTATCATCTGGGACTGTTTAAACAGGTATTTGAGAACAATCTGCAGAAAGAGACGCCGAATCCATGGATTGAAAAGGCTTCCTGGCTGAAAAAGACGGATGTTATATATCCGGTTGAGTTTAAAGGGCTGAAAGTCAATGCAAGAATGTATGATGTTGAGGTTACAGGCTACAACAACAAGACCAACAAGCTCCATCTGTTTGATCTGGATTCTGTGGATGATACAATCGTAAAAGACGGAATTGAATTCAATAAAGAAGATATTGAAAAGAATCTGACATTGTTCCTTTATCCGGACGACAGCGATGAGCAGGGCAGACTGCTCCGGATCTATCAGCAGTACTTTATGGTAAGCAGCGGCGCTCAGCTTATTCTGGATGAGTGTACGGCCAAAGGCTGCAGCCTTTATGACCTGCCGGATTACGCAGTGATTCAGATCAATGATACTCATCCTACAATGGTAATTCCGGAGCTGATCCGCCTGCTGACAGAACGGGGCCTGGATATGGATGATGCCATTGATGTTGTATCCAGAACCTGCGCATATACGAATCATACCATTCTGGCAGAGGCTCTGGAGAAATGGCCGGTATATTATCTGAAGAAAGTTGTTCCCCAGCTTGTGCCGATTATCGAGGTGCTGGATGACAAGGTAAGAAGAAAATTTGAGGATGAGAGCGTTGCCATCATTGACAGAAATGACACGGTTCACATGGCTCACATTGATATTCATTACGGCTTCAGTGTAAACGGCGTGGCGGCTCTGCACACAGAGATTCTGAAGAATTCTGAACTGAATAATTTCTATAAGATTTATCCGGAGAAGTTCAATAATAAGACAAACGGCATTACATTCCGCCGCTGGCTTCTTCACTGCAATCCGCTTCTGGCAGAGTTTCTGGATGAGACGATCGGACAGGGATATAAAAAAGATGCTTCTGAGCTTGAAAAGTTGCTTGAATTCAAAGACGATGAGAAGGTACTTGAAAAGCTTCTGGAGATCAAACACAAAAACAAAGAAGCACTGTGCGCATATCTGAAAGAAACTCAGAATATTGAGATCAGTCCGGATACGATTTTTGATATTCAGGTAAAACGTCTCCATGAGTATAAGCGTCAGCAGCTGAACGCGCTCTACATTATTGACAAATATCTGGAGATCAAATCAGGAAAGATTCCGGCGGCTCCGGTTACGGCCATTTTCGGCGCAAAGGCGGCTCCGGCTTATGTGATCGCCAAGGATATCATTCATCTGATCCTCTGCCTGCAGGAGATCATCAACAATGATCCGGAAGTAAGTCCGTATCTGAAAGTTGTTATGGTAGAAAACTATAATGTTACAAAAGCAGGAAAATTAATTCCGGCATGCGATATTTCCGAGCAGATTTCTCTCGCATCCAAAGAGGCCAGCGGAACCGGAAACATGAAGTTCATGCTGAACGGAGCTGTAACTCTTGGCACCGAGGACGGAGCAAATGTGGAAATTCATGAGTGCGTGGGCGACGACAATATTTTCGTATTCGGGGCATCCAGCGACGAGGTTATTGAGCACTACGCAAAAGCGGATTATGTGGCAGAAGACTACTATGAGAAGAATCCGGCGATCAAAGCGGCAATTGATTTTATAACAAGCGAAGAGATGCTGGAAGTGGGATGTAAAGAAAATCTGGAGAGACTGCAGAAAGAACTGATCAATAAAGACTGGTTTATGACCCTTCTTGATTTTGATTCTTACAAGGAGACAAAGGAAAAGGCACTGGAAGCTTACGCGGACAGAAAAGAGTGGGCGAAGAAGACTCTGGTTAATATTGCAAAAGCAGGCTTCTTCTCTTCGGACAGAACCATTGAAGAGTACAACAGAGATATCTGGCACTTATAAAATGTGCGGATAAGGAGGAAGATATGAAAAGAGCAAGCGGAATCTTACTGCCGGTATTTTCACTGCCGTCAAAATACGGGATCGGATGCTTCTCAAAAGAAGCTTACAGATTTATAGACCTGCTGAAAAAAGCGGGACAGAGCTACTGGCAGATTCTGCCTCTTGGGCCGACTGGTTATGGGGATTCCCCATACCAGTCTTTCTCCACATATGCCGGCAATCCTTATTACATTGACCTGAAAACACTGGTCAAAGAGGGGCTTCTGACAAAAAAGGAGTGCAAGGCATATGATTTCGGAGATCAGGAGGAGTGTATCGATTATGAAAAAATCTACAAATCCCGTTTCAAAGCGCTGAAAAAAGCGTTTGAACGGTTCCGGGAAAATGAGGATTATGAGGCATTTGCAGAGGAAAATGCGGACTGGCTGGACGATTACAGTCTGTACATGGCGATAAAGGACAGAAACGGCGGCGTCAGCTGGAAAGAGTGGGAAACACCTCTCAGAACCAGAGATGAGGCTGCGCTGGCGGCGGCGAAAGAAGAGCTGGCAGAGGAGATTGCTTTTTATAAGTTCCAGCAGTATGAGTTTGACCGACAGTGGAAAAAACTTCATGCATACGCCAATAAACAGGGAATTAAGATCATCGGAGATATTCCGATTTATGTGGCTTTTGACAGTGCGGATACGTGGGCGTCTCCGGAACTGTTCCAGTTTGATGAAGACAACAATCCCCTCGGAGTTGCCGGGTGTCCGCCGGATGCATTTTCCGCAACGGGACAGCTCTGGGGCAATCCTCTTTATGACTGGGAATACCACAAAAAGACGGGTTATGAGTGGTGGATCAGGAGAATTGCGTACTGCCTGAAACTGTATGATGTTGTGCGGATTGATCATTTCCGGGGATTCGATGAGTATTATTCCATTCCTTACGGAGAAGATACAGCGGTAAACGGAAAATGGATGCCGGGGCCGGGAATGGATCTGTTCCGTGCCATCGAAGAGAAACTGGGCAGACCGGAAATTATCGCCGAGGATCTGGGATTTTTAACGCCAAGCGTGCTGAAACTGCTTAAGGACAGCGGCTTCCCGGGGATGAAGGTGCTTCAGTTTGCGTTTGACGCAAGAGAGTCTTCCAATTATCTGCCTCATACCTACCCCACAAACTGTGTGGTTTATACAGGAACTCACGACAACGATACAACCAGAGGCTGGTATCATACAGTGGGAAAAGAGGCAAGGGATTTTGCAAAAGAATACATGTGCAAACCAAGACTGGATGAGGATACCCTTACATCAGACTTCATTGCAATGGCCATGAGCAGTGTGGCGGATCTGTGCGTTATCCCGATGCAGGATTATCTGGGACTGGATGGCAGAGCAAGAATCAATACACCGTCCACTCTGGGAGACAACTGGGTATGGAGACTGAAAAAAGGACAGTTTAACGAAAATGTGGCAAAAGAAATAAAAAGAGTTACACGCCTGTATGGAAGACTGCCGGAGAAAGAACCGGATCTGGGGAAATAAATTCAAAAGGCCTGAGATGAAAATTTACTGTGACCAGACAGTTTCATCTCAGGCCTTGATATTTTTCCGGAATTCTCAGTTTTTTCTGTCGGATTTCAGACGGACAGACAGAAAGCAGAGATACTTAACGGAAAACTTACATTGGTTTCTGTTATTCATAAAAGGACGGGGCGGGCTCCAGTTCGTCGCCGTTGGTGGAAACTTTTGTCGCAATATTTTTCCCGTTTTCCGTATAATATTCAATTGAAACATTTATGCCGGAACGGATAATATTTTTCCTTTCGGGATTAAATTCAGAAACATTTGTCTGAATCTGCTCTGCACCGGATATGTCAAATGCCACTTTGCGGTCTTCCCCTTCTCCGGGATATGTTCTTGAACCGGGATTTTCCAGATCCACATACATGATATCATTCTCTGCAGAAAGAACAAAGCCCTCTGTTGTCTGCTCCATAGGCTGGTCGGCTGCTCCCGGCGTCAGATCTGATCCGTTGTTATTATCGGAGGCGTCCGGGGCATCTGCTGATTCGTCCGGATCTTCGGTTTCGTCTTTGGAATCTTTATTTTTCTGCTCTGGCTGTGTGACTTCTGTGCCGGATTCTGAACCGTTATTATTGTCTGCTGAAGAAGCGGCGGCTGATGAACAGCCGGTGAAAAAAGCCAGAATAAAACAGACACTGAAAAGCAGAGCTGCAGAATGTTTCTTCATAAATACTCCTCCTTTGATTATATTCTGATAATAATATAAAACTTTTGATATGTGAAAACAATAGACCGCATTGATTTAACATAAATTATTACAAAGTTTATATATAATTTAACAATACTTTTTTATAATTTCTTCCGGCAATAATTAACAATAGTTATTCAGGAGGAGTTATTTATGAAAAAAATGTGGTACAGAACTGCTGCGGCCGCGCTGGCAGCAACGATGCTCTGCACACAGGGAATGAGCGTATCAGCGCAGCCTGATACTCAGGAGGCAGGGGACGTTTCTGTTGAGTATCTGACAATCCAGCCGGGTGCGACAACAGCATCCGTTAATCTGAACTGGTATGCGCCGGACGGTACAGAGCAGGCAATGGTGAAATTTGGTGATATTACCGCGGAGGCAGTTGTCAGCGAACTGACAGCGCCTACCAAACTGGATACAGGGAAGTACACGGATACAGGAAAGATGGTATGCAAGGCGACAGTGAGCGGACTGACACCGGATACGTCCTATTCATACCAGATTTCTTATGACGGAGGCCAGACATGGTCAGAGGCATATACGTATACAACTGCAAAGGCAGATGAATTTTCCTTTGGATTTACAAGTGACCCGCAGATCAAAGAAAGCGGAGAGACAAATAACGGAGGCTGGAATCCCTCGGACGGCACAAACCAGACCGGCTGGGCTGCCATGATGGAAAAGCTTGCGGCAGAGGGCGTCAGCCTTGTAGTATCCGCAGGAGATCAGGTGGAAGACCAGAGCTGGGGAAAATCCAGTGAGTACGAGGCATTTTTTGCTCCGGAGGAGATGACATCCATCGCATATGCTCCGGCAGTGGGCAACCATGACAGACACTATATGTTCGCGGATCACTTCAATCTGCCGAATGAAATGTCTGTTGACGGCGTGGATGAGAACGGACAGCTTGAGCAGGTACAGACAACATTCCGGGGACAGAATAACGGCACAAGCCAGAGTCATGGCAACTACATTCAGGCAACAGCGGATGAGATTGCGAACAATTCCGAGTCCAACGGCGTGACTCCGAATGCGGAAGGCCAGTATGATTTTACGGAGCGCCGGGAGATGGAAACAAAAGGAAATTACTATTACCTCTATAATAATGTACTTTTTGTTACATTAAATACCGGAGCATATCCGGGAGGAAACGATGAGGAAAACGCAGACAATCCGAATGTGCCCAGCGCTTCCAAGGACAACTCCGAGGCAGAGGCAATCGTGGAAAATTTCAGAACTACGCTGAATGCGGCGACTTCTGAATATGCAGGTCAGTATCAGTGGCTGATTGTCACCCATCATAAATCCACCCAGACTGTAGCAAAGCATGCGGCAGACTCCGATATTGAGAACTATGTGGATGCAGGATTCGAAAAAGTGATGGACGAGTTTGACGTAGATTTCGTCCTGGGCGGACATGATCACGTATATTCCAGAAGTTACGTGCTCAAAGACGGACAGAGAAATGCTGAACGGCTGGATACTTTCCATGATCCGGACGGAACGATTTATCTGACCGGAAACTGCTGCTCTGATATGCAGTACTATACTCCGTTTGAAACGGTTGATAAAACGAATAATGCGGATTACCCGGTTCTTGCAAACGGCGAGACGGGATCACAGGCTTATCTTGCAGGAAATCTTCCTTACGGCAATCAGGAGTGGAATCAGGAATACAGCCCGAGCTATGCGGTCTTCGATGTGACCGGGGACAAGATTTCTGTCAATGTATATAATCTTTCCGGCGACAGTACGGCACCGGACAGTGAGCTGATTGATTCCTTCAGCGTAACGAAGAATACAGACGGCGGCACAAAGACAACAGGTGCCGAGAACGGAAATTCTTCTCTGGATCTTGTGCAGGACGCACGATATGACGCGGGCATGACAAATGCAGACGGCGGTGTTATGGAGATTGTGGATTACAATACGGTAACCGGATGGGCCTATGCGGTAAACGGACAGACAGGAAATCTGACAGCGATTGCCATAAAAGACATGGAAAATAAAGAAAATGTTGACGTGCTGGACGGCAATGATATTGATGTAAAGTCAATTATTGAAGAGAACTGTGAAGGATTTACATACGGTGATATGACTTCGGTGGCAGTCTCTGCAGATGGCACGAAACTTGCAGCGGCAATTCAGGCAGAAGGATACGCGGACAACGGACGTGTGGCGGTGTTCACCTGCAATGAGGACGGAACGCTGACATTTGAGCAGGCATATGAGACAGGAGTGCAGCCGGATATGGTAACATTTACCCCGGATGACAGCAGAATACTGACGGCAAATGAAGGCGAACCGAGAGAAGGATACGGAGAAGGTGTGACAGATCCTGCAGGAACAGTAACCGTTATCTCTCTGGCAGACGGTACAGCGGCAAATGTGGGATTTGAGGCGTATGACAGCGCAGAGGCAAGACAGACTCTTACAGACGCGGGAATTGTGCTGAAAAAGGATACGGCTCCGTCGGCAGACCTGGAACCGGAGTACATTGCGGCAGGAAACAATACGGCATATGTAACGCTGCAGGAAGCAAACGCCATTGCGGTAATTGATCTGGCCAGCCTTCAGGTTACAGGAATTTACTCCGCTGGCTATGAAGACTACAGTACAACAACGGTTGATATTGATAAAAAAGATGAAGCGTACAATCCGAAGACGTATGAGTCTCTGAAAGGAATCCGCATGCCGGACGGTATCGCTCTTTACTCTGTAGACGGCACAGATTACCTTGTGACTGCAAATGAGGGAGATTCCAGAGAATGGGGAGATTATCTCAATGAAGACGAACGGGACTTCAAGGACGGAGAGACTTCCCCGACAGGAAAGATTACAGCAGAAAACAGCGGCCTGAGCGGGAAAGTAGTATTCTTTGACAGCAGCGATTATGACGGCCTGGATGAGGGTACGGATTACCTCTTTGGCGGACGTTCCTTTACCGTGTACAAGGCAGATGAAAACGGTCTGACCGAAGTGTACGGAAGCGGCAGCGATTTTGAGGAAAAGACAGCGGAATACGTTCCGGACAATTTCAACTGTTCCAATGACGATAAAACGATCGACGACCGTTCCGGAAAGAAAGGTCCGGAGTCTGAAAGCGTGACAGTCGGAACCGTGGGTGAGAAAACTTACGCGTTTGTAGGACTTGAAAGAGTCGGCGGCGTGATGGTTTATGATATTACCGATCCGGAGAACAGTACCTTTGTAAATTATATTAACTCCAGAGATTTCAGTGAAGACATCGCAGGAGATGATTCTCCGGAGGGTCTGTGCTTTATTCCGGCTGAGGACAGCGCGGACGGCAATGCCTATCTGCTGGCTGCATGTGAAGTATCGGGAACTGTTGCGGCATACAGACTGACAGAAAATGACGTGCAGAATCCGGACGACGGACAGAATCCGGATGACGGGCAGAACCCAGATGACGGACAGAACCCGGACAACGGACAGAATCCGGACGATGGACAGAACCCGGATGACGGAAAAGATCCTGCCGGCGGAAACGGCGGAGATACGGACGGCGGAAATCAGTCCGGTTCTGGAAGCAAAGCGCCGAAAACAGGGGACAACAGTCCGGTAGGACTCTATGTGGCAGTTCTTCTGGCAGCAGCGGGTACGGCAGGCGTAACGGCTGTGCGAAGGAAAACACAGAGATAATCACTGAAGTACAGGAAAAACAGGTTTTTTCAACTTCTTCCAAATTTATATAGTGCAGCAGATGCCGGAATCGCAGCAGTATGATGTCTTATACAGCTGCAGTTCCGGCATCTGCATTTGGGAAACATTATTTCGTATAACCGGTTTTCTTTTGGGGAAAATGACAAATAGACTGCCGGAGTTATGCCGGTAATCCGCAGATGAAAAGGAAATGCCGGTTCCTGACCTGTAATTGACTTCTGGCATGTAAACATATATAATGCTTATAGATAATTATTATCAATATCATTTTGCCCGGGGTTCCCGGGCGTTCTATGTGCGCTGGCCGGAGTCAGACATGACACAGTGCTTTCCGGCAGACGCATGAAATACAGACGGAATATACGAAGGATGATGAGCTGATGAGACTGAAAGAAGGAAAAAACAACAAGGTGTATATTGTCGAGCAAATTGAACTTGAACAGAATCTGGAACGGAGGCTGGAGGCTCTCGGACTGACGGAGGGCTCCCGCATAGAAGTGCTGAACAACGATAAAAAAGGAGCGCTGACCGTCCGGTTCCGTGGGACGAGATTTGCTCTTGGAAAGCGCATTGCCGACCATATTATTGTTAGGGAGGCAGCAGCATGACAGGAAGAGTGATTAATGTCGGATTCGCGGGAAATCCGAATTGCGGAAAGACTACTTTATTTAACGCCTATACGGGAGCCAATTTGAAAGTGGCCAACTGGCCCGGCGTTACGGTAGAGAAAAAAGAAGGAAAAACAATTTATAAAGGGCAGGAATTCAAGCTGATTGACCTGCCTGGTACATACAGTCTGACTTCTTATACAATGGAAGAAAAGGTGACAAGAGAGTGCCTGATGAGCGATGAGGTAGATGTAATTGTGGATGTGGTGGATGCCTCCTGTCTGGAACGCAATCTGTATCTGACCCTGCAGCTGATCGAACTGGGGAAACCGGTTGTGCTGGCGCTTAATATGATGGACGTGGTGGAAGAAAGAGGAATGGAAATCGATCTTCACCGTCTTCCTGAGATGCTGGGAATTCCGGCAATTCCGGTTTCGGCGAGAAAGCGGAGCGGCCTTGGAATCCTGATGCACGCGGTTGCGCATCACAATGAATATGCAAAACAGGGGCCGTTTATTCATCATCATTCTGACAAGACCGGCCATCAGCATGATCATCACAGTGAATATGCCATGGTTTACAGTGATGAGATTGAAGATAAGATTGACCTGATTATTGCGGAATTCCGGCAAAAATATCCGGATATGAATAATATGCGCTGGCATGCCATCAAAATGCTGGAACAGGATGAGACAGTGCTGAAAAAATATCCGGTTGATCTGAAATGGCCGGACGGTCAGAGCTATGAAAAGGAAATTATAAATCAGAAATATGATTTTATAGAGGAAGTAATAGAGGAAACGCTTGCCAATAAGAGTGAGAAAGAGCAGCGGACAGACCGGATCGACCGGGTTATGACAGGAAAATGGACGGGGCTTCCGGTCTTCCTGGCAATTATGGCGCTTGTGTTTTTCCTTACCTTTACAATCGGCGACTGGCTGAAAGGATATTTTGAGACAGGACTTGAACTCCTTACCGGAGCCGCAGGTTCTGCCCTGGAGGCATGGGGTGTGGCGCCCGCGCTTCAGTCCCTGCTTGTGGATGGAATTATTTCCGGTGTGGGCGGTATTCTTACTTTCCTGCCGAATATTTTTATCCTGTTCCTTGCCCTGGCATTTCTGGAGGACAGCGGCTATATGTCGAGAGTCGCTTTTGTCATGGACGGAATCATGGGCAAACTGGGACTTTCCGGCAGGGCATTTCTGCCGATGCTTCTGGGATTTGGCTGTTCGGTTCCGGCAGTTATGGCGTCCCGGGCACTTGAGGATAACCGTGACAGGCTGAAAACAATCCTCATAACGCCCTTTATGTCCTGCAGCGCCAGACTCCCGATATATGTGCTGTTTTCCTCTATGTTTTTCGGAAAATATGCCATGATTGCATGCTATTCCATGTATCTTCTCGGAATCGTGGTAGCGATAGCGACAGCTTATATTCTGTCAAAAATTGACGGCAGCAGGGCGGAACATTCTCTTCTGATTGAGCTGCCGGAATATAAGACGCCGAATGCCCGGACAATTGCGGTGTATGTGTGGGAAAAGGTGAAGGATTATCTGACAAAAGCCGGAACCGTGATTTTCCTTGCTTCGATTGTTATGTGGCTGCTGCTGAACTTCGGACCGTCAGGATATGTAACGGACATTTCCGAGAGCTTCGGTTCTATAATCGGAAAGGCGGTTGTACCTGTTTTCCGGCCGCTGGGACTTGGCTACTGGCAGATTATTGTAGCGCTGATTTCCGGAATTGCGGCAAAAGAAGTAGTTGTTTCAAGCTGCAGCGTGCTTTTCGGCGTGAATAATATTACCGGCGGGGCAGGCATGGAACAGCTGGCGGCGCTGCTTGGCACCATGGGATTCGGCGCGGCAAACGCCTATGCGCTGATGGTGTTCTGTCTGCTGTATGTGCCCTGTACGGCTACCATTGCTACCATTAACCGTGAGGTGGGAAGCAAAAAAATAACATTCGGCATTATCATGTTCCAGCTTGTGACTGCATGGGTGGTAAGCTTTATTGCTTATCATATCGCAGGGCTGGTGTTATAGAAACAACGGAAAAAGATGTTCAGTATTGAATATCCTGAAGCAGGAGTCCTTTTGCATCCAGAGGGGCGCCTGCTTTTTCTGTACCTGTGAAAATATCCTGTATGCTTTCCGGTGCGCGCAGACCGCGGCCTGTTTCCAGAAGAGTACCGGCGATTACCGCAGGCATCTGACAGAGAAAATCATCTGCCGTGATGCGGATGGTTAGCAGCTCCTTTGTCTGACGGAAGGAAATGGCACAGAGATTTCTTACAGTTCCTTTTTTCTTCTTTACAGGAGTAAATGCCCGGAAGTCATGTTTCCCGGTAAGGAAATCTGCAGCCTGTTTCATAGCTTCCACGTCCGGCGCCGGAAAAATGTGGGTCTGATATCCGGCAGTGAATATATCATAAACCGGCGCTGTGCAGATGCGGCACTCATAAGTACGGCTGACTGCGTTTAAATCCGCGCGGAAGCGCTCCGGCATGGATACAGCGGCCAGAATGGCAATGTCCCGGGGGAGATATTCGTTGAGGACTTCGCGAAAGTGCCCGGGAGAATGGCCGGAGGCTGTGCGGAAGCTGGCGGTCTGTGCCAGGGCATGCACTCCGGGATCCGTTTTTGCTCCTCCGAAGAGAACAATATCTTCTCCGGTAAGTTTCTTTAAAATTTCTGTTATTTTATAGGAAACACTTTTATGCTGTCCGTTCTTTTCCGGACGGCTCCATCCCAGATACCGTGTTCCGTCGTACTGGAGAGTGAGGCGAATGTTCTGCATGCTGTTTGTTCTCCTGTTCTGCATTTTATTATTTTTTATGATACAGGATGTTTTTTGCAAAGTACAGAGTTGTTTTTGCATAGAAGACTGACTATAATACAAACTGTCAGAGAAAATATAACGGAAATTTACAGAAAATAGTTAAAGAAAAAGATTGGAGAGATATAGATTATGGAAGAAAAACATGTGCAGGATTCATTGGTTGAAACAGTCCATATGGTCAGACCGAATCATTTAAACGCGGCAGGCCGGCTGTTCGGCGGGATTCTGATGCAGTGGCTGGATGAAGTGGCGGGGCTGGTCGCGAAGCGTCATACAAAATCAAATGTGATAACCGCCTCAGTGGATAATCTGAAATTTATTCACGGCGCGTATAAAGGGGAGATGGTTGTAATCGTAGGAAAAGTCACCTATGTGGGCAATACATCTCTGGAAGTACGCACAGATACCTATGTAGAGAATCTGGAAGACGGTACCCGTCATCCCATAAACAGGGCATATTTTACAATGGTAGCGCTGGATGAAAATGACAGGCCGAAGAGAGTGCCCAGACTTGCCGTGGAAACCGAGTCCGAAAAAGCAGAATGGGAAGCGGCCGGGAAAAGAAGAGAGATGCGGATGAGAAGAAAAACAGAAGGGTTCTGAATTTGAATTTATCCGGGACATGGGGGATGAAAAGAGTCCGAAAACACCGGGATATAATGAAATGAAAAACGTATTCCGGAAAAAGTGGAGTGGGAATCCAGCTCCGTTCCATAGCCTAGTAAAACTAAAAAACCGGAAATCCGGCTAAAAACAAGATTTACAATGGAAACTTGCGTTCCGCGCGGACAGTTCCATTGTGAATCTTAACGCCGGGTTTCCGGTTTTAAGTTTTACTACGGCCATTCCAAAGTCGCCGGATTCCCACCCCACTTTTCCCGGAAAGGTGCATCCATCCGTTCGTATCCCGCTGTTTTCTGCTCTCATCCAGCCAGCACTGTCACCGAAAATCTCAAATTCGACAAAAAAGAGAAGCCAGAACTTTTTTGGCTGTGATCAACTCATTTCCAGCTGTCCGTTGTGAAAACCGGAATATATATCTGTTTCAGAGCAGCACCGGAAACTTTCTCCACCCACAAATTCAATTTTTATTATGCTTCTGGAAGATGGTGCTGGTCATTTTTACGGTTTTGTCTATCTGTTCCTGTTCTTCTCTGCTTTTCCCTTCTTTCATTATTTCAAGAATAAGGTTAACCTCATCTGGTGAAAAGCGGATTCCCTGTTTGTTTGCGTTTGTGATAAGAGCCAGCATAATGGGAGCCAGCTCACGGCCGGTTTTTCCGGAGGTTCTGGACGCGGCCATTTTAATCAGCTCCAGTTTTGCCGGATCCATCCCTTGTATCTGAGGATTGTTCATCCATTCGTTCATCCGTATCATCTCCTTTCCTGATATCGCCCGGTGGCTGAGAGAACATAGTGTTATACATGCGGAAAGTTTCCTGCTGTTCGGGAGTAAGCATTCCCGTGATCAGATCCAGAGGGGAAAAGCTTTCTTCTCCATCTGACATAGAGGCGGTCTCTTTTATTACTTCTGCTGTTTCCATGATTTCTTTCAGATTTATAATCATATCCAGCATGTCGGCGTCTCTCCGGGAAAGATAAGGTTTCAGACTGATCAGAATGTCAAAAGGTGAGGCCGGCTCTCTGTCCAGAGCCTGTGCGCAGACGTCCTGCTGTTTTTTGCTGAAAAGCTGAATGGCCTGGCGCAGTTCCTGCATTTTGACAAAAGCGGCAAGCATCTGCCGTCCGGACGCAGGAGTGTACGGAATGAGAAGTTTTACTGCCTGAAGGGCAGGGGAAGTTATAAGTTCATCAAAAGGTGTCATTGGTTCCGGCGGTTTCTTTTCCATAGCCACTCCTGAATATCACGTTGTAAATATATATGTGGCGAAGAATAGAAATATACGTTTGAGGACATAATAAGATTGCATAAAGGTGATACTGGGGAAAGGTAAAAGTTCCTTTTTGCACGGGAAATCATACTATAAAGATATAGAAAATAAAACCGGAAAGGACAGAGCAGACAATGGGAAGAAAATTAATTATTGACGGAAATGCCGTATATGAAATTGACGAAGAGTGTATGCTGAAGCGGCGTATTGATAAGGACAAAGACAACGGGAAAAAGTGTGAGAATACGCCGGAGACGAAAAACAGCAGCAATCAAAAGTAAAATGAACGGGGTGTGCGCAGAGGCACGCCCCGTTCTGTCATAATAAACTGTCAGATCAGCATCCGCATCCATTGCTGCCGAATCCGCCGCAGCAGAAGAGCAGGAGAATGATCCACAGACAGCTGTCATTGCCGCATCCGTTTCCGCTGAATGTGTTGCCGCCGCATCCGCCGCAGCAGCAAAGCAGAAGGATAATCCACAGGCAGGAAGACATTCCGTTTCCGTTGTCACATCCACATCCGCAGTTTGTAGCAGTTAAATCACTCATGTTAAATCCTCCATTTAGGTTTATTTACAGTTTATAGTATGCTGTGAAAAGGAAAGTGTGATTTGAGGAAAGGGAAATTTTTCCTTTCAGCAATATTATACAGTTATAGTCCTTATCACCTGTTGTCAGGCGGGTCAGGCTTTCATCAGCTTTTCCACATTCAGTAGGCCCCACCCGGATTCGGTTCCGGGAACTTTTGTACAGGACTCCCTGAGTTTAAGTTTTACTTCCACGTTTGTCATATCGGGATATTTTGACAGGAGACAGGCGAGAGCACCAGACACAACAGGCGTGGCCATGGAAGTTCCGGTCTTCATTATATAAGGCGGCTCACCGGGAAAAGAAAAGCGGGAGTTGCAGCTTAAAATTCCGGTTCCGGGGGCGAAAACATCCGGTTTGATGATGCATTCACTTGTAGGACCTCTGCCGGAATAGTTGACCCGCTCTTTCCGCGATCCGGGGAAGCGGGAGGAAGAGTCCGGAACGCCGACGGTGATTACTTTCCTGCTGTTTCCGGGAACAACGACAGTGCCTGAACGGGGACCGTAATTTCCCGCAGAGACAACTACAATCAGTCCCATATCCCACAGCTCTTCTACAGCTTTCTGCAGCCGGTCTTTTTGTGGCTGAGCCAGATCGGGCTGAGTGCCGACGGATATATTGACGATCCGGATTTTATAGGAAGCAGCGGATTCCATAACCCACTGTATGCCGCTGATTACATTGTCTACATTACCGTTTCCTTCCCGATCCAGCACTTTCCCGATGAGAAGTTTTGCCCGGGGAGCCATGCCGGCATATATTCCGTCGGAGGATTTTCCGTTCCCGGCCAGGATTCCGGCTACATGTGTGCCATGTCCGCTGTCATCCCGGCATTTTACACTTTTTTCAGTAAAATCCCGGAAACCGGCAATCCGATCTTTCAGGTCCGGGTGCAGGGAAATTCCGGTATCCAGAATAGCGGCACCAATACCGTTCCCCAGATGTGCGCTGTCTGTAGTATCTTTACACCAGTAATGAACGGTTTGTTTTACCCATTTCATAAAATAATCCTTTTTAATTTAAGAATATTCTTCTTTTCAGAAATTGTCCGCCGGGGTTCAGACATACAGAGTGGGAATTGCAAAAAAGGGACAGGAAAAACTGGAACAAAAATTCAGATGCTGCTGAATTATCTGCGTCTCTGTGTCTGCATTGATCTGTTCCTGAACGGGTGTAAAGAAAAAATACTTGACACACAAAAACCTTTCGTGTATGATAGCAAAGGTGACTGTGATGAATAAAATTTTAGAACAGGCGTTATTATACGATTTTTACGGTGAGCTTCTTACTCCGCACCAGAAGGATATTTATGAAAAGTTTGTTCTGGAGGATCTTTCGCTGGGAGAGATCGCGGAAGACGCCGGAATCAGCCGGCAGGGAGTCCATGATCTGGTTCGACGGTGTCAGAAATCTCTGGAGGGCTATGAAGCCAGGCTTCATCTGGTGGAACGCTTTCTTTCCGTAAAGGAAAAAGTAAGCCAGATCAATGAACTGCTAAGCGAATGGGAGAGCGGAAAGGAAGTTTCCGGAGAGATTGCAGGTCGCATCAGAAAGATTTCAGATGCGATCATTGAAGAACTGTAAAAAGAAAATATCGGAAAGAATGCAGACGAATCACGAAATAGATTGGAATTAAGAAAAATCAGAGGGATATCAGAATGGCATTTGACAGCTTAACTGAAAAACTACAGAATGTATTCCGGAATCTGCGCAGCAAGGGAAGACTTACGGAAGATGACGTGAAAACGGCATTGAAGGAAGTTAAGATGGCTCTTCTGGAGGCAGATGTTAATTTTAAGGTAGTCAAAGGATTTATCAAAGATGTCCAGGAACGCGCGGTCGGACAGGATGTTATGAACGGGCTGAATCCCGGACAGATGGTGATCAAGATCGTAAATGAAGAGCTGATAAAACTTATGGGCTCCGAGACGACGGAGATCAGACTTCAGCCCGGAAGCGCCATGACGGTTATTATGATGGCCGGTCTTCAGGGCGCGGGTAAGACAACCACTACCGCGAAGCTGGCGGGCAAGTTTAAATTAAAAGGAAAGAAACCGCTCCTTGTGGCCTGCGATGTATACCGTCCCGCGGCGATAAAACAGCTGCAGATTAACGGGGAAAAGCAGGGCGTGGAAGTGTTCTCCATGGGAGATAAGAACCGTCCGGCGGATATTGCAAAGGCCGCTGTACAGCACGCGGCGAAAAATGGAAATAACATTGTAATTCTCGATACAGCGGGCCGCCTGCATATTGACGAAGATATGATGGCAGAGCTCCAGGAGATTAAAGAGACGGTGGAGGTACACCAGACAATTCTTGTTGTGGACGCTATGACAGGACAGGACGCGGTGAACGTAGCCGGAACATTTAATGAAAAAATCGGAATAGACGGTGTAATCGTCACGAAGTTGGACGGCGATACACGAGGCGGCGCCGCGCTGTCGATCAAGGCGGTAACAGGAAGGCCGATTTTATATGTAGGTATGGGCGAGAAGCTGTCCGATCTGGAACAGTTTTATCCGGACAGAATGGCTTCCCGTATTCTCGGTATGGGCGATGTCCTGACCCTGATTGAAAAAGCAGGGGCAGAGATGGATGAAGAAAAAGCCATAAAAATGGCTGATAAGATGAAGAAAGCCCAGTTTGATTTTGATGATTATCTGGAAAGTATGGCTCAGATGCGCAAGATGGGCGGACTGTCCAGCATTATGAGCATGATGCCGGGGCTGGGCGGTTTTGGCGGAAAAGGAAAGATGCCGGATCTGGATTCGGAGGAAAATGAAAAGAGGATGGCGAGAATGGAAGCCATGATTTACTCTATGACTCCGGAAGAAAGAAGAAACCCTGATCTGCTCAATCCTTCCAGAAAACACCGGATTGCCAGAGGCGCCGGCGTGGATATCGCGGAAGTTAACCGCATGGTAAAACAGTTCAATGAGTCCAGGAAAATGATGAAAAAACTCCCAGGGATGATGGGCGGCAAAGGTGGTAAGAGGGGCAGATTCAGACTTCCCTTTTGACACATAGATCATGCCGGAGGCAGTCGGCTGCAGACGCGGCGGGGCTGACGGCAGAAGAAACAAAGAAAAAGAAAATAAATTTAAGAGGTGAAAGAAATGGCAGTAAAGATCAGATTAAGAAGAATGGGACAGAAGAAGGCTCCTTTTTATAGAATCGTAGTAGCTGATTCCAGGTCCCCGAGAGACGGCAGATTTATCGAGGAGATCGGAACATACGATCCGAACTGTGATCCGAGCGCGATCAAGGTAGACGAGGAAGCTGCTAAAAAATGGTTAAGCAACGGAGCTCAGCCGACAGAGGTTGTTGGAAAAATCTTCAAGGCAGCAGGTATTGAGAAATAAGATGACTTCGCGGAGGTGCGCGTAAGATGAAAGAATTAGTTGAAGTAATTGCAAAAGCGCTTGTTGACCATCCGGAGGAAGTCTCTGTAAACGAGAAGAAGGAAGGCCGTACAACCGTGCTGGAACTTCATGTTGCAGACGGTGACATGGGAAAGGTAATCGGCAAACAGGGCCGTATTGCAAAAGCGATCCGCTCCGTTGTAAAGGCGGCTGCGGCAAAAGAAGACAAAAGAGTCGTTGTCGATATCGTATAGCAGCGTCTGACTGCGCGGCAGGCATGGCGGCTTAGCGGATATGAGAAAGAGGGACAGTTTTCCGTTTCGGGGAGTCTGCCCCTTTCTTTTTCACATACCGGCGTATTTCAGAGAATTGAATAAATACTGAATCTGATTTCGCGGGAGAAAAAGAACAGAAAGGAAACGGGAGAAATGGAACAGTTTCTTCAGGTGGGGGTAATTTCCTCTACACATGGAATCCGGGGTGAGGTTAAAGTCTTTCCGACAACGGATGATCCGGCCCGGTTTAAAAAACTGAAAAAAGTGCTCCTGGACACAGGTAAGGAACGGCTTGAACTTGAGCTTCAGTCTGTGAAATTTTTCAAACAGTTTGTAATCCTGAAATTCAGGGGCATTGATAATATAAATGACATAGAAAAATATAAAGGAAGAAGTCTTCTGGTTCCGAGAGAAGATGCGGTAAAACTGGAGAAAGATGAATATTTTATTGCTGATCTGATTGGTATGGATGTATATACGGATGAGGAGAATGCAGACGGGCGCCGGTTCGGGGTTGTCAAAGATGTTATGGAGACGGGAGCCAATGAGGTCTATATTATTGACTCGGATAAACACGGTGAAGTACTTGTTCCTGCAATCCGGCAGTGTATTCTGGATGTGGACGTGGAAAAGCGCGTTATGAGAATTCATCTGATGAGCGGTCTTATATAAAGAAGTCAGAAGGCTCGAAACGGCCAGTTATAAGGAGAAAAAAATGAACTTTCATATACTTACATTATTTCCGGAGATGGTTATGGACGGCCTCAATACAAGTATTATCGGCCGGGCGGTCAGTGCGGGCCGTCTGTCCATTGAGGCAGTAAACATCCGGGATTATGCCTTTAACAAACATCAGAGCGTAGATGACTATCCCTATGGCGGCGGAGCCGGCATGCTTATGCAGGCAGAACCGGTGTATCTTGCATATAAGGCTGTCGCAGAGAAAATCTGCGCCGGTGGAGAAGCAGTGCTGGACGGTCAGGACGCATACGGGGAAAGAGAGCAGTTCGCCGGCCGGGAGCCGGATGACCGGCCGGCTTCCGGAAAAAAGCGCCCGCGCGTAGTTTATCTTTCGCCCCAGGGAGAAGTGTTCAATCAGAAGATGGCGGAGGAAATGGCCCGGGAAGAGGATCTGATTCTGCTCTGCGGCCATTATGAAGGAATCGATGAGCGCGTTCTGGAAGAAATCGTCACGGATTATGTTTCCATTGGAGATTATGTGCTCACGGGAGGAGAACTGCCGGCAATGGTAATGGTTGACGCGATTTCCAGACTTGTGCCCGGCGTACTCCACAATGATGTGTCTGCCGAATTTGAATCCTTTCAGGATAATCTGCTGGAATATCCTCAGTATTCCAGACCGGAAGAATGGCACGGCAAAAAAGTGCCTCCGGTGCTTATGTCCGGGCATCATGCAAATATTGAAAAGTGGAGGCGGGAGCAGTCGATTATCCGGACCTATGAGAGAAGACCGGATCTTCTGGAAAAGTGCGAGCTGACAGAGAAGGAAAAACAGTGGTTCCGGGAATGGCTTGCCGAGAAAAAACTTTGATTGGGGCTTGAAAAACCTGTAGAAATATGGTAAGCTGTAACAGTTGTGAAAAGAAGAGCGATGGTCCTCTGGCACGGAAGAGTGTTAAGAACGTCAAATATGAAGGAGGTCACACAAAATGAACGAGATCATTAAGAAGATCGAAGCAGAGCAGTTAAAAGAGAATGTACCGGAGTTTCATGTAGGTGATACTGTAAGAGTGCATGCGAAGATTAAAGAGGGAAACCGCGAAAGAATCCAGGTTTTCGAAGGAACTGTCCTTAAGAAACAGGGCGGCGGCGCAAGAGCTACTTTTACAGTAAGAAAAACATCCAATGGAATCGGCGTTGAGAAAACATGGCCGATCCACTCACCGCATGTTGAAAAAGTAGAAGTTGTTCGCAGAGGTAAAGTAAGAAGAGCGAAACTGAACTACTTAAGAAGCCGTGTAGGAAAAGCTGCAAAAGTGAAAGAATTAGTAAAATAGTAACTATGAGAGGGACAATTACAGATTTGTAGTTTGTCCCTTTTCTTATAAGAAATACTCATAAAATTCGGGGAGGAGTCATGCGGGAACTGAAGTTTAGCAGAAAGCGAAAAGGGACATCCGGAACATCGGGCAGAAGATCTTCCAGGCGTTCTGATCTTCGGTTTGAGAGTGAAAAAAGGGGAAGGCGTCATACCGGCGGATACGGACAGCCCAGACGTGTAAATATTGCCGGATTACTGTGCTGGATCGGAGAGATCATACTGGTCTGTGCCGCAGCTGTTTTTCTTGTTCTTGCCTTTGGACACAGAGTAAGCAATACAGGAGAATCAATGGAACCGGCGCTTGACAATGGGGAAGTTGTACTTGTGAACCGGCTGAGTTACCGGCTGTTTTCTCCGGCGAGAGGAGATATTGTGGCGTACAGCCAGAATGGCAGCGAACAGTATTCAATTAAAAGAATCGCAGGACTGCCGGGGGAAACAATACAAATTATAGATGGCAGTATATTTATTGACGGAGAAGAACTGACGGAAGACATTTATGCGGAAGACATTTCATATGCAGGACTCGCTTCCGCACCTGTAGAGCTGGGTGACGGAGAGTATTTTGTAATAGGCGATAATGCAGCGGCCAGTGATGACAGCAGAAGTCCGGACGCAGGCCCGGTCAGTGAAGATGAGATTTACGGAAAAGTGTGGTTTGTGGCAAGTTTCGGAGACCACTTTGGATTTATATAGGAGGGGAAGATATGCATTTTCAGTGGTATCCGGGACATATGACAAAAGCCCGGCGGATGATGCAGGAAAATATAAAGCTGATTGATCTGATTATTGAACTGGTGGATGCCCGGATTCCTTTAAGCAGCAGGAATCCGGATATCGACGACATGGGAAAAAACAAGGCCAGACTGATCGTGCTGAATAAGGCGGACCTGGCTGAAGAAAAAAGAAATGATGAGTGGGTTGAATATTTCAAAGAAAAGGGATATTCTGCTGTTAAGGTGAATTCAAAAAAGGGCGGCGGCATTAAGTCCATACAGTCTGTGATTCAGGAGGCCTGCCGGGAGAAGACAGAGAGGGACAGGCGCCGGGGAATTCTGAACCGTCCGGTACGGGCTATGGTTGCGGGAATTCCGAACGTCGGAAAGTCTACGTTTATTAATACTCTGGCCGGCAAAGCATGTACAAAAACGGGAAATAAGCCCGGAGTGACCAAAGGAAAACAGTGGATCCGCCTGAATAAAAGCGTGGAACTTCTTGATACGCCGGGAATTCTGTGGCCAAAATTTGAGGATCAGAAAGCCGCACTCAAGCTGGCCTTTATTGGTTCAATTAAGGATGAGATCCTTCAGACGGAAGAACTGGCGTCAGAGCTTATAAAATATATGGAAGAGGAATACGCGGGCGCAATCGGAGAAAAGTATTCTGTGGAAACTACGGAAGATTCCTATGAGTGCCTCAGAAGGATTGCGGAAAGCCGGCACTGCCTTGTACGGGGAAACGAACTCGACACAGAAAAAGCGGCAGCGCTTTTTCTGGATGATTTCCGCAATGGCCGGCTGGGACGGATTACACTTGAAAATCCGGAAAATGCAGCCGTAAAATGACAGAACATACAGAGCTGGCAAAAGAAAGGAAATGACCGATGAAAAGTATTGCAAAAGAGCTGGGCGCATGGTTATTATACATTCTGATAATTATAGGCATATCATATCTTGTGATCACATTTGTGGGGCAGAGAACGCAGGTGAGCGGTTCTTCCATGGAGACGACCCTTTCAGACGGGGATCAGCTTATTGTGGATAAGATATCATACCGTTTCCGTGATCCGAGCCGCTATGATATTGTTGTATTTCCATATAAATATGAGAAGAATACATATTATATAAAACGAATTATCGGACTTCCCGGAGAGACGGTTCAGATTGTAGACGGCTACGTGTACATTGACGGACAGAAGCTGGATGAGCATTACGGAAATGAGGTTATGGAAAACCCCGGAATTGCTGAGGAACCTCTGGTTCTCGGCGATGATGAATATTTTGTGCTGGGCGATAACCGGAACAACAGCCAGGACAGCAGGGCGGCCAATGTGGGAGTCATACATAAAGATGATCTGCTTGGAAGAGCCTGGGTGCGCATCTGGCCTTTGAATAAATTTGGAGTGATTAAACATGAGTAAAAGCATTTCTCAGATCAGGCAGGAATTTGACGAAGCGGATGAAGAAAGAGGAGAAGTACTCTGCCGGCTTTATGCCGGGGACGCCAGGACGGGTGTGCAGAACCTGATTGAACGGTACAGACGAAGAAAAGAAGCGCTGAAAAAAGAGCGGACGCGTCTTGCCGGGATGATGATTTATGAGAAAAAATACAGAGAATACGGGCGGCTCTGCGGCATTGATGAGGCGGGCAGAGGTCCCCTTGCAGGTCCGGTAGTTGCAGGAGCGGTTATACTTTCGGAGAATTGTGAAATACTGGGCATAAATGACTCCAAGAAGTTGACGGCGAAGAAAAGAGAAGTTTTATATGATGAAATTATGGAGAAAGCGGTTGCAGTCTCGACAGGCATTGTATCTCCGCAGAGAATTGATGAGATCAATATTCTGCAGGCCACTTATGAAGCCATGCGGGAAGCGGTTGCCGGTCTCGGAACAGAGCCGGATCTCCTGCTGAATGATGCAGTTACCATACCGGAGGTTATTATTCCTCAGGTTCCTATTGTAAAGGGAGATGCAAAAAGCGTGTCTATTGCAGCTGCCAGCATTATTGCAAAAGTTACAAGGGATCGTATTATGCTGAAATATGAAAACAGGTTTCCGGGATATGGATTTGCTTCGAATAAGGGTTATGGTTCGGCAGAGCATATTGAAGCGCTTCGCCGTCTGGGGCCTACTCCGATTCACAGGAACAGCTTTATCGGTAATTTTATCTGAGGCAGCAAAGCGTTTCGGAGGAGCCGTTTCTCTGTTCTGCGTAATTGTTGGATATGGAAACAAATAAGATAGAAAATAATAAAAGACAAACAGGAATAAAATATGAGCAGGCAGCGGGCTTTTTCCTGGAACAGATGGGATATGAGATTCTGGAGTATAATTACCGCTGCCGGTTTGGTGAAATTGATATTATTGCAAAGGACGGCGCCTGTCTGGTATTCTGTGAAGTGAAGTACCGTTCCGGCAGAGGAAAAGGCAGTCCACTGGAAGCGGTAGACTATCGGAAGCAGCAGACGATTTTCCGGTGTGCCTCTCATTATCTGGCAGGACAGGGATTCGGCGATATCCCGTGCCGGTTTGATGTGATCGGTATTGAGGGGACGGCGATTACTCATATAGAAAATGCATTTACAGGATAAAGATATCTGAAAGATCTGCTCCGGGGCAGGAAAATCAACCGGATGTTTCAGGTACGGCGGAAGTATACGGATTATTTGAGCAGAAAGGCGGTGTGTCAGTGGGACTGGGACTGAAATATAAAGATAGCCGGCATATATTCGATGAGCGTGGAGCAACTGTCCCCTATCTGGAGTTTCCTCTCCTGAGAAATTCCGGGATTGTGAATCACGGATTTTCCACCAGGCTGGGCGGAGTAAGTGAAGGCTGCTTTTCTTCTATGAATCTGAGCTTTGACCGGGGCGACCGCCCGGAGGCAGTACAGGAAAATTTCCGAAGAATGGGAAGTGCGATTGGAGTGGAATGCGGGGATATGGTGCTTTCACAGCAGACCCATACCACAAATGTGCGTCTTGTGACAGAAAAGGACAGAGGCAAAGGGATCGTTCGGGAACGGGACTATACAGATGTGGACGGTCTGATTACAGATGTACCGGCAATCTGTCTGGTTACATCCTTTGCAGACTGTGTGCCGCTGTATTTTGTGGATCCGGTAAAAAAGGCCATTGGCCTGAGCCATTCCGGATGGCGCGGAACGGTGGGACGGATTGGTCAGAAAACCATTGAAAAAATGCAGCAGTGTTTCGGATCTGAACCAGCTGATATACTGGCGGCGGTAGGCCCTTCGGTATGTATGGACTGTTATGAGGTCAGTGAAGATGTGATTCTCCGTTTCCGGGAAGCTTTTGATAAACGGGTCTGGGGAGATCTTTTTTATGAAAAATCCGGAGGAAAATATCAGTTGAATCTGTGGAAAGCAAATGAGATTATATTCCGTGAGGCGGGAATTCTTCCGGAGCATATGGCAGTTACCAATCTGTGCACGCACTGCAACAGCAGCATTCTGTATTCTCACAGGGCACAGGGGAACAGAAGGGGCAACCTGTGTGCGTTTCTTGCCCTGAAGAAAGATTAAGAAAGGAGGAGACCCTATGTTACTGGCAACAGCAAATACAACAGACGAATCAGTCACAGATATTCTGGATTCCGCAACGGAAGTTACTGCGGAAGCAACAAAAGAGGTGAATGGATTCTTTCAGTTTATAGAAGATAATATTCCTAATATTGTTTCTTTTGGAATTAAGGTCGTCCTTGCCCTTGTATTCTTTTTTATAGGCGGCAAAGTAATTAAATGGATACGTAAGATTGTACGTCGGTCTTTTGAACGCACCGGCGCTGATACAGGTGTGACGCAGTTTGTGGATTCCATGCTCAAATTCGGACTGTACGCCCTTCTTATTTTTATGATTGCCACAAATTTCGGAGTGGAATCTTCGTCTGTGGCGGCATTAATCGCGTCGGCCGGCGTGGCTGTGGGTCTTGCGCTGCAGGGGAGCCTCTCAAATTTTGCGGGCGGTATTCTGATCCTGCTTCTGAAGCCTTTTGTGGTCGGAGACTATATTGCGGTGCCTCAGGAAGGAATTGAAGGAACGGTAAAAGAGATTCAGATTTTTTATACAAAAATGGCTACGGTAGATAATCAGACAGTAGTTGTTCCGAACAGTATTCTGACCAGCAACAGTCTGACTAATGTTACGGCAAGGCCGGAGAGAAAACTGGATCTGAAGGTGGGCATCTCCTATGATGCGGATATGAAGCAGGCAAAGCATATTATAGAGGAGATCCTCCACAGAGATCTGTCTGTGATTCAGGATGAAGAAATTGTAGTATTTGTATCCGATCTGGCTGACAGCGCGGTTATGATCGGCCTCCGGGCATGGGTGAAGACAGAGGAATACTGGGCTGCCAGATGGCGTATTCTGGAACAGATCAAAACCGAATTCGATCAGGCCGGAATTGAGATTCCCTACAACCAGCTTACGGTTCATCTGTCCGGTGACGGAGACCGTCAGGAGCCACGCTGATAAAGGCGGCCGGAGGCAGAGAAGAGAAAAGCAGAGAAAAGGGAAGAAAGAGTAAAAAACAGTTGAAATTTGCCTGAAAACAGGATATAATAACAAAGTCCGCTAAAAGCGGACAATATGCCGGAATAGCTCAGTCGGTAGAGCACTTCACTCGTAATGAAGGGGTCGTCAGTTCAAGTCTGATTTCCGGCTTATAAGCAGAGCGCAATCCCAGGAACGTTGAGGGGTTGCGTTTTTCTATGTCACAGGATAAAAATATATGCTATACTGATGAAGTCGGTGTACAGGCGGGGGGTATGTATTTTATTCCGGCAGAAACGTATAAAATTCAGTCAGGAGGAATCAGATATGAAGCCATCAGAAGAAGTGAAGAAGATGTTTGAACAGGACCGTTTCGCTACGGATAACGGCGCTTATATAGAAGAAGTAGACGACCATTACGCAAAGTGCAGTCTGAATATTGAAGACAGACATAAAAATGCCATGGGCGCGGTTATGGGCGGCGTGTATTTTACGCTGGCGGATTTTGCTCTGGCTGTGGCCACAAACTGGCAGGAAATGGGCTCCGTTTCTCTGGATTCTCAGATTACCTACCTGAGCCGGGCCAAAGGAACAAAACTGACAGCAGAGGCTGTCTGTGTAAAAAACGGCAGAACCACCAGCTATTACAGGATTGACGTAAAAGACGATCTGGGCAATCTGACTGCGGCAGTGACGGCGACCAGCTTCCGCGTGGCAAAATAATATTATTTCTCAATCAGTTTTTCAGGAGGAAAAAGATGGAAAAGTCAAAAGTATATTTCTGTGATTTCAGGGCAAAACCGGGAACTAATTTACCGGAAAAGCTTCAGAGACTTATAAAAAAGGCGGGGATCGGAAACATTAATTTTGACAGAAAGATGACGGCGATAAAAATTCATTTTGGCGAGCCGGGAAACCTGTCCTATCTTCGGCCAAATTATGCAAAGGCAGTGGCAGATGTGGTAAAAGAGCTGGGCGGACGTCCGTTCCTTACAGACTGCAACACACTTTATGTGGGGCGGAGGAAGGATGCTCTTGAACATTTGAGCGCTGCATACGAAAATGGATTTAACCTGCTGTCCACCGGCTGTCATATTATTATCGGCGACGGCCTGAAGGGAACAGATGACGTGAGCGTTCCGGTGAAGGGCGGAGAACTTGTAAAAGAAGCAAAAATCGGAAAAGCGATTATGGATGCAGATATATTTATCAGTCTCAGTCACTTTAAGGGACATGAAATGGCCGGGTTCGGCGGCTGCCTGAAAAATATCGGCATGGGCTGCGGCAGCCGTGCCGGCAAGATGGAACAGCACAACAGCGGAAAGCCTTCTGTTGATCCGGATGTCTGTGTGGGATGCAGAGTCTGTTCCAGAAATTGCGCACACGGCGCGATTTCATTCCCGGACAAAAAGGCAGTGATCGACCATGAGAAATGCGCAGGCTGCGGGAGATGTCTTGGAGCATGCAATTTTGACGCGATTTACAATGAGAATTCATCGGCAGTGAAGGAACTGAATATGAAGATCGCAGAGTATTCAAAGGCAGTAGTGGACGGCCGGCCGAATTTTCACATTAATCTGGTCCTGGATGTATCTCCTTACTGCGACTGCCATGGGGAAAATGATGTTCCGATTATACCGGATGTGGGAATGTTCGCGAGCTTCGATCCGGTCGCTCTGGATCAGGCATGCGCAGATGCCTGCAACGCGCAGAAACCCATACCCGGAAGTCTTCTGGATGAGCGGATGCATGAGAAGGGATTTTGTGATCACCACGATCATTTTGTAAACACAACGCCTCAGAGCGAATGGAAGACATGTCTTGCACATGCGGAAAAGATCGGGCTTGGCAGCAGGGATTATGAACTGATTCAGGTTTGAGCAGCTTCAGTCTGAATACAGCGATGTCTGATCAAGGAAAACAGGGAAGAGAGGAAATATTTATGAAAAGGGAAAAATTCGGTTCCCGTCTGGGATTTATTCTGATCTCGGCCGGGTGCGCAATCGGACTGGGAAATGTATGGCGGTTCCCATATATTACCGGACAGTACGGCGGAGCGGCGTTTGTGCTGATCTATCTGCTGTGTCTGGTGCTTCTGGGACTGCCGATTATGGTAATGGAATTTTCTGTAGGCCGGGGCGCCGGCTGCAGTATTGCAATGGCTTTTGACAAACTGGAGCCTCTGGGAACAAAGTGGCACTGGTATAAGTGGCTCGGCATGGCAGGAAATTATCTGCTTATGATGTTTTATACTACAATCGGCGGCTGGCTTCTGATTTATCTGTATAAAATGGCCGCAGGAAGTTTTGAAGGAATGGATGCAGCGCAGATTGAAGGCGAATTCGGAAATCTGATGGGACAGCCGGTCCTTATGACAGTGTTTATGGCTGTTGTTGTAATTATGTGCTTTGGAATCGTGAGACTGGGACTTCAGAAAGGAGTCGAAGGCATTACAAAAATCATGATGGTTCTTCTTCTTATCCTTCTGATTATACTTGCCATCCGTGCCATTATGCTTCCGGGTGCAGGCGCAGGGCTGGAATTTTATCTTCTTCCGGATTTTGGCAAAATGAAAGAAGCGGGAATTCTGGAAGTTGTATCAGCGGCCATGAACCAGTCCTTCTTTACATTAAGCCTGGGAATCGGCGCAATGGCGATCTTTGGAAGCTATATCGATAAAAAGAGAAGACTGGCAGGAGAGGCTATAGCGATCACTGTGCTTGATACAAGCGTAGCTCTGATTTCCGGTCTGATTATTTTCCCGGCAAGCTTTGCTTTCGGTGTAAATCCGGACAGTGGTCCGAATCTGATCTTTATTACCCTGCCGAATATTTTTAATTCCATGGCAGGCGGCAGACTGTGGGGAGCGATCTTTTTCCTGTGCATGTTCTTTGCATCGGCATCCACAATTATTGCCGTATTTGAGAACATCATTGCATTTGCAATGGATCTGACCGGTTGCTCCAGAGGAAAGGCAGTAGCAGTAAATCTTGTGGCGATTCTTCTGCTTTCCATGCCGTGCGTGCTGGGCTACAATGTACTGAGCGGTTTCGCTCCGTTCGGGGAAGGAACGGCGATCCTGGATCTGGAAGACTTCATCGTCAGCAATAACATTCTGCCTATCGGCAGTCTGGTTTACGTACTGTTCTGTACAACCCGCTACGGCTGGGGCTGGAAAAACTTCCTCTCCGAAGCCAACGCCGGAGAAGGCCCCAAATTCCCCAAATGGGTAAGACCATACGTAACCTTCATCATACCATTAATCATAATCTTCCTTTTCATCCAAGGCTACTGGAGCAAATTTGCAGGCTAGGCTTAAGCCATGCGTCATAAAAAAGAGTGTTCACATCATGCTTGCATGAATGTGGATACTCTTTTTGTATGACATAGGGCGCAGCCCGTGAGCGAGATGGAGCGCAAAGCGCGGAATCGAGCTGCATGGCTAAAGCCGGACGGTATGGAGGCGCAGCCCGTGAGCGAGATGGAGCGCAAAGCGCGGAATCGAGCTGCATGGCTAAAGCCGGACGGTATGGAGGCGCAGCCCTCATATTCGTTTCTGATATATTTTCTCCACCACCCCGATTACCGCATACAGTACTATCGCCATAATGCACAGCAGCACAATGGACATAAGGAGCCAATCCATCTTAAAGACCTGACTTGAATAAATAATCAGATACCCCAGTCCGCTTCTGGCAGCCAGAAATTCCCCGATTACGACCCCTACCAGACAGAGTCCGATGTTTACTTTCATGTTGCTGATTACGGCGGGCACCGAACCGGGCAGAACAACCTTTGTCAGGGCGTGCCGGCGTTTTCCGTGAAGTGTATAAATGAGTTTGATTTTTTCATCATCGACAGTTGTGAAACTTGTATACAGATTCATGATGCTTCCGAATATGGCAACTGACATGCCGGCCACAATAATTGTTTTTGGCGTAGCGCCCAGCCAGACAATCAGCAGCGGGGCCAGCGCTGATTTCGGCAGACTGTTCAGGACTACAAGATAGGGTTCCAGAATATCCGAGAGTCTTTTGCTGCACCAGAGCAGTATGGCCGCCAGCAGACTGAACAGGGTAACCAGCAGAAAACTGGCAAGAGTTTCATACAGTGTAATGCTGATATGCCGGAAAATGGAACGATCCCGCACCATTTCCCGAAAACATGCGGCGATTTTCGAAGGGCTGCTGAAAATAAAAGAGTCAATGACTCCGGTATCAGCACAGAATTCCCAGAGAAAGAGAAAACCCGCCAGAATCAGAATGCGGGCGGCGTAAACAGTAATACGCCGGATCTTCAGACGTCTGATAAAAAGTTCCTGAGCCCGGGACGGTTTATTCATTGTGATTCAGCTCCTTCCAGATTTGATTGAAATATGTTTTGAATTCCGGCGCATTTCTCCGGTTCAGCGGAGTATCATTTTCCAGATCAAAAGAGACAGGTACAATACAGAGTACGGTGGCAGGTCTTTTGGAAAGTACGATAACCCGGTCTGCCAGGCTTACGGCTTCCGACAGGTCGTGAGTTACAAGCAGAGCGGTCTTTCCGGATCTGCGGATGATCTGGCCGATATCGTCGCTTACCGTCAGCCGGGTCTGGTAATCCAGCGCGGAAAAAGGTTCATCCAGAAGTAAAAGTTCCGGATCCAGAAGGAGGGTCCGGATCAGAGCGGCCCTCTGGCGCATTCCGCCGGAGAGCTGGGAAGGTTTTGCCCGGGCAAATGGTTTCAGCCCGTACTGTTCCAGGAGAGCGTCGGCTTTTTTCTTTGTTCCGGCATCCAGAGAGCGGTTGATTTCAGTGCCCAGCAGAATATTGCGGTATACGGTCCGCCATTCAAACAGATGATCATGCTGCAGCATATAGCCGATATTGGAAGCATTTTCCGTAAGAGGCTTTCCGTTCAGGCGGATGTCCCCTGATTCGGGGATCATAAGCCCCGCGATCAGAGAAAGCAGAGTGGATTTGCCGCAGCCGGACGGGCCGACTACAGCGGTAAACCCGCCGGGAGCAAGAGAGAAGGAAATGTCCGAAAGCGCAGGAGTCTCCCCTTCAGGCGTATGGTAGGAATAATTTATATTTTTCAGTTCAAGTATTGGTTTCATAGAGTCACTCCCATCTGACAGTATCTATAATTAATGTATGAAAAATCCACTTCTTTGTGCGCAAAATCAATGGCTCTTTCTTGTCCCGGCAGAGGAATGGGAGTATAATAAATACAAAGAAATGTACGGAAAACCAGCGTTCCTGGAAATGAAACGGAGAGATACATGCCGGACAAAAGTACAGGAATGTACAGGAAGGGAGGAGAAAATATGTCGGAGTATAAAATCATTACTATCGGACGCCAGTTCGGCAGCGGCGGACATGAAATCGGACAGATGCTTGCGGACAGGCTGGAAATTCCCCTTTATGACCACAGACTTGTGAGTATGGCGGCAGAGGCGCTGAATCTGAAAGAGGATACAGTAAGAAAAGTAGATGAGTCCGGACTGAAAATGTTTCTGACCAGCTATTCGGTGAGCCCGGCCTGCTATGTGGACTTTGTAAATGCCACGTCCTATATGCAGTCCCTGAACGAAAATGTATATCGGCAGCAGGCAGAGATTATCCGGACGCTGGCAGGAGAAGGCCCCTGTGTGATTATCGGCCGGTGTGCAGATTATGTGTTGCGTGATTTCCCGGGGTGTATCAATGTGTTTATCTGTGCGGATAAGAAGGAGCGGATTGCGAGAATTGCAGAGCGGTACGGTCTGTCAGAACGCAAGGCGGCAGAAAAGGTAAAGAAGACAGACCGGGAGAGAAGATATTATTATGAAATTCATACAGGTCTTGAGTGGGGAAGCATTGAGTCTCATCAGGCACTGTTAAATGTGAGCCTTCTGGGCAGAGAGAGGACAGTACGACTTCTGGAAATGATGTACAGGGCGTAAATGCCACGGTCACGGAGACCTGTTTTGAAGCGGAAAAAAGCAAAATAGAAAACGGCATCCTTTCCGGGATGCCGTTTTCTATGAGGGGGGGATAGTTGTTTTATCAACTATCTTAAAACAGTATAGAGGAAAAATGTGTAGAAATTATGTATTTTTTGTGAAATGTAAAATTCAAATTTTGTCCCTCCATGTCGCACTGGTACATATGGGAATTTATATTAGTATATAAATTCCGGAGAATGTGCTATACTGTTTCAGAATAAAGCAGGCGGTATTAAAACGGCCGGTGAAACAGTGAAATAAAATCTGCAGGAGAGATAAAAATGAACCAGCCAAAAATAAATTATCAAAAAGAACTTGACAAAATTCTGGAAAAACTGGAAAGAGAACGGCAGGTACCGGCTCTGTTTCTTCACAGTTGCTGCGCTCCCTGCAGCAGTTACGTGCTGGAATACCTTTCCCGGTATTTCCGGATTACAGTGTTTTATTATAACCCGAATATTTATCCGGAAAGCGAATATGCAATGCGCACGGCTGAGCAGCAGAAGCTGATCCGGGAAATGCATCTTAAGCACCCGGTTTCATTCCAGGAAGGACGGTACGACAGAACAGAGTTTTTCAGGGCGGCGGAAGGACTGGAAGATGAAAAAGAAGGAGGCCCCAGATGCATGAAATGTTATGCGCTCCGCCTGGAAGAAACGGCCAGAATGGCCAGAGAAGGCGGCTTTGATTATTTTACTACCACTCTTAGTATCAGCCCTATGAAAAATGCGAAGAAACTGAATGAGATCGGACAGAAGACCGGAGAAAAATATGGTGTAAAGTATCTGGTATCTGATTTTAAAAAGAAAGACGGATACAAACGCTCCATAGAACTCTCCCGGGAATTCGGTCTGTACAGACAGGATTACTGCGGGTGCGAATTCTCGCTGGCTGAAAGACAGAAAAGGGAAAATAACCAGATGCTTTTGAATAAAAAAGAGGATACTGTTTAAAGTTGGGAGTAGACACAGAACGCTTTACTGTGTTAAACTTAGTGGAAAATGCAGAACAGGGCTGCATCCCTGAAAGATAAAAGAGAAAAGAGGAAAGAGAAATGGCACAGTTATGGGGCGGCCGTTTTACAAAAGAGACGGACAAACTGGTATATGATTTCAATGCTTCGATTTCTTTTGACAAGAGGTTTTACGGGCAGGATATCCGGGGCAGTATCGCTCATGTGACGATGCTGGCTAAACAGGGAATCCTGACAGATGAAGAGAAAGGGCAGATCATAAAAGGTCTTGAGAGTATCCGCACAGACGTGGAGAACGGAACTCTTGAGATTACAGAAGAATATGAAGATATCCACAGCTTTGTGGAAGCCAATCTGATTGACCGGATCGGGGACGCCGGCAAAAAGCTCCACACCGGACGAAGCAGAAACGATCAGGTGGCGCTGGATATGAAGCTTTATACAAGAGATGAGGTTCTTGAGCTGGACAGCCTTATAAAAGAGATACTGGAAGTGCTCTTAAAGCTGATGAAGGAGAATCTCGAGACATACATGCCGGGATTTACACATCTGCAGAAAGCGCAGCCGATCACGCTGGCACATCACATGGGAGCGTATTTCGAGATGTTCAAACGCGACCGTTCCCGTATGAAAGATATTTATAAAAGGATGAATCTCTGCCCGCTGGGTTCCGGCGCGCTGGCGGGAACTACATATCCCCTTGACCGCGAATATACGGCAGAGCTTCTGGACTTTGACGGACCGACGCTTAACAGTATGGATTCCGTGTCAGACCGGGATTATCTGATCGAACTCCTGTCGGCCATGTCCACGGTGATGATGCATCTGAGCAGATTTTCCGAGGAAGTGATTATCTGGAACACCAATGAATACAAATTCGTGGAGATTGACGACGCTTACAGTACAGGCAGCAGCATTATGCCCCAGAAGAAGAATCCGGATATCGCAGAGCTGGTACGGGGTAAGACGGGAAGAGTGTACGGTGCTCTGATGTCCATGCTGACTACGATGAAAGGCCTTCCGCTGGCATATAATAAGGATATGCAGGAGGATAAGGAACTGGTCTTTGACGCCATTGATACGACGAAGGGATGCCTGGCGCTCTTTACGGGAATGTTAAAGACTATGAAGTTTAACTCAGCCCGCATGGAGGAGAGTGCAAAGCACGGATTCACCAATGCGACAGACGCGGCAGATTATCTGGTAAATCACGGGGTTCCTTTCCGCGACGCACATGGAATCGTGGGACGGCTCGTCCTCTATTGTATCGATAAAGGGATCGCGCTGGATGATATGAGCATGGAAGAGTTTAAGGCGATCTCGCCGGTATTTGAAGAGGATATTTATAACGCCATCAGTATGAAGACTTGCGTGGAGATGCGAAATACCATTGGAGCGCCGGGAAAAGCTGCGATGGAGAAAGTAATCAAGGCGGAGGAAGAATATCTGTCCGCTGAATAAGCATGGTATATAACTGAACAGGTACAATTTATAATAGAAAGGATGTAGAGAAGAAAATGGATCAGAAATTACGAGTAGGAATTTTGGGCGCAACAGGAATGGTGGGACAGAGATTTATCTCTCTGCTGGAGGATCATCCGTGGTTTGAGGTAGTGACAGTTGCTGCCAGCCCGCGTTCAGCAGGTAAGACATATGAAGAAGCAGTAGGTGACCGCTGGAAAATGGATACTCCGATGCCTGAGGCAGTGAAAAAGCTTGTAGTGCTCAATGTAAACGATGTGGAGCATGTGGCATCTACAGTTGATTTTGTGTTCAGCGCAGTGGACATGAGCAAGGAAGAAATCAAGGCGATTGAGGAAGAATATGCAAAGACAGAGACTCCGGTCGTATCAAACAACAGCGCGCACCGCTGGACGCCGGATGTTCCGATGGTAGTGCCGGAGATCAATGCCGCTCATTTTGATGTGATTCCGGATCAGAAGAAACGTCTCGGCACAACGCGCGGATTTATTGCCGTAAAACCGAACTGCTCTATCCAGAGCTATGCTCCGTGCCTTGCAGCATGGAAGGAATTCGGACCGAAGGAGCTTGTTGTTACGACATACCAGGCAATCTCCGGCGCTGGAAAAACATTTAAAGACTGGCCGGAAATGGTTGGAAACATCATCCCGTTCATTGGCGGAGAGGAAGAGAAGAGCGAGCAGGAGCCGCTCCGTGTCCTTGGAAAAGTGGAGAACGGCCAGATCGTAAAAGCAGAACTTCCGAAGATCACATGCCAGTGCGTACGTGTTCCGGTACTGAACGGTCATACTGCGGCTGTGTTCATCAATTTTGAGAAAAAACCGACGAAAGAACAGCTTATTGAGAAACTTGTAAACTTCAAAGGGTTCCCGCAGGAAGCAGAGCTTCCGAGCGCTCCGAAGCAGTTTATCCAGTATCTGGAAGAGGACAACCGTCCGCAGGTAACCTTGGATGTAGATTATGAGAACGGTATGGGAGTATCCATTGGCCGTCTGAGAGAGGATACAATGTACGACTATAAGTTCATCGGCCTTTCCCACAATACAGTAAGAGGCGCGGCAGGCGGAGCGGTTCTGTGTGCGGAGGCTCTTACAGCGAAAGGGTATATTGCAAAAAAGTAATACGTGATAAGGAGGAAGAACATTAATTTCTTCCTCTTTTTTTTCTGACTTTCCTGTGGTAAAATGTCAAAATAGACGTTTAAAGAAAGAGGAGGCTGTCATTATGGGAATGACAATGACGCAGAAAATTCTGGCAGCTCATGCAGGGCTTGACTCTGTAGAGGCGGGCCAGCTGATCGAAGCAAAGCTTGATGTGGTCATGGCAAATGACATCACG
This sequence comes from Mediterraneibacter sp. HA8405, assembly GCF_056148955.1. NCBI lineage: Bacteria > Bacillati > Bacillota > Clostridia > Lachnospirales > Lachnospiraceae > Mediterraneibacter > Mediterraneibacter sp. HA8405. The sequence goes on along the minus strand of NZ_CM148758.1, from coordinate 2,632,634 downwards.
GGCCCGATGGCTCTGCCGATCATTAAGCAGATGTCAGATCACGTGTTTGACAAGGATAAAGTAGTATTTGTTCCGGATCATTTTACACCGAACAAGGATATCAAATCAGCGGAGAACTCGAAGGCAATCCGTGAATATGCAAAAGAGCAGGGGCTGACCTGGTATTTTGAACAGGGCAAATCCGGCGTGGAGCATGCGATTCTTCCGGAAGCTGGAGTTGTGACAGCGGGTGAGTGCATTATAGGAGCAGATTCCCACACCTGTACATACGGTGCTCTCGGAGCGTTTTCCACAGGAATGGGAACGACAGATGTGGCAACCGGCATGGCAACCGGGGAGATCTGGTTTAAGGTGCCCAGCGCCATCAAGTTTGTACTGACAGGAAAACCGGGAAAATATGTCAGCGGTAAAGATATTATCATTCATATTATAGGAAAGATCGGTGTTGATGGAGCGCTTTACAAATCTATGGAGTTCACCGGAGACGGCATAGCTAATCTGTCCATGGACGACCGTTTTACAATGGCAAATATGGCAATCGAGGCAGGCGCAAAGAATGGAATCTTCCCTGTGGATGATCAGGCACTTGCATATATCGAAGAGCATTCAAAGAAACCATACACGATCTATGAGGCAGACGAGGACGCCCAATATGACGAAGTGATCACGATCGATTTGTCTGAGGTCCGTCCGACAGTGGCGTTCCCGCATCTTCCGGGAAATGCAAAGACCATTGATGAGATCGAGGTAATGGAGCCGGTCAAGATCGATCAGGTTGTGATCGGATCATGTACAAACGGACGTATGGAAGATATGAGAAAAGCCGCGGCGATACTGAAAGGTCATACGGTACATCCTGATGTGCGCGTGATGATCGTACCGGCGACACAGAAGATCTATAAACAATGTATCGAAGAGGGGCTTCTGGAAATTTTCGTAGATGCCGGATGCGCGGTAAATACACCGAGCTGCGGCCCGTGTATGGGCGGTCACATGGGTGTTATGGCGGCAGGAGAGAAATGCGTTTCTACTACGAACCGAAACTTTGTCGGACGTATGGGACATGTGGATTCTTTGATCTACCTGGCATCGCCTGAGGTGGCGGCTGCAAGTGCGATCGCAGGCTGCATCGCAAATCCTGAGAAAGTGGGTGACATGTAATGAAGGCGAAAGGACATGTTTTTAAATACGGGGACAATGTGGACACGGACGTGATCATCCCGGCAAGATATCTGAATTCCTTTGACGCGCAGGAACTGGCAAGCCATGCCATGGCAGATATCGATCCGGATTTTGTGAAGAAAGTACAGCCGGGCGACCTGATCGTTGCCAACAAGAACTTCGGCTGCGGCTCTTCAAGGGAGCATGCGCCGCTCTGCTTAAAGACAGCCGGCGTGAGCTGCATAATTGCAGAGACATTCGCACGTATTTTTTACCGCAACGCAATCAATATCGGCCTTCCGATCATTGAGTGTCCGGAGGCTGCAAAAGGCATTGAGGCAGGAGATGAGGTGGAAGTAGATTTTGACAGCGGTAAGATCTACAATCTGACAAAAGGCACCGAGTTCCAGGGGCAGGCGTTCCCGGAATTTATGCAGAAACTGATCGCGGCAGGCGGGCTTGTCAACTATACAAATAATAAAAAGAATAAATAAGACAGATAAAAGGGATGCTGTGTAAGGCGAAAACGGATTCCGCCTGCGCGGCACCCCTTTTGTGGCATATCTGTGAAAGGAAAAGTTATGGAAAAGGATAAACAGGAAAACTGTGTGCTTACAGCGCCGGAAGGCGGAAAAGGAAAAGCGTCGGCCCTTCTTCCGATCGGTGTGTTCCTCGTTATTTTTCTGGGAGCGGGAATTGTATTCCGGGATTTCTATGCGATGCCGGCAATCGTCGCATTCCTGATCGCGCTGTTTGTGGCGTTTCTGCAGAACAGGAAAATAAGTTTTGATGATAAGATGAGGCTTATTGCAAAAGGCGTGGGCGAAGAGAATATCATCACAATGAGTCTTATTTTTCTCTGCGCGGGAGGCTTTTCCGGAGCTGTGAGCGCGGCGGGCGGTGTGGACAGCACAGTCAACCTCGGTCTGTCCCTGATACCGGCTCATTTTATTGTGGCAGGACTTTTTATTATCAGCTGCTTCATTTCGGTTTCCATGGGGACTTCGATGGGAACGATAGCTGCGCTTGCTCCGATAGCTGTAGGAGTCAGCGAAGGGGCAGGGTTCCCGCTGGCGGTATGCATTGCAGCTGTAGTCTGCGGGGCAATGTTTGGGGATAATCTTTCTATGATATCAGATACAACGATCGCGGCAGTTAAGACACAGGGGTGTGAGATGAAAGACAAGTTTAAAGCTAACTTTCTGATCGTACTGCCGGCAGCTGTTATTACGGTTATTTTCTTCTGGTTCATAACAAGAAATATGAGTTATGACATTGCCAGCGCTGATTATAACCTGCTTCAGGTGATACCGTATCTGGTGGTTTTGATCGGGGCTTTAATTGGGATCAATGTATTTGTTGTGCTGATCGCAGGAACCGTACTTTCGCTTGTTGTCGGCGTAGGAACAGGCACGATCGCTCTGTCGGAAATGTTTACTGTTGTCGGCGACGGTGTTGTTTCAATGTACGATATTACGGTTATTTCCATTATCGTGGCATGTATCGTATCTCTTGTCCGCGCAAATGGAGGTATCCATTTTGTCCTGAATCTGATCAAGAGCAGGATACACGGAAAGAAAGGAGCTCAGGCCGGCATAGCTGCTCTGGCACTTCTGGTAGACCTGTGTACTGCAAATAATACAGTAGCGATCGTAATGTCAGGGCCTATTGCAAAGGAGATCAGTGATGAATTCGGCGTGGATCCGAAAAGATCCGCATCGCTTCTGGATATGTTTACGTCAGTAGGGCAGGGACTGATCCCGTACGGAGCGCAGCTCCTCTCGGCAGCAACGCTTACCGGCCTGACGCCGTTTGATATGATTCCTTATCTGATCTATCCGGTGCTGATGGCAGTGTGCGGTATTGCGGCTATTATAATTTCCCGGAACTGATCCGGTCGGGCCATGTGGGGAAGCGGCGTTGCCTATGGACACGGCCCAGTTACCTGTGCTATAATTCATGGCAGTAACAAGAGGTGTTTCCGGAAATGTACATATCCGGAAGGACTTAAAAAAGAAAAAAGAGGTTGAAAGAATGAATCTACTATATAAGAGTACAAGAAGTGCAGATAAGACGGTTACCGCCTCAGAGGCTATTCTCAAAGGCCTGGCAGATGACGGCGGCCTGTTTGTTCCGGAATATATCCCGAAGCTGGATGTGACGATGGATGAGCTGAAGGCTATGTCCTATCAGGAGACAGCATATGCTGTAATGAAACAGTTCCTGACAGATTTTACAGAGGAAGAATTAAAACATTGTATTAGCAGCGCTTACGACTCCAAGTTTGATACGGAAGTAATCGCGCCTCTTGTAAAAGTAGGAGATACGTACCATCTGGAGTTGTTCCACGGCGCGACGATCGCGTTTAAGGATATGGCTCTTTCCATTCTGCCTCATCTGCTGACAACAGCAGCAAGGAAAAATCATGTGACTAATGAGATCGTGATTCTTACAGCGACTTCAGGAGATACGGGGAAAGCTGCACTGGCGGGATTTGCAGACGTGCCGGGGACGAAGATTATCGTGTTTTATCCCAAGGGAGGCGTAAGCCGTGTGCAGGAGCTGCAGATGGTGACTCAGAAAGGCGATAATACATCTGTTGTTGCAATCCACGGGAATTTTGATAACGCCCAGAGTGGTGTAAAAGCAATTTTTGAAGATAAAGAGCTGGAAAAGGAACTGGCAGATGCGGGGTATCAGTTTTCGTCCGCCAACTCAATCAATATCGGCCGTCTGGTTCCTCAGGTTGTGTATTATGTTTATGCATATGCAAAACTTCTGGAAAACGGAGAAATCAGTTCCGGTGAAGAAATCAATATAACAGTTCCTACGGGCAACTTTGGCAATATTCTTGCCGCATACTATGCGAAGCAGATGGGTGTGCCGGTCGGGAAGCTGATTTGTGCATCCAATGAGAACAAAGTACTGTTCGATTTCTTTCAGACAGGTGTATATGATAAGAATCGTGAGTTCATCCTGACATCATCTCCCTCCATGGATATTCTGATTTCCAGTAATCTGGAGAGACTGATTTATACTATCGCAGGACAGGATTCAGAGAAAAATTCCCGGCTGATGACCCGGCTTAAGGAGACAGGGGCTTATGAAATTACACCGGAAATGCGGGAGAGGCTGGCGGATTTTGCAGGAGGATTTGCAACAGAAAAGGAAACGGCAGAAACCATCCGTACAACGTATGAGCGTACAGGATATGTGATGGATACACACACGGCTGTGGCGGCAAGTGTTTGCGCGCGCTATCGTGCGGATCACAGTGACGGCAGGAAATATCTGGTGGCATCCACTGCCAGTCCATACAAATTTATTCACAGCGTTATGACGGCAATTGATAATAAATATGCCGACACAGATGAGTTTGAACTGGTTGATGAACTGAGCCGGATCTCAAATACGGAGATTCCGAAAGCTATCGAAGAGATCAGGAACGCAGATATTCGTCACAGGAAAGAATGCGATGCGGATCAGATGAAAGAAACCGTGAAAGAGATTCTCGGAGTGTAAGGAGCAGACTATGGATAGTAGTATATGGGGAATTATAAGTATTGTTGTACTCGCATGCGGGCTGTACGGCCTTCATGGATTCACTGTATTGAAGAAAGGCGGAATGCCGAATCTCTCCATGCTTATGGGGCAGGAGTATGAGAAGGCGAAACCGGAGGTGAGAGAGGAGTTTCTTCAGAAATCGGCGCCGATTCTGCTGCTCTTTTCTCTTTCATGTACAGTTTACGGAGTAGTGGACTTTGTGCACTGTTATGTATACAGCATGCCTTTGGCGGATACAGCTGCAAGTATGTTGTTTATTGTAGTGCTCATTGTGTTTGCGATATACACATCAAAAATGCGGAGGAAATATTTTTGAAAAAGCTTAATTGCTGTAAAACAGCTGCTCCGGTTCTGGATGAAGCGGGAGAGTGGGATAAACTTATTGAGGCTGCGTTTCACGCCAGGGAGAATTCCTACAGTCCATATTCGAAGTTTCGCGTAGGCGCGGCGCTTCTCTGTGAAAGTGGTGAAATATATACCGGGTGTAATATAGAAAACCGGGCTTATGGTCCGACTAACTGCGCGGAGCGGACTGCGTTTTTTAAAGCAGTATCCGAAGGAAAACGGATATTTACTGCGATTGCCATAGTGGGCGGAGAAGCAGAACCGGTGTGGTGTTATCCCTGTGGTGTATGCCGGCAGGTGATGGCAGAGTTCTGTTCGCCGGACACATTTCAGGTTATATGCGCGAAAGCAACGGATGAGTACCGCGTTTTTACACTCGGGCAGCTTCTTCCGGAAATGTTTTGACAGATGTGGAATGTGAAGCAATTAACAAGCAAATTGCATAAAACATCCTCTGATAGTGTAAAAATATATAAAATCAATAGTTAAAATTAATAAAAATGCAGGATTCAAGAAAGAATCCTGCATTTTTCCCTTGTTCATCCCGCATTTTAGAAGGAGTAGCCCGGCATAAATGAATGTGAAATATTTACAACTTTCAAGTAATGGAAAAATTTTTGTTGATTTTTTGTCAGTTATTCTGTATAATGAGGGCATATTGGAGATTGCGGCATAAATTTCCATGATACATTTTAGAAAGAGAGAGGTAGAAGAGGTATGGCAAATATTGATTTGACTCAGTATGGCATTACAGGAACTACGGAAATCGTTCACAATCCTTCCTATGAGATGTTATTCGAGGAAGAGACAAACCCGAATCTGGAAGGGTATGACAAAGGTCAGGTAAGCGAACTCGGCGCAGTTAACGTTATGACCGGTATCTACACAGGACGTTCCCCGAAAGACAAATATATCGTTATGGATGAAAATTCCAAAGACACAGTTTGGTGGACATCCGATGAGTATCCGAATGACAACCATCCGGCAACTCAGGAAGCATGGGATTCAGTAAAAGACCTTGCAATTAAGACACTCTCCAACAAGAGACTTTTCGTTGTAGATGCGTTCTGCGGAGCAAACAAAGATACACGTATGGCAATTCGTTTTATCGTGGAAGTTGCATGGCAGGCTCACTTTGTAACAAATATGTTTATCCGTCCGACTGCTGAAGAGCTGGAGAACTTTGAGCCTGATTTCGTAGTATACAACGCTTCTAAAGCAAAAGTTGAGAATTACAAGGAACTGGGACTCAGATCTGAGACAGCGGTTATGTTCAATATTACAAGCCGCGAGCAGGTGATCGCGAACACATGGTACGGCGGAGAAATGAAGAAAGGTATGTTCTCTATGATGAATTACTACCTGCCGCTTAAAGGCATCGCTTCCATGCACTGCTCTGCAAACACAGACATGAACGGCGAGAACACAGCAATTTTCTTCGGGCTTTCCGGAACAGGTAAGACAACACTTTCCACCGATCCGAAGAGACTTCTGATCGGTGATGACGAGCATGGCTGGGATGACAACGGAGTATTCAACTTCGAAGGCGGATGCTATGCAAAAGTTATCGACCTGGACAAAGAGTCTGAGCCGGACATCTACAATGCAATTAAGAGAAATGCCCTTCTTGAAAACGTTACACTTGACGCTGACGGAAAGATCGACTTTACAGACAAGAGCGTGACAGAGAATACGCGTGTATCCTACCCGATCGATCACATTGAGAAGATTGTTCGCCCGGTATCTGCAGCTCCGGCGGCAAAAGATGTAATCTTCCTTTCAGCTGACGCGTTCGGAGTACTTCCGCCGGTATCTGTACTTACACCGGAGCAGACAGAGTACTACTTCCTGTCAGGTTTCACAGCTAAGCTTGCAGGTACAGAGCGCGGTATCACAGAGCCGACACCGACATTCTCCGCATGCTTCGGACAGGCATTCCTTGAGCTGCATCCGACAAAATATGCAGAAGAACTCGTTAAGAGAATGAAAGAGAGCGGAGCGAAAGCTTACCTTGTAAATACAGGATGGAACGGAACCGGAAAACGTATCTCCATCAAAGATACACGTGGTATCATCGATGCAATCTTAAGCGGAGCTATCCTTGATGCGCCGACAAAGACAATCCCGCACTTCAACTTCGAAGTTCCGACAGAGCTTCCGGGAGTTGATCCGGCTATCCTTGATCCCCGCGACACATATGCTGACGCTTCCGAATGGGAGACAAAAGCAAAAGATCTTGCTGCAAGATTCGTTAAGAACTTCAAGAAATATGAGAGCAACGAACTTGGAAAAGCGCTTGTTGCAGCAGGCCCGCAGGAGTAAATTTCAGATTGAAATGACGGAGTTGAAAACCCGCCGCACTGTGAGAAGAGTGCGGCGGGTTTTTGGCATAAGGACTTTGCAAATTGAAATTGTCTGATATTATAATATATATTGAAACTATGTGATATTAAAAGAAAGATTACAGACAGTGCTTTATTTGAGGAAGAGAAACATGAGATTAAAAAACGTACTTATTACTGTGAAAGATATGGAAAAATCGAAAGCATTTTACAAGGAACTTTTCGGTCTGGATGTGATACTGGACAATGACGGTAAGGCGATTCTGACAGAAGGTCTGGTTCTCCAGGATGAGAATATCTGGAAAGAGGTTGTGGGCGCTGATGTTATTTTGCGGAACAATGCGTCGGAGTTGTATTTTGAAGAGACAGATATTGAGGGCTTTACGGAGAAACTGGATGCGTACCCGGAGCCGGTTCAGTATGTAAACCGGCTGATGCAGCATTCGTGGGGACAGAAAGTGATACGCTTTTATGATCCGGACGGAAATCTTATTGAAGTAGGTACGCCTCTGCACAATTAATGCGGCTCTTTGGTAAAGTGTTCTCTCAGCTTTTCTACCGCGCTTTTTTCAATCCGGGAGACGTAAGAGCGGGAAATTCCAAGTTGTCTGGCAATTTCCCGCTGTGTGTATTCTTCTCCGTTATAAAGACCATACCGCATTTTTAAAACGAGCTTTTCCCGGGAAGAAAGCTCGTTTTCCACTTTTTCATAAAGTATTTGAATATTTTCTTTGAGATGGATTTTATCCGGGATATCGTCTTCTTCGGTTTCTATTATATCGTACAGTCTGATTTCATTTCCCTCCCGGTCAGTACCGATTGGTTCATAGAGGGAAATTTCTTTGCCGGTTTTCTTCTTTGAACGCAGATACATCAGGATTTCATTCTCCACACAGCGGGATGCATATGCGGCAAGTCTGTTGCCTTTGTCGGGATTAAAGGTGACAACTGCTTTAATCAGGCCGATTGTACCTATCGAAATCAGATCTTCCGGATCTTCTTCCAGGTTCTGATATTTTTTTATCACATGCGCGACAAGACGCAGATTGCGTTCAATCAGGATATGTTTTGCCTCGAGGTCTCCTTCTGTATATTTCTGGATATAGTATTTTTCTTCCGAGGGAGATAGCGGAGCGGGAAATGATTTCAAGACGGCACCTCTTAGCGCATTTGATATAATGTATGACAGAATACCGGAAATTGTGCTTTTCCAACGTCCGGTAGGGACTGGCCGCATGGGTTCTTTACTCAGAAAATAAGTGAAATGAAGAAAGAAAAGGTTGACAGAAAAAGCATGTCAGGTATATGATGGTTTTACATTTCCGGGGCGTTCTGCCCTGGCAATCATTTCCGGCTGATTCAGCCAAAATTTTCAGATGCCGTGCTATTTTGTCTGTACGACTGGTTATTTCGCGTCCGGACAGATATACAGAAAAGGTTACTGAGAATCATTGTGGTGTTTAAAGAATGACAGGAAGCTCATGGAAAGGAGTGGACAATGAGCTTCAGTACAGTGTTGTCTGCAGCTATCGAGGGACTGTCGGCAGAGTTTGTCCATGTGGAGGCAGACGTGTCTAACGGCCTTCCGGTTTTTCATATGGTAGGCTATCTTTCATCAGAGGTAAAGGAGGCGGGAGAGCGGGTACGGACTGCTATCCGAAATGCAGGCTTTGATTATCCGCCGAAAAGAACTGTGATTAATCTTTCCCCGGCAGCTCTTCGGAAGAGAGGGGCATCTTTTGATCTCCCTATAGCGGTGTCTATTTTAATTTCCCTGGGAATTGTGAATCCCGGAAGGACCAGGGATTGTCTACTGGTAGGAGAGCTGGGCCTGGACGGGAAGGTGAGAAAAGTACCAGGTGTTTTACCTATTGTTATGGAAGCAGGCAGGAGAGGGGTACGCTGCTGTATTGTTCCCCGGGAAAATGCAGCGGAGGGAGCACTGATTCATAATGTGGAAATTATAGGTGTAACGGATTTGAGAGAAGCGGTAGAGTTTTTAAACGGAAGAAAAAAGATATTGCCTGCCGCGTCAGAAAGTACATTTAAAGAACAGCGGCCGGAGGTGGATTTTGGAGATATACAGGGGCAGGAAACAGTAAAACGGGCGGCTGAGATTGCTGTGGCAGGCGGTCATAATCTATTGCTTATCGGTCCGCCGGGAAGCGGAAAATCAATGACAGCCAGAGCAATCGCCGGAATTCTTCCGCCTCTGGAACGTGAGGAAAGTCTGGAGATTACGAAGATCTATAGTGTGATGGACATGCTGAGGTCGGATTCTCCTATGATTATGCAGCGGCCTTACCGGGAGGTACATCATACGGTTACAAGAGCAGCACTGATCGGAGGAGGCGCTGTGCCCCGTCCGGGTGAGATCAGTCTGGCTCATGGAGGTGTACTTTTTCTGGACGAACTGACAGAATACCGGAAGGAGATCCTGGAGCTGCTTCGCCAGCCTCTGGAGAGCAGAAGAATAGAAATATCAAGAACATATGGAAAATATCAGTTTCCGGCAAACTTTATACTGGTTGCTGCAATGAATCCCTGCCCGTGCGGGTGTTATCCGGATATGGAGCGGTGTAAGTGTACGCAGGCACAGATTCGTGCTTATCTGGGAAAGGTGAGTATGCCTTTCCTTGACAGGATAGATCTGTGTACAGAGGCTCCGAGAGTCAGTTACAGGGATCTGACAGGACAGCAGAAGACGGAATCTTCTGCAGAAATCAGAAAACGGGTATATCTGGCAAGGGATCGACAGAAAGAACGATACCGGGGGACGGGTATAAGAACAAATGCGATGCTGGATATAAATGATATAAAAAGCTATTGCAGACTTGGTCAGAAAGAGCAAAAGCTGATGGAACAGGCGTTTTCTGCAATGAAACTTACTGCCAGAGCATATCATAAAATTATCAGGACAGCACGGACAATTGCAGATCTTGAAGGAGAAGAACAGATTAAAGCAGTTCATTTAAAAGAAGCGCTCGGATATAGAACAGTGGACAGAAAATACTGGGGGAGGTGACAGAAGTGAAACGGATAAACGTATCCAGAAATACAGTCCCGGAGAGAATTTTACTGACAGATGAGGAAATGGAATATGAATACTGGTTTGCGGGAATTCAGGAAATTCCTTCGAAAAAGAAATATTTACTCAGAGAGCGCATGAAGACAGGCAGGGCGGTTTATTATATAGAAGAAACACAGCTGGCCAGACTGGAATTCCTTTCGGAAAAGGAGCGGCAGGTTCTTAAGGCGGCAGCAAAACAAACGATTGGAAATGCATGTTCAGAGGCGGCAAAAAAAGGAATCCGGTTTATTCCGTGGTTTTCCGGTGATTATCCGCAGCGGCTTCTGGAGCTGGCAGATTTCCCGTATGCAATTTATGCAAAAGGGAAGCTGCCTGATCTGGTATCCAGAAAAGCGGCAATTGTAGGATCCCGAAGATGTACGCCTTATGGAGAAAAATATGCAGTAGAATTTGGAAAAGTTCTGGCCGAGTACGGGATAGAGATTATCAGCGGCCTGGCCAGAGGAGTTGACGGTATGGGGCAGAGGGGTGCCCTGATGGGAGGTGGAAAGACATTTGCAGTACTGGGATCAGGACCGGATGTCTGTTATCCCAGAGAACATATCGGTCTTTATATGGATATACTGGAACAGGGCGGAGGCATTTTATCAGAATATCCACCAGGTACGCCGCCCCTTTCCTGGCATTTTCCTGCCCGCAATCGTATCATCAGCGGCCTTTCAGATGTTGTGCTTGTAATGGAGGCCGGAGAAAAAAGCGGATCGCTGATTACAGTGGATATGGCGCTGGAACAGGGACGGGACATTTATGCGCTCCCGGGACCGGTTAACAGCAGCCTGAGCAGAGGATGCAACTATCTGATCCAGCAGGGAGCAGGACTTCTGACAAGTCCGGAAATGCTGCTGAAAGAGTGGGGAATAGGGGCTTTCGACGTTTCTGAGCGTAAAGGGAAAAATAAAAAAGTTCTTGAAACTACAGAAAAATTGGTGTATAGTTGTCTCGGCTTGTATCCGAAGAACATTGAGCAGATTGCAGAAGAAACAAAATTAAGTCCCAGGGAACTTGTAGGGCTTCTTGTTTCACTGGAACTGCAGGGATACGCAAGAGAAATAACGAAAAATAATTACGTGGCGGCGGAAACGTGATCCCGTTGCTGATAAAAATATACGGCAGTAAAAGAGCCGGATGGAGGAGTATGGTTATGGCACACTATCTTGTCATTGTGGAGTCACCTGCAAAAGTAAAGACGATCAAAAAGTTTCTGGGCAGCAGTTACACGGTTGCAGCGTCTCAGGGACATGTGCGTGATCTGCCGAAAAGTACATTTGGAATTGATATAGAAAATGATTATGAACCAAAGTACATTACAATTCGCGGGAAAGGGGATATTCTGGCCGGCCTGAGAAAAGAAGTAAAAAAAGCAGACAAAGTATATCTTGCAACTGACCCGGACCGGGAAGGAGAGGCAATATCCTGGCATCTTGCGGCGGCATTGAAGCTGGACGAGAAGAAGATGCGCAGAATTACATTTAATGAGATTACGAAAAATGCTGTAAAGGCATCTTTGAAAAATCCCCGTGATATTGATATGGGGCTTGTAGATGCCCAGCAGGCTCGACGTGTCCTTGACCGTATGGTAGGATACCTGATCAGTCCCCTTTTGTGGGCAAAAGTGAAAAGAGGTCTGAGCGCCGGCAGAGTTCAGTCGGTTGCCCTTCGTCTTGTAGCAGACCGGGAGGATGAAATCAATGCATTTATTCCGGAAGAATACTGGACTCTGGATGCGGTTCTGAACGTAAAAGGGGAAAAAAGGCCTCTTACAGCCAGATTTTACGGAACAGGCAGCACAAAGATGACTATACATTCCAGGGAAGAGCTGGATGAAATTCTACGGACAGTGGAAAAAGCGGAGTTTAAAATTACTGATATCAGAACAACAGAAAGAATCCGTAAAGCGCCTCTTCCTTTTACTACAAGTACTATGCAGCAGGAGGCGGCAAAAGCGCTGAACTTCGGAACGCAGAAAACAATGCGGATTGCGCAGCAGCTTTATGAAGGAATCGATATAAAAGGAAATGGAACTGTGGGTGTTATTACCTATCTCCGTACCGATTCCACGCGAGTGGCTGAAGAGGCAGATCAGTCGGCCAGAGAGTATATTTCTTCAGTATATGGAGAAGCGTATGCTGCACCGAGGAAGGCAGCAAAGGAAAACGGGAAAAATATCCAGGATGCCCATGAAGCAATCCGGCCTACCGATATTACCAGAACGCCGGCGTCACTGAAGGATTCTCTTACAAGGGATCAGTTCCGGCTGTATCAGCTGATCTGGAGAAGATTTGCTGCCAGCCGTATGCAGCCGGCCCGCTATGAGACTACGGCTGTGAAAATAGGAGCGGATCAGTATGCTTTTTCAGTATCCACGTCCAGACAGCTTTTTGACGGATTCCGCAACGTATATACGGAGGCGGATGAAGAAAAAGAAGAGAGTAATGTGCTCGTTGGACATCTGAGTATGGATTCAGTTCTTTCAAAAGAGTCGTTTGATACAAAACAGCACTTTACACAGCCGCCTGCCCATTATACAGAGGCAACACTTGTAAAGACAATGGAAGAACTGGGGATCGGACGCCCCAGTACCTATGCGCCGACCATAGCTATTATTCTGGGCCGCAGATATGTGACAAAAGAAGGCAGAAATCTCTATATGACAGAGATCGGCGAAGTGGTAAATAACATGATGAAGCATTCTTTCCCGAGTATTGTGGATGTTCATTTTACAGCAAATATGGAAGGTCTGCTGGACATGGTTGAAGAAGGCAAAGTGCCCTGGAAGGAAGTAATCCGCAATTTCTATCCGGATCTGAAAGAAGCAGTGGATAAGGCAGAGCAGGAACTGGAAAGTGTTACCATAGAAGATGAAGTGACGGATGTAATCTGTGAGGAATGCGGACGGAATATGGTCGTTAAATACGGACCTCACGGAAAGTTCCTCGCATGTCCGGGATTCCCTGAATGTAGAAATACGAAACCGTATCTTGAGAAGATTGGCGTACCCTGTCCGAAGTGCGGAAAGGATGTGGTTATCCGCATGACAAAGAAAGGCAGACGTTTTTATGGATGTGAGAATAATCCAGAGTGTGATTTTATGTCCTGGCAGAAACCGTCCAGAGAAAAATGCCCGGAGTGCGGAGGCTATATGCTTGAAAAAGGAAGCAAGCTGGTGTGTGCTGATGAAAAATGCGGATACGTTACCAGGCTGAATAAAGAAACGAGTGAAAAAGAATGACTGAATTGCATTGATATTTTCTAAATTGTATGATAACATAGATTCATCTATTAATTTATCTGAATTTGTGTATACAATTGTCAATGTAAAAAAATGAGATGCGGAGGAAATAATGAGCGTACAACTATTGGATAAAACCAGAAAAATTAATAAACTGCTGCACAACAACAATTCCAGCAAAGTCGTTTTTAACGATATCTGTGCTGTCCTTACGGAGATTCTGGATTCAAATGTTCTGGTGGTCAGCAAAAAGGGAAAGATTCTTGGGGTGAGTAAGTGCAGTGATGTGAGAGAGATAAATGAGCTTATTACAGAATCGGTCGGCTCTCATATCGATAAGATGCTCAATGAACGTCTTTTAAGCATCCTTTCTACAAAAGAGAATGTTAATCTTGAGACACTTGGATTTTCACCGGAAGCCGTGGAAGGATGCGAGGCGATTATTACTCCCATAGATATTGCCGGAGAGAGGCTGGGAACTCTGTTTATCTATAAGCAGAATTCTTCTTACTCTATCGATGATATTATTCTCAGTGAGTACGGAACAGCGGTGGTAGGTCTGGAGATGCTCCGGTCTGTAAATGAGGAGAGCGCAGAGGAGACAAGAAAGGAACATATTGTCCAGTCGGCTATCAGTACACTTTCTTTCTCCGAACTGGAGGCAATCATACATATTTTTGATGAACTGGGCGGAACAGAAGGAATTCTGGTTGCCAGCAAGGTCGCTGACCGGGTGGGAATTACCCGTTCTGTTATCGTAAATGCTCTCAGGAAATTTGAGAGCGCGGGTGTAATTGAATCCAGATCTTCCGGAATGAAAGGAACCTATATCAAAGTATTGAATGATTATGTATTTACAGAGCTTGAAAAAATAAAAAAAGAACGGAATTAGCTGGAGGGATTTGCGATGTATGAAGGAAATCCTGTTGATTTGCAGATGGAAAAGATTATATCGGCAGATGGTATTTTTGATGACACTACCCGAAAATGCAGAGTATATAAATATGATCTGGAGGAAGATTATATTTATCTCGAATTAAAGGAAGATGATCTGACGGCTATTTCTCTGGATGCAAAATACAGGTGTTATATTTCCACCAGGACGGAACTGCTTTACTGTACAGGTGTGGTAAAAGAGAGATACTGCTGTGAAGATACGAATCTTTTGAAATTCAGAATCGAAAATGGCTTTTACAATGTATATGAAGGAAGTAAACAGATGAAGCGTGCCTGAAAAGGCGCGCTTTATTTTATCTGCTACGGCTTGAAAATTCAGAAAAAAGACAGGAAAAGGCTCCGGATCCTTTTCCTGTCTTCTTTTGAATTTATAAAAACCTTGTAAACTATGTTGACAAATCATCGGCAGAGTGCTATTTTATATTCATGGGGTTAGCACTCAAGTGAAATGAGTGCTAATAAACAAAAATCAAGGAGGAATTACAATGAAGTTAGTACCATTAGGTGACAAAATTGTTTTAAAACAGTTAGAAGCAGAAGAGACGACAAAATCCGGTATTGTTCTTACAGGACAGGCAAAAGAGAAACCCCAGGAGGCGGAAGTTATCGCTGTGGGACCGGGCGGAAATATAGATGGAAAAGAAGTTGTAATGCAGGTTAAGGCCGGCGACAAGGTAATCTACTCCAAATATGCAGGAACAGATGTTAATCTGGACGGAGAAGAGTACATTATTGTAAAGCAGAATGACATTCTGGCAATTGTAGAAGAATAAGAATGAGATACCGGGCAGGCTTTTGCCGGGGCTGGTGTACAAAATGTGCAGAGTACAGACGATGTATTTGACTGAGTTAAATTAAAATAGATTATAAGGAGATGTATTGACATGGCAAAGGAAATTAAATATGGCGCTGAAGCCAGAGCGGCACTGGAAAAAGGCGTGAATCAGCTGGCAGATACAGTAAAAGTTACACTTGGACCAAAAGGAAGAAACGTTGTTCTTGACAAATCTTTCGGCGCGCCGCTGATCACAAATGATGGTGTTACAATCGCGAAAGAGATTGAGCTGGAAGACGGATTTGAGAACATGGGAGCCCAGCTGATCAGAGAAGTTGCATCCAAGACAAATGATGTTGCCGGAGACGGTACAACAACAGCTACAGTTCTTGCGCAGGCTATGGTTCACGAAGGAATGAAGAATCTGGAAGCCGGAGCAAATCCGATTGTTCTGAGAAAAGGCATGAAGAAAGCAACAGACAAAGCTGTTGAAGCAATTCAGTCTATGAGCAGCAAAGTAAAAGGCAAAGAGCAGATCGCAAGAGTAGCTGCTGTTTCTTCAGGAGATGAGGCAGTAGGTGAGATGGTTGCCGATGCAATGGAGAAAGTCTCCAATGATGGTGTTATCACTATTGAGGAGTCAAAGACGATGCAGACAGAGCTGGACCTGGTAGAAGGTATGCAGTTCGACCGCGGATATATTTCTGCTTACATGGCAACAGATATGGAGAAAATGGAAGCTGTGCTTGATGATCCGTACATTCTGATCACAGACAAGAAGATTTCCAATATCCAGGATATCCTGCCGCTTCTTGAGCAGATCGTACAGTCTGGCGCAAGACTGCTTATCATTGCTGAGGATATTGAGGGTGAAGCTCTTACAACTCTGATCGTAAACAAACTGCGTGGTACATTTAACGTTGTCGCGGTGAAAGCACCGGGATATGGTGACAGAAGAAAAGAGATGCTGCAGGATATCGCAATTCTGACAGGCGGTCAGGTAATCTCTGAGGAACTCGGATATGATCTGAAAGAGACAACAATGGAGCAGCTTGGACGTGCGAAATCTGTTAAAGTACAGAAAGAGACCACAGTTATTGTTGACGGATGCGGCGAAAAAGAGGCAATCAACGACAGAATTGCACAGATCAAGCAGGCAATGCAGGAGACAACATCTGATTTTGATATGGAAAAACTTCAGGAGAGACTTGCAAAACTGGCTGGCGGCGTAGCAGTTATCCGTGTAGGTGCAGCTACAGAGACAGAGATGAAAGAAGCAAAACTCCGTATGGAAGATGCCCTGAACGCTACAAGAGCAGCGGTAGAGGAAGGAATCATTGCAGGCGGCGGTTCTGCATATATTCATGCGGCGAAAGAAGTTGCCAAGATGACAGAAGAGCTTGAGGGAGACGAGAAGACAGGAGCAAGAATTATTCTGAAAGCTCTTGAAGCTCCGCTGTATCAGATTGCTGCAAATGCAGGTCTGGAAGGCGCAGTTATTGTAAATAAAGTAAGAGAGTCCGAGCCGGGAATCGGTTTCGATGCTTACAAAGAAGAGTATGTAGACATGGTAGAGAACGGAATTCTTGATCCTGCAAAGGTTACAAGAAGCGCTCTGCAGAATGCAACAAGCGTTGCGTCTACACTGCTTACAACAGAATCTGTAGTATCCACAATTAAAGAGCCGCAGCCGGCTGCACCGGCAGGCGGCGCCGGAATGGGTATGATGTAATTCGGATTTGTCGGAGAGCTGTGAGTGGAGAGACGTCCGAAAACACCTGGATACCAGGAGATTGGATAATCGGATCTGGAAATGAGGGATGTGTGCTTTTGTTTCCATTCCGCAGATAAAGAAAAACTAAAAAACCTGACGACAGGCTAAGAGCAAAATTTACAGCAGAAAACTCGCATTCGCTCAGACAATTCTGCTGTAAATTTTAACGCCTGCCGCCAGGTTTTCTGTTTTTCTAATATCTGCTCCAAAGTCACCAAAAGCACACATCCCTCATTTCCAAAAGTCGCATCCAATCGGCGGTATCCCGCTGTTTTCTGCGCACATCCAGTCAGCAGCATCCCCGACAATTCCGAATTTTTATACATAAGGTGTACTTATAAGTGAGCTTTAAAATAAATCAAGTTAAATTTGGAGTGACTGCACCGGAAAACGGTTGACATATGTTCGGAATTTTTGTAGTATATCAGTTAAATATTTACATTTGCTTATAGTTGGATTCAAAAGAAAGAGAGGTCATTGTACATGGGAAAGATTATTGGCGAGGGGATTACATTTGATGACGTTCTGCTTGTTCCGGCATATTCAGAGGTAATTCCAAATGAGGTAGATCTGTCAACTTATCTGACGAAGAAGATTAGGCTTAATATTCCGATGATGAGCGCAGGCATGGATACAGTTACTGAACATCGGATGGCGATTGCCATGGCTCGTCAGGGTGGGATTGGAATTATCCATAAAAATATGACAATAGAACAGCAGGCAGAAGAAGTTGACAAGGTAAAGAGATCTGAAAACGGAGTTATTACAGATCCGTTTTTCCTTTCACCGGAAAATACACTTGAAGATGCCAACAATCTGATGGCCAAGTTCAGAATATCAGGTGTGCCTATTACAGAAGGACGCAAGCTGGTCGGTATTATTACAAACCGTGATCTGAAATTTGAGGAAGACTTCTCCAAGAAAATAAAAGAATCCATGACGTCCGAAGGTCTGATCACGGCAAAAGAGGGAATTACCCTTGAGGAAGCGAAGAAGATTCTTGCAAAAGCAAGAAAAGAAAAACTTCCGATCGTGGATGATGAAGGAAATCTGAAAGGTCTTATCACAATCAAGGATATTGAAAAACAGATTAAATACCCGTTGTCTGCGAAGGACTCCCAGGGCCGGCTGCTCTGCGGCGCGGCAATCGGTATTACTGCAAACTGCCTGGAACGCGTGGAAGAGCTTGTAAAGGCAAAAGTGGACGTTGTTGTGATGGATTCCGCTCACGGACATTCTGCAAACGTCCTCAGGACGGTCAGAATGGTAAAAGAAAAATACCCGGATCTGCAGGTGATTGCGGGCAATGTGGCTACAGGCGCGGGAACAAAGGCTCTGATTGAGGCCGGTGTGGATGCTGTAAAGGTTGGAATCGGACCGGGATCCATTTGTACGACACGTGTAGTTGCAGGTATTGGTGTTCCCCAGATTACGGCAGTTATGGACTGCTATGAGGCGGCAAAGGAATATGGTATTCCGATTATCGCCGACGGCGGTATCAAATATTCCGGCGATATGACAAAAGCGATTGCAGCCGGAGCGAATGTGTGTATGATGGGAAGTATTTTCGCGGGATGTGACGAAAGCCCGGGAACATTCGAACTGTACCAGGGAAGAAAGTACAAAGTATACCGCGGCATGGGCTCTATCGCGGCCATGGAGAACGGAAGTAAAGACCGTTACTTCCAGGAGAATGCGAAGAAGCTTGTTCCGGAAGGAGTAGAAGGCCGTGTGGCATATAAAGGAACCGTAGAGGATACAGTGTTCCAGCTTATGGGTGGTCTCCGTTCAGGTATGGGTTACTGCGGTACGCATACAGTTGAAGAACTGAAAGCCAACGGACGCTTTATCAAGATTTCCGCTGCGTCTCTGAGAGAGAGCCATCCGCATGATATTCATATTACAAAAGAAGCGCCTAACTACAGTGTAGATGAATAAAGAGAAAAGGAGCTGAATAAGCAGCTTCAGCAAAGAGGCCGCCTGCCGGAAGGAATTTTCCGGCAGGCGGCCTCTTTGCTGGAATTGCTTCTGGAAATAAGGAAATCGTCATCTGCTTCAGTGATCAGAAGAAAAATTCAGCTTTTTTGTCACTCTGACAGACTTTTTTCAGCTTGTTTTCTGTCATGCGCAGTTTCAGAGAATTAACGCTGCGGGCATTCTGCCTGCAGATACGGACACATTTCATGCAGGAGATGCACTTTTTGGAATCTGTTTTCTTCGGGTCTTTCAGAGAGATTGCACCTGCGGGACAGACCCTGGCGCAGGAGCCGCATTCTGTACACAGATTTGCGTCTGTTTTGGGAGTAAGCGGTATTGTGGCACATTTACGGTATGGCGAATTACCCGGGATTTTCACCTGGATATGATCAAAATTATCCTCGTTTTTAATTCTTCGGTTTATTTCTATGCCAAATTCTCCAATTGTTTTCAAATCAGCTTTATTTGGTCTGCGGGAACCGATAGTCGGTACAATCGAATGCTCCGTGGGGAATGCGGCAGCGCCAATCACTTTAAAGCCGTGAGATTCCACTTCTGTTTTCAGCTCCAGAAGAGCATCCTCATATTCCCTGCAGCCATATGTAACAATAAGAGCGGCGGGAGTGTTTTTCCCTGTAATACTCTGCAGATATTCTGTGAAAAGTGCAGGAACGCGGCCGCCGTATACAGGTGCGGCAAAAAGCGCAAAATCATTTTCGGCAAATTTTAATACAGGTTTTTTCGCCTTATAGACGGAAAAATCAAAAGAAACGGATTTAAGCCCTATCTGACGGGCTGTCTCCATAACAGTTTTCCGGGTAGTTCCCGTAGGGCTGAAATATACAAGTTTAAGCTCATTCATCTTCATAATACAGGCCTCCTTTATACGTAATCATATCATATCAGATGGAAAATTACTACAGCCAGGGGAAAAGGAGACTGCCCCCTTGTTTCGTTTTGCGAAAGTATTTATAATATAATAGATACTTAAAAACAACTCGGCAGGGCGGCGGATCGGCGGTTCAGCAGATTGATTTTATTTAGAGAGGAAAGAATGATATGGCTGAATATGATGTAATTATAATAGGTGCAGGTCCGGGAGGAATTTTTGCGGCATATGAACTGGCGCGGCTTGCGCCGGAGATGAAAGTCGCAGTAATGGAGGCAGGCTCTCCTCTCGAAGAACGGAAATGTCCTATTGACGGAAAAAAAGTAAAAAGCTGCATCAAATGTAAAACCTGTGCGATTATGAGCGGATTCGGAGGCGCAGGCGCTTTTTCAGACGGAAAGTATAATATTACAAATGATTTCGGCGGTACACTGTATGAGTATATCGGCCGGGAGAGAGCAGTAGAGCTGATGGAGTACGTGGATAAGATCAATGTGGAGAACGGCGGACAGGATACAAAGATGTATTCTACAGCCGGAACCCGTTTTAAAAAACTGTGTATGCAGAATAAACTGAAGCTTCTGAACGCTTCTGTGCGCCATCTGGGAACAGATATTAATTATATCGTTCTGAGAAATCTTTATCACAAAATGAAAGACAAGGTAGAATTCCGTTTCCGCTGCCGTGTGGACCGGCTGGAAAAGACCGGAGAAGGATATAAGGTATGGCAGGGGGACAACTGTGATACATGCAGAGAGTGCATTGTTTCTGTGGGAAGAAGCGGAAGTAAATGGATGGAAGAGATCTGCCGCGAAATGGATATTCCTACCCGTTCCAACCGGGTTGATATCGGAGTCAGAGTAGAACTCCCTGCCGAGATCTTTTCCCATCTTACTGATGAACTTTATGAAAGTAAAATTGTATACCGCACAGAAAAATTTGAAGACCGGGTGCGCACGTTCTGTATGAATCCGAACGGAATTGTTGTAAATGAAAATACAAACGGAATCGTAACAGTGAACGGACACAGTTATGAGGATGAGGAAAAGCAGACGGCAAACACCAATTTTGCCCTTCTGGTGGCAAAACATTTTTCTGAGCCATTTAAAGACAGTAACGGGTATGGGGAAAGTATTGCCCGCCTGTCCAATATGCTGGGCGGCGGGGTAATCGTTCAGCGGTTCGGCGATCTGATCCGGGGCAGACGAAGTACGCATAACAGGATAGAGGATGGCTTTGTTATCCCAACCCTTTCTGCCGAACCCGGAGATCTGAGTCTTGTTCTGCCAAAGCGGATACTGGACGGCATTATTGAGATGATATACGCGCTGGATAAAATTGCCCCAGGCACGGCAAATGACGACACACTGCTCTATGGAGTAGAGGTAAAATTTTACAACATGGAAGTGGAGCTGAACAGCCGTCTTGAGACAAAATATGAGGGCTTGTATGTAATCGGAGACGGAAGCGGAGTTACTCATTCTCTTTCACATGCTTCTGCCAGCGGAGTCTTTGTAGCCAGAGAGATTGCGCAGAGGTAATATGCAGCTGCCGAATCCGGCACGGCATGGGTGAACGGTTATGTGTCTTTTGAAACGGAAAAAACTATCAGTTGTAAAACAGGTATAAATGGAGTATAATACTTCTAGAAAAGTAAAGAGAGTTAACCTGAAATGTGCGACAACCCTGTAATTTTGAACCTACATTACTTTAAAAGGGATTCTTATATTTCTGTAATATGTCAGGCCTCCGACTTGCAGTGGAAGACAAAAAAGCAGATGCGGTTGCCCACCTAGCTGCGGCTAGGAGTCAAAATACAGGACCGGCATTTTGGGGGAAATACTAATGATAAAGGCGGTCGTCCTGTACGGCCGCTTTTTCCATAAGAATTTATCTCAGAAGAAAAAGCTTCCGCCGTCTTCAGGCGGCGCTGTCATTTATAAGTATGCAGGAGTGTTTTCAGAATGGGAAAAGGGAAAAAGATCCGGACACAGATATTGAGAATTATTGTCACTGTTAATTCGCATCATACCGGGGCGTATGCGGCACAGGCAGCGTATTTTTTTGTGCTTTCTCTGATTCCGATTTTTCTTCTCCTCCTTACTATGGTACAGTTTACGCCGGTTACTATGAATGATGTAATGGAGGCAGTGCTGCAGGTGTTTCCGGAATCTGTGACACCGATGATACGGTCAATTGTGATTCAGGTATACACTCAGTCGGGAACAGTAATTCCGGTTACCGTTATCGTGGCGCTCTGGTCGGCGGGAAAGGGCGTACTTTCTGTAACATCGGGACTGAACTGCATTTATGCGAAAACAGAAACGAGAAATTATTTTTACCTAAGAATCCGGGCCTCATTTTATACGGTTCTCTTTCTTCTGGCTATTATGCTATCCCTGGTTCTGTCGGTATTTGGAAACAGTATCAGTGTGATGTTGTATGAATATGTGCCTTTTTTGAGCAAAGTGGTAGACTTTATTATCCGGATCCGGACCTTCGTGACACTTATTGTGCTGACAATATTCTGGGATCTTGTGTATAAATTCCTTCCAAACAGAAAAAACCGGGCAAAGACTACTTTGCGCAGACAGCTTCCGGGAGCAGTTTTTACCGCCTGCGGATGGCTGTTTGTATCTTTTATTTTTTCTGTTTATCTGGATATTTTTACGGGATTTACAAACATGTATGGAAGTCTCACGACGATTATTCTGATTCTGCTCTGGCTTTATGTGTGTATGTATATTATCCTTCTGGGCGGAGAAGTGAATGCTCTGCTTGAAAGATTTCATGTGGGCCGGAGGGAAAGGACAGAAGAAAAAGCGGAAAAAAAGCCGGCGGAAAAAGAATGAGAAAATCTTGACAAACAGAAAAGCTGTGTTAGAATGTATAAAGAAATTTGACTATTTATCAGAGACATAAAAAGGCTATGACCGTGCAAAGTAGAGTGCTGTTTTCCGTCAGAGAGAGAAGATCACCGGCTGAAAGTCTTCTTCAGTTCAGACAGCAGTTGAATTTCCCACGTGAGCTGTATTTCTGAAATTGAGTAGGAAATGCCGTAGACTGTACGTTACACAGATTTGAGTGTCCGCATATCATATGCGGGAAACAGGGTGGTACCGCGAGTATTATGGCCTCGTCCCTTTCAGGGACGGGGCTTCTTTTTTCGCGTAAACAAGTCCTGCTTATATGAAGCATACCGAAAGGAGTAAGAGAAAATGAAAGAAAAACTGGAACAGATCAAAGCTGAGGCAGTGGCACAGATCCAGGCAGCAGATGCCCCGGAAAAATTAAATGACGTGCGTGTGAAATACCTCGGCAAAAAAGGTGAGCTCACAGCTGTGTTAAAGGGAATGAAAGATGTGGCTCCGGAAGATCGTCCGAAGGTAGGGCAGATGGTAAATGATACAAGAGCTGCCATTGAGGCACTGCTGGATGAGTCAAAGACAAAAATGGAGCGCGCCATCCGCGAGCAGAAGATGAAAGAGGAAGTGATCGATGTAACGCTTCCATCCAGGAAAAATATCATAGGTCACCGTCATCCGAACACAATTGCGCTGGAAGAAGTTGAGCGTATTTTTGTTGGGATGGGATATGAAGTCGTAGAAGGACCGGAAGTGGAGTATGACGAGTACAACTTCGAGAAACTGAATATTCCGGCGGACCACCCGGCGAAGGATGAGCAGGATACGTTCTATATTAATAAAGAAATCGTGCTGAGAACCCAGACATCACCGGTTCAGGCGCGCGTTATGGAGCAGGGCAAACTTCCGATCCGTATGATCGCACCGGGAAGAGTGTTCCGTTCTGACGAAGTGGACGCAACACATTCACCGTCCTTTCATCAGATCGAAGGTCTGGTTATCGACAAGAATATTTCTTTCGCAGATCTGAAAGGAACGCTGGAAGTATTCGCGAAAGAGCTGTTCGGGCCGGAGACAAAGACGAAGTTCCGTCCCCACCACTTCCCGTTCACGGAGCCAAGCGCAGAGGTGGACGTAAGCTGCTTTAAATGCGGCGGCAAGGGATGCCGTTTCTGCAAAGGATCCGGCTGGATCGAGATCCTCGGCTGCGGTATGGTACACCCCCATGTGCTTGAGATGTGCGGCATTGATCCGGAGGAGTACGGCGGATTCGCGTTCGGAGTAGGACTTGAGCGTATCGCGCTGCTCAAATATGAGATCGACGATATGAGACTTCTGTATGAGAACGATATCCGTTTCTTAAAGCAGTTCTAGTAAAAGGCAATGACTGGATTGTTATGAATT
Source organism: Mediterraneibacter sp. HA8405 (assembly GCF_056148955.1). NCBI lineage: Bacteria > Bacillati > Bacillota > Clostridia > Lachnospirales > Lachnospiraceae > Mediterraneibacter > Mediterraneibacter sp. HA8405. Next base: position 2,608,262 of record NZ_CM148758.1, on the reverse strand, counting down.
TGACAATATTGAGGAAGGAAAGGTTATAGAGATGAATACTTCATTATCATGGATTAAGGCATATGTTCCGGATCTTGATGTGACAGCGCAGGAGTACACCGATGCGATGACGCTCTCCGGAACGAAGGTAGAGGGATATGAGAAGATGGATGCGGATCTGGACAAGATCGTGATCGGACAGATCGAGAAAATCGAGAAGCACCCGGACGCAGACAAACTGATCATCTGTCAGGTGAACATCGGAACAGAGACGATTCAGATCGTCACAGGCGCACCGAATGTAAAAGAGGGAGACAAGATCCCGGTTGTGCTGGACGGAGGACGCGTTGCAGGCGGACATGAGCCGGGCCAAAAAGTCGAAGGCGGAGTGAAAATCAAGAAAGGAAAACTGCGCGGTGTGGAGAGCTGCGGTATGATGTGTTCCATCGAAGAGCTGGGGTCTACCCGCGAAATGTATCCGGAAGCTCCGGAGTATGGAATCTACATTTTCCCGGAGGATGCTGTTGTGGGTGAGAGCGCTGTCAAAGCACTTGGACTGGATGATGCGATCTTCGAGTATGAGATTACATCCAACCGCGTTGACTGCTTCAGTGTCATTGGCATTGCCAGAGAGGCTGCCGCTACGTTCCGCAAGGAATTCAGGCCGCCGGTTGTTACACCGACAGGAAATGATGAGGATGTTAATGATTATGTGAAGGTTACGGTAGAAAATACAGACCTCTGTCCGCGCTACTGTGCGAGAGTTGTGAAAAACATTAAGATCGGACCGTCACCGAAGTGGATGCAGAGAAGACTGGCATCCGTCGGAATCCGCCCGATCAATAATCTGGTTGATATTACAAACTATGTGATGGAGGAGTACGGACAGCCCATGCACGCATATGATCTGGACACCATCGCAGATCATCATATTGTGGTAAAGACTGCAAAAGACGGGGACAAGTTTACGACGCTGGATGGTCAGGAGAGGACAATGGATGAAAATGTCCTTATGATCTGCGACGGAGAGAAGGAGATTGGTATCGCGGGAATTATGGGAGGAGAGAACTCCATGATTACTGACGATGTAAAAACCATGCTTTTCGAGGCGGCCTGCTTTGACGGCGTGAACATCCGTAAATCCAGCAAGAGAATCGGACTTCGTACAGATGCCTCTGCAAAATTTGAGAAAGGACTTGACCCGAATAATGCGCAGGCGGCAATCGACCGCGCCTGCCAGCTTGTAGAAGAAATGGGCGCAGGAGAAGTAGTCGGCGGCATGGTTGACGTATACGGCAGGAAGAAAGAGCCTGTGAGAGTTCCTTTTGATGCGGACAAGATCAACGACCTTCTCGGAACAGACATTTCTGAAGAAGAAATGCTTGCATATTTTAAAAAGATTGATCTCGAATATGATCCGGCAACAAAAGAAATCATCGCTCCGACATTCCGTCAGGATCTCTTCCGTCTTGCCGATCTTGCGGAGGAAGTGGCGAGATTTTACGGATATGACAATATTCCAACCACACTGCCGGCCGGAGAGTCTACGACAGGAAAGCTCTCTTTCAAGCTGAGAATCGAGCAGGTAGCAAGAGATATCGCGGAGTTCTGCGGCTTCAGCCAGGGTATGACATACTCTTTCGAGAGCCCGAAAGTATTTGATAAGCTTCTGCTTCCGGCAGATTCCGGACTCAGAAACGCGATTGAGATCATGAACCCGCTGGGTGAAGATTACAGTATCATGAGAACGACTTCCTTAAACGGTATGCTTGTTTCTCTTGCTACAAACTATAACAGAAGAAATAAAGACGTCCGTCTGTATGAGCTGGGCAACATTTACATCCCGAAAGCACTTCCGCTTAACGAGCTGCCGGATGAGAGAATGCAGTTTACTCTTGGTATGTACGGCGAGGGAGATTTCTTTACAATGAAAGGCGTTGTGGAAGAATTCTTCGAGAAGATCGGCATGAGAGGAAGAGAAAAATATGATCCGAATGCAGGTAAGACATTCCTTCATCCGGGACGTCAGGCAAATATTATCTATGACGGAGAGGTTGTAGGATATCTGGGAGAGGTACATCCGGAAGTTGCCGATACTTATGGAATAGGGACAAGAGCATACATTGCCGTAATTGATATGCCGGAGATACTGCCGTATGCTACATTTGACAGAAAGTATACAGGAATCGCGAAGTATCCGTCTGTGACAAGAGATATCAGCATGGTTGTTCCGAAAGAAATTCTTGTGGGACAGATTGAAGAGATTGTTGAGAAAAAAGGCGGTGCTTATCTGGAAAGTTATCATCTGTTTGACCTGTATGAGGGCGAGCAGATCAGGGACGGATTTAAGTCGGTGGCTTATTCCATCGTATTCCGTGCAAAAGATAAAACGCTGTCTGACGCAGAAGTTACAGAGGCAATGGACCGGATCCTGAAAGGGCTTGAAGCACTGGGGATCGAACTCCGCAAATAAGCGGTTCTGTCTGTGGATTTGGAAATATAGACAGACAGACAGGTAACTGTAAAAGGAGAGACAGATGAAAAAGAAACAGATTATCGGCATTGTGGTGGCAGCCGTGATGTTTATCATAACCTGTGCGGCCAGTATGCTGACGAATGGTCTGATGGACCGGATTTTCGGCAGTGTATCTTCTGAAATTCTGACCGGAGGAGTTGAATTTTCTGCTCCTCTGGAGGATTATATTGCAATTGTTTCTGTAACCGGGACAATACAGGAACAGACAGAAACCGGGTTGTTTGATGTTGCAGAAGGATATCAGCATACTACTACAATGGAGTATATTAATGAGCTGATAGATGACAGAAGCAATAAGGGCATTCTTCTGTATGTAGATTCGCCGGGAGGAACGGTATATGAATCAGAAGAGCTCTATGACAAGCTGATCGAGTATAAAGAGGTTACTGGAAATCCGATCTGGTGTTATATGGCGCATTATGCTGCTTCAGGAGGCTATATGGCCTCCGTGGCTGCAGATGAAATCTATGCAAACCGTAATACGACTACAGGCTCCATTGGAGTAATTATGTCAGGATATGATCTGTCGGGGCTCTATGAGAAACTGGGAATTGAATATTTCAGTATAACAAGCGGGGCAAATAAGGACAGCAGCCAGATGACGCCGGATCAGATGGAAATCTATCAGAGCCAGGTGGACGAATGTTATGAACGGTTTGTACAGAAGGTTGCCGATGGCAGAAATATGTCGGAAGAAGAAGTGATCAGCCTGGCGGACGGACGCACTTACACTGCACAGCAGGCGCTGGAAAACGGTCTTATAGATCAGATCAGCTCCTATGAAGGAATGCGCGGGCAGATGGCGGAAGAGCTGGGAGTAAGCACATTTTATGAGCCTTCCGCGGAGGAAGGTCTGCTTGCATCGCTTTTTTTGAAAGCAGAGAGTATTCTTCCGAAATCGGAAGCTCAGATACTGAAAGAAACCGCAGAAGAAACGGAAAGCGGGGTGCTGATGTACTATGCAGAACAGTTGCATTGAAAAGACAGTTGTTTATGCAGGATTCTGGGTACGTTTTGCGGCTTTTCTTATTGACAGCCTGATTGTGGGCGTTCTGACATTGACGGCACGACTTGTACTGGCGGCGGGGTCTTCGTTTTTTGAATTGTTTGAAATAAATCTGCTGGACATGAAAGTCCTTTTTACCTACACGTGGAGAGACATCATTTTATATCTTCTGGGCGCGTCTTATTATATTATCTGTACCTATTGTACGGGTACAACGGCGGGAAAACGTCTGCTTAATCTCAGGGTTGTACCTTCCGGAACAGGAGAGAAGCTTCGGCTGTTCGATGTTGTGTACCGGGAAACAATCGGTAAATTTCTCAGCGGCGTGATTCTGAATATCGGATATATTATTGCCGGCATTGACAGCGAAAAAAGAGCTGTACACGATATTCTCTGCGATACCCGGGTTATCTATGCAAAACGTGTGAAGGTTATTCCTGTACAGACCGGACAGCGGCCGTATACGGCGTTCGGCGGTCCGGCATCTCAGAATCCGGTCGGCCCGCAGAATCTGCACAATATGCCGGTGCCGCCGGATAATACGCAAAACGGAACTGGGGATCAGAATACCAGCAATATAAAAGATAGAGGTTGACAGATATGAAACGTCAGGATTTTTATTATGACCTTCCGGAGGAACTGATAGCACAGGATCCTCTGGAAGACCGGTCATCTTCCAGGCTCCTTGTTCTTGATAAAAAGACAGGTGAGACACAGCATCATACATTTCGGGAAATTGTAAATTACCTGAACCCGGGAGACTGCCTTGTGATTAATGACACCAAAGTAATTCCGGCCCGTCTGATCGGAGCGAAGGAAGAAACCGGAGCAAAAATTGAAGTTCTGCTTCTGAAGCGGAAACAGAACGATGTGTGGGAAACTCTCGTCAAGCCGGGAAGAAAGGCAAAACCGGGGACGAGAATCAGTTTTGGCGACGGACTTCTGAAAGGAGAAGTCATTGACGTGGTAGATGAAGGAAACCGTCTGATCCGGTTTGAATATGACGGGATCTTTGAAGAAATTCTGGACCAGCTGGGACAGATGCCGCTTCCGCCGTATATCACCCATCAGCTGAAAGATAAAGACAGATATAATACAGTGTATGCTGCTCACGAAGGTTCTGCCGCGGCCCCTACAGCAGGACTTCATTTTACGCCGGAGCTTCTGGAGGAGATAGGCAGAAAAGGCGTGGACATTGCCAGAGTAACGCTTCATGTAGGCCTAGGCACATTCCGACCGGTGAAAGTGGAAGATGTGGAAAATCACCACATGCACTCGGAATTCTACATGATTGATGAAGAGGCGGCAGAGAAGATTAACGGGGCGAAAGCCCGGGGAGGCAGGATTATCTGTGTAGGTACGACCAGCTGCCGAACTATTGAATCAGCGGCGGATGAAAACGGACATCTGAAGGCCTGCAGTGGCTGGACGGAGATATTTATTTATCCGGGCTACACATTCAAGGCGCTGGACGGCCTGATTACAAATTTCCATCTCCCTGAATCGACATTAATTATGCTGGTGTCTGCACTGGCCGGGCGGGATCATGTGCTGGCCGCATATGAAGAGGCCGTCAGAGAAAGGTACAGATTCTTCAGTTTCGGTGATGCGATGCTGATCATATAGATTCGGATTTGTCAAAGTGAACTTCCGGTATCGAAAAAGGAAAACAGAGGACAAAGAAGTTTTTATAAGACGGATTCAGAAGAGGGGGACAGGGAATTCTGTTTCCGTTCCATGAGTTAAGAAAAATAACGGAACCTGGGAATCAGCTAAAAACAGGATTTACAGCGGGCTAACTCGCATGCGCTCGGACAGAGCCCGCTGCAAATCCTGATGCTGATTCTCAGGTTCCTATTTTTCTAAACTCATTCCAGAGTCATCAGAATTCCCTGTCCCCCTCTTCTGAAAGGCGCATCCAAAAACTCTCCGGACTTCCGTTTTTCTGTTCCTCAGTCCGGAAATTCCCTTCGCAGATCCTCATAAACCAAAAAAGAAAGGGGTGCTTTAACGGCGAAGACGGCAGGTGATCCAGACAGTAGTGATGCTTTAGATCCAACCAGCTGCAGTCGGAACAGCTCCGGTTTTTTCCTGTTTTCTGAAATTCGGAATTGTCGGGGATACTGCTGACTGGATGTGCGCAGAAAACAGCGGGATACCGCCGATTGGATGCGACTTTTGGAAATGAGGGATGTGTGCTTTTGGTGACTTTGGAGCAGATGTTAGAAAAACAGAAAACCTGGCGGCAGGCGTTAAAATTTACAGCAGAATTGTCTGAGCGAATGCGAGTTTTCTGCTGTAAATTTTGCTCTTAGCCTGTCGTCAGGTTTTTTAGTTTTTCTTTATCTGCGGAACGGAAACAAAAGCACACATCCCTCATTTCCAGATCCGATTATCCAATCTCCTGGTATCCAGGTGTTTTCGGACGCCTCTCCACTCGCAGCTCTCCGACAAATCCGAATTCATAAACCTCCGCACAGATGCATATGATTTCTGTGCGGGGGTGATTTTTTGATTTATGTAGTGGAAAAAGGCGACACGCTGGAATATATTTCGGAAGAAAACGGTGTTCCGGTGTGGAAGATTATATATGATAACCAGCTGGATCTGCCGGACCGGCTCGTTCCCGGGCAGGCTCTTCTTTTATTAAAGGAGGGTGAAAAGGGATATGAGGGGGAAGGGCTGAGAATCGGAGGCTATGCGTATCCGTTTATTGAACCGGAAATTCTGACGCAGGCCTTTCCGGCTCTTCAGGAACTTCTTGTTTTTTCTTATGGGTTTACATTTGAAGGAGATCTGGTCGCGCCTCTTCAGGATGATCTGTGGCTTGTGGAAGAGTCCTGGAAAAGAGGTGCAGAGCCGCTTCTGGTATTGACGCCGTTTTCTGGCGGCGCATTTAACAATCAGCTTATAAAAGTGCTGACAGAGAATGATGAGATTCAGAAAAAAGTAATTGACCAGCTGTACCGGACAGTGGAGGACAAAGGGTATGCAGGCGTAAATATTGATTTTGAATATATACTTCCGGAAAACAGGGTCAGATTTGCACAGTTTGTGGGCCGGGTGAGAAAAAGAATGAGCGCAGGCGGATATCGAACTTCTGTAGCCCTTGCTCCGAAAGTATCCGATACACAGAAAGGGCTTCTGGTAGAGGGACTGGATTATTATCTTTTGGGAGAAAGCGCGGACTTTGTCTTTCTGATGACCTATGAGTGGGGATATACATATGGCCCGCCCATGGCTGTGGCTCCGGCGGATAAGGTCAGACAGGTTCTGGAATATGCTGTGACAAGGATCCCGGAAGAAAAGCTGGTTATGGGAATCCCAAATTATGGATATGACTGGACGCTGCCCTACGAAAGAGGTCTGACGCGGGCCAGAACAATAGGAAATGTAGAAGCGGTGCGGATTGCGGCAGAAAATGGCGCGGAAATCCGTTATGCCCGGATTGCACAGAGCCCCTGGTTTACTTATATGGCGGCAGGCCAGAGCCATGAAGTGTGGTTTGAAGATCCCAGAAGTATTAAGGTCAAGCTTGACCTGGCAAGAGAATATGGGCTGTCGGGAATTGGTTATTGGAATCTGATGAGGCCGTTCCGGGCCAACTGGCTGCTGCTCGGCAGCGGTACGGAAAAATAAAGTCAGGCCGGTTTATGCGACCAGCTTATTCTGTTTTGCAAGATAGCAGCCGATTCCCAGAAGATCTGCGAGAAACCAGCCTATGGGTACGGACCACCATATACCCGTTACTCCGAAAAAAGGCAGGGCGGAGAGCGCATAAGCCAGCGCCACCCGGGTGCCCAGGGACATGATTGTAAGTACAACAGACATTCCGGGTTTTCCCAGGGCGCGGTACAGACCGTAGAGGAGAAATAGAATGCCGATCAGTGCATAGAATGTTCCTTCGATTCGCAGATAGCGGACACCCTCGGAAATTACGGCAGTTTCTCCGGCGTCTATGAACAGTGACATCAGCGGTTCGGCAAAAACAAAAACAGCCAGGGAGATGATCAGACTGAAGCTGACAGAAGTCAGGACAGCGGAGCGGATCCCCTTTTTGATCCGGTCTGTTTTTCCTGCGCCGAAATTCTGGGCAATGAAGATAGAAAAAGCATTGCCGAAGTCCTGGACAGGCAGATAAGCAAAGGCATCGATTTTTACTGCCGCGGCAAAAGAAGCCATGATTGTAGTGCCGAAGCTGTTGACCAGGCCCTGAACGGCAAGGATGCCCAGATTCATAATGGACTGCTGCATGCAGGTCAGTCCGGAAAAGCTTGTGATTTCTTTTATGCGGGATATGCGAAGCCGTACATTTTTGTCCCTGCGCAGCAGATGAGGGAATTTGAACCGTGTGTAAACCGCAATCCCGATACCGGAGATATACTGCGAGATGACAGTGGCTTCAGCGGCTCCGGCTACGCCACGGTTCAGCCCTGCGACGAACCACAGGTCAAGCAGGATGTTCAATCCTGCGGAAACGGCCAGAAAAGCAAGGGGAATTACAGAATTCCCCAGAGAGCGAAGCAGTGAAGCAAAGAAGTTATAGAGAAAAACACCGATCAGCCCGGCAAATATAACCAGCAGATAATCCTTCATCATGTTCACAAGCTGGTCCGGAGTGCGTAAAAACCAGATAATCCAGTCAATACCGGCAAAGATCAGGAGATTAAGAAAAATCGTAATGACACCAAGAAGAGTAAAGGAGGCGAGGATTCCTTCTTTCAGTCCCTTTTCATCCTTCTGACCGAAACGGATAGAAAAGACCGTTCCGCTTCCCATCGCAAGTCCAAGAATGATAGAAGTCAGAAACGTCATCAGAGAAAAAGCGGATCCCACGGCGGCAAGTGCGTTTTCTCCGAGAAACCGGCCGACAATCAGTGTATCCGCAATATTATAACACTGCTGTAGGAGATCTCCCAGAATCATGGGGATTGCAAAGCGGAGCATTGTTTTCATAACAGGACCGTGTGTCAGTTCTTGTTCCATTTTATTTACCACAGCTTTCTTTTCGTAAAATTATAATTAACATTCGAAATATATAATAGTTTATACGATGCAAAATGTCAATTAGCAACAGGCAAAAAGAAGAGTGCGTCTGCTTGACTACTTTTCCGGGACCATTGTATAATGGCAGGAGAGCAGCGGCAGTGTACAGCAGGAATTATTCCCGGGTACAGATATGGGAGAGGAGGTATATTCTTATGTTTTTGGATGGACTTGACGATGTGGATCAGAAAATTGTAAGTCTGCTGATTCAGAATGCCAGAATGTCCTATTCAGAGATCGGACAGCAGATCGGGCTTTCCCGTGTGGCGGTGAAGATGAGAGTACAGGCTCTGGAACAGAAAGGCATTATAGAAGAATATACAACGGTCATTAACCCTCAGAAGATCAGCGGCGCGGTTTCCTGTTATTTTGAGATTGAGACAAAACCGGATATGCTTATGGAGGTGGCCGGGATTCTGGAGAAAAATGATACTGTTACACAGATTTACCGTGTTACCGGGAAGTGCAGACTTCATGTACATGCAGTGGCTTCTTCTAATGAGGAGATGGAGGATTTGATCTGTCATACGATTGACAAGCTTCCCGGAGTTCTTGAGTGCAGCTGCCGCACGATACTTTCCAGAATTAAAGACATAAAGGGACTTCGGCTCTGAGAAAAGAGGACGGTTATGGACAACAGAATTATTATTTTCAGTTTTACCCGCACGGGAATGGAACTGAGCCGGAAATTGTGCAGAATAATGGGCAGCACGGGCAGAGAGTGCAGGGGATATACGGTGGAGAAGTATGCGGGGAAGGAGATTTCCCCGTTTCCCGAAGATAAACAGAAACTGATCGCTGATAACTGGGGCCATGCGGCTTTTATTTTTATAGGCGCCGCCGGTATTGCCGTGCGGTATATCGCTCCGTGGGTAAAGGATAAATTTGCAGACTCTCCGGTACTTGTAATGGATGAAAAAGGGCAGTACGCGATTCCTCTGCTTTCCGGACACATTGGCGGGGCAGTGTCTCTTGCTGATGAAATCGGGGAAAGAACCGGAGCGGTTCCGGTTCATACAACCGCAACGGATGTGCAGGGAAAATTTGCGGCAGATGTGTTTGCGGAGAAAAACAGCCTGCTGATTACGGACAGGAAGACGGCCAAAGAGATTTCCGCGGCTGTACTGGCGGAAGAAAAAATCGCATGCTATATAAATTTTCCTCAATATCATATAAGCGGGAAGATACCGGAAAACCTTATTATATGCAGTACCCTTTCTGAGACAGATGCATACAGATACCGTATTATAATATCGGATAATACAGGACTGGCAGAAAAGGGAAAAGCGAGCCTTCGGCCGTATGTCGAAGGAGCACGGAAGGAAGGTACCCTTCTGTTGAAACCGAAAAATATAACGGCGGGAATCGGATGCAGGAAGGGAATCAGCGAAGAAATTCTTGAAGAGGGGGTTGATCAGATTCTGAAGATCCATGGGCTTGAGATCGGACAGGTCGAGCGGATTGCAAGTATTGATCTGAAAAAAGAGGAACAGGCTCTTCTGGATTTTTCTGAAAAATATCGGATTCCATTATATATATATACAGCAGATGAACTTGGAAAGATTCAGGGTGTTACCGCGGGTTCTGAATTTGTAAAGAAAACAACAGGGGTGGACAATGTATGTGAGAGAGCCGCCCTTTTGTGCTGTGAAAACGGAAAGCTGGTGCAGGGAAAATATATCTGGAATGGAATGACTGCGGCACTGGCAAGGCGGCCGCTGGAAATCAGGTTCTGACTTCTTTTCATCCAAAATAATCTGCATTTTCCGCAGACAGAAAAAACGGAAGCTCTCTTTCTGAGAGGCTTCCGTTTTGAGTTTTGTGTCAGAATTCTGACTGAAGCGCGTCATATCCGGTTTCTTTTGTGCGGATCTTCATGGCGCTTCTGATCTCATAGCTGAAGATCTTGCCGTCTCCGACTTCGTTTGTAAATGCCGCCTCCTGAATCGCGGTAATGACTTTTTTCTCCCATTCTTCAGAAGATACAACAATTTCGAATTTGATCTTCGGCTGAAGGAAAATATCTACTTCAGATCCGCGGACAATTTCTTTGTATCCGCGCTGTGCTCCGCAGCCCATTACCTGGGATACTGTGATACCATTAACCTGTATTTTATTGAGAGCATCCTTTACTTCCTCGAATTTCTCTTCTCTGACGATTGCTTCTACTTTGATTAACATATTTCGTTCCTCCTATCCTTTCATATTATATAAATGTTACGGTTTAGTCGAAACCATTGAAGGACGGGTAAGCGTTCTCGCCATGCTGTGTGACGTCAAGTCCGATCATTTCATCCTTCTCATCAACACGAAGTTTTGTAAAGATGCGGATGATGCCGATACAGATCAGAGAACCGACAACTGCGACAGCAATCGTTACAAGAATACTTATGAGCTGTGCAGTGAAAAGTTTTGTCTCGCCAAATATAAGTCCATCCCACCGGGCAACAGAATTAATGGAGCTCTGTCCGAACAGGCCGGTTGCAATACCGCCCCAGATACCGCCGATGCCGTGGCATCCGAATGCGTCCAGCGCGTCATCGATTTTCAGTTTGTGTTTGATGAAATTCATCATAAAATAACAGATCGGACTGACCAGAGCACCGATAATAAAGGATGACCAGATCGGTACGAAACCTGCTCCTGGAGTGATTGCCACAAGTCCGACAACCAGACCGGTGGATGCGCCTACAAGTGTGGGTTTGCCGTCCTTGATTGTGTCAATCAGCATCCAGGAGAGCAGTGCTGTTGCAGCAGATATGGAGGTTGTCATAAATGCATGTGCTGCAAGTCCGTCTGCCGCAAGGGCGCTTCCTGCGTTGAATCCGTACCATCCAAACCACAGAAGAGCGGCGCCGAGAACCACGAAAGGAATATTGTGAATGCGGTAAGAAGTCTTCTCATAGCCGCGTCTTCTGCCAAGATAAATAGCAAGTACAAGTGCGCTCACACCGGAACTGATATGTACAACGTTTCCTCCGGCAAAGTCAACTGAACCGATAGAAGCGAGAAATCCGTCCTGTCCCCATACCATGTGAGCCATCGGATAATAAACAATAATTGACCAGAGAGCGATAAACGCAAACAGTGCTTTAAATTTCATTCTTCCTACAACAGCGCCTGTGATAAGGGCCGGTGTAATCATTGCAAACATCATCTGGAATGCGGCATATACAAGATGCGGAATACTGTCCGAGTAAGGACCTGCATCCCAGCCCACGCCGTTTAAGCCGAGCCATTCAAGACTTCCGATTACACCGCCGTGATCAGTGCCGAAAGCAAGTGAATAGCCGAACAGAGCCCACATAAATATGGAAAGTCCCATAATAGCCGCACAAGCCATCATTGTGTTAACTACATTTTTCCTTCTGACAAGTCCCCCGTAGAAGAAGGCAAGTCCGGGCGTCATAATAAATACAAGCGCCGCGCAGATCATTATAAATCCTGTGTTACCTGTGTCCATAAAAATACCTCCCGTTTCCTGTAGAGCTAACAAATTTTCATGATTCCCCGGGTGCTTATCACAAAAAAGAGTTAAACTGCTTTGTGATAAAAGAAAAGGACGCCTGACTGGTGAATGCGGTATTTCCGCTTCATCATCAGACGTCCTTGTCTTGTGGCTAAGTCTAGCAGATGAAAAATTAAAAATCAAGAAAAAATCCGGAAAAAATAAATTTTTGGTAAAATATAAACAAAATTAATAAAATAATTTGAAATAATCAGTTAAATTTACAGATTGTACACTTCATGATACAATACTGAAGTATTTTACGCCGAAAATACGAAAAACAGAGCGCTGGACTGGGAGGACATAATGAAAATAGACGGAAGAATTCCCGGCATTCTGATATTTGCCGGGACAACGGAAGGAAGAATGCTGGCGGAATATGTTTCCGGAATTAATCAGAAGAATAAAGGATGCACGGGAAACGCTGTGGAACATCCTGTGCGATGTTTTGTGTGCATAGCCACCGGATACGGAAAGCGTATTCTGGATAATCTGCCGGGAGTTGCGATCTGTGCCGGACGAATGGACAGTGCCGGAATACAGCATTTTATAGAAAAAAACAATATAGATCTGGTAATTGACGCCACACATCCCTTTGCAGGGGAGGTCACAGCTAATATAAAGTCTGCCTGTGCTGCAGCTAATATGAAGATTGAGGCCAATAATATACTGCAAAAGTCTGCGGTGCGTTATGTGAGGTGTTTAAGAGAACGGGGGGAGCATATATCCGGAGAGAATATCCGGGCGACAGCCGGAGGCGCGATGCAGAATGCAGGAGATTCAGCCGTATGGACGGACTCTGTCAGTCAGGCGGTTTCCTATCTGAAAAAGACCACGGGGAATATTCTGATTGCGACAGGGAGTAAAGAACTTCATCTATATACAGAGATAGAAAACTACAGGCAGCGCTGCTTTGCCCGTGTGCTTTCCACACGGGAGGCGGTAGAAAAAAGTGTGGATCTGGGATTTGAGGGCCGGCATCTTATTGCCATGCAGGGCCCCTTTTCGGTGGAGATGAATCTGGCTCTTTTAAAACAGACAGAAGCGGCCTGGTTCGTGACAAAAGAATCCGGCGCAACCGGCGGATTTGAAGAAAAACTGAAAGCCGCACGGCTGGCGCAGGCGGTTCCGGTTATAGTCGGAAGACCGTATGAGACCGGGGAAAGCCTGGAGACGGTAAAAGAGATGATAAAGCAGATCGCGGTGTGGTGAAGCAGTGGACAGGAGCAGACAGGAAAATATATACCATTCTCTCGAAGAAACTCCGCGGAAGATTCCTGAGAAAAATCCTTGCAACTCATATTTTTCTGTGATATACTACGAATGTTGCCAAAAAACACGTATGCGGATTTTTCTGACGGTGCCCAAGCCGGAAGTACCGGACGGTTTCAGAAAAGAAAACATACGGAAGAACAAAAACCAAATGGAGGAAAGAAACATGAGTGTTATTTCAATGAAACAGCTTTTAGAAGCAGGTGTTCACTTTGGACATCAGACAAGAAGATGGAACCCGAAAATGGCTCCGTATATCTACACAGAGAGAAATGGTATTTACATCATTGACCTGCAGAAATCTGTAGGAATGGTTGACGATGCATATAAAGCCGTTTCTGACATCGCTGCAGAGGGCGGCACAATTCTTTTCGTAGGAACAAAGAAACAGGCTCAGGATGCTATCAGAACAGAGGCAGAGCGCTGCGGAATGTTCTATGTAAACGAGAGATGGCTGGGCGGTATGCTTACAAACTTCAAGACGATCCAGAGCCGTGTGAAACGTCTTAAAGAGATCGAGGCTATGTCAGAGGACGGAACATTTGACGTGCTTCCGAAAAAGGAAGTTATCGCACTGAAAAAAGAGTGGGCAAAACTTGAGAAGAACCTGGGCGGAATCAAAGAAATGAAGAGACTGCCGGACGCAATCTTCATTGTAGATCCGAAGAAAGAAAGAATCTGTGTTCAGGAAGCTCACACACTGGGAATTCCGCTGATCGGTATCTGTGATACAAACTGTGATCCGGAAGAACTGGATTATGTAATTCCGGGCAACGATGATGCGATCAGAGCAGTCAAACTGATCGTTTCCAAGATGGCAGATGCTGTTATCGAAGTAAACCAGGGCGCAGCGGCTGACGAGGAATACTATGAAGAGGATGCTGCTTATGATGAAGCAGAAGCGGCAGAAGTTGAAGAGGCAGTAGAAGAGTAATATCTTGATTTAATGGAGGAATTTATCATGGCAATCACAGCAGGAATGGTAAAAGAATTAAGAGAAATGACAGGCGCAGGCATGATGGACTGCAAAAAAGCTCTTACAGAGACAAACGGCGATATGGATGCAGCTGTTGAGTTCCTGAGAAAGAACGGACAGGCAAAGGCTGAGAAGAAAGCCGGAAGAATCGCTGCAGAGGGTATTGTTAAGACTGTTGTCAGAGACGACAAAGTAGCGGCAATCGTTGAGGTTAACTCAGAGACAGACTTCGTCGCAAAGAACGAAGAGTTCCAGGGATTTGTTGATGCTGTTGTAAATCAGGTTGCTGATAATGATCCGGCTGACATGGATGCATTCATGGCAGAGGCATGGGCTGTGGATTCGTCCAAGACGGTAAAGGACGCTCTTGTTGAGAAGATCGCAGTTATCGGAGAAAACCTGAATATCAGAAGATTTGAGAGAGTAAATGCTGAGAACGGATGCGTGGTATCCTACATTCATGGCGGCGGACGTATCGGTGTTCTTGTAGTTGCTGATACAGATGTTGTAAATGATGAAATCAAGACATGCCTGAAGAACGTGGCTATGCAGGTTGCAGCTATGTCTCCGAAGTATGTATCCCGAGATGAAGTATCTCAGGAATACATGGATCATGAGAAAGAGATCCTGCTTGCTCAGGCGAAGAAAGAGAATCCGGAGAAGCCGGATAATATCATTGAGAAGATGATTATCGGACGTCTCAACAAAGAGCTGAAGGAGATCTGCCTGCTTGATCAGGTATATGTTCAGGACAGCGACCTGACAGTCGCAAAATATGTTGACAAGGTAGCGAAAGAAAACAATGCAAACCTTGCAGTTAAGAAATTTATTCGTTTTGAGACAGGCGAAGGAATCGAGAAGAAAGAAGAGAACTTTGCTGAGGAAGTTGCAAAACAGATGAACATGTAATGCAGATTTTGCATTGAAATTCTGAAAGAAAAACCCTTATGGGTGGTGATTTTGCACCGCTTGTAAGGGTTTTTTATTTTTGCAGTCCCTGATAGAATAATAAAATTGTTTTCGCACGAATGGTCAAAAATTCTTCGCCATGATTTGCTATACTATTTTGTGTAAGGAGGAGGTAAAGCCATTGGAATACAGAGAAGAGATAAAGGCGGCAATCGATTATATCGAACAGCATCTGGATCAGGAGATCAGGGTGGATAACGTGGCCGCGGCCGCCGGGTTTTCAAAATATCATTTCCAGAGGATTTTTAAAAACAAGACCGGGCTTGCGGTGTATGAATATATTCAGAAAAGAAGGCTTGCCCAGGCTGCCGCACTTCTCCTTAACAGCAGCATGCAGGTGCTTGACATTGCTGTGTGTCTGCATTTCGAATCTCAGGAGGTATTTACCCGCGCATTTAAAAAATGTTACGGACTGCCTCCGGGGCAATATCGAAAAGCGCTGTATCATGTGATTCATGGAGGTATAGATATGGAAGAGAAAAGAAGTGCAAAAATCAGACATTGGATTATAACGGGAACTGCGCCGGATAAATATGAAACAGGGATTGATCAAAAGGTTTTTCATGTGGGGACAAGATCAGCATTCATCTGCTCACTGGCTGAAGAGTATGAGGAAGATGAATACGCTACGGTCATGCAGCAGTTCAGTGCGGATCGGTTTCTGGGAAAACGGGTTCGTTTCGCGGCTTTTGTAAAGGCACAGGATGTAGAGGGCTGGGCGGGACTCTGGATGAGACTTGATGGAAGGTTCAGCGTCACACTCAAACTGGATAATATGCAAAACCGTCCGATCAGAGGTACATCGGAGTGGAATCTGTATTCCTGCGTGCTGGATGTGCCGCCTGAGACAGAGGTGATAAATATCGGCATTCTCTTATCAGGGAAAGGGAATGTCTGGATGGATAATACGTCATTTCAGGAAGTGGATCATAGTGTTCCTGTGACAGAATTTGAAATCAGAAAAGAATATCCGGAGTACCCGGAAAATATGTCATTCGAAGAGTAGAAGGGGAATGCGTTATGAGAAAATTATTATCATCAGAAACGTAATGTGTATGCGATATGTTCTGGTGAGAAGCAGCTGTTCCGGCTGCTTCTTACTGTGTTATACTGATGCAAAAGGATGGCTTGAACAGCCTGTGCAGGGCAGAAAGGAGAAAACGATGTCAGTAAAAGGTGCAGTTATGGTTCCTCATCCGCCGCTGATCGTACCTGCGGTGGGGCGAGGGGAAGAGAAAAAGATTCAGGCCACAGTGGATGCCTATCATCAGGCGGCCCGGCAGATTGCGGCATGGAAGCCGGATACTGTGGTTATTACATCTCCCCATTCCGTTATGTACGCGGATTATTTTCATATTTCGCCGGGAAAGGGCGCCAGGGGAAACTTCGCCCGGTTCCGTGCGCCGCAGGAAGAGTTTCAGGCAGAGTATGACACAGAATTTGTCCGGGTGCTGTCTCAGGAAGCAGAGGCAAGAGACATCCCGGCGGGCACGCTGGGGGAGCGGGATAAAAGTCTGGATCACGGAACTATGGTGCCTCTGTATTTTCTGAATCAGTATGATACCGATTACCGGCTGGTGCGGATCGGCCTGTCAGGACTCTCGCTTACAAAACATTATGAGCTGGGAGCGTGTATAAAAAAGACGGCAGAACTTTTGGGACGGAATACTGTAATTATCGGAAGCGGCGACCTGTCCCATAAGTTAAAGGAAGACGGACCCTATGGATTTCAGAAAGAAGGACCGGAGTACGATGCCCGCATTATGGATGTGATGGGACGGGCCGCGTTCGGAGAACTTTTTGATTTTTCCGAGGAGTTCTGCGACAGGGCGGCAGAGTGCGGCCATCGGTCCTTTACGATTATGGCCGGGGCGCTGGACGGGCTTTCGGTAAAAGCAGAGCGCCTGTCCCATGAGGGGACATTTGGCGTTGGATACGGCATCTGCACTTATGAAGTGACGGGCCGGGATCCAGAGCGGCATTTTCTGGAACAGTATTTTCAGGAGCAGAGAGAGAAGATCAGAAAGAGAAAGATGGCAGAAGATCCGTATGTTTCTCTTGCCAGACAGACGATAGAGACATATGTGAAGACGGGAGAGAAGATCAGAGTTCCGCAGAATCTGCCGGAAGAGATGTACTCCGGGCGTGCCGGCGTATTTGTATCCCTGAAAGAGGACGGCCGCCTCAGAGGCTGTATCGGAACCATTGCTCCGGTACGGGAGAATATTGCCCGGGAGATTATCGAAAATGCCATAAGCGCGGCTGTAAGGGATCCACGGTTTCATGCAGTGGAGCCGGAGGAACTGGACCGTCTGGTATACAGTGTGGATGTGCTGGGAGATACAGAAGAAATTGATTCTGCGGAAGAACTGGAAGTGAAGCGGTACGGCGTTGTTGTGAGCAGGGGACGCAGAAGAGGCCTGCTTCTTCCGAATCTGGAGGGCGTGGATACGGTGGAGGAACAGATCCGTATTGCAAAGCAGAAAGCCGGAATTCCGGATGAGGCTGAGGACGTCCGTCTGGAGCGGTTTGAGGTGGTGAGACACTTTTGACAGAATATGAGAAAAGAGCAGTATGTCCCGTCTGCCCTCATCACTGCAGCTTAAAAGAAGGCCAGTACGGCAGATGCAGGGCAAGGAAAAATGAAAAAGGAAAGATTATCTGCAGCAATTACGGGAAAATAACAGCGCTGGCGCTGGATCCTGTTGAAAAGAAGCCCCTCCGGCATTTCTTCCCGGGAAGCATGATTCTGTCAGCAGGCAGTTATGGCTGCAACCTCGCCTGTCCTTTCTGCCAGAATTATCAGATCTCCATGGCGGGATCCGAGGAGAAAGAGACGGCCCATTATGTGACAGATGAAGCAGCTGCGGGAGTTCCGGATTTCCGGGAAATAACCCCGGAGGAACTGGCAGAGCTGGCGAAGGATCTTCGCGGCAGAGGAAATATCGGTGTGGCCTTTACCTATAATGAACCTCTGGTCGGATACGAATTTGTCCGTGATACAGCGCGCCTGGTGCAGGAGCGGGGAATGAAAAATGTGCTGGTTACAAACGGAACAGCAGAGCTGCCTGTGCTGGAAGAAATTCTGCCTTATATAGACGCCATGAACATTGATTTAAAAGGATATACCCGGGATTACTACCGGAAACTGGGCGGAGATCTTGATACAGTGAAGGCTTTTATAAAGCGTGCGGCGCAGGTCTGCCATGTGGAACTTACTACTCTGATTATTCCGGGAGAAAATGATTCCATGGAGGAGATGGAGCGGCAGGCCGGATGGATTGCCGGAGTGGATCCGGATATTGTCCTTCATGTGACCCGGTTCTTCCCCAGATACCGGATGACGGACAGGAAAGCCACTGATGTGGAACTTATATACCGTCTGCGGGACGTGGCGGGGAAATATCTGAAGCATGTATATACCGGGAACTGCTGAAAGCAGATCCTGAAGCAGGAAAATTATGATTTCTGATGAAGCTGTGAGGACGATTTGTTGTCAGCACAGCTTCTTATGTTTTACAGAACTGCATTTTTACGCTATACTATACAGGCAATATCAGAAAAAGCTGCACAGGATACCGGATCGTCTGATCCGTATGGCGGGGAATCTGTGCAGAACAAAGAAATGAGAGGATAAAAGATTATGGCAGTTTTTCGTGCGGTTTACAATATACTCTGGGGAGATATTATTACGATCCCCCTGCCCGGCGGCAGTTCCCTGGGGCTTTCCCTTCTGGTGATTATTCTTGTCCCGGCAGGACTTTATTTTACAATACGGACGAGGTTTCTCCCGTTCCGGCTTTTCCCGGAGATGCTCAGAGTAACCCTTGAGAGCAATAAAAAGACAGACAAAGAAGGAATTTCCGGCCTGCAGGCCCTGATTGTCTCTACGGCCTGCCGGGTAGGCATGGGAAATCTGGTAGGCGTGGTGGCGGCCATCTCGGCCGGAGGAGCAGGAGCGGTATTCTGGATGTGGGTAATCGCGCTTCTGGGGTCTTCCACCGCATTTATTGAAGCCACACTGGCACAGATCTATAAGGAAAAAGATCCCCTTTACGGCGGATACCGGGGCGGCCCGGCATACTATATTCATCGGCTTTTTGTTAAAAAGGACAGTCTGAGGAAACATTCGGTGATAGCGGTGCTGTTTGCTCTTTCCGGACTGATCTGCTGGTGCGGCATCAGTCAGGTAATCGGCAATTCCATCTCATCTTCCTTTGAGAATGCCTTTCACGTGCCGCCGCTTTATTCTACCATTGTTCTGGTAGTAATTGCAGCGGTGATTGTGCTCCGGAAAAATGCGACCGTGAAGGTCCTGGATATTATGGTCCCCATTATGGCGGCGTGCTATTTCTTTATCACGCTTTTCATTATTGTAAAAAACGCGGGACAGCTGCCGGCTGTTTTTGAACGGATTTTTGCAGAGGCATTCGGCTTCCGTCAGGTTGTGGGCGGCGGCATCGGCGCGGTGATTATGAACGGCGCCAAGAGAGGGCTGTTTTCCAATGAAGCAGGCTCCGGTTCCGCACCCTGCGCGGCAGCGGCGGCGGACATCAGTCATCCGGCAAAGGAAGGACTTCTGCAGGCCCTGGGCGTGTTCATTGATACCCTTGTAATCTGCAGCTGCTCTGCCATGATTATGCTTCTGACGCCTGTGGGAATGACAGAGGGCCTGGAAGGCATGGATCTGCTGCAGACGGCAATGCAGTACCATTTAGGAGAGTTCGGGGTAATCTTTATCGCGGTGATTCTGTGGCTGTTCAGCTTTTCCACATTTCTCGGAATTCTGTTTTATGCAAGGCCCAATGTGGCATATCTTTTCGGAGATAACTGGCTGTCTCAGACCCTGTACAAGGTGCTGGCTCTTGTTATGCTCTTTGTAGGCGGCCTGGCTGCCTACCAGTTTGTCTGGGATCTGGGAGACGTGGGGGTAGGTCTGATGACCGTGTTTAATATGATCGCTCTTATTCCCCTTGCTCCGAAAGCTCTTGCGTCGCTGAGAGATTATGAGAAAAATGAGATGAGGAAATAAACAGTGAGGTGACTGCCGGTGAAAAAGATACTGATTATTGAGGATGACGCCACATTGCGGGAGGAACTGCGTCTTCTGCTGGAAAACGGCGGATATGCGCCCTGCGTAACCACAGATTTTGAGAATGCGGCTGACGAGGCGGCGCGGATCCGGCCGGATCTTGTTCTGCTGGATATCCTTCTGCCGGATGCCAATGGCCAGTCCATTCTCCGGGACATCCGTTCCGGATCGGATGTCCCTGTGATTATGCTGACAAGCCGCAGTACGGATGCAGATGAGATTATCAGCCGCAGCAGCGGGGCAGACGACTACGTGACGAAACCCTATAATCCCGCACTTCTTCTCCTGCGGATTGAGACTGTCCTCAGAAGGACGGGCGGGCGCGGCAGCGAGGAGGAACTTACCTACCGGGGGATGCGGCTGAATCTTCTGAGAAGTTCTGTCACATATAAGGGAGCTGAGACGGTTCTGTCCCGGAATGAAATGAATATTCTGCACTGTCTTCTGAAAAAGAGGGGAACGATTGTATCCCGGGATGAGCTGATGGATTATCTGTGGGACCGCAGTGACTTTGTAGATGACAATACGCTGACAGTCAATATCAACCGTCTGAGAAAGAGACTGGAAGGGCTGGGCTTTCCGGATGTGATCGAGACAAGACGGAAGCAGGGGTATATGCTTATATGAGACCGGGAATATATATAAAAGATCATATTTACCATATTCTGCTGTGGGCGGCAGGGATTCTTCTGGCAGACGGAACCGTATATCTGTTTGGCGGAAGCTCTGCGCTTCTTGTTTTTCTGACCGTGATTCTGGCAGGCACATGCGGGGCTGTCTTTTATTACGATTTTTCACGGAAACGGCGGTTTTATGATGATCTTCTGGGAAAACTGGAACGTCTTGAGGAAAAATATCTTGTGGCGGAGATGATGAAGGAGCCGGGATTTCTGGAAGGGAAGATTCTCTACCATTCCTATGTGGACATTCTGAAATCCATGAACGACGCCATCGGACGGCATGAACGGGTCAGCGGAGAGTTCCGCCGGTATGTGGAAACATGGATCCATCAGGTCAAGCTTCCCATTGCAAGCGCAAAGCTTATTCTTCATAATAATCCCGGTGAAACCGGGAGACGTCTGAAGGAACAGCTTTCAAGAATTGAAAATGACGTGGAGCAGGTGCTGTACTACATCCGCAGTGAAGTGCCCCAGAATGATTACAGTATCTCTTCCTGTTCGCTCCGGGAAATCGTGGAGGATACGGTGAGGGAAAATAAGGACAGTCTGATACTGAATCAGTTTTCTGTTTCCGTGGACGTGGGAGAGCAGTACGTGTATACGGACCGGAAATGGCTTGCTTTTATGCTGGGGCAGATCATCAGCAACAGCGTAAAATACTGCCGGGAGGAACAGCGGAAGATCCGGTTTTTTACAGAGGAAGATGCAGAAGGAAATGTAATTCTGTGGACAGAGGATAACGGATGGGGAATTGACAGCGCGGATCTGCCCCGGATATTTGAAAAATCCTTTACCGGGAAAAACGGCAGACGGCTCTCTTCTACCGGAATGGGACTTTATATCTGCAGCAGGCTGTGCGGGGAGCTGGGACACCGGATAACGGCCCGCTCCGAAGCAGGAGAGTATACCAGAATCGGAATTACCTTTGGAACAGGGAAAGCCGGGGAAAGCGGCTAGGAGACTGGTAGAAAATAAAGAAAATGCATGGGCATACAGAAGAGCGGAAAGGTCTTTTGTATGCTCTTTTGTTCTATAAGAAAAGCTTCCGGGCTGTCCTGCAGAAAAATGCTGCCCGGGGTGTTGCGGAAGAGGGAAACTTACGGATCTGTAAGTTTATGAAATCCATTTCAATGGCGCAGAAATGCAGGAGAAGGTATGCTGTATATAAAGAAAAACGTGTGTATGCGCGGACAGAAAGGATGGATTGTATGAGCGGACTGCTGCGAGTAGAGAATCTTGTAAAATATTACGGGAACAGGTCAAGTCTTACGAAGGCGCTGAATGATATATCCCTGAATGTGGAGGAAGGGGAATTTACGGCAATTATGGGGGCCTCCGGTTCCGGCAAAACTACGCTTCTGAACTGCATCTCCACCATTGACCGGCCTACGGCCGGGCATATCTATATTGACGGGGTGTGTACCTCAAAGCTGAAGCGCAATGCACTGGCGGACTTCCGCAGAGATCAGCTGGGATTTATCTTTCAGGAGTTTAATCTGCTGGATACACTGACAGTTTGTGACAACATTGCCATTGCCCTGCAGATTCAGAAATGCGCGCCGAGAGAAGTGCGGGGAAGGGTGCGGGAAGCGGCAGAAAAGCTGGGAATTGAAGATGTACTGGACAAATATCCCTATCAGATATCCGGCGGGCAGAAGCAGAGGACGGCGGCGGCCCGGGCAATTGTTACACACCCTTCTCTGATTCTTGCCGACGAGCCTACCGGAGCGCTGGATTCCAGAAACGCGCGGCAGCTTCTGGACAGTCTGGAAAAGCTGAACCGGGAGGAAAACGCAGCCATTCTGATGGTAACCCACGACGCATATACAGCCAGTTATTCATCAAGAGTTCTGTTTATCAAAGACGGCAGACTTTTCCATGAGCTGAGGCGGGGAAAAGAGGACAGAAAAGCATTTTTTGAACAGATTATGAATGTGACAGCCCTTATGGGAGGTGATCTGAATTATGCTGTTTAGCCTTTCATTAAAAAATATCAGAAAGAGCATAAAAGATTATTCGATTTACTTTTTTACCCTGCTTCTGGGCGTCTGCATTTTTTATGTGTTCAATGCCATCGGCGACCAGACGGCCATGATGGAATTGTCTGGAACCAAATCCCGTATTGTAAATACTATGAATACCGCGCTTTCCGGCATGAGCGTGGTTGTTTCCCTTATTCTGGGCTTCCTGATCGTCTATGCCAGCCGTTTTCTGATACGCAGGAGAAAGAAGGAACTGGGAATTTATCTCACGCTGGGTATGAGAAGAAGCGCGGTTATCCGGATCCTGCTGACAGAGACGATCCTGATCGGGCTGCTTTCTCTGGGCGCCGGCCTTCTGATCGGCATCGGGCTGTCTCAGTTTATGTCGCTGTTTGTGGCGAATATGTTCGAGGCGGATATGAGCAGGTTTGTGTTTACCATCTCTCTGGCAGCTGTCGGAAAAACGATCTGCTATTTTGTGATTATCTACCTTGTTGTGATTGTTATGAATATTGTGGTTGTGGCCAGATCCCGGCTGATCCGTCTGCTGGTGGCGGAGCGGGTGCAGGAAAAGGTACATCTGAAAAATCCGGCGGTCAGTTTTTTTCTGTTTCTGGCAGCCTGCGGCATGCTTGCTTTCGCGTACTACAATGTGACGGCCAATCAGGAGGCGATGGAGACCCAGGGCGATGTGATGCTTCAGCTTATCCTGGGAATCGCCGGGACCTTTCTGATCTTCTGGTCTGTATCCGGATTTGTCCTGGCAATTGTCAAAAAGATTCCGGGCATATACAACAGACGGCTGAATTCCTTTGTGCTGGGTGAGGTAAGCGCCCGGATCAATACCTCGGCAGCCGCAGGCTCGATTATCTGTCTGCTGCTTTTCGCGACCATCTGTATCCTGTCCGCGGCATTTACTCTGAAAGCGGACAGGGAAAGTCGGATGGAAAATCAGGTTCCTGTGGATGTGTGCATGTGGCGGTCTGTGCCGGAGGGGACAGAGTATGATACAGATGAAAGTGTAAGAGCGGTTCTTGAAGAAAAGGGATTTGATATGGAAGCGCTGGATGTGAGGGGAGAGTTCGTCATATATAAGAGAGCCGAGGCGACCAAGGGTGTGGTAATGGGAAGCTTTATGGAACGTCTGCTGGAACGGGATCCTACATTTCAGGCCATGGCGGAAAATCCGGTGGAGATCATCCGGGCAGGTGATTACAACAGAGCGGCCGGCATCTACGGCTTTGAGCCGGTAAAACTTGGCCCGGATCAGTATGCCGTAAGCTGTGACTATCCTTCCATGCAGGAATTTTTCAATCAGGGACTGATGGAAAACGATACGGTTGAAATATGCGGAAGGACACTGAAAGCGGCTTATCCGGAGTGTGTGGAAGGGTATATACAGATGAGTTATTCCGAGTCCAACATGGGACTTCTTGTAGTGCCGGACGACCTTCCTCTGACGGAACAGGACGTATTTCAGAGCTGTCTGATTTCAGACTATACGCCGGAATATGATAACCGGGATTTTTATTCCTGGATGGATGACGGCGGATTTGAAAAACAGATAAATGCCGGTCTGACAGATACAGAGTCCGGCAGCGGACAGGAAGATCAGGGCGTGGTTCAGATCAGTACCAGATCCCGCATTTATGACGACAGCATCGGCTCCAGCGCAATGGCAGTGTTTATTGCCCTGTATCTGGGATTTGTGTTTATTGTCAGCGGGGCGGCGATTCTTGCCCTGAAGGAAATGTCCGATGCCATAGACAGCAGGGGAAAATACCGGATTCTCAGGCAGCTGGGAGCGGAAGAGAAGGAAGTGAACCGGGCGCTGGTGATCCAGATGGGTATCTTTTTCGGCTTTCCGCTTCTTCTGGCAGCGGTGCATTCTATTTTCGGCATTCAGGTCAGCTATACCATGCTGGGAATCTATGCCTCTGTGGACTCCCTGCCGCCTCTGATTATTGCGGCAGTGCTGATCGGGATCCTGTATGGAGGATATTTTGCAGTATCGTATCTGTGCTGCAGGCGGGTGATCGGAGAGTAGTTTACTGCCTGCTGTTATTCTGGCAGTAGAGAAGAAGTATTCAGAAAAAGAGAAAACAGAGCTCTTTTTATAAAGTTGTATTGCTTTTTGCGGACAAAAGCAATACAACTTTTTATTTTTCTCCAAAAACTTAAAAAAAATTTTATAAATACTGCGAATTGTATTGAAAGTTGTTTTGTTATATAGTGTAATAGTAGACAGAATATCTTCTTTAATCAGAGGGGAGTGGAAAGCCGGATATGCAGAAAAAATATGAGACAGTTGTATTCTGGGTGCTTGATGAAATTGAAAGCGGAAATTTAAGCTACGGCGACCGGCTTCCTTCTGAAAAGGATCTGATGGAAAAGTTTCAGGTAAGCCGACAGACGATCCGCAGAGCGTTGGAAGTTCTGGCGGAAAAGGGAACCGTTGAGGGACGAAGGGGGAGCGGCACTTATGTAGCGGTCAACCGGAGACGGCGCGTACGGAGAGAAATCCGGATCGCGGTAATGCCTACTTATGTGGACACCTATATATTCCCGTCCATTATAAGAGGGATTGAGTCTGTGTTTTCCAGAGAGGGATGCACGCTTCAGCTTTCAGTGACCAACAATACAGTGGAGCGGGAGCGGATGTTTTTAAAAGAATTCCTTAATACTCAGTCTGTTGACGGCGTTATAGCGGAAACAGTAAAAAGCGGACTCCCAAGTCCGAATCTGGAACTATATGACAATCTTGAGAAGTCCGGAATTCCGGTTCTGTTTATTAACAGCTTTTACAGTGAGCTTAATATCCCGCATATCAGTCTGAACGACAGAAAAGCCGGATATGCTGCCACAAAACACCTTCTGGACTGCGGACATACACGGGTGGGAGGCATCTTCAAGGCGGATGACGGTCAGGGACATCTTCGTTATGCAGGGTATACAGACGCTCTGATGGAACGGGACATAAAGGTCCGGGGCGGCAAGATCATATGGATGGATTCCGAGGAAATCCGTGATATGGAAGAAGACGGAAGCCGGATTCTGAAACGGCTGAAAGGCTGCACAGCCTGCGTCTGCTACAATGACGAGATCGCAAACCATCTGGTAGATATTCTTACAAAAGCAGGACTGCGGGTTCCGAGAGATATCTCTATCGTAGGAATTGATAATTCCAGCCTGGCACAGTTCTGCAGCGTACCGCTTACTTCGGTACGCAACCCGGTGGAAGAGCTGGGGCGCGCGGCGGCGGAATGCATGGTCGCGAAGATCTGCAGGAATCAGGAGATGAAAACCGAAGAATTCGAGCCGGAACTTGTGATGCGCAATTCTGTCCGGGTGATCAGCGAGGTATCCTGACAGAGATAATCAGTTCTGATAAAAACACCGGAAAAGAAACGGTGTTTAAAAATAGAAAGGAGACAAAAATTATGCTGGAACAATTAAAAAAAGAAGTGTATGAGGCAAACATGCTGCTTCCCAGGTACAACCTGGTAACATTTACCTGGGGAAATGTCAGCGGAATCGACAGGGAGTCAGGACTCTTTGTTATCAAGCCGAGCGGTGTGGAGTACGATCTTCTCAAACCGGAGGACATGGTTGTTATGGATCTTCAGGGAAATAAGGTAGAGGGAAGATACAATCCGTCTTCTGACACACCGACTCATCTGGTGCTGTACAATCGTTTCAAAGATATCGGCGGTGTGGTTCATACACATTCAGCATGGGCTACAAGCTGGGCTCAGGCAGGCCGGGATATCCCATGCTACGGAACAACACACGCAGATTATATTTACGGCGAGATCCCCTGTGTGCGCAATCTGACAAAAGACGAGATCGAGGAAGCTTATGAGAAAAACACAGGTGTTCTGATCGCGGATGAATTTGAGGCAAGGAAGAAAGATCCCATAGCCGTACCGGCAGTACTGTGCAAAAATCACGGTGTATTTACATGGGGCAAAGACGCTCATGAAGCAGTTCACAACGCAGTTGTGGCAGAAGAAGTAGCAAAGATGGCTGCAAGATGCGAGATGATCAATCCGAATGTAACGCCGGCTCCCCAGGAGCTTCAGGATAAGCACTATTACAGAAAACACGGAGCAAATGCTTACTACGGACAGAACAACAACTAGTGCTGCGCCGCAGGTAACAGGGACAGTTTATTTGTTCCGGATTATAAAGAAGTCAAAACAGGAGGAAAACAAACATGCTGAAACAAAAAGAGTACAAATTCTGGTTCTGCACAGGTTCTCAGGACTTATACGGAGATGAGTGCCTTGCACACGTTGCCGAACATTCAAAAATTATTGTTGAAAAGCTCAATGAGTCCGGTCTGCTTCCCTATGAAGTAGTCTGGAAGCCGACACTGATTACAAATGAGCTGATCAGAAAGACATTCAACGAGGCAAATATGGATGAGAACTGCGCAGGCGTTATTACATGGATGCACACATTCTCACCGGCAAAATCCTGGATCCTCGGCCTCCAGGAATACAGAAAACCGCTGCTTCATCTGCACACTCAGTTCAATCAGGAGATTCCGTATGACACTATTGATATGGACTTTATGAACGAGAACCAGTCCGCTCACGGCGATCGTGAGTACGGCCATATCTTCAGCCGTCTTGGAATTGAGCGCAAGATTGTTGTGGGGCACTGGACAGATGAAAATGTACAGAAGAAAATTGCATCCTGGATGCGCACTGCTGTAGGTATTATCGAGAGCAGTCATGTGCGTGTCATGAGAATTGCAGACAATATGAGAAATGTTGCTGTAACAGAAGGCGACAAGGTAGAAGCTCAGATCAAATTCGGATGGGAGATCGACGCATATCCGGTTAACGAGATCGCAGAGGCAGTTGAGGCAGTCAGTGAAAGCGATGTGAAAGCGCTGGTTGACGAGTATTATGACAGCTATGAAATTCTTCTTGAAGGAAGAGATGCAGACGAGTTTAGAAAACATGTGGCAGTTCAGGCACAGATCGAGATCGGATTCGAGCGTTTCCTGGAGGAGAAAGACTACCAGGCAATCGTAACACACTTCGGTGATCTGGGCAGCTTAAAGCAGCTTCCGGGACTTGCAATCCAGAGACTGATGCAGAAAGGCTACGGCTTCGGCGGTGAGGGCGACTGGAAGACAGCAGCTATGGTCCGCATTATGAAGATCATGACACAGGGCATGAAGGATGCAAAAGGAACCTCCTTTATGGAAGATTATACATACAATCTGGTCCCGGGCAAGGAAGGAATCCTTCAGGCTCACATGCTTGAGGTGTGCCCGACAATTTCCGACGGCCCTATCAGCATTAAAGTGAATCCGCTTTCCATGGGAGACAGAGAAGACCCGGCAAGACTGGTATTTACAGCAAAAGAAGGTCCGGCAGTTGCTACATCTCTCATTGACCTTGGAGACAGATTCCGCCTGATCATCAATGACGTAAACTGCAAGAAGACAGAAAAACCGATGCCGAAGCTTCCGGTCGCGACAGCATTCTGGACACCTGAGCCGAACCTGCAGACAGGCGCAGAGGCATGGATCCTCTGCGGCGGAGCTCATCACACAGCGTTCTCCTATGACCTGACATCTGAGCAGATGGGAGACTGGGCAGCAGCTATGGGTATCGAAGCTGTTTACATTGATAAAGACACAACTATCCGCAACCTGAAGAATGAGCTGAGGTGGAACAGCATTGCATTCAGAAAATAGTTAGCGGTTTACAACCCGCCTGTCCGACTGTATAATAACAAAAGAGGCGGTGCCGGATTTTGTGGCACCGCCATACAAAACAGTCGGAAAAGGAGCAGAAATCATGAGTATAAAAATTGGTATTGCAGGCTATGGAAATCTTGGAAGAGGCGTGGAGTGCGCCATAAAGCAGAATCCGGATATGGAGCTTGCGGCAGTATTTACCCGCAGAAATCCGGAGAGTGTGCAGATTCTCACGGAGGGTGTTCCGGTGTGCCGGATAGAGGATGCAGGAGAATGGAAAGACAGGATTGATGTTATGATCCTCTGCGGGGGAAGCGCTACAGACCTTCCGGAACAGACCCCTGCCTTCGCAAAGATGTTTAACGTGATTGACAGTTTTGATACCCATGCAAAAATACCGGAGCACTATGCAAATGTTGACGCGGCGGCAAAAGAGGGCGGAAAAGTGAGCATCATTTCCGTGGGCTGGGATCCGGGAATGTTTTCCCTGAACAGACTTTATGCCAACGCGATTCTTCCGGATGGAAAAGATTACACATTCTGGGGCAAAGGAGTCAGCCAGGGACACTCTGACGCCGTGCGCCGGGTGGAAGGCGTAAAGGATGCCAGACAGTATACGATTCCTGTAGAGTCATCGCTTGAGGCGGTCCGCGAGGGAAAGAATCCGGAGCTTACCACAAGAGAAAAGCACACAAGGGAGTGCTTTGTCGTGCTGGAAGAAGGCGCAGATGCGGCAAAAGTAGAGGAAGAGATCAAGAACATGCCGAATTATTTCTCGGATTATGACACTACCGTACATTTTATCAGTGAAGAAGAACTGCAGAAAAATCACAGCGGAATTCCTCACGGCGGCTTTGTCTTAAGAAGCGGAAAAACCGGCTGGAACGGAGAAAACAGTCATCTGATCGAGTACAGCCTGAAGCTGGATTCCAATCCGGAGTTTACCTCTTCTGTTCTTGCGGCATATGCCAGAGCAGCCTACAGACTCTCCTGTGAGGGTGTATCCGGATGCAGGACAGTGTTCGACATTGCACCGGCTTATCTGAGCGAAAAGAGCGGGGAAGAATTAAGAAAGATGATGCTGTAACAGCGGCATCTCTCCCTTGCGGAACAGTCGCGGCTGTTCCGGAGGAAATAAAAGCTGTTTTTAACAGAGCGAAATAAAAGGAGGAAACAAAGATGCGCAGTATTGAAGAAATCAAAGAAGCCATCAGCACAGGAAAGGCATGTCTTGGAATCGAGTTCGGCTCAACAAGAATCAAAGCGGTGCTGATTGATGTGGACAAGGCTCCCATTGCTTCCGGAACCTATGACTGGGAAAACAGATATGAAAACCATATCTGGACATACAGCGAGGAGGATATCTGGAACGGTCTGCAGGGATGCTACCAGGATCTGACGAAAGATGTGGAAGAAAAATACGGCGAGAAGATTACAAAGCTTGCAGGTATCGGATTCAGTGCAATGATGCACGGATATCTGGCATTTGATGAGAAGGGAGATATGCTTGTGCCCTTCCGTACATGGAGAAACACAATTACAGGAGAGGCGTCTGAAAAACTTTCAGAGCTGTTCCAGTATCACATTCCGCAGCGCTGGAGCATCGCGCATCTTTATCAGGCAATCCTGAACGGCGAAGATCATGTGAAAGATGTCCGCTTCATTACGACACTGGCAGGATACATTCACTGGAAACTGACGGGCGAGAAAGTACTTGGAAACGGCGACGCTTCCGGTATATTCCCGATGGATGTGAAAGCAAAAGACTATGACAGCGCTATGATCGAGAAGTTTGACAATCTTGTGGCTGACAAGGGATATCCGTGGAAACTGAAAGACATTCTGCCGAAATCTCTTCTCGCGGGAGAAAATGCAGGATACCTGACGGAAGAAGGAGCAAAACTTCTTGATATATCAGGAGCACTGGAGGCAGGCGTTCCGCTGTGCCCGCCGGAAGGTGACGCGGGAACCGGTATGACGGCTACAAACAGTGTTGCTGTAAGAACCGGAAACGTATCTGCGGGAACCAGTGTATTTGCAATGGCAGTTCTTGAAAAAGATCTGACAAAACCGTACGAGGAAATCGACCTTGTTACAACTCCGTCAGGCGATCTGGTAGCAATGGTTCACTGCAATAACTGTACATCAGACCTGAACGCGTGGGTTGGTCTTTTCAAAGAATATACAGAGTGCCTGGGAATCGAGCCGGACATGAACAAGATCTTTTCAACCCTGTACAACAAGGCGCTTGAAGGAGACGCTGACTGCGGCGGCCTTCTGGCATACAACTACTTCTCAGGAGAGCATATTACAGGCTTTGAGGAAGGACGTCCGCTCTTCGTGCGCTCACCTGAGAGCAAATTTAACCTGGCAAACTTTATGAGAGTACATCTGTATACATCTCTCGGCGCTCTTAAGACAGGTATGGATATCCTTCTTAAGAAAGAACATATAAAACTGGACAAGATGCTGGGACATGGCGGTCTGTTCAAGACAAAAGGTGTCGGACAGAGAATCCTTGCAGGCGCTATTGACACTCCGGTTTACGTTATGGAAACAGCCGGCGAGGGCGGCGCATGGGGAATCGCTTTGCTGGCGGATTACATGGTAAATAAGGCAGACGGCGAGAGCCTGACAGACTACCTTGACAATAAGGTATTCCACGATGCAGTCGGCTCCGGTATGGATCCGGTACCGGAAGATGTGGAAGGATATGAGAAGTTCATGGAAAACTACAGAAAAGGTCTTGCAATTGAAAGAGCTGCTGTAGATGTACAGATTTAGTTTCAGAAATTTCAGGAACAGAATGCGGAGCAGAATATCATACGCTCTGTATGCTGACTGATTCAAAACAGTTGAAGGCAATGCCTGCCGGAATGATCGAACGATCCGGCGGGCATTGTTTTTGGGAAAATACTTGTACAGTAAAAGGTTTAGTGCTATGATAGTTTTGTTCAGCAGAACAGAAAAGTGAAAATCTGAAAGGAAACAAAAACGTGACCTACAAAGAAGCAAGGGTATATTTGGACGAAATGTCGAAATACGGAAGTGTACTTGGCTTGGAGGCAATTCGAGGTCTGTTGCGTGAACTTGGGAATCCCCAGGATGATCTGAAGTTCATACATATTGCAGGGACGAATGGCAAGGGATCTGTGCTTGCATACACTTCAACAATATTAAGTGAGGCAGGCTACAGGATCGGGCGATATGTTTCACCAACAGTAGTTTCCTATCTGGAGCGGATTCAGGTTGACGGAGAATGGATCTCCGAGACGGAATTCGCTGAAGTGACAGAGAACGTAAGAGATGCTGTTGCCCGACTTGAGGCGGCCGGAGAACCGGTCCCCACTGTCTTTGAGACAGAGACGGCAATGGCATTTTTATATTTCAGGAAGAAAAAATGTGATCTGGCTGTAATCGAGGCGGGCCTCGGCGGCGCTCTGGACGCCACCAATATTATACAGAACACGGTCTGCGCAGTATTTGCAAGCATCAGCAGGGATCATCTTGGCGTGATTGGAAACAGCCTGGAAGAGATTGCAGAGAACAAGGCCGGAATTATAAAGCCAGGATGCGCAGTCGTTTCCGCATTTCAGAGGGAGAATGTGGAAGCAATACTGAAAGAACAGGCGCAGAGTCTGGGATGCCCCTATATCCGGGCTGAGCAGGAAGAAACAGAGATTATCCGGGAAGATTACCGGGGAATTACTTTTTCCTATAAAGAATTCAGAAATATACATACATCCATGGCAGGACGGAATCAGACCGGAAACGCGGCGACCGCTCTGGAGACAATCCGGACACTGCGGCGGCTGGGGTATGAAATCCCGGAAGGAGCCGTAAAGACGGGCATGGATCGGACCGTCTGGCCCGGGAGATTCAGCTGTATTGGCGAGGATCCCCTTTTTATTGTGGACGGCGCACACAATGAGGATGCGGCGCTGCGGCTTCGGGAATCTGTGGAAATGTATTTCCCGGGGCGCAGACTCCTTTGTATTATGGGCGTTTTTAAAGATAAAGAATATGATAAAATAGCGCGGATTATGGGGCCGCTGGCGTCTGTGATTTACCC
Organism: Mediterraneibacter sp. HA8405; assembly: GCF_056148955.1. Lineage (NCBI taxonomy): Bacteria > Bacillati > Bacillota > Clostridia > Lachnospirales > Lachnospiraceae > Mediterraneibacter > Mediterraneibacter sp. HA8405. Next base: position 2,575,425 of record NZ_CM148758.1, on the reverse strand, counting down.
GGTGGCGCTGCCGGATCATCAGCGGGGACTGCCGCCGGAGAAACTGGCGGAGACACTGAAAATGTATTGCCCCTGTGTGAAGGCGCCGGACAAAACATGCACGGGAAAAGCAGGAAAATTTTTGCTTCGGACTGCACGGCCGGTCAAAGAGAAAATCAGGATTCAGACGGCACCGGCAGCACAGGAAGATATGGTGGCGCAGGCCGTGCAGGCGGCGCTGAGAGAAGCAGAAAAAGAAGATGTAATTCTTGCGTTCGGTTCTCTGTCCTATCTGCATCAGATCAAAGAGGCGTATGACAGGGCAGTATGTAAAAAGAGGGATGAGAGATGATAGATCAGAAAAAAATCGAAGAGGCGGTAAAGCTTTTCCTTGAGGGAATCGGGGAAGATGTTTCCAGAGAAGGATTAAAAGATACGCCGGGCAGAATAGCCAGAATGTGTGAGGAACTCTACGGAGGAATGGAAGAGGATGCGTCTGTGCATCTTTCAAAAACATTTTCTGTGGACAGCAGCGAGATGGTGATTGAGAAAGATATTACGTTTTATTCTACCTGTGAGCATCATATTCTGCCGTTTTACGGGAAAGCGCATATTGCTTATATTCCCGACGGGAAGGTAGTGGGCCTGAGCAAACTGGCCAGAACAGTGGAGGTATTCGCCAGAAGACTTCAGCTTCAGGAACAGCTTACCGGGCAGATTGCGGACGCGCTGATGGAATCTATGCAGCCAAAAGGCGCCCTTGTTATGATCGAGGCGGAGCATATGTGTATGACTATGCGTGGAATAAAGAAACCGGGCAGCAGAACTATAACGCTGGCAAGGCGAGGCGTCTTTGAATCGGATCCGGCGCTGGAGGAGCGGTTTTTCCGGATGTTGTCGGCAGAACGCTGAGGTAACCGAATCAGGTAAGTCCCCTGCTCCCACATTGTAAAGAGTAATAAGCGGGGGAGGAATGTACTGACAGTCTGCAGAGCGGACCTCAGGAGAGAAGGAGACAGAGAACAGTGAAAAGAGTAAACGCCATACTGGTCCATCCTTTATTTCAGAAATGTTACCAACGGCTCGAAATACTGGAGCAGGACAGAAAATTCTGCCGTCATCAGATGTCTCATCTGATGGACGTGGCCAGAATCGCATACATTACCTGTCTGGAGCAGAATCTGGGAATAGAAAAGGACGTAATTTACGGTGCGGCCATCCTTCACGATATAGGAAAGTATGCCCAGTATGAAGAGGGAATACCCCATGAGATTTCCGGTGAAAAAATCGCTTCGGAGATTCTGAATAGTCTTCCCGGAGACTGCGTATATTCTGAAGAGGAAAAAAGGATGATCCTGACAGGAATCCGCGGGCACCGGAGACTGAGAGATCATGCGGAGCCTTTGGAGCGGCTGCTCTATACAAGCGATAAAGCCTCACGGATGTGTTTTGCGTGTCCGGAACAGAGTAAGTGTGACTGGAGTGCTGAGAAAAAGAATATGGAGATCTCGGTTTAAAACGACAGGTGCGGTAATAAATAAATACAGAACATGGAGATTAGAGTATGATCATAGGCGGAAAAGAATTTGACACAGAAAATCAGACATACATAATGGGAATCTTAAACGTGACGCCGGATTCCTTTTCGGACGGCGGAAAGTACAACCGGATTGATGCTGCGCTTGCCCATGCCAGACAGATGGCAGAAGAAGGGGCGGACATGATTGATGTGGGCGGGGAATCGACACGTCCGGGACATGTGCAGATTTCCGACGAGGAGGAGATCGAAAGGGTAGTTCCGGTTATAGAGGCTCTGAAAAGTGAGCTGGATATCCCGGTATCCGTGGATACTTACAAAAGCCGGGTTGCCCGGGCCGCACTCGCTGCCGGAGCAGATCTGGTAAACGATATCTGGGGGCTGAAATATGACCCGGAGATGGCTGCGGTTATCGCGGAAAGCGGTGCGGCGTGCTGTCTGATGCATAACCGGAATAATACGGATTATGTCCGGTTCATCCCTGAATTTCTGGAGGATATGCGGGAATGTATAAGCCTGGCGGATAAGGCAGGCATTTCACGGGATAAGATTATACTGGATCCGGGCGTAGGGTTCGGAAAGACATATGAGATGAATCTTGAGATTATCAGCCGCCTGGAAGTTATGCACGAACTGGGTTTTCCGGTTCTCCTGGGAACTTCGAGGAAATCTGTAATTGGTCTCACACTGAATCTCCCGGCAGAAGAAAGGGAAGAGGGAACGCTGGTTACAACAGTTTACGGCGTCCAGAAAAGATGCGCATTTGTGAGAGTGCATGATGTCAGAAAGAACAAAAGAGCAGTACAGATGACGCGGGCGCTGATGCAGTACGATTTTTAAACCGGAAAATGACGCAAAGCCAGTGAAAGAGTTTATGGGACGGCGGGCTGTCCATTTAGCGGGAAAAGTATAATAATAGAAAGCAGAGCGGGAGTTTGATGTGATGACTACAGACAGAAATGAAAAAAACAGAGACAGAATCCGTATTGTAGATCTTGAAGTATTTGCAAATCATGGAGTATTTCCCGAGGAAAATGCTCTCGGACAAAAGTTTGTCATATCTGCGGATCTGTATACAGATACAAGGAAAGCGGGGAAAACAGATGATCTGACAGATTCTGTTCATTACGGGGAGGCCAGCGCTTTTATCAGCCTGTATCTGAAGAAGCATACGTTTAAACTGCTGGAGAGCGCGGCAGAGAATCTTGCAGAAGAACTGCTGATAAAATATCCGCTCCTTCAGGAAATAAGGCTGGAAATCAAAAAACCATGGGCTCCGATCCGGCAGTCATTAAAGACAGTAAGCGTAGAGATCAGACGAGGCAGGCATACGGCTTATATTGCCCTGGGCTCTAACCTGGGCAACCGGGAAGCGTACATAAAGGACGCGGTAAAAGCATTAAACGATATCAGAGGATGTCAGGTAAAGCAGATTTCGGATCTGATTGAAACCGAGCCTTACGGAGTGACAGATCAGGATAATTTTCTGAACGGCTGTCTGGAACTTGAGACGCTTCTGCCACCGGAGGAACTGTTAGAAGAGCTGAACCGGATTGAGAGTGAGGCGGGCCGCGAGCGAAAGGTTCACTGGGGACCGCGGACACTGGATCTGGATATTATTTTTTATGATGATCTGATTGTACAGGAGACGGAGCTTTGCATTCCGCATGTGGACATGCAAAGAAGAAGCTTTGTACTGGAACCCCTGGCACAGATCGCGCCTTATAAAAGACATCCGGTATATGGGAAAACAGTAAAAGAAATGCTGGAAGAGATGGGGGTATAAGAAAAGACAGTGTTTTGATTCTGTATTGTTGAAAAAAGGAATGAGTATCAGTGAAAAATGAAAAGTGGAAATATAAAGTCGGCGGCAGAGCCCGGGGAATTATTCCGTCTCTGTTTCTGGCGGTTCTTTTCGGTGGTGTCAGTATTTATCTTTATCTTGACAAACAGGGGATTTTTCTTTTTTCCCTGCTCTTAACAGCCATTGCTCTTGTACTTGTATTTGTCTGTATTTTTCAGGCGAAATTCGTCAAAGTCCTTATTGGAGAAAGGGGCATTTTTTATCAGACGAAACCGGGAAACGGAAGATTCGCAGCATATCGGGAAATCAGCGAGGCCTGGGAAAGCTCCGGAGAAAGTCTGAACGGGATGGAACAGCATTTCGTTAATTATCGGACGGCGGATGGCCGGGTGGTGAGATTTCCTTTTTACCCCTATGAATCGGAAGGAGTTCACTATCTGATAAAATGTGTCCGGGAGGGCGGCGCCGGTATACTTCCGCCGGATACAGACGAGGGCTGTAAAGCGTATATAATTGACGGAAAAATATATGGAAAAACAAGTATTGTAGTCTGCATTGCGCTATTGGCTCTGATGCTCGCCATAACGGTTCCTTTGATATCCGGTGTGAGGGGCAGAGGTCTTGGCGGGATTATGCTTTTGGGCGGAATCGGAACCGCGCTTATTATACTGGCGGCAGTTATTATTCGTTACCTGTGTTTTAAAGTGTGGATTGGCAAATCAGGGTTTTATTTCCGTTCCGGTCCGTTTAACGGAAGATTTTATCAGTATCGGGATATAGCAGGATGCAAAATTGAAAAGAAAGTATACAAGCACTATTCTCGTTCTTACAGCGGGCCGGGCAGGCAGCTGTACTATTACTATTTTATTTTTACTGACAAAAGCGGCAGAATACGGAAATTCCAGTTCCAGCAGCCGATTTATGGCCATGAGGTTGAGACATTGAAAAAAAGGATTGACCAGGCGGCCGGAATATCCCGGAAGAGGCGGAAAACACGGAAAAGCAGCGTATAAGAATATATTTTATTGATAATGGAGATTAAAAATATGGATGAACAGATATTACAGTTTTTTGACAGGTATCCGGATGCAATCCCATTATATGAAAAATTCGAAAAATGTGTCGAGGATCTTGTTCCGGAGGTAAGAATCAAGGTTCAGAAGACGCAGATTTCTTTTTACAACAGACATATGTTTGCCTGTGTTTCTTTTGCGAGAGTAAGGAGGAAAAAAGACTGTCCGGACTGCTACATTGTTGTGACTTTCGGGCTGGAACACAAAGCAGAGTCCCCGTGCATCGATATTGCGACCGAACCTTATCCGAACCGGTGGACCCATCATGTACTGATCTCTGAACTTGAAGAGATTGATGATGAACTTATGGGGTGGATCAGGGAGGCGGCGGAATTCTCTGACAGAAAGTAACAGAAATAAGAAGTTCAAATTCGGATTTTTGTCGGAGAGCTGTGAGTGGAGAGGCGTCCGAAAACACCTGGATACCGGGAGATTGGATAATCGGATCTGGAAATGAGGGATGTGTGCTTTTGTTTCCGTTCCGCAGATAAAGAAAAACTAAAAAACCTGACGACAGGCTAAGAGCAAAATTTACAGCAGAAAACTCGCATTCGCTCAGACAATTCTGCTGTAAATTTTAACGCCTGCCGCCAGGTTTTCTGTTTTTCTAATATCTGCTCCAAAGTCACCAAAAGCACACATCCCTCATTTCCAAAAGTCGCATCCAATCGGCGGTAACCCGCTGTTTTCTGCGCACATCCAGTCAGCAGTATCCCCAACAATTCCGAATTTCAGAAAACAGGAAAAAACCGGAGCTGTTCCGACTGCAGCTGGCTGGATCTAAAGCATCACTACTGCCTGGATCACCTGCCGTCTCCGCCGTTAAAGCTCCCCGCTGTTTTTGTCTTATGAGGATCTGCGAAGGGAATTTCCGGACTGAGGAACAGAAAAACGGAAGTCCGGAGAGTTTTTGGATGCGCCTTTCAGAAGAGGGGGACAGGGAATTCTGATGACTCTGGAATGAGTTTAGAAAAATAGGAGCCTGAGAATCAGCGTCAGGATTTACAGCGGGCTCTGTCCGAGCGCATGCGAGTTAGCCCGCTGTAAATCCTGTTTTTAGCTGATTCCCAGGTTCCGTTATTTTTCTTAACTCATGGAACGGAATCAGAATTCCCTGTCCCCCTCTTCTGAATCCGTCTTATAAAAACTTCTTCGTCCTCTGTTTTCCTTTTTCAATACCGGAAGTTCACTTCGACAAATCCGGATCTGTCTACAGCAGTTCTGTCAGCGACCGGATTGTATAACCCATTTCCTCCCACTTCTGAATCAGTTCATCCAGTATAAGGGCATTGGTATCTGATGTGCTGTGGAGAAGTACGATAGCTCCGGGGTGTATCCGTCCCAGGAGTTTTTCGAAAGCTTCTTCTCTGGAAGGCTGATTATCATCGTACCAGTCTACATATGCCAGGCTCCAGAAGAATGTCTTATATTCCAGTTCCTGCGCCATTTTGAGATTTGCTTCACTGTATTTACCCTGGGGCGGCCGATAGAATTTTGTCATTTCTTCCCCGGTCACTTCCAGATATGCATTTTCCACATCTTCCAGTTCTTTTTTAAAGGCATCCATCGCAGCAATCTGGGACATGTCCGGGTGGTGCCAGGTATGATTTCCTACAATATGCCCTTCTTCAGCCATCCGTTTTACAAGTTCCGGATCGGATTCTATGTAGGTGCCGACAACGAAAAATGTGGCAGATACATTATGCTTTTTCAGAGTATCTAAAATAGACGCAGTGTTTCCGTTTTCGTAGCCGACATCAAATGTGAGATAGATATGCTTCTCTTCTGTCTGTTCTGCATAGAAGGCATCATATTTTGCCAGCTCTTCAAATGTTGCATTGCCTACAGGTGTTTTCCCTTCTTCCTGAAAGCTAAGTCCCCAGTTCCCTTCCGCAGAGGCAGGAACAGCCGCGGCAGAGGCAGGATCCGCCTTATTATCCTGTGACAGCTTTTCGGCAGCAATTCCGGCAGAAGTTCCAAGCAGATAGGCGGCTGCCAGGATCAGGAGAATCATTCCTGCTTTTCCGGAGGAAACGGATTCTTTTAAAAGTTTTATGACTTTACGGAATAACAGTTGTTTCATAAAACACGCTCTCTTTTTGATTTTTTATCAGTATATGAACCGATCAGAGTTTATCATGCAGAAAAACGGAGAAAAGAACCGGGTGTGGAGTAGGCATTTTGACGGAATGAAAGGCATATAAAGGACACGTTCTGGCTGTACTGCCGGAAAGTAAGCCGGATTATGGACATTTATAAAAAAGGATGATACAGTGAGAAAGGACAGCGCTGAGAAAAGATTTTGCGCTGTCCTGATTTTCAGAAGAAATTGGAGTGTACATATGGAGAGATCAGTTTTATTTTTCGATATTGACGGAACCGTATTAAGTGAAATAACCAGACAGGTGCCGGAAAGCGCTGTCAGGGCATTTAAAGCAGCACAGGAGGAAGGACATCTGCTTTTTATTAATACAGGAAGAACTGCGTGCTGTGTTCCTCCAACAATTCGTAAATACAGATTTGACGGATATCTGTGCGGATGCGGAACCAATATTTCCTACAAAGAAGAAGAACTGTTTTACAGTTCCATTGACAGGAAAAGAGGAAAAGCGATTATTGATAAGCTGCTGGAATGCAGGATGACAGGCATTGCGGAAGCAAGAGATGACGTGTATTTTCCGGAAAGAGTGACACAGTATGACGGGCTGGAGGGCTTTCGCCGTTCCTTGCGGGAACGTGGAATTGGAGTGGAACAGCCTCTGGAGCGGGGAAATTTTACTTATGACAAAATGTTTATTTACGAAAATGAGAAGAGCGATCTGAAATCTTTTCTGGCATTTATAGAAGGGGATATGAATGCCATTGACCGGGGAGACGGAGCTTATGAAGTTATCCAGAAGAGATATTCCAAGGGAACTGCCTGTGAACAGGTTTTGAAACTGCTGGGGATTCCGAAGGAGAGAGCATATGTTTTTGGCGACAGCAGCAATGATCTGGATATGTTCCGGTTTGCGGACCACGCAGTCGCGATGGGAAAACACGCAGATGTGCTGGAGCCGTATACAGAGTTTGTGACAAAAACCGTAGAAGAAGACGGGCTTGCGTATGCAATGAAACACTATGGACTGATACATTAGATCTGAATTTGAATATCAGTAAATTATGACATCTCAACAGAGTGTGGCAATCGGAGAACTATGATGTAGGTGTAAATATATTATAGCAGACGGAACACTTACCTTGCTGATATAGATAAACGAGCACAGGAGCGTATAGAAAGGCGGCAGAGAAAAATCTTTGCCGCCTGAAAATTTTTAGAAAAGTCTTGCTTGTGACGTTACGTAATGATTTATAATAGGTGTCAGGAGGTAAATAATTATGGCAAAATACAGAGCAATTCCGCAAGGGTTTATGACAGTTGGAGAAGTAGCAAAGAAAATGGGGGTTACCGTCCGTACTCTGCAATACTACGATAAAAAAGGGCTGCTTTCCCCATCGGCAGAAAGCGAAGGCGGACGCAGGCTGTATACCGATAAAGATTTGATTAGACTTCATCAGATTATATCTTTGAAATCACTGGGTTTTTCTTTGGACGATATAAAAGAGCGGCTGATCTCTTTGGAAACACCGGCTGATGTTGCGAATGCTCTTACAGAGCAGGCAGATGATATACGCCAAAAAATAGAACAGCTTCAGGCTTCGTTGTCAGCAATAGAACAGTTAAAGGCAGAAGTTTTACAAATGCAGACGGTCAACTTTAAGAAGTATGCAGATATTATTGTCAATCTGCAAATGAAGAATGACTCTTATTATCTTATTAAGCGTTTCGATGATGATACGCTCGACCATATACGCAGTCAATTTGATAAGGAAAGCGGCTTAGATTTTATGGACAGATTTAACCGCTTAAGTGATGAAATCGTACAGCTTCAAAAAGAAAATGTACCGCCCGAAAGCGAAAAATGCCAACAGGTTGTAAAAGAATATTGGGGCTTGATTATGGAGTTTACAAATGGCGATATGAGTATGCTTCCGAAATTGATGGAAGTCGGTAACATCGATACTGCCACAAACGCCTGGGAAGAAAGGCAGAAAATTGTTAACGATTATTTAGAACCAGCTTTGCAGGTCTATTTTTCAGGACTTGGAATAAATCCCTTTGAGGAGGTGAAACCGTGAAAGACGCAATACAAGTTCGTGAATTAAAGAAAAACTACGGCAGCCATATGGTTCTTAAGGGTCTCGATTTTCAAATTGAAAAAGGAGAAATTTTCGCTCTGCTCGGCGTAAACGGAGCAGGAAAAACAACAACGCTTGAATGTATCGAAGGTTTGAGACAATATGACAGTGGTGCGATTACTGTAAACGGGAAGATGGGTATTCAGCTACAATCCTCTTCTTTACCAGCCCATATCAAGCCAATGGAGGCTGTAAAGCTGTTTGCAAAATGGAATAAAACAAAAATTGATGATGCCATGCTTGACGGTCTTGCTATCAAAGAAATTGAGAAGAAGCAGTATATACAATTATCCGCAGGGCAGAAAAGGCGGTTGCATCTTGCTCTTGCGCTTATCGGCAATCCCGATATTATTTTTCTCGATGAGCCGACTGCGGGACTTGATGTCGAGGGAAGACTATCGCTCCACGAACAAATCCGAAAGCTCAAATCATACGGAAAAACAATCGTCTTGGCAAGCCACGATATGGCAGAGGTAGAAACCTTATGTGACCGCATTGCTATTCTGAATAACGGAAATATTGCCTTTTGCGGTACAGCTTCGGAACTGACCGATAGGATTGGGAGAAAATATTTTATCCATATCAAGACGCAGCAAGGAGAAAACACTTTTGAAACGGACAATATCGAAGACACTTTGATTTCTTTACTGGGCGAATTAAAACAGAAAAAAGTCCATGTAGCAGATATTAAAGTTGACCGTGGCACGCTGGAACAGCATTTTATCGAAATGGCAAGGAGGGAAGCTTAAATGAACGGTTTTTTATATGGCGTGGAATTACAGTGGAAACTGGATATACGCAGTAAATCTTTGTTGGTAACCTGCTATGTCGTTCCGCTTGTTTTCTTTCTGTTTATGGGTGGTATTTTTACTTCTGTTATGCCTGAAATGAGAAGTACATTGATACAATCTATGATTGTGATGAGCGTTTCAATGGGAGCGTTTATCGGGCTGCCGCCATCGTTGATTGAAACTTATGGAAGTGATGTAAAAAAGGTTTATAAAGCAAATGGAGTACCTTTATATTTAGGGCTTGTTACAATGTCCCTTTCTGCATTTGTGCATTTGATGATCAGCTGTATTATTATATTACTCCTCGCTCCGATATTGTTTGAGGCGGCTTTGCCGGTACAGCTTCCGCTTTTCTTTCCTGCGCTTGCCATATACATTATTGTGTCGCTGAGTATTGGGAGTATATTAGGTTTGGCTGTAAAAAGTCAGGCAAAGCTGACAATGATCGCGCAGCTTGTGTTTTTACCCTCGATTATGCTTTCAGGGATTATGTTCCCTATCGATTTGCTGCCCGATTTTCTTGAAGCCATAGGGCGCATCTTTCCCGCTTCATGGGGATACCGATTGATGTTAGAGAATGGCTTTTGCCTTGAAAATCTATGGTATTTAATTTTGATATTCTGTGCAGCAGTAATTATATGTGCATTACTTTTGAACAAGCAAAAATTCGGATTTGTATAATTTGAGAAGGGACGCCGGAAGAGACTGGTGTGGTGCCGGAGGACACACTTTCGTTCGGACCGCAGACGCAGCGGTACGTAAGAGCGCAAAAAACGCGCTCTAAGTGCCGGCGCTGCTTTACGGTCCTCCATCGCCACACCAGTCTCTTCCGGCTGACTTCTCCCTTACACAATTCCGAATTCCGACAGACAAAACGAAGACAGAATTTCCCCGGCTATATTCATATCCTGAATCCAGGCAGCAGTATCCCTCACAATTCCAAATTGCAAGAAGAAAGCAGGAGCTGTTCCGACTGCAGCTGGTTGGATCTAAAGCATCACTACTGCCTGGATCACCTGCATAAAAACTTCTTTGTCCTCTGTTTTCCCTTTTCGATACCGGAAGTTCACTTCAACAAATCCAAATTGAATTCTGCCCTTCAAAGAATGTGACATCAGAAGCGCAGATATAACTGTCTCCGATGTCGTGAAGGAGAATCAGGTTCAGGTTTCCGTTCAGATTTTTTTTATCCAGGCGGATCGCTTCAGTCAGTTTGGAGACTGAAAGACCGCAGGAGGAAGGCAGTCCGTAAATATCAAGCGCTTTTTTGATTTTTTCTGCACAGCCCTTTGCGGTCAGGCCTTTGTCTTCCGCCATTTTTGTGATCTGATACATACCGATGCCGACCGCCTCGCCGTGGCTTTCTCTTTCATAGTGGTAATACTGCTCAATGGTATGGGCCAGCGTATGGCCGAAATTCAGAAGCATCCTCTCGCCGGTATCAAACTGATCTGCCTCCACTACAATCCGCTTGATGTCCACGCAGCGGGCAATGACAGAAGGCAGTTCATCCTTCAGGCCGGCAAACGAACTGTGACTGCAGAGTGTTTCAAAAAGAGAGGCGTCTTTGATGCATCCGTACTTAATTACTTCGCCCATGCCGTCATTGATGAAGCGAGGCGGAAGAGTGTCCAGAACCGATGGATCGATCAGAACCATTTTCGGCTGGAAAAAGGCGCCCACCAGATTTTTTCCCTGGGGCAGATCAACAGCGACTTTCCCACCTACGGAAGAGTCTACCTGAGCCAGGAGAGAAGTGGGAATCTGTACCAGAGAGATACCGCGCAGATAGCTTGCCGCTGCGAATCCTGCCAGATCTCCGATTACGCCTCCGCCGAGAGCGATAACCAGATCACTCCGGGAAAGTTTTGCTTCGAGAAGCGCTGAGTAGATCCGGGGCAGCGACTGAAAGTTTTTGGTAGGCTCCCCGTGAGGCAGGACAAGTGTATGGCATTCATATTCTTTCAGAGAAGAGAGAAGAGTCTCTCCGTAAATAGGAAATACATTGTCATCTGATACGATCATAATCCGTCTGCCCCGGAAAACCTGAGGAAGATAGTTTCCACATTTTGACAGAATTCCATTTTCAATATAAATGGGATAAGAGTTTTTGTCTAAATTAACTGATAATTTCATAAATCATTTCTCCTTTTAGAGGAAAGGGGAAGGCTCTTTTGAGAAGTCGCTTCCTCTTTTACAGAATTTTCCCTACAACCTGAGCAATTTCCTTTACCTGTTTCAGCAGAGTGTCGTACTTTTCCGGTTTTAGTGACTGCGCTCCGTCGCACAGCGCGCATTCCGGATTATTGTGTACTTCGATCATCAGTCCGTCAGCACCGGCTGCTACGGCCGCCTTTGCCATTGGTTCGGCCAACCACCATTTTCCGCCGGCATGGCTGGGATCTACGATGACCGGGAGATGAGTTTTCCTGTGAAGGACAGGAATGCTCTGCAGATCAAGGGTGTTCCTTGTAAATGATTCGAAGGTGCGGATGCCGCGTTCGCAGAGGATGACGTTCTCATTTCCGGATGCCATGATGTACTCGGCGGACATGATCCATTCTTCGTAAGTTGCATTCAGTCCTCGTTTTAAGAGAATGGGACGGTCCACCTGTCCCAGCTGTTTCAGCAGATCAAAGTTCTGCATATTGCGGGCTCCGATCTGGATCAGGTCTACTTTTTCGTTGAAAATATCCAGATACTGAGGGGACATAAGTTCTGTGACAATGGGAAGTCCGGTTTCTTTTTTTACCGCACGGAGAATCTCGAGGCCTTCCAATCCAAGCCCCTGGAAAGAATAGGGACTTGTTCTGGGCTTAAACGCGCCGCCCCGCAGCAGGTTTGCTCCGGATGTTTTTACAGATTTCGCGATTTCAAGAACCTGTTCAAAAGATTCTACAGAACAGGGGCCGGCGATCAGCCCCATATGGCCGTCTCCGATCTTTACGCCGGAAACATCCACGACAGAATTTTCCGGGTGAAATGCCCGGTTTGCCAGTTTGTAAGGCTCCTGTACGTGCATAACCTTATCTACCGAACTGTCGACTTCGAACAGACGGGGGTCAATGAGAGTCGTATCACCGATGCATCCGATGATTGTCATCTCTGTGCCCCTTACGATATGAGTATCCAGACCTCTGCTCTTGACAAGATTTTCTACGCGAGTTATATTTTCTTCTGTTGTATGTGGCTTTAATACAATAATCATTTCTCTTCCTCCGGGTGTCCAGACTTTATGTGTGAATGATACAAATTGATGCACTTCAACTTCACACTGTAAAATTTTATCTGTTTAAAGTGCGAAAACAATATGTATCATAAATCATTGGCAGAGGAATGTCAATATTTTAGGAAGGAATAAACAGATTTATGAAGATTATCAGACAGATTGGAATTATATTTGCTATCTGCTGGTTCAGCGAGGTAATTGAGAGCGTTCTTCCTTTTTCGTTTCCGGCAAGTGTAACGGGAATGATCCTCCTTTTTATCTGCCTGGCAGCAGGAATTCTGAAAATTGAGCATGTGCAGGAAAAAGCCGGTTTTCTTTTGGAAAACATGGCGTTTTTCTTCATTCCGGCAGGCGTCAGCATTATTAACTATTTTGGAATACTGAAGCATTCGGCCGTGCAGATTGTGATTATCTGCATCATTTCTACAATTATTACTTTTACAGTTACAGCATACAGTGTGATGCTGACTGTCAGGTGGATGAACAGGAGGAAACAGCATGAGTGAACTGACATCATCTCCTTATTTCGGAGTCGCATTGAGTGTAATTGCCTTTGCAATCGGGGTAAAACTTCAGCAGAAATTGAAAACGCCGGTGTGTAATCCGCTGATTATTGCCATCCTCCTTGTGGTTGGAGTTCTTCTTATATTTAAAATTCCCTATGAATCTTACTATGAAGGCGGCAAGGTGATCGATATGTTTCTGGCGCCGGCTACGGCCTGTCTTGCAGTGGCGATATACAGTAAATTAAAAATACTGAAGGAATACTGGTTCCCTATTCTGGTTGGCTGTACGGCCGGCTCTGCCGCGTCTATGGCGAGTGTTTACGGGCTGTGCCGCCTGTTCGGACTTGATGAGAGCCTGACCATATCACTGATTCCGAAGTCCGTAACTACACCCATTGCAGTAAGTGTGGCAGAACCGAACGGGGGCGTTGTGCCGGTAACTGTTGTGGCGGTGATCTTTACCGGGATTCTGGGCGGCATATTTGCTCCGCTTCTGATCCGACTGCTTCGGATAAAAGATCCTGTGGCGGCGGGTCTGGCCATTGGCGCGTCAAGTCATGCCGTAGGTACATCGAAGGCGGTGGAGCTGGGAGAAACGGAAGGAGCCATGAGCGGTCTCGCCATTGGAATCTGCGGAATTATTACCGTGATCTTTTCGATGTTTATATACTGATTTTTTATTCTGACGGGTTTCCGCTGCGGGAATATAGGTATATACTTGTAAATGAATACGCAGAATAGAAAAAATGCCGGACCGGGGGGAGGAAATAATGTGAAAAAGGACACAGGATATACATTAAAACGGGCGCACAGACTGCCGGTTATTCTTATAGCAGAAGGACTTCTGACAGGTGCCGCAGCCGGCCTTATTGTGCTGTTGTACCGGGTTGCTCTTACATATGCCGGCCAATGGCTGAATGATATTGTACAATTCATTGAAGGCAGCGTGTTAAAGACAGCCGGCTGGTTTCTGGTGCTTTTCCTGCTTGCCCTTCTTACGGGAAAACTGGTAAAGTGGGAACCTATGATTTCGGGAAGCGGCATTCCCCAGGTGGAAGGAGAGATCCTGGGGAAACTGAGTCAGAACTGGAAAAAGGTGCTTCCGGCCAAATTTGCAGGAGGGTTTTTGTGTCTGCTGGGCGGTCTGTCTCTGGGAAGGGAAGGCCCTTCTATTCAGCTGGGGGCCATGACTGGGCAGGGAATTTCCCGTCTGATGAACCGGGGGAAAACTGAGGAAAACTATATTATGACATGCGGAGCCAGCGCTGGCCTGGCAGCGGCCTTTCATGCGCCTCTGGCGGGAATGATGTTTGCCCTGGAGGAAATTCACAAAGGATTTTCCGTGACGCTTCTTGTATCGGTTATGACCGCATCTGTGACTGCCGACTATATTTCGTCTTATATTATCGGGCTGGATCCGGTGTTCCAGTTCCGCCTGGAACATGTGCTGCCTCAGAATTATTACTGGCTGCTGATTGTGCTGGGAATTGTGCTTGGCGTTTTCGGAGCTTTGTATAACAAAGGAATGTTAAAGGCGCAGGAACTGTATAAGAAGTGGAAATGGCTGAATGAAACAAAGCGTCTGGTAATCGCATTTATGGCAGCAGGCGTAATGGCGGTTCTGATGCCTTCGGTTCTGGGCAGCGGCGGAGATCTTATCGTATCGCTGACAAATGGCGAAATGGTATTGTCTGTGGTCATCGTTACCTTTGCGGTGAAATTCCTGTTTTCTGCGGTAAGCTTCGGCTCCGGCGCGCCGGGAGGCATTTTCTTTCCCCTTCTTATTCTGGGAGCTCTTCTTGGCGGGGCGTTTTCTATGGCATGTGTGGAATTTCTTGGGCTGGATCCGGTGTACATAAACAATTTTGTCCTTCTTGCCATGGCAGGATATTTTACAGCGATTGTGAGAGCGCCGATTACCGGAATTATCCTCTTATTTGAAATGTCCGGATCTGTCAGCCAGATGCTTTCTCTGGCTATTGTATCTGTGGCTGCCTACATTACTGCCACACTGCTGAGATCCGAGCCGATTTACGACAGTCTTCTTGCAGGAATTCTGGAAGGAAAAGAGAAAAGCAACGGGCAGGCCGCTCCGGGACGGCAGAAAGTTCTGAACGAATTTGTTATTATGAGCGGGTCTGTTCTGGAAGGGCGTACAGTGATGGAGATACACTGGCCCGGGAACTGCCTGCTGGTCGCTCTGGAACGGGGCGGAAAAGAGTTGATTCCAAAAGGCAAAACCCGGCTTGAGGCCGGCGACCGGCTGACGGTAATGACAGATGAAAGGGATGCCGGATATGTACATGACAAATTAGAAAACTTATGTTATACTTCAATTTAGAATTGACAGAAACCAAAGGAGTCAAACAATTATGAAAAGAGTATTGTTAAAGCTGAGCGGGGAGGCGCTGGCAGGAGATAAGAAAACCGGATTTGACGAGGCTACCTGTATTGGTGTCGCAAAGCAGGTAAAACAGCTGACGGATGCCGGAATCCAGGTTGCAATTGTAACCGGCGGAGGGAACTTCTGGCGGGGACGCACCAGCGAGACGATTGACCGGACGAAGGCAGATCAGATCGGGATGCTGGCGACAGTGATGAACTGTATTTATGTCTCCGACATTTTCCGGTATGAAGGAATGAAGACAGAAGTATTTACTCCCTTTGTATGCGGGTCATTTACCTCTCTGTTTTCCAAGGACGCTGCTGTAGAGGCACTGGAAGCGGGAAAGGTGATTTTCTTTGCCGGAGGAACCGGACATCCGTATTTTTCCACAGATACAGGAGCTGTTCTGCGCGCTATAGAGATTGAGGCTGATGCCATGCTTCTGGCAAAAGCCATTGACGGAATATATGACAGCGATCCGAAGGTAAATCCGGAAGCAGTCAAGTATGATGAAGTGTCTATTCAGGAAGTGATCGATAAGAAACTCGCGGCAGTGGATCTGACAGCGTCAATTCTCTGTCTTGAGAATAAAATGCCCATGCTTGTGTTCGGACTGAATGAAGAAAACAGCATTGTGGAGACAATGAGCGGAAATTTCACGGGAACAAAAGTAACAGTGTAGGAGGATTTTACCATGAATGAAAGACTGACAACATATGACAGTAAAATGACAAAGACACTCAATAATCTGGATGCCGAACTGGCGACAATCCGTGCGGGACGCGCGAATCCCCATGTGCTGGACAAGCTGGCAGTGGATTACTATGGGGTTCCAACACCAATTCAGCAGGCGGCAAATATATCGGTGCCGGAGGCACGTATGATTCAGATACAGCCCTGGGAGAAGAGTATGTTAAAGGCTATAGAAAAAGCAATTCTTACTTCAGACATCGGCATCAATCCTACCAATGACGGCTCCTGCATCCGTCTTGTATTTCCGGAACTTACAGAAGAGCGAAGAAAAGAACTGGCAAAAGATGTAAAGAAAAAAGGTGAAGGAGCAAAAGTTGCGGTGCGCAATATCCGCAGAGATGGAAACGTGGCATTCAAAAAACTGAAAGGAACAGAGGTTTCCGAGGATGAGATTAAAGACCTGGAGGATGAACTTCAGAAGCTGACAGATAAATATGTAGAAAAAATTGATAAGATGGTCGAGACAAAATCAAAAGAGATCATGACGGTGTAAAACGGAACTTATACAGAAGGGGGCTTTCAGATCAAGGCTCCCTTTTGTATGAATGTTTTATGGAAATAGTTTGAATGCAAAATGCGGATGCATATTCTGGGGATTTCCGGCATCCGATTTATGAATAGGGGAAAGAAACATGAAAGTACCGCAGCATATTGCGATTATTTTAGATGGCAACGGGCGCTGGGCCAAGGCAAAGGGAATGCCGAGAAATTACGGCCACGCTCAGGGAAGTAAAAATGTAGAGAGGATCTGTGAGGAAGCGTGGAGAATGGGCATCAAGTATCTGACAGTATACGCTTTTTCTACCGAGAACTGGAGCCGGCCGGAAAGTGAAGTTACCGCTCTGATGAAGCTGCTGCGCAATTATATGAAGACTTGTCTGAAAACAGCGGCAAAAAATGACATGAAGATCCGTGTCATCGGCGATATTGAGCCTCTGGATGACGATATAAAAAGTCGGATAAGGGAACTGGAAAGTGCAACTGTAAATAACGGCGGCCTGAATTTTACTATTGCGCTGAATTATGGAAGCAGGGATGAGATTGTCCGTGCATCCAGGCGAATGGCAAAGGACTGCGCGGAAGGAAGACTGGATCCGGACAGTATTGATGAGACGGTATTTGAATCTTATCTTGATACCCATGGTATTCCGGATCCTGATCTGATGATCCGCACAAGCGGAGAACAGAGACTTTCCAATTATCTGCTCTGGCAGCTGGCCTACTCGGAGTTTTATTTTACAGACGTTCCCTGGCCTGACTTTACAAAAGCAGAACTGGTAAAAGCAGTGGAAGAGTTTAACCACCGGCACAGACGCTTCGGCGGTGTAGAGGAGGGAAAATCAGATGTTTAAAACACGGTTGTTAAGTGGCATCCTTCTGGTAATTATTGCTCTGATTACAGTGATTACAGGAGGAAATCTTCTGTTTCTTGTTCTGCTTGCCGTAAGTCTTATCGGCATGACAGAACTTTATAAAGTGTTTGGTATAGAGAAGAAGCCCCCGGGCATAATCGGGTATTTGTTTGCTCTTCTTTATTACGGACTTCTGTATTTTGAACCTCTTCTTCCGGGAGAGAGCCTGAACTGGTTTATGATGTCATTTATGGCATTTCTGATCTGTCAGATGGCGGTTCTTGTATTTGCCTACCCCAGATATAATACGCAGCAGATTATGGCAGCGTTTTTCGGTATGTTTTATGTGGCAGTAATGCTGTCCTATATTTATCAGATAAGAATTCTTCCCGGCGGCATTTTTACAGTTTGGCTTGTGTTTGTCTGTTCCTGGGGCTGTGATACATGTGCCTACTGTGTAGGTATGCTGATCGGAAAACATAAGATGGCGCCTATATTAAGTCCGAAAAAATCTGTAGAAGGCGGCATTGGAGGAATTCTCGGAGCAGCTCTGATCGGCGTGCTTTACGGACTGGCAATTAATTACTGGGGCGATGCAGGAGCAGACGTGCTGTCCTATGCCGTGATCGGGGCGGCAGGCGGCGCGATTTCCCAGATTGGAGATCTGGCTGCGTCGGCAATTAAGCGGTATCATAATATTAAAGATTACGGAAAGCTGATTCCCGGACATGGCGGAATTCTGGATCGTTTTGACAGTGTGATTTTTACGGCTCCGATTATCTATTATCTTGCTATCATGCTCTGATGGATTTTATACAAAAAGAAGGACATATTTTATGAAAAAAATAGGAATTCTGGGGTCTACGGGATCTATCGGAACCCAGACTCTGGAAATTGTAAGAACAAATAAAGATATTGAGGTGACAGCGCTGGCTGCCGGAAGCAATATCAGCCTTCTGGAACAGCAGATCCGGGAGTTCCGGCCGTCCCTGGCAGCTGTATGGGACCCGGACAGAGCGGCGCAGTTAAAAGAAAATGTGCGTGATCTGGATGTGAAGATACTTTCCGGCATGGACGGACTTCTTGCAGCGGCGTCGGATCCCTGCTCAGAGATTCTTGTGACTGCAGTAGTGGGAATGATTGGCGTACTTCCCACTATCGAGGCAATTAAGGCCGGAAAGGATATTGCCCTGGCAAACAAGGAAACTCTGGTTACGGCAGGACATATTATTATGCCTCTTGCGCGGGAAAAACAGGTGAAAATTCTCCCTGTGGACAGTGAACACAGCGCGATTTTTCAGTCTCTTCAGGGCGGTCAGCGGAAGAGTCTTCATAAAATTCTTCTGACTGCATCAGGTGGTCCGTTCCGCGGGAAAAAGAAAGAGGAGCTGGAGAATATTCAGGTGGAAGATGCGCTGAAACATCCGAACTGGGAAATGGGGAAAAAGATTACCATAGATTCTTCTACTATGGTAAATAAGGGGCTGGAAGTTATTGAGGCAAAATGGCTTTTTGGTGTCACTGCAGATCAGATTCAGGTTGTCGTTCAGCCTCAGAGTATTATTCATTCGATGGTGGAGTATGAGGACGGCGCGGTGATCGCCCAGCTGGGTACGCCTGATATGAAGCTCCCCATACAGTATGCACTGTATTATCCGGAGCGCAGATATCTTCCGGGAGACAGGCTGGATTTTGGCGCTCTTTCGGAGATTACGTTTGAACGTCCGGATATGGAAACTTTTTATGGCCTGAAACTGGCTTATGAGGCGGGCCGCAGAGGCGGCAGCCTTCCGACGGTTTTTAATGCGGCAAATGAGCGCGCGGTAGCCATGTTCCTGGACAGAAAGATCCGGTATCTGCAGATCCCGGAGATCATTCAGGCATGTATGGAACAGCACAGGAATATTTCAGAACCGACAGTGGAAGAGATACTAAAGACTGAGCAGGAAACATATGAATTTATAAAAAGCAGGTGGTAGCGTATGGGCATAGTTATTGCGATTATAATATTCAGCCTGACTATTATATTCCATGAACTGGGACATTTTATTCTGGCTAAAATAAACAAAATCCGTGTGGATGAATTCTCTCTGGGTCTGGGACCGACTCTGATCGGAAAAAATATCGGCGGTACATTTTTCTGCCTTAAATTGCTTCCGTTTGGCGGCGCATGTATGATGGGGGAAGATGATGCGGATGATATGTCGGAGGGCAGTTTTAACAGTAAATCTGTGTGGGCAAGAATGTCTGTTATTGCGGCAGGCCCTGTTTTTAATCTGATTCTGGCGTGGATTCTGTGTTCTATTATGGTCGGATGGATCGGATACAGTTCTGCTACGGTCACAGATGTATCCGAAGGATACTCGGCGGCAGAAGAAGGTGTCCGGGCCGGAGATGTAATCAAGGAAATTAATGGAAGAAATATACACATCTGGAATGATATCAGCCTGTATAATCTGACTCATCCAAATGAAACTTCTCTGGAAGTGGTGCTGGAACGCAATGGAGAAGAGTATACGGCAGAGATTGAACCCAGACAGCTGGAAGGGGACGCATATGCAAAATTGGGAGTTGTCGGCGGAGAATATGTAAAGCCGGGATTTTTCGGTACTATGCAGTATGGAGCCTATACGGTAAAATACTGGATTAATTATTCCATTGACAGTCTGAGAATGCTTGTTACCGGTCAGCTGGGCCTTCAGGATCTGTCCGGACCGGTAGGAATTGTAAATGCAGTGGATGATGTATATGAAACATCTTCATCGGCCGGAATGGATGTGCTTGTACTGAATCTGATGAATTTTGCGGTTCTTCTGACTGCAAATCTCGGAGTACTCAATCTCCTTCCGTTGCCGGCCCTGGATGGAGGACGTCTTGTCTTTCTGATTATTGAGGCTGTACGGAGAAAGAGAATACCTCCGGAAAAGGAAGGAATAGTACATTTTGCCGGTTTTGCCGCACTGATGGTACTGATGGTTGTGGTTATGTACAATGATATAGTGAGACTGTTTTAAAATGAAAAGCTGCCGTATTCAAAAGAATGCGGCAGCTTTTACACATAAAATTATTCTTCTGCTGATATAATGAAAAAGATCATTATATGCAGGAGAAAAAAATGGGTTATATAAGAGCAATGCAGAATGAACTATCGGAGAAAGGAAAGCTTCAGATCAACGTGACTTCGTCGGTTAATTCCCGTCCGATTGGCGAAGCGGAGATATCCATATCTTATACCGGTGTTCCGGAAAATATTCTTGAGAGACTGACGACAGATTCGTCCGGACAGACGGAAGTGATTGACCTGGATGCTCCGCCGGAAGAGTGGAGCCTGAATCCGGAGAATGAACGGCAACCCTATTCGGAGTATACGTTTGATATCAGCGCTCCCGGCTTTGAGCCGGTGAGTATCGCCGGAGCGGAGATTCTTGCGAATGTAAAGGCAATTCAGAATGTCAGGATGCGGCCCAGCGACGCGTCCCGGGAAGAGGAAGAAGTATTTGTGATTCCCGCCCATACCCTGTATGGAGAATACCCGCCGAAAATCGCGGAAGACGAGATAAAGCCCGTCAATGAGTCAGGTGAGATTGTACTGAGCAGAGTGGTAATTCCGGAATATATTGTCGTTCATGACGGTTCGCCACGGGACAGTACCGCGAAAAATTATTATGTGAAATATAAGGATTATATTAAAAATGTGGCTTCCAGCGAAATCTACGCCACATGGCCGTCGAATACGATCCGCGCGAATGTACTTGCGATTATGTCATTCACCCTGAATCGGGTGTATACGGAATGGTATCGGAACAAGGGGTATGATTTTACAATCACTTCATCCACAGCTTTTGATCATAAATGGATTCCGGAGCGGAATGTCTATGATACAATCTCGGTAATTGTGGATGAACTGTTTTCCAATTATCTGTCCCGTCCGAATATACGTCAGCCGATCTTGACTCAGTATTGTGACGGAAGGCGGGTTACATGTCCGAACTGGATGACCTTTTTGCAACAACCTACAAACACCCGCAACCCCTTGATTTTACTGGGGTTGCGGCTTATAGTAATAATACACTTTCAGCTCGTCAGTGTCCCGGTTGTATACAATTTTCTCAATGACACTTTTCAGAATCTCATTCTTGGCTGTATTATCTACAGCGTCTGATCGGATGATCTCATACACATTTTTCACCTGTTCCAGAAGATTATTTTCCAGCGATTCCGGCTCCGGGCTGTCCGTAGCGGCTTCTTCCAGCTGCTTTTCAATAATTTCTTTTTCTTCCTGGACAAGCCGTTTATTCTCCCGGTATTCCTCCAGGGTGTCCACTCCGTTCCGGTATGCCTCTTTGATCCGGTCGAACTTTTCAGCGTTGCGTTTCAGCTGTTCTTTCAGGATGGCGCTCAGATCTGTCGGCGTTTCCTGCTCCGGCGGCATATACCGGAATACAATCTGGCCGGTGTCAAGAACTTCCTGGATGGAAGAGAGTACGGCCGGCTCCAGCTTCAGTGAGCTGACCGAATTCTTTGCCAGGCATTTTCCTTTTGAATACCCGTAGCATGTGAAATAGCAGTATGTCCGTTTCCCGGATTTTACGGTCTTCGCTATCATGGTTCTGCCGCATACCGGACATTTTACCAGGCCGGACAGCCAGTGTCTGTATGTAGAGGAAGGCCGGGTACCCTTTGGCCGGTATTCCTGCTCATAGCGGGCCTGAGCCTTCTCAAACAGCTCCCTGGAGATAATCGCCGGCTGCTGGCCGTCAGCTATAATCCATTCCTCTCTGGGCCGGATTTCATTGGTCTCATTGACGGTCCGGTTCCAGCGGATCATGCCGCAGTAAGTCGGATTCTGAAGGATGTATTCCACAGAACGGCGTTCAAAGGAACTGCCTCCGGATGTCTTAAATCCGCACAAATTTAGATAGCGTGCTATGTCAAATATACCATAGTGTTCGTTGACATATTTTTGGAAAATAATCCGGATCACTTCTGCCTCCTCCGGGACAATGACCGGCGGCTGGCCCCGCTCTGCAATCCGGTACCCCAGCGGCGGCCGGGCCTGATAGCCTCCCCGCTGGGCCTTCTCCCGCATTCCCCGGGCAACTTCCCCGGAGAGCCGGACGGAATAGTATTCGTCCATCCATTCAATGATGCGCTCGATCAGGCTGCCGAAGGGGCCTTCCACAAGGGGCTCGGAGACACTGATCACGTCCACATTATGCTTCTTCTTCAGCAGCGACTTGTAGACAATGCTTTCTTCCTGGTTCCGGGCAAACCGGCTGAACTTCCAGACAAGGATGCTGTCTACCGGATGTTTCGGAGACTTGGCCTGGGCGATCATCTTCTGGAACTCCGGCCGCTTCTCAGCCTTCCGGCCGGAAACCCCGATCTCATAGAAGACCTTCAGGATAATGATGCCGTTCTTGTGCGCATACTCTTTGAGGAGTTTTGCCTGGGAATCCGGTGAGAGTTCATCCTGTTTCTCCGTCGAAACTCTGACGTAGCCATAACCATATGTAGTTTCCATGACATCACCTCGGTTGATTTTATTCCGGGCACGGCCCGAAAATGAGTACAAAAATAACAGCCAGACCATGAACTGATGTTCTGGATTGTGCGGCTGTACCGAAGATGATACAATATTCCGTGGATAAGGTATCGTATATCTTCGGATATACACAGCTGCTCCGGTGCGCCAACACTGGAGCAGTTGACTTTTTCTAAGCTACGAAATAGCCGTTCCTAAACTTTGACGAGAGCAGGACGGCTATTTTTATGTGTATAATTGAACTCGTTCCTGGATATCCGGTTAAATGCATTATCTGATTGTAGATATTTCGGCAACTCTCCAAGCATCAGAAAGAGTTTTTTATTCAGCTTCAGTTTTTGGCTTAAAACAATTATCACATGTTCGTAGTCCATCAATATGTTCAAAAAGATTTGGTTTAATATTTGTATGTAATGCATCAAGGATAAAATCAATTCCTTCACGGCGTGCTAACTTTGCTGCGGAAACAAAATCACTATCACCAGAAATGAGTACAATTTGGTCTACTTGTCTTTTATATGCAAGAGATGCTATATCAAGACCTATACGCATGTCTACTCCCTTTTGCTCTACACTGAACAAGAAATCCTTTTCTGTTAAATCAGAAATGGATATTTGGCCGCGAATTAATTGATTAAGTTTATTATTTTTTAACACATAGTGTGCTTGCTGTTCTGAAAGTTCACCCATACGTAAAGCTACTTTTCGCTTCTTTTTTAATTCGTCAAAAAAGCTCATTGCCCAAGTATAAGTAGCAGATTTCGCAAAATTTACGTTTTTCTGTGTTAGTGGATGATATACTTGTCTGGTCATAGGAGGACAGTCATAATAGAATATTCTATATAATTCACTATTTTCGCCATGCGTTTTTAAATGTCTTTTACAATATGTATATAATTCATCTGCGCGTTCAGCAGGGGTCTTATCTCCATATGCCACAAAAGCTCGTCTTCGATAAAATCCCCCATCCACTAAAATTGCTGTTTTCATGTGTATTCTCCTTTATAACAAAAAATCCTAGGTTTCAGCCTTACCCTTATAATGGGGACTTACTACCTAGGACACGTTTACTTAGTAACTCTCGTTACACCTATATAATATGCCCATGGCAGTAAAAAATCAATACTTTTTTTCAAAAAATGTTTGCATTCTGTTGCGCAGAGTGATATACTACCACGCCGGACTTTATACAAAATAACAATAGTGTCGGGGCAAATATTTACAGTATAAATGCGCTGATAGTCTGCCCGATCTGTACAATATTGCTCTTTCCGGTAAACTCAAATGTCACCTTTCCCAGGCCGCTGAAATATATCTCCAGCTCGCTGTCCATATCAAGAACTCCGGCAGTTTCAATAGAGTAAGCGATGACCTTTGAGTAGGGCAGGGAAGTGAAGTCTTTCTTCTTTCCAGTCATTCCCTGGACGTTCACTGAGATCACGCGTTTATTTGTAAATATGCAGTAATCACGAATTGCCTTGTAGGCTCCGATCACCTGTTCACCGTTGATCAGAAGAGGCTGAATGTCTCTCATGAGAGATTCCGGGTCTATCTGTTTCATTTTTACGAATGAGCTGTTGTTAAAGTCAATCATGACTTTCACCTTTCTTTGTATGGCTATTCTTTTTAATTATCTTCAATGCAATCCCAAAAGTCTATTTCATTAACAATTGTGAGAAGCTGTCCGGATTTTCTCCGATTAACAGCATCCTCAATTTTCCTGCCATAACATGAGAATGCCCAGCAGGGATTACCGTCATTTCCAACAATTAAATAACGTGTTTTGTTGGTCAGATTATTATTAAACTTACCACCAAGAGAAACGATAAGATCAGCAATATCCTTCCTTTTCGCTTTCAGTGATTGACCAGTAAAGCAAAACAGGTTATCTTTAAAATCTATCTCCTGACATGCAGCGCATATACCTGAAATACTGTAATGTTCTTTTAAAGAGTTCAGTTCTGCATCGTTCAGATTATAAGATGATTTCAAATCTATAAAATTACTCAAAAAGCCTTTAAGCATGTCACGTTCATCTTCCGTTATGACACCATCATTTAAAATTGAGAGCAACAGACTCTCAATTTCATCGAAAGGATATGACCCTGCAAGAAAATCATTTGCGGTAGTCCATTTTTTGAGCATATGTATTTCTTCGTCGGTAATTTCATTATCCGCAAGTATACCGTGGATCATACCACTAAGAAACTGTAGTGAAGATGTGACGAGATTGTAGTAGTCAGCATCGGAGACGAAGTTATTACAAAGCCATACAATATCTTTCGCTTCATCCTCAGTAACAACACCATCTTCATAAATAGACTGGATCAAAGGAATGAGTTCATTAAAAGGATGCCTATCAATTAAATTGGCATGACATAAACACCAGTGACTCAGTTCGTTCACCTCATCTTCACTTATTTTACGGTCTGTAGTAATTCCTGCAACGATACCTTTTAAAGTGTTTACTGCTTTGTGAAGCTCGGCAGGAGTAGTGAATTTCCTATATTCTTCAATCTCTTTTATTTCGCTCATAAACTTTTCCTCATTTCTCTTGTACTTCCGAGAAAACACCACATATATAATCGCCAGTGCGGTTATATCTTTTCCATGACTGCCAGATTCGGGATGAAGTAAATCACATAATTATCTACTTCTGTATATATCCCGTATTTATCCCGGTAGCAATCAATGCATTCCTGTAAATACTCTTCTGTTACATCTAATAGTTCTGCAATTTCATGTCTGCTCTGGCATCCGGCACGGAATGCTGTTATAATGCCGGTCAGTCCGATCTTCTTGTTATATCCCCACAAGCGAGCCTGTCGTTCTTGTTTCCGATTACCCGCATCAGACATATCAATTATATTACCTACAGATGTGTAATGATGTCCAAGCTCTTCTGCAAGGACGCAGGATTTTTCCGTTGTTGTAGTAATAGATCTATTTATCCCGATTGTGCCGTCACAATACAGTCCCCGAATATTGTGATTTCGAAATTGATGAGAAATCACCTCTATACCGTCCCTGCAGGCTTCGTCTTCCAGACGCTCAAAAGAGTTCATAGTAAACACCTCCCGCTCAAGTATATCAAAATAGGTGTCCAATATTTAGGACTCCTTCCTTCTATTTTTTACAAATTCAGCGAACTGCCGGATTTCATTCAGTTCATCCTCAGTATATTCATCACCTTCAAAGTGGGCAGCAAGAGTAGTGGGTTCGGAATCAATTCCCAGTAATTCATCGGCAGATACATTTAATACATCAGCAATTTTTTTAATTGTCTGCACGTTTGGCTCTCGATTCCCACTTTCATATAGTGAATATGTTGATTTTGCTACCCCGATTTTTTCAGCGACATCCTTTTGGGATAGCCCTTTCTGTTCTCTTGCCCATCTTAAATTTTCATTAAAGTTTTCTCCCATAATGATGTCCTCCTTATATGTATGATTATAGGATTGATATGCAAACATGTCAACAAATAAGTTTGCAAAATGCAAAGAAAACTATTGACAAGTTTGCGTAATGCAATTATATTATAATCATAGTTTGCGAAACGCAAACATTCAAGAAAGGAGGAAGACGATTGTTCAGAAATTTAGAAGCAGAACAGGCGAGATTTGGATTGTCCAATTCGGACGTGGCAAAAAAGCTTGGCATCTCACGGAACTCATATGAAAGCAAGAAAAAAACAGGGAAATTTACCACGTTTGAAATAAAAACACTCTGCAGAATGTTTAAATGCAAATTTGATTATTTGTTTCAGACGGACGAGAAGGAGGTGGTGTAAAGATGGAATGGATAGATGTAACTTTGATTCTTGTGATATTAGCTTATGTAATAACTATTGCATGGTTCATATGGCGGCGTAAGAAAGAAAAAAATCCACAAGACTATATCGGCAAACACATACTGACGATAGAATTATGGATTATTTCAATTTTTCTTATGATTGTAATGCGAAAAGTTACTGTTCTGATTGCGTGGTAGTTGAAGTGGGTTTCTGGGGTAAGGAATTAGGTGCGGTATTCTCTTCGATTTGCTGTAATTCCTGCATGATATCTTCATGCTGTTGTTGGTCTTGATGTAGGTTCTCTTCGTGTTGTCGTTGATCCTGTTCAAGAGATTCTGTGTGTTGTTGATCAGAAATTTTAGCATTTGATTTATCTGATTGAAAAGTATATAGGGCCATGAGCAAAGAAATAATGATACTCAACACAGAGAGGATAGTATTTCGGTCTACCTTGGAAACTCGGACTACATTATTTTTATCAGCATCAGGTAATTGTACGGAAGCATCAACGTGTTTGACCATATCAGCAAGAGGTTTTGAAAGCTCCATATATTCATCTGAATTCTCGATACTATCAAATGAGTCAGAAGATTCTAATGCAGATTTAGTTGCAACTGCAACTGTTTTGACAACAGATAAAGGCTGCTCGGATAGAGACAAATGGGAAAGAGAACAATTTGCAGTTTTTGCCGCCTCAATAACGGGCGAATATGTGGACAGAACTTGACTGCATTCAGAAAGCAGAGTGGCAGAAGCGATTCCTAAGCTAGATAAAACAGATCTATATGCAACTGTGATTGATTGAACAGATGCGTTCAATGCGACAGAAGAGTAGCTTTGACTAATGCTAAGTAGCGCATCTTTCAATTGGGGTGTAAGCATGGAATCTACGGTAACAGAACTCATTTTAGGAAGAGAAGACATAAGTGAATCAAAATAGGAAGAATTATTATTCATTGTAAAACCTCTTTTTATATTTTATAAAAAGATTTTATCACTATGAGAAAAAGAAGACAAGGGAATAGGAGATATGGCTAGATCGATTCACGACAGAGCATAAAATACTGGAAACCGGGACAATCAGGGGCGCATAGATATTTAGAGAGGTGGTGCATGTGACAGTAAAAAACATTGTAGTGATTGATGGAGAAGAAGTAGAGATCAAGGATCTCGAAGACCGGGAGGCCTTTGCGGCAAGCGTGAATGCAAGGGTACTTCTGGAAAGAAATTACGTTATTGAGAAAACCGCGTAAGCGGGAACAGTTGGACAAGTAGAAAAGCAATGAATCATTGCGAAAGGAGGGAAGAACGTGCAGGAGATAACATTGAAACCACAGGAGATCAAGCTGATCGATCCCAGAAGGACAAGCCTGGTTCCAGCGGATGTACCAAAGTCGGTTGATCCGGCGCCGATCCGTCAGAAGAGAAACAAAGCGGAGAAAGGTCTAATCGGAGTCACCGCAGCGTCGTTGCTGCTGAATGCGGTCCAGGCGGTGATCATATATGTGCTGCAGGCGGGACCAATATAAAAAAGAGCGCCCATATGAGCCGGCAAGCTCGGGCACTCTGGTGATTCATACCAATTTTAACAGATTGGAGAGAAAAATGGAAGCGGAAAAAGACGGCGTATGGCAAATATGGATCATACGTTGGGATCCATACAGGTTGGAATGTAAATCTGGAACGAGAAAAGAAGTAGAAGAGTATGCAAGAAAAAAGGCAGAAGAGACGGGTCATACCTATGTGATTAACTAAATAAAAAAGGAGCATCCGCTCGAAAAGATGCTCCTTTTTACTCGACGTTTCCGTCTAAATTTAGGACATATATATTGTACTTCATACGGGCGGAAAAGTCAAGGAAATGCGGGATTTTCGCCCGTTTTACATACTCGATAAAGATATTAAATTTAGGACAAGGATATGGCAACAAGGAGAAAAACAACAAAGTTAAGAGGCGGCGATATTCTGGATGTGGCAGAGTATCATGACGGCCGATATGGAGCTCCGGGGATTCCCCGGCAGAAGAAAAAGAAACCCACGAAAGAGGATATGCAGAAAGTCAATGCCATAAATAAGGCGCGGCTCTGCCAGCATCGATTGATTCAGTACTTCACCGAGGGGGACTACTTCGCTACGCTGACATACAAGGTGAGCGAACGGCCGCCAGACATGAAGACGGCAAAGAAACACTGGGAGAAGCTGATCCGGTATATACGGAAAGAATACAAAAAGCGCGGGAGCCCTCTCTATTGGATTAGGAATATTGAGTGCGGCACAAAGGGGGCATGGCATATCCACATCGTGATCAACCGGATCCCTGATTCCGCCTGTATCGTTGAAGAGGCGTGGCCATACGGCGGAACCTATTTCACCCAGCTCAAAAAAAGTAAGTACTACAGCGAGGACTTTGCAGAGCTGGCCAGTTATATTACGAAAGGCGAGCACACACGGGAAAAGAAATCGGGCGGATCAGAAGCTGCGCCGCGGATCAGAGAGGCCAGTTACAGCACATCCCGTAATATGCCACTACCAGAGCCGCACAAGGACAAGTTGAAACGTTGGCCAAAAGAGGTAAAGCCGAAGAAAGGCTATTACATTGCACGGATCTACGAAGGCATCAATCCGAAAACAGGATACAAATATAGACGCTATACGCTGATCCGATTGAACAGGAGGATTTGATACATGGAAACAGTGAGAATCTACATAGAAACATCTTTCAGAGGTCCTGCTGTAAAGGATGGAAAATATGCGGCAGCTTTAGTAATTACTAAGCACGGCCGGGATTCTTCCAGGATTGTATCCGGAGAAGAAAGCGAGACGACATTTAATCGCTGCACACTGATGGCAATTATCAAGGCGCTGCAGAGAATGACGAGAAAATGTCACATCATCATATATACGGACAATAGTTATGTGAAAAACATGATTGAGCAGGGAAACCCGGAGAAGTGGCGCCGGTCTGAATGGAAGAAGGCAGCAGGCACGGAAGTACAGAATAAAGAGCTTTGGAAACTTTTTCTGGAAGAAAAGGACAAGCAGGAACTGGAAGTGCGATTTTGCCAGACAAATGAATATAAAGAAACTCTGCAGGCGGTGATACACGGGGAGGAGTTTGAAGGTGTTTGAGAAATTTGGAGAGATGAACAGTTACAAGGAAATTAATGAACTGGCTGAAAATCTGTTCAACGAAGGCGACACAGAAAGCCTGAAGGCTATGGCCAGGGAAAACGGGATCCAGAATGAGTTCGTGGAGATGTATCTGCAGGGAGACATCCCGGTACTCTGCGATCCGCTGACCGCAGCAATGGGAAAGATTGACGTGGAAGTGGCGGAACTGAAGCCGAAGGAAATCATGGAGGACTGGGTGGAATATCTGAGAGGCCAGTGTATGGAAAATGAGATGATCGCCCATCAGGTGCGGAAGCAGGGAAAAAACCTGAAAGGATGCATTGCGGCGCTGCTTACATGGGGATTTAATCACCAGGAACCGGTGGACAAAGACATTATGAAGGCAGCAGGCGTAAAAGCCGGCCGAGTGACGCTGGGGATGCCGGGCATGGCCAGGGCAAAACAGATTATTACGGATTACTACATGGGAAAGTAGGCGGGACAGATGAAGCAGAAAGCGATTGAAAAAATTCCATATCTGGGTCTGAAAAGAATAAGCAGAAAGAGCGGGGTGAAGTATATTGGCGTAGCTGCGGTAAAGATCGTAGGACATGAAAAACATTTGTTTGTAGAGGTATACAAAAACCATAAGGAATCGAAAGATATTCCGATGGTAAGAATTGTGCTCACCCAGAAAGATTTTGGAACATATTTTCCGAAAACCGAAGAATGGACCAGAAAGAAATGTGATGACGGATACAGCTACAGCCAGAGGCTTATATGGAGAATTGATGAAAACAGGATAGATGATTGGGAACAGCTTGAGCAGGAGAACATTCTTCAAAGCAGCGAGGACCTGGAACGAATCAAGAGATACTGCGGTACAGAAATCTGGAAAAAAGAGCGCTGGTGGGAATATATCGGAAGGAAACAGGACGATATTGCATACAAAGCACGCCGGAAAGCGCAGGAGAGAAAATATGAGAGACGGCAGCAGGCACTTAAGGACAGGGCTAAAAATACCAAAATACTTCCGGAAGGAAAAATACTGGAAATGGCAGACCGAATGTATTTCCACGAGGAGCATTATCTGTATTACAAAAAGCATGGAAACTGGGTTCAGATTGCGTGCAGCGCATGTGGCGGCGTAACGGATGCAAGATGGAAGGCAGGGGAGTTCTATGAGAGTCAGTTTGAACGCTGGACGGATGAGCCGAGGGAAAATCGGGCAGGAATCTGTCCTTTATGCGGAGCAACAGGTACGTATAAGTGCAAGGGAAAGGCGAAAAGGGAACATTCAAAAAGTATTCATGTGTTTTTAGGGCAGAAGTATAAGGAAACCGGAATGGTGCTGAGGTATATAGAAGTTACGAAATCGTGGAATCTTGGACTGATATGTACGGAAAAGGGAGATGAAATGTATAACGCAAGCGAGAAACTCTCTGGAGTGGAAATTGCAAGAGCGTATTTTGAGCCTGGAAAAAAGGAACAGATTGATTATCAGAAATATAACCCTTATAGCGGAGAGAACTTCTGGGATGACTGCAATCTGTATGGAATGAATAGTATATCGATCAAAAGCGGTCCGATTATGAATGAAACCTATGAGGAAATGAAAGGGACGATTTTTCAGTACAGTGCTTTACAGGAATATGCCCGGGAAGAAGAGGTTAATCCGATTGATTATTTCGAACGATATGAGCGGACCCCACAGATCGAAATGCTTGTCAAGTTGGGATTAACAAAGGTTGTGAGTCAGCTGGTGAACTGCAGATACGGAATTGTGGCCAATGTGGACGCACGCAGGCCGGATGAATTCCTGGGAATCCGCAAGGAGAGAGTAAAGCAGCTGATTGCCTGGAAAGGAGATATTGAATTACTGGAAGTAATGCAGATGGAAAGACGTATGCAGAAAACCTGGACATCTGAACAGATAGAACAGCTGGCGGAGGCTGGGCTGAAAAGGGGGCAGATAGAACAGGCGACGGAATATATGAGTGTACAGCAGCTTCTGAACAGGATCAGCAAATACGCAGGATGTGAGTTCGGGACAGGATGCAGCTATGCTACGGAGCGGATCCGCAGGACTGCGACGACTTACACAGACTACCTGAGCATGAGAATTGAACTGGGATATGATCTGAAAAACACAGTATATCAGCAGCCCAGGAACCTGAGAGACGCTCATACAAAAATGGTCATGGAAATGGATAAAGAGAAGGCGGACGAACGTCTGCGGGAAGTGAAAGTAAAATATTCCAATATCCACCATAATTACAGGAAGCTTAGAAAGAAATATTTTTATGAGGATGAGGATTATTTAATCAGGCCGGCGAGATCTGCAGATGAAATTGTGATGGAGGGAAGAATCCTGCATCATTGCGTAGGTGGTGATAACTACCTGAGAAAGCATAGTGACGGGACGTCATACATTCTGATGTTGAGGAAAAAAACGGAACAGGAAACACCGTATATTACCGTGGAGATCAATGGAGAACGTCCGAAGATCATGCAGTGGTATGGATTACATGACGGAAAGCCGGATCAAAAGAACATACAGAACTGGTTGGATGCATACATAGACCGGATAAAAGAAAGTACAGCAAGAACAGCACCGGTGATTGTAGCAACAATAGCATGATGGAGGCAAACAAGATGGAATATGTACAGATGACACTTGACGAGTGGATAAATATTAAACAGAAGCTCCGGCAGGAGCTGATCGGAGTTAAACGGAGCTTTGTAAGGATCGGATATATGCTCAGAAAGATCGACGATCAGAGAGGATATGAACAGGATGGGTACAGGAGCATTGCAGAATTTGCCCAGAAAGAACTGGGATTACATCCATCCACTACAACACGCTTCATGGAGATCAACAGGGAATATTCGATTGATGGATATTCAGAAAGACTCAGGGAGGAATACGAGGATCTGAGCAGGTCACAGTTAGAGGAAATGCTGAAACTTCCGGAAAATGACCGTCAGATGATCCAGCCGGAGACATCCAGAGAAGACATACGGGATCTGAAGCGTTTCAATAAGACAGAGCCGGCAGCAGGAGAAGCAGATGACCTTTCGCAGCTTATTGAACAGTTTTTCCATGATAACAGAGAAACGCTGAACATTTTGTTTCAGCGCCTGGACGCGCAAAAATCGGTAATAGAGCAGCTGCAGGCGGCGAAGGAAATCGTAAATCCATCTGGAAACCGATCGTATAGAAAAGGAATGTTCTTTCTGATGATGTACGATAATCGGATATCTGTAAAGAAATTCGGAGATACGCCCAGAGATCTGACCTGGGAACAATTCCTTCAGATGGCCTGGGAAAGGTTCCTGCCGTATGAGGCAGGAGAAAAGACATGGGAAAACTATTTTGGAGAGGAAATAGAAGAAAAAATAGAGGATGAACCGGATTTTTTGAAAGATGAAAGTGCGGAAAACCGCGAAAATACAGAAAGGGCCGAGGAAAATAAGAAAGCTGATGACCTGGAGCGAAGAGATGTAGAAAAAGGCAGCGAAAGTGGGGAAAAATACAGCAGTGCCGATAATAGAAACGCGGCAGCAGGCAATGAAAGTTCAGAGAAAGAATCAAAAAAACAGGAAGAGGCGAAACTGAATCCGGAACACGCAATTGCGCCGGCGCAAAAAAACGCGGAAACCCAGAAAATACAGAACGCAGAACCAATTTCGGAAGGCGTGAAATTAGACATGAATCCACCGGAAGAACAAACCGAAATTGTAGAAAAAAGCATAACCAGGAAAGAATATTTTGACAGCCTTACGGCCTGGGGAGTTGCTGTTGAACTGGCAAAAGCAGTTCGTACAACCTTGAAAACAGCAGATCTGGCTGTAGAAGAAAATTGGGGAGAGTGGCTGAAGCGAAAAGTGGATTATCAGGGAAGAGACCTGGAAGAGGAAATTGAGCAGGAAGGATAACTGCAAGAAGAGGAGAGAAAAGGATGTTTATTACAAGTCAGGGATTTAAAAAGCTGATCAATGAAGCGTACAAAGGAGCAATGCTTCATATCGGAAATGACGGAGAAGGATATTTTATATCCGGGGGATACTGGGTGATCTGGGTTAAAAACAAGATGATACCAAAAAAAGAGCTGGCCTCCATTATTGAACTAACAGGAGAGCTTCCGGGACCAGGAGAGGCGTTTGAGGCATCGAAGTCGGGAAATCAGTATGAATTGCCGTGGCGGGAACAATATGCAGCAATGAAAAACGCCCAGGAATGCGACGAAGAGATGGAGGTTACGCCGTTGACACTGAAATATTATTCGGGGCAGCAGGCGCGAATTTTACAGAACCGGAATAACGGAACAATCGTACTCATTAACGAGCGATTTATTGACATGATTGATAACACAGCTGTGGAATACAGCAAAGGGGAAAGTCAGTCGGAGGGCCCCATGATTTCAGGGAGAGTCCAGGGTGTATTCTGGAGAAATAATATCATGGTATTGAATGTATATCCCCGGACAGATGATGAAAACAAGGAACTGATCGGATTCCTGGAGACATTTGACATTATGGACAGGACGGAGGGAATGAACAGTGAGTATCGACTATTCGGACATGGCATTTCCGAAGCTGGGGAGAAAAAAGAAGAGGAAGAAGCATAAAAGGAGTATTTTATACACCCAGAAAGGAATCTGCTATCTCTGTGCACACTTAAATGGCGATTACCGGCAGCAGTACACAGAAGAACATCATATCCTTTATGGATCCGGCCGGAGAGAAATTTCAGAAGCTGAAGGACTGAAAGTGAATCTTTGCCCGGATCATCACAGAAACGGGCAGCAGGCGGTCCATAACAGCCGAGAAACCCGGGAACTGCTCTGCAGGATCGCACAGGAAGAGTACGAACAGACCCATACCCGCGCGCAGTGGATGCGAATTGCAGGGAAGAATTATTTATAGGCACCTCTGCCGAATGGCAATGGTACATACAGTATGTCACATGTAACCAGTAAATACAGGGCGTCCCGCCGTTTTCGGACGGCGGGAGAAAGGAGAGAAAATGGAATATCCGGAAATCTATGCAGTTGATTTTGATAAAACATTAAATTTGGCAGAAAAATATCCGGATCTCGGGCAGCCAAATATTGAACTGATAGATATATTAAAGGAACGGAGGGCAGCAGGAGACAAGATTATCCTCTGGACTTGCCGGGAAGGAGAACTTCTGAACCAGGCAGTGGAATACTGCAAAAAGCATGGCTTGGAATTTGACGCTGTTAATGATAATCTTCCGGAAAATATAGAGTTTTTCGGGAATAATTGCCGGAAAGTATGGGCGCATCATTATATAGACGATAGAAACTGGAAGCCTGAAGGGTTCTGCTATGCGGAAAGAAC
Organism: Mediterraneibacter sp. HA8405; assembly: GCF_056148955.1. Lineage (NCBI taxonomy): Bacteria > Bacillati > Bacillota > Clostridia > Lachnospirales > Lachnospiraceae > Mediterraneibacter > Mediterraneibacter sp. HA8405. Next base: position 2,539,960 of record NZ_CM148758.1, on the reverse strand, counting down.
AAGAAGGGGAGTGGAAAAGATAATTCGCGGTATTGACTTGACCACAGGAAAGGACATGACTGGATTTGTCAGAAACGACAGAATGAAAGAGGCTGGTCCAGATGAATAAAGTCCTGGAGAAACAAACATATAATCAGGAATTAACAGAATTAACAGACAAATTTTTATCTATATCTACACCAAAAAAGCAGTGAAACAGAAAAAAAGCAGACCTTGCGGATCCAGAAAAGACAGCCAGAGAGTTGAGAAGCCTATATTCTGATATGCCACCGTACTGCGTATATCCTGATTGTTTTCATTGCCCATACGGAGATTGCGGATGGACGAAAGCGGGAAATGAGAAATCGATTCAGGAGTTAATCAGAGTATTCGCGAGGAAAGGGGAATAGATGCCATTACAGAGATAAACCGGAGATACAGAAATGGAATGGCAGCAGGCCGGAAAAAGATGTACCGGAAATGGACTAACTATTCGTAATTATGACTGTAAATCAAAAATATAGACTGAATTAGCTATAAAGAGATGAACCTTGACAATTGAATATTGATGGTTGGAATGGTATAATTATCCTGTTTTAGTTGTTATGAAATTAGGGGGGATAAACGAGTCCTATGGATATTGATATTAATAAATTGATAAGTTTTTTCGGATCAATGGGAGATGAATTAAAGGGTGCCATAATTACTGCAATGGTAACGGGTATCATATCAATAATTGGTTTCATCATTACTAATCATTCGATGAAGAAAAATTTTAAGAATGAATTGCTAAAAGAAAAAACTACAGTACATATTGAAAAAATGTCTGAGATGCCATTGTATATTTTGGAACTTATGGAAAAAATGATAAACGAACCTTCTAATCAGGAGGTATTGGAGGATTTTAAAAACATACTAAATAATGTATGCGCATATGGTTCTGTCCAAGCTATCAAAATTGCATCTACAATGCAAAGTGAAAATTATCAATATGCCAATACAGACCAATTTAATATATATAGAGCACTATCTTTTTACGCGCTATTAATTACCCAAATTAAATACGATGTAACGGGAATAATCAACAGCCCGGACATGTGGTATGAAATGAAACTAACAGATTACCTCAAAATGAAGGAAGAGATTAAAAAAGAAAACAATAAGATTGTAAGGGAATTAAACTTGAACAAGGGATTTTTGATTTAAATTATTAATATTGAGGTTACCAATCATCGATATCGGTGGTTGGTTTTTTATTGCCTAAAAACAGAACAAACGAAAGGAGAGCGGAGATGTCAAAATATATAAGAGTTCCTCTTACTGAGGTAATGGAGAATGATTATAGAGAGTGTGCAGAGATGATGGACAACGGCCAGGAAAAGGACTGCGAAGGGTGCAGCATGAACGGAGGAAGCCGATTTGAATGCATGGGAGAATATCCCTGGCGCAAGGATGAGGAGGACAGCCAATGACAAAGAAAGAAAAAGCGGACCGGAAGCGTGAGCGGAGGGAGATGGCCGAGCACACGCCGGATCAGAAGGCCCGGGACTGGTTCCGTCGTCCTGCCGGTGTGCAGGTGATGATCCAGGCCCAGGCAAAGAAGATCCATGAGACGCCGGCGGAATACCTGGCCAGAAAATACAACATAAGGGGTGATGCGGATGGACAAGAGCATACTGAGTGAATATGCTGACATGAAAGAAGAAATCAAAGATTTGCGCCGGCGCATATCCGAAGATCAGAAGCGGATTGATCAGCTGAAGCGGACAATAGTTTCTGATTCGGTGACCTGCGGGAAGAAAGGAAAGAAGCCCATCCGCACGGTGAAGATTAAGGGATTTCCGCAGGTGGAGATTAACCGACGGGTAGCGCTGATGGAAAGAAGACAGGCAAAGCTTCAGATGCTGGAGACGGATCTGATCGAGAAACAGCTGCAGGTGGAAGAGTACATACAGACGATTCAGAAGAGTGAGCTGCGGATAATGTTCCGGCTGTACTTCATTGATGATCTCTCATATCCTAAAGTGGCAATGAGAATGAATCAGATATACCCGAAGAGAAAAGTTAAGTACACAGATGAGAATGTGAAGAAAAGAATCCAGAGATATTTTGAAAATGTCCCACAATGTCCCGACCGAAAATGTTAATATGCTATAAAAGCCGAAAGGTGGAATGCTGGACGGCTTTGTTTTCCCCCGTAACAAACCATAGATGGAAGACGCTCTGCACAAATGTGTGGGGCGTTTTTCTATGTGATTTTGTAGTAATTTCCATATTGAAAATATAGAACAAATGTTCTATTATATTTTTACCACCACACAGAGCCAAAACAACAGAGATTTGTTGAATATTGTCATAATTTGGTATATTATTTAGACAAATGCGGTGTGTTTGGGAAGGTTTGTGTGGAGGAAAAAGATGGATATTCAACAAATTATTACAGCTTTACAAGCGGAGAACATAAGTGAAGGGTGTAGATTATATTTTACAAGGAAAAAGAGCAATAATTCCTATGTAAGTTTCTCTCCTATCGTTGAAGAAGATGTGGTACAAAAATTGGTGAACCTAATCATTCAATATTTAAATACTCGGAAAGATTTAACTGTGTCTATTTTTAGTCCAGTTGGATGCTATGATGAAACCATAGAATCTTGTAATATAAATGAAATTCAAAACTTCAATGAAGTTATTGAGAGTTTGTCTGAAGATAAAGTAGAGAGGGATGAAATAGATAAGAATAGTATTAATAAGTTAAATTTCTATTGTTTTTCAGTTGATTGTATATTCAATGGAAAGGAAGAGAATATTAAATTTTTTAGACGGATAACAAAATTTAAGAAATTATCTTCCAAGGGTATGTTTGGACAAATAAAAAATAATCGTTTTAATAAATTAGAAACTAATATGCTTGGTATAGACGGTGATGTAGATGCAATTATTTTAGGAGAAGAAGTTGCTGTTTTTAATCATGTAGCATTAGAACGAATTTTTTCTATGAGAGACCAATATATCGAAAAAGCTGAGGAAGCTATTGAAAAAATAAAAGCAGCACAAAGGATTGAAAATTTTGATCAATTTGAAGAAGATTGTAAAAGTGATGGAAGAATAACAAGAATATTAACAAAGTTGCTTAATGAGGATGATAAACTGGAACATTGTTTTGAAAACTTTGAAAACGTTAAAAAAGCAATTAATATTTTTGAGCTAGATATTAAGGTGAAGAGACATGGAAATAAAGAGATAATTGTATATGAAGGAAAAGATCAATTAATGAATATGGTAAGACTTGTAAGAGATTCATATTATAGAAGTATTATTGGCGAGCGACCAGGGATAGATGATTCGATATAATTTGAGGTGATGTAATGAATAAGTTTAATTTACTTATTATGAAAATTAGAATGTTTATTACATCTTATTTTCCATTGTACATTATTTTGCTGTTATTGCAAATTAGCAAATACCCAGTGAATTTACATAAGGATGAAATATATGTTCCAGCAACGGTATTAGCAATAGTATTGGTTGGATTTATGATTATCTCAATATTGACAACAATAGATTTATTTAGAACGAAAGGAAACGAACAGTATAAATATAAATCAATTAATCGGACCGGAGATGCAGTTATCTCATATTTAATGACTTATATAGTTCCATTATTATCCGGTACGATTTTAACATACGAAGTTTTTGTGGTAAATATTTCATTATTTATTATAATTGGAATAGTGTATGTCAAAATGGATTTAGTTTATTTTAATCCGATATGGATTTTGTTAGGATATGCTGTGTATACTGTGGAATGTGGAGACTTTGTTATAAGCAATATTCCGTATGGCATATTGAAACAAAATACTGGAAATTCATTAAAAAGCAGTTATTTGGTAAAAGGGGTTTATCTTATCCGTAAAAAAGATAATGTAAGCAAGTTATAGCAAATGTGATTCATGTATATATGTGTTTCTTTTGCATAAGCTATCTCCGAGGTGATAGCATGAACAAAAAACAGCAGGAGCAACAGAACAGGCAGAAGAACCTGAACAAGTTCAACAGCGTAACTGAGAAGGTAAAGCCGGAGAATCAGAACCAGGGCCACAACGTCCGATCTGAAGCGGTGGAACCGAAGAACAGGCAAGTATGAGAAGGGACAAGGAAATATGACAGAAGAAATGATTTATGAAAAAGTATCTGCATTTGTTGAAGAGAATTTAAAAGGAATTCCGTTTAATGAGGGCCTTCCTAAATTTCAGGAATATGTATGGCATTTAGGAAATGAAGTTGGAAAATCAGGAACTGAAATTGTAAAGATTTACTTCGATTACAAGGCAAAAGAAAAATAGACAGAGCATAAGAGGCACTTCGGTGTCTCTTTTCTTATACCCAGATACATAGTTCAGGGGTTCAAGGTAAGCGCCAAATAATAGTGCGGTAAAATATAAAATTACTCCATCCCTTTGCGAGTTGGAGTAATTCACTATAATTCACATGCGATTTTTGATAGATTGGAGTTTTTCATTCCAAGGTGCACTCTGCAAGCTGTTCATCGGTCATATCTTTACCAGGCCGGCCTCCGGACGTTTGGTGTGCGGCCGCGGGACATGCAGAAAACAATTGCCTATCTGCAGGAAGTATCAAAGCGGTTGAATAAAGTAGTAATTGAGAATGTCGATTTCGGGCGTCTTATAAAAACATATGACCGGGAATCGGCATTATTTTATTGTGATCCGCCGTACTATGAGGCAGAGAAATATTATCACGACAGGTTTCAGCCGGAAGATCATGTGAGGCTGAGGGATGCGCTTTCCTGGATTAAAGGGAAGTTTATCCTATCTTACAATGACTGCCCGGAGATTCGGGAACTGTATGCAGGATATCATTTGCTCGAAGTAGAACGGCAGGACAACCTTACAGCGAAAACTAACCCACGTCGTTATAAGGAACTGATTATCAAGAATTATTAGAAATATCGTGGGTATTATTTTGAGTGAGTAAAGATGAAGCATCTGGCGAGAGTTAGGTGCTTTTCTTATGCCGGAACGTAGCTCAGTAGGCAGAGCACCTGTCTTATACACAGCAAGTCGAAGGTTCGATTCCTTCCGTTCCGATTGGCCACCGGGCCATTGTGTACACATAAAGGAGGGCAGATAGCATAAACGGAAGTGCGCGAGGTGAGAGCCTTGGTGTTGTCGGGTTCGATTCCCGGCCTGCCCGCTGAACAGAAAGGAAAAGTAAAGATGCCAATCTATAAAAGATGTAGCAGGTGCGGAAAGAGAATACCATCTGGAAGCATATGCCCATGTGTCAAGCAGCGCCATAAAGAGTACGACAGGTATAGCAGGGATCAGAAGAGCAGGAACTTCTACAACAGCAAAGAGTGGGAACTGGGAAGGGCTGCTGCATTAGATGCTGATGGCGGGATTGATGTGTATCTGTTTATGACGGAAGGCACCATAGTAATAGCTGATACAGTGCATCATATCATACCGCTTAAGGATGATTGGAACAAAAGGATAGACATAGATAACATGATGAGTCTGAGTAGTGATACGCACAGCATGATCGAGCAGATGTACAGGAAAAATAAAGCTCAAATGATAAGAAAGCTGCAGGGAATGATCAAGGAATACCGAGGACGGCGTGAACCATGGGGTATCTGAAAAAGTTTTGAAAAATCCGGCCTGACCGCACGTCCTCCTCTCTTTACATAAATTTCCGAATTGAAATAAAAAGTTGGCAGCGTGAAAGGAGGGATCCGGATGGCAAGGCAGAGAAAAGTCGTTGATATGCAGACGGCACATCTGACACAGAAAGAAAAACAGAAGAAAAAAGCTGAAGAACGCGAGATTATTACAGGAAATGAAGCTCTGGACAAGCCTCCGGCCTGGCTTTTGAACGCGGATGCAAAAAAGGAATGGAAACGAATTATCGGAGAACTGAAAAAGATAGAAGTTGTAGGAAATCTGGATTATGCGAATCTGGCATGCTATTGCAATGCATATGCGAATTACATAAAGGTCACACGTCAGTTAAAAAAGGAGCCATACTGTATAGAACGAGAGACCAGGACCGGAGTGATTGTGGTGAAAAATCCTCTGATCGATATACAAACTAATTATGCTGCAGAGATGCGGAAGTTTGCGGGACTATGTGGAATGACAATTGATTCAAGGCTTAAGGCAGCTGTTCAGAAAGTGGACGAAAAAGAAGAAAAACTTGAGCAAAAATTCGGGGCGATATGATGAAACAGTATGAAGACATAAAAGCATATACGAAGAAATGCATATCAGGTGAAATAATAAGCTGCAAGAAACATAAATGGGCATGCATGCGGTTCTTGAGAGATGCGGAAAAGGCAGAATCAGATCCGGATTATCCATATTACTGGAGTGAGGAATCAGCACAGAACATTGTGGACTGGTTTTCTCTCCTCAGACATTCGAAAGGAACTTTGGCCGGAGAACCAATCATATTGACAGAGTGGCAGCGGTTCAGAATATGTCAGATTTATGGGTGGCGCAGAAAGAAGGATGGCCGGAGACGATTCAAGAAGAGCTTTACGGAAGTAGCAAGAAAGAATGCGAAGTCGCAGGAAGAGGCGGGAATTGCGCTATACGAAGCATCCGTAACAGCGGTAAAAAATAATGAAGTATGTGAAATTTATACCGCTGGGGTAAAAAGGGATCAGTCCAAGATTGTATTTAATGAGGCCGGTCTAATGTTGAGGGGGTCGCCGCTCAGAGAGAAGTTTGACGTAAGACGGGATGCAATTACACACCGGAAGAGCGGAAGCTTCATAAAGGCATTGAGCAAAGAAGATGGAAAATCTGGAGATGGAACGAATCCGGCAAATCTGATTATAGATGAGTACCACCAGCATCCGACAACAGAGTTTTATGATCTGGGCCTTGGATCAAACACGAAAGAGCCTCTACTGATGATCATTACAACGGCAGGAGTGGATCTTACCAGTCCGTGCTATACCATTGAATATGCGTATTGCTCAAAGATATTAGACCCTGATGTAGATGTGGAAGATGAGGAATACCTCGTTGATATCTGCGAACTGGATGAAGAGGATTACGCCGATCTTGAGAGGCTGGATGATGAGAACCTATGGTATAAAGCAAATCCGATTCGAATGACATATGAGGAAGGACGAGAGAAAATACGGGGAGATTATAAAATTGCCCGTGAACAGCCGGAGCATATGAACTCTTTCCTTACAAAATGCCTGGATATCTGGGTACAGGCTCGGGAAAACGGATACATGAATATGGCCAAATGGAAAGCCTGCCAGGTAGACAAGCTTCCGATCAACACAAAGGGAATGAGTGTATATGTTGGATTTGATATGTCTGCTAAAATCGATCTGACTTCGGTTGCGTTCATTATTCCATTTTTATCTGGGGAATATGATTCAACAGGGAAAGAAATTGTGAAATATATTGTGTTTTCGCATTCTTTCATCCCGAATCGGGAGAAACTGATCGAGAGAAAAAGAAAAGACAAAGTGGATTATGACGCATGGGAGAGAATGGGATGCCTTACTGTAACTGACACACCGATTGTGGATCAGAATGCTGTGATGGAATATGTAAAAAATACATGTGACAAAAATAACTGGAAGATCGAATGCCTCTGTTTTGATCCGGCAAATGCCGCAAAGCTGATGATGGATCTGGCAGAGGAAGGGTATATCGTAGAAGAGGTATTCCAAAGCCACAAATCTCTGAATGAATCCACACAGGGGTTTCGGGAGCAGGTATATAGCGGGAATATAGTATATACATACAATCCGCTTCTGAATTTCGCAATGAGTAACGCAGTGATCCGGACGAACCAGGGACTGATAAAGATTGATAAAGATGCTACGACAAAGCGCATCGACCCGGTAGATGCTGTGCTGTGTGCATTTAAACTTGCAATGTATCACGAATTCACACCAAGTTTTCTTGATGCAATTGATAAATATCTGGAGAGTGATTGGTAAATGGGAATTGGAAAAAGGATCAGAAACGCAGTAAGTGAGCTTGTACGGCCTGCAGCAGATCTGAATGATGAAAAACTCCTGGACTGGCTGGGAATAACCACAAGGGATAAAAAGCTGACAGGAGAAGTGACATATTATACGTGCTTGAAGATGCTGAGTGAAACAATCGGGAAGATGCCGCTCAAATATTTTCAGCAGACAGAGAAAGGAAGAATCAGAGCTGACCCAGACGACATTACCCAGCTGCTTACGATTCGTCCAAATAAGATCATGACTCCTACCACGTTGTGGACGGCGGTTGAGATGAATTGTCAGCACTATGGAAATGGGTATATCTGGATGCGCGGGGAGTTCGCACGGGACGGTACCTATGGCGGCTCATATAAGATCTACGATATATGGTTGATGCAGAGCTGCTATGTGACAGTTTTGATAGATGATGTGGGAGTGTTTGGCGGAAAAGGTGAGATTTATTACCAGTATTCAGATCCAATGACCGGGCAGCAGTACCTTTTTAAGAGTGATGAAGTTATGCATTTTAAGACGTGGTACAGTCTGGACGGGATTATGGGTCAGCCTGTTAGGAAAATACTTCAGGATACGGTGGGAGGAGCCCTTGAAAGCCAGCATTACATGAATAATCTCTATGAGAACGGACTAAGTGCGAGCATGGCTATGCAGTATATCGGAGATCTGGATGAAAAGAGACGAAAGCTGTTGGAGAAAAAATTTGCGAATGCTCTTAGTGGTCCGGAGAATGCCGGAAAGGTAATTCCGGTTCCGATTGGCTTGCAGCTTACTCCGTTGAATATGTCCATGGCGGATGCTCAGTTCTTTGAACTGAAGAAATATTCTGCTCTTCAGATTGCCGGCGCATTCGGAATCAAACCGAATCAGATTAACAATTATGAAAAGTCCAGCTATGCAAACAGTGAAACGCAGCAGCTGGCTTTTTTAGTTGATACAATGGCGTATCGCCTGAAAATGTATGAAGAAGAGATCAATGCGAAAGTGCTGACTCCGAAGAAACAGAGAAAAGGATATTTTTACAAGTTCAATGAAAAAGCTATTCTGAGAACGGACAGTAAGACTCAGATGCAGGTTTTAAAGGATGCGGTGGGCAATGGCCTCTATATGATAAATGAAGCAAGAGAATATCTCGATAAACCTGCGGTAGAAGGTGGAGATGTTCCTATGGTAAATGGAACTTTTATACCGCTTACGATGGTGGGACAACAGTACAAAAAAGTAGAGGGAGGTGAGAATAATGCCGGAACTACAGTTCAAAGCACAGAACCGACAGCGGGGGAAGATGGAGATCCGAAACCAGACGGAGACGAAAGCTCAGCTTAATATCTACGGAGATATTGTATCCGATGAATGGGGAAAGTGGAGTGATGATGATACTTGCCCGACGGATATTTCAAACTTTCTCAAGGATCTGGACGGGGTATCGGAGATTGAAATGCATATTAACAGCGGCGGAGGATCTGTATTCGCCGGGATTGCGATCTACAATATGCTGAAGCGGTCAAAAGCAACCGTTACAACATATATCGATGGGATTGCAGCGAGTATCGCATCTGTGATTGCCTGTGCGGGAGACCGGATCATCATTCCGAAAAACGGGACGTTTATGATTCATAAGCCGACAACCGGTTATTTTCTGGAGTCACTTAATGCGGATGATCTGAGAAAAGATGCTGAAACGCTTGATCATTGCCAGAAATCTATTGTCCAGACATATATGGAGCGGGTGAAAGACGGTGTAACAGAAGAAGAGATTAACGATCTTGTAAATGCGGAGACATGGATGAATGGCTCTGAGGCGGCAGAATACTTTGATTTTGAAGTAGAAGAGGAAGTAACCGCCGCTGCTTGCACAAGCGATTTCTTCTGCTCTTACAAAAATACCCCGGAGAATATAAAAAATCAGGAAGATTCGGTTATATCTGTGGATAAGATCGCGGATATGGTCGTGGAGAGACTCGATAGTAAAAAACGGGCCGAAGAACAGAAGAGAATGGAAGACATGAAAAAAGAGATTCTGGAAGATCTGGATATGTATGGTATCTAGGTCTTTTTATTTTGAAAGGAGAACAAGGATGAATAAAGAACTGTTAGAACTGCTTGATTCGATTAACGATAAAAAAGCAGAGGTCAAAAAGCTGGTAGCAGAGAATAAGCTGGATGAAGCAAAGAAAGCCAAGGATGAGCTGAAAGAAATGCAGGACAAATTCGATCTGCTTAAAGACCTGGATGATGAGAAAGTGGTTGATATGAAAGGCAAAGCGTCAGCGGGAACAGTGAAAAAAGTGGGCGGAGATGTGGCTACGAAAGAGTTTGCGGATGCGGCACGCCGTGGATTTCACGTAGAAAATGCGTTGTCAAGTGGTATAAGGGAAGGATCAGATCCGGATGGAGGATACATTGTGCCCGAAGATATCCAGACAAAAATCAATGATTGGAAACAGAGTGAATTTTCCCTGGAATCTTTAATTTCTGTAGAACCGGTAACAACAAACAAAGGGGGAAGAACATATGAAAAGAAATCAGATTCCCAGCCGTTTCAGGATATAGATGAAGGAGAAGCCCTGGAAGAAATGGATACTCCGGAGTTTGAACGCGTATCGTATACAATCGGAGACCGGGGAGGGTGGCTGCCACTTACGAATGATCTTTTAAACGATACAGATCAGAATATCACAAACAGAATTACGAAATGGATCGCAAGAAAAAGTAATGCTACATCGAACGCTAAGGTTATCACATTAATCAATCAGAAAGCAGCAACAGAGATTGAAATGCTGGACGATGTAAAGAAAGCGCTTATTGTCACACTGGGATCGGCGTATATGAATGCTGCGCAGATTTTGACGAACGACGATGGCCTGCTTTTCCTGTCTACATTGAAAGACAATAATGGGCGGGAACTTCTGCAGCCGAATCCGTTGGAGCCGATGAAAATGTATCTGTCTGTTGGTCCGATTAAAGTACCGCTTGTATGGGTGCCGAATAAGGTTATTCCTTCGGATGTGGCTACAAAAGGAAAAAGAAAAATACCGATTATTCCGGCAGATTTTAAAGAGGCATTTAAAAAATATGATCGTCAGAAAGTCAGCCTTTTAGCTTCGAATATTGCTGTGGCAGGAAGCTTGAATGCATTTACACAGAATCTGACACTGATTCGCGCAATCGAAAGAAATGATTTTAAGGTTCTTGATAAAGATGCGTATACAAATTTGAAGATGGTAATAGATGATGCTTCCGTAACGGGGGAATCATAAGTCCTGACATTATTACGATACCAGCCGGAAGTCAGGACTTTTACGGGAAAACGGCAGGAGAAATGGTGACAAATGTCTGGGTTGGAGAAAACGGCTATGTAACAGGTACATTTCATTACATAACCGGGTATACAGGATTCAACGAAGCAGTGCCGGCAGAGCAGGAGGGATATTACTTCCCGTTCACTCTTGCAAAGTCCGGCACGACCATGACATTTAAGAAAAATGGAGAGATATCAAAAGATTCAATTCCGTGGGAAGCAAATAATGTGTTCCGGGTGACCCAGGGCGATACATTCGAAGTGCTGGTCGATGGGAATCACATTGTGACATTTAACTTCTCTGGAGCTGTATTTGAACCGAATACTACAGTAAAATCCGCCACAAAACAGCGGGCAAAAAGTAGCGCAACGGCATCATAACCGGAGGTGAGCAAATGTTACGTTTGATTAAGAAAAGACTTGGAATCGCGGAAAATGTTACCGTATATGATGACGACATTAAAAGTTATCTGGCAGACTGCGAACAGGATATGCTCGACTCCGGAGTGCCGAAAAGGACAATTGAATCGGAGAATGACAGGGTGGTGACAGCAGCCACCCTGTATGTAAAAGCTAATCTGGGAAATGACCGGTCGGACACAGAGAAATATATGAATCTATACAGACAGAAAGTGTTCAGGCTTACATTAGATCCGGAGGAGGATGAGACATGTGGAACGGAAGCATTGTCCTGATGAAGACAATACAGACAGGGCAGAATACGAATGGATTCCCGCAGAGCAAATATGAGTGTTCAGAAGAAATACCGGCAGATATATCCGATACTACACGAACGGAGGAGGTTGTTGGAGAACAACTCGGGTACAGCGCGGATATTACAGCGGAGATTGCTGCATGCAATTATGCAGGCGAATCAACGTTCAAAGATGTGGGTACCGGAATCGTGTATGATGTGAAACGGACATATAAACCGCCGAAATCCATGAATATTATTCTGACCGGAGAGGCGAGAGAGCATGGCAAAGTTTGATATTTACGGCATTGACGATCTTATGAAAGGTCTCAGTCAGATTGATGTTGACCGGATCGCACCGAAAATGCTGGAAGAATCTGTTCCGATTCTTGAAAAAGCGGTAAAGGCGGAAGCGGCGAAACACAAAGATACCGGTGCTATGGAAGAATCCATTAAGGCTACGGGTGCGGATATAAATGCTAAAGGGCACTATATCTGCGTGCGCCCCACCGGGAGAGATGAAAAAGGCGTCCGAAACATGGAAAAGATGATTTATATGGAATACGGAACCTCAAAACAGAAGGAAACACCGGTATTATCTCCGGCTGTGAGAAAAGCAGAGGGGCCGGTTCTTGACAAAATGCAGGAGGTATTCAATAGAGAGGCTGAACATTTATGACAACTTTTGAAAGAATTATATGCGCGATAAAATCGTTCGGGTATCCATATACTCCTGGAGTGTACAAAGGGAAGGAAAAACACTGGTTTACATACAGTTATGCGGATGATTATGGTGATAATTACGCTGATGATGAGCCGCAAAGTATAATTAACCAGGTACGAGTTAATTTTTTTCTGCCGGCGGACGAAGATTATACGGAAATAAAGAACCGGATTCGGTATGCATTGTTCCGTCAGGGGTTCACATTCCCGGAAATTACTCTTTTAGATGATCCGGATCCCGCTTTGAGGCATATTGTGTTTGAATGCGAGATTGAGGAAGAAACGGAGGGGTAAGACATGGCGTATATGGGACTTGCGCATATTGTGATAGCGGCATATCGCGAAGCCGATGGAAAAGCATCATATTCTGGCGGAATTCGATTCGGGAAGGCAATTAAGCTGGAGATTGATCCGCAGTATGAGGATATGAGCGACTATGAAGACATCAATGAAACAGACGAAGCGCAGGAAATATCCTATGCAGATGTATCGCTGAATACGGATGAAATACCGGAAGAAGCTGAATATATGATGTTCGGGCATGAGACAACGTCCGGAGAGGTAATATCCGGCGAGAAAGACAGATCGGGATATGTTGGAGTAGGTGCCAGGATTCGCGGTGTAAAAGGAGGACATAGAAAATATGTGGCAATATGGATACATAAAGCGAAGTTTACGGATGGGAGTCAGGCGCACGAAACAAAAGGAGAGTCAATTTCTTATCAGACCCCTACTGTAACAGGGAAAGCAATACCTGATATTGTAGGAAACTGGAGAACAAAGAAAACATTTGATACAGCAAAGGAAGCAGATTCCTGGATTAATGAGATCGCAGGAATAGAAAGTGAGGAATAACATGGCATATGTAGGATTAAGAAAACCGATTATTGCACAACTGAAAAATGATGGAAGTTATGACGATCCCTTCGCATTCGGAAAAGCGATCGGGCTGCAGGTGACACCAAACTATGCGGAAGGATCATTGTATGCGGATGATGGACAGGCGGAATATGATAAGGAATTTTCATATGCAGAAGTCACATTGAATACAAGCACCATTCCGATCACCGCACATGAAAAGATGTTCGGTCACAAAGTAACCGAGAAGAATGTCAAGTTTAATGGAGACGACCAGAACAACGATGTAGGCGTCGGCTGGATTTCGGTGGAAAAGGTAAACGGAATAAGGTCCTTTATCGGAAACTTCCTGAATAAAGTAAAATTCTCTGAGCCGTCCGAAGACTATGCAACAAGGGGAGAATCCATTGAATACAAAACACCGTCGATCACAGGACGCGCCAGCACGGTAGACGGCGGAGACTGGAAAGAGACCGAAACTTTTGCTACAGAAGCGGAAGCAAAGAACTGGGTATATGAAAAGTTTGGCAAAACAATGGGAACGTTAAGTGTACAGAGCGCCGCCGGTACTGAAACGGGAAAGACAAAACTTACCGTAACACCGAATAAAGGAGAAAGCTCATCTTATATGTACAAAACAGGGGTGAATGTATCGCTCCCGGGATATAACGACGTATGCAATGTAAATTCAGGCTGGACCCCGTGGGATGGAACAGCGGAAATCGCGGCAAAGACCGGAGACAAAATCGTAGTGGTTGAAATCCTGACGGAAGACAGCACAGCAATAAAGGCAGGAGAAGCTACAGTAGCAGCAAACGAAGCAGAGTAAGGAGGATGAATCATGTTTGACAAACTGAATTACATAGAACTTTCCGGCGAATTATATCCGATCAAGTGCGATATGCTTGTCCTGGAACGGATCCAGGACAAGTACAAGGATATCTCAGAATTTGAAAACGGTATTACCGGATTTCAGCCGAAAATCGGGGAAGACGGACTTCCCGAAAGGACTGAAGAAGGGCTTATTATTGGAATGTCGGGTGTGCCGAATATAAAGATGTTAAAGGACGGACTGATCTGGATGATCCGGGAGGGAATGGACATTGAAAAAGAGGAAGGAAAAGAGAAACGGCCTGAACTGACAGACGAACAGATTATGAGAAAAGTGGACATTCCTCCTAAAAGACTTGGAAAAATTCTGCATGATGAATTTAACTGCTGCTTTGCAAGAAAAAACGGAGAGACCACGCAGAGTCCGACGACGGAGAATCCGAGCGAATAAACTTTGCGTGGATCGTATTTGTAGGAATGGAAATCGGATATCGGGAAAAGGAGATTGCACATATGTATTTTGGAAAATGGTGCGATCTTTTTGAAGAATGGCGAAAAATGCACAATATCCGCATGAAAAGAATGGTATTCGAAGAGAAAAAAACACAGTCTCTTATGGATTTGTAGCAGCCTCTGTGGTAAGATATAGCCAAAGGAGGGAACACGGATGAAAGCGGCCAGAGCTTGGATTGTATTAAAAGCAATTTTTTCATATTGCATGAAATATCGCCCATATATGACGGCATGGACAATTGTATGGCTGTTTGCGGGAATATGGACCAGTATCAGCAAACAATCCATAGCTGGAATAGTAATCGCCTTGATCTGTATTGCGATTCCGATCGCTTTAAAAAAGGGGTTATGGTTGCTGAACCATGCATTGACTCCATGGAATTCCCGTGATGCGAAAGCTTTTGGAAGAGCTCCGCGTGGGAGATTTACAGATTTCCTCGACGAATATCTGAATAACTATAAAGAATAAGAGCCGCCCGGAAGGGCGGTTTTTCTATGCGTATTTTGCGTCGGTGCAATGAAGCGGCGCAGGAAAGAATGCGATGCGAAAAGGAGAGTCTGGCAGCAGGCTCTCTTTTTATGTAAATGGAAAGGCGAGCGAACATGGCGACAAAAAAGATAGGGGCATATATTACCCTTGACGGCGAAAAAGAATTCCGAGCAGCTACTTCCGCCTGCAACAAAAGCCTGTCCACAATGAAGTCGGAAATGAAACTGGTAGAGGCTCAGACTACCGGAACTGCAAACACGCTTGAGACATTGCAGAAGAAGCATGATGTACTGTCCCGGACTCTGGACGAACAGGTGAAGAAAGAGGAAGCTGTCCGTACCGGATTAAAACATGCGGAAGAACAGTATGCGAAAGTCGGAAGTGAGCTGGATGCATATAAAAGTAAACTGGAACAGGCCCGAAGCAATCTGGAAGAGATGAAACAGTCCTCGGAAACGACAGAAGAGGCGTTGAACAAGCAGAGCGAACAGGTCGAGCAGCTGGAAAAGATTGTAAGCAAAGGCGAGGAAACCTATCAGCGGGCCGGAAACCGTGTAAATGACTGGAAGAAGCAGCTGAACAATGCGGAAGCGCAGACAATCAAAGCGACAAAAGCTTTGAATGAAAATGCTGCCTATATGCGGGAAGCTGAAGATGCAACGGATAATTGCGCAAAAAGTATTGATGGTTTCGGAAATAAGGTTGATGACACGGTTAAAAAGCTGACCGGTTTTGGGACTACCCTTAAAATGAACGTGCAGAACACACTCATAGAGACCGGGAAGGAACTGGGGAAAGATCTGTTCCAAAACGCAGTGCAAGGAACTCTTGAGCTTCAGGACGCACAGAATCAGCTCCGGGCAAGTACCGGGGCAACTGCGGAAGCGACAAAAGAGTACAGCACAGAAATGCAGGCCGCGTACAAAAGCGGCTATGCAGATTCTGTAAATGATGTAGCTCAGGCAATGGCATTGGTAAAACAGTATACGGATGAGACGGATCCGTCAAAAATCCGGGAGATGGCTGAGAGTGGAATGGCGCTGGAGGATACGTTCGGGATGGATCTGAGCGAATCCATTCGCGGAGTGGATGCGCTCATGGAAAACATGGGACTGACTTCAGAGGAAGCATTCGATTATATGGCCAGGGGAGCCCAGAACGGATTAGATAAATCTGGGGAGCTGGCGGATAATCTTGCTGAGTACAGCCAGATCTGGGCGCAGGCGGGATTTTCGGCAGGAGAAATGTTCACGATCCTGGAAAACGGATTGGACTCCGGAGCTTACAACTTGGACAAAGTCAATGATTATGTAAAAGAGTTTGGAAACAGTCTGGCAGACGGCCGTATTGAACAGAATCTGTCCAGCTTTTCAGATAATACGCAGAATCTCTTTTATCAGTGGAAAGCCGGAGAGGCTACGACGAAACAGGTTTTCCAGTCTGTAATATCTGATCTGGCCAGTATGGAAAATCAGCAACAGGCGCTTACAATCGCAAGTAATACCTGGAGTTCCCTGGGCGAAGACAACGCCATGAAAGTGATTACGTCCTTGAACAACGTAAATAACACTTATAAAAACGTTCAGGGAACAATGGAAGAGATAAAAAATATCAAGTATGACAGTGTATCGAATCAATGGAAGGTTCTTGGAAGAACTTTTCAGACGGATATCATGCAGCCGATTCTTGTAAAATTTCTTCCGGTCGCTCAGAAAGGCATGGAAGTCCTGGCTGACAATATTGACACAATTGTACCGGCTGCGACAGCAGCAGGAGCAGCTGTAGGGACGATATGGGCAGTTAATAAGAGTAAAAAGTTCATTGAAGATACAAAATCAGCAATCAGCATAATTGGAAAAGCAAAAGATAGTGTTTTGAAGTTTGTTGGAGTACGTACAACAGAGACGGTAGCGGATACTGCGTCTACCGCAGCGAAAGGAGCAAATACTGCCGCTACGGTAGCACAGACTACGGCTACAACGGCTCAGGCGGCAGCTACGACGGCCGCCACCGCTGCACAGTCGGCATTTACCACGGTGCTGATGGCAAATCCGATGGTGCTGGCGGCAGCAGGAATCGTAGCCCTTACAGCTGCTGTCGTTGCATTCGGAGGAGAAGTAGATAACACAAAGAGTAAATCAGAGGAACTGAAAGAAGAAGCGGAAGACCTGAAAAATAAAGTGGTAGAGGCTACCAGTGGGCTTTCAGAATCCATCGCCGAAACAGAATCCTCTCTTTCTGAGGTTATGGCCAGTGGCGATGTGGCCAATGGGCTTGTGGAAGAACTGCAGAGTCTGGCCAGCCAGTCCAGACTGACAGCAGATGAGCAGAGTCGGATGAAGATCATTGTTCAGGAATTAAATACGATGTTTCCGGAAATGGGGCTGGCAATTGACGACACGACCGGAAAACTGAACATGAGTGCTGCGGAGATGGAGAACTATATCAATACTGCAATTGAGATGCAGAAAGTGAAAGTTGTCCAGGATAAACTCGGCGAAAGTGTTGAAAAGCTTGTAGATGCGGAAATTGCGAGAGAAGAAGCAAGTCGCAAATACGAAGAGGTTGGAGAAGAGCTGGCAAACATTGAACAGAAGAGACTAGAAGCAAATGAAGCGGCTGAGAGACAAATGGAAGATGCTCAGAAAGCTCAGGAAGCTTACAATGAAGCCATGCGGACGGGATCGGAAAATGCCAACGAACTTTATGCGGAAACCCTGAATCAGTCGGAGGCGATGATTGAGTACAATGGTGAAATGATGACGGTCTCGGAAGCTCTTCGGCAGATGGAAGAAGACGAAAAGAACCTCACAGCGGCTCAAGGCGAATATAAAGAAAGCCTTGATGCAGCCAATGATTCGATTGATGCTGCTAATGAAAGCATGGCGCCGTATACGGATTACTTAAACGGGATGACGGATGCGACAAAAAACAATACGGATGCAACGAATGCGAATACGGAGGCAAAACAGACTGCAGCCGGACAGTCGCAGATAAGTATTGAAACAGCCGGACAGGAGCTGCAGGCTTACAATAATCTCTCACAGGGGCAGCAGGATCTGGCTGTTAATGTAACAAATGCAGTGCTGACTATGCAGGAAAACGTACAGAGTGCTCTCGAATCTCAGATGAATATGTTTGAAGAATTCGATGGAGGTGTGCAGCTGTCAACAGAAAAGATGCTGTCAAATATGCAGAGCCAAATCGATGGCGTAACGACCTGGGAACAGAATCTGTCTACATTGGCCGATCGGGGAATTAGAGATGGATTGCTTCAGAAACTGGCCGAAATGGGGCCGCAGGGGGCCGGTTATGTACAAACATTTGCGAATATGACGGATGAAGAGCTGAAAAAAGCAAATGAATTGTGGGATCAGAGCGTTGATATTAAAGGTATGACAAATGACTGGGGGCAGCAGCTCCTGGAATCTGGCGCGGCAAATGTAGCGGGAGGAATGGATAAATTAACTCCTCTTATAAAGCAGAGTGGAGCAAATACGGTGATGGGGCTTGTTACCGGAATGCAACAGGCTCAGAAAACCGCAGAAGCGGCTGGTAATGATCTGGGTGTTAAAACAATTGAGAGCGTTAACGATGGCCTCGGGGTTCACTCTCCTTCAACAAAAACCCTGCAGTCTGGATTGAACACAACACAGGGCCTGGCTAATGGCCTTGCGCTTGGAAAGGTTACGCTGGTGATTGCAGTAATGGGAGTAGCCACGTCTGTAATAACGCAGATGAACAGTCTGCTGAATAAAAACACACTGGTTTCAACCGGTTTAAATACATCATATGGACTTGCGGCGGGAATCAGAGATGGTAAGGCCAGTGTGGTATCGGCAATCAAAGAAGTAGCATCCGCAGCGGTTAAGGCGGCAAATGATGAACTCGAAATTCACTCTCCTTCACATGTATTCCGGGGAATGGGAAACAACTCTATGGATTCTTATGCACTGGGCGTAAGAGAACGAAAAACTGCTGTGAAAGATACTGTAGCATCTGCGGTTAATTTCCGGGATGTTAATGGTCAGATCAAAGGAAGTACAAGCGCTGGAGCGGCCGAGAACTATCAGCTGGCGTCTGTTATCAGGGAAGCATTAAAAAATGTAACAATAAAAGCGTATCTGGGAGACCGGGAGGTTACAAGAGCGCTGGCAGGTCTGGGGGTGCAGTTCAGTGCTGGTATATAAGAGCGGAAGTACCGGAGAGGAAATCAATCTTTCAGAAGAGCATATAAAAGCCCATATTAAAACAGCGGGATTATATGATTATGACTGGAATGTAAACGAGATCGAGCTCAAAACCGGAATTGAAGTAGATGGATTTCAGCGAAATTCAAAACAGTATGAGCTGACTCTGGACTTCAGAGGATCCAAAGAGGAGCGAGCGGAAGCCGCAGAAAAATTTTTCAGAATTACGGAACGGGATGTATTAGAAAGAATCAGTGGGCAACTGTATTTCAAAAATCATTATCTTAAGTGTTATGTTATTGGATCGAAATATGAGAACGCCGGACGTGCGAGACTTGTCAGAAAAACAGCCAGCATATATGCGCCGCGGCCTGTATGGATCACGGAGATGCATAGATCGTTTCAGAAGATTTCTGGATCAGAGGAGAGCTCAGAGCACCTCGATTACGACTATGACTACAATTACGATTATACAATGCCCTATGGCGGTGATGCGATTTGGTCCGTAGATCATTATGCGCCCTGTGAATTTCTAATGACGATATTCGGCCCATGCGTGGATCCGAGAGTTGTAATTAACGGGCATCCCTATCAGGTATATGTGACGTTAGATGAAAACGAATATCTACAGATCGACAGCCGGCCGAATGCAAACACAGTTGTGAAATATGCTGCAAATGGAATTCAGCAGGACATGTACGACATGCGCGCGAAAGAGGAAAGTGTATTTGAACCGATTGTACCGGGAAATATTCGGGTGGTGTGGCCAGGAAATTTCGGATTTGATCTGACATTATTTTGTGAGAGGAGTGAACCGAGATGGAAAACACAAGACAGCTGATTCTTGCCGATCAGAATCTGCGCGATATCAGACCAGTAATAGATGCGGATATCGACATTGCAATCGGATCAGACGAAAATGATTATGAGATTATGATTCGGCGGGATCAGTGGGACGAACGCTATGCTTACGGGAACATCTTCTACATTAAGAATACAGAGTTTGGTGGAATTATAGGCAGGAAGAAAATCAATACCGCGGAAGACACAATATCCCTGTACGGCCGGACATGGCGCGGGAAGATGGATAAGAAAATTATCCGCCCGCCGGATGGACAGGATTATCGGAAGGTATCCGGGGAATTGAATACAGTATTGAATACGCTTATCACTGAGCAATTTAATGATTATTTTGTTGTTTCTCAGAATGATACCGGAGTGAGCGTTACCAACTATCAGTTTGACAGGTACTGCACCCTGCTGACCGGAATCGTTAAGATGCTGAAAAGTGTCGGCTATAAGCTACACATCGAATACATTCAACAGGAGCGCGGGCAGCCCGGATACGTGGAACTGTCTGCCGTTCCGATCATGGACTATTCCGAACAGATTGAGCTGTCTCAGGACAGCCGGCTGAATTTTACGTTTGATGAGACAAAAAACGGTGTGAATCATCTGATCTGCCTCGGGAAAGGAGAGCTTCAGGATCGGCAGGTCGTTGACCTGTACGTTGACCAAAATGGCAATATTGGGAAAACGCAGTATTATACCGGGATACAGGAAGTTACAGAGATATACGAGAACACTTCCTCGGAAAGTGACGAACTGGAAGAAAAAGGCCGGGAGAAGCTGCAGGAACTGATGAACTTTACCTCTTTCTCGATGGATGTCGAGGCGTTGAAACTGGAGATTGAGATCGGTGACATTATCGGTGGAAGAGATTATGTGACGGGTATGTATGCGGCAAAGCCGATCGCAAAGAAGATATACAAGATGTCAGGCGGGACAGCTTCACTTGAATATGAAATAGAAGGAGATGAAAGTTAATGGAACTTGCAACAGGACGGGCGGGAAAACCGCATATCACATCACAGCAGGATCGGCAGAAGCATCAGGGAATCTGGGGTGATGGAGCATATATTCTGAATACGGGAAATATGCTCGAACCGGTAGTTCAGAGCTCAAACAAAATATTGATCAAAGACGGCGCGCTGATGTATCAGGGCGCATTATTTACGGTTAAAGTCGGGACTACAGATGAGATCACAATAGACAATGGAAACCAGGGAATGCAGAGAAAAGATCTGGTGGTTGCCCGGTATACATATGATTCTGCACAGAATATTGAATCGGCATCCTGGCTGGTATACAAAGGGACAGCCGTAGGAAGTAATCCGGTCTTGCCCTCAGGAATAAGTGGAGATATACAGGCGGGAGACAATGTCGTTGACGTGCCATATCTTGCGGTAACTTTGAATGGAATCAATATAGTTTCGGTGGATGTTTTGCCTGAAGTAGCGCCAGATATCCCTACGCTAAATGCGTCTTTATCCGAGCTATCAGAAGAAAAAGAGCCATTACAAAAACGGGCCTATTCTGGATGTTATTACAAAGACGGGTATGATTGCTTTTTGCATGCAGCCGATGAAAATGCGGAAGATATTATAAAAAATCTGCCTGCTGCATATCGCCCGAAAAAAGCAGTAACACTGTCAGGGTGGTGCTACAACGAAAATTCAACTGGGTGGTATCCGTGCATTGCGGGACTACGTGCAGACGGAACGTGGGCATATGTATCCGCTATTAATGAACTCGGAGCGGCTGTACCGTATTATATCTACAATACTGACCAAGGCGTCGATAGACGAGCATATTTTCGGCTATGGCTGACGGGCGCATGGGCGACAAACGTAAATGGCGCATAAAACAATTGTTTTCAGCAGCAATCATAGAAGCTGAATTGTACCTGCTGTAAAATGTATTGACATTACATCGTTATTCGATATTTCTGATGGAGCCCCAGAAAAATCATACTGATATCGAATTATCCCTAGATCTTTCATCAAAAGAAAGGTTCCCTGGTCTTGCGCAAATCCATGAGAGTCGCTAGCTGATCCAACGATGTAATTTCCGTTTTGCCGTACAACGCCGGTGGCAAGACTTGTTCGGGCACCTGTAATTTTGTCAAGGCGTTTTCCAACCGGAATACTCATGAGAAGCCTTGTACCGGCTTGCGTTACATAGCCGTCTAAGGTAAGGCCACTAAGTGATATTTCGTCGCCAGGTTCAAAAAATGAATCTGCCAAAGACGCATTTAACATATAGATTATAAAAGAAAGGATGATTCTATGAAACTTGTTTACAATGATGCAACAGAAATCAACGTCCAGCAGGTAGAGCCTTGCGGTGATTACCTGCGGATTCTCGTTGCGGGGACTACCCCGGATCAGTTGAAAGTGCTATTCACTGATACGAGCCGCACTGCCCGGATGATCGTGCAGGAGCGCGGACAGACGATTGCTACATATGAGGGATACACGGCGTTCTATCGGACGGAAATCTACACAGGCAAGATATACGGCGTTGT
This sequence comes from Mediterraneibacter sp. HA8405, assembly GCF_056148955.1. Classification (NCBI taxonomy): domain Bacteria; kingdom Bacillati; phylum Bacillota; class Clostridia; order Lachnospirales; family Lachnospiraceae; genus Mediterraneibacter; species Mediterraneibacter sp. HA8405. Next base: position 2,516,994 of record NZ_CM148758.1, on the reverse strand, counting down.
CATGTATAAGCCGGAGAAGACGCCGGAAGTACAATCGTCTATGGTACAGGCAGCGGTCACCGTTGCACAGATTCAGGCGCAAAGTTTGACGGACGAGCAGGCCCTTATCGTGAAAGATATCTATCCTGTATGGGATGGGAACGGTGTGTCATATCCGAAGGACTATTATCTGACGCATAACGGAAAGCTATACAAGGTTCTGCAGGCACATACTTCACAGGAAGACTGGACACCGGATTCGGCACCGTCTCTCTTTGCGGAAGTGTTGCCAGGACAGAGCGGCACCGGAACTGGAGAGTGGGTGCAGCCCGATAGCACAAATCCGTATATGACAGGAGATCAGGTGACACACAATGGAGAAACGTGGGAATCGTTGATCGACAATAACGTCTGGGAGCCGGGAGCGCAGGGGACAGAGGCCTTGTGGCAGAAAGTAACAGAGTAAGAAAGGCGGGTAGCATATGGCAGAGATCAAAGAAGTGAAAGCGGAGAAGACCACGGTGAATGCCGGAGAACGCATCCATATATCATTTGAGTTCTGGTATGATCAGGACTTCCCATATGATTACCCGCATGACTACCCGATCGCTAGTGAAAGAAAGTGAGGAAGTAATTATATGAGTGAAATTACAAGAGCATATGCCGTCTACAAAGGCGAGCAGTACAATGCGTCATACAGCTCAGGCACAGGAGAGTGGAGCGTGGACATCCCGTCCGGATCAGAATCGTCTTACAGTCAGTCTAACCATACATATCCGATTGAGTTACACGCATTTGATGCGGCTGGAAATGAGACGATTATGTATGCCACTGATTCCACGTATGGGGATCAGCTGAATATCCGCGTCCTTGAAAAGACGAAACCGACGGCGACAATCGTATCCCCGACACAGGGATCAGTTCTGGGATCTGCGACTCAGGATATCAAAATGGAACTGCAGGATGCCGGTGGATCTGGGCTTAATATGGCATCCGTTATTTTCAAGGTTAATAATATTCAGGTTTCAACAGGGCTTACCTGGCAGGATGGCTCCGGGGGCAAGAAGGTCTGCACTTATCATGCCACGAACCTGTCAGATGGAGCCAACAGTGTCAGCCTGCAGGTAACAGACAATGATGGCAATGTTTCTGACGTTGCTGAAGTATCGTTTGTTATCTCCACATCTGCACCGACTTTGAATGTGACGTCCCCGACAGAGGGATTACTGACCAACAGCAACCAGGTAACAGTAGCCGGTACCGCTGCGGCAGGATCGGATGCAGTGACGCTGACCGAGGTGACAATCAATGGCGAACAGGCAGATATCGGAGAAGGCGGAGCCTTTAGCGAAGTAATCACTCTTACTGAGGGAGCGAATACAATTACCATTATCGCCAAGGACAGCCTGGGCAAGACTACAACCGTCACAAGACATATCACCGTAGACACCAAGGCACCGATTATCAGTGATGTAGAGGCAGAGGCAACTACCGTAGACGCCAACAGTACGATCCACCTGACCTTCAAAATCGTGGATCCGGCGGACTGATATGATTATCAGAGTATGGGGTATAGTGAATTCTACTGAGGTAGAGTTCACACCCATCCCGGACCGCCCGGGGTACTGGGAAGGATACGCCCCACGTTTACCGGGACTGCAGGATATTGAAATCTGGGCAGAGTCAGACAGCGGACTGCGGGGACACCTGCAATGCACTGTAATGCTGGACTATCATGCGCATACCGATGCACAACTGCTCTGGGATCGTACCAATGCAGATCTGGTCGGGCCGGAGCGGACAGTGCGACTGCTGTTACTGCCGTGGGTAGCAAACCTGATCACGCTACGCGAAGAGAGCGTTCTGCAGGAACACTATAATGCGCGGCTGAAATGCTGCAGAAAGGCGGTGAGGTGATGGGATACACGGAAACTGCAGAATTCAAAATGGGCGAAAAAAAGTATGTATGTATCAGTGTGCGCAGCACCTGCACGAACCGGCCATTTGATGTGACGTCCGCAAAATACGTCCTGCGCAATGGGGATCAGGAGGAAACGAAAGGGGATTGCATCATCGAGAAAAAGAGCGATGCAGAAACAATCCTGTCCGCGCTGATCCAGCCGATGATAAAGGGAACCACATACAAGCTCGAGTACACGTATGAGATACCGCCGGAGATTCTCAAATATGAGGTAAAGGTACAAGTATCATAAGGCAGGTGAGAATATGAGCATCAGAGACAGACCGTAACAGGTCTTATTTTTATGCATATTTTTATAGAAGGGAGACAAAAATGCCGGACACAGTTATAGTTGCTGTTCTTTCCCTGATCGGTACACTGATCGGAAGCTTCGGCGGTACCCAGCTTATAAAGTACCGGATAGAACAGCTTGAGAAGAAAGTCGAAAAGCATAATTCTGTGGTGGAAAGGACGTATCTTCTTGAAGAAAAAGTAAAAGTGGCCAATCACAGGATTGAAGATCTGGAAAGAAAGGTGGAAGAATAATATGTTTAAAAATTGTGTGTTTAAAGTATCCGTAAATACAAAGAAGTGGCTGAAGGCCGCAGGCATAAGGGCGGTAAAGACAGTGGCTCAGGCTGCCATTGCGGGAATCGGCACGGCGGCAGTGCTTGGCCAGGTGGACTGGAAGTATGTAGTATCTGCGTCGGTACTGGCCGGAGCGATCAGCATACTGACGTCGATTGCCGGTATTCCGGAAGCAGGTACAGAAGATTCAGAAGAGGCTTAACAGTTTTAGATGAGTGTTGCGACGTCGCAACAGAAAGGAGATTGGATATGGCAGACGAAAAAGTAATAGAAAAAGAAGGTATTGAATTGGATATGGGAATCAAACCTACTGCGGAAGAAATTGCAGAAGCAAAGAGGATTGCTGATGAATGGGAGGATGAACAGGATGGCTAAATACAATGTGCATGGTGGACATAACAGTATCGTTCCGGGTGCAGCAAGCATACTGAACGAGGTGACAGAAGATAGAAAGGTGAAAAATAAGCTGATTTCATTACTTAAGAGTGCAGGGCATACTGTGTACGACTGCACAGATGATTCCGGCCGGACATCAGGGGCGAATCTGGCAAACATTGTCGCTAAGTGTAATAAGCATTCTGTAGACCTTGACATATCTATTCATCTTAACGCCGGCCGCAACGACAAAAAGGGAGACGGCAGCACAGGCGGCGTTGAAGTGTTCTGCTATGACAGCAAAACAAGAGACGTGGCAAGACGGATCGCAAATGCAATCGCGGAAGAATTTGGATACAACAAGCGATCCGACAGTACCACACCGAGCGGATACGCCGGGGTAAAATACAGCACAGGTTTGTATGTGCTGAGAAATACGAAGTCAAAAGCGATTCTTATTGAGTGCTGCTTTGTTGATGACAAAGACGATGCTAAAGTGTGGAATGCTGAAAAATGCGCGGCAGCAATATATAAGGGCATTACAGGAAAATCGGTATCTTCTGTGAAAGACGGTCTTTCTGACACCAAAGCCTCAGACGGGAACTGGTACTACTACAAAGACGGAAAAGTTGCCAAAAACGTTACAACCGTAGCAAAGAATAAGAATGGCTGGTTTTATGTTAAAAACGGAAAAGTTGATTTCAGTTATACCGGGGTCGCGAAAAATGACAAAGGATGGTGGAGAATCGAAAAGGGTAAGGTCAACTTTGATTTTACCGGTTTCGGTGAAAACCAGAACGGTTGGTGGTATCTGAAAAACGGTAAGGTAGACTTCAGTGTGACGGACATCATCAAGGGTACGGTCAAAGGAACTACAGGCTGGTGGTATGTAGTCGGAGGCAAAGTTACCTTTACAACTACAGTTGCTAAAAACAAAAATGGCTGGTGGTATGTAAAGAATGGTATGGTTGATTTCGAATATGACGGCGTGGCCGAGAATAAGAACGGCGTGTGGTACATTGATAACGGAAAAGTTGACTTCGACTATACCGGGGAAATGAATGTCACACTGACAGTCAGGGACGGGAAAGTGGTCCTGTAATAATTACCCCGGGGCTATTGCTCCGGGGGATCTGGAATATTGTATCATCTTTTTACATAGTGTATAATGTGCCTTATTAAATAAGTAGAAATATTTGTACGTTATTGCAATAAGGATACCTTTTTGCAACAACAAGAAAATATTGCACGTTGTTACGAAAAGGTTGACCCAGTGGGGCTCCAAAGCCCTTGGTGACGAGGGCTTGACCCCTATTGAAATTCTGCGGTATTATTACGGAGACGATATGTACATCAATACAGCCCAGGAGATTTCCGGGATTCCGGCGTCCTGGCCCGGATATAATCTGCAAGAAGGCTCAAGAGGCGATAAAGTGCGGCAGATGCAGGAACAGCTGGATGTGATCGCAGGAGCGTATCCGGCAATTCCGTCTGTCCGGGCCGATGGCATATATGGACCCTCAACAGAAGAGGCCGTGAGAAAATTTCAGTCGGTGTTCGGACTTCCGGCAACAGGAGTTGTAGATTATCCGACATGGTATAAAATTTCTGAAATTTATGTAGGGGTATCGAGAATAGCGGAACTGACATAGGAGCGAAAACAGAGAGGAGAAGCATGGCGAGAAGGAGAAAGCGGAAAAAACATATCTTTCCGAGATTGTTATTATTCATTTGCATTATTGCTGTATCAGCCGGAGCAGTGACTGCGGCAGGCTGGTCCCTGCCCCGGTTGGTCCGGTCTGTAGGAGAAACGGTAAATACGGTTGCACAGCCGCAGGCAGAGTTCCCTGAGCTTACCGTGGATGTGGAAGAGGTTGACGGCAGCTTTTATTATCAGCAGCTGAATGAAAAGGAGCAGCAGATCTACAGAGAGATTCTTCAGGCAGTACAGGCAATGGAAGAAGAAACATATATTCATGCCGGCCGGGATGATGATGTGGCAAAAGTATATGAGTATCTTTTGTATGACCGTCCGGAACTGTTCTGGTGTGACGGCAGTTCGCAGATGACTGTATATGAAGAATATACAGAGCTGTATCCCGGATATACCTGTACTGAATCCGAGAAAGAACAGAGACAGCAGCAGATTGAACAGGCAGAGAGAGAATGCCTGTCCGGAGCAGATGCAGGCATGTCAGAGTATGAAAAAATAAAATACATTTATGAATATCTGGTGCAGACGATAGACTATGACGAAAGCGCTCCGGATAATCAGAATATATACAGTTCCCTGGTCGGGAAAAGGTCTGTATGTGCCGGATATTCAAGAGCCGCCCAGTATCTTCTGGAACAGATGGGGATTGAATGCATTTATGTGACCGGAACAATCCGGGGCCAGGGCTCTCATGCATGGAACATTGTAAAATGTAATGATACGTATTATCAGATGGATGTAACATTCGGAGATCCGGTTTTTCTTGAGGCAGAATCCGGAGAAAGCATTCCTCATACCAGTATTAATTATGACTATTTATGTTGTACGGATGAAGTCCTTTTCACAGATCATATACAGAATGATTTTGTACCTTATCCGCCATGCGATGCCGATGACCTGGATTATTACCGGCTAAATGGCATGTACTATGACAATTTTGATCCGGATTTATTGCTCAGAGATATGAATCAGAGTATTTATAACGGGGAAGAATCTTTTGTGTGTAAGTTTTCAGATGAAAATGTATACAGCCAGGCAAGAGATGAGATTATTGATAATCTGATTCCAAGAGCGGCAAAAAATCTGGCAGATACTTATGGGCTTTCCCGGGTAAGATATACCTATGTGGATGACGGAACCCACAGGAGAATTTCAGTATTCTGGGATTACGGAGAAAGTAAAAGCTGACGAAGAATCCGGAGAGGAAAAGAATATTTATGCATATATTTAATATATTTAGAAGTGTATTTACTGAATATTTAGAAGTATTTATTAGTTGAATTATGACCTCAGTTGTAGTATAATTTTTACAATTTGAGAACGAGGGCGCTCTGGAATCAAAAGACTCCAAGAGTGCCTTTGCTATGCAACGGCAGACATTCTCAGATCAGCTGCTATTGATTTATACAAAGGGAAAGGGTGAACAGATGAAGGCGTTTCTAATATTGGAAGATGGTACCGTATTTACGGGAACAAGCATTGGTTCTACGCGGGACTGTATCAGTGAGATTGTTTTTAATACTTCTATGACAGGTTATCTCGAGGTGCTCACAGACCCCTCTTATGCAGGTCAGGCTGTTGTAATGACCTATCCCCTGATCGGAAATTATGGTATTACACCGGACATGGAGTCAGGAAAAGCATGGCCGGATGGATATATTGTAAGAGAATTATCAAGAATGCCCAGCAATTTCAGATGTGAGGGCACGATTCAGGATTTCTTAAAAGAACAGGACATTCCCGGAATTGCAGGAATTGATACCCGTGCATTGACTAAGATTCTGAGAGAAAAAGGCACAATGAACGGTATGATAACAACAAAAGAAGATTACGATCTGAATGAGATCCTTCCGAAACTTAAGGAATATACGGTGGGAGATGTTGTATCCAAAGTGACATGTTCCGAAAAATATGTGCTGGAGGGAGACGGACCTAAAGTTGCTCTTTTAGATCTTGGCGCCAAGAATAATATTGCCGCATCTTTAAATAGACGCGGCTGTGAAGTGACAGTATATCCGGCTCATACTACTGCGGAAGAGATTATTTCTTCCAATCCTGATGGAATTATGCTTTCAAATGGCCCCGGGGACCCGGCAGACTGTACTTCCATTATCAAAGAGATTGAAAAACTGTACAATACAGATATTCCCATATTTGCGATCTGTCTTGGACATCAGCTTATGGCGCTCGCGACAGGCGCGTCTACACACAAATTAAAATACGGACACAGAGGCGGCAATCATCCGGTGAAAGATCTGGAGACCGGAAGAGTTTATATTTCTTCTCAGAACCATGGTTATGTGGTAGATGAGGAGTCAGTAGATCCTCTTGTGGCGGTTCCGGCATTTAAAAATGTAAATGACGGGACAAATGAGGGCCTGGTTTATGTGGGCAAGAACATCTTTACCGTGCAGTTCCATCCGGAAGCATGCCCCGGGCCGCAGGATTCCGGATATTTATTTGACAGATTCATTGAGATGATGAAAGGAGCGAAATAATGCCAAGAGATTTAAGTATTAAGAAAGTACTGGTTATCGGTTCCGGTCCGATCGTCATCGGGCAGGCGGCAGAGTTTGATTATGCGGGAACTCAGGCATGCCGTTCCCTGAAAGAAGAGGGCATTGAGGTCGTTCTGTTAAACTCCAACCCGGCGACTATCATGACAGATAAAGATATTGCGGACCGCGTATATATTGAACCTCTGACTGTAGAGGTTGTGGAACAGCTTATTAAGAAAGAAAGACCGGACAGTGTCCTTCCTACGCTTGGAGGACAGGCCGGGCTGAATCTGGCGATGGAGCTGGAAGAGGCCGGTTTCCTTCGGGAAAACGGTGTGCGTCTGATCGGAACAACTTCTGAGACAATCAGGAAGGCAGAAGACCGTCTGGAATTCAAGGCGACAATGGAGAAGATCGGCGAGCCTGTGGCGGCTTCTCTTGTAGTAGAAAATGTAGATGACGGTCTTGCGTTTGCTAATAAAATCGGCTATCCGGTAGTACTGCGCCCGGCTTACACCCTGGGCGGCAGCGGCGGCGGTATTGCCCACGATTCTCACCAGCTTGTAGAGATTCTGGAGAATGGTCTGCGTCTTTCCCGTGTGGGACAGGTACTTGTAGAGCGCTGCATTGCAGGCTGGAAAGAAATTGAGTATGAAGTGATGCGGGACAGCAAAGGAAACTGCATTACAGTATGTAATATGGAAAATATTGATCCGGTGGGCGTTCATACCGGAGACAGTATTGTTGTAGCTCCGTCCCAGACTCTGGGAGATAAGGAATACCAGATGCTGCGTACCTCTGCCCTGAATATTATCAGTGAGCTGAATATTACAGGCGGATGTAACGTACAGTATGCCTTGAATCCGGATTCCTTTGAGTACTGCGTTATTGAGGTGAATCCCCGTGTAAGCCGTTCTTCCGCTCTGGCATCCAAAGCAACCGGTTATCCGATTGCGAAGGTTGCGGCAAAGATCGCTCTCGGGTATACACTGGATGAGATCAAAAATGCCATTACGAAGAAGACTTACGCAAGCTTTGAACCTATGCTGGACTATGTGGTTGTAAAGCTTCCGCGTCTGCCTTTTGACAAATTTATCAGCGCAAAGAGAACGCTGACAACTCAGATGAAGGCAACCGGTGAGGTTATGAGTATCTGCAATAATTTCGAAGGCGCGCTGATGAAAGCGATTCGTTCTCTGGAGCAGCATGTGGACAGTCTGATGTCCTATGATTTCACAGGCCTTTCGAAAGAAGATCTGCTGGAGCAGCTTGCAGTTGTGGATGATATGCGTATGTGGAAGATCGCAGAGGCAATCCGCAGAGGCATTGACTATGATACGATTTACAGTATTACAAAAGTTGACAGATGGTTTATTGATAAATTTGCCATTATTGTGGAGATGGAGAATGCTCTGAAGACGCAGGAGCTTACCGTAGACCTGTTAAGAGAGGCAAAGCGGATCGAGTTCCCTGATAATGTGATTTCCCGTCTGACAGGAAAGACTGAGCAGGAAATTCACGATATGCGCCATGCGAATGGTATTGTAGCAGCCTATAAGATTGTCGATACCTGCGCGGCAGAGTTTGCCGCAGAGACGCCGTATTACTATTCTGTATACGGCAGCGAGAATGAGGTGGAAGAGACAAGAGACAGGAAGAAAGTTCTTGTCCTCGGTTCCGGCCCGATCCGTATCGGACAGGGAATTGAGTTTGATTTCTGTTCTGTACACTGTACCTGGGCCTTTTCCAAAGAAGGGTATGAGACGATTATCGTCAATAACAACCCGGAAACAGTAAGTACAGACTTTGATATTGCGGATAAACTGTATTTCGAACCGCTCACACCGGAGGATGTGGAGAGCATTGTAGACATTGAAAAACCGGACGGCGCAGTCGTTCAGTTTGGCGGTCAGACCGCCATCAAGCTGACAGAGGCGCTTATGAAGATGGGAGTGCCTATTCTGGGAACCTCCGCGGAAAATGTGGATAAGGCGGAAGACAGAGAACTGTTCGACGAGATCCTGGAAGAATGCCAGATACCGCGTCCCACAGGAGGAACCGTATTTACGGCAGAAGAGGCGAAAGAAGTGGCAAACCGTCTGGGATATCCGGTTCTGGTGCGTCCGTCCTACGTACTTGGCGGCCAGGGCATGCAGATTGCCATCAATGACAATGATATTGACCAGTTTATCGGTATTATTAACCGGATCGCGCAGGATCATCCGATTCTGGTGGATAAATACCTGCAGGGCAAGGAGATTGAAGTTGACGCCGTGTGCGACGGCACAGACATTCTGATTCCCGGCATTATGGAACATATTGAGCGCGCGGGAATCCATTCCGGCGACAGTATTTCCGTTTATCCGGCCCAGAGTCTGACAGAGGGCGCAAAGGCCAAGATCGCAGAGTACACAAGAAGACTTGCGAAATCCCTGCATGTTATCGGTATGATTAACATTCAGTTTATCGTCTGCGGAGAAGAGGACGTATATGTAATAGAGGTAAATCCGCGTTCCAGCCGTACGGTGCCTTATATCAGCAAAGTTACAGGCATTCCGATTGTGCCCCTTGCCACACAGGTTATTATCGGAAAGAAGATAAAAGAGCTGGGCTATACCCCGGGACTGCAGCCGGAGGCAGATTATGTGGCAGTTAAGATGCCGGTATTCTCCTTTGAGAAGATCAGAGGCGCGGATATCAGCCTTGGACCGGAGATGAAGTCTACCGGCGAATGTCTTGGTATCGCGAAAACGTTTGACGAGGCGCTTTATAAAGCATTCCTGGGCGCCGGAATCAAGCTGCCGAAATTCAAGAACATGATTATGACCGTCCGGGATGAAGATCAGCCGGAAGCTGTGGAGATCGGACGGAGATTTGCCAATATCGGCTACCATATCTTTGCCACCAGCGGAACAGCGCGGGCGCTGAACGAAGCGGGTGTAAAAGCAACACCGGTGCGCAAGATCGAGCAGGAGTCACCGAACCTTCTCGACCTGATTCTGGGACATAAGATCGACCTTGTTATCGATATCCCGGCGCAGGGAGCAGAACATTCCAGAGATGGATTTGTCATCCGCAGAAATGCCATTGAGACAGGCGTGAATGTACTGACGGCGATTGATACCGCACGGGCCCTGATCACCAGTCTTGAAAATACAGACATAAAGAAACTGACACTTATAGATATTGCGACTGTGTAGATCTGAAATTATCGGTGACATGAGACTGGAGAAGATCCGAAAATGTCAGAATACAAAGCGAGAATAAATCGTATTCGGGGAGCGGCTGCGGGAAATTTCAGCTCCGTTCCGCGTAATAAATAAAACTACAAAACCCTGGGCACAGGCTAAAAACAGGATTTTCAATGGAAACTCACGTTCCGTTCGGACAGTTCCATTGAAAATCCCAACGCCTGCACCCAGGGTTTTAAGTTTTACTAAATTACGCTCCAAGTCGCTGAAATTTCCCGCAGCCGCTCCCCGAAAGGCGCATCCAGTCGTTTGTATTCCTCCGTTTTCTGCTTTCATCCAGTCGGCACTGTCCACAATAATTTCAAATCCAACAGACAAAAACAAAGACAGAACCTTTATCGACTGACACGGCGCTGTAGCCTGTACTGCTGTTCTGAAACGGATATATATTCCTGTTTTCAAAAGGACAGCTGGAAAGGAGTTGATTGTAGCCGAGAAAGTGCTATCTTCACTTTTTGTGTCGAATTTGAAATTATCGGGGACAGTGCTTGCTGGAAGAGAGCAGAAAACAGCAGGATACAGACGGATGGATGTGCCTTTCCGGGGAAAGTGTGGTGGGAATCCGGCGACTTTGGAATGGCCGTAGTAAAACTTAAAACCGGAAATCCGGCGTTAAGATTCACAATGGAGCTGTCCGCGCGGAACGCAAGTTTCCATTGTGAATTTTGTTTTTAGCCGGATTTCCGGTTTTTTAGTTTTACTAGGTTATGGAACGGAGCTGGATTCCCACCACACTTTTTCCGGAATACGATTTTCATTCCATTGTATCCGGATGTTTTCGGACCTTTTCTTCAGCCCCACATCCCCGACAAATTCAAATCCGCCCGCGGATGGATTTTTGTGGATGTGTATAGTATAATTATTGCAGTCAGTTGTTGGTTTTATATGGAAAACTGTGAGGCATATGGAGAGAAATATTTCAAGTGAAATACTGCATCAGATTTTGAATATGGGAGAGATGCTGCTGAATTCGGGCGCTGAAATCAAGCGTGTGGAACAGACGATTAACCGGCTGGGAAAGGCGTATGGAGCGGAAAGGATGGATGTGTTTGCCATTACGTCCAGTATTGTTGTGACTATGTCATTTCCGGACGGTACTGAGGTTACGCAGACACGCAGGATTGAACAGCCGGCGGGGACAGATCTGTCAAGGCTGGAACGGCTGAATGCGTTAAGCCGCCGCTGCTGTGAGGACGGTATGCTCATACAGGAACTGGCAGAGGAGATGGACAGAATCCAAAATGAGACGGTGAGCATCTGGTATGTATATGTGGGTTCCGTGATCGGGGCGGCAGCTTTTTCTGTCTTTTTCGGAGGAGCCGTGCAGGACGGAATCGCGGCAGGCGTGTTTGCTCTCTTTATCTGTCTTTGTCAGAACGTACTGTCTACCTTCTGTCCCAATCGTGTCATTTTCAATCTGCTCTGTTCCCTGGCCGCGGGAATCGGAATATATGGGGTGACGGCAGTAATCCCTGTACTTCATGCGGATAAGATTATTATCGGTGATATTATGCTTCTGATTCCGGGAATTGCCATGACCAATGCAGTCAAAGATATGCTGGTAGGAGATACCATAGCGGGCACCATGCGTCTGCTGGAGTCTCTTCTTTGGGCAGGCGCTCTGGCAGGCGGGTTTATGGCTTCCATGTGGCTTATGGGAGGTGTATTATGAGCAGTGATGTGTGGACAGCAGGAATACAGCTTGCCATGGCATTTGTGGGAAGTCTCGGATTCTGTATGATGTTCCGGTTAAGAGCCGGCCTCCTTGTACCGGCGTCTCTGGGAGGCCTTTTCTGCTGGGCGGTCTATCTGACCGGCGCTCAGTATGTGGAGGGGATTTTTCTCCCGTCTTTTATTGCCAGCGCGTTTGCGGCAACGTACGCGGAAGTTCTGGCAAGAAAACTGAAAGCCCCGGCAACCCTTTTTCTCATTCCGGCGGTGGTTCCGCTGGTGCCGGGAAGCGGTCTGTACTATACCATCAGCTACGCGGTGCAGGGCGATCTGGAAGTGTCTGCGGGATACGGAACACAGACACTGCAGTTTGTACTGGGCATTGCGTGCGGCATGTGTATTATCTGGGCCCTTTTTACTACTGTAAGACCGAGAAAAAATTAAGAAAAATCCGGATAAACAGAACAGGAGAACAAAGATAAATTATGGATGTGAAACTCTATTATAAAGAAGCAGGGAAAGGATTTCCGCTGATACTGCTTCACGGAAATGGAGAAAATGGCGGTTATTTTGAGCATCAGATCGGGTATTTTCAGGATAAGTACCGGGTAATTGCTCTGGATACCCGGGGACACGGGAAGTCGCCCCGGGGCGAGAAGCCATTTACGATCCGGCAGTTTGCGGAAGATCTGCATGATTTTATGGATGAGCAGGAAATTGAAAAGGCACATATTCTGGGATTTTCAGACGGAGGAAATACAGCCCTTATATTTGCTCTTAAATATCCCCGGCGGGTCGGCCGGCTGATTTTAAACGGCGCCAATCTGGATGCATCGGGGGTGAAGCCGTCTACCCAGATTCCCATTGTGCTTGGCTATCGGGCAGCTTCTTTTCTGGCAGGGCTGAAAAAGCTGGGACTGAGGGGGGAATTTACAGATAAGGCACAGTACAACGCGCAGATGCTGGGACTTATGGTCAATGATCCGGATATTCTTCCGGAGGAGCTGGCGGAAAATACAGATCCTGATTTTATAAATATGAAAAAACTGGTAATTGCCGGAGATAAAGATATGATCAAAGACGCGCATACCAGACTGATCTATGCAAATCTTCCGAATGCTGAAATCAGAGTGCTTCATGGCACCCATTTTATTGCCAGAGAGAAGTACAGAGAGTTCAACCGTGCGGTGGAAAGTTTCCTGGAAAAATAAGATTTAAGAAGGAGGAGCGGATATGTATTATACCTGTCATTATCAATCGCCTCTGGGAGGCATCACAATGGCGTGTGATGAGGAGGGGCTTACAGGTCTGTGGTTTGACGGACAGAAATATTTCGGAAGCGGATTCCTGAAAGAGGCGGATCCGGAAAACCGGGAAGAGAAGGAGACGGTGCCGGGAAATGAACAGAAAAAACCGCCGGTGCTGGCACAGGCGGAAAAATGGCTTGATCTTTACTTCGCAGGGCGAAGGCCGGATTTTACTCCTCCGCTGCATCTTACGGGCAGTGATTTCCGTCTGGCCGTATGGAAACTTCTGCTGGAGATTCCCTATGGACAGACAACCACTTACAAAGAGCTTGCCCGCAGGATTTCGGAACAGAACGGAGGAAGATTCATGTCAGCTCAGGCGGCAGGCGGCGCGGTGGGACATAATCCGGTGTCCATAATCGTACCCTGCCACCGGGTTCTGGGGACAGACGGCAGCCTGACCGGCTATGCAGGCGGTATTGAGAAAAAACGCCGCCTGCTGGAGCTGGAGGGAATTACATTTTCCCGGTAAACAGCGTACCGGCTTTCCCGCCCCGGACAATATCATACAGCGCTTCCGGCCGCTTTCCATTGGTGACAATTGTGTCGATGCCCTGGGAGGTGGCCAGCTGGGCGGCCTGCAGCTTGGTGCGCATGCCGCCGGTTCCCCGGCGGGATCCGGCGCCTCCGGCCAGAGAGTAGACACTCTCGTCGATGGTGTCGATCTGTTCGATCAGCTTTGCGTTCGGATAGAGCCGGGGATCGCTGTCATAGAATCCGTCAATATCGGACAGAATAACCAGCCGTTTTGCCCGGCAGAGAACGGCTACCACGGAGGAGAGCATATCATTGTCTCCGAACAGCCTGTCCTCGGATTCGATCTCTGTGTAGCTGACAGAGTCGTTTTCATTTACAATCGGAATAACGCCCATTTCCAGCAGTGCGTTAAATGTATTTGTAAGGTTTTCTTTTTTCTCCTCCTGTTCAATATCCTCTGCGTTGAGCAGAATCTGAGCAACTGTCTTGTCATAATCTCCGAAAAATTTGTCATAAAGATACATGAGGCTGCACTGGCCTACAGCAGCCGCGGCCTGTTTCATACGCATGCTGTCCGGTCTGGTGTGCATGTTCAGCTTATTTTTTCCTACAGCAATTGCGCCGGAAGAAACAAGGATTACTTCATATCCCATATTATGGATGTCCGCCAGTGTGCAGACCAGCCGGTCTGTGGCGCGCAGATCACTTTTCCCTGCGTCATTTGTCAGAGTGGATGTTCCGACTTTAACTACAATTCTATTATTATAAAGTCCCATTGATTTACTCCTTTTTCTTGCATAATCGACTCCACTATCGTATCATAGGCTTATAGATTACAAAAGCGAATGTTTGTCATAGAAAGTATGAGGAAATGTAATGGATTCCAATTTGCAGAAATATCACGCGTTTGCCGCGGCAGTGGAGCAGGGAAGTTTTACAAAAGCGGCACAGGTGCTGAATTACACCCAGTCCGGAGTCAGCCGGATGATTTCCGATCTGGAAAGAGAGTGGGGACTGGTGCTTCTGGAGCGGGGAAAATCCGGGGTCAGGCTTACCGGGGACGGAAGGAAACTTCTTCCTCTTGTAAAAAATATATGCGGGGAGCATGAAAAGCTTCTGTCCCGTGTAAATGAAATGAAAGGGCTGAAGTCAGGACTGATCCGCATCGGCTCTTTTTCCAGCGCGGCTGCCCACTGGCTTCCGAATATTATCCGGGAATTTCAGAAAGATTATCCGGATATTGAATATGAACTGCTTCTGGGGGATTATGATGAGATAGAGCAGTGGATCCGGGAAGGAAAAGTTGACTGTGGTTTTCTGCGGCTTCCGGCGAAAGGAGAGATGGAAACAATATTTCTTGAGCAGGACAGGCTGCTGGTTGTACTTCCTGAAGGACATCCCCTTGCCGAACTGGAAAAGATTCCCGTTTCTGCTATTACAGAAGAGCCTTTTCTGCTTCTGAAAAACGGAGAGAATGCAGACGCGCTCGAAATTTTCGGGCGCAGTATGTCCGCTCCGAAAGTCCGGTTTACCTCAGAAGATGGTTTTGCCGTACTGGCTATGGTAGAAAACGGACTGGGAATCAGTATTCTTCCGGAGCTGATTCTGAAGCGGGGCTCCCGCAGAATCGTGTCCCGGGAGCTGGAGATCCCGGTTTACCGCAATCTCGGGATCGGATGGCAGGAGAAGCAAAGCGCGTCCCTGGCGGTAAAGCGCTTTATGGAATATCTGAAATACCGCTGATCTGGTAATTTTTTGTAAGTCTTGCCCCGGACTGTATACATTGCTTATAATAGGCACATATTTTCGGAAAGAAAGGGTTTGATTTATGAAAAAAATAATTACAAGTCTTCCGTTTCAGCTTGTTCTTGGAGTGGCGGCGGCTTGGACAAAAGCAGAGCAGATCACCGGGATTCTGGAAGAATTTCAGAAGGTTGTCCTTGCAATTGTTTCCAGGGTTGTGATTCCGATTCTGCCGGTTTTCATCGGGGCAACATTCTGGACCCTGTCCTATGAGGGAACCATTACAAAGCAGCTGCCTGTTTTTATATGGATTGTGCTGATTGTTATTGCAGGACAGTTTCGGCACAGCCTGCAACATTACCGGGGACGGCGCGCTGGCCATGATCCTGTCCGGGTATGCCCGGCGGCATAACATTGAAATGCATATGGCAGAGAAAATTTCTTAAGAAATCTTTTGAACAGGACGGAGGACCGCCGCACGGAAAAACCGGTGCGGCGGTCCCTTTGTGCTTTACGCAGATTTAACAATTCTCTAATGCGGAAATCTTTCTGAATGTTATACAATAGATAAAGCAGTACGGCGTGCGGAATGTGACAGCATCCCGGCTGATAAAACCGAAAATCGGAAAGGAATTTTATATGGTAAAAATTTACGTGGTGGATACCAATGTCCTGATTCAGGCGCCCTATGCCATTGAAAGTTTTGAGGACAATGAGGTTGTCCTGCCTATGGTGGTGATCGAGGAACTGGATCATCTCAAGAAAGCGGAGGGAGAAGTGGGAATGAACGCCCGCAGGAGTATCCGCTGTCTTGAACAGCTCCGGCAGAAGGCGGATCTTCTCACGGGCGTGCAGATGGAAAACGGCGGGCGGCTCCGGGTAGAGAAGAACTATGTGGATGTAGAGCTTTCAGAAGATCTGTCTTCGGAGAAGGCGGATAACCGGATTCTGAAAGTATGCGCCGGACTCTCCCGGGAACATGAGGAGCAGGTAATTCTGGTGACAAAAGATATTCTGCTCCGGATTAAAGCACAGATCCTGGGGATCTGCGCAGAAGATTTTACGACAGATCAGGTGCTGGAACATGAGAATCAGTACAGCGGAAGACGTGAGGTCTATGTGCCGGAAGAGAGGTTTAAAGAACTTAAGAAAAAAGGAGTCCCCCTCGATTCTGTGTATGCAGTGGATGAACAGGGGGAAAAATATACTCCGGAGCTTACGGAAAATCAGTTTGTTATTTTAAAGGCGGACCAGTCAGTGAAAAAGACTCAGCTGGGACGCGTGGAAAAAGGAGTGATCCGGAAACTGGAGTACAGGAAAAGCCAGCCTTACGGCATTTCTCCCAGAAATGCCGGACAGTATTTTCTCCAGGAAGCGCTGATGCAGCCGGCTTCCAAAGCCCCTCTTGTAATTGTAAAGGGGATGGCAGGGACAAGTAAGACATTCTATTCTCTTGCTGTCGGGCTGGAGAAGCTGCTCAATCATCCCACGGGGGAATACCGGCGCATTCTGATCTGCCGGCCAAACGCACAGTTTGATGATGATATTGGTTTTCTTCCGGGGGATGAGCAGGAGAAGATTTCTCCCCTTATGCGTCCGATTATTGACAATCTGGAGCAGCTCATCGATTCCAGTGAGGAAGACCGGTACGCGGATGAAGAGGAACTGCAGGGAAAAGTGGAAGAAATTTTCGCAAGAGGCCTGATTCAGGCGGAAGCTCTTAATTATATCCGGGGCCGCTCTATTGTCAAAACATATCTTATTATAGACGAGGCGCAGAATACGACGCCGGATCAGATCAAGGGAATTATCACAAGAGCAGGAAAGGATACGAAAATTATCCTGCTGGGTGATCCGAATCAGATCGACCGTCCGTTCCTTGACGAGCGGACAAACGGCCTGAGCTATGCGTCAGAACATATGAAAGGAAGTCCGCTTTGCTGGCAGATCACTATGACCGCGGAAGAGTGTGAACGGTCAGGCCTTGCAATGGAAGCGGCGAAGAGACTATAGAAATGAAACCAGATTACAGTCAGATCAGAAAAAACGAGGAGATTAACGCTCTGATCGAAAAAGGAAATGAAACGCTCCGGGAACTGGGATATACCGAGCATTCCCGGAAGCATGCGGCGAAAACAGCCGAGACCGCAGGAAGGATACTCAAAGAGCTGGGCTATGGAAAGCACAAGGTGGAGCTGGCAAAGATTGCCGGATATATGCATGATATCGGGAACAGTATTAACCGGCACGACCACGCCCACAGCGGCGCGATTCTGGCCTATCAGATTCTGAAGGAAACAGATATGCCCTGCCGGGATATTCTGGCGGTTACAACGGCCATCGGCCATCATGACGAGGAGACAGGAACCGCTGTGGATGAAGTATCCGCCGCGCTGATTCTCGCGGATAAGACGGATGTAAGGAGAAACCGGGTGCAGAATACAAACGCGGCGTCTTTTGATATTCATGACCGGGTAAATTATGCGGCTTTATCTTCGAAGTTGATTATTCACAAAGAAAAGGGTATGATACAGATGGAGCTGGAATTAGATGACAGCATTTGTACAGTGATGGATTATTTTGAAATATTCCTGAAGCGGATGATCATGTGCAGAAGAGCCGCGGAACGGTTAAAATGTAAATTCAAGCTTGTGGCAAACGGAAGCAAGCTCTGCTGAGAGCCGGAGAGGCAGCAGGCATAATACAAAGGAGGAGAAAAATGGAAAACATTTATATGAACAGGGAATTGTCCTGGCTGAAGTTTAATGAACGTGTACTTGAGGAGGCGGAAAACAAGTCGGTTCCTCTGTGTGAGAGAATGACGTTTGTATCGATTTATCAGAGCAATCTGGACGAGTTCTTCCGGGTCAGAGTAGGATCACTTCAGGATCAGATGCTGATTAATACAAAGATCCGGGACAACAAGACCAATATGACTTCAGAAGAGCAGATCAAAGCCATATTAAAAGAGGTGAAACGGCTGAACAAGAGAAAAGACGCTGCCTATGAGGATCTGATGGAGCAGATCGCAGGATATGGAATCAGACTGATTGATTTTACGACTGCAAAATCGGATGAGAAAAAGTATCTGGAACAGTATTTTAATAATGAAATTCTGCCTTTGAGTTCTCCTACGATTGTTGGAAAACGGCAGCCTTTCCCGTTCCTCAGAAATCAGGAAATCTACGCGGTTGTAGTTCTGGAGACGAGAAGCAAAAAAGAGAGAATCGGCATTATTCCCTGTACCAACAATATGGTTCAGAGACTGATCGAGCTGCCGGGAGGAAAGGGCAGGTACATGCTCTCTGAAAATGTTGTTCTCCACTACATCGGAAAGGCGTTTAAAGGTTATAAAGTAAAAGGAAAATCTCTTATCCGCGTGATAAGAAATGCGGATATTGACGCAGACGCGCTTTATGATGAGGACCTGGATTACCGGGATTTTATGGAAGAACTGATGAAACAGAGAAAGAAACTTTCTCCTGTCCGTCTTGATATGTCAAGAGAAATGGATCCTGCCGTAATCGAAGTGCTGTGCCGTTATCTGGATGTGCTTCCGGAACGGGTGTTTAAAAGTGAAGCGCCGCTGGATGTATCTTTTATTTCTCACATCCAGGATCTGCTTCGCATGAATCCGGAACTGTTCTATGAGAGAAGAGTTCCTCAGAAGTCCGCGGATTTCCGGGACGGCCAAAGCATTCTTGACCAGATCAGAAAAGAAGATAAAATGCTGTCCTATCCATATGAGGCAATTCGTCCTTTCCTCAATATGCTTACGGAAGCGGCAGAAGACGACCGGGTTATCTCCATCAAGATGACGCTCTATCGTCTGGCAAGGCAGAGTAAAGTAATTGAGGCGCTGTGTGAGGCGGCGGAAAACGGGAAAGAGGTTGTTGTCCTTGTAGAACTCCGGGCGCGGTTTGACGAGGAAAACAATATTCGCTGGTCCCGTATGCTGGAGAAGGCGGGCTGTCAGATTATTTATGGTCTGGAAGGGTATAAAGTGCATTCCAAACTCTGCCTGATTACCAGAAGAGGAGAAGAAGGCATTGAGTATATTACCCAGATCGGCACCGGAAACTATAATGAAAAGACAGCCAGACTTTACACGGACCTGTCTCTGATGACTGCCGATGAGCAGATCGGCATGGAGGCCGCCCGTGTCTTCCAGGCTCTGACAAAGGGGGAAGTTGTGGAAGAATCCGAGCATCTGCTGGTGGCTCCGAAGTGCCTTCAGTCCAGAATCCTTGATATGATTGATGAGGAGATAGAGCATAAGAGAAACGGGGAAGAGGCATATATCGGCCTGAAACTGAATTCTCTTACGGACAAGCGCATTATTGATAAACTGGTGGAGGCATCCTGCGCCGGCGTGCACATTGATATGATTGTCAGAGGAATCTGCTGTCTGATTCCGGGCATTCCCGGAAAAACAGAAAATATCCGTATAATCAGCATTGTAGGAAGATTCCTTGAACACTCCAGAATTTATATTTTCGGCTGCGGAGAGAGAACAAAGTATTATATCGGCTCTGCGGATTTCATGACAAGAAATACGGTGAAGAGAGTAGAGGTGGCTGCTCCGGTTTATTCCGAAGCTCTTAAAAAACGTGTCAGAGGTATTTTTGATCTGATGCTCAGTGATAACAAAAAAGCGAGAATTGAGGATAACACAGGAACCTATTCTATGGTAGAATGTAAGGGAAAGCCCGTTAACTCACAGGAACTTCTGTACCAGGAGGCCTATGACAGGGCTGCAAACAGGACGGAGAACCGGGAAAATACACCCGCTCCGGAAAACAGACAGTAAGGTGATAGGATGATTTTCAAATTCGGTGAGCAGCTTCTCCCGGTTGAGATGGAAGAATGGGAAGCTGATCAGGTTCCGGCAGTTTTTATTACAGACTCAAAACATGCGGATGAAGTGCTGGGAAAAGCAGGTATTATTTATGAAAATGAGATTCAGGTTTCGAAAATCGGATTCTGCAAGCTGGAGAATCAGCAGGAGTGTATTGTAGGAACTCTGTGTATTCCCAAATTGTTGGATGTGCTGGGAAGCAGGTACAGAATGTACTTTTTCGTAAACCGAAGCAATGTAGTTATAGTGGATGACGATAATTTTTCTCTCCGTCTGATTCATCGGATTCAGCGCAAGAGAACCCATCAGGGAGAGACGAAGGAGCGGTTCCTTTATAATTATATTGCGGAATTTATGAGCCGGGATCTGGAAATGCTTGCAGCATATGAAAAACGCCTGCTTCGCATGGAAGAAGATGTAACGCAGCAGAAGATCTCTGATTTTCAGACAAAGCTGATGCCGATTCGAAGGGAGCTTCTGAATCTGCGCAGTTATTATGATGAGATTATGGATCTGAGCCGGGATCTGGAAGAAAACGAAAATGGCTTCTTCCTGAAAAAGCATCTGAAGTATTTCGGAATCCTGACTGACCGTGCAGACCGGCTTATGAGCCGGACCAGCCATCTGCTGGAATACGCGCAGCAGGTAAAGGATGCCTATCAGGCTCAGGTGGACGCAAGACAGAACAGCAATATGCAGTTCCTGACCGTGATATCTACCATTTTCTTCCCGCTGACATTGATCACCGGATGGTTCGGAATGAACTTCAAGGACATGCCGGGTCTGGAAAACGGATATCCTATGATTGTAGCATTGAGTATTGTGGTCATCATAGGATGTCTCATCATCTTCAAAAAGAAACATATTATTTGAATTTACCGGGGACGTGGGGCTGGAGAAAAGGTCCGAAAACATCCGGATACAATGGAATGAAAATCGTATTCCGGAAAAAGTGGAGTGGGAATCCGGCTCCGTTCCATGACCTGGTAAAACTAAAAAACCGGAAATCCGGCTAAAAACAAGACTCACAATGGAAACTTGCGTTCCGCGCGGACAGCTCCATTGTGAATCTTAACGCCGGATTTCCGGTTTTAAGTTTTACTACGGCCATTCCAAAGTCGCCGGATTCCCACTCCACTTTCCCCGGAAAGGCGCATCCATCCGTCTGTATCCCGCTGTTTTCTGCTCTCATCCAGCAAGCACTGTCCCCGATAATTTCAAATTCGTCTCTCGGTCAGATTGTATACATCTGTCCGCCGTCCGCTGAGCGCGGGAATCTGTTCTCTTGCCCGTCTGATTTCTTCCAGATCTATTTCTGTTATTCTGAAATCTTCTTCTGCATCCATCTGGTTGATTACATTTCCCCATGGGCCGGCAACAATGCTGTGGCCCCATGAGACATAGGAGGCGGAAGGGTTCCGGGCGGGAGCGGTTCCTATGGTGAAAAGCTGATTGTTCAGTGCCTGGGAGCGGAAAAGCAATTCCCAGTGTCCGGGACCGGTTGTCATATTAAAGGCAGCCGGAACAAAGACGGCCCGGGCGCCTTTGAGCGCCATAAGGCGGAAGAGTTCCGGGAAGCGGATATCGAAACAGACTGCCAGCCCGAAGGTGCCGAAGATTGTGTCAAAGACAGTAACAGAATCTCCGGCAGAGAGTACATCTGATTCCCGGAAATGCTGGCCGCCCTGTATCTGTATATCAAAGAGATGCATTTTTCTGTGTTTTGCGATCTGCCGTCCTTTGGGATTAAATACATAGGCAGTGTTATAGATTCTGCCCCGGCTGTCTCTTTCCGGTATGGTTCCGGCAGAAAGGTAAATGCCGTATTTCCGGGCTGTTTCTGAACAGAGAGTGTATACCGGTCCGCCTTCTTCTTCTGCATATTCCGGAAAAGAGGCTGTATCATAAGGGCAGCAGAACATTTCCGGCAGGAGGAGAAACTGCGTTTTCTGCCCAGCTGCTTTTGCAGCAGCCTCCTCCAGATAATCCCGGCAGGCGATCGGGTCGGTGATGACAGGCATCTGTGCCTGGGCGATTCGAAGCGGCCCGGCTTTTATAAGTTCAGTTTTTCTGTCAGCCATTTAAATCCATCCTTTATTGAAATAATACACTTAAATCTTTATCAGTCTCATCCGTATGCTGTCCCGGTGCCGGCCCGGAAGAATCTCTTTTAATCAGCTGAGCGTGCAGGAGAATTGTTCCGATGGACACCTGATTCATCAGACTGCTTAATGCATAGTAGCCGCTTTTTCCCAACTCAGTCCGATCCTGCCGGATTGTGGTGAGAGGAGGAGAAGTATAGGGACAGATTGGCAGATCATCAAATCCTATAATACTGATGTCCTGAGGAATGCGGTATCCCAGCTGTTGACACTGGGTCAGCGCGGCGCTTGCAAATGTGTCCTGACAGCAGATTACAGCAGTCATTCCCATATCCAGAAAGCGGGGAAGATGTTTTTCCATACATTCTGACAGATAATAGGAGCATCCGGCATAGCTGGAATCTGTTTTCAGACCGTGGTGATGCATTGCCTGAAAAAATGCGCGGTGTCTGACCTGCATAATGTGAGAACCGAGAGCACTGCTTAAATACGCAATTTTCTGGTGTCCCAGAGCCTTCAGATGAGCTACTGCCAGATCCATGCCTTCATTATTGTCGATTCCCACGTATGCGGTGTGAGGATTGCCGATGATATGATTGTCGTACAGTACTGCCGGGGTCCGGCTTGTCTGGAAATCTTTCATCCATGGCTCTCCCAGAGAAAAACCGATGACAAAGGCTCCGGCATAATCATTCTGAAGCATAAAAACGTCGTAGGAAAACTGGCGCTGGGTATGAATATCGACAGGCACAACGTCTACTTCAAAACCGGCGGGCTCTGCCATCTGACGGAATCCGATCAGGATGTCATAGGCAAACTGGTGGGATTCTTTATATTGAATATTATCTTTCTGGACAATGATGCAGAGCTTCCGCTGTGCATTTTTATAGCGCCTGAGCTTTGTGTAGCCCAGTTCCACAGCAGTTTCAAGAATCTGTTTCTGCAGAGTCTCGCTGATGTCAGGCGCATTGTTCAGAGCCTTTGATACAGTGCCCTTTGATATATTCAGTTTGTCCGCAATATCCTGGATTGTTGTCATTTCCCATTCGCCTTCCTTTACAAAAATAACCAATTTCATTATAAATAATACAGGACAGAAAATCAATCAGACATATGTGTAGTTTAGAAAAGTTTCGGAAATGTAAATGCCGCATTTCGAAAAATGCACAAAATTCAACAGCAAAAACTGTGAATAGTATATAAATATTGTGCGATCTCAATAAATTGCTTGACGCTTCTGAGCAAAAAGACTAAGATAAGAATTACCGAAACAATACGAAACTTTTGTACAAAGGAGGATGAAAAAAGAATGAGAAGAAGAGCATTGTCAGTGCTGCTGGCAGGCGTGCTGACCACCGGGCTTGCTGTCACAGGACTTACGGGCTGCGGCAGCGGACAAGAGGGAAAAGAAAGCGTCCGGCTTATGGTTTGGTCTCCTCAGGGAGACCAGTCGAAGGATCAGGGCGAATGGCTTCAGACCTGTTGTAATGCATTTGCGGACGAGCATCCGGAGTGGGATATCACATTTGTCTACGGCGTAGCGGACGAAGCCAGCGCCGCCGGTCAGGTTTCCCAGGATCCGGAAGCCAGCGCAGATGTTTTTATGTACGCGAATGACACATTGACGACAATGACAGACGCAGACGCACTGGTGAAATTCGGGGGAAAATACAGGGAGGAGATTGAAAGCACCAATTCCCAGGCATCCCTGGATTCTGTAACAAAGGACGGAGAGATTTACGGGGTACCTTTTGCGATCAATACATGGTTTATGTTCTATGACAAAAGCGTATTTTCCGAGGAAGATGTGAAAAATCTGGATACCATGCTGGAAAAAGGCGTTGTATCCTTCCCGTTTACCAATTCCTGGTATCTGGCTTCTTTCTATATCGGCAATGGATGCACCCTGTTCGGAGACGGAACAGATGCTTCTGCCGGCGTTGACTTTGGAGGAGAGAAAGCGGCTGAGGTGACAGATTATCTGATTGACCTGGAATCTAATCCGAATTTCAGAATTGATGATCTCGGTTCAGGTATTGCAGGCCTGAGAGATGGAAGCATCAATGCGATTTTCAGCGGTTCATGGGATGCCGGAGCAGTGAAAGAAGCCCTGGGAGACAATATGGGGGTGGCAGCTCTTCCGACTTATACACTGAACGGCGAAGAAAAGCAGATGTATTCTTATGCGGGAACAAAAGCAGTCGGCGTGAACACTCAGAGCAAGTATATGGTTCAGGCCGTGGAGCTTGCCATTTATCTTGGAAACGCTGCCTCCCAGCGCCTGCACTATGAACTGGAAAGCGTGGTTCCCTGTAATACAGAGCTGCTTGCGGATCAGTCTATTATATCGGACGAAGTAGTGGCGGCAGTAAACGACACGTTCAATCGCACCTCGATTCTGCAGCCGAATCTGGCAGAAATGAGCAACTGCTGGACTCCGGTAGAGAATATGGGCAAGGGTATCCGTAATGGAACGATCACTCACGACAATGCGGCGGAGCAGACCGAGATGATGAACGAAGCGATGAACAGTGACGGAATCAAATGAGGTGATGAGGATGGGAATATTTAAAAAGAGAGTAAATGATTTTCCGACTCCCTACACAGCCACAAAGGCAATTCGTGAGGGCGGTCTTGAGACAAAACTTTCCATGCTGCTTATGGGATTTGGAAATATTGTGCACGGCCAGGTTATAAAAGGTCTTATTTATCTGGCCATCGAAGTTGCATACATAGTATTTATGGTTGTAAACGGAGCCGGATTTTTAAGCATGCTGCCTTCTCTGGGTACAGTGGAACAGAAAGAGGTATGGGATGAGGCACAGCAGATTTATGTGTATACAGGAGGTGATCAGTCGATACTGATTCTCCTTTACGGAGTAGCTACCGTATTTCTGACTGTACTTATGTTTCTGGCATGGCGGGGCGCCCTTCGGAGTGCCTATAAGGCGGAATGCCTGGCAAAGGCAAAGAAACATGTGAACAATTTCAGGGAAGATCTGAAATCCCTGCTTCACGAGAACCTGCACAGACTTCTTATGACGCCGCCGGTATTTTTCATTTTTGCGTTTACTGTACTGCCTCTGATCTTTATGATCTGTATGGCATTTACAAACTACAGTAAGATCGGCAGTCATCTGATGCTGTTTGACTGGGTGGGTCTGGATAACTTTAAAGCGCTGTTTGATTCCAGCAGTATTCTGGGAAGCACGTTCTGGTCGGTGCTGGGATGGACTCTGATCTGGGCCTTCTTTGCCACTTTCAGCAACTATATATTCGGAATGATCGTATCTCTTCTGATTAACCGGAAGGGGACAAGGGCGAAAGGATTCTGGAGATTCTGTTTTGTGCTTTCATGTGCGGTGCCCATGTTCGTATCTCTTCTGATTATGCGTACCATGCTTCAGCCGGAAGGCGCAATAAATGTACTTCTCCGTAATCTGGGACTGATTGCTTCGGATGCCAGTCTTCCGTTCTTTACGGATCCCACCTGGGCGAGAGTGACGGTTATTATAGTCAATATCTGGGTAGGTGTACCCTATACGCTGCTGCAGCTTACCGGCGTGCTTCAGAATATTCCGGCAGAGCTTTATGAGGCGGCAAAGGTTGACGGAGCTAATTCCATTCAGATATTTACGAAAATTACGCTGCCCTATATGCTGTATGTAACAACCCCGTATCTGATCGTAACCTTTACGGGAAATGTCAACAACTTCAACGTCATATACCTGCTGTCGGGAGGAGATCCGGTCACCGATCTGTCGTCCACCGCGGGCAAGACGGATCTGCTTGTCACCTGGCTGTATAAGCTGACCATAGATAAGCAGTACTACAACATCGGCGCGGTAATCGGTATTCTTACATTTATCATACTTGCGGCAGCGGCGCTGCTTACATACAGAAATACGAAATCATATAAAGAAGAAGGAGGATTTTAAGCATGGCCGGAAAGAAATTTCAATCTGCAAAAAGAAAACGGTTTATCAATAACTCAATCGTCCATGTGATTCTGGCGGTTCTGGCAGCAATCTGGGTATTTCCGATTCTCTGGGTTGTCCTGACCAGTTTCCGAGCGGAGAAAGGGTCCTATGTATCTACCTTCTTCCCGAAAGCTTTTACACTGGACAATTATACGAAGCTGTTTACGGATACAACCATACTGAACTTCCCGCAGATGTTTATGAACACGCTGTTTATCGCTGTGTGCTCCTGCATCCTTGCGACTTTTTATGTACTTGCAGTTTCCTACTGTCTGTCCAGACTGAAGTTTAAACTTCGCAAGCCGTACATGAATATGGCGATGATTCTGGGACTTTTCCCCGGATTCATGTCCATGATTGCCGTATATTTTATTTTAAAAGCTTTGGGCATGACAGAGGGCAACCTGATTAAACTTGCGCTGATTCTTGTCTATTCCGGAGGCGCGGGATTAAGTTTCCAGATTGCCAAAGGATTTTTCGATACAGTACCGGTAGCTGTAGATGAGGCGGCTCTTCTGGACGGATGTACCAGATGGCAGATCTTTACAAAGATTACACTTCCTTTGAGTAAACCGATTGTTATCTATACTGTACTGACATCGTTTATGTCACCCTGGCTCGATTTTATTTTTGCGAAAGTTATCTGCCGGGCAAATTCGGATCAGTATACAATCGCGATCGGGCTCTGGAAGATGCTGGAGAAAGAATATATTGACAGCTGGTATACCTGCTTCGCCGCAGGCGCGGTTCTGATCTCAATTCCGATTGCTGCGCTGTTCCTGTATATGCAGAGGTACTATGTGGATGGCTTATCCGGTGCTGTCAAAGGTTAAGCAGACGTTATCCTATCACCAGATATATCACCATCAACCCGGCAGGCGGGCAAAAGATGCGGTCCCGGAAGGACAGGATTCCTTCCGGGATAAAGCCTCCGGCAGATAAGAAAAATCTACGACAACTATATATGAATACAGAGAGGGACAGAATATATGAAGACAGCCTTGGAATGGAAAAAGTATTATTCGACCGCAGAATTTAAGGAAAATTATATATACCGCGGAAATGATCTTGGGGCGGACTGTACAGATGCCGGTGCTTATTTCAAATTGTGGAGCCCGGCGGCGGACAGTGTCACCCTGAATTTGTATTCAGAGGGAGACGGAGGGAAAGCTATTGCCTGTATTCCTATGAAAAAAGAGGAAAAAGGTGTATGGAGCTGGCATACAGGAGAAGATATGCACGGGATCTATTACGATTACGTGCTGGAAATTGAAGGGGAACAGATACGTTCCGCTGATCCCTGGGCAAGGGCCTGCGGAATTAATGGCAGACGCAGTATGGCGGTAGACCTGAGACGTACAGATCCGGAAGGATGGGAGAAAGACCGGGCGCCCGCTGAAGGGCCGGAACGGATTATCTACGAACTTCATGTAAAAGAATTTTCCTGGGATGAATCCGGCGGTTTTCCGGAAGAATACCGGGGAAAATACAGGGCGTTTACCTGTAAAGATACAACGCTCTGCAACGACGGGGTCCATCCGACCGGTCTGAGCTATCTGAAAGATCTGGGTGTGACTCATGTAGAAATTATGCCTGCCTATGACTATGGGTCTGTGGATGAGTCAGGAGATGCTGCTCAGTTTAACTGGGGGTATGATCCGGTAAACTATAATGTCCCGGAAGGTTCCTATGCTACAGACGCCCGGCATGGAGAAGTCCGTATCCGGGAAATGAAGGAAATGATACAGGCGCTGCACGCCGGCGGTTTTGGAGTGATCCTGGATGTTGTATATAATCATACGTATTCTCTGGATTCCTGGTTTCAGAGAACTGCACCCTGGTATTTTTACAGGGTGTTTGACGACGGAAGAATCTCCAACGGTTCTGCATGCGGCAATGATGTTGCCAGCGAAAGAGAGATGTGCGCAAAATACATTCTTGAATCAGTTCTTTACTGGGCGGAAGAATACCATATTGACGGATTCCGGTTTGATCTGATGGGACTTCTGGACGTAGATCTGCTGAATCAGATCCGCCGGGAGCTGGACAACAGATATGGAAAAGGGGTAAAAATTCTTTTTGGAGAACCCTGGGCGGCCGGAGATACTGCCATTGAAGATGACGCGCCCCGCGCCCTCCGGGAAAATATAAATCTTCTGGATGAGAATATAGGCATGTTCTGTGATCTGACCAGAGATGCAGTGAAAGGATCCTCACTGAAGATAAAACGGCCGGGATTTATAACGGGAGCTTCGGGCTATGAGAATGACATTGCGGAAAGCGCCGCCGCCTGGGGGAAAACCGGTGTTTCCAGCATAAAAGGAGAGCGGGCTCCGGCCAAAGCGCCGTCCCAGATCATTACCTATGTCTCATGTCACGATAACCAGACTCTGTGGGATAAACTGGGAGAGACGGCAGCGGACGAGGACCGGATGCGGCTGAACCGAATGGCAGCGGCCGTCTATATGACATGCCAGGGCACATTGTTCTTTTTGTCCGGAGAAGAATTTGCCCGTACAAAAGGCGGTATGGAAGACTCTTTTGACGCTCCGGTATCCCTGAACCGGCTGGACTGGTCCCTTGCCTGGAAAAATCATGACCTTGTGGAATATTACAAAGGACTGATCGGTCTTAGAAGACAGCTTCCCGGACTGTGCGACAAATCTGCGAAAGCTCCGGAAAGAATTGACAATATCTGCAAATCACACGGTGTTGTAAGTTTTACTGTAGACAACAGAAGCAAAAACAGCTGTTCCAGGTGGGACAGGCTGTGGATTGTCTATAACAGTACGAAACAGAGTGTGATATCTGAACCGGAAGGAAAGGGATGGGAGATCCTCTGCGATGCTTCCGACAGCGGCAGGTGGAAATCGCCGTCTCCCGTGGGAAAAAGAGTGACAGCAGAACCTCAGAGCGTTCTGATTCTGGGGCACAGAGCAGATTGCCCGGCATCCCGGAACGGAATCGTACATATCCGGGACGGCGAGGAAGAGGAAAAGCGGAAAAAAGGCGGACAGCGGCAGAGAAAAGAGTGGCAGGAGGAAAAGGACGCAGTATGAAATGGGTGTACGGAAAACAGGACTGGAAGACATTTGAGCGTGGGCTGGAAAACTGTTATCTTATAACAAACGGACTGGGCGGATATTCCTCCCTGACCATGACCGGCGCTGCCGCCCGGGGAGATCATGCATTTTTTATGGCCTGTACGGAGGCACCGAATCACAGGTATAACATGATTCAGAGGCTGGAAGAACAGATCACGGTTAACGGAAAATCATACATTTTTTCCACACAGGAATATGCGGACGGCAGCAGGCAGGAGGGATACCGTTACCTGTCCGAATTTTCTTTTGAAGACACTCCTGTGTGGCGGTTTCATATAAACGGAGTGGAGATTGAAAAAGAAGCAGTCATGAGGCAGGGAGAAAATACCATAGCCGTATGCTGGCGTGTAATGAACCGGACCCGGAGTTATGCCTGCCTGGCAGTTACGCCTTATTTCCGCTTCGCTGAAAAGGGACAGGATATCTGTGCGGGCCAGACATATAAACGATATGAAGCAGAAGAATGTTCCGGTTATAGCGCGGGAAGGATAGAGAGCGGAGGACTTAGCCTGGAGTTTTATACAAACGGAAAAATTCAGGGTATGCCGGAGACGGCGGAGCAGTATTATTATGCCTATGACGCCTGTGACGGAAGAACAGAAACAGGAGCCGCAAAGACAGATCACCGGATCGTATGGCGCGTGGGACCGGGAGAAAAAGGCACGTTCGAACTTCTTTATATACTGGATCCTGCAAACCAGGAATCTGTGAAAAATAGAAGGAAAAAACCGTATACTGTGTCTTCTGTGCAGAATATCATAGAAGAGGAAAAACAACGGCGCACGGATCTGACCCAAAAGGCCGGTTTTCTTTCGGAAACCGCTTCTTTTCTGACAAGGAGCGCAGACCAGTTCCTCTCCCGGCGAGAATCTACCGGGGGAAAAACCATTCTTGCGGGTTTTCCTTTTTTTGAAGACTGGGGAAGAGACACTATGATTGCCCTGCCCGGCATCTGCCTTTCCACCGGCCGGTGTGAGGAGGCAAAATCGATTCTCAGAACGTTTGCCGCATATGAAAAAGAAGGACTCATGCCGAATCTGTTTCCGGAGGGAGAAAAGGAACCGATGTATAATACGGCTGACGCTTCCCTTCTTTTTATAAACTGTGTCTTTCTGTATTTTGAAAGAACCAGAGACAAAGATTTTGTTCGGGAAATGTATCCGGTTATGAGGCGAATTGTGGAGTGTTATCAGAAAGGGACAAAGTACGGAATTCATGTGGATTCGGACGGCCTTCTGATGGCCGGGAAGGATCTGGATCAGGTAACATGGATGGATGTGCGGGCGGGTGATATCCTGCCCACACCCCGGCACGGCAAGCCGGTGGAAATAAATGCCTACTGGTATAATGCTCTCAGGATCATGGAAAAACTGGCAGCTTTTTCCGGAGACAACGGCAGTGTATATGCAGAACAGGCAGAAAAGGTGAAGACGTCCTTTAACAGTGCTTTCTGGATGGAGGACAGACACTGCCTGAAGGATGTGATTTCCGGTACTGACGCGGACTGTCAGATCAGGTGCAATCAGATCTGGGCACTGTCTCTGCCTTTTACCATGCTGGAGGAAGAAAAAGAACGACAGGTTGTAGATACAGTATTTGAAAAACTGTATACCCCTTATGGCCTGCGAACACTGGATCCGGAAGATCCTCAGTTTCATCCGGTATATGAAGGAGAAATGCTGAACCGGGATATGGCCTATCACCAGGGGACGGTATGGACCTATCCTCTGGGCGGCTATTATCTTGCATATCTGAAAATCAACCATTTCAGCAGAGAAGCAAAGGAACTGGTAAAAATACAGCTGGAGGTGCTGGAGAGTGCCATACGGGAAGGATGTATCGGACAGCTTCCTGAGATTTATGACGGAGGTAATCCGGTCTCGTCGAAAGGCTGTTTTGCCCAGGCGTGGAGCGTAGGGGAACTGCTCAGAGTGTATGAAGCTCTGGAATACAAAGGAGGAAACTATGAATTTCACAGGTGTTTACCATAAAACATCAGAACAGATGAGCTATGCCCGGAATGAAAATGAACTTGTTATAAACCTGAAGACCGGATATGACGTAAAACAGGTGTTTATTCATTACGGCGATCCCTTTGAGGCCGGCATTCTGGGCGGAAATGAAAAATGGACGGGCAGAAGGGAGGAGATTGTGTACAAAAAACGTCTCCCCCATCAGATCTGGTGGACTACCACTCTTGTACCGTCCTATAAAAGATGTAAATATTACTTTGAACTGCATACGGAAGACCAGGTCTGGTATTATCTGGAAGACGGATTTCTGACGGAGGAGCAGATCAATCTGGAAGGAAGGATGCTTCAGTGCTTTGTTGTGCCCTGGATGAATCCCGCGGATGTAAACCGGACGCCTGAGTGGGTTAATGATACGGTCTGGTACCAGATCTTTCCGGACCGGTTCTGCAACGGGACGCCGGAGAAAAACGATCCGGGCATTACCCCCTGGCAGACCGGAAAAGTAACAAATAAAGAGAGGTATGGAGGCAATCTGGAAGGCATCCGGCAGAAACTCCCCTATCTTCAGGATCTGGGGATTACCGGGATTTATCTGAATCCGATTATGGAGGCAGAGTCGAATCACAAGTATGACACTACCGATTATACCCGCATTGATCCCGCGTTCGGAGACGATCAGGTTATGCGCAGTCTCTGCCGTCAGGCCCACGAAAGAGGCATCCGGATCATGGTGGACGCTGTGTTCAATCACTGCGGCAGAAAGTTCGGCCCCTGGCTGGATGTTCAGGAAAAAGGCCGGGATTCTGCTTATGCGGACTGGTTTATGATCCATGACTGGGAGAATCTGAACCGGCATGGCGATACAAGGGACGGGAGATTTTTCTCCTTTGCCTTTGCAGACTGGATGCCGAAGCTTAACACCAACAATGATGAAGTGATCGCCTATTTCTGCAAAGTATGTGAGGACTGGGTGAAAAAGTATGATATTGACGGCATTCGCTTTGATGTGGGAAATGAAGTGTCCCACCGGTTTTTAAAACGGATCCGGGAACATCTGAAAAAACTGAAACCGGATATTTATCTGCTGGGTGAGATCTGGCATGACGCCAGCCAGTGGCTTCAGGGAGATGAATACGATTCGGTAATGAATTATCCTCTTCTGAGCGGAATTCACGACTTTTTCCTGGACGAATCTCTGGGAAAGGAAGAGTTTGAATATATGGTAAACCGCTGTTATACTATGTATATGCAGCAGAATAATAATGTGATGTTCAATTTGCTGGATTCCCACGATACAGAGAGGCTGATGAACCGTTTCCATGATCTGGATCTGTTTTACCAGCAGCTGGCCGTACTCTTTACCCTGCCGGGAAGCCCCTGCATTTACTATGGAACGGAAATTGCCATGGAGGGCGGATTCGACCCGGACTGCAGGCGGTGTATGCCGTGGGAGGACATAGATTCAGCGGAAAACAAAGAGCGGATTGATCAGATGAAAACCCTGATAAAAATCCGCCGTACCGAGGAAGCATGCAGAAGCCTGTATTTTCATTTCCTCAATCAGTATGAGAACAGACGCTGCGTGGAATACATCAAGCTGGATGGTGAGAACAGAAAACTGGAAGTGCTGTTGAACTGTTCCGGGGAAAAGGTGGAAATAAAACCCGGCGGCGAGATTTTATTTGCCAGAAATTATCATGACGGCATACTGGAACCAAAAGGAACTCTGATACGGAGAGAACATTGAATAAAAATAAGTTCTGTTTCCGATGTACAGAGCAGTTCCGGTCTGTGAAAGAAGGGAGAACAGTTATGGGAGAAAACACGAACAAGTGGTGGGAAAATGCAGTTGTATATCAGATTTATCCGAAAAGTTTTCAGGATTCCAACGGGGATGGCTATGGGGATATCCGGGGGATTATCAGCCGTCTGGATTACCTGAAAGATCTGGGGATTGACGCGGTATGGATTTCGCCGATGTACTGCTCCCCTCAGGATGACAATGGATACGACATCTCAGATTATCAGGATATTGACCCCATGTTCGGTACAATGGACGATATGGAGGAACTGATCCGGGAAGCAGGAAAGCGGGGAATAAAGATTATTATGGACCTGGTGCTCAATCACACTTCCGATGAGCACAGATGGTTCCTTGAAGCGGTAAAAGGAAAGGAGAATCCTTATCACGATTATTATGTATGGCGGGATGGAGAAGAGGGTGTTTATCCGAATGATATGAAGTCAACCTTCGGCGGCCCTGCGTGGGAGTGGGTTCCGGAACTGAAGCAATACTATTTTCACCAGTTTTCCGTAAAACAGCCGGATCTGAACTGGGAAAATCCGAAAGTCCGCCGGGAAATCTATGACATGATACTCTGGTGGATGGATAAAGGTGTGGGCGGCTTCCGCCTGGACGTAATTGATCAGATCGCAAAGGAACCGGATCTTGGCATTACCAATAACGGTCCCAGACTTCATGAATTCCTGCGGGAGCTGAGCCGGGAGACCTTTCAGAAAGGGAATCTGATTACTGTGGGAGAGGCCTGGGGAGCCACCCCGGAGATTGCGAAAAAATACAGCAATCCGGACGGCAGCGAATTTTCCATGGTTTTTCAGTTCGAACATATGGTGATGGATCAGGAGGAAGGAAAAGAAAAATGGGATCTTGCGCCGCTTCCTTTTGTGAAATTGAAAAAGTGTATGGAAAAATGGCAGACGGAACTGTATGAAAAAGGGTGGAACAGCCTGTTCTGGGATAACCATGACCTGCCCAGAATTGTTTCCCGCTGGGGAGATGACGGGGCATACCGGGTCCCCTCCGCAAAGATGCTGGCTGCTGTCCTTCACGGAATGCAGGGTACGCCCTATATCTATCAGGGAGAGGAGCTGGGCATGACCAATGTCCGGTTTGACAGCATTGAGGAGTACAGGGACATCGAGACTCTCAATATGTACTATGAACGTCTGGATGCCGGATATGACAAAAAAGATATTATGGAATCCATTTATGCAAAAAGCAGAGACAACGCTCGTACTCCCATGCAGTGGAGCGCACAGAGGAATGCAGGATTTACAACAGGAACGCCCTGGCTCGGCCTGAATCCGAATTACAGCGAGATCAATGCGGAAAAAGAGATAAACGATCCGGATTCTGTCTATCAGTTTTACCGCAGACTCATAGAGCTGAGGAAAACCTGCCCTGTTTTTACAGACGGAAAATTTGAGCTTCTTCTGCCGGAGGATGAGCAGATTTTTGCTTATACCAGGACAGATCAGGAGACGGAAATGCTTGTCTGTGCAAATTTTAAGAGAGAACCGTCAGCATGTCCCCTTCTGGCACAGTGGAAAGATGCTGAAGTGCTGATCCACAATTATGAAGAAAAAATCGGGAAAGACCTGAGGCCCTATGAGGCGGTTATACTGTTCAGAAAAGTGCGGAAAAAATAATCAGTGCAGACAGAAAAACGGAGGCGGGCGACTATGACAGGAAAGAAACCGGAAGCGGCGGATTCAGCGAATATTGTAAAAGATTCGGTTGTGATCGGAGATGTGACAGTAGGAGAAAATTCCTGTGTTCTCTTCTATGCCGTGCTTCGCGGCGATGTGGAGAAGATTACAGTAGGAAAATGCAGCAATATCCAGGATAACTGTACCGTTCATGCAGATGCCGGATATCCGGCTCGGATCGGAGATTATGTGACTGTGGGGCATAACGCTGTTCTGCACGGCTGTACTGTCGGCAGAGGGAGTCTGATCGGCATGGGTTCTGTGATACTGAACGGAGCCTTCATTGGAGAAGAGTGTCTGATCGGCGCGGGAAGTCTGGTTCTGGAAAACCAGGTGATTCCGGACGGCAGCCTGGTTGTGGGCAGTCCGGCAAAAGTGAAACGCCGGCTGACAGAAGAAGAGAGGAAAAACCTGTATGAAAGCAGCCGGCATTATGTGGAAATGGGCAAAAAGCTGCGGAATGAAGGCATGTGCAGGCTGCTGTCTGCAAAACAGCATGAGGCGTAACATACGGGGCGGGTTTCTCTGTTCCTGAGCCGCCGTATGAACCGGAATATTCCGGGGAAAATGACGGCCCCGGTGAATTTATGATTCCGGCGAATTTACGGCTTGACACAGGAGATTCTTCTGGAGTAGAATATCCCATGTAGAAGAAAAAGCGTTGAAGAGGACAGTAGGCTCCCGGTCATCTCAGAGAGAAGTCCGTATGGTGGAAGGATTTTGTTGAACCGGCTGACTGAAAACCACCTCGGAGCGGCCCTAATAAGGCACGGTGATTCCGTTATCATCAAACGAATTAAGAAGGTTTTCTAACCATCTGTACGGAAGAAGGGCGAAAGGTCCGGAACCGGACTCAGACGGATCAGTCATGGAAAACAAGCAGGGTGGAACCGCGGGACATATCTCCCGTCCCTGCAGGGAGTGTTTCCGTGCATATAGATTCTTATTTCAGATAACAGGAGGCATTCCAGAGGGATGCCTTTTTTATTTGCAAAAAGGCGGCCCGGAAAGAGAAAACAAAAACAGGAAAGGAAAAATGAGATGAAGATTACACTGAAAGACGGCTCATGTAAAGAGTACCAGCAGCCCATGAGCGTGTATGACATTGCTGCGGATTTAAGTGAGGGACTTGCCAGAGTGGCTACAGCCGGCGAGGCAGACGGCGAGATTGTGGATCTGAGAACCGTTATAGACCATGACTGTGCGCTGAATATCCTGACTTTTAATGACGAGAAAGGAAAAGGCGCTTTCCGTCATACGGCATCCCATATTATGGCGCAGGCCATCAAACGCCTCTACCCGGAGACAAAGCTTGCCATCGGTCCTTCTATTGCCGACGGATTTTATTATGACGTGGACAGAGAGACTCCGTTTACCGCAGAAGATCTGGAAAAGATTGAGGCGGAGATGAAGAAGATCGTCAAGGAAAATCTGGCAATCAAACAGTACACAATGCCGAGAAATGAGGCTATTGCGTATTTTAAAGAAAAAAATGAACCTTATAAAGTTGAGCTGATCGAAGATCTTCCGGAGGATGAAACCATCAGTTTTTATTCTCAGGGTGAATTTACCGATCTGTGCGCAGGCCCCCATTTGATGACAACAAAACCGGTAAAGGCATTCAGGCTGACCAGCCTTGCAGGTGCATACTGGAGAGGCGATGAGCACAACAAAATGCTTCAGAGAATTTATGGAACTGCATTCCCGAAAAAGGCCGAACTGGAAGAATACCTGACTATGATTGAAGAGGCTAAGAAGCGGGATCACAGAAAACTGGGCCGGGAGCTGGGTCTGTTTATGATGCGTGAGGAAGGTCCCGGATTCCCGTTCTTCCTGCCCAACGGAATGGTGCTTAAGAACACCCTTCTTGACTACTGGAGAGAGATCCACAATGCGGCGGGATATGTGGAAATTTCCACACCGATTATGCTCAGCCGTCATCTCTGGGAGACATCCGGCCACTGGGACCACTATAAAGAAAATATGTATACAACTGTGATTGACGATGAAGACTTTGCCATTAAGCCGATGAACTGCCCGGGCGGTATTCTTGTATACCAGTCTGAGCCCCGTTCCTACCGGGATCTTCCCATCCGCATGGGCGAGCTTGGCCTTGTACACCGCCATGAAAAATCCGGTCAGCTTCACGGCCTTATGCGTGTGCGCTGCTTTACCCAGGATGATGCGCACATCTTTATGACGCCGGAGCAGATCAAAGATGAGATCAAAGGTGTTGTAAAACTGATCGATCAGGTATACAGCCTGTTCGGTTTTAAATATCATGTAGAGCTTTCCACCCGTCCGGATGACAGCATGGGAAGCGATGAAGACTGGGAAATGGCAACAGACGCTCTTCGCAGCGCGCTGGACGATATCGGTCTTCCCTATGTTGTAAATGAAGGAGACGGCGCATTCTACGGTCCGAAGATTGATTTCCACCTGGAAGACTCCATAGGAAGAACCTGGCAGTGCGGAACGATTCAGCTTGACTTCCAGCTTCCGCTGAGGTTTGATCTGGAGTATACAGGCGCAGACGGAGAGAAGCACAGACCGATTATGATCCACAGAGTTGTATTCGGCTCCATTGAAAGATTTATCGGTATTCTGATTGAGCACTTTGCGGGCGCTTTCCCGACCTGGCTAGCACCGGTACAGGTAAAAGTGCTTCCTATTTCTGATAAGCACATGGAATACGGAACAAAGGTGCTTGACGCGCTCAAAGCAGCCGGAATCCGCGCGGAGATTGACACCCGTGCAGAAAAAATCGGCTATAAGATCCGCGAGGCACAGATGAAGAAGATTCCGTATATGCTTGTAGTAGGAGCAAAAGAAGAGGAAGAAGAAAAAGTTTCCGTCAGAAGCCGCTTCGCCGGAGATGAAGGCCAGAGAGGACTGGAAGAATTCATAGAACAGATTAAAGAAGAGATCAGCAGCAGAACAGAAAGAAAAGTGGAGAAGTAAAAAAGGAATTTATCTGCGGCATGCGATTGAAAGGAGTCCGAAAATGTCAGAATACGAAGTGAGAATAAAACGTTTTCGGATAGCGGCTGCGGGAAATTTCAGCTCCGTTCCGCGTAATAATTAAAACTACAAAACCCTGAGCACAGGCTAAAAGCAGGATTTTCAATGGAAACTCACGTTCCGTTCGGACAGATCTATTGAAAATCCTAACGCCTGTACTCAGGGTTTTAAGTTTTACTAAATTACGCTCCAAGTCGCCGAAATTTCCCGCAGCCGCTATCCGAAAGGCGCATCCCATCGTCCGTATTCCGCCATTTTCTGTCCTTTTCCAATCGGCATTGCCACTGATAATTTCAACTACATATTATAGTAGTGGGCGTATATGCCTCCTTTTTCCAGCAGTGTTTCGTGTGTTCCCCGTTCTGCGATTCCGTCTTCTGTGATGACGATTATTTCATCTGCATTCCGTATCGTGGACAGACGGTGAGCGATGGTGATGGTGGTGCGGTTTTTGGACAGTTCTTCCAGACTCTGCTGAATCCAGCGTTCGCTTTCGTTGTCCAGTGCGCTTGTGGCCTCGTCCAGGATCAGGATAGGCGGATTTTTCAGGAATACTCTGGCAATGGAGATTCTCTGTTTCTGGCCGCCGGAGAGGCGGGTTCCCCGCTCCCCTACAAAGGTGTCATATCCCTCAGGAAGACTGACGATGAAGTCGTGTATGTTGGCCCGTTTTGCCGCTTCTTCGATTTCTTCCTGGGAAGCGCCGGGTTTGCCGTAGGCAATATTATCCCGGATGGTGCCGCAGAACAGGTAAACGTCCTGCTGAACCATACCGATCTGACTTCGCAGGCTTTTCAGGGTCAGTGTCCGCACATCTTTTCCGTCTACAGTGATTCTTCCGCCGGTTACATCGTAAAACCGGGGGAGAAGAGAGCAGATGGTGGTTTTACCACTGCCGGAGGGGCCAACAAGGGCGATGGATTTCCCGGCAGGAATTTCAAAAGATACGTGAGAGAGTACCGGGGTGTCGTCGTCGCTGTAGTGGAAGGACACATCCTCATAGCAGACACGTCCTTTTACATTTTCCAGGGGAACGGCATCAGGCGCGTCCTCAATATCCGGTTCTGTTTCGATTACATCCAGGTAGCGGCGGAAACCGGCAAGTCCTTTCTGCATCATTTCAATCAGTTCTACAAGGATCTGGATGGGGCTGATGAAAATTCCGATATACAGGGCATACATGGCCAGATCTGCCACATCCATCAGATTGTGGGCAATAAGGTATCCGCCGAATACGAGAGTTACCAGGTACATCATACCCTGAAAAAACAGATTCCACCCCATAAAACTTCCCATACAGTTGTAATTATCCCGTTTTGACAGAAGAAAGGCATGGTTGCTTTTTCTGAATTTTTCCCGTTCGATTTCTTCATTTGTAAAGGACTGAACTACACGGATGCCGGAAAGCGTATCCTGAAGACTGGCATTTACATCCCCGATTTTCCGCCGGTTTTCCATAAATGTTTCCTGCATGCGGCTGTTCTGTCTGAAAGAAAAGAAAAACATACAGATAACAAGTATGATCAGCGGCAGGGCGAGCCTCCAGTTGATCAGGAAGAGAAAGACAAAGGAACCGATAATT
Organism: Mediterraneibacter sp. HA8405; assembly: GCF_056148955.1. Classification (NCBI taxonomy): domain Bacteria; kingdom Bacillati; phylum Bacillota; class Clostridia; order Lachnospirales; family Lachnospiraceae; genus Mediterraneibacter; species Mediterraneibacter sp. HA8405. The sequence continues at coordinate 2,477,301 of NZ_CM148758.1, read as the reverse complement.
TTAACTACGGAGATAAACAGATTCTCCGGTCCGTGATGGGCAAATTCTGCTATGTCGAACAGATCGGAGACGAGCTTGCTCATCATCTGGCCGGAATTGTTCCGGCTGTAGTAGGAGAAGGAAAGCTTCTCATAGTGATCGAAAAGCCGCTGACGCATATCCCGCTCCATGTGCGCGCCCATCATGTGTCCCTGGTAGCTTACATAATATTTGCACAGACTCTGCACAATGTACATAAGAAGCAGTCCTGCTGCAATCAGGGGCAGGGCGTTCAGAATGACACTGCTGTTTCTGGTGAAAAGCGTATTTGTCATTGTACGCAGGATCTGAGGATAGGCCAGATCTACAAGGCTGATCAGAGCCGCGCAAAAAAGATCAATAAAAAAGACCGCTTTGTACGGGCCATAGTAGGCAATAAACTTTTTGATTGTGTGCATGATATTTCCTCCTGTATATGACAGGGCGTTCCGGAAAATTCTGACGAGGCTTTTCTGTGCTGCAGATTTGCCGCATACCGGGTCTGCAGTCCGCAGATTATTTCAGAAACGCCGATTATGGTTTCAGTCTATGAATCATCTTAGCACACCCGTTTTTCCTTGACAAGAACAGAAATTCTGTGTTACCCTCAGTCGGCGGGAGAGGGATTTCTGTCCCCGCCTGTCCGGGCCGGCTGCCCGGCGCGGCAGGACCGGCCGCCCGCAGAATATACGTTTTATGATGAAATAGTTAAGGAGAGAAAAATGCAGCTGTATCTTGCTCCTTTAGAAGGAATTACAGGATGGATATACCGGAATGCGCAGCACGCCTGTTTCGGAGGATTTGATAAATACTTTATTCCTTTTATCAGTCCGAATCAGCATGGACATTTCAGCGCCAGAGAGAAAAAGGACGTCATGCCGGAACATAATCAGGATATGTATGCAGTGCCTCAGATTCTGACCAATCAGACGGATGACTTTCTGTATACGGCCAGGAAGCTTCAGGAGTATTATGGGTATGAGGAAATCAATCTGAATCTGGGGTGTCCGTCCAGGACGGTAGTTACAAAGTGCCGCGGCGCGGGATTTCTTGGAGAGCCGGAAAGGCTGAAGCGGTTTCTGGATGAGATCTTCGAAAAATGTACTATGAAGATATCAATTAAGACAAGGCTTGGAATGGAAGAGCCGGGAGAGTTTGAAAAAATTCTGGAGATTTATAATGACTTTCCGGTTGAAGAAGTGATTATCCATCCCAGGGTTCAGAAAGATTTTTATAAAAATACACCGGATCTTGACGCATTTGCAAATGCATTTGTCCGGACGAGAAATCCGGTGTGTTATAACGGAGATATTACATCAGTATCGGATTATCAGAGAATCAGTGAAAGATTTGCCGGGCTGGACCGGGTAATGACCGGGAGAGGAGTACTGGCAGATCCGGCTCTGGGGAGAGAGCTGAAGGGAGGCCTGTCGGCTTCTGTTCCGGAAATCCGAAAATTTCACGACCTTCTTTATGAGGGATACTGCCGGGAAATGTCGGGAGACAGGACCATCCTTTATAAAATGAAGGAGATGTGGTCCTATCTTGCCCCTTCTTTTCCGGAATCGAAAAAATATGCGAAAAAGATAAAAAAATGTGAGAAATGCCGTGCTTATGAAGCTGTAGTAGAGGAATTCTTCGCACTGTACTGAAGCGCAGCCTCTACAAATCCCTTAAACAGCGGATGTGGCTTGTTTGGCCGGGACTTCAGCTCCGGATGCGCCTGAGTGGCGATAAACCATGGGTGCTCCGGGATTTCGATCATTTCTACAATCCGGTTGTCAGGAGAGAGTCCGCACAGAGTCATGCCGCCTTTCTCCAGGTCTTCCCGGAAATCATTGTTTACTTCATAGCGGTGGCGGTGACGTTCATGGATTTCCTCTTTTCCATAGAGCTGTCTTGCCAGCGTCCCTTCTTTTAAGATGCATGGATAGGAACCTAACCTCAGAGTTCCTCCGATATCTTCCACACCGATCTGATCCGGCATGATATGAATAACCGGATGTGTAGTATCCGGGTTGAGTTCAATGCTGTGGGCGTCATTATATTTCAGTACATTCCGGGCAAATTCTACAATTGCAAGCTGCATTCCGAGACAGAGTCCCAGATAGGGGACTTTGTGGGTCCTTGCATAATGAATCGCTTCGATTTTTCCTTCTACACCCCGGTGTCCGAATCCGCCCGGCACAAGGATACCGCTTACATCTTTAAAGATTTCTTCTGCGTTTTCCGCAGTAACAGTCTCAGAGTCAACCCATTTGATATTTACTGTAGTGTGGCTGTAAATGCCGCCATGTTTTAATGCTTCCACTACACTGATATACGCATCGTGAAGCTGAATATATTTTCCTACCAGCGCGACAGTTACTTCCTGGGTGGGATGACGAAGATTCTCTACCATTTCAGTCCAGTCTTTCAGATCCGGTTTCGGGCAGTCCAGATGGAGACATTCGCAGACTACCTCGGCCAGCCGCTCTTTTTCCATTGCCAGAGGCGCTTCATACAGATATTCCACATCCAGATTCTGGAGAACGTGATTCGCGGGAAGATTACAGAAGAGAGAGATTTTGTCTTTCATCTCTGTGCTGAGCGGGTATTCAGAACGACATACAATAATGTCCGGCTGAATGCCCATGCCCTGCAATTCTTTGACACTGGCCTGGGTCGGTTTTGTCTTCATTTCCTGAGAAGCCCGCAGATAGGGGATCAGCGTAACATGAATGAGAATAACATTTTCCCGTCCCCGTTCGTGCTGGAACTGACGGATAGATTCAAGGAAAGGCTGGCTTTCGATATCGCCCACGGTGCCTCCAACTTCGATAATGGCAATTTCAGTGCCTTCTGCAGCAGGATTGCGGTAGAACCGGCTTTTGATTTCATTTGTGATATGGGGGATAACCTGTACGGTTCTTCCTCCAAAATCGCCCCGACGTTCTTTCTGAAGAACAGACCAGTAGATTTTGCCGGTTGTGACATTGGAATTTTTTGTCAGGCTTTCATCAATAAATCTTTCATAGTGCCCCAGATCCAGATCGGTTTCTGCCCCATCGTCTGTGACAAATACTTCGCCGTGCTGTACCGGATTCATAGTACCGGGATCTATATTAATGTAAGGGTCGAATTTCTGCATAGTTACCGAGTAGCCCCGGGCCTTTAAAAGCCGTCCCAGAGAAGCGGCGGTGATTCCTTTTCCAAGACCGGATACAACGCCTCCTGTAACAAATACATATTTTACTGCCATTGTAGTTCCTCCTTTTGTTCTGTGTAAAAAATGTCCGGAAAACAAGCTGATTCTGTCTGATTTCTCATGAAAGCGGTTCTGTTTTCCTAAAAAAGAGTACAGTTCAACCACAGCCTGCAGAACCGCGCCGTTGCGGTCTGACTTAAGATGCATATGATTGAACTGTATGAAATAAATACTTTCTAAGTATACACCTGATCCGGGAAAAAATACAGTTTTTTTTCTGAATCAGGTCATAAATTTATAATCAGACGGCAGAACAGAAATCCGGAAACGGGATAAACGACTGCTGTGCATATACTGTCAGACGATCTGTGCCAGTCAGTGATAGAGGTGGGAATGCTCATAGACTGCTTCGCAGGTCAGCTGTACGCCCAGTTTTTTGAAAATTTTGATATCCACATCCGAGAGCATGACGGAAGTATGTGCCTGACACCCGTCCAGTTTGGGCAGCTGAGAAAGCGCCAGTCTTGCCTCCGGACTGTCTGCCGCGCTGGCCGAGAGCGCGATTAAAACTTCGTCTGTATGAAGCCGGGGATTTTTACTCTTCAGATAATCAACCTTCAGTTTCTGAATCGGTTCGATAGACTGAGGAGAGATAATATGAAGATCGTGGTCTATGCCGGCAAGCTCTTTTAAAACATTCAGAAGAAGAGCTGCGGAAGCACCCAGAAGATTAGTTGTTTTTCCGGTAATGATTCTTCCGTCTTCCAGTTCGAGGGCAGCGGCCGGGCCATCGGTTTCTTTTGCGCGTTCAAGTGCCTTTACGGCTACTTTTCTGTCTTCAATGCTGACTCCCGCCATATTCATAAGAAGCTCGATTTTCTGTGTTTCCTTATCTGAGCAGTCTCCTTCGAGAAGAGCATCCAGGGCAGCATAGTAGCGGCGGATGATTTCCTGCCTGGAGGCTTCCCGGCATACCTCATCATCGCAGATACAGTTTCCTGCCATATTAACGCCCATATCTGTAGGAGATTTATAGGGGCTTTCGCCGTATATTTTTTCAAAAATTGTGTTCAGAACAGGGAAGATCTCCACATCTCTGTTATAATTAACGGTTGTTTCACCGTAAGCCTCCAGATGAAAAGGATCAATCATATTTACATCGTTGAGATCCGCTGTTGCCGCTTCATAAGCCAGATTGACCGGATGCCTGAGAGGAAGGTTCCAGATAGGAAATGTCTCGAACTTTGCGTATCCGGCACGGATTCCCCGTTTATGTTCGTGGTAGAGCTGGGAAAGACAGGTTGCCATTTTCCCGCTTCCCGGTCCCGGAGCTGTAATAATTACCAGAGGCCGTGTTGTCTCAATATAATCATTTTTCCCGTATCCTTCATCGCTGATGATCAGAGGAATGTTGGCGGGATATCCGGGAATGACATAGTGCAGATAAACCGGGATGTTCAGGTTTTCAAGACGGTGCTTGAATAAAAAAGCGCTTTCCTGTCCGGAAAACTGTGTAATAACAACACTTCCGACATAGAGGCCCTGCGCACGGTAAGTTTCTATGAGACGAAGTACGTCTGTGTCATACGTAATGCCCAGATCTCCGCGGATTTTGTTTTTTTCAATATCTTTGGCACTGATAACGATGACGATTTCAGCCTGGCTGCTCAGTTCTTTGAGAAGACGGAGCTTGCTGTCCGGGGCAAATCCCGGAAGAACCCGGGAGGCATGGTAATCGTCAAAAAGTTTGCCGCCGAATTCCAGATAGAGTTTATTGTCAAACTGATTAATCCGGTTTCGGATATGTTCGGACTGCATTTTCAGATATTTTTCATTGTCAAAACCGATTTTCATTTTCATTCTCCATTCCGATTTGATAACTTGTAAAGGTCTGTTTCCTGTATAAAATACTTTCTCAGTATACTATAAAATGCCACGGTTTTACAATATTTTCATAATCTTTTTATTGATTTATGGAAAACCTGTACTTATAATGGTAATAACGCTGATATGCAAAAATAATGTACTCTGCAATGTGGCAGGTAATGTCAGGCAGATTTTTTTGCGTACCGGCTTTAGTTAATTTCAGGAGGCAGGTAATGGATAACCAGAATAAAAAGAATTCCAACAATAACCGGCAGGGGTGGGGCGTTATACTGATTACCACTCTGCTGGTCACTTTTGTTGTTATGGGATTATATTCTCTTATGCAGGGCTCCAGTCCGGAAGAGATCAGTTATGACGAATTTCTTGATCTGGTGGAAGATAAGAAAGTAGAAGAAGTACAGCTGGCAAGCAACAGAATCTATATTACTCTTACGGACAGAGCCAGAGAGGAAGAATCCCGGGAGAATGACAGCAGCGGCGGAATCTCCAACATTTTCGGTCAGATTCAGAATCAGGCCGGCGGCAGCGGAGAGAGTGATCCGGACTATTATACCGGGTATGTCAGTGACGACAGACTGCCTGAGATTCTCGATGAGGCCGGCGTAAAGTTTTCCGGCGAAGTGCCGGATACGGCAGGCTCTCTGATTTTTGAAATTGTTGTGACAGTGATACTGCCGATTGTCCTTCTTGTTGTTTTGTTCAGCTTCCTCATGCGGAAGATGACAAAAGGCGGCGGTATGATGGGCATCGGAAAGAGCAATGCAAAAATGTACATGGAGAAAGAAACCGGGGTCACATTCCAGGATGTGGCCGGGCAGGATGAGGCAAAGGAGTCTCTGCAGGAAGTAGTGGATTTCCTTCATAATCCGGGTAAATACAGCGGCATCGGCGCGAAGCTTCCGAAAGGAGCACTTCTTGTAGGGCCTCCGGGAACTGGTAAGACACTGCTGGCGAAAGCTGTGGCGGGAGAGGCAAAAGTGCCGTTCTTCTCTCTTTCGGGTTCTGCTTTTGTGGAAATGTATGTAGGCGTGGGCGCGTCCCGTGTGCGTGATCTGTTCAAGCAGGCTCAGCAGATGGCTCCGTGTATTGTGTTTATTGATGAAATCGACGCCATCGGAAAAACACGTGATACAGTTATGGGCGGCAATGACGAGAGAGAACAGACGCTGAACCAGCTCTTGGCGGAGATGGATGGATTTGACACGAATAAAGGTCTTCTGATTCTTGCGGCAACCAACCGTCCGGAAATCCTGGATCCCGCGCTTCTGCGTCCGGGACGGTTTGACAGACGGATTATTGTAGACAAACCGGATCTGAAAGGGCGTGTGGATGTACTGAAGGTTCATGCCAAAGATGTACGGATGGATGAGACAGTAGATCTGGAGGCCATTGCTCTGGCTACGTCAGGAGCTGTAGGTTCAGATCTTGCCAATATGATCAATGAAGCCGCTATTAATGCCGTGAAGCATGGCAGACAGGTGGTAAGCCAGCAGGATCTTTTTGAAGCGGTGGAAGTTGTTCTTGTAGGTAAGGAAAAGAAAGACCGCATTATGAGTAAAGAAGAAAGACGAATCGTTTCCTATCACGAAGTGGGCCATGCTCTTGTGACAGCTCTTCAGAAGAATACAGAGCCGGTACAGAAGATTACAATTGTACCCAGAACTATGGGAGCTCTGGGATATGTTATGCAGACGCCGGAGGAAGAGAAGTTCCTTAACACCAAAAAGGAACTGGAGGCAATGATTGTAGTTGCTCTGGGCGGAAGGGCAGCCGAGGAGATTGTGTTTGACACGGTGACAACCGGAGCGGCGAATGATATTGAACAGGCAACAAAGGTTGCCCGGGCTATGATTACTCAGTACGGAATGTCAGAGCGGTTCGGCCTGATGGGGCTTGAGTCCGTGCAGAATAAATATCTGGACGGGCGGGCTGTGCTTAACTGCGGAGACGCGACGGCTGCGGAGATTGATGAAGAAGTAATGAAGATGCTTAAGCAGGCTTACGCAGAGGCAAAACGTCTGCTGAGTGAAAACCGGGAGGCGCTTGATAAGATTGCGGCATTTCTGATAGAAAAGGAGACAATTACAGGAAAAGAATTTATGAAGATTTTCCGTGAGGTTAAAGGAATGCCGGCGCCGGAAGAAGGACAGGAAGAGAAAATACAGACAGAGCGCATTTCAATGAAACCAGTTGAAAACACTGAAGCTGCGGATAATCCGGATAATCCGGATTATCCGCAGCCGTAACAGATTTTTATCAGAATATAAGAGATTACTTAACAGTCAGGGATTCTTCAGAAACAGCGGAAGAATCCCTGACTGTGTTTCTGTCTCTTTTTTTGATTCCCTTGCCAGAAACCAGGGGGAAAGGTATAATAAAACACATGGAAAGCAATAATTTTGATATACAGGAAGAACTGAAAAAACTTCCGGCCAGACCGGGAGTCTATATAATGCACGATGAAAAGGACCATATTATATATGTGGGAAAGGCAATCAGCTTAAAGAACCGGGTGCGCCAGTATTTTCAGGCCAGCAGAAACAAAGGCGTCAAGATCGAACAGATGGTGACTCATATCCGGAGGTTCGAGTATATCGTAACGGATTCGGAGCTGGAAGCTCTCGTCCTGGAATGCAACCTGATTAAGGAACATCATCCGAAATATAATACTATGCTTATGGATGACAAGACCTATCCGTTTATTAAGGTGACTACAGGCGAAGCATTCCCGAGAGTAGTGCTTTCGCGAAAGATGCTGAAAGATAAGGCAAAGTATTTCGGCCCGTATACAAGTTCGCAGGCTGTCCGGGATACCATCGATCTGATCCATAAACTGTATCATCTGAGAAGCTGTAACCGCTGTCTTCCGAGAGACATCGGGAAAGAGCGCCCCTGTCTGAATTATCACATTAAACAGTGCGATGCGCCATGTCAGGGATATATTTCACAGGAGGAATATGGAAAAGCGGTGAACGAGGTGCTGCGTTTTTTAAATGGAAATTACGATGCGGTGCTCAAAGAGCTGGAAGAGAAGATGAATGCAGCTTCAGAATCCCTGGAATTTGAACGTGCAATTGAGTACCGGGAGCTCATCAGCAGTGTCAGAAAAGTTGCCCAGAAGCAGAAGATTACTGATTCCAGCGGGGAAGACCGGGATATTCTGGCTGTAGCTTCTGAAGAAGAAGACGCAGTGGTTCAGGTGTTTTTTATCCGCGGAGGCCGCCTGATCGGCAGAGATCATTTTTATCTGCGTATTTCGAAGGGAGAGAGTCCTTCGGAGATATTGAACAGCTTTGTAATGCAGTATTATGCAGGGACTCCGTTCATTCCGGCAGAACTGATGCTTCAGGACGAGGTGGAGGACCGGGAACTGCTGGAGGAGTGGCTTAGTTCAAAGCGGGGGCAGAAGGTCGCGATTAAAGTACCGAAGAAAGGTACAAAGGAAAAACTGGTTGAGCTGGCCCGGGAAAATGCGCTGCTGGTTCTTTCTAAAGATAAGGAGCGCCTGAAACGGGAAGAAGGACGTACCATCGGCGCTGTAAAGGAAATTGCGGCTCTTCTTGATCTGGATAAAATAGTCCGTATGGAAGCCTATGATATCTCAAATACCAATGGATTTGAATCTGTAGGATCTATGGTAGTCTATGAGCGGGGACGCCCCAAACGGAATGATTACCGTAAGTTCAAAATCAGAGGAATCCAGGGAGCGGATGATTACGGAAGTATGCGAGAAGTGCTGACACGCCGTTTTACCCACGGACTGAAAGAAAGAGAGGAAAATGTGGAGCTGGGGAAATTCACCTCATTTCCGGATCTGATTATGATGGACGGCGGCAAAGGACAGGTAAATGTAGCGCTTCAGGTACTTGATGAACTTCATCTTCACATTCCGGTGTGCGGCATGGTAAAAGATGATCATCATCGCACACGCGGGTTATACTATCAGAATGAGGAGATACCAATTGACAGATCCTCAGAAGCGTTCCGCCTGATTACCAGAATACAGGACGAGGCCCATCGTTTCGCTATAGAGTATCACAGACAGCTCCGCGGAAAAGGACAGGTGCATTCTATTCTGGACGATATTGAGGGGATCGGCCCTGCCAGAAGAAAGGCTCTGATGCGGCATTATATGAGCCTTGACGATATACGGAAGGCAAAAATAGAGGAGCTTGCCCAAATACCTTCTATGAATGAAAAAGCAGCTGAATCAGTGTACAAGTTTTTTCATTAGTGATATAATCGACCTAAGTGTGAAGTGTAAGAAATCGAACAATGAAAAGGAGAAAACCAATGGGACACGGTGTAAAGTTAACAGAGATTGTGGAGAAAATGGATCTGAAAAATCTGACCCCGAAAGTAGAACTTGTGGATCGTGAGGTAAACGTACCGGATGTGAACAGACCTGCGCTCCAGCTGGTTGGATTTTTTGACCATTTTGATTCAAACAGAGTACAGATTATCGGAAATGTGGAGTACAATTATCTTAAAACTCTTACAGAAGAAAAAAAGACAAAAGTTTACCATGAATTGCTTGAATATAAACTCCCCTGTGTTATATTCAGCAAAAGTCTGCAGCCGGACGAGATTTTTCTTGATCTGGCAGAGCAGCATGATGTTCCTGTCTTCAATACAACGAACAGAACTTCTGCTTTTACGGCGGAGCTGACCCGCTGGCTGAATGTGAAACTTGCTCCCTGCATTTCTATCCATGGAGTTCTTGTAGATGTGTACGGTGTAGGTGTTCTGATTATGGGCGAGAGCGGAATAGGAAAGAGTGAGGCTGCTCTGGAACTGATCAAAAGAGGTCACCGTCTTGTGACAGACGATGTGGTGGAAATCCGCAAAGTCAGTGATGATACACTTGTAGGGTCTGCGCCGGATATTACCCGTCATTTTATCGAGCTTCGCGGAATCGGTATTGTAGACGTAAAATCTATGTTTGGTGTACAGAGTGTAAGAGACACTCAGAATATTGATCTTGTTATTACCCTGGAAGACTGGGACAGAGATAAAGAGTATGACAGACTTGGTCTGGAAGAGGAGTATACCGAATTCCTGGGAAATAAGGTGGTCTGCCACAGCATCCCGATTCGTCCGGGACGGAATCTTGCCATCATTGTTGAGTCTGCGGCAGTAAACCACAGACAGAAACAGATGGGCTACAATGCGGCACAGGAACTTTATAAGAGAGTTCAGGAAAACCTGATAAAAGGGAAAAAATAAAGAAAGGATTGGAGGAAGAGGAAAATGAAATATTGTTTTGGCGTGGATATCGGAGGCACGACAGTAAAACTGGGACTGTTTGAGGCAGAAGGCGCTATTGTGGATAAATGGGAGATTACCACAGATATTTCAGATGAAGGATCGGCAATTCTTCCGAATGTGGCTGCTTCTGTAGCAAAGAAGATTGAAGAGCATCAGATTGACAAAAAGGATATTATAGGAATTGGTGTAGGGGTTCCTGCCCCGGTAACATCTGACGGGGTTGTAAATGGAAGCGCCAATCTCGGATGGAAATATAAGGAAGTCAAACGGGAACTGGAAGAGCTTTCGGGACTGAAGGCTGTGATCGGAAACGATGCCAATGTTGCTGCTCTTGGAGAAATGTGGAAGGGCGGCGGCGCCGGCGAAAAAAATATGATTATGGTGACGCTGGGCACCGGAGTCGGCGGCGGAATTATTATTGACGGAAAGATTCTTGTGGGTGCGACCGGCGCCGGAGGAGAGATAGGCCATATCTGTGTCAACTATGACGAAACAGATCACTGCGGCTGCGGAAACTGTGGCTGCCTGGAACAGTATGCATCGGCTACAGGAATTGTAAAACTGGCCAAAAAGAAGTTGGGACAGGAAATGCGTGCCACGATTCTTAATAAAGAAGATGTAACTGCCAAAGATGTATTTGACGCAGTAAAAGCCGGTGATGAAGTCGCAGATGAGATTGCGGTGGAATTTGGAAAGTATCTGGGGTATGGTCTGGCAAGTCTTGCCGCGGTATGCAATCCTTCTGTTTTTGTAATTGGAGGAGGAGTGTCGAAAGCAGGAGAAGTGCTGATACCATACATACAGAAGCCCTATCTGGAGCGTGCTTTTTTTGCGGATAAGCAGGTGAAATTTGTTCTTGCGGAGCTGGGAAATGATGCGGGAATATGCGGAGCTGCAAAATTGGTAATGGAAGACTGAAAAGTGATGATTTAATACGGCATTGTTATGAGGTCAGAAAAACAGAGGATTCAGAACTTGAATCCTCTGTTTTTTGATAAATTCTGCAATTATCCGCCGTTCTGATCCGAAGTCGATGGAGTCGATGGATTTGATGGCTGATTCGAATCAGATGGCTGATTTGAATCAGACGGCTGGTTGTCAGACGGCTGGTTGTCAGACGGCTGCTGATTTGAATCAGACGGCTGCTGATTTGAATCAGATGGCTGCTGACTGTTGCTGTTATCGTTCGTATTTTCTGAGTCATTGTCTTCATCGGAGTCGGCCGGAGGAGTATATCCATGTCCGGAGCAGCTTTGAGTCGGCACAGTGTCCTCATCAAAGTATTCTGTGATTGACGGGCAGCCGCTCACTGCCAGAAGGCCTGTCTGTGTACACACTGTCTTTCTTACGACAGATGACGGAATATCAAACTCTTTATTCTCAAGATCTTCATGCACCCGATCCATAATATTTTTCCAGAGGGTTTCACGCCAGCTGGCGTTCATGCCTTCCATGGATTTGTTGTCATCATATCCGCCCCAGACACCGGCAGTATAATATGGCGTATATCCCACAAACCAGAGATCCGTGCTTTCGTCAGTTGTACCGGTCTTTCCGGCTGCGGTCATTCTGTCCAGCCTTGCCGGAGTTCCGGTTCCCTGAGTCACAACGTCTTCCATCGCGCTTGTCAGAAGATAAGCGGTGGATTCCTTGATTATCTGATGAGTATCCGGTGTAGTGTTATCGAGCAGAATGTTGCCGTCATGATCAAGAATTTCCGTGTATAATATTGGCTCTGTATATTCCCCGCCATTGGCAATGGAAGCATACGCTGCTGTCATTTCTATATTATATACTCCGCGGGTAATACCGCCGAGAGCAGTGGACTGAGCAATATCAGTATAACCCGAATAGCCTTCCTGAGTACCATCGACGAGAGTTGTAAATCCGAAATTCAGGAGATATTCATATCCTTTTTCCAGCCCTACGGTTTCGGTAAGCGTTCTTACTGCGCAGACATTCATGGAATGCTCTATAGCGTATCGGGTGGTTGTCCATCCGATATATCTGCCGTCCCAGTTGCGGACCGGTTTTCCGTTTGTATAATTGTATGGCTCATCATTTATTAGTGTGGCAAGTGTCATACCACATTCGTTAAGTCCCGGCGCGTAAGTGGACAGAATTTTGAATGCAGAACCGGGCTGTCTGGTTGAATCGGTTGCCCGGTTCAGCGAGCGGCTTGACTTTTTCTCTCCGCGTCCGCCGACAATTGCTTTTACCTGTCCAGTGTACTGATCCATAACTACGACAGAAGTCTGTGGCTGGAGTGTTATTTCAATATTTTCGTCCACCTGATCTCCAGCTTCGGTATCAATATTCAGTGTACTCTTGTATTCCTCTACTGCCGCCAGAGCTTCTTCTTCTGAGCTGAATACAGTAGGATTGCTGTCATTGTGAGCTTCTTCAATATAATCAGCCAGTTGTTCTTTGCTGTAATTTTCCGAAGTGCCGTCAGCTCTGTGTATAGTGAGTGCATATTCAATTCCATATTCGGTTATTGTCAGATACTGGCCGACATCGGCAACTTCTTCATCGCAGATCTGCTGGATTGTGGAATCCTGGGTGGATTTGATTGTAAGACCTCCGCTGTAAAGAAGATTATAAGCCTGAGTTTCCGTGTATCCTTTTTCGTTGATAAGGTCCTGAATTACATCGTCAATAAGAGCATCTACAAAGTAGGAATAAGGCTCTGAGTCATCCGTTGCTGCCGCAGTCTGCAGAATCCGGTCATAAACGGGATCCGCTATGGCCTCATCGTATTCGGACTGAACAATCCATCCCTGTTCCAGCATATTGTCCAGCACCTGTTTCCGCCTTTTCTCGTTGGCTTCGGGGTGGGTTACCGGGTCATAGCCGGTAGGGTTCTGGGTGATGGCTGCAATAACAGCACATTCAGACAGAGTCAGATCCGACACATCCTTATTGAAGTATCGGGTAGATGCCGTCTGGACTCCCAGGCATCCCTGCCCCAGGTTGATCGTGTTCATATAGGCTTCCAGGATCTCTTTTTTGCTCATCTCTTTTTCAATCTGCAGAGCAAGATATTGTTCCTGAAGCTTTCGCTCCACGCGGTCGTAAAGTGTTTTTTCACTTACAAAGTTCGGAAACACATTATTTTTGATGAGCTGCTGGGTAATGGTGCTGGCACCTTCTGAAAAATTAAAACCATTGGTTATGCCTACAACACCTGCGCGCAGTATACCCTGCAGGTCAATTCCGTTATGTTCGTAAAAACGCTCGTCCTCTATGGCTACAAAAGCATGAGCCAGATATTCGGGGATCTCATCATAGGACCGGTATACACGGTTGGAATCAGAGTTCTTAAGCGTCTCGATTTCCGTGCCGTTCTGATCTACAATTGTGGTCGTATATCCCTGCGGCATTATATCGTCTGCCGTTACATTCGGTGTATTGTCTATAATCCTTTTTGCCATAACAGCGATTCCGATAACACATATTACAGCCAGAAGCAGTATACATATAATGAGTGCCTTGAAAAATCGGACACCGACGCGTTTTGTCTTCATTCTCTTTTTGGAAGAGATTTGGTTCTTTCTTTTCGAAAGATTCTGTTTCCCGTAATTCACGAATAGCATCCTCCTTTTTTAACTCTTATGATTATATCAAATATGGTCTTTTAAATAAAGGATAAAATAAAAACTTCACATTTTGGCCGTAAAAATTAAGAAAAATTTCTGATTTTATCAAAGAACGTACAGATACGGAGAAATTCCCCGGTATGATTTGTCTTGTGAATCGGGGAGGGGTCTGTTATAGTAAAATATAACCGGCAGTGCCGCAGACGGATACGCATGGTACAGATACAGCAGACCATATATGGTTTGGTACGATTAATAAAAACAGAAGAGGAGCGAGATATGGACAGCTATTGTACTGTTTACAGGGAAGGAACAGGAGAAATCGTGGAAAAAAAATCCCGTTTTATTGCCCGGGTCTTTCCTGTTGCATCAGAGGAAGAAGCCTTTGATTATCTGGAGGCCGTAAAAAAAGAATACTGGGATGCAAGACACCACTGCTGGGCCTATATAATCGGAAGAAATCCGGGAAACGAAAGAATGAGTGATGACGGGGAACCTTCCGGAACGGCAGGTAAGCCGATTCTGGAAGTACTGAGAGGAAAAGGTTTGACAGATGTATTTGTGGTCGTAACAAGATATTTCGGAGGTACTCTTCTTGGAACCGGCGGGCTGGTCAGGGCATATTCGGGCGCGGCGGCAGAAGGTCTCGCGCATACAGAGATTATAACCAGAATTCACGGCGCAAAACTCAAGATTGATACGGATTATACAGGAGCAGGAAAAATCCAGTATCTTCTGGGACAGAGAAAGTTAACAGTTCTTGACAGTATTTATACGGAAAAAGTAGAATTTCTTGTTTTAGTTCCGGAAGAAGAAAAAAATGCAGTGAAAAAGGAAATTATGGAAGTTTCATGCGGACAGGCAGGAGTAGAAGAACAGTGCGAATGCTGGTTTGCGTGCACAACAGACGGCATACAGATAACAGAGGAATAAGAGAAGAAGGGACGATTCCCGTGGGGAACCGTCCCTTCTTCTGTCCCTGGGGACAGAGGGCATTCAACCAAAATTATTTATCGGCTTATGAAAATTCCGGTTCAATCAGACCGAAAGAACCGTCTTTTCTCTTATATACCACATTGACTTCATCTGTTTCGGCATTGGAGAATACGAAGAAACTGTGTCCCAGAAGTTCCATCTGAAGACATGCATCTTCCGGATACATGGGTTTGATGCCGAAACGTTTTGTGCGGACAATCCGTATCTCGTCATCTTCCGGCGACGCTTCCTCAGACTCAATAAATTCTTTTTTAATTCCGCCTGCAGATACTGCGGAAGTAGGATGTCCCTGGCTGCGCGCAACCAGCTTGTTTTTATATTTGCGAAGCTGGCGTTCGATAACTTCTTCCACAAGGTCAATAGATACATACATGTCGCTGCTTGTCTGTTCAGACCGGATAATATGTCCTTTTACGGGGATTGTCACCTCGATTTTCTGCCGGCCTTTTTCTACGCTGAGTGTTACAATAATTTCTGTTTCAGGAGTGAAATACCGTTCAAGCTTTCCTAATTTCTGTTCGATAGCGTCCTTTAATCCGGAGGTTACCTCAATGTTTTTTCCGCTGATAATAAAATTCATGCTGCTCAACTCCTTTGTTCATATTTAACATAAACGGAGAAGAAAACTCTGTTTATATTATAAAAATATTATAACATGGAACCACATTAATGTATAGAACGAATCAGCGGATCATGAATTTTTTTGAACAGCGGGATAAACTGTCCAATACTGGTAAAAAAATCTCCCTTTTCCGGCGGGGATAAAGGGAGATTTTTTTCAGTTTTTCATAGCGCTTCTCTTACGCATTCTGGAATCCAGGATTTTTTTGCGGATACGGAGGGATTTCGGCGTTACCTCCAGCAGTTCATCTGTGTCGATAAAATCGAGAGCCTGTTCCAGACTGAGGATCTTAGGCGGCGTAAGACGCAGAGCCT
Source organism: Mediterraneibacter sp. HA8405 (assembly GCF_056148955.1). Taxonomy (NCBI): domain Bacteria; kingdom Bacillati; phylum Bacillota; class Clostridia; order Lachnospirales; family Lachnospiraceae; genus Mediterraneibacter; species Mediterraneibacter sp. HA8405. The sequence continues at coordinate 2,461,410 of NZ_CM148758.1, read as the reverse complement.
CATCTGCGCTGGAGGAACGGGTATTGGTCAGATGCTTGGTTTTGCATACATTAAGTTCGATGTCTTCTGCTTTCCCGTTCTGTCCTATTACCATACCGGCATATACTTTTTCGCCGGGGCCAATGAACAGAGTGCCGCGCTCCTGAGCGCTGTACAGTCCGTATGTGACAGATTCTCCAGTCTCAAAAGCAATAAGTGAGCCCTGCTTACGGTACTGGATATCTCCTTTATATGGAGCATAGCCGTCAAAACTGGTATTCAGAATACCATTTCCTTTTGTATCGGTAAGAAATTCGCCTCTGTATCCGATCAGACCGCGTGACGGAATAGAGAATTCCAGGCGGGTGTATCCGCCGTTGGACGCGCCCATATTGCGGAGCTCCCCTTTTCTCTGCCCCAGTTTCTCAATTACAACTCCGGTAAATTCATCAGGAACATCAATATATGCGACTTCCATCGGCTCCAGTTTCTTTCCGTTTTCATCTGTCTTATAAAGAACTTCCGCTTTGCTGACGGCAAATTCGTATCCTTCTCTTCGCATATTTTCAATCAGTACGGAAAGATGCAGTTCACCGCGGCCGGATACTTTGAAGCTGTCTGTATTGTCCATCTCTTCTACACGCAGACTGACGTCAGTGTTCAGCTCGCGGAAGAGACGATCCCGCAGATGACGGGAGGTTACATATTTTCCTTCCTGACCTGCAAACGGGCTGTCATTTACGATAAACTGCATGGCAATTGTCGGCTCTGAGATCTTTTGGAAGGGGATCGGCTCCGGATTTTCAGGAGAGCAGAGGGTATCTCCGATTGAAATGTCCGAGATGCCGGAAATGGCTACAATCGAGCCTATGGTTGCTTCCTTTACTTCAACTTTATTCAGCCCGTCAAACTCATAGAGGCGGCTGATCTTTACTTTTTCCCGCTTGTCCGGATCGTGGTGGTTGACAAGGACCATTTCCTGGTTTACCGCAATTGTGCCGTTATCTACTTTCCCGATTCCGATACGCCCTACATATTCATTGTAGTCAATTGTACTGATCAGAACTTGTGTCGGCGCCTCCGGATCTCCTTCCGGAGCAGGGATGTATTCGAGAATTGTTTCGAAAAGGGGCTTCATATCTTTTTCTTCGTCGGACAGATCCAGGACTGCCACACCTGCTTTTGCCGATGCATAGACAAAAGGACATTCCAGCTGTTCATCGGAAGCGCCAAGATCGATAAACAGTTCAAGCACTTCGTCGATTACGGCATCCGGGCGTGCTTCCGGACGGTCGATTTTGTTAATGCATACAATGACCGGAAGGTTTAATTCCAGCGCTTTGCGGAGGACGAATTTGGTCTGGGGCATAGCTCCTTCAAAAGCATCTACCACAAGGATAACGCCGTTTACCATTTTCAGCACGCGTTCCACTTCACCGCCGAAATCCGCATGGCCGGGGGTATCGATAATATTGATTTTTACTCCTTTGTAATGGACAGCTGTATTTTTGGAGAGAATGGTAATACCTCTCTCTCTTTCGATATCATTGGAGTCCATAACACGTTCTGCGACCTCCTGATTTTCACGGAATACGCCGCTCTGCTTTAAAAGTTCATCGACCAGAGTGGTTTTGCCGTGGTCGACATGGGCAATAATCGCAATATTTCTTATATCTTCGCGTTTGGTCTTCATATTTCTACACTCTTTTCCTTCAATAAATAATCTTCGGTTATGCCGGTAATATGATGGCTGTAACTTTTTTATTTTATCACATAATTTTTATTTGGCAAGGTTCAGATGCAAGACAGGGATTCAGGTCTCGGAATATGTCGAACGATTTCTGATACGTGAAGTTCTAATCAGTAATCTTATTTCATACATTTAGTAGTGACTCAAAAATACCGAAAAGAGGAAGGGAGAACTACAAATTATGTCAGATAAGATTATTGAGAACAATCAGGTGACGGTCATTGGAGAGGTGGTATCAGAATTTACATACAGCCATGAGGTTTTCGGAGAAGGCTTTTATATGGTCGACATCCTGGTAAAGAGGCTGAGCAGTTCAAATGACAGGATTCCTGTCATGGTGTCGGAACGCCTGATCGACGTAACAGAGGATTACAGAGGCGAGTGCATTATGGTTTCCGGACAGTTCCGGTCTTACAACAGGCATGAGGAACAGAAAAACCGTCTGGTGTTATCCGTATTTGCAAGGGAGATTGAGTTTATTGATGAGGAGCCGGACGGAGCCCGGACAAATCACATTCTCCTGGAAGGATATATGTGTAAACGTCCGGTTTACCGGAAGACGCCTCTGGGAAGAGAAATTGCGGATCTTCTGCTTGCAGTAAACCGGCCGTACGGGAAATCGGATTATATTCCCTGCATCTGCTGGGGAAGAAATGCAAGGTATGCTTCCGGGTTCGACGTAGGGGAACATGTGAGGATTCTGGGCCGGATTCAGAGCAGGGAATATGTGAAAAAACTCTCGGAAACAGAGACGGAGACACGCACGGCCTATGAGGTTTCGGTAAGCAAACTGGAGTGTATTGACGATTGAAAGGGAATGCAGAAGCAGCCGATCATTCAAAGATTAAATGGATATCATATATTGAGATAAGCTCTCAAATGTGATATCCTCTTTTTATAGTTTGTGTTTTATTTCAGAATGCAGAAATAGAGAGGAGAAAGACGATGATAAAAATACTGATGCATGGATGCAACGGGAAAATGGGAAGAATGATTACAGATATCGTGAAAAACGATGAAAATGCTGTTATTTCTGCAGGTGTAGATGCTTATACAGCGGTTCCGAATGATTATCCGGTGTTCGAATCCCTGGAGAAATGCGATGTGGATGCCGATGTAGTGATTGATTTTTCCAATGCCGGGGCAGTGGACGGACTTCTGGATTACTGCATGGAAAAAAATCTGCCGGTTGTGCTGTGTACAACCGGACTTTCTGAAGAGCAGCTTGAGAAAGTAAAAACTGCTTCACAGCAGATCGCAATCCTTAAATCCGCAAATATGTCCATGGGAATCAATCTTCTTTTGAAGCTTCTTGCAGAGGCAGCCAAGGTTCTGGGACCGGCAGGATATGATATTGAGCTTGTAGAGCGGCACCACAACCAGAAAGTTGACGCACCCAGCGGCACTGCGCTGGCTCTGGCCGATTCCATTAATGAGGCTCTCGACAATAAATATACTTATGTATATGACAGAAGCCAGGTGAGAAAGAAAAGAGAAAAAGACGAGATTGGCATATCAGCAGTCAGAGGCGGAACTATTGTGGGGGACCATGAGGTGATCTTTGCCGGTACAGACGAAGTAATTGAGTTTAAACACACCGCGTATTCCCGAAGCGTTTTTGGAAAAGGAGCAGTGGAGGCCGCAAAATTCCTGGCAGGTCAGGAAGCGGGAATGTATGATATGGGAGATGTGATTCATTTTTAAGCAGGCGGCGATGCAGACTGCGGATATCCGCTTGATTAATTAAGGAGAAAAAAGAATGAGAGATCTGGAAACAAGATATCTGGAAAGGCTGTCAGATTTGTATCCAACCATCGCATCTGCCTCCACAGAGATAATTAATCTTCAGGCAATTCTGAATCTTCCCAAGGGAACGGAGCATTTTCTGACAGATATCCACGGAGAGTATGAGGCCTTTTCTCATGTTCTCAAGAACGGCTCAGGGGCTGTCAGAAAGAAGATAGATGAAGTCTTCGGCAATACGATGAGCGCCAGGGATAAGAAGACGCTTGCAACGCTGATTTATTATCCGAAGGCGAAGATGGATATCATTAAGCAATCAGAGACGAATATGGAAGACTGGTACAGAGTCCATCTGTATCTTCTGATTGAGGTGAGCAAAAGGGCGGCCAGTAAATATACCCGATCAAAAGTGAGAAAGGCGCTTCCGAAGGATTTCGCCTATGTGATCGAGGAACTGATTACGGAAAAGGCGGAAGTCCGGGACAAAGAATCTTATTACAATGAAATTATTTCTACGATTATACGGATCGGACGGGCGGAGAATTTTATCATTGCCATATCAGAACTGATTCAGCGCCTGGTCGTAGATCATCTGCATATAGTGGGGGATATTTATGACAGAGGACCGGGCCCGCACATTATTATGGATAAACTGATGGCGTATCATTCTGTTGACATTCAGTGGGGCAATCATGATGTTGTATGGATGGGGGCAGCTGCCGGACAGAGAGGCTGTATTGTCAATGTGATCCGGATCTGTGCCCGTTATGGAAATCTGGATATACTGGAGGACGGATACGGAATCAACCTTCTGCCTCTGGCAACTTACGCCATGCGGGTATATGGAGATGATCCCTGTTCCTGTTTTAAACTTAAGGGAGCAACAGACACAGCCGCGACAGATTCTGAAGAAATGCAGATGAATCTGAGAATTCACAAGGCAATTTCAGTGCTTCAGTTTAAGATTGAAGGACAGATCATTCAAAGGAGGCCGGAGTTCCATCTGGAAGAGCGGGCCATGCTTCACAGAATCAACTATGAGAAAGGGACAATTACTCTTGAAGGCAAGGAGTATCCTCTTTCCGATACGAACTTCCCCACCATTGATCCGGAAGATCCCTACAGGCTGACCCCGGAGGAAGAAGAGATCATGAACCGTCTGGAACATGCTTTCGCGAACTGCGAAAAACTGCAGCAGCATATGCGGTTCCTTCTTACAAAAGGCGGGCTGTATAAAGTGTATAATGATAATCTGCTCTATCACGGCTGCGTGCCGCTCAATGAGGACGGAAGTCTGAAAGACGTGGAGATTTACGGAAAAACATACCGGGGCAGGGAACTTTATGACGTGCTGGACAGTTATGTCAGAAAAGGATTTTTTGCACTGGATGAAAATGAAAGACAGGCCGGAAAAGATATTATGTGGTTTATCTGGCTGCATCCGGACTCTCCGCTTTTCGGAAAGAATAAAATGGCTACCTTTGAGAGATGTTTTCTTGCTGATTCCGAGACTCACGTTGAGAAAAAGAATCCTTATTATTTCCTTATCGAAAATGAGAAGGTAATCGACGGCATTCTCCGGGAATTTGGCCTTGACCCGGAAAAAGCTCATATTGTAAACGGACATGTTCCGGTAAAAAGGAAGGACGGAGAGAGTCCGATTAAATGCGGCGGAAAAGTAATGGTTATTGACGGAGGCTTTTCAAAGGCATATCAGAAAGAAACCGGAATTGCGGGATATACGCTGATTTACAATTCTTATGGACTTCGTCTTGTGGCGCACGAACCTTTCGAGTCCACAGAGGCCGCTATTGCCAAAGAAAATGATATTCATTCGGAAACGATGGTAGTACAGAGAGTATATGACCGGTATCTGGTAGGAGATACGGATGCGGGAAGAGAGCTGAGAGAGCAGATTGCCGATCTGGAACGTCTGCTTGCCGCATACCGGAACGGAGAGATTACAGAGAAGATCTGAATACTTCAGAGACATCACAGGAGGAAGATATGGCACAGAATTCAGAAAAGACAACGAATTATTCTCAGGAAGCAGAGACATCCGAACCGCTGAAGATTTATCTGCAGGAAATCGGACAGATCCCTGTTCTTGGTGAAGAGGAAGAAAAGGAACTGGGCAGAAGAATTGCCCGGGGAGATGAGTCGGCCAGAAAGAGGCTGGCTGAGGGCAATCTGAAACTGGTCGTATCCCTGGCAAAGCATTATAAGGGAAGAGGCGTTCCTCTTCTGGATCTGATACAGGAAGGAAATATGGGACTGATGCATGCGGCGGAAAAGTATGACTATCAGAAAGAAAACCGTTTTTCCACTTATGCGGCATGGTGGATAAAGGAGGCCATGATGCGGGCGATTGACCAGCAGTCCCGGGAAATCCGGGTCCCTGTCCATGTGGCCGAAAATATGAAAAAAGTACAGAAAGCGGCCAGAGAGCTGCAGCAGACGCTGGGGAGAGATGCCACTCCGGGCGAGATTGCGGCAAAGCTGGGGGACAAATCTGAAGAAGATGTAAAAAATATCATAACATATCTTCAGAACCCGGTTTCGCTGGAAACTCCCGTGGGAGAAACGGGAGAGGACAGTCTCGGCGATATGGTGGAGGACAGGACAGAGAAAACTCCTGAAGAAGCAATGGAGCAGATTGTAGAGAAAGAGGAGGTATCAGAACTTCTGGAAGCGCTGAATGAGCGGGAACGCCAGGTTATCCGGCTGCGGTACGGCCTTGATGGAGGCAGGACGCATACGCTTGAGGAGATAGGAGAGCAGCTGAATGTAACAAGGGAAAGAGTGCGCCAGATTGAGGCCAGAGCAATGGAAAAGCTGAGAACAAACGCAGAAAAGTAAAAAAATCCCTGTATAAATATTGCAAAAGTGCAGATAGTAACAGTACTACAATATTTATGGAAAGGGAGATAATCTTATGAACAAAATGAAAAAAATTCTGCTGCTGACAACCTGCGCTTTTGTTCTCCTCGGAACAACTGCATGCAGCAGTAAGGATAATGCGGATAACGGAGCAGATCAGACCACACAGGACAATAATAATACAGATAAGAATACGGACAATAATACAGACAGTCAGAAGAATGATACTATGAACGATGCTACCGGCGGAGACAGAGACGGAGACGGCGTCCTGGACAATGCCGTAGATGATGTAACTGATGGGGTAGATAAGGTGACGGATGACATTACAGATGACGTGGACAAGGCAGCAGATGATCTGACTGAGAACAATGGCCCTCAGAAGGATACGGATAATTCGGACGGGAATAATAATTCAAACTGATAATTTTACCAGACAGCAGAGACATGGCCAGGCGGATCACAGATCTGTTCTGGCTTTTTGTTTCGGAAAAAGTCCTTCCGGGCAGAGTTTTATGAAAAGGAGCAGTATATGAGATTCAGACCCTGTATTGATATACATAATGGAAAAGTAAAACAGATTGTAGGAGGAAGCCTTCGGGATGAAGGAGACAGCGCAAGTACAAATTTTTCTTCAGAAAAAGGAGCAGCTTTTTATGCTGATCTGTACAGAAAAGATCATCTTACCGGCGGGCACATTATCCTTCTGAATCCGGCCTCGTCAAAATACTACAAGAAAACAAAAGAGCAGGCCATGGAAGCTCTGAAGGCCTATCCGGGAGGACTTCAGATCGGAGGCGGCATTACGGCGGAAAATGCGATGGAATATCTGAATGAAGGAGCCAGCCATGTGATTGTGACTTCCTATGTTTTCTCAGAAGGTTCCTTCCGGAAAGAAAATCTGGAGAAGCTGGTACATACAGTGGGAAAAAAGCGGCTTGTTCTTGATCTGAGCTGCAGAAAAAAGGACGACGGTTATTACGTAGTTACAGACAGGTGGCAGAAATTTACCGGGGTAAAAGTAATGCCGGAGACGTTGGATAAGCTGGCCGGTTATTGTGACGAATTTCTCATACACGGGGTTGATGTAGAAGGGAAAGGTTCCGGTATGGAGTCAGAGCTGGTTCGTATGCTTGGCCGGTGGGAGGGGATTCCGGTCACCTATGCAGGAGGCATTGGCTCACTTTCTGATCTGGAGGCTTTTCGCAGGGTCAGCGGAGGGAAGGTGGATTTTACGATTGGAAGCGCACTGGATCTTTTCGGAGGTACAATCCCTTACAGCCACGTAACAGCTTTGACAGGTAAAAATAATTCGCACTAAATCTATTGAAAATACACAGCTTCACTGCGAAAATAGAATTATTACAAAAAATTTTTTCGCGGTGAGGCTGAAATGGGAAGAAAAGAACAGAGAATACAAAAGAAACTTGAAAAAAATCCAATTAGAGAACTTAATAAAATCCAAAACAGATATTATAGTCAGCTGTTTTGGAAGTTTGCCCAAACAAAGGATCCCCGACATCCGAGCTATATCACATATACAAACCGGATGATGCTGGGGACTTTATATTATAAGGGAATCGCGGGGATTGACAGTATGCAGGAGATGACAGAACAGTTTAATGAAGAGACGGTTTCTAAAAATCTGTCTGCATTTATAGGGGAAAAAGCCGGGGAATACGTTCCCCATCATGTAACAGAGAATGAGTATCTGGAAAGGCTTGCTCCTATGGAGTTGGAAGAAATCAAGCAGGACCTGGTGTATCATCTGATCCGGAGACGATGCTTTGAGGATGCAAGATATAAGAAAAAATGGCTGATCATAGTGGATGGGACACAGCTATACTGCGGACAGAGAAAACTGAATGAGCATTGTCTGGAACGGTGCTGTAATAAGGGAACAGACAAAGAGATCACACTGTATCACCGGGATGTGCTGGAGGCGAAGATCTTCTTTGGAGAAAAGCTGGTAGCCAGTATAGGGAGTGAATTCATCGAGAATAACGGGGAAGACCGGAAACGCCAGGAAAAAATGAGTGCGGAGGAGATCAAACAGGATTGTGAGACCAAAGCATTTACCCGATTGGCAGGACGGATCAAGAAAAGATTTCCCCGGCTGCCGATCCTGCTGCTGGCAGACAGTCTGTATGCATCAAAACCGGTTATGGATCTGTGCAGGGAATATAAGTGGGAATTCCTGATCCGGTATAAAAAGGGAAGTATTCCGAGCATAGCGGAAGAATACGAAAAGATACCGGAAAAAGGGAAAACAGAGAAAGCCGAATTCGTGAATGATATTGATTATGATGGCAAACCGGTACACGTATTAAGATATCGGGAAGAAAAGGCTGGAGAAACAACAGAATTCCAATGGCTGAGCAGCATAAGGATTACCAAAGGGAATGCGGAAAAGATGGCGGAAACGGGAAGAAAGCGCTGGAAGATAGAGAATGAAGGATTTAACCGGCAGAAGAACTGGCAGGGAAGCATTACCCATACATGCAGCTGGGATGACCAGGCGCAGAAGAACCATTATCTAATGGCACAGATCTCGGATTTTGTGAAACAGTTGTATGAGTATTATTATCTGGAGAAGAATGGGATCAAAAAGAAGCAAAAAAATATATCTTCTGATTTGTTAGCCAGCTTTGGACGGCAACTAACAAAAGAAGATATATTCCCAGTTGATGAAAATACACAGTCATTCAACTGAGATAAGTATAGCAAAGGAAGTGGTGCCTGCCAAGAGGAAAATGAACTGAATTATCTACAAAAAGAGGAAATTCGGTCATCAGGGCCTTAAAAGTGAATAAGTTCGGAAGAAAAACCAGTGTTGTGGATAACTTATTTTTTCTTAGAAATTCATTGGCATATGGCAGGCAAATATATTTTTACCGTTTAAAACTGGCCACGTAAAGAATTTGTTGAATTAGACGACGGTTAGTGTTAGAATGAAAAACAGAGCGGCGTCTGGGGTGACCGACGGCGCCGAAATTAGTATAAGGAGTTTATTGCTGAATATGGGTATTATAGAGAAAATTTTCGGAACCCACAGTGAAAATGAATTGAAGAGAATCTATCCCATTGTAGACCGGATAGAGGCACTGGAGCCGGAGATGAAGGCGCTGTCGGATGAAGAACTCAGAGGAAAGACAAGAGAATTTAAGGAACGCCTGAAAGAAGGAGAAACGCTGGATGATCTTCTGCCGGAAGCGTATGCGGCTGTCCGCGAAGCGGCCTTCCGGAGTCTGGGCATGCGTCACTACAGAGTACAGCTGATCGGCGGAATTATTCTTCATCAGGGAAGAATTGCCGAGATGAAGACAGGAGAAGGAAAGACTCTTGTGTCTACTCTTCCTGCATATCTGAACGCTCTGGAAGGGAACGGCGTTCATATCGTCACTGTCAATGATTATCTGGCAAAACGTGACGCTGAATGGATGGGAAAAGTACACGAATTCCTTGGGCTTACTGTGGGCGTTGTGCTGAACAGCATGGATAAGACGGAACGTCGCGCAGCCTATGACTGCGATATTACTTATGTAACAAACAACGAGCTGGGATTTGACTACCTGCGGGACAATATGGTTATTTACAAGGAACAGCTTGTACAGAGAGGGCTTCATTTTGCCATCATCGATGAGGTTGACTCTGTTCTGATTGACGAGGCCAGAACGCCTCTGATTATTTCCGGTCAGAGCGGCAAGTCCACAAAACTCTATGAGGCCTGCGATATTCTTGCCCGCCAGCTGGAGCGCGGTGAAGCAAGCGGAGAATTCTCCAAGATGAACGCGATCATGGGAGAAGAGATTGAGGAGACCGGAGACTTTATTGTCAATGAAAAAGAAAAGACCGTCAATCTGACCGAAGACGGCGTAAAGAAAGTGGAAAAATTCTTCCATATTGATAATCTGGCTGACCCGGAGAATCTTGAAATACAGCACAATATTATTCTTGCCCTGAGGGCACATAATCTTATGTTCAAAGATCAGGACTATGTGGTTACCGCTGAGGGGGAGGTTATGATTGTCGATGAGTTTACCGGACGTATTATGCCGGGCCGCCGGTATTCGGACGGACTGCATCAGGCAATTGAAGCCAAGGAACATGTGAAGGTAAAAAGAGAGAGCAAAACACTGGCCACCATTACTTTCCAGAATCTTTTTAACAAATTTGACAAAAAGAGCGGTATGACAGGTACGGCTCTGACAGAGGAAAAAGAATTCCGCGATATTTACGGCATGGATGTTGTGGAGATTCCCACCAATGTGCCGGTTCAGAGAAAAGATCTGGAAGACGCGGTATACAAGACGAAAGCGGAAAAATATAAAGCCGTTGTTCGGGCGGTTAAGGAGGCGCATGCCACAGGACAGCCGGTTCTGGTCGGTACAATTACCATTGAAGTATCAGAACTTTTGAGCAAGATGCTGAAAAAAGAAGGCATTCCTCATAATGTGCTGAACGCCAAATATCATGAACAGGAAGCGGAGATCGTTGCGGATGCAGGTGTTCACGGCGCGGTAACCATTGCTACCAACATGGCAGGACGTGGTACCGATATAAAGCTGGATGACGATGCGAGAAAGGCGGGAGGCCTGAAGATTATTGGTACAGAGCGGCATGAATCCCGTCGTATTGATAATCAGCTTCGCGGACGAAGCGGACGTCAGGGCGACCCGGGAGAGTCCCGTTTCTATATTTCTCTTGAGGATGATCTGATGCGTCTGTTCGGTTCTGAGCGTCTGATGAGCGTGTTTAATGCTCTGGGTGTTGCAGACGGCGAGCAGATTGAGCACAAGATGCTTTCCGGAGCCATTGAGAAGGCTCAGAAGAAGATTGAGAGCAACAACTTCGGTATTCGTAAAAATCTTCTGGAATATGACCAGGTAATGAATGAGCAGAGAGAGATTATTTACGGAGAGAGACGCCGGGTTCTTGACGGCGAGAGTATGCGCGATACGATTTACAATATGATTACAGAATATGTGGAAAATATTACAGATAAATTCGCATCTTCTGAAATACATGCAGATGACTGGGATATCAAAGGCCTGGCTCTGACACTTCACAATGAGATACCGCAGATGGAAGTTCCGTCAGAAGAAGAGTGCAAAAAGATGCATCAGAAGGAACTTAAACATCTTCTGAAAGAGCGTGCTGTTAAAGCATATGAGGCAAAGGAAGCAGAGTTCCCCGAGGCAGAGCAGCTGCGTGAAGTGGAACGTGTTGTTCTGCTGAAAGTCATTGACGCCAGATGGATGGATCATATTGATGATATGGAACAGCTCCGTCAGGGCATCGGCCTTCAGGCATACGGACAGAGAGATCCTCTTGTTGAATACAAGATGACAGGATATGATATGTTCGGCGCTATGACAAATGCAATCGCGGAGACGACAATCCGTACTCTCTTCCATATTCGTGTAGAACAGAAGGTAGAGAGAGAAGAAGTCGCGAAAGTAACCGGAACGAATAAAGACGAGTCTGCTGTACGGGCTCCGAAGAAACGGGAAGAGAAAAAGATCTATCCGAATGATCCGTGCCCGTGCGGAAGCGGAAAGAAGTATAAACAGTGCTGCGGACGAAAACAGAGAGCGTAAGCAGGCTGCACAGGAAAGAAAGAGGTGATTAAGGTGGTTTTATTGGATGAACTGAAGTCCAGACTGGGCGCATACGAAGAACCGCTGAAAGATTTGAGGGATTCACTTTGACCTGGCGTCAAAGAAATTAAGAATCGAAGAATTGCAGAAACGCCTGGAAGAGCCGGGATTCTGGGATGAACCAGAAGTTTCTCAGGAGGTAATGAAAGAGCTGAAAAATCTTCAGGATTCTGTAGAAGAAATTGAAAAGCTGTATTCGGATTACGACGACATGATGCTTCTGATCGAGATGAGTCAGGAGGATGCCGATGAGGAGACTGTTCACGAAATTGAAGAAGAACTGGAGCAGTTTGAAAAGAAATTTGAAGAGCTGCGGATCAGTACTCTTCTGACCGGTCCCTATGATAAGGATAATGCCATTGTGACGCTTCACGCAGGAGCGGGAGGAACAGAATCCTGCGACTGGGCCGGCATGCTTTACCGGATGTATACCCGGTGGGCCGAGAAAAAGGGATATGATGTGGAGGTTCTGGATTATCTGGAGGGCGACGTGGCCGGAATCAAAGGCGTAACCTTTGAGGTGAAAGGAGAAAATGCATACGGATATCTTCGCTCAGAGAAGGGCGTGCACCGTCTTGTGCGTATTTCTCCCTTCAATGCGGCAGGAAAAAGGCAGACTTCCTTTGCTTCCTGCGATGTGATTCCGGATATTGAAGAGGACATTGACATTGAAATTAATGAAGACGATCTGAAAATCGACACCTACCGGTCAAGCGGTGCGGGAGGCCAGCATATCAATAAGACATCGTCTGCAGTAAGAATTACCCACCTTCCTACAGGAATTGTGGTTCAGTGTCAAAATGAACGGTCACAGCATATGAATAAAGATAAGGCCATGCAGATGCTGAAGTCGAAACTGTATCTGCTCAAACAGCAGGAACAGGCCGAAAAAATGTCGGACATCAGAGGCGAGGTCCGGGAGATTAATTTTGGAAGTCAGATCCGGTCCTATGTGATGCAGCCATATACGCTCGTAAAGGATCACAGGACCAATGCAGAGGTCAGCAATGTAAACAGTGTAATGGATGGAGGCATTGATCCGTTTATCAATGCATACCTGAGTATGAATGCAGAAGTACAGAAAGGAAAAGAGTAATGGTTAATATAGCGGTAATGGGATATGGCACAGTTGGCTCAGGCGTAGTAGAAGTAATTAATACGAACAGCGCTGTTATCAATCAGCGGGCAGGAGATGAGATCAATATCAAATACGTTCTGGATTTAAGGGATTTCCCGGGAGATCCCATCCAGGAAAAGATTATTCATGATGTGGATATTATTATTAATGACCCGGAAATCAAGATTGTGGTTGAAGTGATGGGAGGCATCGAACCTGCATATACTTTTGTGAAACGCTGTCTGGAGGCCGGAAAAAGTGTGGCTACGTCCAATAAGGCGCTTGTGGCAAAGCATGGAGCGGAACTTTTATCCATTGCAAGGGAGAGGGAACTGAACTTTCTGTTCGAGGCCAGCGTAGGGGGCGGAATTCCTATTATCCGTGCTCTTAATTCCAGCATGACGGCGGATGTTATTGAGGAGATTACAGGTATCCTCAATGGAACAACCAATTACATGCTCACAAAGATGTTCTATGAAGGCGCAGACTATGACGAAGTTCTGAAGGAAGCTCAGGACAACGGTTACGCAGAACGTAATCCGGAGGCGGATGTGGAAGGCTATGATGCCTGCAGGAAGATTGCCATTCTTTCTTCTCTGATATCCGGTCAGCAGGTGGATTATGAGGATATCTATACGGAAGGCATCACAAAGATTACAAAACAGGATATGATGTATGCAAAAGAGATGGGAATGACGATCAAACTTCTTGCATCAAGCAAGCGGCACAAAGATCATCTCCATGCAATCGTGGCGCCGGCTCTGCTTGGAAAGGATCATCCGCTTTATAATATCGATGATGTATTTAACGCGGTTTTTGTACATGGAAATATGCTGGGAGACGCCATGTTCTACGGCAGCGGAGCAGGAAAACTCCCCACAGCCAGCGCGGTTGTGGCTGATGTTGTAGATGAGGCAAAACATCTTCACAGAAATATTATGACTATGTGGAAGAGCGAGAAACTTATTCTTGAGCCGATTGAAGATACATGCAAACGTTTCTTTGTACGCGTGTCCGGAAATCCGGAAGAGATGAAGGAGAAAGTGGAGAATCTGTTTGGTGAGGTACAGGTTGTAAAAGTACCTGCTCTTGAAAATGAATTTGGTTTTATGACGGAAGTGATGACGGAAGGAGACTACAGGAAAAAGGCAGAAGAACTTCCGGAAATCCTTCATATGATCCGCATCGAAGAGAGATAACAGGAAGGAATATAACATGAAATATATCGTAATTTTGTGCGATGGAATGGCGGATGAGCCTGTTGAAAGCCTGGGAGGAAAGACTCCTCTGGAGGCGGCGCATACACCGGGGATGGACGGACTTGCCGGAAAATCAGAAATCGGGATGGTGAGGACGGTGCCGGAAGGAATGTCGCCGGGCAGCGATACCGCAAATCTTTCGGTAATCGGATATGATCCTCGGAAATATTATTCGGGCCGTTCTCCTCTGGAAGCACTGAGTATAGGAGCCGATATGACAGAAGATGACGTATCTTTCCGCTGCAATCTTGTAACATTATCTGAAACAGAAGAGAATTATGAAGACAGACATATTCTGGATCACAGTTCAGGCGAGATCAGTACGGCGGAGGCTGCGGAACTGATGGAAGCTTTAAAGAAGGGCCTGCAGAGAGAAGGATACACTTTCTATACAGGCATCAGTTACCGCCATCTTCTGATTCAGAGCAAAGGAAAAGTGGCGGAACTGACTGCTCCCCATGATATTCTGACAAAACGGATTGGCGAATATCTTCCCGGGGATCAGGTGCTGAGGGAAATGATGGTAAAAAGTTATGATATACTTAAAGACCATCCGGTTAATATAAAACGCCGTGAACAGGGGAAAAACCCTGCGAATTCTGCATGGTTCTGGGGAGCCGGGACCCGTCCGGCTCTGATTTCTTTTGAAAAGAAAAACGGAGTGAAGGGAGCCATGATCTCCGCGGTGGATCTGCTGAAGGGAATTGCCGTAGGAGCGGAGATGGATAACATTGCCGTAGAGGGGGCCAATGGCGGACTGGATACCAATTATGCCGGGAAAGGTCGGGCGGCAGTAAAAGCGCTGACCCGGGACGGTTATGATTTTGTTTATGTGCACATTGAGGCTCCCGATGAAATGGGACATCAGGGAAGCGCGGAGAATAAAATTCTGGCTATTGAGCGGATTGACGAGCAGATTATACGTCCTGTTGTACAGGCCTTCCGCGAGGCCGGCACAGATTACAGGATGCTGATCCTTCCGGATCACCCCACACCTGTCAGGGTAAGAACCCATACAGGAGATCCGGTGCCCTATCTGCTTTATGACAGTACCAGATCTGTGGACGGTCCGGCTGCATACAGCGAAAAAACCGGAAAACAGACGGGGATTTATGTAGCAGAGGGATATACGCTGATTTCCCGGCTGCTGGAGAAATGAATTTTCCGGAATGTGTTGATATAAAATGAAAAATAAAAGATGGATGCCGCAGTTATCCGGTTTGCAGTATGCCGGATGTGCGGCTCCATCTTTTTACTTTTTATTCCGGAAGATCTACGCCGAGTACTTTCTGAACCAGCCGGCGGTCATCCGCCCCGGCCTTCCGGTAGTGTGTAAGGATATTAAGTTCTTCCTGTGTCAGGTAGAAGGTATCTGCATTCTCAATAATCATTCCGCGGAAATATGGTCCGTGGCTTTCATTTACAATTCCGTTTTTTGTACAGGTTTGTGTAAGCAGCTGCTCCAGAGTGACGCCATAAATATCGGCAAGACGGATCAGCATGCCGATATCGGGAATGCGTTTGCCCCGCTCATAATTGGAATAAGCCTGCCGTGAGATATTCAGTTTATCGCCAATCTGTTTCTGTGTATAGTTGTAAGCTTTTCTGAGTCTCACCAGATTGTCTGTCAGTTGAACATTTGACACGGCGCACCTCCATTTACAAAAAATTGCTGATATCGTTTTTCATTATAACAATTTTTACTGTAAATGAATTTGTATGCAACAGAACGAGAAATAAATGCGGAAAGAAACAATTTGTTTCCTGCGGGCGGGCGTGATTTATATTTTGCTCAATGTACTGTTGTGATAAAGAGGTGACATTGTCACATCTTCGCCCAGCCAGGCCGGGGCCACAAATGAATTGGCCGATTCCTCATCCGGAAACTCGATTTCTGCAATAACAAGAGGTGCCAGGCTGTCTTCAAAAATATCCAGTTCCAGCGTTAAACCGCTGTCCAGCGGGATTACATACCTTTTTTTCTGAATCAGACGTCCGTCAATTTTCGGCTTCAGATGCTCATAGGCCTCTTGTGTCAGGGGAAGATTATATTCCTCACGGACCATCAGTCCCTTTGATTTATATGTGAGAAAAAAACTTTTGTTGTCTCTCCGGATGCGGACCACCGGGGAAGTGCAGAGATAGCCCTGTTCAATTTTTCTGCAGGGATAATCTTCGGGGTTAAAAGGCAGTGAATTCAGATCAGGAAGAAATTTACGTTCAATTTCCATGTTTTATATACTCCTTTCTTCTTTCCTGTTACAGTTCGGGTGATAACTTTCTTCATCATAATACGTCTGCAAAAAAATGTAAACCATTGCATTTCACGGTCTGTTTTGATAAAGTGAAAGATGTAGGACCGCGGTTCCACGGGCTTTTCCGGCAGAGAAACGCCGTAGGACAGGCGATAAGACTACTGTGCGGATTGGAGGTATGATTGATGAAAAAAGTATATGTGTTTCTCGCAGATGGATTTGAAGAGATCGAGGGGCTGACCGTTGTTGATGTCCTCCGCAGGGCAGGAGCAGATACAGAGACTGTTTCTGTAATGGGAAGAAAGGAGATCAGGGGCTCCCATGAGATTCAGATTCTGGCGGACAGTCTGTTTGAGGATGTGGATTTTTCGGATGCCCGGCTTCTTGTACTCCCGGGAGGTATGCCGGGAACATTAAATCTGAAAGCCCATACAGGTCTCACAGAGCTGCTCAGACGTTTTGACAGGGAAGAAAAGTACATTGCCGCAATCTGTGCCGCTCCGAGCATTCTCAGCGGTCTGGGCATGCTGAAGGGAAGAAAGGCCTGCGCATACCCTTCTTTTGAAGATAAACTGGATTGCGAAGAGGTTGTATCAGCTCCGGTTGTAACCGACGGACATATTATAACGGGAAGGGGAATGGGAGCCGCCATTGCCTTTGCCCTGAAACTTACGGAGCTGCTTTTCGGAGAGAAAAAAGCAGATGAAATCGCAGAATCTATAGTATATAAAGCAGATTAGACAGAAACACTCAAAAAACACTGGAAATGTCAGGGGTTGTGTGCTATACTGTTTCAATGACTGCAAATATAATTTGCGCAATCAAGGAGGAAGAAAATGAGTTTACAGGTAGAGAAGTTAGAACATAATATGGCGAAGCTGACAATTGAGGTGCCGGCTGAGGACGTAGAGAAGGCCCTTCAGGCTGCTTATCTGAAAGAACGCAGTAAAATCAGCCTTCCGGGATTTCGCAAGGGCAAAGTTCCGCGCCAGATGATTGAAAAGATGTATGGACCGGAAGTATTCTATGACGAGGCAGCTAATCATATGATATCAGAGGCATATGGAAAAGCCTTTGATGAGTGTGAACTGGAGATTGTATCTCAGCCGAAAATTGAAGTGACTCAGCTTGAAAAAGGAAAGTCTTTTATTTTTACGGCTGAAGTTGCTGTAAAACCGGAAGTGACTCTCGGTGAATATAAGGGTCTGAAAGTAGATAAAGTTTCTACAAGAGTGACTCAGAAAGAAGTAGACGAAGAGATTGAGAAAGAGCGTGAGCGCAATGCCCGTACAATTGATGTGACGGACAGAGCTGTACAGGATAAGGATATGGTTACCCTTGATTTCGAAGGATTTGTAGACGGTGAGGCATTCGAAGGCGGAAAGGGCGAAAGCTATCCGCTGACAATCGGATCGGGATCATTTATTCCTGGCTTTGAGGAGCAGCTGATTGGCGCTGAGATCGACAAAGAAACAGAAGTTAAGGTGACATTCCCGGAGGATTATCAGGCTGAGGAGCTTGCCGGAAAGGATGCCGTGTTCAAATGTACTGTACACCAGATTAAGGCGAAAGAACTTCCGGAGCTGGACGATGAGTTCGCTTCCGATGTATCCGAGAGCTGTGAGACTCTGGAAGATTACAGAGCAGAAGTAAAGGCAAAGATCAAGGAACGCAAGGAGCGTGAGGGACGTCAGAAAAAAGAAGATCAGGCTGTAAATCAGGCGATTGAGAATTCCCAGATGGATATTCCTCAGCCGATGATCGATCTTGAAGCAAAACAGCTGGCGGATGATTTCGCGCGCCGTCTTATGCAGCAGGGAATGAGTGTTGATCAGTATTTCCAGCTTACAGGTCTGTCTGAGGACAAGATCATTGATGAGCTGAAGCCGCAGGCTGAGAAACGCATCAAGACAAGACTGGTTCTTGAGGCTGTTGTGGCAGCAGAGGATATTCAGGTATCTGACGAGCGCCTTGATGAGGAACTTCAGAAAATGGCTGATTCATATCAGATGGAAGTCGACAAACTCAAAGAGTTTATGGGTGAAAATGAAAAGAAACAGATGAAGGAAGACATTGCAGTTCAGGAAGCAGTGACTTTAATCGCAGATGCAGCGGTAGAAGGCTAAGCAGTGTTTATAAAGGTGTGCCGCCGGAAGGTACACCTTTTGTCAGATTATAGAGAAAGAAGGAAAAGATATGAGTTTAGTACCTTATGTCATTGAGCAGACGAGCCGCGGAGAGCGCTCTTATGACATATATTCAAGACTGCTCAAGGAGAGAATTATTTTCCTCGGGGAAGAGGTAAGCGACGTCTCGGCAAGTGTAGTTGTGGCCCAGATGCTTTTCCTTGAGGCAGATGACCCGGAGAAGGATATCCAGCTTTATATTAACAGCCCGGGTGGTTCTGTTACAGCAGGCATGGCAATTTATGACACAATGCAGTATATCAAGTGCGACGTATCTACTGTGTGTATCGGAATGGCAGCCAGTATGGGCGCATTCCTGCTTGCGGGAGGCAAAAAAGGAAAACGTTTTGCACTTCCAAACGCAGAAATCATGATTCATCAGCCGTCCGGCGGCGCACAGGGGCAGGCTACAGAGATCCAGATCGCCGCGGAGCATATCCTGCGTACAAAACAGAAGTTAAATGAGATTCTGTCAGCCAATACAGGACAGCCCCTTGAGACAATCAAGGCAGATACGGAGCGCGATAATTTTATGTCCGCAGACGAAGCGAAAGCATATGGTTTGATTGATGAAATATTAGTAAGCCACTAATGGCGGTATGAGGTGACATATATGGCAGGGAAAATGATGGATGATATCGTGCGCTGTTCTTTCTGCAATAAGACCCAGGCGCAGGTCAGAAAGCTGATCGCGGGCCCGAACGGGACTTATATTTGTGACGAGTGCATCGGCATCTGCTCCGAGATTATTGAAGAGGAGCTGGATTACAATGACGGAGGAGCTTTTGACGATATCAATCTCCTGACACCGGAGGAAATCAAGAGTTTCCTGGATGATTATGTGATCGGACAGGATGAGGCGAAAAAAGTTCTGTCTGTTGCAGTATATAATCATTACAAGAGGATTATGGCGGAGCAGGATCTGGGGGTAGAGCTTCAGAAGAGCAACATTCTTATGCTGGGGCCTACAGGCTGCGGAAAGACGCTCCTGGCTCAGACGCTTGCAAAGATTCTCAATGTTCCTTTTGCAATTGCAGACGCTACCGCTCTGACAGAAGCCGGATATGTCGGGGAAGATGTGGAAAACATTCTGCTGAAAGTAATTCAGGCTGCAGACGGGGATATCGAACGCGCCGAGCACGGTATCATCTATATTGATGAGATTGATAAGATTACGCGTAAATCAGAAAATCCGTCTATTACCCGGGATGTATCAGGCGAGGGCGTTCAGCAGGCGCTTCTCAAGATTATAGAAGGAACGGTGGCGTCCGTACCTCCCCAGGGGGGCAGAAAGCATCCTCATCAGGAACTGATTCAGATAGATACAACAAATATTCTGTTTATCTGCGGCGGCGCTTTTGAGGGAATCGATAAGATTATTGAAACACGTCTTGACAGAAAATCCATCGGTTTTAACGCGGAGATAGCCACAAAACATGAGTACGATATGGATGTGCTGCTGCATGAAGCTCTTCCTCAGGATCTGGTAAAATACGGCCTGATTCCTGAACTTGTGGGCAGACTGCCTGTAACGGTATCCCTGGATCTTCTGGATAAGGAAGCACTGATCCGGATTCTGACCGAGCCAAAGAGCGCAATCGTAAAGCAGTACCAGAAACTTCTGGAACTGGACGGGGTCAAACTGGAGTTTGATAAAGACGCTCTGACGGCGATCGCGGAGACAACTCTGGCAAGAAAGACCGGGGCAAGGGGCCTGAGAGCGATTATGGAAAATATAATGATGGATACCATGTTCCAGGTACCTTCTGATGAGACAATCAAAGAATGCCGCATCACAAAGGAGGCTGTGCTTGGAACCGGAAGCCCGCTTTATCTGCGTGACGGAGAAGAACGCAGATCTTTTCTCACATCAGAAAGCGCATAAAAGCGGGTCGGATAGCAGGCGTGCAGACCGATGCTGGCAGGAAAGCTGATAGCACGCCTCAGAGGGAAAGTAATGGCATTCCTGGAAAATGAGGCGGGTGCAGCTTAGATCTGTACCCGCCTTTTAGATTAGGAGGAAACAGAATTGGACAACGAGAGAAAAAGCATGCCTATGGTGGCGCTCAGGGGAATGACAATTCTCCCTGAAATGGTAGTGCATTTTGACGTGAGCAGGGAGCGCTCCATTGCCGCGGTTCAGGAGGCTATGACAGAAGAACAGAAAATATTTCTTGCTGCCCAGAAATCCATAGAGACGGAGAATCCTGGAAAAGACGATGTATATGAGGTCGGTACGGTAGCAACAATAAAGCAGATTATTAAGCTTCCAAAACACACAGTGCGCGTACTGGTGGCAGGTGAGGAGAGGGGAATCTTAAAAGAAATCGAGTCAGATGAACCGTATCTCAGAGCTCTGGTAGAAATTGTAAACGAGTCAGATGTGGAAGTGCCGGATAACGTAAATGCTCAGGCTATGGAACGTGGTCTGAAAGATATGCTTGTCGAATATGCGGCAAAAAACGGCAAGATGTCAAAAGAGGCGGTTGCCGGCCTGCTTGAGATAAAAGGCCTGAAAAAACTGGTTGATGAGATAGCCGCAAATATTCCCCTTAACTATGCTGATCAGCAGGAACTGCTGAGTGAGACGGATTTTTGGAAACGGTATGAAAAGCTGGCATTTAAACTGGTGAATGAAGTCCAGATTATGAATATCAAAGAGGAAATCCAGAGAAAAGTTAAAGAACGTGTGGACAAACACCAGAGAGAATACATTCTCAGAGAGCAGCTGAAATTGATCAGGGAAGAGCTGGGAGAAGAGTCTGCCATATCAGACGCAGAAGAGTTTGAAAATGCCCGGAAGAAGCTGAAAGCTCCGAAGGAGGTAAAAGAGAAGCTTCAGAAAGAAATTAAACGATTTAAAAGTTCTCTTAATTCACCGGCTGAAAGCGGGGTGATCCGCACATATATAGAGACGCTTCTTGAAATGCCATGGGATAAATCAGTCAGAGATATTCATGACATTGCCTACGCGAGAAAGGTGCTGGATGAGGATCACTACGGTCTGGAACAGGTAAAAGAAAGGATCCTGGAGTTCCTGGCAGTCCGCACTCTGACGAAAAAAGGAGACAGTCCTATTTTATGTCTGGCAGGTCCGCCGGGCACCGGAAAAACGTCCATTGCAAAATCTCTGGCAAGGGCAATGAAGAAACCTTATGTCCGCATTTCTCTGGGCGGTGTGCGGGACGAAGCGGAGATACGTGGCCACAGAAGAACTTATGTGGGTGCAATGCCCGGTCGCATTGCCGCCGGAATCCGTTCGGCCGGAGTAAAAAATCCGGTTATGCTGCTGGATGAGATCGATAAAGTCAGCACAGACTATAAAGGAGATACTTTCTCCGCTCTTCTGGAAGTGCTGGACAGTGAACAGAACAGCAAATTCCGGGATCATTACCTTGAGGTACCTCTGGACCTGTCCGAGGTGATGTTTATAACCACGGCAAATACGCTGCAGACAATTCCCAGACCGCTTCTGGACCGCATGGAAATTATTGAGATTACCAGTTATACGGAAAATGAAAAACTTCATATCGCAGAGGAACATCTGATTCCGAAACAGCTGGAAAAGAACGGTCTGAAGGCCGGTCAGCTTACATTCAGCAGACATGCAGTCTGGAAAATGGCACGTAATTATACAAAGGAAGCCGGCGTGCGCCAACTGGAGCGGGAGATTGGAAATGTATGCCGAAAAGCCGCTAAAGAGATTCTGACAACAGATAAGAAGAAAATCAGTGTAACAGACAGAAATCTTCATAAATTCCTGGGAAAAGAAAAATATTCCTATCAGATGGCAAATCTCGCCCCGGAGGTGGGGATTGTACGCGGACTTGCATGGACCAGCGTGGGAGGCGATACTCTTCAGATTGAGGTAAATATTATGCCCGGAACCGGAGACATTATGCTGACCGGACAGATGGGCGATGTGATGAAGGAGTCGGCTACTACGGGCATCAGCTATATCCGTTCTATCAGCAGACAGTACGGAATTGCAGATGACTTTTTCGCAAAACATGATATCCATGTTCATATTCCGGAAGGCGCTGTTCCGAAAGACGGGCCTTCGGCGGGGATTACAATGGCAACGGCCATGTTTTCTGCCGTTACAGGGAAAAAGGTACGGGCAGATCTTGCCATGACCGGCGAGATAACGCTGCGGGGACGGGTGCTTCCCATCGGAGGTCTGAAAGAAAAACTTCTGGCAGCCAAAAGTGCCGGAATAAAAACAGTACTTGTTCCGAAGGAAAATGTAGCCGACGTAGAAGAACTTTCTTCTGAAATCACAAAGGGACTGGAAATTATTCCGGTGGAAAGCATGGAAGAAGTATTAAAAGAAGCACTGGCGGAATAGGAGGGCATGTGGTAATAAAAAGTATTAATCTGGAGACCGTATGTGGCATCACCAGTACGCTCCCGGAAAATGACAAACCTGAGATTGCGTTTGCAGGTAAATCCAATGTAGGGAAATCATCCCTGATCAATGCGCTGATGAACCGGAAGTCCTATGCCCGGATTTCTGCTACGCCGGGGAAAACGCAGACGATTAATTTTTACAATATTAATGACGTGATGTATCTGGTGGATCTTCCGGGTTACGGTTACGCAAAGGTATCTGAGAAAGAGAA
The DNA here is from genome assembly GCF_056148955.1 of Mediterraneibacter sp. HA8405. NCBI lineage: Bacteria > Bacillati > Bacillota > Clostridia > Lachnospirales > Lachnospiraceae > Mediterraneibacter > Mediterraneibacter sp. HA8405. The sequence goes on along the minus strand of NZ_CM148758.1, from coordinate 2,437,959 downwards.
AGAGCAGTGGGGCAGACTGATTGAAAGATATCTTCACAGCTCTGCGCGGCTTAAGGCTGTATTTCTTCTCATTGATATCCGTCATGAGCCGTCGGCCAATGATAAAATGATGTACCGGTGGATCGTTGATCAGGGCTACGAACCGGTTATAATCGCCACAAAACTGGATAAAATAAAGCGCAGTCAAATACAGAAACATATAAAAATGATAAGAGAAGGTCTTTCCCTTGTTCCGGGAACAAAAGTGATCCCGTTTTCTTCTTCTACAAAACAGGGGAGGGAAGAAATATGGGAGCTGATTGAAACAAGAATCAGTTCGGAAGATATTTGAGGAGGAAAGAAATGGAAAACAGGCGTCCTTACTGGCAGGTGTGTGTAAGGCTGCTGTTCAGTCTGCTGGCCACGGCTGCGTTTGTTATTGTCTGCTGGAAGCTGATTGGATTTCTTATGCCGTTTGTTATCGGCTGGATTATTGCGTCGATAGCATCTCCGCTTGTAAACTGGCTGGAGAAAAAACTGAAAATTGTAAAAAAACTGGGATCAGCTCTCATTGTCATACTTGTACTGGGATTGATTGTTCTGGCAGTTTATCTGGTCATCAGCCGGCTTGCTGTGGAAATCGGAAAGCTGGCACGGGATTTTCCGGGGATGTATGCCCAGCTTGAGACAGGATTAAGGCAGATCGGAGATACATTATCAGGTGTTTTTGAAAGGCTTCCGGACGGAATACAGAGAGGTCTGAACAGCGTGGCGGAGAATCTGGATCAGTATATGGGAAGCTTTGTTTCAAGAATCAGTGAACCTACAGTTGAGGCTGCCGGAAATTTCGCGAAGCGTGTGCCATCCTATCTTATTTCTTTTATTGTGTCGGTCATGTCTGCCTACTTCTTTATCATACAGAGAGAAGAGGTGCTGCAGTGGCTGAAGAAAGTATCTCCTCAGTCGGTACAGAAAAGAATGACACTTGTTATGGATAATCTGCGCTATGCAGTCGGAGGATATTTTAAGGCACAGTTTAAAATCATGCTGGTGGTATTCGCAATTCTTCTTGTGGGACTTGGATTTCTGGGAACAAGCTATTTCGGCCTGGCTGCCTTCCTGATTGCCTTCCTGGATTTTCTTCCGTTTTTCGGGACAGGCACGGCAATGATCCCCTGGGCGATATATGAGTTTTTTATGGGAGATTATAAGATGACAGCGGCCCTTGTAATTATTTATGTAATTACTCAGGCAGTTCATCAGCTGGCTCAGCCGAAGCTGGTGGGAGACAGTGTGGGGCTGAATCCGCTTGTCACGCTGTTGCTTCTTTACATCGGATACCGTCTGGGCAGTGTGATCGGTATGATAATTGCGGTGCCCATCGGTATGGTGCTGATTAATATGTTCCAGGCGGGTGCGTTTGATTATATTTTTGATGATGTGAAAATTCTGATTAACGGAATTGTAGGGCTCCATGACAGTCCGGCGAGTGAAAAGCCGGAAAAACAAGGAAAAGAAAAAACAGAGCAGTCTCGTTGAAATCCTGACGGGTATATGCTATCATGTTATAGGAGTGAAGGAAAAATCTCCGGAGGGATCCGGATTGATTCCGGACAGGCTTTGAATATGAGAACAGGAGGAACAGAATATGAAGAAATATGTTTGCGATGTATGTGGATACATTTATGATGAGGAGACGGGAGATCCGGAAAACGGAATCGAACCGGGAACAAAATGGGAAGATGTACCGGATGATTTCGTATGCCCGCTGTGCGGCGTAGGAAAAGACGAATTTTCTGAAGTATAGTTTCAATTGTTTGCGCGAACAGTAATATTGTATGCAAAAAGAACTGCCATCTGTATCGGATGGCAGTTCTTTTTGTACTATGAAAATTTTATTTCATAATTTCATTTACGGAAATTTTACTTACATTTTAATGGCTTATGATATCGGATATGTTTCTCTGATTATATAATAGCTTTGTCAGAAATGATAAAAAATCAGCAAATAAAGGAGTGCTTTCAGAAAAACGTTTACAGAAAGATTCTGAGAGTATTCTGAGAGTTATGGAGGAGAAAACAATGAATCCGGAAAACAAAATTACACAGTCACAGAAAATGATGGTATTTGTGCTTTCAATGTCTCTTTATGGTCTGGCAACTCTGTTTACAGAGCTGATCCCTTCTTTCCAGGTTGGAATCGTGGAATTCTCGGTAGAGTATTTTCTGTTTATTCCCCTTACGCTGTCCATGCTGTTTGATCCGCTGTCCGCAGCTCTGGGAGCGGCAACGGGAGAGCTTGTTTTCAGTGAAATAATGCTGGGACAGTTCGGCGGACTCGGTGAACTGGAAAAATTCCTTACAGTAACAATCGGCGTATATATAGCGGGCCGCCTTGTGAAAAATCCGAAAAACAGAAAAATGGTTGCAGCGGCATCTATTCTCGGAGTGACGATCCAGCAGCTTATGGGATGTGTAGTCGATATCCTGAAAGTTCAGTTTGCAGTAGAGGATTTTGAAGCAGTAGCGGGACTTCCGGAAAGTGTATTTTTTACCGAAGGCTTTGCCTGTCTGAATGATATTCTGTTCTCGGGCATTCTGTTCTGTATGCTGCCGGCCGTATATCTTGTTCCGAAACTTTATGGAAAGATCGAGCCTCTTCTTGGTATGAAGCCCAGGGATGAAAAAACAGTGCTTGGATCAGAGAATGCAATTTCGCTGAAGGTAGTTCTGCTGAGTCTTGCAGGGTTTGTTGCAGCGATCGGAGCCGAGCTTCTGGCATCAGGCGGTTATGAGCTGATTGACTGGGAAGCGGCATGGGCGGAAAGTACAGGAGCATTTATAACTGCAATTATTGTAGCGGCGGTTGTACTTCTGATTGCAGTCGGAGTGATCCGGAACAGAGCAGCCGGTTCAAAAAATGCAGGATGAGAAAGAGCTGAAAGGGAGATCTGCAGTGAACACGATAGAAATAAAAAATCTTACATTTACATATCCGGGCGCTAAGGCGCCCACACTGAAGCAGGTCAATGTCAGCATCGAAAAGGGAGATTTTCTCGCAGTTATTGGAAATAATGGCTGCGGGAAATCTACTTTGTGCAGGACGCTGAACGGTCTGATCCCTCATTTCATTACAGGAGACATAGAAGGGGATGTTTTTATCGACGGCAAAAATACAAAGGAAGAAGAAATAGGAACCCTGGCGAAGAAAGTCGGCTATGTGTATCAGGATTTCGAGAATCAGATCGTCTGTCCGACCGTGCTGGAAGACGCCTCTTACGCATGCCTGAACTATGCAATGGATAACTATATTGAAAAAGGGAAAGAAGCGCTCAGAGTGTGCGGCCTGGGAAATAAGATGAATGACTATGTATGGCAGCTGTCAGGCGGGCAGAAACATCTGCTGGCGCTGGCGGGGACTGCAGCTCTGAGTCCGGATATTCTGATTCTGGATGAACCGATTGCCCAGCTGGATCCGGCCCATGCGGACGGAATATATGAAGTGCTGAAAGAACTGAATGAGAAATATCAGAAGACGGTTATTGTAATTGAGCATCATACCGAATATATTACCAGATACTGTAAACATGCCCTTCTCATTAAAGACGGAAGTGTAAAGTGGAAACTTCCTGCAAAAGAAGCCATGCGCCGGGTAAAGGAACTGCAGGAGAGCAATATCTTTCCCCCTCAGGTGACGATTGCCGCACAGAGGATGGAGGATGCGGGGCTTCTTCCAAAGGGAACAATGCTTCCTGTAAATATTGAAGAGGGGGAGAAGATTTTTTCTCCGTTTCTGAAAAACAACCGGACAGAATACGGAGCAAAGCCGGTAATGAAAGAGCATGACAAGCTGGTGGAATTTGAAAAAGTTACGGTAAAGTACCGTTCTGTTAAAGGGGAGCCGCCGAAGATATTCGACGATTTCAGTCTGGATATCGGAAAGGGAGAAAAGATCGCTCTGATCGGTTCCAACGGCGCAGGAAAGTCCACCATGCTGAATCTGATGATGGGGCTGATTCACCCGGAATCAGGCCGGGTGTCAGTAAAAGGAAAGCTGACCAGAGATATGTCGAAGGAAGAGCTGGGCCATACGATTTCCATGGTGTATCAGAATCCGGAAGAAATGTTTATCAAAGACTCCATCCGGAAAGATATTGAATATGCCATGAAGGTGCGGAAAATTGAAAATTACGAAGAGAGGACAAAGGAGCTTCTGGAAATGTTCCGTCTTACTGATCTGGCGGACCGGGACGGGCGGCTTCTGTCCGGAGGACAGATGCGCCGGGCTTCCCTGGCGATCGGAATTGCGCTGAATCCGGAAATGCTTCTGCTGGATGAGCCTACGGCCAATCTGGATATTGCCACACGCCGGGAGATTATGAAAACACTGCAGATGCTGAAAGGAATTACCGATACAGTAGTGATCGCCACCCACGATATGCAGCTTGTGTGTGACTGGGCAGAGCGGATCATAGTACTGTCATCCGGATATGTGATTGCAGATGGCACTAAGGAAGAAATCTTTGCGGATATGTTTGTGCGGGGCAGGGTCGGCATCCGTCCTCCCCAGATTTATGATATGGGAAGACAAATGGGAATTATCAGCCCCTGTTTCACAATAGACGAATTTATAGAACATTTCAGAGGTGAGAAGTATGCGTAAACTTACGGAAAATATTCTGGACAAAATTTCGATTGACTACCTGAGAAATCAGGTACTGAAAAATGCATACGGAAATGATGACACAGCCATTGCAAAACTGGATCCCCGGGTTCTTCTTATATGGTATCTGTTTTTTGGACTGGTTCCATGGTTTTTGAATGATGTCATCCTTCTGCTGTTTCTTTTCCTGTTTGTTGTAGCAACGACAAGAACAGCCAGAATCGCGCCACTGGTGCTTTTCCTCTTCTGTATCGGTGTATTTTCACAGACCGGTTATCTGTTCATTGTAGCGTTATTTTTCGGGGGAAATGCGGAAACCATTGCACCTCTGCTTGTGATGACGCTGAAAGTGGCAATTGTGTCTCTGGCTTCTATCACTGTTTTTTCCGGACTCGATCCCGACAGACTGGCTAACGGACTGCTCTGGTTCGGGTGCCCGGACCAGCTTTCCTTCAGCATATCTTTTGCTTACAGGATTCTTCCGGTTCTGATGGAGGAATTTCAGAATATTCTTTTGTCGTACCGGCTGAGAGGCAATCCGCCCCAGAAGAAAACCTTTTTCGGCAAAATACGCTATCTGTTTTATCAGATAAAAATGATTATTCAGTCGTTTTATCCGCTGATGCTGAATACGGCGAAGCGCTCCCGCACGACAGTGGAGGCCCTGGAACTGAAAGGGTACAGGTATTCGCTGAAAAACCCGCAGGTAAAACGCCTGAAACTGGCTATGCTGAAAGTGACAAAAGGGGATTATATATTTATTTTGATTTCCGTGTGCTGGGCAGCGGCAAGTTTCGGAGCTTCGGCTCTGCTTGGAAATGTCCTGTAAATGAACAGATTCTGTAAAAGGCAGAACACGGGACGGGAATGCCCGTATCAGCAGAGAAAGGAATCCTGCGGCAAGGTTTTGCAAGGATGCGCAGTAAAGACATACTCAGAAACTGAAAGGATGTGTAGTAAAGTGAAGATTGATTTCCATACACATGGAAAACTGGCAAAAAAACTGCCTTTTTCCCCGGATTATACGGACTGGCTGTTCCGGGAGGCACGAAGGGCCGGACTGGATGCCCTGTGTCTGACAGAACATTTTAATACTCTTGGATTTGATGAGGTATACCGTTATATAGAAGGGCATTGCACCAGAGAGGGAGACAGTCTTGTGACGGAAGACGGATTCCGGATATTTCCGGGAATGGAGGTAGACATTGCCGAAGGCGGACACACGCTTGTAACCGGACCGCTGGAGTGTATCCTTGAGATGAACCGTCGTCTGGAGCCAAATAAGGAAAAAGGGAATTTTCTGCCTTTTGATAAATGGTCGGAAATGGTTTCAGAATATCCGGTGCTCTTTGGCGCAGGACATCCGTACAGAGAAGGGGGCAATATCCCTTCCCTGCCCGTAGAAATGCTGAAAAGATTCATGTTCCTTGATATTAACGGGAAAGATCTGGCAGAAGACTGCGATGGGACATGGAAAAAGATGCGCCGTTTGTCGAAAAAGCTGAACAGACCGCTGGTGGCAGGCAGTGATACCCATCAGTCCTTCCAGTACGGCTGCGTGTACAACGTATTTGAAAGAGAAGCCCATACAGTGGAAGAACTCTTGCGGCAGATACAGGCCGGAGATTATGAAATAAAAATGTCCGATAATCTCAGTTTTCAGGTGGAAACAGCAGGGATACTCAAACGCTCACTTAAAGAAATACATGCGCTGGGCGGAGATTATGTGGGAGTACTGCTGAAAGGGGCGGAGATATAAGGGAAATTTTGAATTTATCTGCGGCATGCGATTGAAAAAAAGTCTGAAAATACTTTGATACAGAGTAAACAGAAATCGTATTCGGAGAGCGGCTGAGGAGATTTTGATCTCCGTTCCGCAGAATAAAGTAAAACAGAAAAACCCTGGATACAGGCTAAAAACAGGATTTTCAATGGAAACTCACGTTCCGCTCGGACAGCTCCATTGAAAATCCTAACGCCTGCACCCAGGGTTTTTGTTTTACTAAATTCTGCTCCAAAGTCGCCCAAAATCTCCTCAGCCGCTCTCCGAAAGGCGCATCCTGCCATCTGTATCCCGCTGTTTTCTGCTCTCATCCCGCCGGCACTTAGAGCGCGTCCTGTGCGCTCTTATGTACCGCTGCGCCGCGTCCGAACGAAAGTGCGCTCTCCGGCACCATACCCGGACTCCCCGGCGGAAGTTTCCTCTCTCACAAATACAAATTCACTATTCAGCGGGGGATTTCTGCTTTGTAGTGTTCTTTCAGCTCATACAGGCTGTCCAGATATTGTTCGGAGCGTTTGCCCATTTTCGCGCCGATCATTACGACGAGGGCGTCCAGAAGTGCTGCAGGGGCGGACATGGAGTGGTACTCCATAGGCTCACCCCGATAAACATACAGGGGGATGACCCTGCTGTCATTGGCAGTCTGGTAAAGGCGACTGGTGAAAAAGACACATGTATAGTGTACTTTTTTCTGATGATCCAGCAAAACCTGCGCTTCTTTGGGCGTCTTCTGAAAACCGAACAGGATTACCAGATCTTTTTCGGTGAAAAGATTCATATACTCAAAAAGTTCAGAGCTGCCCGGCGGCAGCAGAATAGTCCGGATGCCGAATCTGGTCAGCCGGAAGTGCGTCAGGTGGGCCAGGGAGAGGGCGGCGCCTTTGGCATATAAATATACGACTTCAGCTTCTGTAATGGCAGAAACCGCCTGCTCCATGAGGTCAGGATCAAGAAATGCAAGCGTTTTTTCGATGCAGAACTGCTGATGAAGAAGAAAGCCTCCCGGTGTGCCGGCTGATGTACTGGCAATGGTCGAGTTCAGCTTTCCGGCAGGCGAGTCTGTACCTGACAGATGCTGCAGAACTGTGCTTTTCAGTTCTTTAAAATCCGCATATCCACAATGGCGGGCAAATCTGGAAATTGTAGGTTCAGAACTTCCAATTGCCCGTGCGGCGTCACCTATAGTCATATGAACAAAAGAATCCGGATTTTCAATAATATAGTTAATGATTTTCTGCTCCGTCTTTGTAAAGTCGGTATGTCCTTTTGTAAAATAAATATCAGTCATATAAGTTCCCTTCAATTAAAAATTATCGGTTTTGATCAGGATCAATGTAATAATAATATCATATGACAGGAAAAAAAGAGTAAAAGAAAGATAGAAAATATGTAAAATAAAAATAAGAACATACATTCGAATAATCTTGCAATCAATATATAAGTGTAGTATATTAGTTTCAGGATAACGCAGTATACTTTGCGTCCTGTGTGCCGGACGTGGGAAATGAGGTACATTTCGTGCTGTTTGTCCGGACTTTGTAGATAGAACAGCACGAAATGTACTGAGTGATATCAGACAGATAAAATGATTTTGTGACTCAGGTATTTCAGAATGTTGAAAAAGCCTTCTCCGGTGCAGCAGAGAAGCAGGACTTTATATAGAGAATGAATTGCGAATTATGTAAAGAAAATCTGTCAGAAAGAGGAGAAAAAATAGGAATGGATCATTTCGAATTAGTATCAGAATACAAACCCACCGGCGACCAGCCCCAGGCGATCGCCGACCTTGTCAAAGGTTTCAAGGAAGGCAATCAGTGCCAGACCCTTCTGGGCGTTACCGGTTCCGGAAAGACATTTACCATGGCAAATGTGATTCAGCAGCTGAATAAACCGACACTGATCATCGCGCACAATAAGACCCTGGCGGCACAGCTCTACGGCGAGTTCAAGGAATTTTTCCCGAACAACGCCGTAGAGTATTTCGTCTCCTACTACGACTACTATCAGCCCGAAGCCTACGTCCCCTCCTCAGACACCTACATTGCCAAGGATTCCGCCATTAACGAGGAGATCGATAAACTCCGCCTCTCCGCCACCATGGCACTGACGGAGCGTCGGGATGTGATCATCGTGGCCAGCGTTTCCTGCATCTACGGTCTGGGAAACCCTGTAGACTACCAGAACATGGTAATCTCTCTGCGCCCGGGAATGATAAAAGACAGAGACGAAGTGATGGCAAAGCTGATTGATATTCAGTATGACCGCAATGATATGGACTTTCACCGCGGTACCTTCCGAGTACGGGGCGATGTGCTTGAGATCATACCCGCATATGAAAGCGAGACTGCGGTACGGGTTGAATTTTTCGGGGATGAAATTGACCGTATTACAGAGATAGATATTCTTACAGGAGAGATAAAAGACGAACTGAAGCATGTAGCGATCTTTCCGGCATCACATTATGTTGTGGATAAAGAGAATATAAAGAGGGCAGTGCACGACATTGAGGAGGAGCTTGATGAACGGGTGAAGGAGTTCAAGCGCCAGGATAAACTTCTGGAGGCGCAGCGTATAGCAGAACGGACGAACTTTGATATCGAGATGCTTAAGGAGACGGGGTTCTGTTCGGGAATTGAGAATTATTCCCGGCATCTTGCAGGACTTGCGCCGGGACAGCCTCCATATACTCTGATCGACTATTTCCCGGATGATTTTATTATGATGATCGATGAGTCGCACAAGACGATTCCGCAGATCGGAGGTATGTATCACGGCGACCAGTCGCGAAAGACTACCCTGGTAGATTACGGATTTCGGCTGCCTTCGGCAAAGGATAACCGCCCCTTGAATTTTGAAGAATTTGAAAATAAGATTAATCAGGTTCTGTTTGTATCGGCAACACCCGGGTCCTATGAGGAACAACATGAACTTCTGCGGACAGAACAGGTGATCCGGCCTACCGGGCTTCTTGATCCGGAAGTATCGGTGCGTCCGGTAGAAGGACAGATTGATGATCTGATTGGCGAGATCAATAAGGAAGTATCAAAAAAGAATAAAGTTCTTGTTACTACACTGACCAAACGCATGGCGGAAGACCTTACGGATTATATGCGTGAGGTGGGTATCCGTGTAAAATATCTTCACTCTGATGTAGACACGCTGGAACGTACGGAAATTATCCGCGATATGCGTCTGGATGTATTTGACGTACTGGTCGGAATCAATCTTCTGAGGGAAGGGCTTGATATTCCGGAGATCACTCTTGTAGCAATTCTGGATGCAGACAAGGAAGGATTCCTGCGTTCAGAAACGTCTTTGATTCAGACAATCGGACGTGCTGCCCGTAATGCGGAAGGCCATGTTATCATGTATGCGGATACGATTACGGACTCTATGCAGATGGCGATTGATGAGACAAAGCGCCGCCGTGAGATCCAGATGAAATACAATGAAGAGCACGGCATCACTCCGCAGACGATCCAGAAATCTGTCCGTGACCTGATCAGTATATCAAAGAAAGTTGCGGCTGAAGAGATGCGCATGGAGAAAGATCCGGAGTCTATGAGCGCTAAAGAACTGGATAAGCTCATAAAAGATATGACAAAACAGATGAGGAAAGCTGCGGCAGAACTGAATTTCGAGGCTGCGGCAGAGCTGCGGGACAAACTGGTTGATCTGAAGAAGATGCTGAATGACATCGAATGACAGGCTGCTTGCTGACCAATAATATTAAACATAACAGGAAGGAAACGATAAAAACACATGGGAACGAAGATGGATGCCCGGAAATATATCAGAATCCGGGGCGCAAATGAGAATAATCTGAAAAATATTGATGTGGATATCCCGAGAAATGAACTGGTTGTCCTTACAGGTCTGAGCGGCTCCGGAAAATCCTCTCTTGCTTTCGACACGATTTATGCAGAAGGACAAAGGAGATATATGGAGTCGCTGTCGTCTTATGCAAGACAGTTTTTAGGGCAGATGGAAAAACCGGACGTCGAGAGTATAGAAGGGCTGTCGCCGGCTATTTCTATAGATCAGAAATCAACAAACCATAATCCCCGCTCTACCGTGGGAACTGTGACGGAGATTTATGATTACTTCCGTCTCCTCTATGCCAGAGTCGGCATTCCGCACTGTCCGAAATGTGGCAGGGAGATAGCTAAACAGACTGTGGATCAGATGGTAGATCAGATTATGTCTCTACCGGAACGCACAAGGATTCAGCTTCTGGCGCCTGTAGTCCGCGGCCGCAAGGGTACTCATGCAAAGCTTCTGGAACAGGCAAAGCGCAGCGGATACGTACGTGTGCGCATAGACGGAAATATGTATGAACTGTCTGAGGACATCAAACTGGAGAAAAATATTAAACATAATATTGAAATTATTGTGGACCGCCTGATTGTACGCACGGGGATTGAGAAACGTCTGACGGATTCTGTGGAGAATGTGCTCCATCTGGCGGAAGGACTTTTAGTAGTAGACGTGATCGATGGGGAACCGATGAATTTCAGTCAAAGCTTTTCATGCCCGGACTGCGGTATCAGTATTGAGGAAATTGAGCCCAGAAGCTTTTCCTTTAATAATCCTTTCGGCGCATGTCCGGAGTGTTTTGGCCTGGGATACAAAATGGAGTTTTCGGAAGAACTGATGATTCCGAATCCGTCACTTTCCATCAATGAAGGTGCAATTGCTGTTCTGGGCTGGCAGTCCTGCACGGACAAATCCAGTTTTACACATGCGATTCTGGATGCTCTCTGCAAAGAGTACGGATTTGATCTGGATACACCGTTCGAGAAATATCCGAAGAAGATCCACGATGTGCTTATTCATGGGACAAATGGAAAGAGTGTGAAAGTTTTCTATAAAGGACAGCGGGGAGAAGGCGTATATGACATAGCTTTTGAAGGGTTAATAAAGAATGTGGAACGCAGATATCGGGAGACCGGTTCGGAGTCTTCAAAAGCAGAATATGAGACTTTTATGAATATTACGCCATGTTCTGCCTGCAAAGGGCAGAGACTGAAGCCCGGTGCGCTGGCAGTGACTGTCGCCGATAAGAATATCGCTGAGGTGACCGCGCTTTCCATTGAAAAATTGCAGTCATTTTTAAATAATCTGAAATTATCTGATACGCAGATGATGATCGGCGGTCAGATCTTAAAAGAAATCAGCGCAAGAATACAGTTCCTGATGGATGTGGGGCTGGATTACCTTACACTGGCCCGGGCGACCGGAACACTGTCCGGGGGAGAAGCGCAGCGCATCCGCCTGGCTACACAGATCGGCTCCGGACTGGTAGGCGTGGCATATATTCTGGATGAGCCGAGCATCGGGCTTCATCAGAGAGACAATGACAAGCTGCTGGCTACTTTAAAGCACCTGAGAGATCTGGGAAACTCACTTATTGTGGTAGAACATGACGAGGATACCATGATGGCGGCAGATTATATTGTAGATATCGGGCCGGGCGCAGGAGAGCACGGCGGGGAAGTTGTTGCCGTGGGAACAGCTCAGGATATAATGAAAAATAAAAAATCCGTGACGGGGGCATACTTATCCGGAAGAATCCGGATCCCGGTGCCCGAGGAGCGGAAGAAGCCGGCGGGGTGGCTGAAAGTGATCGGCGCCCGGGAAAACAACCTGAAAAATATTGACGTTGCATTTCCCCTTGGTGTGATGACGTGCGTGACCGGAGTTTCCGGCTCCGGCAAGAGCTCTCTTGTAAATGAAATCCTGTACAAAAGGCTGGCCCATGATCTGAACCGCGCCCGGACGATTCCCGGAAAGCACAGGAAAATTACAGGACTGGATCAGGTGGACAAGGTGATCAATATTGATCAGTCACCTATTGGCCGTACCCCGAGATCGAATCCGGCAACCTATACCGGAGTATTTGATCTGATCCGCGATCTCTTTGCCGCGACGCCGGATGCCAAGGCTCGGGGATACAAGAAGGGCCGGTTCAGTTTTAATGTAAAAGGAGGCCGCTGTGAGGCCTGCGCCGGCGATGGTATTTTAAAAATTGAGATGCATTTCCTGCCGGATGTATACGTACCCTGCGAAGTATGCGGCGGCAAAAGGTATAACCGGGAGACGCTGGAAGTAAAATATAAAGGAAAAACAATTTATGATGTGCTCAATATGACAGTAGAAGAAGCACTGGAGTTTTTTGCTCATGTACCAAGTATCCGCAGAAAAATGGAGACGCTCAACGATGTAGGACTTTCCTATATCCGGCTTGGACAGCCGTCTACAGAGCTTTCCGGCGGCGAGGCCCAGAGAATTAAACTGGCTGCTGAGCTCAGTAAAAGGAGTACCGGCAGGACCGTTTATATTCTGGATGAGCCTACAACGGGACTGCATTTTGCGGACGTGCATAAGCTGACAGAGATTTTAAGAAGACTGGCGGGAGACGGAAATACGGTAATAGTTATTGAGCATAATCTGGATGTAATCAAGACGGCAGATTATATTATAGATATAGGCCCGGAAGGCGGAGACAGGGGAGGAACGGTGGTGGCCTGCGGTACACCGGAGGAGATCGCCCGGAGTGAAAAATCCTACACGGGAAAATATATTGATGCAATCCTTAAGAAAAAATAAAAATGGAAAAAAGTATTTTCATTTTTTGAAAAGTTTATTATACTAGTGATGCAGACAGGCTGGGTATGTATATTTATCAGTTTGTCCTACAGAGAAAGAGAAAACCTTTCGGGGAGAAAATACAGTGTTCCGGCACAGGCAGTAATGCCGTGCCGGAAAAGGTTTACGGGAAAAAGAGTATAGACAGTTTAGAAGGGAGAGTCAGTATGTCAGTAGATCTCGGAATAGATTTGGGAACTGCCAGCGTACTTGTGTACGTTAAGGGAAAAGGCGTTGTGTTAAAAGAACCTTCAGTTGTGGCGTTTGACCGGGATACAAATGTAATCAAGGCTATTGGAGAGGAGGCCCGGCTGATGCTGGGGAGAACTCCTGGAAATATTGTGGCGGTGCGTCCGCTGAGACAGGGTGTAATTTCTGATTACACCGTAACAGAGAAAATGATCAAATACTTTGTTCAGAAAGCCCTGGGAAAACGTACTTTTAAGAAACCACGTATCAGCATCTGTGTTCCCAGCGGAGTTACAGAGGTTGAAAAAAAAGCGGTGGAGGAAGCCACATTTGCGGCAGGAGCAAGAGAAGTTCATCTGATAGAGGAGCCGGTAGCGGCAGCAATTGGAGCCGGAATTGACATTGCAAAGCCCTGCGGCAATATGATTGTAGATATTGGAGGAGGAACTGCGGATATAGCTGTGATCTCTTTGGGCGGGACAGTTGTAAATACATCCATCAAAGTGGCAGGAGACGATTTTGATGAGGCAATTGTACGCTATATGAGGAAAAAGCATAATCTTCTGATTGGCGAGAGGACTGCCGAAGATATTAAAATCAAAATCGGTACAACATATCCTCTTGTAGAAGAAGAAACCATGGAAGTGAGAGGACGCAATCTTGTTACGGGACTGCCGAAAACAGTAACAGTTACTTCTTCGGAGACAGAGGAGGCTTTGAGGGAAGCTGCCAGTCAGATTGTTGAAGCAGTTATTGCAGTGCTTGAACAGACGCCGCCCGAGCTCTCGGCAGACATTCTTGACAGAGGAATTGTCCTGACAGGCGGAGGCGCGCTTCTTCGGGGGCTGGAAGAACTGATTGAAGAGAAAACAGGCATAAATACTATGACGGCGGAGGATCCGATGAAAGTTGTGGCGATCGGAACCGGTCAGTTCGTAGAGTTTATGAGCGGAAGGAAGGATTACTAGGACAGGGGTGTGAACAGGAGGGCGCACCCCTGTCCTGCTGTGAGGAAGGAACGGCAGTGGAAGTTGTTACAGGATATGTGGAGCACATTGTGTTCCGCAATGATGAAAACGGGTATACTGTATTTCGTCTGGAAAATGACGATGGAGAAATAACCTGTGTGGGAAACTTTAACTTTATCAGCGAAGGCGAGAATATGGAGCTCAGGGGAGAATATACTAATCACAGCGTATACGGCCTGCAGCTGAAGGTTTCTTCTCATACACTGAAGGAACCGGAGGATGTCGTATCTATTGAACGCTATCTGGGCTCAGGAGCAATAAAAGGCGTGGGGCAGGCTCTCGCAGGAAGAATTGTAAAAAAATTCAGGGAGGATACGTTCCGCATAATCGAAGAAGAGCCTGAACGGCTGGCAGAGATAAAAGGAATCAGCGAGCGTAAAGCCAGAGAGATTGCAGAACAGGTTGAAGAAAAAAAGGATATGCGTAAAGCTATGATCTATCTTCAGAAGTATGGCATATCCAATCGACTCGCGGCAAAAATCTATCAGCGTTACGGACTGGATGTATACAAAGTTCTGGAAGAAAATCCTTATCAGCTGGCGGACAGTATAGAAGGAATCGGGTTTAAAACGGCAGATGAAATAGCCGCCCGGATCGGCATACATACAGATTCGGATTACCGGATAAAAAGCGGACTGTTCTATACACTTCAGCAGGCGGTTTCAGAGGGGCATGTATATCTTCCTCAGGAGGAACTGCTGAGACGGGCCGGGATTCTGCTTGAAGTTGAGATAAAAGATATGGAAAAGCATGTGATGGATCTGTGTATTGAGCGAAAAACCGTGATGAAGGAACACGAAGGGGAGATACGCATATATCCGGCGCATTATTATTATCTTGAACTGAATACGGCAAAAATGCTTCATGATCTGGATATCGACTGTGAGATGCCGGAAGATCTGATGGAATCACGGCTGCGCAGGGTGGAGGAAAGCGAAGAGATCGAGCTGGATCCCATGCAGCACAGAGCGGTTATCGAATCTATCAAACATGGGCTTCTTGTACTTACCGGAGGACCGGGGACAGGAAAGACGACTACCATCAACACGATGATCCGTTTTTTTGACAGTGAAGGGATGAGTATTCTTCTGGCCGCGCCTACAGGAAGGGCGGCCAAACGAATGACAGAGGCAACCGGTTATGAGGCGCAGACGATTCACCGCCTTCTGGAGGTTAATGTTAATCCGGAGGAAGAAGGAAGTATAGGCGGATTTCTGCGGAACAGCCAGAATCCTCTTGAGGCAGATGTGATTATTATAGATGAGATGTCAATGGTTGACCTGCCTCTGATGCACGCTCTCCTTTCGGCAGTTGTGCCGGGGACGCGTCTTGTGCTGGTGGGAGATGTAGATCAGCTTCCGTCTGTGGGGCCGGGCAGCGTGTTAAAAGATATTATTGCCTCAGGCAGATTCCCGGTTGTTACGCTTACCCGGATTTTTCGTCAGGCCGGAGAAAGCGATATTGTAGTCAATGCCCATAAAATCAATGCCGGGGAGCCGGTCGTGCTGGATAATAAAAGCCGAGACTTTTTCTTCTTGAGGCGGCAGGACGCAGATACGATTATTGGCGTCGTTATCATGCTGATTCAGAAAAAACTGCCGAAATATGTTCACGCACATCCTAATGAGATTCAGGTGATGACTCCTACCAGAAAAGGTCTTCTGGGGGTGGAAAGGCTGAACGGCATTCTTCAGCGGTATCTGAATCCTCCGCAGGAAGGCCGGACAGAACGGGAGATAAACGGAAGACTGTTCCGTGTGGGCGACAAAGTAATGCAGATTAAAAATAATTATCAGCTTGAGTGGGAGGTTTCCACAAAGTTTGGACTTACTGTCGATAAAGGAACCGGAATTTTTAATGGAGATATGGGGATTATTACAGAAATTAATGAGTATACGGAGACTCTGGAAGTAGAATTTGATGAGTCAAGAAAAGTAAAATACAGCTTTGAGATGACAGAGGAGCTGGAACTGGCATATGCTATAACGGTTCACAAATCTCAGGGAAGCGAATATCCGGCGGTAATTATTCCGCTGCTTGCCGGTCCGAAGCTGCTGTATACCCGTAATCTTCTGTATACTGCCGTGACAAGAGCTAAGAAATGCCTTACGATTGTTGGGAGTGATGCTGTATTTCAGGAAATGATACAAAACAAAAACGAGCAGGCCAGGTACACAAGCCTGACAGAGCGTATCTGCGAATTCTAAGGCTCCTGCTCAATTTTCTGTATCCGCCGGTCTGTCCTTTCTGCGGAGAGATATACAGGGAAGGAATCTGTCCGGACTGCAGAAAAAAGATAATATATATCCGGGAACCCCGCTGTATGCGCTGCGGAAAACCACTGCAAAATGAAAGTTGCGAATACTGTGCCGACTGCCAGGAAAAAGCTTCCAATGTTGTGCAGGGACGAAGTCTGTGGCTGCATCAGGATCCGGTGCCCGAGTCTGTATACCGCTTCAAATATCATAACAGACGCTGGTATGGTGTGCTGTTTGCCCGGGAAATGGCAGTATATTATGGAAAATGGATCAGCTCAAAAAAAATAGAGGCAATTATACCGGTTCCGCTGCATCCCTCAAAAAAGAGAAAACGGGGGTTTAACCAGGCGGAGATTCTGGCCAGGGAGCTGTCGGAGCAGACGGGAATCCCGGTTTATACAGATGTTCTTTTCAGAATAAGAAAGACAAGTCCCCAGAAAATGCTGGGACCTGGAGAAAGAAAGGCAAATCTGAAAGGCGCATTCGCGGTTTCCGCAAAGTGGAAAGCATGCAGAAATGTTCTTCTTATTGATGATATTTATACTACGGGAAGTACTATTGAACGCTGCGCCGGGATGCTGAAAAAAGCCGGAACGGAAAATGTCTGGTTTTTAACTATAAGCATTGGACAAGGTATCTGAGTATATGCTATACTAAAACATAATGACCAAAATAGATAAAGGAATACGTTGTACAGGAAGGGTGTGTAGAACGTTATGCTTGATAAAAGAAAAATACGTCTGATGACAAAAATGGCAATATATGAAAAAAAATACGGGGAAGAAGATATTAAAATCAGCGGTTACTATAAAAAAGATTATTCAAGTCTGAATACATGGATTACGCTGATCTGGGTTTCAGCCGGATATCTTCTGGCTGCGGCGCTTTTGGTTTTATGCGGAGCAGATGCAATTCTGGAGGGCCTTACCTTCCTGAAACTTCTGGTGCTTATTGCAATAGCAGCAGGCGCTTATTTTGCTCTGCTGATCATTTATGGCATAGGTTCCGGAAAGTTTTACAGAAGGAAACATACTCAGGCGAAACAGCGGGTAAAAAAATATTACAGGGATATGTCCCGTCTTGAAAAGATCTATAAGAAGGAGTACAGAGACCATGAGTAGCTTACTTGTTTGGAAAGAAAAAATGCAGAGACTTTATGCGAATTATTCTCTTTATATTCTGAAGGCACTTCAGCTTCTGATGGGTCTGCTGCTGTTTGGAATGATTAATTATAACATTGGTTTTATGAAGACAGCCTCTTCTGTTTTCTGTACAATAGGGCTGGCAGTGATCTGCATGTTTCTTCCAATGATTGTCATGACACTTGCAGCTGCGGCGCTGGTTCTTGTTCATTTTTATGCTCTGTCCATGCCGATAGCGGTTATTTCTGTTTTGATTTTTTTGCTTATGTATATTTTCTATTTCCGGTTTACTCCGGGAAAATCATGGCTGCTGCTGGTAGCGGTTCTTGCATTCGGCCTCAGAATTCCTTTTGTTGTGCCGGTTGCATTCGGACTTCTGGGTACTCCGGTCTGGATTGTTCCGGCAGGCTGCGGCGCAATTGCCTATTACATGATCCATTTTGTAAAAGTATCTGCCACTGCATTGAAGAGTTCAGGTTCAGATGAACTGGCACAGGGACTTATCAGTTTTACCAAGCAGGTGCTGGTAAACCGTGAAATGTGGATTATGGTGATGATCGTCATAATCGGGATTCTGCTGGTAAACGCGTTGAAAAACCGGGCTGTGGATCATGCATGGAAGATCGCGTCAGTAACCGGAGCTGCGGTCTGTATTGTCGCGGCTGCGGCCGGAAATTTGCTTCTGGATGAAAAAATATCCTATGTAATTATTATACTCAGTGCTGTTCTGGGAGCGGCTACGGGATTTGTACTTGAATTTCTTTTCTTTTCAGTCGATTATTCAAGAACAGAAAACGTTCAGTTTGAGGATGATGAATATTACTATTATGTAAAGGCGGTTCCGAAGGTCGGCGTGTCTGTTCCGGAGAAAAAGGTTAAGCATATTACGGAGAGACAGCCGGAAAGTATGGAGGGAGTTACAGAACAGGAACAGAATTTTTCTGCGGGGAGAATGCAGCAGCCCGGAGATGCTGCGGGGTATACCGGCACTGCGTCAGAAAGAAATACAGAGGAAATCCTTCTTACCAGAAGTCTGAGCAGAGAACTCGGACTGGATCAGACACATCAGAACGATAATAACGGACAATAGAAAATAAAGATTGTCCGGCGTGTCCCCGGAAAACGGATTTCTCCAAGCGGGGTTCCACAGAGGACTGTGTGAGTTAATAAGGCGGTGATACAGAATATGACGGACTGGATAAGAAGTTTATTCAGCAGATTTTCAAACGGCATGTATTTACCGGATATACAGATAAAGGATGTCGTTGAAATTCTGATTATAACAGTTATTGTATATGAAATTATGCTTTGGATAAAAAATACCAAGGCCTGGATGCTTCTGCGCGGAATTATCATGCTGGGACTGTTTATTTTACTGGCATGGATCTTTCAGATGCATACGATATTGTTTCTTGCGGGGCAGTGCATTAGTGTTCTTGCTACTGCTGCGGTTGTTGTGTTCCAGCCGGAGCTGCGGCGCGCCCTGGAAAAGCTGGGAGAAAAGAATCTTTTCAGCAATATTAATCTTTTTGACAGAAATAAAGAAAATCAGCGCTTTTCGGATGAGACAGCAGACGGAATCGTACGTGCATGTTTTGAAATGGGCAGTGTCTGTACAGGAGCCCTGATTGTAGTTGAGCAGGCGATCCAGCTCAGTGAGTATGAAATGACGGGAATTGAGCTGGACTGTAAAGTTTCTTCCCAGGTACTGATCAATATTTTTGAACACAATACGCCGCTTCATGACGGTGCGGTGATTATACGTGGCAACAGAATTACATCGGCAACCTGTTATCTGCCTTTATCAGATAATATGAGCATCAGCAAAGACCTGGGAACAAGGCACAGAGCCGCTCTCGGAATGAGTGAAGTGTGCGACGCTCTTGTAATTGTTGTTTCCGAGGAAACCGGAATGGTTTCCGTTGCAATGGGAGGGGCTCTTACCAGAGATATAAATGCAGAAGAACTGAGAAAATGGCTGAGCCGGATTCAGTATAGAAATTCTGAACCCAGGAAGTTTGCTATACGGAAAGGATGGCGCAGGACATGAAAAAATATAAATTTACCAGAAATCCTGGCCTGAAGCTTCTGGCATTTGTATTTGCAGCCTTCCTGTGGCTGATAGTAGTAAATATTGACAATCCGGTTTCAAGCGATACCTATCTGAATGTGCCGGTTACAATTGTTAATGAGGATATCATTACTCAGGAGGGAAATGTCTATCAGGTTGTAGGCGATCAGAGCGCAACTGTTACTGTATATGCAAAACGTCAGACTCTGCAGGATATTAATGCAGATGATATTGTTGCAACAGCAGATATTAGGGAAATGGACACAGACACCGGACTTGTTCCGATCAAGGTGACAATTCCGGAGTATGCGGGGGATTATGAGTCAGCAGATGCAAGCCCGAGAAATCTGCAGATCAGAGTAGAGAAAACAGGTAAAAAGGTACTCTCTCTGACTGTAGAGCATACGGGAACGCAGCGTAACGGATATATACTCGGTGATATGACTGTTAATCCGGAACAGGTTACTATAACCGGATCCGAGTCTATGATAGAAAGGGTGGACAGGGCGGTTGCCAGTATAAATATAGAAGGAATTTCTAAAGATTCAGATATTGAAGCTACACTGGTTCTTTATGATGCAGACGGCAATGAGGTGACAAACAGTCAGATCAGCAACAACCTGGGCGAAGACGGTATTACCGTACATGTTGAAGTACTGCCCTTTAAGACCGTGCCGGTTGTATTCAGTACATCCGGTACACCTGCTGAGGGATATCAGGTGACGGAGATAACCAGTGAACCTGAGACCGTACAGATCTGCGGAAAAAGTGAAGATCTTGCAGATGTGGCAGAAATAGTGGTCCCGGCCTCTCAACTGAGCGTTGAAGGTGCGAATGAAAGGATGGAAAAGACGGTAGATATTACGCCTTACCTTCCGGACGGGATTTCTCTGGTTGAGGAAAATGCGGGGAATGTGCTTGTTACAGTTGTAATCGAAGAGGAAGGAACCCGCTCGGTAGATTTTATGGTAAGTTCCATAAGAATTAATAATCTGGCGGAGAATCTGCAGGTGTCGTACGAACCGGACGCAGAGATTACCTTCCAGTTCAGCGGAAGCGATGAACTGCTCGATGTGCTTGATATTACCAATGCCGTGTCGGTGGATCTGTCCGGTTATACACAGCCCGGCACATATGATGTTCCGGTAGATGTCAACGTACCTAAGGGGATTACTTTGGTGAATAATGTGACGGTAAATCTTGTTTTGGAAGAAAAGCAGAATGAAACAGTCAGTGGTGCGGAAAACAGCAGCGGATAATTTCGGATATTCTTAAAAAATTGGAATAAGGAGTTGACATAGGATGATAAGCGGAAAGGTGACAATCAAGAATCCCACAGGCCTCCATCTGAGGCCGGCAGGTCTGTTCTGTAAGACTGCGATGGAATTTAAAAGTAAAATAACTGTGTACAAAAAAACACGATATGAAGATGTGACTGCAAATGCAAAAAGTGTACTCAGTGTGCTTGGCGCATGCATTAAAAGCGGCGATGAGATTCAGATTATCTGCGAAGGCGATGATGAAGAACAGGCACTTAAGACCATGATACGTCTGGTAGAAGACGGATTAGGCGAATAAGAGAGGGGAATACTATGAGCAAAGCAACACTTGTAATAATGGCTGCCGGGATGGGGTCCCGCTTCGGAGGAGGAATCAAACAGCTTGCCCCGGTAGGACCAGGCGGAGAGATTATCATGGATTACTCTATATATGATGCGATTGAAGCAGGGTTTGATAAAGTTGTATTTGTAATCCGGAGGGATCTGGAAGAAACGTTCCGTGAGGTGATTGGAAACCGGATTGAAAAACAGGTAGAAGTTGCCTATGCCTATCAGGAGACAGAAGATATTCCTGAAAAATACCAGAAGAAATTTGACGGCCGGACGAAGCCCTGGGGTACGGGCCAGGCTATTTTGTGCTGCAGAGATCTTATAGATACACCTTTCCTTGTTATCAATGCAGATGATTATTATGGAAAAGAAGCGTACAGAGAGGCGTATTCCTATTTGACAAGCGTACAGAATACTGATAAAATACAAATTTGTATGGTCAGCTTTGTGCTGAAAAATACACTGAGTGAGAATGGGGGAGTTACCCGCGGCATATGCCAGGTGGGAGAGGACGGCATGCTTGCCGGGATTACAGAAACCCATAATATAAAAAGAGAAGGTGACCACGCTGTGGCGGAGCATGACGGATACGTGAAAGTATTGGATCTGAACTCCCCGGTTTCCATGAATATGTGGGGGCTTACACCTGTGTTCTTTAACATATTGGAAGAAGAATTCGAAAAGTTCCTTTCAGAAACAGAAGAGGAGGATCTGAAAGCTGAATATTTACTTCCTGTATTAGTGGGACAGCTGCTTCAGGAGAATAAGATCTGTGTTAAAGTTCTGCGTTCGGAGGATGCGTGGTTTGGCGTAACATATAAAGAGGATCGGGAGACTGTTGTTTCTGAAGTTAACAAGCTGATAGAGAAGGGAATGTACCCTTCGGTTCTGTATTCATAATTCATAAGATAAGAAAAAGGAATTATTGCGATGTCTAAGAAAAGCAGAACAGCCGACAGGGCTGGAAGAAGACCGAAAAATACGAGAAGAAATTCCGGACGTTCAGAGCGCAACCGTTTTGGAATGTTCTGTATTATACTTCAGACAGTAGTCAGTCTGGCTTTCATGGGAGTTGTTGTACTTCTAGATATGCTACCCATGAGATATCTCGCTATGATAGGGCTGATTTTATTTTTCCTGTGGTGTATTACATTTACAAGCCAGATGGTCAGAAGAAAGAAAGGCACCCTGGGAAAACTGTTCAGTTTATTGATGGTATGTGTTCTTTCATTCGGTACATTTTATGTGGCCAGAGCCAATAATATTATCGCTATGATTACAGGAGGCAGTTATCAGATTGACAGGATGGTGGTTGCTGTCCGTTCTGATGATGCTGCTGAGGTGCTTGAAGATGCCATGGATTACAGCTTTGGCGTTCAGTTTGAGCGCGGCGGTGATAATATGCAGGCCGCGGTAACTGACATCCAGGAGGAATTAGGGACGGATATCAGCACTGTGGAATGTGCTTCTGTTCAGGATCAGGCTCAGGCGCTTGTCAACGGAGACGTTGATGCGATTATTTATAACAAAGCATATACAGAGCTGATGGACAGCGCAGTGCAGGGTTATAGCGATGACGTCCGTATTATATACGAGACGTCAATCAGAGTAGAACTGAATTTTGGAAATTCAGGAGACAGTTCATTGACAAAACAGCCCTTTACAGTATACATCAGCGGAATTGACGTGTACGGTGAAGTGACAGAGACAAGCCGGAGCGATGTGAATATTATTGCTGTTGTCAATCCGACAACGCATCAGGTTCTGCTCGTTACAACTCCGCGGGATTATTATGTGGAGATACCGGGCGTGTCCAAGGGACAAAACGATAAGCTTACCCATGCGGGGATTTATGGTATAGACGCCTCCATGGCAACACTGAGCCAGCTTTATGAGACAGATATTAATTATTATGTAAGGCTTAACTTTACTTCTCTGATTGATATTGTTGATATTCTGGGTGGAATAGACGTATATTCTGAAGTCGCGTTTACGACGGGAGATGAATCCGGCTGTATCGTAGATGTTCAGGAAGGATACAACCACTTTGACGGAGAGGAGGCACTTGCATTCTGCCGCGAGCGGCATAATCTGGCTGACGGGGATAATCAGCGTGGCAAAAATCAGCAGGCTGTCATTACGGCGATGATAAAGAAAATGCTTTCTCCGACTATGCTTTTGAAGGCAAACAGTATTCTGAATCAGGTGAGCAAGGATGTGGAGATGAATGTTTCGCAGTCGCAGATTAATTCACTGATCAGATATCAGCTTAATACAAATGCTAAATGGACGATTCAGTCTGTCGCGGCTGAAGGAACGGGCGCACAAGATTATTGCTATTCAGAACCTAACCAGCTTCTGTATGTTACAGTTCCGGATTATGACAGTGTGAACGGAATTATTGATCTGGTGAATGTAGTTGAGGAAGGCGGCACACTGGAAGATACGGAATCATTAAATTAGTTGTCGGTTAACGCTATATAGAATTTTATTGAATACTGTCGGACTAAATAAGTAGTTCGGCAGTATTTTTATGTTCTGAAAAGGGAAGGAATCGATTATTTAACATAAAATTAACATAACTCTAAATTGGATTCGATGAACAAATTCTCTGTATAACTATAATAGATATGGAAAAGATATTTACAGGGAAGGTGAGACAATGATAAAGGTGATGAGTATTTTCGGAACCCGCCCGGAAGCAATAAAAATGGCTCCGATTATACAGGAAATGGAACATCATAAAAAAGAGATAAAAAGTGTTATATGCGTGACAGCCCAGCACAGGGAAATGCTGGACTCGGTTCTGGAGACATTTCAGATTACACCGGATTATGATTTAAATATTATGAAAAAAGGACAGACACTTGATTCGGTAACGGGAACGATACTTCACGGACTTAACAGTATATTGGAAAAAGAAAAACCGGATATGGTGCTTGTTCATGGCGATACAACGACTACATTTGCTTCTGCTCTTTCCGCTTTCTATCACAAGATTCCGGTGGGGCATGTGGAAGCGGGGCTTCGGACGCATAACCTTTATTCACCTTATCCAGAAGAGGCTAACAGACAGATGGTAGGGGATATTGCGGAACTTCATTTTACCCCTACAATGCAGAGCCTGAAAAATCTGCTTCAGGAAAATAAGGATCCCGAAAAAATATATGTAACCGGAAATACTGCCATTGACGCACTTAAGACAACTGTAAAAAAAGAATATGACAGCCCGGTTCTTCAGTGGGCGGGAGACGGGAGAATTATTCTGCTGACCGCGCATAGAAGAGAAAACTGGGGTGCGCCTTTAAAAAGAATATTTACTGCAGTGAACAGAATTACAGAACAATATCCTGATGTCAGGGTAATCTATCCCTGCCATATGAATCCGGCTGTCCGGGGACTTGCTGATGAGATGTTCCGGGAAAACAATCAGGTGCGCGTGATTGAGCCGCTGGAAGTGACAGATTTCCATAATCTTATTAAAAAATCCTATCTTGTTCTTACAGACAGCGGCGGTATACAGGAGGAGGGTCCGAGTCTGGGCAAGCCTGTGCTTGTAGTCAGAGAAACGACAGAACGGCCGGAAGGCGTGGAAGCCGGAACGCTGAAGCTGGTAGGGACCTCTACAGATAATATTGTAAAACAGGTCAGCCGTCTGCTGGATGATGAAGTGGAATATGAACGGATGAGTAAAGCGGAAAACCCGTATGGGGACGGCCATGCGAGTGAGAGGATTGTTGATGCTATTCTCAGGTATTTCCGCAACAGAGTGCCGGAGGAAATTTCGGCATAGGAAAAAGGAGAAGAGACATGAAAAATACAAGTGTACTTGGAGTCCCTCTTTCGATGATAAATCGGCAGCAATTGCTTAGTGTAATAGAAGAAACCATTCAGTTACATCGCCGGATATCAATTGTTGCGATCAACGCACGAAAGATTGTGCGTATACACCGCAATCCGGAGATGAAAAGACTGATTATGGGATTCGACGTTTTCCTGGCGGACGGTTCATCTGTTGTTAAAGCTGCGGATTCGGCCGTCGAGCGTATTACAGGAATAGATCTGATGGAGGATATCTGCCGGTGTTCAAGAGAAATCGGAGCGAGGATTTTTTTCTATGGAGCATCAGAGAAAAATAATCTGGCCGCACAGAAAAAGCTGAAAGAGCTGTATCCTGAAATGATAATTGCAGGTTACTGCAACGGGTATGAAGATGCGGAGATTATGGACAAAATCCGGAGTTCGGGGGCTAATGTTGTATTTATCGCAAAAGGCACGCCGCTTCAGGAACAGTGGATCATGGAGCACGGGCAAGATACCGGCGCGAGTATCCTGCTGGGCGTGGGAGGTGCACTTGATGTTTTTGCCGGTCAGGTGAAAAGGGCGCCGGCATTTCTTCAGAATATCGGGATGGAATGGCTGTACCGGATGGTATGTGAGCCGAAGCGATTTAAGCAGATACCGGAACTCTTGGAATTCAGGAGGCTGGTAAAAAAGGAAAAAAAACAGGAATTTCAGAAGATAAATGGAGGCAGTGTATGCAGAGCAAAGAAATTACAGTAGTAGGACTTGGATATATCGGACTTCCGACAGCCGTGGTGATGGCGGGAGCCGGACATCATGTTAAAGGTTTTGATGCAAAGAAAGAAGTCTGCGAGAGCCTGCGCGGGGGCAGAATTCATATTGTGGAAAATCATCTTCAGGAAGCATTTACAGAGGTGAGAGAAAACGGATGTCTTGAGATTACAGACGAAATCTCCGCATCTGATATCTATGTTGTATGTGTTCCCACACCATTTCAGGAAGAAGAAAACGAGAAAGTGGCTGATCTTTCCTATGTAGAGTCGGCAGCAAAAGAAGTGGCAAAAGTACTCAAAAAAGGCGATCTGGTGATTCTCGAATCTACCGTTCCGCCTCATACTACTGCAATGATGACAAAGATCCTTGCAGAGGAAAGCGGACTTGAAAAAAGCGACTTTTATACAGCTCACTGTCCGGAGAGAGTTCTGCCGGGCAGGATTTTGTATGAACTCAAACACAATGACAGGATCATCGGGGCAGAAGATCCGAAAGCAGCCCAGATAACAAAAGAGCTTTATGAGACTTTTGTAGTGGAAGGACACTGCTACGTATGCGATGACGTGACTGCTGAGCTGTGTAAGCTTGCGGAGAATACATTCCGTGACATAAATATTGCATATGCAAATCAGCTTTCCATGTTATGTGAGAAGGCAGGAATTGATGTGTTCCGGCTGATCGAACTTGCAAACAAGCATCCGAGAGTGTCTATTCTCACCCCGGGACTCGGCGTGGGCGGTCACTGCCTGGCAGTGGATCCATGGTTTATTGTCGAGAAATACGGAGAGGATGCGACTCTGATCCGTACGGCGAGAGAAATCAATGAGAAAAAGCCTCTTTGGGTAAAGGATCAGGTATTAAAAGGAATCGGAAACGATAAGACGAAGAAAATCGGAATCCTCGGCATGGCATATAAACCGAATATTGACGATATGAGAGAGAGCCCTTCGCTGGCACTGGCAAAAGCTCTGGAGAGCGACGGATACAACGTATGCGGATGTGAGCCGAACAGTCACAGCAGTGAGATCAGCGGCATCCGTCTGCTTCCGCTCGACGAACTTCTGGACAGCTGCGATTACCTTGTAGTTGCACTGGCTCATGATGAATTTAAAAACGATGACGTGAAAAAGCGTATTATGGAAAAACCATACTATGACTGCATCGGATTTTTGAGGGGTTAATGGTATGGTAAGAAAGATACTTATATATGGTGACCTTGATCTGAATATCATAGACGGATCAAGTATCTGGCTGGTTAATCTGGCAAAGCTTCTTCTGGAAGACAAAGAAAATTATGTGGATATTCTGCTGAAGAAAAGAATACGCAATCATATTCTTGTCGGAGAGATTGTGAAGAGATACCGGATCAGACTTCTCTATGTGAAAGACTATATCGACCATATTACAGAGGTCGACAGCGGCAATATTGTGAAAGTGTTAAAGACCATCGACGAACTCCGGGATTATTCCTGTATGATTATCAGAGGAACTCAGGTAATGGAAAGTGTGGCCGGCTCCGGGATTATCGGGAAAGTGATTCCATATCTTACGGACTTCTGTCACGATAAAGACAAGATGCCGGATACACAGAAAAGCTTCTTAAAAGACCTGTACCGAAAGGTACAGGCATATTTTGTACAGACAGAAGCTATGAAACAATACTTAAAAGATGTACTTAACGTGGACGGAAGTAAATTCCATGTGCTTTATCCGGTCGTATTCCCGGGAAAGAAGCAGGAAAAACAGCCGAAAACGATCGTATATGCAGGCAAAATCGCAAAAGACTGGAATATACTGGAGCTGCTGGATATTATGGACCGTCTTAGGACAGAAGATCCGGCGATCCGGCTTCATTTCATAGGCAGCAAAGTGAACCGTGATCTTGCGGAACAGAAGCAGGAAATCTTCGGCAGGCTTAAGAACGCGGACAATATTATATTCCACGGAGCGCAGCCGCACAGTGAGACAGAGCGAATTACGAAAGGATGCTGTCTGGGCTATTCTTTCCGCAGCAGAGCTGTGGACCATGACAATTCGCTGGAAGTGTCTGTAAAACTTCTGGAATACTGCCACGGCGGTGTGCCGGTAGTACTCAGAAGAACAAAGATGCATATGGCGATCCTCGGGGAGGACTATCCGCTTTTTGTGGAATCAGAGGAAGAGTGTCTGGAAAAGATACTGACAGCTTTCCGTGACAGGGAAGTATGGGAAAAGGCGGAAGCATGTTTGTCCAGGTCTGCTGAAAAGTTCAGCGTAAAACATATATATGAAAATGTAAGAAAAGCGCTTCAGGTTTATCCGGAAAAAGATATGCGGCTTCTGGTCAGCGGTCATGACCTGAAGTTTTTAAAGCCGTTGTTTCCATATTTTAAATCGGAATTTGCCCTGGAGGTGCAGGAGCTGGACGAGTATATGGAGTTCTCGGCAAAAGAAGCAGCAGAATACCTGAAACGTGCAGACATTATCTGGTGCGAATGGCTCCTGACATCGGCACAGTGGTATTCAAATCATGCATATCCGCATCAGAGACTGTTCATCAGAGCACACCGGTTTGAGGTGGCGAGAAAATACGGAAATAATATAGACATTAACCGGGTTTCCAAAATAATTACAGTGTCTTATTACTGGTTTGAAGAGTTTACGAGACGTTTCCGCATTCCTGCTGAAAAGTGTACGATTGTCGACAATTTTATCGATACGAAGCGATATATAAAGGAGAAAACTCCTGACAGCCGTTTTCATCTGGCTCTGATCGGGGCTCTTCCGAAACGGAAAGGCCTGGACCGGGCAGTTGAGCTGCTGAAAATGCTCAAAGAGAAAGACCCGCGATACTGTCTTCATGTGCCGGGAAAGAGACCGGAAGAATTTCCGAACACATGGAATGTCCCGGAAGAGCGGGAATACTATGAGCAGGTTTACAGAAAAATAGAAGCGGAAGGTCTGACAGATTCTGTTACATTTGACGGCTGGGTTGAAATGACGGAATTTCTCCGAGGAATCGGATACGTGCT
Organism: Mediterraneibacter sp. HA8405; assembly: GCF_056148955.1. Taxonomy (NCBI): domain Bacteria; kingdom Bacillati; phylum Bacillota; class Clostridia; order Lachnospirales; family Lachnospiraceae; genus Mediterraneibacter; species Mediterraneibacter sp. HA8405. The sequence continues at coordinate 2,408,999 of NZ_CM148758.1, read as the reverse complement.
GTCTTTAAGTGATCCGAAGTTTCCGGAGAGTTTCCATGTGACGCCGTTTGAAGGAATGGCGTCAGGCGCTGTGACAGCAGCTCTTCGCTGGGACGGAATCGAATATATCTATCCGGAGGATGTTGTGATGGATACTCTGGAAGAAATCGCGGCATATATAGATCATCTTACAAATAGTTCGGACAGTTATGCGCAGGCAGCTGTAAAAGGGCAGAAATTTGTAAGAGATAATTATGATATTGCACCGGTGTGGGAGCAGATCAGATTACTACTGGAACTGGGAGGAGATTATGAAGAATTTTGTGATCAAACTGGTAAAGAATAATCCGGTTCTCTACCGGAGCGCCAAAAAAGTATACAGGACCTTCCAGCCGGCGAAGCCTACAGTGTACCGCAATAATGATTACAGTATCGTTTATCAGATATATTCTCCGGAGGAAATGAAAAAGGTCATCGCACATTACAACAGTTTTCGCCGGGAGAATACAAGGCTTGTGGTGCTGGTGAGAGGAAATACACTCAAGATGCATATTCTGGTGAGACAATATCCAGGAGTGATATTTTATTCGCTGGATTATTATAAGAGATATCAGAAAAGACTGTATATAAATAATATGATATTGACCGACTGCAGTCAGCAGGTGTCGGATATCATAGAATTATTATAGGAGAGATGACAATGCTGAAAAAAGTAGCAGCACATATTAAAAGATACAATCCTTATTCCATGTATGCCGCAAAATCAGAACTTAAAGGAGAGGTGGGAAGTTCATATCTGACGTGGATGTGGTGGATACTGGATCCGGTGTTGTTCATGCTTGTTTATGTATTCATCACAGTCGTTGTCTTCAGATCTCGGGGAGAATACCTGCCTGTTGTTGTGATTATCGGCCTTACAGTATGGAATTTTTTCAATAAAACTGTTATGGTTTCTGTAAAGATTGTTAATACATTCCGGGGGATCGTGAGTAAGATATATATTCCGAAATATATGCTGATCCTGGAAAAGCTGTATGTCAATGCTTTCAAGATGCTTATTTCATTCGGGATTGTGGCTGCTTTTGCAGTGGCATACCGGATACATCCGACGGTGAATCTGATCGGATGTATTCCTGTTATCCTGCTTGTTCTGCTTCTGACATTTGCGTGCAGTGTCCTGGTGGCACATTTTGGAGTGTATATCAACGACCTTTATAATGTGGTGCAGGTTATTCTGCGCTTTATGTTTTATCTGTCAGGTGTGTTCTATGATGTTAGTGACCGGCTGTCACAGACTACATTTCTTGGATTCAATGTGGGAAGAATGATGATCACGGTCAATCCGGTAGCATATGTAATTGATGAGCTGAGAAAGATTATTATATATGGACAGCCTCTCCGGTCAGAACTGTACATTTACTGGCTGCTTATTTCGTTCATTCTGCTCTTCGTGGGACTGAAGCTGATGTACCGGTTTGAAAACTCATATATAAAGGTAGTTTAAAGTAAGAATAATGAAGGATGGTAATGATTGAATGTGTGAAATTGCGATAGAAGTAAAAGATGTAAAAGTTGCATACCGGAGCATGAAATCCTTCTCCATCCGGAAAAGTTTCGGGAAGATCCGTCAGAGAAGGGATTATTATGAAGCACTTAAAGGGGTAAGCTTCGAAGTGCCGAAAGGTAAAATTGTAGGGATCATAGGGAAGAATGGAAGTGGAAAATCAACACTGCTGCGTACCATAGCCGGAGTTTTTTCTCCGGATGAAGGGACAGTCAATACATTCGGAAACCGCTTGTCGCTGCTGGCAATTGGAATTGGCTTCCAGGCAAACCTGAGTGGTCTTGAGAATATCTACTTATCAGGACTTCTGCTCGGATTTACGGAGAAAGAGATAAAAGAGAGGCTTCCGGAGATTATAGAATTTTCCGAACTTGGAGATTTTATATACAAGCCCGTGCAGACCTATTCCAGCGGCATGTATTCCAAACTGGCTTTTTCCATTACCGCGATTCTTGACACAGAGATTATACTGATCGATGAAGTATTAAGTGTTGGAGATATCAATTTCCGGGCAAAAAGTTATGAGAAGATGAAAGAGATTATAGAAGATAAAAATAAAACTGTAATGATCGTATCTCACAGTAATTCCAGCATACTGGAACTCTGCGATGAGGTAATTTGGATTCACGACGGTGTTGTAAAAGAATACGGACCGGCAGAACAGGTAGTGGAGGATTACGAGGGATTTATGAGGAGGTATCGGAAAAGACATGCGGCGGATGCAGGAGCAGGAAACAGTGATAAATAGAGAAGAACCGGGGGAGGAAAACAGGGAAAAGTGGAATAAGGAATTCAGTCTCGAAGAGAACATCGCCCGGATTTTTTCTCCCTTTGATGAAGCAGCTCTGCATCCTGAGACTCTGAAAGTGGATCTGGATAAAGAGCGGCATGCAAAGTTTCCGGATGCGTCAATTTTATCGGAAGAACCGAAAGAATTTTCCGTTGAGAAAGAGACAGAAAACCTTCCGGATACCCGTTTTTATACTCAGATCGGAAGTGCAAGGATCGAAGGATTTTTTCACCGGGGAAACATTCCTGCGTTATACGTAATGTTTGACGGAAGCCGTACACGAAAAGGGGGAAAGGCTCTTGCGCCTTTGCCGTCTTTTTCCAGATGGTCATGGTATAAAGATACAAATGCCAGTCTGGTATCGCTGGAGGATCCGATGTATTATACTTTTTCCGAGTGCACGTTGGGGTGGTATTATGGGACGAAAGACGAAGATTATCGGCAGTACTGTGCTCAGTGCATCGGAAGAATTGCGGAATTGCTGCATATAAAAAATGCAGATATCGTACTGTATGGATCGTCCGGAGGCGGTACAGCAGCCATAGGGGTATCCAGATATCTTCCGGGCTGTTCAGTGGTGGCGATTAATCCGCAACTTTTACTGGAAAAGTATCCTTATTCGGAAGATCTGGAAAGAATAATCGGTATAGGTATACGTGAAGCCAGTGATCTGTTTATACGAAATGATAATAGTAGAATTATCAGAGAAAATCCGGAGTCAGTGTATTTTTTGATTGAAAATGTCCGATCTGATGCTGATTATGTAACTCAGTTTCAGAATTTTTTTGAGCTATCTGGAATAAGCCCGGGATTTGGGATAGAAAAAAACGGGAACATTGTTACCTGGCTGTATGATGCACAGGGAGCACCAAGCGTACACTCTGCCGTTGAGAATACTGCGGTATTTAAGATGATTGATTTGTTGGTAAGGTGTGTGCGGGCAGATGGTGACGTTCATAAACTTAAAAATTTGTTTTATGTGATCAATGAATTCTGGTATGAAAGATACTCGCTTATGCGGACCAATTATTACCAGAAAAAGAAAGTTGAAGAACTGGAAACAGATAATGCAAGGATGAAAAATGAAATTGAAGGAATGAAGAAGGATCTGGAGTGGGGATGGATCAAAGTCGGGGTGAAGGCGAAAAGACTGTTTGGTAAAGTGAAAAGGAATGTGCAGAATTATGGCACCTTCAAAAAAAAGTAAAAAAAGAGCATGCTGCATAGGAAAAATTCTTCATGCGGCATGTTTTTTTGAAAAAACTTTCGAAATGTATCTTGCTGGATTAAATTGTGGAAACTTTTTCCGGTTGAATTGTATTATGGAAATTGATAAAATATAAAAATATTATTGATATGTGATATATTTTAAAAGGAGTATATAGGGTGTTCAGAAAAAGGTGGCAGAAGATAATCTGTTTATTATTGGCGTTTTTAATTGCCGGAACTAATATGCAGGGTGTGAAGGTCTATGCAGTAGAATCGAGTGTATCCAAAGGAAACATAACAGAAGAAAAGCCAGAAGATTCGGATGTAATCGCTGCCGAAAATGAAAAAGGCTTTGATAGGACAGAGAGCAGTCCTGAAGCAGGAGATCGCGCAAACAGTTGGCGGTATAAAGAAGGAGAACGGATACTTCAAAAATTTCGGTATATTCAGTATGACACATGGCCTACGAATATTGACGGGGCTGTTGCTTATGGTATTGATGTCAGTGAACACCAGGGAACCATCGACTGGTCAAAAGTAAAAGCTAACGGTGTCGATTATGCAATTGTGAGATGTGGTTATGGACAGGATTATGAAAGTCAGGACGATAAATATTGGAAGATTAATGCCGATGCATGTGTAAAATATGGTATTCCGTTCAGTACATATTTATATTCATATGCTGATACAGTAGAAAAAGCAAAGAGTGAAGCTAAGCATGTACTTCGGCTGATTAAGGGATATGATCTCTCATATCCTGTTTATTATGATCTTGAAGAGAGCAGCATTAGAAATAAATTAACCTCAACTGAGATTGCTGATGTAGCACAGGCTTTTTGCGATACTATTGAGTCTGCGGGCTACGAAGTGGCAATTTATGCTAATACAGACTGGTTTACAAATTATCTGACGGACAGCAGGTTTAATCAGTGGGATAAGTGGGTAGCACAGTACAATACAATATGTACATATGCAGGTAAATACAGTATGTGGCAGTGCTCGTCGCAGGGAAGCGTCAGTGGTATTAATGGATATGTAGACCTGAATATTGATCTGGGAGCAGGCTTAAGATCAAACGGGTTTTATCAAGCCCCCGATACTCAGGAATGGTATTATTATAAAAATGGAAAGCCAGATACCGATTGTACCGACATAATAAAAGGAACAGTGAACGGTGAATCTGCATGGTGGTATGTTGTTAACGGTAAGGTGACATTTACAGAAACAGTAGCAAAAAACAACAAGGGCTGGTGGCATATTCAGAATGGAAAAGTAAACTTTAATTCCAATACTGTTGCGAAGAACAGTAAGGGCTGGTGGGTGATCCGGAACGGCAAAGTGGATTTTACTTACACTGGTTTCGCTGAGAATAAAAATGGCTGGTGGTACTGCAAAGAAGGAAAAGTACAGTTTGGAGTGAATGATGTTATTAAGGGGACAGTTAATGGCGAGTATGCGTGGTGGCTTGTTACCGGAGGTAAAGTGACTTTTGATGAAACAGTAGCGAAGAATAGTAAGGGCTGGTGGGTGATCCGGAACGGTAAAGTGGATTTTGCTTACACTGGTTTCGCTGAGAATAAAAATGGCTGGTGGTACTGCAAAGAAGGAAAAGTACAGTTTGGAGTGAATGATGTTATTAAGGGGACAGTTAATGGCGAGTATGCGTGGTGGCTTGTTACCGGAGGTAAAGTGATTTTTGACGAAACAGTAGCGAAGAATAGTAAGGGCTGGTGGGTGATCCGGAACGGTAAAGTGGATTTTACTTACACTGGTTTCGCCGAGAATAAAAATGGCTGGTGGTACTGCAAAGAAGGCAAGGTTCAGTTTGGAGTGAACGACGTAATAAAAGGGACAGTGAAGGGCGAATCTGCATGGTGGTATGTGGTTAACGGCAAGGTGACATTTACGGAAACAGTAGCAAAGAACAGTAAAGGCTGGTGGCATATTCAGAATGGAAAAGTAAACTTTTATTCTAATACTGTTGCAAAGAACAGCAAGGGCTGGTGGGTGATCCGGAATGGTAAGGTGGATTTTACTTTCAATGGAATTGCCGGTAACAGCAAAGGCAAGTGGGTTTGTCAGAGTGGTAAAGTGAATTTTAAATATAACGGTACGTATAAAGAAGGAAATACTGTTTATAAAGTTAGCGGTGGAAAAGTGATTTCAAAAATATAAGTTCTGTTGATGTAAATTGGAGTATAGCCAGGAAATTTAATATGAAAAAAGATTGCTGAAAAAATCAGAAGAGATTTTATGAGTGGGGGAAATGTGATGATGGAGAAAAAGCAGCTTTCGTACGAAAACTTGTCAAAATACAGAAATGTTCTGATGGGGGTGCAAATTGTACTGATTATTGCCTTCCATTTTTCCGGGGATGCCTATTATGTGAGGGATTCCCGGATAATACAGCTATTCTATAAGTATATCCGAAGTTCAGGAGTTGATATGTTTTTACTTCTGTCCGGAATCGGGCTCTATTTCTCCTGGAAAAAAAGACCGGAGGCGAAGCGGTTCTATATAAAGCGATATACCCGTATATTGATTCCTTATTTTATTGTAGCCATTCCGTCCTGGCTGTGGCTTGATATTTTTTATGAACATCAGGGATGGGGAGCTTTTTTACAGGATCTTTTCTTTGTCACCTTCTTTACAGAAGGGGAGAGATGGTTTTGGTATATTGTGATGGCAGCGTTCTGCTACTGGGTATTCCCGCATATTTTTAATATCATTGAGTCAGCGGCGGACAGAGTTTCTGCACAGATGCGAATCCTTCTTTTGTGTGTTATGAGTACAGTTATACTTGTAATGCTTCAGCTGTATAATAATGAATTGTATAACTGTATCGGTATTGCACTTTTAAGAATACCGGCATTCCTTATAGGTGTATTGATTGGCAAGGCGGTATATGAAAAACAGAAAATCCTAAGAAGCCGTATCTATCTTACGGCAGTTCTGGCCATAATATTAGCATGGCCGCTTCAGTTTGTTGGTATAAAAATATTGGGTACCTATACACTGGCATATTTAAATTACGCGTTAATGATGCTTTTTATCCTGGTGCTGGAGTATCTGTCTGCCAGAAAGAGTCTGGGACAGAAGATTTGTAGAGTGATAACATCAGTTTTCGGCTGGTTCGGGAAATATACCCTTGAACTGTATTTGACACATGTGGCAGTGAGACTGGTAATGAAACGGTTTGAATTTCCGACATACCGGATTTCCGGTGAAGCATTGCTGGTGATTATTTCGATTATACTATCAATTATTATCAGCAGGATGACAGATTATATCCAGAAAAAAGTGGTGAAGTATTAAAATGATGACAGGAATTCCCCCTGATGTGATACATTGGTTTTCGTCAATACCAATGTATCACATCAGGGGGAATTCCTGTTTCCTTTTGTATTCCAATAGCTAAATTCCTGTTAATTTTATGTAAAACTTGAAAAGACATATATATTCGTTTATAATATTACAGGTTATAGGTATGTATCTGACATATACAGTTAAATTAGAAAAAGCAGGTAGATAAATACAAATGAACAGAGTAATCCGGGCGGGAATCGCTGTATTGAATGTGATATATACATTTATAAAGCTGTTTCCGACACAGAATAAGATTGTTATGCTGAGCAGGCAGAGCAATATTCCCTCGATGGAATTCAGAATGCTGAGAGACGAAATTTTAAAACAAGATGAAAAGATTAAGGTTGTCTTACTGAGCAAAATGCTGGGTGACAGTATAAGAAGTAAAGCAGGATACTGTTTGCATTTATTTACTCAGATGTATCATATTGCTACAGCTAAAGTAGTAATTCTGGATTCTTATTGTATTGCGGTAAGTGTCTTAAAACATAAGAAGAGCTTAAAAGTTATACAGATGTGGCATTCAATAGGAACAATGAAAAAATTCGGCTATTCGGCACTTGACACGGAAGAGGGAAGCGGTCATGATCTGGCATACACAATGAAAATGCATCGGAATTATGACTACATATTTGCCAGTTCTGAGGCCTATAAAGAAGATTTGGCCAAAGGATTTAACTATGGAACAGAAAAAATAATCACAATGCCGCTGCCGCGGGTTGATTTGTTAAAAAGCAGTGATTATTGTAAAAAAACAAGAGAACGGATATATTCAAAATATCCGATGTTAAAGGAGAAACCGGTTATTTTATACTGTCCCACATTCCGGAAGGATGAGAGAGACTTTGCCAGGGCACTGGACGGATTGGATAAAGCATTAAAAGGAAAAGAATATAATTTTGTGATAAAATTACATCCTCTGTCGAAGGTAGTTCCGCCTGAAGGAAGCTTTGTCGCAGAAGAATTTTCAAGTTTTGATATGCTATTTGTGGCGGATTATCTTATAAGTGATTATTCCTGCATAGTATATGAGGCGGCGGTGAAAAAAATACCTTTGTTTTTTTATAATTTTGATATGCAGATCTATGAGAAAAACCGAGGCCTGGCAATTGACTATTATCATGAACTTCCGGGAGTTATTTCAAAAGATCCGGAAGAAATTATCAGCGCAATAGAAAATCAGCAGTATGACATGGAGAAACTCCGGAAGTTTGCAGATAAATATATTGCACCTGTAAATAATGTTACAAAAGAAATTGTGAAATTTATATTTAAAATAAAAGAATAAAAGGAAGGTAATGTATCGTGAATAGAATTTTAGAGGAAGATTTGGATCAGATTATTGCAGATAATATTGCGTGGGACAAATTAAAAAATTCTGCAGTTCTGATTACCGGAGCAAGTGGAATGGTTGGCTCTTACATGATGTATGTGCTGATTCGTCTGAATGATATTTATAATTACAATATCAGAATTATCGCTATGGTCAGAAATGAACAAAAACTTCCTGAGGAGATCAGAAACAGAGAGGATGTTCAGGTTTTCGTGGGGGATGTGACGAACCCGATTGAAATTGAAGGGGATGTGACGTACATTATTCATGCGGCCAGTCCTGCAAGTCCGCTGATTATGCAGAATAAGCCGGTTGAAACAATAGCTGCAAATACAATAGGGACTTTCCATACATTAAGTCTGGCAAAAGAAAAAAACGCAGCAGGATATCTGTTTATTTCATCCAGAGAAATCTACGGACAGCCGGAAGAGGGACAGGAGTTCTTCTATGAGGATACATACGGCTTTGTTGATCAGCTGAATCCCCGGTCCTGTTATTCAGAAGGAAAGAAAGCAGCAGAGACAATGTGTGTGTGCTTTAAAGATGAATACGGATTAAATACAAAAATTGCGAGACTCGCCCATACATACGGTCCCGGAATGTCCATATACGATGGCAGAGTACAGGCTGATTTTCTGAAAAATGTCTATCACAATGAAGATATTGTGTTAAAAAGCGAAGGGACAGCTGTCCGCACTTACACCTATATAAGTGATGCTGTGGCAGCGCTGTACCGGATTCTGTTAAGCTCAGAAGATATTGTTTATAATATCGGAAATGAAGACGGAAAAGTTTCCATCAGAGAATTAGCAGAGACAATGGTAAGCATATATCCTGAAAAAGGTCTGAAATTAGTTTTTGACATTCCGGAAGGAGGAACAAAGGGAACGGCTCCATACACTCTGGGTATTCTGAGCAGTAAAAAACTCAGAAGTATCGGCTGGACACCGAAATATTCTGTCAAAGACGGATTTAAAAGAACACTGGAATACTTGGCAATTGAGAATATAGATTAAGAGGAATAAATTATGAGTAAAAATATAGGAATTATATTTGCAGGCGGAAGTGGAGCAAGAATGGGATCCGGTATACCAAAGCAGTTCCTGGAGGTGAACGGAAAACCTATTATTGTCCATACTCTGGATATTTTTGAAGAACATCCGGATATTGATGAGATTTATGTTGCCTGCCGGGAAGATTATATACATAAATTACAGAAATTAGTTAAAAGATTTATGATATCCAAGGTTATAAAAATCGTACCGGGAGGAAAAACAGGTCAGGATTCTATTTACAATGCATTATGTGCCGCAAAAGAGAATAATACAGACGATGCTATCGTTTTAATTCATGATGGAGTACGGCCATGTATTTCCAAAGAGGTCATTGATGAGGACCTGGAGTGTGTAAGGCAGAACGGTTCGGCAATCACCTGTACGCCATTATATGAGACGCCGGTAATCAGCAGTGACGGAGCTACTATAGAGGAAATACCGCCCCGCTCGAAGTTCTATACTGCTCAGGCACCTCAGTGCTTTACCTTAGGAGATGTTTTAAAGGCACATCTGAAAATGCGGGAAGAGAATCCGGAATATAAAGGAGTGGTTGACACCTGTTCTCTGATGAAAATGGAAGGATATAAAGTTACTCTTGTTGAAGGACCACGCGGAAATATTAAAGTTACAACACCGGAGGATCTTTATACATTCCGTGCCATGATTCAATATAAAGAAACAGAACAAATATTTGGCTTTGGAACAAAAGAAGTTTCTGATCGCCTGATAAAATAACAAGTACAAATCCTGACGGACAGAATATTCTGTTTTGGTGATATAAAATGAAAATATTAATAATATCTTTTGTAGATGATAATTTTGGGGATAACTTAATAAGAATATGTTTTGAATCTCTTTTGAAAGTAGTACTGCTCAATCATGGACTTACTGAAGCAGATTATTCTATCAGCAGGATGAACTTAAAGTCAATTGAAAAAGAGTCCGTTATTCATTCCGATCTTATATTTTTTGCAGGCGGAGGTCTGTTCGGATTAAGTTATCTGAACTTTTTTGATTATTTAAAACAAATAATGGAACTTGCAGAAGAACGGGACATCCCTGTAATTTTTTCATCAATAGGAATGAATAATATGGATGCCGATGAAGAAGGCGAGAAAGCTCTGGAGGATTTTTTTGAATACTCCTGCATAAAAGCAGTAGCTGTACGTGATCATGCAAAACTGTTTGAGCAGTATACGAAGAGCCGCAGCTTTAACATTGAGGAGGTTTGTGATCCTGCAGTCTGGACAAAGTATGTGTATAATATCAGGCCTGCAGCTGATAAAAAAAGCGGACTGATCGGAATCAATGTTGTACGGGGCGGCCTCTTTAAAGATAACGGCCGGGACTGGAAACTTGCAGATGAACTGAAATTTCTTAAGCAGCTGAGTGAACTGTTGGACGAAGCGGGATTCGAATACAGATTTTATACGAATGGAAGTATTTTAGATAACAATGCGTTACATTACTTCGTACGGGAATATGGTATTGAAGAAGAAAAATGTATATTTCCGCATACGACAAGGGAAGTTGTGTCCGCGGTCAGTACTTTTGACGCTGCAGTAACATTCCGCATGCATTCGTCGATTATAGCATACTCATTTTCTGTTCCGTCGGTTTCACTTGTATGGAATGATAAAATTCCCTTCTTTTATAAAAAGACAGGATATCCGGACAGGGCATTGGATTTTGACAAATGGGATGCAGCGTATGTGTTCGATCTGCTGAAGAAATCAATTGATGATAAGCCAAAGCCGCAGCAGACGGATGAATATAGTGAATATTTAATGACGGTGTATCGCTTTTTGTATCGGACGTTGTCTGATTTTCTGGATAAAAACAGCTGGAATAACATATTTGATTTTGATACAGTTGCCGCATGCCTGGAAAAGTACGAACCGGGCATTTATGAGGATTTGCTTCATATGCGTTTCAAATTAGGAAAAGCAGAAAAACAATATCTGGCAAGATTTCTTGATATCAAGGAAAAAGATAAATCAATAAAAATGTACAAAAAAGAACAAAAAGAGTTTGAAACAAAAATAAAGAAACAGAAAAAAGAAGCTGACACACTGGCGGCCAAGAATATCCAGCTTAAGAAACAGATTGAAAAAGAGAAAGAGGAATACGGCAAAACAATCCGGGAGCAGAAGAAAGAAATAGAGTTGCTTCAGAAAAAATTTGGCGTGAGAGTAATAAACTTTTTAAAAAGAAAAATAAAACATCAGGTATGAATACAATGGAAGTTATGAATCAGAATTTATCAAATCAAATCCAGATTACTGACATGTACTGGGACAGGATATATCTCCATGTGAAAATTGAAGGGACCGGTATTGAGAATTACAGATATGCGCTGGTTAACAGGAAAAGTGGGTGTGTATATTCTGTAAAACCGACGGGAGATAAGAATGAATTTGTGATTAATATAACAAATGTCGGAAATCAGGAGATGCTCGAAAACGGACAGTGGCATATAGCTTATTTTCATTCTGACGGGAATGGTTCACTTCTGCTGTCCGACGGCACGGATGATAAGACACAGGAATGGGCAGACATTCCGGTCAGTATTGAAACCTGTTATAAAATGAAGAAGATGGATAAAGTTTACCGGTATTCCGACGATAGTTACGCGTACATCGTTACATTTATGACAGGCAAAGAAGAAGACAATCTGATATGCAAAATTAATTGTACTTTTATGATGAAAGATAATTCACCTGAAAAACGGCATTTTTCGGCTGAAAGCAGTAAAATGTCAAAAAGATGGATAAAACGGGTGATTTATTTTTTAGAAAAATTTATAAACATTATCTATCAGATTGTATCGCATTTAACGCCTAAAAAAGGCAACAGAATATTGCTGATGTCTGAGACCAGAAGTATGGGAGGCAATCTGCAGGCATTGGATGAACGGCTGAAAGTCCGGGGACTGGATAAAAGTTTCCGGATATCATACTGTTTCAGCAAGACACTGGAACGGTCAAAAATCAGGATCCTTCTGATCTGGTTAAAACTGGCATTTATGACAGGAAGGCAGGATTTTATTTTTGTAGATGATTATGTCCCTTTTTTCAAATATATCAACGTCCATCCTAAAACAAAACTGATCCAGGTCTGGCATGCAGGGGTAGGATTTAAGAGTGTAGGGTATGCCAGATTCGGAGAAAAAGGTTCTCCCTATCCATATGCTTCATCACACAGGAAGTATGATTATGTAATTGTGGGAGGGGAAGCTTTAAGAGATGTTTATGCTGAAGTGTTCGGAGTAGACCGGGAGAAGTGCCTTCCTTATGGTCTGATGCGTATGGACGGATATCTGGACCAGGATAAAATAAACCGTTTTAAAGAACAGTTTTATCAGGAGTATAAACACCTGAAAGGGAAAAAGATTATATTATTTGCGCCGACGTTCCGGGGGAACGGACAGCGGAATGCTTACTATCCCTTTGAGATTTTAGAGCAGGACAAGATATATGAGATGTGCGGCACAGAATATGTCTTTTTAATAAAGATGCATCCGTTTGTTACAGAAAAAATCGAAATAGCACCTGAATATCAGGAGCGTATTATAGATTTTTCAGCATTTCCGGATATTAATTCACTTTTTTATGTTACTGATATTCTTATTACGGATTACTCATCAAACATATATGAGTTTTCAGTGCTGAATAAGCCAATAATTTTTTTTGCGTACGACAAGTATGAATATGAACTGATCCGGAGCGTACACAGAACACTGGAGAAGAACGCGCCGGGAAAAGTCTGTCAGACCTTGGATGAGGTTGTAGATGCAATTGAAAATCAGGATTTCGAATTAGAAAAACTGCAGAAATTCGTAAATGAGAATGTCGATAATCTTGAAGGGAATTCATGTGATAAAGTTATTGATAATATTTTGCTTGCCGGCAAACCTGATTAATTTAGAGCATAATAAATGCCTGTGACAAAGGAGGAGTTCAGATGAACATATTGACACTGAATATATTGGTGGACAATGTTGAGGAGTTTGCAAGTGAAAACGAGAAAGAATTAAATCGTATCAGATCGGTAAAAAATCTTGCGGTTAACATAGAACCTGTTCAGAATTCAAAGTTTGACGCGTTTATTAAAACGTTGGAACGGACAAATTCAGAGTATGTTGCTTTTTATGATGACGAAAATGTACTGAATTATAAAGAGATGGAATATTTAGCTGATAAATTGTCAACATGTGAAGCACCTGTCATTTCACAGAGACTTTCTTTTGAAAACATCCGTAATAAAGATTTCTTTCTGACTGGTGCAATGAGAAAAAACAATCTGTATTTTAACCGGTATATATTTAAAACCGATGTATTAAAAGCGATCGGACTCAGCCAGGCAGATAAATATTTCTATGAAGAAAAAATAATATTGGAATTAACGAAAGATACAGAAGACATCCTGCTGTTTGGGCATACAAATCTGGAAACAAACGCTGCGATGGAGCTGAATGTAAACTTATATACAAAGCAGTTTATGTATGAATGGTATATTCCGTTTTTTGAGGACTTTCTGCTGCCATATGTTCAGGAAAATAATCTGACAAAAACGCAGCAAAGATATATCGTCTACTTTATTATGCTCAGATTCTATCTGAATACAAATGAAAGAAATAAGCATGTATTAGAGAACGAGCAGGTAGACCGGTTTTTTGATCTGGTCAGAAAAGTTTTACAGTTCATTGATGATGAGTATTTATATGAGATAAAGAGCCGGGGAATGGTGCATCAGTATTTCGCATATCTGATGCTTAAAGAAAAACATCAGGAGGTAAATACTGAAATCGTACCGGCCGGGAAGCAGCTGTTCTATTATATTAATGGCGTTGAATATGGCGAAAAGGTTGTAAAAGCCCGGATTGCATTAATAGAATATAAAGAAAAAAAATTAATCATAGAAGGAGAAATCGTGGGGGACTATTTTCTGAAAGGCGTTGAAAATAGTCTGAAAATATATGTAAATAAAAAAGAAGTTCCCTTTGTGAAAACGGAAAGATATAATCTGAGCCAGGCATTTGGAAGATCAATCTATCGCTATTATCCGTTTAAATGTGAAATTAAAAGATCGGAACTGGAGAAGAAATCCAAAATTCAGTTTAAAATAGCTACAACCGGCGGATGGGTAAAAATACCTCTGGAATTTGACAAAGTGTCATCCCGTCTTGTACGCAGTCACTGGTCCTATTATCTGTTTGATAATAAAATGATAACGTTTTCTGACGAGAACCTGATTGTTACTGATGCAAAACCGACAAAAACTGCGTTATTTGAGACCGCAATGATGCTTAAAACAATTAAGAATGACAAGAACAAAAAACGTGCATTTAAAAATGTGGGACTTAAACTTCTGTACTGGATAACAAGGTCTCATTATACGAAAAAACCCATTTGGATTTTTTACGATAAATTATACAAGGCCGGAGACAATGCGGAATATTTATTCCGATACTGTATGGAAAATCACCCCGAAGCGGACTGCTACTATATATTAAATAAGACAGCAAATGAATATCATGATTTACGGAAGAAATATGGAAAGCATATTGTGGTATTTGATTCTGTACGTGACAAACTGGCTGTCCTGAATGCAAAGATTATTTTTGCAACACATGCAACGGTCTGGGGATTCTGCGGTTTTAATGCAACTCTTCGCAGGCAGTTCAAGCATTTATTAAACGCGGATGTGGTTTGTATACAGCATGGACTGACAATCCAGAATATTGCCCAGTACCAGAATAAATTGAAAGATAATACACAGCGATATTTCTGCGCATCAAAATATGAGATAAATAATTTAAAAAGACCGATCTACGGATACAAAGAAGAAGATCTGTGCCTGACAGGAAGTCCCAGATATGACGGATTGGTAAACAATGATCAGAAACAGGTTCTGATTGCGCCGACCTGGCGGAGAAATATTGTTATTACCGGGAATAAGATGGGCACTGCCAAGGAATACAATCCTGAATTTAAGCATACAAAATATTTTGAAATTTATAATCGGCTTATTAATGACAGGAGATTGCTTGAAACGGCGAAAAAACACGGGTACAAAATCGTATTTCTGATTCATCCGACTTTGAGTTCACAGGTGGATGATTATGATACAAACGAATATCTTTCGATTATTCCGGCTGTTTCTGATGTATCTTATGAGAAGATGCTGACAGAATCAAGTGTTATGCTGACGGATTATTCAGGTATACAATTTGATTTTGCATATATGAAAAAACCAGTGTTATATTATCAGCCGAAAGAGCTGCCGCCGCAGTATACAGAAGGATTTTATCATTATGACACGATGGGATTCGGACCGATTATTGAGGAATATGATGAAATTGTTGAGATGTTATGCCAGTATATTGAAAACGGATGCAAAATGGAAGAAGCTTATCAAAAACGAGTAGATGATTTCTTTGAATTTACCGACCACTCAAACTGCAGGCGAATCATGGATGAAATCATGAAGTGGAGATCCAAGACTGATAAGAAATAGACGCGGAGATTCAGAAGCGGCGTTTCTCACTAATTTTATCTGTGGCATGGAGGGAATGGATTAATATTATGAAAAGAATTTTCTATTGGGACAATCTAAAAGGAATCTTGATTTGTCTGGTTGTCTGCGGGCATTTATGTGAAAGGTACATTGATGATTCATATTTGTTAGAACATATCTGGACTTTGATTTACAGTTTCCATATGCCTTTGTTTATTTTTATAAACGGTTATTTTGCCCGGTTATCTTCAAAGCCGGCCGAAATGAAGAGCCTGAAAATGCTGGGATATTATTTGATGATGCAGGTGATTTTTGTTATTGGAAATACCCTGATTCTCGGGAAAGAGTTTCAGATTTCAATTCTGGCAAATCCGTCATACTGCTGCTGGTATCTTCTGTTTCTGGTTTATGCATACCTTGTTGCCAAGTTCTGGCCCAGGGACATAAACAAATTAAAACAGTGGCTCATAGGCAGTTTGATTTTGAGTCTTCTTGTCGGTTTTGATACATCCATCGGACACATTTTTGCAGCATCAAGAACATTTTATTTTATGCCGTTCTTTTTGCTCGGAGCAGTTGCCGCAGAGACAAAGTTCAGACAGGCAGTGGTGGAAAATAAATATTCTATATGGAAAAAAGTCCTCGCTTTCCTGATGGTGCTGGTAATATTTGCAGTATTGTGGAAACTGGTAGATATGGAATGGTTTAATCGCAGAATATTTTCAGGACGCTGGTCATATGATGCGCTGTATCCGGATCATATCGGTCTTGCTCTGGCAGGCAGAATTATGGCGTATGCTTTAGCCGTTTTAATAGGGTATATAATCCTGGTGCTTGTACCCCGGGACAAGACAATTATTTCTTTGCCGGGAAGGCATAGTCTTCTGATCTATCTGGTACATATATTTGTACTGCCGATGGAGTTTCATCTGATTAGTGATATACAGTTTGTTGCAGGAAAAGAAATGAATTCTGCAGTGATATTATTGATTTTGGCAGTAAGTTCTGCCATAATATGTTGTATAATTTCTATATTTTACAGATTTGTAATATTAAATATTGTTAATTCTGTAAAAAAGAAAAAATTATCGTAGAAAGGGGCAGAGGAAAATGCGGGGAAAAAGAGTCAGAGTGCTTTTGGCAGCAGCTGTAGTATGTTCCGGTCTCTCGTTGCTGCCTGTATCGGCCGAAGAACAGCAAACACCGGTAAATTCTCAGATTGAACTGGATTCCGGGGCAGAGGAAAACGATATTCCGGACTCGGAATACGACACAGAAGAAGGAATAACTGAAAATGCGGCGATTCCGTCCAATGAGGCTGGTGCTTCGGACCAGGAAACTATAACTTCACCGGATAATACTCAGGCAATACCTGTGACAGAAATTATACTTTCAACAGATGCTTTGCAGATTTCTGCTCTGGAAACAGAATACAGAGTTACGGCATCGGTAAATGATGATGCGACTGACAAGACTCTTTCGTGGGAATCCAGTAATCCGGATGTCGTGTCTGTAGAGTCTGAAGATTCTGAGGGGGCTGTATTAGTTGCGCATGGTCCGGGGGAGGCGGTTATTACAGTTTCAGCAAATGACGGTTCCGGCGTGTCGGAAGAGCTGACCGTGACGGTATCCGATTTATTAAACGGCCTGCATGTTGATCCGTCCGGCAAGACCAATGATACATATTATTTTGAAAATGGTGTGTTACAGAATGTGACGGATGTAAAGAAGATAGACGGAATCTGGTATAATCTTGTAAACGGAAAAGTCCAGGGAAATACTGTCGCAGAAAACATCCATGGCTGGTGGTATATTGATTCGGAAGGAAAAGTTGATTTTGACTTCAATGGAACGGCACAGAATAAAAACGGCTGGTGGGTCATTCGCAACGGCGAAGTGGATTTTTCAATCAACAGTGTTATAAAAGAAACAGTAAATGGAGAATATGCATGGTGGTATGTTAAAAAGGGAGAAGTCCAGTTAGACTATACCGGAATAGCCAAAAATGAAAAGGGCTGGTGGCGTATTGTCGATGGCAAAGTTGATTTTAACTGCAACAGTGTAGAAGAGAATGAAAAAGGCTGGTGGTACATCCGAAACGGCAAAGTTGATTTCGGTTATACCGGAATAGCCAAGAATTCGAACGGCTGGTGGCGCATTGTCAAGGGCAAGGTTGATTTTAAGTGCAACAGTGTAGAGAAGAACGAAAAGGGCTGGTGGTATATCCGGGATGGCAAAGTTGATTTCAGTTATACCGGAGTAGCCAGAAATTCAAAAGGCTGGTGGCGGATTGTCAATGGAAAAGTCGATTTTAAATGCAACAGCGTAGAGAAGAATTCAAGCGGCTGGTGGTATATCCGAAACGGCAAAGTTGATTTCAGCTATACCGGAATAGCCAAGAATTCAAAAGGCTGGTGGCGTATTGTCAAGGGTAAGGTTGACTTTAACTGTAACAGCGTAGAAAAGAATGAAAAAGGCTGGTGGTATATCCGTAAGGGTAAAGTCGATTTCGGTTATACCGGAGTAGCCAGGAATTCAAAAGGCTGGTGGCGGATTGTCAATGGAAAAGTCGACTTTAAATGCAACAGCGTAGAGAAAAATTCAAGCGGCTGGTGGTATATCCGAAACGGTAAAGTAGACTTTGGTTATACCGGAGTGGCAAAAAATAAAAACGGCTGGTGGCGGATTGAAAAGGGAAAGGTTAACTTTAACTTTAATGGAGTTGGCACGAATTCCAAGGGATCCTGGTATATCCGAAACGGCAAAGTAGACTTTACATATAACGGCAAAGTGTCCTGGAAAGGCCAGACTTATAAAGTGAAAAATGGAAAAGTCCAGATCAGTTCGAACAACGCAATGTATCAGAAAGCGCAGAATATGAGCAGTAAAACGAAATGGCTGATCCTGGTAGATACCAAGCTGAATAAAGTGGCAATTTATTATGGCTCGAAAGGAAACTGGACAGAAAAGAAGTACTGGAGCTGCACAACAGGAGCGGCAGCGACCCCTACTGTAAAGGGATCATATACTGTTCAATCCAAGGGCCTTGCATTTGGAAGTGGATATACGTGCTGGTATTATACACAGTTTTACGGAAACTATTTATTCCATTCAATCTTATATAACCCGGGAAGTAAAACGAGTATACAGGACGGACGGCTGGGAATTAATGCTTCTCATGGCTGTGTAAGATTAAGTCTGGCAAATGCAAAATGGATTTATGACAATATTCCGAGAGGAACAAAAGTTTATATTTATTAAATAAAAAAACAGGAACTTTGACATGAAAGTTTTGTGTCAGAGTTCCTTGTCTGTATAGGACGGAAATATACCGTAAGGGATCTGGATTAATCGCAGAATTATTTCAATATAAAATGATCCGTTTTTTCGAAATTGAAGCTTGCATATGAAAGGCAGTAAGGAGACAGCATGGCAATTGAAAATCAGCAGTCAAATCTGATTCGTAAAAGAAAGAGTTTTTCTGAGCATTCAAAAAAAATATTAAGTTATATTATTGCAGGAATATGTGCAGTTATAATCTGCGGATTCGCATGTTCTCCCATGAATTTTCAGGCCGCGGAAGTTGCTGGCAGCGCGGATCGGGGAACAGAGCAGGAAAACATAAACGGGCAGAATCCGAAGGGGAAAAATGAAAAGATTCTGCGGCAGTGGGATGTCACGGAAAAAAATCTGATTTTATATTATGATGACAGATATTCTGTTACGGATATCGGAGAAGGATGGGCGATTGCATCCATTGAAACAAAGGAAGTATATTCCTATAAAGTTGCATCGGGGGAAAAGACAGAAGAATATGACAGCAATGTTATAATACAGGATGATAAAGATGAGAAGAAGATCATTGCTGCCGGCGTAGGTGAGGCAGAGCTGCTTCTTGTGCCCGAAGATAAGCTGGAGCCGGCGAAGGCGGTTTTGTCCGGCGATGAAGCAACCGGAGAGAACAGTGCTTCTATAGACGCTGTCAGAATAAATGTAATGGTGAAGCCGGCACCACTGACAATAATGTATGTGGCAGGACAGAGCAATGCGGAAGGCTGGTGTTCTGCAAATACAGGATATCGCCGGAATGAATCTGTTGCCTGTACAGAAGGAGAAGTATATTCAACCTATGCACCGACATCTAAGTCAAAGGCTGTTACGGGAATTTCTTTTTCAGGTAATTGTACGGAGAAAAACGCAGCAGATTTTGTTGCGGAAGCGCTGGGAAGCAGCAGAAGCATCTCCGGGATAAATTTGGAGTATTCTCTGGATACGCTGACAGAAAGCGGGAATGGAAAAACCGGCCTTGACAGCGGGCTGGCGTACGAATGGAACCGTCTGACAGGGAATAAAGTATGGGTTGTAAATACAGCCTGGGGCGGAACCTCTATTAATACATGGGTTCCCGGAGGGAAACATTATGAACGGTCTGCCGCTGTCAACCGACTGGTGAAACAGACTTATCAGGCCGAGATAAATGCAGGACATTATACAGAAGGCTCCAGCCTGTTATTCTGGCTGCAGGGAGAAGCTGATAAACGGAAAGGCGCCCGGGAATATTATGATTCTTTTGAAATGATGTATAATGCAATGAACCGGGAACTGGAGCTGGATGGATTTGGAATTATATCTGTCCGCTCGGATGAGGGATCCCGGACAAATGCAGATGATATCAGTATGTCGGGACCACGTATTGCACAGTATGCTGCAGGAAGCAGCCAGGGGCTGGAAAAGGCGTATGTAGTAAGCAATGTAAATGAGCAATGGGTATCGGATGCTCAGGTGAAAAGATATTTTTCCGGAAAATATCCCCAGGGGTATCTGACATATCCTGTACAGAACGGCGAGGCAGATGTGCCTGTTTCTGTATCGGATGTACATAATGATATTCATTATTCCCAGATTGCTCATAATGAAAATGGAATAACTGCCGCTGACGGTATGTATGCTGTTTTATCTAAAAGCGGAGAAGCCGGGAATCTGGGAGTTTCCTGGAGGGACAGAGCCGGTGCGGATATCAAAGAGCTGACGGTGGACAAGGATGAGGAAGAAGTATTGGTTCCGGTAGTTATTCCTTCGTACTATGCAAAGCAGGTATATTATTATACCGATGATAAGACGTTATCATTTACTGAAAAAACAGGAACAGTTACTGCAACAGCAGCGGGGAAAGCTGCTATATCAGCCTGTGACAGTCAGAATAATATATTATCAGCATTAGAGGTAAATATAACAGATACCGCCGACATGACAGAAATAGCCGGAGATGATTATAATGGACTCTTCCGATATAACGGTATCTGGTGGTATCTGAAAAACGGCTATGTACAGAAAGAATATGTAGGTGTTGTCCGCAACGAAAAAGGCTGGTGGTATGTTGAAAACGGCAAAGTAGATTTCAGTTATAACGGCTTTGCAAAAAACAGCAACGGCTGGTGGTATATTGAAGACGGTAAGGTAACGTTTAAAAGAACAGATATTCTCAAAGGCACAGTAAACGGAGAAAGCGGCTGGTGGAGAGTAGAAAACAGTAAAGTGAATTTTGCCTGCAACAGTGTGGAAAAGAACTCAAAAGGCTGGTGGTATATCCGGAACGGCAAGGTGGATTTCGGTTATACAGGAGTAGCAAGAAACGCGAAAGGCTGGTGGCG
Source organism: Mediterraneibacter sp. HA8405 (assembly GCF_056148955.1). NCBI lineage: Bacteria > Bacillati > Bacillota > Clostridia > Lachnospirales > Lachnospiraceae > Mediterraneibacter > Mediterraneibacter sp. HA8405. Next base: position 2,387,533 of record NZ_CM148758.1, on the reverse strand, counting down.
GATCGTAAACGGTGAGGTAGACTTTAACTGTAACAGTGTAGAAAAGAATTCAAAAGGCTGGTGGTATATCCGGGACGGCAAGGTGGATTTCGGTTACACAGGAGTGGCGAGAAACGCAAAGGGCTGGTGGCGGATCGTAAACGGCAAGGTAGACTTTAACTGCAACAGTGTGGAAAAGAACTCAAAAGGCTGGTGGTATATCCGGGACGGCAAGGTGGATTTCAGTTACACAGGAGTAGCGAAGAATTCGAAAGGCTGGTGGCGGATTGAAGACGGCAAGGTGAATTTTAATTTTAACGGCATCGCAAAAAATTCGAAAGGCTGGTGGTATATCCGCAATGGAAAAGTTGACTTTACATATAACGGAAAGGTTATCTGGAACCATCGGACATACGTAGTGAAGAATGGAGCAGTTCAATATTAGACTGCGGATGTCTGTAAGAAGTATAATATTAGGCAGAAAGAGATTGTTCGGATATGATGAATAATCCTGGAGGAATACTGTATGCAGGAAAAAAGCAAATTTTATTTTGAAAATTTATCAAAGTACAGAAAAGTTCTGATGGGACTGCAGATTATTCTGATTATAATTTTCCATTTCACAGAAGACTGTAAAATTTATGACGTCCGATTTTCGGGGATAATAAGTTTGTTTTACAGATATATCCGTAGTTCGGGAGTGGACATGTTTTTACTTCTTTCAGGACTTGGACTTTACTTTTCGTGGAAAAAGAAGCCTGAGCCGGGGGTGTTTTATAAGAAACGGTATATGCGTATCCTGATCCCTTATTTTATAGTAGCAGTTCCGGCCTGGATATGGCTTGATATATTTTGGTTGGACAAAGGCTGGGGCGCTTTTTTCAAAGATCTCTCATTTATATCCTTTTTCTTTGAGGAGACAAGATGGTTCTGGTACATCCTGATGATCGGAATCTGTTATTGGATCTTTCCGTACATTTTTACTGTTTTTGAAACGGCTGCCGACCGGGCCACAGAAAAAATGAGAGCTTTGATACTCTGTACATCAAGCACCCTTCTGCTGGTGATGCTGCAGCTGTATCATAATGATCTTTACAGCAATGTGAGCATTGCTGTTTCCAGAATACCGGCATTTGTTATCGGAGTATTAATAGGAAAAGCTGTATATGAGAAGCGGGAGATGCCCAGGAAGAATATCGGGATTCTTTTGGCTCTGGCAATTGTCATAGCATGGCCTTTGCAAATGGCCGGGAAAAGTATAGTGGGCGTATATTCAAATGCATTTCTTAATTTCGCATTTTCTCTGCTTTTTGTTTATATACTGGCTACTTTATCTGAAAGCAAAAACAGAGGGATCGCAAAAGTTCATGCATTTATCACGTCTGTAATTGGATGGTTCGGAAAGTATACTCTGGAGCTTTATCTGGTACATGTTATGGTCAGAAAAATTATGAACACACTGGGATATCATACTTACCGGCTGTCATATGAAGGGATAATGGTTATTGTTTCAATTATTCTTTCTGTGGCTTTGAGCAAATTAACAGATTATGTCCATGAGAAGTTGTGGTAATCCTTGCAATAATATGTCGATTCGTATATAATGTTACGGGTATATTAAAAGAATGTTATATTTTACCACAGTGACGGGTAAGTGAAAAGGCATTTGCGCAGATTTATAAATAATGTGTTGGAGGAAAACAGGGTGTTTACCAGTATTAAATATGTATTAACGGAGAATTTCCAGAATGTATATCGTATTTACTGCATTGCAAAATACGAACTTCTGGCCGATATGCGTGACTCAAAATTCGGTATTTTCTGGAATTTTGCATCCCCGGCGATTCAGGTACTGACTTACTGGCTTATTTTTGGTATTGCATGGAAAAGAAAACCGGTCGGGGATATTGAATATCTGCCGTGGTTGGTTGTAGGGTACGCGGCATGGTGGTTTATTCAGCCGTGTATTCAAAGCGGATGCAATGCGGTATTTTCAAAGACCAGTGTAATTACGAAAATGAAGTTCCCGGTCAGTGTTTTACCGGCTACAATCTGTGCAAAAGAATTTTTTAATCATCTCTGTATGCTGGTGATTGCTTTTGTCACTCTGCTTGTGTGCGGCTACAGACCGAATTTATACTGGCTCGGTCTGATATACTATGCTCTCTGCGCATTTGTTTTTACGGAGTCCGTATCCCTGATTCTTTCCGTACTTACCATGCTGTGGAGAGACGTGAAAAAGCTGGTGACATCTTTGATGAGAATGCTGATGTATTTTTCACCGGTAATATGGGAATGCCATTTCAGCAATGATGTTCCGTATCATAATGTACTGAATTTTATAATGAAATTAAATCCTGTTTACTATATTGTGAACGGATACAGGGATTCGGTGTTCTACAACACCGGATTCTGGGAACATCCGGCGCTGACAGTGTATTTTTGGATTGTTGTTGTATGTCTGTTTGCAGTAGGATGTATGCTTATGTACAAATTTAAACGTAAGTTTATTGATTTGATCTAGAGGGAATAGTATGGAGTCATCAAGATATGATAATAGCAAATATGCCGTAGAACTTGAGCATGTTTCTAAAATATATAAATTAAAGAAAAAGGACGGAGAGCCGAAGGGATCCGAGAGCTTCTATGCGTTACGGGATATCACTCTCAAGATCAGGAGAGGAGATGTGGTAGGCATTCTTGGGACAAATGGTTCCGGTAAGTCTACTCTGTCCCTAGTCCTTTCAGGAATTTCAGATATTGACGAGGGGAAAATGACTGTAAACGGGGAACAGGCTCTGATCTCAATTAATACAGGATTAAATAATCAGCTCACAGGTCTGGAGAATATTAATGTGAAAGGAGCTCTTCTGGGATTTAATAAGAAAAAGATACAGCAGATGACAGAAGGGGTTATTGAATTTGCCGAGTTGGGAGATTTTCTGTATCAGCCGGTGAAAAAATACTCAAGTGGTATGAAGTCAAGGCTGGGTTTTTCGATTTCTCTCGCGCTTGATCCGGATATTTTTATTATTGATGAGGCTTTGTCTGTCGGAGATAAAGGGTTTGCGAAGAAATGTCTTGACCGAATGATGAAACTGAGAAATGAAAAAGATAAGACAATTCTGTTTATTTCCCATTCCCTTCCTCAGGTGAAAGGGTTCTGTAAGACAGGACTTTGGATTGAGGGCGGGAAACTTATGGAAATGGGTCCAATTGACGAAGTGTGTGACCACTATTCAGATTATGTGGAAAAAATGAATTCCATGCCTAATAAAGAAAAGAAAAAAATGCTGGATGAGAAATTCAGAGAGCGGCTTATTATAAATGAGAAGAAGAGTTTTTGGTCAAGGTTATTTGGCTGAGTGCGAAAAGATCTGTAGGGAAGGAAAGGAAAAAATGAAAAAGTATGATTTTCTTATTGTAGGAGCAGGACTTTACGGAGCCGTTATGGCGCACGAACTGGGAAAACAGGGAAAAAAGTGTCTGGTGATTGACCGCAGGGAGCACATCGCAGGCAACATCTATTGTGAAGACATTGAAGGAATTCATGTTCACAAGTATGGCGCGCATATTTTCCATACATCTGATAAAAAAGTATGGGATTATATCAATCAGTTTGCAGAGTTTAATAATTACGTTAATTCTCCGGTTGCCGTATACAAGGACGAGCTTTACAATCTTCCGTTTAATATGAATACATTCAGCAAAATGTGGGGGATCCGTACTCCTCAGGAAGCGAAGGATATTATTGAAAAACAGAGAAAAGAGACCGGCATAACGGAACCGAAAAACCTGGAGGAGCAGGCGTTGTTCCTGGTAGGAAAAGATATCTATGAAAAACTTGTGAAAGGGTACACGGAGAAGCAGTGGGGCAGGCTGTGTACAGAGCTGCCGGCATTTATTATTAAAAGACTTCCCTGCAGATTTATCTATGATAACAACTATTTTAATGACAGATATCAGGGCATTCCAATTGGCGGTTATACGCCGATTATAGAAAAAATGCTTGCGGGCGCGGATGTACGCACAGGCATTGATTTCTTCGAATTCAGAAAAGAAAATCCGGATATTGCGGAGAAAATTATTTTTACAGGCCAGATTGACGAATATTTTGAATATAGACTTGGCGCACTTGAATATCGTTCTGTCCGGTTTGAAACAGAGGTACTGGACTGTGAAAACTATCAGGGAAATGCAGTAGTTAATTACACGGACAGAGAAGTGCCCTATACCCGTGTGATCGAACACAAGCATTTTGAGTTCGGCAAGCAGGATAAAACTGTAATTTCGCGGGAGTATTCTTCTGAATGGAATGTGGGAATGGAGCCGTATTATCCGGTGAATGACGAGAAAAATAATCAGCTTTACCAAGAGTATAAAAAACTGGCTGATCAGGAGAAAGATGTCATCTTCGGCGGCAGACTGGGAGACTATAAATACTATGATATGGATAAGGTTATCGCTGCAGCCCTTGATCGTCTGGAAGATCTGTAACAAGAAAACTGTGAAGTAATGGTGAAAATTCATTTAAGAAAGTTTTAATTGTACACAGCCGGGGTGTGAAAGCAAAGGATATTCTTGAAATAATATGTCGATTCGTATATAATGTTACAGGTATATTAAATAAATGTTATATCAATAAACTTCGGTGGTGGGTAAATGAAAAAACATTTACACAAATTTGAGTCTACACTCTGGCTGGCAATAAAATTTGTACTTTATTTTTTATTATTATCGATTTTTATTATTGTGCTTGGAAAAGAAAACAGTGGACTGACCCGGCTGTCAAGAATGCTTGGAACTACTATTTTTGTATTCGTAGTTGTAGGGCTTCTGCTGCTGTCGGTTTATGGAACGTTTGATGTAGGCAGAAGGAAAAGCAAGCCTATAATTTATTCGTTGTCTCTTGCTGTTATCTGCACAGATGTGATTGCGTATCTGCAGGTTATGATAATGAGGACGAATACGGACATTCATGAATTCCGGCTTCGGGGCGGTAAACTTCTTGTTCTGGCCATGATTTTGCAGATATTGATTATTATTATTTTCACCTACGCGGGAAATGCATTATTTTTTGCGATTCATGAGCCGGAAAAGTGCTGTGTTATCACATCATGCCAGGAAAGTCTTGATACAATCGCCTATGCCATAGGCAGGTTCAGGAAGCAGTACAGGATTGATTCGATTGTGGATTACCGGTGCACAGATATAGAACCTTATATAAAAGGTTCAGATACAGTATTTATATATGACATACCTGCGGAGCGCAGACTGATGATAATGCGGCTGTGCTACAAGCATAAAGTTAATGTATACTTTAATCCGTATCTGGAAGATATTATGGAAGTTAATGCAAAACATTATGTGCTGGATGATGTGTATCTTTTTAATAAGAACAACAAGACACTGACCATGGAGCAGAGGATTATAAAGAGATTGCTGGATATTGGTCTTTCGCTGTTCCTGGGAGTATTGACATCTCCTTTGTGGATCTGCGGGGCGATTGCGGTGAAACTTTATGACGGAGGCCCGGTATTTTTTAAACAGAAAAGAGCGACAATCCACGGCAAAGAATTTGATGTGTATAAATTGCGCACAATGAAGGTGAATGTGGAAAACTATTCTGCAAAAAAAGATGATGACCGTATTACAAAACCAGGCGCTATCCTCAGGAGAACCCGGATTGACGAGCTGCCTCAGCTTCTCAATGTGCTGAAAGGAGATATGACTTTTGTCGGTCCCAGACCGGAAATGATCAAAAATGTACAGAACTACACGGCTGAGCTTCCGGAATTCCGGTATCGTCTTCGTGTTAAAGCAGGACTTACAGGATATGCGCAGATTTCCGGAAAATATAATACGACGCCCCGGGACAAGCTGATAATGGACATGATGTATATCGAACAGTTCAGCGTGCTCAGAGATATACAGTTGATTCTGCAGACAGCAGTAGTTCTGCTGAAGTCGGACAGCACAGAGGCATTCGGAAAGAAAAAAGAATCGGGATATGTATTTATTCCCGCTAAAGAGCAGGAGGATGAAAGTTAGTCTCCTGCTTCTTTTACATTATTCTGGACTTTTTCCTGCAAAAAGTGTATGATAGTAAACGAGTAAGTCTGACGAAGATATGTCGGCTATGAAAGTAATCTATCACAAAAGAAGGGGTATTTACATGAGAGCATTGAAAAAAGCAGCTGCAGCATTACTTGCAGTATGTCTTATGGTTCCGATGTTCAGTCTGGTCGCTTTCGCGGCGGACGGCAGACTGATGTTTTCGGATCCGCAGACTAAAGTTGGAGAAAACGTAAGTATTGATCTGGTGGTCCAGAGTCAGGGAAACACGATCGGTGATGTCAGTGTAACCATGAATTACAGTACGGATGACCTGGAGTTCGTCAGCGGAGACGGTTTTGAGGCAGATGGATCCGGGACACTGACGTATACCGGAACAGGGAACAGCAGTGAACTCCGTTCAACAGTCGAGTTCAGAGCTCTTACAGCAGGAGAAACACAGATTACTGTCAGTGACAGTACAGCAGTGATTTCTACGGGAGAGGATCTGAATCTTACAGAGGGTTCCTCGACGGTCACAATTGCGGCAGCGGATGACGGAACTACTTCCGTAGAGCCAACGTCCGGCTCCGATACGGAAACCGTGGGAGAAACTACAAATATTGTAGTAACTGTAAACGGGAATGATTATAATTTTTCAGAAGCGTTTACTACATCAGATATTCCCGCCGGATACTATGAGGCAAATCTTACATTTGAGGGTGCGGAGCACAGATTTGTTGCAAATGATGCAGGCGTTTATCTCGGATATTTAGTAGATGCTTCCGGAGCGGGCACCTTTTTCCTTTATGATTCAGATAATTCAGAATTTGTTCCCTATGTGGAACTGAATATTTCTGATACTACATCAATTATTCCTCTGGCAGAGCCGGAAGGCCTGACGATGCCTGATGGATATCAGCAGGTCAATCTTAATCTGACCGGTATGGAACAGCAGTATTCGGCATGGTCAAATCCGGAGACGGACAGATATTATCTGCTTTATGCTTTGAATACACGTACCGGTGAAAAGGGACTCTATCAGTACGATACAGAGGATGGGACATATCAGAGTTATACCCTTCCCGCTGATACAGAGGAGGAAGCAGCCGGCAGCGTCCTTTCCGGCGGACTGGGCGATTTTGTAAAGGAGCATGCCCTGGTTATATTTGTGATAGCTGCAGTAATAATTTTTCTTCTTCTGATTCTTATGATTGTATTTGCCGTGAAGCTTGTACATCGAAATCAGGAACTGGACGATCTGTATGAGGAATACGATATTCCTTATGAGGAAGATGAGCCTGAGGTCGAGAAAAAATCAAAGAAGCAGTCCAAGAAACAGGCTGCTCTTCAGGATGAAGATTCTCTTGACAGTTATGAAGACGAGGAAGACGAAGAAGATTTTGACAATTATGTCGATGATGACGATGAGTATGATTCGGAGTATGACTCTGACGATGATTATGAGGACGATGATTACGACGATGACTATGATGATAGTTATGACGATGATGATGATTATGATGATGACTACGATGACTTTGGCGAAGAGACGGACGACCAGGATCAGACAAAAGATATGAAAGGCAGAAGAAGAGGAAAATCCCGGGAGGAAGATGATTACGAGATTGATTTTATTGATCTTTAATTAAATTGCAGGAAAAACAGATGAAAGAGGCACAGATACCGGTTATGGCAGCTGCGCCTCTTTTTCCGTTTCAATATTTGTTAAATGAATAAACACAGTTTTATCACATTCCCGGTATATTATGTAGTCATAAAAAGAAAGAAATTAAGAAATATATATTAAGAAAGAGGGCAATTTTTATGGAGAATCAATACAATTATTATAATCCAAATGAAATGAATGGGAACTATCAATATGGAGGATATGGCACAAATTCACAGCCGGAGCCGGAGAAACCGGATAAGAAGAAAAAAACTGGAAAATCTGTTCCAAAAGCCGTGGCAGTGGGAGGACTGGCTATTCTGTTTGGCGTAGTATCCAGTGCTGTTTTTCTTACATCCAATGTTGTGGGAACGAGGCTGCTGGGTCTGGACTCAGGCACTTCTTCTGTGTCAACGTCATCAAGAACGGTGGGGAACTCAACGCCTCTTTCTACAAGCAGCAGCGTGGTTACGTCGGACGTATCCGGCATTGTAGAAAATGTAATGCCGTCAATTGTGTCAATTACAAGTATGTCGGTAGAAGAAGTACAGAGCTTCTTTGGCGGCACATATCAGCAGCAGACGGAAGGCGCGGGCACAGGAATTATTATCGGCCAGAATGATTCGGAACTTTTGATCGTGACAAATAATCACGTTGTTGAAGGAAGCAATACGCTGACGGTTACTTTTAATGATGAGTCCAGCGTGGAAGCAAACATTAAAGGAACAAATTCTGATTATGATGTGGCAGTAATTGCGGTGCCGCTGGAAGATATTTCTGATGATACGATGGAGGCAATTTCGGTTGCAACGCTTGGAGATTCTACGGAACTGAAAGTCGGCGAGCCTGCAATAGCAATCGGAAATGCCCTTGGATATGGCCAGTCTGTTACAACAGGTGTAATCAGCGCTCTTGATCGTTCTGTCAGCACGACAGACAGTCAGACCGGCCAGACAGTGGAAAGCAGCGTAAAGCTGATTCAGACAGATGCGGCAATTAACCCCGGCAACAGCGGCGGAGCTCTTGTTAACGCAAATGGTGAAGTTGTAGGAATTAACTCTTCCAAGCTTGTAGGTGACAGCGTAGAAGGTGTAGGCTATGCGATTCCTATCAGTGATGTAAGTGATCTGATCGAGCAGCTGATGAACCAGGAAACAAGAGAAAAAGTAGCTGAAGCGGATCAGGGAGCTCTTGGAATCAGAGGCATAAGTGTATCGGATGCATTTTCCGAACAGCTGGAACTTCCGCAGGGAGTTTATGTATCAGAGGTGACTTCCGGAGGCGGCGCTGAGGCAGCAGGTATGTCCAGAGGCTGCATTATTACAGCGATTAACGGCACATCAATCAGCAGCATGGAAGGCCTGCAGGAGCAGCTTCAGTATTATGCAAAAGGCGAAACGGTAACCCTGACGATTCAGGTGCCGCAGACGACCGGTGACTATCAGGAGCAGACACTGGATGTTACTCTCGGTGAAAAACAGTAATATTTTTCCTAAAAACCACAGACATGATGAAGGGGCTTTGTTCAAGCCCCTCTTTGTTTTGGGTGATTTCTGCCGGAAATTTATTTATCAAATTCAGGATTGAAAGCATAAAAGTTCCGGCTGTCCAGTTTTTCCTGTACAATACGCAGACTTTCGCCAAAACGCTGATAGTGTACGATTTCCCGCTGCCTGAGAAAACGGATCGGCTCACACACTTCAGGATCTTTTACAAGGCGGAGAATATTGTCGTAGGTAGTACGCGCCTTCTGTTCTGCGGCCATGTTTTCGTGAAGATCTGTGATGGGATCTCCTTTTGACTGGAAAACGGTTGCAGTCCAGGGCATGCCGCTGGCAGCCTGTGGCCAGAGGGCAAGAGTATGATCTACATAATAAGGTCCGAAACCGGAGCACTCGATTTCTTCCGGAGTCAGATCCTTTGTAAGCTGATAAACGATTGCGCAGATCATTTCCATATGGGCAAGTTCTTCCGTTCCGATGTCTGTCAGTATGCCGGTGACTTCTTTATAGGGCATGGTATATCGCTGAGAAAGATAGCGCATGGATGCGGCCAGCTCACCGTCAGGGCCTCCAAACTGTGAAATAATAATCTGCGCGATTTTCGGATTTGTCTGGGTTATTTTTACAGGATATTGCAGTCGCTTTTCATAATTCCACATAAATCAGCACCCTCCTTCCTGCCATGGCCACGGCTCGTTGATCCAGTTCCAGTGTTCATCGCAGGAACGATCTGCGGTGTCAACAGTAAGCGGGCCATATGCAGATGCATATTCCTTTAGTGCTACATTTCTCTGGCGGCTCATTTCCTGATAGTAGGACAGTGCTTCTCTGTCGCAGGGGTGTGTATCCAGATAGAGTTTTACTTCGTCTACTGCAAAGCTGACATGATTAATATGTGTCAGAAGATCTTTTCGGTTTACAGGTCTGTTCATCGGCATCGGCCTCCTTTCCAGAGAAACGGTTTGTCGAGTTCTCTGAAGATTGTTCCATGCGAAAAGCCCATACCCGGTTCGTAGATTTCACGCCACTGCTGCCAGGGGACATAGGCCATAGCCAGTGGTGTTCCTTCGAGAAAGTCAGTGTTTGTATTAGGACATCCTTCTATGTTCCGGCTGCGGGCAACCGGAGCAGAAGACATGGTCTGCCTGCGCGGACAACGCATATTGTTCTGACAATTTGCCATTTTCGGCGGCTCCTTTCATATATTTCCCCTCTGCCGGGAGAGGGGGGGATCTTCATAATTATAGTATGGATAAAAATAAAAAAATGTTCCGCTTTACATTTGGAGAAAAATTATATATAATGTATAAGTCAGCGGGGTGTGGCTCAGTTTGGTTAGAGCGCACGGCTGGGGGCCGTGAGGTCGCAGGTTCGAATCCTGTCACCCCGATAGATAATTTTGCAGGAGGGATCAGGCCGGCAGTCATTTACCGGAGTCTGGTTCCTTTTATTTTATTCAGATCGGCATGTTTCAGCGGAGGGGAAGCAGATGAAAAGCAGAACAGTGCAGCCTATCAGGCGGCAGAGCAAAAAGTCAGGCCGCAATAAAAACAGAAAAAGTTCGCATAATTTTGGCGATACACAGCCAATGCGCCCGATCCGGGACGAACAGCGTCCGGACCTGTCAGATACACAGCCTATGCGTCCCATAGGAATACGGGCCGGTTACAGAGAATATCAAAAAGTGATCGACCGGAGAAGAGAAGTGCTGAAAGCGCCGAAGCCGGTGCCGGATAAAAGGTATTCCCGGCGGGAAAAGCCTGCGAAGAGCTGGACGCCGGGAGCTCTCCGCAGGGCATTGGGAAAAAGTATTGCAAAGGGAGAATATTTCGATTTTGATATGTTATTCGTAATTGTTTTCCTTATGTGTTTTGGTCTTGTAATGCTGTACAGTGCCAGCGCTTATGAAGCCCAGGTTGATGTACAGCTTCAGGACGATATGTACTATTTCTCAAAACAGGCTCTGATTGGAGTGGCCGGAGTTGTGGTAATGTTTCTCGTTTCAAGAGTTGACTATCATATATATGGAGCCTTTGCTTTCGAGATATATGTGATTTCCATGATTTTAATGGCGCTGGTCCGGTCACCTCTTGGCGTAACTTTAAATGGAGCAAGAAGATGGATTCGTCTTCCGGGTAATCTTACTCTTCAGCCGGCTGAGGTTACAAAGATTGCGGTGATTTTATTTATTTCCTATGAATTGTGCCGCCTGGGAAAAAAGGCAAGTAAAACGCCGGGAATAATCCGGGTGCTTGCTTTCGGAGCCATAGCGGCGGGCGGAGTCATGTATTTGACCGATAATCTCAGTACAGCAATTATTGTTATGGCAATTACATGTATTCTGATTTTTGTTATTCATCCGAAAACCAGACCGTTTCTGATCATAATCGGCGTAACAGTGGCCGTAGCGGCAGTATTGATTGCCATTCTGGCGGCGACTGCAGCCGACAGCGACAACTTCAGAATTCAGAGAATTATTTCATGGCTGAATCCGGAAGCTACGGCAGATGATGGAAGTTTTCAGGTGCTGCAGGGGCTTTATGCTATTGGAAGCGGAGGATTTTTCGGAAAAGGTCTGGGGAACAGTACGCAGAAACTGGGAGTAATACCGGAGGCTCAGAATGATATGATCCTGGTGGTTATCTGCGAAGAGCTTGGAATATTTGGCGCAATTATAATTTTTATTCTCTTCGGTCTTTTGCTTTATCGCCTGATGTTTATTGCGAAGAATGCGCCTGATCTCTATGGTTCACTGATTGCTACGGGAATATTTGCCCATATTGCGCTGCAGGTCGTTTTTAACGTGGCTGTGGTTACGGGGCTTTTCCCCACTACCGGTATTACGCTGCCCTTTATCAGCTACGGAGGAACAGCAATTTTGTTCCTGATGGCGGAGATGGGGATCGCTCTGGGAATCTCGAGGAGAATAAAACTGGAGGGAGAATAGGAAAAAGACTTTTCTTCTTCGGGAAAGTATGGTATATTTTAATATGGTATTCAAAACTACTTATACTGGAAATGCAAAATATACTTTACGGTTTCGGAGGAGTTGTTATGAGTTATAGAATAATTGTTGACAGCTGTGGAGAACTTACGGATGAGATGAAGAAAAGCGGCATGTATAAGTCTGCGCCTTTAAGTATGGAGGTAAATGGTACACATGTTGCAGATGACAATACGTTTGATCAGGCCCGCTTTCTGAGGCTGGTTGCAGAAAGCCCTCATTGTCCCAGGTCTTCCTGTCCTTCTCCGGAAGAATATATGTCACTTTATGACTGCGGCGCTGACCGGGTATATGTGGTGACATTGTCCTCTGAACTGAGCGGATCATATAACAGCGCAGAACTGGGAAGAAAACTTTTCGAGGAAGAGCACAGCGATAAAAAGATTTATGTGTTCAATTCACGGTCTGCATCTGTCGGTGAGACACTTATTGCAATGAAGATCCGGGAATGTGAAGAGCGTGGCATGGATTTTGAAGAAGTAAAAGAATGTGTTGAGTCATACATCAAGGGGCAGAACACATATTTTGTCCTTGAAAATCTCGACACACTGCGGAAAAACGGGCGGCTGACCGGAATTAAATCTTTGGTTGCGAGCGCGCTTAATATAAAGCCCGTTATGGGCTCTACGCCTGCCGGAACAATCTGTCAGCTGGGGCAGGCCAGAGGAATAAAAAGAGCGCTGGATAAGATGACAGATCATATTGTTCAGAATGCGGAATCACCGGAGGAGAAAGTGCTGGGAATCGCTCATTGTAATTGCCCGGAACGGGCAGAAAAAGTCAGGGAGATATTGCTTGGAAAGCTGAAGGTAAAATCAAGTTTTATTGTAAATACAGCCGGAATCAGTACGATGTACGCGAATGATGGAGGAATTATTGTTGTACTCTGACGCAGGTTGTGTTAAACTGTCAATAGTGTGACGAAGGGAGCGATACAAATGAGTCAGGAAAAAGTAGATCGTTATAAACAGGACAAAGCGAATAGAAAACAGATTATGCGCAAGCAGAAAATGAAGGGTGTTGTCCGTAAAGCGGTCGTTTCACTTGCAGCACTTGCGCTGGTAGGATGGCTGGGATATTCAGCCTGGGAGACATATAATTCCAATAGGGTACGGCCTGTTGCTGAAGTAAATTACGATTCGGTTTCAAATTATCTGAATACCCTGTCCGCATCAGAGACAGAGTAAAAAAACGGATACAGCAGAGATTTTTATTTGCCGTACAGGAAAAATATCAAGAACAAAATAATGGCAGACACTACATATGGGGTGCAGGGATTTCCTTGCACCCCATATGTTTGTTTGGGGCTGAAAAGGGCAATTCCCGGGGCTTTTTCAGGATTAAAAAAAATAAAAAGGGGGTTGAAAAAGGGAGGACTGTGGTTTAAAATGGAGTCAAGTGGTAACAAGTGGTGGAAAGTGGTATAAAGTGGGGAGCGATGTGGAGGCTCACATTAAGAGAAAGGGTTCCGAATGTTATTAGGAGAGTTTAACCATAGCATTGATGAAAAGGGCAGACTGATCATCCCGGCAAAATTAAGAGATGATCTGGGCGACAGTTTTGTAATATGCAACGGACTGGAAGGCTGCCTTTTTGTTTACTCTCAGGAAGAATGGACCAAATTTGTCTCTGAACTTGAAACCTTACCACGAATGAACAAGGATGCCAGAATTTTTAAGCGCTATTTTTTTGGCAGTGCTTCTGAGGGCAGTTTTGACAAGCAGGGGAGAGTGCTCGTCCCGCCTTCACTCCGCAAAGCGGCACATCTGGAAAAAGACGTAGTCCTGGTGGGAGTTCAGGACAGGGTTGAAATCTGGGATAAAGCTCTCTGGGAGGAGAGAAGCCAGGTGAGCGAGGAAGATCTGGATGCGATCGCAGAGCGTATGGAATCTATTGGAATCCGTATTTAGCAGGGAGGAAGATTATGGCATTCGAACACACAACAGTTCTGCTGCATGAAACAGTGGACGGGCTTAATGTAAGACCTGACGGCATTTATGTGGATGCCACACTTGGAGGAGGAGGACATGCCTCTGAAGTGTGCAGGCGGTTAAGCGGCACGGGGAGATTAATAGGTATAGACCAGGACGCCGACGCCATAGAGGCTGCCGGGAGACGCCTGGAAGGCTTCGGGGAGAAGGTCACGATAATCAGGAGCAATTACCGTGATATGAAGCCAGAGCTCCACAAGCTGGGCATTGATGGTGTGGATGGTATTACACTGGATCTGGGAGTTTCTTCTTATCAGCTGGATACAGCAGACAGAGGATTTTCCTACCGCATGGACGCACCACTTGACATGCGGATGGATCAGAGGCAGAAAATGACGGCAAGGGATATCATCAATGGATACAGCGAAGCGGAACTTTTTCGTGTGATTCGCGACTACGGAGAAGACAGATTTGCAAAAAATATTGCAAAACATATTGTCGCGGAGCGCGAGAAGAAACCAATTGAAACGACAGGACAGCTGAATGAAATCATACGGCATGCCATACCGATGAAAATTCAGAAAACCGGTGGCCATCCGTCCAAACGGACATTTCAGGCAATACGGATTGAGCTGAATCATGAATTGGAAGTGCTTCGGGATTCGCTGGATGAAATGATCGATATGCTTCATCCGGGGGGAGGATCTGTGTCATAACATTTCATTCCCTGGAAGACAGGATTGTAAAGAGTGCATTTCGCAGAAATGAGAATCCGTGTACCTGTCCAAGTCACTTTCCGGTTTGTGTCTGTGGAAAAGTATCAAAGGGGAAAGTGATTACGAGGAAACCGATTCTTCCGTCAGAGGAGGAAATGGAATCCAATCCTCGTTCAAAAAGTGCAAAATTACGTATTTTTGAACGGGCAGAAGCAACAACATAAAGGGAGTATTTAAAACATAGTCAACATATGCGGCAGCGGCGGCACAGGAGAATTTGCATGTATGGAATAGGACTTTTGTGCTGCCGCAGCTACAGCGCATATCGTACAGCGCGGGGCATGTGAGACGTTGCTCCGACGGGAAGGGGAGAGCCCGGAGGAACAGGATAAAAAGGAAAGGAGCTTTAGCAGATATGGCATCAGGCAGATATAGTAGAAACAGACGGCATTATACAGCAGGCGCAGGTCAGGAACGGTTCTATGTATATGGCAATGCAGTGCGCAGAGCTGAGGCGGTTCCGGTACGGAATCCGCAGTCACGTCCGCCGCAGCCGAAACGGACAAGCCGCCAGGTGAGAAAGAACAGAAACCGCGCAATGAGTATCAGTCCGGCTTATGCAGTATTTCTTGCGGCAGCCGCTGTCTGTGCAGTGATACTCTGCATGATGTACCTGAAGCTTCAGTCTGATGTGATGAACCATTCTAAAAATATAACGGCACTTCAGTCAGAACTTGCAGACTTGACAGAAGCAAATGATACGGCATATAATGCAGCTGTGGATTCCGTTAATCTGCAGGAAATTAAAGATAAAGCCATGAATGAGATGGGGATGGTTTATGCGTCAGAGGGTACTGTAATCGAATATGACAGCCCTACCGGCAGTTATGTAAAACAGTACAGTAATATCCCGGAAGACGGGATTCTTGCACAGTCAAAGGATGTATCAGAATAGGAATTAAGGTATGGCTGGAAGAAGAAAAAGAAAAAAAAGCAGATTTGAATTTTTGACAAAAAAATTTCCAATCAGAATGCAACGGAAGCTGGTAATGCTATTTATGGCAGTTATACTGGCTTTTGTTGTTCTTGTCGGACGTATTGTCTGGATTAATGTTACAAAAGGAAGCTCATATACCAGGATTGTACTGGATCAGCAGAATTACAACAGCCGGGTGATTGCATACCAGCGGGGAGATATAGTTGACCGGAACGGTACACGGCTGGCTACCAGCGAAAGAGTGTATAATGTAATTCTTGATGTAGTAGTAATGACGGACAGGGATGAATACATTGAGCCGACAAAAGATGTGCTCAAAGAGTGTTTTGGAATAGAGGGCAGTACAGTAGATGCGCTGATTGAGGAAAAACCGGACAGCCAGTATGAAATTCTGGCCCGGGGAGTCGATTATGAAACAGCCCAGAAATTCAACAAAATTGATGACGATGATGAAAACTATCCGAATGTACGGGGTGTGTGGCTGGAAGAAGATTTTGAACGGACATATCCCTATGGAAGTCTTGCCAGTGATGTAATCGGCTTTACTTATTCGGGAAATCAGGGAGCAACCGGAATTGAAAGCGCCTACAACAGTGTACTTAACGGTACGGATGGAAGAGAGTACGGCTATTTTGATTCTGAATCATCGATGGAGCGGACGGTAAAAGCCGCCAAGGATGGAAATACGGTTGTTTCTACTATAGATGTTACTTTACAGGGGATTGTGGAGGATTGTATAAAGGAGTTCAACGACGAACTCGCTGAAGACGGAGAGCTGGGCAGCAAAAATACGGCAGTTATTATTGCGGATCCGAACACCGGAGAGATTCTTGCCGAAGCGTCCTATCCGGGGTACGATCTGAATAATCCGTGGGATCTTTCTTCACTTTATACAGAAAAAGAAATCAAGGCGATGTCAGAAGAGGAACAGCTGGAAGCCCTTAACAGTCTGTGGCGCAATTTCTGTGTGAGTGATGCGTATGAGCCGGGCTCTACTATTAAACCATTTACAGTTGCTACAGGTCTGGAATCTGGAGCTCTTACCGGAGACGAAAACTATTATTGCGGCGGTTCGCTGCAGGTAGAAGACTATACAATCCGATGCAGTATGAGATCAGGACACGGTGCAGAGACTACCCGGGATGCAGTGGCCTACTCCTGTAATGTGGCTCTGATGGAAATGGCGGAGAAAATCGGCGCGGAGGACTTCAGCAGATATCAGCATATATTCGGATTCGGCGAATATACAGGGATTGATCTTCCGGGAGAGGCTGCCACAGAAGCGCTTCTTTACACAGCGGATAATATGGGCGAAGTTGAGCTGGCTACCAATTCTTTCGGACAGGGATTTAATGTAACCATGACTCAGATGGTAGCGGCCTTTTCTTCCCTGGTTAACGGCGGATATTATTATGAACCCCATGTGGTAAAACAGATTCAGGATGAAAATGGAAATGTCATAGAAACAAAGGATCCGGTTCTGCTGCGCAAGACTATTTCCGCTGAGACATCGGAAAAGATAAAAGAATATCTGGGGGCTGTAATGGATTACGGTACAGGTAAGAGCGCACAGGTAGAAGGATACGATATAGGCGCGAAGACAGGAACTGCCGAGAAACTTCCGAGAGGAAACGGAAAATATCTTTTGTCTTATCTGGGATGTGCTCCTCAGAATAATCCGGAGGTTGTAATCTATGTGGTAGTTGATGAACCGAATACAGAAGCTCAGGATGACAGTTCTCTTGTACGCAGACTCGCAAAAAGTATTATGGAGGAAGCGTTCCCTTATCTGGGAATTACTACGATTGAGGCTGAAGAAAAAGCAGCGGCTGAAGCCGCCGCGGCAGAGAACAGTATTACCGGAGATGAAGAGTATACGGATTATAATGAGGACTATGACGATACTTATGATAAGCCGGACGGAGAATATATCGACGAAGATTATAACCCGGATCTGGATGACTGGACACAGGGAGAGTGAGAAAACCCTCGGACAGTCCTGCGGATTTTGGTGAAAAACAGGCTGAATTTTTTTGGAATAACCCTGCAGAAGATGTAATAAGCTTTAACAACATCTTTTGCAGGGTTGTTTTATATGAAGAATAAAACATACAATAAGAAAAAAATACTTGTTGTTTTTTTGTGTGCCACAATAATGATTTTCGGCCTTATCGGACGTCTTATCTATCTGATGGTTTTTGACGCAGAATATTATCAGGAGCTGGCTGAAGACCTTCATGAAAGAGAAAGAGAGATCAAGGCTGCAAGAGGGGAGATTGTGGACAGGAACGGAGTTGTCCTTGCAACAAACAGGACTGTCTGCACGATTTCTGTAATCCACAGCCAGATAGAAGATCCGGAGACAGTCATCCGTGTACTTTCCGATGAACTCAAGATGGATGAGGCGGATGTGAGAGAAAGAGTGGAAAAAGTATCCTCCATGGAAAAAATTAAAACAAATGTTGAAAAAGACACAGGCGACAAAATACGGGAATATGATCTGGCCGGCGTTAAGGTGGACGAGGATTATAAAAGATATTATCCATATGATGAGCTGGCTTCAAAAGTGCTGGGATTTACAGGGGGAGACAACCAGGGGATTATCGGTCTTGAAGTAAAATATGAAGAATATCTCAAAGGAACCAACGGAACGATTCTGACGGTAACAGACGCCCGGGGAATTGAACTGGAGGGCGTGGCTGAGGACCGCATTGAACCGGTTGCGGGAGAAACTCTAAAAATCAGTCTGGACTATAATATACAGGAATACTGTGAACAGGCCGCTCTGAAAGTTCTGGAAGAAAAGCAGGCGGACAGCGTGTCTGTCCTTCTTATGAATCCGCAGAATGGGGAAATTTATGCCATGGTAAATGTGCCGGAGTTTAATCTTAACGAACCTTTTGAGCTGAATACAGGAGAGGAAGCCTCTCTTTCGGATGAAGAGCTTCAGGATGCACTGAACCAGATGTGGAGAAACGGCTGCATCAACGACACTTATGAGCCCGGTTCCACTTTTAAGATTATTACTTCCGCAGCATGTCTGGAAGAAGGAGTGGTAAGTCTTGACGATACATTTGTGTGTCCGGGTTACCGGATTGTTGAGGACCGGAAGATCCGATGTCATAAGGTGGGCGGACACGGAACAGAAACTTTTGTGGAAGGAATACAGAATTCATGTAATCCGGTCTTTATGGATATCGGCCTGAGGCTGGGAAGTGAACGGTTTTACGATTATTTCGAACAATTCGGACTTCTGCAGCTGACAGGAGTGGACCTTCCCGGTGAAGCGGGTACAATTATGCATAAAAAGGAAGATATTGGAACAGTTGAGCTTGCTACAATGACATTTGGCCAGTCTTTTCAGATTACACCTATTCAGCTGGCAACTACAGTGAGTTCCATAGTAAACGGCGGAAACCGGGTGACGCCGCATCTGGGTATGGCAGTACTGGACGGAGAAGGCAATGTGATCGAAGAGTTTGAATACAAAACAGAAAAAGGGATTGTTTCAGAAGAAACATCTGAGACAATGCAGATGCTGCTGGAAAGTGTTGTTTCAGAAGGGTCCGGAAAAAATGCTTATATAGACGGCTACTCGATCGGAGGAAAAACAGCTACATCCCAGACTCTGCCCCGAAGCGCAAATAAATATATCGCTTCTTTCCTGGGATTTGCTCCGGCGGATGATCCCCGGATCCTTGGTATGGTTGTGATTCATAATCCCCAGGGAGTCTATTACGGAGGCACGATAGCGGCGCCGGTTCTGAGAACAATTTATGACAATGTCCTTCCGTATCTCGGGATTGAAAAAAATTAAGCGATAGGTTATACTGTATAAGATGTTCTGGAAGAGAAGTTTTCTTCCGTGGAAACAAAAGAGAGGAAGAGGTGGATTTATGAGCAGCCATATTGTGATTCCGGTGCTGATATCATTTGCAGTCAGTCTTGTACTCGGCCCGGTTGTCATTCCGTTCCTGAGAAAACTGAAAATGAAGCAGACGGAGAGAACAGACGGGGTACAGTCCCATCTGAAAAAAGCGGGAACTCCTACAATGGGGGGGATTATTATTCTGATTTCCGTTATTGTGACGTCGCTTTTTTATGTGAAAGATTATCCGGCTATAATACCGGTTTTATTTCTGACCGTGGCCTTTGGGCTGATCGGCTTTCTGGACGACTATCTTAAAGTTGTGCTGAAACGGTCGGATGGTCTGATGCCTATGCAGAAGATGGCTCTTCAGATTGTAGTAACGGCAGTGTTTGCCTTTTATCTTGTAGAAGTGGCAGATGTACCGCTTACGATGCTTGTACCCTTCTCGGACGGATATTATCTTGATATTGGCTGGCTGGCTGTTCCGGTTCTTTTCTTTGCCGTAATCGGTACAGTGAACGGCACGAATTTTACAGACGGTCTTGATGGCCTGGCTTCCAGTGTCACCGTACTGGTAGCAACTTTTTTTACTGTTGTTGCCGTTGGAACAAAAAGCGGCGTGGAACCTATTACCTGCGCGGTAGTGGGTGCGCTTTTAGGCTTTTTGCTCTTTAATGTGTATCCGGCCAGTGTGTTTATGGGAGACACAGGTTCTCTCGCTCTGGGAGGCTTTGTGGCAGGAACGGCATATATGATGCAGATGCCGTTGTTTATTATCATTGTCGGTTTTATTTATCTTGTAGAAGTGGCGTCTGTTATTATTCAGGTCACATATTTTAAAAAGACAGGCGGAAAGCGGATTTTTAAAATGGCGCCGATCCATCATCATTTTGAATTATGCGGCTGGTCAGAGACACGGGTTGTAGCTGTATTTTCAATCATAACTGCTCTTCTCTGTCTGATTGCTCTGATGGGGGTGTAGGATAAATGGATTTAAATGAAAAAAACGTACTTGTATTTGGCGCCGGCATAAGCGGCGAGGCGGCGGCGGGCCTGCTGCTTCGTCAGGGGGCGCGGGTTATTCTTTACGATGGAAATAAAAATCTTGATCTGCAGTCTGTAAAAAGCAGGATTGCAGACAGTGTCCGGGATATGACGGACAGGCCGGAAGAAAATCTGAAAATTGTGTCTGGAGAGTTCCCGGAGGAAGTAGTGAAAGAGCTTTCCCTGGCAGTAATCAGTCCTGGTGTACCGGCTGATCTCCCGGTTGTGGAACAGATGAGAAATCTGGATATTCCTGTTTGGGGAGAGATTGAGCTGGCTTATGCCTTTGGCAGAGGGGATGTTCTTGCAATTACCGGAACCAATGGAAAAACTACAACTACAGCTCTGCTGGGCGAAATAATGGCGAATTATAAAGAGAGCGTGTTCGTGGTCGGAAATATTGGAAATCCATACACCAGCATAGTCCCCCGGACAGAGGAAAGTTCGGTAATTGTAGCGGAGATCAGCAGTTTTCAGCTCGAGACAATACATACGTTCCGGCCGAAAGTCAGCGCTGTTTTAAATATTACACCGGATCATCTGAACAGACATCATACGATGGAGGCATATGTAGCCGCAAAAGAGCGTATTGCTGAAAATCAGACAAAAGAAGATGTCTGTGTCCTGAATTATGAAGACAAACTGCTGAGGGAATTCGGTGAAAGGACAAAAGCCGAAGTTCTATATTTCAGCAGCAAACGTAAACTTAAAAGAGGAGTTTATCTTGACAGCGGTGAGATTATTATTGATCTTGGAGAGAAAATTTCTCTGTGCAGTGTCGACAGCCTGCATATTCTTGGAACCCACAATTACGAAAATGTAATGGCAGCGGCAGCGATGGCATATGCTTATGGAGTGCCCGCGGAGGTAATTCAGAAGACGGTCTGTCAGTTCCGCGGCGTAGAACACCGGATTGAGTTTGTGGCAGAAAAAAACGGAGTTGCTTTTTATAACGATTCCAAAGGCACAAATCCTGATGCGGCAATCCGCGGCATCCAGGCTATGAACCGTCCTACTGTGCTGATCGGAGGCGGTTATGATAAAGATTCAACCTATGAAGAATGGATCAATGCTTTTGACGGAAAGGTGAAAAAGCTGGTGCTTCTTGGAGCTACCCGTGATAAGATAGCGGAGACGGCAAGGAGACTCGGATTTGAAGATATTGTAATGGCGGATTCATTTGAGGAAGCTTTTGATAAATGCGTAGAGTATTCCCGCCCGGGCGACGCGGTTCTGCTTTCCCCGGCCTGCGCAAGCTGGGGAATGTTTAAAAACTATGAAGAACGCGGAGATAAATTCAAAGAACTTGTAAATCAGCTTTAAGGAGTGAATTTATATTGGAGCGTTCCGATAAGAAACGGACATATGATGATACGCTTCTTGTTGTTGTACTGATTCTTGTAGGAATCGGTCTTGTACTGCTCTACAGCACAAGCGCATACAATGGCAGAGTAAAATTCCACGACTCTTTCTATTATCTGAAAAAGCAGGGATTCGCCACGCTGGTAGGGCTTCTGGGTATGGTGATTATTTCCAGAATTGATTATCACAGATGGGTCCCTTTTGCCATACCGGGTTATCTGATGGCTATTTTCCTTTCTGTCGCGGTTATGCTGTTCGGAGATGAGTATAACGGGTCCAAAAGATGGCTTTCTTTTGGACCTTTTTCTTTTCAGCCGTCGGAGTTCGCCAAGGTAGCCGTGATTCTTTTTCTGGCCTGTCTTGTGAGCAGAAATGTAAAGAAAATGGGGCGGTTTTCTGCCCTTGTTCTGATGATGCTCCCCGTTCTGCCGATTGCGGCCCTCGTAGGAGCCAGTAATCTGAGTACTGCTATTATTATCCTGGGAATTGCTGTGGTACTGGTTTTTACTGCCAGTCCGAAATACTCTCAGTTTATCTGGATGGGAAGCGCGGCGGTGGCATTTATGGCGGTTTTTCTTGCTATGGAAAGCTATCGTCTGGAGCGGATTGCAATCTGGCGCAATCCGGAACAATATGAAAAGGGGTATCAGACACTTCAGGGACTGTATGCCATCGGAAGCGGAGGATTGTTCGGAAGAGGTCTTGGCAACAGTGTGCAGAAGCTTGGCTTTCTGCCCGAGGCACAGAATGATATGATTTTTTCAATTATATGCGAAGAGCTGGGACTTGTGGGCGCTTCTATTATTATTCTTCTCTTTCTGATTCTGATCTGGCGCTTTTTTGTAATAGCTACCAGAGCGAAAGACTTGTTCGGCGCTCTTATTGCTGCAGGTGCCATGGCTCATATGATGATTCAGGTGATCCTGAATATAGCGGTGGTTACCAACACGATTCCGAATACGGGAATAACACTGCCCTTTATCAGCTACGGAGGAACGTCGGTTGTATTTCTGCTCTTTGAAATGGGGCTTGTGTTGAGTGTGTCCTGTCTGGTAGAATAGGGCGTAAGGAGGAATTTGGATGAAAGAAAAAAAGCACAGAAAGAGAAAAATACTGCCAGTACTGCTCGGGACTGTCGGTGTACTTGCGCTTGCAGGACTGATTGTTGTTTTCGGATTCCGCGTACGGTCTGTTGAAGTGGAAGGAAATGAGTATTACAGTGACAATTCCATAATCAGCTGGATTAATAATGATGATCTGGCGGTAAATTCTCTTTACATACTGATCCGTTATAATCTGACCAGTCCCGAAATGCCAACAGCAGTGGAACGAATGGAAATTTCTCTGAAAAATCCCTGGACTGTGCATGTTCAGGTGAGAGAAAAGCAGATGGTCGGATATGTAGATTATGATGATTCTTATCTGTATTTTGACCATGAAGGAACTGCGTTGGTCCGGAGAAAAAAGATCGTGGAGGGAGTTCCGCATGTGGAGGGCCTTGCCTTCGATGCCTCCGGGGTGGTACTTGGAGAAACTCTTCCGGTAGATGATGAAAGTATTTTTGAGAGAATTACGGAAGTTTCCAGAGGACTGGAAAAATATAAGCTTACGCCGGACAGGCTTTCCTGTGCGGACGGGGAGATAATTCTTACCTTCGGCAGAATACAGATTCTACTGGGAAATGACAATTATGATGAAAGACTGGCCCAGATAGATCCGATACTTGAAAAACTGGATGAAAATTATCCGGACACTTCAGGAACGCTTCATTTGGAAAATTTTGACGGTACTTCAGAAAACATTCCTTTTGTGCCGGATAATAATGAATAGATTTCAGCATGGCTGAATAGTATAAAAAATCTGAAAAATAGGAAAAAATGTATTGATTATTTGCGGAAAAGACTTTATTATATACTTATTGAATTGGATTGTTCAATAAAAGGGATGTATAAGAAATTAATAAGACGACAAAGGAGGAAATACTCTTGTTAGAAATTAAAACCAACGAATCAGAAGCGGCCGCAAGAATAATTGTTGTCGGAGTAGGCGGCGGTGGAAATAATGCCGTTAACCGGATGATTGACGAGCAGATTGCGGGTGTGGAATTTATTGCAGTGAATACAGATAAACAGGCATTACAGCTTTGTAAAGCACCTACACTGATGCAGATTGGTGAGAAGCTTACCAAGGGACTTGGCGCCGGAGCTCAGCCTGAGGTAGGAGAAAAAGCGGCAGAGGAAAGCTCTGAGGAGATTTCAGCAGCTCTCAAAGGTGCAGATATGGTATTTGTAACCTGTGGTATGGGCGGCGGAACCGGTACAGGAGCAGCGCCGGTTATTGCGCGTATCGCAAAAGAGCAGGGAGCTCTGACAGTCGGTGTCGTAACAAAACCGTTCCGTTTTGAATCCAAGACAAGAATGCAGAATGCTCTTACTGGAATTGATAAATTAAAAGAGAATGTTGACACGATTATCGTGATACCGAATGATAAACTTCTGGAAGTAGTGGACAGGCGTACAACAATGCCGGAAGCTCTGAAAAAGGCAGACGAAGTTCTGCAGCAGGGTATCCAGGGTATTACTGATCTGATCAACGTGCCGTCACTGATTAACCTTGACTTTGCAGATATCCAGACAGTTATGAAGGATAAGGGCATAGCTCATATCGGTATCGGTGCCGGACGCGGTGATGACAAAGCACTTGAAGCTGTTAAGGAAGCGGTTGCAAGTCCGCTGCTTGAGACAACAATTCAGGGAGCTTCCAATGTTATTGTCAATGTATCTGGTGATATTACCCTTATGGATGCGTCAGACGCAGCTGACTACGTACAGGAACTCGCGGGAGAAAGTGCAAGCATTATCTTTGGTGCCATGTATGATGACACGAAGTCTGATGAATGTACTATTACAGTCATTGCTACAGGTTTACATAATGTGGGAGGCAGTGCATCCAAACTTAAAGCAAGGCTGGAAGGACAGCAGAAAAAAGTGGGATCCATTCTTCCGTCCGGGGATTCACCGGTTAGAAGCCATTTTGACAGTGAGGGAAGAACTTCTTCCAGCAGGCCGCAGGGAGGTACAATGCCTACACTTCAGCCGAGAACTCCGTCAAGCAAGGTAAAGGAACAGTCAATTAAGATTCCGGATTTCTTTAAGAAATAATTATATAAATGACAGAAGACTCTGCAGAGCCATTGCGTTTGCCGTGGTTTTGCAGAGTTTTTTTATTGTGTTTTTTACATGTCTGAGAAAGATCTTTCTTTTCTATGAAATAAAATCGCATCAATATTGAATTATTCTGTTTATTTTTCCGCAAGTATGTTATACAGAGATGTCGAAATATAATTCGGATTATCCGTCATCTTCTGACAAATTTCCTGAGGGTGCAGGTTTATAATTTCTAAGAATCTGGTGGGAGATAAAAAGTTTTCTCTGAAACCATACAAAGGAGAAAGAAGGTGGGGCATGTACTATGAACTGTACATAGATGTGTTTTTTCTGGAAAATTTTATGATTGACAGTCTGCTTCTTCTTGCGGTGGGGCACGTGCTGAAATGCAGACAGTCATACGGACGCATTATTGCGGGCGGGATAGTGGGGAGTCTGCTTACCTGTCTGGTAATCATTATTCCGCTTCCGGCAGCGGCAAAGCTGATTCTTTTCCATGTCATTGTAAACAGTCTGATGATAACCACAGGGCTGAAAATAACGGGTGTGGGACAGTTTATAAAAGCTGTTGTTCTGTTGTATCTGTCTGCCATTGTTATTGGAGGGGCTGTACAATTATTCCGGCCCTGGCTGAGGTATGCAGGTCTGCTTTATGCGGCATTTGCCGCAGGATATGTTCTGTTTTTGACTCTCTGGCGGTCTGCGGCATCATCCGGAAGACAGGAGGAAGACGTTTATCCGGTTACATTGTACGCCGGAGGAAAAGAAAAAGAGTTATATGCTTTGTGGGATACAGGGAATGTTCTTTCAGATCCGGTTACGGGAGACCCTGTAAACATTCTGGCTCCCGGACTGGCAGAAGAGCTGATTCCCACAGAGGAAGAAGCAGAAAAATTTCGCTATATTCCTTTCCGCAGCGTAGGGGGAGAAAGCGTCATGCAGGTTTTCAGAGGAGAAAAAATGTGTATTCATCTGGGGGAGGAATGCTGGATAAAAAAGCCTCTTCTGGGAATCAGCCGAACGGAGATTTCCGGAGAAAGAACCTATCAGATGATATTGAATCCGGGAGTGCTGGCCCGGTGAGTTCTGACGAGAAGACAGACGGGAAAAGAAAAGCAGGAGGAAAATAAGATGGTTGTAAAAGTAGCTGTTCCGCAGCGATTTAAACTGCGGATTATACCGGATATCCGTAATCTGATATTCGGAGGGGGCGGAGAAATTCATTATATTGGCGGGACAGAAGTGCTGCCGCCGCCTCTGGAAGGCAGTAAAGAGACAGAGATGATAGAGCGGCTGGGAACAGAATATGACGAAGAGGCCAGAAAAACCCTGATTGAGCATAATCTGAGACTGGTTGTTTATATAGCAAAAAAGTTTGACAACACGGGAGTAGGCGTAGAGGATCTGATTTCCATAGGAACAATCGGGCTGATCAAAGCAATTAATACCTTTAACCCTTCCAGGAAAATAAAACTTGCTACATACGCATCACGCTGTATTGAAAATGAAATTCTCATGTACCTGAGAAGAAACAGCAAAACAAAGATGGAGGTATCTATTGATGAACCGCTGAATGTGGACTGGGATGGAAATGAGCTGCTTCTCTCAGATATTCTGGGAACAGAGGAAGACACTATCTACCGGGATCTGGAAAATGAGGCGGAACGCAGACTGCTGGTCCGCGCATTGAATAAGCTTTCCAGCAGAGAAAAACTGATTGTGAGAATGCGGTTCGGACTTGACAATCCGGAAGGAAGGGAGAAAACTCAGAAAGAAGTGGCTGATCTTCTCGGAATCTCTCAGTCCTATATATCAAGACTTGAAAAAAAGATTATGCAGAGACTGAAGAGGGAGATGATAAGATACGAGCAGTGAATAAGGTTTTATATGGAAGATACGATATTACAGCAGAGAGATTTAATCTTTTATTCCGGAAAACAGGTGGATATTTTTCCGGGAAATGATACAATAAAAGAAAAGCGAAAAGGGTTGGTGAGACATATGAAGCTTACTTTTATCGGAGCAGCCCATGAAGTTACGGGAAGCTGTCATTTCCTGCAGGCGGCGGGGAAAAATATCCTGATTGACTGCGGAATGGAGCAGGGGCCGGATCTGTATGAAAATCCGGGACTGCCTGTTCCGGAGCAGGAGATTGATTATGTGTTTCTTACGCATGCGCATATTGATCATTCCGGTATGCTCCCGCGTCTGGTGAAGAAAGGATTTAAAGGGCAGATTTTTGCTACATTTGCCACGGCTGACCTGTGTAATATCATGCTTCGGGACAGCGCGCATATTCAGGAATTTGAGGCGGAATGGCGCAACAGAAAAGGAAAACGTGCAGGAAAACCGGAGTATGAGCCTGTTTATACCATGCAGGACGCACTGGACGCTATAGAACTGCTTGTGCCGTGCCAGTACAGAGAGAGAATCCGGATCTGTGACGGAATTCAGATCCGTTTTACAGATGTAGGGCATCTGCTGGGATCTGCCAGTATCGAAGTGTGGGCCGGTGAGGGAGATGTGACAAAGAAACTGGTATTCTCAGGAGATGTGGGGAATCTGAATCAGCCGATCCTGAAAGACCCGGCTTATACCCGGGCTGCGGATTATGTGATTGTGGAATCTACTTATGGAAACCGGATTCATTCAACGGATAAACTGGATTATGTGGGAGAGTTTACAAAGATCCTGAAAGAGACATTTGACCGGGGCGGCAATCTTGTTATTCCTTCTTTTGCCGTGGGCAGGACTCAGGAACTGCTGTATTTTATCCGGGAGATCAAGGAGAAAAATATGCTGAAGGAATACCCGGATTTTGACGTGTATCTGGACAGTCCTCTTGCCATTGAGGCTACAAAGGCCTTTACTTTGAATATGAAGGACTGTTTTGATGAGGAGGCGCTGGCGCTGGTAAATGCCGGAATAAATCCTCTTGTTTTTCCGGGGCTTCATACTTCCACTACAAGTGATGATTCGAAAATGATAAACTTCATTGAAAAACCGAAAGTCATTATTTCTGCTTCCGGTATGTGTGACGCCGGACGGATCCGGCATCATCTGAAACACAATCTCTGGAGACCGGAATGTACAATCCTGTTTGTGGGATACCAGGCTAAGGGGACTCTTGGGCGGAGGCTGCTTGAGGGAGAAAAAAATATCAGGCTCTTTGGAGAAGAGATTGAAGTGCATGCCAGAATCGAGAGCCTTCATGGCGTCAGCGGTCATGCGGATATGAACGGCCTGCTGAAATGGGTCGGAGCCTTTGAATCGCCGCTGGAAAGAGTGTTTGTAGTACATGGCGAGGATGCGGTGACGGATGAATTTGCGCAGACAGTCGCAGACAGATTCGGTTGTCGTACGTGGGCGCCGTATCCGGGATGTGAAGTGGATCTTCTGACCAATGAGATTGTAAACGAGGGAATGAAGATTCCGGCAAAGCCAAGGAAAGCAGCGCAGAGGAAAGCAGACAGTGCTTTCGACCGTCTTGTTGCCGCCGGAAAACGGCTGCTTGATATTATATATAGAAATGAAGGCCTTTCCAACAGAGATAAGGCCAGATTTGAAAGCCAGATTAATAATCTGGCTGATAAATGGGAAGAGTAACGGGATAAAAGCAGTAACGCTTAAGGAGCGATTTGTCAAGGTCTAAAAGTTTATAAAATTTTCGGACTTCCGGAATATCTTTGAGCCGGAGTGAGAATCATTCTAATTAGAAAATGCTTAGGAGGATTCTTGCAATGATGGTGAATAAGGTTGAGCTGTGCGGAGTAAATACATCCAAGCTTCCGCTTCTTAAGGAAGAAGAAAAAGCGGAGCTGTTTCAGCGCATTCAGGAGGGCGATGAGGAAGCAAGAGAGAAGTATATCAAAGGAAATCTGAGACTTGTGCTCAGCGTGATCAAAAGGTTTGAGGGCAGCAGTGAGAATGCCGATGACCTGTTCCAGATCGGATGCGTAGGGCTTATGAAAGCGGTGGATCATTTCGATCCGGACAGACTGGTGAAATTTTCCACTTATGCGGTCCCTATGATCATTGGGGAGATCCGACGCTACCTGAGAGATAACAGTTCGATAAGGGTAAGCCGTTCTCTGCGGGATACTGCATATAAGGCGATTTATGCAAAAGAAGGATATGTCAGGCGCTATATGAAAGAGCCGACGGTTCAGGAAATCGCGGATGAGATCGGTATTGCAAAGGAAGATGTGGTTTTTGCCCTGGATGCCATTCAGGTTCCCATGAGCCTCCATGAACCGGTATACAGTGACGGAGGTGATACGCTGTATGTAATGGATCAGGTCAGCGACAAGAAAAACAGGGAAGAAAACTGGGTAGAAGAACTTTCTCTGGACGCGGCGATGGAGAGGCTTAATGAAAGAGAAAGATATATTATTACGCTTCGCTTTTTTGAAGGGAAAACCCAGATGGAGGTGGCAGAACAGATTTCAATTTCTCAGGCGCAGGTAAGCAGACTTGAAAAAAACGCGCTGAAGACAATGCGTAAATATCTGCTGGGAGAATAATAAGGGATTGATATTTTTCTGTCTTCATACTATGATTAAGTCAGCGCCGGTCTGTGCCGGCGCTGTATACAGTACAGCGGGTACTGTCCGTCCTGCAGGGCGGTAACACAGACAGAGAAAAAGGAGCAGAAAGTATGTATAAAGCTTGTATATTTGATCTGGACGGAACACTGACTGATACGCTGGACTCCCTTACCTATTCTGTAAATGAAACGATGAAGGAAACGGGACTTCCGCAGATTACCAGGGAACAGTGCAGAATGTTTGTGGGAAACGGAGCGAAAGTTCTGATTCAGAAGTCTCTGGAAGCCGCAGGAGTTTCGGAAGAAGAATTCTTTCCGCGGACCTTTCAGGCTTTTCGGCGTATATTCGATAAAAACTGCACCTATCGTGTAAAGCCTTATGAGGGCATTGTTTCCCTTCTTTCGGAATTGAAGGCAAGGGATATAAAGCTTGGCGTCCTTTCCAATAAGCCTGACCGTCAGGCAGTACATGTGGTCAGCCGGATTTTCGGGGAGAATATTTTCGATATTGTGTGGGGCCAGAAAGAAGGAGTCCCGAGAAAACCGGATCCCTCCGCGCTTCTGCTGATGGCAGAAAAACTGGGGGCGGATCCTTCAGAGATTATCTATATCGGGGATTCGGAAGTAGATGTTCAGACCGGACAGGCGGCGAAAGTAAAAACCGTTCTTGTGTCCTGGGGATTCCGGGGACCTGAAGATCTCCGGAAAGCCGGAGCGGAGCTGATTGTAAATTCTACAGAGGAGATTCTTAAAATTACAAATGAACAGGAGGAGCAGTATGAGTGAATTCAGAGAGGAAGATCTGCTTGCTTTTTTAGAAAATCAGACAAAGCTTTTCGATGAACCTGTCGCAGAGACACAGGAAGAAGCGGAGGCTTTTCTGGAAGACTGTATGGCAGTGATTGTTGATTCGATTGAGGAAGTCAGAGAGTATTTTGAGGAAACAGGGGCAGATGTAAGCGGGATGACGGAAGAAGAGCTGGAGGAAGCAGCTGAAGTATTTCCTCTCTCTGACGGCAGATATCTGATTGTTGAAGGATAGAACAGATACGGCGAAGCAGCAGAAGCCGGCAGTGCAGATTTTCGATTTACAGACACAGGATAAGCCGCAGTTTACTGGACTGCGGCTTTCGCTACTGCTTCTTTGATGGCATCCAGAATAATCTGAGATGTATAGGGAGCGTCATCGGACAGCGCTATGTCATCCAGAGACTGAGTTTCATAGACCTGTTCCGCGATATCTTCTATAGCAGGCTGGATGAGAGGAAACATCGCAGTTACAGTTTCATCCAGGTTGGAAAACCGTATGGAGTTGATACGGGATTCATCTACAGACACCTCCACCTCCAGATTTGTGTTATTCAGAGTAAGGGTGGATGTGTAGATGCCCGGCGTATACTGTTTGTCTGTACCTGTCTCTTCTTTTTCGGCCCCGGGTCTGAACATGATGACCAGAAGGACAATCAGCAGTATACCAAGTGCGGCGAAGATTGCTGTATAAATGATCTCCTTCATGTGCAGGACAATGATCTTCGTTCTGGAACCCATAGAATTACCTCCCGTTTTCGGCAGTCTTAATTTTAGCCTGCCGGTTTTTTTATAAGTGTATGCCTGAAAATGGAAAATTATTCGCGGCTTTTGCGTGACAAACCCCGCGGTATCGGTTAAAATAAACAGCGCCGGCATAAAGGCAGGAAGAAAAAGCTGTACGGGCCGGACGCTTTTACCTCAGGAAGGAATGAAAAATATGTTTATTATAGCAGGACTTGGGAACCCTTCAAGGCAGTATGAGGGGACAAGGCATAATGTTGGATTTGATGTAATAGACCGTATTTCAGACAAATATAATATATCGGTAGACACGAAAAAACATCTGGCTCTGACCGGCAGAGGGATTATTGAAGGACAGAAGGTGGTTCTGATAAAACCGCAGACTTATATGAATCTGAGCGGAGAGAGTATCCGGAGCGTCGTGGATTTTTATAAAGCAGATCCATCTCATGAACTGATAGTAATCTATGATGATGTGAACCTGGATACAGGACAGCTGAGAATCCGGGAGAAGGGAAGCGCAGGGGGACACAACGGGATAAAAAATATTATCGCACATCTTGGAACCCAGGAGTTCCCCCGGATCCGGGTCGGAGTGGGCGAGAAGCCGCCGGGATATGACCTGGCGGATTATGTTCTGGGACATTTCAGCAAAGCCGAACAGTCACAGATGGAGGATGGATTTGACCGGGCAGCTGACGCGGCCCGGATGATTGTCGCCGGAGATATTGGCGGCGCCATGAGCAGGTATAACCGGAAGATGGAATAACCCGGCCGGGAAAAAGGTGGTTCGGGAATATATTTTTGAAAAGATTTGTCCGGAAAGGACAGGAAGAAGAAAAACAGGAGAGAGGAATCAGTATGCAGGCGTTACTATCTCCGCTGACAGAGCTTGCGGATTATCAGGAAATCGTAAAAAACAGAGGAAAAGAAGAAGGTTTTATACAGATTGCGGGATGTGTGAATTCACAGAAAACCCATCTGATGTATGCGCTCTGCGATGGCTGGGAATACCGGGTCATCGCTTTTTCCGGTGAGGAGAAAGCAAAAAAGGCTTTTGAAGAATATCGGTTTTTAAATGAGAATGTCTGTCTGTATCCGGCCCGGGATTTTCTCTTTTATTATGCGGATATTAAAGGAAAACTGCTGACCAGCCGGCGGATGGAAGTTCTGCGCGCGCTGATTGAAAAAGACGAGGGAGAGGAACTTACGGTAATTACTACCATAGACGCCTTTCTGGACGGACTTCCCGCCCCGGAAGCGGTGCGGCAGCAGAAAATTCGTCTGGTGAACGGACAGACGGTAGATTATGCAGATCTTCAGACCAGACTTGCAGGCATGGGATATGAGCGTGAAAGCCTGGTCGAGGGCCCGGGACAGTTTGCGGTAAGAGGCGGAATTCTGGATATTTATCCGTTGACCGAAGAGATGCCGGTGCGGATTGAACTGTGGGGGGATGAGATTGATTCCATCCGGAGTTTTGATGTGGAGAGTCAGCGCTCTGTGGAAAATCTGGAGGAAATAGAGATTTATCCCGCATCGGAAAACTGGACTGAAGAGATGGAAACTGTCTCCTTTTTGGATTATTTTCCCGTAAAGAAAACTCTGCTTTTCCTGGATGAGCCAATTCGTCTGAAAGAAAAGGCGGATGATGTGGAAGAAGAGTATGTTCACAGCAGACAGAACCGGGAAGAGGCAGGGATGAATCCGGGTGGAGGCGCTCTCACTGTATATCCGGTCAGGGAGATTATAGAAAAAATGAACCGGTATTCAGGGATCGCCTGTACTACGCTGGAGTCAAAGTGCGGGGAATTCCATATCAGCCGGACATACAGTATTCAGACTAAGAGCGTGAATCCGTACAACAACAGCTTTGAGCTGCTGACAAGGGATCTGAAGCGTTTGAAGCGCAGCGGCAGCCGGGTGGTGCTTCTGTCCGGTTCCAGGACGCGGGCCAGGAGGCTGGCGGAAGATCTGCGGGATTATGACCTGAGCAGTTTTTACAGCGAAGATATGGAACGGTGTGTTAATCCCGGTGAAATTATGGTTTCCTACGGCTACGCGGCAGAAGGATATGAATATCCCATGCTGAAGTTTGTCGTGATTTCGGAGACGGATATTTTTGGAAGAAAGAAGAAAAAGAAGCGGCGCAGACGGTATGACGGGCAGAAGATTCAGGATTTTACGGAACTCAGACCCGGCGACTATGTGGTGCATGAAAACCACGGCGTGGGCGTTTATCAGGGAATTGAGAAGGTAGAGGTAGACAAAGTTGTTAAGGACTATCTGAAAATATCCTACGCCGAAGGCGGTGTGCTCTATATTCCCGTAGCGCAGATGGACCTGATTCAGAAATATTCGGGAGCGGACGGCAGGAAGCCAAAGCTGAACAAACTGGGAACGGCCCAGTGGGGAAAAACAAAGAGCCAGGTGAAAAAAGCTGTACAGGCGGTGGCGAAAGATCTGGTAGAACTGTACGCCGTAAGGCAGCAGTCAGAGGGCTTTGTATATGGTCCGGATACGATATGGCAGAAAGAATTTGAAGAAATGTTTCCTTTTGAGGAGACGGAAGATCAGATGCAGGCTATTGCAGATACAAAGAGGGATATGGAAAGCACCAAAATTATGGACCGGCTGATCTGCGGAGATGTAGGATACGGAAAGACAGAAATAGCTATCCGGGCAGCGTTTAAGGCGGTCCAGGAGGGCAAGCAGGTTGTGTACCTTGTTCCTACAACGATTCTGGCTCAGCAGCATTACAATACCTTTGTCCAGAGGATGAAGGATTATCCTGTCCGTATCGATCTTCTGTGCCGGTTTCGCGGAGCGCAGCAGCAGAAAAAGACAGTGGAAGATCTGAAGAAGGGCCTGGTGGACATTGTAATCGGAACTCACCGTGTGCTGTCCAAAGATGTGGGATATAAAGATCTGGGACTTCTGATTATTGACGAGGAGCAGCGGTTTGGCGTGACACATAAGGAAAAAATCAAAAAGCTCAGAGAAAATATAGATGTAATGACTCTGACAGCCACGCCCATTCCCCGGACTCTTCATATGAGCCTGATCGGAATCCGTGATATGAGCGTACTGGAGGAGGCGCCTCAGGATCGCATGCCGATTCAGACATATGTTCTGGAATATAATGATGAGATGGTCCGGGAAGCTATTGAAAGAGAACTCTCCCGGGGTGGGCAGGTGTATTATGTATATAACCGGGTCAGCGATATTGCGGATGTAGCGGGAAAGATCCAGAAAATGCTCCCGGAGGCCAATGTGGCTTTCGCTCACGGTCAGATGAATGAAAGACAGCTGGAAGACATCATGTATGACTTTATCAACGGGGATATTGATGTTCTTGTTTCTACAACCATCATTGAAACGGGGTTGGATATCCCGAATGCCAATACTATGATTATTCAGGATGCGGACCGGTTCGGTCTGGCTCAGCTTTACCAGCTTCGTGGCCGGGTGGGACGATCCAGCCGTATGGCTTATGCTTTTCTTCTTTACCGAAGGGATAAGCTCCTCAAAGAAGTAGCGGAAAAGCGGCTTGCGGCTATCCGGGAGTTTACCGATCTGGGTTCGGGAATAAAAATTGCCATGCGGGACCTGGAGATCCGGGGCGCGGGAAATCTTCTTGGGGAAGCACAGAGCGGCCATATGGAAGCGGTGGGATATGATCTGTACTGCAAAATGCTTGGAGAAGCGGTAAAAGAGCTGAAAGGCGGAGAGGTAGAGGAGATCTATACAACCACAATGGATGTGAATGTAGATGCTTATATTCCAGGATCCTATATTAAAAATGAGTATCAGAAACTGGATATTTACAAGAGAATCGCCGCTATTGAAACAGAGGAAGAGATGGACGATATGATGGAAGAACTGATCGACCGGTTCGGAGACATTCCAAAGAAGGTGCAGCAGCTGCTGCATATTGCTCTTCTGAAAGGTCTGGCTCATTCAGCTTATGTGACTGCTGTGGAGCAGAAAGGACGTCAGATACGTTTTATCATGTATGAGCGGGCGAAAATTGATCCTCAGAAAATCCCGGGGCTCCTTAAAAGATATGGAAACAACCTTGGATTCCGGGCGGAAGAGCCCCCTTGTTTCTTTTATGAGAAAAAAGGAAAGAGCGGGAAAGAAAACGGGACGGATATTCTGGAGACAATCCGGAAAATTCTGGAAGATATAAAAAGTCTCTGTTTTTGAGGAAAGTTTTGGAAAAGCGGTTTTATCTCCCTTTTATGCATTATTATATATTTTTATGCAGCTTTTCAGTGCGGAAAGGTTACATCAGTTGACCTCCGCACTGTTTTTTTGTATAATTTTGTTGTTATAAGGCTCTGAAGAGATATGATGCTGGAGGGAAAATGAATGGGATATAGCGGAACTACATACGGCGGAGCAGATATGACAACGATAATCGTTGTCCTGATTGTAATTATTGCCGCGGCAGTACTGATTTGGCTGGCGGTCAGAAAAAAAGACGACGGAGGCGGCTATGAAGAGCCGGAAGAAGACAGCTGGGTTCTGTCTGAGGCTGAAAAAAAGAAGGAAATTGAAAAAGAAGAAGAGAAAAGGGATGTAAAAAGAAAAGAATCAGAAGAAGAGTCGCGGGAGATCGGCAAGAAAAAGGCGGCAGAACTGTCATATGGCAGGGGAATGACAAAGAAAAAAACTGAGCGGACAAAGGAAAAGAAATGGGAGTCTGTTATTGTTTATTCATATAGTGCCAGACATGATATCTGGCGCTGCATATACTGTGACGGGGAAAATCCGGTGTCGGAGGAATACTGTCAGGTATGTGGAAAGAAAAGACAGAGACAGAAATAGATACAGGAGGAATGAGGAATGATATGCAAGTATTGCGGAAGCCGGCTGAAACCCGGAGAGACTGTATGCAGAAAATGCGGGAAACAGCAGGACAGTATGGTACAGATGGAAAGATTTAATGATGAAATGTACACGGCTCAGATCCCTTATGGAGAAAGCGGGAATGGAACGGACGGACCGGAAAGTCGGATTATCCAGAGCTGCATGTTCCCGGAACAGGAGTGGAATATGCTGTTTCATTCCGTTCGGGAAGAGCAGAAATGCAGCAGATCTTTCCGGAGAAAAATGTTTGTATGCTTCTTTATTGTAATTATAATAAACATTGTGCTGCTCCTGTCCTGTATCCGGCTGAATCTCAGACTGAACAGTACGGAACAGTCTGTACAGGATTACAGATCCGCCTGGGAAGAGCAGACAGAGAAAGACGAGCAGGAAGAAGCGGAAAGACTCCGTCAGGAGGAAGAAGAAAAAAGGCAGCAGGAACTGGAAGACCAGGAAAGCCAGCAGAACTGGGACGGTGGAAATGAGCAGGACGGTGAGCAGGATCAAAGCAGTGATTCTGAGCAGGATGGCAGCCTGAATGAAGGAAACGGTTCTGATGAAAATACAGATGATACTGCTGATCCGTCCCGTGAGGATTCTCTGGATTCATGGCCGGAAGACAGTCAGAACAACGGCAGTTCGGACCAGATATAAGAAGGAAAGCGGAGATTGTTAGGATGCAGAAAAAAAATAATTTCTTAGAAATAATTGATCAGTTTTTTGTGGTCCACGGAGAGAAAATTGAGCAGAAAGGTGAAGACAGCTTTCTGATTTCTGTCAATGAAAGGGCAGGACTTGCAGGGGTATTTGACGGATGCGGAGGAAGCGGAGCAAAAATATATAAGATGTTCGGCGAAAAAACCGGGGCATTTATTGCCTCCAGAGTACTCTCTGAGGTGACCGGCAGCTGGTTTGACAGCAGCTGGGATGAAAAAGAGCAGATATACAGGATTTCCGGCGCCACACTGAAAAACGCGATTGATGCCAGGCTTGCCGGCCTGAAGCAGAAAAGCGGGACAGGAACCATGCTGAAAGGAAGCATGACAAAAGAATTCCCGTCTACTCTGGCCGCGGCAATAGTGCAGCCCGGCGGGAAAGGACTGCTGGCAGACTTTCTGTGGAGCGGCGATTCCAGAGTATATGTACTGGACGAACAGGGACTGAAACAGGTGTCGGTGGATGATCTTCCGGTAACAGACGCAATGGAAAATCTGAGGCAGGATGCCGGGATGAACAATGTGGTATCGGCTTCCCACCCGTATCAGATCAACGTAAGAAAGTTAAAACTGGATCAGCCGTGTATCGTATTTGCGGCGACAGACGGATGTTTTGGCTATCTGAGAACTCCTATGGAGTTTGAAAAGCTGCTGCTGAGCACCCTTCTGTCAAGCGAGAGTATTGTGCAGTGGCAGAACGCGCTGGACGAACAGTTTAGGAATATCGCGGGAGACGACTATACCATGAGCCTGATGAGCGTGGGGTATGGCAGTTTCAGGAAACTGAAAGAATCCTGTGAAAAAAGATACCGGTATATGGAACGTGCGTATCCGCTTCTTCCGGATACGTCCGAACAGGAACTTTTCCGCCAGTGGGCAGTTTACCGCCCGGATTATGAAATATATCAGAAGAGGGATGAGACATGAAAATCAATGAATATGAGCTGGAAGGCAGTCTGACTGCCGATAACAGCGGATTTTCAAAATGGGGATTCGCAAGGAAAAACGGACGCCGCTATTTTATCAAAGAGTTTCTGTCGCCTGTATATCCCGTATATACAGAACTTCTGACGAAAGAACAGGTAGAGCGTAAAAAGGCGGGATGCAGAAAATATGAAGAAAAAATGAAAAAGCTGTATTCCGATATAAATAATTGCTCTGACGGAAATCTTGTACGGATAGAACAGTTTTTTCGATACGGAAGTAAGTACTATATTACAACAGAACAGATAGAAGCTGTAGACGAGGCTGTGGTTTATGAGCAGCCCGTAACTGTAAAAGTGCGGCTCTGCCGGGTGCTTCTGCATACGGTTCTGCAGCTTCACAGAGCGGGAATTGTCCACAGCGATATAAAAGCGGAGAATATACTGTATAAAAGACTTGATTCCGGGGCGATAACGGCCAAACTGATTGATTTTGACACTTGTTTCCGTGAGAGTGAGCCTCCGGCAGATGTGGAGGAAATTCACGGAGACTATTGGTATATAGCACCGGAAGTGTTCCGGATTATTGCGGAAGAAAAAGGAAAACCGGATTCTGCAATGGATGTGTTCGCTCTGGGGCTTGTATTTCATCAGATTCTGACGGGGAAAAGAGTGGGATTTGACGCAAATAAGTATTCCTACCCCTTTGAAGCTCTTCTGAATGGGGAGGACTTGTACTGTGACAGATCAGTTCCGGAGGAACTGCAGGAACTGCTGGTATCCATGCTGGAGAGTGATCCGAAAAAGAGGATAAAACTGGAAGACGCCTGGTGGCGTTATTTTGAAAAGAATCCGGTGAAGAAAACGGTAGTGAAACCGCCGGAGAAGCCGGCTAAACCTGTAAAGAAACCAGAAACACCCGAAAAGAAGCCGGTACCCGGGAGTACGGAAAATCCGGGTATAGAAAATAACAGAGATATTTTACCGGGAAAAGAAAAACCGACAGACGGACCAAGGCGGCACTCAAAACTGATTATTACCATAGGACTCAGACCGGAGGACAGGAAGGATTTGAAGGAAACGGAGAACGCAGGGAGCGTAAGCGGCACAGAAAATGGGAAAAAACCAAAAAGCACCTTTGAGCAATATTTTCAGACGCCCGGTAATTTATAAAAAGTACAGTTAAGACAGAGGAGGAAATGAAAATGACGGATTTTATGACAATGAAGTACAATGTAGATATGGTATTCTGTATCGATGCGACGGGAAGCATGTCTCCTGTCCTTGAAACAGTGAAGCAGAATGCGCTTAATTTTTATGATGATGTGACCAAAGTTATGAATGAGAAACAAAAAAGTATTGACCGGCTGCGGATCCGTGTGATTGCTTTTAGGGACTATCTGGCAGACGGGGACAGAGCAATGTTTGCAACCAATTTCTTTGACCTTCCCGCTCAGGCAAGAGAGTTTGAAACCTGTATAAAGAGTATCAGTGCAAAAGGCGGCGGAGATGAGCCGGAAGACGCTTTGGAAGCGCTTGCATATGCCATAAAATCAGACTGGAGCAAAGAAGGAACAAAAAGAAGGAATGTCATTGTTGTGTGGACGGACGCTTCAACCCATGAAATCGGATTTGGAAAGACAGCGTCCAACTATCCGAAGGGAATGCCCCAGTCCTTTGCGGAGCTTACAAGCTGGTGGGGTGACGAGCAGACTGAGACGTTTATCTCCAATTCCGGAAAGCGTCTGGTACTTTTCGCTCCTCAGAAGCCGTACTGGGAGCAGATTACAAATACATGGAACAATGTGATTCATTATCCGTCTACAGCCGGCAAAGGCCTGGAAGAATATACATACCGTGAGATTGTAGACGCAATATGCAACAGCTTTTAATGAATAAGAAATATCTTGAAGGAGGAGCGGAATATGCAGAGATTTTGCGGAAAATGCGGATGCAGGATAGAGGAAGGCGGAGTCTACTGTGCGGAGTGCGGAACGCCGGTAAGACCGTGGACAGACGAGGATGAGCAGGCATGGCTGAGGGCGACGGGGAGAGTGCCGGCGGTGAATCCGGCAGATGATCCCGTAAGGAGGACGGAAACAATAGTGAAGAAGACCGGGCCGGCGTATCCGACAGAGAAGATTCCGGGAACAGAACCTGAAACGGAAAATCTGGTGCCTAAGTCTGCACCGGAGTCGGAATCGCCAAAGCTGGTAATCAATACTAAAAAAGAAACGCCGGAGTTCAAAGAATATTTTGATACACCGGGTGATCTGTAATAGGGGGAGGAAATAAGATGTTTTGCAGAAATTGCGGGAAACCGATTTTTGAAGGAGATAGTTTTTGTACATTTTGCGGAGCAAGAGCCACAGACGCTGCAGACGGACGGACAGTGAACAGGCCGCCTATTGAAAATCCCGGGCCGGCTCCGAAAAAATCAGGGAGTAAAGCATGGATATTTATTGTGATCGGAGTACTTGCGGCAGCAGCGGTAGGTATAGGGATTTTCTTTTTTGTCAGAATAACCAGTTATGACAGACCGGTCAGGGCACTTATCCAGGGAGTTGAAAAACAGGACGGAGACAAACTTCTTTCAGCGATTCACCCGGATATGCTCGACGCAATGCTGGAGGAAGAAGGAATCAGCAGGGCAGAGGCCGCAGATCAGATACAGTCAATGTTTGGCGGCCTGGGCAGCTTTGGCAGCATAAACATAGATTATGAAATAACGGATGTAGAAAATCTGAGCGCTTCAGATGTGGCAGACCTGGAAGAATCGTATCAGGATATAGGGGGAGACGGCATTAAGGTGGATGCGGCTAAAAATCTTGAACTGAAGGTCAGCTTTATGGGAGAAAGTAATGATACTGAGCTTACTGTTTTTAAGTCGGGACTAAAATGGTACGTGGCTTTTTAGGCCGGAAACAGGCGGAGAGTACAGACGACTCGGGAATTCATGTTTGTTTTGTGTTTTCTACTTGTTAGAAATAAAAAAACACGTTATAATGTATCAGTATATGCGGGCATTAGATTTTATAATACAGACCCGGCGCCGGAGTAAGGATACGAAAACAACAGAATACAGCTTTCGGCGTAAGAAGAGGAGGCTTATACATGATGCGATTAAGAAAAGGAGCAGCACTGGCTGCCGCTGCCGGTGTACTGGCGGCAATGTCAGTTACAGGCTGCAGCGGCTCTCTGGATACAGAAGCGGTAGTCATGACAGTAGGAGATGAAGAGGTTACACTTGGAGTGGCTAATTTCTATGCCAGAATGACACAGGCACAGTATGAGACATATTATCTCAGCATGATGAGCGGTATGACGGCTGAGGATATGTGGAGTCAGGAATATGAGGGGGAGACAACGGAAAAAACTACAAAAGACGGTCTGTTGGAAAGCCTTCAGAACATGTACCTGATTTCTCAGCATGCAGGAGATTATGACATCAGTCTTACCGAGGAAGAAGAAGAGGCAATCAGCGAAGCCGCAGCTCAGTTTGATGCGGATAATACGGAAGAAGCGAAAGAAGTAGTTTCCGGATATAAAAAGGATATTGAAAAATATCTGGAGCTTGCCACAATTCAGAACAAAATGTACAGTGTTATGAGAGAAGGAGTTGATGAGGAGGTATCTGATGAGGAAGCCGCGCAGAAAGCAATGAATTATGTATTTTTCTCATACACAACAACCGATGATTCCGGAAATACCACAGAACTTTCCGAGGATGAAAAGACTGCGTTAAAGACTGCGGCACAGAATCTTTCCGAGAGAGTAAAAGCCGGGGAAGACATGGCGGATGTTGCGGAAGAGTCATCTACAACTGCACAGGAGGCAACGTTTGATTCAGAAAGTACCACATATGATACTGATCTGATTGCAGCAGCTGATGCTCTGGCAGAGGTAGGCGATGTGACAGATGTTATTGAGACAGACAGTGGTCTTTATGTTGCCCAGCTTACCAGCCTCCTTGACCGGGACGCTACGGATACAAAAAAGGAAGAGATTGTTGAAGAGAGAAGACAGGATCAGTATAATTCTCTTCTCGAAGAATGGAGAGATGCTACAGAAATTGATGTTGATGAAAAAGCCTGGGATAAGATTGATTTCATTGATCAGGGCGTGACAATCACAACGACTGAAGAAGATACATCAACGGATGAAAGCACGACAGACAACAGCACAACAGATAACAGTACAACGGACGGCAGCTCTTCAACAGACAGCGGAACTTCCGATGATACGTCTGAATAGAAAAAATACAGAAAATATGACAGACTGACAAATTGATTTTTCAATTTGTCAGTTTTTAATTTTGCCGCTTTTAACTGTCCATATACTTGTATAATGTAAATTTGGATATTCCAAGTACTGAGGCTATCTTGTCTCCTGATTTAGTGACCAGAAAAGCGCCTGCGTTGTTCAGATAATGAACTACCCGGATTTTTTCCTCTTTTGTCATCATTGCAACCGGTTTTCCTATCTCGGCAAGAGCCTGCTCAATCAGTGAATCAAGGAGTTCACTGACACTGTGTGTAATCTGAGGAAGACCTTCTGTTTTTTCCTCCTGTTTCTGCTCTTTTTCGGTCAGAAGCAGTGTGTGCAGCACTTCACCGGCAGCGGAAAGGGCGGATATATCATAATTTACAGAAAAGATATAAGCCAGGCTCCCGTCCGGGTGTTTAATGTAAAGGGTACTGGATTTCAGCAGCCTTCCATCTTCTGTTCTGGTAAGGTACGCCAGATGATCCCGGAGATCGGCCGGATCAGTATTCAATGCATCAAAGACAACTTTTGAGCCGCTTCCACCTTCTTTTCTTTGGGTCACATGGCCGTTTTCAATATAGATAATTGTATTTTCCAGCCCTTTTGTTACATCATGAATGACTATTTCACAGTTTTCACCGAAATGTGCAGACAGTCCTTTGGCAAATTGAATAAGCAGATTCTTTAAATCATCCATTTATCATATCCCCCTGGTGTTTTTCTGATTGCTTCGGAAATACAGTTAAATTATATCACAAAGAAAAAAAAGAGTCAGATTTTCAGCCCAAATTTTTATATGCAATTGTTATGTATGTTATCTTGTGATAATGCATAATTATTATATTTTCCCTATAATAAAAAAGGGTAAAGTTGCGAAAAACCTTTACACCCGGCAAAAGGAGGAGAAACTATGAAAAGAAGAGCGAAAGTACTTGCAGTTATTGCGGCGGTATTATGGGTCTCTGCCGGATGTTCCAAAACAGTGGACAAACCATGTGCATGGTGTGGGAACAGCCCGTCTGTGGAATATGAGTCGTCTTCCGGCGAGAAGGTGTATGTGTGTGAGGAGTGCAGCAGTACATGCATGTTCTGCGGGGATCCTGCAACCAGGCATTATTCTGCGGTTCTGGGAGAAATGTTTGTCTGCGATGACTGCTATGATTCGGTTTCGCAGGAATAGTTGGATGATGAGACAGGAGGAAATGAGAAGAAATGAATAGACCGGTATACGATTCAAAAGGGGGGAACAAAAGCAGAGTTATTCTGCTTCTTGTATTAGCTGTTATATTGATTGTCGCGGCAATTTACTTTTTTGTCCTGAGCGGTGCAGAACATGAAGGGGTTCAGGTAACAATCAGCGGAACAACAGGAAGACTGGGCGGTGGTCCGATGTTTACAGAGGAAGGACAGAATATGCTGAAAATTGTCAGTCTGGTCTGCGTCCTGATCGGTGCTCTGTGCGCGGACCTTGCTGCGGGGGAGGCAAGATGCTGGCTCAAAGTATATCCGGACCATATCGAATGTCAGCCTGTCAGCCTGGGACTGAAAAAAGAGACGCTCTCTATTCCCGTAAGTCAGATAGCATCGGTTTCTTTTAACAGTAAGACCGGGTATGTAACTGTTTTAAGTGGAGGAAGGGCTTATAAAATAGCATGCCCCAGACCGGAAGAAGCTTTCCGTCAGATTGATGCGTTAAGAATACATTAGCCAGATTATTTGTGCCGGCAGATTATTTCTGCCGGTATTTTTATGCCGCCTGAAAGCGGACAAAGTACATATTATCCTCAGCCCTCGGGGCATGCGTACTTATGTAATTCAGCATTGTAATTGTAAATAATTAGTGATAGTATAAAAAACAAGACAGAAAAACTGGTAAAAATGACGAAGTTGATTACAATAAAAGATCGGGAAAATTTCGGCAATTGTATTATCAGATGTGCCGGATAAAATGTTTTTGAGGGAAAAGGAGGCGGCAATTTGAAAAAACTGATAAAAAACGGGATGATTGTTACAGAATCACAGATTTTTCAGGGAGATATTCTGATTGAAGATGAGATAATAAAAAGTATCGGGGCAGAGATCGATGATGATGAGGCAGAAGAGATCGATGCTTCCGGCAAATATGTGCTTCCCGGAGCAGTGGATGTGCATACTCATATGGATCTGCAGGCCGGTAAATACAGAGCGGTAGATGATTTTTATGACGGAACGGTGGCAGCAGTCTGCGGCGGAACAACTACCATTGTAGATCACATGGCATTTGGACCGGAAGGATGCAGCCTATGGCATCAGGTGGAAGAGTACCACAGGCTGGCGGACGGAAAAGCGGTGATTGACTATGGCTTCCATGGGGTTATTCAGCATGTGGATGAGTCTGTTTTGAAAGAAATGAAAGAAATTGCCGAAAAGGAAGGGATCACCAGTTTTAAAGTATATATGACTTATGATTTTATGCTGAAGGATGATCAGCTTTTTCAGGTGCTGACACAGGCAAAAAAAGACGGACTTGTAATTGCGGTTCACTGTGAAAATGACGGTGTGATCAATTATCTTCGAAAAAAATATGCA
Source organism: Mediterraneibacter sp. HA8405 (assembly GCF_056148955.1). Taxonomy (NCBI): domain Bacteria; kingdom Bacillati; phylum Bacillota; class Clostridia; order Lachnospirales; family Lachnospiraceae; genus Mediterraneibacter; species Mediterraneibacter sp. HA8405. The sequence continues at coordinate 2,342,792 of NZ_CM148758.1, read as the reverse complement.
GAAGAAGGCTGTATGCAGCCGAAATATCATCCGTTAAGCCGTCCGGCCAGGTGTGAGGCGGAAGCGGTGGACAGGATGCTTCATCTGGCAGCAATGGCAGGCGACGCTCCGCTGTACATTGTCCACCTGTCAAGCAAAGATGGACTGCAGGAGATAATGAAGGCAAAGGCCTCCGGGCAGAAAAACTTTGCGGTGGAGACATGTACCCAGTATCTTACGCTGACAGACAGTATGTATCAGGACGATCAGGAAGGACTGAAAGCAATTATGTCCCCGCCTCTTCGAAAAAAAGACGATCAGGAAGCACTGTGGCAGGCACTTTCTGATGATGTACTGGATGTAGTGGCAACGGATCACTGTCCCTTTAATTACAGCATTGAAAAGCAGGCCGGAGCTCATGATTTCACCGCATGTCCGAATGGGGCACCGGGGGTTGAGGAGCGGCTTCGGGTTATGTTTTCGGAAGGAGTAGCAAAAAAACGGATTACTCTTCCACAGCTTGTGAAATATCTTTGTACAAATCCTTGCCGGATGTATGGTCTGTATCCTGAAAAAGGAACTCTTCTTCCGGGAAGCGATGCTGATCTGGTACTCTTTGATCCGGAGAAAGAGCGGGTGCTGACCCATAAAGATATGCACAGTGCAGTGGACTATACCTGTTATGAGGGAATGACCGTAAAAGGGGATATTGATCTGGTTATGCAGAGGGGAAAGGTGATTGTAAAAGAAAATGTATTTCTCGGAAAAAAAGGAGACGGAAGGTATCTGAAACGTTCAAGAAGTATTCTGGCGCGCTAGACTGTCTGTCCTTAGAAAGAAAAGGGTGAGGAAAATCTGTTCGGAAAAACAGATTTTCCTCACCCTTGTTTTCATATCCTCCGGGATAAAAAGAGTCGTATTTTCCGTTATCAGATATATTCCAGTTTTTCAAAATAGTGCATCAGAATATCAGCACAGTTTTCTACTCCCAGTTCGCTTGTGTCCATAATCATGTGGTAATCATTAACATCACCCCATGTTTTTCCTGTATGCTCATAATAGTAAGAAGCTCTTTCTTCGTCTGTGCGTTCCACCTTTTCCTTTGCATCGTCATAGTTGAGGTTATCTTTGTTCATAATTCTGTGTATGCGGTCTTCTTTGTCGGCGCAGACGAAGATATTCAGTACGTTCATCCGGTCTTTCAGAATGTCAGATGCGCACCGGCCCAGAATAATGCAGGGCTTTTCCGCCAGCTTGCGGATTGCCTCAGCCTCACTTTCATACATGTGGTCATGGATCTGCTCTTCAATGTATGCCTTATCATAAACAGGGATGTCAAGCCTTTCAGAAAGCTCTTTTGCAATAATGCTTGCCCCCGTTCCGAAACGACGGCTCATGGTGATTACTAATTTCATAAGAACTCCTCCTTTGTAGACAAAAATGTAGGCTGTTTCCTATTATAGCACTTCTTTTCTGTTTTGTCTTGCTTCTGTTTATCTTTCTGATAAAATGAATTATAAAAGCAGATCATAGCAAAAAGGAGAGGGATGAAATGTTGTTTGTATGTTATCCGAAATGCAGTACATGTATGAAAGCAAAAAAATGGCTTGATGAAAAAGGAATCGAATATTTAATGAGGGATATCAAAACGGAGAACCCAAATGCCGCAGAACTGAAAGAATGGTGGGAGAGAAGCGGTCTTCCCCTTAAGAAGTTTTTTAATACGAGTGGAAATCTTTATAAAAGTATGAAGCTTAAGGACAGGCTGCCTCAGATGACTGAAGAGGAGCAGATCCATCTTCTGGCTGAAGACGGAATGTTGGTTAAAAGGCCGGTTCTTGTGACAGATACTGCTGTTCTGACGGGGTTCAGAGAAAAGGAGTGGGAAGCACTTCTGGGTTGAATATCCATATTGCCGGCCGGGGATCCGGGCGGCCTGAATTCGCCTCAGGAGAGGAAAAACAGAACAGTTCAGGCAGATCGAAAGATAAAAAGCAAACAGTTGAAGAGAAAAACTGAAACTTGGTATGTCTGCTGTAATGCGAAAATAATGGAGGAAGATATGGCAGGACTGGAATATAATGCGCAGCGCGTGATCGAAGAAGTGGAGAAGACAGTGGTGGGAAAGAAAGATGTTCTCACGAAAATTATGATGGCAATTCTGGCAGGAGGGCATATCCTGATCGAAGATATACCGGGAACCGGCAAGACGACAATGGCTCTTGCTTTTTCAAAAGCAATGGGGCTGAAGGCCCGGAGAGTACAGTTTACACCGGATGTCCTGCCGGCTGATCTGACCGGATTTAATATTTACCAGAAAGAGACAGGGAAATTTGTATATCAGCCCGGGGCGGTTATGTGTAATCTTCTGCTGGCAGACGAAATCAACAGAACATCTCCAAAGACCCAGTCAGCTCTGCTGGAAGTAATGGAGGAACAGCAGGTTACAGTAGACGGAGTAACCAGGAGGACCGGGCAGCCTTTTATTGTGATTGCTACAGAAAATCCGGCGGGCTCTGCCGGAACCCAGCTTCTTCCTGAATCTCAGCTGGATCGTTTTATGATCTGTGTCAGCATGGGCTATCCGTCTGTGGAGGAAGAGATGGAGATTATGCGGAGAAGTCAGGAGGAAGACCGGACAGCCGCAATTCGGCCGATTCTTGATGCGTCCGTTCTGTTGGAGATGAAGAATGAGGCCAGGGAGATTTTTGTGCATGAGAGGATCTGCAGGTATATTGCGGAACTGGCAAAGGCGACCCGGGAAAATTCATGGACAGAGCTGGGATTAAGTCCAAGAGGTACCGTGGCGCTGACAGCCATGGCAAAAGCATGTGCATATCTGAAAGGAAGAGTTTATGTAGTTCCGGCCGATGTGGAGGAAGTGTTTTCCTGTGTGGTTTCTCACAGAATAATTCTGAGCATGAAAGCAAAGGTGGGGCATGTGAAAACGGAAGAGGTAGTCCGGCGGATTCTGGAAGATGTAGAAAAACCGGCATTGAGAATAAGGCGGTAGGAAAATGATAGGAAGAACAGCAGGGTATCTGGTAGTACTGCTTGTCACAGGGTATTTGTTTTTTATGTACGATGACACAGTACTTTCCGGAATACTTGTATTAATATTTCTTTATCCGCTGCTTTCTGCCGTTTATCTGGGAGTTGTGGGAAGAAAAGCAGTTCCGGACCTGTACAGAGTACCTCCTGTCGGAGAAGTGGAAAAACAGGTAAAAGCGGGAATTACTGTAAAAAACATCTCGTCCCGAATGAGTCTGCGGTATGAAGCACTTCTGCGCGTCAGAAACAGAAGAGGAAAGAAAGCGGGAAAAAGACGGCTGAGGGGTGTGCTGTCTCCCGCCGGTGAAGAGACGCTGTGGTGTGTGTTCAAAGCAGGTTACTGTGGGATTGTGGAGATCTGTCTGGACAGCATAAAGGTTTACGACTTTCTGGGTATTTTTTACAGAAAAGTAAAGTGGAACAGGAATGCTCAGGTGAAGGTAATGCCCGGATTCGAACTTATGCCTCTGGAGATTACCCGGAAAACGAGAGAATTCCAGGCGGATGCCGAGGAATTTTCCCAGCAGCGGCGGGGAGATGATCCGTCTGAGATATATCAGGTCAGAGAGTACAGGGAAAAAGATTCTCTGAAAGATATCCACTGGAAACTGAGTGCCAGAGAAGAAGAATTGATGGTAAAAGAGCGGAGTTTTCCTCTGGGATGTGTCGTGCTTATCTATATTGACTATCGGAAGAGAGAACAGTCAGAAGCGGGGTTTTCAGAGCTTCTGGAGACAGTGGCTTCTCTTTCTATTACGCTTGTGGAAGAAAAATGTATTCATATGGCAGCCTGGTATGAGGAGAAAAATGAAAGAATTGTCCGATGGAGGATTTCTGATGAGGAGAGCGCCTGCGAAATGATCTGGAACCTGATGGAAATTGAGCCCTGCCAGAATGAAAAAAAGGCGGAAATCTGTTATAAAGATACATTCCGCGGTCAGGAGTTCAGCGCTATTATAACGGTTGACGGAAAAGGAAAGATGAAAAAAGATGGGGAAACTTTTGATTTTCTGAGGCTGTAACACAGAGCCGTATAAAGAAAGAGGAGCAGGGATGAAAAATACTCATTCGGGAATAAAAATATACCGGGCCGCACCGGAAAAAAGGCAGAAAAATCATGGTATATTTCCATTATTCTGTCTGCAGATGACAGTTATGTGTATACTTATGATTTTATGGTGGAATGCTGTTCTGTCGGTTTTTCATATGCCTTTTGACCATCGATGGCTGTACGGAGGCACATGCGCCGTGATTTTTCTGCTTGGATGGAGCGACAGAAAGTTCCGGTGGAAGGCATCGGCAGCCGGACTGGCAGTAGCAGCGCTGATTTTATGGTTTTACAGAGACACGGTTTTCCGGTTATATGAGTGGATGGCGCAGAATGCTTCGTCTGTGCTGTCCGGACAGCCGGAGGGAAAAGCTGCCTTCAGCGGTATAGCGGTACTGGCAAGTGTTCCGCTTCTTGAAATTCTGCTGGCGGTGCAAAGAAAGGGCAGGGGAAAATGCTGGGCGGGGATTGTTCTCGCGGCGCCCTTTTTCGCTGCTGCCGCTGCCGGGTATTTCCAGCCGGCGCTGCCGGCATGGCTGCTGATCGCCGGCATGGCAGTTTATTTTGCTTCAGCAGGTCTGGAAGCGGGAAGAGCGGTAAAAGGAAAAAGGTTTTTTGTGTGGAAACACGGGGCGCTTGCCGTGCTGTTTTCGGCGGCTATAGCTTTGATTTCATTCCAGGCCGGTAAACTTCTGGATGTACAGCGGAGTGCCGAGAACGGATACTATCTTCAGACCCGCAGCGTGATCCGCGCAGAAGTAATCGGCCGCGTGCAGGATATGCTGGAGAGAAGCGGAAGAGAAGGGCAGCCGGAAGAAGAGAGGCATACGGAAGAAGAAAATACTCCTGTGGAGCAGGAAAATCGGGCAGAGGAGAATGTCGGAGATTCCTATGATTTTTCCATTACAACGCGGGACAGCGGGATGGATGATCTGGGCAGTCTTGCTTATTTTCAGCCTGAGTCCGGCCAGGTATATTCTATCGAGGTAGAAGAAAAGCCTGAGGGAACCGTATATGTTCTGCAAAGATGGGGAGTTTCCTATGCCGATAATTCATGGACGGAGGAGGATATGACAAAATCTGTTTTGACGTCTCCGGAGGCATACAGAGATTATCCGGAGGAACTCAGAGATACGCTGGAAATGCTGTGCGGGGGCTGGAATGTAAATTCTTTTCAGGAAGTGAGCCTGGAAATCAGCAGAGAGCTGTCTGAAAGAGCAGTATATAATACCAATCCCGGGGCGACACCGGCAGGGGAGGATTTTGTGGAGTATTTTCTTCTGGAAAATCATAAGGGATTTTGCGTCCACTTTGCCACAGCGGCTACATTGATGTACCGTTACTGCGGATATACTGCCAGGTATGCAGAAGGGTACGCTGTGCCCGCATCCGCGTTTCACAGAAATAATTCCGGCGGATATTCGGCGCAGATAACCGGAAGCATGGGCCATGCTTGGTGTCAGGTGTATGAGGAGCAGACAGGAGAATGGATGGATATGGAGCATACGCCGCCTGCGCCGGAAGGAGCAGACATTCAGCCGCCTGCGTCGGCTTCTGTGAGAGAGGGAACTGTCCGGAATGAACCGGAAGGGGCGAATACATGGCTCCGCAGTCTGCCGGTATGGACTGCGGCGGCAGCAGGTGTTGTCATTCTGGGCTTTTTTGTCTTTTTTGGTCAGGCGGCAGTCCGGTCAGCCGGGAGAAAGCGCCGGCTCTTCGGAAAAGACAGAGGCCGGGGAATTCGTGAGATGTACCGGGAGATTATAAAAACAGCGGAATTCCAGGGAATGGAAGTAAAAGAACCTCTGGCGGAGAATATGGCGGAGAGGCTGGGAAAAATGTATCCGGAACTGGGCAGTGAGGAATGGGCCTGGATGTACCGGTGCGTGATGGAAAATATGTTTTATCTTCAGGAACGCGAGAAGGAAAAATGGCAGAATATGAAAAAACTTTATATCCGCTTCAGAAGGGCTGCGTACAGCCGTATGAAACCCGGAGAAAAATGGCGGTTCAGGTATATCCGGTGCCAGTAATTTCTCTCCATGCCGGGAGACAGGGCCCGATAAAACAGACATTATCTTTTATAAAAGACATCAGAAAGAGAGGGTAATATTATGATACGCAAACTGGAAGAAAAGGACAGACAGTTGTATATAGAGATGGCGCGGGAATTCTATCATTCAGATGCAGTGCTTCATCCGGTGCCGGATTCTCATTTTGAAAAAACAGCTGCCGAGGCTTTGAGCGGCGGAGGATGCGCGGAAATTTTTATTCTGGAATATGATTCTGCAGCGGCCGGATACGCGCTGACGGCAAGAAGTTTTTCTCAGGAAGCCGGAGGGGTTGTTGTCTGGATTGAAGAAATTTACATTCGGGAACCGTACCGTTCCAAAGGCCTTGGAAGAGAGTTTTTTAACTATATAGAAAAGGAAAAGGACGGGGATACAGTGCGGATTCGTCTGGAGGTAGAAGAAAAGAATGAGAGAGCGCAGTCTCTTTACAGACAGCTTGGGTATGAAGTGCTGGATTATGTACAGATGATCAAGGATTTTTGACGGAGCAGGCTTTTTTTCAGCAGATTTTTTCTTCCGAAAAAAAGAATACGTGTATACAATTCTGATTCAAATTCTTTGATTCTACCATTGCAAGAGATACAGTAATAATGATATAATTCATAGTAGCGGTTTTTCGCCTTTTGGGGCAGAAACAAGAATTGTGAGTAGGTGACTGTTTTGAAGAATAAGATCAAGCGTTTTGCCAAAGGAGATTTTCATATCCCACAGCCGGATATTATTTTTCCGGAAACCCGGATTGTGATGCGGGTAGGCGAGGGAGAAAAATACAGAGGAAGTTTTTCACTTCAGAATCAGGGAGAAGGAACAATACGCGGCCTTGTATATCCTTCTTCCTATCGTGTTGTCTGTGATGAACAGGGATTTGACGGTAACCCGGTGAATATTTATTATACATACGATGGAACAGGACTTGTGCCGGGACATGTAGAGCATGGAAAGTTTACGATTGTGTGTAACGGCGGTGAGTATGATATTGCCTTTACCGCGATTATCGAAAAGCCTTATGTAATGACAAGCTATGGGAAAGTCCAGAGTCTGGAAGATTTCAAAAAGCTTTCTTTCCGGGATGCTGCGGAAGCTGTAAAATTGTTCCGCTCCAGAGATTTTTATGAGATTCTGAAATATGAAGACAAGCGTATTCAGGCCCTTTATGACAATATGCGCAGATGGGAGCTGGATCAGCATGCCCTGGAAGAATTCCTTGTGGGCTGTAAACAGAAGGAAAAGATTTTCCTTACACTGGAGGAGGAAAGCCGGGCGTTTATTTCACTTACAGAGGCGCGCAAGGAAACTTTTACAATAAAGAAGAATACGTGGGGATATCTGGAAATTGATGTGCGTACAGAAGGAGATTTCCTTTATGTAGAGCATACCCGCATTACGACGGAAGAGTTCATCGGCAATTCCTACCGGCTTGAGTATTTCATTACGATGGAAAAGCTTCACAGGGGAAGCAATTTCGGACGGATTATACTGGAGACCCCTTATGAAACTCTGACATATGAGATTGTCGTAGAAAAAGATATCAGAAGAGAAGAAGACCGCCGGGCAAATGACAGGGAATTCACGGGTATCATAAAAAATTATCTCAAATATGAAGGCGGAAAAACTGATCTGAATTCATGGGTGGATGAGGCAGTCAAACGAATCAGCCATTTAAGAGATGCAGATCCGAGGAATGAATTATATCTTCTTGTACATGCACATATCTGTCTGATCGGCAGAAGAAATGACGAGGCAAAATGGCTTCTGGAATCTTATAACTATAATCGTTTTGCCATAGGAAAGGACGTGGAGCTGAGCTCTTACTATCTTTACCTGACCACACTTTTAAGTAATGATACAATCGGACAGCGAAGAGTTGCCGAAGAGTTGTCAAAATCATTTATGAAACATCCCGACAGCTGGAAAATTCTCTGCATGCTTGTTGAAGTGGACTCGGAATATAAGATTTACAGCGAAAGGCTTCGGGCTCTTGAAAAACAGTTTTACGAAGATAAATCTCACAGTATCTGGTTTTATCTCCAGGCGTTCCGCTGTTTCAGGGAAAAGAGTTCTTCTCTGAAAAAGCTGGGGATGTTTGAAGTGCGGGTACTGCTGTTTGCGGTCAAACATAAACTTATGACCCGTGAACTTGCATTGTACACGGCAAATCTGGCCAGCCAGATGAAAGTGTTTGACAGACATTTGTATAATGTACTTGTTCAGTCATACAGTATGTACCGGGAGTCTATGATACTTACGGCAATCTGTACGCTCCTTATTAAAGGAAACTGTGTGGACAGCATTTATTTTAAATGGTATCAGAAAGCAGTTGAGTCTGAGCTGAAGATTGCGCAGCTTTATGAATATTATATGGCTGCGGTGATTCCCGACCGGTTCCACAAAGCGCTTCCCCGTTCGGTATATTTGTATTTTATGCACGGCAATTCACTGAATTACCAGAAATGCGCGTTCCTGTATTCCAATCTTATTACATATGAGGATGAGACCAGTGAAATATATGCTCATTACCGGGACGAGATGGAAGCTTTTGCCTGGAATCAGCTTGACCGGAGAAATGTAGATAATCAGCTGAGAATTATTTATAAAAGATTTATTTCCGAGTCGCAGATGACTTCGGAAAGAATAAAAGCATTGTATGATATCTGCCATGCATATCAGATTACAACAAAAGTGCCGAACATGAAATATGTTCATGTGATTGCGGAAGACGGGACAATTACTCAGAAAGCGCCGTATACAGAAAACGGAGCGCGGGTATTCCTGTATTCCAAGACGGACAGGCTTGTCTGGGAGGCAAGAGACGGAAGACATTATACAGATTCTATTCCCTATGAGAGCCGGAGAATGTTCTACGAACTCCGCTATATGGATATGTGCAGAAAATATCTGAACGGACTTCGCAGAAACCGGGCCGAAGAGGAAGAAGAGGAGCTTACTCTTGAGCGGGTTCGGGAAAAAGGACTTGAGAATTTTAAAGAAGAAGAAATTTTCGCGCTGTGCAGCAGGACAATTCGCGAGAATAATTATGAAAATGACGATTTCCTCACATATATATGCTTCGATCTTTTCCTGAAACAGCAGTATGATAAGGTGATTCTTACATATCTGGCCAATTATTACTGCGGCGCTACATCCGACATGAAGCTTTTATGGAGAGAAGCAAAAGATTACGAAGTTCACACGCATAAACTGGCAGAGCGTATTCTTACACAGATGCTGTTTTCGGAAGAACTGTTTCAGGAGGCGCAGATTTTTGAACAGTATTATGCAGAAGGCGCCTATTTCCGGCTTCAGCAGGCCTATCTGGTTTATGTGTCCAGGGAGTATGTGGTGGAGTCAAGAAAAATCGGCCGCAGCGTGATTGACATAATCTGCAGAGAATACGAAAAGGGCGAGGATACGATAGACATCTGTAAAATCGCGGTTTTGAAGTATTACGCGGACAAAGAGTATAATTCACAGACCCGGAAAACGCTTAAAAAGTTCCTGCAGGATCTGTGCGGCAAACAGATTTATTTCCCGTTCTTTCTGTCTTATGAAAAAGACTGGCTTATTGAACTTCAGCTCTGGGATAAAACTTTAATTGAGTATAAAGGGCAGAAAGGCAGCAGAGTCATGCTTTACTATCAGCTTCAGAAAGGTGAAACTGAGCAGGCGGATTACTCTACAGAGGTTTTATCGCCCATGTATGAGAATCTGTATGTAAAGAAATTCGTTCTCTTTGCCAATGAAAAGCTGAAATATTATTTTAAGGAAACGATAGACGGAAATTCTTACCGGAGTGATAAAGAGACATGTGTCAGACAGTCAGAGGCGGGTGAGCAGGGCAGGTTTGGCAGAATCAATGATATCCTGCTTGAAACGGATAAGAAAAAACGGGAAAAAAGGATGAAGGATTACGCACTGGAAGATGCATGTGCGGCAAGGATATTTGTACAGTATTAAGGAGGTTGTCTTCTCATGGGGCAGGGCAGCATTATTGGATATGAAATAAATGAAAAGACGTGCCAGATCAGTTATTATAATGATCAGCAGCTTGAACCGGATACGCTTGAAGTGGACACGGATAATTACCAGATTCCGCTGATCATCGGAAAACTCCGGGATACCTGGGCGTATGGAAAAGAGGCAAAAAGACTCGTTTCTATTAAAGAAGGATTTACGGTTACCCGCCTTTTAAGTAAAAGTCTGGCGGGAGACAAGATTGAATTTGGCGAAGAAACATACGATGCGGTATGGCTTTTGTCCCAGTTTATTCAGATGTCCCTTCAGTCGTTTCCTGTAATAGAGGGGATTGTGTTTACAGTACCGTCCCTGACAGAAGAACTTGCGCAGATGCTCAGAGGAATCGCTGTCCGGATGAATATCGATAAACGGCATGTTTTTATACAGGACTATAAGGAAAGTTTCTGCAATTACCTGTTCTATCAGCCGAAGGAGCTGTGGCAGTATGACGCGGCTCTGTTTTGCTGCGACAGAAATGAGATCAGAGCTTTTATGCTTCGCAGACTCAAGCCGGGACTGGGGGGCGGAAAAACAACGTTTGTGACGGTTGATGAAGTGGCCAGCGCGCATATGAAAGAACTGGCTATGGTCTATCCCGTCCTGAATGAGGATAAGGCAAAAGAGGCCGATGCCATGTTCTGCCAGTTTATTCAGAGCGTTTTTGATAAAAGGATTGTTTCTTCCGTCTTTTTAACAGGTGAAGGTTTTGAAAACAACTGGTATCCAAAAGCGCTGCGGGTGCTCTGCAACGGACGCAGGGCTTTTATCGGAAACAATCTGTACAGCAAAGGAGCCTGTTACACGGCTTACCGGAAGCTGTTCATGCATATTGAAAATCCGGTATATCTTTCCGAGGACAAGCTGACAGATCAGATTACAGTAAATATGCGTGTGGACGGCCAGGAAATGTGGTATCCGATTGTATCCTGGGGCGCCCACTGGTATGAGTCCAACAACCAGTGGGAGGTCATTCTTGAGAATGTGGAGGACATTGAGTTTCATATTGAGTCCCTGATTCAGGGAAATGTGAGGACGGAAAAAATTTCTCTGGAGAAATTTCCGAAGCGGGCGGAATACTCCATGCGGCTTCAGATAGAAACTCTCTTTCTGGATGAAAAGACGTGTAAAATTACAGTGAGAGATGCCGGATTCGGAGATTTTTTCCCGGCTACGGATTTCCGGGAAGAGAAGATAATTCACTTAGGAGGCAATGATGGGAAGTTTAATTCTTTGTCATGACAGGCATGCGGCGCATCCCTATGAGATAACCAGGATTCACTGCAGAATTTTCACAATAGAGGAGCTTTGTTATTACCTTTGTAATAATCTCTATCTGATTGATTATACGATTATGAACGAACAGCTCTGTACATGGCTGGATGATGAGCTGGGATTGAACAGTCTGGCAGAGGGGTTAAGAGACGTGCTGAGACTTCATGGTTCCGTGGAGAAATTTGTGCTTACTATACTGAAAGCGTCAAGAATATATCGTGAGCCGGAGATGATCCGGATTCAGAATGTCCTGGAACATCTGAAAAATCAGAAAGATATCGAGCGCCAGAAGTACAAAGGAGATAATCTGTTGGAAAGCGGGGAAGTAGAAGAAGCCATACTTGTATATCAGGCAATCCTCAATCAGGAGAAAGACGAAAGTGTAGATGAAAAGTTTTACGGCAAGATTTACGCGGGACTCGGGGCGGCGTACGGACGGCTGTTTCTTTATCAGGAATCTGCCCGCATGTATGACAGAGCATACCAGATATGCGGAGACGAGACATTGCTGAAGCCGTATCTTTATGCTTCATATAAATATCTGTCTCTGGAGGAATATCATATTCTGATTACAAAACACGATGATTACATGAGAATTAATGCTGAAATGCGCCGGGAAATCGATGATGTCAGAGAAGGTCTTCAGGTAGAACCGGATGAGGAGCTTCTTGAAAAATGGAAGAGACAGCACCGCAGGAGTCATAGTTGACAGCAAAGATACCGTGTGGTAGAATACAACGGTACTTTACTATGGCACAGTGACTCATTGGTAGAGAAAAAAAGTAACACCGAATCTGCGGTGGCGGGAGGAAAAAATGAAAAGAAGAGTAGTAAGCGTATTGTTATGTACAGTTCTTGCTGTTTCCATGATGGCAGGCTGCGGTTCCGGTTCCGGTTCGGGCGGATCTGACAGCGATATGGAATATGTAAAAGACAAAGGCACCCTGATTGTAGGTATCACGAATTTTGAACCTATGGATTATCAGGATGAGAACGGCGAATGGATTGGCTTTGACGCGGATATGGCAAGAGCATTCGGAGAAAGTCTTGGTGTAGATGTAGAGTTCGTGGAGATTGACTGGGACAATAAGATTATGGAGCTTGACAGCAACACGATCGACTGTGTCTGGAACGGCATGACTCTGACAGAAGATGTAACCAGCGCTATGGAGTGTACAGACGCATATCTGCAGAACGCGCAGGTTGTTGTTGTTCCTCAGGATGTGGCAGATCAGTACCAGGATGAGGAGAGTCTGGGGGATCTGACATTTGCTGTAGAAGCAGGCAGTGCAGGAGAAGATGAGGTTGAGGCGAGAGATCTTGCGTTTAACTCTGTAACGGCGCAGGCGGATGCTCTTATGGAAGTTGAGGCCGGAACTTCCGACGCGGCAGTTATTGATCTTCTGATGGCGGCAGCTATGATTGGTGAAGGCACCAGCTATTCGAACCTTACTTATACAGTCAGCTTAAACAGTGAAGAGTACGGCGTCGGTTTCCGTAAAGGATCTGATCTGGCTGAAGAGCTGAACAAGTTCTTTGCCGAGAGCTATGAGGACGGAAGTATTCAGAAATGCGCAGAGACATATGGCGTGCAGGCTGCACTGATTGAGCAGTAATAATGATAACGGAGTTGTGAGATGAGTTTTTCAGAACAGTTTCCAATTGTTTTTCAGGCATTGAACGAAGGATTTCTGCAGACTCTGAGGCTTTTCTTTGTAACGCTTCTGGGAGCGGTGCCTCTGGGGCTTATTATTTCCTTCGGATCTATGTCGCGGTTCAAACCATTAAGTTATCTTGTGAAAATCATTGTATGGATCATCAGAGGAACTCCTCTGATGATTCAGCTTTTGATTATCTTCTATTTCCCTGGAATTGTATTTAAGAATAATATCTGGGGCGGTGATGAAGGCGGCCGTTTTCTTGCGGCGTCTGTTGCCTTTATTTTTAATTATGCATGCTATTTTTCCGAGATTTACCGCGGGGGCATCCAGGGTGTACCTCATGGTCAGGAGGAGGCAGGACTTGTGCTGGGCATGACGAAGAGCCAGATCTTTTTTAAGATTACGCTTCTTCAGATGATTAAGCGCATTGTGCCGCCCATGTCCAATGAGATTATTACACTTGTAAAAGATACGTCTCTTGCGCGGGTTATCGCGCTTCAGGAGATTATATGGGCAGGACAGTCTTTCCTGAAAGGCTCCCAGGGAATTGCGGGCCAGATCTGGCCGTTGTTCTTCACTGCTGTATATTATCTGGTATTCAGTGGTATTCTGACCGTTCTTCTGGGACGGCTGGAAAAGAAACTGGAGTATTTCAGGTAGGAGGTGGTACATATGGCAATCTTGGAAGTAATGCATTTGAGAAAAAGCTTTGAACGCACAGAAGTGCTCAGCGATATCAGCTTTTCACTGGAAAAAGGACAGGTTCTTTCTATTATAGGTTCTTCAGGCAGCGGTAAAACAACTCTTCTCCGGTGCCTTAATTTTCTGGAGAGACCTGACGGAGGAGTGATACGGGTAAACGGGGAGACTCTTTTTGACGCAGAGGATTCCAGGACGACCCAGGAGAGCGAAATCAGGAGAAAGCGTCTGCATTTCGGGCTTGTTTTCCAGTCCTTTAACCTGTTCCCACAGTATACGGCTCTGGGAAATGTTATGCTGGCAAAAGAGCTTCTGGCAAAAGAAAGTCCGGATTACAAAACAAGGAAAAAAGAGATTCACGGAGAAATCGAGGCTGAGGCAGAAAGTCTTCTTAAGCAGATGGGCCTCGCTGACCGGATGAATAATTACCCTCATCAGCTCTCCGGAGGACAGTGCCAGCGTGTGGCTATCGCCCGTGCACTGGCGCTGAAGCCGGATATTCTCTGTTTCGATGAACCAACATCAGCTCTTGACCCGGAGCTGACCGGTGAGGTATTAAAAGTAATAAAAGGGCTGGCGGATCAGGAGACAACTATGGTGATTGTTACCCATGAGATGGCTTTTGCAAGGGATGTGTCCAGTCAGGTGATTTTTATGGATGGAGGCCGGATTCTTGAGCATGGGACTCCGGAACAGGTTTTTGAACATCCGTCAGAAGAAAGGACAAAGCAGTTTTTGTCCCGGTATACACAGGGGTAAAATAAGGCAGAGTGGATGTTGATTTTCCCTCTGCCTTATATTATAATCAAGTCTGCGGAACCGGCGTTTACAGGGGAATGAAATGCCGGTTCAGCTGATTACATACTTGAATACACGAATGTGCCGATTGGGGGATGCCTGAGAATAGCTGAAAATCAGGTGTTCGGCATACAGAACTGATAAGGAGCGAATTTTACATGAGTGATTTTGAAAAAGTAACTACCGGACTCGGTGAAGAATGCGGAGTGTTCGGCGCTTATGATGTGGACGGCGGTGACGTTGTCCCTTCGATTTATTACGGACTGTTTGCGCTTCAGCACAGAGGGCAGGAAAGCTGCGGGATTGCTGTTACGGATACTTTTGGACAGAGAAAAGTGATTTCGGAAAAAGGACTGGGACATGTTGATGATGTGTTTGACCAGGAAACTCTTTCAAAACTGAAAGGAAACCTGGGAGTGGGTCATGTCCGCTATTCTACTGCCGGAGGAACCCGTGTGGAAAATGCCCAGCCGCTGGTAATCAACTATGTAAAGGGGACTCTTGCCATTGCACATAATGGAAATCTGGTTAATGCCATTGAGCTGCGCAGGGAGCTGGAATGTACAGGGGCGATTTTTCAGACGACTATTGACTCTGAAGTAATTGCCTACCATATTGCCAGGGAGCGGCTGAATGCCCATAAGGCGGAAATTGCCGTAAAGAATGCAATGCAGAAGATCAGGGGAGCCTATGCCCTTGTGGTAAACAGTCCCAGAAAGATGATCGGAGCAAGAGATCCGTTCGGTCTGAAGCCTCTGTGCATCGGAAAAAAAGATAATACCTATTTCCTGGCGTCGGAGAGCTGCGCGATTGCGGCTGTGGATGCAGAATTTATACGTGATGTCCGTCCCGGCGAGATTGTGACCATCACAAAGAACGGAATCGAGTCCGATATGAGTATGGCGGTTCCTGAGGAAAAACAGGCCAGATGCATTTTTGAGTATATCTATTTTGCCCGGACAGACAGTACCATTGATGGTGTGAATGTATATCATTCCCGTATTCTTGCCGGAAAAGCTCTTGCAGAATCCTATCCTGTGGATGCCGACCTTGTCGTAGGGGTGCCGGATTCCGGTCTGGTAGCCGCGAAAGGATATTCAGAGCATTCCGGAATCCCCTATGGTATGGCATTCCATAAAAACAGTTATGTGGGCAGGACGTTTATTAAGCCAAGCCAGAGTGAACGTGTGTCCAGTGTAAAGATTAAGCTGAGCGTAATCCCTGAAGTCGTACGGGGAAAACGTATTATTATGGTAGATGATTCGATTGTCCGGGGAACTACATGTGCAAATATTATAAAAATGCTGAAAGCTGCAGGGGCGAAGGAGGTACATGTCAGAATCAGTTCCCCGCCGTTTCTGTACCCCTGTTATTTTGGGACGGATGTGCCTTCCAATGAGCAGCTGATTGCCCATTCACACACGACAGAGGAAATCAGAAAGATGATTGGCGCGGATTCACTGGGATATATGGAGATTGAAAAACTGAAAGACATGGTCGGAGATTTAAAATACTGTGACGCATGTTTTACCGGCAGGTATCCGATGAAGGTACCTGACAGAGATATCAGTCATGCATTTGAGTAAAACACCCGGTGCTGAAATGTTACCGCAGGCAATGCAAACTAAAGTTTAAGGAGGAAGAAATTATGTCAAATGACCGTTATGTCAGCCCGCTTTCAGAGCGCTATGCCAGCAGAGAGATGCAGTACATTTTCTCTCCGGACAAAAAGTTCCGGACATGGAGAAAATTATGGATAGCTCTTGCGGAGACTGAAAAAGAGCTTGGGTTAAATATTACGGATGAGCAGATTGAGGAACTGAAGGCGCATGCTGATGACATTAATTATGACGTGGCAAAAGAGAGAGAAAAAGTTGTGCGTCACGATGTTATGTCTCATGTATATGCTTATGGAGTACAGTGCCCGAAGGCCAAAGGAATTATTCATCTGGGAGCTACATCCTGCTATGTAGGAGATAATACGGACATTATACTGATGGCAGATGCCCTGAAGCTTGTACGAAAAAAACTGATTAACGTAATCGCGGAACTGGCGGATTTCGCGGAAAAGCAGAAAGCTCAGCCTACACTTGCATTTACGCATTTTCAGCCGGCTCAGCCTACCACGGTTGGAAAAAGAGCAACCCTGTGGATGCATGAGTTCACTATGGATCTGGAAGATCTGGACTATGTTCTGGGCAGTTTGAAACTTCTTGGTTCAAAAGGAACTACAGGGACGCAGGCCAGCTTCCTGGAGCTTTTTGACGGAGATCAGGAGACAATTGATAAAATTGATCCCATGATTGCGGAGAAAATGGGATTTTCAGCATGTTATCCTGTATCCGGACAGACCTATTCCAGGAAGGTGGATACAAGAGTGCTGAATGTGCTTGCAGGAATTGCTGCCAGCGCGCACAAGTTTTCGAATGACATCCGTCTGCTTCAGCATCTGAAGGAAGTGGAGGAACCCTTTGAAAAGACTCAGATTGGTTCTTCTGCCATGGCATATAAGAGAAACCCTATGAGAAGCGAGAGAATTGCGTCTCTTTCCAGATATGTTATGATTGATGCTCTGAATCCGGCCATAACTTCTGCTTCACAGTGGTTTGAAAGAACGCTGGATGATTCTGCAAACAAGCGTCTGAGCGTACCGGAAGGCTTTCTTGCAATTGACGGAATACTGGATCTGTGCCTGAATGTAGTGGACGGACTGGTTGTATATCCGAAAGTTATAGAAAAAAGACTGATGTCTGAGCTTCCGTTTATGGCAACAGAAAATATTATGATGGATGCGGTAAAAGCAGGCGGAGACAGGCAGGAACTGCATGAGAGAATCAGGGAGCTTTCCATGGAAGCCGGCAGAAACGTGAAAGAAAAAGGACTTGACAATAATCTTCTGGAGCTGATCGCTCAGGATCCGGCTTTCAATCTGAGTTATGATGATCTGAAAAAGACAATGGATCCGTCAAAATATGTAGGACGCGCCAAAGAACAGGTAGAAAAGTATCTCCGGGATGTAATTTCTCCTCTTCTGGAAGAAAATAAGGATGTACTCGGAATTAAAGCAGAAATTCAGGTATAAAAATCCGCTACGGACAGATGCTATTATTAAAAATGCAAAGGAATGTTGCAAAGAATTGCGGCATTCCTTTTTCTCTGATACCTTATCTTCGAAATATGAATGGTATTTTTTTTCATGTGGTGTATATACGGGACAGCTTTACATATCCTGTTTCCGTAAAAAAGAAAGGACAGGGATTGAGATTATGGAATGGTGCGCAAAATTTTATGCAGGTGAAAATCCGGAGAAATACATTCATCGATTTACAGAATTTCTTGCGGTCGGTATCCTGCTGTGTCTGCTGCTGGGCACAGTTGTGAGTTCCCACAATGTTGTGCCGCCGGCCGGGACGCCGGGGCGGGAAACAGAAAGTGAGAATTTTTATAAGACGGATCTTTCGGATACCAGAATAACGGAAGCATTTGAAATCGGATACAGAATCCTGGGATCAGGCAGATATACTGCGGATGTAAAGAATATATGCGGTGTACTTTCCGGGCTGGCTGCAGAAGCTGCCGCAGATATGGAACATGCATTATCTGCGGCAGGTACGAATCGCTTTACGGGTAATTCAGAAGAAACGAAGAAGATATCAGGCGAAAGCACAGTACGGGAAAATATACTGTCAGAAAACGGCACCGCCGATCTGCCGGCTTTGATAATTCCGGACAAATTTCCGGATACTTCCGGCAGCATGAAAGAGGAAACCAGTGATATTGCAGTCGATATTCCGGAGGAAATACAAGAAGAAATTCCTGCGAAGCCCGGGGATATTCCTGCGGATTCCCTTCCTCCTTCCCCGTCCGGACCTTACGAAGGCACAATAGTAGAAGGATTTCTTGTAGATGAGACCGGGACAATCTGCGGTATTGCGGAACCGGAATCCGTTATGGAAGGCAGCCGTCTGACTCTGCCGTCGGAGGGCTGTACGGCAATTGCTTCCGGAGCGTTTCTGTCTGCGCCCGAGGGGATTCGTGAGATACATATCCCTGCCAATATTACACATATTGAAGAAGGCGCGTTTGCGGGACTCTGTCAGCTGGAGTGGTTCAGTGTAGAATCTTCCGGAAACTATGTGTCCGCAGATGGAGTCCTTTTCTCTGACGGAGGCACATGTCTTTTCGCATTTCCGTCTGCCAGAATCGGAATATACAGAGTACCTTCTGAGGTAGTCCGCTTTGCATCGGATGCATTTAAGGGCGCTGCGCTTTCCAAACTGGATGCCAGAGGATGCGTGTTGGAAGATGTGGGAAACGTCCCGGAAGAAATTGAGATACTGAAAAGATTATAAAAAGAGAATGCCGGTTTTCTTTGTTGAAGAATAACCCGACTTGTTTTATAATATTTAATTATAAAACAAGGATGAACGCCGGCCGTCTGATCTATATGTGCGGCAATGGGAAGGAGGGTTCTTTATGAGAGAGAATGGCATACTTCAGATTCTGGAAAACAGCAGGTATACAGTGGTTCTTACAGGGTCGGGGATGTTGCTGGAGAGCGGGTATCCCCTGTTAAGAGACGGAGAGGAATCGTATGAAATTGAAAATAAATACGGGTATTCTTATGAGGAAATATTCAGCAGCGGATTTTATTCGGCCCGGAAGGAACTGTTCTTCCGGATGTATAAAGAAGTCATGCTTAGTAAAGCCCAGATAACTCCGCCCGGAAAAGGTTATATATATCTGAAAAAACTTCAGGACTATGGTAAAGTTCAGTCCATAGTTACCCGTCGGATCGCCGGGCTGGAAAAAAGAGCCGGGTGTACCGGTGTGGTCGAAATGAAGGGTTCCATTATGGATAATATTTGCCCGAACTGTGGAAAACAATATTCTATAGAATATATTATGGCAGCCAAAGGAGTGCCGCTGTGTGAACAGTGCCTTGTGGCGATCCGCCCCCAGGTCTGCCTGTTCGGCGAGATGGTCAACAATGCTCTTATGACAAGAGCGGCAGAGGAAGTTTCCAGAGCAGAGGCGCTTATTGTTCTGGGGGCAAGCCTGCATTCCCCGCTGTGCAGTCAGCTGCTTCAGTATTATACGGGGACAAACCTGATTCTCGTAATGGATTCGGAACATTATTCTGATCAGCATGCAGATGAGATTGTTTATGGCAGATGTGACGAATTCCTTGAAAAACTGGTTTCAGAATATGAATCCAGAACAAACAGGTAATAAAACTGAAATTGGAGAGAAGACATGAATAAGAAAGTTAGAACAAGATTCGCACCCAGTCCTACGGGCCGGATGCATGTAGGAAATCTGCGTACAGCACTTTATGCGTATCTGATCGCGAAACATGAGGGAGGAGACTTTGTACTGCGGATTGAAGATACAGATCAGGAGAGATATGTGGAAGAGGCTCTTGATATTATATACAGAACTCTGGAAAAGACAGGACTGGTTCATGATGAAGGTCCCGATAAAGACGGAGGATACGGACCATATGTACAGAGTGAAAGACAGGCCCGCGGCATTTATCTGGATTATGCAAAGCAGCTTGTGGAACAGGGAGATGCATATTACTGCTTCTGTGATAAAGAAAGACTGGATTCTCTGAAGACGACAGTTTCAGATGACGGGACAGATATCGTAGTGTATGATAAACACTGCCTGGGTCTGAGCCGGGAAGAAGTCGAGGCCAATCTGGCCGCGGGCAAACCATGGGTAATACGGCTGAACGTGCCAAATGAGGGAGAGACTACTTTCCATGATGAAATTTATGGAGACATTACAGTTCCGAACGCGGAGCTGGACGATATGATTCTGATTAAGTCTGACGGCTTTCCTACTTATAATTTTGCAAATGTAGTAGATGATCATCTGATGGAGATTACCCATGTCGTAAGGGGAAATGAATACCTTTCCTCAGCTCCGAAGTACAACCGTCTTTATGAAGCATTCGGCTGGGAAGTTCCGGTATATGTACACTGTCCGCTGATTACGGACGAAAATCACAAGAAACTGAGCAAGAGAAGCGGTCACTCCTCTTATGAAGATCTGATAGACCAGGGATTTGTATCCCGGGCTGTTGTTAATTATGTGGCTCTCCTCGGCTGGTGCCCGGAGGATAACCGGGAGATCTTCTCTCTGGAGGAGCTGGTGAAAGAGTTCGATTACCGGCATATGAGTAAATCTCCAGCTGTATTTGACACGGTGAAGCTGAAATGGATGAACGGGGAATATTTAAAGGCAATGGACTTCGAAGAATTCTATGAGCTGGCTGAGCCCTATATCCGCAAAGTAATTACAAAGGACTTTGATTTGAAAAAGATCGCGGCTCTTGTAAAGACAAGAATTGAGATTTTCCCGGACATTGCGGAGCAGATCGACTTCTTTGAGGAATTGCCGGAATATGATACGGCGCTGTATACGCATAAAAAGATGAAAACAGACGCGCAGAAAGGACTGGCGCTTCTTCAGGAAGTGCTTCCCGTTCTGGAGGCCCAGGAGGACTACAGCAACGACGCCCTTTTCGAGACGCTGAAAGCGTTTGCGGGAGAGAAAGGGTACAAGATCGGGTATGTGATGTGGCCCATCCGGACCGCGGTGTCAGGAAAACAGAATACACCGGGCGGAGCAACAGAGATTATGGAAGTGCTTCAGAAAGAGGAGTCTCTGAAACGGATCCGCTGCGGAATCCGGAAGCTGACCGAACAGCAGCAGTAACACAGGAAAGGAACGTATGAGTTTAAATAAGACGCAGGCGAAAGCCGTCTCTCACAAAGACGGCCCCTGCCTGGTCCTTGCAGGACCGGGATCAGGAAAAACGCTTACCATTGTGAACAGAATCAAATATCTGATTGAAAAATGCAATGTAAGACCAGAAGAAATTCTGGTCGTTACTTTTACCCGTTTTGCGGCACAGGAGATGAAGAACAGGCTCTGTTCTCTTATGGGAAAGAAAAATCTTCCGGTTACGGCGGGGACATTTCACGGGATCTTTTACGGAATTCTGAGATGTACCTATCGGATGAACGGACAGAATATTCTCTCCGAAGAAGAAAAATATCAGCTGCTGAGAGAAGTGATCAGCAGACAGGAAGCGGAAGTTTTTGATGAAGAGGATTTTATATCGGATATTGCCGCGGAGATCGGAAAAATCAAAAATAACCGTCTGGATGTGGAGGAGTATGTTTCGGAAAAATGCAGTGCGGAAACATTCCGGGAAATCTACAGCCAATATGAGGAGGAGAGAAAGCGGAGAAGGAAGATTGATTTTGACGATATGCTTGTTCTCTGTTACAATCTTTTGTCTTCACGGCCTGAGGTTCTGGAAGGATGGCAGAGAAAGTTCCGTTATATTCTGATTGATGAGTTTCAGGATATTAACCGGATTCAGTATGATGTGATCCGGCTCCTTGCTCTGCCTCAGAACAATATTTTTGTGGTGGGAGATGATGATCAGGCAATCTATGGGTTCCGCGGAGCTGACAGTGAGCTGATGTTTCAGTTCCGGAAAGATTATCCCCAGGCAGACCAGATCCTGCTGGGTATGAATTACCGTTCTACAGAGTATATTGTCCGAAATTCCCTGAAAGTGATCCGGCACAATGAGAGAAGGTTTGAAAAACAGCTGAAGGCATACAGAAAGGGCGGCGCCTGCCTTCATGTTCAGGAACTTGCTGACCCGGCAGAAGAGGCAGAATACATTCTGGATGAAATAGAAAAATGTATTTCTGACGGGATCCGTCCCGAGGATATAGCTGTTCTTTTCCGCATCCACACAGATGCGGGGCCGGTGGCAGAAGCGCTGGTTGAACGGCGGATCCCTTTCCAGATGAAGGAACATCTGCCCAATATTTACAATCATTTTATCGGGAAAGATATTCAGGCTTATTTTCGTCTCGCCATGGGAGAGAGAAGAAGACAGGATTTTCTTCAGGTTATGAACCGGCCGAAGCGGTATATCGGAAGAGACAGTCTGGCAGGGAGAGCAGTATCCTTTGAAGATATCCGGAATCATTATTGTGATAAAGAATGGATGATGGATCGGATTGATCAGTTTGAGTGGGATGTAAAGATGCTGGCAAAAATGGCGCCATATGCGGCAATTCAGTATATAAGGAAGCGAATCGGATATGATGATTTTCTTAGAGATTATGCATTCTCACATAATATTCCCAGAACCGATCTTACGGACGTGATTCAGGAAATCGCAGAAGCCGCCAGGCCTTACAGAACCCTGGAAGAATGGTTTCGGCATGTGGAAGAATATACACATATTCTGCAGGAGAAACAAAAGAAAGATAATCCGGAGGGTGTAAGGCTTATGACGATTCATGCCGCTAAGGGCCTGGAGTTTCATACAGTATTTATTCTGGATGCAAACGAGGGAAGAATTCCATATAAAAAAGCAAGAACAGACGCACAGACAGAGGAAGAAAGAAGGCTTTTTTATGTGGCCATGACCCGGGCCAGAGAAAAACTGACGGTCTGCTACGTGAAAACAAAAAGCGGAAAGGAAACGGCTCCTTCCCGCTTTGTAGACGAATTACTGGATGTCGTCTAAATCAATATCTCCGAAATCCTGCTCCTCCATCCATTCATTAAAGGCCTCAGAAACGCGGTCAAACTCCGCGTCATCTACAATGTTTTCAAGGTCAGGTTCTTCATCTTCGCCGTTGTTAATAAAGCGGTACAGGTATACCTGTCCGTCATCACTATTTCCGTCTTCATTAAGCGGAAGAAGAGCGATGTATTCCTGGCCTTCTGCCTCAAATATGGAGAGAACGGCGCATTCCAGCTCCTCATCATTGTCAAGTGTCAGTGTTACGGTGAGTGTTTCATTTTCATTCATATGCTTTCTCCTTCTGCATCTGCCGCCTGTCAGGCCGGGCAGATGTTATTCTGTATACAGGGTATCAAAAAGACAGGAAAAAAGCAAGACGCACTCTCTATTGACATTCCCCTGAAACAAGGTAGAATGAAAGAGTGGATAATTATATCCATGAATTGAGCAGAAGAGGTAAATGACAAATGAAAAAGAGAATTACTGCGGTTTTTCTGATGGTTGTTCTGGCTGCTGCTCTGTTGTCAGGCTGCAAACAGAATGTGGGCTCACCGGAGGACAATGCAGTGGTGGACGGCCAGGATAATACAGAGGATGACGCAGAGGCGACAGAACATGTGCTTGGATTCAGCTGCAGCGATCTGTCCAATCCATTTTATACGGTTTTAAGAGAAGCGGTTCAGTCTTCTCTGGAAGAAGAGGGGATCCGTCTTATCGTACGGGATGCAGAAGCGGATGTGGATACTCAGATTCAGCAGATAGATGAACTGATTGAACAGAAAGTGGAATGTGTCTTTTTATGTCCGGCAGACTGGGAAAAAATAACACCGGCTCTTGAGGCCCTTAATGAGGCGGGAATTCCAGTGGTTAATCTCGACACAGAGGTCAAGGAAACCGGTCTTGTAAAGGCTTTTGTAGGTTCAGATAACCGGAATGCAGGATATGTCTGCGGAGAAGATCTTGTTTCACGCATGCCGGAAGGGGGAAGAATTGTTATAGTGGAAAGCTCCGGCATTAATTCCATCAACGAGCGTATCACAGGTTTTGAGGAAGCTATCTTAAACGGGGGATTTGAGGTTGTGCGGCGGATTGATGCAGGCAGTGAGCAAATCGGAGCTGTGTTGCGTACGCTCCTTGACGGAGAGGAAATTGATGCCATTATGTGCGGCAATGACGTGATGGCTATTCAGGTGCTTGAATTGCTGAAACAGACAAAGAAACAGGATATTCTTGTATACAGTGTGGACGGCTCTCCGGATACGAAGAGCGCGCTTCTGGATCCGGACAGTCCTATGACAGGAATCGGAGCCCAGTCCCCGATTACAATGGGGAAGACTGCCGCGAAGACAGCTGTAGCCATACTGAACAGGGACAGATACGAAAAAGAGATTTATGCGGAGACGTTTTTTATTAACAGAGAAAATGTCGATATGTATGGAACGGATGGCTGGCAGTAGAAAGGAATAAAATATGAAAAAAATCAAAGGAAGTCCTCAGCCTTTCGGGACGGCTGTAGAAAACAATAAGGTGAATTTTGCTGTGCAGGTGCCTGCAGGAAAAAGCTGTGAGCTTTTACTGTATAAAGCAGGTGAAGAATCACCGGAATACAGTTTTGACATGCCAGAGGAGGAAGGAATCGGTGAGGTCAGGTTCCTTGCCGTTGAGGATCTGCGTGCATCAAAGTATGAATATAATTTCAGAATAGAGGACAGGATCTGCGTGGACCCTTATGTGAAAGAGCTGGCCGGGCGGGAAGTTTTCGGCCGCAGCAGGGATGTGCAGAACCATCAGGTGCGGGGGAAACTGATATCACGTGAGTATGACTGGGAAGGTGATAAAAGACTTCATATTCCTTGGCATCAGGTTATAGCTTATACTTTTCATGTAAGAGGATTTACAAAACACAGCTCCTCGAAGGTGCCTTATAAAGGAACTTACAGAGGTGTAATCGAAAAACTCCCATATCTGAAAGAACTGGGGATTAACCAGATTCAGTGTATGCCGGTCTATGAATTTGACGAATGTACGGGGAGAAAGATCAATTACTGGGGATATGGACCGGCATATTATTTTGCGCCAAAGGAATCCTATGCCGCAGGAAAAAGTGCGGTAAATGAACTGAAGGATATGATAAAAGCCTGCCACAGAGAAGGAATGGAAGTGGTTCTCGAAATGCCTTTCACACAGGGGATTCCAAATCAGACCGTTCTGGAATGTCTGAGATTTTATATGCTGGAATATCATGTGGACGGCTTTATTGTAAATCCTTATACAGTTTCCTGGGAACTGTTAAAAGAAGATCCTCTTCTGAAGGACATCAAACTGATGCGCAGAGAAGAAGGATTCCAGAATGTAATGCGTCGTTTCCTGAAAGGGGACGAAAATATGATAAATGATGTGATATGGGCGTTGCGGCATAATTCTGCATATGATGACGCATGCAATTATATCACGACACATACCGGATTTACGCTCTGGGATCTTGTATCTTATGACAGCAAGCATAATGACGAAAACGGAGAAAATAATACAGACGGCCCGGATTATAATTACAGCTGGAACTGCGGAGCTGAAGGCCCAAGCAGAAAGAAAGCTGTAATGGAGCTGCGCAGAAACCAGGTCAGAAATGCTTTTCTGCTTTTGCTGACAGCTCAGGGTACACCCTGTATCCTGGCGGGAGATGAGTTTTATAACAGCCAGAAGGGAAATAACAATGTATACTGTCAGGACAATGAAGTGGGCTGGGTAAACTGGAACAGGCTCAAAAGTGATGATTCTTTGTTCCGATATGTGAAAAAGCTGATCGCATTCCGCAAGGCGCACCCCTGTCTGCACAGAAAAGAAGAATTAAACGGTCTGGACAGAACTGCCTGCGGCATGCCTGATGTATCCTATCACGGAGAAAGCGCCTGGCAGGTAAAGGCCGAAGTGTCCAGCCGTCAGCTCGGTGTGCTGTACTGCGGCCTGATCTCCGGAGATGAGGACTGTTTCGCGGCGTACAATATGCACTGGATTTCTCATACGTATGCACTTCCGTCTCCGGGAAAAGGAAAGAAATGGTATCTGGCCGCCGATACATGCAGAGGTGTTCTGGAAACCCCGGAATTTGTCAAGGATCAGAAAAATATAGAACTGAAAGAAAGAAGTATTGCACTGTTTGTTACAAGAAAGACAGAGGAAACTTTGAAAGACCGAAAACCGGCAGAGAAGAAGAAAACAGCAGCGGCGCCGGCAGAAAAGGACAAAGCTGTATCTGCAGAGAAGAAATCTCCGGCAGCGCCGACGCTAAAAGGCAGGGATGAAAATGATGAAGGCAGCGGGACACTTCTGCACGATCACAAAGCATAAATTCCTTGTAATGAAATATTGCTTCCGGGTGGGGCTGTACCGGCAGGGGCTGCTGCATGATCTTTCCAAATACAGCTGGACAGAATTCCGGATAGGCTGCAGATATTATCAGGGCAACCGGAGCCCGAACAATGCAGAGCGGGAAGATAAAGGATGTTCCACCGCCTGGCTGCATCATAAGGGAAGAAATAAGCATCATTATGAGTACTGGATTGACTACAGCCTGGACGGCAGCGGAATTCTGGCAGGAATGAGGATGCCGGTCCGGTATGTTGTTGAGATGTTTATGGATCGGATTGCCGCCAGCAGGGTATACAAAGGCGCCAGTTATACAGACAGATCACCCCTGGAGTATTATCTTCACGGGAAAGCGGGAGAACTGATGCATAAAGCAACAAAGGAACTCCTGGAAAAACTGCTTATCATGCTGGCAGAGGAAGGGGAGGAACAGACTTTCCGGTATATTAGAAAGGAAGTATTGAAGAAATGAATAAAATAGCAAGTTTTACAGTAGATCACATCCGGCTTGTGCCGGGGATTTATGTATCCAGAAAGGATAAAGTAAAAGATGCGGTAATTACAACCTTTGATATCCGTATGACCAGTCCAAATGATGAACCGGTTATGAATACGGCAGAGGTGCATACGATTGAACATCTGGGAGCTACATTTCTGAGAAATCATGAAGAATATAAGGAGCGGGTTATTTATTTCGGACCAATGGGATGCCGGACCGGATTTTATCTGCTGCTTGCGGGAGACTATACTTCAGCTGATATTGTGCCGCTGATGCGGGAAATGTTTTCTTTTATCGCTTCTTTTGAGGGGGATGTGCCGGGAGCATGCGCAAAGGATTGTGGCAATTATCTGGATATGAATCTTCCGATGGCCGGATATCTGGCGAAGAAATATCTGACGGATGTACTTGAAAATATACAGGATTTCCAGCTGAATTATCCGGAATAGAAGGAGAAAATACTTATGATATTGTACGTTGTACGGCATGGAGAGACGGACTGGAACCGGGCACATAAGGTTCAGGGACATACAGATATTCCACTTAATAACTATGGCCGGCATCTGGCCCGTGAGACTGCGGAGGGAATGAAAAACCTGAAAATCGATCTGGCATATACAAGCCCTCTTTCAAGAGCAAAAGAAACAGCTGAAATTATACTTGCCGGAAGAAATATTCCTCTTATCGAGGACAGCCGGATTGAAGAGTTTTCTTTCGGAAATTATGAAGGCATGTACTGCGGAGGAGACAATAAGGATCCGAAGAGTGCGGATTTCAACCGTTTTTTCACAGATACAGAGAATTATATCCCGCCTTCAGACGGAGAGTCGATTCCTCATCTTTATGAGAGAACCGGCGATTTTCTGGCATGGCTGTGTAAAGAAGAAGAGCTTCAGGACAAAAGTATTCTTGTTTCTACTCACGGTGCTGCAATGACCGCGCTTCTCAACAGAATCAAAGGCAACCTTTCTGTCGCCGGATTCTGGCGGGATGAAGTGCCTCCGAACTGTGCTGTTACAATTGTAGAGGTTGCAGAAGGAACGCCGGTTATTAAAAAAGAAGGCGTTATCTACTATAAAGAAAAAGTAAAGCCATGGAAAGCATGTTAAACAAAAAACAGGATGAACCGCTGCGGTTCATCCCGTTTTGCT
This sequence comes from Mediterraneibacter sp. HA8405, assembly GCF_056148955.1. Taxonomy (NCBI): domain Bacteria; kingdom Bacillati; phylum Bacillota; class Clostridia; order Lachnospirales; family Lachnospiraceae; genus Mediterraneibacter; species Mediterraneibacter sp. HA8405. Next base: position 2,314,613 of record NZ_CM148758.1, on the reverse strand, counting down.
TTAGTCATTTTCTTCCGTCTGTACAGAATAAGTCTGGCGTTTTCTGGCCATCTCGTCATTTTCCAGATATTCATCATATGTGGTGATTTTGTCGATCAGCTGTCCTCCTGGAACAATTTCCATAATGCGGTTGGCAGTTGTCTGAACGATCTGATGGTCTCTGGAACTGAACAGAATTACGCCCGGGAATTTGATCATTCCGTTATTCAGTGCAGTAATTGCTTCCATATCCAGATGGTTGGTGGGCTCGTCCAGAATCAGTACATTAGCGCCGGATATCATCATCTTGGACAGCAGGCAGCGGACTTTTTCACCTCCGGAGAGAACTTTCAGTTTTTTTACGCCGTCTTCTCCGGAGAAGAGCATTCTTCCAAGGAAACCGCGCACATAAGTAACGTCCTTTTCTTCAGAGTACTGAGTAAGCCATTCTGTAATATTGTAGTCGCTATCAAATTCTCCGCCGAAATCTTTCGGGAAGTAGGCCTGAGAGGTAGTAACACCCCATTTGTAAGTGCCTTCATCCGGCTCCATCTCACCGATCAGAATTTTGAAAAGTGTTGTCTTTGCAAGTTCATTTCCGCCGACAAAGGCAACTTTATCATCATGCCCCAGAGTAAAGCTGATATTATCCAGGATTTTTTCTCCGTCAATTGTTTTGGAAATTCCCTCTACAGTCAGCACTTCATTTCCAATTTCCCGGTTCGGACGAAAGTCAATATAGGGATACTTTCTGCTGGAAGGCTTGATTTCCTCCAGCTGAATCTTTTCCAGGGCGCGTTTCCTTGATGTAGCCTGCTTGGATTTGGATGCGTTGGCGCTGAAACGGGAGATAAATTCCTGCAGCTCTTTAATCTTTTCTTCCTTTTTCTTATTTGCCTCCTTCATCTGACGGATCAGAAGCTGGCTGGACTCATACCAGAAATCATAATTTCCGGCATAAAGCTGAATTTTTCCATAGTCAATGTCCGCAATCTGTGTGCAGACTTTGTTGAGAAAATAACGGTCATGAGATACAACAATAACCGTATTTTCAAAGTTGATGAGAAACTCCTCCAGCCATGCGATGGCGTCCAGATCCAGGTGGTTGGTGGGCTCGTCCAGGAGCAGAATATCCGGATTGCCGAAAAGAGCCTGGGCCAGAAGTACTTTGACTTTTTCCGGTCCGGTCAGGTCTTTTACATACTTTCCGTGAAGCTCTGTTTCAATGCCCAGGCCGTTTAAAAGAGAAGCGGCGTCTGATTCGGCCTCCCAGCCGTTCATGGTGGCGAATTCTGCTTCCAGTTCACTTGCCCGTATACCGTCTTCGTCGGTAAAGTCTTCTTTGGCATATATCACTTCTTTTTCTTTCATAATCTCATAGAGACGGGCGTTTCCCATAATTACCGTGTCAAGGACAAGATATTCATCATACTTATACTGATCCTGCTGCAGGAAGGAGAGACGTTCGCCCGGTGTAATGGCCACTTCTCCTTTCGTAGGCTCAAGCTGGCCGGACAAAATCTTGAGAAAGGTTGACTTCCCGGCGCCGTTGGCCCCGATCAGCCCATAGCAGTTTCCTTCAGTAAACTTGATATTGACATCTTCAAAAAGCGCTTTTTTTCCTACGCGCAGTGTTACATTATTTGCACTAATCATCTGTAATCTCCTTATTTCTGAAACTCTGATGACAGGCCTGATTTTCTCTGGGACGGAAAAATGAGAAATTATTCCGTTCCGGAAAAAACAGGCCGGATTTCCATCGCTTATATTACCATGGGACAGAGGCAAAAGGCAAGGCCTGTCTTTATCAAATAGAAACGGAAAGCAGCAAAGAGATTCTGCAGATAAGCAGGCAGATCTCTGGGTGAACTTTTGCAAAAATAAAACTTACGGTTCCCGTCCGGGGAAAAACAGTATATAATAGCATTGTTGAAGTTCTTTAAACGATGACAGCGTCTGAAAGTGAGGAGAAACTGAGAAATGAATATAAAAAAAGCAACAATGGTTCTGGAGGGCGGCGCGACCAGAGGCGTTTTCACCTCAGGTGTTCTGGATCTTCTGATGGAAAAGGACATATATACCTCCCATGTAATCGGTGTATCTGCGGGAGCCTGCAATGCATTAAGCTACGTGTCCAGACAGCCGGGCAGGACCAGGGACTGCATGATCCCAAAGGAAAAGGATCTGGGATATTATTATGGTATCCGGGATTTCGTAAAAGAAAAAAGTGTAATGAACATGGATATGATATTTGACAGATATCCGAAAGAAATTTATCCATTTGATTTTGACGCCTATTTTAAGTCGGAGATGGAGTGCCAGCTGGTGACAACCAACTGCCTGACCGGAAAAGCAGAGTATATGACAGAGCGGGAGGATCGGGAAAGGCTTATGAAGATCTGCCGGGCTTCCTGCAGTATGCCTCTTCTGACGCCCATCGTAAATGTAGACGGCGTGCCTTATCTGGACGGAGGACTTGCAGATTCGATACCGATCCGGCGGGCGGAAAATATGGAAAATGAAAAAATTGTGGTTGTACTTACCAAAAATGCAGGATACCGGAAGAAAACGCTCTCCAGGGGAATGCAGAAGATTTACCGGAGGGCATACCGGTCCTATCCCGCGCTGGTACGCACAATTCTCCGGAGAAGCTTTGAGTACAATAAGACAATGAATTATCTGGATCAGCTTGAGAAAAAAGGAAAAGTATTTGTAATCCGTCCTCAGGTAAAGCCGGTGTCACGTCTGGAGAGAAATACAGAGACTCTTCATGCGTTCTATGAGCATGGCTACAAACTGATGGAAAGAAAACTGGATGCCCTGATGGAGTATCTGGAGAAATAGGAAGGGGGAAACGGCAGTGAGCAGACCGGAAAATCTGGATTATACACAGAACAGAGAATTATCCTGGCTCCGTTTTAATCAGCGGGTGCTGGAGGAAGCGCAGGACGAGACTGTTCCGCTGATGGAGAGGATGAAATTTGTAGCTATTTTCACCAGCAACCTGGATGAATTTTTTATGATTCGGGTGGGAAGTCTGTACGATATGGCTGCGGCGGACAATACAAAGCAGGATATTCGTTCGGGAATGACAGCAGAAGAACAGCTTGCCGCTATTTACCGTGCCGTAGCTCCGATGTACAAAGAGAGAGACAAGACTTATGCGGAGATCAAAAAGCAGCTGCATCCCTATGGTGTATGCGGTCTTGGATTTAAAGAGCTGGAGCAGCAGGAGAAGAAATATGTAAAAAAATATTTTAAAGAGCAGATTCTTCCGGTGCTCTCTCCCCAGATTGTGGATGCGAACCACCCGTTCCCCCATCTTTTAAATAAAGAAATCTATGTGGTGGCAAATCTGAAACAGGGAAATAAAACGATGCTGGGAGTTGTTCCGGTTCCCCAGTATATTTCCGATGTCCTGTTTCTGCCCGGACACGATATCCGTTATATCCGTATGGAAAAGGTGATTATGGAGTATCTTGAACTTGTGTTTGATAAATATCAGGTGTCGGATAAAAATTATATCTGTGTAACAAGAAATGCGGATATTGCGCCCAATGATGAACTGATGGCGGACAATGAGGATTTCCGGTATGTTATGCAGGAAACCCTTCACAAAAGAAGAAGGATGGCTGTAGTCCGCCTGGAGGCAGCGAATCCGCTGGGAAAAGAAATGGAAAAATTTCTGTGCGAAAAGTTCCATATCACTCCGGAGTGTATTTTCCGCACGAAGATGCCGATGAAACTGGGATTCATATTTACAATTGCAGACAAGGTGCCTGAATCCATGAAAAGGGCCCTTACAGATTCTCCCTTTATTCCTCAGCCTTCGTCCATGCTCTCGGAGGGGAGTGTGATGGAACAGGTGAAAAAGAAAGATGTCCTTCTGTCTTATCCCTATGAGAGTATGGAGCCTTTCCTACAGCTGATCAAGGAGGCGTCCACGGATCCGGATGTCATGACAATCCGGATTACCATTTACCGCCTGGCAAAAAAGGCAAGGCTTGTGGAGTATCTGTGCGCGGCTGCGGAGAACGGCAAAGAAGTTACGGCGCTGATCGAATTGAGAGCCAGATTTGACGAGCAGAATAACATTGACTGGTCAGAACGGATGGAAGAGGCAGGCTGCCGTGTGCTTTACGGATTTGAGAACTATAAAGTCCACTCGAAAATCTGTCTTATTACATACCGGAATAAAAATGAAATCCGCTATATTACCCAGATCGGAACCGGAAACTATAATGAAAAAACAGCAAAAATGTACACCGATTATTCTCTGATAACATCCAGCCAGGAGATCGGAGAAGACGCGGCCGTATTTTTCAAAAATATGTCTATCGGCAATCTGGACGGAGTATACAATCATCTGATTGTCTCCCCTACAAGCCTGAAGCAGAAAGTACTTCAGCTTATGGATGAGGAGATCGCCAAAGGGAAAGACGGCCGGATTCTTATGAAAATGAATTCGGTAACGGATATGGACTTTATCCGGAAAACGGCTCAGGCATCCCAGGCCGGAGTAAAGGTTCAGCTGATTGTCCGGGGAATCTGCTGCATTCTCCCGGGAATTCCTGGGAAGACCGATAATCTTCACGTGACCAGTATTGTAGGAAGATTTCTGGAACATCCCAGAGTATTCGTATTCGGCAGCGGATCCGATGCCAAAGTGTATATCGGTTCAGCGGATATGATGACCCGAAATACAGAAAACAGGGTGGAAGTGGCCTGTCCGATCTATGATGAAACGATCCGGAGACATCTGATCCATGATCTGAAAGTTATGCTTTCCGATAACGTAAAGGCGCGGGAAATGACAAGTGACGGAACTTATCGGAAGAAAAATACAGGAGAAAAGGCAGTAAATGCCCAGGAGACATTTATGAAAGAAGCCATAAATGCCAGAAGACCATCCCCCTATGTCCGGAAAAAGGAGCGGAATTCACTGTTGAACAGATTATTCGGACTGTTCGGCAGAAAAGAAAAATAATCAGGAGGCAACAATATGAAACAGCTTACAGTTCGGGATTTTGGAACTTTGAAAAATGGTGAGAAGGCTCACCTGTACATTATGGAAAACGAAAATGGAATCTCAGCGGCGGTGACGGACTACGGCGCGGCTCTGGTGAACCTCCGTATACCGGATAAAAACGGAGTTATGCTGGACGTCGTGCTGGGATTTGATGATGTGTCCGGATATGAGAACGGAACAGAGTGTTTCGGCGCTTCCGTGGGAAGAAGCGCCAACCGGATCGGCGGAGCCAGCATCGAGATCAACGGTACAACCTATAAACTTGCAGAAAACGACCACGGAAATAATCTCCACAGCGGACCGGATTACTATTTTAAACGGATGTGGACCGTATCCGGCAGTGGGGATGACCATGTGACCTTTGTCCTTCACAGTCCGGACGGAGATCAGGGATACCCGGGAGCGCTTGATATGCATGTGACATACACTCTGGACGAGGAAAACGGGATTACTGTGCACTATGAGGCAGTGCCTGATAAAGATACAGTTATCAATATGACAAATCACAGCTACTTTAATCTGAACGGTCAGGGCAGCGGTACAGCTCTTGGACATACGCTGACGATGGATTCTGATTTCTTTACCCCGGCCGATGGTGAGGCAATTCCCACCGGAGAGATACTGCCGGTGGAGGGAACGCCCATGGATTTCCGGACCGGCCGTGTACTGGGGGACGAAATCGACTCAGATTATGAAGCCCTCAGACTGGGCGGAGGATATGACCATAACTGGCTGTTGAAAACAGAAGGAAAATTTATTAAAGTGGCAGAACTGGCGGCGGACAAAAGCGGCATTGTCATGGATATGTATACAGACCGTCCGGGTGTCCAGATCTATACTGCGAATTTCCTGGAAGGCAGCACAGGCAAAGGCGGAGCATGCTACAGAAGCCGGGATGCGGTATGTCTGGAAACCCATTTTTATCCGGATGCAATCCACCATGAGCATTTCCCGGGACCGGTGTGCAGAGCAGGAGAAAAGTATGACACACGGACCATGTACCGTTTCCGGACAGACAGATAAGAGAAAGGCAGAACAGGAATTTACATCATATGGGAAAAGCATTGTATATTGCAGAAAAGCCCAGCGTGGCGATGGAGTTCGCAAAGGCGCTGAAAATAAACGCCGGACGAAGAGACGGATATATGGAGTCTGACGAGGCAGTTATCACATGGTGCGTAGGACACCTTGTGACCATGAGCTATCCGGAAGAGTATGATCCGGCACTGAAACGGTGGAGTATGGATACTCTGCCGTTTATCCCTGCTGAGTTTAAGTATGAAGTGATCCCTGCCGTGGAAAAACAGTTCCGGACCGTAAGCTTTCTTCTTAACCGGGATGACGTAGAAACAATTTATGTATGTACTGACTCCGGAAGAGAAGGAGAATATATTTACCGGCTGGTAGAACAGGAGGCACATGTAAAAGGAAAAAAACGTCTGCGGGTGTGGATTGATTCTCAGACTGAGGAAGAGATATTAAGAGGCATCCGGGAGGCGAAAGATCTGTCCGCCTATGATAATCTGAGTGAATCTGCATACCTGCGGGCAAAGGAAGACTATCTGATGGGAATTAATTTTTCCCGTCTTCTTACTCTGAAATACGGCAACAGTATATCCTCTTATCTGAATACACGATACTCGTCGATTTCCGTAGGAAGGGTTATGACCTGCGTGCTGGGGATGGTTGTACGCAGAGAAAGGGAAATCCGGGAATTCAGAAAAACACCTTTTTATCGGGTGGTCAGCACGGTGGATGCCGGTGGCCCGTCTTTTGAGGGGGAATGGAGAGCCGTAAAGGGCTCCCGGTATTTTGAATCCTTTGATCTGTACAAAGAAAACGGATTTAAAGAAAGAAAAAAGGCAGAAGAACTGCTGGAATTTCTGAACCGGGAACAGCCTCTTGCCTGTCAGGTGGAATCCGTTGAAAAAAAGAAGGAAAAGAAGAATCCGCCCCTCTTATATAATCTGGCGGAACTTCAGAATGACTGCTCCCGTAGGTTTAAGATCAGTCCGGATGAAACTCTCAGAATTGTACAGGAACTCTATGAAAAGAAACTGGTAACCTACCCGAGAACAGATGCCAGAGTGCTTTCTTCGGCAGTGGCAAAAGAAATCAGCCGGCAGCTGAACGGACTGACAGGGTATGCTCCGGCGGCTCCTTTTCTCCGGGATATTCTTCAGTTCGGTTCTTATAAAAATCTGGAAAAAACCAGATATGTCAATGACAAACAGATTACCGATCATTATGCGATTATTCCCACCGGACAGGGGCTTTCGGCCCTGAATTCGGTGTCGGCGGTATCCCGGAATGTATATGATCTGATTGTCAGGCGGTTCCTGAGTATTTTTTATCCTCCGGCAGTATATCAGAAAGTGTCGATTGTGACACAGATGCAGAGGGAACGTTTTTTTTCCAGCTTTCGGGTTCTGGCGGAAGAAGGATATCTGAAGGCAGCAGGTATCCGGAAGCAGAGCAGCGCAGATCAGGAAAAGGAAGAAACGGAAAATGAAAACCAGGACAAAGCCCTCTTTGAACGGGTGCAGTGTGTGAAAAAAGGAGATATTCTGGCAGTAAAAAAACTGGAAATCAAAGAAGGAGAAACCACGCCCCCGAAGCGGTACAACTCCGGCTCTATTATTCTGGCTATGGAAAATGCCGGACAGCTTATTGAGGATGAAGAACTCCGGGCCCAGATAAAAGGAAGCGGAATCGGCACAAGCGCCACCCGGGCGGAGATTCTGAAAAAACTGATTCATATCAAATATCTTGCTCTCAGTAAGAAGACACAGATTATTACTCCCACTCTTCAAGGGGAAATGGTTTATGATGTGGTGGATCACTCTATCAAGTCTCTTCTTAACCCGGAACTGACAGCCAGCTGGGAGAAAGGACTTACCTATGTGGCAGAAGGATCAATCAGCCCGGATGAATACATGGAGAAGCTGGACAGGTTTGTAGCCGGCCATACGGCGGGGGTCAAAAGACTGAATAATCAGTACCAGCTCAGAGAATGTTATGACAAGGCGGCAGCGTATCACAAAAAGTCCGTTGGAAGACAGGAAAGCAGTGCCGGCGGAAGACAAAAGAGAAAGAATAATAAAAAAGAAGAATGAGAATATAACAGAAAAGAGAGTTAACAGAAATGCCGGAGGCCGGCGGAAAGGAAGAAAGAAAAATGAAAGGTGTAACAGTAAAGGAACTCTACACATTGGAGGAGACAATTGCAAAGGATATCTTTGAAGGAGTGGAGTATCCCTGGGAGGTACTGCCGAAGATCAGCAGCTTCATTATAGAACTAGGGAATACGCTGAGCAGTGATGAGTATGAAAAGACCGGCGAGAATGTGTGGATTGCGAAATCGGCAAAAGTAGCGCCTACGGCTTTTATCAACGGGCCGGCCATCATCGGAAAAGACGCGGAAGTGCGTCATTGTGCTTTTATCCGCGGCAATGCGATTGTAGGTGAGGGAGCCGTTGTGGGAAATTCTACAGAGCTGAAAAATGTGATTCTGTTCAATAAAGTTCAGGTTCCTCATTACAATTATGTCGGAGATTCTGTTCTGGGATATAAATCCCACATGGGTGCGGGTTCCATCACTTCCAACGTGAAATCAGACAAAAAACTGGTTGTGGTAAAAAGTCCGGAAGGGAATATTGAGACCGGAATGAAAAAATTCGGAGCCATGCTCGGTGATGAAGTAGAAGTAGGCTGCGGCAGTGTTCTTAATCCGGGAACAGTTGTGGGAAGCCATACAAACATTTATCCCCTTTCTTCTGTGAGAGGCGTTGTGCCGGCCAACAGTATCTATAAAAAGCAGGGAGAAGTCGTGGAGAAGATGAGCAGATAGAGGATGCATATACTTTTGTGTTGACACGGGCCTGCGGCCCGTGTTATTCTATAGCCGGACGCTTTATCGCTTTAAAGCGCAACGCTTTAAAGCGAATGAGCAAAACGGATGGAAAATTTCGGTGCTGTGATGCCGGATAAAAGAAAAGGAAGTTGAGGGAAAAGAGATGGGAATTAAAATTGTGCTGCTTGTAGTCTTCTTTGCTGTTATGGTGGGAGTAGGAATCTATTCCAGAAAGCATGCTTCCAGCGTGGACGGCTTTGTTCTGGGAAGCAGATCCGTGGGACCGTGGCTTACGGCGTTTGCTTATGGAACTTCATATTTTTCGGCAGTTGTATTTGTGGGATACGCCGGACAGTTCGGATGGAAATACGGAATTGCCTGTACCTGGATCGGGATAGGCAATGCGCTTATCGGAAGTCTTCTTGCCTGGGTAGTGCTGGGCCGGAGAACCAAGGTTATGACACAGCACCTGAAATCCAAGACAATGCCGGATTTTTTCGGAGAACGGTATGACAGTAAGACGCTGAAGATCGTGGCGTCCGTAATTGTATTTGTTTTTCTGATTCCATATACAGCATCGGTGTACAATGGCCTGTCCAGATTGTTCGGCATGGCATTCAATATTCCGTATTCCTGGTGTGTAATTGCGATGGCAGTGTTTACCGCTTTGTATGTAATACTGGGCGGCTACATGGCTACAGCGATCAATGACTTTATCCAGGGGATTATCATGCTGGTGGGAATTGTGGCGGTAATTGCGGCTGTCTTAAGCGGGCAGGGCGGATTTATGGAGGCAATTTCAAAGATGGCTGAGATTCCCGGCGATGCTGCTGTGACTGCCGGCCAGCCGGGGGCATTTACCTCGTTTTTCGGACCGGATCCGCTGAACCTTCTCGGCGTTGTTATACTGACATCTCTGGGAACCTGGGGACTGCCTCAGATGATCGGAAAATTTTATGCAATCAAAGACGAAAAGTCCGTAAATACAGGAACCGTGATTTCCACAGTATTCGCAATTGTAGTTTCCGGCGGATGCTATTTCCTCGGAGGTTTCGGAAGACTGTTTGACAGCCCGCAGATCTATGATGAGGCAGGAAACGTTGTATATGACAGTATTATTCCATACATGCTGTCAGCTCTTCCGGATATTCTGATTGGAATTGTGGTCGTACTTGTGCTTTCCGCGTCTATGTCCACTCTGTCTTCTCTGGTGCTGACTTCCAGTTCCACTATGACGCTGGATCTGCTTAAGGATAATATAATTAAAAATATGAGCGAAAAGAAACAGATTATTGTGATGCAGCTTCTCATTGTATTTTTTATTGTTGTATCGGTTGTAATTGCTCTGGATCCGCCCACATTTATCGCCCAGCTGATGGGCATCTCCTGGGGCGCTCTGGCAGGTGCTTTTCTGGCGCCTTTCCTCTACGGGCTGTATTGGAAAGGAGTTACCAAAGCCGGTGTATGGGCCGGATTTATTGCAGGTGTGGGACTGACGGTATCCAATATGTTTCTCGGATTTATTGAGTCTCCCATCAATGCCGGAGCGGCAGCAATGATTGCCGGACTGGTGGCAGTGCCTGTTGTCAGTCTTCTTACGCCGAAGATGAAAAAGGAAAAAATTGATGAGATATTCCAGTGTTATGATGAGACTGTAACAATTACGAAAAAAAGATCGCTTCAGCAGGATGTATAAAAAATAAGAAAAAGGCGGGAATCGGAGCCCTGTCGGACGGAACGGCGGAACAGGCCGGGAAGACCGACAGGGCTTCGCTTTTATATGAAAGAGTTTTTGAAGTTGAATATACGCAATACGTATGTTATAATGGCAGCATATCAAAAAAGTTGTTGACATTTGAAGACCGGTATAATACTATAGTATCAGATGCGAACAACTGTTCGATTTTGAAAAGGAGAATTGATTTATGGCAAATAGTGCAAATATGAACGAAGAAAAGAAAAAAGCGCTGGATGCGGCGATCGCCAAGCTGGAAAAGGATTTCGGAAAAGGCGCGGTGATGCGGCTTGGAGATTCCAGTGCGCATGTTGCGGTTGAGACTGTTCCCACGGGCTGTCTGAGCCTGGATCTTGCGCTGGGACTCGGAGGGGTTCCGAAAGGTCGTGTGATTGAGATTTACGGGCCTGAATCCAGCGGTAAGACGACGGTGGCTCTCCACATGATTGCGGAAGTACAGAAAAGAGGCGGAATTGCCGGGTTTATTGATGCAGAGCATGCACTGGATCCGGTTTATGCGAAAAATATCGGCGTTGATATTGATGAACTGTATATTTCCCAGCCGGACAGCGGAGATCAGGCGCTTGAGATCGCAGAGACCATGGTGCGCTCCGGAGCGATTGATATCATTGTAATTGACTCTGTGGCTGCTCTTGTTCCAAGACAGGAGATTGAGGGAGATATGGGAGACAGCCATGTGGGGCTTCAGGCCAGACTGATGTCTCAGGCACTGAGAAAGCTGACCCCCGTGATCAGCAAGTCCAACTGTGTGGTGATTTTTATCAACCAGCTCAGAGAGAAAGTAGGAGTCATGTTCGGAAACCCGGAGACAACTACCGGAGGAAGGGCTTTGAAGTTCTATGCGTCTGTCCGTATGGATGTAAGAAGGATCGAGACGTTGAAACAGGGCGGAGAAGTTGTGGGAAACCGCACCCGTATTAAGATTGTTAAAAATAAGATTGCTCCTCCGTTTAAAGAGGCGGAGTTTGACATTATGTTTGGAAAAGGCATTTCGCGGACGGGAGATATTCTGGATCTTGCCGCCGGGATAGACGTAGTGAAAAAAAGCGGCGCATGGTATGCCTATGAAGGAGAAAAGATCGGACAGGGAAGAGAAAATGCGAAAACCTATCTGGAGACACATCCGGAAGTGATGGAGGAGCTGGACAGAAAGGTCAGGGCGCACTATCATCTGGGAGATGCTCCGGAGACAGAAGACAAAAATACGGAGAAAAAAGAAAACCCGGACGGAGATCTGAAATTGACGGCCGGTAAGACCAAATGACAGTTACAAGAATCGAACCCTGCGGGAAAACCAGATACCGGATTCATCTGGATGGAGAGCCGGCTTTTATCCTGTATAAAGGAGAGATGAAGAACCTGGGTATTCGTGAAGGGGAGGAGGTCTCCCCGGATACGCTGGAAACAATTTATTCGGCGATACTGTACAGGCGGGCCCGACTGCGGGCCATGCATCTGCTGGAAGACATGGACCGGACAGAGGCGGGACTTCGGGAAAAACTTCGTCAGGGAGAATATCCGGAGGAAGTGACGGAAAAGGCGATCGCATATGTCCGTTCCTTTGGCTATCTGAATGATGCCCGATATGCGGAAAATTTTATTCTGAGCCGTCAGGATACGAAAAGCCGGCGGGAAATAGAAGCGCTTCTGATAAAAAAAGGCGTGGCCAGAGAGATTATTGATCAGGCTTTTTCTGTCTGCTATACGGAGAACGGAGAACTGGAAGCAGTGAGGAAAATTCTCCGGAAAAAAAGGTTTGATCCGGACTCTGCCGACAGCCTGCAAATGCAGAAAATATACGGATATCTTGCCCGGAAAGGATTCCGCTATGAAACAATCCGTCAAGTGATACAAAATCATGCGGAGGATGCTTGACATTGTTGTGAAAACAGTATAAAATTTAACTGTTGTATTTTGATAAAATGTACAATGAAAACTGAATAAGGAGGTGCTCCTGTGCAATGAATCTAGGCTTATGTATAATAATTGCCGTGGCCCTCGCTGTGATAGTCGGTATTATTTCTCATCTCGTGACTGTCTCCAATCTGAAAAAGAATGCGGAGAGTAAGATCGGGAATGCGGAGACCAGAGCAAGAGAAATAATCGACGATGCTGTGAAAACTGCAGAGACAACGAAAAAGGAAGCTCTCTTGGAAGTCAAAGAGGAATCTATCAGGACCAAAAATGATCTTGAAAAGGAAACCAAAGAGAGAAGAGCAGAGCTGCAGCGCTATGAAAAGCGTGTGCTGGCAAAGGAAGAAGCAGTGGATAAGCGGTCAGATGCTCTTGAACATCGTGAATCAAAACTCACGTCGAAAGAAGAGCAGCTGCGTCAGCGTGAAGTCAAGGTAGAAGAACTGAGTCAGAAACGGGTACAGGAACTGGAACGAATCTCAGGACTTACCTCCGAACAGGCAAAAGAGTATCTGTTAAAAACTGTTGAAGAAGATGTCAAGCATGACACTGCCAGGATGGTCAGAGAACTGGAGGCGCAGGCAAAGGAAGAAGCAGACAAGAAAGCAAAAGAATATGTCGTTAATGCAATTCAGAGATGTGCCGCTGACCATGTGGCTGAGACAACGATTTCTGTTGTCCAGCTTCCCAGTGATGAAATGAAAGGACGTATTATCGGACGTGAAGGAAGAAATATCCGGACACTTGAGACACTTACTGGTGTGGAACTGATTATAGATGATACACCGGAAGCGGTTGTATTGTCAGGATTTGATCCGATTCGCCGGGAAGTGGCAAGGATAGCCCTTGAAAGGCTGATTGTGGATGGCAGAATTCATCCCGCAAGAATTGAAGAGATGGTGGAAAAGGCTCAGAAAGAAGTCGATACAATGATCAGAGAGGAAGGAGAGGCGGCTGCACTGGAAGTTGGTGTGACGGGAATCCATCCGGAGCTGATTCGTCTTCTCGGGCGTATGAAGTTCAGAACAAGTTATGGACAGAATGCCCTGAAACATTCCATAGAGGTGGCACAGCTTGCCGGACTTCTGGCAGGGGAAATCGGATTAGATGTACGTGTCGCAAAACGTGCCGGACTTCTGCATGATATAGGAAAATCCATAGATCATGATGTAGAAGGATCACATATTCAGATCGGCGTGGATCTGTGCAGAAAGTATAAAGAATCCGCTACAGTTATAAATGCTGTAGAGGCGCATCATGGAGATGTAGAACCTCAGACATTGATTGCATGTGTAGTGCAGGCTGCGGATACAATTTCCGCGGCAAGACCGGGAGCAAGAAGAGAAACCATCGAAACATATACAAACAGATTGAAACAGTTAGAAGATATTACCAACCAGTTTAAAGGTGTGGAGAAGTCTTTTGCCGTTCAGGCAGGAAGAGAGATTCGTGTTATGGTAGTTCCGGAGCAGGTATCTGATGATGATATGGTGCTTATGGCCAGGGATATTGCAAAACAGATTGAGTTTGAGCTGGAATATCCCGGACAAATTAAGGTGAATGTAATCCGTGAATCACGTGTAACGGATTATGCGAAATAACTGAAATCATAACAAATTAGAAAAGATGCAGCCCTTGTCGAAAGACGAGGGCTTTCTTTTACAGACAGGAGGTATGAAAGATGAGCGATGAGATACGGCGGCTGAAGAGAGAGCTTAAGTTTAAAGGAGTAATACTGGATTTTTATCAGGATACTATGGAGATTAACGGAGACCACACAGTGGTCTGGGATTTTATCAGTCACAAGGGAGCGGCAGCTGTAGTTCCTGTGTGTGATGACGGGCGAATACTTATGGTCAGACAGTACAGAAATGCATTGGAGCGATATACACTTGAGATTCCGGCCGGTGCGTTAGACGCAGAGGATGAGCCGGGAATTGTCTGTGCGGCCAGAGAGCTGGAGGAAGAAACAGGATATCGCTGTGATGAACTGGAATGGCTGATTAACCTCCGGACTACCGTTGCATTCTGTAATGAAAAAATACAGGTGTTTGTAGCCCGGAATCTGGTCCCGTCAAAACAGCATCTGGATGATGACGAGTTTATCGATCTGAAGGCGTATTCGCTTGAAGAACTGAAAGAAAAGATTTTTTCAGGAGAAATCGAGGATGCGAAAACAGTTTCCTCGCTTCTGGCCTACGATGCAAAGTACGGAAGAAACGAATAAATCAGGCTGTCCGGCATATAATGAAATATCTGTCAGGGGAGGAACCATGTCAGAACTTTCTTTCAGGAGGCGTTTCCATGAAGATATTTCATACGAGAAAGCAGCTTTTGGCTTTCTTTATGCCCGGATTTTTGATTGGAATTATATATGTTAATTTTTTCGCCGTAAAATATATGGGGGAACCGGGTATATTCAGTACATATTTTCTGGAGCAGTATCAGTCTGTGGATATTGTGGCAGGAGAATACCTGTGGTATCTGATACGGGTCAGAGTAATTCCTTTTCTTGTACTGTCAGGTCTGGCGCTCACAAAGGCGAGAAAAGCAGCTGCGGTTCTGTTTCTTGTCTGGACGGGCATATCCGGCGGCATTCTGATCTCTCTGGCAGTAATCGATATGGGAATCAAAGGAAGCATTCTGTGTATCACAGGAATGCTTCCTCAGTTTATATTCTATATTCCTGCCTATCTGGTTTTGCTCTGGTATGCCTACATCTATCCCGGCAGCCAGTGGAACCGGCAGAAAACTATTTTCATTTCTTTTATGATGGCAGTAGGACTTATTCTTGAAATTTATGTAAATCCGCTGCTTGTTCGTGCATTTATTTCCACACTTTAAGACAGAAGCTGTATTTTATCATATGGTTCTGGTGAAATCAGCGTGAAATCAGTCTTCTATGGAAGAGGATCCGTTCTTTTTCCCCAGGATAAACAGAATACAAAGCGCAAGGACGGTCACGACTCCCTGACTTGCAAGAAGACCCCAGAGATATCCGACAATTCCATATCTGGGGATAACCAGAAATACACTGGCAATCCGTATGCCCAGACTCAACGTGTTAATCAGGAAGGTGGAGCCGGTTTTTCCGAGGCCGTTAATGGAACTGATCAATGCGGTATTTGTATAGAGAAACGGGCAGATCCAGGCCAGCGTCAGGATAAATTTTCCTGCGGCAGGACTGTGAAACAACAGGTTCCCGAGATACGGGCCGGTAAACAGAAAGAACAGGCAGCAGCCAATACCAAGAAGAAAGCAGCTCCCGGCAGCTTTCCTGATAAGAGCTGCAGTGCCGGATGAATTCCCGTCTGCCTGGGCTTTTGTGACAGCAGGCATTAGAACTGTTCCCACAGAACTGGTAATAGCAGAGGGAAAAAGAATACAGGGCAGTGCCATACCGGTCAGTACGCCGTAAGTGCTTAAGGCCTCCGGCGTGCTCATCCCGTAAAGTTTAAGGGAAGCAGGGATAGAAGCGGCTTCTACGCTCTGCAGCAGGGTGACTGCAGTCCGGTTGGCTGTCAGTGGAAGAGACAGACGGAATAGTTCTCCGGCAGGTCCTTTCAGAGCTGAAAAAGATAAACCGGCAGGACGACGGATTAATTTTGCCAAAACCCGCCAGGAATACAGAAGAGAGAAAAATTCTCCGGCAACAATTCCTGCGGCAGCAATGCTGACAGAAGGGATGCTGCCGCTTTCCCGGATCAGCAAAAAGGTTACCACTACAAAAGCAATACGGACGGACTGTTCTACCAGCTGAGAGACGGCCGGAATTTCAGCCTTCTGCAGTCCGAAAGAATAGCCGCATATACAGCAGTGAACGGCAGCGCATGGCAGCGCATAGGAGATAATAACAAGCATTTCGCTGCATCGGATATCACCCAGAAAATGTCCGGCAATAAAAGTTGCATTTTGCTGGATCAGAATAATTTCCAGTATGGAGAGAGAGACTGTGAAAAACAATGCAATGAAAAGGGCTGTTTTTGCCTCCCGGTGTCGGCTGAGAGATATTTTCCGGGCTACCGTACGGGAAAGAGCGGTTTCGATTCCGGCGGTACTTATAGAATGACACAGAGCATAGACGGGAAAAATAAGCTGATACAGTCCTACATTTTCCTCGCCAAAGGCATGACTTAAAAATATACGGAAGAAAAATCCCATAAAGCGGCTGATAAATCCGGCTGCAGTCAGAATAAAAGCACCCCGGACTAAAGTATGTTTTGACGGCATGAAAGAGATTCCTCCGGCAGAACTTTTTATAAAGATATGACAGATTTTATTAAGATATGTTGGATTCTTTCTTGACAGAACAGGCAGAGGATGGTATCCTACATGAGTAAATCCTAGTAAAATACTAGGGATAATACAGCGATTTAAGAGGGTGATAGATTGAAACTTTCGACAAAAGGAAGATACGGGCTTCGCGCACTGATTGATCTTGCACAGTACAGCAAGGATGCACCGGTTTCAATTATGAGTATTTCCTCCCGCCAGGAACTTTCCGAAAGATATCTGGAACAGCTTATGTCCATGCTGAAAAAGGCCGGGCTGGTGAAAAGCATCCGGGGTGCCGCGGGCGGCTATATTCTGGCAAAGCCGGCAGACGAGATATCGGTGGGGGACGTGCTCCGTGCTCTGGAAGGAAGTCTGGAACCGGTGGACTGTGCGGGGCTGGACCCGGAAGGCAGCTGTAAAGCAGCTGACAGTTGTGTGACAAAATACGTCTGGCAGCGGATTAATGAAAGTATCAACCGGACAGTGGATGAGATTATGTTAAGTCAGCTTGTGGAAGAAAGCCGGAAGAAAAACTGCACAGAGCTCAGAAAAGACCGCGGCGGATGCAGAAATTAAGCCGGTATGGTCCGGGGGCTGTAGATCAAAATACAGGAGGTAGAAAAAGTGGAAAAACTGATATATCTGGATAATGCAGCGACAACGAAGACATCACCGGAAGTGGTGGAGGCCATGCTCCCTTATTTTACGGAGCATTACGGCAACCCTTCCAGTGTGTACGGATTCGCTGCGGGAAACAAAGAGGTTATTACAAGACAGCGGGAGATTATTGCAGAAGCTCTCGGAGCAAAGGATAATGAAATTTATTTTACTGCCGGCGGCACCGAGTCTGACAACTGGGCTCTTACGGCAGCGGCAGAGGCCTATGAAAGCAAAGGAAAACATATTATAACAAGTAAAATTGAACACCACGCAGTTCTTCATACCTGCCGGTATCTGGAAAAGAGAGGATACGAAGTAACCTATCTGGATGTGGATGAAAACGGTCTGGTGAACCCGGCGGATGTGGAAGCGGCAATCCGGCCGGACACTATACTTGTTTCAATTATGTTCGCTAATAATGAGATCGGTACGATTCAGCCAATCCAGGAGATCGGGGAGATCACCCGGAAAAAAGGTGTGCTCTTCCACACAGATGCAGTGCAGGCCTTCGGTCAGATTCCCATCCGGGTGGATGAATGCGGAATCGATATGCTGAGCGCCAGCGGGCATAAGCTTAACGGGCCAAAGGGAATCGGATTTCTGTATATCAGAAAAGGCGTGAAAATCCGTTCTTTCATCCACGGCGGGGCACAGGAGAGAAAACGACGTGCCGGTACAGAAAATGTCCCCGGCATTGTGGGACTTGGAAAAGCAGTGGAACTGGCCTTCCGGACTATGGATGAGCGGACGGCAAAAGAAACAGAGCTCAGGGATTATATGATCAGCCGTATTGAGCGGGAGATACCGTACTGCAGGTTGAACGGAGACAAAAAAAAGCGGCTTCCGAATAATGTGAATTTCAGCTTTCAGTTTATTGAGGGGGAATCTCTTCTCATTATGCTGGATATGAAAGGTGTCTGCGCGTCAAGCGGTTCTGCATGTACATCCGGATCGCTGGATCCGTCCCATGTGCTGCTCGCCATCGGACTTCCTCATGAAATTGCCCATGGGTCCCTGCGCATGACTCTCGGCGCGGATACGGAAAAAGAAGATGTAGATTATGTAGTGGATTGTTTAAAAGAAATTGTAGACCAGCTGCGAAATATGTCCCCGCTTTATGAGGATTTTGTGAAAAAACAGAAAGAGAACCAGTAAAAAGGAGGAACAGAGAACTATGTATACAGAAAAAGTAATGGATCATTTTCAGCATCCGAGAAATGTAGGAGAGATTGAAAACGCCAGCGGAGTAGGTACGGTGGGAAATGCAAAGTGTGGCGATATTATGCGCATTTATCTGGATATTGATGAAAATCAGATTATCCGGGATGTGAAATTTAAGACGTTTGGCTGCGGCGCGGCGGTTGCAACCAGCAGCATGGCTACAGAACTGGTAAAGGGAAAGAACATTCAGGAAGCAATGCAGGTGACAAATAAAGCGGTTATGGAAGCTCTGGACGGTCTTCCGCCGGTTAAGGTTCACTGTTCTCTTCTGGCAGAGGAGGCGATTCACGCGGCGCTCTGGGATTATGCGGAGAAGAATGGCATAAAGATCGAAGGACTATCAAAACCGAAGTCAGATATACATGAGGATGAGGAAGAAGAGGAATACTAATGAGCAGAGTGGTCATTGGAATGTCCGGGGGAGTGGATTCCTCCGTTGCGGCGTATCTGTTAAAAAAGCAGGGATATGATGTTATTGGTGTTACCATGCAGATCTGGCAGGAAGAAGACGTCTGTTCCGTGGAAGAGAACGGCGGCTGCTGCGGATTAAGCGCTGTAGATGATGCCAGAAGAGTTGCGGCTGCTCTGGATATTCCTTTTTATGTAATGAATTTCCGGGAAGAGTTCCAAAAGAATGTGATTGATTATTTCGCCGGCGAGTATTACAGCGGACATACTCCCAATCCCTGCATTGCATGTAACCGATATGTAAAATGGGAAGCTCTGCTGAGAAAAAGTCTGTCTATCGGCGCGGACTATCTGGCTACAGGCCACTATGCCCGGATTGAAAAGCTGAAAAACGGCCGCTATGCGCTGCGGCGTTCGTCCACTCTGACAAAGGATCAGACCTATGCTCTTTATAATCTTACGCAGGAGCAGCTCAGTCATACCCTTATGCCTGTAGGGGATTATTCGAAAGACGAGATCCGTGCGATTGCCGGAGAAATCGGTCTTAAGGTAGCGGATAAACCAGACAGTCAGGATATCTGTTTTGTGCCTGACGGAGATTACGCTGCATTTCTTGAAAAAGAGACCGGAAAAAAAGCAGAAGAAGGAAACTTCGTCACACCGGACGGAAAGATTCTCGGACGCCACAAAGGAATTATTCATTATACAGTAGGCCAGAGAAAAGGGCTGGGCCTTGCCCTGGGATATCCTGCCTTTGTGGTGGAAATACGGCCGCAGACGAATGAAGTAGTAGTCGGCACACTGGAAGAGTCGCTGACCCATACTGTGCGGGCTGACAGACTGAATTTCATGGCTGTGGGGGATATCACATCACCGGTGCGGGCTTTCGCCAAAGTAAGGTACAATCACAGAGGCGCCTGGTGCACAGCGGAAAGAACCGGCGAGGATGAAATTACCTGTCATTTTGAGGAACCGCTTAGAGCCGTTGCACCGGGACAGGCTCTGGTACTCTATGACGGAGAATACGTGATGGGAGGCGGAACCATATTATGAAACCGGCAGATATGGGGGTACGGGCAGATTTTCATATGCACACAGAGTTTTCCGGGGACAGCGACGCATCGGTGCGGGCGATGCTGGATGCTGCTCTGGAGCGTGGCATGGAAGCAGTCTGCATTACAGATCATATTGACGAAGATTATCCGGCAGACAGTGAGACCGGAATGAATCCTTTTCTGTTCGATCTGGATCAGTATTTTCAGGTTCTTCGTGAAATCAGAAAAGAATATGCGGACAGACTGGATCTCCGCATCGGTGTAGAGCTGGGACTTCAGCCTCACCTGGGAGACCGGTACCGGAAACTGATAGAGACATATCCTTTTGATTTCGTAATTGGTTCTCTGCATGTGATTCACGGGATGGATCCATATGACGGTGTTATTTTTGAAGGCCGCAGTGATGCAGATGTGTACAGAGAAGCGTTTCAGGCCACGGCAGAAAATCTGGACCAGGTGAAGGGTTTTGATGTTCTGGGGCACCTTGATTATGTGGTGCGTTATGGGAGACATCAGGCCCGGGAGTATTCCTATCAGGCATTTTCGGATGAAATTGATGAAATTCTGAAGAAATTGATCAATATGGGGAAGGGGATTGAGATGAATATGGGCGGCTTTAAATACGGGCTGGGATTCTGTAATCCTCATCCGGATGTGATCCGCAGATACCGGGAACTGGGAGGCGAGATTATTACGGTAGGGGCAGACGCCCACAAGCCGGAGCATGTAGCGTTTGATTTTGAAAAAGCAGGCGATATACTCAGAAACTGCGGTTTCCGATACTATGCGGAATACAGGAACAGAAAACCCATTTTCAGACAAGTTTAGCTAAAAATACATTTAGCACTTGAATTTTTGTTTCCATTTTAGTACAATTATTCTAGTTGATGAATCTTAAGCAATACGTGCGTGCATTTGTGAGGGGTTCATTGCCTGGCTGTACTTCAGCCAAAGAATTTTTATAAACTTTTAGGAGGAATTAATCATGGCAGTAAAAGTAGCGATTAATGGATTTGGACGTATCGGACGTCTCGCTTTCAGACAGATGTTTGGAGCAGAGGGATTTGAGATCGTGGCAATCAACGACCTTACTTCTCCGAAAATGCTGGCTCACTTACTGAAATATGACTCAACACAGGGCAAATATGCACTGGCTGACAAAGTTGAGGCAGGAGAGGATTCCATCACTGTTGACGGCAAAGAGATCAAAATCTACGCTGAAGCTGATGCTAACAACCTTCCGTGGGGAGAGATCGGTGTTGACGTAGTTCTTGAGTGTACAGGCTTCTATACAAAGAAAGAAAAAGCTCAGGCTCACATCAATGCAGGCGCTAAGAAAGTTATCATCTCCGCTCCGGCAGGAAATGACCTTCCGACAATCGTTTACAATGTAAACCACGAGACACTGACAAAGGATGACGACATTATTTCTGCAGCATCCTGTACAACAAACTGCCTTGCTCCGATGGCTAAGGCTCTGAACGATCTTGCACCGATCAAATCCGGTATCATGTGCACAATCCACGCTTACACAGGCGATCAGATGACACTTGACGGACCGCAGAGAAAAGGCGATCTGAGAAGATCTCGCGCAGCAGCAGTTAACATTGTACCGAACAGCACAGGTGCAGCGAAAGCTATCGGTCTTGTTATTCCGGAACTGAACGGAAAACTGATCGGCTCTGCTCAGCGTGTTCCGACTCCGACAGGATCTACAACAATCCTGACAGCAGTTGTTGAAGGCGAAGTTACAGTTGACCAGATCAACGCAGCTATGAAAGCAGCATCCAATGAGTCTTACGGCTACAACGAGGATGAGATCGTATCCAGCGATATCGTTGGTATGACATATGGTTCTCTGTTCGATGCTACACAGACAATGGCTCTTCCGGTTGGCGACGGTACAACAGAGGTTCAGGTTGTTTCATGGTATGACAACGAGAATTCTTACACAAGCCAGATGGTAAGAACAATCAAATACTTCGGAAAACTGCTTGAGGCTTAATTGAAAGTCTGACAGAATTCTGAATTGACTCACAAAGGGTCCGGTCTTAATTATTGGACCGGACCTTTTTTCACTATTTTGAAAGTACAGGAGGCAATGACAATGGCAATGCTCAACAAAAAATCAGTCGATGATATCAATGTAAAAGGAAAGAGAGTTCTTGTAAGATGTGATTTCAACGTTCCGCTGATTGACGGAAAGATCACAGATGAAAATCGTATTGTTGCGGCTCTTCCGACAATTAAAAAACTGATTGCAGACGGAGGAAAGGTAATCCTCTGCTCTCATCTTGGAAAACCGAAGGGAGAACCCAAACCGGAACTTTCTCTGGCGCCGGTTGCAGTAAGACTTTCCGAACTGCTCGGACAGGAAGTGAAATTTGCAGCAGATCCGGAAGTAGTTGGACCGAACGCAAAAGCAGCAGTTGCAGAGATGAAAGACGGAGACGTTGTGCTTCTTGAGAATACACGTTACAGAGCAGAAGAGACAAAGAACGGGGATGAGTTCTCCAAAGAACTTGCTTCTCTTTGCGATGTATTTGTAAACGACGCATTTGGTACAGCCCACAGAGCTCACTGCTCAAATGTCGGTGTTACAAAATATGTAGATACTGCAGTTGTAGGATATCTGATGCAGAAAGAGATTGATTTCCTTGGCAACGCAGTTGAAAACCCGGAGAGACCGTTTGTTGCAATCCTCGGCGGATCCAAAGTTTCCAGCAAGATTTCCGTAATCGAGAACCTGCTTGATAAGGTTGATACTCTGATCATCGGCGGAGGAATGTGCTTTACATTCAGCAAAGCTCAGGGCGGCAGTGTTGGAAAATCTCTTCTCGAGGAAGATTACTGCCAGTATGCGCTTGACATGATCGAAAAGGCAAAAACAAAAGGCGTAAACCTGCTTCTCCCGGTAGATGCTGTTATTGCCGATGATTTCTCCAATGACGCAAATACGAAAGTTGTTGCTATGGGCGAGATTCCGGAAGGATGGATGGGCCTTGATATCGGACCTGAGACAGCAAAACTTTATGCGGATGCTGTAAAAGACGCAAAAACTGTTGTATGGAACGGACCGATGGGATGCTTCGAGATGCCGAAATTCGCAGCCGGAACTGAGGCAGTTGCGAAGGCAATGTCCGAGACAGACGCTGTAACAATCATCGGCGGCGGTGATTCTGCAGCAGCAGTAAATCAGCTGGGCTACGGCGACAAGATGACACACATCTCAACAGGCGGCGGCGCTTCTCTCGAATTCCTTGAAGGAAAAGAACTGCCGGGCGTAGCAGCAGCAAACGATAAGTAAAAAGCTTAGCGAAGGCAAGCCGGAGGCGCAGGCTGAGCTTAGCGTTTACTTAGTTCGCCGCACTTGCTGAGGTATTATCGAAGCTAGTAAGGCGAACATACCAGAGAGCTTAGCGAAGGCAAGCCGGAGGCGCGGGCTGCCGATAATATGTTTAGGAGAAGAAAAAATGGCAAGAAAAAAAATTATTGCGGGCAACTGGAAAATGAATAAAACTCCCAGCGAGGCCGTTGCTCTTGTAGAAGAACTGAAACCACTTGTTGCGAATGATGAAGTAGATGTAGTATTCTGTGTACCGGCTATCGATATCGTTCCGGTTGTTGAGGCGGTAAAGGGAACAAACATCCAGGTTGGAGCTGAGAATATGTATTTTGAGGAGAGCGGCGCTTACACAGGCGAGATCTCCCCGGCAATGCTTGTAGACGCAGGCGTGAAATATGTAGTTCTCGGACACTCAGAGAGAAGAGATTACTTTGGTGAGACAAACGAGGATGTAAATAAGAAAGTCCTCAAAGCTTTCGAGCACGGCATTACACCGATTATGTGCTGCGGCGAGACTCTGGAGCAGAGAGAGCAGGGCGTTACAATGGACTTCATCCGGCAGCAGGTTAAAGTGGGTCTTCAGAATGTAACAGCTGATCAGGCTAAGACAATGGTTATCGCTTACGAACCCATCTGGGCCATCGGAACCGGCAAGACTGCTACAACAGAGCAGGCTGAGGAAGTGTGCAAAGGCATTCGTGAGTGTGTTGCAGAGGTTTATGATGAAGCTACAGCAGAAGCAATCCGTATTCAGTACGGCGGATCTGTAAATGCTGGAAACGCTGCAGAGCTGTTTGCGCAGGCTGATATCGATGGCGGCCTGGTAGGCGGAGCTTCTCTGAAGGCAGACTTCGGAAAGATCGTAAACTACAAATGATCGTAAACTACAAATAACGATAAACAGACTGTTTAAAAGTCAGAAAACAGGACTTCCGGTTTCAGATAAAAGGGATATGTTTCCCCAATATCTGGATCCGGAAGTTTCGCTTTACGGGAATGTCTGTTGTCTAAATCTACTAAAACAGTTTTTTTAAATTTGTCTGATCTGACAGTGGACAAAAAGCAGGCTGTGAGATACAGATGCCGGTTCTTATTACGAATGCAGAGGAACTTGGCGGAGTGACAGTTGAAGAGGACAAACTTATCATAGGAGGAGAATAGAATGGGATTTTCAAAGAATTTTCTCTGGGGCGGCGCTACTGCCGCAAATCAGTGCGAAGGCGCATGGAATGTTGACGGAAAGGGTGTTTCTGTATCAGACATCTGTACGGGAGGAAAGTTCGGACAGAGCAAACGGATTACTCCGATACCGGAGGAAGGAACTTTTTACCCCAGCCATGAAGGGATCCGGCACTATGAGAAGTTTAAAGAAGACATTGCCTTATTTGCGGAGATGGGATTCAAGTGCTATCGCTTTTCGATTGCATGGACCCGGATTTTCCCGAACGGCGACGAGACAGAGCCCAATGAAGCAGGACTGAAGCACTATGAGGAAGTAATTGACGAGTGCCTGAAATACGGAATCGAACCTCTGATCACCATATCGCACTACGAAGTGCCTTTCGGACTGACAAAGAAGTGCAATGCATGGGTCAGCCGGGACATGATCGGATATTTTCTGAATTACTGCCGGGCGATTTTTGAGAGATACAAAGGGAAAGTAAAATACTGGCTTACATTTAACGAAATCAACAGCTCCGTGGTGCCTATGGGGGCCCTTCTGAATCAGGGAATTCTCAATGATCTGGAGCATCCGACAGAATTTATGAAACAGCCATATCCCGCAGAGCGCGGCAGAAGCGTTTCCTGAACTGAAAGCGGGAACCTGGGGCGGCGCGGGAGAAACGGCGCTGTTCGGAGATCTGGCTTTGAAAGAGATTGACAAAGCATATGCCATGGATGTTCTGCTGGAACATCTGCATGCTTCTCCGGATGCTACGGTGGCTTTCGGAGATGCAAAGGTAGATATTCCCATGCTGGAACACAGCCGGATGGGCGTAGCTATGGGAAACGGAGGCCCGGAGATCCGGGCTGCGGCAGATTATGTGACCGATGATGTAGAATGTGACGGGCTTTGGAAAGCATTTTCCCATCTGGGGCTCCTGGAATAAGAAGAATTTCAGCAGTTATTTCGGCGGGCGGATAAGCTTTTGTCACAACCCCTGTTCTCCGTCTTGCAAAATTGTTTAAAAGCGGGTACAATATTTAACGGGATAAATCCCCAAATGTACAGAATAAAGGAGATATGGATATGAGCAAGAAACCAACCGTATTGATGATATTAGACGGCTACGGCTTAAGAGATGACAAACATGGAAACGCAGTGGCAGAGGCGGCTACACCGGTCATGGACAAGCTGATGGCTGAGTGCCCGTTTGTGAGAGGAAATGCCAGCGGCATGGCAGTAGGACTTCCGGACGGCCAGATGGGAAACTCCGAGGTAGGACATCTGAACATGGGCGCAGGACGTATTGTTTATCAGGATCTGACCAAGATTACAAAAGCGATTCAGGATGGGGATTTCTTTGAGAATAAAGCGCTTGTGGCAGCATGTGAGAACGTTAAGAAGAATGATTCCTCGCTTCATTTGATGGGACTTGTGTCTGACGGCGGCGTGCACAGCCACAATACACATATTTACGGACTTCTTGAGCTGGCAAAGAGACAGGGAATCGAGAAGGTATACGTACACTGCTTCCTTGACGGACGTGATACGCCTCCGGCATCCGGAAAAGAGTATGTGGAAGAGCTGGAAGCCAAAATGAAAGAGATCGGAGTAGGGCAGGTTGCTACGGTTGCAGGCCGCTACTATGCCATGGACCGTGATAACCGCTGGGATCGCGTGGAGAAAGCCTACAGAGCACTTGTAAAGGGCGAGGGAGACGAAGCGGTTTCCGCGACAGAGGGAATTCAGGCTTCCTATGATAAAGATGTGACAGATGAGTTTGTTGTGCCCATGGTAATTATGAAAGACGGCGCTCCGACAGCAACGGTAAAGGATGGAGATTCCATTATCTTCTTTAATTTCCGTCCGGACCGGGCAAGAGAGATCACCAGAACATTCTGCGATGATGACTTCACAGGATTCGACAGAGGCGAGAGAGTAAAGACAACTTATGTGTGCTTCACAGAGTATGATGTGACAATTCCGAACAAGAAGGTAGCCTTTGTAAAAGAAGAGATCACAAATACATTCGGAGAATTCCTTGCGGCTCATAACATGAAACAGGCCCGTATTGCCGAGACAGAGAAGTATGCTCATGTAACCTTCTTCTTTAACGGCGGCGTTGAGGAGCCGAATCCGGGTGAGGACCGCATCCTTGTAAAATCTCCCAAGGTTGCGACATACGACCTGAAACCGGAGATGAGCGCTTATGAAGTATGCGACAAACTGGTCGAGGCGATCAAATCCGGCAAATACGACGTGGTTATCATCAACTTCGCAAACCCGGATATGGTAGGACATACCGGAGTTGAGAATGCGGCGATCAAGGCAATCGAGGCGGTTGACGAGTGTGTCGGAAAGGCAGTAGATGCAATCAAAGAAGTGGACGGACAGATGTTTATCTGTGCTGACCACGGCAATGCGGAACAGCTGATAGATGAGGAGACAGGCGAGCCGTTTACCGCTCATACAACAAACCAGGTTCCCTTTATCCTTGTAAACGCAGATCCGTCCTACAAACTGAGAGAAGGCGGATGCCTGGCTGATATCGCTCCGACTCTGATTGAGATGATGGGAATGGAGCAGCCCAAAGAGATGACAGGAAAATCACTGATTGTAAAATAAAGAAGATCAGATATAGAAAAAGCTGCACAGAGGCACGGCATGAATACAGCCGGGCCTCTGTCTGTATGTAAAGCCGGCAAAAGCCGGCTTTCAGAAGGAGAATATGAAATATGCGGGAAAAACTGACAAAAAGTGATGTGGAAAAAATACAGGCAGAGATCGATCACCGTAAGCTTGTAGAGAGGAAAGAACTGATTGAAGCGGTAAAGGAGGCCCGTTCCCATGGAGATCTGAGTGAAAATTTTGAGTATCACGCGGCCAAAAAGGAGAAAAACCGGAATGAAAGCCGGATCCGCTATCTGGAGAGAATGCTGAAGACAGCCATAATCGTGGAAGATCATTCGAAAGCAGATGAGGTCGGGTTAAATAATACAGTTGAGATCTACTGCGAAGATGATGATGAGACAGAGACATACCGGATCGTTACGTCTGTCCGGGGCAGTTCTCTGAACGGCCTGGTCAGTATTGAGTCGCCCATAGGAAAAGCACTTCTGGGACATAAAGAAGGCGACCGGGTCTACGTGAAAGTCAATGATGACTACGGATATTATGTTGTAATACGGAAGGTAATCAAAACAGAAAGCGAAGAGGAAGATCATATCAGAAGTTTTTAGAGATTATCAGACGGAAAAGATATATTATGCTGCAGTATCTCTGTTAATATTTTCATGAGAGGAGAAAAGAAAATATGAAATACACAACAGCTGTGTTTGATCTGGACGGAACAATTACGGATTCCTGTCCCGGAATTTTAAATTCGATCCGTTATGCTCTGAAAAAACGGGGAATCAGTGAGCCGGAGGAAGGTGTGCTTCGTTCTTTTATCGGACCGCCTCTTCAGCAGCAGTTTCAGAGGGTTTTTCATCTGTCCGAAGAAGAGGGAGCAGCAATGGTTTCTATATACCGGGAATATTACGGGGAGAAAGGCATTTTTGAGAACCGCGTATATGACGGTGTGCCGGAGATGCTCAGACAGCTTAAAGCAGCAGGAATTAAAGTACTGATGGCCACTTCAAAGCCGGAAAAATACGCAGGACAGATTGCGGAGCATTTTGGATTTGATCAGTATTTTGATTTTATAGGCGGCGCATGTATGGACGGAACACGAACAGTCAAACATGAGGTGATTGAATATGTACTTGAGACATGCGGTATTTCTGAAGCTGACAGAAAAAATACCGTCATGATCGGCGACCGCCGTCACGATATAGAAGGAGCAAAACAGTCCGGACTTCACAGTCTGGGAGTATTATACGGATATGGCAGCCGTGAAGAACTGGAACATGCAGGAGCAGAAGCGATTGCAGAGACTCCGGCTGATGTGGCCGGACAGATTCTGGGATAATTGAGTGCAGAACAGAAAATGGAT
Organism: Mediterraneibacter sp. HA8405; assembly: GCF_056148955.1. Taxonomy (NCBI): domain Bacteria; kingdom Bacillati; phylum Bacillota; class Clostridia; order Lachnospirales; family Lachnospiraceae; genus Mediterraneibacter; species Mediterraneibacter sp. HA8405. The sequence goes on along the minus strand of NZ_CM148758.1, from coordinate 2,285,958 downwards.
CTCGCATGTCCGCTTTACAGAAACTTTGCATAATCAGAAGAATAGTTTTTACATCCTCTGTTTAAAATAAATATGCAGCAGTAAAGAGAATGGTACTCTTTAACAGATTTATGCATAGGATGACATATGAGATAAAACGGGGGCCTGAAAATGTACAGAGGATTGTGGAATTTTATTAACAAATATACGGACGAGAGTCATGCAGTATCTATTTTTCTTCCGGTTATGATCATGGGCTGGACGCTGGCAGGACTGGCGATTGGCCTGGTCGTATGCGCATGTACCGGAACAGGTATTATGGCGGCGCTTGCAGATCTGATCTGTGCCGGCGGATATGCGGGCCTGATTCTCGGATTGTTCGGCGGATGCTTCTTCCTTTACCGGATCGGTGTCTGATGCCGCGGAAATCCGGCTCAATAGAAATGTGTAAATGAAAAATAAGAATCGAACGTCCCCTGCCGGGATTGACTAATGCAAGTCAATCCCGGCAGGGGACGTTCTGTATCTTTTCTAAAGAAGACCGGTCCAGCTGTATAAAGGCCATATGGAAAACCATTTTATGACAGGAAGTCCCATTTCGCTCAGAATAAGTGGGACGGCAAACAGCAGCAGCGTCAGAAACAGCGCCTGAAAGGCGTTTTTCCTCCAGCGGGACAAAAGCAGGACGAGAAATGTTATGAGAAGTACAGCGCCGGCCTGAATCAATGCTGCCAGGAACAGAAAGAGCAGAATCGGCATATTGAGGAGGAAATGACTGTATTGTGGTATGTTCTGTATTCCTGCCTGCAGTTCCCCCATGGGATAGACTTCTGAAATGGAAATCCAGCGGAAGATCCAGGGAAAAAGAGTGATTCCGATGCACACAAAACTGCAGACCAGATATTTGCTCCGGAGTACTTTCCTGCGGCCGCAGCGGGTGGCAGAAAGCAGTTTCCACATTCCTCTGCTGTCCTCCAGCGCCATTACATCTGAGAAGGAGAAGCAGATACAGAGGACAAGAAGGAGCAGATCGGTCAGAAGACTGTCGTCTATGCTGCCGAGAAGGTAAAGATACCCGGTATCATAGACAAAGATGCCGCCGTTTTCCAGAATCTTTTCATATTGAGCCAGGACTCTCTGAAAGGCAGGATAGAAAGACATTTCGCTTTCCCAGGGCAGTTTCATACTTTCACCGGTACTTTCGCTGATCGCGCCGTCTGCTGTCATACGGTCGATTTTTTTGATCTGTGCGGATGCCTCATCAAAGCGTGCCTGTTCGGAAGCAATAAGCGCCTCTTTTTCTTCGTTCAGTTCTCCTTCTAAAGATTTCATCAGTGTCTGATAGTATTCTTCTCCTGCTGACGGGACATATTTCCTTCCCAGATCCGTCCATCCGAGAATGCATACAAATGCTGCTGCAACAAACAGGATGCGGTTTGCAAAAAGCAGTTTGTAACTTTCATGGCACAGCAGGCTGCTGTGAGGGCGGAAGGGCATACGAAAGGAAAAAATTTTCCGGCGCAGGGTCAGATGTCTTCCACGGGCGAACAGTACGAAAGTGAGCGACAGACCTGCTGCGAGAAAGAGTGCCAGCGCAGTCAGAGAGCAGGCAGGGCGGCTGACCGGATATCCCAGAATACTCAGATTTAAATAGTTCCCCCATATCTGATCCGTCCGGAGCAGCCCGAAAAAAGAAAGATATTTTAACAGATTCCATCCGGAATAAGAGGGAATCTGTGTGTAGAAAATCCAGTTTACTGTAAGAAAGCCGATTCCTGCCAGCTGGGGTGAGAAGCTGCGGGAGGCGAAAATGGCGAAGGCGGACAGCAGCAGTCCGAAGCAGAAAACTGTAATAGCTTTTCCGGCTGTTGATGCCAGAAGAAAAGTACTTATGGAAACCGGCACACTGCTTTCCGTATAAGAGGCCACCGACTGGAGCGCTGCGGTCAGGTCTCCGGCTCCCGCGGCTGATATGCCGAACAGCAGACCGGTGCCAAAGAGCAGAAACGTGAGGGTGACACAGTGGAGGAAAAGCGCGGCAATGCGGGCCGCCATATCCACGGCCACACCCCGCCTCGAAGCTCTTGTAACCGCAAAAAGTTCCTTTTCCTTTTCTTCCGCGATCAGCTGTCCCACAAAGAGAAATACCGAAAGAAGCAGAAGAAGATCCGAAACAGGATTTTCCAGTGCCATGGTGATCCCTTTTGCGGGAAACCAGCGGATATTTTCCCCGGTCATGCCGCTGTGGTCCTCCGCACTTTTCCTGATATTCCGGCTGGTGAAGGATTCTTCTGATCCGCCGGACTGAAAGATTGAGATACCGCTTAAGCGGGAACTGTTCTCCTGTACCGTCCGGATATAATCGTCATAACGGGATACAACGCTGATTTCTTCATACAGCTGATCTGCCAGTGCCTGTTCTTCCTCCAGAGAATGGGTGTAGGTAAGATAATTCCCGGTCCGGTAAATTTCGTAATACTTTTCATAGATTACGGAACTGCTGTTCATACGCTGCCTGGCAAGTGCGTTCCCTGCCTCGGTCCCCTGAGCGAAAAGATTCCGGACTTCTTCCACCAGGGCAATGCCGTCGGTCTGTTCCTTCAGCCCCTGGATATAATCCAGCTTTTCCGGCTCTGTCATTCCGGAGATGTCCCGGCATACAGCCCGGTAAGCTGAAAGAGGAGGCTCTCCCTGGACAGGCCGGTTCAGGTACCACAGAAAAAACAGATTAAGGAAGATGAGAAGAGCCATAAGGCCGGGGAAGCTTTTCCTTCCCCAGACTTTTTTCAGCTCAGACCGGATAAGACAAATCATATGCGGCCTCCTTTCCGGCAGCTCTTTTTTTGAATACCTGTAAATATACCTGTTCCAGATTTTCTGCCTGATTCCATTTCCGGCAGAGATCAGGGACTGTGCCCTGATCTACGATACTGCCTTCTCTGAGAAGGATGATTTCTCCGGCTGCAGATTCAATATCGGATACCACATGGGTTGAAACAAGAATGATTCTGTCCCCGGACATATTTTTTATCGTTTCCCGGATTCTGACCCTTTCTCTGGGGTCCATTCCTGCGGTAGGTTCATCCAGGATGATCAGACTGGGATCTCCAAGAATGGCCTGGGCGACAAGAATTCTCTGCTTCATGCCGCCGGAATATGTTCCGATCAGCCGGCCGGCTTCGTCCGCCATATTTACACAGGACAGGACGCGGTGTATTTCTTCTTTCTGTTTCTTTTTCGGAATGCCTTTGAGGGCGGCCATATAGGAGAGAAAGCGAAGACCGGTAAAATTGTCGTAAAGGCCCTGCTGCTGGGGTGCATAGCCCAGCAGACTCCGGTATGCGGCGCCCATTTTCAGGATCTCTGTTCCATCCCAGAAAATCTGCCCCGAAGTGGGAGCCAGATTCCCTGTGATAAGGCTCATCAGCGTGGACTTGCCTGCGCCATTCGGGCCGAGAAGGCCATACACGCCTTCTTTTAATGTAAGAGAGACCTGATCCAGAGCCTTTTTCCTTCCGTATTGTTTCGTTATTTTATTTAATTCCAGCATTTCAGATTCCCTCCTGGATCATTTTTACAGGTGTGTAGTCCGGCACGCTGTTCAGCAGGTCTTCCAGTCTGATCAGCCCGTACTGGTAGCGGGAAATTTCATAGGAGCCGTCCCCGTTGTCAGTATATTCATAATCATAGATTACCAGCGCGCGGCCGCCGGCTTCTGCCATCAGATCCAGCGGCCATCCAAGTGCCTCGTTGGTCAGGCTGCAGTCATATACCTTTCCTGTGTCTGTATCGATGAAGCTGTAGCAGGGATCTTCTGCTGTGTTGTAACTGGTGCAGCACAGCAGACTGCCAAGGGTGCCGGACAGATCGTTCCTGGACAGACTGGCGACAACGCTTTCCTCACCGGTCAGAGGATCGATTTTTAAAATGTCCTTACCGGAATCATCTGAAATATACAGAAATCCGTTTAAAATACATTCAGAAGAGGAATTGCCGCAGGACCGGGTGCAGATTACGGCTTTTTTTCCGTCAGACAAGTCCAGCGATGCATATACCAGTTTTGTTTTTTTCAGGATATCCATATAGCTGTCTTCGTCGAGAGCGGCAGCATCCTGTTCTGTCATGCCGTCCGGATACTGATATGTCTCCAGAATAATCCGGTTTCCGGCACAGCCGATTACCTGCCAGTTCAGTCCGTCGTCAAAATCCAGCGGACATACAGAACGGGTTTCCCGGCTGTCCGGATCAAGGCAGATGAGCTGCCGGTCGGAAGCCGTAGTATAGGTGCCGGAGCTGATCTGAGCAGTGCCCAGCTTTTTGGTTACAAAATACAGGCCGCCGGGGCCGCCAAAAGCCACGTCTTCCACGGTGGCGTTGTCGTCAAAGGTGTAGATCTGTTCCCGGCCGGACCCGTCCGGATTCATGCGGTACAGGACAGAGGGCCTGGTTTCCGTTTCGGTTTCGCCTGTAATCGTAATGACCGTTGTGCCGCTCGTGTCGGGGAAACGGTCCAGGTAGTAGAGAAAACCGTCCCATAGAAAGATTCTGCCGTCATAAGATGCATCTGAAAAAACAGATGTACATGCCTGCGTATCATGTCTGCAGCTGCTGTCGCTGCACAGATAGACTTCCTGACAGGTGGCATAATCCATGTACATCAGATGAGAAGCATAGCTGCCGTCAGAAAGTTCGGTTTGTTTTTCGGTGAGATAATAGAACCCCTCATCCGTACTGCAGAAACGGCTGAACAGACCGGTGTGATGAATCAGAGAAACCAGTTCATCAGAATTGCTGTCGGAAGAAATATCCGGAACATCGCTGCCGGATTCCCGGTCAGACCCGTCATCGGTCTGTTCCGGATTTCCGGTATAATGATCGGAAGAATTTGTCCCGCATGCAGAAAAAATGCATCCGCAGACTGCAGTCAGTAATACTGCCGCCTTTGCAGCAGCAGGTTTTCGGGAATATTTCCTGAAAAAATTCATAAAAAAGACCTCCTTGTTATTTTGTAATATGGATGTTCCCGCCGGCAGGGAAAACAGAAAACTGCTTTCCCGGTACTCTGCGGGAGATCCGGTTTACTACAAGGAGATCATATTTGAAAAAAGTCAAATTCCCGTCAAATGGATAAAGTGAAAGATACAGCAGCCCCGCCTTTTTCCCCGTTTCGCAGTGTAAGGCTGCCGCCATGATTCCGGCAGAGAACCCGGCAGATTGCAAGTCCCATACCGGAGTGTGTCCCGTCACTGTCTATGGAAGCATATCGGCTTGCGGAATTCAGAATTTTATCCGGAAATCCGCTGCCGTCATCGGATACCGTCGCATGCAGCATTCCGGATTTGCAGGAAAAACGGACGCAGATCTCTTTCTTTGCAAACCGTACAGCATTGCCGATGAGATTTTCAAGAATACGGTAGAGTATTTTGGCATCCAGCGAGACTTCCTGTTCTGACACGGCATTCTTCCAGTTCAGTTCCAGATGTTCTTTTTCCGCCAGCAGAGAAAGATCGGCGAACATTCTGTCTGAGAGTAGGGAAAAGGAGACCGGCCGGGGCTGGATCTCCAGTTCTTCCAGCCGGCTGATGGTTCTGAGAGATTCCGTGTAGCGGTCCAGGCGCTGTGCTGTCTGCATAATATGATCGGCCGCGGACAGGACTTTTTCTCTGTTTATCTGTTCTTTCGTCAGATGGAACTGAAGGTACTGGGCGTATCCCTGGATAATTGCAATGGGATTGCGCAGATCATGGGCTACGGAACCCTGTAATTCCCGCCGTTCTTCCAGCATACGCCACAGCTTCTGGTAGTTCTCTTTTAAAGTCTGTCTCATTTTTTCAAAGGAATCACACAACATCCCCATTTCATCCCGGCTGCGGCAGGATATCTGAAAGTCCAGATTCTGGCCGGCAATCTCCCGGGATGCGGATGCAAGAAGAGAAATCGGCGTTTTCAGTTTCCTGCGGTAAAAGGTCAGTCCGCACAGAAGAATTCCTGCAAGAGAAAAGATAACAGGCAGAGCCGTCATCCCGATCTGACTGCCGTGGTAGGCAAGTTTCCGGCGTGGAGAAAGGGCAGAAAAACTGTTTTCAATGGAGGTGACAGAATACCGGACATCCGGTTCTCCTGCAGAGGGATCTTCCGAATTGTATTCAGTGGGGACATTCCGGGGAATTTCCTGCAGCGCGTCATTAAGAGACATGAGCACAGTGGTGCTTGTGCTGCTTCCGTCGGGATAGTCGCTCTGGACGGTAAGATAGACCTGATCAGAGTCGGGGAGAAGATAGTTCTGCAGAGAAAGACAGCTCCAGATTACAAGAGCAGAGAGAACCGTAACCAGTAAAAATGTGGTCAGGACATACAGAATAAAGGATTGTCTCAGCCCGGACAAACGGGACTTCTGTTTTACTGCTTCCATTTGTAACCAACCCCCCAGACTGTTTCAATATAATCCCGACCGGTAGTTTTCTGCAGCTTCTGCCGGATTTTGCTGATGTGTTCTTTGATGACGGCACTGTCTCCCGCTGCGTCCAGTCCCCATACTCCTTCATAGATCCGCTCCCGGTCAAACACCTGTCCCGCATGAGTGATAAGAAATTCAATAATATCAAATTCACGGCGGGAAAAATCAATTTTTTCCCCTTTATAATGTACCGTCCGGTTTGAAAGGTTTACCAGCAGTTCCCGGGAAGCCAGAAGACGGGAACTGTTCCTGCTCCGTGCTTCTCTGCGCAGATGTGCCGCGATCCGGGCCGCTGTTTCCGGCAGACTGAAAGGTTTGGTAATATAATCATCGCCGCCGAGAAGCAGACCATTGATCCGGTCCTGCTCGGAGGCCCGGGAGGTGAGAAACAGAATCGGACAGGAAACCTCGTCACGGATCATTCTGCAAAGTTCCAGACCGTTCATGCCGGGCATGTTAATATCCAGCAGGATGAGATCGGGAGAAAACCGCAGCATGTCCAGAGCCTCTTTTCCGTCTGCCGCAGTACAGGTAAAATACCCGAGGTCACTGAGATAGTCAGATAAAAGACTGACAAGCATAGGTTCATCATCAACAATTAATATTTTCTCTGGCATAGCCGAATACTCCTTTCACATCTATAAGTCAGCAGTATACACAAAAAAAATCAAAAAATAGTCAAAAATGAAGATTTGTTACAGAAAATCCTCTGCCGGAATGGACTGACAGAGGATTTTATATTGTGAAAAACGTCCCGGGGAAGAAGTCCCTGCAGGTTCTTCCAATATGAAGTCCTCATCTGCAAATTCCGGAAGATGATTTCTGTTATGGAAAGAAAGCGCAGCGGAAGTTCACAGGACATCCGGGCGCAATTCGTGTATTTATAAGACAATGTTCCTGTCGGAGCTTTTCTGGCTGAGAGAAAAAGAAGTTCGGGCGTGGGATGCCATAAAACAAAACATGAAGTGGGAGCGTTCCGAAAAGCATTTGTTCTGGATGTTAGCCGGTGTCAAATGAGAGTCCCATTGGACGAACATTTGATTCCGGTGTTACATCCATTCAAATCTTTGAGGTAGAGCGGAACGGTTTTGTTTTATGGCATCCCACGCCCGAACGGACATTTATTTCTCGAAGTTTTCTTTTTCAAGATTTTTGAATGCAGTGGACAGCATCAGCTTGATTCTGTTAAGCTGGTTTACTTCACTTGCTCCGGGATCGAAGTCGATTGCGACGATGTTGGATTCCGGGTGTCTTCTTCTCAGCTCTTTGATTACGCCTTTTCCTACTACATGGTTCGGCAGGCAGGCAAAGGGCTGTGTGCAGACGATGTTTCCTGCGCCGCTGTGGATCAGTTCCAGCATCTCGCCGGTCAGGAACCAGCCTTCTCCGGTCTGATTTCCGATGGAAACGATTTCGGAGGCCATTTTTGCCAGATCCTCAATGTGTGCCGGCGGAGCAAAGTGTTTGCTTGCGGCAAATGCCCTGGAAGCAGGACCGCGCAGCCACTCCACAGCTTTGATTCCCAGATTTCCGATCAGTGCTTTTGTCTTCTTGAATCCCAGATGGGAGACCTTGAAGTTCTGGTTGTAGAAGCAGTACTGCATAAAGTCGATCAGATCAGGAACGACTGCTTCGGCTCCCTCTGCCTCCAGCAGATCTACCAGATGGTTGTTGGCGGCCGGCAGGAATTTTACCAGGATCTCGCCTACGACACCTACACGGGGCTTCTTAATATCGAGAATTTCAATATTGTCAAAGTCGTTGATAATGTCGTGGCAGAGCTTCCGGAATTTCCGGCGGGACGGGTATCCCTCGGATACAAATTTCCGGACCACTTCCACCCATTTCCGGTGAATCGCATTTGTAGTACCGGGCACTGCCTCGTAAGGACGCATCCGGTAAACACATTTCATAAAGATATCACCGAATACTGCCGCGTATGCGATCCGCACGGCGAGAGGCAGGGTGATCTTGAATCCCGGATTGGCCTCCAGTCCGCTTAAGTTGATGGAGATTACCGGTATATGTCCGTATCCGGCTTTCTTCAAAGCACGGCGGATAAAACCGATATAGTTGGACGCGCGGCAGCCGCCCCCGGTCTGGCTGATGATAACCGCCAGATGATCGGTGTCATAATTTCCGGAAAGGATAGCGTCCATAATCTGTCCGACAACGATCAGCGACGGATAGCAGGCATCATTGTTAACATATTTAAGACCCATGTCCACGGCCTGACGGTTGTCGTTCGGAAGCACTTCGATCTTGTATCCTGCGGCTCTGAAAGCGGGCTCCAGAAGTTCGAAGTGGATCGGTGACATCTGGGGGCAAAGGATCGTATGGGTTTTGCGCATTTCTTTTGTAAACGGCACTTTTTCAATGGAAGCCGGACGGATAGTGCGTTCTGTCTTTTTCTGTTCCCTGACGCGGATGGCTGCAAGCAGGGAGCGGACGCGGATCCGGGCAGCCCCCAGGTTGTTAACCTCATCAATTTTCAGCGTCGTATAAATTTTATCAGAACCGGTCAGAATATCTGCCACTTCATCCGTAGTTACGGCGTCCAGTCCGCAGCCGAAGGAATTCAGCTGGATCAGATCCAGATTCTCCGTTGTTTTTACATAATTCGCTGCTGCGTACAGACGGGAATGATACATCCACTGGTCCATAACGTTTAAGGGACGTTCTACCGGATTTAAATGGGAGACAGAATCTTCTGTCAGCACGGCAATATTGTAGGATGTGATCATTTCGGGCAGCCCATGGTTTACTTCCGGATCAATATGGTACGGACGTCCGGCAAGAACAATACCTCTGTTTCCTGTCTCATTCAGGAATTTAATGGTTTCCTCGCCTTTCCTGCGCATATCCTCACGGCAGGCGGCAAGTTCTGTCCATGCATCATGAACGGCGGATCTGATTTCTTTTTCATTTAATGAGAATTTTTCGCCCAGCTCTTCAATCAGACGGTAGGACAGGGTCTCCTCACTTTGAAAAGAAAGGAAGGGATGGATAAAATCAACTTCCCCGTTTACGATGGGATCCATATTGTTTTTAATATTTTCCGGATAGGACGTTACAATCGGGCAGTTGTAATGGTTGTTGGCATCTTCAAACTCGTTCCGCTCATAGGGAACAGACGGGTAGAAAATATGTTTTACACCATTGTTGATCAGCCACTGTACATGTCCGTGAGCCAGTTTTGCCGGATAGCACTCGGATTCGCTGGGAATGGATTCGATCCCCAGCTCGTAAATCTTCCTGGTAGAAGACGGGGAGAGAACCACCCGGAAGCCCAGTTTCGTGAAAAATGTAAACCAGAACGGATAGTTTTCATATATGTTCAATACCCGGGGAATACCGATTGCCCCCCTTTTTGCGTCTCCTTCTGAAAGCGGTTCGTAGTCAAAATACCGATGAAGCTTGTAATCGAACAGGTTCGGCATGCTATTTTTTGACTTTTCTTTGCCGAGACCGCGCTCACAGCGGTTTCCTGTAATAAACTTACGTCCGCCGCTGAAATGGTTAATGGTCAGACGGCAGGTATTGGTACATCCGCGGCATTTTGTCATAGTCGTGGAGTACTCCATGGATTTGATATCATCAATGGAAAGCATGGTAGTGCCTTCACAGTCCGTATATCTTTCTCTGGCAATCAGAGCTGCTCCAAAAGCGCCCATAATACCGGCAATGTCCGGACGGATTGCCTCGCAGTCCGCAATTTTTTCAAAACTTCTCAGAACGGCATTATTATAGAAAGTACCGCCCTGAACGACAATATGATTTCCAAGTTCCTGCGCGCTGGATACTTTGATTACCTTAAAAAGCGCGTTTTTGATAACGGAGTAAGCCAGGCCGGCAGAAATATCCGCTACAGAAGCACCCTCTTTCTGAGCCTGCTTTACTTTTGAATTCATAAATACAGTACAGCGGGTTCCCAGATCAATGGGATTCTGGGCATAAAGGGCCTCATGGGCAAAGTCTTCCACCGAATAATTCAGAGATTTCGCAAAAGTCTCGATAAAAGAACCACATCCGGAAGAACATGCCTCGTTCAGCTGTACACTGTCAACGGTCTGATTTTTGATTTTGATGCATTTCATATCCTGGCCGCCGATATCGAGAATACAGTCTACATCCGGTTCGAAGAATGCGGCGGCGTAGTAATGAGCTACCGTCTCCACTTCACCCTCATCCAGCATGAGAGCTGCCTTGATCAGGGCTTCTCCGTATCCGGTAGAGCAGGAGTGTACGATTTCAACTCCTTCCGGAAGCTGTTCGTAAATATCTTTAATAGCGGAGATAGTTGTTCCCAGAGGATCTCCGTCATTGTTGTGATAGAAAGAATAGAGCAGCGTGCCGTCTTCGCCTACAAGAGCAGCTTTTGTGGTTGTAGAGCCGGCATCGATTCCCAGGAATGCCTTCCCGCGATATGTTGCAAGATCCTTTACCGGAACCTGGTGTTTTGCATGGCGGGCAATGAATGACTCATATTCCGCATTCGTGGCAAATAAAGGCTCCAGACGGTCTACTTCGATTTCCATCTTTACTTTCCGCTCAAGCCGGTTCTGAAGTTCCCGGAGGGCAACCGGGGTATCCTTTTTTGAATTCAGTGCAGAACCGATAGCGGCGAACAGATGAGAATGGTTCGGCGCGATAATATGTTCATCATCCAGCTTCAGCGTGCGGATAAATGCAGCCCGGAGCTCGGAAAGAAAGTGAAGCGGTCCTCCAAGGAAGGCCACATGGCCCCGGATCGGTTTTCCGCAGGCGAGGCCGCTGATGGTCTGGTTTACCACTGCCTGAAAAATGGAGGCTGCAAGGTCCTCCTTTGAAGCTCCGTCATTGATCAGAGGCTGAATGTCAGATTTGGCGAATACACCGCAGCGGGCTGCAATCGAATAAAGCGCCTTATAATTCTTCGCATATTCATTCAGGCCGGAAGCGTCTGTCTGAAGCAGGGAAGCCATCTGGTCAATGAAGGATCCTGTACCTCCGGCACAGACGCCGTTCATTCTCTGTTCTACATTTCCGCCTTCAAAATAAATGATCTTTGCATCCTCGCCGCCCAGCTCAATGGCTACATCTGTCTGGGGCGCGTAGTCCTGAAGCGCTGTGGAAACGGCAATAACTTCCTGAACAAAAGGTACGCCGAGATTTTTGGCAAGCGTCAGTCCGCCGCTGCCGGTAATTACCGGAGAGACATAGATCGGCCCCAGTTTATAGAGCGCGCGTCCAAGCAGGTCTGAAAGTGTCTCCTGAATATTTGCATAATGCCGTTCATAGTCGGAGAAGAGCACCTCGTTTTCTTCGTCCAGAATCGCTATTTTAACTGTTGTGGAACCGATGTCGATTCCCAGAGTATGTAATTCTTTCGGATTCATAGTATGATCTCCAATCTTCTGTGTAATAAATATATGTGAGTTTCTACATATTAAATGTAATTTTAGATTTACAGCAATATACATTATACGACAGGAATCGGGAAAAGACAATTGTCATTATTATGCGGGATTGGCAGATTCTGCTTATGCTTATGGATATTTTACATAAAGTTTATATGAAAGCACGGAAGAGGAGGTAACATCTGTTTGACAAACCTTGTATGTGACGGTACAATTACACATGGAAATAGAAAGAAAAAATCAAAGAAAGTTAGGGGTAATACAGTTGAACTGGCTTGACAAATTAGAAAGAAAGTTAGGACGTTTTGCAATTCCGAATCTGACGGTATATCTGCTGGTCGGCTATGTGATCGGCTTCGGCATCGTGAATCTGATGCGTGATATGGTAGGATATCTTACACTGGAACCGGCTCTGATATTAAGAGGGCAGGTATGGCGGCTGATCTCCTGGGTGCTGATCCCGCCTACCGACAACCTGATCTCTCTTGTATTTCTGGTACTTTTGTATTATTCGCTGGGTACGGCTCTGGAAAGAACATGGGGAAGTTTCCGGTATAATGTATATATTTTTTCCGGACTCCTGTTTACTGTACTGGCTGTATTCGGACTGTATGCGTTTTATTATTTCAGATATGGAGTGGAAGTACCCCTGTCTGCAGTCGGCCTGATCGGCACAAATTATATTACCATGTCCATTTTCCTGGCATTTGCGGTAATCTATCCCGATATGGAAGTCATGCTGTACTTTATTCTGCCGATAAAAATGAAGTGGATGGCGCTGGTATATGTAGTGCTGGCCGGATATGATTTTATTAATGGAGGTATCGGCATAAGGGTGGCAATTGGTGCATCGCTTCTGAATTTTGTTATCTTTTTCCTGTCTACGCGGAACTATAAGAGATTTGGCCCGAGAGAACAGGCGCGGAAGGCAAAATTTAAAAAGCAGTCAAGCCCCCATATGACTTATACGAACGGCGCGCATCATCGATGTGCGGTGTGCGGCCGGACGGAACTGGATGACCCGTGTCTGGAATTCAGGTTCTGTTCCAAATGCAACGGAAACTATGAATACTGTCAGGATCATCTCTTTACGCATGAGCATGTCAAATAGTGGGAAAACTTAAAACAAAAGACATGATGCATATGAGGGAAGTCTGTTTTGTATAAAAGGAGGATGTACATGAAGAAGACGAAAGTGGTCTGCACAATGGGCCCGAATACAAATAATAGAGAACTGCTCAGAAAGCTTATCCAGAATGGCATGGATGTGGCAAGGTTCAACTTTTCACATGGAGATCATGCCGAGCATAAACACAGAATGGATCTGGTAAAGCAGCTCCGGGAAGAAGAGCATACAAATACTGCCATACTGCTTGATACAAAAGGACCGGAGATCCGGACCGGCACTCTCAGGGATGGAAAGAAGGTTATGCTCAACACCGGAGACACTTTTACGCTCACCGTAGAAGAGATCGTGGGAGATAATAAAAAAGTATCCATCTCTTATCCGGGGCTGGTGGAAGACGTGGATACCGGCAGCACGATTCTGATTGATGACGGCCTGATTGGCCTGAAGGTGCAGCACAGGAAAGAAAAAGAACTTGTGTGTGAAGTTGTCAACGGCGGTGAGCTGGGTGAAAAAAAAGGCGTCAACGTACCTAATGTGGCAGTCCGCCTTCCGGCAATTACAGAAAAAGATAAGGACGATATCCGCTTTGGTGTGGAACAGGGAATTGATTTTATTGCGGCCTCTTTTGTGAGGAATGCAGAGTGTGTCCTTGAGATCAAGGCTTTTCTGAAGGAACTGAATGCTCCTTACACACCGGTTATCGCCAAAATTGAAAATGCCGAGGGAATCCGGAACATTGATGAAATTATCCGGGCGGCAGATGGAGTAATGGTTGCAAGAGGGGATCTGGGAGTTGAGATCCCGGCCGAAGAGGTCCCCTATCTCCAGAAAATGATTATTCAGAAATGCAACAGTAACTTCAAGACAGTTATTACTGCGACACAGATGCTGGATTCCATGATCCGCAATCCCCGCCCGACAAGAGCGGAAGTTACGGATGTGGCAAACGCAGTTTACGACGGAACTGACGCGGTGATGCTTTCCGGCGAGACGGCAGCGGGAAAATATCCGCTGGAGGCTCTCCAGATGATGATTCATATTATTGAAAATACGGAGCAGCATCTGGAATACGACAGAATGCTGGAAAAGGCCTATGGCCGGCTGAAAAGCAGTCTCTCCAGCGCTATCGGATATTCCTCCGTTCTGGCGGCGGCTAATCTGGACGCCAAATGTATTATTACGCCGTCTGTTTCAGGCGCTACCACAAGAGTTGTATCCAATCTGAGACCAAAACAGATGATTCTGGGCGTGACCCCGAATGAGAGGGCGCTGCGAAGAATGTCCATTTACTGGGGAGTTGTTCCGTTAAAATCCATGCAGTTCAGCACAACAGACGATATTTGTAACGGCGCCATAGAACTGGCTCTGGTAAAACAGTATGTGGAGCCGGGGGATGTGGTTGTACTTACCGCCGGGATCCCTTCATCCAATATACTACAGGAGAGAACATCTTCAAGCAATATGATGCGGATCGCTACGGTGGAATAGCCAGACGGGTCCGGCAGAAATACAAGAAGGAGAAAAATAATAATGAACAAAAGGCCATTTGTGACAAAAGAACAGGTTGAGGAGATTGTGAAAACCTATCCTACACCTTTTCATATTTATGACGAAAAAGGAATCAGGGAAAATGTGAAGGCGCTGAAAGAGGCGTTTTCCTGGAATCCGGGATATAAGGAATATTTTGCGGTAAAAGCTACGCCGAATCCGTTTCTTATTGATATTTTAAAGGAATACGGCTGCGGCTGCGACTGCTCTTCCTACACAGAGCTGATGCTTTCAGAGGCGGTCGGCGTGACAGGACATGACATTATGTTTTCTTCCAATGATACTCCGGCGGAAGATTTTGTCCTTGCGGATAAGCTGGGAGCGATTATCAATCTGGATGATATTACCCATATTGATTTTCTGGAAAAGACTATCGGGCATATTCCGGAGACGATCAGCTGCCGTTATAACCCCGGCGGACTCTTTAAGATCAGCAATGATATTATGGACAACCCGGGAGACGCAAAGTACGGCATGACAACGGAGCAGATCACGGACGCATACCGGATTCTGAAGGGAAAGGGCGCGAAAGAATTCGGGCTTCACGCTTTCCTGGCAAGCAATACAGTAACAAATGACTATTATCCGATGCTGGCAAAAGTTCTGTTTGAACAGGCTGTACGTCTTGCAAAAGAAACAGGAGTGCATATAGGTTTTATCAACTTGTCCGGCGGCATCGGCATTCCTTACAGACCGGATCAGGAACCGAATGATATTTATGCCATTGGGGAAGGTGTGCGTAAAGTGTATGAAGAAGTCCTTGTTCCGGCAGGAATGGGAGATGTTGCGATCTATACCGAGCTCGGACGGTATATGCTGGGACCATACGGCGGGCTTGTGACCAAAGCGATCCATGAGAAACATACGTATAAAGAGTATATTGGTGTGGATGCCTGTGCTGTAAATCTCATGCGCCCGGCCATGTACGGCGCATATCATCACATTACTGTGCTGGGAAAAGAGGATGCATCCTGCGATCATAAATATGACGTATCCGGCTCCCTCTGTGAAAATAATGACAAATTCGCCATTGACAGAATGCTGCCGAAGGTTGATATGGGTGACTATCTGTTTATTCATGATGCAGGAGCCCACGGGTTCTCCATGGGATATAATTATAACGGAAAACTCAGATCTGCAGAGCTTCTGCTCCGGGAAGACGGAAGTGTACGGATGATCCGGCGGGCGGAAACTCCTTCAGATTATTTCGCGACATTTGATTGCTTTCCGATCGGGGAGAAACTCATAAAAAAATGAAAAACAGTTGAAAAATCAACATGAATATGATAAGATTTTAGTCGGCCAGAGAGAGCGGTACATCGGCTCTCTCTGCTTTATTAGCCGCTGTGGCGGAATTGGCAGACGCACTTGACTCAAAATCAAGCGGTTCACCCCGTGCCGGTTCGAGTCCGGCCAGCGGCATTGAACTTATTCCCGGATATGCCTGAAATGCAGTGCTTTCAGGACTTCCGGGATTTTTTAAAAAAACGGGACGGAAAACCGGGGATATTTTTTCAGTGACATACATACATATATGTGATAGAATAACTTTCTGTAATGAAAAAGAAAGGAAAATGGTCTGCGGCTTTTTGGCAGTGGGCCAGAGGATAGAAAATGAAAAAAAACGAGAACAAATCGCCGGTAAAACTCATATTCCATATAATACAGGGAGCCCTGATCGGTCTGGGCGCCGTTCTTCCCGGTATTTCCGGAGGAGTTCTGAGTGTTATTTTCGGAATTTACAAGCCGGTTATGGAACTGCTGGCTAATCCGTTCCGCAATTTCAAAACCCATGTGCCAAAACTGATTCCCTATATTATAGGAATGGCAGTGGGATTTCTGGGAGTTGCCAAACTCCTGGCATTTGTGCTGGAAAAATATGAGAATCCTTCGGTCTGTCTGTTTGTAGGTCTGATTACCGGAATGCTTCCGTCTCTGTGGAGAGAAGCGGGAGAGCAGGGACGGAAAAGAGGTTCTTATATTTCCATGGCAGCTGCATTCGCTGTAATTCTGGCGCTGCTGCTTGCGCTGGGAGTTTCTTCTATAACAATAACTCCGGGATTTGGCTGGTATCTGTTTTGCGGATTCTGTCTCGCGCTCAGCGTAATCGCTCCGGGCATGAGCTTTTCAACGCTTCTGATGCCTCTCGGACTTTATACGCCTTTTGTAGATGGAATCGGCAGCATTGACATGAATATTTTAATTCCGGGAGGAATCGGTGCTCTTGCAACAGTAATCTGTCTGGCAAAACTGATCAATCTGCTTTTTGACCGGTTCTACACCTATGCTTTCCATGCAATTGTGGGAATTGTAGTGGCGGCTACGATTGTTATCATTCCGTTTGAAAGTTTTGCGGCGTCTGTGGAATCCTGCATTATAAATATTGTGTGCCTTGTTGTGGGAATTGTGGCGGCGCTTCTTCTGGACCGGTTCAACAGCAGTGTTGAGGTGGGCTGAACGGGATAACCTCAGGAATAGAAGGATTTTTGTTTCGTTATGAGGATGTAATTCAAATAGCAGAGCAGAAATAAAATATGGGCTGCTTTACCGTGGATTTTCGGTGAAGCAGCCCATTGCCGTTGCTTTTTTGTATTTAAAATTGGAAGACAAAATCTTTCAGGTCTGTAAATTTACTGATGCGCATTTTTGCATCAGGCACATCTCCGAAGCCATAGCCGGCAAAGATAAAAGGAATACCCGCCTCGGCGCAGGCGTCTGCATCACCCCGGGTATCTCCTACATAAACGGGATTTTTCAACCCGTTTCTTTTCATAAGAGAGAGGATGGTCTGTCCTTTGGAGGTCTGTGTTTCTCCGAAACACAGGTGGTCCTTTATAAACGGTTCCAGAGAACAGGTGCGCAGCAGCACTTCAATATAGCCCTTCTGGCAGTTGCTGACAATGAAAAGCGGATACTGTCCGGAAAGCACAGCCAGCGTATCGGTAACTCCGTCATACAGTTTTCCGGGATGGGTTTCAAGATAGCGGTTTTCATACTGAAAACAAACTTCCAGCAATTTTATGCGCTCTTTTTCCGGAAGACGGGAAAAAAGTGTATCCGCGATTTCTGTCATGGTTTTCCCGAATACCTGCTGCAGCGCATTCTCCGTAATTGTCAGATCCAGAGAGGAGTTTTCCTGTATTGCCAGGTTCCATGACCGGGCAACGCTGTCAGTGGAATCCCACAGTGTTCCGTCTACATCAAAGATAATACTGTCCATATACTGAGTCCCTTTCCTGTTTTTTGATTTTAAACTGCTACTCATAATACCATAAAATCAGCCTTTAAAAAAGAGGAAGTTTAGTGTATACTTTACTATTGAGTGAAAATCGGGTTATCCGGAAGGGAGAAGTATGGCAGATGAGAAAAAAGATCGTACTGATAGATGGACATAGTATTTTAAACCGGGCCTTTTACGGGGTGCCCGATCTGACAAATTCTGAAGGGCTCCACACAAACGCCGTGTATGGTTTTCTGAATATTATGTTTAAAATACTGGATGAAGAACAGCCGGAATATCTGACCGTAACCTTTGATGTGCATGCGCCTACATTCAGACATAAGATGTATGCGGATTATAAAGGCACGAGAAAACCTATGGCAGAAGAACTGCGCCAGCAGGTACCGGTAATTAAGGAAGTCCTGCAGGCTATGAATATTGAAATTATTGAACAGGCCGGACTGGAGGCAGACGACCTGCTGGGCACGATTTCGCGGATATGTGAAGAAAAAGGCATGGATGTGTCAATTATTTCCGGAGACAGAGACACGCTGCAGCTTGCTACGGAGCATGTGA
Source organism: Mediterraneibacter sp. HA8405 (assembly GCF_056148955.1). Classification (NCBI taxonomy): domain Bacteria; kingdom Bacillati; phylum Bacillota; class Clostridia; order Lachnospirales; family Lachnospiraceae; genus Mediterraneibacter; species Mediterraneibacter sp. HA8405. Next base: position 2,267,650 of record NZ_CM148758.1, on the reverse strand, counting down.
AAATCAGGATTCCGAAGACAAAGCAGGGTAAAACGGAAGTGGAGGACTACAATGCCGCGGAAGTGAAAGAAAAATATGGGGTTACTCCTGTGGAGTTTATCGATGTGAAAGCGCTTATGGGCGACACTTCGGATAATATCCCCGGCGTTCCCGGAATCGGGGAAAAGACAGCTACAAAAATTATACAGGAATATGGAACGATTGAAAACGCACATGAACATGCAGAAGAGATAAAACCTCCCCGGGCCAGCAAAAATCTGCAGGAATACTGGGAACAGGCCAGAATGAGCAAGGCCCTAGCCACAATAGATATCCATGCTGATATCCGGTTTGATGTGGAAAAGGCAAGACATGGAAATCCCTACACAAAGGAGGCCCATGAACTGTTCCAGCGTCTTCAGTTTAAAAATATGCTCAGCCGTTTTGACGTTGAGCCGGAGGGCAATGCCATTGAAGAATGTTTCCGTGAAGTGTCGGACAGGGAAGAGATTCAGCATATATTTAAAGAGGCACGTCAGGCAGAGCGGGCGGGCGTCGCATTTTCCAGGGATCCGGGAAATGTTCTTCCTCTGTTTGCCCATCCGTCCGGATTTGGCAGAATTTCGCTGGCTTTCGGACCAGACCGGATTTATTCTATTCCATGTACAATGGAAACGGATATGGAGTTTCTTTTTTCGGAGGTTTCGGAACTTGCAGGAAGCATACCATGTTTTGCCGTATGCGGACTGAAAGAATATCTTTCTTATCTTCCCAAGGCGCGCCCGGAGACAGGGTTTGATGTGATCCTGGCGGCATATCTTCTGAATCCTCTGAAGAGCGACTATGATTATGAGGATGTGGCAAAAGAGCAGCTGGGAATTCTGATTGATGAAAAGCTGGATGATTCAGCCAGATCATGCTACGAGGCGTATACTGCTTTTGCGGCCGCTCCGCTTCTTGAAAAGAAACTGCAGGAAGAAGGTATGGAACGGCTTTTCCGGGAGGTTGAGATGCCGCTTGTATTTATCCTGTATGAGATGGAGCAGGCAGGGGTGAAAGTTGAAGGAGAAGCTCTGAAAGTATATGGAGATCAGCTGGGAGCAAGGATTACCGGGCTGGAGCAGGAAATATATGATATGGCCGGAGAAGAATTCAATATTAATTCTCCGAAACAGCTGGGGGTTATTCTATTTGAAAAACTTCAGATGCCTCATGCAAAAAAGACAAAGACGGGATATTCCACAGCGGCAGATGTGTTGGAAAAGCTGGCTCTGGATTATCCGATTGTGGCAAAGATCCTTGAATACAGGCAGCTGGCAAAACTGAAGTCAACTTATGCGGACGGCCTTGCTGTCTATATAGGAAGTGACGGGCGTATTCACGGCAGGTTTAATCAGACGGTGACAGCGACAGGCAGGCTGAGCAGTACGGAACCGAATCTCCAGAATATTCCGGTAAGAATGGAGCTTGGCCGTCTGATCCGCAAAGTTTTTGTACCGAAAGAAGGATGCGTATTTGTGGATGCCGACTATTCACAGATTGAACTGCGTATTCTGGCTCACTGTTCCGGAGATGAACAGCTGATTCAGGCATACCGGGAGGCGAGAGACATTCACAGGATGACGGCATCTCAGGTGTTCCATACGCCGTTTGAGGAAGTGACAGATCTGCAGAGGCGAAATGCCAAGGCGGTGAATTTCGGAATTGTATATGGCATCAGCTCTTTCGGGCTGAGCCAGGATCTGAGTATTACAAGAAAAGAGGCCGCTCAGTATATAGAACACTATTTTGAAACCTATCCGGGAGTTAAGAAATTTCTGGATGACTGCGTGGCAAGCGCGAAAGAAAAAGGATACGCTGTAACTCTGTACGGACGGCGCAGACCGGTGCCGGAACTGAAATCCAGCAATTTTATGCAGAGAAACTTTGGCGAGCGCGTGGCCATGAATGCGCCCATTCAGGGAACGGCGGCGGATATTATTAAAATTGCCATGATCGGCGTGCATAAAGAACTGAAAAAACGGAATCTGAAATCCCGCCTGATTCTTCAGGTTCATGATGAGCTTCTGATTGAAGCTGAGGAATATGAGGTGGAAGAGGTAAAAGAGATCTTAAAGGATCAGATGGAAAATGCGGCCAGTCTTTCCGTACCTTTACTGACAGATATGCATACGGGAAAGAACTGGTATGAGGCAAAATAGAAATAGCGGGGATTCCCGGCAGGAGGAAACGACTTGAAAGTACTGGGGATTACAGGCGGCGTCGGCTCCGGAAAGAGCCAGGTGCTTGCATATCTGGAAAGTGAATATCAGGCGGTTGTCTGTCAGATGGATGAAGTGGCAAAACAGCTTCAGAAAAAAGGAACACCGTGCTACCGGCAGATTCTCCGGCAGTTCGGAACAGAGATTGCAGGGCCGGACGGTGAGATTGACCGTGTCCGGCTGGGAGCGGCCGTGTTTTCCGATGCGGGGAAACTGAAACTGCTTAATGGCATCGTCCATCCGGCGGTTCTGGAATGGGTTCGCCGGGATATTAAAGATAAAGCGTCCCGGGGAGTAAAATTGTACGTGGTAGAAGCGGCCCTTCTTCCGGATGTGGGGGCGGGTCTTTGTGATGAACTCTGGTATGTGTATGCTACGGAAAAAGTGCGGTACAGCAGGCTCAGGGATTCCAGAGGATATTCGGAAGAGAAAACTGCCCGGATGATCGAGAGCCAGCCGTCAGAGGAACGGTTCAGGCAGGTGTGCACTGCAGTAATTGATAACAGCGGAACATTTGAAGATACAAAGAAACAGATAGGAGATAAGTTGACGTTATGAGAATGTGCAGCATTGCCAGCGGCAGCAGCGGAAACTGTATCTATGTGGGCAGCGATCATACTCACCTTCTTGTAGATACAGGGATCAGCAGAAAAAGAATAGAAGAAGGCTTAAAAAAACTGGAAATTAAAGGAGAGGAGATCGACGGGGTTCTGATTACCCATGAGCATTCCGATCATATTCAGGGACTGGGAGTCTTAAGCAGAAAGTATGAGCTTCCGATCTATGCTACAAAGGGAACCATTGAGGGAATTTCAGGCTCTACTTCTCTTGGAAAGATGCCGGACGGGCTGTTTCATACGATTCGTGCAGACGAGCCATTCCGGCTGGGAGATATAGAAGTAAAGCCATTTGCCATTTCTCACGATGCCTGTGAGCCCACCGGCTATCGTTTTGAATGTGGCGGGAGATCTGCGGCAGTGGCTACAGATCTGGGAAAATACGATGAATATACAGTCTCCAATCTTACCGGGCTGGATGCAGTTCTTCTGGAGGCAAATCATGATATTCACATGCTGGAAGTAGGGGGGTATCCCTACTACCTGAAACAGCGGATTCTGGGGGACAAAGGGCATCTGTCAAATGAATTGTCAGGCAGACTCCTTTGTGATATACTACATGATAATCTGAAACACATTATACTGGGGCATTTAAGTAAAGAAAATAATTATGCCCGGCTGGCCTATGAAACGGTGAAGCTGGAGGTTACCCTGGGAGACAACGATTACAAAGGGGAAGATCTGGATATGTTTGTTGCCGGAAGAGATAGTGTTTCAGATATTATAATGGTATAAACAGTAAAAATATGCGGTTTAGGAGGAAGAAACCATGAAAAAATGTATTGTGACAGTACTGGGAAAAGATACCGTCGGAATTATTGCAAAAGTATGTACATACCTTGCGGAAAATGAGATTAATATCCTCGATATTTCTCAGACCATCATTCAGGGATATTTCAATATGATGATGATCGTGGATGTAACAGATCTGAAAAAAGATTTTACAACTGTCTGCGATGAAATGGAGGAGCTGGGACGTGAGATTGGTGTAAATATCCGCTGTCAGAGAGAAGAAATTTTTGAAAAAATGCACAGATTATAATTAAGAGTTCTGCCTATGCTGCAGCAGATCTGCAGATCAGGATTATAAAAGAGAATTGCGAGGAGAAGACTATGATAAATATGTATGAAGTGTCAGAGACAAACAAGATGATCGAACACGAAAATCTTGATGTGCGAACCATTACTCTGGGCATCAGTCTGCTGGACTGTATCGACTCTGACCTGAGAGAACTGAACCGCAAAATATATGAAAAGATTACAACGACAGCCAGAAATCTTGTGGCGACAGGCCAGGAGATCGAAAAGGAATTCGGCATTCCTATCGTAAATAAAAGAATTTCCGTAACGCCGATTGCAATCATAGGCGCATCCGCCTGCAAAACACCGGAAGACTTTGTGGAGATCGCAAAGACTCTGGATCAGGCGGCAAAAGAGGTGGGAGTGAATTTTATAGGAGGATATTCCGCACTGGTATCAAAAGCTATGACGAAAAGTGATGAGAATCTGATTCGTTCAATTCCTCAGGCACTTTCACAGACAGAACGGATCTGCAGTTCCGTAAATGTAGGCTCTACCAAGACCGGGATTAACATGGATGCAGTCAGACTGTGCGGAGAAATGGTTAAAGCTACGGCTGAGGCTACAAAAGAGCAGGATTCTCTGGGTTGTGCCAAACTGGTTGTGTTCTGCAACGCGCCCGACGACAATCCCTTTATGGCAGGCGCTTTTCTGGGAGTTACAGAGGCGGACGCGGTTATAAATGTGGGAGTCAGCGGCCCTGGCGTTGTAAAGAAAGCTCTGGAAAAGGTACGGGGGAAAGGATTTGAGGAGCTGTGTGAGACGATCAAGAAGACGGCGTTTAAAGTAACCCGCGTGGGACAGCTTGTGGCCGGAGAGGCATCCCGGCGTCTGGGCGTGCCTTTCGGAATTGTTGATCTTTCTCTTGCGCCGACTCCGTCTGTAGGAGACAGTGTAGCGGAGATTCTGGAAGAAATCGGGCTGGAAAGAGTCGGCGCGCCCGGCACAACCGCAGCGCTGGCGCTGCTTAATGATCAGGTGAAAAAGGGCGGCGTTATGGCGTCTTCCTATGTGGGCGGTTTAAGCGGAGCCTTTATTCCGGTCAGTGAAGATCAGGGAATGATTGACGCGGTTAACGCGGGAGCGCTGACCCTGGAAAAGCTGGAGGCTATGACCTGTGTCTGCTCGGTAGGCCTTGATATGATTGCTGTGCCGGGAAAAACATCTCCCAGCACTCTGGCGGGTATTATCGCGGACGAGATGGCCATTGGTATGGTAAATCAGAAGACGACGGCTGTCCGGCTGATTCCTGTGATCGGGAAGGATGTGGGAGAGACGGCAGAGTTTGGCGGCCTCCTGGGATATGCACCGATCATGCCGGTCAATGAATTCGGATGTGAGACATTTATCAGCAGAAAGGGCAGGATACCTGCACCCATTCATAGTTTCAAGAACTGACAGGAGAAAATGGTTATGGCAAAAGTGGCGATTGTAACGGACAGCAACAGTGGAATTACACAAAAACAGGGAAAAGAGCTGGGGATCTTTGTTCTCCCTATGCCGTTTTTTATAGACGGGAAAATGTTTCTGGAGGATATTACGCTGACCCAGGAGCAGTTTTACGAAAAGCTGGGAGGGGACTCGGATATTTCCACATCCCAGCCGTCGCCGGGAGATGTAATGGAGCTGTGGGAGAAGGTGCTCAAAGAATATGATGAGATTGTCTGTATTCCTATGTCCAGCGGACTGAGCACCACCTGTTTTACTGCGATATCCATTGCGAATGAGTATAAAGGCCGGGTACAGGTTGTGGATAATCAGCGGATATCTGTCACACAGGCGCAGTCCGTATATGACGCGATGAAACTGAGAGACGAGGGAATGTCTGCCGCTCAGATCAGAGAAATTCTTGAGCGGGAGAAAATGCAGGCCAGTATTTATATTACTGTTGACACCCTGAAGTATCTGAAAAAAGGCGGAAGAATAACACCGGCTGCCGCTGCCATCGGTACGGTCCTGAATCTGAAACCTGTACTTCAGATTCAGGGAGAGAAGCTGGACGCCTTCGCAAAGGCAAGAGGCTGGAAATCAGCGAAAAAAATTATGCTGAATGCGATTGAAAAAGATCTGGATACCCGTTTTGCCGGGGTAAAGGACGACATGGTGCTTGGGATGGCCTATACCTGCAGCAGGGAGGCGGCACAGGAGTGGAAACAGGAGATCATGGAACGGTTCCCGGGATATGATATTATAGAAGGCCCGCTGTCTCTGAGCGTGGCCTGTCATATCGGCCCCGGTTCTATGGCGGTAACCTGTATGAAACGTGTATAAACAGAACAGGAAAAATAAGATAATCAGCCATCCTGCCTGCAGAAATACAAATGCAGGCAGGATGGCTGTCAGACTTTTATGACCGGCTGGCTGTATTCATTGCAGAAGGCAGTTTTGAACTTATCCGTTACGACGGAAGCATAGAGGTTTGAGGCGAGCATATCGTGACGGAGCATTCTCTGCCCCAGCGGGGAGAGATCCTGCGCCTGGGAGAGCTGTGCGAGGAGCGGCAGTTCTCCTTTTTTTGCTGCGGCAGACAGAATCTTTTCGCTGTCTTTCCGGACTCCAAGAAGCCGTGCGTAGAAGTGGCATCCGTTTTCGGTGTATTCCTGTACATTTTTTTTCTTTATTCCAAGCATAATATGAAGAAGCGCCCGGTTAATGCGGGTCTGTGTTATCTCTTTTGTCTTGAGGAGTTCGCAGAACTGTTTATAATTGAAAAAATTATTCAGCTGTCCGCAGATTCTGTTTGCCAGCTCCAGTGAGACATCCATATATTTTAAAAGCATTTCCGGAGTCTTGTTCAGCAGTTTGTATTTCAGAATGAGTGAAAAGTCGTTCTGATAGACCGGGTACTGGACACGGTGGAAGTCTTTCAGGAGTTCCAGGCAGCAGGCAGGCACCTGATCTTCCAGCTCCCCAAGTATGCTGGAAAAAGGCGTGTTTTCAAATGTCCCTCCGCTTCGCTCTGTCCGGAGGGAAGAACCGGAATAAGCCAGAAGAGACCGGATGGCTGAGGCGGAACTGTAGTCATGGTTTATCTGACGGTCATGATAGTGGGCGCCGCGCCTTTGTATTGTAAAAGGTGTAATGGAACAGTTCAGTTTTTTCAGTGCCTTCAGGTACTCAATGCCGAGAATATTGTTCGGATCATTGAGCAGAAATGAAATCCCTTCACTTTCCGTATATTCAGCGAGAGCTTCCTGGCGTGCGGATGGAAATGATTTCCCTTCCCGGAGATGATGCTTTAAAACAGTCTGATATTCTGCCGGCTCTTCCAGGAGAATATCCGCTGCCTGCTGAAGAGCCTGCAGATTGTTGCATTCACTTCCGAAGCAGAGAAAATCAACAATTCCCAGTTTCTGCAGAAGGGAAACTGCTCCCAGCGCGAAATATTCTGCGCTTCCGGCAGCATAGCAGACCGGAAGCTCAAAGACGGCGGCAGCTCCGCACTTCAGAGCCATCTCGGCACGGAGACGTTTTGGCATAATGGCCGGAGTGCCGCGCTGGACATAGTCTCCGCTCATGACTACAACAGCCATATCAGCTCCGGTGAGCCTTTTTGACTCTTCGATGTGGTAAAGATGACCGTTGTGAAATGGATTATATTCTGTGATCAGTCCGACAATTTTCATAAGAATCTCCTTGTATATCATTTTCTACCATATTATACTATAAAAAGACGAATTCTAACAGGTGAATAAAAAAGACCGGATAAAGAGGGGGCAGCCCATGGAACAGAACAGAAAACCAGATGTGGATCAGATGACAGAACTGCTGGAAGCGCACAAATTCAAACAGTTGAAGGATGAACTGGAGACCATGCATCCTGTCGATATTGTGGATGTTCTGGAAGAACTGGATAAAAAACAGAGAACTCTCGTATTCCGTCTTCTTGCCAAAGAGGAAGCGGCAGAGGTTTTCACAGATATGAACAGTGATATGAGGGAGGACCTTATTAATGCCCTGACCGATTCAGAACTGGAAGAAGTCATGGACGAGATGTATGTAGACGACACGGTTGACGTCCTGGAAGAGATGCCTGCTAATGTGGTAGACCGTCTGCTGATGGCGACTGATGAGGAAACGAGACAGAAGATCAATGCGCTTCTGCAGTATCCGGAAGACAGTGCGGGCAGCATTATGAATGTAGAGTACATCAGCCTGCGCAGAGAGATGACTGTGGCGGATGCGATTCTGAAAATCCGGCAGGTAGGTATCAACAAGGAGACGATCTATACCTGTTACGTGACAGAAAAGAAAAAACTGATCGGTATTGTGGATGTGAAGGATCTTCTTACAGCAGGAGAATCCAGACTGATTGAAGAGATTATGGATGAGAATGTGCTTTATGCGCGGACTCTGGATGATCAGGAGTATGTGGCGAATATGATCAACAAATACGGCCTTGTTGCGATTCCCATTATTGATCATGAGGACTGCCTGGTGGGAATTGTAACAGTAGACGATGCTATGCTTGTCCTGCAGGATGAGACAACAGAAGATATCAGCATCATGGCCGGTGTCAGCCCAAGCGAGGACTCTTATTTCGGAACCTCCGTATTTCAGCATGCAAAGAGCAGAACACCCTGGCTGCTGATCATGATGCTTTCCGCTGCTGTAACGGGACAGATTCTGGGATATTACGAAAATGCCATGGCTGCCATGCCTGTGCTGATTACTTTCATCCCTATGCTGATGGGAACCGGCGGAAACTGCGGGTCTCAGAGTTCTACTCTGATTATCCGCGGGCTTGCTGTGGGTGAGATTGAGTTCCGGGATATTTTAAAAGTAATATTTAAAGAAGCAAGAATTGCGGTTGTTGTCGGTCTGCTCCTCTCCACTGTAAACGGAATCCGGATCTATATCATGTACGGGCATGATATCAAGCTTGCCCTTGCGCTGGGGCTGACTATGATCGGCGTTGTGCTTATGGCAAAATGCATTGGGTGTATCCTGCCGCTGACGGCCAAAAAGCTGGGCCTGGATCCGGCGATTATGGCGGCTCCGCTGATTACGACGATTCTGGATACATGTACAATTCTGGTGTATTTTAATATTGTTACAGCATTCTATCCGTCGCTGTAAAACGGGCTGATTGTTTTTAAAATTGCACATGAAATTCTCTTGTATACAAAAAACCTTTGCGTTATAATAAAACACAGGTGAGAAAATAGGAAAGGTGGCATTTACAATCATGGGATTTATTGATGAAATCAAGGCAAGAGCAAAAGCTGATAAAAAAACAATTGTTCTTCCTGAGACAGAGGACGAAAGAACTTATAAGGCTGCAGAAGCAGTCCTGAAAGAGGGAATTGCGGATCTGATTCTTGTCGGCAGCAAGGAGCAGATTGAGAAAAACAAAGGATCATATGACATTTCCGGAGCTTCTTTCATAGATCCGGCAACAAGTGAAAAGACAGAGGGTTATATTGCGAAGCTTGTTGAGCTGAGACAGAAAAAAGGAATGACAGAAGAGCAGGCAAGGGAACTTCTTCTGAACAATTACCTGTACTATGGCGTAATGATGGTGAAGATGGGCGATGCTGACGGTATGGTATCAGGCGCGTGCCATTCTACAGCGGACACACTTCGTCCGTGTCTGCAGATCCTGAAGACAAAACCGGGTACAAAACTTGTATCTGCATTCTTCCTGATGGTAGTTCCGGACTGCGATATGGGAGCGAACGGCACATTTATCTTTGGTGATGCCGGTCTGGAGCAGAATCCGGATCCGGAGAAACTGGCTTACATAGCTCTTTCTTCCGCAGAGTCGTTCCGTACACTGACTGGAAAAGAACCGGTTGTGGCAATGCTTTCCCACTCTACAAAGGGAAGCGCGAAACATCCGGATGTGGATAAGGTTGTAGAAGCTACAAAACTGGCACATGAATTCGCGCCGGATCTGAAGCTGGACGGAGAGCTTCAGCTTGATGCGGCTATCGTACCGGAAGTAGGAGCGTCCAAAGCTCCGGGAAGCGAAGTTGCCGGACATGCAAATGTTCTGATCTTCCCTGATCTTGATGCAGGAAATATCGGATACAAGCTGGTACAGCGCCTTGGAAAGGCAGAAGCTTACGGACCGCTTACACAGGGAATCGCAGCACCGGTTAATGATCTGTCCCGCGGATGCAGCGCAGAAGATATTGTAGGAGTTGTGGCAATTACGTGTGTACAGGCACAGGCTCAGTAAAAGAAGCGAAAATGGTCGGCGAACGGCTGGCCGGCCGGAAAAATTAAAGAGGAATAGGTTTCAGGAGGAAAGAAAATGAATGTATTAGTAATTAACTGTGGAAGTTCTTCACTTAAGTTCCAGCTGATCAACGCAGAGTCCGAGGAAGTTCTCGCAAAGGGAATCTGTGAGAGAATCGGTATCGATGGTCGTCTTACCTATCAGCCGGAAGGCGGAGAAAAAGAGAAATCAGACAAGCCCATGCCGACACATACAGAGGCAATTCAGTTTGTAATCGAAGCACTGACCAACACGGAAACCGGTGTTGTGGGAAGTCTGGATGAGATCGGCGCAGTCGGACACAGAGTTGTTCACGGCGGAGAGAAATTTGCTTCATCCGTTGTAATTGACGAGGAAGTAAAAAAAGCCATTGAAGAGTGCAATGAACTTGCGCCGCTCCACAATCCGGCAAACCTGATCGGAATCAACGCATGTGAGAAACTGATGCCGGGAACACCTATGGTTGCAGTGTTTGATACAGCCTTCCATCAGACAATGCCGGAGAAGGCATATATGTACGGCCTTCCCTATGATTATTATGAGAAATATAAAATAAGACGCTATGGATTCCATGGAACAAGTCACAGCTTCGTGTCCAAAAAAGCTGCGGAAGTAATGGGAAAACCGCTTGAGGAGCTGAAAACAATCGTATGCCACCTTGGAAACGGCTCCAGTGTATCTGCTGTTCTGGGCGGAAAATCCGTAGATACATCCATGGGTCTGACTCCGCTGGAAGGTCTTGTAATGGGAACCCGCTCCGGAGATATTGATCCGGCTATCATGGAATTTATTGCAGAGAAAGAAGGACTGGATATTGCTGGCGTGATGAATGTGCTTAATAAAAAATCCGGTGTATTCGGACTTTCCGGTGAGCTGTCCAGCGACTTCCGTGATCTGACAGATGCCATGAATGCAGGGGATAAAAAAGCAAAGATTGCAATGGATGTATTCTCATACCGCGTAGCTAAATATGTTGGTTCCTATGCGGCAGCGATGAACGGTGTGGATGATATCGTATTTACCGCGGGCATCGGAGAGAATGACGATTATGTAAGAGAACAGGTGTGCAGCTATCTGGGCTATCTTGGTGTTGATTTTGACAAAGAGAAGAACGATGGTCTCAGAGGAAAACAGGAAGAGCTTACAAAGCCGGGATCCAGGGTAAGAGTATTTGTAATTCCTACCAATGAAGAGCTGGCAATCGCAAGAGAAACGCTGGCGCTTGTAAAACAGGCGTAATAATATCATCCGAAAACAGGGGTAAAATCAGAAGAACGTTTCTGCTCAAAGCGGCAGCGTTCTTCTGTTTCTGTTCCGGTATTTTTCCTGATATGACCGGATGAAAAAATATTGATTTTTTCTGGTTGACAAACATGATTTACATGATATAATAGTCTAGGTGTGAATAGGAGTAATCTATTATGTTAATTAACCTATCAGACGTTATGTCAGACCAGCATAGGACGGTTGAAGAGACGGTGGAATGTACACTGGATGAGATCCGGATCAGGTCCGGCAATTATCCGGTTGTCCGCAGGGAACCGGTTCATGTGCGTGTGGAATTCGTAAAAGGGAAAGAGCTTATGATCTACACAGATACGGTACTTTCCGTTGCGATTCCCTGCGACAGGTGCCTGGAGCAAGTCAGGCATGAGTTTGTGATAAACAGTACAAAACATGTTGACTTAGGTCTCTCCGATGCAGAACTGACAGAGGAACTGGATGAATCAAACTTTATTGACGGATATCATCTTGACGTTGACAGACTTCTTTTCTGTGAAGTCCTGTCGGGATGGCCGGAAAAGGTGCTCTGCAGAGAAGACTGCAAAGGTCTGTGCAGCGTGTGCGGCCAGAACTTAAATACGGGGTCCTGTGACTGTGAAGATCCGGGACTTGATCCTAGAATGTCAGTAGTCCGTGACTTATTTAAGAATTTTAAGGAGGTGTAACCTATGTCAATCTGTCCAAAGAATAAATCTTCAAAGGCAAGAAGAGATAAAAGAAGAGCCAACTGGAAGATGAGCGCTCCGAACCTTGTAAAATGCAGCAAGTGCGGTGAACTTATGATGCCTCACCGTGTATGCAAGGCATGTGGTTCTTACAATAAGCGTGAAATCATTTCCGTTGATTAATTCAGGTACAAAAAGCAGGGGTGCAGAACATTGAGTTCTGTACCCTTTTTATGTTTTTATGGAAAGAGATACTTATACTTGATTTTTATAATGTTTTCCAGTAGAATAATTTCAGTAGTGTTAGGAGGAAGGAAAATGTCTGATGTTACAAGGGTTGCGCTTGATGCAATGGGCGGAGACAATGCGCCCGCTGAAATTGTGAAAGGCGCGGTGGAAGCGGTTCAGAAAAGAAGCGATATCAAGATACTGCTGACCGGAAGAGAGGAAGTCCTGAAGAAGGAACTGTCAGGTTATACTTATCCTGCGGAGCGGATTGAGATTGTAAATGCTTCAGAGGTGATTGAGACGGCGGAACCGCCTGTAAAAGCGATCAGAGGCAAGAAGGATTCTTCCATTGTAGTTGCCATGAAGATGGTGAAAAAGGGAGAAGCGGATGCGTTTGTATCAGCGGGAAGCACAGGGGCTGTCCTTGTTGGCGGTCAGGTACTTGTAGGAAGGATAAAAGGCGTGGAGAGACCTCCTCTGGCACCGCTTTTTCCCACTTTGAAAGGGGCCTCTCTTCTGATTGACTGCGGAGCCAATGTGGATGCAAGGCCGTCTCATCTGGTTCAGTTCGCCAGGATGGGATCCATTTACATGGAAAATGTTATGGGAATTAAAAATCCGACGGTTGGGATTGTAAACATTGGAGCAGAAGAAGAGAAAGGAAATGCTCTTGTAAAGGAGACATTCCCGCTGCTGAAGGCATGTGATGACATTAACTTTATCGGAAGCGTCGAGGCAAGAGACATTCCCTATGGAGCAGCTGATGTGATCGTATGCGAGGCCTTTGTTGGCAATGTGATTCTGAAGCTTTATGAGGGAGTGGGAGGTGCTCTGATTAAAAAGATTAAGGATGGAATGTTGTCATCATTCAGAAGTAAAATCGGAGCGCTGCTTGTAAAACCGGCATTGAAAGAAACGCTGAAAGATTTTGACCTCAGCGAACACGGCGGGGCACCGCTTCTGGGACTGAATGGCCTGGTGGTAAAGACACATGGAAGCTCCACGTCCAGAGAAATATGCAATTCTATTATTCAGTGCGTCACATTCAGAGAGCAGAGGATTAATGAAAAAATAAAGGCAGCAATACAGCAGGAGGCGCAGGGAAATTTAGAGTAAAGTAGGAGGATTGAATTATGGAATTTGAAAAACTGCAGGACATTATTGCGGATGTGCTGAACGTCCAGAAAGATGAGATCAAACCGGAGACTACATTTGTAGATGATCTGGGAGCAGATTCCCTGGATATTTTCCAGATTATCATGGGAATTGAGGAAGAGTTCGATATTGAAATCGACAATGATGAAGCTGAAAAAATCGTAACGGTTCAGGATGCGGTTGATCAGATAAAGAAAGCAGTGGAATAGAAAAATAAAAACGAAAAAGCCCCTGTGGGCTTTTTCGTTTTCATAACAGAGGATATATAATGGATGATAAATTAAAAGAACTGGAACAGAAGATAGGATATACATTCCGGGATTCTGATCTTTTAAAGACAGCCATGATGCACAGTTCCTATACGAATGAACAGCATATGCCGAAACACCGTTGCAATGAGCGGCTGGAATTCCTCGGCGATGCGGTTCTTGAGCTGGTTTCAAGTGAATTTCTTTTTCGCAGATCCCCGAAGATGCCGGAAGGGAAACTGACCAAGCTGAGGGCAAGCATGGTTTGCGAACCGTCTCTTGCCATGTGTGCACGTGATATCGGACTGGGGAGCTATCTTTATCTTGGAAAAGGAGAGGAATCCACGGGCGGAAGGTACCGGGATTCTGTTACTTCTGACGCAATGGAAGCACTGATCGGGGCCGTGTATCTGGATGGTGGTTTTACTAATGCAAAAGAGTTTATTCATCGTTTTGTACTGACAGATCTGGAAAATAAGCAGCTCTTTTATGATAGTAAAACTATCCTGCAGGAAATCGTACAGGCAGACGGAAAAGACGCGATTTCCTACAGACTTACGGGAGAAGAAGGGCCGGATCACGACAAATCTTTCTGTGTGGAAGTCAGAATCGGCGATACCGTCTTTGGTTCCGGGAAGGGACGTACGAAAAAAGCGGCAGAGCAGCAGGCGGCATATAAGGCTATTCTGCAGCTGCGCCGGCAGAAGTAAAGGTGTTTTATGTATTTAAAAAGCATTGAAGTGCAGGGATTTAAATCCTTTGCCAATAGAATAAAATTTGACTTTCACAACGGCATTACCGGAATCGTAGGTCCAAATGGAAGTGGAAAAAGCAACGTTGCTGACGCAGTCAGGTGGGTTCTTGGCGAGCAGCGTGTTAAACAGCTGCGCGGCGGAAGTATGCAGGATGTGATTTTTTCAGGTACGGAAAACAGAAAGCCGCTCAGTTATGCTTCTGTTGCGATTACGCTTGACAACTCGGACCATAAACTTCCCGTGGAATACGGAGAAGTTACCGTTACGCGTAAACTGTACCGTTCCGGGGAAAGCGAATATCTGATTAACGGCGCGCAGTGCAGGCTGAAGGACATTAATGAGATGTTCTATGATACCGGAATCGGAAAAGAAGGATATTCCATTATCGGTCAGGGGCAGATTGACAAAATTCTGAGCGGAAAACCGGAGGAAAGAAGAGAACTTTTTGACGAAGCGGCGGGAATTGTAAAGTTCAAACGGAGAAAAAACGTTTCTCTGAAAAAGCTGGAAGAGGAGCGGATGAATTTAACCCGTGTGGACGACATATTAAAAGAACTGGAAAAGCAGCTGGGCCCCCTTGAAAAACAGTCCGAAACAGCCAGAGAGTATCTGAAGAAAAAGGAAGAACTGAAGAAATATGACATCAATATGTTTCTCCTGGAAGAGGAACGTTTAAAGGAGAGAATCCGGGATACTCAGGAAAAATATGACGCGGCTTCCGAAGAAATGGAAGAAGCGGGCGGCCGTTACGAAAAAATGAAAGCGGAGTATGAAGCGATTGAGGAAGAAATCGACGGCATTGATCTGGCAATTGAAACTGCCAAAAATCAACTTAATGAGACAACCCTTCTGAAACAGCAGCTGGAAGGACAGATTAACGTCCTGAAAGAACAGATTAATACGGCCCGTATGAATGACGAACATTATGACAATCGTGTAAATACGGTTCGTGTTGAAATTGAAACCCGCCAGGAACAGAAGGCTTCTCTGGAAAAAGAACAGGATTCCCTGCAGGAAAAGCTGCTTCAGGCTTCGGAGGAAGACCGGGAGGCCAGAGAAAGGCTGATTGAAGTTCAGACAAAGATTGCAGAGCACACTGCCGGCATTGAGAGCGGGAAGCAGGAGATCATGGAGCTTCTGGAAAACCGCGCGTCTACAAAGGCAAAGATACAGCACTACGACACGACAAAAGATCAGATCGCGTCAAGAAAGAAGATTCTTGCCCGGACTATACAGCAGCTTGCCGAGGAAGGAAGAAAACAGGGAAGCAATCTGAAAGACTATGAAGAGCAGCTGGATGCAGTCCGCAAAGAGATTGAAACTTATAATGCCAGAATTGCGGAGAATGAGCAGGAGATAAGCAGGCTCCAGAATGAGCTTTCAGAAAAACAGGATAAACTGCGGATTGGACAGACTGCTTATCACAGAGAATCTTCCCGGCTGGAGTCCCTGAAGAATATTACCGAACGCTATGACGGTTACGGAAACAGTATCCGGAAAGTTATGGCCAATAAAGACCGGGAAAAAGGCCTGGTCGGTGTGGTGGCCGATATTATTAAAGTTGATAAAGAATATGAAATTGCTGTAGAAACTGCTTTAGGCGGCAATATTCAGAATATTGTTACAGACAATGAGGAAACCGCAAAGAGAATGATCGCTTTTCTGAAGAATAATAAATTCGGACGGGCTACTTTTCTTCCTCTTACAAGTATGCATGGGAGCAGTGCTATCCGGAATCAGGAAGCTTTGCGGGAACCGGGCGTGATCGGCCTGGCAAGTTCACTGGTTCATGTAGAAAAAAGATTTGAAGGACTTGCAGGGCAGCTCCTTGGCCGTACCATTGTGGTGGATCATATTGATCATGGGATTGCGATTGCCAGAAAATACAGACAGACACTGAGACTGGTCACGCTGGAAGGAGAACTGATTAACCCGGGCGGTTCAATGACCGGGGGAGCATTTAAAAATTCCAGTAATCTTCTTAGCAGAAGACGGGAGATTGAAGAGTTCGAAAAAACAGTGTCCATGCTGAAGTCTGATATGGACGAGATGGAACAGCAGGTCAATGATGTAAAAAGCCGGCGCGCTGCCTGTTATGCGGAAATTGATGAAATTCAGCAGAGTCTCACAAAGGCTTCTGTCGTGGAAAATACAGCGAGAATGAACCTGGAACAGGCTCAGCTGCGACAGCTGGAGGCAAAGCAGCGGCTGGACGCATATGCCGGGGAGCAGGCTGATCTGGATGCGCAGCTCAGAGAGATTGAAGACAATGAGGACTCCATTCAGATGGAACTGGAAACATCACAGAACCTGGAAAGAGAGTGGAATGAAAAAATAGAATCCCTTCAGAAGCTCCTTGAAGATGAGCGGGAAAGGGAAGCTGTGCAGATGAAGCAGTCGGAAGAGGTTCACCTGTCCCTGGCCAGTCTGGAACAGCAGAATTCCTTTATTCAGGAAAATATTATCCGAATAGAGGAAGAAACGGCGAAATTTGAGCAGGAACTTTCCGAACTTGACAGAAATAAAGGCACCGTTTCCGATGAGATTAAAGAAAAGGAAGAAAAGATCAGGGAACTGAAAGAGACGATTGATAATTCTTCCGAGCTTTTTGAAGAGATTAACGGTGAAATCGCGACTCAGACAGGAAAGCGGGAGGAGCTGAATCAGAAACATAAAGATTTTCTCCGACAGCGGGAAGATTTGTCGAAACATATTTCATCTCTTGATAAAGAATGTTTCCGTCTGAACAGTCAGAAAGAATCTTTTGAGGAGGCCTCGGAAAAACAGATTAATTATATGTGGGAAGAATACGAGCTCACATATAACAGAGCTCTGGAGCTCAGAGATGCAAATCTGACCGATCTGTCTTATATGAAAAAGCAGATCCAGAATCTCAAAGGAGAGATACGCAGGCTTGGAACAGTCAATGTCAATGCTATAGAAGATTATAAAAATGTCTCGGAGCGGTATACTTTTCTTAAGGGGCAGCATGACGACCTGGTGGAAGCGGAAGAATCCCTGATGCAGATTATTGATGAGCTGGATACAGCCATGAGAAAACAGTTTGCAGAACAGTTTGCTAAGATTTCCGAGGAATTCAACACCGTATTCCGCCAGCTTTTCGGCGGCGGAAAAGGCACCCTTGAGCTGATGGAAGATGAAGATATTCTGGAAGCAGGAATCCGGATTATCGCACAGCCTCCGGGCAAGAAGCTTCAGAATATGATGCAGCTTTCAGGCGGAGAGAAGGCTCTGACAGCCATTTCACTGCTTTTTGCAATTCAGAATCTGAAACCGTCTCCTTTCTGTCTTCTGGATGAGATTGAGGCGGCCCTGGACGACAATAATGTCAGCCGTTTTGCCCGGTATCTTCATAAACTGACAAAGAATACCCAGTTTATTGTAATTACGCACCGAAGAGGAACTATGTCTTCTGCAGACCGGCTGTACGGAATTACGATGCAGGAAAAAGGTGTGTCAACTCTGGTGTCCGTGGATCTGCTGGAGGACGAACTGGATAAGTAGACGGCAGGACAGCCCGGAGTCCCGGACGATATGAAGGAAAAGTGTTTTCTTCAGGAAAGTGGAGAAAAGAGGTAGCAAGGAAAGGCGGAAATACTGAAATGGAAGAAAAAAAAGGATTTTTCAGGCGGCTTGTCTCCGGCCTGACAAAAACAAGAGATAATATTGTTTCCGGAATGGACAGTATCTTTCACGGATTTTCCAGAATAGATGATGATTTTTATGAAGAACTGGAAGAATTACTTATTATGGGAGATCTGGGCGTACATGCCGCGATGGAGATTCTGGACGATCTGAAACAGAAGGTGAAGGAGAAACATATCCGGGAACCCATTGAGTGCAGACAGCTGTTGATCGACAGTATTAAAGAGCAGATGGATGTAGGAGAGACTGCCTATGAATTTGAAAACCGCACTTCTGTCGTGTTTGTAATTGGAGTAAATGGAGTGGGAAAAACTACGACTATCGGGAAACTGGCGGGAAAGCTGAAGCAGCAGAATAAAAAAGTAGTACTGGCTGCAGCGGATACATTCCGCGCAGCGGCGGGAGAGCAGCTTAAAGAGTGGGCCAACCGGGCCGGAGTTGATATGATCGGCGGACAGGAAGGGGCAGATCCGGCTTCGGTTGTTTATGACGCGGTGGCTGCGGCCCGTGCAAGAAAGGCGGATGTTCTCCTGTGCGATACTGCAGGCAGGCTTCACAACAAAAAGAATCTGATGGAAGAGCTGAAAAAGATCAACCGTGTAATTGACCGGGAGTACCCGGAGGCATTTCGGGAAACTCTTGTTGTACTGGACGCTACGACAGGACAGAACGCCCTTGCTCAGGCCAGGGAATTTAATGAAGTAGCAGAGATAACGGGCGTGATTCTGACAAAGATGGATGGGACGGCCAAAGGAGGAATCGCGGTTGCCATACAGGCAGAGCTTGGCATTCCTGTAAAATATATCGGTGTAGGTGAGTCTATCGATGATCTGCAGAAATTTAATTCAGAAGAATTTGTAAACGCACTGTTTTATCAAGAGGAAGAATAAAGCCTCCGGGAAACAGTTTCAGAACAATTAGTCTAGGAACAGAAAGAAGGATAGGAAAATGTTGACATTGGAAAAATTTGAAGAGGCAAGTGAACTTGTAAAAAGAGTGACTAATCCTACAAAGCTTGTTTACAGCGATTATCTGAGTGAGCAGTGCGGCGGAAAAGTGTACTTAAAACCTGAAAATATGCAGCATACAGGAGCTTACAAAATACGGGGCGCATATTATAAAATCAGTACCCTTTCTGATGAGGCGAGAGAAAGAGGACTGATTACGGCATCTGCGGGAAATCACGCCCAGGGCGTGGCGTTTGCTGCAAAAAAATTCGGGTGCAGGGCGACCATTGTCATGCCCACAGTGACACCTCTGATTAAAGTGAACAGGACAAAAAGCTACGGAGCCGATGTAATTCTTTATGGCGATGTGTACGATGATGCATATAATTATGCATGTGAGCTTGCAGAGAAAAACGGTTACACTTTCGTCCATCCGTTTAATGATCTGGATGTAGCAGCCGGACAGGGAACCATTGCAATGGAGATTGTGCAGGAGCTTCCGACAGTTGACTATATTATTGTTCCGGTAGGGGGCGGCGGACTGATTGCAGGAGTTTCCACACTGGCGAAAATGCTGAATCCGAATATCAGGGTTATCGGTGTGGAACCATCAGAAGCAGCCAGTATGACAGCAGCGCTTCAGGCGGGCGAGGTAGTGGAACTGGATTCTGCAAATACGATTGCTGATGGAACTGCCGTGAAGGCGGTAGGAGACAATGTTCTTCCTTATGTTCGGGAAAATGTGGACGATATGCTTCTGGTAGAGGATGATGAGCTGATCGGCGCATTTCTGGATATGGTGGAAAACCACAAGATGATCGTGGAAAATTCGGGACTCCTTTCCGTGGCTGCATTAAAGCAGCTGGACTGCAGGGGGAAGAAAGTAGTCTGCATCTTAAGCGGCGGAAATATGGATGTCATTACTATGTCTTCCATTGTTCAGCACGGCCTGATTCAGCGGGACAGAATCTTCTCTGTTTCTGTTCTCCTGCCGGACAAACCCGGGGAACTTGTACAGGTTGCAAAAACAATAGCGGATGAACAGGGCAATGTTATCAAACTGGAACATAATCAGTTTGTAAGTACAAACAGAAATGCGGCAGTAGAACTGCGTATTACAATGGAAGCATTTGGAACGGAGCATAAAAACAGAATCCTTGATGCATTAGAAAAAGCAGGATTCCGTCCAAAGCTGATCAGCGCAAAACTTTATTAAAAAGGGGACGGAGCCTTTTTCAAAGGGGTCTGTCCCCTTTGGGGAGAATTGTCAGAAAGGAGCTGCATATGTCCAGACGAATACCGAAACCAGGTGATATTTACAAACATTTTAAAGGAAAACAGTATAAGATTCTGCATATTGCCATCAGTACTGAAACGGGAGAGGATGTTGTTGTTTTTGAGGCGCTTCAGGGAGAACATCAGGTATATGTAAGCCTTCTTGAATCTTTTCTGAGTCCTCTGGATACCGGGAAATATCCCCATGCGGATCAGAAGTACCGGTTTGAGCTCTGCCGGAATCAGACGGATGAGCACAGTCTGAAAAAGCTGCGTCACGGAAATACAACTGAATTGATTCTGGAGTTTCTGGATCTGGATGACAATGAATCAAGGGCAGAGTTTCTTCAGAAACATCAGGCCCAGATTGACAGCAGATTTCTGACGGCTGCCGCAGAAAGCCTGGAATTTACAGAGAGGGCGGAGACGTTGGAAGAAAGGTACGCCGCGCTTCTCAGATTTCTGAGAACAAAAATGAGATATGAGGGCGGACGCCTGAGATAAAAAAGCAGGGCTGCCGGCTTTATGCCGGCGCCCCGTTTTTGTTTTTGTATCTGTCAAGAAGGGCGTGGATTTTATCAGTTGGATTCATTACAGCTCCGATGGTAATATCGTGGTTGAAGGAATCAATAATCATTGCCAGAAACTTGCTCATGTCGGCCTGAATAAAATATGGTTTTTCATAAAGTTCCGGCGGGAGATAAGTTAAATTGGTTGTGATGACTTTGTTGATATATCCTTTGTTATAATATTCATCGAATTTATCGAATCCGTCTGTAAACAGACCGAAAGTAGTGCAGACAAATACCCGGGCGGCTTTGCGGTTTTTCAGCTGTTTTGCCACATCCAGCATACTTTCCCCTGATGAGATCATATCATCAACAATAATAACATCCTTTCCGGCCACGTCGTCGCCGAGAAATTCGTGTGCCACAATCGGATTTTTCCCGTTTACGATTCTGGAATAATCTCTTCTTTTATAAAACATTCCCATATCAACGCCCATTACGTTGGAAAAATAAACAGCACGGTGCATTGCGCCCTCATCCGGGCTGATGATCATCATATGCGCTTTGTCCGGTTTCAGATCCGGCACTTCGCGGAAGAGCGCCTTTAAAAACTGATAGGGCGGATTAAAGCTGTCAAATCCGCTCAGAGGAATCGCATTCTGAACCCGGGGATCATGGGCGTCAAATGTGATAATATTAGAAACGCCCATTGCGTTTAATTCCTCCAGCGCCAGAGCGCAGTCGAGAGATTCTCTTCTGGTCCGCTTATGCTGGCGGCTTTCATACAGAAACGGCATGATCACATTGATGCGTTTTGCCTTTCCGGTTGCTGCAGAAATAATACGCTTCAGATCCTGATAGTGGTCGTCCGGCGACATGTGGTTGAGATGACCGCTGACAGTATAGGTAAGGCTGTAATTGCATACATCTGTCATAATAAAAAGATCTGTACCGCGGATCGTTTCTCTGAGGATGCCTTTTGCTTCTCCGGTTCCAAAACGAGGGCAGCAGCAGTCCACCAGATAATTGTTTGATTTGTAATTGACATAAAGAGAGGATTCGGAAACTTCATTGATCGTGTTTTCACGGAATGAAACGATATAATCGTTCACCTTCTGGCCCAGATCTCGGCAGCTTTCCATAGCTACAATTTTCAGCGGGGCCACGGGAAGGGTTTTTTCCAGCAGTTCAATATTTGACATGATTTTCTCCTGTATAAACATAGATTTGAGTTTCGCCCCGGCAGAAGCAATATACTGTCAGCCGGAGAATGCTTCCTATCCGGCTTATATCCGGTCAGGTTAACACATATCTTTTATATCATTTTTTATATTGAAATTCAAGCATGCCTTTGCGGGAAAAGGGAATTATGTTATACTTACAGAGAAATGGTTCCGCAGAAAGCGGATATTTCAGAAATATATAAAGATGCTTTGAAGAGGAGCAGGTTTAAATACATGAAGAAACATATACACAAAATAGCGGCTGTGGAAGAAGGCAGTATTGCCTGGGAACTGGGAATTGAACCTGGCGACCGGCTGCTGTCAATTGACGGGCATGAAATAGAAGATATTTTTGATTACCAGTTCTATGTGGAGGAAGAGGAGCTTCTGCTTCTGATCGAGAAGCCGGACGGCGAAGAATGGGAGCTGGAAATCGAGAAGGATCCGGACGAACAGCTTGGGATTGAATTTGAACAGGGACTGATGGATGAGTATCGTTCCTGCCGGAATAAATGTATTTTCTGTTTTATTGATCAGATGCCTCCGGGGATGCGGGATACGCTGTACTTTAAAGATGATGATTCCCGCCTGTCTTTTCTGCAGGGGAATTATATTACACTGACAAATATGAGTGACAGAGACGTGGAACGGATTGTCCGATACCGTCTGGAGCCGATTAATATTTCCTTTCATACAACAAATCCGGAACTTCGCTGCAGAATGCTTCATAACCGATTCGCCGGAGACGCGCTGAAAAAGGTGGACATTCTGTATCAGGGCGGCATTGAGATGAACGGTCAGATCGTTCTGTGCCGGGGTATCAATGACGGAGAAGAACTGGAGAGAAGCATCCGGGATCTGGGAAGGTATCTCCCGCTTTTAAAAAGCGTCTCTGTTGTGCCGGTGGGCCTTACAAAGTACAGAGAAGGGTTGTGCCCCCTGGAACCATTTACAAAAGAAGATGCGGTAAAAGTACTGGAAGTAATTCACCGCTGGCAGAAGAAATTTTATCAGGAATACGGGCTTCATTTTATTCATGCAGGGGACGAGTGGTATCTGCTGGCTGAGGAAGAACTGCCGGAAGAGGAACGCTATGACGGATATCTCCAGCTGGAAAACGGAGTGGGGATGCTCCGGCTCCTTCTTAATGAATTTGAAGATGTATACCAGAGTCTTGACGGCGGAGATAAAAAAGAGGTTATATCTATTGCTACGGGAAAGCTGGCCTATCCTTATCTTGCGCGTATGGCCCGGAGGATTGAGGAAAAATATCCGGGTATCTGTATTCATGTATACTGCATTCGAAATGAATTTTTCGGGGAGAGGATTACCGTATCGGGACTGATTACCGGACAGGATATTATCTCACAGCTGAAAGGGCAAAGACTGGGTAGTCGGCTGTTGATTCCCTGCAGTATGATGAAGGCTGACGAGGACGTTTTTCTGGATGATTACACGGTAAAAGAACTGTCCGAAGCTTTACAAGTACGGGTTGATATTGTAAAATCAAGCGGACAGGATCTGATCGATTCGATATTAAATGATTAAGGTAAAGGAAGGAAAAGATAGATGAGTAAACCGGTAGTAGCGATTGTCGGACGGCCAAATGTGGGGAAATCTACTTTGTTTAACGCTCTGGCAGGAGAGAAAATTTCTATCGTGAAAGATACTCCAGGGGTTACAAGAGACAGAATTTATGCGGATGTAACCTGGCTGGATAAAGAATTTACAATGATTGACACAGGCGGAATTGAGCCGGACAGCAAGGATGTGATCCTGTCCCAGATGAGGGAACAGGCTCAGATTGCCATAGATACAGCGGATGTAATCCTTTTTCTGACAGATGTCAGGCAGGGACTGACAGATGCGGATTCCAAAGTGGCTGACATGCTCAGAAGATCGGGCAAACCGGTTGTTCTTGTAGTGAATAAAGTAGACAGTTTTGAAAAATACATGCCGGATGTGTATGAATTCTACAATTTGGGGATCGGAGATCCGGTGCCGGTATCAGCGGCTTCCAGACTGGGAATCGGGGACCTGCTTGATCTGGTTATGGAGTATTTCCCGGAGCATGAGGCCGGTGAGGAAGATGACGACCGTCCGAGAGTGGCGATTGTAGGTAAGCCGAACGTGGGAAAATCCTCTATAATTAATCGCCTTCTTGGTGAGAATCGTGTGATTGTTTCTGATGTGGCAGGCACTACAAGAGATGCCATAGATACGGTCATTGTGCATGACCAGAAAGAGTATGTGTTTATTGATACGGCAGGGCTGCGCAGAAAGAGCAGGATTAAGGAAGAACTGGAGCGTTACAGTATTATCCGTACTGTGACGGCAGTGGAGCGTGCAGATGTGGTGCTTATGGTGATTGACGCTGTCGAGGGGGTAACTGAGCAGGATGCCAAAATTGCGGGGATCGCTCATGAAAGAGGCAAAGGCGTTATTATCGTTGTGAATAAATGGGATGCCATTGAAAAGAACGATCGGACAATGCGAGAATACGAAAGCAGGGTCAGACAGGTGATTTCCTATATGCCATATGCAGAAATTATGTATGTCTCTGCTGTTACGGGACAGAGACTGAATCGTCTCTATGATATGATCGACATGATAATCGCGAACCAGACAATGCGGATTGCCACCGGTGTGCTGAATGAGATTATGACAGAGGCGGTTGCCATGCAGCAGCCTCCTTCAGATAAAGGAAAGAGGCTGAAACTGTATTATATTACGCAGGTTTCAGTTAAGCCTCCCACATTTGTTATTTTCGTAAATGATAAGGAACTGATGCATTTTTCCTATACCAGATATCTGGAAAATAAGATCCGCGAGGCGTTCGGATTCCGTGGAACCCCGCTTCGGTTCATTATCAGAGAGAGAAAGGAAAAGGAGCGGTAAAGTATATGGAACGTTTAGTCTGTCTTGCGGTAGGGTATGTATGCGGTCTGCTTCAGACCGGGTATCTGATCGGTGAAATGAGTCATGTGGATATCCGGAAAAAAGGGAGCGGCAATGCAGGAACAACAAATGCGCTGAGAGTACTGGGGTGGAAGGCCGGACTCCTGACATTTGCAGGCGATGTGCTCAAATGTGTGGCGGCCTTTCTGATTGTGTACTATATGTACCGGGGGAGCGACTGCCGTCCGCTCCTGACTATGTACGCGGGAGCCGGGGTAACCCTGGGACATAACTTTCCCTTTTACATGGGGTTCAAAGGAGGGAAAGGAATTGCGGTAATGGCAGGTCTTGTTCTGGTCAACAGTTTCTGGCATCTGCCGTCCAGTCTTCTGATGATTCCGGTGACACTTGCTTTTTTTCTCGTGCCTGTCCTTATAACAAGATACATATCTGTAGGTTCTCTGTTGGCTTATACAGCGTTCCTGATTGAAATGATTATAATCGGACAGCTTGGATGGCTGGACATGGAGGCCGGGTACCGGTATGAACTTTATGGAATTCTGTTCCTTCTGACCGCTCTTGCATGGTACCGTCACAGAGCGAATATCGGGCGTCTTCTGAAGGGAACGGAAAATAAATTCGGAGCAAAGAAAAAGGAGTAAAGGGTTATGGCAAAAGCAGGCGTACTGGGAGCAGGAAGCTGGGGAACTGCACTGTCGGTTCTTCTCAGCGACAACGGACATCAGGTCACAATGTGGTCTATTGATGAAAATGAAGTGAAAATGTTAAATGAAAAACGGGAGCATGAAACAAAGCTGCCCGGCGTAAAGCTGCCGGATCAGCTGCAGATTACAGGAGATCTGGAAGACACGGTACAGGGAAAAGATTTTCTTGTACTGGCTGTACCGTCACCATTTACAAGATCAACAGCGGCAAAAATGAGCCCCTATGTAACTGAGGGACAGATTATTGTGGATGTGGCAAAAGGAATTGAGGAATCTACTCTTATGACCTTGTCTCAGCAGATAAGGCAGGAGATTCCCCAGGCAGATGTGGCAGTACTGTCCGGACCAAGCCATGCAGAGGAAGTCGGCAGAAGGCTTCCCACGACCTGTGTGATCGGAGCAGCTACAAGAAAGACCGCAGAATACCTGCAGTCCATGTTTATCAGCAAAGTATTCCGTGTATATACAAGCCCGGATATTCTCGGCATTGAACTGGGCGGCTCTCTGAAAAATGTTATTGCTCTGGCAGCGGGAATTGCAGACGGACTGGGATACGGAGACAATACAAAAGCAGCGCTGATTACAAGAGGAATCGCGGAGATTGCAAGACTGGGCGTGAAAATGGGCGGAAAAATTGAAAGCTTTACCGGTCTTACAGGAATCGGCGATCTGATTGTAACCTGTGCCAGTGTCCACAGCCGCAACCGGAAAGCAGGATATCTGATCGGGCAGGGAAAGTCTGTCCAGGAGGCGATGGATGAGGTAAAGATGGTAGTGGAAGGTGTTTACTCTGCAAAGGCTGCAGCAAAACTGGCAGAAAGATATCAGGTGTCCATGCCGATTGTAGAGGAAGTAAACAAGGTGCTCTTTGAAGGCAAGGCTCCGGCTGAGGCTGTAGACGATCTGATGATGCGGGAATCCAGAAGTGAGAACCATGCCCTTCAGTGGGAAGAATAAATTTTGAATAAGAATAAAGTCATACCCCCTTTTACGGCTGCATACACTGGTATCAGCAGAACAAGGGGGTATTTTTATGGATTCATTTCAGGTATACAGTGATATGAAAGCCCGGACAGACGGAGAAATCTATATCGGCGTTGTAGGTCCGGTGCGGACAGGCAAGTCAACCTTTATTAAAAGGTTCATGGATCTTCTGGTGCTGCCGAATATGACTGATGAGCATGCCAGAGAGAGGACGCAGGATGAACTGCCCCAGTCGGCATCAGGAACGACAATTATGACTACAGAGCCTAAATTTGTGCCGAAAGAGGCGGCAGCCGTTAAGCTCTCGGATGATGTGGAAGTGAAAATCCGGCTGATCGACTGTGTAGGGTATATGGTGGAGGGCGCTTCCGGACATGTGGAAAATGATGTGGAACGGCAGGTGAAAACACCATGGTTTGAGTATGAGATTCCGTTTACGAAAGCGGCAGCCATCGGAACCCAGAAAGTGATTCACGACCATGCTACAATCGGATTTGTAGTCACCACAGACGGAAGTGTGACCGATCTTCCCAGAGAAAATTATATTCCGGCGGAGGAGAAGACAGTAAAGGAACTTCAGTCCATCGGAAAACCTTTTCTGATTCTTTTAAACTGCCAGAAGCCCTATTCAGATGAGGCACAGAATCTGGCGCGGGAGCTGGGGGAAAAGTACAAGGTGCGGGCCGTTCCGGTGAACTGTGAACAGTTGAAGACAGATGATATCCATGAGATTATGCGCCAGATTCTCTATGAATTTCCTGTAACGGAAGTGGAATTCTATGTGCCTGGATGGGTGGAGATGCTTTCCCGGGACCACAGAATCAGGCAGGATCTTCTGTCCAATATCAGAGCTATTATGGACAGTATGAGTGATATCCGGAGCGCAGTGTCCGGGCTTGTGGAAACAGAAAGTCCGTACATAGATCAGATTACGGTTGCAAAGGTGGAAATGGATACCGGCAGGGTGCAGATCCAGATCAGCTTTGAACAGAAATATTATTATGAAGTCTTAAGTGAGCTGACGGGAACTCAGATCGGTGGGGAATATGAACTGATCCGGACCATGAAAGAACTCTCTGCCATGAAACAGGAATTCAGTCAGATCAAAGACGCTTTTGCAGATGTGAAAATGAAAGGATACGGAGTGGTGAGCCCGTCAAAAGAAGATATTAAACTTGACGAACCGGTAATTATTAAGCAGGGAAGTAAATTTGGCGTAAAGATCCGTTCCGAGGCGCCTTCTATTCATATGATACGGGCAAACATAGAGACAGAGATTGCCCCCATTGTAGGAAATGAACAGCAGGCTCAGGATCTGGCGGACTATATTAAAAAAGAAAGCGAGAGCCCGGAAGGAGTCTGGGGAACCAACATATTTGGAAAATCTGTGGAAGAGCTGGTTATGGACGGAATGCGGAATAAACTGACGATGATTAACGATGAAAGCCAGGTAAAACTTCAGGACTCCATGCAGAAGATTGTAAACGATTTCAACGGCGGCCTGGTGTGCATCATTATATAAGAATTCGGATTTGTCGAAGAGCTGTGAGTGGAGAGGCGTCCGAAAACACCTGGATACCAGGAGATTGGATAATCGGATCTGGAAATGAGGGATATGTGCTTTTGTTTCCGTTCCGCAGATAAAGAAAAACTAAAAAACCTGACGACAGGCTAAGAGCAAAATTTACAGCAGAAAACTCGCATTCGCTCAGACAATTCTGCTGTAAATTTTAACGCCTGCCGCCAGGTTTTCTGTTTTTCTAATATCTGCTCCAAAGTCACCAAAAGCACACATCCCTCATTTCCAAAAGTCGCATCCAATCGGCGGTATCCCGCTGTTTTCTGCGCACATCCAGTCAGCAGTATCCCCGACAATTCCGAATTTCAGAAAACAGGAAAAAACCGGAGCTGTTCCGACTGCAGCTGGTTGGATCTAAAGCATCACTACTGCCTGGATCACCTGCCGTCTCCGTCGTTAAAGCACCCCTTTCATTTTTAGTTTATGAGGATCTGCGAAGGAAATTTCCGAACTGAGGAACAGAAAAACGGAAGTGCAGAAAGTTTTTTGGATGCGCCTTTCAGAAGGGGGGGGACAGGGAATTCTGATGACTTTGGAATGAGTTTAGAAAAATAGGAACCTGAGAATCAGCGTCAGGATTTACAGCGGGCTCTGTCCGAGCGCATGCGAGTTAGCCCGCTGTAAATCCTGTTTTTAGCTGATTTCCAGGTTCCGTTATTTTTCTTAACTCATGGAACGGAAACAGAATTCCCTGTCCCCCTCTTCTGAATCCGTCTGCTAAAAACTTTTTTCCTTCCGAATTCTGCGTTTTTCTCCGGAGATTCCCTTCGACAAATCCGAATTCATAAAAGTTCCTTTATTGGTGGCGAGAGAGTATAATGGGGTTACGGATTAAGAAGTATTAAGGAGACTGCAAGAATGCAAAGCGGGAATATATATGAAGGACTGCTGTCTTTCCGGGGTGTCTGGCGGGAATATCAGGCGAGGATTCTCAGGGAGGCGGACTTATATCTGGAAGATAAAAGAATCCATATTGTAGCGGCTCCCGGCGCCGGGAAAACGACACTGGGAATTGAACTGATCCGAAGAAGCGGAAGACCCTGCCTGATTCTTTCGCCGAGGATTATCATACGTCAGCAGTGGCTGGAGCGAATTTATGAATCATTCATATCCCCCGGGAAAAGAATGGAGGCAGAGAAGTATTTTTCTGCTGATATACGTTGCCCCGGGCTGATTACATCTGCTACGTATCAGACATTGTTCTGCGGCATGACAGGGAAAAAAGAGACGGAGGAAGGGGAAAAGGAAGACGGGAAAGAAAAGGAAGAAGCAGACATTTCAGGGGATCAGCTGATCCGCAGGCTGAAAGAAGCCGGAATCGGTACGATCTGTCTGGATGAGTGTCATCATCTGAAAAATGAGTGGTGGAAGGCTCTGGAGGCCTTTATGGCTCAGATGGAAGATGTGACAGTCATTGCTTTGACAGCGACGCCGCCTTACGATTCCACGCCAGGACAGTGGGATCGATATATACGGATGTGCGGACCCATTGATGCAGAGATAACGGTGCCTGAGCTTGTAAAAGAAGGCAGTCTCTGTCCCCATCAGGACTATGTATGGTTTAATTATCCGTCTGAGGAAGAGGACCGGCAGGTGCGTCGTTTCCGGGAGGACGCGGACGAGATGTTTCAGACTCTGATGGAGGACAGGCAGCTCTATGAAGCGGCAGCTTCTCATAAAGCTCTTTTCAGATATGAGGAATTCTGTGATCCCATGCTGGAGAATCCGGAGTATCTGTCGGGTCTGCTTATTTACTGTCAGACCCGTGGAATTCCGTTTTCCGGCCAGTGGCTGCAGGTTCTGGGAGTAAAAGAACTTCCGGAAATGAATGAAAAGTGGATGGGATATTTCCTTCAGGGCATTCTTTTTGACAGCAGTGGCAGCTGCCCGGTTCCGGAAGAATTCAGATCTGCACTTAAAAAGGAACTGAAGGCAAGAGGGCTTATTAAGCAGAATAAAGTGAGTTTTCTTGTGAATGACAAACTGGAGAAAATGCTGATTAACAGCCGGGGAAAACTGGACAGTATTCTGCAGATAGCTGCCTGCGAACATGCTTCTCTGGGAGAAAATCTAAGAATGTTGATTCTGACCGATTATATCCGGCAGGAGTACAGAAACGCAATTGGAAATCCAGACAGAGAACTTCTCTCGACAGGGGTCCTTTCAATATTTGAACTGCTGAGGCGAAAAGGAGCAGGCTGGAGGCTGGGAGTTCTCTGCGGAACATGGATTATTCTTCCGGATACGGCCGTAGATGCATTTTGTGAAGAAGCCGGAAGTGAGTGCTCCGGGTATTTTCCGGCATTCCGCAGGCTCAGAGGAGCAGACGGAGAAGAAGTGGGATATAGTGAATTGGCTCTCAAAGAGAAAAAGGATATCTGTATCCGGGCTATGACCCGTGTCTTTGAACGCGGGTATATACAGATCCTGACCGGAACCCGGTCGCTTCTGGGGGAAGGATGGGATTCGCCCTGTATCAACTCGCTGGTTCTGGCAAGCTATGTAGGATCCTATGTGACATCTGCGCAGATGCGCGGAAGAGCGGTTCGAAGAGATATACAGCATCCGGATAAGGTGAGTAATATCTGGCATCTGGTATGTATCTGTGACGCAAAAGAAGCGAAGGAAAAGAGAAAAATGGGAATTGAAAATCCGGAGCTGTCCGAAGATTATTACACTCTGGAACGGAGGATGAAAGGAGTGCTTGGCGTGAACTATGACGGCGGAGTCATTGAGAATGGAATAGAACGCATGAGCGTCATATCTCCTCCATACACCCGGATGCATGTTGCTGAAATTAATGAAGAAATGGCGGCCAGAAGCGGGCAAAGAGATGTGGTCGCGGCTCAATGGCAGACGGCTGTATCGCTGGACGGAAGGATGGAAATGGCAGACGCATGTACGGCAAAACGCAGAACGCTGCGGCCGGGAGTCAGATTTTATCATGCCCTGGCAGCTCAGATCATCTGTACCATTATCCAGATCTGCAATATGGTTTTACGTTTTTTCATCCGAACAGGAAGGGGCTGGGAAAATCCGGTATTTTTCCTGATTACAGGTATATTTTTCATTTGTACAGTTCTGTTCGGCAGCAGAATTATTCAGCTCCTTTTTCCGGAAAGCAGATTTCGTGCTCTCGGGAATTCTGTTCTTGCGGCCCTGAAAGAAGCTGGTTATATTACCTCAGCCTGTCAGGTTATGACGGAGAGAAACAGAGAATTTGAGTTTTTCTCCTGGCTGAAGGGAGGAACGGATCGGGAAAAAGGTATCTACGCGGATACTCTCCGGCAGGCAATGGCTCCGGCCGAAAATCAGCGCTATCTGCTTGCGGCCGGCAGAATCCGGAAAGGAGCAGTGGAGTATTACTGTGTACCAGAGCTGTTTTCCGGTTCCAGGCAGAAGGCAGAAAGCTTTCAGAGAGCTATGCTGTCTGTTATGGGAAGAAACAATCTGATATATACCAGAAATCCGGCCGGGCGCAGAGTGCTGCTGAAAGCCAGAGCGTCTTCATTCTTTAACCGCAATGACCGCTGCGCGGACCAGAAAAAGTATATCAGGGGAAATTTAGAATAAGGGAAACAGGGAAAGGAATGGAAATAACGCAGAAACTAAAGCTTGAACCCTGGCACCATGGATATTATAATACAAGGAAAGGGCTGAATGGAGGCAAAAGAATGAGTGTACTATATGAAAAACTGGAAGCATGTTATAAATACTATCAGTCAGTAACTGATTTTGTACCCCGGGTAGGACTGATTCTCGGTTCAGGGCTGGGCGGATATGCAAAAAATATGAAAGTGGAAAAAGAGATTCCCTATGGAGACATTCCGGGATTTCCGGTATCTACTGTACAGGGACACGATGGGAAGTTCCTGCTTGGATATATCGGGGAAGTACCTGCAGTTGTTATGAAGGGCAGGGTTCATTATTACGAAGGATATTCCATGCAGGACGTGGTGCTCCCCACCCGTTTGATGAAGCGTATGGGCATTGATATTCTTTTTCTGACCAATGCGTCCGGCGGTATAAAAAAGGGATTTCAGGTGGGAGATTTTATGATGATTACAGATCAGATCTCCAGTTTTGTCCCTTCTCCTCTGATCGGAGAAAATGTATCCGAGCTGGGAGAAAGGTTTCCGGATATGACGCATATTTATGATCCGGATCTGATGAACCTGATCCGGAAGACAGCAGAAAAAGAGAATATTGCTATTCAGGAGGGAATCTATCTGCAGACTACAGGGCCTAATTTTGAGAGCCCGGCAGAGATTCGCATGTACGCGGCGCTTGGAGCAGATGCCGTGGGAATGAGCACGGCCTGTGAAGCAATGGCAGCGCGTCATGCAGGAATACGGGTATGCGGGATTTCCTGTATTTCCAATATGGCAAGCGGGCTCTCTGACGAGGAACTGAGTCATCTGGATGTCCAGGCCGTTGCAGACAAGCGGTCCGGAGATTTTGAACGGCTTGTAACAAAAATAATTGAGCAGATGTAGAGGAAGGAACGGACAGGGAGATGAAAACAAGGATATATAATGCAAGAATACTTTCTATGGAACCGGATCAGCCCATATTTGACGGGGAGATCTGGATTGATGGAGACATGATTTCCTATGTGGGACCGGAGAAAGATGGAGGAGAAACAATCTGGGATGAACAGATTGACGCACAGAGAAATCTGATTATGCCCGGATTTAAAAACGCGCATACGCATTCTGCCATGACGTTTCTTCGCTCCCATGCAGACGATATGAAACTGGATGAATGGCTGAACACCCGGGTATTTCCGGCTGAGGCAAAATTGACCGGTGAGGACGTTTACTGGCAGACAAAGCTGGCGGTGATGGAGTATCTCACCAGCGGTATTACATCTGTATTTGACATGTATATGTTTCGGGCAGACGGAGCCAGAGCGATGCGGGAGTGCGGATTCCGCAATGTGTTCTGCGAGAGTATTAATAATTTTGGCGGAACTCTGGAGCAGGTGGAGTCTGACTATCATACTTATAATCAGGACGAGGACAGGCTTATCTCCTATCAGCTGGGATTCCATGCAGAATATACAACCAGCCGGGAAATGATGGAGGGTCTGGCCGCTCTTTCTGAAAAATATCAGATTCCGGTATATGTGCACTGTTCGGAGACAAAAAAGGAAGTAGAGGACTGCAGGAGCCGGACAGGCATGTCTCCTGTGGCCTATATGGATTCTCTGGGGCTTTTCCGGTACGGCGGCGGGCTGTTCCACGGCGTGCATATGGATGAAGGGGATTTTGATATCATTAAAAAACGCGGTCTGTACGTGGTGACAAATCCTGCATCCAATCTGAAGCTTGCAAGTGGTATTGCTCCGGTTAAAAGATATCTTGACGAGGAAATTCCGCTGGCAATCGGCACGGATGGAGCTGCAAGCAATAACTGTCTGGATATGTTCCGGGAAATGTTTCTTGTGACCGGACTTCAGAAAGTAGTATGTGATGACCCGGAGGTAGTTCCTGCCAGAGAAGTGCTGAAGATGGCAACGGTAATCGGCGCGCATGCTATGGGCCTTGCGGAGTGCGACAGGCTTGCGCCGGGGAAGAAGGCGGACCTGATCATGATTGATCTGACGCAGCCGAATATGCAGCCGCTTCAGAATATCGAGAAAAATGTTGTATACAGCGGAAGCAAGCAGAATATAAAGATGACTATGGTCGGAGGAAAAGTTCTTTACCGGGATGGGGAATTTTTCATAGGATGCAGTCCGAGTAAAGTTTATGAAAAAGCCGGTGAGACTGTAAAGAGAATTTTAGGAGTAAAGGACTGAGAATCATTTACGGACAGACGGCAGGCATGTATTGTGCAGAAAGAAAAAACGGAATCGTCCGCAGGGGCGGAGTTGGAAGAAAGGGGTACTTAGGATGAAAGCAGCAATATTTACAATAGATTCAGGTATTTATAAGGCAAAAGCTGAGAGCGCGGCGGCTACGGCGCTGAAGCGCATGCTGGAGCATGTGGGATTTCAGGTAAAGGCAGCAGGCGCTCTGCCGCAGGACAGGGCTATGACAGCTGAAGTTATGAGACAGCTCTCGGACGCGTCTGCCGTTGATCTGATCCTGACTACGGGCGCGGTAGAGTACGGGGAGGAAGACTGTGCGCCGGATGCACTGATGGATGTGGCCGACAGACTTCTGCCGGGAATACCGGAAGCATTGAGAGCTTATAATATCCGTTATTCAAAAAAAATAATTCTGGACCGTTCAGCGGCAGGCATAAGGAAAAAAACATTGCTGATTAATCTTCCGGAAAGCGCAAAGACGGCAAAAGAAGATATGGAGTATATTCTGCCTGAGGTGGTGCAGGTTGTGGAGGCACTCAGTTTATGATAAAAGTAACATACCTGGGGCACAGCGGTTTTCTGGCAGAGCTGGAGGACGTCTGTCTTCTGTTTGACTACTATAAGGGAGAACTGCCAGAGATGGATCCGGATCAAAAAATGGCTGTTTTTGTCAGTCATTCTCATTACGACCACTACAGAAAGGATATTTTCCGCCTCAGGGATAAATTCGGGCAGATTCGGTTCATTCTTTCAGACGATGTACCCGCGGCGGAAGAAGAGGATGTTATTTTTGTCCGGCCAAATGAGTGCAGAGAAGTTCTGGGACTTGATATTACGACGCTCCGTTCCAATGATGAAGGGGTGGCTTTTCTTGTAAAATATAAAAACAGAACTATCTATCACGCCGGTGATCTGAACTGGTGGCACTGGGAAGGAGAACCGGATGCATATAATACAAAGATGCGCCGTTCCTACCAGTCGGAAATTAATAAGCTTCAGAAAGAAAAGATTGACGTGGCGTTTGTTCCCGTAGATCCGCGCCTTGGAGAGCAGTACTGCCTGGGGCTGGACTGCTTTATGAAGCGTACGGAAACAGCTAAGGTTTTCCCTATGCATTTCTGGGGAACCTATGATATATTCGACAGACTTTTTCTGGAAAAATGTACGGAAGATTACCAGGACAGAATTATGAGAATTGACAGGGAAGGACAGACTTTTCTGCTGGAAGAGTAAAAACGGCGGGAAATACAGAAAGGATACGAAATGCTTGTAAAACTTTATACAGACGGAGCCGCCCGGGGCAATCCGGACGGACCCGGCGGATATGGCAGTGTGCTTGAATATGTGGACACAAAAGGAGAGCTGCACGTCAAGGAGCTTTCTCAGGGATATGTCCGCACAACCAATAACCGGATGGAACTGATGGCGGTGATCTCCGGGCTGGAAGCGCTCAATCGTCCCTGTACGGTGGAAGTTTATTCGGATTCTCAGTATGTCGTCAATGCATTTAACCAGCACTGGGTGGACAACTGGATACAAAAAGGCTGGAAAAGAGGAAAAAATGAACCGGTAAAAAATGTAGATCTGTGGAAGCGTCTTCTTCAGGTAAAAGAACCTCATAATGTATCTTTTTACTGGGTAAAAGGCCATGACGGACATCCGCAGAATGAACGCTGTGATCAGCTTGCCACCACAGCGGCTGACGGAGATGATCTGATCGTTGACGAAGGCGTTTGAAAATAGTATAATGAAAATCTGTGTTAAGTAAGACAGACAATCGCGGCTGCGGATGCCGAAAGGCTGCAGACGAGGAAAGTCCGGGCTTCACAGGGCAGGATGCCGGATAACGTCCGGTGGAGGTGACTCCAAGGCCAGTGCAACAGAAATAAACCGCCGGGACCTCGGTTCCGGTAAGGGTGGAAAGGCAGTGTAAGAGACTACCGCCTTTCTGGTAACAGAAAGGGCACATGTAAACCCCATTCGAAGCAAGACCGGATAGAAGCAATGTGGCGGCCCGTCACGCTTCAGGTTGGTCGCTTGAGCACAGCGGCAACGCTGTGCCTAGATAGATGATTGTCCAACGACATAACCCGGCTTATCGTCTTGCTTAACACAGAAATAAAATGTATACAGATATACAGCGCGTCTATTATATATAAAATTAAAGTACAGGTAAATTTTATTCAGGCGAAAAGGCTCCGGATATCTGACTACAGACAGGAGAGTGACAAGATTATGGGAATGACTGTAAATGCAGAGCTTCCGCTTCCTTCAGATTTGAAGGAAGAATACCCCCTTTCTCCGGAAATTCTGAAGATTAAGGAGAAAAGGGATAAGGAGATCCGGAGTATCTTCACCGGAGAATCGGATAAATTTATTGTAATTGTGGGGCCATGCTCCGCGGATAATGAAGATGCGGTATGCGAGTATGTAAACCGTCTGGCAGAAGTAAATGAAAAGGTGTCGGACCGGCTTATGATTATACCGCGTATTTATACAAATAAACCCCGTACAACAGGAGAAGGCTATAAAGGAATGCTCCATCAGCCGGAACCGGATCAGGCTCCGGATCTTCTGGCAGGCATTATTGCCATCCGGAAAATGCACACACGCGCGATTCAGGAAAGCGGACTGACCGCTGCGGATGAGATGCTTTATCCGGAAAACCGGAGCTATCTGGATGATATTCTGTCCTATGAGGCAATCGGCGCCCGGTCCGTGGAAAATCAGCAGCATCGGCTTACAGCCAGCAGCATGGATATTCCGGTCGGCATGAAAAATCCCACCAGCGGCGATTTTTCCGTCATGCTTAATTCCGTTGTGGCGGCTCAGAGCGGGCATACTTTTATCTACCGGGGCATGGATGTGACGACAGCGGGCAACGATCTGGCTCATGTAATATTAAGGGGAGGTGTCGATAAATACGGCACCTGTATTCCGAATTATCACTATGAAGATCTGGAGCGGCTGCTGGACGCTTATCAGAAAAGGAACCTGAAAAATCCGGCTGCCATTGTGGATGCCAACCACTCCAATTCCAACAAAAAGTTCCGCGAACAGATCCGGATCGTAAGCGAAGTGCTTCACAGCAGGAACTACAATCCGGAACTGAAGACACTGGTGAAAGGTGTGATGATCGAAAGTTATCTGGAAGAAGGCTGCCAGAAAATTGACGAGAACCGGGTGTACGGTAAGTCCATAACCGATCCGTGCCTGGGATGGAAAGATACGGAACGGCTGATCTATAAGATCGCGGATGAGTGCTAGGAAATAATCAGAAAATTAAAATATCAGAAAAATATATTCGGCGGCGGTATGCAGAAAGAATCGACATACCGCCGCCGATTCTTTCTGCCAGTGTTTTTTATGATAGTTCTGTATACTCACAAATGCAGCCGGTTTTTTCAAGAAAGTCCTCCTGAAGTTCAGAAAGAATTTCCGGATTTGTTCCGGCGGGAACTTTCAGCATAAGCGATCTTGATGCCGGAAGATAAGAAGGGTTCTTTTTCAGAGAGACGCCATATTTTGCACATAAATTGCAGGCATTCTGAATGAGCGCGTTCTGATTGACTTTATCTGCGATGCGGATGTGCCATCCGGTCTGATCTGCGGCTCTCTGAAGAATCTCATGGTATCTTTGTCCAAAGGCAGGCGAAATAAAGCTAAGTTCAAAATACCGGTTCTCCTGGTCCTGTCTCAGACTCTTCTTTTCCGGCGAGGCCGGAACAGCTGAAAACTCATGGTCAATACAGGATAAAGCCAGATTCTGCTCAATCGGCTCTGTATCCGGAGAAGCAGGATAAAAATCCATATTGTTTTTCTCGCCGGTCGGAAGATTTATATCAGAAGAAACATATCCCGTATCCTTGCAGTCTGAGTCACTGTTTTCTGCTTTAACAACACCTTTTTTATCATACAGCTGTCCGTTTATGTTCAGCGCCCAGCCGGTTTTTCTGCAGAATTCTGCCGCGGCGGACTCATCGGAAGCAGCAGCGTCCATATCTGATGAGTCAGACAGGGTGACAGTATAACATTTTCGATCAATATAATATGAAGTTTTTAACAGTCTGTCTGTAAACAGCGTGTATAGCAGAACGCCTGCCGCATTATGGTTTACGGACGGATTAACCCTGACTGTCCAGCCGGTTTCGCTGTGGAACTTTTCTGCCATTCGGGAAAAAATATCCATATTAAGGGTGTCCGGATAATCAAAGAGCAGAAGAATTTCCTTAACATTCGTATGATAGCTGATTTTCCGGTAATTATATTCACAGAATATATTTTTAATATACTCTTCGATGTCTTGTATTGTTAATTCTTTTGGGGCGAGAGATTCTGCGACAACTTCCTTTGAATTTGCTTCAAAAAGGAAAAGCTGGCGTGTGTTTAGTGAAAAATACGGGCTTTCCATAAGACACGTCTGCATATCCTGCAGAACAGAATCGTCAGTTATCCGTTTGCCGTACCAGATATATGCGATTTGCGAGACGGGAAAATGCTTTCCGGAGTAGTGCTCATTCCAGTAATTCCACAGCAATTTGCCATCTTCCGGTCGGAATGCCTCTTTTTTCTGCATAGTAAAAGAAGGGACGAAAGGGATCTGCTTTCGTTTTGTACGTATGCTGATTTCATATTCTCTGCCGCATTCCGGCAGATATACGTTTCTGCGGAAATCCTCAGCAGAAAGTTCATTCCCAAGTTCATGTATCACATCTGTATTTCCGTGCACAAGAAAAATCCGGCGGGAGGAAAGACGATCGAGAAGCGCGGTTATCTCAGCCTTATCTCCATGCGCCGAAAGCCCAACCTGCTCGATACGGCAGCGGACCGGATATGTAACGCCGTCCAGAGTGATTTTCCGCTCTGAGGCGCCATCAGAATCACCGGAATTTTCCAGCAGATTCAGAAGCTTCCGCCCCGGGGATTCTTCATCCTGATAGCCGGTGATAATGATGCAGGCGTTTTCAGAGGTGACAAGGCTGCGCGCGTACTGTGTACTTGGTCCGCCGGTAAGCATTCCGGAGCTGGAGACGATTATGAGAGGAGACTTTCCTGAGAGCAGTTCATCCCGTTTCTGATTCGGCGCCACTGCCTGGATTTCTTTTGTATAGAATGGCTCATTTCCTTTCAGGATCCTTCGCGCAAGGGCGTTTTTCAGAAAAGTAGGATTTCGAGTGTACATGGTATTAATATCCCGTACCATGCCGTCCACATATACCGGTACAGCCGGTATCTCTCCGTTCTGGAACGCAGCCCGCAGAATCAGAAGCACTTCCTGCGCACGCCCCAGAGCAAAGCAGGGGATCAGGATTTTCTGCCCTTTTTCAATACATTCGCTGACGAGAGAGATGAGCCTGCGTTCCTCCACCTGACGATTGGAATGCAGACGATTGCCGTATGTCGTCTCTACAATGGAGACGTCCGGACGCAGTTTCGGGATATGAATGCCTTCTATTGTACGCTGGGAAAAGGCTGAAAAGTCGCCCGAATAAAAAACAGAGCCTTCTTCTGTGGTTATATAAATGCATGCGGCGCCTGCAATGTGTCCTGCAGGATAAAAAGTAACAGTGAAATTATCAAATAGCTGCAGGGATGTCTGATATCTTACAGGCGTGATACGATTCAGCATAGAAAGCACATCCTGTTCTGTATAATGCGGTATTTCATCTTCACGATAATTCATAATTTTCAGACTGTCATATAACAGAACTCTTGTCAGATCCGCCGTCATGGCTGTCATATAGATCTTTGCGTTTGGATAAGCCTTACTGATAATAGGAAGCGTTCCGATATGATCCATGTGCGCATGACTGATCAGAATGGCATCCAGTCCGCCCTGTGTCTGGATTGTCGCAAAATCGGGAATAGGATCTTTAGATCCGGACTGCCGGATTCCACAGTCCATAAGAATCCGTTTCCCGGATATATTAAGATAGATGCAGCTGCCGCCGATTTCCATAGTGCCGCCCAGAAAGTAAAATTTCATATTGTATTGCCTTTCTCATATTAAAAATCAGCCTTTTACCAAAGCCTTATCCATTGTAGCATGCCACGGGGGTTTATGATAGAATGAAATGAGAAAAAGTGAAAATGAAAAGGAAGTATCTATGATTAGGAGAATTGAGAAATAAAGTCGATAAAATATGGGAAGTGTTCTGGACCGGAGGCATTACGAATCCA
Organism: Mediterraneibacter sp. HA8405; assembly: GCF_056148955.1. Lineage (NCBI taxonomy): Bacteria > Bacillati > Bacillota > Clostridia > Lachnospirales > Lachnospiraceae > Mediterraneibacter > Mediterraneibacter sp. HA8405. The sequence continues at coordinate 2,227,354 of NZ_CM148758.1, read as the reverse complement.
CTGGAAGTAATCGAGCAGTTTACATACCTGCTCTTTATAAAACAGCTGGACGACGTGGAGACAACAAAGGAAAACGGGGCAAGCTTTCTGGGCATTGATTACCAGGGGATTTTCCCGGAAGAATGTCAGAAATACCGCTGGAGCAGATTCAAGAATCTTGGTGACGCTTAGGAAATATATAACCTTGTTTTAAATGAGGTATTTCCTTTTATAAAAATTCTTCATGGAGACGGGAACTCCGCCTACAGCAAATACATGGGTGACGCCATTTTTAAGTGCCCACACCGGCTATGCTGAAAAAGCTGATCAACGGGATCGATGGACTGGAACTGGGGGACTCTGACAGCAAAGCTTCTTTCCAAAGTTGCTACGGCAGGTACAAACGGCCAGTTCCGCACATCAAGACATATCATAAAAGGCGGATGAGATGGTACTGACAGTCCATAGGTGGTTTGCCAACAAGTCCTGTCCGGGCAATTGGCTGTATGCCAGAATGGGTGATCTGGCTGAGAAGGTTACAGCGGCGCTGGGAGGAAGTTCTGATTCGGGCGGAGGTTCTGTGGTAAAGGGTACGCAGGCATTGGTTTTGAAGAATCTTTCTGAGGCAGACGAGATCAAGAAGATCGGCGCTCTGTTCACGGCAGATCAGAAGAAATGTGGGGTTCTTGCTTCTGTATCGTTGGCACAATTTATTCTGGAATCCGGGTATGTCAAGAGTGAACTGGTACAGAATCCCAATAATATCTTTGGGATGAAGTGCAGCCTGTCCGGAAATAACTGGAGCGGGTCAAGGTGGGAGGGAAAGAGCAAGTACACGAAGAAAACGCAGGAACAGCATACAGACGGAAGCTATGAGACGATCACAGCGGATTTCCGGAAGTATCCCTGTATTGAGGATTCGATCGCTGACCATTCCGCTTATCTGCTTGGTGCTAAGAATGGTAGCAAGTTCAGGTATGACGAGCTGAAGGGCTACACGGATTATAAGAAAGCAGTGCAGATCATCAAGGATGGCGGCTATGCGACAAGTCTGACTTATGTGGAGAAGCTGATTTCCATTATTGAAAAATGGAAGCTGACTGCACTGCTTATGACGTGAAGGATTCTGGCGAGGCAGAACCGATTCGATGGTATCGGGTGAGGCAAAGCTAGACTGACAGTAAGAGCCAGAAGGGAGCTTATAAGATTCTGTAGAATGCGAAGAAATGTGCGGATCAGAATCCGGGGCATAAGGTATTCGACGTAGCTGGGAATGTGGTGTATGAGCTAGAGAAGGAAGAGGTGGATGTTCCGTTTCTGGCAAAGGTCAGTATTTCGGATCTGAATATCAGGAAGGGATCTGGCATTGATTATGGAAGAACCGGGAAGTTCATCGGTCCGGGTGTTTTTACGATTGTGGAAATGAAATCCGGGAAAGGAGCTTCGGTTGGATGGGAAAGGTTGAAGAGCGGAGCAGGGTGGATTTCTTTGGATTATGTGAAGAAAATTTAAGAATACAGGTTTCTGAAAAAGGTTCTTTGAGCGTAAAAACTCAGAGAACTTTTTTTGTTGCAGAGAATAAGAGAATATTGCAGAAAAGCTGGTAAAAGGAATGATAGTTGCGGAACAAAGATTGTGGTTGCAGAACACGACTTTAAAATACACGTTGATGAAATTGGACTAGAAATGTTGCAAAAATCACCTTATATATTGATGAAAACACAACTTAGTGTTATGCTGACTGCAGATCCGAAGTAGATATCAGAACCAGAAAGCATAGGAGGTTTCATCATGAGCGAACAGGTACAGAAGGATTTTTTGCGAAAAAGAATGATAGAGTTGCGCGAGAAGAACCATAAATCTCAGTCTGAGATGGCAGAGCTTCTTCACTGTAATAAGTCAACTCTTTCCAGAGTGGAAAAGATTGGAGATCCAACAAGCTATAAAAATGTACTGAGCTACGCTGAGATGTACTGTACAGCTTTGGAGTTGACGAAGGAACAGAAGAAGCTTTTCCTGCGTGGGGAAAAGGTTGTTGTCACAGACACATCCGCATTACTTAAAACAGGCACCTCCAAATTAATTAAAAATGTTCAGCTCATCGATGAATTGAGTAAGGAATATAGCATGGTTGTTGTCCCTCAGATTGTTATCGATGAGCTGGATAATATAAAGGACAGAAATATAAATAACCTTGCTGCTAAGGCATGGCAGATTTTGAAGAGCATCGGCGATAATCCTAATGTTATCACGATGGATTATGAAGGAAAAGAAGATGATGGAAACAACGACAGTAAAATAGTGGCTGTGGCAAGGAAAGCGGCAGAGGAATTTAATTGTCAGGTGGATGTTATCACGAATGACGCTGGATTTGCAGCAAGGCTAAGTGGTGATGAAACTGTTAAGGCGCTATATTTGGAAAATTATTATGCTACAAAACAGGATTTAATGGATTTTGGCAGTATAAAAAAAATCGATCAATATTATGCTAATTCATATGATGATATTGAGACTGTTTTGGGAATAACTATTCCGAATTCAAAAGATATCAACGCTTATCTTGAAAATGGGGACACGCTTATCATTTCTGTGGTAAGAAATAAACAAAAACCATTTAATCAGAGAAAAGAAAAGATAAGGTGGTTAATTGAACATGGTGCAGATGTAAATCGGAGAGATAGCAAACAACACTACTTTCCACCCCTTTCTCATTCAATTCAAATTAATGATTTTGATATGTTTATGTTTTTACTACATGAGTGCAAAGCTAATCCCAATGTAGGGAGCAGAGATCCTTATGACACAAGTAAATTCATGCAGAAAAGAAAGAATGAAAAGACGATTAAGAACGATGGGAACATGCCTCTTATGATTGCCGCCTGGGATAATAAGATTCAGTATGTAAAAGAACTTTGTGCAGATGAACGGACAAGCTTAAATCAGCAGGATAGCAATGGTTTTACCGCACTGATAAAGGCGTGCTACTGGGGATGGCTTGAATGCAGAGATATTATCATTAAAGCGGGGGCGGATCAGAAGATTGTTGATCGTGATGGATATACCGCAGAAGATCGCTACAATGAGTTTCTTGAAACTGGTCGAAGAAAGAATGCCAATTTTAAGAAAAAGCAAAAATGGGGAGGTCAGCGGAAAAAATCATGATAGACCGAATATGTATATCAATAAATAATCGATGTAATCTTTCCTGCCGATATTGTCATTTTCATGAGAAGGGGAAGATTGAAGCTGCAGACATGGATGTATTTGAAATTCTTGACAATGTCAAAAAATATGCTGGCGATAAGTTCAAAATAGGATTTGTTGGAAATGGAGAGTGCTTTTTGGACTGGCCTTTGCTTAAGGCCTATATTTCCTATCTTGAAGACTCTCCCAATATTAGTGCTTATACCATAACAAACGGAATGGTAAATCTCGCAGAGAGTGACTGGAAATTTTTGGAGGATCACAAAATAAATGTTGGCTTCTCCATAGATGGCTATAGAGAGCTGCATAATTTGAATCGCTGCGATTCCTTTGATAGAGCAATGGAGACTGTGGAGTATTACAAACAGGTTACAGGTCATTACCCAACATTCAACGCCACTGTCGGAAGGGATAGCTTAGAAAATGCCGATGGAGTAATAGCTTTCTTTAAACCCCTTGGTACCAGGGTTACTTTTTCCCGGATGATAGGCAGATACGGGATATCTCTGCAGGAATATAGGGACTTTCTGGACAATGCGGAAAAGAAAATTCCGGTAAGACGCGGTGGAAATGACTGCACTATGTATGGAGGACAGTGCGGTTCCGGAATTAATAATTATTATTTCGCAAACGGCAAGGTGTATTACTGCGGGAATTGCATTGATCTTCCGCCGATTGGATCGAGTGGTATATCTTTTGAAAAATTGGAAAAAATCACTTTGGATTTTGACCGAAACTACTGTTATAAGGAGTTTGTATGCGAATAGGATTATATGGAATGCCCACAGCGGGGAAAACGCATATTCTGAATAAGATAGATTTTATAGAAGTCGCAAACGGTAGCAAGCTTCTTCGTGAATATGATCCGGATTTTGATATTCGTGACAAAGCGGGAAGGGAAAAAGGCAGAAAGGCGCTTGCTCAGCGGATGATGGCAAAGGAAACCTTTATCATGGATGGACATTATGCTTTCGGTGATGAAATCGTCTTCACTGAGGATGATGGGAAAATGTATGATGTATATCTGTATCTCTATGTCTCACCGGATATTATAAAAGAACGCATGGAGACTTCTGATAAGAATCGGAAGTATTTGAAGTATAATATTACTGAATGGCAAAATGCGGAGATTGCCGGACTGAGGAAATATTGCCAGGATAACGGCAAGGATTTTTATGTTCTTGATAATCCACCGGATAACTGTTTCGAGGATGTTTCCGGCATCATAGAGTTTATCTGGGAAATCATAAAAGGGTATAGTTGCGCAGTCTATGCCAGAGAATGTGCAGATTATATAATCAAAAAAAGCAAATCTGATACCATCGTGCTTCTGGATGGGGATAAAACACTAACTATCGAGGACAGTAGTGGAACCATTTTCGGATATAAAACGTGTTTGTATGATGGAAACTTTTATACTGGTTATCAGGCATGGAAGCAGAACGAGGAATTCAAGAAGTATTCGTTTGCTGATCTTACTGAAATGCCGGTCCATTTCAATGGAACAGTGAAAAATGCCATCACCGAAGATACCTATATCCTGACATCTGGTCATGAGAGAATATGGAGGTTTATTGCAAAACACCTGGGATTGGATTTTTTCTATGGTACCCAGATGTCAGCTGAGACAAAGTTTTTTATTACAAAGCATCTTCAGGCAGCAGGGAAGCACGTTATCGCCTATGGAGATGGAATGAATGACTATTTTATGCTCAAACAGGCTGATGAAGGATATCTGGTGGCAAAGCCGGACGGAACTATCAGCAGATCCTTGAAGGGAAGGAACACGGAGGGTTTAATCATTGTATGAATTAAAAAGAACAGAAGAGATAAATAAGCTAATTGCAATAACAAAATCCGATTCAGGAATATCAGGACCTGAATTGGCTAAAGCCCATATTAGGTTGGGGATGGCTATGGGCAAACGGATAACGGGACTTTCACCAGAAGATACAACAATTGTTGCAATGCTCAGAGGTGGAATTTTCTTTGCTGAGGGAATGTATTTTGCTATGGGGTGTAGGTTCCAGACATATGATCCTAAACATGAGCAGTTTGTCAGACCGGAAACGAAGAATGTTATTCTTGTAGATTCTGTCATAAATACCGGAAAGACACTTCTGGAAATACTGGATCCGGATATGAAAGTGGCCTGTTGTGTGATAAATGAGCAGGCAGTGCCAATGTTTGATGATATACTATATACGGTCAGAGTCTCAAAAAACTCATTTGTTGGGAAGAATGTAAAGAAACAGGAGGGGAAAGTTGGTCCGGATACCACGATGCGGTTATTTAACCAATTATAATACAAGAGAAAAAGATACTTATTTGACCAGGTCGAGATTACGGGCCTGGTCTTTTTGTAAGCGCCCAATATTAATGCGGTCAGATACATAATTACCCCATCCCTTTGCGAGTTGGAGTAATTCACTATAATTCACATGCGATTTTTGATAGATTGGAGTTTTTCACTCCAAGGTGCCAGCTCTGCCAGCTGTTCATCGGTCATATCTTTACTTGGCCGGTGCTCCAGTAAAAATTTAAGATATCCATAAATATTCAGATCATATGCTTTTGCCATCTCAACCATTGTGTAGACTACCGCACTGGCATTCGCTCCGTCAACGGAATTGCTGAAGAGCCAGTTCTTCCGGCCTACTGCGAATGGACGAATTGCATTCTCACTGAGATTATTGGTAAAGCTGCACCGTCCGTCTTCCAGATAAGTCTCCGCTGTATCACGCCGGTTAAGAACGTAATTCACGGCTTTATCCATCCGGGTATTCCGGACGGGCTTCTGCTGATCGAGCCACGACCAGAAAGCCTCCAGAACGGGTTTTTCCTTCTCGAGACGCAGCTGCTTCCGCTTTTCATAATCACCGGGATACTTTTTGTTAATGGAGTCCTCAATGGCGAACAACCGGCTGCAGTACTGGACGCCCTGCACTGCCGGCTGGCTGTAGTCATACTGTTTTCCTTTGGGAACGGCGTCGATAAAGTATCGACGGATATGCGCCCAACAAGAGCAGCGTCTGATCCCCGGAAGATTGTTGTATCCCTGATATCCATCCGTTTCCAGGTATCCGCTGTAGCCTTTTCCAGAAACGCCCTTGCATGGCTGCCGCTCCTGGTAGGGGAATAGCCATACAGGATGACCGCCGGAAGTCCGTCCTCGCCGCTTCGGAACAGCCACATGAACGACTGGGTCTGGGTCTGGGTCTGGGCCTGGCGCCCTTCTTCTTTTAAGACCTGGACCCGTGTCTCATCTGCCATTGCAAAACTGCGCTTCAGCAGCTCCCGATGAAAGTAATCATACATCGGCTGGAAATAGTTCTGCGAACAGTAGATGATCCAGTTGGCAAGGGTGGTCCGGCTGATCTGAGCCCCATACTGCTTCCAGTCTTTTCCTGCCGGTAAAGGGGAAGCCCGTTGGCATACTTCTGGTACATGGTCCATGCAACAGTGGATGCTGAGGCAGGACCTTTCCCAACCAGAGCCGCCGGAACCTGAGACTTTATGATCACAGGCTTTTCCGTATCGCCGAGCCCTTCCTTGCAGGATGGACATCCGTAACTCTGGCTGTAGTATTCGATCACTTTACAGGTGGCAGGAATACGATGGTTTCCCAAGGCTGTTTCTGAATAACAGAAACTGTTTCACTGTGTGTATCCGTGTATACTGGGAGGACTTCCCTTCTGTTGGCAGTTGTTTTACCCATCCGGATAAGGATTCCATTGTAACGGAATCTGAGGGATCATTTTCACTTTTCCAGTATGTATCAAACCGGTGCAGGATATATTCTTCGTTATGGTACTTATATCCGAGGGAGCGCTTCATCTTGATAAAGCTCTCGATATCAGGGGCAAGGACACTATGGAAAGAAGAATTCATAGAAGGCCTCCTTTCCATGGGATATTCAGGCTCTCTAATGATAAAGGGCACATGGAAAGCCTTTCTCCATCCAGCGACAGATAAGGGGTCAGGCTTTTGACGCTTCGCTGCCCTATAGCGGAAGAAATACGTTCCGGAGGAATGCCCCTTTGGAGCTTATGGGTTGAAAAAGTCTTTCTTGTGACATGAAACCCGGATCCCGGTACGGATCTCTGCGGCAGGATTCTTTTTAATGCATCATAACATATATTCCGTAAAAGCGGTTTGTGTGGCGCTTTCAACGATACAAACAGCAGATCCGATGAGCATTTCTTAGGGCGCCCGGATTTCAGATATTTGAAGACTGCATTGCCAACAGAGACAGGCATTGCAAGCTGGATCTCGACACCTGTTTTATCTTGTATAAAGCGGATCGCTCTATTTTTGAAATTGATATCCGATATCTTAAGCCGTACAATATCACAGCCACGGATCCCCATTTCTGTTCCAAGAAGCATGACTGCACTGTCCTGCAGCTGGATCGGAGTTGACGCTTCGGCTATATAACTGCGGATATGGCTTAATTCTTCTGCTGTGAGGACTGTGATCATGCGTTCTGTCTTTACTGCTGAACATCTCAGTACCTGGGGAAGATGCTGGTTTTCAATGATATTTTCACGATAAAGATATCTTAAAAATCTCCGGATTCGTGCATTGCAGGCATTTTTCCCTTCGGATGACAGATGTTTATCTGAAAGGTTGAAAGCTATCAGCTTCTCTGCCGAAACAGCCTGGAAAGAAGATATCTTTTCTGAAATCAGGAAGCGGAAGAATCGCAGTATCGAATAAACATCGTTATTTACGGTATCATCATCCAGTTTTTCCATGGCTCTGAGTTCCGAATAATTCATTAATGGAGACAGCATCCATTCAGGAAGCATGGACAGACCGGATACCCCATGCGGAAGTACAGCACTGAAATCAATCTTTTCTGTTGTAGCATACACTTTTAACAGAAACAGGGCTCTTCTGGCGGCAGTCCATGAACTTCCCTGAAATACCTCTTTTGTACGCTGTGCCTCCAGCCAGGCATCACTGCTCTCCAACGAATAGTCCAACTTATAGAAATCAAGAAACAGTTCAAAATATCTTAAGGCCCGCTCAAGCCCTCTGCGATAAGCGGGAACATATCCTGCTTTCTGGGATTCACGGATCAGGTCATCGATCATCTGTTGATACCGGGCAGATGGGATTTGTATCTGATGGTGTGCCTGGATGGGTTGGCGGCCAATATCACTTAACGAAGAAAGACCGATAAAAGAATCCGTTTCTAATGCGTACATATATGTGCATAATGAGCAACTTATCTGTTTTTCCTGAAACAGGAACCGGAGAAAATGGCAGATCGCTCCTTCTTCAATAAGGCGGGAAACCTGCTTTAAATGGGACAGTTCTGAAAAATGATACTCAGATATATCCTGGTATGTAATAGATGAAACCATTTCTTTCCCACGTGCCTGCAGATATTTCAGAAACAGGCTGCACCGCCTATGAATATTTTCTATCTGAGTTTCAGAAAACAATGTCTGGATATTTCCTGTAAAACGTTCAAGGACTTCAGAAAAAGAAGCTTTCAAACGCAGCGCTGAATAAGGCTTCCTCGGTGAAACCAAGACGTTAGAAACAGAACCCGTAGCATAAACTGCATTGATTTTTCGAATTACAGCTTCATGGAGGATTTTACCTTTCGATCCGAAAGGGGCATCTGAACCGCTGTCAAGTAATTCCCAGCCCAGTTCTGGCGAATAAGAAAGATTATTTTCCGTTAAGTATTCCCCCATGGTTTCATATATCCTTTTGTATTGGCTCAGGGAATGCTCCGAGTAGTGATTCTCGATCATAAAATCGAGGACAATGTTGGCATTAATTTTAAATTTTTCCATGATGGTTACCTCCTTTAAAAAGAGGATACATCATATATTTTTATCCGCATATTTTTTTCAGGGAAACGAGCATATCTTAGTATAAAAGGAAGAAATATGCGGATAACAAAAGGCTGCGGATAACGGTTCACGGAACAAAGCTTTGATCCTGTCCCGTCTTCTTCCACAGAAAAGGAAGAGAGCACTGGACGACGGATCCATCTTAAGCTGGTCTTCGATAACGGCGCAGAGTCCGTCAATGGATTTCCGCATATCCGTATAGCCGCAGACAATGTAGATCTTCTCAAGTCCGGAGATGTCACCTAACATGAGAGCTCCTGAAGCAGACGGAATGTCCTGGTGAGCAGGACAGGATCTGCATCATTGTTGATGCGAACCGTGATGTCCTTCATAGCAACTTCAATCGTATGTGAATTGTCAAGGTACGGGTTCTTCATCTGTGATGCTGTATGCTGTTCCGGAATGTGATCTGGAACAATGTCAATGAGAACCACGTCCTGTTTTGGGCGGGGGACCTCAAGATGACCATAATTCGCTGCCGGGATCTGATCCGCTGCCACTTTCCGGCAACGGCTGACCCAGTTGTAAAAGGTGCTTACTGCAATGTCGTTTTCACGGCACCAGTCAGCATCTGTCATGCCGCTCTGGCGGCATTCATTGATAAGCCGGATCTGTTCCGCCATCGGAACACGGGCTTTGCGAGTACCTCCCATAACCTATCCTCCATAATTGTAGTGAAATAGTCTAAATATCTATCGACTACAATTATAGGCAAAACTTGGGGATCAGGAAATCCGCAGGAATATTTGGCGCTTACGTCTTTTTTGTTGGAAAGTTGCAAAAAGGGTTGAATAGTTGCAGAAATGTTGAGACGTTGCTCCATAGTTGCGAAACAGTTGCGAGAGTTGTGCATAATTGATTTTATCACGGCATAATTGCAACATTATTGCTGCGGTTGCGAGAACTGGAAATAATATAGATAAAAATGCAACTAAGGATTATACTGACATTACAAAGAAACGGAAAACAACTACCAGTAAAGGAGGAACAGAACATGAAGACAAATAGAGTGAACGAAATAGTGGAAACTATGAAATCCTTTTCTAAGGACAAGTACCAGAAAAACGAACTGCTTACAGAAGTGTTCGCACTTCAACAGGAGATCGTGGGACTTACCTTCAATGGTGAGCACGTTTCTACAGCTGATCTAAAGATTTGGGATGTTGAAAGACATCTTGAACAGCTTAATCAGGATTGTGGAAATGTAGCGGACGATGAACTGCAGAGATTCGAAGATGGATCTAAAACTCTCTGTAACCTGATCAAAGCTGAAATCTCTGGAAAGAGAGGTGAAGCAAAGGCGTTTAGTGTTCTTCAGCACATCCGCTCCAAGAATATCATTCTTAAGAATGTGGAACTCAGTGATGGTAATCATCATACAGAACTGGATGCAATAGTTATTACCCCAGGTGTAGTTACAATCGTTGAAGTGAAAAACACTGCCAAGAATATCTTCATAGACGAGAATGGTGACTACTACAGAACCGGTGAATATCTCAGATGGGATTGCAACATTGCTGAGAAGATGAACTTTAAGGAAGAAGTTTTAAAGAAGGTGCTTGCCGATGATGGAATAGAGGATATTCAGATTAAAAGTATAGTTGTATTTACGGATAACAGAATTGAGGTTCAGAACAAGTATTGCGGAATCAGAACTTGCTTCGTAAGCCAGCTGGCATACATCATCGATGGATTTAAGAGAAGTACAAGCATGAGGGAGGAAGAATTGGAACATATTGAGGGACTCATCAAAGAAGCCGAATGCAAAGAAGCGTATCCGTTAGACTTTGATGTAGCACAGTACAAGATAGATTTTGCAACTTTAATGGCAATACTTGAAGAGGCATCGGCAAAAGTGGAAGAGCAGGAATACAAACAGGAGGTGGTTATCGAAAAGAAGAACGTATGGACTGTACTGGAGAATGTTTTCACATCCAGGTATGTGGGCTATGCAGGAAGTGCAACGGTGACAGCGGTAGCTATTTCTACTGTGGCTATCAGCGGAATCAGAGAAGGAGGTAGATAATTATGACAATCAAAATTTTGAGGAAAGGTGACCGTGTGATCAATGTCACATCAGATTTTATCGCAGTTGAACGAAAGGGCGGAGAGGTTGATATCATTCCAATTTTTAAGGATGGAGAGATAATAAGGGTTGATCCGGAGAACATTGTAACTATAGGATATGGCGATAATATTGCTCAGACGAAAGCTGGTGATGTGACCATTACAACATTTTAGGAGGTGCTGATTATGGCAGGGAAAAAGGATAAAGCAGTTGTAGCAATTATATCAGGCCTTACTGATAATCAGGCTGCTCAGATAACGAAGGACATTCTTAAGTCCAAACAAAAGAACGCCCCTCTGGGAAGGGGAACAGTAGCATCAGGGTTTATGTCAAGCATAGGTGCATTGTTACAAAAAGGTACTAAGCAGATTGGAGGGTGATGGATATGGCAAGGAAAAGATCGGCAGCACACACAAAGGCACAGAAGGCTGGAAGGGAAAGAGACAGGAATGTTTGTCAGATATGTGGTTCGAGAGACCAGGTGGAAGGTCACCACATAATTGACCATCAGTTTAGTGGTGCGGCTTTGACGGATAATATCATCGCCCTCTGCCGTAAACACCATAATGATGTCCACAATGGCAAGATTGACATTCTGAAAATATAGGAGGGCTACGAATATGACAATATACACGACCAATGAATGGAAGGGCTACGGGAAGCAAAATTATTATTGGAATGAGTATCGTTTGGAGGGCGATCGAGTTGTAAAGTACAAGTGCCATCGGCAGAAATCCTTTGATGGTGATGAAAATAACTGGGAAAAAGATGAGCACGAAGAGGATTCCTGGGCATTAGATGATCCAAACATGCCAGAATGGCTGCATCAGTATCTGTAAGAAAAAGATAGCGGTAGACAATAAATCAATAATAATCGAGAGGTGATGTTAAACCTGCGGTTGTCTGTAAAAAGTAGATGACGGCAGGTTTTTTTCATATAAGGGTTTTAAACATCGGATTTTCTTTGTCTGGGATGTGAGAGGCAGAACCGCATCCGGCAGAGATGATCCGTTTTATTTTAGCTCTGTCTCCAAAATCGAGAGATGGAGGTGCCATATGACGGTTGAAGAAATGAAGGCTGTGGATATAAGGACTGTAAGCAGGGACGAACTGGTGGATATCCGGGATGTGGTGATCGATCAGGACGCACCGAAGGAAGAGCGGATTAAGAGCTTCCTGCAGCAGATCCGGAAAAACGATATGGATACAGCAAAAAAGATTTTAAGCATTGCTGAGAATATCAGAAAAAATTCCGAAGAAACAGCATAGAATTCATTTTTGTCGAAATGTACTTCCGGGCAAAAAGCAGAAACCGGAAAAGAAGTTTTTATAAGACTTATTCAGAAGAGGGGACAGGAAATTCTGATTCCGTTCTTTCCATGAACTAAGAAAAATAACGGAACCTAGAATCAGCTAAAAGCAGGATTTACACCGGGCTGACTTGCATACGCTCAGACAGAGCCCGCCGTAAAATCCTGACGCTGATTTTCAGGTTCTTATTTTTCTAACCTCATTTCCAAATACGATTATCAATCAAACAGTATCCGGGTGTTTTCGTTGGTTCCCCATTCATAGTTCCCCGACAAATCCGAATCTATCTTCTCCTGCGGTATTTCTCTTCGCAGTATTTGCACCGGTACACCTGATTTTCCTCATCTGTCAGGACGAAGATGTGATCCAGTTCCTGCTCGATGGATGTGATGCATCTTGGATTTCTGCACCGAATGACATTTTTGATCTCTTTTGGAAGTTTCAGTTCCTTTTTTTCTACGATTTCTTCATTTTCAATGATGTTGACTGTGATGTTGTGATCAATAAAGCCGAGGATATCAAGATCCATAAAGTCAATGGGGCATTCGATTTTGATAATATCTTTTTTGCCCATTTTGCTGCTCCGCGCGTTTTTAATAATAGCTACGCAGCAGTCCAGTTTATCCAGGTGAAGGTATTTATAGATGTCCATGCTCTTTCCGGCTTCAATATGATCCAGCACAAAGCCTTCAGAGATGCGTCCTACGTTTAATGTATTTTCTACCATTTTTTACTCCTTTTCTCTTCCTTAATCAACATGTATATCCAGCAGTGTCAGAATCAGCGCCATACGTACATATACACCGTACTGTACCTGGCGGAAATATGCGGCGCGGGGATCGCTGTCCACTTCAACCGAAATTTCATTTACTCTGGGAAGCGGATGAAGAACATACATATCTTCCGGAGCAAGTTTCATCTTTTCCTTGTCCAGAATGTAGAAATCTTTCATGCGCACATAATCTTCTTCATTAAAGAAACGTTCTTTCTGAACTCTTGTCATATAGAGGATGTCCAGAGAAGGCATCGCGTCTTCCAGGCGGACAACTTCTTCATAAGGAATCTGGTTTTTATCCAGTACATCGTGACGGATATATTCCGGAAGTCTCAGCTCTTCCGGTGAGATCAGAACAAAGCGGATGCCTTCATAGCGTACAAGCGCGTTAATCAGAGAATGTACGGTACGTCCGAATTTCAGATCGCCGCACAGTCCGATGGTCATATTGTTCAGGCGGCCTTTCAGGCTCCGGATCGTAAGAAGGTCGGTCAGTGTCTGGGTTGGATGCTGATGTCCGCCGTCTCCGGCATTGATGACCGGAATAGAGGAGTGCTGACAGGCAACCATGGGGGCTCCTTCCTTCGGGTGTCTCATGGCGCAGATATCTGCGTAGCAGGAGACGGTACGAATTGTGTCAGATACGCTTTCACCCTTGGATGCAGAGCTGGAGTCTGCGGAGGAGAAACCGAGAACGCTGCCGCCCAGGTTTAACATAGCGGCCTCATGGCTTAAGCGGGTACGGGTACTTGGCTCATAAAACAAAGTAGCCAGTTTTTTGCCTGCACAGGCATGTGCGTACTTTTCACGGTTTGCCTCAATATCCTGGGCAAGATCCAGAAGTTTTTCAAGCTCTTCCACTGAAAAATCCAGCGGGCTCATCAAATGTCTCATAAATAACCTCCTTGAATAAGCGCCTTTGGCGCTGATTTATTTTTATCTGTACTGAAGTAATTCTTCTACGCTTTTTCTCTTTGGAGCTTCCGGGGCAATGTCCGGATATCCGATGGCGATTAGTGCGCCGAGCTCCTGCTCCTTCGGAATATGTAACAGATCTGAAATCCCGTCTTCGTCAAAAACCCCCATAATAACTGTGCCAAGTCCTTTGTCTTTTGCAGCAAGACAGAAAGTCTGACAGGATACTCCCACATCAAACATCTGCCAGCGTTCCCCCTTTTTCGTGGTAAAGGAACCGTCCCGCTCAAAGCCGCATCTTCCTTTTATAAAAGTGACGGCCATCAGCACAGGGGTCTGGCGGATAATATTTGCATTGTATTCTGGGGTATAACGGTCTGCAATTTCCTTAAGAAGTGAAGGATCTTCGATTGCAGTATAACGGGTGATCTGTGTGTTTTTCCAGGAAGGGGAATAAGAGGCCAGTGCAACAATAGATTCAAGAAGAGAATGATCTACCGGGTCAGGCCTGTATCTGCGGATACTTCTGCGGGTTTCAATGCATTCAGTAACAGTCATATGCGTACCTCCCTTTTCTTTAGACAGGCAGGTCCCGGAAAAAGGACCTGCCTTATATTCCATCTAATCATATACTAAATCGGAGGTATTTTCAACACCAACCGACTATTTTTTCGAAGAGCCGGGACAAGAGCATCGGGATTATTTTTTGCAGGTATTCCGGGGAAAGGTAAGCAGTTTTTCAAATATCAGACCTGCGCCGAACCAGTACGGGGCATAATCCAGCCGGATCAGTCCCCGCACGCTGCAGGGAGAAGTACTGTAGTCCCAGGGACATGCATTGTGACGCTTCAGCAGGCTTCCGGTCAGGTATTCGCCTGCAAAGATACAGCAGGTATATATGGTGCCCCGGACAAAAATATTTTTCCCTTTCAGAATCCGGCATACGGGAGTAAGAAAACAGGCCATTCCATAGATGGGAAACATCCAGATAGAAGTATGGGCAGTCAGAGAATGCTCTTTATTTTTCAGGGATCCAAGTCCTGTAAATATAATTTCCATGCACCAGCCCAGAATGCCGCATAAGATAAATTTGTTTTTCATCATAAGAAAAGTATGTATCAGAACACCGGATTTTATGCTATACTATACATTAGTTTGTGCAAAGGAGAAAAAAAGAATGGCATCACTGGAGGAATTAAGAGAACAGCTGGACCAGATTGATGATAAAATTGCAGAACTCTATGAAGAGAGAATGGAGGTCTGCGCCCGGGTCGGCGAATATAAAATCCAGGCGGGACGCAAAGTATTTGACCGCCAGAGAGAGAAGGAAAAACTTGCCGATGTGGCATCAAAGGTAAAAGGAGAGTTTAACCGCAAGGGAATTCAGGAACTGTATCAGCAGCTTATGTCCATGAGCCGGAAGCTTCAGTACCAGCAGCTTGTGGCGGCGGGAGCTCTGGGCAGGCTTCCCTTTATCCAGGTAGACAGTCTGGACAAAAAAAATGCGAGAGTAGTATTTCAGGGAACAGAGGGAGCCTACAGCCAGGCGGCCATGCAGCAGTTTTTTGGAAACGATGTGAATAATTTCCATGTAAGAACTTTCCGGGAGGCAATGGAAGCAATTGAAGAAGGATCTGCCGATTATGCGGTGCTTCCGATAGAAAATTCGTCTGCAGGGCCGGTAAATGAGATGTATGATCTTCTGGATGAATTTGAAAATTATATTGTGGCAGAGACTATCCTGCCGGTTGTACATACTTTAAGCGGACTTCCGGGAGCGAAGATCTCCGATATACAGAGGGTGTATTCCAAGGCAGAGGCGCTGATGCAGACATCACGGTTTCTGGAAGACCATTCCGACTGGCAGAAAATCAGTGTTGTAAATACAGCCATTGCGGCGAAAAAGGTTTTAAAGGAACAGGACATTACACAGGGGGCAGTATGCAGCGCTTACGCGGCAAAAGTACACGGCCTGTCTGTTCTTGTGGAAGGAATCAATGACGATCCGGATAACTGTACTCGGTTTATTGTGGTAACGAACCAGAAAATATATTTAAAAAATGCTTCTAAAATCAGCATTCGGTTTGAACTGCCCCATCAGAGCGGGTCTCTGTATGGGATTCTTTCGCATTTTATATATAATGACCTGAATATGACCAAGATTGAATCCCGTCCCATAAAAGGAAAACAGTGGGAATACCGGTTTTTTGTAGACTTTGAGGGTAATATGGAGGACGGAGCTGTGAAGAATGCTATCCGGGGATTAAGAGAAGAAACAAGAAATCTGAAAATCCTTGGAAATTATTAATGCATCCTGAAAAATTTGGAATAGAAAACCGGAGGAAGAGCAATGCGTACCAATGAACTGATGTTATATAAAAACATGGAATTCGGGGACATCCTGAAAGACATGACATTTCTTATGGAAAACTATGAAAATGATTACTATAATAAGGAAGATTTGAGAAGTCTGCTTTTTGAGTGTGTCAACCGTCTACTGGAACTTTCTGTCAGCCATGGATTTGAAGGAAACCTCTGGCATACTTATCTTACTTATCTGCTGGCCAGCGATGAGAATGCATACAGTACGTCCTGTGAGATTGTAGGACCTGTGGACGGCAGCATTAACGAGATCGCAAGGCACGATTTTGACATATTCAAGGAGCTGTTTGACTATGATTTCCAGGGGATGGAGAAAAGTCTGGACGCCGGCTGTCTGAATCTGCTTATGGATTATCAGAACGTAAAAGGCGGAGGCAAAGTATTTAACCGGAGAATCCGGGACCGGATTCTGTGATCTTGCCCGGGCTCTTGCGTCTGCTTTGGATGTAGATGATTTCAAAGATAAGCTTACACAGTTTTATAAAGAATTCGGCGTGGGAAAACTGGGACTTCACAAAGCCTTCCGAGTGGAACATCCGGATAATGCCGGAGTACAGATTGTCCCCATTACAAACATCGCTCATGTTCATCTGGATGACCTGGTAGGGTATGAGATTGCAAAGAAAAAACTGATTGACAATACAGAGGCATTTGTGATGGGGAGAAGGGCAAATAACTGTCTGCTTTTCGGAGACGCGGGAACAGGAAAATCGTCTTCCATCAAAGCAATCCTGAATCAGTACTATGACCAGGGACTCCGTATGATTGAAGTGTATAAGCATCAGTTTAAAGATCTCAATGACGTGATTGCCCAGATTAAGAACCGGAATTATAAATTTATTATTTATATGGATGATCTTTCTTTTGAAGAGTTTGAAATCGAGTATAAATATCTGAAAGCCGTAATCGAGGGAGGTCTGGAGCGGAAGCCGGAAAATGTGCTGATCTACGCCACCTCAAACCGGAGACATCTGATCCGGGAGACTTTCCGGGATAAAGCGGACCGGGACGAGGAACTTCACACCAACGACACCGTTCAGGAGAAACTTTCCCTTGTGGCGCGGTTCGGTGTTACGATCTATTTCGGATCGCCGGACAAGAAAGAATTTCAGGAGATTGTGCGGGTTCTGGCAAGAAAAGGCGGTATAGATATGCCGGAGGAAGAACTGCTTTTAGAAGCAAACAAATGGGAGCTGTCCCACGGCGGACTGTCCGGAAGAACGGCGCAGCAGTTTGTGGATTATCTTCTGGGAACCAGATAAAACAGCAGAAAAACAGAAAGCATCATAAAAACGTGTGCATCAGAACTGTTCTGTGCACACGTTTTTTGTCCTGCATGATATTTCGGGCCGTTTTCTGAAGCAGTCTTTTTACTGTGCTGAATCAGCAGTCCGGATCTGGGAAATGTCGCTGTCGATAACCAGGGAGTAATTTGTGTAGTATACTACAAATCCGGGTTTTCCTCCGTTTGGTTTTTTAACATGCTTCTTCTCCACATAATCAATCTCTACTTTTTCACTTCCGCGCTGGCTAGAATAGTATGCCGCAAGCCTTCCGGCTTCTTCAAATGTGGAATCCGGAAGCTCGGCTCCGCCGGATTTTACAATTACATGGGAACCGGGAGCTTTTTTCGCGTGGAACCACCAGTCATTTCCGGAAGCAAAATGGAAGGTAAGCTCTTCATTCTGCAGATTATTTTTTCCTACATAAATATGAAAGCCGTCGCTGGAAATATAATGAAGCGGTTCGCTTCTGGTCTGCCTTTTCTTTCGGCCTGATCTCTGACGGATGTAGCCGGCAGCGGCCAGTTCTTCCTTGATCTGTGCCAGATCGTCTTCCGTCAGGGCGATATCAAGGGAAGTCTGTACGGATTCCAGGTAGGCAATGTCATCCCTGGTCTCCCGGGAGAGCTCAGAGAGTGCCTCAAAAGTCCGCTTTTGTTTATTGTATCTGGCAAAATATCTCTGGGCATTTTCCTGAGGCGTTTTTGTGGGATCCAGAGGAATGGTAATCATTTCGTTTGTGTAGTAATTCAGAGCTTCCAGCTCTTTTGCCCCTTCTGCCACATTGTAGCCGTAAGTATTGATCAGCTCTCCGTAAATCCGGTATTTCTCCCGGTTTTCTGTATCTTTAAGCTGGCGGAGCTGGAGGTCATATTTTTTCCGGTTCCGTTCCAGCGCCGTCTGGACAATATGGCGGATATCCGCAGACTTCTGCCGGATCCGGCCCAGCTGGCTCCGGGTGGAATAAAACGTTCGGAGCACCTCAGATATCGAAGAATAGTGCTGCGCCGTATATCCCGGGAAATGGGTAAGGGGCAGGGAAGAAAATTCCTTCGGCTCCTGTCCCTCAAAATAAATCACCGGTGAAAATTCCTTCTCTTTCACGGCAGAAAAGTAAATTTCGAACTGGTGAAACAGATGGAAAAGGATATCTTCCGAATATTCTTTTGCAGGAATGGAAGAATCCATTCCCGCCAGATAACAGATCTCTTCCGCGGTGACAGGGCTGATTCCTGTAAAGCTTGTATAGATTGCTTTCGAAAGAGGAAGGGGCTTTTCTGTCAGCAGGTGTGTAAAATCTTCCCGGGATACAGTAAGAGGGTCGGCTTTGTGCATTGTGTCAGGGATAAAGTATTCCCTGCCTGGGAGCACTTCACGAACGGAGCTTACCTGAGCCGGGATATGTTTGATACTGTCGATGATTTTCCCTTCTTCACTGCAGAAGATAATATTACTGTGTTTTCCCATGATTTCCACGATCAGAACTTTCCGGCACAGATCTCCCAGGTCATCCAGATGCTCAATGGTAAAGCGGATGATCCGTTCCAGTTTTGGCTGGGAGATGTCAATGATCCGGCCGTTTGCAATATGCTTTCGCAGAAGCATGCAGAAATTCGGAGCAGTCATGGGAGAAGGTTTATTTGTATCGGACAGATAGATCAGAGGAAGAGAAGCGTTCGCGGAAATCAGAAGACGCTTCTGGCCTTCCGGCGTCTTAATAGTCAGAAGCAGTTCGTCTGCCTCCGGCTGTGCGATTCTTGCGATCCTTCCATTTAATAACTGCCCGCGCAGTTCGTGGACAAGATTTGCCACCACAATTCCATCAAATGCCATAATTATATCATTCCTTATTTTCAGATTTCATACCATTATATCACAAGTAGAATCAGTGAAAAAGACCTGTTGACCATTTCAGATGCAAGGAGGTATAATAAATAGAACGGTTTGTACATACCCCTGGTATAAGCGCTCCGTCAGCGGATCTGAGGCAGTATGTATGAACAAAAGCGAATAATTCAGATCGGAACGAGGAATATAACATGATTAAGAGCATGACAGGCTTTGGAAGATGCGAGATACAGAAAGACGCAAAAAAATTTACGGTAGAATTAAAAAGTGTGAATCACCGTTATCTGGATGTAAATATCCGGATGCCGAAGAAACTGAACTTTTTTGAAACTGCGATCCGGACCCTCCTGAAATCTTATGCCAACAGGGGCAAGATAGATATATTTATTACATATGAGGATACTTCACAGGCGCAGGTTTCTGTAAAGTACAACAGTGTAATTGCGGCAGAGTATCTGAAACATCTCCGTCAGATGTCAGAGGAGTTCGGCCTGGAGGATGATATCCGGGTATCAGTTCTGTCCCGCTATCCGGAAGTATTTACAATGGAAGAGCAGACCGAGGATGAAGAAGAACTGTGGAACGGACTGAAGGAAGCGCTGGAAGGCGCGTTTGCCCAGTTCGTTGAGACACGGACAAAAGAGGGAGAAAATCTGAAAAAAGATATTCTGGGCAAGCTGGATCTTCTGGAAAAGGAGGTAGCCTGTGTGGAGGAACGCTCTCCTCAGATTGTGGCTGAGTACCGGCAGAAGCTGGAAGAAAAGGTAAAAGAGCTGCTTGCTGATACCCAGATTGAGGAAAGCCGGATCGCCGCTGAGGTGATTTTGTTTGCCGACAAAATCTGTACGGATGAAGAAGTGGTCAGGCTGAAAAGCCACATCCGTCATATGTGCGCCACACTGGAAGAGAAGGAAGGGATCGGCCGGAAACTGGATTTTATCGCACAGGAGATGAATCGTGAGGCAAATACGATTCTGTCAAAGGCAAATGATCTGGAAGTATCCAATCATGCCATCAGTCTGAAAACCGAGATTGAGAAAATACGGGAACAGATTCAGAATATTGAGTAAATTCAAAGCCAGTCTGATGTCACAGAAACAAAACAGCAGACAGGAAGAAAATGTATAGTATTAAAGAAGGAAGAGAAAGATGAGTGACAGAGGGATTTTGATCGTTGTATCCGGATTTTCCGGGTCCGGAAAAGGAACGCTGATGAAAGAGCTTCTGAAAAGGTATCCGGACATATATGCCCTTTCAATTTCCGCCACAACAAGGGCGCCCCGGGAAGGGGAAGAGGACGGAAGGGAATATTTTTTCATTTCAAAAGACGAATTTGAAAAAATGATTGCCAAAGATGAGCTGATAGAGTATGCTAGATATGTTGAAAATTATTACGGTACGCCCCGCAGATATGTGGAAGAGAAAATGAAGCAGGGAAAAGATGTGATTCTTGAGATCGAGATTCAGGGAGCTCTGAAGGTAAAAAAGGCGTTTCCGGACACCCTGCTGCTTTTTGTGACTCCGCCGTCGGCGGAAGAGCTGCAGTCCCGCCTTATCGGAAGAGGCACAGAGACTATGGAAGTGATCCGCTCCCGCATGGACAGGGCCTGTGAGGAGGCGCAGGGCATGGAATTATATGATTATCTGATTGTCAACGATGATCTGGATGCCTGTGTGGAAGAAATGCACAGTATCATTCGGGGAGAACACCGCAGAACCAGCCGCAATACAGACTTTATGGAAAAAATAAAAGAAGATCTTATAAATCTGAAAGGAGAAAATTAAGTATGCTGCATCCGTCATATACAGACCTGATGAAAGTAGTAAACAAAGATGTTGAAGAGGGAGAATCCAAGGTTGTCAACAGCCGTTATTCTATTGTAATGGCTACATCCAAAAGAGCCAGACAGCTGATTTCAGGAGAACTTCCTCTTGTAGATACAAAAGAAGGCGAGAAGCCGCTTTCCATTGCAATTGATGAAATGAATCAGGGTAAATTAAAAATTCTTGCTGAGAACGAAGATGAAGAATAAAAGGCAGACAGGGCAGATGCACACGGGGTATCTGCTTTTTTACGATATGGACTTAACAACAGAAAAAAATCCTGTTACAGCCGCTTCCAGGTCAATTTCTGCTGTCTGGTAAAAGAAGCACAATGACAGGATTATGCCTGACGGAGGTAATTATGAAAATATTATTCCTTTCTCTGGGGTGTGACAAAAATCTTGTGGACAGCGAAGTAATGCTTGGCATGCTTACATCCCGGGGATATGAGATTACAGATGACGAAAATGAGGCAGATATTATTGTAATTAATACGTGCTGCTTTATCCACGACGCCATGGAAGAGAGTATTCAGAATATTCTTGATATGGCGGAATACAAAAAGAACGGAAAGGCAAAGGCCCTGATCGTAGCCGGGTGTCTTGCCCAGCGTTACCGCCAGGAGATTCTGGATGAAATCCCGGAGGTGGACGAGGTTCTTGGAACAACAGCCATTGATCAGATTATACGGGCAGTGGATCAGGCGCTGGAAGGCAGGAAAGAAGTAATCCTTTCTGATCTTAATGCCCTGCCTCTTCCGGAAACCAGAAGAGCGGTGTCTACCGGCGGACACTTTGCTTACCTGAAGATCGCGGAGGGGTGCGACAAACACTGTACCTATTGCATCATACCGAAACTCCGGGGGTCCTACCGCAGTGTTCCCATGGAACACCTGCTGAAAGAAGCCCGGGATCTGGCTGATCAGGGAGTAAAAGAGCTGATTCTGGTTGCACAGGAGACGACGCTTTATGGAAAAGATATTTACGGCGAAAAGTCACTTCACAGACTGGTTAAAGAACTGTGCCGGATCAACGGAATCCAGTGGATCCGTATCCTGTACTGTTACCCGGAGGAGATTACAGATGAACTGATTCAGGTAATGAAAGAGGAGAAGAAAGTCTGTCATTATCTGGATCTTCCGATTCAGCATGCAAATGACCAGGTGCTTAAAAGAATGGGCAGACGGACAACAAAGCAGGAGCTGATTGATATTGTCAGTAAATTAAGAAAAGAAATTCCGGATATCTGTCTGCGGACGACGCTGATTACCGGTTTCCCCGGAGAAACCCGGGAGCAGCATGAAGAACTGATGGACTTTGTGGATGAGATGGAATTTGACCGGCTTGGTGTATTCACGTATTCGCCGGAAGAAGGGACTCCGGCCGCAGAGATGCCCGGACAGATCGACCAGGAGGTCAAAGAGGAGCGCCAGGCAGAGCTGATGGAGCTTCAGCAGGAAGTGGCATTTGACAAGGCCGGGGAAATGAAAGGCCGGGAAGTGCTTGTGATGATAGAAGGAAAGGTCGCTGACGAAAATGCCTATGTGGGACGGACATACCGGGATGCCCCGAATGTAGACGGCCTGATCTTTATCAACACAGAAGAGGAACTGGTTTCCGGCGACTTTGTGAAAGTGGAAGTAACCGGAGCCCTGGATTATGATCTGATAGGAGGACTTGTGGAATGAACCTGCCGAATAAACTGACAGTTTTACGTGTGATTATGGTGCCTTTTTTTGTGTTTTTTATGCTTACGGATGTAGGCGGAGAGGCAAACAAATGGATTGCTCTGGCAATTTTTGTTGTTGCAAGTCTGACAGACATGCTGGATGGAAAAATTGCCAGAAAATATAACCTTGTGACAAATTTCGGAAAATTTATGGATCCCCTTGCGGATAAACTGCTTGTCTGCTCGGCTATGATCTGTCTGATTCCGTCCGGAAAACTGAACACGGCGATTGTGATTGTTATTATTGCCCGCGAGTTTATTATCAGCGGTTTCCGCCTTGTTGCGTCTGACAGCGGAATTGTGATTGCGGCAAGCTACTGGGGAAAATTCAAGACAGTATTCCAGATGGCTATGATTATTGTGTTGATTGCCGATCTGGGCGGCGTGTTCGATCTGGTGGGCCAGATTCTGGTCTGGATCGCGCTGGCTCTTACGATCATATCTCTTGTGGATTATATCTGGAAAAACAGAAAGGTTCTGACCCGGGGAGGAATGTAAATAAAAAATAAGGGAGAAACGGCCGCGGCGGCATGTTCCGGAGAAGATCCGAAACTGCCGCCGTTAATGTTTCCATAAGTCAGATAAAAATCTTGTCAAAGGAAGATTGACGAATTGTGGAAATTATGAGAAAATAAATCATATATGGGGCAGACGAAAATATCCGCGGCAGGTGGCGGATGGACATGCGTCATATGCGAAGAAAATCATATATTTGAAAGGAGTTTTAACATGATTTATTCACATGAAGTAGAAATGATGTGTCCGGTAGCGCAGGGCGCGAATCACGGACCAGCTCCGATCCCGGAAGAGGCGAAATGGGTAAAAGCAAAAGAGATTAAAGATATCTCCGGTTTTACACACGGCGTAGGCTGGTGTGCACCTCAGCAGGGAGCATGTAAACTGACACTGAATGTAAAGGATGGCGTCATTCAGGAAGCGCTGGTAGAGACACTTGGATGTTCAGGAATGACACATTCCGCTGCTATGGCATCTGAGATTCTTCCCGGCAAGACAATTTTAGAGGCACTGAACACAGACCTTGTCTGTGATGCAATTAATACAGCAATGAGAGAACTGTTCCTTCAGATCGTTTACGGAAGAACACAGAGTGCATTCTCCGAAGACGGACTTGCAATCGGTGCAGGCCTGGAAGACCTTGGAAAAGGACTTCGTTCTCAGGTTGGTACAATGTACGGAACACTTGCAAAAGGTCCTCGTTACCTTGAGATGGCAGAGGGTTATGTTACAGGAATTGCTCTTGATGACAACGATGAGATCATCGGATATCAGTTCGTAAACCTTGGAAAATTCACAGATTTCGTTAAAAACGGCGATACACCGAACGATGCTTGGGAGAAAGCAAAAGGACAGTACGGCCGTGTTGATGATGCTGTGAAGATCATCGATCCGCGTAAAGAGTAATACCGGCTGGCGGATAGGGACGATTTTATAAAGTAATCTCAACAAAGGTAAATAAATCAGGAGGATATATAAATGGCTTTATTTGAATCATATGAAAGAAGAATTGATAAAATCAATGAAGTTTTAAACAGCTACGGTATCGCTTCTCTGGAAGAGGCAGAGAAGATTACAAAGGATGCCGGACTGGATGTTTACAATCAGATCAAAGGCATTCAGCCGATCTGCTTTGAGAATGCATGCTGGGCTTACATCACAGGCGCGGCAATCGCAATCAAGAAAGACTGCAGAAACGCTGCTGACGCGGCAGCTGCAATCGGAGAAGGACTTCAGGCATTCTGTATTCCGGGATCCGTTGCAGATCAGCGTAAAGTAGGTCTGGGACACGGAAACCTTGGAAAGATGCTCCTTGAAGAGTCTACAGACTGCTTCTGCTTCCTTGCGGGACATGAGTCATTCGCAGCAGCTGAGGGTGCAATCGGTATCGCAGAGAAAGCAAACAAAGTTCGTAAAAAACCGCTTCGTGTTATCCTGAACGGTCTCGGAAAAGACGCAGCGAAGATCATTTCCAGAATCAACGGATTTACATATGTACAGACAGAGTACGACTACTTCACAGGCGAGCTCAAAGAAGTTTCCCGTACAGCTTACTCTGACGGACTCCGTTCCAAAGTTAACTGCTATGGTGCAAATGATGTCCGCGAGGGTGTTGCGATTATGTGGAAAGAGGGCGTTGATGTTTCTATCACAGGAAACTCTACAAACCCGACACGTTTCCAGCATCCGGTAGCAGGTACATACAAGAAAGAGTGTGTAGATGCAGGAAAGAAATACTTCTCAGTTGCATCCGGCGGCGGTACAGGACGTACACTTCACCCGGACAACATGGCCGCAGGACCGGCTTCCTATGGTATGACAGATACAATGGGACGTATGCACTCCGATGCACAGTTCGCAGGTTCCTCTTCCGTACCGGCTCACGTTGAGATGATGGGTCTGATCGGTGCAGGAAACAACCCGATGGTTGGTATGACTGTTGCTGTCGCAGTTTCCATTGAGGAAGCAGCAAAGGCCGGCAAGTTTTAAGAAAATTTAATCTCCTATAAAAATGCAGTACTGGAAAACATGTTTTCCGGTGCTGCATTTTCTTGGTGTATAATCCAGAATATGCTATACTCTCGAATGATGAAATAAGAGATGAGACCAGAACAGATGGAGAAAATGAGACATGGAAGAGAAAAAGACAATACTTATTATAGAAGATGATGCAGACATCAGCCAGCTTCTGTATACTGCTCTTTCCAAAGCCGGTTATGATGCGGTGCAGGCATATTCCGGAACAGAGGGGAAGATGCTGCTGGGGATGAAAGAGAAAAGATTTGCTCTGATCCTTCTGGATCTGATGCTGCCCGGGATATCCGGGGAGGAACTGCTTTCATTTATCCGTTCTGACAGTGATATCCCGGTGATTGTATTGACAGCGAAAGACGAGCTGGACGATAAGATCAGCGTGCTCATCGGTGGAGCAGACGATTATATTACGAAACCATTTGAGATACCGGAAGTGCTTGCGCGGATACAGGTGCAGTTAAGACATGCGGTAAAAGAACAGGAATCCGACAGACTTACTTACCGCGATATGGTTCTGGATAAGACAACACGGCAGGTGATGATTGGGGGAAGCCCTCTTCCTAAGATTACAAAACAGGAGTTTGCAATCCTGGAACTTCTGATCCGCCATCCGAAACAGGTATACAGCAAAGAAGATATTTTTGAATATGCATGGGAAGAACCGTATATCGGAGAAACGAAAACCCTGGATGTTCACATCAGCAACATCCGCAAGAAAATCAAGGCTGTGAGTTCAGACGAGTATATTGAGACTGTATGGGGAATCGGTTATCGGCTTCATCCGTAATCTTTACTCTTTTTTTACTTTTTATTTGCGTTTGATTAGGGAGTGTACTCTATGATAACAGTACAGCGGTGATACAGGAAAGATATTTTCCAGAGGCCGCCTGTATAAAAAGAAAAAGGAGAGCGGAAGATGAGTGAGATCTTATTGCAGACCAGCGGACTGACAAAAAAGTATGGACGCCATAAAGCTGTAGATCATGTGAACATTCATATCAAAAAGGGTGCTATATATGGCTTTATCGGCAGAAACGGAGCGGGAAAGACGACCTGTCTCCGTATGATCAGCGGACTGGCAAAACCGACAGAGGGCGAGATAACCCTGTTCGGATATCAGGGAAAAGAACTGAAAGAAGTACGTTCCAGAATCGGATGTCTGATTGAGGCGCCGGGACTGTACGGGAATATGACAGCCTATGAGAATATGAAGATCAAATGCAGACTGTTCGGCATCAGCAAACCCGGATATATTGAAGAGATTCTTGATACGGTCGGATTAAAGGATGTGGGGAAGAAGAAAACAAAGCATTTTTCCCTGGGAATGAAACAGCGTCTGGGAATTGGCCTGGCGCTTGTGGGAGAACCGGACCTGCTGGTACTGGACGAACCGATTAACGGACTGGATCCGCAGGGAATTGCGGAAGTCAGAGATACGATCCAGTCCCTCTGTGATCAGAGAAAAATGACCGTTCTGATATCCAGCCACATTCTGGAAGAACTCTCCAAAATTGCCACGGATTACGGCATCATACACAACGGCGTCCTCCTGCAGGAGCTGACCAGGGACGAACTGATGAGGCACTGCAGTGAGAGAATCGAAATTACGCTGGAACATCCGGAAGCGGCAATTCCTGTACTGGATGGTATGGGATTTACCAATTATCAGGTGACAGATAAACATCATATTCATGTGTTTGAGCGCCTGAATGAAAGTGATGTTCTGAACATGGCTCTGGCCCGGGCGGGAATTCCTGTCAGAGGAATTGCTGTTACAAGTGAGGAACTTGAGAATTATTTTCTGAATCTGACGGGAGGTGCCAGCCATGTTTAATATGATAAAAATGGATCTGTACAGGATGTTTCATACAAAGGCCCTGTATGTGATCTGGATTGTACTGGCAGCGGCTGTGTTATTTACAACCAGTATGTCCAGGGAAGATCTGCAGTATATTCAGGAGGAATCTCAGGAGAATGAAAGCACAGGCGATGCGGCAGCGGAGGGAGAAAATCAGGAAGCGGAAATGATCAATATGGGAATGCAGGTTACGATTCCCACGCAGCCGGGAGAAAAAGTAACGCTGTTTGACCAGGTATTTGCAAATCTTCAGGCGAAATTTGTTGCTTTGTTCTTCCTTATTTTTACAGTGCTGTATTCCTCGGCCGATATCGGCAGCGGATATATTAAGAACATCGGCGGTCAGGTGAGAGACCGGTCGTCGCTGATTATATCCAGAGCAGCGGTCCTTCTGGTATATACAGTACTTTCCATGGCTCTTTATCTGATCTTTCAGGCTGTCTGCCAGAGGATATGTTTCGGTTATCTGATCTGGGGCGAGGCGGCGCAGTTCTGGAAATATGTGGGTATGCAGACTGTTCTGCACTATGCTCTTGTTCTGATCACCATGGCGCTGGCAGTAATCCTCAAATATAATGTAATCAGTATGACTCTGGCAATCTGTCTGACAATGAATGTACTGGTTATCTTTTACAGTGCGATAGACAAAGTCATTCACAGTCTGGGAGCAGAAGACTTTCATATAATTGAACATACAGTGACAGGCAAGATTGCGCTTCTGTCCATGAACGGGGGATCAAAAGAGTATCTGCTTGCCCTGGCTACGGCGGCTGTGTTCGGAGCAGCTGCAACGGCTCTGACCTGTATTGTATTCAGAAGGAGAGATGTCTGATAAAATCCGTAAAAGCCGGAAGAAAATAAACGGCTGAAAATAAGATGCTTTATGTATGAAACGGCGGGGCAGCCTCTGAAACTCTGCCCTGCCGCAGGAAAAAAGGAGACAGAATTATGGGAATTATTGCAGGAATACTGGGAGGATTATTTCTCGTCCAGACGGTTCTGTTTTTGAAATATCAGCGGCAGGTGAAGGACATCTGCCGCCAGCTTGCGTTTCTGATTAAAAATGACAGCAATATGCTGATTACTTCAGATATAGAAACCGGAGGAATCGGGAAACTCAGGGATTTGCTGAATGAGCTTCTGTCCCTGCGGCGCGGCGAGAAAAGCAGATATGAGGAAAAGGAAAAGATGATTTCAGAGATCTACACCAGCCTGTCCCATGATATCCGTACGCCTCTGACTTCGCTGGACGGATATTTCCAGCTGCTGGAGACCACTCAGGAACCCGGGGAACAGAGCCGTTATATCCGGATTATTCAGGAGCGGATATCAAGTCTTAAGGAAATGCTGGAAGAGCTGTTCCTTTTTGCAAAGTTAAAAAATGATTCCTATCAGATCGACATCTCTCTGTGCTGTTTCAGCAGCATTTTAAAGGAAACCGTGTTTTCTTACTATGATGAGTGGCAGAGGTCAGGAATTGAGCCGGAGATTCAGATCCCTGAGGAACGGCTTTATTTCATGGGAAATGAGCAGTCCCTGAGAAGGCTGATTCAGAATGTGATTAAAAACGGACTGGATCACGGGAAAGACAGGATCGGAATCCGGCTCTGCAGAAAAGAGGGAATGCTCTGCCTGAAAATCAACAATCAGACGGATCATCCGGAAAAAATTGATATTTCACGGGTTTTTGAACGGTTTTATAAGTCGGACGGCGCCAGAAGCAGAACTTCCAGCGGACTGGGGCTTTCCATTGCCAGAGAACTGGCTGTGCGGATGGGAGGCAAAATGGAGGCCGGCATCTGTGAGGACCAGTTCTGGATCGAGGCGGAATTCCCGGAAGTTCAGGGATAAGGCAGCAGTATATTTCCTCCGGCGCGATTTTCGGATTTCTGCCGCTGTGCGTGGCTTACAGTACAGCCAAGCGGTTCGGCGGCCGGCCCATCATGGGAATTGTAATCGGCTGTATTATGCTGACCAACAGTCTGGCGGATGCAAGCGCCGCGGTGGTATATTTTACTGATCTTGCCGCTCTGGGATTCGGCACAACGGTGGTTCCCGGAATTGCACTTGCAGATCCGGCTCACAATGGATATATAAACTATATTATTGCCCATATAATCGCTCTGGCAGCAGGATTCCTTTTCGCATTTCTGCTTGGAATCGGGTTTGACAGGAAAAAAGTGGCTGCAGCTCCGGAAGGAGAAAGGCAGACGGAACAGAAACCGGCAGCGCCGGAAAACGGGATCGGGCAGCAGGCAGATCCCGGCCCGGAGAAAACGGACGGGCGCGGAGAGATGCCGGAGGAGATCAGCGCTTTCACATCCGGAGAATTTATCGGCATAGAAAAAGTCAAAGATCCTACTTTTGCTCAGAAAGTGCTTGGCGATGGTGTGGCAATTGTGCCGTCGGAAGGCAGAATCTATGCCCCCTGTGACGCAGCGGTAGAGATGGTAATGGACACAAAACACGCTGTAGGACTTCGTACATCAGCAGGAAACGGGCTGCTGATACATGTAGGAATTGACACAGTAAACCTGGAAGGGAAATATTTTGACGTACATGTATCAGAGGGGCAGAGTCTGAAAAAAGGAGATCTGATTCTGGATTTTGACAGAGAAAAAATTGCTGCAGAAGGATATGATACTTCCGCATGTCTGATCTTTACGGAACATGCAGAAGGAACACATGTTGACAGGGAGCCGGAAAGAACAGTGAAGGCAGGAGAGAAGATCGCAGTTATTACAAAATAAGAGGACAGTTTATGGAAAACGGATTTCAGAAAGAAAGGGAACAATTAAAAAAGATGAAACGGACAGTTGAGAGCTGTCCGTTTCGGACCAGATATCATATTATGCCGCCGGTGGGATGGCTCAATGACCCGAACGGACTCTGCCAGTTCCGGGGTGTCTATCATGCTTATCTATCCGGAAGATATGACGCAGCACATCAGAGATCCGAAAGTATGGAAAGAAAACGGAAGATATTTTATGGTTCTTGGCGCACGCAGAAGAGACTGGGATTCCAGGGGAAACCGATGCGATAAGGGCGGCATGCTTCTCTATACATCCGG
Organism: Mediterraneibacter sp. HA8405; assembly: GCF_056148955.1. NCBI lineage: Bacteria > Bacillati > Bacillota > Clostridia > Lachnospirales > Lachnospiraceae > Mediterraneibacter > Mediterraneibacter sp. HA8405. The sequence continues at coordinate 2,196,686 of NZ_CM148758.1, read as the reverse complement.
TGATAAAAGAAAATGGAGTCTGTATCAGGAATATGTTCCGGAAAAACCCTTCGGCTATATGTGGGAGTGCCCGGATATTTTCCGCCTGGGCGGCAGGAAGATTCTGTCTTTCTGTCCACAGGGACTTCCCTCTGAAGCAGAGAAAATTCACCGGAATCTGTCTGTGAAAAACGGCTGGCAGCACTGTCTGACCATTCCCACAGAGCTTACCTTTCACGACGGCAGAATCTTCCGTATGCCGGTGCGGGAACTGGAAGATCTTCCCTGGGCAAAAATGAAAAAAGAAAACGGAAGGTATCACTGGGCAGATCGGACAGTCCGTCTGCAGATCAAAGAAATAAATGGGAATAGACAGACAATCCGTCTGGGAAATGAAAAGAACGGTCTGACCATTCTTGCAGACGGGGACAGAGTCGAGCTGTCTTTTTCCGGGAATTCAGGAAACCCGTCCAGGTGTGGCGGCGGCCGGGGAAGAAGAACCGGCCGTGTAGAGGGCATGGTCCGGGAAATGCTTGTGATAATCGACAGTTCCATAGTGGAGGTCTTTGTAAACAGCGGAGAAACTGTATTTACGACCAGGATTTATCTGGAAAAAGAAGAAAGAGAACTGGATGTCAGCGGGTGCAGCGGATGCGAGATTGTTGCAATCTGATTTTTCCGGCGTTATAATTTTCATGTGAAAAGGAGGCAGCTGAACAATGAAAGTATTAATGATCAATGGAAGCCCTCATGCAAAGGGAAATACATATATTGCTCTGCATGAGATGGAAAAAATATTTGCGGAGGAAGGAATTGAAACAGAGATTCTTCATATCGGGAATAAAGATATCAGAGGCTGTATTGCCTGTCATTCCTGCGCGCAGAATGGAAAATGTGTTTTTGACGATCTTGTAAATGAGACAGCTCCAAAGTTTAAGGAATGCGACGGCCTTGTTGTGGCCAGTCCGGTATATTATGCATCGGCAAATGCAACTCTTGTCGCTTTTCTTGACCGTTTATTCTACAGCACTTCATTCGATAAAACAATGAAAGTAGGAGCAAGTGTGGTAGCGGCAAGAAGAGGAGGCCTTTCCTCTACATTTGACGAGCTGAACAAGTATTTTACAATCTGCGGTATGCCGGTGGCATCCGGGCAGTACTGGAACAGCATTCATGGAAGAGAGCCGGGAGAGGCGCAGCAGGATCCGGAAGGACTTCAGACTATGCGGACTTTGGCGCGGAATATGTCTTTTCTGATGAAGAGCATTGCTCTTGGAAAAGAAAAATATGGTCTGCCGGATAAGGAAAAGCCCTGTTTTACCAATTTTATCCGGTAAAGAGAATGCTTTGCATCGGAGAAAGGAGAAAATATGGAGTTAAGAGAAGAACTGATCCGATTAAGAGAAAGCACCGGGATGAATAAAAAACAGTTTTCCGTGTATTTTGGAATTCCCTACCGTACATTCCAGGACTGGGAGCTGGGCAACCGCAGAGTGCCGGAATATCTGTTCCGCCTTATGGAGTATAAAGTAAGAATGGAAAAACTTGCAGAGAAAAACCAGGACGACTCTGTATAGAGCCAGGTATATTGTTATATATCGAAGCAGCAGATGCAGGAACGGCTCATCCCTCTTTAAAAACAGAATATCTGACGCTTTTAGGAAAATATGTGGGAACTCTCAAAGGAGACGGATACTATTTTGTAAATCCGTTCTGCACCGCTGTAAATCCTGCGGCAGATACCCATCTGAATCAGAGCGGTGATGTAGATAACGGCGCGGCAAAATCCGCCTTGTCTCTGGCATTCAGTTCCGGAAGAGCAGAAGTAAATGTGCCGGGCAAGAAGAAATTATCCCTGAAGATTATGACATTGAACAACAACCGCCAGAAAATCAATGACTGCCTGGGGAATCCGGTGGAAATCGGCATTGCAGTGATGTGGAGAGTAGTGGATACTGCAAAGGCAGTGTTTAATGTAGATAATTATAAAGAATATCTTTCTCTTCAGTGCGATACTGCTCTGCGCAATATTGTCCGGATTTATCCTTATGATGTGGCTCCGAATGTGGATACTACTGGCGACGGGATTGCCGATGAGGGAAGCCTCAGAGGATCCAGCGAAGTTGTGGCGGCCCGGATCCGGGACGAGATCCAGAAGCGTGTGGAAGAAGCGGGACTTGAGATTGTGGAGGCACGAATCACATATCTTGCTGTAAATTCGGGCAGCCTTTACTGAAATGGCAGATAAAGGGAAAAAGCAGATTCCGCTCAGACTATCCGCGAAGCTCTATGAAGCCATTGCAGCCTGGGCTGAAGATGATTTTCGCTCAGTGAACGGACAGATTGAGTATCTGCTGACTGAATGTGTAAGACAGAGAAAAAAGAAGGGGAAATATATTTCAGAGAATATATTTGATACAGAGGAAAAAGAATGAAGATTCGGCAGGCTTCCGGCGGAAGCCTGCCGAATTCTGCGAACAGAGCAGGTCTGAGCGGCCCGCCGGGGAAAGCGGCATACGTTTTCCCTATATTTGTCCATATCTGAAAAGTATTAGACAGGATTGCGGGAAAAGAATATAATTAAAACAGTTGAAAGTATAAACCGGCTGTATGCCGGCACAGGTGTGGAATCTAAAACAGAAAGAAGGAAAGAAAAATGATTTACAGAAATTTTCAGGATTTGAAGCTTTCTGCGTTGGGAATGGGAGCTATGCGTCTGCCGGTAATCAATGGAGATGATGCGCGTGTAGACGAAGCCAGAACAGAGGAAATGATTGATTACGCAATGTCTCAGGGCATAAATTATTATGATACGGCATGGGGATATCATAATGGAAATTCAGAACTTACAGTTGGAAGGGCACTGCACAAATATCCGAGAGACAGTTTTTTCCTGGCAGATAAATTTCCGGGATATGACTTGTCCAATATGGATAAAGTGGAAGAAATATTTGAAGAGCAACTGAAAAAGTGTCAGGTAGAATATTTCGATTTTTACCTGTTCCACAATGTCTGTGAGATGAATATTGATGCTTATCTGAACCCGAAATACGGGATCTATGACTATCTTATTGAACAGAAAAAGGCGGGAAGAATCCGTCACCTGGGATTTTCTGCTCATGGAAGCTATGAGGTGGTAAAGCGCTTTCTGGATGCATACGGCAGGGATATGGAGTTCTGCCAGCTTCAGCTTAACTATCTGGACTGGAAATTCCAGGGCGGAAAAGAAAAAGTCAAACTTCTGAAAGAATGGAATATTCCGGTATGGGTAATGGAACCGCTTCGCGGCGGAAGACTGGCAGTCCTTGCAGAAAAAGACGAGGCAGCATTAAAAGAGCTGCGTCCGGATGAGAAAATTCCTGCCTGGGCTTTCCGTTTCCTGCAGTCTGTGCCCTCTGTGACAATGGTGCTTTCCGGCATGTCATCCATGGAACAGCTTCAGGAGAATATTCGTACATATTCAGAAGATAAACCATTGAATGAAAAGGAGATGGAGACACTGCTGGCCATAGCAGACGGTATGCTGGAGAAAAAGATTCTTCCATGTACTTCCTGCCACTACTGTGTGAGTCACTGTCCTCAGGAGCTGGATATTCCGGAACTACTGGCTCTTTACAATGAACATTGCTTTACAGAAGGGGGATTCATCGCTCCGATGGCGCTTTCTTCTTATCCGAAGGAGAAGCTTCCAAGCGCATGCATCGGCTGTGGAAGCTGCCAGGCTGTCTGTCCCCAGCAGATTGATATACCGGAGGCAATGAGCGATTTCGCACAGAAACTGAACCTGTAACAGATACAGTGCAGCTGTATAATAATAACTTCAGCCGGAACAGAAGAAAACCGCTTTTGTTCCGGCTGTTTTATTGATTTAATTATTATTAAATGTTATAGTATGAATAATACAAATAACATTTTAAAAGGGAATTCGTACAAGCAGGAGGAGGCCGGAAGATGAGCCAAAACGATGAACAGGATTTTGTCAATATCAAAATATGGAATTTATTTCGAAATCATTTTAAGAGTTCTGTAACAGAAGCTTCCTATTGGTCGGATATTACGGAGTTCTGCCGTTTTACCGGCAAACAGTTTGACACGGCCGGCAGAAAAGATGTGGAACGGTATTATCGGATGATGGGAAAGAAAGTCGAAGAAGGAAAGATCAGTCCTCTGACTTTGACGAAAAAATTCAGGGAACTTCATTCTTTTGCCAGTTTTCTGACGGAAGAGGGGTATGCATCCGGTGAAGATTATTTTTATCCATATCTGAAGCATTTGAAAAAGGAAGACAGACTGGCAAAATCTATTCCTGTAGAACATATGGATGCATTGCTTTCGGCGGCATCAGAGAATCTTATGTGTTATGCGATTTTGTCTCTTATGTACCGTGCGGGATTGTCATCTACGGAGATTTCCGGGCTGAACGGCCCGGATGACTTCATATTGCAGGGATCAGATGTTTATGTAATACTTTCCGGACGGGAAGAATCATGTTTCATACCGGAAGATGTATGGGAAATACTGAAAGAATATATGGATCAGCGAGAAGAGCATCCCAGCCTTTTTTATAACCGGAGCGGACGGAGACTGAATACTATGTATATCAGCCGGATGATGAAAAAATACTGTAGACTGGCAGGAATTCCGGCTTACAGTGCAGAAGCGGTCCGCAACAGCTGTGCATTTAATCTGTTCGCATATGGAGCGTCCTCTGGTCAGACTGCTGCACAGATGGGAACAACACAGCAGCAGATCCGGCGGTACAAAGGCGCAGGCTATAGAGATAATCTGCGAAAGCAGGCCAACGCCCTTGTAAAAGTCCGGATTGAAAAGCCATAATGAGCTGGCCGGATTCTATTTACAGCAATGACATCTCTTACAGAAAATACTGTTATGCCAGATACTTTCGTACCAGACAGGAAACGAATCCGGCGGCGCAAAGTCCCATCAGGGCATTGTGCATAGAACCGTACACAAGCAGTGCACCTTTCAGCCCGTACAGAATATCCGGAGAAGAAGGCACAAACCGATTGAACAGGAAGGCAAGATAGGAAGTGACAAATACAATAATAAAAGAAGTAAGTCCTCTTCCGGTATCTTCCTTCCAGATGCCTCCGGCATCCCTTACCCGGACTCTTGTCATAGCCCAGAAAAAGGAAATGATTTCAAAGAGCAGGAAAATTGCAACAACGGTAAGATAAGCCAGCAGAGTCTGCGAAAATGATTTCTGCCGGATGGACTCCGATATGTCGCCGTAGGGTACGCTTGCTCTCCAGAAAGTATAGGTTACATAAATACTGACTGCCAGGATCAGGATCAGAGTCAGCTGACGGATTATGATGCCGGAGATCCGGGAAAGTGTCCGCCCGCCTTTCTGGATCGGAGCGGCCAGATGCACCCCGCTTCGCCTTTTTCTGAATTTTTTTCTGCCGGAGCCGGAATTATAATCGTCATCACTATATTCGGGACCGTAACCTGCATTATAATTTCTTCCCCCGCTGTCATAGATGCTTTCATAATCTTCCACAGGAAATTCTCCGTCTGAAGGTTGTTGTCCGGAATAGCCGGCCCGGCCGGGATTTTTGGGAAAATCAGAGGAAATATCCGGGTCTCCATCGTATGTTACTTCGAAATTTTCATCAAATATGTCAGAGAAATCCTTTTTTGAATCCATGGAAATCCCTCGCTTTCTTTCATCATTTTTAAAAAATCTTTTTTATGGTATACTGTTTTTGTGAAATTCTCAACCCCTGTCACGAAAAATTAAGAAGATTATTATAGATTTCTCACAGACTGCAGCTGTATTGTGCGGAAACAGACAGAGAGGGCAGCGTGAATTCAGACACAGTCAGTATTGCCTTACAAAAGTGTAAGAAGGACAGGGGGATTTGTAAGCGCATGAAATGGTAAGTTTTTCTCCGGTTCTGTTAAAATAAAACAGCAGATAAAAGATTGGCACAGACAGAATCAGGAGGCTGAAAGCTATGAATACAATTTTGACGGAGAAGGAAGAGGATTTTGCAGAAAAACGGAACAGAAGAAAAACCAGAACAGGAAGGGCGCTGGGCTGGATACTGCTTGCGGCAGCCGTGTTATTCATTATTCCCGTGGGCTGTATCATGTTTGTGATTTCCGGGGTCTGGTCCGCCGCTGACAGAGTTATGAACAGAATAGGGAAATGAATACCCGGGAAATAAGCAGCAGTTTGATGTAAATCTTTTTAACATTGTTTTAAAAATCTTTTTATTTTCTTAAGAATTCCTTTTCTATTATCTTAAGATCATGTGTTTAAAATAGACACAAATAGAATTTAAGATGCAAAAAGGAATAGAAGAGGGCAGTACATATGAAATATCTGACTTTTACTGTGCCGTGTTATAATTCTGAGAGTTATATGAGGCGATGCGTGGATTCTCTGCTGTGTTTTGGAAAAGATGCAGAGATTATCCTGATCGATGACGGTTCCACAGACGGAACGGGAGAAATTGCAGATGAATACCAGAACAGGTTTCCTGATATTGTAAAAACTGTTCATAAAGAAAATGGAGGCCATGGTTCCGGAGTCAACAAGGGTCTGGAAATGGCAGAAGGCCTGTATTTTAAAGTTGTGGATTCTGATGACTGGCTGGATCCGGAAGCATGTCAGAAACTTTTGTTTCGAATCCGGGAGCTTTGCGGCGGAGGAAGATATGAGTTCGCAGAGAACATACCGGATCTGTTCATATGTAACTATGTATATGATCATCTGGACGAAGGCTCCAGCAGAGTTATGGATTACAGAAATGTTTTTCCGGATGAAAAGATGTGTACCTGGAATTCGATCGGAAGATTTAAGCCGTCGCAGTATCTGATCATGCATTCTCTGATATTTCGGACCGAGGTACTGCGGAAATCCAATGTTAAGCTCCCGGAGCACACATTTTATGTAGATAATCTCTTTTCATACCAGCCGCTGCCGTATGCGGATAATCTTTATTACATGGATATTGATCTGTATCACTATTATCTCGGAAGAGAGGATCAGTCGGTGAATGAAAAGGTGCTGATGAAGCGGATTGATCAGCAGATCCGTGTGACAGAAATGGTGGCCCGCTGTGTGGATCTGAAAAAAGTCAGAAAAGTATATCCGAAACTGGCATCATATATGACGAGAAATATTTCGATCATGCTGTCGATTTCATCGATTCATCTGTTGCTGATTCAGACAGATGAAGCCAGAAGCAAAAGAAAAGAAATGTGGAAAAATATCCGGCAGCACGATAAGAGACTTTATTACCGGCTCCGGTATTCCACGCTCAGCGGACTGACATATCTGCCCGGCAGGCTGGGCGGCAGACTGACCATCGGTGGTTATCGGTTTGCAAGAAAAATCTATCAGTTTCAGTAAAGACAGGAGAATACAGGAGGAAAAAATGGCTGAGATTTACATTGCATTTGTGGATACGCCGGGTTTTTTTGCCGGAATTATACGCCGGGTGATCCATCAGAAATATATTCATGTAGCGCTGTCTCTGGATCCATATCTCAGGGAAACTTACAGCATCGGAAGAAGACATCCTTCCATACCGCTTATTGCAGGATTTGAGAAGGAGGATAAGAAGAAAATACTTAAAGCTTTCCCCGGGGCGGATTATATGGTATGCAGCATGACATGTACGGCCCGGCAGAAAGAGTATATTGAGCAGGAACTGAGAAAGGCCATGAAGACAAGGTTCCGTTACCATTATGCTGTGATCGGACTGCCTTTTATTCTTCTTGGCAGACCCTTTTATCAGAAGAATCATTTTACCTGTTCTTCTTATATTGCCAGACTTCTGGAAGAGGCGGGGGTGTGCAGATGGAACCGGCATTTTTCCCTTATTACGCCGAAAGATTTTTATGAGTATAAGGAAAAGCAGATCATATTTGAAGGCTCGCTTAAGGAACTGGTAGAGTGGGATCAGAGGCTGGAGGCTGAAAGAGTTCCGGCACTGCAGTTTATACGTCCGGCATTTGCCGGTATCCTGCCAAGAGGTGGATCCTATGAGCGGTAAGAAAAAAGTGATTCAGATTGCAATATTCCTGGCAGTAATGCTGCTGACTTTTTATGCGCTGTTCAGCGGAAGGGATCTGGAAGAGATAGCCCGCGCAGTCGGAAGAATGTCTCCTTTGTATCTGATTCCTGCCGTGCTGCTGGCAGTATTTTTTGTGTGTGCGGAAGGCCTTATGATCTGGTATCTGCTGAATGCTATGGGGGAAAAGAAAAACCAGGTATGGAGATGTATTCAGTATTCCTTTATCGGTTTTTTCTATTCGGGAATTACGCCTTCTGCTACAGGAGGACAGCCGGTGCAGCTGTATTATATGAATAAAGACGGGAACAGAGTCTCTGACAGTACAGTTGTACTTATGACAGTCGCAGTTGTATATAAATTTGTTCTTGTAATTATGGGGGCGGGAATTCTTATATTCTGGTACAGACCTCTGACAGAGGAGCTGAACCATTATTTTCCTCTGTTTATTCTGGGCCTGATGCTGAATGTAATTTTGGTTATTCTTATTCTTGGGGTAATGATTTTTCCTGAAATCATACGAAGAATTGCTCTGTTTTTTGAAAAGATTCTGATCCGTATGCATATATGGAAACCATCGGAGAAGAGACTGGAAAAAATCGATGGATTTATTGGAAATTATCAGCAGGCCGTAGGATGGCTGGGCAGGCACAAAGGAAAGCTGGGCGGGGTAGTCGTTCTTACATTTTTACAACGCTGCAGTGTATTTGTGCTGACTTATATGGTATATCTGGGGTTCGGGCAGACCGGTTCCAGTGCCCTGAAGGTAATTCTCCTTCAGGCTTCCGTATATATTGCTGTAGATATGCTGCCGCTTCCCGGCGCCCAGGGCATAACAGAACTGATGTACCAGACCGTGTTTGCCCATGTTTTTGCCGGCGCTTACCTGATCCCGTCCATGCTGGTAAGCAGGGGAATTAATTTCTATTTTCTTCTTGTTCTCAGCCTGGCTGTAGTGCTTGTAAACCGGTTTGTTTTTGACAGGAGAAGGGCCCGGCCTGTTGACAATCTGCAGAAACAACCGTATAATACCGCAAGATAAACTTTTGCTGTGGATTTTTCCGGACTTTTGTCATCTTTTCGCCACACAGTCGTTTTGACGGCTGTGCGGCGCTTTTTGTTTTACAAGGAAGAAAAGGAAGATCTGCGGCTGCAGGAGGTCATTCGGGTGAAAAATGAAGCAATGAGTGAAAACTTTATGAAGGAGAAACCGGTATTGCCGCTGATTTTGTCCATGGCGCTGCCTATGGTCATTTCCATGCTGGTAAATTCTCTGTACAATATTGTGGACAGTTTTTTTGTGGCAAAGATCAGTGAGGACGCTATGACGGCACTTTCCATGGTTTATCCGGTACAGAATTTTATCAATGCGGTCGGTATCGGCTTCGGTGTGGGCATGAATGCGGTCATTGCCCTGCATCTGGGCGCGGGAAATGAAGAAAAAGCCAACATTGCGGCTACACAGGGACTGGCTCTGGGCGTTGTCCATACAATTATTCTGACTGCAGGCTCTATTTTGATTATGCCTGAATTTCTTGGATTTTTTACGGACTCTGAAAAGATTATTAATCTGGGAATGCGCTACAGTGTAATTGTATTTGTTTTTACATTTTTCATTGTTACAGGTGTAGCATTTGAAAAAATCTTTCAGGCTGTCGGGCGAATGAAAGTTACAATGATCAGTCTGATGTGCGGCTGCATTCTGAATATAGTTCTGGATCCTGTGCTGATTTTCGGCCTGGGGCCCTTCCCGGAAATGGGAATCGAAGGCGCGGCTCTGGCGACAGGCCTGGGTCAGGCCAGTTCTCTCCTTTTTTATCTGGTGACATATTTTGTCAGTCCGATCAGGGTACGTATCGGACGAAAATATCTTGTGCCGGACAAAAAGATAATTTTCCGTCTGTATTCTGTGGGGATTCCGGCTACTTTGAATCTTGCCCTTCCTTCCATACTGATCTCGGCTCTGAATGGAATTCTGTCTTCTTTTTCCCAGGTATATATTCTGGTTCTGGGCATTTACTATAAACTGCAGACTTTTCTGTATCTGCCGGCAAACGGGTTTATTCAGGGCATGCGGCCTCTTGTGGGCTTTAACTATGGCGCGGGCGAATACAGACGGGTGAAACAGATCTATAATATCGTTCTGCTCATGAGCGGCGCGATTATGGCTGTGGGTACGGTTATCTGTCTGGCTGTTCCGGGACCGCTGATGGGGCTTTTTACGGAAAATCCGGAAACCATTCGGGCAGGAGAAACAGCGCTTCGGATTATCAGCGCCGGCTTTATCGTTTCTGCAGTTTCCGTAACTTCGTCCGGAGCTCTGGAAGGAATGGGAAAAGGGACCCCTTCCCTGATTATCTCTCTGTCCCGTTATATTGTCGTTATTATTCCGGCGGCATTTGTTCTGAGCCGGATTTTCGGGGCTCCCGGAGTGTGGAATGCTTTCTGGGTGGCAGAACTGATTACTGCGGCTGTTGCTTTTGCAGTATACCGGAAAGCATCCGGGAGCGGCACAGACTGACCGGATCGTGTTTTTTCTTGACATCTCCTTACAAACCGCTCAAAATAATGAAAGATGCGAGTGGAAGTAAGGAGATTTTTTTATGAACATTATCAATATAGAACATATCGGCAAAGTGTACGGGGAGAAGATTATTTTTGCAGATGCATCCTTTGGCGTTCAGCAGGGAGACAAGATCGGAATTGTAGGGATTAACGGGACCGGAAAGTCTACGCTGCTGAAAATGATTGCAGGAGAAGAAGCTCCGGATGAGGGGCAGATTATCCGGCAGAACGGACTGAAGATCGCCTGGGTTCCCCAGAATCCGATTTTCCCGTCAGGGGCGGATGTACGGTCCTGCGCGTTCGGAATCGGAGAAGGCGAAGAATGGCAGATAGAAAGCAATCTTCAGGAGCTGGGAATTACGCAGCTGAATCAGAAAATGGAAGAGCTTTCCGGGGGACAGAAAAGAAGAGTCGTGCTTGCGGGAACTCTGGCAGGAGATTTTGATGTGCTGCTTCTGGATGAGCCGACCAACCACCTGGATGCAGAGATGATCAGCTGGCTGGAAGAGTATCTCCGCTCTTACCGGGGAACCGTTCTGATGGTTACCCATGACCGGTATTTTCTTGACCGGGTTACGACACGGATCATGGAAATCAGCCATGGGAAAATATACGGTTATGATGCAGCTTATTCCGGGTTCCTGGAACTGAAAGCGGCCAGAGAAGAAATGGAACAGGCTTCGGAGCGGAAGCGCCAGAGTGTTCTGCGGATGGAGCTGGAATGGGCAAAGAGGGGCTGCCGTGCAAGGACGACAAAACAGAAAGCCAGGCTGGAACGCCTGGAAGCGCTGAAAAGCGGGAAAGCGCCGGTTCAGGATCAGACGGTGGAGCTTGGTTCTGTAGAGACCCGTATGGGAAAGAAAACAATAGAGCTGCATCATGTAAGCAAAAGTTACGGAGATAAAAAGATTCTGGAAGATTTCAGCTATATTGTGCTGCGCAATCAGCGTCTGGGAATTATCGGGCCTAACGGGTGTGGAAAATCCACGCTTCTTAAAATGATTGCAGGCCTGGTACAGCCGGATTCCGGAGAGATCGAAATCGGAGAAACCGTAAAAATCGGATATTTTGCGCAGGAAGAGCAGCATATGGATGACAGTCAGCGGGTAATCGATTATGTAAAGGATATTGCGGAATACATTACAACAACAGACGGAAAGATCAGCGCCTCAGCGCTTCTGGAACGATTCCTCTTCACCCCGGATATGCAGTATGCGCCTATAGGGAAATTATCCGGCGGGGAAAAAAGACGCCTGTATCTCCTGGGAGTTCTGGCGGAAAATGCCAATGTGCTTCTGTTCGACGAAGCGGGCAATAATCTGGATATCCCTACCCTTACGATTCTGGAAGATTATCTGAATTCTTTTTCAGGCATTGTGATCGCCGTGTCTCATGACCGGTATTTCCTGGATAATGTGGCGGACCGTATTTTTGAGCTGGACGGAGCCGGGCATGCCATCCAGTATGAGGGCGGTTATACAGATTATATGCGGGCCGTTACAGAAAGAAAATCAGGGCGGACAGAACCTGCAGGGAAAGAGGAGAAAAGTTCCGGTAAAAAAGTTTCATCTGAAGATGTCTCCGAAGAGAAGGAAGTTTCCAGAAAAGCATGGAAACAAAATCAACCCGCCAGACTTAAATTTTCTTATAAGGAGCAGCGGGAATTTGAAACAATTGACGATGATATTGCGGCCCTGGAGGACAGATTGGAGGAGCTTGACCGACAGCTGGAAGCAAATGCCACAAATTCGGTTAAACTCAGAGAATTGATGGAAGAACAGACGAAAATACAGGAGGCTCTGGATGCAAAGATGGAGCGCTGGGTGTATCTGAATGATCTGGCGGAACGGATTGGGGCACAGTATCAGTAGGGATTTTTTTGCAGAACAGCAGTTTTTTAGGCCAGCGGCTTGACAAAGGTGAGTTCAGTTGATAATATTATAGAAAACAGAATGCACTCTGTTTTATGGTCGGCGCTTCCGGCCTGATTTGTCCGGGAGACTTACGGACAGCAGAGGCAGGACAGAGAAAGAGAGGAATCAGATGAGAAAGCAGGTATTTTCATTGCTTGTAGATAACAATCCCGGAGTACTCAGCCGTATTTCAGGCCTGTTCAGCCGCCGGGGCTACAGTATTGACAGCATTACAGCCGGGATGACAGCGGATCCCAGATATACCAGAATTACAGTGGTATCTTCCGGCGATGAGCTGATCCTTTCCCAGATTGAGAAACAGGTCAGAAAACTGGAAGACGTTGTGGCGATCAAGGTTCTTAAGCCGGAAGAGTCTGTCTGTCGTGAGCTGATTATGGTAAAGCTTCGTGCAAACGCGGCACAGCGGGGTGAAATTATTTCCGTGGCAGATATATTCCGGGCGAAGATTGTTGATGTGGAAGAGGATTCTCTGATGATCGAACTGACCGGAACTCAGAGCAAACTGGAAGCTTTTCTGAATTTATTGAAAAACTATGAGATTCTTGAACTTGCAAGGACGGGAATCACCGGACTTTCGAGAGGCAGCAAAGACGTAGAGTTTCTGTAGGAATATGTTAGTAAGAGGCGCCGGGCAGACGGATTTCCGGAAAAGCCTTTCACTAAAAAACGGATGCTGGTCTGTTCAGGCCGTCTGTTTTTCATACATAATATATTTATTTTTTAGGAGGAATGTAAAATGGCAGCAAAAATCTATTATCAGGAAGATTGTAATCTTTCCCTTCTGGAAGGAAAGACAATCGCAATTATCGGCTATGGAAGCCAGGGACACGCACATGCGCTGAACTTAAAAGAGTCCGGATGCAATGTTATTATCGGGCTTTATGAAGGAAGCAGGTCTTGGGCAAAAGCAGAGGCACAGGGATTTGAAGTGTATACATCTGCCGAGGCAGCAAAGAAAGCCGATATCATTATGATTCTGATCAATGATGAGAAACAGGCTGCATTATATAAAAATGATATCGAGCCGAATCTGGAAGAAGGAAATATGCTGATGTTCGCTCATGGCTTTAACATCCATTTCGGACAGATTGTACCGCCGGCAAACGTTGACGTTACAATGATCGCTCCGAAGGCTCCGGGTCACACGGTAAGAAGCGAGTATCAGGCAGGAAAAGGTACTCCTTGTCTGGTTGCCGTTGAGCAGGATTATACAGGAAAAGCTCTGGATAAAGCTCTGGCATACGGACTTGCCATCGGCGGGGCAAGAGCAGGTATCCTGGAGACAACATTCCGTACAGAGACAGAGACAGACCTCTTCGGTGAGCAGGCAGTTCTCTGCGGCGGTGTCTGCGCTCTGATGCAGGCAGGTTTTGAGACACTGGTTGAGGCAGGATATGATCCGAGAAACGCTTACTTCGAGTGTATCCATGAGATGAAACTGATCGTAGATCTGATCTATCAGTCCGGATTCGCGGGAATGAGATACTCTATCTCCAACACAGCAGAATACGGCGATTACATTACAGGACCGAAGATTATTACAGAAGAAACAAAGAAGACAATGAAGAAGATCCTTTCCGACATCCAGGATGGTACTTTCGCAAAAGACTTCCTGCTTGATATGTCAGAGGCAGGCGGCCAGGCGCACTTCCGTGCAATGAGAAAACTGGCAGCTGAGCACCCGTCAGAGAAAGTCGGAGAAGAAATCAGAAAGCTGTACAGCTGGAGTGACGAGGATAAACTGATCAATAATTAATCAGATCAGTCAGAAATACCGGACAATCGGAAAACGGACAGCTCTAATAAAGAATATGCGGGTTATCATGGCTGAATGGGTTGTGGTAACCCGTATAAATTTGTCTGGGAATATAGAATGTCCGGCGTTTTTAAGGGAGTGAGAATTTGCAGACGGAAACAAATGATTTCAGCAGAGGAAGTATTGCACGGAATATTTTAAATCTGGCGCTTCCCATGACGGCGGCCCAGCTGATCAATGTACTGTACAGCATTGTGGACCGGATCTATATCGGAAGGCTGCCTCATACATCGGCGGAGGCACTTACGGGAATCGGGCTGACGCTGCCGGTCATTACGATTATCACAGCGTTTGCTAATCTGTTCGGTATGGGAGGGGCGCCTCTCTGTTCGATTGCCAGGGGTGAGCATAATGAGGAAAAGGCAGAAAAGGTAATGGGTAATTCCTTTGTTCTTCTTCTCATATCCGGAGGAGTCCTTATGATCCTCTGTCTGATCTTCAAACGTCCCCTTCTGTATCTTTTTGGCGCAAGTGATGTGAGCTGGCCCTATGCAGATCAGTATATTACAATATATCTGCTTGGAACGCTTTTTGTTATGATCAGTCTGGGAATGAATAATTTTATTAATGCACAGGGATTCGGGAAAACGGGAATGCTTACGGTCCTTCTTGGTGCTGTTCTGAATATTGTGCTGGATCCGGTTCTGATATTCGGGTTTGATATGGGCGTGAGGGGAGCTGCCATTGCAACTATAATTTCCCAGGGCGCCTCAGCTTTCTGGGTATTAAAGTTTCTGACGGGAAAGAAAGCGCTTCTGCACCTGAATCTTAAGGGAATGTGTCTGGAATGGAAACGGGTGAAGGAGATTGTTCTTCTCGGAACATCCGGATTCGTAATGTCTGTGACGAACGGACTGGTTCAGATCGCGTCCAATGCGATGCTTTCCCGGTACGGAGGAGACCTGTATGTGGGAATTATGACAGTGATTAATTCTGTGCGGGAGATTATAACCATGCCTGTAACCGGACTTACTTCCGGAGCGCAGCCCGTGATCAGTTATAATTATGGTGCAGGATGTTTTCAGAGAGTAAAAGCCTCCATTCGTTTTATGACAGCAGGATGTATCATTTTTACTGCGGTTATGTGGGCAGTGCTGTTCTTCGAACCGAGATTTTTTCTCCATCTGTTTACGTCAAGAACCGAGATGATCAAAAATGGGGTGCCGGCCATGAGAATTTATTTTTGCGGTATTTTTATGATGGCGCTTCAGTTCGCAGGTCAGTCCACCTTTGTAGCGCTGAACCGGCCGAAGCAGGCAGTCTTCTTCTCCCTGCTCAGAAAAGTCATTATTGTGGTTCCTCTTACTATACTGCTTCCCATGGCAGGCAGTCTGGGAACAGACGGTGTATTTATGGCTGAACCGGTGTCAAATGTAATCGGAGGAGCTGCCTGCTTTGTGACAATGCTTATTACGGTATGGCCGGCTCTGAAAGAATCTTCCGGTCAGATATATGAAAAAAAGACGTCCGCCTGACGGCAGCGGACGTCTTTTTATCTCTGTTCTCTATTCATTAAGCAATGGATTCAACAGCTTTTGACAGACGAGAGATTTTTCTGGAAACAGTTCTTTTGTGGTAAACACCCTTTGTTCCAGCTTTGGAAATCTCAGCAATTGCTGCGCGAAGCGCGCTTTTAGCTGTTTCAGCATCCTTCTGAGCAACTGCTGTTTCAACTTTTTTTACAGCAGTTTTTACTTTAGAACGGATTGCTTTGTTCCTTGCAGCTTTTGTCTCGTTTACTAAAATTCTTTTTTTAGCAGATTTAATGTTAGCCAATCTGTACACCTCCAGACTCAAATGAGATTTTCAAATGTGTATTCCTGTTTCGGCGGATTCGGACACGGACGTTCCGTTGAAACATACTCATTCATTTTATGCCAACTTCCAGGGGTTGTCAATACATAATTTAAGAAATAACGTAAAAACTGGTAACAGTCCGGTTGTAAGGCGAGAAGAAGCTGAAAAGCAGCGGATGTACGGCTGAACCGCTGCGGACTGTGAATAATTAATTTCGAAAAGCGAGGGTGAGATATGATCAGAAATTATTGTGTGCGGACGGATCTTGCACTGGAGGAGAAAGAAAGGTTTGAATCGGATGATGTGGAAATTTCGGGAGTAGTTCTTGAAGAAGAGTATGATGAGGAGAGGGAAATCCGTACAACCCGGGTAGTAATTGAAACAGAAAACGGGGCGGCAGCTATGGGAAAACCGGTGGGAACTTATCTCACGCTGGAAGCGCCGGATCTGGCGGTGCCGGACGAGGACAGCCAGATGGAGATTGCCGCGGAGCTCTGCCGCCGTATCCGGGAGCTGATTCAGAAAAAAAGGAAAGAGGAAAAAGATTTGTCTGTCCTTGTCGTAGGACTGGGAAACAGGGATATCACTCCCGATGCACTGGGCCCTTATGTAGTGGATCATCTGAATGTAACACGCCATATTGTAAAAGAATATGGAAAGTATGCCATGGGAATGGACCGGGCTGACCTGGTAAGCGCGGTTGTGCCCGGAGTTATGGGGCAGACAGGAATGGAAACAGCAGAGATTGTCAGAGGAATTGTCCGGGAAACATGCCCGGATCTGGTCATTGCCGTGGACGCCCTGGCTGCACGCAACAGCCGTCGGCTGAATCGTACGGTACAGATTGCTGATACAGGGATACATCCCGGCTCCGGAGTAGGAAACCACCGGCACGGGATGACGGAAGACTCTCTGGGAGTTCCGGTGATCGGTATTGGGGTACCGACGGTGGTAGATGCAGCTACGATTGTGAATGATACAATGGAGAATTTTATCCGGGCATTGGAATCTTCTGCCGCTTTGAAAGGAGTCGGCGAGGTACTCAGGTCGTACAGTCCGGGAGAAAAGTATCAGTTTGTAAAAGAACTGATCGCGCCTCATCTGAATGGGATGTTTGTTACCCCAAAAGACGTGGACGAAATGATACATCATATCAGCCATACGATTTCTGAGGCGCTGAATATGCTTTTTTCAGAAAATCAGGGCTCCTGAGGCAATGTACAGCCGCAGACTTTTTCTTCTGTTTTACCGGGCGGCAACCTGTCATAAGTCGTTCCCGGCTTGCATAATATTTCAGAAGACACAGTGGAATTATGCGATGGAAAGGAATGCAGGCCGGTATGAATCAATGGTTCAGAAACGGAAAAAGAAGATATGCCTTATTTACGGCGGCAGCTGTTTTTTTATGTGCCGGTATTATTTATATCGGGGCAGGCGGTATAACAGATCAGTGGAAATACCGGCTTCAGCAGACGTTGTTTCACTGCTCCGGAGAAATGTACATGCCGGGGATTCTCTATGCCGGAAGCCCGGAGAAGCAGGGGGCTTCCGGATGGCTCAGAGAAAAGGCTCTTGCCTGGATGCCTCTCATAGGTTATGTAGAGGACCATATTCTATATGAGGAGACAATGGAAGACGAAGAAACCATAGCAAAAATACTGGAAAGCCAGGCAAATGATGAGAATATGGTTGATGAAAGCGGCAATTTAATCGGAGATCCGGATGAATCAGAGACAGAAGTTCAGACAACTGTTCCGACGGCGGATCTGTCTATAGAAAAGCTGAGAGATTTTGATTATCTGCTCAGTCATTTTTATATCGTGGACAGCTCTACAATGATTGGGCCGGAACAGCTGAATGTAGATGACCTTCTGGGAAGAAGTATGAAAATAGATACCGGCACAGATGGTCCCAAGGTGCTGATTTATCACACCCATTCCCAGGAAGAATTCAAAGATTCCACACCGGGGGATCCTTCGGAAAGTATTGTGGGTGTAGGAGCATATCTTGCGGAGCTGCTGAATGAAAAAGGAATTGAAACCATTCATGACACCGGCGTGTACGATATTATTGACGGGAAACTGGACCGGAGCAATGCCTATGGGAAGGCAGAGGAGGCGGTCAGTACAATTCTGGAGGAAAACCCGTCGATTGAAGTGGTCATTGATCTGCACAGGGACGGAGTATCGTCAGATACCCGTCTGGTAACGGAAATCAACGGAAAACCTACGGCAAAGATTATGTTTTTCAACGGACTGAGCCGATCCCGTACAAACGGGGATATCGAATATCTGAGTAATCCGTACATACAGGATAACCTGGCTTTTTCTCTGCAGATGAAACTGGCCTGTGAGAAAGAATATCCGGGCTTTACGCGAAATATATATCTGAGAGCCTATCGGTATAATCTGCATCTGATGCCGAAATCACTTCTGATCGAGGCCGGGGCCCAGACCAATACAGTAGAGGAAATGATGAATGCAATGGAAGTGCTGTCGGATGTACTCTGTCAGGTAATTACCGGAAAATAGCCGGGAAGAAAATTCATTGAAATTTGGAAAAACCAGTGGTATAGTATGTAATGGACTGCCCTGCGGTAAAGCAGGGCGAAAGAACGCTTTTTCCCGCTGGCCCGGTCCTGCGGGAAGAAAAAGGAGAAGATAAATGGCGGCAAATCAGACGTACAATGCAGAAAATATTACAGTGCTGGAAGGACTGGAGGCGGTCCGGAAACGTCCGGGAATGTATATCGGAAGCGTGTCTGCAAAGGGACTGAACCATCTGATTTATGAGATGGTGGATAATTCCGTGGACGAACATCTGGCGGGATTCTGCTCGGAGATCCAGGTGATTCTGGAAAAGGACGGATCTGCCACGATATCTGACAATGGCCGTGGTGTTCCGGTGGATATGCATCAGAAGGGAGTCTCGGCCGCCCGTCTTGTGTATACAACGCTTCATGCCGGAGGAAAATTTGATGATTCTGCATACAAAACAAGCGGAGGGCTTCACGGTGTGGGATCCTCAGTAGTAAATGCGCTGTCGGTATATATGGATGTAAAAATCAGCAGAGACGGATATATTCATCATGACAGATATGAGAGAGGAATTCCGGTTGTAGAACTGGAAAACGGGCTTCTTCCAAAGATCGGGAAGACAAAAAAGACCGGAACTACGGTGAATTTTCTGCCGGATGATCAGATTTTTGAGAAAACCCGTTTCCGGGCTGAGGAAGTAAAAAGCCGACTTCATGAGACTGCATATCTGAATCCGGAACTGACTATCCGGTTTGAGGACAGAAGAAAGGAGCCGGAGGAGGCGGTTGTTTACCATGAGCCGGACGGAATTATCGGATTTATCCGGGATCTGAACAGTAAAAAAGAGACTCTCCATGATCCGGTTTTTTTCAGCGGAGAATCTGAAGGGATTAAGGTGGAGGCTGTCTTTCAGTATGTCAATGAGTTCCATGAAAATGTACTGGGCTTCTGCAATAATATTTACAATGCGGAAGGCGGTACTCATCTGACCGGTTTTAAGACAACTTTTACTACAGTAATGAATCAGTATGCCCGTGAGCTGGGCATTCTCAAGGAAAAGGATGCCAACTTTACCGGAGCGGATGTCCGGAACGGAATGACGGCTATTATTTCTATTAAACATCCGGATCCCCGTTTTGAGGGTCAGACAAAAACGAAACTGGATAATCCGGATGCTTCCAGGGCCGTGTCAAAAGTTACGGGAGAGGAAATCATACTTTTCTTTGACCGTAATCTTGATACGCTTAAAACCGTGCTGTCCAGTGCGGAAAAGGCTGCAAAGATCCGGAAAACCGAAGAAAGGGCAAAGACAAATTTACTGACGAAACAGAAATACTCTTTTGACAGCAACGGCAAGCTGGCTAACTGTGAAAGCCGTGACCCGAAGAAATGTGAAATTTTTATTGTAGAGGGAGATTCGGCGGGCGGCTCGGCAAAAACCGCGAGAGACAGAAACTTTCAGGCCATACTGCCTATCAGAGGAAAGATTCTGAACGTGGAAAAGGCAAGCATTGATAAAATTCTTGCCAATGCGGAGATCAAAACCATGATTAATGCTTTCGGATGCGGGTTTTCTGAAGGATACGGCAATGACTTTGATATCAGCAAACTCCGTTATGACAAGATTATTATTATGGCAGATGCGGACGTGGACGGAGCTCATATTTCCACTCTGCTGCTGACTTTGTTTTACCGGTTCATGCCGGATCTGATTTACGAGGGACATGTCTATATTGCTATGCCTCCTCTGTACAAAGCAATGCCGAAGAATGGAGAAGAAGAGTATCTGTATGACGATAAAGCTCTGGAAAAATACCGGAAAACGCATTCCGGGTCCTTTACTCTTCAGAGATACAAAGGTCTGGGAGAGATGGACGCGGAACAGCTCTGGGAGACAACCCTGGATCCGGAACGGAGAATTCTGAAACAGGTGGAAATTGAAGACGCAAGAATGGCTTCCGGCGTGACGGAAATGCTGATGGGAACCGAGGTTCCCCCGCGGCGGGCGTTTATTTATGAAAATGCAAGAGAAGCAGAGCTGGATATATAATTAAGGAGAAATCAGATGAGCAGTGAACCACAGATTATAAGAACCGAATATTCAGATCTTATGAAAAAATCTTATATTGATTATGCCATGAGCGTAATTATAGCGAGAGCGCTGCCGGATGTAAGAGACGGGCTCAAGCCTGTCCAGAGGAGAACTCTGTATGATATGTATGAGCTGGGTATCCGGTATGACAGGCCCTACAGAAAATGTGCCCGTATTGTGGGCGATACCATGGGTAAATATCATCCCCACGGAGACAGTTCCATTTATGAGGCCCTGGTCGTTATGGCGCAGGATTTTAAAAAAGGCATGGTTCTTGTGGACGGCCACGGAAACTTCGGATCAATTGAGGGAGACGGCGCCGCGGCTATGCGTTATACAGAGGCAAGACTTACAAAATTCACCCAGGAGATCTGTCTTGCCGATCTGGATAAAAATGTTATTGATTTCGGCCCCAATTTTGATGAGACAGAAAAGGAACCTGTCGTTCTTCCGGTACGTGTGCCGAATCTTCTTGTCAACGGCGCGGAGGGAATTGCCGTAGGTATGGCCACCAGCATTCCCACCCATAATCTGGGAGAAGTGATCGACGCGGTAAAGGCATATATGAAAAATGACGCCATCAGTACAAAGCAGCTGATGAAATACATAAAAGGCCCGGATTTTCCCACCGGCGGAATTGTAGTCAATAAAGATGACCTTCTTAATATTTATGAAACAGGTCAGGGGAAAATTAAAATCCGCGGAAAAGTGGAAGTCGAAGAATTAAAAGGCGGGAAAAAACAGCTGGTAATTACAGAGATACCCTACACAATGATCGGAAGCGGAATCGGAAAATTCCTGAATGATGTATGCGCTCTTGTTGAGTCTAAAAAGACTACGGACATTGTAGATATTTCCAACCAGTCTTCCAAAGAGGGCATCCGGATTGTCCTGGAACTGAAGCGCGGAGCAGATGCAGAGAATCTGAAAAATATGCTCTATAAAAAGACCCGTCTGGAAGATACTTTTGGCGTCAATATGCTGGCGGTGGCGGACGGACGTCCGGAGACGCTGGGCCTGAAAAAGATTATTGAATATCATGTGGACTTTCAGTTTGAACTGGCTACCAGAAAGTATAAGACGCTTCTGGCCAAAGAGCAGGAAAAGAGTGAAATTCAGGAAGGTCTGATCAAAGCCTGTGATGTAATCGATCTGATCATAGAGATCCTGCGGGGCAGCAAATCGGTTAAAGATGCAAGAGCCTGCCTTGTAAACGGAATTACAGAAAATATCCGGTTCAAGTCGCCGATTTCCAGAAAGATGGCCGCGCTTCTGAGATTTACAGAGCGCCAGGCCACGGCAATTCTGGAGATGCGTCTCTACCGTCTGATCGGTCTGGAGATCGAGGCTCTTCGGGCGGAGCATGAGCAGACACTGAAAAATATTGCCCGGTATGAGGATATTCTGAATAATTATGATTCTATGGCTCAGGTAATCATAGAGGAACTTGATGCCTGCAAGAAAGAATACGGAAGAAAACGACGTACCGTTGTGGAAAATGCCGCAGAGGCTGTATTCGAAGAAAAGAAAATCGAGGAGCAGGAAGTGGTATTCCTGATGGACCGTTTCGGATATGCCAGGACAGTGGATCCCTCGGTCTATGAGAGAAATAAGGAAGCGGCAGACAGCGAAAATAAATATATTGTGCATTGCATGAATACAGGCAGACTGTGTGCTTTTACGGATAAAGGAAAGATGCATCAGATCCGTGTTCTGGATCTGCCCTGCGGAAAATTCCGGGATAAGGGAACTCCGATAGACAATGTGAGTAATTATTCCAGCAGTGAGGAGCAGATTATTATGATCTGTGATGCGGAGCAGATGCGGTTCTCGCAGCTGCTGTTTGCTACAGCTCAGGGAATGATCAAAAAAGTTGACGGCAAAGAATTCCAGGTGTCCAAAAGAACGATTGCGGCTACAAAACTGCAGGAGGAAGATGTGCTTGTCTCGGTACAGGTAATAACGGAAAATCAGCATATTGTACTGCAGACAAGAAACGGCTATTTCCTCAGATTTCCGGCATCGGAAGTTCCGGAAAAGAAGAAGGCGGCAATCGGAGTCCGGGGAATCAGACTTCAGAAAAAAGATGTGCTGGAAAATGTCTATCTGTTCCAGGAAGGGACGGAAACAAAAGTGACTTACGGCAAAAAGACAGTCACACTGAACCGGCTTAAGACAGCAAAGCGGGACGGAACCGGTACAAAGACCAGACAGGCGGACTGAATCTGTACAGCACTCAGATGAGAATACTTTTTCGAAAAAACCCTTGATTTCTCTGGAAAAAGGTGTTAAAGTTTTTTATAGTTACATAAGGAATCCGGCAGAAGAGTGAACGAAAGTTCACTCTTCTTTGATGATACGGTTTTTTGCCTGTCAGCATCTTTCCTTGTGGAGCACAGACAAATCATTTGAGAAAGGGAGTTTAGTGTGTCCAGAAAAGAAGAATACGAACAGAAAACAGAAGAACTTCTCACACCGGTTGTCTCAGGTTTTGGCTTTGAACTGGTTGATGTGGAGTATGTAAAAGAAGGCGGAACATGGTATCTCCGCGCGTATATTGATAAACCGGGCGGAATTACTGTGGATGACTGTGAGGCGGTGAGCCGGGCTTTTTCGGATATCCTGGACGAGAAGGATTATATTGCCGACTCTTATGTATTTGAGGTCAGCTCCCCGGGACTGGGAAGACCGCTTAAAAAAGAAAAGGATTATGCGCGCAGTCTGGGCGAGGAAGTGGAGATTCGGACTTACCGTGCCATTGACAGGCAGAAAGAATTTGAAGGAATTCTGAAAAGCTATGATGAAAATACTGTGACGATTGCCTATGAAGACGGCGGGGAACAGACATTTGACAGAAGTGAAATCGCGCTGATACGTCTGGCGCTGGATTTTTAATTAAGGAGGAAGGACAGAATGAACACAGAGTTAATGGAAGCATTGACAATTCTTGAAAAGGAAAAAAATATCAGCAGAGATGTGATGATGGATGCAATAGAAAACTCACTGATCAGTGCATGTAAGAACCATTTCGGGACAGCGGAAAATATAAAGGTAATTATGGACCGGGAAACATGCGATTATGCTGTTTATGCGGAGAAGGAAGTTGTGGAAGAAGTTCTGGACCCGGCTCTGGAAATCAGTCTTGAGGACGCAGAAGAGATCGACTCATCTCTTCATATCGGCGATATTGCGCAGGTGCCGGTACAGTCCAAGGAATTCGGACGTATTGCGACACAGAACGCTAAAAATCTGATTTTGCAGAAAATCAGAGAGGAAGAGCGCAAGGTTGTGTTTGATCAGTACTTTGAAAAAGAAAAAGATATTGTAACAGGTATCGTTCAGAGATATGTCGGAAAAAATATCAGCATTAATCTGGGCAGGGCTGACGCCATGCTCACCGAGAACGAACAGGTGAAAGGGGAAGTATTCCAGCCGACGGAAAGAATCAAGCTGTATGTTGTAGAAGTAAAGAATACACCAAAGGGACCGAAGATTCTTGTTTCCCGTACACATCCGGAACTTGTAAAACGTCTGTTTGAGGCCGAGGTGGCCGAGGTAAGAGACGGTACTGTTGAGATTAAGAGTATTGCCCGGGAGGCCGGTTCCCGTACAAAGATGGCTGTATGGTCCAATGATCCGAATGTGGATCCTGTGGGAGCCTGCGTAGGCATGAACGGACAGAGAGTTAATGCAGTAGTCGATGAACTCCGGGGAGAGAAGATTGATATTATCAACTGGGATGAGAATCCGGCGCTTCTTATTGAAAACGCACTGAGTCCGGCTAAAGTGATTTCTGTAATGGCGGATCCGGATGAAAAGATGGCAAGCGTAATCGTGCCGGACTATCAGCTTTCTCTGGCAATTGGAAAAGAAGGACAGAATGCCCGTCTGGCGGCCCGCCTGACAGGGTATAAAATCGATATTAAGAGCGAAACACAGGCAATTGAGGCCGGTGATCTTCCGGAGAACTATATGGAACAGATGGGCCTGACTGAGGAGGAAGGATATACCGGCGAATACGATGATGAATATGAAGATGACGGCGTATATGATGATGCGTGGGATGAAAACCAGAATCCGGGTACAGATGAGTCGGAAGAGGAAGCAGATCCGGATGAGATAGAGTTTGTTGAGACAGAAGATAACGAGTAAGACCTGAAGGGGTGAAATATTTGGCAGTGAAAAAAAAGATTCCCATGCGCAAGTGCGTGGGGTGCGGCGAGATGAAGCCGAAAAAAGAGCTGATGCGCGTATTACGGACGGAAGAGAATCAATTTTGTGTTGACACCACCGGAAAGAAAAACGGACGGGGAGCATATCTCTGCCATAGTGTGGAATGCTTTAAAAAGGCGGTGAAAAATAAAGGACTGGAACGGTCTTTTAAGCAAAGCATACCGCCGGAGGTATATGACAGGCTTGAAAAGGAGATGGACGAAGTTGAAAAGGGATAAAGTGCTGTCTTTGATCGGCCTGGCCATGAAGGCCGGAAAGTGTGCAAGCGGAGAGACTATGACAGAGAGCGAGACAAAAGCAGGAAAGGCATTTCTTGTGATTGTTGCCCGGGACGCATCAGATAATACAAAAAAGAAATTTCGGGATATGTGTAAATATTACAGAGTTCCAATTTGTTTTTACGGAGATAAAGATACCTTGGGGCATGCAATGGGAAAAGAGTTCCGTGCATCTCTGGCGATATTGGACGAAGGATTTGCAGACGGAATTCAGACAGAACTTGGGAACAGAGAGGATATTGCATTAAGGAGGTAGTTGTTATGACTAAAGTGAGAGTACATGAACTGGCAAAAGAACTGGGGATGGAAAATAAAGAACTTGTAGACCTTCTTCAGAAGAAAAATGTCGATGTTAAAAATCATATGAGTACACTGGAAGAAGATGTGGCCAGCCAGATCCGGAAAGAGAGAGCCGGACAGGCGGAGAAAAAGGAAGAAAAGCCGGAAGGAGAGAATGCTGCTCAGGGAGCTGATAAGGCAGACGGAGCTCCGAAGAAGAAAAATCTGGCTTATGTAATCCGGCCTCAGAATTCCAGAAACAGCAGTAGAATACAGGGAAACCGGCAGGGACAGCGGGGACAGCGCCCGGCTCAGGGAGGAGGCAGACCGGCTGCTGACGGCCGTCAGAGCCGTCCGGAGAGAGGCGATCGTCCGGCCAGACCTGTCCAGGCAGGCCGCCCGGCAGGAGAGCGCCCGGCACGTCCGGCAGGAGAAAACCGTCCGGCACGTCCCGCAGGAGAGAATCGTCCGGTACGCCCGGCAGGTGAAGGCCGTCCGGCAACAGAGAATCGCCCGGCACGTCCTGCCCAGACTTCCGCAGGGCCGGCAGGAGAACGCCGTCCTTCCGGTGACAGCCGTCCGGCACGTCCGGCTGCTCAGGGAAACCGTACCCAGGGAGAAGGACGTCAGAATTTCGAAGGCCGTCAGAACCGTCCGGAGAGAGGAGAACGTCAGGGACAGCGCCCATTCGGCGAAGGCCGTCCTTCCGGTGAAAGAAGAGGGCCGCGTCCGGAAAGAGGCGGACGGGATCAGCGTACCGGCGGACAGGGACAGCGTTCCGACCGGAGAGGGGATTCCCGCAGAGAAGACAGAGAATCTCTTGCGGCTCCGATTGTAGAACAGCAGAAAAACCAGAGAAATAAGGCTAAAAATAAAGAAAGAGACAATAAGAAAAAAGAATACAGAGATGAATCTTTCGAAGGCAAGGCAAAGAAAGGCAGAAAGCAGAAACAGGTTGCCGAGGTAAAGAAACCTCAGCCGAAACCGCAGGAGAAAAAAGAAGAGCAGATCAAGCAGATTGTAATCCCAGAGGTGCTTACAATTAAGGAACTTGCCGATAAGATGAAGATTGTTCCTTCTGTGATTGTAAAGAAACTCTTTATGCAGGGAAAAGTTGTAACTGTGAACCAGGAAATTGATTACGATACAGCGGAAGAGATTGCTATGGAATTTGATGTGCTCTGCGAGAAAGAGGAAGTTGTAGATGTTATCGAGGAACTTCTGAAAGAGGACGAAGAAGATGAAAGCCTGATGGTAAAACGTCCTCCGGTTGTCTGTGTTATGGGCCACGTTGATCACGGAAAAACTTCTCTTCTGGACGCTATCCGCCATACAAATGTAATTGACCGGGAAGCCGGCGGAATTACGCAGCATATCGGTGCTTATGTGGTTGAAGTAAACGGGGAGAAGATTACATTTCTTGACACACCGGGCCATGAAGCGTTTACGGCGATGCGTATGCGCGGCGCAAATTCCACGGATATTGCGATTCTTGTAGTTGCGGCGGACGATGGTGTAATGCCCCAGACTGTAGAGGCGATCAATCATGCGAAGGCGGCAGGCATTGAAATTATTGTAGCGATTAATAAAATTGATAAACCAAGCGCTAATATTGAGCGCGTAAAACAGGAGCTGACAGAGTATGAACTGATTCCGGAAGACTGGGGCGGAAGCACAGTCTTTGTACCGGTATCCGCACATACGAAGGAAGGCATTCCGGAGCTCCTGGAAATGATTCTCCTTACAGCTGAAGTGATGGAACTGAAAGCAAATCCGAACCGTGCGGCCAGAGGTCTTGTGATTGAGGCACAGCTGGATAAAGGAAAAGGTTCTGTGGCTACTGTTCTTGTGCAGAAAGGAACGCTTCACGTAGGAGACGCCATTGCGGCAGGAAGCGCCCACGGACGTGTAAGAGCCATGATGGATGACAAGGGAAGAAGAGTAAAAGAAGCAGGCCCCTCCCAGCCGGTTGAAATTCTGGGCCTGAATGACGTGCCAAATGCCGGTGAAGTCTTTGTAGGTTGCGAGTCGGAAAAAGAAGCGAGAAACTTTGCCGAGACATTTATTGCTCAGAACAAAGTGAAGTTACTGGATGAGACAAAGAGCAAGATGTCCCTGGATGATCTGTTTAATCAGATTCAGGAAGGCAATCTGAAAGAACTTAATATAGTAGTGAAAGCGGATGTGCAGGGATCTGTGGAGGCACTGAAACAAAGCCTTCTCAAACTGTCGAACGATGAAGTGGTTATTAAAATTATTCACGGCGGTGTAGGAGCGATTAATGAATCAGATGTTATTCTGGCTTCTGCTTCCAATGCAATTATTATCGGCTTCAATGTCCGTCCGGATGCTACGGCTAAGGATATTGCTGACAGAGAAGGCGTGGATATGAGACTGTACCGCGTAATATACAATGCTATTGAGGACGTGGAAGCTGCGATGAAAGGCCTTCTGGATCCGGTATTTGAAGAGAAGATTCTCGGTCACGCGGAAGTACGTCAGACATTCAAGGCTTCCGGAGTGGGAACCATTGCCGGCGCATACGTGCAGGACGGTATCTTTGAGAGAAACTGTTCTGTCCGCCTGATTCGCGATGGAATTGTTGTATTTGACGGACCGCTGGCATCCCTGAGAAGATTTAAAGACGATGTAAAAGAAGTAAGAGCCGGCTATGAGTGCGGTTTTGTATTTGAAAACTATAACGATATCAAAGAAGGCGATCAGGTTGAGGCCTATAAGATGGTTGAAACTGAGAGAAAATAAGCCTTTCTGACGGAAAGGAGCGTCTATGAGAAAAAACAGTATTAAAAATACAAGAGTAAATGCAGAAGTTCAGAGAGAACTGAGCATTATCCTGCAGAACGGAATCAAAGATCCGCGAGTGGCCCCTATGACTTCCGTAGTTGCCGTAGAAGTGGCTCCGGATCTGAAAACCTGTAAGGCTTATATCAGCGTTCTGGGAGATGAGAAGGCGCAGCAGGATACGATTAAGGGCCTTCAGAGCGCGGAAGGATATATCCGCCGCGAACTGGCCCGCACGGTAAATATGAGGAACACTCCGGAAATTACATTTATTATGGATCAGTCGATTGAATATGGAGTGAATATCAGCAGAAAGATAGATGAAGTGACAAGAGATTTGAAAAATGGAGCTGATGAATAATATGAAAATTGTTTTGGATGATATTCTGAAAGAAAAACACAGCATTGCTCTGGGTGGCCATATCCGCCCGGACGGCGACTGTGTAGGGTCCAGCCTGGGGCTGTATATGTATCTGAAAGAGCAGTATCCGGAACTGGAAATTGATGTTTATCTGGAAGAAGTTCCGGAGGCATATCGTATAATTGCGTGTACAGATGAAGTGAAGAGTCAGATCCCGGAAAAAAAGAAATATGATCTTTTTATCTGCCTTGACTGTGGAGATCCGGGACGTCTGGGATTCTCTTCTCCGCTGTTTGAAAGCGCGGGAGAAACCCTGTGTATCGACCATCATGTCAGCAACAGCGCCTTTGCCGATCTTAACTACATAGTGCCGGATGCAAGTTCCACATCTGAACTTGTTTTTACACTTCTGGACAGCGGCAAGATCAGCAAACGGGCGGCGGAAGCTCTGTATATGGGAATTGCACATGATACCGGTGTATTTCAGTATTCCTGTACTTCTCCGGAGACTATGGAGATAGCGGCGGAACTGATGCGCAAAGGCATTGACGGAAATGAAATTATTGATAAGACGTATTATGAGAAGACTTATGTACAGAATCAGATTCTGGGACGCGCACTTCTGGAAAGCATGCTGATTCTGGATAAAAGGTGCATTGTGTCTGTAATCCGCAAAAAATCCATGGAATTCTTTCAGGCCAAGCCATCAGATCTGGAAGGCATTGTATCCCAGCTGCGGCTGACCAAAGGCGTGGAAGTGGCAATGTTTCTCCATGAGACAGAGGCACAGAAATTTAAAGTCAGCCTCCGTTCAAAGGGAAAGGTCGATGTCAGCAAAATTGCCCAGTATTTCGGTGGCGGCGGCCATGTGCGCGCTGCAGGCGTGACCATGCAGGGGTCAAGTCATGACGTGATCAATAACATTACCGAACAGATCGCGCTTCAGCTGGATAAGGGAGCCGCGGAAGAAGTATGATCAACGGAGTTCTGAATATTTATAAAGAAAAAGGATATACATCCCACGATGTTGTAGCCTGCCTGAGGAGAATTGTGGGACAGAAAAAAATCGGGCATACAGGCACCCTGGATCCGGATGCGGAAGGGGTGCTTCCTGTATGTCTGGGCAGAGCTACAAAGCTCTGCGATATGCTGACGGACAGAAACAAAACTTATGAGGCAGTGCTGCTGCTGGGAAAGACAACGGATACTCAGGATCTGTCGGGAACTGTTCTGAAAGAATGTGACACATCCTGTATTTCTCCGGAGGAAGCTGCAGATCATATATACAGATTCATCGGCGAGTATAACCAGATCCCGCCGATGTATTCTGCTCTTAAGGTAAATGGAAAAAAACTCTATGAGCTTGCCAGGGAGGGCAAAACAGTAGAGAGAAAAAGCAGGAAAGTACACATTTTTCAGATCAGGATTCTGGAGATGAGTCTGCCCCGTATCCGTATGGAAGTGGAATGTTCCAAGGGCACATATATTCGTACACTCTGCCATGATATCGGAGAAAGTCTGGGTACAGGCGGGTGTATGGAAAGTCTGAAACGTATCCGTTCCGGGAGATTTTCTCTGAAGGATAGTGTGAAACTAAGTCAGGTGGAAGAAAAAAAGCAACAGGGACGGTTAATGGAACTTGTGATTCCGGTGGATGAGATCTTTTCGGAACTGAAACTCGTTACCCTGAAAGAATCCTGCGCCCGGATCGCATACAACGGAGGCCCGTTTTCACCCGTATGTCTGCAGAAGCGGGCGGAATGTAATCCGGGGGAAGAGTACCGGGTATACGATGAAGCAGGACACTTTATTGCCATATACGTATATGACGGGGATAAACGGAAGTTTATACTGAAAAAAATGTTTCTTGATCCGGAAGAACTCCGGCCAGGGAAAACAACAGGCGACAAAACACAGCGATAGAAGGTGCAGGACAGATATGCAGATAATTACAGGAATCGAATCACACCGGTGGACAAAAAAAACAGCGGTTACGCTGGGAAAATTTGACGGCCTTCACAGAGGGCATCAGAAGCTGGTGAACAGAATTATGGAGTATAAGAGTCCGGAATGTGACAGCGTGCTTTGTGCCTTTGATATGGGCAGAGATTCGCTTATGACAAAAACCGAGAGAAAACAGAGACTGGAAGGGAAAATCGACTATCTGGTGGAATACCCGTTTACCAGGGCTTTAAGAGAGATGGAAGCAGAAGAATTTATTGACCGCATTCTTTGCGGTACCCTTCATGCATCTCACATTGTGGTAGGTACAGATTTCCACTTCGGATACCAGAAAAAAGGGAATACAGCTATGCTGGCAGATTTTGCAGAAAGCCGGGGATATACACTGGATGTTATTGAAAAGGAACAGTATCAGGGCCGGGTAATCAGCAGCAGCTATATCAAAGAGGCATTATCCCGGGGAGAGGTTGAACTGGCCAATGAACTGCTTGGATATCCCTATGAAATGTCCGGAATCGTCGAACATGGAAAACGTCTGGGGCGTACCCTGGGATTCCCGACAATGAATATTGAGCCCGGGGAACATAAAATTCTGCCCAGGTTCGGCGTCTATGCATGCCGGGTCCAGATTGACGGAAAGTGGTATGACGCCATCGGGAATGCAGGGATTAAGCCTACTGTGACAAATGAGCACAAACGTCTTCTGGAAGTCTTTGTATTTGACTATGAAGGGGACGCATACGGAAAAGAAATCCGGGCACAGTTTTGCGCGTTCGAGCGTCCGGAGACGAAATTTGCTTCTGTAGAAGAACTGAAAAACCAGGTGATGAGAGATATCCGGTTCGGTGAAGAATATTTTCAAAAAAGCTGATTTTTGGATTTACAATATGACAGAGCTGTGCTATACTGGTCGAGGTGTAAAAACAGCCGGTGTTCGGTAATTGGATTTACTCCAACCATTACTTAATATCAGGCGGTTTATCAAGAGTATTTTAAGGAGGAACAAAAATGATCGCAAAAGAAAAGAAACAGGCAATCATCAAAGAGTATGGAAGAAGCGAAGGAGACACAGGTTCACCGGAGGTTCAGATCGCTATTCTGACAGCAAGAATCAATGAGCTGACAGAGCACTTCAAGGCAAATCCGAAGGATCATCATTCAAGAAGAGGACTTCTGAAGATGGTAGGACAGAGAAGAGGACTTCTTGCATACCTGAAGAAAGTTGACATTGAGAGATACCGTTCTCTGATTGAGAGACTTGGACTTAGAAAATAATTTAAAAAGTCACTGTAAAAAAAGTGCCACATTCGGAATTGATTTCCAATGTGGCACTTTTTTTAATTCCAGAAATCTGTTTTGTCTTTCAGTCCGATATCGGCGGCTTTGAATACAGGATCTTTTCCCTCTTTTTTCTGTTTCATATAATCCCGCATACATTTCAGCGCCGGACCTCCCAGAATGATAATGACGGGGAGATTGATCAGCGCCATAAAGCCCATCAGGACGTCAGCAGTGCTCCACACAAGTCCGAATTCCATAACAGAGCCTGCCAGGACAATCAGAGCCGCGATAATGCGGAAGGCATTAAGCAGCGCTTTGCCGGGTGTTCTTCCGCAGAGATATTTCAGCCCCATTTCTGCGTAATAAAAGTTGCCGATCAGTGTGGTAAAGGCAAACAGGCACAAGGCAATGGAAATGAATATGGTGCCGAACTGCCCCAGGGAATTAGAAGCCGCTGCCTGAACCCAGGGCATACCTTTAAGCTCAGTGCTGGGTGCGACACCGGAGCAAAGCAGCATAAATGATGTGGCGGAGCAGATCAGAATGGTATCGATAAAAACAGACAGCATCTGAACAAGACCCTGTTTAACCGGATGAGAAACAGCAGCGCTTGCCGCCGCATTCGGAGCAGAACCGACTCCGGCTTCGTTGGAAAACAGTCCCCGTTTAATGCCGTGCATAATACAGGATCCGGCAAATCCTCCGAAGATGGCTCTGAAGTCGAATGCATTTGAAAAAATATCGGAAAACATCCGGGGAATCAGGCTGTAATGAGTGACAACAACATAAAGTGATACCAGCAGATAGAAGATGCCCATAAAAGGAACAAGAATCTCTGTGATTTTAGAGATCTGTTTACTTCCTCCAAAGATACTCAGAGCAAAAACAAGAGCAAGAACAATCCCGATAATCAGCGGAGTGCTGGCTTCATCAAAAAATCCGTAGGCCCGGAAGGAATCGGCGATATTGAAAGAAGCTACCAGATTGAAACCGCCCATGTATGTCAGAATCAGAAAAACGGCGAACAGTGCGCCAATCCAGTGCTTTTTCAGTGCGGCCTGGATATAGTAGGCAGGCCCGCCGTAGGAACTTCCGTCTTCGGCGCGGCGCTTGTAGATCTGGGCAAGCGTGCTCTCAATAAACGCAGACGCGCTTCCCAGAAGAGCGGTGAGCCACATCCAGAATACGGCTCCCGGGCCTCCCAGGCAGATCGCTGTGGAGATGCCTGCGATATTTCCTGTTCCGACCCTGGAGGCGGTGGATACCATCAGCGCCTGGAAGGAAGACAGTCCTTTATCGTCCGATCCGGGCTGCGCGACTATGCGTATCGATTCCGGAAAAAGGCGGAACTGTACGAATCGCGTCCTGATTGAAAAATAAATGCCTGTCCCCAGTAACAGGACAATCAGGATATTGCTGTAGAGCAGATCGCTCAGTGAGTTAATGAAATCTGTAAACAAAATAAAATCCTCTCTTTCCTCTTTTGGTTTTCCTTTTTTAAGTTAATATTTTCCAGTTAGACATGCCTTCATATAATATCGTATGACGTGGACTTTGTCCAGCAGATTCGGGGGATTAGGTTTAAAATTCTGTTTGCGTATCTATATATTATGTGATATAATCATTTAGATTATGAGCGGATGAATATAGCCGAGACCACTGAAAAGCATATTAATAGCTGTTTTTAGTATGTTTTTCAGTAGTTTCGGAGATTCCTGCCCATATGAAAAAGGAAAAGACAAAAAGGAGAAGACCATGCACAAAGAATACAAAAAATATGAAATGGAACTGGCCGGCAGGACTCTGAGAGTTGATGTTGACAGAGTGGCAAAACAGGCCAATGGCGCAGTACTGATGCACTATGGAGACACAACGGTACTTTGTACGGCAACAGCGTCTGAAAAGCCGAGAGAAGGAATTGATTTCTTTCCCTTAAGTGTAGAGTATAATGAGCGTCTCTATGCAGTGGGCAAGATTCCGGGAGGATTTAACAAAAGAGAAGGAAAAGCATCTGAAAATGCGATTCTGACAGACCGTGTAATCGACCGTCCCATGCGTCCGCTGTTTCCGAAAGATTATAGAAATGACGTAACACTGGAAAATCTGGTTCTTTCTGTAGACCAGGATTGCAGCCCTGAGCTTACAGCGATGCTGGGAGCCGCAATTGCGGTAAGTATTTCAGACATTCCGTTTGATGGTCCGATTTCTACAACACAGGTAGGACTGGTTGACGGTCAGTTTGTATTTAACCCGACAGCAGCCCAGAAGGAAGTTTCTGATCTGGCGCTGACTGTAGCGTCCACAAGAGAAAAAGTAATCATGATCGAGGCCGGTGCAAATGAAATTCCGGAGGCGCAGATGATCGATGCGATTTTTGCGGCGCACGAAGTAAACCAGGAAGTGATTGCTTTTATTGATACAATCGTGGCAGAGTGCGGAAAGCCGAAGCATGTGTATGAGAGCTGTGCCGTTCCGCAGCAGCTATTTGATGCGATCGAAGAAATTGTAACTCCGGATCAGATGGAAAAAGCAGTATTTACTGACGACAAGCAGACAAGAGAAGAAAATATCCGTGTGATTACAGAAAAACTTGAGGAGGCGTTTGCTGATAATGAAGAATGGCTTGATGTTCTTGGTGAAGCCGTATACCAGTATCAGAAGAAGACAGTGAGAAAGATGATCTTAAAAGATCATAAACGCCCGGATGGACGTGCGATTGATCAGATCAGACCGCTTGACGCGGAAGTTGACCTGATCCCGAGAGTTCACGGCTCCGCAATGTTTACAAGAGGACAGACTCAGATCTGTACCGTTACTACTCTGGCTCCGCTTTCCGAGGCACAGAGACTGGATGGGCTGGATGAGACTGAGACATCCAAAAGATATATGCACCACTATAATTTCCCGTCTTACTCTGTAGGTGAGACAAGACCTTCCAGAGGACCGGGACGCCGCGAGATCGGTCATGGCGCGCTGGCTGAACGTGCACTCCTTCCGGTGCTTCCGGATGAGAAAGAGTTCCCCTATGCAATCCGCACGGTATCTGAGACGTTCGAGTCAAATGGTTCCACATCTCAGGCCAGTGTATGTGCATCCAGTATGTCACTTATGGCTGCGGGCGTGCCGATTAAATCCGCTGTAGCAGGTATTTCCGCGGGACTTGTGACGGGAGAGACAGATGATGAGTATCTTGTCCTGACAGATATTCAGGGACTGGAAGATTTCTTCGGGGATATGGACTTCAAAGTAGCAGGCACTCATAAAGGAATCACAGCGATTCAGATGGATATTAAGATTCACGGACTGACAAGACCGATTATCGAAGAGGCAATTGCCGCAACTAAGAAGGCAAGAACTTATATTATGGATGAGGTGATGAGCAAAGCGATTGCCGAGCCGAGACCGGAAGTTGGACCTTATGCTCCGAAGATTATCCAGATGCAGATTGATCCTCAGCAGATCGGCGAGGTTGTGGGACAGCGCGGTAAGACTATTAACGCTATCATCGAGCAGACAGGTGTTAAAATTGACATTGAAGATGACGGTTTCGTATCTATCTGTGGTACAGAGAAAGAAGGTATGGATAAAGCTGCAAAACTGATCCATACAATTGTTACGGAGTTTGAGGCCGGACAGGTGTTTGAAGGAAAAGTAGTCAGCATCAAGGATTTCGGCGCATTCCTTGAATTTGCTCCGGGTAAGGAAGGACTGGTACACATTTCCAAGATATCCAAGCAAAGGGTAAATAAAGTTGAGGATGTACTTTCTGTCGGTGATGTTGTAAAAGCTGTCTGCCTTGGCAAGGACAAGATGGGGAGATTCAGCTTCAGTATCCGCGATGTAGCAGAATAATTTGATATAGTATAAAGAGATAAGCGATTAACAACAGAAGTTTCCGGGATATATCTTATAATGCAAAAGTGGTGTTTGCCTGTGCAGAAGAGATATATTCCGGATTTTTTTGCAACTGTTAGTTACTTTAAAACAAACACTTGTTCGATGATGCTTTTTGTGTTATCGTTTATAGAAATAGCTGCAGGGAAGCCGGGGCAGAGGCGAGGCTTCGGAGAACAGCGATATTGATCTTGTGGTAATACTTGATACGCTTTCCCCGGAAGATATCAGGAGATACGATGAAATGCTCGATTCTCTCCCGGACAGAGAGCTGATCTGTGGATTCCTTTCAGGAAAAGAAGAACTGTTAAACTGGGAACCTTCTGATTTATTTCAGTTTTATTATGACACGAAACCTCTCAAAGGATGTCTGGATGAATTGCTTCCGCTTCTGGATAAAGCAGCTGTGGAGCGAGCTGTGAAAATCGGCGCATGTAATATTTATCATGGCTGTGTCCATAACATGCTGTATGAAAAAAACGAGGAGATTCTGAAAAGCCTGTATAAATCAGCAGTATTTGTGATTCAGGCTTCCTGTTTTAAAAATACAGGAACTTATGTGAAAAAACACAGAGATCTGGCAGAGCAAGTGGGCGGAAATGCTGAAAAGATCATCCGAATCAGTGCGGAACTGAAGCGCGGGAATAAAGTGAATTTTAAGGAAATGTCTGAAATACTGTTTCAATGGGCAAAAGGACTGATCAATGAAGGGACTTTTGAACAGGGATATGAAAAGCTGGAAAAAAATATCATAGATGTAGTAAAGGAACAGCAGTCTAAGCTGGGATACAGAAAAGAAAAAATAAGGCTGTACTATCCCCGGAATTCCCTGAAGCATTTTTTCTCCAATGTGAGTGAGGAGAGTTGGATGAAAAGGCTTCCGGAGGACTACAGAGAACTGGAGCCGGATAATAATCAGGATGTCCCGAATGGAAAAACAGTGTAACAGCAGAACAGTCTGGAGGGTGAAGAGATGGAACAGATGACGTTATTTGAAAACAACAAATCCATGACTCCTCTGGCCAGCAGAGTCAGGCCGGATTCTCTGGAGGAGTTCGTGGGACAGGAGCATCTTCTGGGCAGGGGAAAAATACTGCGCCAGCTGATCGAACAGGATCACATATCTTCGATGATCTTCTGGGGACCTCCCGGTGTAGGAAAAACAACCCTTGCCAGTATTATTGCGGGCAGGACTCAGTCTGAATTTATCAATTTCAGCGCCGTGACAAGCGGAATCAAGGAAATAAAAGAAGTGATGAAACGGGCAGAGCAGAGCCGGAGAGTCGGACTTCGCACCGTTCTTTTTGTGGATGAGATTCATCGGTTCAATAAGGCGCAGCAGGATGCCTTTCTTCCTTTTGTGGAGCGGGGGAGTATTATTCTGATCGGCGCGACAACGGAAAATCCGTCTTTTGAAATCAATGCGGCGCTTCTCTCGCGGTGCAGAGTGTTTGTGCTGAAAGCGCTGGAAGAGGAAGACCTGGTAAAACTGCTTTGCAATGCTTTGAAAAGTCCGAAAGGATTCGGCGGACAGAATGTCCGGATTTCCGATGACAGCGTCCGGGCGATTGCGGCGTTTGCAAACGGAGACGCGCGTACTGCGTTAAATACTCTTGAAATGGCAGTGCTCAATGGCGAGATCAGCCCGGAAGGCATAACTGTTGCGCCGGAAATTCTGGAACAGTGTATCAGCAGAAAATCTCTTCTGTATGATAAAAACGGTGAAGAACATTACAATTTAATTTCTGCCCTGCATAAATCCATGCGCAACAGTGATCCGGACGCAGCCATCTACTGGATGATGCGGATGCTGGAAGGCGGAGAAAATCCATTGTATATTGCAAGAAGGCTGATTCGTTTTGCCAGCGAGGATGTGGGAATGGCAGACAGCCGGGCGCTCCAGGTGGCGGTAGCCGCATATCAGGCCTGTTATTTCCTTGGCATGCCGGAATGTGACGTCCATCTGACTCATGCAGTGGTATATCTGTCTATGGCACCGAAGTCAAATGCGCTGTATACCGCATGCGAGTCATGCAAAAAAGATGTGCGTACGCTTCGCGCAGAACCGGTGCCTATGCAGATCAGGAATGCGCCTACCGGACTTATGAAGGAGCTGGGATATGGAAAAGGATATGAGTACGCCCATGACACGGAAGAAAAACTGACTCATATGCAGTGTATGCCTGACAGTCTGAAAGATCATACTTATTATTATCCCACAGAAGAAGGAGAAGAAAAAGAGACTGCGCGGCGGCTGCGCGAGATAAAAGATTTCCGCCGGGAATAGGATCAGAAAAACAAGCTTTCCGATTCCCGGTAAAACAGTGCCGGAGAGTGAAACAGCGGAATCCCGCTGTTTCATTTTGTTCAGGTATCCATTTCACAATAATAAAGAATCCTTGAATCTGAATCATATACAGCTACGGTAAAATTGAGTGAATCACGGCGCAGAATATCAGCGCCGGCCGCCCTGCCGTTCTTCGCCTGTCTGTCATACAGGAAATAATAACCATTTGTTATTTCAGGAATTATTGCATTGTTATTTTCATCTGTTATGTATGGCTCGCATATTAGTTCATCAGATTCATATCCATAAAGCAGCGTCTGAACGGTTTTATCCAATGGACAAGACTTCCAGTTTCTCTTTCCTTTGACCGCATTTTGAAAGGAATCATCCGAAAACTGAATGGCGGTTATAGAAGTTCCGTCATTAAGAAAGCCGGAATGTGAATCTTCATTTATAACAATTTTTCCATTAGCTATGTCTGTATCCAGACGGTTGCTGATTTCCTGCATTATACGGTGATCATTTCCGACCGTACAGCCTGAACATCCCAGTAACACACCTAAAATCAGCAGATAGCAGCATAAATATTTCCTCATTTTATTACCTCCTCATATATATTAGCAGACTGAAAAGTGAATTCTGATTCAGCCTCTGACTGCATTATATGCGCCGCATTATCATATGTCAATAATTATTTATTGATATTCGATAAAAATGGCGAATATCAATAAAGCGACTGGACGGGACTGAAGAAACTTCTGTACTTCCCGGCATATTTTCTGATTCTGGTCATATATTGTGTAAAGAGGTGGACAAGATGGAGAGACAGAACAGAAAATCACAGATTTTAAATATCCTTGCCAAGAGTGTTCGCAGGGTTGTGGAGGAGGATATCCCGGATTTTGATGATTTGCAGGAAATCCGGCTCCGGACGGGAAAGCCGCTTATAGTAATTTACCGGAACCGGGAAGTAGTGCTTCCGACGGAAAGAAAACAGCATATTACAACGAAAGAAGAGATAAGGGAGACAATGGAATATATAAGCCATTACTCCCTTTATGCATATGAGAACGAATTAAGACAGGGATTTCTGACAGTGGAAGGAGGGCACAGAGTCGGAGTGTCGGGAAAGGTGATTGTGGAAAAGGATAAGGTAAAAAACATCCAGCATATCTCCTCTGTTAATATCAGAATGTCACATGAGGTTATTGGCTGCGCAGATGGTCTGCTGCCGTATATTACGAAAAACATGCAGGTGTGCCATACGTTGATTATTTCTCCGCCCCGCTGCGGAAAAACGACGCTTATTCGTGATCTGATCCGGCAGATTTCAAATGGAAATGCGTATGTAAAAGGTAGTTCCGTAGGAGTGGTTGATGAACGCTCTGAGCTCGGCGGCTGTTATCTGGGGGTCGCCCAGAATGATCTGGGAATCCGGACAGATATTCTGGACTGCTGTCCGAAAGCAGAGGGCATGATTATGCTGATCCGATCCATGGCGCCACAGGTTATCGCTGTGGATGAAATCGGCACAAGCGAGGATATTCATGCTATAGAATATGCCATGCAGTGCGGATGTAAGCTGATCGCCAGCGTCCATGGCCTGGATATGCAGGAGGCTTCCAGAAAGCCTGTTCTGGGGGAACTCATCCGGAGACGGATGTTTGAAAGATATGTGGTGCTGGGAAACGGCAAACATCCCGGGGAAATCCGGGGGATCTATGATGAGCGGGGGAGTGTGCTGTGCAGAGACTGGTAGGAGGGATACTGATTATTACGGCCACTGCAGGAGCCGGATATGTGTATGGGACAGAATTAAAAAAATATCTGGGAAAAATACAGTATCTCCGATATATAGTGGGATTGATGAAAGGAGAAATTGAATATACGGGGGCACCTCTGTCCGAAGTGTTTTCTTCGGTGGCGCGGCGGGTGAAAGAGCCATATAGAAACTGGCTGGGACAGCTGTCTGCGCGGACAGAAAGCAGGGATGAGTCCGGGTTTTCCAGAATATGGAATAAATGTATTAACCGGTATCTCAGAGAACTGAATCTGAAGACGGAACATTCTGTCCTTTTGAAGGAGCTCGGTACTTTTCTGGGTCAGATGGACAGAGAGACTTTTAACCGGTCTATGCAGCTCTATCTCAATCGAATGGATCTGGAAATCGAAAAACTCAGAGAGGGACTGGCGGCAAAGAAAAAAATCGGCGGATGGCTCGGAATCATGTCCGGAATCTTTCTGGTTGTGATTCTGATTTAACCGGGGAGGGATCATGAACATAAATCTGATATTTAAAATAGCGGCTGTGGGAATTCTGGTATCCATTTTAAGTCAGGTGCTTAAACACAGCGGCAGAGACGAACAGGCATTTCTGGCAAGCCTTGCGGGACTTATTCTTGTTCTGTCCTGGATCCTGCCGTACATATATGATCTGTTCCTTTCCATTCGTCAGTTGTTTTCTCTGTAAGGAGGTGTGAAGATGAATGTGATCCAGGTGGCGGCCATTGGTGTAATTGGAGCGCTGCTCGCTCTGCAGCTGAAAGGCGGAAGGGCGGAATACGGAATATATATGAGCGTGGCGGCAGGAATTTTTCTGTTTGCCTGCATTATAGACCGGCTGGAGATTTTTATACGGACAGTAGAACAGATCGGCTCGTATATCAATCTGGATGCAGGATATCTGGGAACCATGCTGAAGATGATTGGCATAACCTATATAGCAGAATTTTCTTCCGGGGTATGCAGGGACGCGGGATATCAGACAATAGCCGTACAGATTGAGATATTCAGCAGACTGACGATTCTGGCTCTGGGAATGCCGGTCCTTCTTGCTCTCCTTGAGACAATCCGGGAGTTTCTTGCATGAGTCGGAGAAAACCGCAGCTCTTTCTCACTTTTTTTCTGGTACTTCTTATTTGGGGTCTGGGAAGCCGGATTGTAAATGCCGCAGAGGAAAAAGCAAAAAGCGGAACAGGGCGGGAGCAGGCGGAAACACAGGAAGAATCAGGAAAAAACGGCCGGCCAGAAGCCCTGACGGAGGAAGAAGCGGATGCTATACAGCAGGAAACAGAGAAGGCGCTGATGGACCGGTTTGATTTTGAGGAAATTGAGTCAAGCCTGGATCAGATGTTTCCAAAAGAAAAGCTCTCTTTTCAGGAAGTGGTTACCGCCATGATGTCCGGCGATATGGAACAGACAGGTGAAACTTTCCTGCGGTTTTTAAGAGATCAGATTTTCTATGAATTCCGATATAACAGGCATAATCTTGTATATATTCTTCTGATTGCGCTGATTGCTGCCATATTCTCAAATTTTACGGAGGCATTTCAGAATAAAAGAATATCGGAGATCAGTTTTTATGTTTTGTACATGCTGCTCATTACATTTTGCCTGACTGCTTTTCAGACTGCGATGGAGGGAGTGGAGGGAAAGCTGGACTCCCTTGTGAATTTTATGCGTGTATTATGCCCCAGCTATTTTCTGGCGGTTGCATTTGCTTCCGGAAGTTCCTCATCACTGCTTTTTTATAATGTAATTCTTTTTCTGATCTATCTGGTAGAAATTGTGATTGTACGTTTCCTGCTGCCGGTTGTCCATATTTATATTATGGTGCGGGTTCTTGGGAATCTGACAGGAGAAGATTTCCTTTCAGAATTTGCTGATCTGATCAGAAGATGTGTGGAGTGGATTATAAAAACAATGACAGCCTGTGTGATCGGAATTAATGTAGTTCAGGGACTGCTGGCTCCTGCAATTGACACACTGAAAAGAAGCGCTCTTACCAGGACAGCAGAATCACTGCCCTGGATCGGCAACGCAATGGGAGGAGTGACAGAGATTGTGCTGGGAACGGCCGTGCTGATTAAGAATGGAATCGGTATGGCCGGGGCAGTTGTAACTGTGGCGATCTGCGCGGTTCCCGTTCTGCAGATGCTGATACTTGCCTTTTTGTATAAGCTGGCCGCAGCGCTGGTACAGCCTGTGTCGGACAAACGGATAACCGGGTGTATCGGCGGTGTAAGCGAAGGATATGAGATGATGGTAAAAATTATTTTTGCTGCGGGCCTTATGTTTCTTCTTACAGTGGCGGTAGTGGCAGCCTCCACTTCGTAGGCCGCCGGTCAAAGCAGAAAAGGACAGAAAACGGAGGTGTCCGGATATGCTGGAAGAGCTCTACGGATGGATTCAGAATATAGCTGTTTATCTTATTGTAACATCAGCAATTATGCATGCGATTCCGGGAAAAGAGTATGAAAAATATGTCCGCTTTTTTTCCGGACTGGTGCTGATTCTGCTTCTGTTTACTCCACTGCTGAAACTGACGGGAAAAGAAGGGGTTTTTCAGAATATTTACCGGAGTAATGAATATGAACTGGACAGGAAAGCAATTGAAGAAGCAGAGCAGTGGTTTGAGGATGAGTCGTTTCTGGAATTTCTTCCGGAGGAATATACCGGAGGACAGCGCGCATATGATGGAGAAGAAGGACAGGAGGGAAGCATAGAAGTGGAGGAGATCAGGATTGGAGAGTAAGTGGAAATCATATGTTGCCGGATTAAGGAAAGGGGAAAAGCTCCCCAGAAAAAGCCAGCTTCTTATTCTTCTGCTTGTCGGAATCCTGCTGATGGTAATCGTGCTTCCTGTACCTGACGGAGGGGAGGGATCAGAAGACGAGAATAATCAGACAGATGTAAAGATAACAGATGCCGGCGACTATGAGGCATATCTGGAAGAAAAAACCGCCCGGACGCTTCAGTATGTTGAGGGGGTAGGAAAGGCGGAGGTTATGATAACTCTAAAATCAAGCTCGCAGAAGGTTATCGAAAAAGATCAGCAGAGCTCCAGCCAGACTACAGAGGAAGAAGACAGCGAGGGCGGAACCCGGACTTTGAATGATATTTCCTCGGATAAAACGAGTATCTATGAACAAAATTCCGACGGCTCCCAGTCTCCTTATGTAAGCAAAGAGCTCACGCCGGAAATTGAAGGAGTTGTAGTTATAGCAGACGGCGGAGACAATGCGGTTGTGGTGCAGAATATTACGGAGGCGGTTCAGGCATTATTTGGCGTTGAGGCGCATAAGATAAAAATAATGAAACGGGCGGATACATAAAAAGGAGGATGGACAGTTGAAACGGTTGTTTAAGAAAAATCAGATTATCATTGCAACCCTGGCGGTTATGATCGCGGTTGCCGGGTATCTGAATTACTCCGGCAGGCTTTTCGGGGAGACAGATGACAGCACCACTGAAGCAAATGCGGATCTGGCAAATCAGGAGCTTCTCGATATATCCCAGGAGGATATAGAGACATCAACCGAAGATATCGCAAGCAATGATTCGGAGATTGAGGGAACTCCCGGTGAAGCGGTACTTACAAACGGAAGCGCCCAGACGACGGTTGCTCAGGCAAAAGTTACAAGGGAACAGGTAAGGGCACAGAACAAGGAAACGCTTCAGGCGATTATTGACAATACGAATCTGAGCGACGCTGAAAAACAGGATGCGGTTGCGCAGCTGGTGGAGATCACAGAAATGACCGAACAGGAGGCGGCCATAGAGACCCTGATGGCTTCCAAAGGCTTTTCGGAAGCCGTAGTCAGTCTCACCAATGATTCGGCGGATGTAGTAGTTAAGGCGGATGAACTGACCGATGCCAACCGGGCTCAGATCGAA
This sequence comes from Mediterraneibacter sp. HA8405, assembly GCF_056148955.1. Taxonomy (NCBI): domain Bacteria; kingdom Bacillati; phylum Bacillota; class Clostridia; order Lachnospirales; family Lachnospiraceae; genus Mediterraneibacter; species Mediterraneibacter sp. HA8405. Next base: position 2,152,865 of record NZ_CM148758.1, on the reverse strand, counting down.
GATATCGTTACCAGAAAGACAGATATTGCTCCGGAAAATATTGTGATAACACCAATTTCTGAATAGACATCCAGACACTCTTGTGATAGACTGGATATGCCGTCGGTGTGCCGCGAATCAAAAATTCGGCTGTGCACACCGGCACTTTCATGTTCTAAATCAGAAAAACAGGAGAAGAGGATTATGTCAGATATTACGAATGAAATAAAGAAAAGAAGGACTTTTGCCATTATATCTCATCCGGATGCAGGAAAGACAACGCTGACAGAAAAGTTCCTGCTCTATGGAGGAGCGATTAACCAGGCAGGGTCCGTAAAGGGAAAAGCCACAGCAAAACATGCGGTTTCCGACTGGATGGAGATCGAGAAGGAAAGAGGAATTTCCGTCACATCATCTGTTCTGCAGTTTAATTACGGAGGATACTGCATCAACATTCTGGATACACCAGGACATCAGGACTTTTCAGAGGATACTTACCGTACGCTGATGGCGGCGGATTCTGCAGTGATGGTAATTGACGCGTCAAAGGGTGTGGAGGCTCAGACCCGGAAGCTGTTTAAAGTCTGTGTTATGAGACATATCCCTATTTTCACATTTATCAATAAAATGGACCGGGAGGCAAAAGACACGTTTGATCTTCTGGACGATATTGAAAAAGAACTGGGGATTGCGACCTGCCCTGTAAACTGGCCCATCGGTTCGGGAAAAGCATTTAAAGGCGTGTACGACAGACAGAAGAAGGAAGTGGAGCTTTTCTCGGATACAAAAAAGGGTACCGCAGTGGGAGAAGTGAAAAAAGTGGATATCAACAACCCGGAGATTGACTGGCTGATCGGGACAGAGGCCAAGGTGAATCTGAAGGATGAAATAGAACTGCTGGACGGGGCGGCTGCGGAATTTGATCAGGAGCTGGTGGATAAAGGCGAGCTTTCTCCGGTATTTTTCGGATCAGCGCTGACCAACTTCGGAGTAGAAACATTCCTTGAACATTTTCTTGCCATGACAACGTCTCCCCTGCCGCGGATGTCAGATCACGGGGAGATTGATCCTATGAAAGAAAAAGAGTTCTCTGCGTTTGTCTTTAAGATTCAGGCAAATATGAACAAGGCGCACCGGGACCGGATCGCGTTTATGCGAATCTGTTCCGGAGAGTTTCAGGCGGGAATGAGCGTGTATCATGTACAGGGGCAGAAGGAAGTGCGGCTTTCCCAGCCTCAGCAGATGATGGCAAGTGAGAGAAAGATTATCGAAAAAGCCTGCGGCGGCGATATTATCGGTGTATTTGATCCTGGTATTTTTTCCATAGGAGATACTCTGACCACATCCAAAGAACATTTTGCCTATGAAGGCATCCCCACTTTTGCGCCGGAACATTTTGCGCGGGTTCGTCAGGTAGACACCATGAAGCGTAAGCAGTTCGTGAAAGGGATCAATCAGATCGCTCAGGAGGGGGCGATTCAGATTTTCCAGGAATACAATACCGGTATGGAAGAAATAATTGTGGGTGTTGTAGGGGTTCTTCAGTTTGATGTGCTTAAGTACCGTCTGAAGAACGAATACAATGTAGAAATTATTCTGGAAAATCTGCCCTATGAGCATATTCGCTGGATTGAAAATGAAGAAATTGATATGGATCGTCTCAGCGGCACGTCAGATATGAAGAAAATCAAAGATTTAAAAGGACGTCCTCTGCTGCTTTTTGCGCATGAGTGGAGCATCCGCATGACGGCAGAGCGGAATGAAGGACTGAAGCTTTCCGAGTTTGGAAGGTCTTAAGTTTTTCCTTTGCAAATGTGAGGAACTTTGCTATAATGAGAAAAGAGATTACAAAACGGGAGGTTTTGAATATGGCAAAGGACGAAAGAAATACGTATTCTATACAGAGTGATGCCAGTCTCGGTGAAGTGAAGATCGCAGACGAGGTGGTCGCAATTATTGCGGCACTGGCGGCAACAGAAGTTGACGGAGTTGCTTCTATGGCCGGAAACATTACTAATGAACTGATCAGCAGACTGGGTATGAAGAATCTGTCCAAGGGCGTAAAAGTGGACGTGCTGGAAGGCGTGGTAACAGTCTCCCTTTCTCTGAATCTGAAATATAACTACAGTATTATGGATGTATCGGCAAAAGTTCAGGAGAAGGTAAAGAACGCGGTGGAAAACATGACCGGTCTGGAAGTGGCAGATGTCAACATTAAAGTGGCAGGCGTGGAGATGCCGGCCAACGGACAGTAGGCGTACCTTTTCGTTGCAAAAGGACACGGACATATAGTATAATAAGGGATGTCGCAAGACATCCCTTTTATATAGGCCGCATGACACCGGCTGTAGAAAAAGAAGTTTTGAAGAAAGGAACCGGAATGCTAAGATCAGAGCAAAGGGAGCACATCTTTAAAATGCTGTTCCAGATAGAATTTAACGAGGCGGCGGATATGCCGGAACATATAAGGTTATACTGTGAATCGCTGGAGAATGCAGCAGAGAAGGATAAAGAATATATACAGAAAAAGTATGAGGCAGTCGTTTCCCGTGTGCCGGAAATTGACGCGCTTATCAATGAAAACGCAAAAGGCTGGAAAACTTCCCGTATGAATAAGGCAGATCTTACAGTATTAAGACTTGCTGTATATGAGATGAAATGGGATGAAGATATTCCCACAGGCGTGGCCATCAATGAGGCAGTGGAGCTTGCCAGAAAGTTCGGCGGAAGCGGAAGCCCGGCTTTTGTGAACGGTATACTTGGAAAACTGGCAGAACTGGAGTCGCAGGGATGAAAAACGTCTATACGGTACGGCAGGTAAATTCCTATATAAAGAATATGTTTAACCAGGATTTCATGCTGAACCGGATCTATGTGAAGGGCGAGGTGTCCAACTGTAAATACCATACATCAGGGCATATATATTTTTCTCTGAAAGATGAGTCCGGCACGATTGCCTGCATTATGTTTGCAGGCTCTAGGTCAGGGCTTTCTTTTCGTATGCAGGAAGGACAGCAGGTGATCGTTCTCGGCTACATCAGTGTGTATGAACGAGACGGCAGATATCAGCTCTATGCCCGGGAAATTGTCCGTGACGGCGCCGGCGCTCTTTACGAAAAGTTTGAAGCGCTGAAAAAAGAACTGGCTGAAATGGGAATGTTCGCCCCGGAGTATAAGCAGCCCATTCCACTCTATGTAAGGACAGTCGGGATTGTGACGGCTCCCACGGGAGCCGCTGTGCGTGACATTATCAATATTGCAAAGCGGAGAAATCCGTTTGTGCAGCTGATTTTATATCCTGCTCTTGTACAGGGAGAAGGGGCGGCTCAGAGTATTGTCCGGGGAATTCAGGCACTGGAAAAACAGGGTGTAGACGTCATAATTGCAGGCCGGGGCGGCGGAAGTATGGAAGATCTGTGGGCATTTAATGAAGAGTGCGTGGCGCGGGCAGTGTTTGAGTGCAGCGTGCCGGTTATTTCCGCGGTAGGCCATGAGACGGACACTACAATTATTGATTTTGTGGCAGATCTGCGGGCTCCTACGCCGTCAGCTGCCGCGGAGCTGGCTGTGTATGAGTACCGGGCTGCCAGAGAGCAGATGGAAGTGTACAGAAATGCAATGAAAAAGGCGGCTGCAGTGAAAATTACAGCCGCCAGGATAAAAGCTGAGCGGGCTGCCGCCCGGCTGCGTATCGCGCATCCGAGGCAGAAACTGGATGAAAAGCGTCAATATGCCGTGGACCTGGAGAACCGCCTGAAAAATGAAATGAATCGGAAACTTACCAGAGACAGACACCGTCTGGAAGTGTGTGTGGAGAAAATGAAGATCCTCTCGCCTCTTTCCAGACTGAGCAGCGGCTATGCGTATATGCAGGGACCTGACGGTCAGGGAGTAACCCGGATTGACCAGGTCAGTGAAAAAGATTATATTACAGCCTATGTATCGGATGGCCGCATCCGGGCCCGGGTTGTTTCCCGTGAAGCGTTTGACTATCCGGTAAGCGGGGCAGAGGAATAAAGGAGGTGCGCTGCTGGTGGAAAAAGAAGAAAAACAAAGTCTGGACCAGATGTTCGGACAGCTTGAAGAAGTAATCGGCAGGATGGAAGGGGAGGATGTTTCCCTGGAGGAATCATTTGAGCTGTACAGCCGCGGGATGAATCTTCTGAAACAGTGCAGCCAGGCAATTGATGAAGTAGAAAAAAAGGTGCTGGTTCTGGATGAGAATGGAGAGACACATGAATTTTAAAGAAGAATATGAGGCAAAAAAGGGTCAGATAGAAGAGATCTTAAAAGAATACCTTCCACCGAAGGAGGGATATCAGAAAATAATAATGGAAGCCATGGAGTACAGCCTTATGGCAGGGGGGAAACGTCTGCGTCCTATGCTGATGATGGAGACATTCCGTCTGTTTGGAGGAACCGGAGATGTGATCCGTCCTTTTATGGCTGCCATTGAGATGATCCATACCTATTCTCTTGTCCATGATGATCTTCCGGCTATGGACAATGATGAATACAGAAGAGGAAGAAAGACGACCCATGTGGTTTATGGAGAAGACATGGGCATCCTGGCAGGCGACGCCCTTCTCAACTATGCCTTTGAAACAGCTTGCCGGGCCTTTGATCAGGCACCGGAACAGAGCGCGCGTATCGGCCGGGCGCTGAAGATTCTGGCCGGGAAAGCCGGGATATACGGCATGATCGGCGGCCAGGTCGTGGATGTAAAAGAATCCGGACATAAGGTGGCCGGAGAAGTTCTGGATTTTATTTACCGTCTGAAAACCAGCGCGCTGATTGAGTCATCCGTGATGATCGGGGCTGTGCTTGCCGGGGCGGATGAAGAGAAAATAACCTGTATGGAACAGGTGGGACGGAAGATCGGACTGGCATTTCAGATTCAGGACGATATTCTGGATGTAACAGGAACAGCGGAAACCCTGGGTAAACCGATTCACAGTGATGAGAAGAATGAAAAAATGACTTATGTAGTGTGGAAGGGCCTGGAAGAGTCCAGAAAAGCTGTGAAAAGCATGACAGAAGAAGCATTGGAGGAACTGGAAAAAATTCAGGCAGAAGATGATTTCCTGGCACAGCTTCTTCGTTCTCTTGTATACAGGGAAAAATAAGGAGGACTCTTAATGGTGCTGGAAAAGATTCAAAAGGAAAATGATATAAAAAAACTCAGTCCGGGAGAGCTGAACAGTCTTGCAGATGAAATCCGGCAGTTCCTGATCGAAAAACTCAGTGTGACAGGAGGACACCTTGCTTCAAATCTGGGCGTAGTAGAGCTGACGATGGCTCTTCATCTTGAGTTCAGTCTGCCGCAGGACAAACTGATCTGGGATGTGGGACATCAGTCCTATACCCATAAACTCCTGACCGGGAGAAAAGGCGGATTCGATGTTCTGCGGAAATACAGAGGCATGAGCGGTTTTCCGAAACGGCGCGAGAGTGACTGCGATGCTTTCAATACAGGACACAGTTCTACATCTGTTTCCGCCGGCCTGGGGTATGTCGCGGCCCGGGAACTGTCCGGAGAGAATTACAGTGTAGTGTCTATAATCGGAGACGGCTCCATGACGGGAGGAATGGCCTATGAGGCTTTGAACAATGCCTCCCATCTGAAGAGTAATTTTATAATTGTACTGAATGACAACAATATGTCGATTTCTGAAAATGTGGGCGGAATGTCCCGGTATCTTAACGGACTGCGGACTGCTCAGGCCTATACCGGGCTGAAAAAAGGAGTGGAGGACACGCTGAAAAAGTTCCCGAAAGGAGGGGAACGGATTATCAGTCAGGTAAAACGGACGAAAAGCGGCATCAAACAGCTCTTTGTCCCGGGCATGTTTTTTGAGGATATGGGGATCACCTATCTTGGCCCGGTAGACGGACATGACGTGCGCAGACTTGTCCGGGTGCTGCATGAAGCCAGAAGAGTGGATCATGCGGTCCTCGTTCATGTGATTACGAAAAAAGGAAAAGGATATGGACCTGCGGAGCAGAATCCGGCCCGTTTTCATGGCACGGGTCCTTTTGAAATAGAAAGCGGAGAACCCAAAGATAAAGAGCTAAAAGATTCTTACACGGATGTGTTCTCCAAAGTGCTGGCGGATATCGGAAAACACGATGAGAAAGTAGTGGCTATTACAGCGGCAATGGCGGACGGAACCGGACTTTCCAGATTTGCGCGGATGTTTCCGAATCGTTTTTTTGACGTGGGTATTGCCGAAGAACATGCCATGACTTTTGCCGCCGGACTTGCGGCGGGAGGCATGAAGCCGGTCTTTGCCGTCTACTCTTCCTTTTTACAGAGGGCCTTTGACCAGACCATCCATGACGTCTGTCTTCAGAATCTTCCGGTAGTAATTGCAGTGGACCGCGCGGGTCTTGTGGGAAGCGACGGGGAAACACATCAGGGGGTGTTTGATCTGTCCTACCTGTCTATGATACCGAATATGACGATAATGTCTCCGAAAAACCGCTGGGAGATGGCGGATATGCTGAGGTTCGCCGTTGAATTTCCTGGCCCGGTGGCTCTGCGCTATCCCCGGGGAACCGCGTATGAGGGACTCAGGCAGTTCCGCGCTCCCGTGGAATTCGGAAAAAGCGAGATCCTGTATGAAGAAGGCGACATTGCCGTGATTTTTGTAGGGCATATGTCTGAGCTTGCAGAGCAGGTGAGAATGGAACTGAAAGACACAGGATATGCCTGCAGTCTGGTAAATGCCAGATTTGTAAAACCGCTGGATACACAGATGCTGGAAAATCTGGCGGAAGACCACAGCCTGTTTGTGACAATCGAAGAAAATGTATTTTCAGGCGGATTCGGTGAGCAGGTGCTGGAATATGTAAACCGGGCAAAATTAAATGTCCGTGTCCGAAATATAGCTATTTCAGATGATTATGTGGAACATGGAAATGTAGAACTTCTTCGGAAAGAAGTGGGCCTGGATAAAGAAGCGATTGTAAAGCAGGCAGTTTCGGACTATTTGATGATAAAGGACAGATAATATGAAAGAACGTTTAGATGTATTGCTTGTAAAAAGAAATCTGGCAGAGTCCAGAGAAAAAGCCAAGGCAGTAATTATGGCAGGGAATGTGTTTGTGGACGGACAGCGGGAAGACAAGGCCGGCACAACTTTTCCTCCGGAGGTCAGTATCGAAGTGAAAGGGCATACACTGCCGTATGTGAGCAGAGGCGGTCTGAAGCTGGAAAAAGCACTTGCGGTATTTGATGTGAACGTGGAGAATAAAGTATGCACGGATGTAGGATCTTCTACGGGCGGTTTTACCGACTGTATGCTTCAGAACGGCGCCTGTAAGGTTTATGCCATTGATGTGGGACGCGGACAGCTGGACTGGAAGCTGAGGCAGGATTCACGTGTGGTCTGTATGGAAAAGACAAATATCAGGTATGTAACTCCGGAGGATATCGGAGAGGCAATCGATTTTTCTTCTATTGACGTTTCTTTTATTTCTCTTACCAAAGTGCTGGAACCGATCCGGAACTATCTGAAAGAAGACGGAGAGATTGTGGCTCTGATCAAACCGCAGTTTGAAGCGGGAAGAGAAAAAGTTGGAAAAAAAGGCGTAGTAAGAGACAAGGCGGTTCATCGGGAAGTAATTATGAAAGTGGCGGACTATGCGCGGAATATCGGCTTTGGCGTAATGGAGCTGGATTATTCGCCGATCCGCGGCCCGGAGGGAAATATTGAATATCTGATCCATCTGAAAAAAGGGGCAGAGGGTATGGAAAAAGACATGGAAGAGGCTGCAGCTTCGGTAACAGATAAGGCATTTGAAGAACTGGCAAAATGATAAGAGGTTAGACGGGACATGGATTCTTTTTATATCATTACGAACATGCTGAAGGATAAAGATCTGCGGATTACAAACGAGATACGGGCTTATATTGAAAGCAGAGGAAAACGGTGTGTCCTTTGCCGGAAGGACGCGGAAGGCCATATTATTCCGGATACAGTTCCGGATGATGTGGAGTGTGGACTTGTGCTTGGCGGAGACGGAACTCTGATACGGGCAGTCCGGGATCTGGGCAGGAGAAATCTGCCTCTTCTGGGCATTAATCTGGGAACCGTGGGATATCTTACGGATGTGGAGCTGAAGGATTACCCTCAGGCTCTTGACCGTCTGTTCCGGTGTGATCCGATTGTGGAGGAACGGATGATGATTCAGGGTGTTTTCCGGGGAGGAGAGAAAGATCTGGCGCTGAATGATATTGTTCTTGCGAGAGAGGGAAAAATACGGATTGTTCAGTTTCATATTTATGTAAACGGAACTCTGCTGAATACCTATCTGGCAGACGGGGTGATTATTTCCACTCCTACCGGAAGTACCGGATACAATCTTTCTGCCGGAGGGCCGGTGGTGGAGCCGACGGCCCGTCTGATGGTGATTACTCCGATCTGTTCTCATGCGCTTAATACAAGCAGTATTGTGCTTTCAGAAGAGGATATTATAGAAATCGAAATCTGTGAGGGCAGATATGGGAAGACGGAGCATGTATCGCTTTGTTTTGACGGAGCGGAGCAGATGACTCTGGTAACCGGTGAGCGGGTCCAGATCCGGAAGGCTGCACAGACAGCCCGCCTGATAAAGCTGGGCAAAGAGAGTTTCATGAAAACCATGCGGGAAAAAATGAAAGGAAATTAGGAAGATGAAAGTAAGTCGTCATGCAAAAATCATAGAACTGATCAGTCAATATGATATCGAGACCCAGGAAGAACTGGCAGAATATCTGAATAATGCCGGCTTTAAAGTTACCCAGGCAACAGTTTCCAGGGATATCAGAGACCTGAAGCTGACGAAAATTTCCACAAACGGCGGAAAACAGAAGTATGTGATTCACAAGCAGGAAGAACGGGGGATGAGCGAAAAATATATTCGCGTTCTGAAAGACGGGTATGTGTCTATGGATATGGCGCAGAATATTCTGGTTATAAAGACCGTATCGGGAATGGCGATGGCAGTGGCCGCTGCGGTTGACGCTATGAACTGGAATGAAGTTGTGGGCTGTATTGCGGGAGACGATACGATTATGTGCGCGATTCGGACTGTAGAGGATACAACAGCGGTAATGGAAAAGATACGAAAAATTGTTTCAAAAGAAATGTAGGGAACGGATATGTTACAGAATCTGCATGTAAAAAATCTTGCGTTGATTGATGAGACAGAAGTGGAGTTCGGACCTGGCCTTAATATTCTGACCGGGGAGACCGGCGCGGGAAAGTCAATTCTGCTCGGATCCGTACAGCTTGCTCTGGGAGGCCGCTACAGCGCGGATCTTCTTCGCAGCGGGGCTAAGAGCGGTCTGGTAGAACTTACATTTTCTGTGGAAAATGAGAAAATAAGACGGCGGCTTGAAGAAATGGAGATTGAGCCGGAAGACGGGGCGGTTACATTAAGCCGGAAACTGATGGAAGGCCGCAGTGTGTGCAGAATCAATGGCGAGACGGTAAATATGGGTACTTTAAAAGAGGCCGCGGGTCTTTTGATCGACATACACGGTCAGCATGACAGTCAGGATCTTCTTCAGCGCAGGAATCATCTTGCTCTTCTGGATCTGTTCGGGAAAGAAGAAATTTATCCTCTGAAAGAAGAGATGGCCGCTGCGTTTAAAAAATATCAGGAACTTGTTAAAAAACGGGATGCTTCCTCGCTGGATACAGAAAGCCGTGCAAGAGAACTGGATCTTGCCGGATATGAAGTTTCGGAGATTGAAGAAGCCGCTCCGCTGCCCGGGGAGGATGAAGATCTGGAAGAGCTGTATCACAGAATGACCCAGAGCCGGAGAGTTACTGAGGCGGTGGCAGAGGCTTACAGGTATACCGGTGAAGACACCCGGGGCAATGCAAGCGATTTGTTAAGCCGCGGGATCCGCGCTCTGCAGGATGTTGCAGAGATTGACAGCCAGGGAGAAAAGCTCTGCGGACAACTCGCGGAAATTGACAGCCTTCTCAATGATTTTAACCGGGAGCTGTGTGAATATGCCAAAAGTTTTGATTTTTCAGAGGAAGAATTTCGGGATACAGAAGAACGGCTGAATTTGCTGAATCACCTTAAGGCAAAATATGGAAAAACGATTCCTGATGTTCTGGAATATTGTGAAGAAAAAAAGAGAAGAATAGAAGAACTGAGAGATTATGATTCATTTCTGGAGCGGATACGTACCGAAGCTGACGCGGCGGAAAAGCATGCCGGACAGATTTCCTCCCGTCTTCATAAGGCGAGGGAAAAAGTTGCCGTCACGTTTGCCGGGGAGATCAGGGAGCAGATGTCAGAACTGAATTTTATGGATACCAGACTGGAGATTAGAATTTCGGATCTGGGGCATTACTGCGCTTCCGGAAGTGATGAAGCAGAGTTTTATCTGGCCACCAATCCGGGAGAACCGTTAAAGCCTCTTGGGAGTATTGCCTCCGGCGGAGAATTATCCCGTGTAATGCTTGCGATCAAAGCAGTGCTTGCCGGAGAGGAAGACACGCCGACTCTGATTTTTGATGAAATTGATACAGGCATTTCCGGCATAACAGCGGGTAAGGTCGGGGAAAAACTCCGTCTTATAGCGGAAAACCGCCAGATAATCTGTATTACTCATCTTCCCCAGATCGCGGCGGTTTCGGACTGCCATTATCTGATACAGAAGGAAACAGATGGAAATACCGTGGAAACCAGGATTACTGTTCTGGATCATGAAGCGTCGGTTCGCGAACTGGCGCGTATGCTGGGCGGCGCAAATGTAACGGGAAAAATTCTGGAAAGCGCAGAAGAAATGAAGGAATTGGCAAAGCGGGAAAGATAATACCAGTGTGAAATACCGATCAGTCACACATAATAGAAACGGATGCAGAGATGTATCCGTTTTTTGTTTGCGGTTTGGCTGCGAAAGCAGCGGTGTTTTTTGCATTTATAAAGGCGGATTAGCCGGGGCAGGCCGCAAAAGAGAAAAATACGCGCCGGCTGGAGACGGTGCAGAAAGGATGTGTGACAGTATGAAAAAAGGATGTGATGCTGCTATATGATTCAGAAACATAAAGAAAGACCAAAGTGGAGGACTTCGCGGTTGTTTCTGTACGCGCTGTCCGCTGCCTGCATGGTGATTCTTGCCTCGTTTTCCGGCTTTATAAAAATTCAGCCCCGGCAGGCCAACGTAAACGCCGCGGGGGCAGATACGGACACTGTTCTGCTGGGCGGCATGCCGGTAGGAATTTATATGGAGACTGACGGCGTTATGGTACTGAGTACGGAAACAGTAGAGGGGACTGACGGGAATTTTTATGAACCTGCCCGAAATCTGGTGAAGGCCGGAGATTATATTACAGCCGTGAATAACCGGAATATAGAAGGAAAAGCAGATCTTCTGAACGCAGTGGAAGAGTTTGGAGACGGAAATGTGATTCTTACAGTCCGGAGAGACGGCGAATCTTTGGATGTGAAGATTCATCCGGTTGAATATGAAGCGGGTGAATACAGACTGGGCATCTGGGTGCGGGATAATGTACAGGGACTGGGAACTATAACATTTCTTACCGGTCAGAGCAGATTTGGCGCTTTAGGTCACGGAATTCACGATACTGATACAAATGTTCTGATGTCGATTTCTGATGGTACGGTCTATAGGACAAGCATACAGGATATTACAAAAGGCTCCGATGGAAATCCGGGAAGTATGGAGGGAATTATTATTTACAATAATTTCAATGTTCTGGGCACTATTGATAAGAATACAGACGCAGGGATATATGGAACAATCGACAGAATCGGCGATCTGTTTGAAGAACAGATTCCTATAGAAACTGCAAAAAAAGAAGAAATCGTAAAAGGCGATGCCACGATCCGGTGCTTTATCGACAACGAGCTTAAGGAATATGATATTCAGGTGACAGATATCGACATGTCTGAGACAGAAATCAATAAAGGACTGGTCATAAAAGTGACGGATAAGGAACTGCTCGGGAAAACAGGAGGGATAATCCAGGGGATGAGCGGAAGTCCAATTATCCAGAACGGAAAACTGATTGGTGCGGTGACCCATGTATTTGTACAGGATTCAACGATGGGATATGGTATATTTATAGAAAATATGCTGGAACAGGCAGAGTAGTCTTTTTTGTCGAATAAATTGTCGAAATAGTGTTACAAAATCTCCTTGATTCCGCAAAATTGTCCGGATATAATAAGCAGGTGGCGTTTTCAAAGCTGGTTCTCAAGCGTGAGGGAGAGAAGAGAATGGAGCATTTGAATGTGGCCATCGCTGATGATAATCAGAAAATTCTCGATATGCTGGAGAATATTATCGGCATGGATAAAGAACTGAATCTGGTTGGAAAAGCGAAAAATGGTGAAGAGATGTGTCAGATTATCAAAAACAGACAGCCGGACGTCGTTCTTCTCGACTTGATTATGCCGAAAATGGACGGATTAACGGTTATGGAACAGATAAGTCAGGATAATTCTGTCAATAAACGTCCATATTTTATCGTGATCACAGCGGTTGGCCAGGAAAGGATTACTGAAGATGCCTTTAACAAAGGCGCGAATTACTATGTTATGAAGCCGTTCAACAACGAAGTGCTGCTGGACAGGATAAAATCCGTCAGAAAAATGTTCCGAAATTATGAAAAGAAAACAGAGGATGGGAGAGAAGGTACAGTAAAAGGAGAAGATCTGGAAAACCGGGTGACCAATATGCTCCATGAGATTGGAATCCCGGCGCATATTAAAGGGTATCATTATCTGAGAGATGCCATAATCATGGCGGTAAGGGATATGGATGTACTTAACGCTATAACAAAAATTCTTTATCCGACAGTTGCCAAAAAATATCAGACAACTTCAAGCAGGGTGGAGAGGGCGATCCGTCATGCTATTGAGGTGGCCTGGAGCCGGGGGAAGCTGGACACACTGGACGAGCTGTTTGGCTATACAGTAAGTACAGGGAAGGGAAAACCTACAAATTCAGAGTTTATAGCGCTGATTGCAGATACAATCCAACTGGAGTACAAGAAAAAAGGCGGTATCTGAAGACAGATGACAGAAATTAGTATGGTAAAGCGATAAAATTCTTTCCAATACGCCTGAAATGAGGTATAATGTTCAATAGTGAAATGCCCGGTGGCGATTAATGCAGAAAACGGAGGATAGTATATGAAAAACATTTTATTTGCGTCTTCAGAATGTGTGCCTTTTATAAAGACAGGCGGACTTGCCGATGTTGTGGGTTCACTTCCCAAAGAATTTGACAAAGAAAAATATGATGTGCGCGTTGTACTGCCTAATTACACATGCATGAAGCAGGAATGGAAGGAAAAACTGGAATATGTGACTCATTTTTATATGGATATTGCAGGACAGAATCAGTACGTGGGTGTGCTCAAGACGGTTCTGAATGATATCACATTCTATTTCATTGACAATGAACATTATTTCAGCGGCTTTGCGCCATATGACGGGGATCCGAAATGGAATATCGAGAAGTTTGCGTTTTTCTCAAAGGCAGCTCTGAGTATTCTTCCTGTTATCGGATTCCGGCCGGATCTGATTCACTGCCATGACTGGCAGACAGGACTGATTCCGGTATATCTGGACAATTTCCGTTACCTGGGAGAGTATTACAGGGGAATTGCCACAGTTATGACTATCCACAATCTGAAATTCCAGGGAGTGTGGGATACAAAGACGGTAAAAGCGATTACCGGACTTCCGGATTACTATTTTGTACCGGATAAAATGGAAGCATATAAAGATGCGAACCTGTTAAAGGGAGGTATCGTTTATGCGGATAAGGTGACGACCGTCAGCAATAGTTACGCAGAAGAAATCAAGACCCCGTTTTACGGAGAAGGACTGGACGGCCTTATGTCTGCAAGGGCAAATGATCTGTGCGGTATTGTAAACGGACTGGATTATGACGACTGGAATCCGGAAACGGACCGAAGAATTGCCAGGAACTTTGGCATTGATAATTTCAGGAAGAACAAACCAATGAATAAGACAGCTCTTCAGGAAGAACTGGGACTGAACAAAGATTCTCATGTAATGCTGATCGGTATGGTGTCCCGTCTTACAGATCAGAAAGGATTTGATCTGGTGGATTATGTGATGGATGAACTTTGTCAGGATGCGGTACAGATTGTGGTGCTGGGAACCGGTGATGTAAAATATGAGAATATGTTCCGCCATTTCGCATGGAAGTATTCGGGAAGAGTATCAGCGAATATTTATTATTCCGATGAACTTTCTCACAAAATATATGCATCCTGCGACGCTTTCCTGATGCCGTCTCTTTTTGAGCCCTGCGGCCTGAGTCAGCTTATGAGCCTGCGTTACGGAACGCTTCCTATTGTCAGGGAGACCGGCGGTCTTAAAGATACGGTTGAACCGTATAACGAATATGAAAAGACCGGTACAGGATTCAGCTTCTGCAACTACAATGCCCATGAGATGCTGAATACAGTCCGCTATGCGGAGAGAATTTATTACGACAGAAAGAGAGACTGGAACAAGATTGTAGAGCGTGCCATGAGCCAGGATTTCTCATGGAAAAATTCTGCGGCAAACTACGAGAATCTTTACAGAAGCCTGATCGGCGAGTAGGAGTACACTTACAGCATGAAAATTATAGACAGACTGAAAGAAGACAGAATACACATATCCTTTGAAATATTTCCGCCAAAAACCGACGAAGGGTTCGACAGTGTAATTGCAGCAGTGGATGAGATGGCAGAACTCAATCCTGCATTTATAAGCGTTACATATGGAGCCGGCGGTGGCACCAGCAAAAATACGGCAAAAATCGCATCTCACATAAAGGATAAACTTCATGTGTTAAGTCTGGCACACCTGACCTGTGCGTCTTCCACAAAGGAGGAAGTCAGAGAGGTGATCGGAAATCTGAAAAGTCTGGGAATTGAGAATATCCTCGCACTTCGCGGGGATATTCCGGCGAATATGACATTTCCGGACAAAAACCGGTTCCGTTACGCCAGTGAACTGGTACAGGAGATAAAAAAGCATGGAGATTTCTGTATTGGCGCGGCATGCTATCCGGAAGGACACGTGGAAAACGAACACAAGGCGGATGATATCCGATATCTGAAAGAGAAAGTGGACAGTGGAGTGGACTTTCTGACTACGCAGATGTTTTTTGACAATGATATCCACTACAATTTTCTCTACCGTATCAGGGAGGCCGGCATTACGGTGCCTGTACTTCCGGGCATCATGCCGATAACCAGCGCGTCCCAGATGAAGCGCAGCAAGGAACTTTCCGGAACTGTTTTCCCGCGGAGATTTCTGGCAATTCTGGATCGGTTCGGAGGGTCTCCCTCCGCTATGAAGCAGGCGGGGATTGCCTATGCCACGGATCAGATTATTGATCTGCTGGCAAACGGAGTGAAGAACATTCATATTTATACCATGAACCGGCCGGATGTGGCTGCGGCAATTATGAATAACCTCTCCGAAATAGTTAAGGTTTAGGTGGCAGAAATGGAAAGAAAGATACAGGAGGCCATCCGATATCTTGGAATAAAAAAAGGTGCGGCAGATGCGGGGACCCGCGCTCTGGTTGAAAGCTCATTTCAGGAGCTTATGAAAGAGGCGGAACCGAAATCAATCTGCCGCATTTTTGAATTACAGGAGCTCGGAGACGGGGCCGTTCAGATCGGAAAACTGAAAATAGAAAGCAGAAGCCTGGTAAGAAATCTGAAAAACTGCCGCAGGGCAGTGCTTTTCGGGGCAACTCTCGGGACGGGTACAGACAGACTGATTACACGAACCGGGCTGAAAGATATGGCCAGAGCCGTTGCACTGCAGGCGTGCGCGGCCGCTTTGCTGGAAGAGTACTGTGATCAGCGCCAGGAGGAAATCGGCCGTGAACTGGAAAAAGAAGGGGGATATTTACGGCCCCGTTTCAGTCCCGGATACGGAGATTTTGACATCAGCTATCAGGAGCCGATCATGCGGATGCTGGACTGCGCAAAGCAGATCGGACTGAGCATGACGAAGGGGTGTATGATGACTCCTACAAAATCGGTTACTGCTGTAATCGGAGTCAGCCCGGTAAAAGAACGCTGCCCCGTGCAGGGATGCGAGGCCTGCGGAAGTACGGGCTGTCCTTACCGGAGATAAGTTGACAGAACACTACAGAAGCACATGGCAGAAAGGATAGATAAGGAATACACTATGATACGAGAACGACTTGGAAAAGAACTGCTTTTTTTTGACGGCGGAATGGGAACACTGCTCCAGGAAAAGGGGCTGGAACCCGGAGAACTTCCCGAGCTGTGGAATGTGACTCATCCGGAAGAAATCCGCGGGATACACAGACGTTACATGGAAGCGGGCAGCGATATTGTCCTGACCAATACATTCGGCGCAAATGCACTTAAATTTCACGATGATTCCTGCTCTCTGGAGGAAATTATCAAGGCCGCCACAGGACATGTAAAAGCGGCGGCAGAGCAGTGCGGCAGGAAGAACAGCGTCCTGACGGCCCTGGATGTAGGACCTACAGGAAAACTGTTAAAACCCATGGGAGATCTGGAATTTGAGACGGCATATGAGGCTTTCCGGGAAGTCATGATCCTGGGAGAAAAAGCGGGCGCGGATCTGATTCATATTGAGACAATGAGTGATACCTATGAACTGAAGGCCGCCGTACTTGCAGCCAAAGAAAACACGTCTCTTCCTGTGTTTGCAACTGCGATTTTTGATGAAAGAGGAAAACTGCTTACGGGAGCAGATGTACCTGCTGTTGTGGCTCTGCTGGAAGGTCTGCGGGTGGACGCTCTTGGTATAAACTGCGGTATGGGACCGGAGCAGATGATTCCGGTTCTGGAACAGCTTCTGAAATATACCTCTCTTCCGGTTATTGTAAAGCCGAATGCGGGGCTTCCGAAGCAGAGGGACGGACAGACCGTCTATGATGTGTCCCCGGAGGATTTTGCCGGAGTGATGAAACGGATTGTAAAAATGGGAGCTGCAGCTGTAGGAGGATGCTGCGGCACAACGCCGGAGCATATTTCTGAGATGGTCAGAAGCTGCAGAGGAATTCCGGTAGTCCCCGTAAAAGAAAAAGAATTAACCCTGGTGTCTTCTTATGGCTCCAGTGTGTTTCTGGGAACCGGCTCCAAAATTATCGGAGAGCGTATCAATCCTACCGGAAAAAAACGATTTAAGCAGGCTTTAAAAGAACATGACATTGACTATATTTTAAGAGAGGGCATTGAACAGGAAGAAAGAGGAGCTCATATCCTGGATGTAAATGTCGGCCTGCCTGATATTGATGAAACGGCTATGATGAAAGAAGCGGTCTGCGGCCTGCAGAGTGTGACAAGTCTTCCGCTTCAGATTGACACAGTAGATCCTGACGCCATGGAAGCCGCCCTGCGTCTCTATAATGGGAAGGCAATGGTGAATTCCGTCAGCGGCAAACAGGAATCCATGGATCAGGTATTTCCGCTGATTGCCAGATACGGCGGCGTTGTAATCGGGCTGACGCTGGATGAAGACGGAATTCCCGCAGATCCCCAGGGACGTGTGAGGATAGCGGAAAAGATTATAAAAGAAGCGGCAAAATATGGAATTAAAAAGAAGGATATTGTAATCGATGCTCTTGCCATGACCATCAGTTCAGAGCCGGAAGGAGCAAAGGTGACACTGGAGACACTGCGCAGGCTCCGGGATGAAACAGGTGTGTGTACAGTGCTTGGCGTATCAAATATTTCTTTCGGACTTCCCGGCCGTCCGATTGTCAACGCGGCATTTTATACAATGGCCATGATGAACGGATTGAGCGCAGGAATCATTAATCCTGCTTCTGAGGACATGATGAAGGCGTGGTACGCCTTTCATGCGCTGATGAACCTGGACAAAAACTGTGAGCGGTATATCGCAAAGTATGCAGCAGCACCGGCTGTAAGTACGTCCGTTCCGGCAGGGACAGGCAGCATCTCTTTGCAGACCGCTATAGAAAAAGGGCTGAAAGATGATGCACGCATGGTCACTCAGTCTCTTGCGGAGACCGGAGCTCCTCTGGATATTATCAATACGGAATTAATTCCTGCTCTCAATCGTGTGGGAGACGGATTTGAAAAGGGAACGGTCTTTCTGCCTCAGCTTCTTATGAGCGCGGAAGCGGCAAAAAGTGCATTCGCTGTTTTGAAGGATCGGATGGACAGCAGCGGAGAGGTGCAGGAAAAGAGAGGAACAATCGTACTGGCAACGGTAAAAGGTGACATACATGATATTGGCAAAAATATTGTGAAGGTTCTGCTGGAGAACTACAGTTTTGACGTTATTGACCTTGGGAAAGACGTGCCGCCGGAAACGGTGGCAGATACGGTTGTAGAAAAGAGAATACAGCTGGTGGGGTTAAGCGCTCTGATGACAACGACTGTGGTGAGTATGGAAGAAACAATCCGCCTGCTCAGAGAAAAAGCACCCTGGTGCAGAGTGATGGTAGGCGGTGCCGTTCTGAATCAGGAATATGCAGATATGATCGGCGCGGATTTCTATGGCAAAGATGCAATGCAGTCCGTACATTACGCGCAGCAGATTTTCTGAATCCTACTTTCTGCGCGGCAGCCTGTTCCGTCAGTGTGTCTTAAACACCGGATGAAAAGAAGAACATCTGAAAGAGGGATTGTTCTGTAAATAATACATAGGATTGTAGCGAAAATCACTAGGAAAATTTTCGGGCTCATGTTATCATAAAAGACGGAAAGAAAAGGCATCAGAGTTTTGTGCTGCACTGAAAAATACAGTTATGGAGGGAAAGAAGTTTTGAGGTACGCAGATGCAAATGTAATCAAAATCAAACATGCAGTTCTGGAAGAAGTTGCACGCCTGGCTTTTGCCGGAGAACTGGAGGAGCGCAAGGATGAGATTCCGTTCAAGCTCATTCCGGGACCTACAGCTCAGTTCCGCTGCTGTATTTATAAGGAGAGAGAGATTATCCGTCAGCGCGTCCGCCTGGCGGAAGGAAAGGCTCCCGGAGTGGAAGATAACGGAAATGTGATTCAGGTTATCAGCTCCGCATGTGAGGATTGTCCGATTTCCAGCTATACAGTAACAGAAAACTGTCAGAACTGTATCGGAAAGGCGTGTATCAACGCATGTAAATTCGGAGCAATTGAACCAGGCCGATCCCGTACACATATTGATCCGTCAAAATGTAAAGAATGTGGAAAATGTGCGGAGGCCTGTCCGTACAATGCCATTGCGCATCTGAAAAGACCGTGTAAGTTCAGCTGTCCGGTAGACGCGATTTCTTATGATGAATACGGCATTTCCGTAATTGACGATGAGAAATGTATCCGATGCGGAAAATGTATTCACAGCTGTCCGTTCGGCGCAATTGGCTCAAAAACCTGGATTGTAGATGTGATTAAGGCAATTCAGTCAGAAAAACCTGTTTATGCTATGCTGGCGCCTGCTACAGAAGGACAGTTCGGACCGGATATTACTATGGCAAGCTGGAGAAAAGCCATGAAAGAACTGGGATTCACGGAGTTTGTAGAAGTGGGCCTGGGCGGAGACCTGACTGCAAAATATGAGGCAGAAGAGTGGCGCGAGGCTTATCAGGAAGGTAAGAAGAAAGTGACTTCCTGCTGCCCCGGTTTTGTGAATATGGTCCGGAAACATTATCCGGAATTAAGCGACGCGGTTTCTACAACAGTTTCGCCAATGTGCGCTGTTTCCCGTATGATAAAGGCGAAGGACCCGGAGGCTGTTACCGTATTTATCGGGCCCTGTCTCGCGAAGAAATCAGAGGTTGTAGATCAGAAAATTGAGGGCAATGCAGATTATGTTCTGACATACAGTGAGATTCGCGCCATGATGCGCGCAAAGGGTGTCGCTCTGGAACCGGTGGAGAATACATACCAGGAAGCTTCTGTATTCGGAAAGAGATTCGGCAATTCCGGCGGAGTTGCGGCGGCCGTACAGGAGAGTTTAAAAGAATCCGGAAATGACATTGATGTAAAAGTATATAAGGCAAACGGAGCTGCAGAATGCAAGAAAGCGCTTCTTCTTATGAAAGTCGGACGTCTTCCGGAAGACTTTATCGAAGGCATGGCATGCGACGGAGGATGTGTGGGAGGCCCCAGCTCTTTTAAGGACCAGATGATGGCGAAAAAATCAAGAGACGCTCTGATTAGAGAGGCAGATGACAGAGGTATTTACAAGAATCTGAGCAATTATGATGAAGACTCTTTCTCTATGCACAGATAAAATATACACATAAAAACAGATGTACAGATGAAATGTATGTCAGATGCAGGCATATGGAGAAAAATGTGACAGATCACAGAGGAGGAATTTGCGAATGGAACTGAATATGAGAGGTCTTCATACAACAGTGAGGGCTATCCGCAGGCGCGTTTTCACGGAAGTGGCAAAGCTCGGCTTCAAAGCCAATGCAGAGACGCTCCTTGACGATATGGAAGCGATCCCTTATATGATCGTTAACGACGATACACAGAAGTACCGTGAAAGTACATACCGTTCCCGCGCAATTGTAAGAGAAAGGCTGCGGCTGGCAATGGGACTTTCGTTGCGGCCGGAAAATAAACCCGTTCATCTGACCGCAGGCGTGGGGGCCAGCAATATTTCGGAAAAATACTATGAGCCGCCGCTTATGCAGGTGATTCCTTCCGCGTGTGAGAGCTGCGAAGAGAACAAATATGAAGTAAGCAATATATGCAAGGGCTGTCTCGCTCACCCATGCCAGGAAGTATGCCCCAGGGGAGCCATATCTATGGTAAACGGACGTTCCTGCATTGATCAGGAAAAGTGCATCAAATGCGGAAAATGTAAGTCTGTCTGTCCTTATGACGCGATTGCGAAAAAAGAACGTCCATGCCAGAAGGCGTGCGGTGTCAATGCGATTGTGTCCGACAAGTACGGCAGAGCCTTTATTGATAATGATAAGTGCGTTTCCTGCGGTATGTGTATGGTAAGCTGTCCCTTCGGCGCAATCTCGGACAAGTCACAGATTTTCCAGCTTGCCAGGGCATTGTCTGAAGGAGAAAAGATTATTGCAGAGATTGCTCCTGCATTTGTGGGACAGTTCGGAGATAATATTACTCCGCGCAATATCAAGGCGGCGCTAAGAGAGCTGGGTTTTTCTGAAGTGTTCGAGGTGGCTCTGGGAGCGGATATCGGCGCTGTTGCCGAGGCACACCATTATGTGAATAAAGTGGTCACAGGGGAACTGCCGTTTCTTCTTACTTCCTGCTGTCCGTCCTGGGCTGTCCTGGCGAAGAAGTACTTCCCGGACGTGATTGATGAAATCTCCCAGGAGCTGACCCCTATGGTTGCCACTGCGAGAACGATTAAGCAGAAACATCCGGATGCAAAGGTAGTTTTTATCGGGCCTTGTGCTTCTAAGAAACTGGAAGCATCCAGAAGAAGTGTGCGAAGCGATGTGGATTTTGTCGTTACTTTTGAAGAACTGCAGGCAATGTTTGATGCAAAGGGAATTGATCTGACTACATATGAAGCCGAATCTTCCTTCCATGACGCAACCGGAGCCGGACGCGGCTACGCTAGCGCAGGCGGTGTATCGGCGGCAATTGAAAAATGCATAAATGAGTATTATCCGGATGTTCAGGTTAATATTGAACATGTGGAAGGACTGGCGGAATGCAAGAAAATTCTGACGCTTGCAAAAGCCGGCAGGCTGAACGGATGCCTGATTGAAGGTATGGGCTGTCCTGGAGGCTGCATTGCCGGAGCCGGAACTAATATTCCGGTGGCAAAGGCGAAGAAGAATCTGGATAATTTTGTGAAAAAATCCAGCCGCGCCGTACCTCCGAAAGAATTGATCGAGATTGATCTGGAGTAGGGCTGCTGCACCCGGACAGAAAAATAAGCGAAGACGAATACTTAGGGCAGAGCGGACGCATTTTGTGCGTCCGCTTTACAAATATACCCTGCTGTGATATATTATAAAACAGGCTTTTTGAGCGAAAGAGGAGGATTTAAGCAATGCAGCCATATGGAGTAAACCAGCTTAGAAAAATGTTTCTGGAGTTCTTCGAGAGCAAAGGACATCTTGCCATGAAGAGCTTTTCTCTGGTGCCCCACAATGATAAGAGCTTACTGCTTATCAATTCGGGAATGGCACCTTTAAAACCATACTTTACCGGGCAGGAAATTCCGCCGAGAAGGAGGGTCACAACCTGCCAGAAATGTATTCGTACGGGTGATATCGAAAATGTAGGAAAGACCGCGCGTCACGGCACTTTTTTTGAGATGCTCGGAAACTTTTCCTTTGGAGACTATTTTAAAGAAGAAGCGATCCAGTGGACATGGGAATTCCTGACAGATGTAGTAGGTCTTGATCCGGACCGTCTGTATCCGTCCGTTTATGTGGATGACGATGAAGCTTTTGAGATCTGGAACAAGAAGATCGGTATTCCGGCGGAACGGATCTTTAAATTCGGAAAAGAAGATAACTTCTGGGAGCACGGTTCCGGTCCCTGCGGCCCCTGCTCGGAAGTGTATTATGACAGAGGCGAGAAATACGGATGCGGCAAACCGGACTGTACGGTAGGCTGCGACTGTGACCGTTATATGGAGATCTGGAATGACGTATTTACCCAGTTTGACAACGATGGGGAAGGCCATTATACCGAACTGGAGCAGAAAAACATTGATACCGGAATGGGCCTGGAGCGTCTGGCAAGCGTTGTACAGGATGTGGATTCTATCTTTGATGTAGACACGATCAAAGCGCTGAGAGATCACGTGTGCCGCCTTGCCGGGAAAGATTATGGAAAAGAATACAAAGACGATGTATCTATCCGTGTTATCACAGATCATATCCGGTCTGTAACGTTTATGATTTCCGATGGAATTATGCCTTCCAATGAAGGACGCGGCTACGTTCTCCGCCGCCTTTTAAGAAGAGCCTGCCGTCACGGAAGACTGCTGGGTATCCATAAGGGATTCCTGCCCGAGCTCGCAGAGACAGTGATTGAAGGTTCAAAAGACGGATATCCGGAACTGGAAGAGAAAAAAGAATTTATTCTCAAAGTAATTACAAAAGAAGAAGAACAGTTTAATAAAACCATCGATCAGGGACTCGGCATTTTGTCGGATATGATTGCGGATATGGAGTCAAAGGGCGAAAAAACCCTGAACGGCGAGGATGCATTCCGTCTCTATGACACATATGGTTTTCCTCTGGATCTGACAAAAGAGATTCTGGAGGAGAAAGAGCTGGGCGTAGATGAAGAAGGCTTCCATGCGTGTATGGAAGTGCAGCGAAAGAAAGCCCGTGATGCCCGCGAAGTTACAAACTACATGGGCGCGGATGTAACAGTATATGAGTCCATTGATCCGGGTGTGACAAGTACGTTTGTAGGATATGACAATCTGACTTGTGATTCAGATGTGACTGTTCTTACCACAGAGGAAGAAATTGTTGACGCGCTTTCCGAAGGACAGAAGGGAACCATTTTTGTTAACGAGACTCCGTTCTACGCGACAAGCGGCGGCCAGGAGGCTGATACCGGATATATCCGTACAGCTGAGGGTGAATTTAAGGTAGAAGATACAGTGAAGCTTCTGGGAGGAAAGATCGGCCATATCGGCGAGATGACGAAAGGTATGATTAAAACCGGAGATAAGGTAACTCTTGAAGTGGATGCAAAGAAACGTGCGCTTTCCGCAAGAAACCACAGTGCCACTCATCTGCTCCAGAAAGCGCTGCGTACCGTTCTTGGAACTCATGTAGAACAGGCAGGATCAAGCGTTAATGAGGACAGGCTGAGATTTGACTTTACTCATTTTTCCGCAATGACGCCGGAAGAATTGCAGAAAGTAGAAGACATTGTTAATGAACAGATTTCCAGAGGCCTGGATGTTATTGTGAAAAATATGCCTATTGAGGAGGCAAAAAAAACAGGCGCTCAGGCTCTGTTTGGTGAGAAGTACGGTGATATTGTGCGTGTAGTCAATATGAGCGGCTTTTCTATTGAGTTCTGCGGAGGAACTCATGTAAAGAATACATCTGAGATCATGGCATTCAAAATTATTTCCGAGAGCGGCGTCGCTGCCGGAGTGCGCCGTATTGAAGCACTGACTTCTGACGGCCTGATGAAGTACTATGCTCAGATTGAAGAGAAACTGAAAAACGCAGCTCACCTGCTGAAGGCGACGCCGGATAATCTTGCGGATAAGATTACGCATATGATAGCAGAGAATAAATCTCTTCACAGCGAAGTGGAAAGCCTGAAGAATAAAATGGCTCAGGATGCAGCCGGAGCTGTACTGGATCAGGTGAAGAAAGTAAAAGGCATAAAACTGCTGGCCGCTCAGCTTGACGGAGTGGATATGAACGGTCTCAGAGATCTGGGCGATCAGTTTAAGGCAAAACTGGGAGAGGGCGTTATTGTGCTTGCCTCCGGAAATGACGGAAAAGTAAGTCTTATGGCAACAGCTACCGACGGCGCCATGAAACAGGGAGCTCATGCGGGCAATCTTGTGAAGGCTATTGCAGGCTGCGTGGGAGGCGGCGGAGGCGGCCGCCCGAATATGGCGCAGGCCGGAGGAAAGAACCCGGCAGGTATTCCGGATGCTCTTGCAAAAGCAGCTGAGGTGCTGGAATCCCAGATTCAGTAAATGAGTATTTATCCTCCTAAACGGTGTATTTACGACGTTTTGCGAGTTTTTGGCGGAAAACAGTTGACGGAAGAGAAAAATATGATATAATCTTTGTTAGTGCAATAAAAATACCCGATCAGTCGTATTATGCACAATACAAGACTGGAGGGGAGGTAAGGTGTGAGACTATGTCAAATGTAATCGTTAAAGAAAACGAGACGTTAGACAGCGCTTTACGCAGATTTAAAAGAAACTGCGCTAAAGCTGGCATTCAGCAGGAGATTCGCAAAAGAGAACACTATGAAAAGCCAAGCGTAAGACGTAAGAAAAAATCTGAAGCTGCTAGAAAACGTAAATATAATTAATAAGTGCACTTTAAACGGGATGTCGTTATACGGCATCCTGTTTTTCACTTTCTGCTGTTCTTATATATATGCAAAAACGAGACGGCTACAGGAAAGGAATACACGGGAACGGTAAATGTCAGAAGAACAGAATACATAAGATTGCAATATATACATCTCTTTTCCTGCAAATTCATCGAGATAAAGCGATAAAACTGTAAAATGCTGAAATTTTTGATTGACAATAATTCATTTTCTATATAAAATAAACGGGTAGACAAAGATGTCTGAGATGCGGTCAGCTCTGTCTGTCCGCAATTTTTATTTTAGGAGGTTGTTTAAGATGTCTTACGTTGATGAGGTAATTGATCTTGTCGTAAAGAAAAACCCGGCTGAGCCGGAATTTCATCAGGCAGTCAAAGAAGTACTTGAGTCTCTTCGCCCGGTAATCGAGGCAAATGAGGAAAAATACCGCAAAGAAGCACTTCTTGAGAGACTGACAGAGCCAGAAAGACAGTTTAAGTTCCGTGTACCGTGGGTAGACGACAATGGTCAGGTCCATGTAAACACAGGATACCGTGTACAGTTCAACAGTGCAATCGGACCATACAAGGGAGGTCTTCGCCTTCATCCGTCAGTAAATCTTGGTATTATCAAATTCCTTGGATTTGAGCAGATCTTCAAGAACTCACTGACAGGTCTTCCGATCGGCGGCGGTAAAGGCGGTTCTGATTTCGATCCGAAGGGCAAGTCAGACAGAGAAATTATGGCATTCTGTCAGAGCTTTATGACAGAACTCTGCAAACATATCGGCGCTGATACCGACGTTCCGGCCGGTGATATCGGAACAGGCGCAAGGGAGATCGGATACATGTTCGGCCAGTACAAGAGAATCCGCGGCGTTTATGAAGGCGTTCTTACAGGAAAAGGACTTTCCTATGGCGGATCCCTTGCACGTACAGAGGCTACAGGCTATGGACTTCTCTATTTCACAGACGAGATGATGAAACTGAACGGAATGGAACTTGCAGGAAAGACAGTTGCAGTATCCGGTTCAGGAAACGTTGCAATCTACGCTACAGAGAAAGCACAGCAGCTGGGAGCTAAAGTAGTTACAGTAAGTGACTCTACAGGCTGGGTATATGATCCGGACGGAATTGATGTAGCCGCCCTGAAAGAGATTAAGGAAGTAAATCGCGCAAGACTGACAGAATACAAGAAATACCGTCCGAATTCCGAGTATCATGAAGGAAGAGGAGTATGGTCAGTTAAAGTTGACGTTGCTCTTCCGTGCGCAACTCAGAATGAGCTCCTTATCGATGATGCAAAAATGCTTGTTGAGAACGGATGCAAAGTTGTTGCAGAAGGTGCGAACATGCCTACAACAATCGAGGCTACAGAGTACCTGCAGGAGCATGGCGTTATTTTCGCTCCGGGAAAAGCAGCAAATGCAGGCGGCGTTGCTACATCTGCTCTTGAGATGTCCCAGAACAGCGAGAGACTGAGCTGGTCCTTCGAAGAAGTAGACGCAAAACTGAAAGACATCATGGTAAATATCTGCCATAACGCGGCTGATGCTGCAGAGAGATACGGCTTTAAAGGCAACTATGTTGTAGGTGCAAACATTGCAGGATTCGAGAAAGTCGTAGACGCAATGGAAGCACAGGGAATCGTATAAGATCGTATAAGTTTGAATTTATCTGCAGCATGCGATTGAAAAAAGTCCGAAAATGTCAGAATACGAAGTGAGAATAAATCGTTTTCGGATAGCGGCTGCGGGAAATTTCCCGCAGCCGCTATCCGAAAGGCGCATCCCATCGTCCGTATTCCACCATTTTCTGTTCTTTTCCAATCGGCACTGCCACTGATAATTTCAAATTCAACAAACAAAAACAAAGACAGAACTATTTCGACTACGGCTAACTATTCATCCGATTTCCGCTTTTGAAACAGGAAAATACACCTGCTTTCAAACAGCAGCGCGGAATACAGTCTTGTGTCAGCCGATAAAGTTCTGTCTTCGTTTCTTCTTGTTTGAATTTGAAATTGTGGGGGAGAAAGCGCAGTCGGGAAGGGATGAGGGGGTGATGGAGGACCGTAAAACAGCGCCGGCACTTAGAGCGCGTCTTTTGCGCTCTTATGTACCGCTGCGCTGTGTCCGAACGAAAGTGCGTCCTCCGGCACTTCCTCATCCCTTTCCGACGGAAATTCTCCGCCCACAAATTCAAATCTGTATGTATTGGAACAGGAAATTCCGGGAACAGTATTAGGGTGCGGTGTCTGCCCTGCTGCAAACCGCGTGAAAAGTTTGTGAAATTTATTGACAGAATCAGGAAAATCAATTATATTATCTTTTAAATAAAAGGGAGTAACTGGCGCTGAAACGTAGCGTTTGCGATATCGTCAGTACGATGGGAGCATTCCATCCGTATCGTGATTAAATGGTGAGACTTTTATTGCATTACATAACAAGGTTGTGCAATAGAAGGCTCATTTTTTATTGCACCGCAAAGAAAACAGTAGGAGGCAAAGATGAAACAGTATTATCAAATGACTGGTGAAGAGACGATTATGGAAGTCAATGGTTCTCTGGAACCGCTCACCGACGAACAGGTATTGGAGCATCAGGAAAAATACGGGCCGAATGAGCTTGTGGAAGGGAAGAAAAAAACAGTTCTTCAGATTTTTCTTGAACAGTACAAGGATTTTCTTGTTATTATTCTGATTATTGCGGCGATTGTATCCGGATTTATCGGAGAAGTGGAAAGTACCGCAGTTATTCTGATTGTAATTACGATGAATGCGATTCTCGGAACTGTACAGACGGTGAAAGCCGAGCAGTCTCTGGCAAGTCTGAAGAAACTTTCCGGACCGGAAGCAAAGGTACTGCGGGGCGGCACGGAAATTCAGATTCCGTCTTCTCAGGTTACTGTAGGCGATATTGTTATGCTGGATGCGGGGGATTATATTCCGGCTGACGGCCGTCTTACAGAGTGTGCAAGCCTGAAGGTGGATGAAAGCGCGCTGACCGGTGAAAGCCTTGGCGTAGAAAAAACGATCGATGTGATCAATTCAGAGGAAGTGCCGCTTGGCGACAGGCTGAATATGGTTTATTCCGGCAGTTTTGTAACATACGGGAGAGGAGCTTTCGTAGTAACAGGAATCGGTATGGAGACAGAAGTGGGTAAAATTGCAAGCCTTCTGAAGACAACCTCCGAGAAACGGACTCCGCTTCAGATCAATCTGGATCAGTTCGGCCAGAAACTTTCTATCTTGATTCTGGTTTTTTGTGCGATTCTGTTCGGAATCAGTATTTTCAGAGGAGATGATCTGGTAGATGCATTCCTTTTTGCAGTTGCCCTTGCAGTAGCGGCGATTCCGGAGGCGCTCAGTTCAATTGTTACTATTGTGCTCTCTTTCGGTACGCAGAAGATGGCGAAAGAACATGCAATTATGCGTAAACTGCAGGCGGTGGAAGGTCTGGGAAGCGTATCGGTGATTTGTTCGGATAAGACCGGTACACTGACACAAAACAAAATGACCGTTGAAGATTACTACGTAGATGATAAATGTATTAAAGCAGCAGAGGTAGATGTTAGTGATCCGTCCCAGAGCCGGCTGCTGATCAGCAGTATGCTCTGCAATGATTCTAAGAATACAGACGGTGTGGAAATCGGTGACCCTACAGAAACAGCTCTGATTAATCTGGGCAGCAAGCTGGGACTGGAACCGGAGGCTGTCCGCGCAAAATATCCGCGGGAGAGTGAGAATCCGTTTGACAGTGACCGGAAGCTGATGGCAACAAAACATACAATGGAAGGGATTCCTACTATGCTGATCAAGGGTGCTGTGGACGTACTCCTTGACCGCATGACTCAGATTCAGATCGGGGATGAAATCCGTCCGATGACAGACGAAGACCGGATAAGGATTGAAAATCAGAATCAGAAGTTTTCACGGGAAGGTCTCCGCGTGCTGGCATTTGCATACAAAGTTGTGTCCGACGAAGAAGAACTTACGCTGGATGACGAGTATGATCTGATCTTTATCGGCCTGATTGCCATGATGGATCCGCCGAGAGAAGAATCCAAAGCAGCTGTAGCAGAATGTAAGAGAGCAGGTATCCGTCCGATTATGATTACAGGAGATCATAAAGTAACTGCAGCGGCTATTGCAAAACGTATCGGTATTCTCGAAGACGAATCTGAGGCATGCGAGGGCGCGGAAATTGATAAGATGTCCGATGAAGAGCTGAAGGATTTTGTGGAAGGAATTTCTGTTTATGCACGTGTGTCTCCGGAACACAAAATCCGTATTGTCCGTGCATGGCAGGATAAAGGAAATATTGTTTCCATGACCGGCGATGGCGTCAACGACGCGCCTGCCCTGAAACAGGCGGATATCGGTGTTGCCATGGGCATTACCGGAAGCGAGGTTTCCAAGGATGCGGCAGCCATGGTGCTGACAGATGATAATTTTGCAACAATCGTAAAAGCGGTAGAGAACGGAAGAAATATATACCGGAATATCAAGAACTCGATCCAGTTCCTGCTGTCCGGAAATTTCGGCGCTATTCTGGCGGTACTTTATGCGTCTATTATGGCCCTTCCGGTACCTTTCGCGCCGGTTCACCTTCTGTTTATAAATCTTCTGACAGACAGTCTGCCGGCAATAGCGCTGGGACTGGAACCGGGCTCCAGAGACGTAATGGACGAGAAGCCAAGACCCATGAATGAGTCGATTCTTACAAAGGATTTCCTGCTTAAGATCGCGACAGAAGGACTTTCTATCGGAGCAACGACAATGGCAGCTTTCCTGATTGGCTACCAGAACGGAGCAAACACGATGCTTGGGATGACAATGGCTTTTGCGACCCTTTGCTCCGCAAGACTTTTCCACGGATTTAACTGCAAATCCGACAGACCGGTTGTATTTACAAAACGAGTATTCAACAATATTTATCTGATTGGCGCGTTCCTTCTCGGTCTTATCCTGATTACTGCAGTTGTAATGATCCCGGGACTGCACAATATCTTTAAAGTACAGACGCTGAATATTAATCAGCTTCTGATTGTCTACGGACTGGCAGCACTGAATATTCCGATTATTCAGATCCTTAAAGGGATTAAATGCGCCTTGAAGAAAAGAAAGAAATAATAGGAACTGATCAAAAAAGCCGGGATACAGATGTGTTTTTCTGTGTGCCGGCTTTTTGCGGCGGCGATAAGACAAAGCAGGGGAATCTGGAGGCATTTACGCTTTCGGAATAAGCCTTACGGCACTTCCGGTGATTGCAGAAACAGGACTTTCGGCAAAAGGTTTTATAGATTGACATGACAGAAGAGAAGAGAGATAATCAGGGTATGGATAAAAAGCTGACAGAGGAGACAGACCGATATGCCATTGAGAAGAAAACAGGATATTTCAGAGATACAAAGACCAAGAAGAATTGAGACAACCCGTTATAAGCCGGATTACAGAAAGGGCCTTACCGGACAGCAGGTTCAGGAACACTATCTTCACGGCTGGACAAACCGTGCGGTAGAGCCGCCGTCCAAATCTGTAAAAGATATTATAAAAGAGAACTTATTTACGTATTTTAACCTGATTTTTGCCGTGATTGCCGTGATGCTGTGCCTGGTCGGCTCTTTTCGCGATCTTACCTTTCTCCCGGTTATTATAGCAAATACGCTGATTGGAATTATACAGGAGATCCGGGCGAAACAGGTGCTGGACAAGCTGACAATGCTCAATGCGCCGCATGCTACGGTCGTCCGTGACGGGAAAAAATATGTTATTGACGCAGAACAGCTGGTTCTGGATGATATCGTTATATTTAAGGCAGGCAATCAGGTCTGCGCAGACGCAGAAGTCTGCGCGGGCGAGGTACAGGTAAATGAATCCCTCCTTACGGGTGAAGCGGACGAGATTACAAAGCGAAAAGGAGCCAAACTGATGTCCGGAAGTTTTATTGTATCCGGACAGTGTCATGCAAGACTGGATAAAGTAGGCGAAGATTCCTATATTTCCAAACTGACTCTTCAGGCGAAGGAGATGCAGGAAGGAGAACAGTCGGAGATGATCCGGTCACTGGATAAGCTTGTGAAATGTGTCGGCATTGCGATTATACCAATAGGACTCATTCTGTTCTGGCAGGCATTTTTTGTACAGCACGACGGATTCCGTGACAGCATTACTTCTATGGTAGCGGCAGTGATCGGTATGATTCCGGAAGGTCTGTACCTTCTTGCCACTGTGGCTCTGGCGGTCAGTTCTATCCGCCTTGCCACAAAAAAAGTTCTGCTTCATAATATGAAGTGTATTGAGACACTGGCCCGGGTTGATGTTCTATGTGTAGATAAGACGGGGACAATCACAGAGAATACGATGAAGGTACAGGATGTTATTTCGACAGACGCATATGATTCCGGGACCATGCAGCCCCTGAATATGATGATCGGAGACTTTGCGGCTGCCATGGATACGGATAATATTACCATGGCAGCCGTGAAAGAATATTTTCAGTCTTCATCGGGAGCAAAGCCTGTCTCGAAAACAGGATTTTCTTCTGCAACAAAATACAGCAGCGTTACTTTCCCGCATGGTGCATACGTAATGGGGGCGCCGGAATTTGTACTCAGGGAAAAATATGAGGATTATGCCGGCGAGATTACAGAGCATGCGGCTTCCGGAGCCAGAGTGCTGGTTTTCGGTATCTATGACGGCAATATAGACGGAAGACCCCTGGAGCATGGCATCACGCCCCTTGCTTTCCTTCTGCTTGCCAATCCGGTCCGGGAGGCGGCTGAGGAAACATTCCGCTACTTTGCGGAGCAGGGAGTTGAAGTGAAGGTGATTTCCGGGGACAATCCGGTTACAGTTTCAAGAGTCGCAAAGCAGGCCGGAATCCAGAATGCAGAGAAATATGCAGATGCCTCAGAGCTGGATACTGAGGAAAAGATGCGGGATGCTGTGCTCGGGAATACGGTATTCGGACGTGTTACACCGAATCAGAAGAGAAAGTTTGTACAGATTCTGAAAGACGCGGGGCATACGGTTGCAATGACAGGCGACGGAGTTAATGATGTTCTGGCGCTGAAAGACGCAGACTGCAGTATTGCCATGGCCTCCGGAAGCGACGCGGCGGCCCAGGCTTCTCAGCTGGTTCTTCTGGAGTCTGATTTCTCATGTATGCCTCAGGTTGTTCTGGAGGGAAGAAGAGTGGTAAACAATATTCAGAGATCGGCAACACTGTTTCTGGTAAAAAATATCTTTTCCTTCCTGCTCAGTCTGATTTCAGTTGCATTTGCGTTTACGTATCCGCTGGAGCCGTCCCAGATTTCTCTGATCAGTATGTTTACCATCGGTGCCCCTGCGTTTTTCCTCGCGCTGGAACCGAACAAAAACAGAATCAAGGGACATTTCCTTACAAACGTATTTCTGAAAGCACTGCCCGCAGCTATTACAGATGCGCTGGCAGTCGGGGCGCTGGTTATATTCGGACGCACTTTCCATGTGAACTCTACGGATATTTCTACGGCGGCCACCATGCTGCTTGCTATTGTAGGCTTTATGATTCTTTATAAGATCAGTGCGCCGATGAATGTACTGCGGACTGTAATTCTCTGCGGATGTATAGCGGGTCTTCTGTTCTGCAGCATTTATTTGAATGATCTGTTTGCCATTACGGGAATGACTATGGAATGCATTATGCTGTTTGTGGTATTTGCAATTGCTACAGAGCCGGTGCTCCGGTATCTGACTATTCTTGTGGGAAAACTGAGATTTTATTATCAGAGACTGCGCGGGCGCAATCCGGAAGCGGAATAAAATATACAATAAACAATAAAAACAGAATGAAAAGGAGAGACTATTTATGGTACATCATATTGTAATGTGGAAATTCAAACCGGAGATTCCGGAGGAAAAAAGACCGGAGCTGAAAGCGGCTATGAAGGAGAATCTGAATGCGCTGGTGGGAAAGGTGCCGGGACTGCTTGAAATGAATTTTGTGGACGAACCGCTTTCTTCAAGTACGCATGATATTGCGCTTGTAAGTATTATGGAAAAAGCGGAGGATATTGCCGTATACGGATCCCACCCGGCACATGTGGCAGTGGCGGATACCTATGTGCGTCCCTATGTGACAGAGAGAGCCTGCCTGGATTATTAATCCTCAGGAGAGAATCAGAAAGGGAAGGTGGCATCTCTTATGAATATGTGTGATCTGATTGTGAAGAAAAAGAGAGGATATGCCCTGTCAGAAGAAGAAATACAATGGATGATCCGGGAATATACAGACGGAAAGATACCGGATTATCAGATGTCTGCCATGATGATGGCGATCTGTTTTGCAGGCATGACTCCGGAAGAGACGAAAGAGCTCACACTGGCTATGGCGCACAGCGGAGACATGCTGGATCTTTCCGGCATACAGGGCATTAAGGTAGACAAACACAGCACCGGCGGCGTGGGGGACAAGACTTCTCTTGTACTGGCCCCGCTGGCCGCGTCTGTCGGCGTCCCGGTGGCAAAAATGTCCGGCAGAGGGCTGGGGCATACGGGAGGTACAATTGATAAGCTGGAAAGTTTTACCGGATTTTCGGTCAGTCTGACTCCGGAGCAGTTTGTACATAACGTAAATACCATTCACATTGCAATTGCAGGCCAGACAGCCAATCTTGCGCCCGCTGACAAAAAACTGTACGCGCTTCGCGATGTGACAGGAACGGTGGACCAGATGTCACTGATTGCCGCCAGTATAATGAGTAAAAAACTTGCTTCCGGAGCAGATGCAATTGTACTGGATGTAAAAACAGGAGACGGCGCCTTTATGAAAAGCCTGAAAGACGCGCAGGCTCTTGCGGAAGAGATGGTAAGCATAGGAAAACTGGCGGGTAAAGATATGACAGCAGTTATTTCTGATATGGATCAGCCGCTGGGATATGCGGTGGGAAACGCCCTGGAAGTAAAGGAAGCGATTCTTACGCTGCAGGGGAAAGGTCCGAAAGATCTGGAGGAGCTTGTATTAGTACTTGGCGCTTATATGACAGTTAAGGCAGGAAAAGCAGATACTCCGGAAGAGGCCGCCGGCATGCTGAAAGATTCCCTGGAAAGCGGAAAGGCATTTCAGACATTCCTGGAATTTATCCGGGCTCAGGGAGGAGATCCCGAAGAGGCTGTTCACCCGGAGCGTCTGCCTCAGGCGGCGTTTCAGGAACCTCTGCTTTCTGCAAGAGAAGGATATATCTGTGATATTCTCACAGAG
This sequence comes from Mediterraneibacter sp. HA8405, assembly GCF_056148955.1. Taxonomy (NCBI): domain Bacteria; kingdom Bacillati; phylum Bacillota; class Clostridia; order Lachnospirales; family Lachnospiraceae; genus Mediterraneibacter; species Mediterraneibacter sp. HA8405. The sequence continues at coordinate 2,118,638 of NZ_CM148758.1, read as the reverse complement.
GAAGTAGGGAAGGTCTGCCTTCTTCTGGGCGGCGGAAGAGAAACAAAGGACAGCCCGGTTGATCTTTCCGTGGGGCTGGTACTGTGCAGGAAAAAAGGCGATTATGTAAAAAAGGGAGAACCTCTCGCTGTTATTCACGCAAACGACAGACACCGCCTGGAAGAGGCGGGAAAAAAACTGGCGGCATGTTTTGAATTTTCAGATACAGAGCCGGCAGGAGAGCCACTTATCAAAGCTATTATTAACTGATTTCTGATATCAGTATCGTAAAAAGAAGAGGAATAAGAAATATAACGCTGCACATATACTGGCTATAAAAGGCGTATGTGTGGCGTTTTTATGGAAAGAGAACAGATCAGGGAAAGGCTTGCATCGGCTGCAAGTATGCCGAAAGACGTTGTACTCGGGGCATCGATTGTTACAATTACAGGTGTATCGGAGGTCTGTGTTGAAAATTACAGAGGGATTATAGAGTATACGGACTGCCTTGTACGGCTTCAGGCCAGGGAAGGTCAGATGCGTCTGACAGGAAAACGGCTGAATATTGAGTATTATACAAATGATGAAATGAAAATAACAGGCAGAATCGACAGCATTGAGTTCAATGATGGGAGGAGAGGGGATTGATACATTCGCTGATCCGCTGTATGAAAGGGTATGTCAGAATCCGTGTGGAAGGATATTCACCGGAACGTTTCCTGAATATGTGCTGTTATCATGGAATCTATATCTGGGGACTTGCACCTGCAGGAGATGCCTATGAGATGTATATGTCTGTTTCCGGATTAAAAAAAGTCCGGCCCCTGGCCAGAAAAACTCATACAAAAATCTGTATTGTCCGCCGTGTCGGGCTGCCGTTTTTTCTTGTGCGGTACCGGAAACGCAGACTGTTTTTTGCAGGAATTATTCTGTGTGCCGCCCTGCTAAAGTTTTATTCTGTGTTTATTTGGGATATTCATTTTGAAGGAAATGAGAAATGGACAGATTCTACGCTGACAGATTTTCTGGCGTCGGAAGATGTTACGCCGTTTATGCTCAAAAGCCGTGTTGACTGTCAGGGTATTGTAAAAGCCATCCGAAAGGAATATAATGATATCGTTTGGGTGTCTGCGTCTGTTGACGGAAGCAGACTGAACATTCAGATCAAAGAAAATGAGGATACCTTCCGGGAAGAGGAAAAAGAAACCGGAATACAGGAACAGCATCCTACAGACCTGGTAGCCACGGCGGACGGTGTAATTACAGAAATCGTAACCCGCTCCGGCGTCCCCCGGGTGCACGTGGGGGACGAAGTAAAAAAGGGGGATATTCTTGTCTGCGGAAGAATTGAAGTACTCAGTGACAGCGGTGAAGTAACAGGATATCAGTATCAGAGGTCCGATGCGGATATCTATGCGGACACAGAAATGAAATATGAGAATACAATGCCTCTGACCCGTCAGGAAAAAATATATGACGGAAAAGAAAGCCGTCAGGGATTTGTACGTATTTTCGGATGGACTGTTTCTGTGGGAAGTCTGAAAAATCAATATGAATACAGTGAAATTCTCACAGAAGAGCAGCAGATCAGACTGGGGGAGAATTTTTATCTTCCTTTTTCCTGGGGCGCGAAAACCGCAAAATCTTATTCATTTAAGACGGAAAAGTACAGCAGTGAGGAGATCCGGCAGAAATTAAGCGCGGATTTCGCCCTTTTTTGCAGAGAAATGGAAGAAAAAGGTGTTCAAATAAAAGGAAATGATGTTAAAATACAACTGAACAAAAATTCCGCGTCTGCTTCTGGCACATTATACCTGAATGAAAAAATCACACAGGAGGCAGATACGGAGATTTTAATTGTTGAAAGGAAAGAATCAGATGAGTCTGACAGAACAGATGATTGAGATACCGGCCGAACATGAGGCAAATGTATTCGGCCAGTTTGACGCATATGTAAAAAAACTGGAGCGGACATTTCATGTCACTCTGATTGCGCGGGACGGAAAAATAAAAATTGTCGGAGAGCAGGCGGCCGCGGAAAAAGTTTTTCGTATCCTGACACAGCTTGTGGAATTGTCCAGGCGGGGCAATACTATTACAGAACAGAATGTAGACTATGCGATTTCTCTGGTATTTGAAGACCAGGAAGAGGGAATTGTCGCCATAGATAAGGATCTGATCTGTCATACGCTGCAGGGAAAACCTATTAAGCCGAAAACACTGGGGCAGAAACGCTATGTGGATTCGATCCGTGACGGCATGATTACTTTTGGACTGGGACCTGCGGGAACCGGAAAGACCTATCTGGCCATGGCAATGGCTATTACAGCGTTTAAGCGGAATGAAGTGGGGAGAATTATTCTGACCAGGCCGGCGATTGAGGCGGGGGAGAAACTCGGATTTCTTCCCGGCGATTTGCAGAGCAAAATCGACCCGTATCTGAGGCCTCTGTATGATGCCCTGTATCAGATTATGGGGGCGGAGAGCTTTCTTAAAAATTCAGAGAAAGGTCTGATAGAAGTAGCTCCCCTTGCCTATATGCGCGGACGTACGCTGGACAATGCGTTTATCATTCTGGATGAAGCGCAGAATACAACGCCCGCCCAGATGAAAATGTTTCTGACAAGAATCGGATTTGGATCCAAGGTTGTTATTACGGGAGACTCCACTCAAAAAGATCTGCCTTCCGGAGCGGTATCTGGTCTGGATGTGGCGGAAAAGGTTGTAAAAGGTATTGAGGGAATCAGCATCTGCACTCTGACAAGTAAAGATGTTGTCCGCCATCCTCTTGTACAGAAGATCGTAAAGGCTTATGAAGATTATGAAAAGAACACTGCAAGGCAGAAGAACAGCAGAAGGAGAAAGGTATGAGTATCTATATAGAAGAGGAGGGCGGCAGTTCCCTTCCTTTCGACACGGAGGAAATTGCGAGAACTGTAGTTGAGGCGGCTCTGGAATATGAAAAGTGTCCTTATGAGGCGGAAGTCACCATTCTTCTTACAACGGATGAGGAAGTGAGAAAACTGAATTGTTCTTCAAGAGGTCTTGACCGCCCTACAGATGTTCTGTCTTTCCCTATGCTGGAATACGATCGACCGGGAGATTTTTCATGGCTTGAAAGTGAACCTCAGGATGCTTTTGACCCGGAAACCGGTGAACTGATGCTGGGCGATATTGTTATTTCCAAAGATAAAGTACTGGCACAGGCTGAGGAGTACGGTCACTCTCCGGTGAGAGAGTATGCTTTTCTGATCGCGCACAGTATGCTGCATTTGTTCGGATATGATCATATGGAGGAAAAAGAACGGCTTCTGATGGAAGAACGACAGCGCGGCATTATGCAAAAAGTAAATATTCCGCGGTAATTGTTTATTAAGAGATGCATTGGGATAAAACTGAGGAGGACTGATATGTCGGAATCACATACGAACAGAAAACAGAAAAAAGATGATTATCTTGTTCAGGGGGCTATTCTGGCCGCGGCGGCAGTAATTACCAAGGTAATCGGAGTTGTCTACCGTGTGCCGCTGGCAAATATACTGGGCGATGAAGGAAACGGCTTTTACGGATATGCATATCAGGTTTACGCAATGGCGCTGATGCTTTCGTCTTACAGCCTGCCTACGGCAGTGTCCAAGCTTGTGTCCGAGAGAGTCGCCTCAGGAAAACGCAGAAATGCTTTCCGTGTATTTGTGTGTTCCCTTGTGTTTGCATTTATTGTGGGTCTGATAATTACTCTTGCCATTTTTTTCGGGGCAGGAGCCATTTCGGAATATGTAATGAAATCACCGCTGAGTGTATATGCTTTGAAAGTTCTGGCGCCAGGTCTTTTTATTGTGGCGGTTATGGCAGTCCTGAGAGGTTATTTCCAGGGGCTGAATACAATGGTTCCTACCGCGATTTCCCAGATTATCGAACAGCTGGTCAACGCGGTAGTCAGTATCGTAGGGGCAAGCATTCTTTTTGGAATCGGCATCAGAGCGGGTGAGAAGGCAGGAGAGGAACTGCTGGGACCGGCATATGGCGCGGCCGGCAGTACCATCGGAACAGTTTCCGGGGCTGTTGCCGGGCTTTTGTTTCTCATTTTTGTTCTCTGGCTGTACAAGGGCGTCATTAAAAAACAGCTGAAACGGGACCGGACCAGAGGAAGAGAAAGCTATTCTCATATTCTGAAGGTGCTTATTTTTACAGCTGTGCCGGTTATACTGAGCACGGCGGTTTATAATATCAATCAGATTCTTGACCTGACGATTTTCAATCATATTATGGATGCCCAGGGATATGTGGAACAGGAATATATGGCGCTGCAGGGAATTTATACGGCGAAGTATGATACATTGATCAATGTGCCTATGGCCATACCCTATGCCCTCAGTGCTTCCATTGTGCCAAGTCTGACAGCAGTGGTTACTGCGGGAACTCAAAAACAGGTACATTACAAAATCGATCAGACAATCCGTCTTACCATGTTTCTGACGATTCCATGCGGTGTCGGATTTATTGCACTGGCGTCTCCGCTGATGGTGCTGCTGTACAATGATGCCAGCGCTACACCTGCCAATCTGCTTATGCTGGGCGCCGCTGTTGTCGTTCTTTATGGCTGGTCTTCCGTATCGAATTCTGTTCTGCACGGACTAAACCATATGTCCAGCCCGGCAAAAAACGCTGGAATTTCTCTGGTAATTCACCTGGCTGCATTTATACTTATGATGACAGTGTTCAGAATGAATGTGTATGCGCTTGTATGCAGCAATATTGTATTTGCTCTGTGCATGTGCTATCTGAATCAGCGAAAGATACGAAAGGTATGCGGGTTCCGGGTGAATATCGTACATACATTTGTAAAACCGCTGATCGCCGCTCTAGTTATGGGGATTGTGGCATATGCGGTTCACCTGGTGCTGGATCTGCTGATCGGCGGCAGATATATTCCTACTATCATTGCAATTCTGGCGGCTGTTGTGGTATATTTTGTAATTGTTCTGAAAATCGGAACATTATCAGAAGACGATATTGAAGCACTTCCCATGGGCGCAAGACTTCTTCGTCTTTGCAAACGTCTGAACCTTCTGCCCTCGGAAAAACCGGCAGAAGTCTGATGTGAATCTTTTGAATAAAAAACAGAAAAAAGGCCAATACTGTAACTAAAAAAGGAGCGGATCCTTATGAAGACAAAGTACGTGATTGGCCTTTTAGCAGCATTTTTACTGATTGCGGCCCTTTTAGCCGCAGGTTATCAGATCAGCTACCGGCATGTAATGGACAGGCAGGCAGCTGCCGCGGAGGAAGAAGCTGCTACGGAAAGCATTGCCGCTGAAGGCGAGGCGGTGAAGGAAGAAAAAAGTGAGGGAGACGGATACTGGATCAGTCAGCTGCAGGGGTATGTGACGGTGTATCTGAGCGACCGTACTACAATCTATGAAATGACAGATATTCTCCTGACTGATCTTCCGGAAGAAGTACAGCAGGAAATAGCGGCAGGGAAATATATATCTACGACAGAGGAACTGTATGCATTTCTTGAAAATTATTCAAGTTGAAAATATTGTCTGAAAGGAATCAGGTATGGAAAAACAGAAGATAAACCGAATTAATGAATTGTATAGAAAATCAAAGGCGGAAGGGCTGACCGAGGCTGAAAAAAAAGAACAGAAAGTACTTCGGGCAGAGTATCTCGAACTGGTAAGAAGGAATCTGCGCGGTCAGCTCAATAACATTGATGTAGAAGAAAAAGACGGGACAATTATCAATCTGGGAGAAAAATACGGAAAAAAAGGAAGGCTTCCGTCATAATAAAAGAAAAATTTTGCAAAAGCAGAAATGAGGCGTGAAAATGCAGAACAGACTTCCCGGAGATCCGGTGATACTGCTGGGTGTAGTAAACACAAAACTGAGAGATTTTTATAGTTCGCTGGATGAGATGTGTGAAGATATGCAGATCAGCAGACAAGAACTGACAGAAAAACTTGCCCTGATTGATTATGCATATGATTCAGAAAGAAACCAGTTTATCTAAGGACAAAATACATATATTAAGGAAATAAAGAATGAAAGAAAACAGAATTGAGACAGATCAGACGCTTTCTGATATTCCCTCTGCGGAACCGGAAAGACAGTATTATTTTATAGAGAAAGCAAGAAAACATCTGGAGGAAATGAAAAAAGAGGCAGGCCGGCCTCTTACTTTCTGTGTTACTACCTTCGGCTGTCAGATGAACGCCAGAGATTCGGAAAAACTTACCGGCATTCTGGAAGAGATCGGCTATATGGAAGAACCGGAGGAGGAAAAGGCGGATTTTGTGATTTATAATACCTGCACGGTACGGGAAAATGCAAACCTGAGAGTATACGGGCGTCTGGGACAGCTGGGGAGAGCAAAAAAGAAAAATCCCCATATGATGATTGCTCTGTGCGGATGTATGATGCAGGAGCCTCAGGTAGTTGAAAAGCTGAAAAAAAGTTATCATTTTGTGGATCTGATTTTCGGAACCCACAATATATATAAATTTGCTGAACTGCTTTATACACGCATGGAGTCCGGACGTATGGTGATCGATATCTGGAAAGATACGGATAAGATTGTGGAAGACCTTCCTGTGGAGAGAAAATATCCCTTCAAATCCGGGGTGAATATAATGTTCGGCTGTAATAATTTCTGCAGCTACTGCATCGTGCCTTATGTCCGCGGACGAGAGAGGAGCCGTGATCCAAAAGCCATTATCCGGGAAATCGAACGCCTGACTGCGGACGGCGTAGTTGAAGTAATGCTGCTGGGCCAGAATGTCAATTCTTATGGAAAGACACTGGATAATCCTATGAGCTTTGCAGAATTATTAAGGGAAGTGGAGAAAATTGACGGGCTTGAACGGATCCGTTTTATGACATCACACCCGAAAGACCTGTCAGACGAGTTGATACAGGTAATGGCAGAGTCAAAAAAAATATGCACACATCTTCATCTGCCGGTACAGTCCGGAAGTACCCGGATTCTTCAGAAAATGAACCGCAGATACACAAAAGAACAGTATCTTGAGCTGGTGAGAAAAATACGGGAAGCTGTGCCGGATATTTCCCTTACAACAGATATTATTGTAGGATTCCCGGGCGAAACGGAAGAGGATTTCCAGGATACTCTGGATGTGGTGCGTAAAGTGCGGTATGACAGTGCGTTTACATTTATCTATTCCAGGAGAACAGGAACTCCCGCAGCTGTTATGGGAGATCAGGTAGATCCGGCGGTGGTAAAAGACCGGTTCGAAAGACTGCTGAAAGAAGTCCAGGATATTGCGGCACAGACATGTGCAGTGCATCAGGGAACGATTCAGACAGCCCTTGTTGAGAGTGTAAACGAACATGATTCGTCTCTTGTGACAGGAAGACTGAGCAATAATCTTCTGGTTCATTTCCCGGGAGACGCATCTCTGATCGGCAGTCTTGTTCCGGTCAGCTTAAAAGAATGCAGAGGCTTTTATTATCTGGGAGAACGGGCATAAACTGCCACTAATAAATGATCAAAAACCGTCCAGACTATGTATAAGATGTTGAAAATACATGGAGAGGACGGTTTTTTATGAAAAGACTCAGTGAGTATCTGTTTCTGCTTGTTGTGGGCGGAACGCTTTATTATGGATTTGAAATGATATTCCGGGGTTTTTCCCACTGGACCATGTTCCTCCTGGGAGGAATCTGCCTGATCTTCTGTGCTCAGCAGGGAATATGGACCCGATGGAGAGAGCCGCTCTGGAAACAGGTGGGCTGGTGTATTATTTTTGTAACAGCCTGTGAATTTATTACAGGAATAATTGTCAATAAATTTCTGAGATGGAATGTGTGGGATTATACCGGACTTCCTTTTCAGATTATGGGACAAATCTGTCTGCCCTTTATAATTATTTTTTCCGGACTGTGCGCTGTGGGAATTCTGCTGAGCGGGTATGTACTCTGCTATATATATGGGGAAGAACGTCCCGAATTTCATGTGGTCTGAATGAGGAATTTTCCCGGGTACAGGACGGCAGTCTGCTTGAAGGGGCTGTCTTTTTGTGATAATCTAGTAGGGCAGGAAACAGATTACAGATTATAATGTAAAAATGCTTTTACAGCAGTAGAGAAACCATAGAAAAAGGAGTAAGAATGTGGCTGAATTAACACCAATGATGAAACAGTACATGGAGACAAAATCCCAGTATCAGGACTGCATTCTGTTCTATCGTTTAGGCGATTTTTATGAGATGTTTTTTGATGATGCACTGACTGCATCCCGGGAACTGGAAATTACCCTGACAGGAAAAAACTGCGGGCAGGAGGAGCGGGCGCCCATGTGCGGCGTTCCGTATCATGCTGTGGAAGGGTATCTCAATAAACTTGTATCCAGGGGATATAAGGTAGCTATATGTGAACAGACGGAAGACCCGAAGCAGGCCAAAGGAATTGTAAAAAGGGAAGTTGTGCGGATTGTTACACCTGGTACAAACGTAGATGCGCAGGCACTGGATGAGACAAAAAATAACTATATTATGTGTATTGTCTATATTGCGGACAGGTACGGCATTTCTGTAGCGGATATTTCTACAGGCGAATATCTGGTGACGGAGCTGCCGGACAGCGCCAGGCTGATGGATGAGATCAGCAGATTTGTGCCGGCGGAGATTATCTGCAATGAAGCTTTTTATATGAGCGGAATGGATCTGGATGGTCTGAAAGACCGGCTGGGCATTACAATTTATTCTCTGGAATCCTGGTATTTTGACGATTCTCTGTGCAGAGAAAAACTGCTGGAGCATTTTCATGTATCAGGCTTCGGCGGCCTGGGACTGGAGGACTATGACTGCGGCATTATCAGTGCCGGCGCGCTTCTTCAGTATCTGCTGGAGACACAGAAGAACTCTCTTTCCAATCTGACTCATATTACGCCGTATGTAACGGGAAAATATATGCTTCTGGACAGCGCCACCAGGAGAAATCTGGAGCTGTGTGAGACTTTGCGTGAAAAACAGAAGAGAGGCTCCCTGCTCTGGGTTCTGGATAAGACAAAAACAGCTATGGGCGCCCGGATGCTGCGAAAGTGTGTAGAGCAGCCCCTGATTGATAAAAAAGAAATTGTACTTCGGCTGGATGCCGTGGAAGAATTGAAAAACCAGGCGATTTCCAGGGAAGAGATCCGGGAGTATCTGTCTCCGGTGTACGATCTGGAACGTCTTCTTACAAAGATTACGTATGGGACAGCCAATCCGCGGGATCTCACCGCGTTTAAAACTTCTCTGGAAATGCTGCCTCCCATCCGGTATCTGCTTGAGGAAATGCAGTCTGATCTGCTGAAAGAGATTTATAAGGATATGGATTCGCTGGAGGATCTGTGCAGCCTGCTGAAAAGCGCGATCCGGGACGAACCTCCCATTGCCATGAAAGAGGGAAATATTATCCGGGACGGCTATAATGAGGAGGTCGACAAGCTCAGAAGAGCCAAGTCCGACGGAAAAGACTGGCTGGCAAAACTGGAAAATGAAGAGCGGGAAAAAACAGGAATCAAAAATCTGAAAATAAAATATAACAAGGTGTTCGGCTATTATCTGGAAGTGACCAATTCCTACAAGTCGATGGTGCCGGATTACTATACAAGAAAACAGACGCTGGCCAATGCGGAACGCTATATTACTCCGGAGCTGAAAGAGCTGGAGGATATGATTCTCGGAGCAGAAGATAAGCTGTATGCTCTGGAATATGAGCTGTACTGCGGAGTCCGGGATCAGATCGCCTCTCAGGTTGATCGCATTCAGAGGACGGCAAAGGCGGTAGCCTGGCTGGATACATTTACTTCCCTGGCGCTGGTGGCGGAGCGCAACGGTTATGTCCGCCCGAATATTAATGAAAAAGGCGTTATTGATATCAAAGACGGCCGGCATCCGGTTGTGGAACGTATGATTCCGAATGGTACATTTATTTCCAATGATACATATCTGGATGACAAAAAACACAGAATTTCAGTTATTACCGGGCCGAATATGGCAGGTAAATCAACCTATATGCGTCAGGCAGCCCTGATCGCTCTCATGGCGCAGATCGGCTCTTTTGTTCCTGCGGCAAAGGCCAATATCGGACTGTCAGACCGGATTTTTACGAGAGTCGGAGCTTCCGACGATCTTGCCTCAGGGCAGAGTACGTTCATGGTGGAGATGACAGAAGTGGCAAATATTCTGCGCAACGCGACCTCCAGAAGTCTGCTTATTCTGGATGAGATCGGAAGAGGAACAAGCACTTTTGACGGTCTTTCTATAGCCTGGGCAGTGATCGAGTACATCAGCGACAGCCGGCTCCTGGGGGCCAAGACTCTTTTTGCCACACATTATCATGAGCTGACAGAACTGGAAGGAAAGATCAGCAATGTAAATAATTACTGCATTGCCGTAAAGGAAAAAGGGGATGACATTGTTTTCCTCAGAAAGATTGTGAAAGGCGGGGCAGACAAGAGCTATGGAATTCAGGTCGCAAAACTGGCGGGAGTTCCGGACCTGGTTATTGAACGGGCAAAGGAAATCGTAGAAGAACTGAGCAATGAAGATATTACGGCAAAAGTCAGTGAAATTGCCTCGAAGGAACGTGCTGCAAAGAAAAAGCCGAAGACACGAAAATATGATGAAGTAGATATTGCCCAGATGTCTCTGTTTGACACAGTCAAAGACGATGATGTGCTGGAAGAACTGAAAAATATTGATGTGGGAAATATGACCCCGATTGATGCGCTGAATACTATATACCGGCTGCAGAATAAACTGAAAAACAGATGGTAAATAAATCAGGAAAAAGAAAAACATCCAGAAAACAGAAAGGAGAAAGCTATGCCGCATATACAGGTGCTGGATCAGATAACAGTTGATAAGATTGCCGCCGGAGAAGTAATCGAACGGCCAGCCTCAGTAATAAAAGAACTGGTGGAAAACGCCATAGACGCGGGAGCCGATTCCATAACGGTAGAAATCCGCGACGGCGGAATTTCTTTTATCCGGGTTGCGGACAACGGCTGCGGAATCCCGCAGGATGAGGTGAGAAAAGCTTTTCTTCGCCACTCAACCAGCAAGATCCGGACTGTGGAGGATCTTGCGGCTATTTCTTCTCTGGGATTCCGGGGGGAAGCTCTTTCCAGTATTGCGGCAGTGACAAAAACCGAGCTGATAACGAAAACAAAAGATGCTGAATTCGGGACGAGATATGTGATTGAAGGCGGAAAGGAGCTCTCTCTTGAGGATACCGGGGCATCCGATGGAACGAATTTTGTGGTCCGGCAGCTCTTTTACAACGTCCCTGCCAGAAGAAAATTTCTGAAGACTCCAATGACTGAAGCAGGACATGTTCAGGATCTGATGACGCGGCTTTCTCTCTCTCACCCGGAGGTGGGTTTTCTGTTTTTAAATAACGGACAGGAAAAGCTCCGCACTTCAGGCAACGGAAAGCTGAAGGATGTAATTTACAATGTTTACGGCAGGGATGTGGCAGCAAATCTTCTGGAAATTGATTATGAAAAAAACGGCTTCGGCATTTCCGGATATCTGGGCAAGCCGGTGATTTCAAGAGGAAATCGGAATTTTGAAAATTTTTTTGTGAACGGACGTTATGTAAAAAGTCCTATGATTTCAAAATCACTGGAAGATGCTTACCGGGACTTTTCCATGCAGCACAAATTTCCTTTTGCAGTTCTTCATTTTCACGTAAAGGGAGATGAAATAGATATCAATGTACATCCGACCAAGATGGAACTGCGGTTTCAGAGACAGCAGGAAGTATATAATACAGTTTTTGAAGGCGTACACCGGACGCTTCTGGAGCCGGAGCTGATTCAGAGAGCCGAGGTTCCTGATCCGGTTTCTGTGTCCCCTCAGGCGGAGAAAAAAAGTCCCTTCCTGCTGAAGCCAAAGAACGGGTACGAAGTTCCGGCGGGTAAGCCGGCAATGATCCGGGATAAAATTCAGACCGACGCAGGAATGATACAGAAAGAGACGGGCCGTCCGGCCGCAGAAGAAGCTGTGAAGTCTTCTTCTGAGCAGCCTGCAGCGGAATCAGCAAGGAAGAAAGAGACCGATACGGCAGTTTCTGCCGGAGAACGAGATGAAGAGTATTTTATCCGTAAAATGAGGGAACGGGTTCTGGCTTATCATCAGCGGTCATCCTCAGCGGAAGTGCCTTCCAACGGAGAACTTTTTCGTTCCAGGGAAGTGCAGACGGAGAGAATCCGGGAGCAGATGCATGGCTCCGATGCTCCGGAGAGCAGAGTGGCACCGGAGCCGGCTGAAAAAGCAGACGGGCCGGAAAAACAGGAAGAAACGGGAAAACCTGTGCAGCTTGGTCTGTTTGAAGAAAATTTTCTGAAACGGGACGTCCGCGCAGAATACAAGCTGGTCGGACAGGTGTTTGAAACATACTGGCTGGTGGAATACCGGGACAGTCTGTATATTATTGATCAGCATGCCGCGCATGAAAGAGTGCTTTATGAAAAAACTCTGAAGGGGATGAAAAACAGAGAATTTACTTCCCAGTATTTAAGTCCGCCGATTATTCTCTCCCTTTCCATGCAGGAAGCGGAAGTGCTGAATACGCATATGGACCGGTTCGCAAGAATCGGATTTGAGATTGAGCCTTTCGGAGGAGAAGAATTTGCTGTGCGCGCAGTTCCGGACAATCTGTTTGGCATAGCGAAGAAGGATCTGCTTATGGAAATGCTCGACAGTCTGTCCGACGGACTGACTACCTCCATGACTCCGGAACTGATTGATGAAAAAGTGGCTTCCATGTCATGCAAGGCGGCAGTAAAAGGGAATAATAAACTTTCGGCGCAGGAGATGGACGCACTGATCGGGGAGCTTCTTTCACTGGACAATCCATACCACTGTCCTCATGGAAGACCCACAATTATAGCGATGACAAAAAGAGAACTGGAAAAGAAGTTTAAGAGGATTGTCTGATGAAACGACCTTTGATTATACTGACAGGTCCCACAGCAGTGGGAAAAACGGCTGCGTCTATCGGGCTGGCCAAAGCAGTGGAGGGAGAAATTATATCCGCCGATTCCATGCAGGTATACCGGGGAATGGATATTGGTTCAGCTAAAATCAGCAGAGAAGAGATGGGCGGGATAAGACATTATCTCGTAGACGTGCTGGAACCGGAAGAAGAATTTAATGTTGTAAAGTTTCAGCATCTTGCAAAACAGGCCGCAGAGGAAATTTATTCAAGAAACAGGATTCCAATTGTTGTGGGAGGCACCGGGTTTTATATCCAGGCGCTGCTCTATGATATTGATTTTACGGAAAATGACGGCGATATGTCTCTTCGGAGAGAACTGGAGAGAACGGCAGAGGAGAAAGGACCGGAGTATCTGCATCAGCTGCTTCATGAAGTTGATCCTCAGGCGGCAGCTGAACTTCATCCGAATAACATTAAACGGGTGATCCGCGCCCTGGAATTTTACAGACAGACAGGAAAAAGAATCTCAGAACATAACAGAAAAGAGCGGGAAAAAGAATCTCCGTATCAATACGCGTATTTTGTGCTGACAGATGACCGCTCCCGCCTGTATGAACGGATTGACAGAAGAGTGGACGTTATGATGAAAGAAGGGCTTCTGGATGAAGTCCGGTCACTCAGAGAACGGGGCGTAAAGCGGACCTGCACGTCCATGCAGGGGCTGGGCTACAAAGAGCTGTATGCCTGTCTGGAAGGAGAGTGTTCTCTGGAGGAGGCTGTGCGGATTATAAAACGTGACACCAGACATTTTGCCAAGAGGCAGCTTACCTGGTTTAAGCGGGAGCGGGATGTGATCTGGCTGGATAAAGGACAGTTTTTTCAGGATGAGAAAAAGATCCTGGATGAGATGCTCCGCTGCCTGGAAGAAAGACAGATTTTGTAAATAAAAGAGATGAAAGACAGGAAAAGAATAATGGATATTACATCAACAGAATATATGTACAGTGAATTGGGAATTTCAAAGGAAATACTTGAGCTGGGGCAAAAGACGGAAGCAGAGTTAAAAGAGCGTTTTCTGGAGTTTGACCGGACCGCAGAGTATAACCAGCTTAAAGTCATCCGGGCCATGCAGGAGAACAGAGTAAATGAAGGATGTTTTCAGTATGCCAGCGGATATGGATATAACGATCAGGGGAGAGATACGCTGGAGGCTGTTTATGCTTCCGCATTTCATACAGAAGCGGCTCTTGTACGTCCCCAGATTACCTGCGGAACACATGCCCTGGCGCTGGCCCTTTCGGCAAATCTGCGCCCGGGAGACGAACTTCTTTCTCCGGCGGGGAAACCATATGATACACTGGAGGAAGTTATCGGCATCCGTCCGTCCAACGGCTCTCTTGCCGAGTATGGAATTACCTACCGACAGGTAGAACTTCTGGACAATGGTTATTTTGACTATCCGGCTATTGAGAAAGCCCTGAATGAAAAGACGAAGCTTGTGACAATTCAGAGGTCCAAGGGATATCAGACAAGACCAAGCTATTCAGTGGCAGAGATCGGGGAGTTGATCTCCTTTATAAAGGAACGCCGCCCGGATGTAATCTGCATGGTGGATAACTGCTACGGAGAGTTTGTGGAACGTCTTGAACCATCCGATGTGGGAGCGGATATGATTGTCGGCTCACTGATCAAAAACCCCGGCGGCGGACTGGCGCCCATCGGAGGCTATATTGCCGGAAAAGAGAATCTGATTGAGAATTGTGCCTGCAGACTTACCTCTCCGGGACTGGGAAGGGAAGTCGGCGCTTCACTGGGGGTTATGCAGTCTTTTTACCAGGGCTTTTTCCTGGCTCCCACAGTAGTGTGCGGCGCTTTGAAGGGTGCTGTTTTCGCGGCAAACATCTATGAGAAACTGGGGTATCCGGTTATCCCTTCCGGCAGGGAAGAACGGCATGATATTATCCAGGCAGTAACCCTCGGGTCACCGGAGGGCGTAATTGCGTTCTGCAAAGGCATTCAGTCCGCGGCTCCGGTAGACAGTTATGTAAGCCCGGAGCCCTGGGCCATGCCGGGCTATGACAGTGATGTGATTATGGCGGCGGGAGCCTTTGTTCAGGGATCTTCCATCGAACTGAGCGCTGACGGTCCCATAAAACCGCCTTATGCTGTTTATTTTCAGGGGGGACTGACATGGGCGCACGCCAGATTCGGAATTCTGAAATCTCTTCAGAGCATGGTGGATGCAGGAGTTGTAAATCTGGAAAAAATACGCAGCCTGCTTTAGAATTATTGAAATAAATATGTGAAATAAAATCCGCTGTCCCGGACAGAGCTGTCCGGGAGAACAGGAGGAAAGTATGAAAAATGTGGTTGTGGCGGGCGCAGGCGCATCCGGCATGATGGCAGCCGTAACTGCGGCGTCGGAAGGGGCTCATGTAATTCTTCTGGAGCATAAGGACAGAATCGGCAAGAAGATTCTGTCCACGGGAAACGGCAGATGTAATTTTACAAATACCTGTCAGGAACCGATCTGCTACCATTCGGATAATCCCGGATTTCCATGGAAAATCATTGAAAAATTCAACGCGCAGCAGGTGATTTCTTTTTTTCTTCAGCTGGGCGTTTACTCAAAAAACCGGAACGGATATCTGTATCCGAATTCCGATCAGGCTTCCGCTGTGCTTGACGCATTCCGTATGGAACTGGACCGGCTCCATGTGGAAATCCTGACGGAAACGGAATGCAGGGAGATCCGTCCGGGAAAAAAGGGATTTACGGTGACAACAAATAAGGGAAACATCCGGGCAGACCGGGTGATTCTCGCGGCAGGATCCAAAGCGGCGCCTTCTACAGGGTCAGATGGTTCCGGATATGATCTGGCCGGGAAACTGGGACACAGGATACTGCCGGTTCTTCCGGCGCTGGTCCAGATCAGATGCAGTGAAAAATTCTTTAAAAGTCTTGCGGGAGTCCGGGCAAACGGAAGCGTGTCCATCTGGACAGAGGACAGATGTATCGCCCGGGACACAGGAGAACTGCAGCTGACGAATTATGGGATTTCAGGGATTCCGGTATTTCAGGTAAGCCGTTACGCATCCCGGCTGCTGTATGAGAAAAGAGATGTATATGCGGTTCTTGATTTTATGCCTGATTTTACGCATGAACAGATGACCGCGTTTCTGCGGGCACGGGCAAAGACAAGACCGGAAAAAACGGCCGGAATGTTTCTGATCGGACTTTTTCATCGGAAACTGGCGGATCTGTGGATAAAGCTCTCCGGTATTTCCCGTGAAAAAACGGCCGGGGAGCTTACGGATGAGGAGATTATGAGGCTGGCCCGCCTGATCAAGTCCATGAAAGTTTCAGTTACAGGAACCAATTCTTTTGAACAGGCCCAGGTGTGCTGCGGCGGTGTGGACACGGCGGAAGTAAACCCGGATACGCTGGAATCCCTTTATGTGCCGGGACTCTATTTCGCAGGAGAAATTCTGGATGTAGACGGTATGTGCGGGGGATATAATCTGACGTTTGCCTGGGCCAGCGGATATGTGGCCGGAAAATCAGCGTCAGTTTAGCCGGAAAAGAATATTAAACAGAGGAGAGGGAATCTTATGCTCCGTATCAATCAGCTGAAGCTGCCAGTGGGACATACCCCGGAGCAGCTGAAAAAGAAAATTATCAAATCACTGCAGATCAGAGAACGTGATCTGAAGCAGTATTCCGTGAGAAAACGCTCTATTGACGCAAGAAAAAAGCCGGAGCTGTATTATGTATATTCCATTGATCTTACTGTGGAAAATGAGGCCCGCGTTCTGAAATGTACAAAAGGCAGAGTACAGAAAGTATCGGAAAAGCCGTACCGGATACCGGAGCACGGAAAAAAGAAAATGTCACTGCGTCCGGTTGTGGTCGGCAGCGGCCCTGCGGGGCTTTTCTGTGCATATCTGCTGGCTCTGGAAGGGTACCGTCCTCTGATTGTGGAACGGGGGGCTCCGGTGCGGGAGCGAAAGGCGGATGTAGAACATTTCTGGGAAACCGGAGTGCTTGATCCTTCATCCAATGTACAGTTCGGCGAAGGAGGAGCCGGAACATTTTCAGACGGAAAACTGAATACCCTGGTAAAAGATACAGCCGGAAGAAACCGCTTTGTCCTTGAGACATTTGTATCTTTCGGAGCTCCGGAGGACATTCTCTGGGAGCAGAAGCCGCATATCGGGACGGATATTCTTATTGACGTAGTGGAAGCTATGCGGAACCGTATTATCCAGCTGGGTGGTGAATTCCACTTTCACAGTCAGGTGACAGACATTCTTCCCCGGGAAGGCTGCCTTGTCATTAACGGCCGGGAGAAAATCCGTACAGAGGCGGTTGTGCTGGCGATTGGACACAGTGCAAGAGACACATTTCAGATGCTGTATGACCGGGGCGTCTGCATGGAAGCAAAGTCCTTCGCTGTCGGCGTCAGAGTAGAACATCCCCAGGAAATGATTGACCGGAATATGTACGGCACACACAGAGGAAAGAAACTCCCTGCCGCTTCTTATAAACTGGCGGAAAAACTGGAAAACGGGAGAGGAGTGTACTCATTCTGTATGTGCCCGGGCGGCTATGTTGTCAATGCTTCATCGGAAGAAGGACGGCTGGCGGTAAACGGCATGAGCTACAGGGACCGGGATGGAGAAAATGCCAACAGCGCCATTGTTGCAACCGTTACACCTGCAGATTTTAAAAACACGCATCCTCTTGCAGGAATTGAATTTCAGCGTGAACTGGAGGAAAAAGCCTGGCGCGCGGGAAATGGAAAAGTGCCTGTACAGCGGCTGGAAGATTATCTGAAGAACCGGGCAGGCACCGGGTTTGGAAAGGTACGTCCCAATATAAAAGGCGGATATACACCTGCCAATGTCCGGCAGATTTTCCCGGAAGAGCTTGCCTGGTCGCTGGGAGAGGGAATCTGCAGAATGGGGAAGAAAATTCCCGGATTTGATGACGGGGATACGCTTCTTTCCGGTGTGGAAAGCAGGACTTCATCTCCGGTCAGGATCGTCAGAAATGAACAGTATGAGTCCAGCATATCCTGGCTGTACCCCTGCGGAGAAGGGGCAGGCTATGCGGGAGGCATTACTTCAGCCGCCATGGATGGGATGCGTGTGGCGGAGGCGATAATAAAACGAATGTATCCGGGCTGAAGCAGTAAATATGGCCGGGTATTTTTTCATGCGGTTCGTAAGAAAGCCGGGCCGGTTATATGCGGCGAAAGTTTGAATTCACAGAAAATTAATATTACGGCTCTATACACTTTTTTTATTCTGTGATAAAATAAATCATTGTATTAGTGGCATCGCAGCGATAAGATGCAGCATGAATACAGGAAAAACAATCAAAGAAATGTACCGTGATGAGCGGCCCTACGAAAAATGTGAACAATACGGGGCGGAAAATCTTACAGATGGAGAATTGCTGGCAGTTCTGCTGAGAACAGGAACAAAAGGAGCAAATTCTCTGGAACTGGCACAGAAGCTTCTTCATCCGGATTTCAGTGAATGCGGCATTCTCAATATACACAGATGGACAAGAGAAGATCTCCTTCGCGTAAAAGGAATCGGCCGCGTAAAAGCCGTACAGATTCTGTGCCTGTCGGAGCTGGCCAAGCGTCTTTCCAAGGCGTCTGCCGCTTCCGGACTGAATTTTTCATCGCCGGATACGATTGCGCAGTATTATATGGAGGATATGCGGCATCAGCAGAAAGAAGTCCTGAAACTTCTTTTGCTGAATACACGCACAAGGCTGATCAGTGAGGTGAATATTTCTACGGGAACTGTAGATACGGCTCTGATTTCGCCGCGGGAATTGTTTATTGAAGCGCTCCAGAGAGGGGCAGTTTCCATTGTGCTTCTTCACAATCATCCAAGCGGTGACCCGACACCCAGCAAAGAGGATGTTCGGATTACACGACGGATACAGAGCGCGGGCAGCATGATCGGCATAGAGCTGCTTGATCACATCATTATAGGAAATAATTGTTTTATCAGTCTGAGGGAAAAGGGATTCCTCCGGCAAAAGCAGGAGTAAAATAATAAGGGATGGAATAAGATGGCCAGGAATGTTTATGGACTGGATTTGGGAACTTATGAAATAAAAGTGTTTGATAAGAGAAAAAATGAAATATGGTGCGAGAAAAATGTAATTGCCATGAAAGACAGGAAATACATTTTCTCGCTGGGGGATCAGGCGTATGAGATGTATGAGAAGTCTCCCGACAATATACAGGTGGTTTTTCCTATGAAAAACGGTGTGATTGCCCATTTTGACGATATGCAGTATCTGCTGGGCAATCTTTTGAAAACGGGAAGGCAATTTGTAAGAGGGTCGGAATATGTGATCGCGGTTCCCACAGATGTAACAGAGGTCGAAAAAAAAGCTTTTTTTGACCTTGTCTTTCATTCTGAGGCACGGGCAAAATCTGTCAGGATTGTTGAGCGGGGGCTGGCCGACGCACTGGGATGCGGCATCGACATTATGGAGGAAAAAGGAGCGTTTATCGCTAATTTCGGCGGTGGCACAACAGAACTGTCTGTATTGTCATCAGGCGGTATCGTGCTGAACAGGCTGGTCAAGATCGGCGGGGACAGTTTTGATGATGCAATTGTTTCTCTTGTACGGCATAATCTTGAGTTCCTGATCGGGAGAATGACGGCTGAGAGGCTTCGTAAGGAATTCGGAGTATTCGATCAGAAAACAGACACTGCTATTACTGTATCGGGCCGGGATCTGATTACCGGAGTGCCCGGTCAGACTGAGATTCCGATCAGTCTGGTGAGGGCAGCTATGAAAGACCCGATTGAAGAATGTGTCCATGCAATTCGCACAATGATCGAGCGGACTCCTCCTGATGTAAGAAGAGCGATAGAGGCGAAAGGAATTTATCTTACAGGAGGCTTGTCAAATATGAAAGGGCTCTCTACATATCTTCAGGAGAGCATCGGACTTTCTGTTATAAGTTCCCCGCAGGCTGAACTGTGCGCTGTCAGAGGCCTTCAGAAGATTATTTCTGACAAGGCTTATTACAGACGGCTTCTTTATTCTATGTTGGACGATAATTACAGGTGGTTGAGATAATATGAAAAAGAAAAATCATACATCCGTTACGAACAGATATATATTGCTGGGACTTTCAGCATTTTGTATTCTCATGATGCTTCTGTCTTCATTTTCAGACAGAGTGGGAGGACCGTTTAAAGCACTGGCCAATGTTACGGTTATACCTCTTCAGCAGGGCATTAACCAGATTGGCAGCTGGCTTGGAGATATGACAGATAATTTTGACACTATGGAGCAGCTTCGAACAGAAAACGAACAGCTTCAGGAGCAGGTTAATAATCTGATAACAGAGAACAATTATCTTCAGGCAGAACAGTCAGAGCTGGAGCGGCTTCAGGAGCTTTATCAGCTGGATCAGAATTATGCAGATTATGAAACAACCGGAGCTCATGTTATAGGGAAAGATTCCGGAAACTGGTTCAATTCCTTTACCATTGACAAAGGAAGTCGGGACGGCATTGAGATAGATATGAATGTAATGGCGCAGAGCGGCCTTGTGGGCATTGTAGTTGATGTAGGGCCTACGTGGGCGAAAGTCCGTTCCATTATTGATGATTCCAGTAATATAAGCGGTATGGCCCTGTCCACCTCAGATACCTGTATTGTAAGCGGGGATCTTTCTCTGATGAGCGACGGGCAGATCCGGTTTGAACAGATGGAAAATAATGATAATGTAGTAAATGTAGGCGATCAGATTGTAACATCTTATATCAGTGACAAATACCTTCAGGGTATTCTGATCGGATATGTAAGTGAGATAAATGTGGATTCCAACAATCTTACCCGGTCCGGCTATATTACTCCTGCAGTTGATTTCAAAAATCTTCAGGAGGTGCTTGTTATAACTACAACAAAGGCTGAACTCACGGGACAAAACGAAACATAAGCACCAGAAGGGGAGTCGGGGATTATGATGAAGTCAAAAAAAATTAAAAGAATTATTATTACAGCGGTTCTGATTTTGGCTGCATATCTGATCCAATGTACAGTTTTACCGTTCCTGGAAATCGCAGGAATTAAACCGAATCTGCTGATCATTGTCACATCTTCGATCGGGTTTATGCGGGGATCCCGGGAGGGAATGTATACAGGGATTGCAGCCGGTCTTCTGACAGATATTCAGTTCGGAGATATGATCGGATTTTATGCCATGATATATTTACTGATCGGATTTATAAACGGCCTGTTCCGGCAGGTGTATTTTGACGAGGATATCAAGCTCCCGCTTTTCCTGATTACGATCAGTGAATTTCTGTACGGAATTGTAATTTATTTTCTTATGTTCCTGCTGAGAAGCGATTTTGATTTTCTGTATTATCTGAACAGAATTATTGTGCCCGAGCTGATTTATACAATTGTTATTACTTTGGGATTCTATCCACTTATTCTGTTTATCAATCAGAAGCTCGAAGCAGAAGAAAAAAGGAGTGCAAGTAAATTTGTTTAGAGAAATTATTGACCGCATAAAAGAGGCAGGAGAGTATATTATACGAAGCAGACTTGTTACGCTGATCGTAGTATTTCTTCTGACATCTGCTATCCTTCTGGGACGTCTTTTTTATCTGCAGATTGTCAGAGGGGAAGATTATCTCGAAAATTATGAGCTGCAGATCAGAAAAACACGGGATATTGCCGCGACCCGCGGGAATATTTATGACCGCAACGGAAATCTGCTTGCATATAATGAGCTGGCCTATTCTGTTACAATAGAAGATACTGTTCCGTCAGATACGGGAACCAAAGAAAAAAATAAAATCCTTAATGATATCCTGGATCAGGTACTTACAATTGTAGAGTCACATGGGGATTCCGTAATAGACAGCTTCGGTATTATTCTGGATTCTTACGGCAATTATCAGTTTGCGGAAACGAATGAAACACTGCGTCTGAGATTTGTGGCCGACGTGTACGGGAAAGCGTATATTGACGACCTGACAGAGGAGCAGCGTAACAATTCGGCAGCGGAAATTATTCATTATCTTTGTTCAGAACGATATGGTCTGGATGATGAAAATGAAAGTCCGGAGTATATCCTGAAAATGATCAATATGCGTTATGCAATGGGGCTGAACAGTTTTCAGCAGTTTATGACGACTACTCTTGCTTTTGATGTCAGTAATGAAACTGCGGCGGCCATTATGGAAAACCAAAGTTCACTGACAGGTGTGGATATTGAGGAAGATTCGCTGCGCAGATATGCTGATGGAGAGTATTTTGCCTCTATTATAGGATATACAGGACAGATTTCCCAGGAAGAATATGACAATCTGAGCGCGGAAGAGAAGAAACGATATTCTTTGTCTGATATTGTGGGAAAATCCGGTATCGAACAGACAATGGACAGCATCCTTCAGGGCGAAAAGGGAGAGACAACCTTTTATGTGGACAACCTGGGTAAAGTAACTGAAACTGTCAGCACAACAAATCCGAAAGCCGGAAATGATGTATACCTTACAATTGATAAAGATCTTCAGATCAATGCATATAAATTGCTGGAAGAAAAACTTGCCGGCATCGTAACATCCAAACTTCGGAATATTCTGGAATATGACCCATCCACAGAAAAAGATGCGAGTGATATTATCATTCCTGTCAGCGATGCGTATAATTCCTTTATTGCTAACAGGATTATAGATATGGATCATTTCAGCAGCGATGATGCAAAGACTTCGGAGAAGGAAGTTTATGCGATCTTCCAGGAGAAAAAATCATCTGTACTGCCGCAGATCATGTCAGAACTGCAGAGCGCAGACGCCGCGGTTTATAATGATTTATCAGATGAAATGCAGGCTTACATGGATTACATTTATGACACAGTACTTACTGCAAATACAGGAATTATTCTTACCGGAGAGATTAATTCTTCAGATGAAATGTATATTTCCTGGAATACAGAAGGCGATGTCAGTCTTCATGATTTTCTGAATTATGCAATTACGCAGAACTGGATAGACACATCCAAGCTTGGAAACAGCTCTTATTCGAGCTCAACAGAGATTTTTGATGAAATACTGACATATTTGGAAGAATATTTGAATGAGGACAGTGGTTTCGACAAACTTCTCTATGAATATCTTATAAAATCAGGAAGTGTCACAGGCGCTCAGATCTGTTCGATCGCATACGAACAGGAAGTGCTTCCGATGGATGAAGCAGCTTATAATGGTTTGAGAAGCGGAAGTGTTGATTCCTATTCATGGCTTCTGGATAAAATTCGGAATCTTGAGATCACACCCGGACAGCTGGCTCTTGAGCCCTGTTCGGGAGGTCTTGTGATAACGGATCCTAATTCCGGTGACGTGCTGGCCTGCGTTTCCTATCCCGGATATGATAATAACCGACTGTCTAATACAATGGATTCAGCCTATTATAATCAGCTCAATACCGGACTGGCCAATACCTTCTACAATAGAGCGACACAGGAAAAAACAGCTCCGGGTTCTACTTTCAAGATGGTTTCTGCTGTGGCGGGATTGACGGAGGGAGTAATTAACGCCAATACGTCATTTTATTGCGACGGTACTTTTACAGAAGTTACTCCGAGTCCGCACTGCTGGATTTATCCCAGCGGTCACGGTTATCTTAATGTAGTCGGAGGTATTCAGAATTCATGTAATGAGTTTTTCTACAACGTAGGATATAGTCTTGGTATGGATGCAAGTGGAAACTACGACAGTGAGACAGGTATAGAGAAGCTGGCTAAATATGCAACGATGTTCGGGCTGTCAGAAACGTCAGGAGTAGAGATCCCTGAGTCGGAACCGGAGATTTCTGATGAATATGCTGTTCAGTCAGCCATCGGCCAGGGTACAAACAACTTTACTGTCAGCCAGTTAAACCGTTATGTAACAGCCGTGGCAAACAGCGGAACGGTATATGATCTGACACTGATTGACAAGACAACAGATTCTAACGGCAATCTGATTAAAGATTACCAGGCAGAAGTTGTGAGTACAATGGATGAAGTTGATTCGTCCACATGGGATCTGGTACATGAGGGAATGCGGAGAATGGTAGAAAATTCATCTACATTTTCCGGGCTTGATTTTGATATGGCCGGAAAGACCGGTACGGCACAGCAGAGTAGCGTCCATGCAGACCATGCGTTGTTTGTCGGTTATGCACCCACCGATTCTCCGGAGATTGCTGTTGCGGTCAGAATGGCTTATGGCTACAGTTCTTCCTATGCGGCGGAAATCGGAAGAGATATAGCAAGTATTTATTTTGATCCCGACTCCGCAGACGATCTGATTACCGGATCTGCGGCACATCTGGGAGATGCACTTGCAGGTGATTAAAAAGGAATGGTGATGATAAGTGGACAGGCTGGTTACAATCCGAAGCTGCAGGTATGGAATAGATATCCAGCTCAGCCCGGACGCAGAATTTGGCGTCCTGGCGGATACTCTTGCAGAAAAGTTTCATGCCTCTGCCGGATTTTTCAAGAATGCACAAATGGCGCTGAGTTTCAGCGGAAGAATATTAAGCCGTACAGAAGAAGAACATGTGCTGAAAATAATCAGTGATAATACAGATATTAATATTCTTTGCATTATAAGTCGTGACGAGAAAATGGAAGCGATGTACAGAAGCGTTGTGGAACAGACACTTTCAGATATACAGAAACGGGAGGGACTGTTTTACAGAGGAACACTTGCAAAAAGACAGGTTCTGGAGTCTGATGCCAGCATTGTTGTTCTCGGAGATGTGGAACCGGGAGCCAGAGTGATTGCAGAGGGGAATATTGTTATCATCGGTGTTCTCTATGGTTCGGCTCATGCGGGCGCGTCCGGAGACAGAAATGCTTTTGTTGCCGCACTTGCCATGCAGCCAAAAAAGCTTTGCATCGGTGATATTGAAGCAAAACGTCAGATCATTTATCAGGAGAGCCTTACAATAAAGGGTCCTCAGATAGCGGTGGTGGATGGAAAACGTATTTATCTGGATCCGCTTGTGGATGAAACTGCCGGGTGTATGAGACTTTAAGGAAAAGTCTCTGATTCATCCCAGTGTTTTCCAGACTGGCCGGGCTTGTACTTATAATATGTGTAGGAGGAAAAAGCAGCATGGGAGAAGTAATCGTCATTACATCAGGAAAAGGCGGTGTCGGCAAGACGACAACGACAGCAAACATAGGAATCGGTCTGTCAGGACTGGGGAAAAAGGTGCTTGTTATTGATACGGATCTGGGCCTGAGGAATCTTGATGTTGTGATGGGCCTGGAAAACAGAATTGTATATAATCTGGTTGATGTGATAAACGGGAATTGCCGGCTGAAGCAGGCGCTGGTCAGAGATAAGCGTTTCCCGGAGCTGTATCTGCTGCCATCTGCCCAGACAAAAGATAAGAGCAGTGTTTCGCCGGAACAGATGAAAAAACTGGTGGATGACCTCAGAGATGAATATGATTTTGTCCTTCTTGACTGTCCGGCAGGAATTGAACAGGGATTCCAGAATGCTATAGCTGGAGCGGAGCGTTCCATTGTTGTTACGACACCGGAGGTATCGGCGATACGTGACGCCGATCGGATTATAGGCCTCCTGGAGACATCAGGTATTAAGAAAAATCAGCTTCTGATCAACCGGATTCGTATCGATATGGTCAGGCGTGGAGATATGATGTCTGTAGATGACGTTACGGAAATTCTGGCGATTGAGCTGCTGGGAGTGATTCCTGATGATAAACAGGTTGTTATTGCCACAAACCAGGGAGAGCCGGTTGTGGGGGAAGGGAGTCAGGCAGGCGCGGCATACGACCGGGTATGCCGGAGACTGACAGGGGAAGAGATTCCGGTTTATGATTTTTCACAGCCGGAAGGTCTTTTCGGTAAAATTTCCGGTTTCTTTCACAGAAATCAGGGAGGCACATTATGAATTCGCCTTCAGTATTTGTCGCAAAAGAGCGGCTGAAGAACCTTCTTGTGTCAGACAGGATACAGTGTACTCCGGATGCTGTGGACAGACTCTCAAAAGATCTGTATTATACAGTTTCAAAGTACATGGAAGTCACACCGGATGATTTTAATATTGAGATAACACGTACAGATATACATATAAGATATATAGGAGAAAAAAATTGAAATCTTTTCTTAAAAATATCAAGCTTCATTACAATATAAAAGATTACCGTTTCAGCCTTGTAATCCTGGTGACTATTTTATCAATTATCGGAGTGTTTATGGTGAGAAGCGCAAGACCGGATCTCACAGGACGTCAGATGATGGGAGTTGTGCTGGGACTGGCAGCTATGTTAATTATTTCTCTGATTGATTATAAGTGGGTTTTGGGACTGTACTGGCCGTTATATGGACTAAATCTGATTATGCTTATTGCGGTGCCGATATTCGGTACAGAGGCAAACGGGGCCAAAAGGTGGCTGAATCTGGGATTTACCCAGTTCCAGCCGTCTGATCTGACCAAAATACTGATGATACTCTTTTTTGCCAGGTTTCTGATGGACCGTAAGGAAAAAATCAACAGACCAATGACGCTTCTGCAGGCTGTTGCGCTTATTCTTCCATCGCTGATTTTGATTTATGAACAGCCAAATCTGTCCACGACAATCTGTATAGCGGCTTTGTTCTGTGCTTTGATTTTTCTTGGCGGGCTCACATACAGATACATTGTTCCGGTAATCGCTGTTATTGTTCCGGCTGTTATTATTCTGCTCGCCATAGCCGTCCAGCCGAATCAGCCGTTTCTTGAAGATTATCAGCAGAAAAGAATTCTTGCATGGCTTGATCCGGAGGAATATGCTGACGACGGGGCTTATCAGCAGCTGAATTCTGTAATGGCCATCGGTTCCGGCCAGCTTTCAGGAAAAGGATATAACAATGATGAGACAACTTCTGTTAAAAA
The DNA here is from genome assembly GCF_056148955.1 of Mediterraneibacter sp. HA8405. Taxonomy (NCBI): domain Bacteria; kingdom Bacillati; phylum Bacillota; class Clostridia; order Lachnospirales; family Lachnospiraceae; genus Mediterraneibacter; species Mediterraneibacter sp. HA8405. The sequence continues at coordinate 2,091,747 of NZ_CM148758.1, read as the reverse complement.
CGGAAATTTTGTATCCGAACCGCAGACAGACTTTATTTTTGCAATAATTGGAGAAGAATTAGGATTTGTGGGTTGTTGTGTTGTCATATTTTTGCTATTATTAATTGTGATAGATTGTATTTTGATCGGCTTAAAGGCAAAAGATACAGGTGGTCGGATTATCTGTGGCGGGGTCGCCTCGCTGATTGGCATACAGAGCTTTATTAACATCGGCGTGGCGACTATGGTTCTCCCCAACACGGGCTTATCCCTTCCGTTTGTAAGCTATGGACTGACTTCCCTTGTGTGCTTTTTTATGGGGATCGGTTTCGTCCTGAATGTCGGCTTGCAGCCGAATAAATATCAGTAAGGAGAGGACAGCGGTTATGAATATCGGATTAATAGCACACGATGCGAAAAAAAAACTAATGCAGAATTTCTGTATTGCATACCGGGGCATTCTCAGCAAGCATGAACTGTACGCTACAGGGACAACAGGCAATTTGATTGAGAGTGTGACGAATTTGACAATTCATAAATTTCTTGCGGGACATCTTGGCGGTAAACAGCAGCTTGGATCACAGATAGAAAATAATAATATTGATCTTCTTATTTTCTTCAGAGATCCGCTTACACCACGCTCCCATGAACCGGATGTCAACGATATTGTTCAGCTCTGCGACAAGTATAACATTCCGATTGCGACAAATATTGCAACTGCCGAGGCGTTGATCCTGGCATTGGACAGAGGAGATCTTGACTGGCGTGAGATGTACAAATAATAAATACAGGAGACGGCGCAGGAGAAGACAGAGAAGAAGAAATCGTACAAACAGAATTCTGGTACTGCTTCTTTGCGTTGTACTTTTCATGGGAGCAGGTACAGCTGCCGTCATGATCTTTTTGTCGCAGAATGGTAATGTTGTTGAAAGATATGAAAGCAGAGTTTATACAGACGGTTTGTATCAGGGCGAACTGTTCGCACAGAATTTGTGCGTAAGCTCCGATGGTGATGTGGCGCTGGATGGTATGCAGGATGATTCTGCACTTCACGGCGCAGGTCTTTTTAATATGGAAGATAAGGAGGTCGTTTACGGTTATCATCTTTACGACCGGCTTTATCCGGCAAGTACAACAAAAATATTGACAGCATACATTGCGCTGAAATATGGAAATATGGATGATAAAGTTACTGTAAGTGCAAATGCAACAGATTTTAACTGGGACGAATCGGTATGCGGACTCAGGACTGGAGACACTTTATCAATGTATGATCTGGTATGCGGACTTCTTCTTCATTCAGGAAATGATGCGGCTGTCGCGATTGCCGAACATATATCGGGCAGTGAAGAAGCTTTTGTTGAACTGATGAACAGTGAAGCGGCTGCCCTGGGCGCTACGGATTCTCATTTTGTTAATCCTCATGGACTTCACGATGATGATCACTATACTACTGCATATGATTTATATCTGATTTTTAATGAATGTCTGAAGGATGAACGCTTTGTAGAGATCATTTCTCTGAATCCGTATACAGCTGTTATAACCGGGGCAGACGGAACAACCAGAACAGAAACTTGGATTCCGACTCATTTTTATGCTTCGGGAGATGCAGTTGCTCCGAACGGAGTACAAGTTATAGGCGGGAAAACCGGAACGACGAATAAAGCTGGAAACTGTGTTATTCTTTATGACGAAGATTCGGACGGCACGCCCTATATTTCAGTTATTATGGGAGCTGAGGATAAAACGATTCTGTATGAAGAGATGAATCAGTTGTTCTCTGCGGGAATACTGCAGGGGGTATCGGCAGCTTCTTCAAATTAGATAGATGTAATAGAGTATTTCCGGTCTTTTTCAGACCGGTACGACAAGATAAAGCCTTGCACAGTTCTGAATATTCAGAGCTGCGAAAGGCTCTTTCTTGTTACTTTTACTGGCACGCCAGCAAAAAGTGTTTTCTTTTATTCCGACATACCTCTGATTCTTCCGAACAGACTGATCAGATACAGACCGCACAAACCTACAATTGTGTATACAATCCTTGAGATCCAGCTCAGATTTCCAAAAAGGAAGGCTACAAGGTCGAAACGGAAGATTCCAACCAACAGCCAGTTTACCGCGCCAATAATGACAATTGTCAGTGCAGTGTTATCGAACCATTTCATGCTATTTCCTCCTTTTTCATGTCAATAATCCTATTATTTCCTTAAAAACTGGAAATATACATTTGAAAATGGTATACTGATTAAGTTATAAGCTACAGGAGGTATTATAGACTTTGGCATCAAAAAAAAATCAGTCTGTTAATATAAAGAAATATAAAAAGAAAAGAGAGATGAATCTTGGCATCCTGCTCTTTGCTGTGGTACTTATTTATTTGATTGTCATGATTATTTCCTATTTTACAGGTGATCAGGTTAATGCCTATGAGGTGCGGGAAGGAAGTATTGTGCGTGACAATTCTTATACCGGTCTTGTAATAAGAAATGAAACCGTGGTTAACGCAGAAGCAGACGGATATGTGAGTTTTTATCAGAATGAAAACAGTAAAGTAAAGAAAGGGGCAAAGGTTTATGCTCTTACGGAAAATGAACTGGATACGGAGAATACATCTTCTGGCAGTAAGAATACAGCACTGAGTGATGATATTCAGTCGGGTATAGTCCTGCAGATACAGAATTTTAATGAGAATTATAAAGATTCAGATTTTTCTTCCGTATATCTTTTGAAAAATGATATTACGGTATCCCTTCAAAATGAGCTGAGTCAGACGAAGACAGAGCAGCTGGATGCAGTGATTAGTGCGGAAGGGCTGGATGCGGTATCCTATTCTTCAGCACAGGATGGAATTGTGGCCTATACGACAGACGGATATGAAGGTCTTACCAGCGAAACTTTTACAGAAGAAGATTTTGACAGGACCTCTTATGAAAGCACAGTTATAGAAGACCAGACATATGTCAGTCTGGGTAGTCCGGTTTATAAACTGATTACAGATGATGACTGGTCTGTAATAGTTCAGCTGGACGATGAAACTGCAGAAGAGCTTTCTGAAAACGAGACATCAACTATAAAGGTACGTATTGATAAGGACAGTGAGACCCTGAATGCGGATTTTTCACTGATACAGCGTGGAGGCAAGTATTACGGATGTCTCGAATTCAATAATTCCATGATACGGTACGCGGAGGACCGATATCTGAATATTGAACTGATTCTGGAGGATGAAAGCGGGCTGAAGATTCCAAAGACCGCAGTAGTTACCCGGAATTTTTCCATTGTTCCCCGGGATTATCTGACAACGGGAGGAAATGGTTCGTCAACCGGCGTACTTTTACTGGACGATGACGGAAATGCAGTTTTTAAAGAAATTGATATATACAATATATCGGAAGACGATGAAGTATACGTAAGCCTGAGTGATATAAAGACAGGAGATGTGCTTATAAAACCGGAATCGTCGGAAACATATAGTGTTGATGATACAAAAACACTTGAAGGTGTATATAATATTAACAGAGGATATGCTGTGTTCAGAAAAGTAACAGTACTCTGTGAAAATGATGAATATTGTATTGTACAGGAAGGCGAAGATTACGGCCTTTCCAATTACGATCATATTGTTCAGAACGGCTCAAGCGTAGAACCGGATGAAGTTGTATACTAGTATACAATAATACGCATATTATATTTTTGTGATAAATCGCGTGAAAAACAGGAGGCATGATGATATGTTAAGAGAAAATCTGCAGGAAGTAGAACAGAGAATTGCCGATGCATGCAGACGTGCGGGCAGAAAACGCGAGGAGGTGACGCTGATTGCCGTCAGCAAGACGAAACCTGCGGAGATGCTGAAGGAAGCTTACGATCTGGGAGTTCGTGTTTTCGGAGAGAATAAAGTGCAGGAGCTGACTGAAAAATACGATCTGCTTCCGGATGATATCCGCTGGCATATGATCGGACATTTACAGACTAATAAAGTGAAATATCTGATAGGAAAAACAGAACTGATTCATTCGGTGGATTCCCTGAAACTTGCAAAAGTAATTGAAAAAGAGTCGGAAAAGAAAGAATGCATCACGGATATTCTTGTAGAAGTAAATGTTGCGGAGGAAGAAAGTAAGTTCGGCCTGAAGATGGAAGAGGTGATTCCCTTTATAGAAAATGCGGCTCAGTTCCCTCACATTAATGTGCGTGGACTTATGACAATTGCGCCTTTTGTTGAAAATCCAGAAAAAAATCGTACAATTTTCGCAGATTTACATAAATTATATGTTGACATTAAGGAAAAAAACATTGATAATGGTACTGTGAATATACTTTCGATGGGGATGACCAATGATTTTGAAGTTGCGATTGAAGAAGGAGCAACAATGGTGAGAATCGGAACCGGAATCTTTGGTGCCAGAAATTATAATATTTAATTAGTAATCTGGATCAGAAAGTATGAATAAAAAAATTGCGCAGGATGAGGTAAAAGCGCAAGATAGGAGTGTAAAGATGGGTGTGTTTGATAAATTTCTGGACATCATGAAATTGAACGATGATGAGTACGAAGACGACGATTTCTATGATGACGACGAATATTATGAGGATGATTATGAAGAAAAACCGCGTCGTTCACTGTTCGGAAAGAAAAATGCAAAAGAAGATGATTATGACGATTTTGACATGGGCGAAGATAAGAAATCTCAGCCTGCTTCTAATAAAGTGACGCCGATGCGGCCTGCACCGAAACGGGGAGGCAATATGGAAGTCTGCGTAGTAAAACCGACTTCTGTGGATGATTCCAGAGAAATTACTGAGACGCTTCTTTCAGGACGTACGGTTATTCTGAACCTTGAGGGAATGGATCTGGAGATCGCTCAGAGAATTATAGATTTTGTTTCCGGTGCGACGTTTGCAATCAGCGGAAACCTGCAGAAGATTTCAAATTACATATTCCTTGTTACACCTACAAATGTAGATATTTCCGGCGACCTTCAGGATCTGCTGGGCGGATCCATGGAGACTCCAAGCGTAAAGGGCGGATATTAATTTCTTATGCAGAAAAACAGTCAGGAAAAAGATATGCAGTTTCTGGAAAAACGTTTTCTTGATCTTTCCAGAACTGCATATCAGCGTGATATAGTTACATATACAGATTTTCTGAATTTGAATGAACAGAATATTTTGCATGGTCTGCCAAAAAATCAGCTGTTTTCACGATATCAGCTTTTTGGTGGATATGATACTGCAGAGCGTCAGATGGCTGCGTTTATTCCTGATGCTCTTTATTTACGTTACGGGAAAAGTGAATTATCCCCTGTGGAAACTGGATATCCCTTCTGTGCGGTCAGAATTTCTCCGCTGCAACGGAAATATGCAGAAAAACTGACTCACAGAGATTATCTGGGCGCTGTATTAAATCTGGGAATGGAACGCTCAAAGACCGGGGATATTATTCCCTGGGAGGAAAATATGGTGATTTTTATTCACAGAGATATGTCAGAGCTGCTTCTGCATGAATTGAAGCGGATCAGGCACACATCGGTGTCTGCTGTCGAATTTCCGGCGGAAGAGATAAATAATTATACGCCCGGATATGAAGAAATCCGGGGAACGGCGGCTTCTGTCAGGCTGGACAGTCTGCTGGCTCTTGCTTTTTCTTCCTCCAGGACAAAGCTTTCCGGTCTGATTGAAGGGGCCAGGGTCTTCGTAAACGGCAGACTTGTTACAAGTAACGGATATCAGCCGAAACCGGGGGACGTTATATCTGTCAGAGGAATGGGAAAATTCCGTTTCGCAGAAGAAGGTGGACGCACAAAAAAGAACAGACAATGTGTTGTTCTTTATAAATATGTTTGAGGATGGAAAAAGAAATGAACCGAACAGAAAGGAAAAGAGCACAGACAGGTTATATTGCAGCTCTTCTGGGATTTATTGCAGCAGTTTTTGTGGATCAGATTACAAAGTATCTGGCAGTTATTTTTCTGAAAAATAAAAATCCATTCGTACTCATAGACGGCGTATTTCAGCTGCGTTATCTGGAAAACAGAGGCGCTGCTTTTGGCATGATGCAGAACATGCAGTACCTGTTTATAGCAGGAGCAATAATAATTGTTGTTATTTTTGCTTTTCTATATGGCAGAATTCCCTTTCAGAAGAAATATTTTCCGCTTCGTATCTGCGGTATTCTGGTTTGTGCCGGAGCTGTCGGAAATATGATCGACCGCCTGAGACTGAATTATGTAATAGATTTCTTTTATTTTAATCTGATTGATTTTCCGATATTTAATGTTGCAGACTGCTATGTTGTATGTGCATGTATTGCTTTTGTTCTGCTTATTTTATTTTATTATAAAGATGATGACTTTAGCTTTCTGAAAAGGACGTAAGTATGAGTGAAGAATTTGCAAGCGGAGAATTTGAGTTAATAAGCGCTGAAACAGGGGAAAGGATCGATCGTTTTTTAAGCGGAAAACGGCAGGACCTTTCCCGTTCTTATATACAGAAACTGATTAAAGATGGAAATGTAAGTGTAAATTCTGCTCCTGTAAAACCGAATTATAAAGTATGTGAAGGCGATCAGATCCGTATCTGTATTCCGGAACCGGAAGTCCTCGATGTGCTTCCGGAGGCGATCCCGCTCGACATTCTCTATGAAGATAATGACATCCTTGTTGTAAACAAGCCGAAAGGAATGGTTGTTCATCCATCGCCCGGACATTATACGCACACACTGGTTAATGCGGTTCTTTATCACTGTAAGGGGCAGCTTTCCGGCATTAATGGCGTTATACGTCCCGGAATTGTGCACAGAATTGATATGGATACGACAGGTTCTCTTCTGGTATGCAAAAATGACCGGACACATCAGATTCTTGCCGAACAGTTAAAGGAGCATTCCATCACCCGCAGATATCATGCGGTAGTATACGGAAATTTCAGGGAAGATAAGGGAACTGTAGATAAAGAGATCGGACGTCATCCTACAGACCGGAAAAAAATGAGTACGCATTCTGCTTCAGGGAGAAGAGCGGTAACCCACTACCGTGTCCTTGAAAGATTCGGAAATTACACTTATATCGAATGTGAGCTGGAAACGGGAAGAACCCATCAGATCCGCGTTCATATGAGCAGTATCGGGCATCCGCTTCTGGGGGACAATGTGTACGGTCCGGCAAAGTGTCCGTTTTCCCTTCAGGGACAGACGCTTCATGCAAAAATACTCGGTATTCATCATCCGTCAACAGGAGAATATATGGAGTTTGACGCGCCGCTTCCGGATTATTTTGTCAGACTTTTATCCACATTGCGCGGCGGAAAATAAAACGTTATTCACACAGAGCTCTGGAATTTCAGACTTTTTATTTTTTCATTGTAATACAAAGCTGTTTTCGTTATAATAGTCATATAATAAATAGATACACATCATATTTTTATGCAAAATGATGATATCTACGACAAGGAGAGTGACGGACTATGACGACAAATACTATTATTACTATTGGACGTGAATTCGGAAGCGCAGGCAGGGAAATCGGGTATAAAGTCGCTGACGCATTCGGCATTAAACTTTATGACAAAGAGATGCTTGCAAGAGCAGCAAAAGAAAGCGGGATTTGTGAAGAGATTTTTGAGTCCCATGATGAAAAACCGACGAACAGCTTTCTGTACTCCCTTGTGATGGATACGTATTCCATGGGGTATTCAGGGAATACATACACCGATATGCCGATTAATCATAAGGTATTTCTGGCCCAGTTTGACGCAATTAAAAAGATTGCAAATGAAGGCCCCTGTATTCTTGTAGGCCGGTGCGCGGATTACGCTCTGGAATCTTACGGTAATGTGGTAAGTGTTTTTATCCACGCAGATATGAACGCCAGAATCCGGCGTATTTCCAGAATCTATGATGTGACAGACGCCAAGGCGAAAGATATGATTATTAAAACGGATAAAAAGCGGGCCAGCTATTATAATTATTATACAAATAAAAAGTGGTCCAATGCCGACAGCTATGAACTCTGTCTGAACAGTTCAGAACTGGGGATAGAGGGAACGGCTAAGATTATAGAAGAATATGTAACACTGAAAGAAAAGATCAAAAAAGAAGACAGGAAACTGTAAACCGGTTTCCCGTCTTTTACAGGAGAGTCCGGCGGGCTCTCCGTTTTCTTTTCATTTCATTTATCTCACTCTGATCTGACGTTGGGGCCAGCCTTTGATATTTCCGTTTAGAATTGCATGGAACATTCTTTCTTTTGCACCCGGATGCTCTTTATTAATCTGCCGCAGCAGTTCTTTCGCGTACTGTCTTTTCGTATAACCGTCTACAGGGCATTTGCTTTTTACCACAGGCAGATTGTATTTGTTTTTAAAACCGATTACATCCATTTCATCGACAAACATAAGGGGACGGATTACAGTCAGATCCATACGGTCCAGCCATGTTTTCGGTGAAAAGGAATAAAAGCGTCCTTCAAAAATCATTGAGAGAAGCATTGTTTCAACAATATCGTCCTTGTGGTGGGCGTAAGCCACCTTATTACAGCCCATTTCCTTTACAGCCTGATTCAGTGCGCCCTTGCGCATTTTCGCGCAAAGAGAGCAGGGATTTGACTCTTTCCGGATATCAAATAAAATATGGTATATATCAGATTTCACAATCCGGTATGGAACGTCCATTTCGCGGCACAGATCCTTAACCGGAGTCAGATCAAAATTATCAAAGCCCAGGTCTACTGTGACGGCGCTCAGTTCAAATTTCTGAGGATAAAAACGTTTCAGACCGTGAAGGGCATAAAGCAGTGTAAGGCTGTCTTTTCCGCCGGAAATTCCAACTGCAATATGGTCGCCCTCCTGTATCATTGCATATTCATCAACGGCTTTTCTTGAAAAACTTAAAAGTCTCTGTAACTGCATAATAACTTCCTTTCTTTCGTTGAAGTGACATTTCTATATTATAATAAGATCCGACTGCAATTACAAGATAATCATCTGACTTTATAATAATTAGACCTGAGACTGATCTGTGCTTCCATGTTACAGGACGAAATATAGGACGACGTTTTTGTGTTTACACTTTCCGAAGCTTGACCGCGCCTGCCGCCTGTCTCCGGCGGTTTTCATCGATTGCGGCATAATGTTTACGTGTTGTATTTACATCTTTATGGCCCAGTACGTCCGCGACAAGATAAATATCTCCGGTTTCTTTATAAAGAGAAGTTCCGTATGTGCTGCGGAGTTTGTGGGGGGTTATCTTTTTATTTGGAGTGACCTCCTTTGCATACTTTTTCACCATATTTTCTACTGCCTGAACCCCCATCCGTTTCCGCTGGGTGGAGAGAAAGAGGGCATTTTCATGACCGGGAAGAGGCACAACCGCTTTTCTGGTTGTGTACAGATAGGTTTTTAATGCGTTTTCAACTTCCTCGCCAAAGTATACGACCATTTCATTTCCGCCTTTTCGTGTAACTTTAACCCCGTTGTTTTTAAAATCGACATCCTGAATATCCAGTCCTACACATTCTGATACACGAATACCGGTTCCCAGCAGGAGAGTAAGAATGGCCAGATCCCGGTTTTTCGTCTTTTCGTAATAGGCCTTTCTCTGGCCGGTCAGGTTGTCGCCTCCGTGATCCACATAATCCAGAAGCATGGCCACCTCATCCGTATCCAGCCGTACAATCGCCTTTTCATGCTGCTTTGGCATATCTACCAGAAGAGTGGGATTCTTGCTTATAATCTGATGTTTGAAGAAATATCCGTAAAAACTTCTCAGCGCAGACATCTTTCTGGCCAGACCTTTTTCTGTATTGGTAATCTGTTTTTTTTCATCATTTTCATAGACTTTAAGGTATTCCTGATATTCCTCAATATCGACAGGTTCCAGACGTTCCAGATCCTGTACGGTGAACTGATCTATAGAATAATCTTTATAAACCGGATTATTTTCCATAAGAAAATGAAAGAAAACGCGAATGTCATATGCATAAGAGATTCGTGTTCTCGCTGAAGTTGTAGGTTCAACGGCACGGAAATAATCTTTTGCAAAAGGCGGAAGCGTCTTTAAAATTGATCGAAGCCGAAGCGTGTTATCAACATATTTCTGTTCATGATATGATTTTGTATCTTTTGCTGATTCCATTTTTAACTCCCTTTTATTCATTAAAAATATAATCTCTGTTAATTAGCCTGAAACCATAGAATTCCGAGAAATAGTAATTCCATAAGTTCATTATAGCATTCCAGTACTTTTTCGTCCAGATCTTTTGGAAAAATCGGTATTTGTCGTATAGATTGAAATTACGGTATATTGCACTGTTCTTCCGGAAAATGAGAAAAACCAGGGAAATACCTGGGTGAAGGTATATCTCCGGTTTTTCTCGGGAGTGTACATATTTTTTATATATCAATATGGGATGTATATTGATACCAGAGTTAATGAAACAGGATTATTTATTATTTCCTGTATAAGCATGATCTGCAGGCTGAACAAAAGAATCTGGTTCAGTTGCTGCATTTTATTATAAGATACTGTCCGGACTGTATAAAATCAGATTCCAGACCGTTAATATCTTTTATAGCACGTATATACTCGTCTATGGAATCGTACTCATCTGTCATATTATCACGGGCAATGTCCCATAAGGTGTCGCCGGACTGAATCCGGATGCTTTTATAATGTGTGTCTGGACCTGCCGCGCTGTTTTCCCGTGCTGATACGAAGAAAGCTCCAAATATAAGGCTGACTGATAATATAATAATAAAACTTACTGTCAGAAGTATAAACTGCTCTTTCCTTTTTTTCTGCATTGCCCTTTTCATTATAAATACCCCCTGGAAATGATAATAAAATAATAAATCAATAATGTTCATATTGTATACATGTATTCATATAAGAAAATTATAACGAACAACTGTTCTGTATTTATTATATGATAAGAACATGTGTTTGTCAACAGAAAACCGATGAAAAATCGAACATATTTTCGCAACAAATGTTTGATTTTTGAAAAATACTATGTTAGTATATTTATAATATGAAACAAGTTCGGAGGGACGATATGGCACAGGGCAAAATAAGCAAAAAGCAATTGGAGATTCTTGAATATATTAAGTCTCAGATACTGGAGCGCGGATTTCCGCCGGCTGTCCGGGAAATCTGCGAAGCGGTAAATCTTAAGTCCACTTCTTCTGTTCACTCCCATCTGGAGACGCTGGAGAAGAACGGATATATCCGCAGAGATCCTACGAAGCCAAGAGCGATTGAGATACTGGATGATAATTTTAATCTTACACGGAGAGAAATGGTGAATGTTCCGATTGTCGGACAGGTTGCTGCCGGTGAACCTATACTTGCCCAGCAGAATATTGAGAACTACTTCCCTATTCCGGTTGAATTTATGCCGAACAGGCAGACGTTTCTCCTGAAAGTAAAAGGAGAAAGCATGATAAATGCCGGTATACTGGACGGCGATATGGTACTGGTTGAAGAGACGTCTGCAGCCTCCAACGGCGATATGGTTGTGGCGATGGTCGATGACGGAGCCACAGTGAAAACCTTTTATAAAGAGGAAGGAATCTTTCGCCTTCAGCCGGAGAACGATTTTATGGATCCGATTATTGTAAAAGAAGTTACGATTCTGGGAAAAGTAATCGGTGTATTCCGTTTTTTCAAATGATATATAAGTGATATAAAACTAATGTTAAGTGTAAAAAATTAAGGCCCGAAGTGATTTCAGTCACCCGGGCCTTTTAAAGACATTCCGAAAACAGATATTCTGAATCCCGTTTACAGATCCGCGATATCCGTTATTTTACCGTCTTTCCAGATTCGTTCCAGATCGTAGAACAGGCGGTTTTCTTTGTCAAATACGTGCACAATAATGTCTCCGAAGTCCAGCAGCACCCAGCTTCCGGATGCCCTCCCCTCTCTTTGTTTCAGAGGATAACCGGCTTTGTGAAGCTCTTCTTCTACATTATCTACCAGCGCATTTACCTGACTATCGTTTGTTCCGTTCGCAATGATAAAATAGTCGGCAAGCACAGAAATTCCGGTAATATCAATAATTTTGATGTCTTCCCCTTTTTTGTCGTTCAGCGCATTCCATGCAATCCGCGCCATTTCTTTGGGCTGGTTCATATCAATCCTCCTTTTTTTTATAAAAATTATAGGTGTTAATTGTCATAGGGTCAACAGCTTTTCCTCCGTTTTTGAGATAGCGGACCGTTGATCCGGCTGAGAGACATACTGCTCTGTCAATGTCGGTAAAAACGATTTTTCGGATCTGAGCAAGGCCGGGAATCTCTTTACGGTTTGGCTCAATATAATCGGCAATATACACAATTTTTTCAAGAAGCGTCATATCCGGCCGTCCTGTAGTATGGTAGGTTATGGCATCCAGTATGTCAGAATCTTCTATCTCGTATTCATGTTTCGCCAGATAGGCTCCCAGCTTTGCATGGACAAGTGCCGGCATCTCCAGTTCGGATTCTGTAAGAGGAATCTTTTTCTTTTTGCAGAAGCTGATCTGATCATCAGCAGAAAGATATTTGCCGCAGTCATGGAGCAGCCCGGCAGTCATGGCTTTCCGGATGTCAGCGCCGTAGCACATGGCCAGAGAGGCTGATGTATACATCACTCCCAGCGTATGTTCGTATCTGTCCTTTTTCAGTATTTTGGAAAGTTTTTTGCTGATTTTTCGTAATTCCTCTGTCATACTGTATCATCTTCTTTCTTTTTATAGAGATGGTTTGTCCTGATATATTCCGCGACAGAATCCGGAACCATATACCGTACTCCCAGATCTCTGGAAGCACGATCCCGGATAACTGTCGAAGAAATTTCCAGAAGCGGCGCCTGCAAAAGCCGGATGCGAGCTCCGTATTTTTCTGTTAAATACAGAATCTGGCGCTGCATTTCCCGGGCATCTTTATCATCCCGCATGGCAGCCAGAATCGTGCAGGTCGGAAAAATCTCCCGGAAATATTTCCACTGTTCAATAGAAAACAGAGAATCTGCTCCCAGAATGAAGTAAAATTCGTGTTCAGGAAACATCTGATTGAATTCCTGCATAGTCCGATAGGTATAGGAATGCTCTTCCGTGTTTGCTTCGTGCAGATTGAGGCGGAAATGAGGCACGCCCTCTATGGCCTTTCTTATCATTTCAATACGGTGTTCCAGTGAGGTGCCTGTATCTGCGGTTTCTTTATGGGGCGGATTGCCATTTGGCAGAAACCAGATCTCATCCAGTCCGAAATCTTCGTAGGCAAATTCGCCAAGGAGCAGATGCCCGATATGGATTGGATCGAAAGTCCCTCCCATAATTCCGATTTTCATATTTCACGTTCCTTCCTGCAAGGTTCTGCTTTTCTCCATCTGTTAACTGTCCGATAAGAATTGTCGTTTATTTACTGAGGCAGGACAATTTTTTTCTTATCGTCTTTGCCTTCTCTGTACAGGACGATTTTCTTTCCGATTACCTGAACTATCTGGGAACGGGTACGTTCGGAAATAATTTCAGCCAGTTCCCGGGGATCGTCCGCGCAGTTTTTCAGTACACTGATTTTAATCAGCTCACGTGCTTCCAGCGCCTCGGATATGGCCTGCGTAAGTCCCGGCGTCATACTGGATTTTCCGACCTGGAATATGGGCTCCATGGTCATTGCAAGGCTCTTTAAATATGCTCTCTGCTTTGTGGTCATATATCCTTCTCCTTTTATTTGTAATAATCAAACTGGAGTCCGTACATGCGGACAGTATCGCCTTCCTGGATTCCCTTTGCTTCCAGTTCATCCAGGATCCCGGTTTCTTTCAGGAACTTCTGGAAAAAGGCAAATCCCTTTTCGGAATCCAGATTTGTATAACCGAGCATTTTTTCGATTTTCGGACCTTCTACAACATACATTCCGTCTTCTACTTCCACAGTATAGGGCAGCTCTTCGTAAATCAGCTCCTCGTCAGGGAAGTATTCCTGTTCAAATACGACAGGGGAACGGTCCATAGTATCGAGCTGCGAGCTGACATAGTATAAAAGTTCTGAGATACCTTTTCCTGTCGCTCCGGAGATCGGGAATACACGGATCCCCTTTGGTTCAAACTCCGCTTTCAGGCGTTCTACCGGATCTTCTTCCGGGGAGTAGATCAGATCTGTCTTATTTGCGGCAATAACCTGCGGACGCTTCGCGATTTCGGGATTGTATGCTTCCAGTTCCGCATTGATTTTATAGATATCGTCTACCGGGTCTCTGCCCTCTGAACCGGCGGCGTCAACCACATGAACCATCATTTTGGTCCGTTCGATATGCCGGAGAAATTCATGGCCCAGTCCTACGCCTTCAGAAGCGCCTTCGATCAGTCCCGGAATATCCGCCATGACAAATCCTTTCGCTCCTTCCAGGTCAACAACGCCCAGATTGGGATTCAGTGTAGTGAAATGATAATTGGCAATCTTCGGATCTGCATTGGTAACTCTGGACAGCAGGGTGGATTTTCCTACATTCGGGAAGCCGATCAGTCCCACGTCAGCAATAACCTTCAGTTCCAGCTGGACTTCCAGTTCTTTTGCCGGCTGTCCCGGCTGGGCGTATTTCGGCACCTGCATGGTCGCCGTGGCAAAATGTTGATTTCCGAGACCGCCCTTCCCGCCTTTGAGGACAATCTGACGGCGGTTATCTCCGGACATATCAGCGATAACTTTACCTGTAACTGCTTCTTTAATGACAGTGCCCTCGGGAACAGGAAGAACCAGATCTTTCCCGTCTTTTCCGTGGCAGCGGCGTTTCCCGCCGGGCTCTCCGTCGCCTGCCGCGTATTTTCTCTTATGTCTGTAGTCTCCGAGAGTATTCAAACCCTCATCTACTTCAAAAATCAGATCACCGCCGCGGCCGCCGTCCCCGCCGTCAGGACCGCCGTTCGGAACATACAGCTCTCTGCGGAAGCTGCAGTGTCCGTCTCCGCCTTTTCCGGATCTGATATAGATCTTCGCTCTGTCTGCAAACATAATTACTCCTTTTCAGTATATAAGTGCTGTACTCAAAGTGATATATTTCTGAGTGACAAAAGCCCCAGACAAAAAGTCTGGGGCTGTGCCTGTTAATATGCAAGTGAAAAGTTCTGTCCGTACTTTTCTGTCAGTCTGATTATTCAGCTGCCGGATAGATAGAAACCTGTTTCTTGTCTCTTCCTTTTCTTTCATATCTTACTACGCCGTCTACCAGTGCAAACAGAGTGTCATCTCCGCCGCGTCCTACGTTAACGCCCGGATGAATCTTTGTTCCGCGCTGTCTGTAAAGGATATTTCCGGCCTTTACAAACTGTCCGTCAGCTCTCTTCGCACCCAGTCTTTTTGATTCGGAATCACGTCCGTTCTTTGTAGAACCAACTCCCTTTTTATGAGCAAAAAACTGAAGATTCATTTTCATCATGGTACCTACACCTCCTTGAAGATTATGTCAATGTATGGTTCATATTCACTGTTCTCTTCTATCGCTTCAAGTCCTAAAAGCATAGAATCAAACAGAAGTGAGGCATCGTGGGAAGGTGTGTCCTTAAAGCGGAATTGAATGTTTCCTTCTGTATCGTCTGACATACAGCTTGTTTTATCATCTGTAAACTGTTCGACAGAATTCACAGTATTGATAACAAGCGCTGAAACGGCAGCGCAGACAATGTCATGTCCTGCTTCTTCATATCCCGCATGTCCGGACAGGTCGAAGCCCGCATATTCATGCCTCCTGGTTTTATAAACAGTTACCCTGATCATACGGACACTGCTTATGCGTTGATCTTGTCGATCTTAACAGCTGTGTACTGCTGTCTGTGTCCGTTTTTCTTATGGTATCCAGTTTTTCTCTTATACTTGTAAACGACAACTTTTTTAGCTTTTCCGTCACCGATTACAGAAGCTGTAACTGTTGCACCTTCAACAGTCGGATTACCAACGACCAGTTTGTCATTGTTTACGGCAAGCACCTGGTCAAATGTATAAGTCTCGCCAGCTTCAACACCAAGTTTCTCTACTTTAATGATATCGCCTTCGGCTACTTTGTACTGTTTACCACCTGTTGCTATAATCGCGTACATATGGCACCTCCTATTATCATTACTCGCCAATTACGGTGTCTGCCAGATAGACAGAACTTAAAACCTCATTGTGCGGCATACTGTTGTAGTATAGCATACTGCTTTTTGTCCAGTCAAGAGTTTTTATCCATTTTTTTCAGCTTTTCATAGCAGTATTCAATAATACTGCGGCGTGTGATAATTCCGATAAATTTTCCGCCATCGTCTACAACCGGTACAAAATTCTGATTCATGGCTTTCTGGATCAGATCTTCCATGTCAGAGCCGGCCGATACTGCAGCATAATCTGCTTTCCTGGGAAAATCCTTAATAAAAATGTTTTCCGCTTCTTTCAGATTAAGATGTGTATACCGTTTGATTCCCCAGAGAATATCTCCTTCTGTAATTGTACCTACATATTCCCCCTGACGGTTCAGCAGGGGAATGGATGCATATTTATGATATTCCATGGATTCCAGCGCCTGCCTGAGTGTGCTGGAGTCATAGATATATGCTGTCTCGCTCTTTGGCTTTAAAAAGAACAGAATATTCATATGAAACTGTCCGCCGCCTTTCTCCTGTTGTGTATTTCGGGTTTTCTTTCTGTCAGGCAGATTGCAAACATCTGCCTGACTGCCTGCCCCATACCGGGCAGGCGGCTGTCCGGTTCGGTTAAATCTGTGTTACAACAAAGATTTCGTAGAGAGCCCGGATTGCGTTTTTGAAGTCATCGTGACGCACGCCTACGATAATATTAAGCTCGCTGGAGCCCTGATCGATCATTTTTACATTAATATGTGCATGAGCAAGGGCTGAGAAGATCCTTCCGGCTGTTCCTCTTGTGGACTTCATGCCCCGGCCTACAATTGCAATCAGCGCCAGATCGGATTCCAGTTCAATATGATCCGGATTTACCGCTTTGTGGATTTCCGCAAGAATTTTCTGCTCTTTTTCCTCAAAGACATCTTTGTGTACAAAGATTGTCATTGTATCAATACCGGAAGGCATATGCTCTATAGACACATTGTTCTCTTCAAATACCTGCAGTACTTTGCGGCAGAATCCGATCTCGGAGTTCATCATGGCTTTCTCAATTGTTATGGCAACAAAACCGTCTGTTCCCGCAATTCCGGTAATTGTGTACTTTGACTGACGGCAGGTTCCTTCGACAATCAGCGTGCCTTTATCCTGAGGAGCATTTGTATTTTTAATGTTAATCGGAATACCGGCTTTTCTTACAGGAAAAATGGCGTCTTCATGAAGAACGCTGGCACCCATGTAGGACAGCTCACGGAGTTCTTTGTACGTGATCGTCTCGATGGATTTCGGTTTCTTAACAATTCTCGGATCCGCAATAAGAAATCCGGATACGTCTGTCCAGTTTTCGTACAGATCGGCATTTACGGCCAGAGCTACAAGTGATCCGCTTACGTCAGATCCTCCTCTGGAAAAAGTAACAACCGTTCCGTCCTCTTTTGCACCGTAAAATCCGGGGATAACCGCGTTTTCCATATCAGCCAGTCTGGCTGAAAGCAGTTCGTTTGTCAGAGCGTCATTGAATGTGCCGTCATCATTGAAACGGATGACTTCTGCCGCATCCACAAATTCAAAGCCCAGGTAGGCCGCCATAACCTTTCCATTCAGATATTCGCCCCGGGAAGCCGCGTAATCCCGTCCGATCTTTTTGCTGAAATTTACCCGGATTATATCAAAGTCTTCATCCAGAGAAAAGTCAAGTCCCAGACCATCAATAATCTCCTGATATCTTTCTTTGATTTTGTCAAGCAGCTCTGTGAACTTCTTCTCTTTCACTGCCGCGGCATAACAGCTGTACAGCATATCCGTCACCTTTGTATCGTCTGAAAAACGTTTACCGGGCGCGGAGGGAACCACATATCTTCTGGACGGATCCTTCCGGATAATATCCCCGACCTTTTTAAACTGCTCAGCACTGGCAAGGGAGCTTCCGCCGAATTTTACTACTTTCTTCATCTTCCATCTTCCTCCAATGTAAATTATCATTCATTATTCTATACCGTATAGTTTTCCGGCTTATGTCCGGAAAATACAGCTTCCCGACATACTTTCGAAACCATATTATAACGCCTGAAGGGCGGGTTGTAAATGATAATTTCCGGCAAAATGCACTTATTTGCAGCAGATTCGGATGTTTATATCCACAACAACATTTCTATTTCGGATAAGCCGTCAGCATTTTCTGTTTCAGGCTGTTCCAGGCCTCCAGCCCTTCTTCATCCGCTGAAAAGAATTCATTATCCTTCACCTGGGAATAAGGTACATAGGTCGGGCCTTCCCCTACGGGAATAATTACATTTTCCATATTTTCATAGCAGAAAACCGGTGTGATCATGGAATTGCTGTAAAGTCTGTATACCGGCAAGACATCTGATTCCGTTCTGACCTTTTCCGTTAAGAATACCAGATACTCCTTCCCTTCTTTCATTATATTAACAAAGGAACACTCCAGAGCCGAAGGCTGAAGCCCGACGACGATTCTCCACTGACTGGAAGTCAGATATATTTCATCCCCTTTCTGCAGCCCATTCCCGGCATAAACCTCTTCTACCTGTACTTTCTGACGGCTTGTTGCAAAAAGATTCTCAAATTCGCCGGCCGGAGATACACGCAGGATATAGGGGACGTCCGGAAGTAACTGTTCAAGATCGCTGCAGCTGTTTTCTGTAAGGGGTGATATGGCCTCAGCGACATACAGGCTGTCAAGATAATTTTCCTCACTGCACAGATCAGTATAGGTCTGACGTTTTACCAGGCCAAACGCTGCAGCTCCTATAAGAATGACTACTGTAGCTGCCGTTAATATCCGCATTTTCATCTTATCTCCCCCTTTCCCTTCACTTCCCGTAGCGTACCATTGTTGATCCGGTATACAATGTCCGTCAGAAGGCTGATATCACTGCTGTTATGACTTGCAAGCAGGATCAGGGCACCTCTTTCTTTTTCTTCCAGAATCAGTCGGCGGACAATTTCCACGCCTTCATCATCCAGTCCATTTGTCGGTTCGTCCAGCATAATGACATCCGGTTTTTCCATTACGGCCTGTGCAATGGCAAGCCTCTGCTTCATGCCGAGAGAATACTTCCGGTACGTTCTTCTGTCGTCCGGGTCAAGACCGACCCGTTTCAGAGCTTCCCGTATTTCTTTATTATGAATTTTCCCTCTGATGTCGGCCAGATATTTCAGATTCTGAAAACCTGTCATATTTGGATACAGACTGACATTTTCAAGAATAATTCCCAGACTGGGCAGAACGGAAAAATCCCGGCGAAGCACTCCGCCGTTCCAGCGGATTATCCCTGAATCAACAGACATCAGACCGGACAATGCACGGAACAGCATGGTCTTTCCGGAACCGTTAGGACCTGTAAATCCGTAGATTTTCCCGCCTTCTAACTCAAGGCTGATTTCTGATAAGATCTTTTTTCCTCTGATTGTTTTACTGATATTTTCTGCAATTAGTTTCACATTACACACCTCCCTCGGAATCTGCTGTTAAAAAATCATGATGTTTTACGATAAAGGCCCCTGCCACAGCCGCCGCCAGAGCAGTTCCTGCTGTTACCAGAAAGGAAACAGCGAAATAAAGTCCTTCATAAGGCGCCTGAACAGTTTTGTCAAGCATTGGGACAACACTGCTGTGCCATCCGATTACCAGATGAGCCATAGGATTCAGATTAAGAAATCGTGTTACAAAAGGCCTGTTTTCTTCAAACATATTAATAAAAATCAAAAGCGATGTGAAAACCAGCTGCGCGCCGCAGACAACAAAGAAAGCAGCGTTGCTTCCCAGATAAACAGCAAGCAGATTGATGATAAGCGACATAGCGAACAGCCAGAATGTATAAAGAATAATATGATACACAGCCAGAACCACCCCGGCCTTATCTATATAAAACGGATGCATAAGCGCAGCCGCTGCTGACGCAGACACGACAAGAATAACCTGGAACAGCAGCGCCGCTCCGGCCAGGCTGGTTATCTCTCCCAGATACCATCGGATCCGTCTGGGTGTACGGGAGAAGATATAGATGCTTGCTGTACAGAAACTGCGGTAAACCTCGATTCCCATATAAATCTGAAATACATAACAGGGAACCAGTACAAGCGTAAGCGACAGCAGCTCTGAAATTACAGGAGTAAGCGGAAATCCCGGCGCCCTGCTTCCGCTCAGACGCATGACCAGATCTGACAATCCGATATTTCCCAGTACTGTAGGCTGCATATACATCACAGCAAGATATATTCCGCCTGATATACCGGTTACTGCGGAGACTGTAATCCGGCTGTTTATCGTACGCAATCTTTTCTCCCTCCTATATATGCTCCCGCAGCAGTCAGAAGGATAAGCAGAAGAACGGCGAGAGCAAATACCGGTCCATATAGTGTTTTACTGTCAGCAAACAGCAGAAAATAACTGTACCAGGCGGCCGAAACAGACGAATTCTGCATATGGAACCAGTCCGATATCATAATGGTAACATTCAGAAGTGCAAATACGGGAAGAAACAGCAAAATCCGGAACTTTATGTAGAACAGGGATGAAACTGCTGCTGTAAAAGCTCCCAGGATGCCGGAAAGTATGCCAAATAAAAGTGTGAGAACCAGAGCATATATATACGGTGAAACCTGATACAATCCTGTAAACAGATAGCTCTCGGTCATTCGGAAATATTCCTCCTGATAGCAGTTCAGATTCATCAGATCTCCTGTTGCAGTCAGCGGAAACGCCAGACAGTTCAGAATAATTTCGATGAGAAACGGAATCGTAAAAACGATCATTGTTACTGCAAATGCAGCCAGTATTTTACTGAAACGATACCGGATATTCCCCAGCTTTGCCGCCAGCAGAATATCTTCACCGGTCTGTCGTTCCGAAGCCAGTGCAAAGCCTGCCGGACATACGACCAGAAGGGGATACAGCTGGATTAAGAACAGCGTCCGGTCCGGCGTCAGATAGGTCTGATTCCAGCTGAGCAGAAGAAGCTTCATCGGGTGATACATTTCAATTACATCTTTCCCCTGAAAGACAAGTACGTTTGAAATGAAATTAAAAAGTACCATTGCCAGAAGAATAAAAAAAGTTATAATTGCGCCGTTTCGTTTTAAAAGAAAGCGAATCTGCGCGGCAGTAGTTTTTATAAACATGTTTTGTTCACCTCCCTGTATGAAACAGATATTATAAAACCGTGCATTTTGTTATTGATAGAATAAAATGGAAAACTAAAGAATAAATTCTGAAAAATATAAAGAAAAACTAAAGAAATCAGAAAAAAGAATGTAAAAAAGTCGTCCTGATACCGCGGCATCAGGACGGATCTTTAGCTAAGATAAATCCGATGAAGTGTTCTGTATATAACTCTGATCAGCAGTTTTCTTTTTTACCTGTTCGTACAGTGGTTTATGGACTTTCTTCCGTGTTACTTCTACCAGATTGAGAGGGGTAATATCTACCAGTGTTGTCTGGATCGGGTCTTTTGCAAGACAGGTGCGGAATTCCCGCATGAGGCATTCTACATTTTCCTCTGCGTCCATATTGATAAAATCTATAATGATTATGCCGGAGAGGTTTCTGAGGCGGATCTGCCGGGCTGCTTCTCTGGCAGCCTCCAGATTGATCTTCAGGATTCCTTCTTCGTTTTTCCCTTTTCCTGTAATGCTCTTTCCTGAATTTACATCGATTACAGTAAGAGCTTCTGTAGGCTGTATAATAAGATAACCGCCGGTTTTCAGCCAGGCCTTTTCACGCAGAGCTTTTTCCAGTGCTGTTTCAGTGCTGTACAGCTTCCCGAGAGGGAAGCCGGCGTCGTCATACAGTCGGAGAAGCCCGCTTCTTTCCGGCATTTCCATGTCAAAATAGGAGTGTATCCGTGTATACAATTCCTTATCTCCTATCAGAATTTCTTCCATGCCTTCCATATAAACGTTTTTCAGATCTGATATGTAAGAAGGTGGCGCTGACTTCAGACAGGAAAAGCAGGTCCTTGTGGGAGCGATGGCGGCAATATGCTGATATTCGCTGCGGAGCGTCTCGATCTCATCCAGCACGTCCTGAAAGGAAGCATCTTTCGCGTTTGTCCGGACAATGATACCAAAGCTGTCGTTCTGGTATTGACGCAGCTTTTCTTTATAATCATCCCGCAGGCTTTTCGGAAGTTTGGAAGATACGCCGATTCTTGTATTTCCGTGGGTCAGCACAGCATATCTTCCGGTAAAACTGATATTGCCGGTTACAGTAGGTGCCTTTGTCTTTACAGCCTCTTTGCTGATCTGTACAACCAGTTCGTCACCGATGCAGAGCGGCTTTTTTCCGATCTTATTCGTAAAAAGAGCCTGAGAGACATCTTTCATATCATAGTAACAGCTGATTCCGTTTTCAATCTCAACAAAAGCAGCGCCGATATTGGGGACAATATTTTTTACCTTTCCGATATAGATATCGCCAAGACGGTGGGCGCCCGTCCGGTCTCCATCTGCATCTGCGCAGTGGATCTCTGCGATATCCCCGTCCTCCAGAAGAAAGGTCCGTATCTGTCCTTCCGCTTTTTCAATCAATATCTTTCGTTTCATTTCCCGTCCTCATTTCTCTTTTCTGTTTCTCCGGCAGAAAGCTGTATATAGAAGCCTATGATTTATTATTCAATTTCTGTTCCGAGAGATTCCAGTGTAACCAGTTTTTTCTCCGTATCTGTTCCTGCGTCTGCATACATTTCAAGACGGTGGTATGAAAAATCTTCCGGACCGGCAGGAGCCTCCGATGTGTCTGCCGCAGGATCCAGATACCGGCAGAACGCTTCCATTACCAGATCCGGTTTCAGATTCTGTGAGCTGCCTGCCGCAAGCTGCAGATAAACAGTATCATCCTGAACAGACCAGCTGTAGATCATGGGGCGAATGTCCACTTCCTTTTCGCTTCGCTTTGTCTGCTTGATAATCCGGATTTCCGGCTGAGCAAGAAATGCCTCGAAACGGGAAGTCCAGTCTTCCGGAAGAATGCAGCGCCGGTTATGGGGCTGTACCAGATAGTCGGCGGCTGCCAGAATGGTCATGCCTGTCATTTTCTTTTCTTCTGAAATCTGCCGGAAACTTAAAACTTCTATCCCTTCCACACAGGCTTTGTTCATTCTTCGCATTGCCTCACTGCTGCTGATGGGGGCGGTGAGTTCGATATCAAAGTATTCCCCGTCGCTGCTCAGCCCGATTCCCAGAGGGCTGGCAAAGGACATAATCATATGGGGACTGTAGCCTCCGGTGAAGGCGATGGGAATATCGGCTCTTCTCATTACCTTCTGGAAAAATCGCATTACATCCAGATGGCCGATAAACCGCAGAGCGCCGTATTTTCTGAATTTAATTCTTGCCTTCATAGCAGACACCTCCTCCGAAACGCGCGGCACCGCAGCCGGAACACTGCTGACGGCAGTTGGGGGTTACGGTTTCTTTCATGGCGTTTTCCCACTCACTGCGCAGAAATTTTCTGGTTACGCCTGTGTCGATAAAATCCCACGGAAAGAGCTCGTCCTCTCCTCTTTCCCGCAGGTTATAAAAGGCAGGATCAATGCCGGTATTTTCAAAAGCCTGCATCCACAGATCGTTGTGAAAACTTTCCGTCCAGGAGTCAAACAGACATCCCAGCCGGTATGCTTCTTCTACAACTTTTCCTATTTTCCGGTCGCCCCGGGCCATAACGCCTTCCAGTACGGTAATCTGTGCGTCGTGCCAGTTGTATTTCAGGCTTTTCCGGTTAAGCTGTGCATGAAATTCGTCTTTTACAATTTCTGCTCTTCGCATATATTCCTCTGCAGTGCACATGGAAGCCCACTGAAATGGAGTAAAGGGTTTTGGCACAAAAAAAGAAGAGCTTGCCGTGATCTGGCATTTCCCGTTTCTCCGGTCTTTTGGGATTTCATAATATCTGCGGGCCACCCGGTCAGAAAGCCGGGCTATCTCCCGCATATCTTCCTCTGTCTCGGTGGGCAGACCAAGCATAAAATACAGTTTGACCTTTGTCCAGCCGCCTTCAAATGCCTGTCCGGCGCCGTCCAGGATGTCTTCCTCGGTAAGCCCTTTGTTGATCACATTTCGCATGCGCTGGGAGCCTGCCTCCGGAGCAAAAGTAAGACTGCTCTTGCGGATATCCTGTACTTTGCTCATTACATCCAGGGAAAATGCGTCGATCCGCAGAGAGGGCAGGGATATATTAATTCCCTTTCCTTTAAATTCATTAATCAGAAATGTCACCAGTTCTTTCAGTTCAGAATAATCACTGGAGCTGAGGGAACTGAGGGAAATTTCTTCGTGGCCGGTAGTTTTCAACATCGTGCGGGCATATTCCTTTAACTTATCCACATTCCGCTCTCTTGTAGGACGGTATATCATTCCTGCCTGGCAGAAACGGCAGCCGCGGATACATCCCCGCTGAATCTCAAGAACGACCCGGTCCTGGGTTGCTTTGATAAAGGGAACGACAGGTTTCATTGGATAGGATGTGTCCGTCACATCCATGACTACCTGCTTTTTTACTGTGTCCGGGGCGTGCATGTTGTTCGGTGTAAAAGACTTCAGTGTACCGTCAGTATTGTACTCCGGGTCATAAAAGGCGGGCACATAGAGGCCTTCGATCTGTGCCGCTGTTTCAAGAAATTCTTTCCGGCTCTTTCCGGAATTTTTCCAGACCTTGTATGCGTCCAGAAGTTCATCATAAACAGTCTCCCCTTCTCCGATATAAAAGATATCAAAAAAGTCTGCCAACGGCTCCGGATTGTAGGTACAGGGACCGCCTCCGATCACAATGGGGTCTGCCTCCGTCCGTTCCGATGCATGCAGGGGGATCTGACTCAGATCCAGGATCTGCAGAATATTTGTATAGCACATCTCAAACTGAATGGTAATGCCGAGAAAATCAAAATCCTGTATCGGATCCTGAGATTCCAGGGCAAAAAGAGGGATATTTTTCTCATGCAGTATTTTATCTAAGTCAGTCCATGGAGAATAGACCCGTTCACACCAGGTATCCTTCCGCCGGTTAAACATATCGTAGAGGATCTGAATACCGAGATGGGACATACCGATTTCGTACACGTCCGGGAAGCACATGGCGAAGCGGATGTCTACCTCTGACGGGTCTTTCATGACTGAATTGACTTCTCCGCCGATATACCGGGCCGGCTTTTCAATCTGCAGTAAAATATCATCGCTTAAAGCAAGTTTTCTCATTTTAAAACACCTTTCGATTGTAGGATTTATGCAACTATAAAGTCCTGTATTTTTTACTTTTTATATGAAAGCTGAAAATATTTGCGATAATTCCTATAAATTGTACTATACGGTATTTAAAATGTCAAAATGTAATCATCTTATATAACTGCAAACTTCTTTTCTATATATGCCTGTTTTTTCAACCTATCAGCTGTTATGTTTAATTCCGATTACAACTGCAATAATGCCGATATATTATAATAAATAAAGCGTGTCACATATGGGGTAAAAATTTTCCCTATGTATAACACGCTTTTTACTTTACAATGCTTTCCACACTTCTTTAATTGTATCGGCATCCATATTTTTTTCAATCTGGTTGACAATGGCCCTGCTGTCTACATCTGCTACTTTTACCTTGCTCTGGTCCATATAGACAAAGCAGACAAAACAGAGAATGCCGATTGCAAGCCGTATGTAAAAGCTGCCGCCGGATGATCCTTCCGGTTTTTCATTGTCTTTGTACAGATCCTGATATATTCTGCCGTATCTGGGATGAATGGCCGGAATCTCTCTTTTTTCATCATAAAGCTTCCGGGTCTGCCGGAGCAGTTCCCTTCTGCGAGCTTCGGAATCATTCATAAAAATACCACCGCATAATACTTGTTTGTGATATCTTATGATTCGTCCGATCAGGATATGTCCTGTTTGCAGGCAGAAAATATCAGCGGTCTGCCAGCTCGTTCGTAATGTCTTCCCAGGTCACGCCCCGCTCTACCATAAGCACCATTGCGTGATAGAGGAAATCCGAGATTTCGTATTTGATCTCTTCCGGATTCGGATTCTTTGCGGCAATAACAATTTCAGTTGCCTCTTCTCCCACTTTCTTCAGGATCTTGTCAATTCCTTTTTCAAAAAGATAATTTGTGTAAGACCCTTCCTTGGGATGGATTCTCCGGTCTTCGATTGTGCTGTACACGGATTCGAATACCTGGAGCGGATTTTTCGCGTCGTAATCTGCACCCACAATTGTGGTGTAGAAGCAGGAACGGTTTCCTGTATGACAGGCAGCTCCTACCTGGTCTACCTTTGCCAGCAGAGTATCCTTGTCGCAGTCAATGGCAAGGGATTTGACATACTGGAAATGTCCGGATGTTTCTCCTTTTACCCACTGACACTGTCTGCTTCGGCTGTAGTAAGTCATTCTTCCGGTCTTGACCGTATTATCAAAAGCCTCTTCGTTCATATAAGCCATCATAAGCACTTCGTTTGTTTTGTAGTCCTGAACAATAACCGGAATCAGTCCGTCGGAATTCAGCTTAAATTCACTGAAATCCATCATACTTTCAAAGGAAGTCATCTGAATGCCTGCGTCTGCACAGATTTCCTTAAATTCATTGAAATCCATATTCAGGCTGCTTACAAACATTCCGGATACGCCTTTAACGCCGCTGCATTTCAGAATTCTCAGAATTTCACTCTGCTCCATCGTATCAGTCAGCACAACACAGGGAAGCTCCGTTATATTCATAACAGAAGCCAGGTCAAGTCTGTGCATAAATACGATTTCCGTACTGAATTCTTCAATCAGATGCTGCTGTTTGAAAAGTGCGTCAAAATCGTTCAGTGATACGGCGATCCGCTCTTTTCCGAAGCGTTTGGATACCTCTTCAATGAGATCAATAGAAAGAGGCTTGGAAAAATTCAGAATCGCTCTTTTTGCTCCTGCATACAGGATTTTCTTTACATCTTCTGTCCTGCGGATATTTCCTCCCGCAATCATCGGGATACTGATTACCCGGTTAATCTTTTTAATCAGGTCAATGGCTTCGTCATGTTCTTCGTCCGAGTCTGACAAATCAAAGACAATCAGTTCATCGGCTCCCCGGTCACTGTACTGTTTGGCCAGTCCGACGACATCAATGGACAGAACTGTGCTGTCGTCAAACCATTTTACTGCTTTGCCTCCGTCAATAAAAATGCACGGAGTCAGTCGTTTATAACTCATTGATATTTCTCCTTCTCTATCGTGCGGCCGGCTTCATGCGTCTGTGATATAAGACTATAAGGTTCCTTTTGTAGACCACACTTCTTTTATCCTGGGTTCCTCTGAGGAAGCCATGTCAAGGGCTTTCCCGAAGGCTTTAAACAGCGCTTCTGCCATATGGTGATTGTTTCCGCCGTCCAGAATCTTCAGATGCAGATTCATAGAGGCGCTGTAAGAAACAGCATAGAAAAAGTCCTGTATCATTTCTGTATCCAGGCCGCCGATTCTGGGAACCGTAAATGCGGCGTCATACTTAAAATAGGGTCTTCCCGACAGATCTGCCGCGCACAGCGCCAGTGTTTCATCCATAGGCAGAATAAAATATCCGTATCGTTTTATCCCTGCTTTGTCTCCCAGCGCCTCTGCGATGGCCTGTCCCAGTACAATTCCTGTATCTTCTACTGTGTGGTGGCAGTCCACGTCCAGATCTCCCTTTACTTTTACACTTAAGTCAAATAGTCCGTGGCGGGCAAATCCGTCCAGCATATGATCAAAAAACGGGATTCCGGTATCAATCTGGTTGTTTCCGTTTCCGTCCAGACAAAGAGTCAGCGTAATATCCGTTTCCTTCGTTTTTCTTGTGCAGACTGCAGTTCTGTTTTCCATACAGGCACCTCCTTTTACTCTTCCGGGAAACGAACCCGGATAGAATTGGCATGAGCAGTCAGATGTTCTGCTTCGGCAAAAGCCTCGATATCTCCGTGAATTGCTTCAAGGGCCTCTCTGGAATAAGAAATGATGCTTGATTTCTTGATAAAATCATCTACAGAGAGCGGGGAGAAAAACTTTGCGGTGCCGTTTGTCGGCAGCACATGATTCGGTCCCGCAAAATAATCGCCCAGAGGCTCGCTGGAGTACTCGCCGATAAAAATTGCTCCCGCATTCCGGATACGGGTCATTACATCAAACGGATTGGCGGTCATAATCTCCAGATGTTCCGATGCAATTTCATTTGCTGCGTCAATCGCGTCCTGCAGCGTGTCCGCTACCAGAATATGTCCATAATTATCCAGAGATTTCTGAATGATCTGACCTCTGGAGAGTTCCCGGACAAATTCATCCACCTGTGCAGATACTTTCTCTGCCAGTTCCATACTTGTTGTCACCAGAATGGCGCTTGCCATTTCATCATGCTCTGCCTGAGAAAGAAGATCGGCCGCTACATAGCGGGGATTTGCCGTATCATCAGCCAGCACCAGAATTTCACTGGGACCCGCAACTGAGTCAATGCTGACATAGCCATAAACGGATTTCTTGGCAAGAGCCACATAAATATTACCCGGTCCTACAATTTTATCTACTTTTGGTATGCTTTCTGTTCCGAAAGCAAGGGCGGCAATTGCCTGGGCGCCGCCCACTTTGTAGACTTTATCAGCGCCGGCTTCATTTGCGGCCACCAGAGTAGTCGGGGTAACTTTCCCGTCTTTTCCGGGAGGGGTAACCATAATAATTTCTTCCACTCCGGCTACTTTTGCCGGCATGATATTCATAAGAACAGAGGAAGGATAAGCGGCCTTGCCTCCGGGCACATAGACGCCTACTCTGGCAAGAGCTGTGACTTTCTGCCCCAGAATCGTACCGTCCGGTTTGCTGTCAAACCAGCTGTACTGGCGCTGCTTTTCATGGTATGCTTCAATATTTTTCTTTGCTTTCCGGATGACGGCAAGAAGAGAATCGTCCACAAGACTGTAGGCTTCCTTGATCTCCTCCTCTGTCACCTGAATATTGGAAGCATTAATATCCGCTCCGTCAAACTGCTTTGTATATGCAAAAACAGCCTCATCTCTTCTGTTCTGTACATTATCCAGTATTTCTTTTACACTGGCTTCATATTTCCCATAGCTGTTGGGGCTCCTTTTGAGGAGATCTTCCAGCAAATTCTTTTTTGTACTGCTGTCCAGTTTTTCTATATGCATATCTAATCCTCCCTGAGCAGATCCCGCAGGCTGCTGATCAGTTCGCGGATCCTGTCATTTTCCATTCTCATGCTGACCGGATTGACAATCATCCGGGCAGACAGCGGACACACTTCGTCCAGAACCACCAGGCCGTTTTCTTTCAGTGTAGAGCCTGTTTCCACAATATCCACAATAACTTCAGACAGACCTACGATAGGCGCCAGTTCAATAGATCCGTTCATTTTAATAATTTCTACAGTCTGATGCCGTTTGTTGTAAAAATAGTCTTTTGCGATATTCGGATATTTTGTGGCGACCCGGATCAGTTCATGATGTTTCAGAAGCTCTGCCGCGTCTTCGTATCCGCAGACACACATCCTGCATTTCCCGAACTTTAAGTCCAGAACTTCATGTACTTTTCTCCCGGTTTCAATAATCGTGTCTTTGCCCACGACACCGATATCCGCCGCGCCGTATTCTACGTAAGTGGGCACGTCAGGGCCTTTGGCAAGGAAAAATTTCAGCTTCAGCTCCTCATTTGTGAAGATCAGTTTTCTTGAACTTTTATCCTTCATTTCATCACAGGTAACACCCAGTTTTTCCAGCATTGCAAGGGTCTTTTCGGCAAGTCTGCCCTTTGTGAGGGCAAATGTCAAATATCTCATAAGTAAGCCTCTTTTCTACTGTTTTTTTGCAGTCACAGTTTTTTCTTCTCCGGTAATCAGATTGAGCATTTCAATCTGATAGTTATCCTGAAGATACAGCATGCTCATGATCGAAGAATTTCTGGCATAATCTTCATATTTCTTTCTGTCATCTTCCGGTTCCCGTTTTATGATCTCTATATTTTTGCCTTTCGATCGGAAATTCATGGCAAGAGAGACCGCCCACTCTTCTGTAGCCTGTGTATATACGATCAGATTGCGGTAACTTGTCTCAACCCGGATCTTCTGGCGGTTCAGAGCGCTCATCAGTTCATCCACAATAATGGCAAATCCAATGGATGGCGTGCTTTTTCCGAATTTTTCCAGAAGATGATCATATCGTCCGCCTCTTACAACGGCATCTCCCGTACCATAGGTATAGGCGCGGAAAATAATGCCGGAATAATAGCCGTAGCTTCCGATCATGCTCAGGTCAAAAGTAATATGATCTTCTGCATGATATAATTTCAGCAGTTTGTAGATCTGCTGAAGCCTTGTAATTGCGAGTCTTGCATTTACATTCGGCGCCAGCCGGGCAGCCTGCTCCAGAATCTCAGGCCCGCCCATCAGCTCAGGAAGAATGTGAAATGCTTCTTTTACACTTCCCTTTACGTTTTTATTGTCCAGAATCTCATCCACGCCAAAGTAATTCCGGTTTGTAATGAGAGTGCGGAGTTCCTCCATCTCCTCTTCTTCAAATCCGGTTGTCTCCAGAAGACTCTGGATAAAGTCTACATGTCCGATGTTTACCTGAAATTCTTTCAGTCCGGTCTGTTTCAGTCCATCCACAACCATTGCAAGCATCTCGGCGTCCGCTTCAATGGAATCCAGACCGATCAGCTCTGCGCCGAGCTGTGTGTTTTCCTTTAAACGTCCCTGATAGCTTGTATGGTTAATAAAAGTATTACCTGCATAACAGAGGCGAATCGGCATATCTTCTCCCTCGAACAGCGTTGCCGCGGCGCGGGCCACTGAAGGGGTAATATCAGGACGCAATGCCAGAATATTGCCGTCTCTGTCAAAAAACTTATACAGTTCACGGGTAGAAATCGACCCGATTTCTTTTCGGAAAACGTCATAGTATTCAAAGGTCGGCGTCTGTATATCCTGATAACCATACAAATGAAGTACGGTGCTCAATTTTTTCTGCAGTGCAAGTTTGATTTCACATTCTTTGCTGTAAATATCCCGGACTCCTTCCGGAGTATGTAATTTTTGTTCCATTGAAAATCTCCCTTCACTTTACCGTGCTAACACGTTAAAATCCTTTTGTCATTATACAAAGTTTCTCTCTCCCTGTCAATCTCTGTCCGGCAATCCCGTTTTCCTAATCTTCACAAGAGGAATCTCTGCGGTCCAGGTCCTGCTGCAGACATTCCAGATAGGGAACAAAATATCCGTTTTTCAGAGAAAAAAACCATCCCGGTTCCAGCTCGTCATAGCGGAAGCTTTTCCGTCCTCCTTTTACAGATCTGTCCCAGAATTTTCTGATCTGAGTATAGGTCATATAATAGAGTTCCTCCCTGCCGGTATAATATATAAGGAGGAAGGAAATTCCGCCCTGCTGTTCGAACTTCTCCATAAAGCGGACCTGATGTTCATGAATATTCTGAAGCGGAAAGGTGTCGGCACTGCATTCTTTTGCGTCAAAGCAGACGGGAATTCCCTGAACTGCTCCGATATAATCCACAGTACTGATTTTATCAAAGTATGCAAGTGTAATATGTCGATGCTCTTTATCAATTTTTACCGGAGTTATGGGCGTAGGAATCTTCTGAATCAGAGCAAGCCCCATTTCCGAATACCGCTCATTTGTCCGGTTTATCAGTTCTTCCAATGTGGATCCCCGCAATCCCCGTGAATTCCATGTAGCCATCTTACATCACTCCCCTGTCACGGCAGATTTTTACAAACAGATCCGGCGCGTCAGCCAGCAGTTCTTTTTCAGAAAGGAGCGCCAGTTCGCCGGTACACCTGGGAAAACAGAGCCTGTAAGAATGGAGCATCTGGGACTGAAGTCCGTAGGAGCGTTTGAACCTGTCATTTATCTTCCGGTCTCCATATTTATAATCCCCGATCAGGGGATGGCCTTCCGCGGCCAGATGCGCCCGGATCTGATGCGTTTTCCCGGTGATCAGATGAACTTCAAGGAGAGTCGTTCCGCCTGCGGATCTGAGCGGACGGTACTCTGTCTCTATAAAGGCCCCGGAATGGTCCGGAACTGCTCCCTCTTTTCTGACTGTCACACGGTTTGTCCGTTGATCTTTTTCCAGATATCCTTTTAGTCTGGCTTTATGCGCCACAGTTCCACTGACAAGGCACAGATAGTATTTGCGTATGCTTCTGTCCCGGAACATCGCGCTTAATTTCTGCAGCGCGGCCAGGGATTTTCCGGCAGCCACAATACCGCTTGTATTTCTGTCCAGCCGGTTGCACACCGCAGGATGAAAGGTACGGAGTTCATCCTGCGTAATCTGGCCTGTGGACAAAAGATAAGACGTCAGATATTCCACCAGAGAAACGTCGTCAGGCCGGGCTTTCTGGGAAAGCATTCCGACAGGCTTGTTAATAAAAAGTGTATGCGCGTCCTCATAGATTATGTCCGGCTTCAGCGGATTTCCGACAGATGAGCTGTCCGGCCCCTGACCTGTAAATTCTTTGTGTTCCGAAAAGCTGTGAATGGTATCATCGGAGAGAAACAGTTTTACCGTGTCACCGGGGGCAAGAATTTCTCTGCCTTCCGCTTTTTTTCCATTGAGTGTAATGTTCTTTTTCCGCAGCATTTTGTAAAGGAAACTTTTTGGAGCGCGGTTCATGTATTTGGTCAGAAATTTATCCAGCCGCTGACCGGCCTCGTTTTCACGGATTGTCAGTTCTTTCATCCATACTCTCCTTTTCTGATATTTACCTTTCGTGTTTCTCTGACCGGTGAAGAACATTTTACGGAATGTTAATTACAGAGAAACATTCAGAAGTATGGCGCAGATTTTTTTATCCTGCGCGACAGTGTCGGCTTTTTCTACAGCGGCAATGTGATCCAGGCCTTCTGCTCTTGCCAGAAAGGGTTTGTATTCTCTGAGAATACGGACTGTAAATCCGGTAAAGCCGTTCTCATCCAGAATGTTTTTAATATGCTTCTGCGTTTCTTCCGGATCGGTTTTCGCATAATGTGTATAACCGAAAATTGTGCTGCCGGACACTACAATGCAGTCGACGGCCATAATTTTCTCCGTGCTGGTAAAGACCAGGTCGTAGCATGCAGTAAGATTTCCGGCTTTTTCGGAAAGATCCGATACGATTTTTTTGTCCACAGACCGGTAAGGAAGGCGGACGATTACGCCGACCAGCGCTTTGGCGGCAGGCAGACAGCCGAGAACGGCTGCTACAGTAAACAGATTCAGCCGGGTTTTGGTCTGAAAATAACCCAGAAGAAAAATAGCTGCTACAATTCCAAAATATATAATGGTACGGATAATCTCGATTCTTTTTTTATAAGAGAGATATCCGGGCGTTCCTTTTTCTGTTTTTTTCATGCTTTTTCAGTATCCTCTCATATATTGCCGGGTATGGTCCGGCTTTTTCAGAAATCCTGTTCAGGCAAACAGCCGGATAATCAGTCTGTGGGGAAGTATTTTTGCGCCCAGCCTTGCGGCTTTTATGGCTGCTCCGTAAACAGACAGTTCTTTTTTCGCCAGACTGTCTTTTAATGCTTTCTTTACAACTGCCGATGCATCTTTTGCAAAACGTTTTTTCAAAGGGCTGGAAGGCCCGCCGCTGATCCGGAAAAACTCTGTATTTACCGGTCCCGGACAAACAGCGGTTACAAAAATTCCCCGTTTCCTCAGTTCTCGGTTCAGCGCTCTGGAAAAGCTCAGCACATAAGCTTTCGTTGCGGCATAAACGGCAAAAGAAGGCTGCGGGCAGAACGCTGCCGCAGAGGCCAGATTAATAATCCGGCTGCCTCTGTGCAGAAACGGCAGGCAGATTTCTGTTATGCCGGTCAGAGCGCGGCAGTTTACGTTTATCATGTCTGTCTGCGCATTTTCTTCTTCTGCGGCAATTTCTTCCACAGTTCCGGTTTTCCCGAACCCTGCCGCATTGATCAGTACCCGGATGGCCGGTCTTTCATTCTGCAGCGCGGTTTTCAGAGAATGCCGGATTTTCTTTTTCGTAATATCTCCTTCAAAAATGCGTAAAGGAACCGGACACTTAACCGCCAGCTGTTCCAGACGTTTCCGTCTTCTGGCCAGAACCCAGATCTCTTCCAGATCCGGGCAGAATGTATTCAGCTGCATTACAAACTCTCTGCCCATGCCGGAGGAAGCGCCGGTTACAACGGCAATCCGCTTCATTTCATTCACTTCTTTCTGTGGATATTTCGTATGGTTTTCTTTTTCCGTTTCCCGGTTCTTTTCTGCCCTGTTCTGTCCCTGTCTGCTGCTGGCCCGCTGTTTTCAGGTCTGTTTCCGGTCCTGTTTTCCGGACGTATCAGGCATTTCGGCCCGTATCCGATCAGGTCCGTTCTTCCGGCTTTCTCCAGAGCTTCGTACACCAGAGGACGAAGCTTCGGGTTCCGGTACTGAATCAGCGCTCTCTGCATCGCTTTTTCATGAGGATTCTTCGGCACATAAACCGGTTTCATTGTCCGCGGATCCAGACCGGTATAATACATACAGGTGGACAGTGTGGAAGGCGTAGGATAAAAATCCTGTACCTGTTCCGGCATGTAGCCCAGATCCCGGCAGTACTCCGCCAGTTTTACCGCCTCTTTCAAAGTAGAGCCGGGATGGGAGGACATCAGATAAGGAACAAGATACTGCTTCTTTCCGATGGACTGATTCATCTTGTCAAAGGCACGGACAAAGGATTCATAAACCTGATGTTCCGGCTTCCCCATAAGAGACAGAACCGGAGCGGCCACATGTTCCGGTGCCACCTTCAGCTGGCCGCTGACATGGTACATGCACAGTTCCCGCAGAAACTCTTTGCTCTTGTCAGCCAGGAGATAATCAAACCGGATTCCGGAGCGGATAAAAACTTTTTTTACACCCGGCAGTGCCCGCAGTTTTTTCAGCAGAGCAACATAGTCGGAATGATCTGCGTTCAGATTGGCGCATGGTTTCGGAAAAAGGCACTGTCTGTTCCTGCACACTCCCCGGGACAGCTGTTTTTCACAGGAAGGATGCCGGAAGTTTGCAGTGGGCCCGCCCACATCATGAATATAACCTTTGAAATCTATCTCTTCAGTCATGGCCTTTGCCTCTTTCAGAAGAGATTCATGGCTTCGTGTCTGTACAATCCTTCCCTGATGAAAGGTAAGGGCACAGAAACTGCATCCGCCGAAACATCCTCTGTTGCTGATCAGACTGAATTTTATCTCAGAGATGGCGGGAACTCCGCCCAGCTTTTCGTAAGAAGGATGAAAAGTACGGGCATAGGGAAGATCGTAAACATCGTCCATTTCTGTCTGCGTGAGCGGTTTGGCCGGCGGATTCTGTACCACATACAGGTGATCGTTATACTGTTCTGCCAGCCGGCGTCCGGTATAGGGATCTGTATTCTGGTACTGTGTGTAAAAACTTTCGGCATAGGCTTTTTTTGACTGTTTCAGCTCTTCAAAGGAGGGCAGGAATTCAGCGTCGAAAATATCTTCCCGGTTTTTTATTTTGACAACAGTCCCGTCAAGATAAGTCAGATCTTTCACAGAGATGCCGGAGTCCAGGGCTTCAGCGATTTCTACAATGGAGCGCTCTCCCATTCCATAAGAAATGATATCGGCTCCGGAGTCCAGAAGCACCGAACGTTTCAGACGGTCCGACCAGTAATCATAGTGGGCAAGCCGGCGCAGGCTGGCTTCAATGCCGCCCAGAATAACCGGAACATCTCTGTATGTCTGACGGATCAGATTGCCGTAAACCACACAGGCATAGTCGGGACGTTTTCCCATTTCCCCGCCGGGGGTATAGGCATCGGTTTTTCTCTTTTTCTTTGAAACGGAATAATGATTTACCATGGAATCCATATTGCCGGCTGATACGAGGAATCCCAGGCGGGGCCTTCCGAAAACGTCAATGCTTGCGGGATTTCTCCAGTCGGGCTGGGAGATAATTCCCACCCGGTATCCGTGGGATTCCAGCACCCGGCTGATTACTGCATGTCCAAAAGAAGGATGATCTACATAGGCGTCCCCGATAATATAGGCGAAATCCACCTGATCCCATCCTCTTGCCTCCATATCCTTCCTGCTCAGGGGCAAAAATGTCTGTTCCATGAATTAATGTCTCCTGCATCTTTCATAAGTATTGTCTCTGATTTCATAATAATCATGAATAAAATAATCAGCCAGCCTTTTCTTTTCTTCTTCGTCCGGCCGGGAAAAGGCATCGTCCACGGCACATACTTCCATGCCCGCGTTTTTTCCCGCCAGGATCCCGTTTGGCACATCCTCAAAAACGAGACATTCTCCCGGTGAGACCCGGAGATCATCGGCCACTTTCAGATACACATCCGGGGCGGGTTTCCCGGCAGCCACTTCGCAGGATGTACGCACGGAATCAAAAAAGCCGGCCAGATTCCGGGCGTTCAGAGCCGCTTCGGCAATCTCCCGGTTATTGCTTGTAGCGATGCCAAGCTTTACTCCTGCGCGCCGCATGGATTCCAGAAATTCCACGGCTCCGGGTTTGGGGAAGACTTTTGTCGCATAGAGCCGGATGGTCATATCCCGCCACTCCTTCATTACCTGTTCTACCGTACGGTCCAGAGTAGAAAATGTATCCACGAAGTACTGAGCTGTTTCCGTATAGCTTCGTCCTTCGATATCTTTATGAAACGTCTCCGGCGGAGACAGATGATATTTTGTCATATAAATCCGGTCCACTTCCGGCCAGATCCACATCGAATCCACAAGGGAACCGTCCATATCAAAGATAACTGCCTTTTTGCCTTTTAACATAATTTTTCAACCTCTTCCTTTGTCAGCCTTCTGTATTCACCGGGGCTGAGCTTTTCATCCAGCTTCAGGGAACCCATCTGAATCCGCTTCAGAAAAAGCACTTCTTTTCCCGCCGCATGAAACATTCGTTTCACCTGATGGAACCGGCCTTCCCGGATCGTCAGCAGAACTCGGGACCGGTCTGCCGATGAGAGAATCTCAAGGACTGCCGGCATGGTCTTTTTCTCATCTCCGATGTCTACTCCCGCAAGAAAATGTTCTGCATCTTCCCGGGTTACTTTTCCGTCGATTTCTGCATAATATACTTTATCTACATGTTTTCCCGGAGCCAGGAGACGGTGAGCCAGATTTCCGTCATTTGTAATCAGAAGAAGACCTTCTGTATCTTTGTCCAGCCGCCCTACCGGGAAAAGGTCTTTCCGTTTTCGCTCCTGGAGCAGATCCAGCACGGTGCGCTCCTTTTTGTCTTCGGTTGCGGACACCACCCCGGCCGGTTTATTGAGCATAAAATATTCATACGGCTCATACGCTGCCTTTACGCCGCAGTAAAAGACCGTATCACTGTCCGTCTCGATTTTCAGCTCCGGACGGA
The DNA here is from genome assembly GCF_056148955.1 of Mediterraneibacter sp. HA8405. NCBI lineage: Bacteria > Bacillati > Bacillota > Clostridia > Lachnospirales > Lachnospiraceae > Mediterraneibacter > Mediterraneibacter sp. HA8405. Next base: position 2,054,287 of record NZ_CM148758.1, on the reverse strand, counting down.
CGGCAGAAGATCCGTTTACTGTAACACTTCCTCTGGCAATCTGCTGTTTAACCTGAGATCTTGTGCCGAATCCCATGTCTGCCAGATATTTATCCAGTCTGATTTTCATGCTGACATCCACCGCCATCCGGGAAGATATTTGTTTTTCAGCGTCTGGTTTACAAGTTTTCCGAATCCCAGCGGATAACCGTCTACGCAGACCAGATACCATCCCTTTTCCTTTGGAGAAACCAGGTCTTCCACATCCAGAGTCTCTCCTTTCAGATATTTGATTACCCGTTCATCCCGGACGGAAAAATCCAGAGTATGGCGGTACTCCTCCTTTTTCAGATTCATGGCGAGCGCCTGACTGGGCTCAAAACGGTTCTTTTTCAGTTCTCCGAGGAGAAGTCCGGTTCTCAGGAAACGGATGCCTTTCATGGACGGCAGTCCGTCCGGCATAAAGTATACTTTTCCTCCCCTGATCTCTATCCGTGCAGGATCAAAATCCCTGGAGACAAGAGAAAGAAAATCCGCCAGTTCTTCGGGAAGTCTGTCTTTTCCTTTTCCTGAAGAAACCTGCTCTGCGCGCAGAGGCTTTTCGCCCTCTTTTTTCAGCAGCGCCAGATAATGGCCCTCGCCCTCCATCCGGTGGGGAAAGATACGTACCGTTCTGGCAAGCTCGGGGTTTTTGCTGTCGGATTCCTCCGGAATGCCGGAAGAAAATCCGCTGTAGGGCCGGATATCGCAGATCCTGAATTCGGGATATTCGCGAAGTAGATACTCGACCGTCTTTTCATTTTCTTCCGGATCAAAGGTACAGGTGGAATACAGAAGCATACCGCCCGGCGCAAGCATCTGCGCTGCCTGTGTTATGATGCTTTTCTGAATTTTGGAAAAATATTCCGGCCCATGTTCTTCCCAGGCCCGTATCATTTTTTTGTCTTTGCGGAACATGCCCTCGCCGGAACAGGGAGCGTCAATAAGAATTTTATCAAAGTATTCCGGAAAGCGGGACACCAGTTTGCCCGGTTCTTCGCTGAGCACCAGCACATTTCCGATTCCGAACAGTTCCAGATTCTTCAGAAGTCCTTTTGCTCTGGAACTGCTCAGATCATTGGCCGCAAGGATTCCGGTCCCATTGAGTCTGGCTCCCAGTTCTGTTGCTTTGCCGCCCGGAGCAGCACATACGTCAAGTACTCTGTCACCGGGATCAACAGGCAGGCGGTCGGCGGGAGTCATGGCACTGGGTTCCTGGAGATAGTATAAGCCTGCAAAATAGTAAGGATGTCTGGCAGGCTGATAAAGCTCCCCATCAAAATAAAAACCATTTTCAATCCAGGGTACAGGGCGCAGCGGCCAGGGAGCGATTTCCAGAAATTTTTCGACCGAAATTTTCGCTGTGTTTACACGGAGGCCGTAATGGCGCGGCAGATCAAAACATTTTTCGTAATTCTCATAATCGCCGCCAAGCAGCCGTTTCATCTTATTGACAAACGTCTCCGGTAAATTCATCTTATTTCCTCCGATTAAATATGTAATGTATGTTTCTCTGACGATGCAGAAAAAACTCAATGTAGCTAGTATATCACGATTTGCATTTGCGGAAAACCCTTCATTGCGAAAAACGGTACCGGATCCTGTGCTGCTCTGTATACTTCAGAACAGGATAGGGATTTACGCTGATTTCCTGTCCGCTGTCATACAGATAAATCCCAAGGTGAAGATGAACGGGGAAATTCCCTGTTGTACCCTCCACAGTACTGTAACCGCTGTCTCCCATATATCCCAGCAGATCTCCTGCTTCTACCCGGTCCCCTTCTTTCAGATCCGCATAAGAAGCAAGATGCGCATAATAGAAGTAAGCGCCGCCGGGGGCGTCAATACCGATGCGCCATCCGCCCAGTTCCAGCCAGCCCATACTTCTTACAGTCCCGTCCGTCATGCTGACAACGGGATACAGCCCTCTTTCATCAACAGAGGGCATAATATCTGTCCCTTCATGCTGTCTGCTTCCGCCATAATCTCTGTCAAACATCCAGGAATTGACAAAAGATACCGTCATATCTGTACGGTTGGACGCCTCTGCCACCGGAAAATACTCCAGATCATCCCAGACTGCCCTGCAGGCAGACACATAGCTGTCCCATCCGGGACGCTGTTCCCACCTGTTCTTTCCCTCCCGCATCTGTTCCAGTGTTTTCCTTCTGTCTGTTCTGCCGAAATCTGTCTCCAGCATACAGATACCGAGCATTTCGCCCGGAAAATCCATTTCTTCCGCTTCCTGAAGTATTTCCTCGTCCAGAGGCTGGCTGCGGAAATCCATGGAAAATACAGTGTCTTCTGTCAGCCGTGTAATCTGGGCGGATTCTCGCAGCCGGCCGAGAAAAATACCGGAAAACAGGAGGACAGAAAACAGAAAAACCGAATATCTTTTTATTCGTTTCAAAAAAACCCCCTTTTTCTTTTACTATATGATTCGTACATAAAAGGCATGCGCGGATCATATAACTGAAATAATCATGCAGGAAAAGGCAGGTTTCTCCTTTGAAACATTTTTCAACTACTGTGCTGATCACACTGATATTCGGGACAATGCTTTTGTTCCCGAGAGCTGTGTTTAACGGGGCAAGCGAAGGGCTGCTGCTGTGGTTTCAGATTGTTTTCCCCACCTTATTTCCCTTTATGCTGATTACGAATCTTTTGATGGAATCCGGAGGTCTTGCATGTATCTCCCGTATATTACGCCGGCCTTTCCGCCGGATATTCGGTGTGTCGGGAAACGGCTCTTTTGCGGTTCTGGCAGGATTTCTGTGCGGTTATCCCATGGGAGCAAAAGTAACTGCGGATCTGCTGCGGACAGGCAGAATTACCGGAAATGAGGGACAGTACCTGCTTTCTTTCTGCAATAATACAAGCCCTGTCTTTATTATAAATTTTATTGTATGGAAGACACTGGGGAAGGACCGGCTCCTTCTTCCCTCTCTTATTGTACTGATGGGAGCGCCTGTTCTGCTGAGCTTCATTTTCCGGAAATTTTATCTGGAAAAAGGGAGCCGCTTTTTCCAGGAAACTGCCGCTTCAGAAAACGGTCCGGGACGGCAGCAGGACTTTTCTCTGATAGATACCTGCATGATGAACAGCTTTGAGTCTATTGTAAAAGTAGGAGGTTATATTATACTGTTCTCCGTTATTCTTTCTCTCCTGTCAGAATCCGGACAGCACAGCCCGGTTTTTACAACACTGGCAGCCGTCCTGGAAATGACGAACGGAATTCTTATCATAGACAGTCTTGATGTGCGGCTGTCTCTGTCCTGGGCTCTGATTATGGCGCTTACATCTTTCGGCGGACTGTGCTCTGTGGCGCAGACACAATGTATGATACAGGATACCGGTCTGAAAACATCTCACTATATTATACAAAAACTGGCTGCCGCAGGGGCAGCCAGTCTTCTGGCAGTTTTTTATCTGAATTTTTTGCAGCCTGTTTTCTAGAAATTTTCATCCTCTGATGAAGAATAGTCATCATCTTCCGGGATATCCAGCTCTGCACGATTGGAACGTACAGTATCATAGCACTCCTGAAGAGAATTGATCAGGCCGTCATATTTTGTTGTATAACTGTCCAGTGTATGTCCGATAATACTCTCGGCATTTGCAAGAAGATCATCCGTGTACTGAATTGCTCCGATGCGAATGGCATTTGCGTCAGACGTGGCGTTGTCGATTATTTCCTGCGCCTGAGCGGTAGCCTGAGTTACGATCTCATTGGCCTGGGCATAAGCCTGCTGCATAATCTCATGCTCACTGACAAGCTCTGTTGTCTGTACCTGAGCCTCCTCAATCATGGAATCCGCCTTTGCCTTCGCGTCGGCAAGAATGGCGTCCCGGTTTGCGATAATCTTCTGATATCTCTTGATTTCTTCCGGAGTCTTCAGACGGAGTTCTCTCAGCAGTTCCTCCAGATGCTCCTTATTAACAACAATCTTAGTCGTAGACAGCGGCTGATATTTACAATCCCTGTCGATGTACTCTTCGATCTCATCAATAATCTGTTCAATGCGGCTGCTCATGATTACACTCTCCTTTTGTATTCATCTTTTTCTTAAGTTCCACAGCGACCGCTTCCGGCACAAACTGTGACAAATCTCCCCCAAAAGCGGCAATTTCTCTTACTGTGGTGGAACTCAAATACGAATATTGTATACTTGTAGTTAAAAACATGGTTTCAACCTTTGGTTCCAGTTTGTGATTCGTCTGTGACATCTGAAGTTCATATTCAAAATCTGTGATCGCTCTCAGTCCTCTGATGATCAGCCGGGCATCCATGCAGGATGCAAAATCAACGAGCAGGCCGTCGAACGGCACAATTCTGACATTTGGCAGACTTCCCGTCACTTCCTTTAACATTTTAACACGTTCTTCTACAGAAAACAACGGCATTTTCGCTTTATTATTCAGCACTCCGACGATTAATTCATCTACGATTTTGCAGGATCTCTGTATAATATCACAGTGCCCGTACGTAACCGGGTCAAAGCTTCCCGGATAGATTGCTCTTAACATATTTCTTCCTTCCCTGCCTTCTCAATAAAGACATGTTTATTTGTCTTATATACTTTTTCTCGGAAGACGTGCAGTCCCAGTTCATTTACATAGGAAAAATCCGTATCTTTCGATGCCTCGACAATGATCATCGTATCTTCATATATAAGCCCGGATTCTGCCAGATATATGAGCACGTTCTTTTCATAGTCTCTGTCATAAGGAGGATCCATGAAAATGATATCAAATACTTTTTCTCCTTCCAGTCTGTACAGTGCATCCATCACATCTCTGGTAATCGTAACAGCCCTGGTTTCCAGGCGTGTGAATTTCAGGTTTTCTTTGATGCAGGACATAGCTCTGGGATTTTTTTCCACAAAGAAAGCTTCTTTTGCTCCTCTGCTTAAGGCTTCAATTCCGATTCCGCCGCTTCCGCTGAAAAGATCGAGAAAAACACTGTCGTATACAGACGGTCCGATAATATTAAAAAGCGTTTCTTTTATCCGGTCGGTGGTAGGTCTTGTCTCCATGCCGTCCAGGGTCTTTAACCGCAGGCTTCTGGCACTTCCGGCGATTACTCTCATATGGCGACACTCCTTTTACTATAACTATGCTGAATTTTAGCAGAAAAAAGCACTCAGGTCAATCCCGAGTGCTTTTCTCTCATTTTCTGTCAGACAATGGTTATTTGCCTGCCATCTGTTTTTCCTGCTGTTCGATCATTTTCTTGACCATATATCCACCTACAGATCCGTTCTGCTTGGACGTAAGGTCTCCGTTGTAACCGTCAGTCAGCGGTACACCGAGCTCATTTGCAACCTCGTACTTGAATTTGTCCAGAGCGCCTTTTGCCTCCGGCACTGCTGCTCTGTTGGATGAACGACTTGCCATGATCTTTTTCCTCCTTCTGCAACTTTGTAACAGTACTGTTACTTTTTCTGTGTTCTGTAACATATTCTTCCGGCTGCATCTGTATGTAATCTGCCGCTTTGAATGCAGCCGGTTACGATACATCTGCTTCCGTTTCTTCATGTTACGCTCTTAGTATATGGAGGATTTGCAGCTTTAGTCTGGAAATTCATAGCAAAAATACAGACTGTCCGTCTTCATTTTTATAATGCATTTAAAATATATAATCTTGAATCAAAATCACGGCAGGGAACATCTGTTTCCGCCATTTCTCCACAGGATGCATCCGAAGTAATCAGGCCGATGTTCATCAGCTCATCGCCATAGTGAGTATTGCTGTCTCCTTCGATACAGTATCTGGTTCCCTCGTCCAGCCCTTTCAGAAGAAGACGGGTGTAAGGCGCGTTTGTTTCACTGAGCGTCCGGTAACATCCTACAAGAGCCTGCTTTTTGTCCGGTCTGACGACCATCCATGCCGACCGGTTATTTTCAAAAGGACTTAATAATCTGTAAAATGTACCGAACTGGATCAGTTTCCTGTACTGTTTCATAAACGCAACCTGAGCTTTTACTTCCTCCTGTTCCCTTCCGGAGAGTTTATTCAGATCCAGTTCGTAGCCAAAGGTTCCGAAATAAGCCACATTTGCCCTTGTGGAAAGAGGTGTGCTGCGGTTAAGCTGATGGTTTGGCGACACAGATACATGACTTCCCATGCTGCTTACCGGATAACAGTAAGAACTGCCGTACTGAATTTTAACCCGCTCTACGGCGTCCGTATCGTCACTGGTCCATGCCTGGGGCGCGTAATAAAGCATTCCCGGATCGAATCTTCCGCCTCCGCTGGCGCAGGATTCAAAAAGGACTTCAGGAAAACGGCCGGTCAGGCGCTCATACAGATTATATACTCCAAGGATATAGCGGTGGTAAACTTCTCCCTGCCGGTCAGCCGGAAGAGCTGCAGAGTAACATTCTGTAATACTGCGGTTCATATCCCATTTTACATATGATATCGCTGCATGGCTGAGAATATCCGCCATCATCTCATAGATACAGTCCACCACTTCTTTTCTGGAGAAATCAAGAACATACTGAAATCTGCCCTGGGAAGAACGGCGTCCCGGCGCGGAGAGAATCCAGTCCGGATGACGGCGGAACAGATCTGAATCCCTGTTCACCATTTCGGGTTCGAACCAGAGACCGAACTTCATACCGATTTTATTAATTTTTTCAGCAATTCCGGCGATGCCTTCCGGAAATCGATTCCGGTTTGCGGTCCAGTCGCCAAGCCCGGCATGCTCGGAGCTGCGTTCCCCGAACCATCCGTCATCCAGAACGAAAAGCTCAATTCCGCTTTCCTTTGCTTTCTCTGCAATTTTAAGCAGACGTTCCTCGGTAAAATCAAAATAGGTTGCTTCCCAGTTATTAATAAGAATCGGGCGTTCTCTGTCTCTCCAGTATCCCCGGGCAAGCCGTTTCTGATAGAGCCGGTGAAATGTCTGGCTCATCTCATTCATTCCTCTGTTGGAATAAACCATAACTGCTTCCGGAGTCTGGAATACCTGCTCCTTTTCCAGTTTCCAGTCAAATCCTGACGGATGGATTCCGGCCAGGATCCGGGTTGTATTATAGGTGTCAACCTCTGCCTGTATGAGAAAGTTTCCGCTGTAAATCAGACTGAAACCGATGACTTCTCCCTGAAACTCGTCGGCTGTCGGACGTTTCAGTATAACAAACGGATTGTGATTATGGGAGGAATGGCCCCGCAGGCTTCCGACAGACTGGATGCCCTGTTCCAGGATCCGTTTTTTCGGATACCGTTCCCGCGCCCATGCACCGGAAAACTGAATCCATTCATAATTGCTGTCCGGAAGGTCCATGCACAGACTCATGGCAGTTGTCAGATGAAGGGTTTCCTCTCCCTGATTTATAAACCGGACGCTTCGGGAAAGAATTCCTTTTTCCGCAAAAATCGTATAAAGAAGTTCCGCCGCCAGTCCGGTTACCGGGTCTTTTACGGTTACAATCAGTGTCCGGGCCTCATCATCGGACTCAGTATAGGTGGCAGGAAGTCCTTCCAGTCCGGGTTTGCCCGGAAGAATTCTGTATGTCTGATACTGAAAATCACTGATCCGGCTGCCATTTTCCTGTACTACTTCTAGGGCAGGAGATCTGAAATCCGTTGTGCCGAAAACGGCATATTCCTGTTTGATGTGCTCCAGAGAAAATTTTTTATCTGTATCAAAAACACAGGAAGCCATCGGCCGGCTGCAGGTTTCAAGAAGGAAGGAAAAGTCGTCACGATCCCGGACTGCTTTTCCAAAATAGAGCTGCCCCAGCTGGCCGTTGGGAAGAACTGTCAAAATATAGCTGATCTGATCATTATAAAGATGAAATGTTCTGCATGATTCATGGAATACAATATTCATATCATTCCCTCCTGTATGCGGTTGGCTTATTCTTTCCACTATTATAGGGAAAAAGTATAAAAGCAACAGGCGGAAATGTTTTATAAAACAGTCAAAATGTTTACTGATTTACTTTCCGGTACCGGGTGGGCGACATCCCCGTACGGCGTTTAAATGCTTTTGAAAAGACAAGCGGATCTTCGTATCCGCAGGACTGGGCAATTCCTTCTACGGGAAGGTCACTGATGACGAGAAGCTGGGAAGCTCTGGTTATTCTGTAACTGATCAGGTATTCCTGCGGTGAAAGACCAAGCGTTTTCAGAAAAAGGGTGTAAAGGTAACTTCTGCTGACCCCTACATAGGCTGCCGCGTCAGCCACATTGATGCCGTAAGAATAATTGTTCTGAATGTATTCTACGGCTTTCCTTACATACATATTCTCGCTTTTCTGTCTGACCGGAGCGTTCAGTTCCATACTGTGCGCAAGCACTGCGAAGAAAGAACAGAGGAAGCTTTCGCTCAGAAAATCATTTTCCACACTGTAGGTGCTGTTTTCCAACTGCTTCTTCATCATTTCTTTCAGTTTCGCGCCTTCTGTACAGCTGAAAGTCAGGCGATTGCCGCCAAGGCCGATCTCTTTTAGATAGTCCCCTGCCCTGGCGCCGTTAAAGCCGATCCAGAGATAAGTCCATGGTTCCTCAGCATCTGCCTGGTAGAAAGTTCTCACCTCCGGCTCAATCAGAAATCCCTGACCGGCCTCCAGCTTATAACGGTCTTCTCCCACCTGGTATATGCCCCTGCCTTTTACAATATAATGCAGAATATAGTTAGGCCTGACTGCAGGACCGAAACTGTGAAGCGGCCCGCATTCTGAATAGCCGCAGAAACATAAATAAAAGTCAGGAAATTTTCTGTTTTTCATCTGAAATACATTTGCATTTTCCATTTTGCCGCTTCCTCCTGAATCAATTTGTCTCTCCGTATATCCGGCTTTCCTGCTGTATGCTGCCGTTCTTATAACGGAACCGGCAGATCACAAAGTAGTCTCCAGCATGATCTGCTGCAGTTTATTTTCAATGCATCTCTTTAATCCGGCATGTTCAGGTAAGGCGAGATCCGGATCCTCAGCAAGAATCTTGTCTGCCGCCGTACCGGCTTCCTGGAGAAGCCTTGCATCCTGAAACACATCAGCGATCTGAAAATCCAGAATTCCGCTCTGGCGGATGCCGAACAGGTCTCCGGGTCCCCGCAGGCGCAGATCTTCTCCCGCAATAAAAAATCCATCGTTGGAATGGTTCAGTATTTCCAGACGTTCCTTCGTTTCTTTTGATTTTGAAGGGGACATAAAAATGCAGTAAGACTGATGCCTGCCTCTTCCCACACGGCCCCGGAGCTGGTGCAGCTGGGCCAGACCGAAACGCTCTGCATTTTCAATCAATATAACGGTAGCATTCGGCACGTCGATTCCGACTTCCACTACGGTAGTAGAAACAAGAATCTGGACGTCATTCCGGCCGAAAGCATCCATAACGGCATCTTTTTCCTGCTGTTTCATACGTCCGTGCAGGCACCCCACACGGATCTGCACGCCCATCTCTTCCGAAAGCATGGATGAATAATCCATTACATTTTCCGCTTCCAGACTTTCACTTTCCTCTACCATAGGGCAGATTACGTAACACTGTCTGCCTTCCAGCACCTGTTTTTTCATAAAGCGGTAAGCGGTTTCCCGATAGCTGGTATCCACCACGCAGTTTTTAATAGGGAGACGGTTTTTCGGCAGCTCATCAATTACCGAGATATCCAGATCCCCGTATAAAATGATGGCCAGCGTCCGGGGGATGGGGGTGGCGCTCATTACCAGAATGTGAGGGGTCCTTCCTTTTCCGGCAAGCGCCTCCCGCTGGCGGACGCCGAAACGGTGCTGCTCGTCGGTTACAACAAGAGACAGGTTCTTGTAATTCACTTTTTCCTGGATTAACGCATGAGTTCCGATTATGATTGAAGCACTGCCGTTTTCTATCCTTTCATAGGCCTCCCGTTTCTGCCGTGCTGTCATAGAGCCGGTGAGAAGTTCTGCCTTCAACGGGATGGAGTATTCTTCAAGCATGCCTGAAATTGTCTCGAAATGCTGTCTGGCAAGCACTTCTGTCGGAGCCATCAGTGCGCCCTGGCAGCCGTTGAGACCTGCAAGAAGAAGTGCGAGCAGGGCGATGACCGTTTTCCCGGATCCTACGTCTCCCTGGACCAGGCGGGACATTACTGCGGGTCCCTGCATATCTGCGCGGATTTCTTCCCACACGCGTTTCTGCGCGCCGGTCAGCTGATAGGGAAGACGCTCCAGAAATCCGGTAAGCAGAGGGGAATCCGGCAGATAAAACTGGTTTTTTGCTCTTGCCTCTGCGTGTTTCATCCGGCGGAGGGCCAGGACAAATATAAGGAATTCCTCAAATGCGAACCGCTGCCTTGCCTGGATAAAACTTTCTTTGTTTTCCGGAAAATGCATCATTTGTACAGCCTGGGCGTAAGGTGGAAAATGATATTTCACTTCCAGTCCGGAGGGGAGAATATTCTGTTTTTCGCTGACATACTCTAGGGCCTGTTTTACTGCTTTTATTACAGCATTATTGGTCAGCCCGGCTGTCAGAGAATACACGGGCTGCATGGAATGTTTTTTCTCCTCATATTTCACAGAAGGATAGTAAATCTCCGGATGTTCCATTACAAGCCCTTCTCTCTTTCGCACAACTCTGCCTCTGAGGGTAAGCGGGCCGCCTTTTCCCAGTGTGTTTCTCAGAAAAGGCATACGGAACCAGATGACTTTAAGTGTACCTGTTATATCTTTCAGATAGAGAGTGGTAATCTGCAGGGGCTGATTTCCCGACACCTGTATCCGTCCAAAGACCGCGCCTGTTACAGCGGCGGTTTTACCCTCTTCCAGCTGGCTGATGGGAACCGGATCTTCAAAAATGTCATATCCTCTGGGATAATAACGGATCAGATCCCCGATTGTATTTACTCCGATCCGATGGAACAGTGCTTCTGTCTTTTCCCCGATTCCCTTAAGTTTTCCGATACTGTTTTTTTCGTTCATTTTCAGCTGCTCCTGTTGTTATTATAAAACAGGGCATTCTCCCTGTCGGGAGAACGCCCCGTTCTCTTCGCGTTCTTATTCTGCCGGATCTTTACTCTACGGAAAGCACATAATAATAAATCGGCTGTCCGCCGGAATGGAGATCAACATCTACATCCGGGTACTGTTCTTCGACAGCCTGAGCCAGTTTCTCGGCGTCTTCAGCTGTCACATCCTGTCCATAATAGAGGCTGATCAGTTCAGCGTCTTCATCTACCATCAGTGCAAGCATTTCTCTGGCCGCTTCTTCTACAGACTGGCATACCGACAAAATTCCTTCGTCACCAATTCCCATAATATCACCTTCGTGGATTTCCTTATCATCAATATGGGTATCCCTTACAGCATAGGTTACCTGTCCGGTTTTTACATGAGCAATGCCTTCATTCATTGCATCAATATTTGTATCCACATCCGCTTCCGGCATGTAATTAATAACAGCCGTGATTCCCTGAGGAACCGTCTTTGTGGGAATAACAATAATATCCTTATCTTTGGTTAATGACTGTGCCTGGTTTGCCGCGAGGATAATATTTTTGTTGTTCGGGAAGATGAAAATGTGATCTGCATTTACATGATCAATTGCAGTCAGCATATCATCTGTGCTTGGATTCATAGTCTGTCCGCCTTCAATAATATAATCCACACCAAGTTCACGGAAAATTTCATTCATTCCCTCGCCGATGGAAACTGTAATAAATCCGACCGGCTTGCGCGCTTCTTTCTTTTTCTTAAGCTCTGCCGCCTGAGCCTGCTGCTTCGCCACCTTTTCTGCGTCGCGGATCAGTTTTTCCTGATGCTCTTCCCGCATGTTGTCAATTTTCATCCGTGAGAGCTGTCCGTATGTGAGCGCCTTCTGAATGGCAAGACCGGGATCATTTGTATGAACATGGATTTTAACAATATCATCATCCGCAACACAGACAATAGAATCTCCGATGGATTCCAGATAACCTTTGAACTCGGTTTCATCCTTTGATGTAAAAGGCTTGTCTGTCATAATAATAAATTCCGTACAGTAGCCGAATTTGATATCTGCCTCTGCCTGCTGAGAAGGCTTTACCATTTTTGTCCCCTCTCCCGCGTCGATTGCCGAATAGTCAATTTCCTTACCTGAAAATGCATCGTAGGCACCATGGAGGATCTCCACAAGTCCCTGCCCGCCGGAATCAACCACTCCTGCCTCTTTCAGGACAGGGAGAAGTTCCGGGGTCTGTGCAAGCACATCTTCGGCATGGCGGATAACCTCCGGAAGGAACACTTCAAGATCCTCCGTTGTTTCGGCAAGTTCTCCGGCTTTTTGTGAAATGCCTTTTGCCACAGTAAGAATTGTACCTTCTTTTGGTTTCATAACAGCTTTATATGCTGTTGCGGTCGCTCTTTCACAGGCTCTTGCCAGAACAGAGACGTCAATCTCCTCATAGTCACGGATTTCTTTTGTAAATCCTCTCAGAAGCTGTGAAAGAATAACGCCGGAATTTCCACGGGCACCGCGCAGTGAGCCGGAGGAAATTGCCTTTGCAGTAGAAAGCATATCCGGGTTTTCAATGGCCTTTACTTCTTTTGCCGCTGACATAATCGTCAGTGTCATATTAGTGCCGGTATCTCCGTCCGGCACAGGAAATACATTTAATTCATTGATGAATTCTTTTTTTGCTTCCAGATTTGCCGCACCGGCAAGAAACATCTTCTGAAGCATCTGTGTATTTATCGTCTTAACAGCCACGATAAAATCCTCCTTAATCTATCACTCTCACACCTTCAACGAAGATGTTGATTTTCTCTACCGACATTCCGGTGAACTCTTCGACCTTGTATTTCACATTGCTCATCAGATTATCGGAGACGGAAAGAATATTTACTCCGTAAGAAACGATTACATGGAAATTAAGGGTGATGGCATTGTCATCTGAGATCTCAACCTGAATCCCGTGTGTAAGGCTTTCTCTCTTCAGAAGACGCACCAGCCCATCCTTCATATTAACAGCCGCCATTCCTACGATTCCAAAGCACTCAACCGCTACGGAGCCCGCATATTTGGCGATTACTTCAGGATTGACTGTAATGATTCCAAGATCTGTGCTCATGCTTCCTTTCATCATATATTACCTCCAGTCCTTATATGGATTTTTACCATAAATAACATGATTATTATACTATCACTTCATAAATTTTACAATACGGATTCGTTTTTTTTAAAAAATACTTGCAATGGTAAAATCTTTCTGCTAGAATATCATTGTTATGAGTCTATAAGACCAGTTCAGATTGTTAGGAGGTGCAGTCATGGCGAAATGTGCTATTTGTGAAAAGGGCGCTCACTTTGGTAACAATGTAAGCCACTCTCATAGAAAAACACCGAAAATGTGGAAATCAAATGTGAAATCCGTCAGAGTAAAAACAGAAGGCGGTTCCAGAAAAATGTATGTTTGTACATCATGCCTGAAGTCAGGACGTGTTGAAAGAGCATAATTTTCCACAGAAGCAGAATGAAAATTAAACCCGTATCTGTTTTGACAGATGCGGGTTTTTTCTTTCTCTTCTCAGCAGCAGAACAGACGATATCCCAGTACTACAAAGATCAAAAGCAGGATGACCCCCCATACCAGATTGGGGAGAAGCATCATTATAAACATGCCTATGGCAATCCAGAACAGCGCAAAACCGCATACTTTTTTCATACTTCTGCTCCCGGGTATCCTATTGATTTATTCTATGCGCAGTATTCGGCTCCTATTCCGCTGTGTTTCACATTTTTGCAATTCTGGCCGGATGGATTATAAGATCCCTTTTCAGTCCTGTTCATCTCCGTCGGAATCCAGAATATCCATAACATCTTCTTCAGTCATTTTTTCTTCTTTTCCGGAAGTAAATCTGTCTACAACATCAGGAATCATATCAAGGATTTTGGTAATCGTATCCTGATTTTTAATATTTACCAGTTTCGTTCTGCCGTCCTGGATTACGATTACAGCGCTGGGAGACATTTTTCCGCCGATTCCGCCCATTCCTCTTTCCTTCTTTTCGCCGGTAAATGAACCGGCTCCGATTCCGAAAGATACATCAACCAGTGGGAGGATAATTGTCCCATTAATATGAATGGCGTCTCCTACTACCGTTTTGGATGAAATTACTCCGTCCATTCCCTGGAACAGTGACTCTACTGTTGCCTTAAAGTTATTGTTTCCTTCAGCCATACTTCATTTCCTCCTCTTATTAACTATGACCTGTCTTTGTCAATTCTGTTTATTCTGTTTAATCTGTTTATTCTCTGCCGGTTATAATTTAAATCTTCGCAGATGTCTGTATGTCACTTTTACGTTTCTGTCAAAGAACAGATTCCAGGCCGGAATAAGCACATAAAGCAGACGAAGTTTTCCTTCTGCCAGCAGGGAACCATTCAATACTTCATGTTCAAAGTCAGCCCGGATATCCACATATTCTCCGATCAGCGGATAAATTATGCTGATTCCGGCAAGCAGATATCCGGTATGTGCCGGATCCTGAAAGCCGAATTCAATATTTCCTTCCAGCTTTTTCGGCCGGAGATAACGGAGCAGTCTTTTCAGCTCTTTTATTGTCCGGGAAAAAGCTTTTTTATGGATCTCATTTGTAAGAAAGCGCTGAAGCTTTTCTTTTTTCTTTGTCAGCGATTTTATATTAGCACATATTTTTTGAAATGTATATTTTATCTTGTCCCGATATGCAGATATTTTTTCAAAAAAAGAGGCTTTTTTCACCTTTTTTTCTTTCTCTTCCTTTTCCTTTGGAATATGTTGTTCCGGTATCGGCTCACGGGAAATATTATGCTGTACGGAAGAACGGAGATGCGGCGTTTTCTCAGGACTGCTGACGGATTTCTCCGGGTTCTGCCTGTCTGTTTTTATTGCTTTTTTCACGCCGCTTCCCGCTTCTTTTACTGTACTGTTGTTCTTTTCCGGCTTTACATAAGTATCTGTGCCGTATTCTCCGGCGCTGTCCGATCGCTTCCATGCCGCGCGGAACTTCCAGATCAGCGTCCCATTTTCGTAGACGGCTTCTCCGGAAATCAGATGAATCAGCCAGTGAAACTTTACTCTCCATTTGAGCGATTCGGCAGTTCCATTCCAGGAGAGGGCAGCCTTATAGTGCGCGGGAAGCAGAATCAAAGCAGCAAGCAGGAGAATAACAATGCCAAAGACAGCAAGCAGCACAAATCCCAGTATTTTCAGTATGAGAAAAATTATATGTAGCATCTGTTTTACCGCCCTGTTTTTTCAAATTCTTCCTGCCGTTCCTGAATAAAACGGCGGATGTCAGCCGTACCTGTTTTATGGTACGCGTTATCTGTTATCTGTTCTACAAGGAAAAGCGCCTCACTATAGCCATCAGCCATACCTACTACAAAGAGTCCGGAATGGTCAAATACATGCTGTCGCAGCAGAACAGAAGAGAAAAACTCAAGCTGATTCTGCGATCCCTGCGAAAGTGCAATGATATAAACGGAGGGAAGCAGTTTCTTTTTTTTCAGCTTTCTCTTCAGTGTGGCTTTTTTCCGCTGCCAGCCCTGGCTGACATACAGATCACAGTAAAATTTTACATGCATATCTTTTCCCCGCCTGTCAGTTATAATAGGAATCCAGAATCTGTCCCGCCAGAGATACTGCTCTGCCGCTGGCGCTTCCGTCTGATCCCTCTGTGATCACGGTAATAACCAGCTCCGGGTCATCTACATTAGTAAAACCGATAAACCAGGAGTGGGTCCGGTCTTTGTCGGACATGCTGTACTCAGCCGTACCTGTTTTTCCGGCTACGGTATAAGACTTTCCGCTTAATACGGACGCAGTTCCTTCCTCAACTACCGCAGTCATATATTCCTTAAGCTGTGCAGCCTCTTCGGAGGTCATCAGTCTTCTGTAGCTTTTCGGTACATTTTTTCGGACCTCGCTTCCCGTATAATTGGTAACACTGTCTACCAGATAGGGTTCCATCAAAGTGCCGCCGTTGGCGATAGCCTGGGTAATCAGCGCCATATGATAAGGACTTACCATTGTATTTCCCTGTCCCATAGCTGTCATCATGACTTCAGCAGAGCCGGAATCCTCTGTCAGAGTAAAGGAACTTTTTGTATAGTCCAGAACACCGGGCAGCGATTCGTTAAAAAGAAGATCCTCCGCGGTTTTTCTGTATTCCGGAATATTCAGGGAAAGACCGATATTGGAGAAGGAGGCATTACATGAGTTTGCCAGAGAGCTCTCCAGATCCTCATGTCCGTGTACGCTTCCGCCTGCACAGTGAATCGTTGTATCTCCTACTGTAATTCCTCCGGTACAGTCATAGGTATAATCTGCATAGTTACTGTTCTGCCGCATAAACGCAAGAGTCGTAACAACTTTGAATGAAGACCCGGGGGCGTAGGATCCGTTTGTGGCGCGATTCAGAAGAGGACTGTTTTCCTCATCTGAATTCAAGGTTTCCCAGTTCGTCCGGATCTCATTCGGATCAAAAGTAGGTTTTGAAACCATAGCCAGAATCTTTCCTGTATCTGCCTCCATAACAATTACAGCGCCTTTATTATCTCCAAGAGCATCATATGCTGCCTGCTGCAGATCGGCATCCAGCGTGGTTACTACTGTGTCGCCCATATTTTTCTCGCCGCTGAATTCATTCTGAATCTTTTCTACAAAAAATGCGTTTGATGTAAGCAGTTCAAAATTTTCCACCGATTCCAGACCTGTTTTTCCAAGTTCTGTATCACTGTAGCCGATCACATGCGCAAAAACAGAACCGTAAGGATAATTTCTGGTCTCTGTGCCGTCATCAGCCACTAAAGTTTCGGCAAGTACATTTCCGTTTCTGTCTACAATATCACCCCGCACTACAGTTTCCGCAAACAGATCCTGACGTTTATTATACGGACTGTTCACAAAACTGCCTGCGCGGATGATTGTGAAGTAGACAATATAAATCATAAGGGCAATAAAAAGAATTACAAAGAAGTAAGTGACTCTTGCAAATTCTTTATTTCGAGCGCGTTCTCTGCCTCTGCCGCGGTCTCTGTTTCGGGACTTCTTCGAATTTCGACCCGCTTTTCGCTGTCTTTCGCCCGGTACTTCTTCCCAGTTCATTTCTCAGCTCCCTTTCTTTTTTTCGTTCTATCTTCTCCTCTTCATCTTCTCTCAGTATATACAATCCCTGAATGATGCCAAACATAATCATAGTGCTCAGCATGGAACTACCCCCGTAGCTTACAAAGGGCAGGGTCATTCCGGTAGACGGTATAAATTTGGTTACGCCTCCGATCTGCAGGAATACCTGGAAAATATAGCAGGTTCCCAGTCCAAGAGCTACAAGTTTATAAAATGGATTGCGCAGTTCCATGGCAATATTCAGAAACATGACATAACAGCTTACACAGATCAGGATCAGGCATAATGCATAGATCACTCCCATCTCTTCCGTAATTGCGGAAAAGATAAAGTCCGTTTCCGATACCGGAATCATGTCCGGCTGTCCTTTAAAAAGTCCTGTACCAAACCAGCTGCCCGTACCAATAGCAAACAATGACTGAGCCACCTGATATCCGCTTCCGTTATAGGACGCAATTGGATCCTGCCATGCTTCCACACGGACCTGAATATGGGAGAACAGATGATACCCTGCTACAGCAGCCAGACATCCTGCGGCAATTCCGGCCAGGACATATAAAGGCTGTCTTGTAGCCACATACAGCATGACCAGATATACAACAAAAAAGATCAATGCAGCTCCCAGATCAGTGGAAACAACCAGAATCAGTACATGTGCCGCAGCAATAATTGTTGTAACAACAACGTTTTTGAATTCCGTAGATTTATACAGGCTTGCGGCCACAAAGAAAACAAAAAGTATCTTTACAAATTCAGAAGGCTGAATGTTTACTCCGAATAAACTGAAGCCAAGCTTGGCGCCGCCGGATGCAGTGGCAAAAACTGCAACCACAAGAAGAGCCGCTCCGCCAACTCCTGCATAAATATATGTCCACCGGTCCAGAAAAGTGAGCTTTCTTATCAGTATGGGAACGACCAGTCCGAAGATAACTCCCAGGATAACAAAGGCCATCTGCCGGATGGCGGAACCATAAGCAGCTTCGTTATCCGCGGACAGTCTTGTAATCATAATCATTCCTGCCGTAATCAGCATACACATATTGTTGACAACCAGCCGCGATACATTCGGATAAATCAGATTGTACAACAGAATTACTGCCAGAAGCACGATAAAAAGCGCTCCGCAGATAATAAGAATCCGCATATCATCTGTAGCAAGAAACATAACCCCGAAAGCAGCTGCCTGAATTAAGAACATCAGTACATTCTGCCGTATCAGAACCCGGTTTTCTTCATCTTCATAACTGCGTGTAAAAATAGAAAAACAGGAAAAGGTGTATGCAGCCATAAGTATTATTATGATGTATTTCGATAATTGAATCGTTATATTTACCACTTTTTCACCCGCTTTATATTATTCCTCTCTTAAAGTGTCCCTGTGTAAATGAGAAAGGCGCTTCTGTACAGACCGGACTGCCTCCGTCGTTTCCCTCAAATAATGGAAGAATCTCTCCCACCTGCTTTCTGCTTTCCACAGAAAACTGAATACGAAGTTTTTCGGGAGCAATCTGTCTGAGTGATTCCTGCTGATTGCCCAGATACACCGGAAGTGTATTGTAGATTACATTATAGCAGGAACTGCAGTTGTTTTTTACAGGAAATCTGTTGCGGAACCTGTCTTCAATAAAAGTAAGGCCGCTTTTTTTCCGGCAGCTTCCAGCCGCGGAAGAAATACACTGGGCAGATATCATAACCGGAATATAACCGTAGACAATCAGCTCCGCGGAAGCAAGTCCAAGTTCTGAAAGTTCTTTACAGCTAAGCTCTGCCGGAGCCGTAAACTCCGTGATACCGTGCCGGGCCCAGAATTTCTTCGCATACCGGTTAAACATATATAGATTATGGTCCAGAATTATCGTTTTGTCAAATCTGCTGTTAAGCAGAATACTGACTTCTTCACAGCTGCGCAGCAGCATTCCGTCCATCGGAAAATGAATAAACTGTTTTGCGTCTTCTGCCAGCCGGATCCGGTCGTTTTTCCTGAATACATGAGGCATGGCAGGAAAAACTTTTTTTCCTGCGGAACGGAGTCCTGACAGCAGGGAGATTACTTTTTCGTCCTCAAAAAAACGGCTGCTTATCCGGCAGTCTGCATAGATCCGCCGGATTCTGCTGGACGGATGAACAGAGAGATATTCTGCAATTCCTTCCAGCTGTTCCAAGGTTTCCGCCAAAACAGTAAGAACAGGCTGTTCGCCCGTAAATTTTGTGCCGCTGTTCTGCCTCTTTGAGACAAACGGTGCACTTTTCTGTTCCAAATTATCTTCTGCAGAAATACTGTCTGTATCTATATTTTTATCCGGATTTTCCGAGCGGTAAAAGGACGACACGATTTTCTGCCGCAGTTCTTCCAGAGCCGTCCTTCGCATATGATTCAGCTCCTGCACAGGCAGAAATACATCTCCGTCCATCTGAACTTTCAGTGATGAAAAAAAGAAATCCGATTCTCCGGTTTTTGAAAGTCTTTTTTTCAATTGTTCTGCCTCCAATGGACGGTTTTCCGCATTCTGGACATTTACTTCCGAATTTACGGATACGCTTTGCCCGCCGCCTTTTACTGTCAGACGGGCAGGCGATCCGGGAACCAGAGAAAGGAAACCTTCTGCCTCTCTCTGCGGTCTTGCTGAAAGAAAGTTTTTCCGGATCGTCTGAATCAGGCTTTCACTGCGTACCCGGGGGAATGTTGTTCCCTTTTCCGCTTTTCCGTCCTTCGGAAGTAAGAGGGAAACAGAAGCTCCCTTCGGCAGATCTGTTCCCAGAGTATAATTACTCTTTTTTCCGGCCCCCAGTTCCAGAACATCTCCTTTTTTCAGATCTGTAAGAGCGGTTCCTTCTATTTTCCGGCCACGGCGGCTGTTCACGACAACTGCCGGAACGCCGGCATGGTTCGGCCTGTCCAGACTAAGCATGTTCCTGCCGTTATGCTGCTTATAGTATCCGGTATGGAATCCGCCCCTGTTGTATAAATCCAGAAGCATTTCCCGGTCTTCAGGGTCAATTTGAAATCCTGCAGTTCCCTTTTCCAGATAGAGATCTGTGTATTTTCGATATACAGACGTGACAGCGGCAACATATTCCGGTTTTTTCATCCGGCCTTCAATTTTAAAAGAATCAACTCCGGCTTCTATGAGATCCGGAATCAGATCCAGCGTACACATATCTTTCAGGCTCATGTAATATTTCCGGTGACCGTCTGTTGCCCACGGAAGCCTGCAGGGTTGAGCACACTGTCCTCTGTTTCCGCTTCTGCCTCCGATCACGCTGCTCAGGAGACACTGTCCGGAATAACTGTAACAAAGGGCTCCATGCACAAAACATTCGATTTCCAGATCAGTATGTTCCCGGATTTCCCGGATCTCTGCCAGAGATAATTCTCTGGCAGGAACAACACGAACAGCGCCTGCCTTTTCGAAAAATGCCGCTCCCGGGTATCCTGTAATTGTCATCTGTGTACTGGCATGGATATCCAGTTCCGGGAATTCCGATTTTATATATTCAAGTACTCCGACATCCTGAACAATAACAGCGTCCAGACCTTTTTCATAAAGTGGAGAAAGATATCCGGAAAGCTCCTTTATTTCATTGTCCTTCAGCAGAGTATTGACAGTGAGATAAAGCTTCTTCCCAAACAGATGGGCTTCTTCTATAGCCCGGATCAGCTCTTCCTCTGAAAAATTATCTGCGTATGCTCTGGCGCCGAACCGAGAGCCGCCTGCATAAACCGCGTCCGCGCCCGCAGAAATTGCAGCGCGGAAACAGTCATATGAACCTGCCGGGGCAAGGACTTCAACTTCTCTGTTTCTCATGCTTTCTTCTCCTTTATTATTTCTGAGACAAAATATGCCGGAATATCCCATAACATGAAGCAGGCTGTCGTTTCTGACAGCCCGCCCCGTTTTATCTTCTGCGATTTTTCATTTCTGTCTCCAGCTTTACGATCTGCATCTGAAGATCATTATTCTCTTCCTTCATCTTCGCCAGTTCCTTCTCCGCATTCTCAAGTCTGATCTGTGCGGAAATCAGCTCATGTTTCAGATCATACATTTCTTTGTCTTTCAGCTCAATATCGTTTTCAAGGGAGTCTCCCTGCTTTTTGGCTTTAAAATAGTCGTCTGCGATATTCAGCGCGAGGAGTACGTTTCTTGTATCAGCACTCTGCTTTCTGTAGCCCTCGCTGTTTGCACACTCTGTTATCTTGTGGTTCAGATAGGAAGATACTTTCTGCAGATATTCCTCGCCTTCGAACCCGCTTAAGGTATATACCTTCCCCCCTATTAATACTTCTGTAAAATGTTTTGCCGAACTCATAGCATCCTCCTCGCATTTCTTACATGCTATTATAAACTATTTGCCAGTAAAACCCAACTGTTTTTTGACAAAATCATCCCTCCTGAAGAGGGGATGGAATTCCGAGATGCCGGTACGCCAGTTCTGTTACAACTCTGCCCCTGGGCGTTCGCTGAATAAAACCGTTCTTCAGAAGATAGGGCTCATAGACGTCTTCCAGTGTCCCGGCGTCTTCTGAAACAGCGGCGGCAAGCGTGTCAAGCCCCACCGGTCCGCCCTGGAATTTTTCGATCATAGTAAGCAGAATCCCCCGGTCAATATGGTCCAGACCGTATTTGTCCACATCCAGCAGATCAAGCGCATAATTTGCCACTTCCTTCGTGATCACTCCGTCATATTTGACCTGAGCGAAGTCACGCACCCGTTTGAGCAGCCGGTTTGCAAGACGAGGGGTTCCCCGGGAGCGCCTTGCCAGTTCCAGAGCTCCCTCTTCTTCGATCTCTACATTAAGAACTTTTGCGGAACGGAGTACAATTGTTTTCAATTCCTGATCCGAATAAAATTCCAGTCTGTTTACCACGCCAAACCGGTCTCTGAGAGGTGCTGTAAGCATACCGGCTCTTGTAGTAGCTCCTACCAGGGTGAATTTAGGCAGATTCAGACGGATTGACCTTGCGCCTGCGCCTTTTCCAATCATAATATCAATGGCATAATCCTCCATAGCCGGATAGAGAACCTCTTCTACCTGACGGTTCAGGCGGTGAATCTCATCGACAAAAAGCACATCATTTTCCTGAAGGCTGTTCAGTATTGCTGCCATTTCTCCCGGCTTTTCTATTGCCGGTCCGGAGGTTACCTTCATGTTCACCCCCATTTCATTGGCGATAATTCCGGCAAGGGTCGTTTTTCCCAGGCCGGGAGGTCCGTAAAAGAGTACATGATCCAGCGGTTCTCCACGCTCTTTTGCAGCTTTTATATAAATTTCCAGAGTTTGTTTTGTCTTTTCCTGTCCGATATATTCCTTAAGAGAAAGGGGCCTTAGCTCTCCTTCGATTTTGATATCTTCTTCCAGATTCTCTGTTGTGATAATTCGTCTTCCCATAGTTTTCCTCTGTCCTGCTTTGATTTGCTGTTAAGCATAAAATACCGTGGTCGAAAACCCAATATATATATATTAAAAAAGATATTTCAGAGCTTCTTTGAGCAGTTCTTCTACTGTAACACAGTCCGGTGAAGCCCTTTTAACTGCTTTCATGCTTTCTGTGCTTCCATATCCAAGGGCTACCAGTGCCTGGACAGCCTCTGCCTGAATTCCTTCTTCAGCAGGATTCTGCTCCTGGAAGCCTGCCTCTTCTCCATGTGCGGCGCGGTTTAGCATATCCTCAATATTTATCTTATCTTTCAGTTCCACTATCAGTTTTTCTGCTGTTTTCTTTCCGATTCCGGGCGCTGCGCTGATTGCCTTAGCATCCCCGGACATGACGGCAAAGCGAAGTTCATCCGGGCTCATGGCAGACAGGATATTCAGTCCTCCCTTCGGACCGATTCCGCTGACACCGATTACCAGCCGGAATATCTCGAGATCATCTCTTGTAAGAAATCCGAAAAGCTGCATCGCATCTTCCCGTACACTGAAATAAGTGTATATTTTTACTTCATTCCCCGGCTGCGGAAGCATGGCAAGCGCCTGATTGGACATAAAAACGCCGTAACCTATCCCGCCTACATCCACGATGGCCTTGTTTTCTTCCACCGCAGCAAGTTCACCTCTTATATATGAAATCATAGTTTTCCTCTTTCTTCTGTTTCTTTATTTCAGTTCAGTACAGCCAGATCAAGCCGTTTCAGCATCTCTCTGCCGGCAATGCCAATCAGAGTACCGGTGATCAGTCCGGCAATCAGCAGCACAGGCAGATAATATCCGACAGCGTAAGTTTCTACAACCAGCATAGCCATAATCAGCTGTCCCACATTGTGGCTTACTCCGCCTGCCATACTGACTCCGATTATACTGAAAGCCCCGGACCTTTTCAGAAGCGCCATTACAGCGAGGCTGAGAATTCCCCCTGCCAGGCTGTACAGAATCCCGAAAAGATTTCCAAACAGAAATCCTGCCAGAACGATTCTGACAACAGACAGCAGCAAAGCCTCTTTCCAGTCAGTTTTGTAAAGGACGATAATAATCACCAGATTGGCCAGGCCGAGCTTTGCCCCCGGGATCCCGAAATTAATGGGAATCAGAAGCTCTACATAACTGAAAATTAATGCAAGAGCAGTAAAAACTCCGAAAACAGCCACTCTGCCTCTTTTATTTTTCACATGTGTTCCTCCCTTTCAGAAAGCGGCTATTGTGCCAGGCCATCAATTCCAGATCCAGTTGAATTGCCGTTCTGTACGGTAACCACTACCTCATTGGGCAGGCAGATAATGCTCTCTCCGTCTCTTGAAATTTGTCTGTGGTTAACACAGATCTGATCGGGACAGTCTGCCCATTCCATTTTTGCGGTTCCGTTTTCTATAATCAGACGATTTGTATCGTTGACGGAGATGGTCCGGTCTTCAGCCAGGCTGTATACGCCGTATTCTTCTCCTGAAACAGAGATTATGACCTGTCCTTCTCCTTCCTGTGTCCGGAAAAACCGGAAAATGAGGAGAACAATGCAGACAAGAAAAACTCCTCCGGCCAGTATCCAGTCGTTCTTTTTCATATTTTTTACCTCTTTCGTCAAATATCATAGCACACCCATTTTCATTATGCAACCACACGTTCGATTATAAACAGGTTGTGATTTGAAAAAGAACCAGATATAATATGCAGGAAAGGAACGGATATAATGAAAAAAATTATTTTACTTTTAACTGCTGTGTCCGTTATACTAAGCGCCTCGGCATGTTCATCCCCGCAGAAATCGGAATCTCTGTCTGTGACAGGCATGTACTTTGATACCGTTGTGACGGTAGAAGCCTGGGGTACGGACAGAGAAACTCTGGAACACTGTATGGAGATGTGCGGAACTTATGAACAGATGCTGAGCGCGCATATAGAGACAAGCGAAGTTTCTGCTATTAACCGGGCGGAAGGAAAACCCGTTACCGTATCGGAAGAGACGGCAGATCTTATTGAGCTGGGATGCAGTTACGGACGTCTGTCCGGGGGGCTCTTTGATATAACAATTGCGCCGGCCAGCAACCTGTGGAATTTCCATAACAGTGAAAACCCCTGTATTCCGGATGCCGGAGAACTTTCTGAAGCGGTATCCCATATTGACTACCGATGCGTTCAGGTTGACGGATGTACTGTTACACTGACAGATCCTGAAGCGGAAATTGACCTGGGAGGAATTGCAAAAGGTTATATTGCAGACCGGATAAAGGAATATCTGGAAAGTGAAGGTGTTGAACACGCGCTGATCAATCTTGGCGGCAATATGCTTGCTGTGGGAGGAGGGTATGATGGAACTGACTTTCAGATCGGCATTCAGAAGCCTTTTGCTCAGACCGGAACAGTGCTTGCCGCTGTTTCCGTATCAGATCAGTCGGTTGTATCATCTGGAAATTATGAGCGGTATTTTGAACAGAACGGGAAAATTTATCATCATATTCTGGACCCCGGCACCGGGTATCCGGCTGATACCGGACTGTATCAGGTAACGATTATCTCGGACAGTTCTGCCCAGGGTGATGCCTTAAGCACTACCTGCTTTCTTCTCGGACTGGACAAAGGAATGGAGCTGATCCAAAGCCTGGACGGCGTGGAAGCAGTATTTGTAACCAGCGATATGGAAATACATGTAAGCAGCGAGAATATTCCTGTTCAGATTTTATAGGAAGCCAGACATCAGGGGCAGAAAACATATAAATATATAAAGAATATTGCAGGGCAGACATAAAAGAACGCTCTTCTTTCCGGGAATACCCGGCGGAGGAGCGTTCTTTATCTGGTTTCTGAAATTCATCCCCGGCTGAAACAGATCCGGAGAAGTTCATTCCTTACATATCTCAGGTTAGTCTTCCTGTAATCTTATTATTTTTCTCGGACATTTTTCTGCGCAGACACCGCAGTTTGTGCACTTTTCCGGATCAATGCGGGCCAGGAAGTTATTCACAGTAATTGCCTGCGCTTCGCAGTTTTTTTCACAAAGGCGGCAGCCGATACATCCTGACTGGCATACTTCCATCAAAGATTTTCCTTTATCATTGGAATTGCACTGAACAAAGGTTTTCTGCTTATATGGAATTAATTCAATCAAATGTTTCGGGCAGACCTTCACGCATCTGCCGCAGGCTTTGCAGGCTTCTCTGTCTACCACTGCTATGCCGTCAATAATGTGGATCGCGTCAAAGGGACAGGCTTCCACGCAGGAACCATATCCGAGACAGCCATAGGAACAGCCCTTTGCGCCGCCGTTCTGCATCTGAGACGCCATGATACAGTCTTTGATCCCTGAATATTTATATTCATCTTTTGCTGTCTCGCAGGTTCCTGCACATTTCACAAAAGCAGTTTTTCTTTCCTGCGCAGAAACATCAACTCCCATGATTTCTCCGATTTTCTCCGCAACCGGAGCGCCGCCTACCGGACAGGCATTTACTTCCGCCTCTCCGGCCACAATAGCGGTAGCGAGACCGGAACATCCGGCATAGCCGCATCCGCCGCAGTTGTTGCCCGGAAGAGCATCCACAATCGCCTCCCATCTTTCATCTGTTTCCACGGCAAACTTCTTTCCTGAGATTCCAAGAAAGACGCCGATGAATAATCCTGTGCCGCCTACAATAACGGCCGCCAAAAGAATTCCTGTTATACTCATATCTGCCGTCCTCCTATATTAATCCTGAGAATCCAAAGAAAGCAATCGCCATCAGTCCGGCGGTTACAAGAACAATCGGAGTTCCCTGAAAAGATTCTGTAATATCATTGTGCTCGATTTTCTCCCGGATTCCTGCCATAAGAACAATAGATACAAGGAAGCCGGCCGCTGTGGCGAAACCGTTTACCACGCCTTCCAGAAGTCCGTAGCCATCCTGGACGTTAGTCAGAGCCACGCCAAGCACCGCGCAGTTTGTAGTAATCAGAGGAAGATATACGCCAAGCGCGTTATACAGCGGAGGCATAACTTTTTTCAGAAACATTTCTACAAACTGAACAAGAGCCGCGATGACAAGAATAAATACAATTGTATTCAGATATTCCAGCTCACCGCCCATAATGTTCGGATTGCCCAGTATATACTTGTAGATCAGCCCGGTAACGAAAGAAGAGATGGTAATAACAAACACCACTGCTCCGCCCATACCGGCTGCGGTTTTTACATTCTTGGAAACACCGAGAAACGGACAGATCCCAAGGAACTGGCTTAATACAACGTTATTTACAAAAGCAGAACCGACTGCGATTAATAATAATTCCTGCATTTATACGTCCTCCTTTTCCGGTGTGTCTGACACAGGATGTCCGCCGCAGATGCCCCTGCTGGCACAGGAAGCGCATCCTTCTCCGCATCCCGCTGAAGCCGGGACTTTCCTGCCTTTTCTGGCCATACTCTTCTTTACCTTGTTCTGAAGTGCCACAAGACATGCCAGAACAAAGAATGCGCCCGGTGCAAGAATGAAAATAGTAAGCGGTTCGTAAGAATCCGGCATAACCTGGAACCCGAAGATCTGTCCTGCTCCGATAAGTTCTCTGACAATACCGATAGAAGTCAGGCCTACCGTAAATCCGAGCCCCATACCCACTCCGTCGAAGATTGAGGGAAGCACAGGATTTTTAGATGCATAACTTTCTGCTCTTCCCAGAATAATACAGTTTACGACAATCAGTGGAATGTAAAGCCCCAGAGAGGAATAGAGATCCGGGACAAATCCTTCAAGAAGGAAGTCTACAATAGTTACAAATGAGGCAACCACTACAATAAATGCCGGCATTCTGACAGAATCCGGTATGATTTTCCGCAGTATGGAAATCAGCATGTTTGACATAATCAGTACGGCTGTAGTCGAAAGTCCCATTCCTATACCGTTTATGGCGGATGTGGTAACTGCCAGAGTCGGACACATTCCAAGCATAAGTACAAAAGTTGGATTTTCTTTTACAAGGCCGTTATAAATTCGTTCTGTACATTTATTCATTGCTGCCGCCTCCTAACTCATTCTGAAAATATACCAGCGCTGAGTTCACAGCGTCAGTGACAGCGCTTGTAGTGATTGTTGCACCGCTGATCGCGTCAATTTCGTTATCTGCAGATGCTCCGTTTTTTGTATAGGAGAATTTTTCTACATTTTTATCTTTGAACTGATCCTTAAACTCGGCCTCATCCGCTTTCATTCCGAGACCGGCCGTTTCATTGATTGACAGCATTTCAATACCGGATATTGTTCCGTCATTCAGTATTCCGACAGAAATCTCGATATCTCCGCCATATCCGGAATGAGAGGTGACATTCAATACATATCCTACTGTTTCACCGCTGTCTGATTTGCCGGCCGCAACTTCTGTAATATCATCAGTATATCCGTTATCCTTAACTAACGCTGCCGCTTCTTCCGCATCGAAATTTTCATAATTTTCAAAAGAATCTGCATCCGGCAGAACCGTGCGATATGCCTCCTGTTTTGAATTTTCCTGCGCAGCAGCAATCGGTTCCTTTGTAATATCGTATACGATTCCAAGCAGAAGTCCGGACACTACTGTAATTACAGTCAGGATCAACGTGTTTTTGATAATTTTATTCATGCTTTTCCCCTCCTTTTCCAAATGGTTTCGGAAGAGTGATCTTCTCAATCAGCGGTACCAGAAGGTTGCTGATTATGATGGCATAAGAAACTCCTTCTGCCGAGCCGCCGAAAATACGGAACAGACCGGTGAGCAGTCCCATACAGACGCCATAAATAATTTTTCCCGATGAAGTAATGGGGGAAGTAACATAGTCAGTGGCCATAAACCATACGCCCAGCATCAGTCCGCCGCCGCACAGGTGCGCTGTAATATACTGAGGATCGAATCCGTGACCTCCGAAAATAACAATAAAAACGACAAAGGACACAAGGTAAGATGCCGGTATCTCCAGTTCAATTACACCCATAAGAAGGAGAAACATTGCTCCAATCATTATTGCAATCACGGATGTTTCACCAATCGTTCCGCGAATATTTCCAATCAGCATATCCATTGTATTAACCGCTTCTCCTGCTTTCAGCCGGGCAAGCGGCGTAGGACCTGTAACACCGTCATAGACGAAATATGTCATCCGTCCCGCAAAACAGATAAGCAAGAAACAGCGGGCAGCAAGAGCCGGATTCATAAAGTTCTGTCCCAGACCGCCGAAAAGCTGTTTTACTACAATGATAGCAAATACAGAACCGAGAGCTCCCATCCATAAAGGAAGGGTGGGCGGAAGATTCAGCGCAAGCAGAAGTCCTGTAACTACCGCGCTGAAATCACCAATAGTAACCGGTTTATGCATAAGCTTTTCCCATATGTATTCTGACAGAACTGCCGCGGCAATCGTAACTATTACAAGAAGCCAGGCACCTTCTCTGCGGAAATTCCAGATTCCGAAAAAAGTAGCCGGAAGCAGTGCAATCACTACCATGAGCATAATATTGCTGCTGGTAATCCGGTCACGGATATGCGGCGAAGATGACACGTTATAATTTTCGTTCATTTTTTCTAACACCTCTCTTCATTCATCTAGTTATTTCTTTCTGTTAGCCAGTGCAGTTTTCCGCATGGAACCAATAGCCTGTTTCAGCTGTCGCTTCGCCGGACAGACATAACTGCAGGAGCCGCATTCTACACATTCCAGTCCGTTCATAGCTACAAAGGAAACTTCATCATGCCGTTTTGCATAATCCGCAAGCCTGGACGGAATGATTCTGCTTGGACATACCTGCACGCAGCGTCCGCAGTTGATACAGGCTGATTCCCGAAGCTGTGAAACCGCATCTTTTTTAAAGGCAAGCAGAGAAGAAGAAGTTTTCGTAACCGGCGCATCAAGCGTAATCATTGCAAATCCCATCATTGGGCCGCCGGAAATCAGTTTTTCCGGCTCAGCCGCAAAACCGCCTGCTGCTTCTGCAAGCTCACGATGGCTGGTTCCTAAAAGGACTTTAAAATTCCCCGGATTATTTACCGCATCACCGCTTACGGTAACAACTCGCTCTACAAGAGGTTTCCCTTCAATCACTGCCCGATGAATCCCGATCAGGGTTTCCACATTATCTACAATGCATCCTGCGTCTGCCGGAAGCATAGCCGAGTTAATCGCACGATTTGTAACGGTATAAATGAGCTGACGTTCTGCTCCCTGGGGATATTTAGTCATCATGGCCTTTACTTCCATACGTTCATCTGCCTGTATGAACTCTTCCAACTTTTCAATACAGTCCTTTTTATTATCTTCCACGGCAAAGATTCCCTTTGCGTTCGGAAAAATTGTAAGAAGAACTTTCATTCCGCTGATCAGCTCATCTGTATTTTCCAGCATTCGGCGATAATCCGCGGTAATATACGGTTCGCATTCCGCGCAGTTTGCAATTACATAATCGATTTTTTCCGGCTCCTTTGGAGAAAGCTTTACTCTTGTAGGAAAACCTGCGCCTCCCATACCAACAATTCCGGCATTCCCGATTTTTTCGATAATCTCTTCCCGGCTCATCTCGCCAAGCGGTTTCACAGGTTCATATTCAATCTCTGTATACTGCTCATCATTTTCAACTATAATACAGTCTACTTTTGTTCCTGCCGGATTGAAACGCGGTTCAATTCCTTTTACTGTGCCGGACACAGAAGCATGTACCGGCGCCGATACAAAACCGCCGGCCTCAGCAATTACCTGGCCCTTTAAGACGAAGTCGCCTTTCTTTACTACCGGTTTTGCCGGCGCGCCAATATGCTGGGAAAGAGGATAAACCATCTCTCCATGAGGCATGACAGGCTCAACTTCACGGTCTTTTGAGAAACGTTTTCCATCATCCGGATGAATTCCGCCTGAAAATGTCAAAAGTCGCATTCTTTCTCATCCTTTCTTTTCCGGCGGACAGGCTGTTTTTTGACAAATCATAACCTGTGCCGCCCATTCTCACAATAAATCTATTGTACTAAAATGTAACAGTAAAATCCAGTAATCTTCTGACAAAAATTGCATCTTTCTGTGAACATTTTTTGTCCTTAACGGATTAATAAAAAAATGCCGGGATAAAATCCCGACATTTTTTACAGATTGTTAACCTATTATGATATTGATTAATTTTATTCTTCTGCGGACTCTTCTTCTTCAATCGGAGCTGCTTCAGAAGCCTCTGTATGTTCCGGCTCAAGAGCTTTCATACTCAGGCTGATCTTTTTCTCAGCTTCATTAAGATCTACAATCTTTGCTGTGATCTCCTGTCCGATAGAAAGTACGTCTGACGGTTTGTCAACATGTGCTCTGGAAATCTGAGACACATGAAGAAGCGCATCTACGCCAGGAGCAAGTTCTACGAAAGCGCCGAAATCTGTCATACGGGCAACCTTTCCTGTAATTACGGTTCCAACTGCAAAATCTTCTGCCGCATTTACCCATGGATTTGTCTCCGGGAATTTCAGGCTGAGAGCAATCTTTGTATCATGAATATCCTTAACAAGCACTTTCAGTGTCTCTCCAACATGGAACATTTTTTTCGGATTATCAACTCTGCCCCAGGACATTTCAGAAATATGAAGCAGACCGTCTACGCCGCCAAGATCGATAAACGCACCAAAATCGGTCACATTTTTTACTGTTCCCTCAACAGTATCTCCGACTTTCAGTTTTGCAAAAAGTTCTTTCTGTTTCTCTGCGCGTTCTGCAACAAGAAGCTGTCTTCTGTCACCGATCACGCGGTTTCTGCGGGGATTGAATTCGCTGATTACAAATTCAATTTCCTTGCCTTCGTATTTTCCAAGATCTTTTTCATAAGAATCAGAAACAAGACTTGCAGGAATAAATACTCTTACTTCATCTACCATGGCACAGATACCGCCGCCCAGAATCTGAGTAACAGTAGCCTTTAATACTTCCTTGTTTTCGTAAGCTTCACGAAGTCTTTCATTGCCTTTCTCAACAGCAAGTCTCTTGTATGTAAGAAGAACCTGTCCCTCTCCGTCATTTACTTTCAGCACTTTGACTGTCATAGTATCACCTACTGAAACAACTGTTGTCAGATCAAGTGACTGATCGTTGGAATACTCATTTTTTGTGATAATACCGTCTGCCTTATATCCGATATTCAGGATAATCTCGTCCGGCTTCACATCAATTACGGTACCCTCGACTACCTCTCCGTTGCGGATTGTTTTGAATGACTCGTCTAACATCTGTTCAAAAGATAATTCTGACATTATTTTGAACCTCCTCAATTATATTGTTGGGCGTGGATGCCCCTGCTGTAATACCTACTGTTTCCACTGACCCTAATTGATTCAAATCCAAATCGTCAAGTGTCTGTATATAGTACGTATTGTTACATGCCCCGCGGCATATTTCAAATAACTTCTGGGTATTGGAACTATGTTTGTCACCAATCACTATCATAGCATCCACCGATTCTGCAATGCTTTCTGCCTCTGTCTGCCGCTCTTTTGTAGCATTACAGATTGTATTTAAAACAATTACATCATAACTCTTTTCAGAAATAATTTCAACTAAATCTTTAAATTTATTGTAATTAAATGTCGTCTGGGAAACGATACAGATTTTTTGATTTCCTTTCGGGAAAAAACTTTCTGCCTCCTCTGCATTCTGAATTACAGCTGCATTTTCTCCTGCCCGGCTGAAAATTCCCTGAACCTCGGGATGTCCGGGATCACCGATAATTACAATCCGGTCTCCCTGCGCGCTGTGCTCCTGAACAATATTATGTATTTTTTTTACAAAAGGACAGGTTGCGTCGATAATCTTCAGATTCTTTTTCTGCATGATATCAAAAATATCCTTTGTGACTCCATGTGAACGAATAATTACAGTACCGTTTTCGAGAGCCTCAAGTTCTTCCCGGGAATTCAGTACGATTACGCCTTTTTCCTCCAGATCCCGCACCACTTCTCCGTTATGGATAATCGGACCGTAAGTGTATATCTTTCCCCCGCTGTTCTGCCGCACCTGTTCATAAACGGTATCAACCGCGCGCTTTACGCCAAAACAGAATCCGGCAGTTTTTGCTTTAATTACCTGCATGTTCTTCTCCTGTTATCCCTGCAGAAACCGCTACCTGCAGTAACTGCATATTTTCTCCACGACTTCGGGAATCGTCATATTGGAGCTGTCAACCAGCACAGCGTCCTCTGCCTGTTTCAGCGGAGCGATTTTTCTGGTCATATCCCGGTTATCACGCTCTTCAATATCCCGGGAAATAGATTCCAGATCACAGTTCTCTCCTTTGGCTTTCAGTTCATCGTACCTGCGCTTTGCCCGGGTTGCCACGCTGGCGGTAAGGTAAATCTTCACGTCTGCGCCGGGAAGAATATTGGTACCGATATCCCGGCCGTCCATGATTACATCTTTTTCTTTTGCAAGAGAGCGCTGAAGCTCCAGAAGCTTTTCACGCACTTCCGGGATAGCAGATGTTTTTGATGCCATATTTCCGACTTCTTCTGTACGGAGCATTGATGTTACATTTTCGCCGTTTAAATAAATCTGCTGAACTCCGTTTTCGTATTCAATAGTAACTTCTGCATCCCTGCATGCATTTGCTACGGCTTCTTTATCATCGGGACAGATACCTTCTTTCAGAAAATGAATTGCAAGCCCCCTGTACATTGCTCCTGTGTCAACGTAAATATATCCCTTTTCCTTCGCTACCAGTTTTGCGATGGTACTTTTCCCGGCCCCGGCCGGGCCGTCAATAGCCACGTTATACCCCATTGTTTTCCTCCTCAATTTTTCTCATTGTATAAAGTATAACCTGTTCTTTATTTTCAGACAAGATTTTTAAATAGATTTCATTTCTATGTTACCCGGCGACAGTCACAATTGCGTCTGACCTGCATGAGCTCCGGCAAGAAAACCGGTAGACCAGGCAATCTGCAGATTAAAGCCACCGGTTACTGCATCCAGATCCAGTACTTCCCCTGCAAAAAAAAGGCCTTTTATCAGTTTTGATTCCATAGTTCCCGGATCTATTTCTTTTACGGATATGCCGCCTCTGGTAATAATTGCTTCACTATAGCTTCGAAGACCGGTGAGCGTCATGGTAAAATCTTTGATCAGATCTGTAAATTTTTTCCGTTCCTCCTTTGTGATTTCATTGACTCTTTTTTCTTCCGGAATTCCGGAAAGATCTACCATAACAGGCAGCAGTTTTGCCGGGAAAAGACCGGCTACAGCATTTTTGAACTGCCGGTTATGATTTGATTCGAATTCCCGCAGCACACGTTTATCGAGCTGTTCTTTTGTGAGTGCCGGCTTCAGGTCAATATGCAGGGTGAGCTCCTTCTCTTTCAGACGACTGCCTGTAATGCTGCTGGCACTTAATATAACTGGTCCGCTTACTCCGTAATGAGTAAAAAGCATTTCTCCAAAATCCTGATACAGTTTTTTTGAACCGTCTGTTATCGTAATGCCGATATTGCGAAGAGAGAGACCCATAAGTTCTTTCGCATACCACTCTTTTACCTCCATCGGCACAAGAGCCGGTGAAAGCGGCGTTATTTTATGGCCGCAGGATTCTGCCATCCGATATCCGTCTCCGGTAGAACCGGTTGAAGGATATGAAAGTCCTCCTGCAGCTACAATTACGGCATCTGCATCCGTCCTTTTTCCGGACGCCAGTAAAAGCCCCCGGACGCTTCCGTTCACGGCCAGCAGTTCTTTTACTTCTGTATTCAATACTATATGAACGCCGAGGCGGTTCAGTTCCCGTTCCAGGCCACGGATTACATCGGAAGAATGATCCGAAACAGGAAACACTCTTCCGCCCCTTTCTACTTTTGTTTTTACGCCAAGTTCCTCAAAAAAGGCAATCGTCTGCTCGTTGGTAAAGCTGTAGAAGCTGCTGTACAAAAATTTGGGGTTGCTGACAACTGCGGCGAATAACTCTTCCATGTCTGCTGTATTTGTCAGGTTGCATCGTCCCTTTCCGGTAATAAACAGCTTCTTTCCCAGCTTTTCATTTTTTTCATACAGATATACTTCATTCTCATTTCGTGCTGCAAAGACCGCGGCCATCATTCCGGCAGCTCCTCCGCCCACAACAGCTACTTTACTCATCTGCATTTCCTTCCATTTCCCGGGATCCGTCGTCTCCGGCAACAGATAGAGACTGATTTAATGGATTCAGTTCATCTCCGCTGTATACCTGATATTCGTCCCATATTTTCTCCAGTGTTTCCAGTGTCGTAACTACTTCCGTCTGTTTTTTCATGCACAGAGCTACGATAAGAGCATTTATTACACTCAGAGGGGCGACCAGAGAATCTACAATAGAAGCCATGTCCGATCGGGCAATCAGGTTGCAGGAAGAATATAAATTCATAGGGGAATGTACACTGTCAGTCAGTGTGATTACTTTTGCTTTCCGGTTGCTGGCAAATTCCAGTGCTTTCAGAGTCCGCATGGAGTACCTGGGAAAGCTGATTCCTATAATTACATCATTACTTCCGATCCGGATAAGCTGTTCAAAAATTTCGCTGGAACTGTTGGTTGTAACTGCCGTTACATTTTCGCAGACAAGATTGAGATAAAAGCTCAGAAATGAAGCCAGCGGCGCGCAGCTTCGAATCCCAATCACATAAATTTTCTCTGCTCCCAGTATTGTGTCAATAGCCAGATCAAATGCTTTATGATCTATGCCGTTCAAGGTAAGTTTTATTTTTTCTATATCGGACTGAAGAACAGTCTGCAGGATCTCACTCTGGGTAATTCTTCCATAGGTAACTTCCATTCTCTGAATGGAGTTCAGTTTGGTGCGGACAAGTTCCTCCAGAGCTTTCTGAAATCCCGGATATCCTTTATACCCCAGCTGAGTGGCAAAACGGACTACCGTAGATTCACTTACGCCTACAATTTCTCCGAGTTTTGCCGCAGTAAGGAACACTGCCTTGTCGTAATTCTTGCAGACATAATCTGCCAGACGCTTCTGTCCTTTACTCATTTTTGGATATTTTTCTTCAATCCTTATAATCAGTTCATTTGTTGTATTTTCTGCTGTTTCCATAGTTACTTTCCTGCCGTTTTCTATATTGGTCTGGTCGCATACCGCAGCCAGGCTTTTTCTTCCTCATTCAGATAAGGAGAAATCTTTTTATATACATTTTTATGGTAAGTATTGAGGAGATGTTTTTCATCTTCTGACATAGATTCCGGAACCAGAGCATCCAGATCAATGGGAACAAATGTCAGAATTTCAAAACGCATAAACTGTCCGTATTCGTTTTTTACATCTTTGCGCACAAGCAGTTCATTCTCCAGACGAATGCCGTGGGAACCTTCTATATAAATACCAGGTTCATCGGTTATTACCATATTTTCTTCAAATATCCGAGAAGGCTGTGCCCCTTCCCGCCAGCGGAAATTGATGGGCGGTTCATGGATATTCAGAAGATAGCCTACACCATGTCCGGTTCCATGATTGAAATTGAGCCTCTCCTTCCAGAAAACCTCTCTGGCCAGAGCATCCAGCGTTACTCCGCTGGAGCCATAAAGAAAGACCGCGTTTGCAAGACGGAGCATTCCGCGGGCAACAATTGTAAAATGCTTTTTCTGCTCTTCCGGAACATTACCAAGCGCTACTGTCCTTGTAATATCGGTAGATCCCTCCAGATAATGGCCTCCTGTATCGCTCAGGTACAGAGTGCCTTCCTGTAATTCCATATCAGAATCTTCCGTGGCACTATAGTGGACAATAGCTCCATGACTGCCTGCCGCACTGATCGGCGCAAAACTCGGCCCCAGAAAGCTTTCCTGTTCAGCCCGGAACTCTTCCAGCTTTCTGGCAGCAGAAATTTCGGTAATGGGAACTTTCCCGATACTCTTTTTCAGCCAATAGAGAAATCTGGTGTGAGCAATCCCGTCTTTAAGATGAGCCGTGCGGATGTTATCCGCTTCCGTTCCATTTTTAATTGATTTCATTAAAATTGAAGGATTTTCCGCTTTTATGATTTCTGCAGTATCCGGAATACTGTAATATAAATGGTAGTTTGTACGTTCCGGATCAAGAAGAACTCTGCGTCCGGACAGATTTTGTGCTGCGGCATATACAGACTCATAAGAGCTGACTGTAATATTATTCCCTTGCAGCATATTCAGAATACCGACCGGGAATTTCTCCTTGTCGGCAAAAATCCTCCCTCCGTCTTTTTCAATTATGGCAAATGCGAGGACGACCGGACAGTATGCCACATCATTTCCGCGGATATTAAAAAGCCAGGAAATATCGTCCAGACTGGACAGCAGATGGACATCTGCTCCATAAGAGGTCATCTTCTTTCGTATCCGCTCAAGTTTTGAAGGCACACTTTCCCCCGCATATTTTTCATCCAGAGACCAGACTTTTTCTCCGGGAAGAGCGGGACGCTCTTTCCAGAACCGGTCTGCGAGATCAAAATCCGCCAGAACATGTCCGCCTTTTCGTTCTGCAATTTCCTTATATTTGTCTCCGACAGCCAGTTCTGTAACCTTTCCGTCAAACCCGATCACCCCTCCGGCGGGAAGTTCTTTTTCCAGAAACTCTTCAATCGTGTCAGTATCCGGTTCTCCCATACGGTACAGGTGTATGCCGTTGCCTTTCAGCTGTTCTTCTGCCTGAATATAATATCTTCCGTCTGTCCAGAGACCGGCCTTATCCCGCGTAAACACTGCCGTCCCGGCAGAACCGGTAAATCCGGTAAGATACTGCCGTATTTTAAAATAATCTCCTACATATTCACTGCCGTGGCAGTCTGCCGACGGAACAATATAAACATCAATGCCTTCACATGCCATCTCTCTGCGCAGGCATTCTATCCTGCGGATAATATCCATAAAAAATCCTCCCGTATGCAAAATCATATCCATAATACCACCAAATAAGAAATGTTGCAAAAACAATCTTTATAAAAAGGCCCGGAATAAAAGCTGTTTCTCACATGCATTTTATTCCGGGCCCGAATCCGGACCGGCTTATGGAATCTAACACAATATAATTTCTGAATTCCTGTATATTATGCAGAGTTTGGTAAATTTTTGTGTTATACAGAATTACGGAAGAAGAAACCCAGATAGTCGGGTGTTTCCGGAACATCGGAACTGTTCTGCCCGGAGGATTCATCACCGGGCTCATCCCATGATAACTGAAGCGTAAATACAACTTTCCCCAGAAGCTCCGGTATTGTGTTCCCCTCGAACAGGTTATCGTAATATGCTGTCTGATCTCCGGAACCGTCATTTTCTCCGGTTACAAACATAAGCATTTCATCGTATTCGTCTGTACTGAAATCAAATATCATCATATAGCTGTCCCGCATATAAGATGTCATGCCTTCCAGTCCGATACTGTCCAGAAAATCCGCCATTTCCTCCGCGTCCGGATCTCCGTAAAAATCAGAGCCGATAACAGGATCATCATATCCGGCAAGCTTTGTAAATGTATTTCCGTCATATGTCATGACAAAAGAATCCATTAGAGATGAAGGCGCAGAGCCTCCTACAATCAGATTGTATGAACTGCCGCATATATATGTTTTCCCGCTGCTTTTCTTAAGAAAAATTCCTGCTTCCTCGCTGTCCCCGGCTCCCAGGACAGGATAGATGCCCAGGGTTTCGTCTTTCAGAACAACTTCTCCGCTTTCCAACTCGTACATGCGAAGGTAAACTTTGTGGCATGTATAATCAGCCGGATATTCGATATAATCCAGACCGGTTCCCTCATTTTTCAGCATCAGAACAAGCAGTTCTTCTGAACCATCGCCGTCAAAATCATGGATCCGGGAAGTAAGGACCCCTTCCAGTAATTCTGCATTTTCCAGATACGGGGCTACAATTCCATAGGTATATTCACAGGTATACTCTCCTTCTTTACATTCTCCTTCCTCGGGTATCAGCACATCTTTCGTATATTCATAGAGTCTGTAGCGTTCTGTAATCTCGGAAGATTCTGTTTCTTCGGAACCTTTTCTCAGAATTTCTTCCGCCTTTTTATAATCATTCTGAGCCGCATAAATATCCGCAAGTCTCAGATAAGGTTCTGCTTGTTTCGGATCAATCTCCACTGCCTTCAGATATGCATCTTCTGCTTTTTCATAATCCATTTCTTCCAGATATCGCTGTCCGGATGCTATATATTCGGCAAAATTGGTTTTTTCATCTTTTTTCCGGAAAATCAGAATACCGCCGATTACACAGGCTATAATAAGAAGAATAACGGCCGCAAGAATAAATGGCCATTTTCTGTTTTTTTTCTTTGCCGGCGCCTGCGGCGGCACGGAATAAGAACCGCTGTTTTCCTGTCCCGGCACATTATCTTCCTGCCTTACCGGGGCGCCGCATCTCTGACAGAATTTTGAATTATCTGCCAGCTTCGCACCACAATTTTCACAAAACATTTTTCCTCCTGTCTTAAAGAGCATCAGTGCCTGCCACAACCGGCTGCTCTTTATAAAATCAGATTTTTATACGGGATATGCCCCGTTTTCTGTGTCAGCGACAGACGTATCTACTTTTGTCTGCTGTGCCTCCCGGTATTTGAAGAATTCAACAGCTACCTGCGGGAAAAGTGCATAGGTGAGCACATCTTCATCCTGCTGAATCCAGCGCTCGCATTCTTTCCGAAGGGTGTCCAGCTCGTTCGGAATAAGATCCGCCGGACGGCATGTTATAATCTCGGCATTTTCGCCAAGAATTTTCTTCTGGACCTCTTTGTTGAACGGCTTAACTGTAGCGCCGTATTTTCCGGACAGAATGTCTTTCGTTTCTTTCGTTGCCATCTTATAACGCTCGCCCATCAGCACATTAAATACTGCCTGAGTTCCCACAATCTGGGAAGACGGCGTAACAAGAGGCGGCTCGCCCAGATCTTTTCTTACCCGCGGCACTTCCTCAAGCACTTCATAGAATTTATCTTCCGCGCCCTGCTCTTTCAGCTGAGATGTCAGATTAGAGAGCATGCCTCCCGGAACCTGGTACAGAAGTGTTTTAATATTAACGCCCATATTCTTCGGGTTAAGAAGACCGCTTTCCAGAGCGTCATCCCGGATCGGACGGAAATAATCTGCGATCTCGGCAAGAAGATTCTGATCCAGTCCGGTGTCATAAGGAGTGCCTTTAAATGTTTCCACCATAACTTCCGTTGCCGGCTGGGATGTGCCCAGGGCAAATGGGGATATGGCTGTGTCAATTATATCAGCGCCTGCCTCAACTGCTTTTAAATACGTCATAGAACCCACGCCGGATGTGTAATGAGTGTGCATTTCGATAGGGATATCAACTGCTTCTTTCAAAGCTGACACAAGCTCTGTTGCCTGATAGGGGCACAGCAGTCCCGCCATATCTTTTACACAGATAGAGTCTGCTCCCATGTCTTCAATCCGTTTTGCAAGATCTACCCAGTATTCCAGTGTATAGGCATCACCCAGCGTATAGGACATAGCCACCTGAGCGTGCGCCTGTTCTTTGTTGGCCGCTGTAACAGCGGTCTGAAGGTTGCGGATATCATTCAGGCAGTCGAAGATACGGATAATATCAATTCCGTTCGCTGCGGATTTCTGTACGAAGTATTCGACCACATCATCCGCATATGGGCGGTAACCGAGAATATTCTGTCCCCGGAACAGCATCTGAAGTTTTGTGTGCTTAAATCCGTCTCTGAACTTTCTCAGTCTGTCCCAGGGATCTTCCTTCAGAAAACGCAGAGAAGCATCGAATGTAGCGCCGCCCCAGCACTCCACTGCGTGGTATCCGACCTGATCCATCTTATCTACAATGGGCAGCATCTGCTCTGTTGTCATTCTGGTGGCAATCAGGGACTGATGTGCGTCACGCAGAATGGTTTCTGTTATTTTTACCGGTTTTTTTGCTGTATCTGCCATTATTTTGTCCTCCATATCTTACTTAACACCAAAGATTGCCATAAATGTTCCTGCTACGACTGCCGTTCCGATTACGCCGGCCACATTCGGGCCCATAGCATGCATGAGAAGGAAATTGGTGGGATCGGCCTCCGCCCCTACTTTCTGGGAAACCCGGGCAGCCATAGGCACTGCCGATACTCCGGCAGAGCCGATCAGAGGATTTACCTTTCCTTTTGATACCCAGCAGAGAAGTTTTCCGAAAAGCACACCTGCAGCGGTTCCAAAAGCAAATGCGATCAGTCCCAGCGCTACGATTTTTAGCGTATCCAGATTCAGGAACGCCTCTGCGCTGGTAGTTGCTCCTACGGAAGTACCAAGCAGGATAACGACGATGTACATCAGCGCATTACTTGCTGTTTCCGTCAGCTGTCTTACCACGCCGCATTCTTTGAACAGATTTCCCAGCATCAGCATACCTACCAGAGGAGCTGTAGTCGGAAGAATAATGCAGACAACTACCGTAATAATAATCGGGAAGAGGATGCGTTCCAGTTTGGATACCGGCCGCAGTTGTTCCATCTTAATTGCTCTTTCTTCTTTTGTGGTAAGCAGTTTCATAATAGGGGGCTGAATAATCGGCACAAGGGACATATACGAATATGCCGCTACCGCAATCGGTCCCAGAATCGCTGTCTGCTGCAGTTTGCCTGCAAGAAAGATAGATGTCGGTCCGTCCGCTCCGCCGATAATTGAAATGGCAGCTGCAGCCTTATCCGAAAATCCCATCGCCATAGCGCCCAGATATGCGGCAAAAATACCAAACTGAGCCGCAGCTCCCAGAAGGAAGCTCTTCGGATTTGCGATGAGAGGACCGAAATCTGTCATCGCTCCTACTCCGAGGAAGATCAGAGAAGGAAGAATTGACCATTCGTCCAGTTTGTAAAAATAATAGAGAAGACCGCCTGTTCCGTTGGATGCCTCTTCAGGACTGATCATAATGTCCGGGTAAATATTGACGAGAAGCATACCAAAGGCAATCGGAACAAGCAGCAGCGGCTCAAAGCCGTGCCGGATAGCCAGATAGAGGAACAGACAGGCCACGCCGATCATAACCAGATTGCCCCATGTAAGATTCATGAAGGCGGTCTGATCGATCAGGTTCCCCAATGTACTAGTAATATATTCCATTTGTCAAACCTCCTGGTCCTTAGCTAGTTTAAAGTAGCAAGTACAGCTCCTGCCTCAATGGCGTCTCCCACTGCCACATCTATGCTGGCAACGGTTCCTGCTTCCGGGGCAACAACCGGAATCTCCATTTTCATAGCTTCAATGATTACAACAGGGTCGCCGGGCTGTACGCTCTGTCCTACGGCAGCTTCGATTTTAAAGACTTTCCCTGCGGCTCCGGCTTTGACGGCAATTCTTCCGGCGCCGGACTGAATGCCCGAAGGAGCTGCCGGAGCCGCCTGTAACGGGGCCTGCGGCGCTGCCGGAGCAGGCGCGGGCGCAGGTGAGGCAGACTGTGCCGGAGTAAAACCTGCCGGCTTCTCTTCCACTGTTACATCATATACATTGCCATTTACTGTAATTGTATAATTTTTCATTTTCATATCCTCCTGGTTATTTCCATTTATTTGTTTTTCTGCGCTTAATCGAACGAACTATAAAATCATCTGTGGATGTGCCTTCTGCTGCTGCAATCGCCGCCGCGATTACGGCCGCAAGTTCCTGATCGTCCGTATTATCGGCCGGAGCTGCAGTACCAGCGGCTGCAAAATCCGGCTGTGCAGCAGTCTGAAGAACAGGTTCTTCTGGTTTCTTTTTCCGGAATTTCTTTTC
Organism: Mediterraneibacter sp. HA8405; assembly: GCF_056148955.1. NCBI lineage: Bacteria > Bacillati > Bacillota > Clostridia > Lachnospirales > Lachnospiraceae > Mediterraneibacter > Mediterraneibacter sp. HA8405. The sequence continues at coordinate 2,012,065 of NZ_CM148758.1, read as the reverse complement.
AAGAACGGGGATAAAATTAAACAGCCAGATTATGAAACACAGGAAAATCAGTACGATAAACACCGTTCCCATACCAAGGATCGTGTTCAGTCCTGCCTTCTGCAGAATTTCGCCTGTGGTATAATGTCCACTGACCGTAACGCTTTCCAGATACATATTTTCGCTATATTCAAACACGATTGTTCCGTCCCGGTCTTCAAAATGAGCGTCTGCAGTAAGCGTTGCGCCATCCTGATCTGTTGTCATTTCAAACTCTCCGCACTGAACAAATGCACCGCACTCATTCAGTCCTGCCTGCCATGCGTCCAGCATGGATATAAAATTTTCTCCCTCAATAGGAACCCCATTCTGAATCAGATACATATCCAGCAGTGTATCTGTAGAATTTTTATAGCTTTCAATCTGTTCTTCTGTCTGAGAATTGAAAAAACTGACAAAGTACTGGGAATAATACTGGAGGGTCTCCTCATCATATTCTGATGTTTCGGACTTTCCGCATCCTGTAAACGCGAGAATCAGAATGAGGATAAGCCCGGCCAGACTAAATTTCTTCTTCACTTCGCCTCACCTCACTAAACTGTTCCGTGTTTTTTATCCGGACGCCGTTCTCTTTTTGTAAAAAGCATTTCGAATGCGCCGATTACATATTTTCTTGTGTCAGACGGCTGAATAATAGCATCTACATAACCTCTTCCGGCCGCGGAAAACGGACTGGACTGCAGTTCTCTGTATTCTTTTTCCTTTTCCCGGATAACGGACATATCCGCATCGGCATACATAATTCTGGCTGCCATGCCCGCATCCATCATTCCGATCTCCGACGAAGGCCATGCATACACCAGGTCAGCTCCGATTGATTTGCTGTTCATGGTAAGATATGCGCTGCCATAGGCTTTTCCGGTAATCAGATTTACTTTCGGAACGGTAGCTTCCGCAAATGCGTACGTAAGCTCCGCCGCAGCTTTTGCCATATTTTTTTCTGATTCCACATCAGCAGCATAGCCTTCAGCTCTTGTAACCGAAAGAACCGGTATGGAGAATGCATCGCAGAATTTTACAAAATCAGCTGCTTTCCTGCATCCGTTTACAGTAAGTACGGGCTCATAGGATTCTTCTGCCGCGCCGCCCGGGCCGTATAATCTGGATCGGTTTGCGACTGCGCCGACCGTTGTACCGTTGAGACGGATAAATCCTACCGCCATTTCTTTTGCATAATTGCTTTTGAGTTCAAAAAAGATCTGTCCGTCCGCGATTCGGGAAAGTACATAGGCGCCGTCTTCAGCTCCGTTTTCAATATCCCCGCAGATCCGGTTCAGATCATCTGTACACGGTTCTGCCAGAACACCGTCTTCATAATTAGAAGGTATCATGCATACCAGAGAGCGGATCTGTTCCAGTATCTCGTTTTCTGTACCAATGCCGTCAATCAGTCCGGATACGCTGCTCTGATAAGCCGCGTTGGCAGTATCCAGGTCTGATACGGAATTACCGTCTAACGTATTTGGGGAATTGATAAACATTCTTCCAGTATTTTTCTCCATAAACGTAAAATCGGCCAGTCCGGGCACCACTGCCAGTCCGCCGCCGCACATGCCGAAAATAGCAGTAATCTGGGGAACAACACCGGACGCATTGGTCTGCTTCCGATATAGATTTCCGAAAGCGTCAAGAGCATCTGTGGACTCCTGCAGGCGGAATCCTGCACAGTCAATCAGTCCGATTACCGGAGCGCCCATTTTTATTGCCATATCGTAGATATTTCCAATTTTTTTTGCGTGCATTTCACCCATGGAACCATTCAGTACGTCAGGATCCTGACTGTACACATATACAAGATTTCCATCGATCAGCCCGTATCCGGTAATAACACCGTCCGACGGAGTTTTCTTTTCCTGCAGGTTGAAATCGGTGCTTCTAGCTGTGACTTCTCCGCCGATCTCGGCAAAACTGCCCTCGTCCAGCAGGGCCGCAATCCGTCTTCCTGCCGGGGTTTCTGTTGCGTTGTAGCTCATATTCCAGCCCTCCATATTCATAGATTTGTCTGAACAGAAATAAAGAATATTTCCATCAGAAATAAAAAAACTTAATATCAGTATAAACCAGCAATTGACAGATTGCAATTTGAAATGTCAGATAAAAATATTGACACACTGCATATTGCGCATAAAAAATCTGCTTATGGTTTGTTTTACAAAAAAAGCCGGAACTATAATGTATTGTTTCTTTAATTGAAACCTTATATTAGTTTCATTTTTTCTCATACAATATAGTTCCGACATATATCCTGTTTTCACTGTAATCAACACATGATAAATGTGACAGGGGTGATTCTGTGAATCCGTTTTTATTTACGGTTGCGGTACTGCACCGGAGTAATGTTGTACATCTTCTTGAAAATCCGGTTGAAATGTTCTACATTCTGATATCCTACGGATTCCGCAATGCTTTCCACTGTAGCGCTGCTGCTCTTGAGCATTGCGCGAGCTTTTTTCATCCTTACTTTTTTCAGGATATCTCCGAAAGTCATACCGGACTTTTCCTTGATATATTTGGAAAGATACGGTTTGGAAAGGAAAAACTTCTCTGCCAGATCATCCAGTGTCACGTCTTTATAATTTGCATAAATATAATTTGTGATTTCCAGAAGCCGCTCATCCTTATTTACCTGTGATTCTGCAATCTCTTTAATTTTGTTTACGGCAACTACCAGCGCCTGTATGGAGGCCTTAATAATATCGGCATCGATTCCTACGCCCCAGTAGCGCTTTTTATTGCAGATTACGCCCACATAGGCAACAGCTCTTGAAGAAGAGCCCTTTGTAAGAGAGTGCTCTTCATAAACAGCCAGTTCGTAGCTTACATCAAAATAATGTTTAATGGCATTGCTCACTGCATCAAGACGTCCGTTTCCAACACCGGTGATTTTCCGGTCACTTCCATTGTGATGGAGCACCGCTTCTGCAACGATCCCGTCTTCCTGCTTAAAGTGACATTCATCTACGGTAAATACCGGCTTTGCATTGATGTAGTTATCTTCAAAAATATGATATACCCAGTCCGGCGAAAGTTCTTTGTGCGCTTTGTCGGAAACATCTTTTACAAGATATCCCACCTCTTCTTTCATCTTTTCCGGCAGACTGATACCGAAGCTCTGCTTCAGAATATAGTTGACTCCGCCTTTTCCGGACTGGCTGTTAATTCGGATTACATCAGAATCATATCTTCTGCCCACATCCTGGGGATCAATAGGAAGATAAGGAACAGTCCATTTCTCACAGTTATGCTCTTCTCTCCAAGCCATTCCTTTTGCAATCGCATCCTGATGGGAACCGGAAAATGCAGTAAATACCAGTTCTCCTGCATACGGCTGACGGGGAGAAACTTTCATTCTTGTTACACGTTCGTACACTTCGCAGATATCGCTCATATTTGAGAAATCCAGTCCCGGATCTACGCCTTGGGAGAACATGTTCATGGCAAGTGTAATAATGTCCACGTTTCCGGTCCGCTCACCGTTTCCGAACAGGGTTCCTTCAATCCTGTCGGCACCGGCAAGGATGCCAAGCTCCGCGTCACTGATACCGGATCCTCTGTCATTGTGAGGATGAAGGGACAGGATTACATTCTCACGGTGAAGCAGGTGTTTGTTGAAATACTCTACCTGGCTTGCAAATACATGAGGCATTGCGTTTTCCACCGTAGTTGGAAGGTTAATAATTGCTTTATTATCAGTAGTTGGTTTCCAGATATCCAGAACGGCATTGCACACCTCAAGCGCATAATCTACTTCAGTTCCCTGAAAACTTTCCGGGCTGTATTCGAATGTAAAATTGCCGGATGTTTCTTCCGCAAGTTTCTTCAGAAGCGCCGCGCCGTCTGTGGCAATTTTCTTAATCTGTTCTTTATCCTTTTTGAATACCTGTTCTCTCTGCGCAACAGAAGTCGAGTTATATACATGTATAATTGCGTGGGGAGCGCCCTTTACAGCTTCAAACGTCCTCTTGATAATATGTTCTCTTGCCTGTGTAAGTACCTGAATAGTTACATCATCCGGAATCATATTCTGCTCAATCAATGCCCTTAAAAACTGATATTCTGTCTCGGATGCGGCGGGAAATCCTACTTCAATTACTTTAAAGCCAACGTCTACAAGAAGCTGAAAAAACTCAAGTTTTTCATCCAGACTCATTGGTTCGATGAGAGCCTGATTCCCATCTCTTAAGTCAACGCTGCACCAGATCGGCGGTTTATCTATAGAATCTTTTTTCACCCAATCATAGCAGGGTTCCGGCGGCATAAAATAAGTCTTTTCATACTTCTTCCAATTTTCCATAATCGTATGTCTCCTTATATTTTATCAATTTTATTGTTTTATTTTATCTTCACATATCCTACCACAGGTTCCGGGCATATGCCAGTGACGAAATTAATCATTTCGGTTGATGTATTTTAACCCACTGTGGGATCCGACTACTTTTTACTGCGTGGCGTTGTAATCAGGAACGGGAACTTGCATGTCTCAGATGAGCTCTATATTCTAAAAAAGAAACGGTCTTTGATCCATTCGGCACATACGGAAAAAGTTCTCTCTTTCACATCCCGATCCGCAGTTGCCCGGCATTCCAGAAGAAGGGTGCCGTCCAGACTGTAACGGACAGTTCCCAGCTCTTCCCCCTTTTCTATGGGCGCTTCCACAGATTCCGGAATCTCCCACTCTTCTGTAATTTCTTCCCCTTCTTTTTGAAGTACAGAAGGAGGCTGACCGTCCGGCAGCAGAGTGACAGTCTCAGTAAGATCGCCCGGGAATCCGTCTGCAGCCGCATTTTCCACAGAAATCTGTCTGGTTTTCCGCCCTGCGTCATCAGTTTTATAAAAATAATTTTCCAGGCCATAAGTCATCAGTTTTCTTGTGTCCGTCCATTTATAACTTTTGGCGTTCGGCCAGCCGCAGGCAAGCAGGGCCACAATAAATGTACGATCATCCTGTCTTAAGGCTCCGACATAACAATATCCGGCGTCTGCCGTAAAACCTGTTTTGCCCGAAAGCGCACCTTCCATCATATTCAGAAATGCATTGTGGTTTGTGCACTGAAAAGAACGGCTTTTGCTGCCGTCCGTAAAAGAATAATCGGCAGTTCGTGTAATTTCAAGGAATTCGCTGCTTTTTTCCGAATCCATAATACAGTACTTCATAATCCGCGCCAGATCTTCCGCAGTAGTATGATGAATCCCTTTTTCATCCCGGGCATCCAGCCCGTTCGGCGTAATAAAATATGTATGAAAACATCCAAGCTCTGCTGCCTTTTTATTCATCAGACCGGCAAACCCTTCTACAGATCCTCCGATATGTTCGGCAATGGCCACTGCTGAATCGTTATGGGATTCAAGCATCAGAGAATACAGAAGATCTTTTAGAACATAGCTTTCTCCTTCTTTCATTCCCAGTTTTACTTCCGGCTGTCCGGCTGCATTTTTACTGACAGCAACCGTATCTGACAGATTCCCGTTTTCCAGAGTAAGGATACAGGTCATGATCTTTGTGGTACTTGCCATAGGTCTTTCTTTTTGTCCGCTTTTCGCAAATAAAATACGCCCTGAGTCCGCGTCCATCAGGACTGCCGACTGGGCGTACAAATCTGAAGGTTTTATTTCACTCTCTTCTGCTTCAGTATAAATTGCCGGATTTACAAATGCCGCGAGAAGAAGCGCGGCAAAAAATGCACAGAAAACAGTTTTCCATTTTTTCGTCATCTGCGGATCTCTCCTGACGCCGGTTCCTTTACTAATGAATCTATGATTCTATCCGCCCGGATAGAACAAAGAAAGAGGAACCTTCCCGTTATCACTCAGATATCAAGCGTAAGCTGGGCCTCTTCTTCCGCCTCTTCCTTAAAGTGCTCGATCTGGTCCGGATTCAGGGTGGGCAGCTCTTCCAGAGACTGTATGTTAAAGCGCCGAAGAAATTCTTCTGTGGTACCGAAAAGCAGCGGCCTGCCCGGCGCGTCCAGCCTTCCGGTTTCTTCAACCAGTCCGTACTCAACCAGCTTATTTACAGCATGATCAGACTTGACCCCGCGGATTTTTTCAATTTCCAGCCTGGTTACCGGCTGGCGGTATGCAATAATAGAAAGTGTTTCAAGAAGCACATCAGTTAGGACATACCTTTTCGGCTGTTTTGCAACACGAATCAGATATTCATACATTTCTTTCTTGGTACACATCTGGAAAGAATTTTCCAGTTCAATTATACGTACTCCTCTGTCCTCTTCTTCACAGCGGTCCATCAGAGTGTGCACAATTTTCCGCGTTGTCTCATAGTCATGCCCGATAGCCGCGGCGATTTTTTCCAGTTCCACGGAATCGCCCATTGTAAACAGGATTGCCTCTACCGCCGCCTGGAGTTTCTCAATTTCCATTCCTGTCTTCCATCCTTTCGATCATAATCTCTCCGAATGTTTCTTCCTGTTTCACATGAATCTCTCCCAGCTTCATCATCTCCAGAACTGCCAGAAACGTAACAACAATCTGCATCCGGCTTTTCTGATTTTCCAGCATCTGGCGAAAACTGAAAACACGATGGTTCCGCAGATAATCGTGAATATAATCCAGGCGCTCGGAGAGCGATACTTCTTCTTTTTCGATTTTTCCAAACCTGCTTCTTACCGGATCGATTTTGTCATTCTGACGTTTCATAACTTCCCGAAAGACTGCGCTGAGTCTGGAAAGGCTCAGACCGTCAAGCAGCTTGTCCAGATCTACCGGTTCCACATATTCCATTACTTCTTCCGGCACATCAGGACTCCGGTAAAGCACCATGTCAGAGTCCGTCTGACGTTCTTTCAGTTCTTCCGCCATATATTTGTACATTTTATACTGAAGAAGCTGTTCCACCAGTTCCTGCCGGGGATCTTCTTCCTCGCCGTCCTCTGTTACTTCTTTGGGCAGCAGCATTCTGCATTTGATATCAAGAAGAGTGGCCGCCATGACCAGGAATTCACTCATTACGTTCAGATCTTCTCTCTGCATCTGCCGGATGTAATCCATGTACTGATTGGTAATTTCTACAATCGGTATGTCATATATATCAATTTTATTTTTCTCAATCAGATGAAGCAGAAGGTCAAGCGGGCCTTCAAATGCCTCCAGTTTTACTGGTATTCCCATAGCATCTCCTGTTTTTGCGCTGAAAAAAGCGGGCTGCCGCAGAATTATACATTCATAAGCTGTGAAATCTGCAGCAGAACCTCCGCTGTTTTTTTCGGTGTGATTCATACGTTTAAATATTATACGGGAATTTGGCATGTTTTACAATGCTTTTTTCCTTTTGCAGGGCGAAGCCGGCATCCATCGGGCTGCCGGCAGTTTTTAGTCCGGACATTCTCCTGTGCTGCTTTATCTGCTCCGGTTCCGGGATTTCAGGGTAACAGAAACAAGTTCCGGTGTGTTGAAAAGCCGCAGATGGATAGTGTGAGTGCCCAGTCCCCGGCTTACAATTACTGCCTGCTCTCCCTCGGTCGTCAGTTCCCCGGAGTACTTCGGAAACAGAAAGGCCTGAGGTGAGATCACGCCTCCCAGGAAAGGAATTCTGACAATGCCGCCGTGAAGATGCCCGGATAAAATCAGGTCTGCGCCCCAGGCTTTGTAGACGTCCATATATGCCGGGTTATGAGCCAGCAGTATGCAGTATGGCAACTCCGATTTCTGTTCCGGTTTTCTGACTGTTCTTCCGGTAAGTTGTGCTATTTCTTCCGGAGTAACAGGGGATTTCCGCAGCTTGCGGTAAGTATCAAGGGGCAGTTCCAGCGCGCAGAGTTCCACATAAATCCCCCCTGCTGAAATCACTTTGCTCTCATTTTCAAGAAAATGGACGCCGGACTGTTCAAGCGCGGCTTTGTATTCTGCATAGGAATCGGAATAATATTCCGGTTCTTCTTTCATTCTCTGCTCATGATTGCCGTTGGCATAGTAGACCGGGCAGATTCCGGAAAGTTTTCGGACAAACCGCCGGGCAGGTTCGTAAGACACTCCGTCCTTTCCGACAAGCATATCTCCGCCGATCAGAATCAGATCCGGATGCTCTGCCCGGACCGCCTGATACAGACGTTCATTTTCTTTTCCATATTCCCGGTTATGCAGATCTGAGAGAAAAACAATCCTGAGTCCGCCTCCGTTTTCCGGCAGCTTTCCGGATTCAACGGTATATCTGGTCACTTTAAAGCTGTGAAGTTCCCGCCATATTTCGGCAATAAGCAGAACTGCCAATACAGCCGGCACAATCAGAATTGCTGAAATCACTGGTGTCATAAAGTCTCCTGTTCTGTATTCTGTTCCTTTACAATGGCCACGCCTGCACTGGCCCCGATCCGGCTGGCTCCTGCCTGAGCCATGGCTTTAACATCGGCCAGGGTACGAATACCGCCGGATGCTTTTACGCCGGCTTTGTCTCCTACTGTCTTACGCATCAGCGCCACATCTTCAACAGTTGCTCCGCCGGTGGAAAAACCGGTGGATGTCTTTACGTAATCCGCTCCGGCTTCCAGACAGATCCGGCACGCTTTTTCTTTCTCTTCATCAGTCAGAAGGCATGTTTCCAGAATCACCTTTACCAGAGCCCGGCCCTGAGCCGCTTCCACAACAGATGCAATATCCTGTCTGACATAGTCCCAATCGCCGCTTTTTATCATTCCCACATGGATAACCATATCCAGTTCCTCCGCGCCGTCAGCCACTGCCGCCTTTGCTTCGGCCGCCTTTCCGGCAGTAGACATGGCTCCAAGAGGGAAACCGATTACTGTGCACACTTTCACATCAGAATCTTTTAAAAGAGAAGCACAGTAATATACAAAGGAAGAGTTTACGCATACGGAATGAAACCCGTATTCCACAGCCTCCTCACATAATTTTTTCACCTGTTCTTTCGTTGCTTCCGGTTTCAGTAATGTATGGTCAATCATGCCTGCATAGTTCATTTTATTTTTCCTCCTGTAACTTTTATACGGACTATATTATAATCCATAGGACAAGACTGACACAAGCCTGATTTGGAAATAACTGCCGTTCCATCCGTCTTCTTCCGCGAGTATCAGCCTTCCTCTTCTCTCTGAAGCATCAATGCGTCAAGGGCTCTGAGAAGATAGTCCGGGAAACCGGCTTTTGCTACGCTGTCTTCAGCCACAATATCCACACTTCCGATCTCAGTGCCATCCAGACGGTACACCACTCTTCCCAGCACATCTCCTTTACTGACAGGCGCCTGGGTTTTATTCATTTCGGTTTCCTTTTCTATACTGTTTAAATTGGCGCCTTCCGTGTCCAGGTAAGTAAATGAATTTCCATAACCTGCACGGACCTGATCCTGAACTCCCCCTTCTACCTCTGCATCCGGAAGAGGTTCCGGATTATCGTCTGTATAAATCTGACATTTCCCGAAGCCGTAATTAAGAAGGGTTACAGCGTCCTGAAATCTCTGCCTGGAATTATCGGCTGCCATAATAACGGCAATCAGCTCAACCCCGTTTTTTTCAGCTGTAGCCGAAACGCAGAATTTGGCTTCACCGGTAGAACCGGTTTTCAGGCCTGTAGCATATTCATACTGCCGTACAAGTTTGTTTGTATTCGACAGACCAAACTCAGAGGTCCCCTTACTTGTTGTATGGGTAATGTTTTCCATCCATATCATACAGTAGTCACGGATCTGGGGATATCGTGTGATCAATTCTCTTGACATCAGGGCAATATCCCGGGCACTTGTCACATGTCCTTCTTCATCCAGTCCGTTGCAGTTCTTAAATGTAGTATTGTCCATCCCCAGTTCCCCGGCCCGCTCATTCATTCGCTTTACGAATTCTTCCTCGTTTCCGCATATGTATTCGGCCATTGCCACACAGGCGTCATTGGCGCTTGCAACGGAAATGCACTTGAGGAGCGTATCTACTGTCTGTACCTCTCCCGCTTCCAGAAACACCTGTGATCCGCCCATGGAGGCAGCGTATTCAGAAGTTGTCACTTCATCATCCAGGTTGATCGTGCCATTATTCAGAGCATCAAAAATCAGCAGCATGGTCATGATTTTTGTCACACTGGCAGGAGGACGGGCAGTATCCGCATCTTTTTCATACAGAACAGTTCCTGTGGAAGCTTCCATTAATACAGCTGACGGAGCGCTGATCTCAATCTGTGTGTCCGTTTCCCCGGCGCTGTTCTCCTCTGTATTATTTCCTTCAGAAGCATTATCTTCTGCCACAGTCTCGTCAGAAGTATTTTTATCCTGACCGTTTTCTTCTGAAATTTCCTCCGTTGAACTTTCTTCCTCTTCGGCATGTAAAACCGCAGGGCCGGCTGTTGTGCACAGAGAAATCGTCAGAACAGTACATATAAGGAATGCCAATGTCCTTTTCATTCCAAACTCCTCTCAGTTTCGTCTGTTACCAATATAGTGGAAATTTATTGTAATTATGACTACAAACCAGCATTTCATTTCCTCTTTTTAAGACTTTTCGTCTAATTGACTTTTCCAATTCCGGGGCGTATATTAATCATGGGAGAGTAAATGGTGAAATGTAATAAGGAGGTCACAATGAAGTCGCCTACGTATTATGATATTTTAGGGGTTTCCAGAGATGCGTCTCTTGAAGAAATCACAGCGGCAAAAAATGCACTGGCAAAAGTATATCACCCGGATGCAAATGTACATAAAGATATAGATACCACGGCCTTCATGCAGGATATACTGGAAGCATATCATGTACTTTCAGATGAAAAAAAACGAAAAGAATATAATCGCGAGACATTCGGAGAATCAACCCGTGTGTTTAAAACTTTTACAGTAGGCCCGGAAGGAGATTCAAATGATTCTTCTTTCGTTACATACTGGAACGCAGCAAGCCAGCTGAATGAAACTATTGATAAAAGTGTCCGTCTGATGGAACGGGAGTCAAAGAAAAAAAGCATTCCTCAGCGTATTATCAAAAAAATCGGTAAAAACCAGCACCATGAGGAATCCTTCCGCAACCGTCAGATATCCCGGCTTTCCAAACAGGCAATCCAGTATATAACGGTACTGAAGATGGCCGGAATCCCCATTGAATACTGGCAGCCGGAGGCTATGAACTGGGTGCTGATCCGCTGGGGACAGAAACAGACGCTTGATTATCATGTGCTGTTTGCAAGGTATGACACCTATATCGAACAGACAGCGACAAGCACGGAGAAAATGAAACTGCGTTCCAAAAACCGCAGATATCAGAATAATTTAAAAAAACTGCTCTCCTACGCATTAGAGTCGTAGGAGGCAGTCCTCCAGAAGGGCTTCACAGCCCTCTTTTACATCTTCATAAGTCACATCAAAATTCCCTGTATACCAGGGATCTGCTATATCCTGACCCTTTCGGTCTGTAAAATCCAGAAGCTTTGACACTTTGCCGTCAGGATCATTGTTTCCGATTATTCGGTTAATATTGCGGATATTCCAAGTATCCATGCCGATAATGTAATCAAACTGATCATATTCATCCCGCCGCAGCTGGCGTGCCCGGTGGGGAACACACGGAATACTGACCTGACGGAGTTTCCGCTGCGTACCGCGGTGCGGCGGATTACCGATCTCCTCCCGGCTTGTTGCGGCGGAATCAATATAAAACTGGTCAGAAAGCCCGGCCCGGTCAACCATGTACTGGAAAACAGACTGGGCCATGGTGGAACGGCAGATATTGCCGTGGCAGACGAAAAGCACTCGTATCATATTTTAAAGTCCTCCTGATTTGCGTTAGTTTGCCCTGTTTTGCCACAATTTGCCGAGTATGTAATTGCCTCTGAGATTGTTAAAACAATCACAGAATAAGCAAAACGCAGCAAATCGAGGCAAGTTGAGGCCGTCAAAAGTAGTAAAAACGTAGTAAGAATGAAGGTGTGTTACTACTGCAATATTCTATCATACTCACATCACTTTAGATAGTAAAATAAAACAGAATCTGGATAATGCCTATGCCATCTACTGGAATTTTATAAATTAATTAAATATTTAAATTTTGTAAATGTTATTGTCAAACATAGTTCTAAAACATATAATGAAATAAAACTTTTGAATGATTGCATACAGACCATTGCAATTGCATGAACATGGTTACTCAAGTGGTATGCACCACACCATTACAGCGATGGAGGAATTGATTTTGTACCTAAATAATACAACCAAAAAGCTTTTAGAAAAATCAATAGGGAAGAGTATACACGAATTATCACAAATGGATGCAGATGAAGAACGAGCTTATGTTATTTCAAGAATCGGAAAAGTTCCAATTTTTTCCAAAAAAGCTGATTCACGAATGCGCGGACGTGGAAATCCTTTAATTGCCAGAAGAAGGATTTGTACAATGGATGATATTGATAAAAGAATTATGGAGTTGAAATAATGGAACCTGAAACCCCCTTAGAAATACACAGTTCAGTTTTATCAGATTACACAGAATTACTTGATGTCGTTTTTCGTATGTATATTGAAGATATTAATCCCTTTATTGTAAGATTTGAAGTTTCAAAGGGTGAATTTCCTGCTGAACTTCAAAATGAAATCCGAGCAATATATGGACATCTTATTCGCGCCTCAATGGCTAATACTCCCGAACAAGTACAACGTAACATCGAAAAAATGAGGTCACATTCTAAAAGAGCGTTGTTAGATTGTTTTAAATATACCAGTATTCTTTGCTCTGATAACTATGATAGTTTTATGAAACGGTATGAAAGTATAGATTTAACCTATCTAGAAAATGGAAAATTTTTGCCTGATGTTGTAACGAAATGCAAAAATGCAAGGGAAGCATTACAAGTTGCTAAAATTGCTGAAACATCAAACATCTCAGAGGATGATTTATTTGCTCTTTATCAAGATGCATATAGGCAATTCGAAGAGTTGGATACCAAAATTCAAGAAACGGAAGAAGCTGCAGCTTTTCTCCAACACAAAGCTACAAAAAAAGACTTTATTTCAAAAATATCCCTTTGGGCAGGTATTGCAGGTTTGATCGTGGGAGTAATTGGTATTGCTATCAATTTCATTTAATTTTTACATATTCTGAGCCTATTCCTTGATGTGAATAGGTTCTTTTTTATTTATCTAAAACGTCCTGCTAAAGCAGAGCGCATTCATTCTTTCCATATTATATCGCCCGGAACATTTTCTGTGAAACTGCCCCTTCCCCATTTAACTTCTCCATCTCCTTTCTGGCGTTCTCCAGTTCTTCCACCCGCTTTAGCTCATCCATGGCATCCTCCAGCCCCAGATGGGTATAGGTGTTCAGCGTTACTCCGATATCACTATGCCCCATCAGATACTGGAGCGTCTTTGGATTCATACCTGACTTCGCCATATTGCTGCAATATGTGTGGCGGCAGACATGAGGGGTTATATTCGGTATCTGAACTCGGTAAATGTCATTGTATCGTTTTACCATATGGTTAAATCGATGCTCCCAATGCATCGCCACCAATGGAAGGCCCTCTTTATCTGTAAACAGAAATCCTGTGTATCCGTCCACCACTTTCTCATATCTTGGTGCTTCCCGGTCCTTGATGATAGCCCGGAAACACAGGAATACATCTTCAGACATAGGCAGTTTTCTGGTTCCTGCATTGGTTTTCGTTGACTCGATAACCAACCGCATATCGGAAGTTCTTTGTAGCTGATGGTCAATGTTTATGATTCGATTCTTCATATCCAAATCTTTCAATGTTAGTCCACAAAATTCCGAGATACGCATTCCTGTATGAAAAAGGATATAAACTACTTCGTAATACTTACAGTATACATTATCGTCATGGACAAATTTCAAGAACTGTCGCATCTGTTTTCTGGTAATAGCTTCCCTGGTCACGCTATCATTGACTACCACCGTAGCAAGTTCAAAGCCAAATGGATTTTTGCGGAGAACATCATCATCAACTGCCATCTGAAAAGCAGGCCGCAGCACGCCGCGGACCGTCTTGATCGTGCTGTACCTTCTGCCGTCTTGCTGAAGTTTGATTAGGAACAGCTTTGCGTCCGAAGTCTTGACCTGGGAAATCTTCTTCCCATTAAATGGCTCCTTTTTCATAAGGTTCTTCACAAATTTGTAATTCGCCAGGGTATTCGGCTTTACCCCTGTTTTTGTTGACAGATACCTTTCTACCAGTTCCTCCACTGTCATGTTTTTTCCTGTGGGATCTGACAGTGAATCCAGGTCATAGCCGATCTGCTTTTCCAGTTCCCGAAGAGACAGGCATGGTTTTTTCCCTGTTGGCAGTTTGTCCGTTGGCTCTAGCCGCCAACTGTATACAAAGTGCGGCTTTCCATTTATGTGGTATTTGAACTGGTATTTTCCATCTGCTCGGATGGATTCTCCCCTCCGGAGAACTCTATGCTTGGAGTCACGCCTCCTACTAGTCATCAGCTTCCCCTCCTTTTCAATTCTGGGTGCGTATTCAGGTATTTCTGGAATTCCGACCGAATGATCAGTTTCCTCGTCCCATACATTGCCAGAAATCCCAGCTTCTGGTTTTCTTTCAGCAGTTTATAAAACTTTCTTCTGCTAAGTACAAATAATTCAATCGTCTCATTCGGATTTAATACATCTTTTTTCTGAAGAATCGGTTTGCTCATCTGGTTCATCCTCACTTTCTCCATTGATTAAAAATTCAATATATTCTTCAAATTTTTCCCGAACAATAAGGTAACGCCCACACATTCTAATTGCAAACTTACCATCATTGTTTTCTGACATTCTTCTTATCTTCTTAATTCCGATGTTGAAATAAGCTGCTGCTTCATTTACTGTCAGCATATATTTTTCACTGATCGGAATCTCTACCTTCCGACTACCTAAAGTCTTATGAATTTCCTGCATTTTGACACCTCCCGTTTCTTTACTTATGACATTCATCACTCTATTCAGGGAAAATAGCAACTACTTTCAGCAGATAAAAAGAAATTAGATCGTAGAAGATTCATCTATAAATTTCTCAAATTTTGTGCGGATTATGAGATACCGATTCCCGCTATAAATGGCAAATCTTCCAATATTATCTTCGGCTAATCTACGCATCTTTTTTGTTCCAATGCCAAAATATAATGCAGCTTCTTTGATTGATAACATATATTTTTTATCAATAGAAATATTCAATGCATTTCCTTCCATATTAATCATCTCCCTTTTATTTATTCAGATATTTCTTCCTAAATAAAGACGGAAAAGTAAACCCCCTATAAACGGACATAAAAATAAACCCACCAGAGAAAAATCCCCAGTGGGTAACTAATTGTATTTTCTATTAACATTTAGAAACATAGTCGAGAGAAATCCATCCGGCTCCGCTCTTGAGTTTTCCCCATTTAGAAGCACCTTGACCAGAAGATTCTGCAACGATTGTAAAGATGCCTTTCCCCGTATATTTTCCTGTTCTGGCATAATTCGTTCCAGGCCCTTTACGAATATTCAGATCTGAAATAGATATCTGAACGAAATAAGGGCAGTCCGAGCTCCCAGAAGAAGTCTGCTTTCCGGTGTAGATCTTATTTCCCTTTTCATCGAATACAAAATAGCCATCATTGGAGTCTGCACATTTCTTGGCATTATCCAGATTGTTAAATGCTCCCTTCTGACTCTTGGCATCCGACCAGTTTTTGCGGACACGGTATAAGACCGATCCTGCCGATCCTGAAGAAGAACCTCCCAGTGTTGCCGTTACCCTGGAGGCCAGATCCCCAAGACGAGAATACAGCCAGTCTCCCGGACAGGACTTGTTTGCAAACCAGCGATGGACGGTAAGTACCATCTCATCGGACTTTGGAGAATAGTTCAGCGTTTTGGTCTTGTCCCTCAGCCAGAGAAGTTTCTTCTTCCCATTCCTTTTACAAATGTCCGTACAAAGTTTCACGAGGGAATTGTAAACGGCTGTGGTCATTGCGTAGGGATGATTCAAATCGCTGGCGCACTCGATAGTAACAGCCCGCTGGTCATTGGCGCTACTGGAAGAACACCAAGAGCGGTTCTTCTCCTCCACGCAAAGTGCAATCTTCCCATCCTTTCCGATACCATAATTACAACTGGCCTCTCTGGAAGGACTGGTAAAGCATCCACAGATGCTCTCCGCTGTCAGCTGGCCGACTACACAGTGGGGCGTGATCCGGTCAATGGAATGTGTCCTTTGCCCGGAATGGTTGGGACTTAATTTTGTGTAAGATACGAGGGAACTGTTTGTGTATGCCATTATTCATTACCTTCCTTTCCGTTTTCTGCTCTATCATAAAGTTGTTCTAATACCGTTTTGATCTTTTCCGGGATCGGAAGCCCCAAATGACCAGCATTCTCCAGCAGGCTCACCCCTTCATTGGAGATATAGAAAAAGATGACCGCTGTCCGTAAGACTGCCCCGGTGCCGATCACCTGCACATCGATGATGTTTGCAATCCCGACCAGCAGGAAGATCAGTACTTTACGGAAGATCCCCTTGAATCCAACTGCACTGGATAATTTTCTGTCGATGATGGCGCACATCACACCCGTGATGTAGTCGATCACCACAAAGGCAATAAGCGCATACAGCAGCCCATCACTGCCTCCGAGAAAATATCCCAGCCAGCCGCCCACAGCGGTAAAAATGAGTTGAATAGTGTTCCAAAATTCTTTCATGGTGCATTCCTCCTTTGAAATTTGGGTATGAAAAAAGCGGCTGCTCCAAAGAACAGTCGCTGATTTCGAGTGTAAATAACGGTCGCTCGTGACACACTGCACGGTTTAACTGTACCACCCTGCCGCTAATTCTGTACCATCTTACCGGTTGGCTGTACCAGCCGCTAAAGTTCTCCTTATAATGATTGTGGCACACCTAATGTGTGACTACTATTATAAGGAGGGCGATAATCATGGTAGATTATCGAGAAATCCTGAGGCTTCATAATCTCGGGTATTCACAGCGGGTGATCACATCATCTGTTCATAGTTCCCGCAGTACTGTCAAAGAAGTAATCGACTTAGCCAATGCGCTGAAGATCGAGTGGCCTCTGGATGCAAATGTTACTAACTCAGACCTGAAGTTACTCCTGTACCCTGCCCGGGCAGAGAAGAATTCCAACCGTATGCCCATTGACTTCCCGTGGATTCACAGGGAACTTGCAAAGAAAGGCGTTACGATGACACTTCTTTGGACAGAGTACTGCGAGCAGGCTTATGCCGCAGGGAAGCAGCCGTACATGAGTACACAGTTTGGTGACCTCTACCGCAAATGGGCAAGAGTCAGCAAGGCAACCATGCGTATTTCCCGAAAGCCTGGAGAGACCTTCGAGGTTGACTGGGCTGGTACAACCGTTGACATTCACGACAGTGTTACCGGCGAAATCACTCCGGCTTATCTCTTCGTGGGAGTATTGTCTTGCAGCAGCCTTGTATATGCGGAACTCTGCCGGGATATGAAGTCGGAGAACTTTATCCTCTGCCATGTCCATGCCTATGAGTACTTTGGTGGCGTAACCCGTTTGGTTGTGCCGGATAACCTCAAGACCGGAGTAACCAAGAATACCCGTTATGAAACCGTCATTCCCAGAGCCTACCAGGAAATGGCCGATCATTACGATACGGCGATTGTCCCGGCCCGGCCAAAGGCTCCTGACGACAAACCAAATGCAGAGGGTTCCGTGAAGTTTGCCACGACCTGGATCCTTGCCGCCATCAGGAATTATCACTTCCTCTCTTTTGAAGAGGCTTATGCCACCGTAAAAGAGAAGCTTGAGGCTCTGAACAATAAGTCTTTCAAGACCCGGAAAGGGAACCGCCACACGGCATATGAAGAGGAAGAACGCAGTTTTATGCATCCGCTTCCTCCCGCACCGTACGAGCTGGCTACATGGAGCACAGCGAAGATCCACAACGACTATACGATCACCGATGGCCTCAATCGTTATTCGGTGCCCTTTGACCTGATCGGCGAGACCGTAGACATCCGCACTACAAGAGATACCGTGGAAGTGTTCTTCCGTGGCGGACGCGTTGCTTCCCATGTGCGCTTAAAAAAGGCCCAGCGCGATGCTGTTATGGTGCCGGGACATATGCCGGAAGCACACCGCAGATACCTCTCTTACAACAAAGACGCTTTCCTCTCATGGGCTGAGTCGGCAGGCTCCTCTGTTTCCGCAGTGATCCGTCAATTCCTAGAAGCCGGGAAGGAGCCGGAGCAGGGCTATAAATACTGTGTAAGCCTTATGAAGGCTGCAGACAGATATGGCCTTGCTCGTGTGGATGCCGCCTGTGAACGTGCATTAGCCTTTTCATCGACACCTGCGCTGAGGAGCATCCTCACCATTCTCAAAAACGGACAGGATAGGATTCCCCTCAATCAAGCCGCTGAAGCACCTGTGCCGAAAAATGGCACCCGCCACGGGATCACACGAGGCGCTGATGCTTTCCGGAAAGGGGGTGCAAACATATGATCAACCAGTCAACGATTGATACCCTCAAGCAGATGCGGTTCTCAGCCATGGCCAAAGAACTGGAGTCCCAGCTGAGCGATCCTGATACCTACAGCAGTCTCGGCTTCGAGGAGCGGATCGCTCTCCTGGTCGATGCAGAGTGGAACCGCCGCCAGGCCAATAAGCTCGCCAAATGCATCCGTGATGCCGGATTTTCAGCGCCAAATGCTTGTATGGAAGAGATCGAATACCATCCGGACCGTAAGCTGGACAAGACGCAGCTGACACGCTTCTCTACCTGCAAGTATATCGATGACGGGCGGCATATCATCCTGAGTGGTGCCTGCGGCAGCGGCAAGACGTACATTGCATGTGCACTTGGCAATGCTGCCTGCAGAAAATTTAAAAAAGTACGTTACGTACGCCTTCCTGAGCTTCTGGAAGAACTGAATGTCGCTAAGGGCACCGGTGAATTCCGGAAAACCATTGCTTCTTACCTGAAAGTGGATCTTCTCATCCTTGATGAATGGCTCATCCGCCCGTTGGTACAGCAGGAATCCTATAACCTGCTTGAGGTTGTGGAAGCACGGATCAAAAGCCAGAAGGGATCCATGATCTTCTGTTCCCAGTATCATACGGACGAATGGTATGGCAGGCTCGACCCCGCATCAGCGGAAGGGAGCCCGATTTCCGAAGCGATCATGGACAGGATCATCCACAACGCCTATGACGTTTTTATTGATGGCCACGTCTCCATGCGAAAACGCCATGGGATCCAGACATCCGGAGAGGATGGTGATGGCAAATGATCCGGGATGATTACACCGCATGGGACGAATGCCCCGATATTGATAACTGCGAACTGATCCAATCCTTCCTGGAACTCGTAGACTCCATGGTGAAAGACATCCAGCATCTGAAAGCTGAGACCGTAAAGGCCAGATATGAATTGAGCCAGAAGCTTGATCCGGAACATCAGTGGACCACTGGAGCTGATATTCTTTCTGATCTGGATACCCCGCATTACGATAACCTGGCGTACCAGGAGTACATGAGGATCTACTATGATGGCGGAGATCCAATGTCATTTAAGGAGCATGTGGATTCCATGATAAGGATTGCCCAGGGTCAGGATGACGACCGGTATTAAGTTGTCAAGGTAATAATCTATAGTCATCAGCGTATGTGCTGGAATGACTCTATGTAAGATGTCCTGAAAACATCAGGTCATCGGCTGTGGAGTCAACGCTCCATCAGCACGGAATGCGTTTGCTTTGTTTAGCTGTCATTCATCTGGCAGGATGGCACTTGTCAATGTCGTAGTTGCGTCAGCGAGGCGATAACAGCCATTGCAAGCTCCATTCTCGCCAGATACCGTCTTTAGGCAAAGTAATCGAATATCGAGTGGATCAACCATCCGAAAGGATGGTTCACTTCACCGGAAAAGTGGTTCGCATCGTTGGCAAAGTGCAGTTGCCGACCGGTACAGCCAACCGGCAAGGCGGTACTCTTGTTTCGGCAGAGTGGTACAGTTAGACCGTACAGATGGTACTAATTCACCGTTATTTACATCGAGAAAATATATAGTTATGCTGTCCGCTTCCACATATAGCAGACAATATAGGGCTGGAGGTTATTATGAGAGCCTCCACCACCTGTGTTCGAGTTGTGTTACAGATATAGGAATAGTTGCATCTCCCAGCTAAAACAGCGTCTTTACAGCAGCGTTCCAGGGCTTCCGGCGAGTACTTCTCCGCATACCGCAGAATACCAAAGCAGCTTCGGAATGACTGCACCGGATAAGCGTATTTCTGAATGACTGCATCGATCAAAGCACGGGTGCTGGGACCGATAGCTGATGCTTTCTGCTGGAAATAAGGCACCGTCCAATAGCCATAGTCTTTGTATTCAGCGGGCATATCCGAGGGGATGATCACCCAGTCTTTCGGTGTGTAGCTCCGCTTATGCGTCCGGATAAAGTCGCCGTGTTTGTTATAGACATAGATTTCTTTTTCCCCTGCCCGGATCTCAAGTTCCTGTCGCAGATATTTCCGTGGCATGCTATAATGGACCTTGTCGAAGGTGAAGGAGAAATCTTGTGCTACTTTAACAGTCTTTCGTTCAAGGTATTCGAAGCGGCTGGGGGGAAGAGGCAGAAGGGTCTCCTTTTCTTCTGTTATAAAGAGGTCGTACCGGGAATAAGTGAGCCCTTCAAAGGACTTCCGGTTCTCAGCATCCACCTTTTCCATCAGGACGCGGTTTAAATCATCCAGGGAATAAAAGATCATATCCTCCATGTCCACCAGGATGTGCATGGTAATGATCTTTACGTGGCCTTCCACGACTGGTTTCCAGCGGGGCGATTTCACTTTGGCAGGGGTTAAAACTGTATTATTGTGTTCTGCCCATGCCTGGAAATCTTTATTCAGTACAGGGCTGATCCAGTCCTTGTTCCGGGCAACTGCTACTTTGCAATTATCCGGGGTGATCGTCGGTGTCACGCCGCCAAAATAGGACAGAGCATTATTATTGACCCGGATCCAGTTCCGGATATCGCATTCGGTCATTCCTTCAGCGTAAAAGTAATCACTATAGGTGAGGGCAGCGATAAAGATCGTGACCTTTGTGGTCTCATCCGGGTTCCGGCGGTTATGCAGATAAAGCTGCTTCCCCGCATAGTCCAGTTCGAGATTGACACCGGGATAACGCTGGATGTGGAAAGTCAGCTGTTTGGAATCAGCCCATTCGCTGTAACGCCTGCAGTACTGGCGATAGCTCATTGGCTTCCTCCCATCTACCACACCTATGGCATTGTATTTCTGCCACAGATGCTTCAGGGTCTCTCCTTTGCGGGCCAGAGCCTTGTAGACAGCTTCCTTGTTAAAATCCCGGTAGAGGAGCTGATCTGCCGATACACCAGGCTTTTTATAAAGCATATTTCCGATGTATTCATTCGTGACATCTGCCGGTAAAGGGTATGAAAGCTCCGGATTCTCTCTGAAACGCTTCAGAAACTCGTTGACAGTTGTTTTGCTGCAGTCGCCGCAGCTTTCGGCGATTTCACGGCAGCTGAGATGGTTCACAAAGTGAAGCCTTAGTACTTTTTTGTAATCCATAGTAGGACCTCCAGATATAATATTTCTCCATTTTAAGGAGATGCGCTTATTATATCTGAAGATCTATTGTCCGGTTAATGTGTACGTACTTGTCCGCTAATTATGTCTCAGACTGTCCGCCGAATATGGCACAGATGTCCGTTTAGCCCGACAATCTGCAATTCTACCAAAGGTGCCAAAGCGAGTGCTCTTTTATACAGCATTGCTGAAAGTGCCAAGGCAAACAGCCTGAAGCCATACGAATACTTTTGTTATCTGTTGACAGAACTTGTGAAGTATCCACGGAACAATGTTCCAACAGAGGTGTTAAAAACTTTAATGCCATGGTCTGAAGAACTGCCAGACCGTTGTCGAAAAACGAAATCAAGGTAAAAAACTCAGTGCCAGCCTTTCGGCTGGCATATTTTTTTAGAAGGACGAATTATTTACCATATACGTATGTAGTCCATTTCTAAACCTCGGAAATTTTCTTAAATCCATTTTCGATATTCAGTTTTATGATAATTACAAGAAGTAAAGTCTAAAGCTTCATGAGGTCATCCCTTTCATAAATCTTTTATTTTTTCCAAGTTCCCTAAATTATTCATAAGCCTATTCATCCTTGCTACAAAATAAAACATTCTGTCAACTCAACTTCATGCAAAATCAGTTTATCACCTTAACCTTATCAATTTTTTATTCTATCAACTCACATCTTTATTTTATTTATCACTCGAATTTCTAAACGAGAATATCAAAGAACCGAAATAATGCTTTAATCTCTCAGAAACGTCCTGTTTTCAGTCCTTTTCAGTATTCAGTTCTGCACCTTTGACATCAATACTATCGTCTTCACATGGCACGAGAGGACAGAAAGTACGTCACTGAACCGATATATCCGTTCATAACAATCAATACTTAGTAGCATATTATTCTATGTTCATCCAAATATATCTACGCTCATTACTTTTCTATCGATTTTTCCATAAATAGAAATCTATCTTCTTTACATCTGAAATCCAGACATAATCCGGCAAAACGGCATTAAATTTTTCAATACAAAATTTTGCCCTATCCGTTTGCATGAAATCTATGTACTGGGTTTCTATTTCAGAATATGTTTTTATCGAATCAAGTAATCTTTTTTCATTTTTGGTAGAAGAAGGTTTTTTCAACCCCAAATTACTCAAAACATATTGATCCCAGATTGGCTTTTCTGGATTTAAAGTTGCCAACATCTTACTCGAAAAAGACGCCTCCACTCTACCAGTACATTCATACATTATTTCTATTATTTCTTTAAAAGTTGCATTCCCGGATTTCATTTTTTGAAATAGGGAATAATATTTTTTTCTCCACTGTTCATCATTACGGACACGGTAAAGTCCATTAAATGTTTTCTGGAAGCCATAATCTTTAGCAACATTGATCTTACGGACAGAATCCATTATAGCCTTATATTTATCCAATTCCATAGCAGACACTATAAATTTCTGCATTACCACATCTGGATTTATCTCTATCACATTTTTCCTCCTGTAAATAGGAAAACAGGTCTATGCTCGGAAATTCAAAACATAATTTTGTTCCTATTCTATTTCCATTTACTTTTTCATCTTCAGTTGTTCTTTAAACAAAATTGACATCGTTTGTTTACCCTTTTTGGTATCAAGATCATCAATGCTCATTTCACCATTGAATACTAATTCCATTATTCCTATGTATGCCTCGCCAAGTGCTGCCGTAATCACTCCCGCTGTTCCTGCCGAAATTGCACCACCAACAACCGTTCCTGCTCCTGGAATAAACTTCAGTAGATTGGTAACAACAGTCTTTCCAAGCAGGGTGGCACTACCCGCACCAATAGATGATGATAATAGTGCAGTGATGATGCTCTTATTCACATCAAATCCAAATATTACTGTAATTGAAGCTATCATACCCACCTGGGTAGGAATCAGCAGAGCACAGTCAGAGAACGGAATAGGCGCAGCTCCTTCACCTGCCGCTGCAACTGCTGCAGTTGCTACCGCTGCCCGTGCATAGCGCTTTTTTTCTTCTAAACATGCAATCTGAACATGTTGAAGTGTATCCATCAATTCTTCTGGAAGAGCCTCTCCCATTACCTTGATTAAGATATCCAATCCATATGCCTTGGCAACTCCTAAGTCCTCAATTTCATAATCTTCTGCGAGCACAGGGATGACCTGGATAATATCCAGATTTTCATTTAACAGAATCTGTCTCATTTCCTGTGCTTTTTTCTTAGAGAAAGACTGAGTAAGCACAACAATGATTGGAACTTGTGTAATCTGATTATCCATCGAAAGTTCTCTAATCCATTCAATCTCTTCCGGCTCGATTCTATTCGATGCAGTATTGATACAGTACCAAATGCAATGAATAGCCTTATTTATATCTTGAGTGGCCAGTCCTTTACTGATAGTATCCATAACTTCCTGTTTTACTTCAGCCTGAACTTCCTTTCCAAGTTCGAATCCTCTAGTGTCATAAATGGAAAGAGGTACGCCTTTCTTGCTGATCTTGCGCATGTGCGTCGTAACGGGTTTTCCCATTCCGGTATCAGCAAATTTCTCTTTAAAAACCGAATTGATAAGTGTACTCTTACCAACACCAGTTTTACCCGCAACAATAATATTTAAAGTGTTAAGATTCTTGATTTTATCCGCTATTGCATTTATTGCTTCTTGAGCAATTTTTTCAGCATCTATTCCTGCCATTATTTATTCTCCTTTGTTTCATTGTCGAATGGAACAATCTCTGGTTCCATTTCATCGAAATCAATATCGTCTATATTCAACGATTTCTTATACGCTTTATTTCCATACTTTTGAATAAGTGACGGTATTACAAGAAATCCAACTACAGTCAATATACTTCCAACAATAAACCACTCTAATTTTCCAAATCTATCCTTTTTCTCTTTTTTCTTCATAATTTATCTCCTTATAAGAGCCCTTGTAATTTCCGCAACCATAAATTTTTGCATTATCGCATATGGATTTATCTCTATCAAATCTCTTTTCTCCTATAAATAGAAAACAGACCTATGCCCAAAAATTCCAAAACATAATCCTGTTCTTATTTTGCCATAGTCTAATAATAATTTAAATTAATGCCTCCTTCAATGCATCGATTAATAACTTCTCTCTTTCCAAGAAAAACTCTTCAAAGTTCGTAAATTCTACTCCTACATCAGGTATATAATGTTTTTCTTTATAAGCTTTCAGTTTGTCTGCATCAGCATAATTACGGCTCAACCACACTTCAAACTCAACATTACTCTTCTCTTTATTTGGCAGTTCTTCAAGTAACTGAAGATTCCCTATATAATTCACATTGTCCATATAAAAATCAATTTTATCCTCAGAGACTCCCAATTTTTTTAGACGTTTCTTAGTAAATAAGCTTTTCGGGAAAATGTGGTCAATATGAAAATGATTTTTTAAGTCTGCCCACGGATATAGAACAGACATTACAAGTAAAATATCACTGCTACCACATTTTGTATAAAGCAAATTATTTATACTATCATCTGAAAATGAAATATCACGGTTAGTTCCCTTGAACTTATCAACAATCTGTTGAAACGGAAAACCACCTGGATTCTTTAAAATTATGTCACGAAGCGGTTTCAGCAATCCATCTGGAGCAGAACTAAAAGCGTGAAGAAGCTGAGATGCTATAAACCATTTCTTTATCTTCTGACGGTCTTCTTCATATACAGCTGAATCCACAAAATTTGACACATTACCAATTGTCTGTATGTAATATGCAATTGGTATTAAAGCACTATTTGACTGAATATTTTCACGGCTAAACCCGAAGGATGCAATCAATTCGACAGCCAAACGCAAAGAAGATGTGATATCATCCCATTTTTGTTCGACAACAAGCATATTTGTAGAATTAAAATTATCTACTTTGTAAGCAATATCAGGAAAATCCCCTAAAACAAGACATGTTTTCAAAACCATATCCTTCGTAAGATTAAACCCTCTGCCTATCTGATTCAACTCATCAACGATTTCGTTAATAGATTCTCTTGCATCCTTATCCTGCCACTGTGCAATAGCAAAAGATAGTAAAAGATCTGAATAACTCAATGGTGTGCCACCACTATTTACACGAATGAAAATATTAAGAACTTTATCCAATTCAGTACTTTCTTCCAAATAATAGCTAATCGTCTCTTTGCGATGAATAGCCGTAAACAGCTTAAACAATGCCTCGTTTGCAAACATTGCTTTATTCGGATTCGAATGGCTTGTTAATTTGTTTTTTATTAAATAAGTGTTCACCTCATATTCCTGTTTAAAATTAAGTATTTCCCCAACAGGAAACCAAAAATCAATCGCCTGACCGTCCTTATCTACAGCACTATTTGCCTCCATTACTTCTGCTTCAGTCATAAATAAAAACTTATATGTAGAATCCGCTTCTTCATTTTCTGAAAGCAAATTCAAATATAATTTACGTTTTGGATATGCCTGTGGGTTATCCCATCTTTTATAAGAAAGCTTATAAGCATAAGTTCCTTTTAAACCGATATAAAGTGATGTCATTCTCTGTTGACCATCTAAAATGGCAATAACATCATCAGAACCATTTGTATCCGCTTTGGGATTATGCCGTCCATCTTTCTGATGAAAGTTCCTAAGAAATTCGTAAAATTGAAATTCATTTACTTTGTTTTTAGGTACTTTCCAAAACAAGAATGAATTAATGGGATAATCCATCATAATACTATCAAACAGCCTCTCAATCTGTTTAGTACTCCACACAAATTCCCGCTGAATTGACGGAAGCAAATAAGTCTTTGCATCTATATTTTTTATTACTGTATTTATTGTCAAAGCTGTTTGATATGATGACATAATTTTTTCTCCTTTGTTTTTTATTTTTCTTTTTTATTATATCATATTCTTAAAAATTACAGTTCTATAAACATATTTTTTTATCATTTCAAATATTTGTTCTTCATTTTGTTCTATTCATCAATTAATAATTATAAAACAGTCAGTTTTATAATTAAAAAATCCCTCACCATGCTAAAATATTTTTAATTATTATTTCTAAAAATGCTCTTATCAATTTTTTGTAGTTCCATAATCAATGCGACCCCATCTAAAAATCCACTTTTATAATAATGATATTGTCAAGATTAGTTGACACATTTATTTCAAGGATATCACTGACTATGCTACCAGTTCCAAATCCTCATAATACTGTCTGCGTTTTATCATGGGAGGAAGCCCGCCATTGGCAGAGCAGATCCTCCGGTTATTCCAGTAGCTGAGGAAGTATCTCCAAATGAGCGCCTTTAATTCCTCTACCGTCATCTGCCTTGTGTCATAGCGGTCATAAAGGAGCTCTGTCTTCATTCTGGCCCACATACTCTCACAGCGTGCATTATCATGGCAGCGTCCTCCTGCACTGTTCATGCTTTGGTGGATGTGGTGCTCCCGGATGGTCTGGCGGTAAGACTCACTGGTATACTGTGTCCCACGGTCACTGTGGATGATCGCTCCTTCCAATGCGGGATATGCAGTCAGGGCATTTTCCAGTGTTTGGATACACAGATCTGCTTTCATGTTTGTCCCCATTGACAGACCGAGGACGCTAAGATCAAAGCAGTCGAAAATCGCAGATACATACAGTTTCCCATTGCGCGCCGGGATCTCCGTGACATCTGTAATACATTTTTCTAATGGGGCATCTGAATGGAAATCCCGCTTCAACAGATCATCCGATTTCATGGCTTCCCGGTCTGCCTTTGTAAGTCCATTCGGCTTTCTCTTTGGCCGATGGCTCAGGCCGATCTGATCCATAACCCGGTATACGGTCCGTTCACTGGGTATATGTACGCCCTCCGGCTGCTTCAGCAACAGCGCCTGATACATCCGGATCCGTCCATAAGTATCGTTACATTCATCCTCACGGATGATTTCTTTCATGGCATCCGCCAGATCCTGGTACTTCCACGGACGGTCTTTGTTTGCGAGATATTTATAGAAGCCCTGCCGGCTGATACCAAGCATCCGGCAATAAAATGAAATTTTTCCGGTAATCCTGCCGTCCTCTGTTTTCAAAGCGAGAAAGATCATTCTCTGGTTTTTGCTGACTTCCGACGGCTGGCGGCGAAAAAAGCGCTGGCTTCCTCCAGAAATTCATTTTCTCCCTTCAGGCGGCGGATTTCTTTATCCTGCTCCTTCACCCGCTTACGCAGCATGGTAATTTCTTCTGACAGGCTCATTGCACTGGCAGGGGTATGGGAACCTTCCCCAACATCCAGCTTACCAGCTCTTACAGCTTTCAGCCATGTATGGATGGTTCCTTCAGGGATTCCTAATTCTTTAGCAGCCTTAGCGCCGCCGATTTCTTTGGCAAGTTTCACTGCCTGTACTTTGTATTCATGGTCATATTTACGTGCCACTTTGAATACCTCCTTATTCTCTTGGTTTTATTATGAAATCCTTGAGAATAAGCTGTCAACTTTTTTTATACCACACCATCTCTGGTAATCTCCTTTTTTGCCACCTCATGAGATCGTGTTTTCAGCTTTCTTTTATAAGCAATTTCTAAACGCATATTTATGACTTCATCTAAAAAATTCCGTTCTAATTCATCCATCATATCACCTCCCACAATCACTATAAACGGTATATTTACTTCTTTACACTTTGCAATCAGCTTTGGGTAATTCAAATTATATTTTCTGGCTACGCCTGCAACAGACACTTGCCATATTTCATCATACAACTGTTGGCGAGATAATGTTATTGTCTTTTTCGTCATATCAGTAGTCCCCTTTTCTTTCAAACCTTTTCTCTGTATCTGCATATTTGTTTAGCGAAAACGCATATTCGTACAATTCCAGTTCTTCTATTCTGCGTTTTCGCTTAATAGAAAAAGCAAATCTTTTTTCATTTCTTCAAACTGCTCAATAATAGTGCATAAATTCTTTTCGATATTATGAACCTGAATTTCAGATATTCTTCCATACTTATAGGCTATCATTCGCTCCGGAACAATGTGATAGGACCAACTCTCACTCCACTGACTGCGATCACGTTCTTCATTATGCACTGCAAATCCAATTGGCAACAGGTTATTCCTCATTCCAATTCCTACGGCCATTGGAGAAATCCCAAGATAATCACCGGCAATTTTTAATGTAATTTTGGGCATATTTCTGATTTCGTCATCTGTATATTTCGCCATATTTTTACCTCCATTAATTTGATCTTAATTTATTCGTTATCTAACAAGGCTCTCTTCTTATAAAAATTTTATATCACATCGGTATTTTTTTCCATGAAAAAAAGGAGTGGTCATACTCCATCCCCTTTTCTTTCCTCATTAGTAGTAAAACCGTAGTAATCCTACAATAACAAGGTTTTCATTTGCACCAATTTGCACTCATTTATCAAACTATGCATCATACAAGTAGATATTGCCGTGGCACACGAAAAGCACTCGTATCATATTTTAAAGTCCTCCTGATTTGCGTTAGTTTGGCCTGTTTTGCCGCGATTTGCCAGGTATGTAGTTGCCGCTGAGATTGTTAAAGCAATCACAGAATAAGCAAAACGGGGCAAAATGTGGCATATTGAGGCCGTCAAAAGTAGTAAAAACGTAGTAAGAATGAGGGTGTGTTACTACCGTCCTATTTTAGCATATTAGCTTGTCAAGTAAAACATCCTTATTTTATTTCAATACTATAATCTTCATTCTTCCAACATTGCCAGATAGCTGTCCAACCTTGTATTCACGTACCCGGCAAACAACTTTTCCATTGCATTCAGATTATGATTTACATGATATTCATCAAAAGCATTGTAATAAGCAACCCGATCTGTAAATTTAATATCAGTCGGCGGATATCCTGCTTTCATCAGTTCCAGATTTACAAGCAGCTCTCCCGGATCAATACTTTTACAAATTATATTTATGAATAGTCTGCTGTCACTTTGTATCAATATTTTCTAATTGCCAGTTTACTATTTCTCTTTGCGTAATTTGAAAACAATCTTAATACTCAATCCTGAAATAATCCAGATACGCCTTATATCTGTCCTGTGCCGTCAGGCATGTATCTGTCAGATATCCTTTTTCGTTGTCCCATTCTTTCAATCCTCGATAATAGAACAGCTTCAGATTATCTTCGATGATAAACGGAACAATATTGTATTTCAGGCACTCTTTAAACATAATCAATCTGCCCACACGTCCGTTGCCGTCCTGGAACGGGTGAATTCTTTCAAATTTCACATGAAAATCCAGAATATCCTCAAAAGTCTTTTCTTTCCTGGCATTATATTCTGTCAGCAATTCTTTCATCCTGTCAGCAACTTCTTCGGGAAGAGCGGTATTCATACCGCCAACCTCATTTGGCAGTTTCTTATAATTCCCCACCGCAAACCATTCTTTTCTTGAATCGCTGGTTCCGCTTTTCAAAGTCAAATGAAGCTCTTTAATAAACTTCTCTGTCAAAGCAGATTTTGCATGATCTATGATCATATCAATGCAGCGGAAATGATTTGCCGTTTCAATTACGTCATCTACATTGAGCACCTCATTTTCCACGCCAATTGTATTGGTTTCAAAAATGTATCTTGTCTGATCGTGGGTCAGACGGCTGCCTTCTATATGATTTGAGTAATAGGTTAAATCAATCTGCGTTTTATGATAAATCCCCCCTGGATAGTTACTTGATTTCTGCTCCTGTAAAATGTCCAGTAAAGTCATCTTTGCTTTTCTCTTGTTCGAGCGCTCCGGTTTTTCAGCATCTTCGGGAATGTTCCATGCCTTTCCGGTAAGAACTGCTCCATTTACACGTCCTTGAGCGCAATAATTTCTCACGCTGCGCTCCGATATATGCCATTTTTTCGCTGTTTCATTTACTGAAAGATATCCCATACTGCCTCCATTGTAAATCAAATCAATACTTGTACTACTTTATAGAGTATAGCACATATCCGGCAATAAATTCAAATATTCACGATATAACAAAACATATTTTTGCCGTTCTCGAAAATTGTAAATCTTATATTTAAAAATATTATAAAAAAGAACCGAATTCCCCACCTGTCTGAAGGATAACCTTCTTCAGAATACAGAGATTTATATAGCGTTTTAAGGGAGTATTACAGGCAAAAATAAGGCCCGCAGACCATGCATCTATCGCACAGCCCACAGGCAATCCCATTCTCATTTCCGAAAAGCCATAGCTTTATTACTTACTCAGTATCTGACATCTGAAATTCCCAAATCATCTTTTTCTCTCCTGCATTCTGCCGCATATCGTATTGAAACGCCGGTAGTAAGCGCAATCATACACAGACCAGAAATAAAGAACCAGACATTTACCCCTACTCTTTCTGCTATTGGACTGCTGAAAAGTAAACCGATTGGCATTGTAACAGAGGAAATCAGCGTTAGAACCGAAAATGCCCGTCCCATCTTGTCCGGGGATATGGTTTCCTGCATATACGCGGTCAGCGGAATTGTATGGACATTTCCGGAAGCCCCCAAACAGATACAACTTCCTGCAAAGAAAAACCAGCCGGCGTAAACAGGCGGTATGATGCCGCAGAGCAGCGATATAACTCCCATTCCAAACAGACCCATAAAAGAAACTCTGATTTTCCGGTTTATCTTCAGAACACTGGAAAATAAAAGTGAGGATACCATCATGCCGATTGCAAAAGATAACTCTACAGCACTGCCATACATTGCCGATAACTTAAAATAATCGCTTGTCATCAGCGGATAAAGGGAGGATAATGGCGCATAAAAGAACATGCAGAGTGCCTCTGCGATCACGATATAAAAGAGTTTTTTATCTTCTTTGAATACCTGCAGTCCCTCTTTTATTTCTGCTATAAAATGCTGTTCTTCCTGTTCCGTTTTTTCAAGTTCTGGGATTTTAACGACTGCTAACGCAATACTTGCTAAAATTGCTCCTGCCACATCACTCATCAGAACGATTGGCATCGGGAAAATCGCATATAAAGACGCGCCGATTACCGGGCCCAGCAAAAAAGAACCTGAATTCAGAAGCTGCATCCACCCATTGGTTTTTACTAACTGATTTTTGGGTACAAGCTGCGGGATAATTGACTGTATTGCCGGCTGCTGGAACGTACTTCCGATTCCCCGGACACACAGCATAACAAATACTGTCCACACGGGCAGATCAAAAAAGTATAATAATACTGCATAAATAAGCGCAGCCGATCCCATTCCCATATCCGAAAAAACAGAGATAAATTTCCTGTTATAACGGTCAGCCGCAATTCCTGCCAGCGGACTGAATAAGGTCATTGGAAGATAGGCAGCAAACCCTGA
Organism: Mediterraneibacter sp. HA8405; assembly: GCF_056148955.1. NCBI lineage: Bacteria > Bacillati > Bacillota > Clostridia > Lachnospirales > Lachnospiraceae > Mediterraneibacter > Mediterraneibacter sp. HA8405. The sequence continues at coordinate 1,980,160 of NZ_CM148758.1, read as the reverse complement.
TATTCCCAACATTAACGGCGAAGATGTTTTCTCGGCAAGCCACCAGATAAGAGCAAACTGAACGCCGTGACTTCCCAGCATTGAAACTGCCTGTCCCAATGCAACAAACATAAACTGAAATTTCCATTTTTGTGTCTTTTCCATATTAAATTGTCCTCTCATTTTCAAAATAGTTTTTCAAACAGGGGACAATATCAAATATGATAATCCCCTTATTGTGCTGCTGCCGACATCAAGCCACCTCCCTTCAAAAGATTTCGGTTTCTGCTTTTACAACATGGCTTCCATATATTTTTTTAAACCGTCACGATATTTTTTCGTAAGCGTCAGATATTGCTGCTGTTCCGCCTCTGTCCATTCATTCCAGATTTTGTTTTCAATCTCATGCAGAGGCATTATTTTTTCCGATGAAAACTTCTTTCCTTTTTCAGTCAGGCAGAGAATTGTGTTTCTGCCTTTTCCCTGTTCCAGATATACAATATCCTCTTTTTCCAATCTGCGGATGGCGGAGTTAATTGTCTGGCGGCTGATACCTGTAAGTTTGCTTATTTCACTTTGCAGACATCTGCCATCCTTCTCACAGAGTACATATAAAATATTCTGAACGCTATCCGAAATTCCCGTTTTTACAGCCGCTTCATGGTATAGGGCGTTGATTTCTCCTGCTAAATAGGTATATTGTCCCGTTTCTAAATAGTGCAAATTTTCATCTCCTTCTTATATGCATATCCGATTTCGTACATTTATTATTATATCCGATTTCGTACATAAGTCAATATTTTTTCAGGGAAATAATGCCTGCCACACCGCTTCAGCCAGAGCGTGAAGAAAACCGCGTGGTCATACCAATACTGGACAAAGACGCACATGTCACCTATTATTGTTCCTGCCGCTCAGATAAAAAACAATTCTTAAAGAAATTTTATCTCAATTTTGCAGAGAACGATTGATTTACAGAGTTTGCAAAAGGGACTGAAAAATGAAACAGATTCCATTTTTCAGTCCCTCATTTTTTGGATTTCTATCCAATGAAAAACAGGAAGAAACCCGGTACGCAACCGGATCACTTCCTGCTCTGCAAAAGCCTGAAATTCTTTATTATTTTACTTCAACCAGCTCAATCCGGAAATTCAGTTCCTTTCCTGCCATCTCATGGTTGGCGTCAAATGTAATCGTTGTTTCATCTTTGGCCGTTACTTTTACCGGGAATGGCTGTCCGAACTGATTTGTCAGATAAACCTGCTGGCCTGCCTCAAGTTCTTCTGCTCCCGGAAGCTGTGCAATCTCAACAGTAAAAACAGCGTTCGGATCCGGCATGCCATAGGCCTCTTCCGGCATCAGATGAACGTCCACAGTCTGGCCCACTTCCATATCAGCTACCGCAGCGTCAAATCCACGGATCATCTGTCCGGCGCCGCAGACAAATTCCAGAGGTTCACCGCGGTCATAAGAAGAATCAAACTGTGTTCCGTCGTTAAACGTTCCTCTGTAATGGGTACGACAGGTCTTTCCTACATTGCGGCCTGTCAGAGCCGGCTGTGATCCGCATCCGCCGCCGCAGCTTTCTCCGCATCCGGATCCACAGGAATGCCCTTCCTCATGATCACCGCAGCTGTGTCCGTCTTCGTGATGGTGATGATCACAGTTTGCTCCGGTGGATACCAGTTCACCTTTCAGATAAGCTTCCACTGCCTGATCCGCATCGCCTTCCGCTCCGGCGCACAGTTCAACCCCTGCTTCAGCAAGCGCTGCCTGCGCTCCGCCGCCGATGCCGCCGCAGATCAGCACATCCACCGACTGTTCAGACAGAAGACCTGCCAGGGCCCCATGTCCCACACCATTGGATCCGATTACTTCACTGGAGATTACTTTATTGTCCTCAACCTCATATACTTTAAAAAACTCGGTTCTTCCAAAATGCTGAAATACATTTCCATTATCATAAGTTACAGCTATTTTCATTTTTATCTCTCCTGCTTTCTGTATATTATTTATCTAACATTATCCCTATTCCAGATATAATGTCAATATATTCTTAAATGATTCTCTTTGTTCCTGTCCGATAGCTGCCGGATTATCAGATGAAAAATACCATCAGAACCGGACGCTGAACACCTGAAAAGTCCATTTTCCCCTCTCTATAGTCTCCTTTCCGTTATATTGACAAACAAAAACCAACTGCTAATATTCTTTCAGGAAAAAAATAAAAATTAAGACGCATAATCTCCGGCGCCGGAAAGGATCTGATATCATGAACCCTCTTAAAAAAATGTACTGCAGGACATTTCAGACAGGATTAAAAATCGCGCTGCCGTTCCTGCCTTACCGGAAACCGAAAATTGTCGGCAGTGTAAAAGCGCTGCCGGAAATCATACAGAAGAAAAAATGCACCGGCGTTCTGATTATTACTGACGCAGGCATCCGGAAACTGGGGCTGACCCGCCGCCTGGAAAAAGCCCTTGATAATGCCGGAATTCCCTATTGCATTTATGATAAAACGGTTGCCAATCCGACTACTGATAATGTGGCTGAAGCCAGAGCACTTTATCTGGATACGGGATGCGACTGCATCATTGGTTTTGGCGGAGGATCCAGCATGGACTGTGCCAAAGCCGTGGGGGCCCGTATTGCAAAACCCAGACAGTCTCTTGCAAAAATGAAAGGGATATTAAAGGTACATAAAAAGCTGCCGCTTCTGATGGCTGTTCCCACAACTGCCGGCACAGGCAGCGAAACTACGCTGGCGGCGGTTATTACTGATGCACAGACCCGCCACAAGTACGCAATCAACGATTTCCCGCTGATTCCCAGATATGCGGTCCTGGATCCGAAGGTCACCTTAAGTCTGCCGCCATTTATCACCGCTACAACAGGTATGGACGCGCTGACCCACGCAGTGGAGGCTTATATTGGCAATTCCACAACCTACGGGACACGCAAAGACGCCCTGTGAGGAAGCCGCCGGCCGTTTTATTCAGGCAGTCAAAGATATGAAGAAGCGATTTGGCATTGGAGATCACATTCCCGAGATTCAGGAAACCGATATTCCCAAGCTGGCGCATTATGCGGATAAAGAGGCAAATCCCCTCTATCCCGTTCCGGTTCTGATGGGTGCGCCGGAACTGGAGCAATTACTTTTTTACTTCCGACAAAGCGGCGGCAAAAGAAATTACTTCCCGCTGCGGTTTCGGCGGCGGCTGTATCAACGACACAATCATTCATCTGGCTACTACGGAAATGGGCTTCGGCGGATTTGGTGAAAGCGGCATGGGCGCTTATCACGGAAAAACCGGATTTGATACCTTTTCGCATTATAAGAGTATTGTGGATAAGAAGACATGGCTTGACCTTCCCATGCGGTATCAGCCTTATCGGAAGATGCATGAGAAAATGGTGAGATTTTTCCTTAAATGACCGGCCTGTCAGTACAGCTTTACAGAAAAATCAGCGCCGCTGCTATTGCGCAGATTGTGCTTAATAATGTTCCGAGCAGATAATATTCTGCAAATACCTGGTCTTTCGCGATCCGGTCATACCGTGCAATGGATTTTGCTGTAAGTACCAGCCCCACTGCCGCGTATTGCCCGATCGCGATAAATATAACCATTATAATCCGCTCCAGTGTACCGATCATCCTGCCGGCATTTCTGTCCGTTCCGTTTTCATCAGGAAGTTTCTTATCAGAGACTTCCTTTTTCTCCGGTCTGTATCCGGAGAGAATATTTGCTATAAGTATATTTGCCGGTTTGTGGATCAGAAGCAGAACAAGTATCCATTTCAGAAAAACCGTTTCTGAAACATCAAATGTATGAAAAAAGAGTTCTGCTTCTTCCCGGTACAATTCCGTAATGTTATTCTGGCCTATCCAGAATGCAATCCCCAGTATCGTGAGCAGATGCGCTGCCTGGTCAATCAGGAAGAGATTGCGTCTGTCATACATACTATTCCTGATTCCGCATCTGGTCTTCAATAAACTGCATACTGCATATTTTATTATGTCTATCGCGGCATGTGCGCCTGCAAAAGCCAGGATATATCTCATCTTCAGGCCGGGCAGGAAAAGAAAGAGCAGAAGCCAGGAACCGGCCGCATAAATCAGACTGTGGAAAACCGTCCACAGAAACTGTTTCTGCTTTTTATCCGCCATCTTCTGGGTCTGAAAATAAAAATCACCCAGCACATGTACACACAGCAGTATGGTAAAAAATAATTTATTCATCCTTTATCTCTCCAAGTATTTCCGCTGCATTTTTTAATGCATTTTCATACGTGTAATATCCGCCTGCCGCAAGCGCCTTCTGTACAGTAGGCTGGGAAATATTCAGCCTGCGTGCTGTATTCTGCTGTCCGTCTTCATACAGAAGCATATCCCAGATAATTTCTCTCTGACGTTTCGTCCAGTTTTTCTCTATCACATATATCAGGTTAAATATAGTATTCAGCATTATTTCTGTTCTGCGGTTTTGTTCACCCATTTTAAAACAGAGTTCTGCCGGAACCGGACGATTTTTCTTCTCCCGCTCTTTCAGGCGTTCAATCGCTTCTCTTGCCCGGTAGTAGCCCGGCCCGTCGGCGCCAAGCGCCATTTCTGCGCGGATATCTGTAGTAATCTGCCCGAATCCAATGCCAAACCGCAGATGCACCGGATAGAGCTGCATCCTGATTTCACTGATTATGTGCAGGACATTTTCTCCGGTATACAAAAGTCCCTGAAATTCATCCCCTAATGTTATAAGAAACCTGGATGCAATATACTCTTCGTACTTTTCATTCACCTGCTCCAGGATCGTCTGCATATGTGTCTGGACTTCTTTTCTGTTTTCCAGATGTCTGGAATCTTTTATATCACCTATTACTGCAACAAACGAATGTCTGGTATCAAAATGATTCATGTTTTCCCCTCCTATATCCTAAGTATATAGCAGAATTCATGAATAATCAAGTTTTATTCATATTTAAGGCTATAAATTAAAAATATAGCTTTATATGCGAATAAAATATCCTATAATTTCATCCTGTCCACTTAAAACAGCCTGTGTGTCCGGACTTTATTTCACCGCCTGCCGGTAGTAATCATTTTCTATAATAAGCTGAGCCAGCTTCAGGCGGTTGGTTGCCAGATATTTTACGTTCTCTACATATACCTTTTCTTCCTCTTCTGTCATCTCTACACCCTGAGCAGGTTCGAATTCTCCTGTATACCTGTTGTACATGCCCCTCTCGGTAAGCCAGGAATTCGAAAAGAAGATTACAATCGGATCTGCTTCGGACAGCACGTCTGTGCCTGACAGCATTCTGGAGTCATACTTCAGTCCCAGAAGGTTTGACAGCGTAGGCAGAATATCTACCTGACTGCAGGGTTTGTCCACCACGATCGGCTCTTCCATAGATCCGGACCAGAGAATCCAGGTATTCCGGTATACGTCTGTATCAACTGTTTTTTCATCCAGATTTTCCAGCGAATCTGCATTGAAGGAGTGTCCGGCAAGCTCTTCCAGCACATCCAGATCGGAATAGGGAATATGATCCGGCGCCATGGCAATAACTGTTTTATCTGCGATTCCGGCTTCTTCCAGATATTCCACCAGCCTTGTAAGTCCTTTTTCCAGTTCCAGATTTGCCGCTATATATGCCTTTGTTTTTTCAGAATAGGGCAGATCTTCTACCAGCTCTTTGTTGCGGGCAGACATCTGACTGTCCTCAAATCCGTAAGGAAGATGTCCGCTGATCGTCAGATAATAGACATGGAAAGGCTGAAGATCTTTATAGTCATCGAATGTCTGCTCAATCATATAGTCATCAGACTGGGGCCAGTACGCGTTTCCATAATCATTGATTTCTCCAGTCAGAGGGTGTTCACACTCGGTAAACTGCCGCCAGCCATAACCCAGATTCGGGTGGGACAGCTCCCGCCCGTACATATTCTGATTGAAATGAAATCCGATTGACGTGTATCCCAGCCCATTCAGCTGGTTTGCCAGGGTAAAGGGCAGATATGTTTTCTGCACGCCGGTTTCCGTCATACTGACCGGAAATCCGGCTTTCGGATACAGCCCTGTAAGGTTCTGAAACTCTCCTCCCGATGTACTTGTAAAATGCAGGGTTGAATAAAAATTATTGAATACAAATCCTTCGTGAGACAGTTTGTACAGGGTAGGCGTGATTTCCGGGTCTATCATATATCCGCTGAAGCCTTCAGCGGTAATAAAAATCACATTATATCCCTCAAACATTCCTGTATATTTATTCTGCCGTGTAGGAACAACAGATTCAAAATATTCGTCCAGCCAGGCAGAATCATTGTTTGGAGCAGAAGCTTTCAGAGCTTCAAAATCAATATCCAGTGCATTATACGGATATTCCTTTTCTTCTTCTGGCTTTTCTCCCGCTACAGTAAGCGCGGCGGTATCGTCAATCTCCGGAAGTGCGTTTTCAGGCACCCCGAAAATGCGATGCTTTATGTCAAGGCGCAGCATTGTAATAACTCCCAGCTGTTCCACCTGATCGTCAATATTGGTGTCTGTCTGATATAGCTTCTCCGGCGTAAAATCTCCCTTCCAGGGCAGGATGAAGATCACAGCCAGAGCCAGCAGATGGACTGCGGCCCCGACAATAAGAGCAGCTATTCCTCTTGCAACAGCCGCTTTCCTCCGCATTCTTTTTAATTTCTGCTCTCTTCTGGAATTGCTCTTTCTCTTTTTCTTTTGACCTGCCGGATCCAGTATTTTCATAAAAAAAGCAAGAACAAGAACAGGCAGAATCAGCAGGAAGAAAATCCCGATTTTATGATCCCACAAAGACTGTACAACGGCTGAAGCGTAGTCTGTCAGATGATTTCCCGCTGCCGTTTCCGCTCCGCTGAATATCTGATAATACTGCTGAAGAATATCTTTGCAGACACACTCTGCAACAAACAGCACAGATAAACCGACGCTAAGAATTACTCCCGCTATTCTTGCCGGCTTTTCCGGAAGAAAAAACAATATTCCCGCGCAGATCATTCCGCCCGCAAATGAAAGCAGCAGAAATACCACTGCATAGGACATGTCCAGCTTCATATACAAATGAAATACCAGTTCAAGATAAAAAAAGAGAAACGGAATATACATTCTCCAGTTCTTTAAATATTTTATTAATACTTTCATCTTCTGTCCCCCATGTTTAAATCCGGTCACTGCTTTCTCAGGCAGTTATTTCATTTCTTTTATCAGTTCTGTCAGAAAGTGCTGACCCTTTTCTGTATAAAGAAATATTTCATATGGATTCCCTTTAGAACTGAGCCGCTCTTCCGCCCGGATTCCCGCTTCCCGTCCTTTTTCCGTAAGTATTTTTCTTGTATATCCGTTCTGATATTTCTGTTCCAGGCATCCTGCTTCAAGGAGCATTTCGGTAAGGCTTTTTATTGTCAGCCGCTTCATCTCTTTTTCGTCCCGCAAATCATTAATCTGCGCAACAAAATCGCTGATCGTTATCTCCGGAACATACTGAATCCGTTCCAGCATTTCTTCTGTGAGATGAAAAGCCGCCTTTTTCCCCTTTCTCTTTTTATCTGTCAGAGGCTGCTCCTCTGCCGCGGCCAGAAAAGCAGCTGCAGCAGAAAGGTTATCTTCTCCCATTGAAAAGGGGCCTTCCGACTGTCCGCTCCCGCTGTCCGGCTCCCAGGTCTTCCGGTCCCCGTGCGTAACCGACCGAATCTTCTCCAGAAAAGTTCCGCCGTACTGCTCCAGTTTCTTTGCGCCCATTCCGTGTACATCCAGCATTTCCTCTTCCGTAAGAGGAATTCTGAGGCACATATCCCGCAGCGTCTTATCTGACGCAACCACATAAGGCGGCACAGACCGCGCCCGGGCAAGCTCTGTCCGCAGCTTTCTGAGTTCTTCGAACAGTTCTGCTCCTTTTGCCGTCAGATCTCCTGCCTGGGCCGGCTTCTTTCTGATCTGCCTTTGCTTTTCCTCTGCCTTTTTGTATGTAATGAGAAATGGTTCTTTCTGTTCTTCCAGTTCCTCAGACTTTTCTGTCAGTTTCAGCAGCGCGTATTTGTCCTCTGTCTGCCGGAGATATCCACGCTCCAGCATACTGCGGATTACTTCTTTGATCAGAACCTGCCCCAGTTTGCTTTGTCTGCCGTAAACCGGGTTCTGATCCATCCGGTAATTCCGTATCTTTGCCGTATTTTCGCCCAGAAGAGTGCCGGCAATCAGATTTATGCCGAAACGCTGTCCGGATGTGCGGATGCAGCGGATCACATCTGCCGCCGCCTGAGAAGCATCCATCTCTTCAAATTCTTCCAGACAGTTGGAGCAATTGCCGCATTTTTCTGCCGACTCTTCCCCGAAATAGTTCAGAATACTGTGGCGAAGACATTTCGTCGTTGTACAGTAGGCTTCCATTTTACGCAGCCGTTCCATATCCCGGGCCTGAATCATCCGCAGTTCTTCCCCGGTATACTCCCGGTAATTGTCTTTGCTCTCCAGAAGGAACCGGTTGATTACGGCGTCCTGGGGAGAATAGTAGAGAATACACTCTGCCGCTTCCCCGTCACGTCCGGCCCGGCCGGCCTCCTGATAGTAATTTTCCATGCTCTGAGGCATATTGTAATGCAGTACAAAGCGTACGTTTGACTTGTCAATTCCCATACCAAAAGCATTGGTGGCAATCATTACTTTTATACGGTCATAAATAAAATCTTCCTGACTTGTCCTCCTTGCTTCCGCACCCATACCTGCGTGGTATCTTCCTACCTGAAATCCGGCGCTTTCCAGATACAGATACAGCTCATCCACGCCTTTTCTTGTGGCACAGTAAATAATCCCGCTGTCTCCCCGGTGTTCTTCCACATATTTTCGAATGCGCTCTTTCTTGTTCTTTGTATTCTGCACTTCAAAATAAAGATTCTCCCGGTCAAATCCGGCTACTGTCTCAAAAGGGTTCTCCATCTGCAGAGACTGCAGGATATCCTCTCTTACCCGCTCTGTAGCTGTGGCGGTGAAAGCAGAGAGAACCGGCCGCATCGGAAGCTGTCTGATAAAATCCGGAATCCGTACATAACTTGGACGGAAGTCCTGCCCCCACTGTGAAATGCAGTGTGCCTCATCTACTGTTATCATAGAAAGCTCGGTATGACAGGCAAAGTCAAGAAACCTGGATGTTTCCAACCGCTCCGGCGCAACATAAATGATCTTATACTGTCCTGCCTTCGCCAGTTCAAGTGCCCTGGCAATCTGTGATTCCGTAAGAGAACTGTTAATATAGGCGGCATGTACGCCGGCCTCATTCAGCGCTTTTACCTGATCCATCATCAGAGAAATCAGAGGAGAAACCACCACGGTAATTCCCGGCAGCAGCAGAGCAGGCAGCTGATAGCACAACGATTTTCCTGCCCCGGTGGGCATAACTGCAAGTACATCCCGCCCGGCCAGAATATGTTCTACAATAACTTCCTGCCCCGGCCGGAATGTATCATATCCGAAATACGTTTTCAGCGTCTGTTTTTCCAGTTGTTCGATTTGTTTCCGGTTATCTTTTGCCATAAATTCCTCTTTATATTCTGATTATTTTCATTCAATATTTGCCATAAAAAGTTCGTAAAAATCATCTTCTCCTTCGATCATCGGAGAATTTTCCCCGCCTCCGTTGGTGCTGCGCTTCATTGCCGCATGAAATTCTTCTCCGGCCATTTGGCCGGCCTACAGTCTGTCTTCATCTTCCCCCTGGATGAATGTTTCCAATTGTTAAAATTTCCCCGTTACTGTATTCCTCTCCCGGTTCGGTCTGAACCGGAACCATATATAAAAAGACAGAATTACGGTCAGGATATCCGCCGTAATCTGTCTGACCTTACTCTGCGTCCGACTGCCGGCCGAAGTTACGGTAAAATTCCCTGAAATTGTAACCGGCTGCCAAACGGTCCAGAACAGCAAATCCGACTTTTCGGAAAGGATATTTTCCATTGTATTCCATTTTTTTCAGCTCCCGTTCAAATGCATCTGATACTATTCGGGCATCGTTTCCGAATGCGCCGCATCCCCAGGCACCCAGCACCAGTTCCCGGTAACCGGAATGTGCTGCGAACCTCAGCATATACCGGATTCTCTGATATACAATTTTTTCATATTCATCATCTGAAATGTTCCTGTCCCTCATACTGTTTACCGGCGCCGCACATGTCAGAACGGAAACAATTACCGGTTCAGCAAGAAGCATCCCCTGTTCATCACGGATGATTTCCACTTTCGGAGAAAGGATCATTGCGTCAGATCCCATATAGGACTGCAGCGACCGGTTATATCTGTAATACTCCTGCGCCGCCACGCTCTCAAGGGAAACAAGAAGCGTACTCTTTCTGCACAGGTCTTCCTCCTGCGCTCTTGCTCCGGTCCGTACGCCGCCGCCCGGGTTAACAGGATTGGCGAAATTCAGGACAAGAATCTCAGTTTTGATTACACGCTCTTCTTTCTTTCGCTCTGCATATATTTTTCTGGCATATGTATAAGAATCCATATTTGCGCAGTCATAAACACATTCATTTTCCACAGCCAGATCTGCGTCCCTACTGCCGCAGATCTCTGCAACCCTGTCAGGGAGATACACCTGGGCTTCACTTCTCTCACTATCTGAAAGCTTTAACTTCACTTCTTTCCCTTCGTGCTCATAACATCCCTGATCTATAATCTGCAGCGTTTCTTTCAGCATAAGAATATCATCGTACGACATAAAAGTTCCTCCTGATCCATATCGGTTTTATCAGCGCATATATTCACAAAATAACTCTTGTATAAGTATACCATCAATACATTTTTAACTCAATTTTATTCTGCATTCTATATTCTGTTTTATTGCCGGCCTGCGTTTTTTCTAAGGCCGCGGCCCATAGCCGCATACACTACACCCGTCAGCGGAACCGTCGCCAGCAGCGCCGGATAGAACAGGCTGATATCCAGCTGTCCGTACAGCGCGCCGCCGATCATGGGTCCCAGAGCCATACCCAGATCAAGGCCGATATAATATGTGCTGTTGGCCAGTCCTCTTTTTTCCTTTCCGGCCAGCAGGATTGCTGTGGACTGACACACGGAACTCATGATTCCGTATCCACCGGCCAGGAAAAAGCATGCCAGAAACATCATTCCGTTATTTTTCATTCCGGCCAGACAGAGAATGGCCAGCAGCAGGCTGACTGAGCCGCACAGCAGAAATGTCCGGAAAGGCAGTTTGTCAAAAAGATTTCTTAAGGATAATCTCAGTACAATAAGCACCAGCGCGTAAACGGGGAAAAACATACTTACAGTAATATTAAGATGCCGCACTTGCGCATAGGTAACAAGAAAGGACTGGGTCGCACAGTATGGAATTGCGAAAAGCATAATAATCAATGCGATCGGTACAACTTTTATATCAATCAGCTGAATTGATCTTTTTCCTTTTTTATTTATGGAAGACACATCCGCGCAGTCATCTGAAATGCCGGATACGTCTTCTGCTGAACTGCCGGATTTCTCTTTCATATTCTCCGATGTACTTTCCGGTTCTCCTTTGTCCCGGATAAACTGGATTACAATAATAATTGCCGCGGAAAACAGCAGGGCAATAAAAAAGGAGACCCGATAGCCGAACATCTGATAAATGCTGACACCGATAGCCGGAGCCACGGCCATTGCCAGGGCATTCATGGTTCCGTAGAAGCCCATACCGGAACCGATCTTATCTTTTGGAAGCATATTGGACATCCAGGTCGCCATACAGACCGAACAGCAGGCAAAACCTGCTCCGTTGACAATCCTTGACACAACAACCACTGCAGCGTTCGGAGCCATGATATAGCCTGCACACGCAGCCGTCATCAGTACTGCACCGATCAGAGATACACGGTATTTACTCATTTTATCTGCCAGATTTCCGGCCAGAGGACGGCAGATCAGCGAACAGAGATTCATCATTCCTCCCACAATTCCCATCAGAGCAGCCGATGAACCGATGCTTTCCGTAAATCCGGTAATCAGCGGCGTTACCAGCATAGGACTGGCCATATAAAAAAAACTGGCGGCCAGCACCAGAAGGATATCTCTTGAATAAACATTCTGTTTCATTTCCGATCAGACTTCCTTTCTCCTGTACCCGGCAGCCGGGTACAGGAACATTCTTTTTAAATATATTCTTTTATCTTACCCGGCATACTCCTTTTTCCTGCCCTGAGTCCTGTCAGAAGGCCGCACGTAAAATAAAGCATACCGTATATTATACAGCATGCTTTATTTTGCGTCAAAAGACTGATGATTATGAAAAAAGTTATAAATAAATCCTGACGATTATTTCTCCCGGATTTTCTTCAGCGCCGTTGAGAATTTGATGGGATTGCCGTACATCAGTGTTCCGAAGCGGAAAATCTTCGCTGCCAGAACACCTGCAATCACGCAGCTGGCAGCCAGGATTATTCCTGAAATAATAATTTCCCATGTCTCCACACTTCCCATTGTAACCCGGATCAGCATTCCGTTATTTGAAGTAAAGGGAACAAAGGATGCCACCCGCATCAGGATTCCGTCGCTGTCATTCATACCGTAAATGGCAATGAAGAAAGAAACAAGATAAATCATGGTAACAGGCATGGATGCTTTGCTGATATCTTCTGTTTTGGATACAAGAGCGCCCAGCATGCCAAAACAGAATGCGTACAGCAGATACCCCATCATACCGAATACGGCAAATGTCACCCATACCGGAACCGGGATCTGGAAAACACTGTCCAGCAGTCCGCCCCAGCTTTCTCTGAAGACCTGATATGCGCCTACTGCGCTTCCAAGTATCAGTACACACTGAATCAGGCCGGCAATGGCTCCTGCAAATACTTTTCCGAAGATCAGACTGTTGCTGTCCACGCTTGTTACAAGAATCTCAATGGCACGGTTGCTCTTCTCGGACGTAACAGATGTAGCGATCATCTGTCCATAGAAAATCAGAAGGAAATACAGCACCATGATCATAATGTATGTATATGCGTAGTTGCCCACACTGTCCTTGCCCAGAATCTGTGTTTCATATTCCGGCTGCGTCTGATAAAGAACATCTATTTCCGCTGCGTTCAGCCCCTGCTCTTCCAGAATCTGGGATCGGTATGCGGATGCGGCCGCCTGAGAAAATGCCTGTTCAAGGGTATCTGTCATGGAACGATTTTCCACAACATATGTATAGTGGAGAAGATCCTCCATGACAAATCCTGCCTCGGCATCTCCGTTGTTTACCGCGTCTTCCAGCTGACTTTCGTCTGTGCACTCCATCCAGTCAATATTCATTCCCATAGCTGTACCGAAAGCTTCCAGGTCGGCAATGCTTTCGTTTACATCATACAGAGCCACCGTTTCTGCTTCTGCGTTCTGTTCGCTGTCTGAACCGGATCCGCTGTCGTTTGACAGAATAATACCCGGAATGCCGATTATTCCCACAGCCAGAACCATCAGAAGAATTGTCGTCAGAACAAAGCTTTTATTTTTAAAGTAATTATTCAGCTCAAATTTTAATACTGTAAGAAACTGTTTCATGCCTGGTCACCTGCTCTTTCCACAAAGATTTCCGTCAGAGACGGTTCATAATTGCCGAATTCCTCCGGGATCAGTCTGCGTTCCAGCAGACCTGTAAGAAGACGTTCTCTTGTACAGCCTTCCTTCATCTCTGCAATTACCTGATCTTTCCGTCTTCCTACAACTTCTATCATATCTGCCATATGCTCTCTGAGAAGCTGTTCGGGTTCCTGACAATCGGGTCCCAGGCCGATCACCAGACGATTATGCCCGAATTCCCGTTTAATCTGATCCAGATTACCGGAGAGCACAATATCCCCGTGATTGATCAGCACAATATCCTCGCAGAATTCTTCCACATACCCCATCTGATGACTGGAGAAAATAACCAGCTTGCCGGATTCGATCTGTTCCTGGATCACTTCTTTCAGAATCTGCGAATTTACCGGATCCAGACCACTGAAGGGCTCATCCAGAATCACCAGTTCCGGATCACAGACAAGAGTCTGAGCCAGCTGTACTTTTTGCTGATTTCCTTTTGACAGAGTTTCCAGTTTTCTCTGAGCGTATTCTTCCACACCCAGCCGTTCCAGCCAGCGCATAGCCTGTTTTTTGGAATCGTTCCGGCTGCTTCCACGAAGCTGCGCCAGATACATCAGCTGTTCAAGTACACCCTTTTTGGGATAAAGACCTCTTTCCTCCGGCAGATAACCGATTCGGAATTTTTTCGGATGAAACGGCTTACCATCTACAGTAACTGTTCCGGAATTTGCCCGGAAAACATCCATCAGAATACGGATCGTTGTTGTTTTTCCGGCTCCGTTTCTTCCCAGAAGTCCAAGCGCTTTTCCGCTTTCAATAGAAAAAGATATTCCGTGGAGCACTTCTTTATCTCCAAAACTCTTTCTTAAGTCTTTTACCTCTAGTTTCATCAGTTTTCCCTCTCCTTTATTTTTTATGAAGTCCTTTACTTCACTGTACTAATACTATCACACAATATTGGAATTGTGAATACTGTAATTGTATTTTTTGTATTCAGCCCGTTGCCTCTGTATAAAATAAATGTTCCGTTCTTCCAAAATAAAGAAAATAAGACTATAATATAAGACTATAATATATGACTGTAATTTCAGAAGTATTCAGAAAAGGAACAATTATGCAGTATACAACACCCCACTATTATAAAAAATTTCATTGCACCGGTTCAGACTGTCCGGCCACATGCTGTGCAGGGTGGCAGATTCAGATCAATCCTGCCTCTCTCAGAAAATACAGGAAAGTCCGAGGGCCACTCGGGAACCGCCTGAGAAACGAAATCGACTGGAAGGAAGGCTGTTTCCGAAGATACAGCGGCCGCTGTGCCTTCCTGAACGAGAAAAATCTGTGTGATCTCTATCTGGAAGGCGGAGGAAGCAGAGCCTTCTGCCGGACATGCCGTACTTATCCCCGGCATATTGAAGAGTTCGAAGGTCTTCGGGAGATTTCACTTTCCCTCTCCTGCCCCGTCGCAGCAGAGCTGATTCTATACGCCAGGGAACCTGTCCGGTTTCTCCATGGCGAAAACCCGGACAGAGAGGAAACCTACGATGATTTCGATTTTTTCCTTTTTACGAAACTGATGGACGCCAGAAGCCTGATCATCCGTTTTCTCCAGAACCGGGAACATCCTTTCCGGCTCCGGGCCGCTGTCTGTCTCGCGCTGGCTCACGATCTGCAGGAGCGGATTGACCGGAATGCCTTATTTGAAGCGGATACACTGTTTGAGAGATACGCTTCTCCCGGAGTATGGGACTGGTTCTCAGGCCGGCTTGAAAAAATGAAGAAAAAAACGAACTATGCGTGCATACAAAAGGACACGGAACAGGCCCTGTTCTCTCTCCTGGACCACCTGGAAGTCCTCTCATCAGACTGGCCTCCTTATCTTCAGCAAATACGAAAGGTCCTTTCCGCGAATGGACAATCCCGTCTTCCGGAGCAGGATTTTTCCTCCTTTTTCACTGACACGATGGAGGAACAGCTCCTGATCTATTTTGTATTTACTTATTTCTGCGGCGCAGTGTATACCGGCAATGCTTACAGCAAGATGAAATTCGCGCTTTCCGGTACGCTTCTGATCCGGGAGCTGGTCCGCGGGGAATGGCTTCAGGCTCCGGACCAGTGTGATAAGGAAACTGTGATCCGGACAGCCTGCCGCTGTTCACGGGAAGTAGAGCATTCTGATTACAATAAAGTTACAATGGAACGGATGTTGGAGAAGGATAAACGTTTCGGAATCGAAGAACTGTTTTCTCTCTTATAAGGGGATTTTTGCAGCAAAAAACAGGAAACGGTGCTCTCCTGCCTGTCTGACGGCAGCAGTCCGCTTCCTGTTTTTCTCCGTTTGTATCTCTATCTCTGTCTTATTTTCGGTTTCCGCGTCCCAGCTGCCAGAAGGCGACCGCGCTTGCGGCAGCCACATTCAGAGAATCCACTCCGTGGGACATGGGGATCCTGACAGTATAATCACAGGCCGCAATCGTTTCCGGGGACAGCCCCTCTCCTTCAGTTCCCAGAATAATTGCCAGCTTCTCTTCCCCGCATACCTTCTCGTCATCAATTCCAACCGAATTATCAGTAAGAGCCATTGCCGCGGTGCGGAACCCCAGCTCTTTCAGAAGGGTCATGCCGGCCCCCGGCCACACCTTCGTTTTCCGGGTCCCGTTTTTTTTCGTTTCACTGCCCTCTTTTTCTCTGCTTCCGTCTGCGTCTCCGCCTTCCAGAATTGACCAGGGAATCTGAAATACTGTTCCCATACTTACCCGGACCGCCCTCCGGTACAAAGGATTGCTGCATCCGGGCGTAAGCAGTACCCCATCCATATTCAGAGCGGCAGCAGACCGGATAATTGCGCCTACATTTGTCGGATTCATAACGTTTTCAAGGACGGCAATACGTTTTGCACTCCGGCAGATTTCTTCCGCAGACGGAAGTGGTTTCCGGTGCATGGCGCAGAGCATCCCTCTTGTCAGCGGAAATCCGGTAAGGCGGATGAGCACGTCAAACCCGGCGGTATAGACCGGAATGTCCCTGCAGCGGGCAATCACTTCTCTGCTTTCCCCTTCTATATGGCGCTCCTCTGTCAGAATAGAAACCGGCAGATATCCTGCATCCAGGGCCCGCAAAATAACCCTCGGGCTCTCTGCGATAAAAAGCCCGTCTTCCGGTCTGTCTTTATTCAGAAGCTGCGCTTCCGTAAATCTTGCGTAAATATCCAGCTCCGGGGCATCAAAATCCCCGATCTTCTTTATGCGGTCTGTTATCAGCTTATCTGCCATCTGACGTGGCTCCCTTCCTCATCTTTCTGTACGATCAGCTGGTCTTCGATTTCCTGTTTCAGCTCGGATACATGGGAAATAATTCCGATCATCCTGGAATCTCCCGCCATGTTCTGAAGCACCCGGACCGCCTTGTCCCTGGAATGCTCATCCAGAGAACCGAATCCCTCGTCAATAAACATAACGTCAAGATTAACTGACGCGCTGCCGGCACGGATCTGATCTGCCATGCCAAGAGCCAGGGACAGCGCTGCCATAAAGGACTCTCCGCCGGACAAAGTGCGTACTTCTCTTTCCTTTCCCGTTACCGTAGAGTAAACCATAAGATCCAGACCTCTGTTTTTTCCTTTTCCTGCTTTTTCAATATCAAACATACGGAGTTCGAACTGGCCGCCGGTCATATCCTGAAACCGGCGGTTGGCCGCATAGAGAATCCGCTCCAGATAATACCGCTGTACAAAGGTTTCTATATCCATCCGGGAACCGGTCACATTTCCGGCCAGCAGATTATAGAGTTCATCCAGACGCCGGTGTTCATCCATGACTTTCTTTCGTTCTTCCATAACAGGTTTCAGCGACTGATAAACCTCCGTATCTGCCCGGTAATATGCTTTTTCTCTCTCCTGTGCTTTCTGAGCCGTATCCAGACGTTCTTTTGCCTGGTCTCTCGCCGCTTCCAGTTCCTCCGGCACAGGCCGCTTTTTCCGGCCTGTTTCCTTTTTTGCCGAATCTCTCCTGCTCTCTGCGGCGGCTTTTTTCCGATTGTAGGCGTCAATTATTTCCTGCAGCCGGGCAGTTTCTGTCCGCTCCCGGGTTTCGGTCTGCTCTTTCCACTGAGATTCTGTCAGAGCTTTCTCCTGCATTGCCCTCTCATAGGCCTTTTTCCGTTCTCCGCGTTCCTTTTCCTGACCGGGTAGCTCCGTACGGTAACGCCGGATCAACGTCTGCGCATTTTCCAGATCCGACTTTGCCTTCTGACCGGCAGCTTCTGCCCTGCTGCTGCTCTGCTCCGCATGGCTTTTTCTTTCTTTTGCTTCCGCCAGAGCCATCTTCGCCTCTGCCTCGGTTTCATACTCCCGGGAGGCATCCAGACTGTCCCGCCGGGCCTGACATGAAGCGAATAACGCCTTTGCCTCCGTCAGTTTCTGAGCCGCTGTCTCTGCCGCAGTCCGAAGTTCCGATTTTTCTGTCTCGATTCCCTGCAGACGGCTCTGCAGCCGTTTCAGAATCTGTACATCCTCTTTCAGTCCTTTTTCTT
Source organism: Mediterraneibacter sp. HA8405 (assembly GCF_056148955.1). Taxonomy (NCBI): domain Bacteria; kingdom Bacillati; phylum Bacillota; class Clostridia; order Lachnospirales; family Lachnospiraceae; genus Mediterraneibacter; species Mediterraneibacter sp. HA8405. Next base: position 1,962,077 of record NZ_CM148758.1, on the reverse strand, counting down.
TCTGAGAAAGAGACTGTTTCCGCTCCAGCAGAATTTTTTCTGCATGCCCGATCGTCAGTTTCTCGGGAATCTCTGCGCCTTCCGGTACATTTTCTGCCAGTTTTCGCTGCAGTTTTTCCATTTCACCTGTCAGAGTATTTTCTTTTTCCTGAAACAGCGCAGCAGCTGAGCGGGAGGCGGAAGCCGTATCTTCCTGACGGGATCTGAGGCTGTTTACTTCCTCCCCCAGAACATCCAGTTCATCCCTGCTCAGATTCTGATGATCGTCTTCCAGCTGACAGGGCCGGGGATGATGGAGAGAGCCACATACCGGACAGGGTTGTCCGGGTCTGAGCTGCTCTTTTGCGATAAAGCCTGCCTGGGCATTCAGAAAGATCCGACGGCTGTTTTCGTACTCCTTGTTTTTCTGCTCATATATACGGCTTGCATCGGCATACTCCTGCCTTGCTTTATCTGCCGCCTGTTTCTGTTTATTCATCTCCAGGGCCAATGTCCTTATCGAGAAAAGATCTGCTTCCATTTCAGCCATTCTGTTCATTTCTCCCTGCCAGCGTTCCAGAAGCAGTCCGGCCTGCCCCAGAGTCTCTGCCTGACTGCGCCACTTCTGTTCATTTTCCTCCAGCCGTGAAACGTTCTGCCGCGCTTCGGAAGCAATATTCTCTGCCTGACGGGCAGCGGAAGAAGCGGAAGAGATCGCCTGCTCGGCTTTCCGTATCTCCTGGAAAACATTCATCGCTCTTTCTGCTTTTTCAGACACTTTCGTATAATTCTCTATTTCTTTATGCAGCAGCGCATTTGTCTCTTCCGTCTGTTTCTTTGTCTCTTCGTACATCTTACTGAGCCCGGGAAGAGCCTCTTCCTGCTCCGCAAGACTGCGTTCTGCTGCTTTCACAGTCTTTTCCGCATCCATATACCGCTCATAAACTGCCTGAATTTCATAAGCATCACTGATCTTCCGGATCTGATCCGCAGTTTCACGGATCTCCTTTTCCTGTGCTTTGCACTCTTCCAGCTCCTGTTCTGCCTGCTCCAGTTCCTGAAACCGTCTGAGCAGCTGCAGTCCTGCCGTGCAGGCATCTCTTTTCTCCAGATAGAGGCGGTTCGCCTCCCGGTATTCTTTTCCGGCAGCACTGCACCGTTCCTTCAGCGTACTACAGAGATCCTCCAGAATTGCCAGCATTTCTTCCAGATCCACCACTGACAGCCGGTCTGAACTGACAATCCGTTTTTTCAGTGTCAGCAGTTCCTCTGCTTTTTCGTAATCGGCAGGAACTTCCACATGGGACGCTTCGGTCTGACAGACCGTCCGGATCTGCCCCATTTCCTGCTGCTTTCCTTTTCTCCGGCGTCCAAGCTCTTCCACAATTTTCCCGTAAAGTTCAGTATGGAATAACTTCCGGAAGATCACTTTTTTATCGTCCGACTTTGCCCGCAGAAGTTCCATGAATTCTCCCTGGGCAATCATAGCCACCTGCATGAACTGATTCTTCGTCAGTCCTACGATTTCTTCCAGCTTTCTGTCTGTCTCCTTCTGCGGGTACTCGGAATCATCCGGCATAATCAGAGAAACAGAACCGCTTTCCTCTTTCACTCCGGTTCCCCGTTTCAGAGGGCGGAAATGGCGGGGCACACGGCGGACAGTATATGTTTTTTTCTCAGCTCCCGTGGCTTCGGAAAATACCAGCTCCACAAAAGGTTCTGTTTCAGGCCCCACATACTGGCTCTGAAGTTCTGTCCCGTCCTTTTTATTTATTCCGGAGCTTGCCTCTCCGTACAGTGCAAATACGATAGCGTCAAATATAGTCGACTTTCCTGCTCCTGTATCTCCGGTAATCAGGAAAAGATTCTGATTGGTTTTTTCAAAATCAATCACCGTCCGTTTTCCGTAGGAACCGAACGCCTGCATGGTCAGTTTTACCGGTCTCATTCCTGGCTCACCCCCTGCACGGTATTAATCACATTCCGAAGCAGTTCCATTTCGTCTCTGTCTTCTTCATTCTCTTCGCCATTCAGTTTCAGAAATGAACAGCAGAGATCAAAAGGATCCAGCTCTTCCTGCGGAAGAATTTCCTTTGTATAATCGTTTTTCCGGACTGCCTCCCGACGGATTTCCAGAAGATTCGGAAAGGCATTGCGAATCCGGTCCTGCATATCAGATACATCCAGATCTGCCCGGTCTGTCAGAACAGCCGTCACGTAATCTTCGCAGCTTTGCTTTAAGATCTCTTCGAGACTGCCCCTGATGATACGGATCTGCCGCAGCGGATGAAGGGGAAGTACCGTCACGTTCCGGCTGCCCTTTTCCCTCAGTTCCACAATAACAACTCCTTTCTGCTGTCCCGCCTCGCTGACCGAACATGCCAGTGGCGTGCCGCAGTAACGGCAGAATTCACTGCCGGCCTGCATAGGTTTATGAATATGTCCCAGCGCACAGTAGTCAAAGGGATTAAGGATGTCTGCATCCACCCGGTCTATATTTCCTACCGTGCAGATTTCCGAATCCATCCGCTCCACCTCGCCGGCATCCCGGCCGGAGGGAAGATAAAACTGATGACTGACCAGCACATTTCTCTCCGTAAGATCCAGTTCTTCCCGTTCAATCAGTCTGCGCAGTGTTTCATTGTAAGACAGTACGTTCCCGTTCTCATCTGACCCTGTTATCTGCCGGACCATGGAAGGACGGACAAAAGGCAGGAGATAAAAATTCACCCTGCCGTATTCATCCCTCAGGACAACCTTTTCAATATGATCTTCCGGCGCTGTCGGAGGCATTCCGATCATATATACACTCTGCCGGGACAATACGCTCCGGAAACAGTTCAGCCTGGGACCGCTGTCGTGATTGCCGCTGATCAGCATAATCGACGCGTCCGGCAGAGCAGCGGCAAGTCCTGCGATAAAACAGTCAAACACTTCCACCGCTTCCGCTGACGGCACAGCCTTGTCATAAATGTCTCCTGCAATAAGTACAGCGTCCGGCTTCTCCCTCTCTGCCATGTCTGTAATCTGTTTCAGAATATATTCCTGATCCTCCCGCAGATCCCGGTTGATCAGCTTCAGACCGATATGCAGATCCGATAGATGAAAAAATTTCATGGTCTCTTTCCTTTCCCAAATCCGTTATACGAAAGAGTATAGCATGTTCCGCCCCTGTTGACCAGCCAGGTACTGTGTGCTTCTTCGGCTGCTCTGTTCTTTCTCTGCTTTTTCTATCTGCATTGCAGACCGTTTATCCTCCGATCGCTGACACGGCCGCTTTCATCACACCGGCCAGAAGCATTACCCCTATAGGATTCATTCGGAATTTTTTCAGAAGTATGATACAGATCACAAAAATCAGAACCAGACTCCAGTCTGTGTCCGGCAGACGGATCTTCTCTGAGCCGCCCCAGAACGCAGTTACAAGAATCGAGATCCCCGCGGACGCGATCATGGCCACTACCGCCGGTCTAAGAGATCCCAGAACGCTCTGCAGTACAGTCATGTTTCTGTATTTCAGATATAGTTTTGCAATCAGAGTAACAATAATACAGGACGGAAGAATACATCCCAGAGTGGCTGCCAGAGCTCCCGGAATTCCTGCAATTTTAATGCCTACAAAAGTAGCTGAGTTGATGGCAATGGGCCCGGGCGTCATCTGGGAAATGGTCACCAGATCCGTAAATTCCGTCATGCCAAGCCAGCCGTGCTGTGTTACAACCTGTCCCTGAATCAGGGGCATTGCCGCATATCCTCCTCCGAAACTGAAAAGGCCGATCTGAAGAAAACTGAAAAAAAGCTGCAGACAGATCATCTCTTTGCCCCTCCTTTACTCAGAAAGGTTCTGACAATGCCGATCAGGCCGCAGACAAGAATAATACAGATCACATTGATCTCAAAGAAACATGCCGCCGCAAAGGCTCCCGCCATAATACAGAGAGACGCCGGATTTCTGCCCTCCACAATCCCCGCGGCCATATCATAGACTACCGAAGCAATCACTGCCCCTACTCCGGCCTGCATGCCTTCCAGCATCTGGCTGATAAGCCAGTTGTTCCGGAACGCATTGTAGAAAACAGAGATCAGCGCGATAATCACAAAAGGCGGAATAACAGTAGCAACAATCGACACCAGTACTCCCGGAAGTCCGGCAAGCTTATACCCCACTACAATGGCCCCGTTAACCGCAATGGCACCCGGAGACGACTGGGCAATGGCAGTCAGGTCCAGCATCTCATCTTCTTCGATCCAGTGGTATTCGTCCACAAACTTCTTTTTCATCAGCGTTACAATCACATATCCGCCGCCGAATGTAAAAGCACTCAGGTACAGAGTTGACAGAAACAGTTTTACCAGCACTTCTTTTTTCTGCTTCATCTCATTTCTCCTCCTCCCTCCCCAGTATAATGACGGTTGATTTATATGTAAAATAGTATTATTCTATTAAATACATAATGAAATTCTTATATAAGTAGGAGATACACTATGACACTTCGGCATATGAAAATATACGTCTCTGTTTTTCGTCTGAGCAGCATGACAAAAGCGGCGGAAGAACTTCATCTGGCTCAGCCCTCTGTCAGTCTCGCCGTCCGGGAACTGGAAGATTATTACGGAGTCCGGCTTTTTGAGCGGATCGGAAGACATATTTATCCGACAGAAGCAGGGAAAGAATTTTACAGCTACGCGGTTCACATTGTTTCACTGTTTGAAGAAATGGAGAAAAAAATCAGAAACTGGGATGCACTGGGCATCCTCCGGATCGGAAGCAGTATTACCATCGGAACACGGATTCTTCCTTCCCTTATCGCCCGGTGTCAGACTGCCTTTCCCGATCTGAGAGTGGAAGCTGTGGTAAGCAATTCCACAGAAATTGAAAAGAAAATTTTAAATAATGCAATTGATATCGGTCTGATCGAAACCCAGACCGGACAGAAGGAACTCTGCTCTGTGCCCTTTATGCAGGACTGCCTGTGCGCCATTCTTCCTCCCGGGCATCCTCTGGCCGGACAGAAGGACGTCTCTCTTTCTCAGCTTGTCCGTTACCCCTTTCTTATGCGGGAAAAAGGCAGCGCGGGGCGGGAGATCCTGGAGGCTGCATTTTCCATCAGCCAGCTGTCTGTCCGTCCGGTGTGGGAAAGCACAAGCACCCAGGCGATTGTAAAGGCAGTATCCCAGGGGCTTGGTGTGGCAGTTCTTCCTTATCTCCTTGTAGAAAAAGATATTCAGGAAAACACTGTCGTGGGACGGACATTAAATCCGCCCATACAGCGCAGCCTGAATATCATTTATCACAAAAGCAAATATTTAACGGAGAATATGAATGCTTTCATCTCTCTGTGCAGAACTTACGGCGCGGAACAGGAACCGGTTGTCATCCCTTTTTCTTCCGCTCCTTGCCCGTAAAATGCGTTATGTCGATTCTGAACACCGCTGTTCTCTCCAGCATTTCTCTGCTGAAAACAAGGTCTGCATCCGGAGCCGCATGCTCCATGATCCTGGAAAGAGCATATTGCTTTTCTTCATCAGAAGTAATCCGGCTGACTCTGCCCTTTCCCATGATGCTTCTGTAGGCATAGGAATAACTGCAGGTATAATTACCGGTGATCAGTTCGTGACAGCAGTCCATTTCCACTGCAACATCCGGATTAAGGGCAAATGCTTCCGCCTTTCTGCCCTCCGCCGCGCCGTGAAAATACAATACCAGCCGGGTAGTTTCTTCTCCCGTATCAAAATCGTATCCGAAATTCACCGGAACTATGAACATTCCTTCCTCATCCACGGCGCCGATCCGGACCACATCACATTCTTCCAGTATCTCTCCCAGAACCTTTTTATCCGTGACTTCTCTTTTTTTCAGTCTCATTGCCCGCATTATCTTTCCGTCCTTAAAATCCCATTTCTTTCATCTCATTCTGCACCTGTTCCTCGCAGGAGCGCATGGCCAGTATGGTTTTCCCGAATACATCATTCAGTTCCCAGCCAAGCCGTTCCGCACCGGTACGGATCACATCCCTGGAACAGCCCGCGGCAAATCTTTTGTCTTTGAACTTTTTCTTTACACTGGACACTTCCATATCCATCGTGCTTTTGGACGGACGCATAAGTGCCGCAGCCCAGATCAGACCGGTAAGCTCATCTACCGCAAAAAGGACTTTCTCCATCTCATGAACCGGCTCCACATCACTGCATATTCCATACCCGTGCGAGCATACCGTATGGATCATGTCTTCTCCCACGCCGCCTTTTTCCAGCAGTTCCGGTGCTTTTTTGCAGTGCTCATCCGGGTACATTTCAAAATCAATATCATGCAGCAGACCGCTGATTCCCCAGTAATCGATCTCGTCTTCATATCCCAGCTCCTGCGCAAACCAGCGCATCACTCCTTCTACAGTAAGTGCGTGCTGAATATGAAAAGACTCCTTATTGTATGTCCGCAGCAGGTCCAGCGCCTGCTCTCTTGTAATCCTGCTTGTCCGCATATCTCTTCCTCCTGTCATAAAATCAAATGTCAGTCATCTGCTCACCTGTTAATTATATATACATTTCCGTGCAGATGCAATTATTCTGTCCATCCGGATGCTATTCCGCCGTCTTATATTCTTCTTTCTTTTTCATTGATGCCAGAACTTTTCTGAACTGCACAGCAAACAGAACTGCAGTAAAAGTAACTGCGACAGTATCCGCAATTGGTTCTGCCATATAAACTGCTGTTGTCTGTCTGGACTGCAGAATCTGCGGCATAATATAGATCAGCGGAAGAAGAAGGACAAATTTTCGCATCACCGCGACAACAATGGATTCCACAGCTTTCCCCAATGCGTTAAATGTCATCTGGCAGGCTACCTGTATGCCGAACAGGAACATAACCGCCATATAAATGCGAAGCGCTGTCTTTGTGTATTCCATCAATTCTGCGTCCGTAGTAAACAATGCGGCAAATCCTCCCGGGAACAGCATAACGAAGAGCCACAGAATAACAGAGTAACACAGGCTGGTCTTCAACAGCAGTCTGAAAGCAGCCTTTACTCTTCCGGGATTTCCCGCGCCGTAATTATAACTGATAATAGGCTGCGCGCCCTGTCCGAGTCCCTGAAGGGGAAGCATGGCAAACTGCATAACACTGGTCAGAATTGTCATAGCTCCCACAGCAATATCACCGCCGTACTTCTGAAGGGAAGAGTTAAAGCAGACAGAAATTACACTCTCGCTGGCCTGCATAATAAAAGTAGATGTTCCAAGAGCCAGACAGGGAAGTATAATTTTCGGCACCAGACCGAAATTTTTCTTTCTGATCTTCAGAAATGTTTTCTTTCCGCACAGAAACCATACTACCCAGATACAGGATAAAGCCTGGGAAATAATCGTAGCCAGAGCCGCTCCGCGGACGTCCATGTTAAGTTCGAAAATAAAAACCGGATCCAGAATGATATTCGCCACTGCTCCGATCAATACCGAAAGCATACCGGTTTTTGCAAAGCCCTGGGCAGTAATAAATGCGTTCATGCCCAGTGTAACCTCAACAAAAATTGTGCCCAGCGCATAGATATTCATATAGTCTGCCGCATAACCGATGGTATTGCTGCTGGCGCCAAACGCCATCAGAAAATCCCGGTTCCAGATCAGTAGTACCGCTGTGAGAATTACAGAAATGATAATCTGCACGATAAAACAGTTTCCCAGCGTTTTTTCCGCGGATTCTTTGTCCTGTTTTCCCATAAAAATAGACGCCCTCGGTGCTCCTCCATAGCCCACCAGTGCGGCAAACGCTGAGACAATCATAATCAAAGGCATACACACGCCGACTCCTGTCAGAGCAGTGGCGCCAATCTCCGGTATATGTCCGATATAGATCCGGTCCACAATATTGTACAGCATATTAATAAGCTGAGCGGCAACGGTAGGAACCGCCAGCCGGAACAGCAGTTTCCCGATCGGCTCTTTCCCCAGAGCTTCTTTATCTGAACCGCTCTGCCCGGATATCCGGGTGTCCGCCGCAGCTGTTCCGTCGTCTCTTTCTTCATTCTCCTTATTTTCCAGGAAATCGTCTGATTTACGCTTCATATTCTTTCTTCCCTTCTATTTCCATTGCCCGGTCAATATTATTCAGCAGTTTCTTCCGGAATCTTGCATATCCTTCCAGCTCTTCCTCCGTAAACCCTTCCAGCACCATATCCCAGAATTCATCCTGAACCGATTCGATGCTTTCTGTTACCGGTCCGGCCTCAGGCCTCAGGATAAGATGAATCCGCCTCCGATCCTGCTGATCAGGCCTCCGATCCAGCAGAGACTTCTGGATGAGAGACTCCACTGCTTTAGAAACCGCGCCTTTGGACAGCATCCGCAGCTCTACGATATCTGCTGCTGTATCTTTTTCAGGATTGTTCTGGAGAAAACTGATTACATCTGCCTCGATTACAGTCAGATGGTGTTCTGTACAGACTCTTTTCAGCATTTTTTCATACAATTTAATTACGCCCCGGATTCCCATCCATGTTTCTGTATTCTGTTTCATATATGCCTCCCGGTAATTAAGTTTATAAAAAAACTGTTTCTGCATAAACCATTATAGTCTTTCTGCAGAAACAGTCAATATTAATTCAAATATTTTGTGGCTTAATCGCAAATTTTATAACATGATCCTTTTTATGCTCAAAAATATCATAAGCCTCCATAATCTGATCCATACCACAGCGGTGAGTAATAAGAAAATCTGTGTCCAGTTTTCCGGCCGCAGTAAGATCCATAATCTCCTGACAGAAGCTTCCGTCCACACCGCCTGTTTTAAACACCAGATTTTTCCCATACATATCAGGAAGCGGAAGGATCTGCGGTTCTTCATACATTGCCACAATTACGACAACTGCATTCGGTCTGGCGATCCGCCACGCCGTCTGAAAAGTATCCTTTCCACCTGCAACTTCAAAGACCACATCTGCGCCTCTTCCTTCTGTTGCCGTCCGGATTTCCTCATCGATCCTGTCCCGTCCCGGAACGAGTATCAAATCGGCCAGTCCCTTTTCTTTTGCAAGATGCAGTCTGTACTCATCAGTGTCTATGGCAATAATTCTGGCCGGCGTATAAAGGCGGGCACAGAGCATGGTACACAGACCTGTGGGACCGGCGCCAATCACGGCAACCGTATCCGCGGGCTTTACTTCCCCGATTTTTGCCGCCCAGTATCCGGTGGAGAGAATATCTCCGTTAAAAAGCGCCTGTTCATCTGTCACGCCTTCTGGAATCTTGGTCAGTCCATTGTCTGCAAACGGAATTCTGGCATACTCGGCCTGACCGCCGTCAATCCGGCAGCCCAGCGCCCATCCGCCGTCTTTTTCTGTACAGTTATTAACAAATCCCCTGCGGCAGTAGAAACACTCTCCGCAGAATGTCTCTACATTTACAGCTACCCGGTCACCGGGTCTGACCTTTTTTACCGCACTTCCTGTCTTAATAACTCTTCCGGTAAATTCATGCCCCAGAATCGTACCCGGCATCGCTTTCGGCACTGCACCGTGTTTGATATGGATATCGCTGGAACAGATGGTAGTCAGCGTTACTTCCACAATCGCATCTCTTTCATCCAGAATCTGTGGCTCCGGGCGCTCTTCCACCCCGATTTGTCCTTTTCCCTGATATACAAGTGCTTTCATCTTTTTTCTCCCGGTTCCTAGTTCAGAAACGTCCTGTAATCTTCATAATTTTTTGCAAGCAGTTCCGGCGTATTCAAGCCATATGGGCATTTACCCATACACTGCCCGCAGTGAAGGCAGTCCTCAATTTTTTTCATTTTCTCCTGCCACTCCGGGGAAAGCCATCCTTCCTGAGGCGCGCGCCTGAGCATCAGACTCATCCTTGCACAGTTATTAATCTCAATCCCCACAGGACATGGCATACAGTAGCCGCAGCCCCTGCAGAAATCTCCGGACAGCTGTTGCCGGTCCGCTTCAATCTCCTTCATAAGCCTCTCATCAAGACCGGGCGGACAGACCTGATAGGAAAGGAACTCATCCAGCTCTGACTCCCGCTGCACTCCCCAGATGGGAGCTACATGAGAAAACTGAGGCTGAGCCATATAGGCATAGGCACATGCCGAATTATGAATCAGTCCGCCGGAAAGCCCCTTCATGGCAATAAATCCCATGCCGGCCTTTTTGCAGTTTTCCACAATCTCCAGGTCAGCATCTGCAGCCAGATAGGAAAACGGGAACTGCAAAGTCTCATAAAGTCCGGAATCTATCGCCTCCTGCGCCACTGAGATCCGGTGATTTGTAATGCCGATATGACGGATCTTTCCCTGCTTTTTTGCTTTCAGAGCCGCATCGTACAGTCCCGACTCATCTCCCGGTTTCGGACAGAACGCCGGATTGTGAAACTGGTAAATATCTATGTAATCTGTTTTTAATTTTTTCAGGCTCTCCTCCAGATCTTTCCAGAATCCTTCTGCTGTCTGCGCCATCGTCTTCGTACTGATAATAATCCGGTCTCTTGTATATTTAAAAGCCGCGCCCATCTTTTCTTCGCTGTCGGAATAAGCTCTTGCAGTATCGAAATAATTTATTCCATTGTAAAATGCCTTCTGAAGAAGATACACCGCATCTTTTTTGCTGATTCTCTGTATGGGCAGTGCTCCGAAGCCATTTTTGTTTACCTCAATTCCTGTTTTTCCTAAAATTACCTTATCCATGTTGTTTCCTCCTTCTTCGGGGAATCTTATTCGAGGAGACCCGCGATTGTTTTTGATACATCTTCGCTTGCAATAATAGAAATATTATTCATAATAATCAGATCCTGAATATTATGCTCTTTTACGAAATCCATTACATTATTCTGTGTATACCGGAAATCAATGACATAAACTGTCTGATAATGGTCTACCAGGAACGGAACAAAACTGTTCCCATAAGACTCTTTTACAACAACACAGGACGAGCCGTCATTGAGTTCCGGATTGTTAATCTGGACAAGAGGTTTATCTCCCGCGATAAAACAGGAATAAAGGGAATTTTCATTCCAGGTGCTTACATCCTGAATTACGTGCCATTTCACTTCAGAGCCATCTGCTTCCCAGTAAGTCATGTCATTTGTAGCCATTGGAATATATGCGTCTACCGAATCAGGATTTTCCGCCATGTCTTCATTCTGCAGTTCCTGGTAAAATGTGCCCAGAAACGGCGCAAATGTCATCTTCTGAAAATCAGACAGCTCGTTTGGCTCAATTCCTTTCTGTTCACAGAAATTCCGATATACATAATACGCAGCCAGCTGGGTCCAGTGATGGTCGGTACGGAAATACAGATACTCGTCATTGTGTTCACGCAGGGTATCAATAGTATCTACCGTCTTTACGCCGTCCGTCAGACTGTAATAATACCTGATGGCCTGCTGCTGATCCGCTCCTCCCAGTGCTTCCAGCTCCTCTTCGCTGAGCATGACTCCTGAATTATTCGGAACCAGAATGGAGTACACATTTGTTTTGCCTTCCAGTTCAGCGGCTGCTTTATTTAATGCCGCAGTATAGCTATCTGCAGCTGCCTGACTGTAATAATAGAGTGAATAAGCAGCTCCATCCTTAACATACAGATTCTGCTGAATCTGTTTCTGAATCTCCGATTCCATTGCCCTGCTGTCCGGCGCAGAAATCTGCTCCACCTCCTGAGGCTGTTCGCTGCTGTCATCGGTCTTCTCCTCTTCTATATCCGGAATGTCATCACTGATCTGCCTGCTTCCTACCATCATAGTAGAAGATGTAATTCCATATGCGTTTTCAATTTTCTGATCCACGGCAATCAGTCCGTCACGCATAGGATATGTGTCCGAGTACCATAAAGACAGATCATAAAAAAACTGACCATCCCACAGGGAACTGACGGTAGGTGTCGGAAATTTCGTCAGCGTCCGTTTCTCCACATCTGACACTTCAGGACGGAAGAAAAACAGCAGACCGACAATTCCTCCCAGCAGCATTATAAACGCAAAAATGCGTACACTGAGGGCACGGTAAATAAAGATCGTTTCTTTTTGCTTTTTTGTAATTCTTTGTTTCCCCATTAATTATACACTCCCTAGAACTGAAAATATAAGAAAGGATTATAGCTGTTTCCGATCAGCGCCAGAACGGATAATATCAGCAGCAGCGGCGGTACAATCAGCTCTGTAATATTAAAAACTGTAAATACCGCCGAATTGCGGCTTCCGAACCGAAGCAGGTTCTGCCGTATCAGTTTCCCAAGCGGCGTACATGCGACAACCGCAAAAATAAGAAGGAAAATATTGCTGAGAAATAAAGTGCTCACATCCATTCCCGTAAATCCATTTGTGCCAATCCCGAATAAGCCTCCCAGTACAGACCCGAGTTCTCCCAGACTTTCAAATTTGAAGATAACCCAGCCGAAGAAAACTACAAATAAAGTATATATATACTTAAGCGGTCCGGGGATTCTGTCCTTGATCACAAAGCGTTCCAGCAGCAGGAATACAAGATAATAAAGTCCCCAGAAAATATAATTCCAGCTGGCGCCGTGCCACATTCCCGTCAGGAACCATACAACCGTCATATTACGGATATATTTCAGCGTGGAACAGCGGCTTCCTCCCAGCGGTATATAGACATAGTCTCTGAAAAATGTACTGAGAGAGATATGCCACCTCCGCCAGAAATCTTTCACGGATTTCGCGATGTACGGATAATTGAAATTCTCCAGATAACGGAAACCGACCATCCTTCCCATGCCGATCGCCATATCTGAATAAGCTGAAAAATCAAGATAAATCTGCAGCATATAGGCAAACATTCCCAGCCACAGTCCAAGAGTGGACTGCGCCGCGAGAGCATCGCTTCCCGGCAGAATCAGAGAATCCGCGATTTCAGCGCAGGAATTTGCCAGAATTGCCTTCTTGGCAAGGCCGATACAGAATCTCCGCACCCCGACATAGATATCTGTCTGCGAGACTTTCCGGTTATCAATCTCATTTGCGACCGTTTCATAGCGGACAATAGGTCCTGCAATGCACTGGTGAAACAGACTGGAATACAGAAGCAGCTTCCAGAACGCCGGCTGGGCGTGTATCTCTCCCCGATATACATCAACCACATATGAGAGAAGCTGAAATGTATAAAAGGAAATGCCGATAGGAAGAACGATATTGGGAATCACTTCCGGTACGCCGAACAGCATCTGAAAGTTTTCCAGAAAAAACACTGCATATTTAAAGTATCCGAGCAGTCCGAGCAGGACAACGCATTCCCCGGCCATATATAATTTTCTGCCCCGGTCATTTTCAGTTTTTTCGATTCTTAGAGCAAAAAACCAGCTTGCAAATGTTTCGCCGACTAAGAGGAGCAGATATTTCGGCCCGCCCCAGGCATAAAAAATCAGCGAAAACACAAGCAGTACTATATTTTTATATTTATCTTTTACAAACAGATAGATTGTCAAATTTAAGACAAGAAACAGAAACAAAAAAATAAGGCTTGAAAAAACCATGACGTAAACTCCCCTCTGAATTACAGAAAATGTATACTCAACGAAATTCTACAAATCTCGACATTACCAGTATAATGTCAGAAGCCCGGAAACACAAGCGATGTTTTCAATCTTTAATACAACTGTAATATTATTAATTTCTTGATTTCTTATGTAAAAAAATCGCAACAATTGCGTGATTCCTGAAAAGAATTGCCGGCATAAACATGAAGTTGCCTGCACAATTGGTTTTCTGATATACTAAACAGGTTCCGACGAACAAATTTTTTATGAAATTTATAAAATTCTTTGTAACGAAACCCATAATTCTCCGTCTAACCGGTGTACAGGAGGAGGTGAGCAGTTCTGGATTACGAAAAATTATATCATTCATACTATCTGCATGTGTATTCTTATGTAATGACTATTATAAAAAATCAGTCTCTTGCGGAGGAAATTACACAGAATACGTTTTACAAAGCTATGACAGCAAAAAAGTCTTTTGAACAAAGATCCAGTGAGCTGACCTGGCTATGCGGCATCGCGAAACGACTGGCAGCAGATGAGTGCAGAAAAAATCAGAAGGTTACAGAATTAGATGAAACATCTGCCGAAGATCACAGAAAAGATCTGACCGAGGCTGTTGAAGATAAAGAAACTGCTCTTCAGATTCATCTGATTCTGCATAAACTGCAGGAGCCCTACAAAGAAGTGTTCCAGCTGCGGGTATTCGGTGAACTTCCCTTTTCGCAGATCGGATTTATATTCGGGAAAACCGAAAACTGGGCAAGAGTCACTTATCACCGGGCACGACTAAAAATTCAGGAAAGGATGGAGAAAAATGAATAAAAAGAAATCTCAGGAATGCGAGATCGTTCAGGATCTGCTTCCATTATATTATGACGACGTTTGCAGCCCTTCCAGTAAAAAATTTGTACATCAGCATCTGGAGAACTGTGAAATATGTAAAAACTTTTATGAAGAACTGAAAAATGATTCCGTTGACCGGATCATGGAAAAGGAAACCCATGACGTTCTGGAAAGACATGCCAGAAAAGAAAGAACCGCCGCCTACAAAGCCGGATTGATTATCAGCGTTCTGCTGCTGATTCCCATTGTAATAACACTACTGGTTTCCATGGCTGCAGGCGGAGGCCTGGGCGTTTTCTCAGTGGTGGCGGCTTCCATGCTACTGGTTGCTGCCCTGACTGTCGTCCCGCTCATGGCAAAACAAAGCAGACTGACGAAAAGCATTCTGGCCGGAGTAATCGCATTATTGCTGATTATATTTTTTGTAGACAGAATGAACGGCGGCGGTCAGTTTATCTTCCTTGCTGTTCCGACTGTTTTCGGAATTTCCGTACCGCTGTTTCCTTTCGTAATCAGAGGGCTCTCTTTACCGCCTGTACTTTCTGACAAAAAAGCCCTGATGGCCATGATCTGGGATACTGCATGGCTTTTTCTCACAATCTTTGTCATCTGCAGTCAGTCCGGAGATGTGGATGGCTTAAGAAACGGCAATATTATCAGTGTCATTCTCATGACCGGAGTATGGCTTGTATTTCTGACTGCCAGATATCTTCCGGCAAACCGCTGGATCAAAGGCGGCATTATTGTAATAATAACAGGAATATGGACCGCCTTTTCCAATGATATGTACTTGCTTCTTTCCGAGCACAAAAAACAGCTGACCATTCTTTCCGCCAGCTTTACAGACTGGTCATCCGACCTTCATATCAATGCCAATATTTATCTGATATGCCTGATATGCAGTATTATTATCGGAGCGTTCCTTATAATAACAGGTATATTGAAGCGGAATCGATAATATTGCCTGAATCCAAGCCTTAAACTGATCATTCCTGCTTCCGCCGAACCCCTTCAATTTGCAGGGGTTCGGCCTTTTTACCGGATTATGGAAGTCCCCTGCTTTATACCGCGCGGAGCAGTAAGCAGGGGACTTGCTTCTCTTTTCTATTTGTTTAATATATTTAATAATTCTTCTATACATACAGGTGAGTTATTCAGGAAATAATTTTTCCCATTGACAGAAATACTGTCTGCGCTTGTTATAATTATTGTATCATCCAATTCATTATTCTCATCAAATATATGCATAATCAGTATTTGATCGCCGGTTTCCGTCAGAGAGCCGTCTGAAAATAATGTTCCCGGCGTTCTTCTGTATGAGTACTGTTCCAGCAGATCTATGATCTGTTCTTTTTCGTCTTCTGCTATTTCATTGTAAGGTGTATCGTTAATATAGGGCTCTCCATCTCTTACGCCAAGCTCCTCATATATAGCTGTAATATATTTGTTTGACGGAACGGATAACTGAAGTGGTCTGAAATATAATAATATTCCGGCTAAAAGAATAATTATAACGATGACCAAAAAAACGTTCTTTCTTTTTTTCATTTCTTCATTCTCCTCAACCATAAATGAACAAGCCACATAAAAGCGTCCTCCGGAATTTTCCGGCCCGGTATTTATCTGCCGATCATACTTCTTCCGAGAATATAAACCCCAACCAGCATTTCACCCACGGATAATCCCAGAAGGATTCCGGAAAATAATTCCTGCATATCAGAACCGCCCATTGTATGCGAAAGTGCCTGCAGGGCAATTCCCATCACGATCAGTAAAATTCCATATAACTGATTTTTTTGCTTTTCTAATTCCTGCGTTCGCTTCAGCAAATCCATAATCTGCTCATCATCGTATAGACGCACGCTTCTTTTTTCTGATTCTTCTCCATCCATCAGTTCAGCAACTGTAATCTCCAGTTCTTTACACAGATTCTGAACAACTCCATAGTCCGGCATACATTTACCGGTCTCCCATTTTGAAATTGTTTTATTGGACACTCCGATTTTTTCCGCCAGCTGCTCCTGCGTTAAATTCTTTTCTTTCCGTTTTTTCGCTATAAATTTTCCGGTATTATATTGATTCATCAGCTTAACCTCCATTTCATATTATTTATCTACAATGGAAGAATATCTTTTCCCAGCTGAAAATAACACCCCTTGTCCGCAGAATATCAGTGGAATTACTGTTCTTTATCTTTCTCTCTGAAATATTCTTTTAGTGCATCTTTTACCGCTTTTTTAACAATATAATATAATGCTGAGATTGCGATAAGTACTGCAATTACAGTAATCGGCAGCCATTCCATATTCTTTCCTCCCCAAAGCTTCTAAATATCTTCGATACAAATATCAGGATCTCAAAACTGTTTTTCTTATTATTTATAGTAGCAGATATTCCACGGTCACAGAACATATTTCGCTACAGAATTATACTCATCTCCGCTGATCTGATAAATCCCATTATATGGCTGTTCTATATAATATCGATTCTCCTGTGCATATGCATACAGAACGGAGCTGCCGCCCCGGGCAAAACAGAATTCAATCTTGATCGGAGTTTCCGCGTTAACCGGAAAATCATTTATACTCTCTCTTTTGGTAGTTCTTCCGTTGCCCTCCAGCACATAAATAAGATCCTTAATTTTCTCCCTGTCTGTAATTTCTTCCTTGGTGGTGTCAGTACTGATTACCACATTTCCCAGGGTTTCTGCCTGCGGTAGATCCAAAGAATAAGTTCTCCTGTGCATCTGAAAGAAAAATACGATTCCAATCACATCCAGAATGAGAACCACTATAAGAATCCATATGGTCTTTTTTCTGTTCACTTCTTTCTTCCTTTCTCCATATAACCCTGAACTATCATAATAAGCCGTTTTGTCTTTGTATCTGTATAAAAAATACACAGTAATTCTTGAAAATACACAATAAATTTCTTAATGTTTCTTTAATTTTATTCCTTATGCCCGGCTGACGGGGCATGCAGTAAAGTACCTGTTATTCCGATAATGTTCATATATCTCCCATTATCTGTGCGAATCATTTCCCTGTCACCTACTGCATAAGGGTTATCGGTATTCAGCCAGTCATTCCATGCCTGCTCAAAGCATCCCATTTCCCACATGTTAAGATGATTCAGCTCATTTTCAAATTTCGGTCTCCACCAGTTGATAGAGTGCCACATTTCCAATGCCTCTTCCGGCCAGTACGGCCTCATTTCATCCGGAATATTTTCCTTCACCTCATATTTCATGCCCGGGAAAGCAATTGCCGCAATTCCGTTCTGTTTTAATAAAGGACGTATTTTCTCCGGGAAAAATGTGTCATTGTTTCCTACATAATGATAAGCATCCACACTGATCACAGCGTCGAAAAATTCATCTGCAAACGGCATGTCCAGCGCATCCGCATGAATCGGTATGACCGCCTGTTCAACTCCTGCCTCCCTGAATCTCCTGTAATTGTCAGTAGCAGAAATCCACAGATCCAACGCGAAAACCTGCACTCCATATTCTTTTGCAAGGAAAACAGAAGTCAATCCGTTTCCGCACCCCAGATCCAGAACTCTCATTCCTGGTTTTAAGGGTACTTTCTCCAGAAGCTCTTCCAGAATCATCATTGAATTCGGGCCCATCATATTCGGTTTTAAAAAATCTTTGTCATATTTCTCTGTTCTGAAAAAATCCATTTTCACATACTCCTCATGTTTTCTATTTTCCATTTTTATTTTCTACAGTATTTGCAATAGCAATAACGGCCGGAAACAAAACCCCTGCTATCACCCAGACAATCCATCCTTCTTTCCAGCTTTCTGACGGGAGGGTGCAGGCCAGGTAAATGGCTGTCGCAACCAGCCAGTATACAAGCGCAATCAAAGATTTCAGCGTCTGCTTCTTCTTCGCCCTTGTATAGTCTCCTTCCTGCAATAATTTTTCAAAACTTGCCCAGATGATTCCGGCTCTTATCAGAAAAACAACGCCGATCCCGACGATTACAATTTTTAATAAATAATCTGTGGTAACCCCGAATAATTTTGACAGCCGAATCATTTTTTCCAGATCCGGGATGGACTGCGCTCCTTCCCATTTAGAAACAGACTGCCTTGACACATTCATCTGTCCTGCCAGTTGCGTCCTGTCAGAATCGCTTATTATTCTCTCTGTTTTCATTCTTCCCCGGTATCACGTGAAGCGAATCCCCCACTGAAGCCGGACGGCACACAGACTAAAATTATTTCTGTGTTTCTCTTTCCCGGGGATAGACAAGCCCCCACTGTCCGCGCAGCTGATCCATAATCTCCATGACCTTAATTGTATCAGAAAGAGGCA
Organism: Mediterraneibacter sp. HA8405; assembly: GCF_056148955.1. NCBI lineage: Bacteria > Bacillati > Bacillota > Clostridia > Lachnospirales > Lachnospiraceae > Mediterraneibacter > Mediterraneibacter sp. HA8405. The sequence goes on along the minus strand of NZ_CM148758.1, from coordinate 1,943,441 downwards.
TGGAGGTGCTCTCTTTCTCCCCGGAACGGACAGCATCTATACATTCCAGTACCTCATACTCATATCCGCTGATCTGTATTGGCACATCCATCCGACGGACAAGTCTGTCTTCTGTATCATAAACGGAAATACTCTGTGGATTATTGATGTTTTCCACAATAATGTAGCCCTTTTCGCCATAGAAAATGCCTTTTCGGTCCGATCTGCTGTAGATATCATGGGTCAGCACTGCCATGCGTCCGCCTCGGAAAAAGATAGTGATGGATTCCATAGCATCCACCCCGGTGTCTGTCATTCGGACAGATGACTCAATCCTTTCAATATCCGTCCCGAAATGCATCATGGCAAAATTAACGCCGTACACGCCAATATCCAGAAGCGCTCCCCCGGCCAGTTCCGGCCGCATAATCCTCTCTTTGTGAGAGATAGGATAAGAAAGATTGGCTGTCAGTACAGAGATATCGCCAATGATTCCGCTGTCGATAATTTCCTGAATCATATTTCTCGACGGCATATATCTTGTCCAGATTGCCTCAGCAACAAAGACCTGCTCCTGCTCCGCATATTCCCTGATCTGTTCTGCCTCCCGCGCGTTCACTGTAAATGACTTTTCGCACAGAACCGGCTTTTTATGCCGGATACACAGCTTCATGTTATCGAAATGGCTGGAGTGCGGCGTTGCGATATAGATCAGCTCCACTTCCGGATCCGCACACAGCTCTTCGTAGCTTCCGTAAGCCTTCTTAAATCCATATTTCCCGGCAAATTCTTCCGCGCGTTTCAGAGTACGCGAAGCCGCCGCACAGCATTCTACCTCTCCCATCTGTCTTAATGTATCGGCGAATGTCTCCGCCATAACTCCACAGCCTAAAATTCCTATTTTCATAATGTCCTCCTCATTTTACACAATATCTATAGATCGTATCATTTTTAATTCAGATCTTTTTTAATTCAGCAATAGCCGCGTAATGCAGCACATCAAATTCAGCAGGCGATATATTTTCAAGAAGATCTCTGTGTTCCCGTTCCCACATTAATATTTCATTATCTGTAAGAGACGCACCGATTCCACGGCACGCTTTTATTCTTCCATTCCAGCTTTCACGGGTAAACGGTACTTTCAAATAGTATTCATCTTTTCTTGCTGCTAAAGTAATGAAAATTTTACTGCATTAATCAAGACGCTCTGATTATTGTAATTTCCGATAGCAGAAATAAAATGACAAATGCAAGAACAACAATGTAATATGTAATAATGCTGTTTCCATATTTCGGTATAACGGTAAAACTCTGCCGCACTCCTTTTAAACTGAAAAACAGCAAAAAAATAAGCTGCATAAGAGGAAAAAGAAATAACCAGATTTTAGGAGCATAGGAATCGACAATACCATTGTCAAAATGAATTGGTATCTGGTCCGGCAGCAAATAAAAAAATACACAGGAAATAATTAATGTAACAGCAAACACAATCCATGCCATTTTATTGTTATACAGTATCCGTAATAATAGTTTCATAATCTGCTCACCCCTGCTTTAAAAGATACCCTTGTTGTATTTGCTGCTTTTTCCATAATAAGAATCCTAAATACAGAAACAGGACAGCGCATCCTTCCATTACTATAATAAAAACTATGTTTTCCATAAATTCCTCCGGATCTTTTCTTCTATTATAGCATGTAATGAACGCTCTGTCCTTTTCTTCTGTATCAAATTACCTGTATTCCTGTCCGTCCCGCAGAAAGGACAGATATCTCGTCCCCTGGAAAGTAAGACTGCCTTTATCTCCTTCGACCAGCATCCCATTTATTTTCCTCCTGACGCGCTCTTAAGAGCCGGAACCACTATTTCATATCCGTCCTGCCCGTTTACAGAAGCTTCAAATGAATATACCGGCTGATAATATTTCTTGGAATCTATTACATATTTCATACTAACAGCCCCGAGTTCGAGTTCTTTTATTTCATCGCCGGCCTGACCGGAATAACGGAAATTTCCGCTTTGTATCTGTTTCCACGCTTCATCTTCAGACAGAATCGGATAATCTTTATACTTCTCACATGAGAGAATATGATTGCTGATATCTCCCAGCTTTCCTCCGTCATAAAGCGTGCAGTACAGCGATCCGTCATAGAACCGGTCTCCATCTCTTTGCTGGGAAACCGAAAACTCATAGCCAGGCAAATCGGACGATTCATCTGACTGCTCCTGAAACACCGCTCCCTCCGGCACCTGAATTCCATATGTGGACAACGCACTTCTGACAGTTGCCTCATCTTCCCCGGAAACAGGTTCCGGATAAGTCTCTGCTTCCGGATCGTCCCCAAATACAACGGCATAATCCGTATAACTCATTGTCCCGCCTGCGTAGTCAATCCACAGAGAATTCTGCTCTGTACTATAATAGACAGCCGTTTCATCATACAGATCTGTCCTGGACTCATCCAGTGTCTGCCCCAGTGAAGCGAAAAAATTATCGGCAATCTTTCTTGTCTCTTCTTCCGTATATACAGGAATTTTATAGACTGCTGCTGTTCCCGGCTGACTGCTGTAGTTCTCCGTTGTTGTCACCTGAACATCCGACATGTCAATCCGGCTGCTGAGGCCGATTTCCAGATTGCCAAGTTCCTGCCGGTCATACATAATAAAAATTCCGACAAACGCCAGGACGATAGCGGCAAGGGGGATCTGGGCAGCTGCCATTTTCAGAACACTGAATCGTTTTCTCTTTGCTGCCGCTGTAATCTCCCGAAACAGAACATAGATTCCATAACCGATCATTGTTCCCAGGAAATTATTCAGAATATCATCTGCCTCCGCAACACCCCGCGCTAAAATAAGCTGAGTCGATTCGATCAGTACAGTCACTGCCAGCCCTGTCAGATAGGTCACCCAGAAGCGCCGGAAAAATCGTATTCCCAGCGGCAGCAGGAATCCAAACGGTACAAAGAGAAGGATATTCAGAACGATATTTCTCCATTCTGCTCCGGAAAAACTGTACCATGCTTCCCGATACGAATAAAACAGAGGCGTCATCCCGGCATCGGACCAGCCGGAAACGCGGTCCAGAAGTGTAGCTGAAAGCATTACTGCAAGATAGCAGAAAAAAACGCCTGCCCACAGCACATTCAGCGGCCGGATCCACCTTTCCCCTTTCATCATCTTTTTATATACGATAAAATAGCCTGCTCCCGCAATTCCTCCCGCAATCACGGCCAGAATTGCCCCCTGGAGCAGATATTGTTTTACCAGTTCAATAATATTGACTAATCTCATTATCCCTTTCCCCATATTAGCACAAAGGTGCCACATAAAATATACTTTCCGTTTCTTTTTTACATCTTTATAAAACAGAATAATACGGAATAAATATTTAAAGTTCTATATAAAATTCTTAATATTTTATTGAATTTTATTTATGGAACTGTTTTCCCTGATTATATATCACTTCCGGCGCTTTCGCAGCGATAAATATATCGGATTTTATAGCAGGCAAGTCTCTTATTGACCGTGCACCAATGCCGCTGTATAATAAAAAATATGTGAAAACGGCGGCAGTTCCTTATACTGCCGCTTCGAGAACAAGCAAAAGGAGATATGCATATGCGTCGCACTGATCATCCATTTAACGGGAAGCAGTTCATATTAAATAAAAGCACAGGGGAAATTCACAATCTTGACTGCGAATCACCACTGTGCTGTATTGACAAAATAGATACCGATCAAATCTTTGCCTGTGATACTTATGCAGAAGCCGTACTGTTTGCATCCGTACTGGGAATCGAAAGAAACGGATGCGCACACTGTATGCCGGAGCACCATCATAGTTAAAAACAGATTTTTCACAAAACAGACTCCGGTGCTGAAAATAAGCATCACCCTTATCGGATTAAATATGCTGCTTTTTCAAGATCCTTTTTATGAACATAAATTTTATATTCGTAGGAATAGTTCTGATTAATTCCAAAACTGCCAACTCTCCCTCTGCTGTTGCCAACTATTGGCGCTGCCTGGAGATTTGTGGTTTTTATGGTATAATCAATACCATTCTGAGAAAGAATATCCCGTACCTGTGCCTGACGGTTCATTTCCGTTGTCACAATCAGCTCTTTACGGTTAAATATTGTTATCATATAAGTCTCCTGTTCCGATCTGCAAAAGCAAATCAAGTTCTATACATTTTCCCCGGTGTTTTCAGTGCATTTCAGTCCGCAATACACAATCATATCCCTCATGGCTATGTACCTCCGTTATCCTGTTTATATCCTGTTCTTATATATTCTATCAGCGGCTCCACTTCATCAAAATCATCATAATCACCATTTATACCATCCCGGTGATAAATAATCCCTTTCTTCTCGTTCCTTTCAAGGCAGTCTAAAAGATAATCCTCGCCATATCTTCTGGCAAACTCAGTAAATGCATACGGTTTTATTTTACCTAGTAATCCTTTTCTGCATTTTCCGGTGCACTCATAACAATGTCCGATTTTCCTGGAAATAGAACATTTTCTGTTTTCGCACCAGTCTTTGTCCGGACATTGCCCCGAATCACAGCCGTCACACATCGTGTTTTCAGAACACAGGCAACAGGCAAGTCCGCAGCGGGCAATCCCTAACTCTCGCTTCACAACAACACCTCCGAATTACAATCTGCCGGCCTGACTTTTCTTCATTATACCATTTGTTTATTTCTCTGTCATTATATTTGCAGACCTATATGAAAAGACAGCAGAATATCATTTACCCGCTGCCATCAGAAAAAGAATGAATAAAATTATGATAATTCGTCAGGAAATTGCCAGTGATCAACAGTTTTCTTTATATGTTAAGACGCATTGCTTGTAGCAACGGGCAATTCCGACTACAATAATGGTATCGAAGGAAAGAAAGGAGAATATGCCTAATGCTCAATGAAAATATTAAAGCAATCAGAAAATCAAAAGGCCTTTCGCAGCAGGAGCTTTCTGCCAGGCTGAACGTTGTACGGCAAACAATTTCTAAATGGGAGCAAGGATTGTCGGTCCCCGATTCTGATATGTTAATCTCCATATCGGAAGCGCTCGAAACACCTGTGAGCACGTTACTTGGAGAAACTGTTATTGAAACGGAGGTTGATAGCATAAAAGCCATTTCTGAAAAACTGGACGTGATAAATTGGCAACTGGCGCAGAGAAAAAACACGGGAAGAAAAATTATCCATTGGCTGCTTATTTCATTATCCGCCATCATAATAATGGTTTTTGCAGCCTTAGTAATATTAAATAGTCCTTATCTGGACTGGAATTATAGTAACCCTGAAACCTCTGTTCTTGGAGTGGTATTTCACTCATTTGAATGGTTGTTTGTCAGAGCAGCACCGATCATCTTTATTATTGCAATCATTGGAGTTTTCTTAACACGAAAGAAAGAATAAATCAGGTTCTGATAACATTATGGTATGAAATAAGGAGGAACTAAACAGTTCCTCCTAAACCGCCTTTATTTATGATAAGGCTCTCCATAACGTATCCAAATGCGGTTTTTTTCCAATTTCCCTTATAAAACCGCCGTTTCCGGTGTATATATACTGATTGCCCCACTTTCACGACTAAAATAATATATATTGTCTGAAAGACTATCCTGATCGGGCTTATTGAATACCTTTATTACTGTCATCATATCGTTTAAATCTTCATCCGTCAATTCTTTAATTGCCGGAGTCAGGATGATATCATTGATCGAGTTCGGAAGTATATATAAATCTGCATTGACCGTTTCAGCGAACTGGGTAATCAAGTCTGTCCGGAGCATCCCTCTTGCACCGAACTGTCTCTCTGTATTTGTCATTACATAATTTAACCCGTCATAAGGTGTCGGTTTTCTCTGCTCACCTCTCAGTTCTTGTATAACCTCTTCCATATCACGGATGATAAATTTCTCTTTTTGCAGATTGTTCAGTGCAGTTTGAAAAAGTGTTTCTTCATCTATCTCCCATATCTCAAGAAGACCTGATGTAACAGCCATGCTAACTACGCCCTCTGCATTTTTAACGAAATCCATATATACGACAAGTGATAAATCCATTAAATCCCTATGAGGTACGCCCTGCAGGAACTTCTGATTCCATGCTGAATTTATCAGTCGTATGGTCAGTCTGGATTGAACTTTCTCCCAACTGCCAAGCGTTGTCTGAACGTCAATATTTCTACTTGTTCCTGATATTTCAAGCACAAACTCCGCCACGCCTTCTATATCGCCTGTCAGTTTATAGAGTCCGTAAAGATCGTCAAGGTGTATCAGTGGATTGCAGTTCTTTCCATCTTCCCGAATATAAATACCTTCCTTTTCAATGCTGTTATTCTTTGTGTAATTCCTTATTTCAGCATTTTCCAATCTACTCTTTACGTGTTGGAGCAGCTTATTTTTAAACTCATTATAATCCATTATAAAACCTCCATCTTTGTTATATTGCAAGTTTCAAGTCAAGAGCCGGAATACCAATTTGCGAAAGCATATAGTTAGAGGGAACACCCTCAATGGATGTTCCCTCAGTATCTTGTAATAGCTGTATCAATGCATCAGTCAGTTTTATGTGTATGCTCTCGATCTCTCTCCTTCGGTCGATCGTGATCTCTGAAATCAGCATATGGAGAAGCTGTTTCTTCAAGCTTCTTTCAATATGCTCGTCCATAATTACTTTGCCAAAGTTCTGTAAAATATTTTTAATCACTTCATACGGGATCTCATTTCTATGCTCCTGTGCAAGTATATTCGTCTGCTCTGCTGACCTCGTCCTTAACTGCTCCTCTTCCTCAGCCAAAGCACTTTTACGCATTATAAACTCTTCACTTGATATGATCCCGTCTTCAAAACCTTTAAAAAGAGTTGACTTCCTGCTTTCAAGCTGTTTTAACTCTTTCTCATAGTATTTCAAATTCTTATCCGCAGACTTGAGTTCCCTCTGACTGGCTTCATTGACTTTCCTCAATACTGCCCTTAAAAAACGTTCATTGCTAAAAAGTTTCTCCAGTTCACGGAATACAACAGTATTTGCTTTCTCAACCCGTATCATATTACTGTGGCATACTGCCGTACCTTTATTCTTCCAAGCACCGCAGGCATAATAAGTAATTCTTTTCTTTGTACCATCTTTCAGCTTATTTGTCGTTCTGGATATCACCATACCTGCACCGCACTCAGGACAGCGCAAGATTCCGGTTAACGGATATTCACCGTCATATATCCTAGAGGGCTTTCCAGATTTCTGGTTTATCATTGTCTGTACTCTATCCCAAAGTTCCAAACTGATAATAGGATCATGGACACCATCAGCAATAATAGGATCTGGATTCAGATTGTGTCTGCGCTTCTCATTCCAGTCCCGTCTTACGTTAAATCTCACCTTCCCAATATAAACCGGATTGGTAAGAATGGTTCTTAATTGCGCTACGGAAAATTCATTTCCTTTTTTCGTCTTATAGCCATCCTTATTGATCTTATTAACGATTGCTTTATACCCCTTACCGGAAGCATAGAGTTCATAGATCAGGCGGACGGTTTCTGCTTCTTTTTCGTCTATCTCAAGTTTTGACTTTTTCCTTGAGGAATTTTCTGTTCCTTCCATCTGAACCCATTTATATCCCAGTGGCGCAATCCCACCGCACCATTCTCCCGAACGAGCCTTTGCACACATCCCCATTTTTACGTTTTGTGCTATCGTGCTCCGTTCAAACTCTCCGATCAGAGCCATCATCTGGAACTGCATCTTTCCTGCAGGTGTGTTTGTCTCAAAAGGCTCTGAATACGAAAGATACGTAATTCCATACGTTTCAAGCAGATCAACGATTTTTATGGCGTCTGCAAGTTTCCTGCTGATACGGTTTATCTTCCACGAGATAACCATATCAAATTTCTTCTGAGTAGCGTCTTCAAGCATACTCTGCATAGCCGGACGGTGCTTTATATCCTTACCGCTGATACCTTTATCAGCGTAAGTTTTATATACTTCATATCCATGCTTGTCGCAATATTCGATTAGAAGCCGCTCCTGCTCACCAATGCTATAGCCTTCTTCTGCCTGTTCTGTTGTCGAAACCCTGCAATAAATTGCTACTCTTATTACTTTTTTATCCATGTTGTTATCATTCATGAACTATCATCCTCCTTTCAAATTTATAATATACGGATCAAATTCACTTCATTTGATTTATTCTATCAGTATTATATTTAAAAAAAATGCCGTCACCGCCGTCCCTCTCGCCCCTGCGTAAGTGACGGCAGGGACACGGGTGACGGGAATTTCTCACTTTTCTTCTTCTCCCTCTGCAATATGCTCACTGCTCACTTCGTCTCTATGTACGTTGATATATTGCAGGATAATCTCGCTCATTAAATTCAATAACTGCTCCGACTGCTCAGCCAAGAGCTACTCCTCCGGATGGCTGTCGTCATCTTCCATAATCAATTCGATATAGCGTTCTCCGTTGGATTTACCTCTGTTAACACTGATACCGAACATACTTAATACAGACTGATTCTCATACAGCTTTCTACTCAGGGAAGAAGCGTCTCTTGCCCATCCTACTCTGGTATCGATCTCCATTTTTTCTGCCATATTTGTAAGTGAAACGAGAAGTTCTGTCACTGTACCTTTAAAATAATTGTGCTTTTTCATAGCTTCAATCAGCACAGTGATTAAAGAATCTTCTGACACCAGATTTTCTAATAAATCTGCCTGATTGTTCTCATATATCCTTAAAAATCTTTCTCCACCGTATCCAAGAGCTTCGGCAATCGCATACCCCCACTTTGCAAAGTCAGCCATTCTGGGAAGCCGCTCTAATTTGAGGTCGTTATAAATCGGTATCGCTTTGGATAATATGCGGAATATTTTATCAAGAATATACGGCAAATCCGTTTGAAATTCCTTCATGATTTCTTCTTCTGTGCGCCGATTACTGCTGTCAATACGGTTCAGTTTCAGGCATACGATTCTGTCAATAAGATCCGGTTTGGTACTCAGATTCGTAATGCCTGAAAAGCTGACTCGTGCATTCAGCTTTATTGCAAATTCTTGGTTATTCGAGTATAACATCTTTTTGGAATAATACCCATGCGTTGCAACGATGCAGAAAATATCTGATAATTCGTCACTTATGCGGCTAACGTTGTCGAAGCTCACCATGTATTGATTTGATACAGCCGCAACTGCATCTGAAATGCTTTTTGGTAACGCTTTGATATCTATCTCTGACGGATCTACAATCATTTTGTCCAGTCTCATACTTGTTGATTTCGCTGATCCACGATCACCGAAATAATAAATCAATGGCTGTGATCCTTCTGCAATAAAGCGTGATATGAGGAGTATCCAGTGCAGGATTCTGTCGTCTGGAGTTGCAAACTGCCAGTATTTCATTCCCATCTTTTTTAGAGTATTTTTTGCCCTTTTTGGCAAGACTTGCTCTGACATATTTTGCTTCTTGATGAACGGTACCGGAGACTCTGCAATCACTCTATATCCGTTTTCATCTATACAGATTACCGTCTGCTCCCTATCAGCAAGGTAATAGTATATCTTCCCATCATGGTAAGCGCAACGATATGCCGGAGTAATTTCTTTCCCCTCTATCTGAGCCTTCACTGCTAGCGTATCCTGAACCTGTTGTAGCGCTTCCTTAGGAACAGCCCTTTGATATCTGTCATAGTACATATAGCGAATATATCTTTTATAATCAGCTCCATAGACCTGCATATACTGTATGATACCCTCTTGAGTCACACAAACATAAGGAGTCTCTGCTCGGTCACGATAAAAGGTGTGCTGTTCTTCCTCAATATCCCTCAAAAGTGTATTCACTGCATTTTCCTCTTCGGTTTCTGCTTTCTTATGCTTTGGTGGCATCATTCTTGAATCAGGATACAATTTAATTAAGTCTTTCCACCCCTTATCCGAGCAGGAGTCATGGTGACAACCTGCGCAAATTTTACCATTAGGATATTCAATCACATATGCTCCAGTATCGGTATGATCGGGATTGAACGGACATCTTTTCAGCACATAACAGATTCCTCCCTGATACTCCTTTTCTCTTGCGATTTCAAGACCATGCTCCTCAAGATATTCTTTCACTGGAATATGTTTCCACATGGGTTTTTTACCCTGAACTGAACCTTGCTTTTGCTTGCTGTCAGGAGCTATTTTTTCTATAAGCTCCTGCAGTTGCTCAAACTGTATCTGCTCAATAGTCTCTGGCGCTTTTATAATACGGGATCGCCGGTGAGGACGCTCTTCGGTATTATCCCCTTTGCAAGAGAGCGTGCCATACAATTTGCAGATACGTGCAGCATTAAAATTGGCACGATCCACTTTTACTTTTTCGTTCGAAAACTTCTGATCCATGAGTTCCAAAAATTTTTTTATCGTTTCTCGCTCCTGCTCGCCGTTTTCTATATCGCAGGAATATAACAAATGATACCCGTTACCGCTGAGGGCGAATATTGGTTCTTGGAATCCCTGTTGAGTCAAATATTTTCTCACTTTTATGGCACACTCTTTCGCCGCCTTTAGCTCTTCTTCCGAGGAAGAAATCCCCGCCGGACGCACGGGATCGAAATCGAGTAAAATCCATTTCCTCTTACTTATTTCAGAATCTGTCGTAGTATTCTTGGCGTATTTTGTGAAATGATCCTGACTACGGGCTACGATTTCCTGCGACAACTGGTTCAGAGTAAAAAAAACATTATACTTGCCATCTAGCGTGCGGATGGAATTATAAATATCTTCTGGTGATTTAAAATATCCACTGAGAGTTCCTGAACTCGTGTTCAGAATACGGATTTCCATATACTCATTCTCAGAATTGATAGTTGAGAATGTTTTTATTAACTCTTTTTTTAACTTTTCATTATTTCTTTTTACCATAATTATTCCTTTCCACAGGGGATTTTACCCCTGCCGTTCTTACCGTTCGTTCTTCTGTTTTTCTGCTTCTGTAAGACGCATGAGATACTCTCAATACCCGTCTGCTTTTTTCTACCTGAAGCCGTAAGCCGATATAACAATATCTAAAGGTATCATCATAGGCATAATATTTTAGAATCTCTTTTCTAGCTCGGTCTCAGCAATACGATGTTCATCTCTGGTTCTGCAATATTTAATTGCGCATTCACAGAGCCATTTTTTTAATAAATCAGGCTCATAAAATGCGGGAATATTTATGTTGTATGACCAATCCTGTGGTTCAACCTTATGTACAACATACCCCATATTTTCTGGTTTGAACCATATGGAATATTCATAGTTGAACAAGGTTAGAAGATTCGCTTTCCCGTCGCACCGATTTATTGCTCGTACTTTTTCCAGTAACTCCAAAAAATCTGCGTTCAGTGGATGATACGTGGAAAACGAAAAGCCGTTTACGCCTTCATAAACCCACATCAGAACTGCATAAACTTCTTTTTTTGAAATCTCGAAAGAATAATCAATGCAGTTACAGCAATAGATAATCAGATCGTCTTCAAATGTTGCATATTCCCTATCACGCAATACAATATCAGACGGAATATAAGAACTTTTTGCGTCACCATTGTACTTGGTTTTCATGATATAGCCCTGCTTTCTTCTTTATTTTTTTCTATATTTTGTTGTCAAGGTGCTTTGCATCCCGATCAATCCTTAGGAATGCGATAATTTTTCATCCCGCAGATCCTCGGGATGCATTTTCTTATCATGTTTAAGAGCTCTTATTGTCGACACGCTTATACTCTCACTTTTCTCATTTTTTATCAACTTTTCTTTATCTCGAATTTTAAGCCAGTTCATCCATAGATAGTGATAGTTTATAAAGTAATTTCTCATTAAATTATGAGAAACTAAAAATATAGAAACATTGATTTTTCAATATTTTGCCGCTATAATATAAGAGAAACAAATAAGAAATTTAACAAATTATAGAGTAGAAAATAATGGGAGAAAGAAGCAAAACAGAAAGAGACTGCAAAAGCATCATACGAAACTATATCAGGGAACACAAAAAATACAAAACGAAACTACGAAGCCTACGACAAATATATAATAATTTGCACGAACTTGAAACGGATGGAATCTTGGAATTTCCAATATCCCTACAGACTTTCTATCGTTACGCCGAAGATATGAATTTACAAGAGATATCTCCAGGATCACAGCAATTTGATTTTATAGCAAATCGCCCTGCATCACTTAATACGTATTTAATCCGCAAAGATTTCAACAATTTTCTTTGCTATCAACTTAAAAATCTTGCCTACGGTTCTCTGATCGTCGATTACCTTAACGACTATTACAGCAACTACCGGAAATCTTTTCACTGTGTTCTGCTTGGCGACATGATTATCTGCTTTTTTTACACGTCACCAGATAGTGATGATAAAAAAAATCCGGGAAAGAATAATCCCCCTGTATCACTTAGCAGAGAAGAAGTTATAAAAGATATCCGGAGATGTCTAAAAAAATATAGAATTACAGAGACAAAATAAAAAAATATTTTTGTGAAAAGGCTTGCCTCTATCCGGGCAAGCCACCTTTCTTTTTTTATCGTCTGCGTTTCTTTGCAGTTCTGCAAATTTCATATAATGACACGATCAGTTCAACTCCCATTAGAAAGAACTTTATGTATTTTTCATTCATCTTGCCTGCTCCTCTCGTTTTGATTCAACAAATTCCAAAATAAGCACGCATCCCAGTGCTAGCACAATTCCAACCCCATACGCAAAATATACTTCCATTCGCCTATTATTCTCCTTTCACAAAATAAACTAAAATCAAAGAAAGTTCGGTCATTATATATGTATCACTCTTCCATAAGCGGTTTCTCTCATCCGTACACAAGCTGTCATGAAATTCAACATCCTCTTCTGATAGGTGATACTCCTGCAATAGATTATCATATTCTCTTTGATATGAATGGTCGTCCTCTGGTAAAATCAGTGCCACATAGCCACCGTCCGCCGTTATACTCCGGTCAGCACCATAAGCAGCATCTAATATTTCCAAATTGCTTTTGATCACATTAAAGACTTCTTCTGGAATATTGTACCGTTCAATGATCTGCTCCACATCTGGAATCTGAGCTAAAGTCCAAAATTTTGCTATCATAATGCTTTCCTCCATACATCAGTTTCTCTCATACCATAAATCAAATATATTCTTGCTCCTGTTTCCTGAACTTCTATACCATATCCAGACCACGATATTCGCTTTCCATCTCTATGCGATATGACATCTATATTAAAGTCTTTATCATGATTAGCTAAGGTATAAGGATAAAGATATAATGCATCATATATTTCAATGGTGTCATTTCTAAGCGGATCAAAGAAGACGGCGATATAATCATGAACGTCAAGTTTTTCTTCCATGAGTATTCTTCCGATTAACCCCAATATTGCATCCGGCAACTTACGCTCACCCAGATATGGGTTCACCTGCCGGAGTATAACCCACTGACTTTCATTAATTATCTTTAGATACGGCACTCTTTGCATTGCTTTCTTCACTCTCCTTATGGAACACATACTTTCTAAACTTCCATTCCCCGGAGAACCTCTGACCTGCAAATAACGGATGAATGGTTTTTAGCCTTGAATATATATCCTTTTTATCCACCAGTTCAACAACATTGGCTTTTGACTCTTTGAGAACCTTCTCTAACTCCTCCTTTGCCTGATTGACCTTTTTATTACCTGTAAATGTATTACCATATCCCAATAATACGGAAGTATAATTATTCTTGAGGAGATTACTGATATACTCGATATTATCAGAATTGTCTGCAATCTCCTTTGTCTTTAGTTTGCCACAGATCGTTGCATATAAATTGGATATGGTAATTGTGGTATATCCCATAGGGAGAAGATTATTCAAAATGTAGTTTGTCGTTGTGTCTGTGATAGTGATATCTGAACTTGCCGGATTAAGGCAGATAATTAGAATACTCTTCTGCTTTTTCGACCCTCCTTCACAGCAAAACGTCAATTCATACCTTTTTGTCATATCTTTACTAAACACCGCTGTCTTTTTCAATGTACCTGTTTTGATAATAGTATTGGCCATATAAATATTCTCCTTTGCAATTTGCATAAAAATAGTCCATACGCCACTTTTCATATTCAGACGTATGGACTCATAAAATAAAGTATGTCTCATTGAGCGGATCAATGAAAATATCATGATATAGAAAATCGGATTCATCCGGACTTGAAGCAAAAGATACTTCTACAGTCAGCGTGCCGTGCTCCTTATCAAATTTACTTATCGCACCGTTTACCTTTCCTTTTAATTTATAGAGGTATTTCAAGCGTTTTTCTTCTCCAAGCCCTATATATTCCATATACTCGTCAAACGTCAAAATATTCCTCCAGTTCATTCCCATAATAAACTTCTTTATCCCTTGGCTATTCCCATTGATCGTAATTTTCAAAAAGATATCCTGTTCTCCGCATTTCCTAAGATATCCCTCGTCATCCCGAAAATAGTGCAGTATATGATCGCCCTGTATACTGCGCTTATGTACAATATCCTGGTACTCTTTATATATCTCTGTCCATTCATTTTCATATAAATATATAAAGGTTGTAAGTTCCATAAGCCACGACTTAGGTGTACCTGGATATTCCGGCGGTAGGTCATTGATATTCTGCAAATTCAAGCATTCTCTTCCCTGATCCCATCTATTGATAGTAAAAAATCTCTCTTCAATTAAATCTTTACTCATTGGTTTCCTCCCATTAAAAAAATAAGGCTGACGTGAAAGCCAACCTTATAAATTCTTTAATTCAATATACTATTTTACTCTATAATAACAAACTTGTATTTTACGGGAGACTATACTCCGCAGGCATCTCAATCGCATCAATTACTGACTGATCTACTTTCTTAAGTTTTACATCTGATGGAAATGGGCAAGGCGCTGTAGCAAGATGACCAATCAAATCAGTCATTTCTCCCTCTCTGTTTGATTTGAATGACAAAGTGCCATCATCATTCACTATCATTGTAATCTTATAATCAAACAGATATCCTTGTTCGTCTGCTTCATTATCTTGAAGTTCACCGCCCACTTCTCCAATATAGACATATTCTGGAATTTCATAATTGAAATTCACAAAATGTCCTACTCTATTGTTGAATGATGAACTGTTATTGTTATCGGTCCAATTTATCATAGACCAAGATCCGTCTCCGATTTCATCAAACCAATGATATGAATTTAAAGTAACAGCAATAGCCTGAGTGCAACCTTGAAGATTTTCATTAGTCGTCTCTACTTTTGCCAACACAAAATCTGCACCTGCTCTTGTGGGATTTTTACCATCATAAGAATACAAATAATATCCCTCTTCTGGAACATTCTTTGCATAGATAGGATACTGTTCCATTGACATTCTATCTTTCTTAGGCTGATTATTCTCATAATAGCATCCTTCCGTTCCTGCTATATAAGAATTAATAGTCTTAAGACTATCCTTGATATAGGAATCGTCCTTTTTATCATATTTGCCCAGTGAATAGCTATAACAGCTTACGCCCTCTTCTGGTTGATAAGACGGATAGAATAATGCCATTGTATCTTGAAGCATAGTATTATTTATCCACTGACCTAACTGATTAGTAGTATTTAATGTAAAACTACCAGAAGAAAGATCAATGTTTGTATCTGCAGTATCAGTCGTTGCAAACATACCATCTGTATCTACTGAACCATAAGTATTCTCTGCAGTGTATACAAACGAAATTGTTGTAGGGCTCATTACGTCAACCGTTCCAGAACCAACGTAATAATCAAAGGCAAAGAAATCTGTCTTAATGAAATCTCCATCTACTTGATAGAAATTAAATCCTATATATCCGTTAGTATAGTACCCTAACAGGCTTGTATCAAAGTCATAGGGATTACCGTTCTCTGATACATCTTCCATTTCATCAAATGGAATTTCAGAGTATTCATCTTTGTATTCAATATAAGAAATCGCTTGACCTGCAGACTTTTTTGAAGAGTCTCCATTTGTATCTTCCCCTTCAGAATCTTCTTCTGTCGTGCTCTCTTCTGTCTGCCCTTCAGTGGTTTCTTCTTCCACCTTAGTCTCTTCTTTTGTCTGTTTCGCATTTTCACTTTTTCCGCATCCTGCAACTAAAATAGTAACTATTAAAGACATTACAAATATCAATTTTTTAAGATTTCTTTTCTTCATTTCTCTCTCCTAAACGATTGCAAAAATAAGGCTGACTTTTCGTCAACCTCATTTTTTACTCCTCTGATAAATGTTTTTTAATTTGCTGCACATTTTTATTCGTCTGAATCCTCTTCCGCAACTCCTGATCCGCCACACGCAGGGCACGTGTGATATCCATCCCCACTGCACGCAGGGCAACCACCATCTGAGAATCCAATTCCTCCGGCGCAATAATCGCATTCAACTTTACCAGAACCACCACAATATCCACAAGGCTCAGCCATATTTTTTCTCTCCTTAAAGCTTTCAATCACGAACTACATTAATAAATCTGCTTCTAATTCACCAATAACCTTTTTTAGCATAATCTCTAACCCTTTTAAAATATCTTTCCTATCAGAAGATACGTTTTCATCATTATTGACCTTTTCTAATTCTTTCACGATTAATGGATATTTTTTCTTGGCTTCTGTATAAAGTCTTTTCTTTTCCTGCCGTAACTGTTTTTTCTTTATCTGTTTTGCTACTGCAACACCTACTCCTGCCAGTCCTGCAACTGGAGCGGCTAAAACTAAAACTCCTGCAGCCATTCCACCGCCAACCAATGCCCCGGCAGCAGCAAGAGCTGAGGTGATACCTGCCGCTGATAATCCGACCGTTCCTAAGCCATATAGGGCTAAAAATGAAACTCCTGCACCACTTCCCGATCCAATAGCTGCCGCAAAGACCTCTACTAACGGACTATCTTTTATAGTCCTTGTTGGATCACCTAAAGTAATTGATGCTTCATTAATCACGTTAACAACCGGCTGTAATGAGTCCATATTCGGAAAGTTCATTTTTTCTTTAACCTGTTTCTTCATTATTTTCGCCCTCCTGTGTATATATCTACTCATATGAATATAACATATTTATCAACTCATTACAATATACAGCATTTTAATTTATTCTATTTCAAGGGAGGGCGATTTCAATGAATGATTTAGAATTTGGTACAATCAGACTTCATTTAGACGAATTAATGAAAGAACGCAATATATCAATCAGTAAGCTCTCATATCGTGCAGAAATGCAACGTACACAGCTCAAAAAATATAAAGATAATGACGTTCAAAGATTAGATATTGCTGTTCTGTCACGGCTTTGCTATGCCTTAGACTGTGACTTAAATGACCTTTTAGAATATATTCCGCCTGAGAATCTAAACAAGTAGAAAGCCATACCAAGAAGAATAAAGTGTTCTATCCTTTTACTTCCTCTGGTATGGCTTTTTCTTTTATGAGCATTTCTCAACCATATCACACCCAATGCGAAAAAACCGCACTTACTTGTGATATGGTTGTCCATAACGTATCCAAGTGAGAAAAAACCGCACTTATTTGTGATACGGTTCCCCATTCATAATCCGATACCCCCGGTACACCTGCTCCAGCAGGATCACCCGCATAAGCTGATGGGGAAACGTCATCTTCGAGAAACTGAGTGCATAATCCGACCGCTTCAGCACTTCTTTTCCCAGTCCGATGGATCCGCCGATCACAAATGCGATGCTGCTCTTTCCCTGCACCCCCAGAGTTTCTATCTTCTCTGCAAATTCTTCCGAAGAGAGCATTTTCCCTCCGATCTCCAGAGTAATCACATACATATCATCTCTGATATATTTCAGCAACCGCTCCCCCTCTTTCGAACGGATTGCATCTTCCACTGTCCCGCTTGCCTGATCCGGGGTCTTCTCATCTGCTACCTCTATGATCTCCAGCTTACAGTAGCGGCTCAGCCGTTTACTGTATTCTGCAATAGCGTCTCTTAAGTACTTTTCTTTTATTTTTCCTACCGTAATTACTGTAATCTTCATTGCTTCTCCTCTTTATCAATTCCCTTCTGGGCCGGACCTTCCAGCAGATTTCCCTTATAATCAAACCGGGAGCCGTGACAGGGGCAGTCCCATGTCCTCTCATCCGGATTCCATGACAGCTCGCATCCCAGATGGGGGCATACAATGTCTACCTGAAATAACTCTCCTTCTTCCGTCTTATAAACGCCTGCTTTTCCCTGAGGCGTGTCCACAATCGCTCCATGCCCCCGCTCAAGAACAGCCGCCGTCTCATCCGGAATATGAAAAAATCTTTTCGTCAGTCCTTTTACAGCCTTTCCTGTATCTCTCATAATCTGCGGAACTTCCTCCGCCGAGAAACGGGATGGATCAAATACTGCTGAATACGGATTATCTATGCCGCATACAAGATCTTTCAGCAGCATGGCAGATATCATGGAAGAACTCATGCCCCATTTCTGAAATCCGGAAGCCACAAGCCAGTCCGGACGGTCCGGCGCATATCGGCCGATAAAAGGAATTTTATCTGCGGTAATACAGTCCTGGGCGGACCAGTACACTGCCACACGGCAATCAGGATACAGGGTTTTTGCCTGCCCCTGCAGTTTTGCGTATCTGCCGCCCTCCCGGTTTTCACCGGTCCGGTGTCCCTGGCCGCCAAGCAGAATATATCTGTCATACTGCCGGAAGGAAAGTTTATCCTCTCCATCACCTATATACATGCCATTTAATATTCCCGCCTGTTCCAGTGCAAGCACATAGGAACGTTCCTGGTGCATTCTTGCAAAATACATCCCCGGAAAATTCACAAAAGGAAAATGGGTGGCAAAAATGATCTTCCCTGCCAGCACAGTTCCGCAGGCAGTTCTGATTCTGTTCCCCTCGACTTCTTTTACCGGGGTACTTTCATATATGTTCAGTTTTCCGGCAAGTCCTTCTATAAATTTCAGCGGATGAAATTCTGCCTGTCCGGGGAAACGTACTGCCCCCGCACATGGCACGGGAATCTCAATCTGCCTCTCAAATGATGCATCTATGCCAAGTTCCCGCGCTGCTTCTGTTTCCTTTTTTAATTTTTCTTCATTCCGGGAGTACACATAAGAATCCGTCACTCTCAGATCACAGGGAATCTGCTCTTTTCCTATGATTCGTCTGTACTCTTCCACTGCAGCCTGATTTGCCTGAACATACAGCTTTGCTGTTTCTTTTCCTTTTTTCTCAATGAATGTATGACAGAACATTCCATGCTGAGATGTGATCTTTGCAGTTGTGTTCTTTGTCTGTCCGCCGCCAATCCGTTCAGCCTCCAGCAGGACGGTATGCACTCCCGCCTGTTCCAGCTGATAGGCGGCCAGGATTCCTGCCATTCCGCCGCCGATCACAGCCACGTCTGCCTCAATATCTCCGTTTAAAGCCGGCTGCTTTTCAATATTACAGGTTTTACTCCATATGGATTTCATTTCAATCCTCCCGTGAATTTTTACTTATAAGGTTTCCCATGGGAGGGGATTTATACCTGTACGGATTCTGGTATCCGGGTTTTACCGGCCTGCCTGATTTCCGGTTCCATATACATACAGTTCATGCAGAGCCCTTGTTGCGCAGATATATTCCGCCTGTTTTTTCAGCGGATTTTCTTCACTTCCCTGAATCGCAAATACCTGATCAAACTCCAGACCTTTTGCAAGATAAAATGTAGTAACTGTCAGACCTTTACGGAATGCGGAACTGTTTCTGTCTACATATGACACATCTATGCCTCTGTTCTGCAGAAGGCGGTAAATATCAAATGCTTCTTCCTCTGTCATTGTAATAACCGCTGCAGTTTCATACCCGTCTTCACCCACATTCAGATTGTCCCGGACTGCAGAAAGCATCTCCTCCTCGGAGTCAAATAGCTTCTCTTCAACTTCTTTTCCATGCCGCTCCAGAAGTTCAATATCTGACACTCCGCTTATTTTTGCGGCAAATGTTGCGATCTCCCAGGTATTGCGGTAACTTTTATTCATGACAACCTTACGGATATCTTTTCCGAATATTTTCGGAAGAAAATTCAGCACGTCCCTCTGTTCCTTATCAAGCGTCTGAGCCCGGTCTCCCAGAATCGTCATGCGGCAGCGGAAAATCCTGTTCAGTATCAGATACTGAAGATAGGAGTAATCCTGCATTTCGTCAATCACCAGATGCTTGATGTTCTTATGCACACTTTCTCCTGTCAGGCGGTATTTTAGATAAAGCATGGGATAAACATCTTCATACGGAATTTTTCTTCGCTCAAATGGCACATTTGAAAGAAGATCCTGCCCGCAGTATTCCAGCAGCCGGTTATAAATCTCATAGATATCCTTTGTGACATACATTCTCTCAAATTTCTTCTGAAGAAAGTCTCTGTCCTCTTCAGAAATATCCCGGCCTCTCAATGTTTCATATGCATCGATAAAATACTCCATCACCGCATCCATTCTTCTGAGAATCGGTGTTTCGTAAAATTTATCATAGAAAAGATGAATGATTTCCTGTTCCGACAGATGCATTCCCCGGAAATCAATATCCCGGAAATCCATCAGGCTGTCCTCTTCCAGCGCCAGAAATCCTTCCAGCTCACCTGCGAACTGCGCGGACTGTTTCCAGCGGAACCTTTCCTCCGCTCCCGCATCCGGAAAACGCATCATTCTCTCCAGCTGATCATATCTGTCTTCGCAGTCTGCCGCAGTATCTTTCAGCTCTCTGTATGCAAAAAGATCAAAGCTCATTTCACGGATATTTTCCTCTCCCAGTTCCGGCAGGATATGAGAAATATAATCCGCAAACACGCTGTTCGGTGAAAGAATAAGTACATTGGAGGAGCGCAGTCTGTCTCTGTCATGATACAGAAGATAGGCAATCCTGTGCAGGGCAATGGAAGTCTTCCCGCTTCCTGCCGCTCCCTGGATAACCAGAATTCTGTCTTTCGTATTGCGGATAATTTCATTCTGCTCTTTCTGAATGGTGCGGACTATATTTTTCAGCTTTACATCTCCGTTGCTGCCCAGTTCCTGCTTCAGAATCTCATCATCAATCTTTGTATCGCTTTCAAAGGCATAAATCATTTTTCCGCCGCGGATCTTGTACTGCCATTTTGTCAGAATCTCTCCTCTGATTTCACCGGCAGGGGCCTCATAGGAGGCAGGACCTTTATCATAATCATAAAATAATCCGCTGACCGGAGCTCTCCAGTCATAGACCAGAGGAGTCATCCCTGCCCGCTCGGCAAAATTTCCGATTCCGATATAAAATCTTTCCGCTTCTTCCTCATCTTCAAAGGCAAAATCCACCCGTCCGAAAAACGGGGCATCCAGCATTCGCTCAAACCGATGCTTTAATTTCTGTTTTTCATCATTGGCATTGCTCTGCTGAAGCAGCGCCTGACGATTATCATAATCCTCGTACCCGTACTGGTCCATTTCCGCATAGTTTTCCCAGTAGTACTCATGCATGCTTTCAATATCCTTCTGTCCTTCTGCCAGATCTTTCTCTATCTCACGGAGCCGTATATTCAATTTCTGAAGTACTTCCTCCAGAAATTCTTCACCCTCAAAATTGTTTTTCTTCTCTGCCATAATATTTATTCTCCAGTCTTTTATACAGCCGGGACTGCACATTTTTTCCAAAGGTGCAGTCCTCCCTGTCTTCATGCAGTCATAGTGATAGTATAACATGTATTTTTTGAAATGATATCACAAGTTAGTCATAAATTTAGCTTAAAATATTGAAAGATATTTTAGGAAATGAGGTAAATCACACAATGAAAAAAGAAAATCGAAAAATGGCGCAGCAGCGCAGAGCCCAGGAACGAAAGAAAAACGCAATACGAAAACGGATATCAACAATCCTTGCTGTTCTGATCCCCATACTGGTACTTGCGGCTCTCGTGGCGATCCTTATCATCTTTTCTGCCCCCTCTTCCTCCGACAGCTCCGGCGGAAGCGATACAGGAACTGCCGAGGACTCTTCAGGCTCCGGCAGCACAGATACAACTGATACTACAGACTCTGACAGCGCCAATTCTTCCACAGACACATATTCTACCGATACTTCTCTCACAGTCGAGGACGGCGATACAGTCAACATTGATTATGTAGGCTCTATAGACGGCGTGGAATTTGACGGCGGGAACACGAACGGAGCCGGAACCGACCTTACCATTGGCTCAGGACTGTACATCGATGACTTTGAAGAACAGCTCATTGGCGCACATCCGGGTGACACTGTAGAAGTCAACGTCACCTTCCCCGAAAATTACAGCAACGAAGAACTGAGCGGGAAAGACGCCGTGTTCGAAGTCGTAATCAATGGAATTTATGAATAAATGCAATTTGTGAAGGGGATAACTTCCGCCGGGGAGTCCGGGTATTGTGCCGGAGAGCTCTCTTTCGTTCGGATCGCGGCGCAGCGGTACATAAGAGCGCAGAAGACGCGCTCTAAGTGCCGGCGCCGCTTTACGGCTCTCCATCACAATACCCGGACTCCCCGGCTGCGCTTTCCCACTCACAATTTCAAATTTAAACAAGAAAAATGAAGACAGAACTTTATCGGCTGACACAAAACTGTATTCTGCGCTGCTGTTTGAAAGCAGGTGTATTTTCCTGTTTCAAAAGCGGAGGGCAGACAAACAGTTGTCATAGTCGAAAAAGTTCTGTCTTTGTTTTTGTTTGTTGAATTTGAAATTATCGGCGGCAATGCCGGTTGGATGTGAGCAGAAAATGCTTGGATACAGACGGCTGGATACGCCTTTCGGAGAGCGGCTGGGGAGATTTTGAACGACTTTGAAGCAGAATCTAGTAAAACCAAAACCCTGGGTGCAGGCGTCAGGATTTTCAATGGAGCTGTTCGAACGAAACGTGAGTTTCCATTGAAAATCCTGTTTTTAGCCTGTATCCAGGGTTTTGTTGTTTTACTTATTCTGCGGAACGGAGATCAAAATCTCCTCAGCCGCTCTCCGAATACGATTTCTGTTTACTCTGTATCAAAGTATTTTCGGACTTTTTTTCAATCGCATGCCGCAGATAAATTCAAATGTCACTTTCGCTTTAATTGATTTAATTCTTCTTTTTCTTCTCTGCTCACCCGATATGACTCGCGGATTTTCTGTATGGCCTTATTATGTGTAAAGTCATCCATCTGATTATCTTCCAGCAGCGCCTTTGTTTTTTCCGGAAATTTTACATAACATACCTGCAGTGCCCAGGCCACGCCCATTTTTGTATAATAGCCGTCATTCCGGACCGTGCTGCATATTCTGAGTATTTCATCAATGTGGCTTTCATCCACAAAATGGGACATCATTGCCACAATCATAAACCGCAGCCTGAATTCTTCATCGCTCTTCTGATATTTCTTCAGGTAATCAAACCAGTAGTCCGGATCTTTCTGCATAAATTTGTAACTGTTCACACAGCTGTCGCAGACCGCCCAGTTGGTGATCTTCGGCACAAACTCTTCCAGATATTCTGTCCGCTCCTCGCGATCCATTTTTGCATATCCAAGCACAAGCCCCTGCAGCATGATCTCTTCATGAATGGAATCTGCCCCGATCTTTTCCGAAGCCTCATCCAGATAGGACCTGAAGTCACCCTTTGCCACTTCTTTGGCCAGTTTTCGCATAGCAGGAAGCCGGACGCCCAGAACATGTTCTACTCCGGGCAGAAGCTTCTGATTGAATGTTTTATAATCCTCTTCCGATAATTCGTGCAGTTTTTTTCTGATTTCTTCTACCATTACTGTTTGCTCTTCAGATACTCATCAATGCCCTTTGCGCCGGCTTTTCCGGCTCCCATGGCCAGGATAACCGTAGCTGCGCCCGTCACGGCGTCTCCGCCTGCATATACGCCTTCTTTTGACGTCCGGCCGGTTTCCTCATCTGCTACGATACATTTTCTTCTGTTTATATCAAGACCTTTTGTAGTAGAAGAAATCAGCGGGTTTGGAGATGTACCGAGAGACATGATCACTGTGTCAACCTCGATGTCGTATTCAGAGCCCGGGACCTCGATGGGGCGTCTTCTTCCGGATGCGTCAGGCTCGCCCAGCTCCATCTTAATCACAGTCATACTCTTGATATTTCCGTTTTCGTCCACATTGATTTTCTTCGGATTTCTCAGAAGATCAAATACTACGCCTTCTTCTTTTGCGTGATGCACTTCTTCCACTCTGGCCGGAAGCTCCGCCTCACTGCGGCGGTATACAATATGTACATCTGCACCCAGACGAAGAGCCGTTCTCGCCGCGTCCATGGCAACGTTTCCGCCGCCTACAACCGCGACTTTTTTGCCTGCAATGATCGGCGTATCATAGCTGTCATCAAACGCCTTCATCAGATTGCTTCTCGTCAGATATTCATTGGCGGAAAATACACCGTTTGCATTTTCTCCCGGAATGCCCATGAACATTGGAAGACCTGCGCCGGATCCGATAAATACAGCTTCAAATCCTTCCTCTTCCATAAGCTGATCGATGGTTGTGGATTTACCGATTACAACGTTTGTTTCAAATTTTACGCCCAGTTCTTTTACTTTTTCGATTTCTTTTGCCACTACTTTCTGTTTCGGAAGACGGAATTCAGGGATGCCATACACAAGCACGCCTCCCAGTTCGTGGAGTGCCTCAAATACAGTCACCTCGTAACCCATCTTGGCAAGGTCGCCCGCACATGTCAGTCCGGAAGGACCGGAACCGATCACGGCAACCTTATGTCCGTTCATTTTTTCCGCTCCCTGCGGTTTGATATCGTGTTCAAGTGCATAATCAGCCACAAAGCGCTCCAGTTTTCCGATGGATACCGGCTCGCCTTTAATACCTCGGATACAGACACCCTCACACTGAGACTCCTGAGGGCAGACACGTCCGCAGATTGCCGGAAGAGCGCTGGATTTTCCGATTACTTTATAAGCCTCTTCGATATTTCCTTCTTTAACCTGATGAATAAATCCCGGAATATCAATGGATACAGGACATCCTTTGATGCATTTGGCATTTTTGCAGTTCAGACATCTCTGTGCCTCTTCCATTGCCTCTTCCATATTGTATCCAAGACAAACTTCATCAAAATTTGTCGCACGTACTTTTGGATCCTGCTCTCTGACAGGCACTTTTTTCAACATATCAGCCATTATTCGTCACCTCCACAATGTCCGCATCCGCCGTGATGGGTATCGCCCTCCTGCAGCCTCAGCATCGCACGGCCTTCTTCGGTCTTATACATCTGACTTCTCTTCATCGCCTGGTCAAAGTCCACCAGGTGTCCGTCAAATTCCGGTCCGTCTACGCAGGCAAATTTGATCTCATCGCCTACCTGGAGACGACAGGCGCCGCACATACCTGTGCCGTCCACCATAATCGGATTCATGCTGACAATCGTAGGAATCTCCAGTTTCTTTGTCAGGAGGCAGACAAATTTCATCATAATCATGGGACCGATTGCAACACAGACGTCATATTTCTTGCCTTCTTCCACAAGTTTTTCAATCTTTGTGGTAACCATGCCTGCGTGTCCGTATGTACCATCATCTGTACACGGATAATAATTTCCGGCTACGGCTTTCATCTCGTCTTCAAGTATGAGCATGTTCTTTGTCTTTGCTCCTACAATTACATCTGCGTCAATTCCCCGTTCTTTCAGCCATTTTACCTGAGGATAAACAGGCGCGGCGCCTACTCCTCCGGCAACAAAAAGCATTTTCTTCTTTTTAAGGCTGTCGATATCTTCGTGTACAAATTCAGAAGGACATCCCAGCGGGCCTGTAAAATCGCGGAAATAATCTCCTTCTTTCAGAGAGCCCATCTTTGTCGTTGACGCGCCTACTTCCTGGACGACAATTGTAATCGTTCCTGCTTCTCTGTCATAATCACAGATTGTCAGAGGGATTCTTTCTCCCTTCTCGTCCATCTTTACGATAACAAACTGGCCTGGCTGACAATGGCTGGCAACACGCGGCGCATGCACATCCATAAGAAAGATCTTGTCCGCCAGTTTTTCTGCTTTCAATATCTTATACATGATTCTCCTCCTTGTAAAAACTGCCTTTTTTTATAATACGCCAATAGAGTGGGAAAGGCAAGCAAAAAAGCAGACGCCGGAGACATATCCGGGTCTGCTTTTTCGCAGATAAACTGGTTTGTCAGAACATTTCTGACAGATTAGAAATCAACTTCTGTTCCGTAATATGTACATGTGAGAAGTTTTTCCATAGTTGCAGGATCAATTGCGCGTGGGTTGGATCCTGTGCACGCATCTCCTACAGCCAGTTCGGCAATATGAGCCACTTTCTCTTTGAACTCATCTTCATTAATGCCGAAATCTTTCAGAGTTCTCGGGATGTTCAGTTTTACATTAAACTCGTTGATCTTCTCTCTTAAGCTGTTAATCAGCGCTTTTTCTGAATTTCCTTCAAGTCCCATTCTGCGGGCGATCTCTGCATAACGGCTTGCTGCAACCGGATCTTTTGCATTGTATGCGATTACATACGGAAGATAAATTGCATTTGCACATCCGTGCGGAATATGGCCTGTGGAGAATGCAGCGCCTGTCTTATGAGCCATGGAGTGAACAATTCCAAGCAGAGCGTTAGAAAATGCCATTCCGGCAAGACACTGTGCATAGTGCATCTGCTCTCTTGCTTCCATATTGCAGTTGTAGGATGCCGGAAGATAATCCAGTACCATCTCAATTGCCTGCAGTGCAAGCGGATCTGTAAACGGTCCGTGAAGAGTAGATACATACGCCTCGATTGCATGTGTAAGCGCGTCCATACCTGTGTAAGCAACCTGTTTTACCGGAAGACCGGATACAAGATCCGGATCAACAATCGCTACATCCGGTGTAATATTGAAATCAGCAAGCGGATATTTTACACCTGTCTGATAATTTGTTATAACGGAAAATGCGGTAACCTCTGTTGCGGTTCCTGATGTTGACGGAATCGCAGCAAATTTTGCTTTCTGTCTCAGCTCCGGGAAATTAAACGGAGTGCAGAGATCCTCAAATGAAGTCTCCGGATACTCATAAAATGCCCACATAGCTTTTGCAGCATCGATCGGTGAACCAC
This sequence comes from Mediterraneibacter sp. HA8405, assembly GCF_056148955.1. Classification (NCBI taxonomy): domain Bacteria; kingdom Bacillati; phylum Bacillota; class Clostridia; order Lachnospirales; family Lachnospiraceae; genus Mediterraneibacter; species Mediterraneibacter sp. HA8405. The sequence continues at coordinate 1,916,331 of NZ_CM148758.1, read as the reverse complement.
CGCCCATAGCTACGATCCAGTCCGGTTCAAAAGCACGCATTGCTTCAGCACCCTTCATAACTGTCTCAACAGACGGATCCGGTTCAACGCCTTCAAAAACCTGTACTTCCATGCCTGCTTCTTTCAGGTAGTTTACGGCTTTGTCAAGAAATCCCTGACGCTTCATGGAGCCGCCTCCGACAACCAGTATTGCCTTCTTTCCTTTTAAATTTTTAAGCTCTTCCAGGCTTCCTTTTCCGTGATAAATATCACGTGGTAAACAAAATCTGCTCATGATCAGCATCTCCTTTTTGTTATTTTTTTAACACGGATATTATACCTCTTTAAATAAAAAAATGCAACCGGAGTTTCGTAAACAATTTGACAATTTTTTTCAAATTATTTAAAAAACACAGCTGCATTTTTCTTGTTTCTGTTATTTAAGATTACTCTGCTCTTGTTATATAATTTCGAGTTGTAACATCCGTTGCTTTTCCATTGTTGTTATTAATAAGAACAGCATTAAAAATAATCTGCGAATTTTCCGGCATATCTACGGGTCCGGTATATCTTTCCGAATCGCTGGTAGGCGTTGTTCCGTCCATTGTATAATAAGCCGTATAACCATCCGGTACTGTAATGGTAATCTGCGTTGGCTCAGTATACTGTCCGGTAGCCGGATTAACTGCGGGTGCACTCGCAATCGGAAACTCAATCGTATATTTTGCAGAAGACACAATACTGGGAATCTCTTTATCGTTTATGGCGATTGCTTTAATTACCACTTCTCCCTCGTTCTGAAGAAGAATCGGTTCCCGATATTCCTCACTGGATGCAGTGGGATCTGTTCCATCGGTTGTATAATAAATTGTACCTCCTGTAGAAGAACTGATAGTAACCTCCTGTACCTCAGAATATGTTCCACCCTCCAGGCTGAAGGAAGGAGCTGCGGACACATAATCAGATACAGCGTTCAGAACTGTCTCGTCCTCACAGTCTGCCAGCAAAGGAGAAATCTTTTCCAGCTGCTCTGTATCCATATAAAAATCAATTGCCGCCTGATAAAGATCTGCATTTGTCGGCTGCGATCCCAATGCGGATAAAAATACAGATTCTGCTGAGTCCAGATCATTCTGCTCAATATAAATCTCTGAAAGTCCGGTATATGCCTCTGCTCTTGACTTATCTTTTACAATAGCACGGTTAAAATACGATTCCGCCTGTTCGTAATTTCCGGCCTGAAGCGCGCTGTATCCTTTTTTCATAACCCCGGTATAGGAATTCTGGTATGCAACATAAATGCCTACTCCAATTAAAGCAAGAAGCAGAAACAGGGTAATCAGCAGATTTCTCCTGCGCTTTTTGGCTGCCTCTCTTTTTTTCAGCTGCTGCTGGCGTCTTCGGTCGTCCCGCTGCCGTCCGGTCTGTTCACGGTTCGGACGTACATTTCCCGTATTCCGGGCAGAGCCGCCGCTGCGCGTTCCCGCGGCAGTCCGGGAACCGCTTCCTGTATTACGCACACCGCCGGTGCTGCGGCCTCCGGCACGATTCTGTTCTCCGGTACGACGGTTCATGTTCTGTCGTTCATCGCGGATACGGTCAAGTTCTCCCTGACTCATTACACGGGTCGAATTTACACTCTGTACTGGAGTTCCTCTCCTGTTGTATCTTCTGATGTCCCCGGAACGTATCTGACGGGTTGCGCCTTCTACGGAACCTTTGACTTCTCTTGCCAGAACATCTTCCAGCGGATTATAGTCCGGTACAATCTGCACTTCTGCTCCACATTCAGGACAGATCACCTGATCATCCGGAATATTTGCTCCGCAGTGCAAACATTTCATTGTGATCCCTCCTGACTGCGCACACTTTCTACACAGTTATTCATCAACATTGCAATGGTCATAGGCCCGACTCCTCCGGGAACCGGGGTAATGGCGGATGCCACAGGTTCTACAGATTCAAAATCCACATCACCGCAGAGGTGATTCTTCTCGTCTCTGTGGATTCCCACATCAATAACTACAGCTCCTTCTTTTACATAATCCGCAGTGATAAACTCTTTTTTCCCGATAGCCACAACAAGAATATCAGCCCTTTTCGTTGTTTTCATCAGGTCGCATGTCCGGGAATGCGCAACTGTTACAGTTCCGTTTTCCCGCAGAAGAAGAGCAGCCATAGGTTTTCCGACAATATTGCTTCTGCCGACAATCACACATTCTTTCCCTTCAATCTCAACACCGGAGCGTTTTAAAAGCTGAATAATGCCTGCCGGTGTGCAGGACACAAAGCCCTTTTCTCCAAGCCATAGTCTTCCTACGCTGACCGGATGAAAGCCGTCCACATCCTTATCCGGGGATATGGTCCGGATAATCCTGTCTTCGTTTATATGAGAAGGAAGAGGAAGCTGTACAAGGATACCGTTTACAGTATCGTCACTGTTCAGTTTCTCAACCAGAGCGACCAGCTCCTCTTCTGAGGTATTCGCCGGCAGCTCATATGCTCTGGAATCAATTCCAATATAAGCACATGCCTTTTTCTTATTATTCACATAAACCGAGGAAGCAGGATCTTCTCCCACCTGAATAACAGCAAGGCAGATCTTCGTTCCCTGCTCTTTCATTCTGCTTACTTCTTCTTTCAGTTCATCTTTAATCCGCTTTGAAATTCGTTTCCCGTCAATTAACCGTGCCATTGATTTCTCCTTTGGTTAAAACAGTCCCGTAATCTTCCCGTCATCTGTAACATCAATTCCATTTGCCGCAGGTACGCGGGGCAGTCCGGGCATTGTCATTACAGCGCCCGTCAGTGCCACAACAAAACCGGCTCCCGCGCTTACGTATACTTCCCGTACATGTATATTGAATCCGGATGGACGTCCGAGTTTTTTCGCGTCATCCGAAAGGGAATACTGATTTTTGGCCATGCATACAGGAAATTCTGAGAATCCCATCTCTGCGATTTTAGCAAGCTGTTTCTTTGCGGCAGGTTCATAAACCACACCGTCTGCTCCGTAAATTTCCTTTGCAATACACTCGATCTTTTCTTCCAGGCTGAGGCTGTCATTATAAAGCGTATGGAAATGGCTCGCCTCTTCCTCCAGAGTCTCCAGTACTTTTTCAGCAAGACCGATGCCGCCTTCTCCGCCGTTGGCCCATACTTCTGACAACGCAAAACTGCAGCCTTTTTCCTCACAGAATTCACGGATATATTCATATTCCGCTTCGGTATCCGTAACAAAAGAATTAAGGGTAACAATTACAGGTACATCATATTTCTGTATATTTTCAATATGTTTTTCCAGATTTACAATTCCTTTGGCCAAAGCCTCCAGGTTTTCTTCGCCCAGATCGCTCTTTGCAACTCCACCATTATACTTCAAAGCGCGGACAGTTGCAACTAAAACAACTGCATCCGGCTTTAATCCGGCAAGACGGCATTTGATGTCAAAGAATTTCTCAGCTCCCAGATCTGCTCCAAATCCTGCTTCTGTTATAGTAATATCGCTCATTTTTAAAGCCATCTTTGTAGCCCGGACGCTGTTGCACCCATGTGCGATATTGGCAAACGGACCTCCATGTACAAGTGCCGGCGTATGTTCAAGAGTCTGTATCAGATTCGGTTTGATCGCATCCTTCAGGAGCGCCGCCATAGCGCCGGTTGCCTTCAGATCATCCGCCGTTACCGGTTCCCCGTCAAAATTATATGCTACAATAATCCGGCCCAGACGCTTCTTCAGATCCGCAAGATTCTCCGCCAGACAGAGAATTGCCATGATTTCGGATGCCACCGTAATTACAAAATGATCTTCTCTTACCATTCCGTCCATTTTGTTTCCAAGACCTACTACGATGTTGCGGAGCACCCTGTCATTCATATCCAGACATCTTTTCCACACAACCTGCCGCGGATCAATTCTGAGGGCATTTCCCTGCTGAATGTGGTTATCCAGCATTGCAGCCAGCAGATTATTGGCAGATGTAATCGCATGAAAATCTCCTGTAAAATGAAGGTTCAGTTCATCCATGGGAACTACCTGAGCATATCCGCCTCCGGCTGCTCCTCCTTTTATCCCGAAGCAGGGACCCAGTGACGGCTCTCTGAGAGCAATGACAGTGCGTTTTCCAAGTCTTGTCAGGGCATCTCCGAGCCCTACGGTTGTCGTTGTTTTCCCCTCTCCGGCAGGCGTAGGATTAATGGCTGTAACAAGGACAAGCTTTCCATTTTCATTGTCCTTGATTCTGTCCCATAACTCGTCCGAAAGTTTGGCCTTATATTTTCCGTAAAATTCCAGCTCATCTTCTGAAATTCCTATGCTTTCCGCCACCTGACCTATGGGTTTCATCTGCGCTTCCTGTGCAATCTGTATATCTGTTTTCATAATTCTCCTCCTTATCCCTGGTCCTTTGTCTGTCCTGCCAGATACTGTTCAAACTCATCCTTTGTCATAAGTACTTTTCTGGGCTTTGTACCCTCTTCCGGACCTACAACTCCTGCTTCCGCCAGCTGATCCATGATTCTTGCAGCCCGGTTAAATCCAATCTTAAACATTCGCTGCAACATTCCGATTGACGCTTTTTCTTTGTCAATAATCAGCATTCCGGCTTCTGCGAAATATGCGTCACGGTCATTCCGGTTCTCCGGGCCGTTTCCCGGCGGCTGGGCGGAAATATCTGTATTCATATGCTCTTCCAGTTCGTCATTATATGTGGCGTTTCCGTTATTGCTGATCAGATAATCAACTACATCCTGTACTTCCCTGTCTGACACAAAAGAGCCCTGAACACGCACCGGTTTCGGATAACCGGAAGGATAGAACAGCATATCGCCTTTTCCCAGCAGTTTTTCTGCTCCGTTCATATCTATAATCGTTCTGGAATCCACACCCGATGATACGGAAAATGCAATCCTGGACGGCATATTTGCTTTGATCAGACCCGTAATAACATTAACCGAAGGCCTCTGTGTAGCAAGAATCAGATGAAGCCCCGCCGCTCTTGCAAGCTGCGCCAGACGGCAGATGGCGCCTTCCACCTCGCCGGGGGCAACCATCATAAGATCCGCAAGCTCATCAATAATAATTACAATCTGAGGAAGTTTCTTTGTTATCTCCTCACCGGTCTGTCTGCTCTGAACTTTTTCGTTAAAACCTTTCAGATCTCTTACATTATACTCCGCAAACAGTTTATATCTTTTTTCCATTTCTGCCACAGCCCAGTTCAGTGCTCCCGCCGCTTTCTTCGGGTCTGTAACCACAGGGATCATAAGATGCGGAATACCGTTGTATACGCTCAGCTCCACTACTTTCGGATCTACCAGAATCAGTTTTACTTCTTCCGGATCAGCTTTGTATATAATGCTCATAATCAGCGTATTAATACATACAGACTTTCCGGAACCGGTGGCTCCCGCCACAAGAAGATGGGGCATCTTTGCAATATCCGCCACTACAACCTTTCCGGCAATATCCTTTCCCACTGCAAATGTAATGGGAGACGTACTTTTTTTGAATTCTCCGGATTCCAGCAGGTCCCGCAGCATTACCGCAGTATTTTCACTGTTCGGCACCTCGATTCCCACTGCTGCTTTTCCGGGAATCGGCGCTTCTATTCTCAGATCCGCCACTGCCAGATTCAGTTTAATATCATCTGCAAGCCCTACGATTTTGCTGACCTTGACCCCCTGTTCCGGCTGAATCTCATATCTTGTAACAGACGGCCCGCAGCTTGCGTTCGTGACATGCACCCCAACGCCAAAGTTCTGAAGGGTCTGTTCCAGTTTCAAAGCGGTTGCCCTCAGATGGGCATCTGAATCCCCGCCCGTTTTTTTCCCTTTTTTCAGCAGAGACAGCGGCGGAACTCTGTATGTATTCCGGGGTTTTCCCTCCTGCCGGCGTACAATATCCTCCACACTTGCCGCTTCTGCCGCGACCTCCATGGCTTCCTGTTTTGTATTCCGCCTGGCGGTCTTTCCTGCAGCCGCAGATTCTTCGGATTCCGAAAATGGCAGTTCCTCTTTCTTCTCCGGCGCCGCACTCAGATCCGGCCGTTCCTCACTCACCGGAGGGAAAGGCTCGGGTTCCGCCCGGTTGATTACAAACTCGTCAAAGGAACTTTCCGGATCATTTACAGCATCCTCCGGATCCGGAATAAGTTCATGCATTTCCGGAGATTTCTTTCTTCCTCTTCTTTTCTTTTCTCCGTTTTCCGACACAAGGGTTGTAGCAAAAGACACGCCTGATACCTTATTATCCTTCCGCTTTTCAGCCTGTCCGGAGTTTTTTTCCTTCTGCTGTTTTTCCTCTTCCTTCTGTTTTGCGCGGATTGCAGCTGTCTCCTGACGCTTCTTCTTTACATCCGCATAGGCCTCTTTGCTTTTCCTTCCAAGAGGTGCAAGAAGAGACTTTTCCGTAATCAGAATCACACAGATAATACACAGAATAAAAAGTATCACATACGTCCCGATCTCGCCGATTAACGGACAGAACAGGCTGACAAGACAGCCTCCGGTCAGACCTCCGGCATTCTGGTGAATACTGGATCTGTGATAGTGTGTAAGTAAAGACACCCCGGACTCATATTGGTCAAAAATCAGGCCCAGGATGGCGGTAAGAAGCAGAAACAGGACAACTGCTGCTCCTGTCTTTATGTAAGCATGTGCATTTCCCCGGTTTGACACAAGAAATGCACTGATACCAAAGGCGGCAAAAGGAAAGATATATGCCATAGTGCCGAAAAGACCGAATAATACAGATGAAACCGCCTCTCCGACAATCCCTCCCATACCGAAATTGCTCAGAACAAGCAGGATACATACCGCAAGCGCGATAAGGATAATGATCTCCCCTCTGATTTCCTGATTCTGCTGCTCTTTTTTCGGTCTTCCTCTGGTTGTTTTCTTCTTTTTTGTACGTTTCGCAGCCATACGACTCCCCCTTAATTAATTACACATACTGGTTCTAGTATATCATTAATTAAAATTTGTGTCATTACAAATTTTTCCGCCTCTCCTCAATCATTTCATGCAGTTTTGCAAACGCCTGGCTGATTCCTCCCACCTCATCAATCAGACCTTCCCTTACTGCATCCGCTCCTTCCAGCATAGTTCCCACATCCTTTACAAGCTGGGTAGAATCCAGCATCAGCTCCAGCAGCCGCTCCTGTGTAATCTTTGAATGTTCTGCAATAAATCTCGCAATTCTGTCCTGGGTTTTTTCCATATTCCGATAGCTCTGGATTACACCGATAAACATACCGGTAGAGCGAACCGGATGAACGATCATCGTCCCCGTCGGTACAATAAATGAATAATCAGCTGAAACGGCCAGCGGGCCTCCGATCGAATGGCTGCCGCCCAGTACAAGTGATACCGTAGGTTTACTCAGAGAAGCAATCATCTCTGCAATTGCAAGGCCCGCCTCCACATCTCCGCCAAGCGTGTTCAGAAGGATGAGCACGCCTTCTGTATCTTCGTCTTCCTCAGCTTCTGCCAGCCGCGGAAGAAGATGTTCATATTTGGTCGCCTTGGTATTTCCGGATACTGCGTCATGCCCTTCAATCTCCCCGATAATCGTCAGCAGGCGGATCCCGTGTTTTCCGCTTTTTCCCGTCAGTTTCAGGGAACCGTTCTCACGGATAGCCTGATCTTCCTGCTCTTCATTGCTGTCGGAGTCCTCCGGTCTTGTATTTTCTTCTTCCGGCATATCTGTTTCCTCCTTTTCTGCTTCAGATGCTTCTTAACACAGAATAGTATAGGAAAAGCAGGACCTTTTTATACAGGGAAATCATCTGAAAAAGCACCTGTATCAGGCCAAAAAATGGTATGAATGCAAACTGTATACATCCATACCATTCTGTTTACTGCAGTGCCTGCTCCAGATCCGCAATAATATCTTCTATATTTTCAATACCTACACTGAAACGGATCAGATCCGGCTGAACACCTGCCTCGATCAGTTCCTGATCATTCATCTGGCGGTGTGTGTGGCTTGCCGGATGAAGCACACAGCTTCTTGCGTCTGCCACATGAGTTACAATCGCGATCATTTTCAGTTTGTCCATCATCTCTACTGCTGCGTCTCTTCCGCCTTTCAGGCCGAATGTTATTACGCCGCATGTGCCGTCCGGCATATATTTCCGAGCCAGTTCGTAATATTTATCCCCTGGAAGAGAAGGACAGTTTACCCACGCCACTTTTTCATGATTCTGAAGGTACTGCGCAGCTTTCAGTGCATTTTCACAATGTCTTGGCATTCTTAAATGCAGTGTCTCAAGACCGATATTAAGAAGGAACGCGTTCTGGGGTGACTGAATTGAGCCCAGGTCTCTCATAAGCTGAGCAGTTGCTTTCATAATAAAAGCCATCCTGCCGAATTTCTCCGCGTAAACGATTCCGTGGTATGTCTCATCCGGTGTTGTCAGTCCCGGGAACTTATCAGCATAAGCCATCCAGTCAAAATTTCCGCTGTCTACAATAGCACCGCCTACACAGGCCGCATGACCGTCCATATACTTTGTCGTGGAATGTGTTACAATATCCGCTCCCCACTCAAAGGGACGACAGTTAATCGGTGTTGCGAAAGTATTGTCTACAATAAGCGGAACACCATGTCTGTGGGCAGCCTCCGCAAATTTTTCAAAGTCCAGCACAACAAGAGCCGGATTGGCAATAGTTTCCCCGAAAACAGCCTTTGTATTGTCCTTAAACGCTGCGTCCAGTTCCTCCGGAGTACAATCCGGATCTACAAATGTCGCTTCCACTCCCATTTTTTTGATGGTGTGTGCATACAGATTATATGTACCGCCATAAAGTGCAGAAGCACATACAATATGGTCGCCTGCCTGAGCAATATTCATAATCGCATAAAAGTTTGCCGCCTGTCCGGAAGAAGTAAGCATGGCTGCTACGCCGCCTTCCAGGTCACATATTTTCTCCGCAACAGCATCGTTTGTAGGATTCTGAAGGCGGGTATAAAAATAACCGGACTCCTCCAGATCGAACAGTCTTCCCATCTGCTCGCTGCTTGTATAACGAAAAGTGGTGCTCTGGTAAATCGGAAGAATTCTGGGCTCTCCGTTTCCCGGTTCATAGCCGGACTGGATACATTTTGTTTCAATCTTATAATTGCTCATGTTTTAATCCTCCTGTAAGTATAAATACTGTGCTTCAAGTTTCTTTACCATACTGCTGTACAGATCTCTGCACTTTTCATTTTCTCCGTTCTCAATCATAGTAATACAGGGACTCAGATAGGTCTTCCAGATATCTTCATAAATCTGATCCGCCTCTTTCTTTTTATCGATCCGCTTTACTATGGTAGGAGCTATATTGTAATACTCCTGAACCATTTCTTTTCCTTCATCACTAGAAAGAAGATAAGAATCCCTGTAATTCCGCAGTGTATTCAATTCGTAGCAGTCATCCGGTCTGCCCAGACTATTGCAGACCGCTGTCGTGATATAGCAAAAAACGCTTCTTCGGAATCCTTTTTGTATATTCTCATAACTGGAAAAAGCAATCTTTGCGTCCGGAATCTGTTTATTCCATCTCTCTGTTATATCACTGATAAGCTCGTCCTTTTTTTCGGATTTCATTTCTCCCAGAAGAGGCAGAAAATAAGCAACCATATTCAGATTATAATCAAATGCTGCAAGTTCCCGCTTTCTCTTGGAAGAAATCTCATTAAGCTGTGAAAGTGCATATTCCGGAATACAGGAAATCACAAATTCTCTGGCTTCTTCGGATTCTTCGCACTGCTCTATTGTTTCCTGGAGAAAAGCGGCGTGTTTTTTAATCATTTCTTCCATATCAGAAGCGTAATGTTTCTTTCTGAATTTGCACTTCATTGTTTCTTCAAATACGGCTATCAATTCATTACGAGTCTTTTCTTTCTCCATTTTCTGCTCCTTTACTCACTCCAGTTGTGATAAACGTCCTGAACGTCATCGTCCTCCTCAAGCAGATCCAGAGTTTTCTGGATATTTTTTTTATCTTCTTCATTTGTCAGTTCCACATACGTCTGAGGAATCATGGTCACTTCAGCTTCTGCCATGGCAATTCCTGCCTCCTCCAGCTTCAGGCGCACATCGCTGAATGCATCCGGAGCGGTAAGAATCTCATAGCTTTCCTCATCCTCAACAAAATCTTCAGCGCCTGCATCCAGAGCAAGCATCATCAGTTCGTCCGCATCCATATCGCAGTCTTCTTTTGCGACAAAGATCTGCCCCTTTTCGTCAAACATAAAAGATACACATCCGGGAGTTCCTACATTTCCATTTCCCTTTGTAAAGGCATTTCTTACATTTGAAGCTGTCCTGTTTTTATTGTCAGTAAGTGTTTTTACGATAATTGCCGTTCCGTTGGGGCCATAGCCTTCATATGTAATATGCTCATAATTATCTGCGGAACCTTCTCCGGCAGCCTTCTTAATATTTCTCTCAATTGTATCATTGGGCATATTATTTGCCTTGGCTTTTGCAATTACATCACGCAGTCTGCTGTTATTGGCCGGATCCGCGCCGCCTCCCTCTTTAACGGCGACCGCAAGCTCACGTCCGATTTTTGTAAAAATCTTTCCCTTTGCAGCATCATTTTTCTCTTTCTTATGTTTAATGTTGGCAAATTTTGAATGTCCTGACATGGTATATTCTCCTCTTTTCTCTTTCTCTCATTAAAAGCGGCGCCCGCAGGCGCTGTCCGCACTATACGCCTTTCAATTTTATCACTCTTTTCACATTCTGTAAAGAAGTCTATGTAGGAAGCTCCAGGCTGACACGAATGGCCTGGTCTACATTTTTCATCATATCCGGATCAATGTGGCATACAAATTCTTTGAGCCGCTGTTTGTCGATCGTGCGGATCTGTTCCAGCAAAATCACAGAATTCTTTACAATCTTATAGCTGCTGGCGCTGATTTCTATATGAGTCGGAAGTTTCGCCTTATTCATTTTTGATGTAATGGCGGCACAGATCACAGTCGGACTGTGCCGGTTTCCCACATTATTCTGAATGATAAGAACAGGACGGATTCCTCCCTGCTCAGAACCGACTACCGGGCTTAAATCTGCATAAAAAATATCTCCACGTCTGATATTCAACTCTTTCACACTCCGATTCCATACTTGCATTCTTTTTTCATGTTTCTCACATAAAAGAAGCATACTTCAGTATTTCCGTTTTTCTCGGATGTATTCAAAAGAAGCTGTTCAGACCGTACGTTACAATTCCTGGTGCTATGCTCACGGCATAATACCACTACTCAAAGCAGTCTGTCTGTTTTACAATCTGTCCTCCGGATGTGTACACTCTGGGAATACGTTTTCCAAGGCAGCAGACAAATTCATAATTGAATCTGCCGCTGAGCTCCGCAAGCTCCTCTACCGTTATTCTGTCATCCTGATCTTCTCCAATCAGAACAGCCTGATCCATAAATTGTACTTCCGGAATATCTGTCACATCCACCATAAACTGATCCATACACACTCTTCCCAGAATCCTGGCTCTTTTTCCATGAATCAGTACGCAGCCTTTATTGGACAAGGAACGTGGATATCCGTCTCCGTATCCAACAGGGATCGTAGCTACTTTCATCTGTTTTGGAGCAACAAAGGTTCCTCCATAACTGATGGATGTCCCCGGCTCTACCGTCTTGACAAAAATGACATGGCTGACCAGAGACAGAACCGGTTTCAGATCAACCGCGTCCCGGTTTACTTCCTCTGAAGGATACATGCCGTATGTAGATATGCCTGCCCTGGCCAGATCATGCTTCATATCCGGGAAGTCAATGATACCCGCACTATTGTCGCAGTCATAGTAAGGAATTTCTACATTCCGCTTTTCCATCTGTTCCTTCATCCACATGAATTTTCTGTGCTGCTCATAAGTATATGTCTTATCTCTTTCATCAGCTTTGGCAAAATGGGTGAACATCCCTTCGACCTCTATATTCTCCATTCTGCTGATACGTTCAATTATATCTGCGCTTTCTTCCGTAACCGGAAATCCGATCCTTCCCATACCGGTATCAACCTTGATATGAATATAGGCTTTCTTTCCCGCTCTTTCTGCAGCTTCTGCTATTTTTCCGGCCATCTCTTCCATATATACAGCCGCCCGGATCTCATTTCTGACCATATCATCATACTGATCCGGGAAAACACACCCCAGAACAAGGATCGGTTTTTTTATTCCGTGCTTTCTCAGGACAATGCCTTCATCCAGAGTTGCCACCGCATATCCCCACACATAGTCAAGTTTCTCGAATACTTCCGCGAGAGGTACTGCGCCGTGTCCGTAAGCATCCGTTTTTACCACCGCAATCAGTCTGGCGCCGCCGCCGATTCTGTTTTTCATCTGTTCCATATTATATGCAACTGCATCCAGATCTATCTTTGCGTATACTCTGTTGTACTCTTTCATTTCTGTTCCTCCGCCTTTTTCATACATTTCTGGATTCCCTGAATCAAATCCCGTGCCAGTATACTGTAACTGCCCAGACAGTCTCTGATTTCATCGCCTCCGCAGGCGTGAAGATACACACCCAGGGCCGCGCTTTCAAACGGTGACATACCCTGGGCCAGAAGGCCTGTGATTACTCCCGCGAGCACATCGCCGGAACCCGCTTTCGCCATCCCGCTGTTTCCCGCGAGATTAACAAAAGGATGCCTGCCCTTCTCAGCTACAATTGTCCTGCTGTCCTTCAGCACACATACTGCAGGACAGTTTTCTGTAAATTTTCTGAGAATCTCCATTCTGTTTTCTTTTATTTCTTTTACCGCAGTTCCTGTCAGGCGGGACATTTCCATCATATGAGGAGTCAGAATCAGCGGAGCCGCAATACGGTTCAACAGTTCTCTGTTTCTGCTGAGAAGATTGATACCGTCTGCATCTGCTACACATGGCACCTTTACCTTCTCCATTGTATGAACCAGAAGTTTCTCCGCCTGCCGGTCTGTTCCCAGACCGCATCCGATACATACCACATCTGCCCAGTCAAGAAGTTCATCCAGTTTCTTTTCATCATAACCGGTATAACAGGACAGCACTGCTTCCGGAAGAAGCTGCTGAACAATCACCCGGTTTTCCTCAGGCGTATAGATCTGCACAAGCCCTGCCCCCGCTGTATATGCTGCCCGGGCTGCCAGACAGGAAGCTCCGGCCATTCCGTAACTTCCTGTAATCATCAGGACTTTCCCATAACTGCCCTTATGGGAATCCGGTTTTCTGAGCGGGAGAAGCCGGAACAGATCATCCCGGTCATAAGTGCAGCACACTTCTTTGCTGTCCGAAAAGATTTCCGGATTAATGCCGATAGGCACAGCTACTGTTTCACCGGCATAATTCTTTCCGGGATACAGCTCACAGCCCAGTTTCGTACAGGCCATTCCAACCGTCAGTTCCGCACAGAATGCAGTTCCCAGAACCCGGCCGTCCTGCGCGCACACACCGGAAGGAATATCTACAGCCACCTTGCGTCCGGGAGCATGATTCATTGCCTGGATTATGTCTTTATAAGAACCGCTGATCTCCCGGCTTAAACCTACACCAAAAACAGCGTCGATTATAACAGTATATTCTTCTTCCGGGAATTCCGTGAAAATCCGAAGTCCCATCTTTTCGGCAATCTGCTTTTGTACCCTGCACTCTTCACTCATGGAAGACTCTTTTCCTGCAAAGACGATGTCTGCCTGCCTGCCTTTTTCTGTCAGAATTCTGGCCGCCGCAAAGCCGTCCCCTCCGTTATTTCCGCTGCCGCAGACGATCAGTGCTTTTGACGTATCAATACCTCTTTTTTCCATAGTCTCCACAGTCTTAAGCGCCGCTCTCTCCATGAGCACAAGGGAAGGAACGCCCAGATCTTCGATGGTATGTCTGTCTGCTTCCTTCATCTGTTTTCCGTCTGGGAGATATCTCATTTCACACCCGTCCTTTCTCTTAAGAACCCCGCAGCATGCTGCGGGGTTCTTTCATAAACATCTTTTTTCTATTCTTCAAATCCTTCCATACGCTGACTGACATTATAGGACAGTGTCATAAGACTGTCTGAAAGGTGTACACTCTCTACAATTACATCGTCCGGGAGATCCAGATCTGTATGTGCAAAATTCCAGATTGCCTTGATTCCGTTCTCCACCAGAATGTCAGCAACTTCAACCGCCTTTGACTTCGGAATAGTAAGCGCCGCGATCTCAATATCATTTTCTTTAAGGAAATCTACAAGTTCATCCATCATTCTTACCGGTATCCCTCTGATTGCCACCCCCTCCAACCGGGGATTGACATCAAAAAGACTTTTTAAAACAAACCCGCTCCTCTCAAAAGAAGCATAATTTGCAAGCGCCTGTCCAAGATTTCCCGCTCCGATAATGATAAAATTATGTGTTCTGTCAAGGCCGAGAATCTTGCCGATCTCCGTGTAGAGATACTTTACATTATACCCGTATCCCTGCTGGCCAAAACCGCCAAAATTATTTAAATCCTGTCTGATCTGCGATGCAGTCACCTGCATCTTCTTGCTCAGATCATTGGAAGATATCCTCTCTACGCCCGCCTCCAGCAGATCTCCAAGATACCTGTAGTATCTCGGCAGTCTGGAAATCACTGCGCGGGATATTTTTCTATGTTCCAATGTTCACCGACCTCCATCATTCAAGTACGCTTTTTCGCAATCATTTTTTATTATATAAAATAGTTAATATTATGTCAAACTTTACTTTTCCCGTTTTTCCGTTATAATGGTCATTGGACTGTAATAACTCGATTTATATACAATTTTTACAAGGAGAAAAAACATGATACTGGCATGTCATAATATAGAGAAAGCTTTCGGCGATCAGGTCATTGTTTCCAATGGCTCCTTCCATATTGAAGAGCGTGAAAAAGCTGCTCTTGTAGGGGTGAATGGAGCCGGCAAGACAACAATTCTGAAAATGATTATCGGAAATGAACCGCTGGATTCAGGAGAAGTAATTCTCGCCAAAGGAAAAACCATAGGTTATCTGGCTCAGCACCAGACAATGCAGAAAGGAAGTACCATCTATGAAGAAGTCAAAAGCGCAAAGGCCGATATATTCAGAATGGAACAGCAGCTGCGTTCCATTGAGCAGGAATTAAAAAATCTGTCAGGCGACGCACTGAATGCCAGGCTGGAAACATACAACCGACTTCAGTCTGATTTTGAAGCCAAAAACGGATATGCCTGCGAAAGTGAAATTACAGGTGTTCTAAAAGGCCTGGGATTTTCCGAAGACGCCTTTTCCAAACAGACTGACACGCTTTCCGGCGGACAGAAAACGAGAGTTTCACTCGGTAAGCTGCTTTTGAAAAACCCGGATATCCTGCTTCTTGACGAGCCCACCAACCATCTGGATCTGAACTCCATTGCATGGCTGGAAAATTATCTGATGAATTATCCGGGAGCTGTTCTAATTGTCTCCCATGACCGCTATTTTCTGAACCGGGTCGCCACAAAAGTAATTGAAGTCGAACGCGGACACATTCAGATGTATATGGGAAATTATAAGGCTTATTCAGAAAAAAAGCAGATGCTGCGGGACGCCCGTCTGAAAGAATACCTGAACCAGCAGAGAGAAATCCGGCACCAGCAGGCCGTCATTGATAAACTCCGCTCCTTCAACCGGGAAAAGTCCATACGCCGGGCAGAAAGCCGGGAAAAAATGCTCAGTAAAATGACGCCGGTAGAAAAACCTCTGGAAACTTCCGGAGAAATGTTCTTTTCACTTGAACCCTCCTGCATAAGCGGAAATGATGTACTTTCCGTGGAAAATCTGTCAAAACAGTTTGACGGACAAACTCTTTTTCACGATGTCAGCTTTGATATCAAACGCGGAGAACATGTGGCGGTAATCGGTGATAACGGGACCGGAAAGACCACACTGTTAAAAATACTGAATCAGGTTATTCCTGCAGACAAAGGTTCGTTCACTCTGGGCGCAAAAGTAAATATCGGCTATTACGATCAGGAGCACCATGTACTTCATGACAATAAAACGATATTCCAGGAAATTTCCGACGACTATCCCACTCTTACAAATACGGAAATCCGCAATACCCTGGCAGCTTTTCAGTTCACCGGGGATGATGTTTTTAAGGAAATCTCTTCTCTGAGCGGAGGCGAAAAAGGCCGGGTTTCTCTGGCAAAGCTGATGCTCTCGGAAGCCAACTTTCTCATTCTGGACGAACCTACCAACCATCTGGATATTACATCAAAAGAGATCCTTGAAGAAGCTCTGAACAATTACAGCGGTACTGTACTCTATGTCTCTCACGACAGATACTTTATCAATCAGACCGCTTCCCGTATCCTGGAACTGGTAAACCAGACCTTTGTTAACTATATCGGGAATTATGATTATTATCTTGAAAAGAGAGAAGAACTGACCCGTGCTTATGCAGTTTCCTCCGTTGGCGGCAGAACGGGCTCTGCTCTTTCTCCGGCCGCTTCCTCTGTTGTGTCTGCAGACTCTGACAGCGCCTCCGCTCCGTCCGGTTCAAAACTCAGCTGGCAGGAACAGAAAGAACTGCAGGCAAAGGAAAGGAAAAGAAAAAACGATCTTAAAAAAACCGAAGAAGAAATCAGCCGGCTGGAAGAAAGAAATACCCAGATTGACTATGAACTGACACTGAAAGAAGTATACTCCAGCTCCGTAAAATGCCAGGAACTGGCACAGGAAAAAAGCGAAAACGAAGCCCGGCTGGAAGAACTGTACGAACGCTGGGCAGAGCTTGAAATTTGAATTTATCTGCGGCATGCGATTGAAAAAAGTCCGAAAATGTCAGAATACGAAGTGAGAATAAATCGTCCGTATTCCACCATTTTCTGTTCTTTTCCAATCGGCACTGCCACTGATAATTTCAAATTCAACAAACAAAAACAAAGACAGAACTATTTCGACTACGGCTGACTATTCATCCGATTTCCGCTTTTGAAACAGGAAAATACACCTGCTTTCAAACAGCAGCGCGGAATACAGTCTTGTGTCAGCCGATAAAGTTCTGGCTTCGTTTCTTCTTGTTTGAATTTGGAATTGTGAGTGGGAAAAACGCAGCCGGGAAGTCCGGGTATGGTGATGGAGAGCCGTAAAGCGGCGCCGGCACTTAGAGCGCGTCTTTTGCGCTCTTATGTACCGCTGCGCCGCGTTCCGAGCGAAAGCGTGCTCTCCGGCTCCATACCCGGACTCCCCGGCGGAAGTTATCCTCCTCACAATTCAAATTTACAGTCTCTTTGCGATCGCTTTGATGAATCCTTCGCTGTTTAATACGGTCGGATTTTCTATGGTTGTGATCAGTGCCAGGTCTTTTGTCATCTCTCCTGACTCAATTGTATCGATTGTGGCTTTTTCCAGGCGGTCTGCAAAATCGCACAGTTCCTGAATACCGTCCAGTTCTCCCCGTTTTCTGAGCGCGCCTGTCCATGCGAATATTGTTGCAACGGAATTTGTGGATGTTTCCTCTCCTTTCAGGTGTTTATAATAGTGACGCTGTACTGTTCCGTGGGCTGCTTCATACTCATAATATCCTTCCGGAGAAACAAGGACAGAGGTCATCATTGCGAGAGAACCGAAAGCAGAAGAAACCATATCGCTCATTACATCGCCGTCATAATTCTTGCATGCCCAGATATATCCTCCTTCTGATTTCATTACGCGGGCAACCGCGTCGTCAATCAGAGTATAGAAGTATTCGATTCCTGCAGCTTCAAATTTGTCAGCAAATTCCGCGTCATAAATCTCCTGGAAAATATCTTTAAATGTATGATCATACTTCTTGGAGATTGTGTCTTTTGTCGCGAACCAGAGATCCTGGTGGGTATCCAGGGCATATGTAAAGCAGCTTCTTGCAAAGCTTTCAATGGATTTGTTCAGGTTGTGCATTCCCTGAACGATTCCCGGTCCGTCAAACTCATGAACCAGCTCTTTTGTCTGAGAGCCGTCCTCTGCAGTATAAACAAGCTCCACTTTTCCGGCGCCCGGTATCTTCATCTCCGATCCCTTATATACATCACCATAAGCATGTCTTGCAATTGTGATCGGTTTCTTCCAGTTTTTAACACAGGGCTCAATACCTTTTACTACAATAGGAGCACGGAATACTGTTCCGTCAAGAATAGCACGAATTGTTCCGTTCGGGCTTTTCCACATTTCTTTCAGATCATACTCGTCCATACGTGCGGCATTCGGAGTGATCGTCGCGCATTTTACAGCCACTTTATACTTCTTTGTAGCCATAGCGGAATCAACCGTTACCTGATCGTTTGTTTCATTTCTATGCTCAAGACCGAGATCATAATACTCCGTCTTCAGGTCAATGTACGGTTCAAGAAGATTCTCTTTGATCATTTTCCAGAGAATTCTTGTCATTTCATCTCCATCCATCTCTACAAGAGGTGTTGTCATCTTAATTTTTTCCATTTTGCTGTCTCCTCCTAATTTTCGTTATAGCCCTGTTTTTTCAGATTCTGCATCACATGCATAATATGTTCGTTTGCCAGCTGCTCCGCCATATCCGCGTCACGTTCCCGGATCGCCCGGAGTATCTGGCGATGCTCCCGAATTGACTTTCGGGCTCTTTCCTCGGATACGACAGATGACACGCGGGCCATCTTTACATAATTATGGAAATCCGTCAGAACATGGCTTAAAATTCTGCTTCCGGACGCTTCATAAAGTATCGCATGAAACTGCCCATCCAGAACAGCGACCTGGGATGCATTGAATCCGGACTCTTTTTTTATCTGAAACTCAGATAAAAGAATTGCCTCTTCCAGCTTGTCCAGCTGCTCATCCGTAATATGCTCTGATGCCCATCTGGCACAAAGTCCTTCCAGCATAGAACGCATTGCATAAATATCCCATATATCCTTGCGGGATATACCGGTCACATAAGCTCCACGGTTCGGTATGATTGTTACCAGCCCCTCAAGCTCCAGCTGACGCAGCGCCTCTCTCACCGGAGTCCGGCTTACGCCCAGCTCTTTCCCCAGAGTGTTTTCTCTGAGTTCATCATGTTCCTTGTATCTGCCGTTTAGAATATCTTCCCGGATTTTCTGGAAAACACGGCTTCCAAGAGAATAATCCTGATGTTCTTCCATCTGATGCCCTCCCGCCGCAAAAGCATATAGCTCTGATACACATGTATAAATGCATTAACAAAACTACGTCTGTATAATTGTATACATTTATACACTTTTTGTCAATACAACCTTCCACGGGAGTTTTCTCGAAGCTTTCCGCCTGCCGTATCACACCGGACGAAAAACTTTATTATACTGCACTTCTGCTGCATGTTCCCGTGAATCAATCAAAAATATACCTGCCGGTCTGGTTCTCCTTACCGACAGGTATCCTTTTTTAAAGAATTCTAACCCGAAGCACGCCGTCCACTTCAGAAATTTTATTTTCCACTTCAGCCGGTACAGCTGCGTCAACGTCAATCATTGTATAAGCATATTCATTACGGCTTTTATTTGTCATCAGGGAAATATTAATCCCTTCTTCTGCCAGGATTCCCGTAAACTGTCCGAGCATCTTCGGGACATTCCTGTGAAGTACGGTAATTCTTGCGGCACTGCTCTTTTTGCCCATATCGCAGTCCGGATAATTAACGGAATGGTGAATATTTCCATTCTCAAGGAAATCTCTCAGCTCGGATGCCGCCATTTTCGCGCAGTTATCCTCAGATTCTTCCGTAGATGCACCCAGGTGCGGAATAACGATGGACCCTTTAACACCCACAATTTCTTTCGTCGGGAAATCTGTCACATAACAGCGCACTTTTCCGGAAACAAGAGCATCCACAATGTCCTCCTGATTCACAAGAATATCTCTGGCAAAATTGAGAATTACAACGCCTTTCTTCATAAGACCGATCGCGTTTTTGTCAATCATGCCTTTCGTATCTTCCGTAGCCGGCACATGAATTGTAATATAATCGCACTGATTATAAAGCTCATCTACCGTTTTTGCATGATGAATGTGTCTGGAAAGTTTCCACGCCGCATCCACCGACAGATAAGGATCATATCCGTACACGTCCATCCCAAGATTTACGGCTGCGTTTGCCACCAGAACTCCGATAGCGCCAAGGCCGATTACACCGAGTTTTTTGCCCTGAATCTCAGTTCCGGCAAAGGCCTTTTTCTTTTTCTCGGTAATCTTCGCGATATCACCGTCTTCCTCATATTCCTGTACCCAGTTAATACCGCCGATGATATCTCTTGCTGCCAGAAGCATTCCTGCAATTACAATTTCCTTTACACCGTTTGCATTTGCTCCCGGTGTATTAAATACGACAATTCCCTCTTCCGCACATCTGTCCAGAGGAATATTATTCACTCCGGCGCCGGCGCGGGCAATAAGCTTCAGATTCCGACCGAATTCCATATCATGCATTTTGGCGCTGCGCACCAATATGGCATCCGCTTCTTTTGCCTCATCTGTGTTTACATAATTTTCATCCAGCTGTCCCAGTCCTGCATGAGAGATCGGATTCAGACAATGATACTTAAACATTTTACAGATTCTCCTCTTCAAATTTTTTCATAAAGTCTACCAGCGCAACAACGCCTTCATAAGGCATTGCATTGTATATGCTGGCTCTCATGCCGCCTACTGTCCGGTGCCCTTTCAGATTTTCAAGACCTGCAGCCTTTGCCTCTTTGACAAATTTTGCGTCCAGATCGGCATCTCCTGTAATAAAAGGCACATTCATAAGAGAGCGGTCCTCCTTTTCAACTGTTCCCTTAAACAGTTTGCTCTGATCGAGGAAATCATAGAGAACTTTTGCCTTCTTTTCATTTCTCTCTTTCATTGCTTCAAGTCCGCCCAGAGACTTGATCCACTTGAACACTTTACCGCAGATATAAATGCCGTATGCCGGCGGTGTATTATACAGTGACTTCGCATCCGCGTGTGTTTTATATGTGAGCATGGTAGGCGTGCCCGGAAGCACATCCTCTGTAATCAGATCTTCCCGGATGATTACAATAACAACACCTGCCGGTCCGATATTCTTCTGCACACCGCCATAGATAAGTCCATATCTGGACACATCTACTGGTTCAGACAGGAAGCAGGAGGAAACATCCGCTACCAGAGTCTTTCCTTTTGTATTCGGAAGAGTTTTGAATTTTGTCCCATAAATTGTATTGTTCTCACAGATGTAAACATAGTCTGCATCCTCGGAAACAGGCAGATCTTTGCAGTCCGGAATATAGGAAAACGTACGGTCCTCAGAAGATGCTATTCTGTTGACTTTACCATATTTTTCTGCCTCTTTTGCCGCTTTTTTTGCCCACTGTCCTGTAATAATATAATCAGCAACCCTGTTTTTCATCAGATTCATGGGAATCATTGCGAACTGCTGGGAAGCTCCTCCCTGAAGGAAAAGCACTTTATAATTGTCAGGGATATTCATCAGATCTCTCAGATCCTGTTCTGCCGTTGTAATGATCTCTTCAAAAGCTTTTGAACGGTGGCTCATTTCCATCACAGACATCCCTGTCCCGTTGTAATCCAGCATTTCCGCAGCTGCTTCCTTCAGTACCTCTTCCGGAAGAACTGCGGGGCCCGCTGAAAAATTGTACACTCTGCTCATTTTAACTACCTCCTCAATTATATATATACAGCGGGATTTATCTCGCCATATCTTCTTCGTCAAATGCATCGCTGATAGATGCTCCCGGAGCAACCATGGGCCATACCTTATCATCACTGTCAATCTGACAGTCAATAACTACCGGTTTGTTCAGCGTCAGAGCCTCTTCCAGAGCCGCTCTGAATTCCTGCTGACTTGTCGCGCGGATTCCGACGGCGCCCATTGCCTCGGCCAGCTTTACAAAATCAACCGCGTCTCTGAGCACAGTTGCGGAATATCTTTCATCATAAAACAGATCCTGCCACTGACGCACCATACCAAGCACATGATTATTTACCACAACCTGAATAACCGGAATATTGTGTCTGACCGCCGTGGCAATCTCGTTCATATTCATGCGGAAACATCCGTCTCCTGCAATATTGATGACTGTTTTATCCGGGCATCCGGTCTTTGCGCCAAGCGCCGCTCCCAGACCATACCCCATTGTCCCGAGGCCGCCGGATGTAAGAAGGGTATGGGGCTTTGTATACTTATAGTACTGGGCCGCCCACATCTGATGCTGTCCTACTTCAGTTACTATAAGAGACTCTCCCTTTGTCTGGCGGTAAATTTCTTCTACTATAAACGGACCTGTCAGTCCTTCCGGATGATATTTCAGAGGATATTTTTCCTTATAATCTTCTACCTTTTCAAGCCATTCTCTGTGTTCCTGCTGATCCAGATTCTCATTCAGCAGTTTCAGCACATTTTTAATATCGCCTTCGATTCCCTGGGTGATAATAATATTTTTATTCATTTCCGCAGGATCAATATCAATCTGAAGAATTTTCGCGTTTTTAGCAAATGTCTCTGTATTTCCTGTCACACGGTCGCTGAATCTTGCGCCCACAACAATCAGAAGATCACACTCGCTGACACTGTAATTTGAAGCTTTTGTGCCGTGCATTCCCAGCATACCCGTGTAACGCGGATCCGTACCCGGAAAAGCACCTTTTCCCATAAGGGTATCTGTTACCGGCGCATCCACCTTTTCCACAAATTCAAATAATTCATCGCTGGCATCGGAAAGGACTGCGCCTCCTCCGACGAAGACCACCGGACGTCTGGAAGCACGTATCATGGACAGCGCGCTGTCAAGCTCCTCCCGGCTGATCTGTACCTCGGAGCGAGCAGGCTGTTCTGCCTCCTTATATTCATACTCGGTTACATTGGCAGTTACATCTTTCGGAATATCAATCAGAACCGGGCCAGGACGGCCGCTTTTCGCAATCCGGAATGCTTTCCGGATTGTATCTGCAAGATCAGATACATCCTTGACTATGAAATTATATTTTGTGATCGGCAATGTAATGCCTGTAATATCAATTTCCTGGAAGCTGTCTTTTCCAAGAAGAGATACTCCCACGTTACATGTAATCGCTACAATCGGAATGGAATCCATGTAAGCCGTGGCTATTCCTGTGACCAGGTTAGTTGCTCCCGGTCCGCTGGTTGCCAGGCATACACCGACTTTCCCAGTTGCACGCGCATAGCCGTCGGCAGCATGAGAAGCTCCCTGTTCATGGGATGTAAGAATATGCCGGATCTCATCTCTGTGTTTATATAATTCGTCATAAACATTAAGAATAGCTCCACCCGGATATCCGAATACAGTATCTACTCCCTGCTCCTTCAGGCACTCTATTACTATTTCTGCTCCATTTAACTGCATGGCGCCTTCCTCCCTGGTTATTTTGTTTCCTCTGTCTTTGGTATTTCCAGAATTGCCCCCCGGTTGCCTGATGTAACCATAGACGCATATCTGGCCAGATAACCGGTCTTAACCTTCGGCTCTCTGGGCTGCCATTTTGCTCTTCTGGCTGCCATTTCCTCGTCTGAAATATCAAGTTCCAGCTTCAGTTCAGGAATATTAATTTTGATTATATCCCCTTCTTCCACCAGCGCGATCGGTCCGCCTACAGCTGCTTCCGGAGATACATGGCCGATGGATGCTCCTCTGGAAGCGCCGCTGAATCTTCCATCCGTAATCAGAGCTACAGAAGATCCGAGACCGTACCCTGCAATTGCAGATGTAGGATTGAGCATCTCTCTCATGCCCGGGCCGCCTTTCGGTCCCTCATATCGGATCACGATTACATCACCCGGATTAATCTTTCCACTCTTGATCGCCTCTGTGGCTTCTTCATCGCTTTCAAATATTCTGGCAGGGCCCTCATGTACCAGCATTTCATCACAAACCGCAGATCTCTTTACTACACTTCCGTCCGGAGCCAGATTTCCCTTCAGAACTGCAAGGCCGCCGGTAGCAGAATATGGATTATCAATCGGACGGATTACTTCCGGATTCTTATTGATACATCCTTCTATATTTTCGCCGATCGTCTTTCCGGTAACCGTCATGCAGTCTGTATAAAGCAGTCCTTTTTTATTCAGTTCATTCATAACCGCATATACGCCGCCTGCCTCATTGAGATCCTCGATATATGTATGTCCGGCCGGAGCCAGATGACAGAGATTCGGTGTTTTTTCGCTGATGCTGTTGGCAAAGTCAATCTCAAAGTCCATACCGATTTCATGAGCAATGGCCGGGATATGAAGCATGCTGTTTGTAGAGCATCCCAACGCCATATCAACTGTAAGGGCATTCAGAATTGCCTTCTCTGTAATGATGTCTCTCGGACGAATATTCCTTCTCACCAGTTCCATTACCTGCATACCTGCATGTTTTGCCAGCTGAAGCCGCGCAGAATATACAGCCGGTATGGTTCCGTTTCCTTTCAGCCCCATTCCCAGAGCCTCTGTCAGGCAGTTCATGCTGTTTGCTGTATACATACCTGAGCAGGAACCGCATGTAGGGCAGGCTTTATTTTCAAATTCACAGAGTTCTTCGTCTGAAATCTTTCCTGCCGCATAGGAGCCTACTGCCTCAAACATACTGGAAAGACTGGTTTTCTGTCCTTTCACATGTCCTGCAAGCATAGGGCCCCCGCTGACAAAGATTGTCGGAATGTTCACCCTTGCCGCTGCCATCAGCAGTCCCGGAACATTTTTGTCACAGTTCGGTATCATAACAAGTCCGTCAAACTGATGAGCCAGCGCCAGTGCCTCAGTTGAGTCGGCAATCAGATCTCTTGTTACCAGAGAATATTTCATACCGATATGGCCCATGGCAATACCATCGCATACCGCAATTGCCGGAACCATAACCGGAGTTCCGCCTGCCATGGCAACCCCCATTTTTACCGCCTCTGTAATTTTATCCAGATTCATATGTCCGGGAATAATTTCACTGTAGGAGCTGACAACACCGATCAGCGGCCGGTCAAGTTCCTCCTGTGTCATACCCAGTGCATTAAACAAAGATCTGTGTGGCGCCTGCTGTACGCCTTTTGTAACTGTATCGCTTATCAAATCAAATCTCCTCACTTTCTGACTGAATTTTAGTTTTCAGATTCACTCTATTGAATTATTGAATATATTCACAGATCCTGTCGCCCATCTCAGATGTGCCGATCTGAATCTTTCCTTCTGACATAATATCAATCGTACGGTATCCGTCTTTCAGGACATCTTCCACTGCCTTTTCAATGGCATCTGCTTCTTTGTCCAGATCAAATGAATATCTCAGCATCATTGCAGCTGAAAGAATTGTAGCAATAGGATTTGCTATTCCTTTTCCCGCAATGTCCGGAGCAGATCCGCCGCTGGGCTCGTAAAGTCCGAACTTTGTCTCATTCAGGCTGGCAGACGCAAGCATTCCGATAGAACCGGTAACCATACTTGCCTCGTCAGAAAGAATATCCCCAAACATATTCTCCGTCAGGATCACATCAAACTGAGCCGGATCCTTCACCAACTGCATCGCACAGTTATCGACAAGCATATGCTCCAGCGTAACTTCCGGATAATCAGACGATACTTCTTCTACTACTTTTCTCCACAATCTGGAAGAATCCAGAACATTTGCCTTGTCTACACTGGTCACTTTTTTTCTTCGTTTCATGGCAATATCAAATGCTCTTATTGCGATTCTGCGTATCTCATTCTCATTGTATGTAAGCTCATCTTTCGCAGTCAGTACACCGTTCACTTCTTCCGTGCTCCTGCTTCCGAAATAAAGACCTCCTGTAAGTTCTCTCATAATCATCATGTCAAATCCCTGTTCGGCTATCTCTTCTTTCAGAGGGCAGGCGCCTTTGAGCTCATCGTAAAGAACCGCAGGACGAAGATTTGCGAAAAGGTTCAGCCCCTTCCTCAGAGCAAGAAGCCCTGCTTCCGGCCGTTTTGACGGTTCCAGCTGATACCAGGGAGAGGTCTTTGCATCTCCTCCGATGGATCCCATCAGAACCGCTTCACTTTCTTTTGCCAGCTTTAAAGTTTCCTCTGTAAGAGGAACGCCGTTTACATCAATAGAGGCTCCTCCCATCAGAAGCTGTGTATAAGAAAATGTATGTCCATACACTTCTCCGACCCGGTCCAGCACTTTCAACGCCTCGTTCACAATCTCCGGACCAATGCCGTCTCCCTTAATTACTCCGATTTTTAATTCCATCTTACCCCATCCCTTCGAATGAAAAATACTGATAGTCTTTATCATACCGCATTTCAGCTGTTGTTTCAAGTGTTTGCGGCAAAAATAGAGGGCGCTCTAAATTATATAAACTGTAAATATACCTATATACAAAAAATCCTGCAGCATCAAACTACAGGATTTTCTGATTCTTATTCCGCGTTCGGTTTCTCGATCTGAGCAATTGCAGATTTCTGCATCGGAATACGGCAGTTTTTATTATTTCCAAATTCTACAATTACATCATCGTCTGTAATGTCAATAATAACGCCATAAAATCCGCTTGTGGTCAGGGCTGTATCTCCAACTTCCATTGTGGAAAGCATAGCCTGAAGTCTCTTCTGCTCCTTCTTCTGAGGACGCATGAGAAGGAACCACATTCCTCCGATAATAATTGCATATACAGCAAGCAATCCTACCATTTGCATAATTAAACTTCCTCCTAACTATTTGTGTTCCGCCAATCTTCTCTCCGGCAGAAGCAAAAAGCCGGGAGACGATAAGAATACTATACACAATATCCTCTTATTGTTCAAGTATCTTTTTGGAAAAAACCGTCAGCTCATTATTGTCGGTCCGGCCATTGCGGAAAGTTTTTTCTTTTTATACGTCTGATACTCTCCGGCATCAATTGCGTCCCTGATTTCCTCCATCATCGTATTATAAAAATACAGATTATGAAGAACACACAGCCTCATGCCAAGCATCTCTTTTGCCTTGAGCAGATGCCGGATATATGCCCGGCTGTAACTTCGGCAGGCCGGACAGCCGCATCCTTCCTCGATGGGTCTGTCATCAAGCTCATACCTTGCATTAAATAGATTTAATTTCCCGTGATTTGTGTACACATGTCCGTGCCTTCCGTTCCGGGTGGGATATACACAATCAAAAAAGTCCACGCCCCGGTCTACAGCCTCCAGTATATTTGCCGGAGTTCCTACTCCCATAAGATAAGTAGGTTTATTTTCAGGCAGATAGCCGACTACCGCATCCAGAATCCGGTACATTTCTTCATGGCTTTCTCCTACCGCCAGGCCTCCGATTGCATAGCCGTCCAGATCAAGCTCTGTAATCTGCTGTGCATGAGCAATCCGGATATCTTCATAAATACCGCCCTGGTTAATCCCGAAAAGCATCTGGTGAGGATTAATCGTATCAGGCAGAGAATTAAGCCGGGCCATCTCATTTTTGCAGCGGGCAAGCCAGCGTGTTGTCCGCTCTACGGAATCCGACATATACTTTTTGTCCGCCACACTGGAGGGGCACTCGTCAAAAGCCATGGCAATCGTAGACGCCAGATTTGACTGTATCTGCATACTTTCCTCCGGTCCCATAAATATCTTTCTTCCGTCAACATGAGAGTGGAAATGAACGCCCTCTTCTTTGATTTTTCTGAGTGACGAAAGAGAAAACACCTGAAATCCGCCTGAATCCGTAAGTATTGGACGGTCCCAGTTCATAAACCTGTGAAGTCCTCCAAGTTTTTTTATTACTTCATCTCCCGGTCTGACATGAAGATGATAAGTATTGGAAAGCTCGACCTGGGTTTTAATCTGCCGCAGATCATCTGTGGAAAC
Organism: Mediterraneibacter sp. HA8405; assembly: GCF_056148955.1. Classification (NCBI taxonomy): domain Bacteria; kingdom Bacillati; phylum Bacillota; class Clostridia; order Lachnospirales; family Lachnospiraceae; genus Mediterraneibacter; species Mediterraneibacter sp. HA8405. The sequence goes on along the minus strand of NZ_CM148758.1, from coordinate 1,888,587 downwards.
TGCCCCTTTGATTGCTGCGGCAGTTCCTACATTCATAAAAACCGGCGTTTCTATAGTGCCGTGTACTGTATGAAAACGTGCCCGTTTGGCCTTTCCATCTTTTTTCAGAAGTTCATATGTCATTTTATTATTTTTTACTCCTTCATATTTTTCAGAAATGTGCGTCTGTCCGGCGCACATATATATGAGGAAGCAGAATTCTGCTTCCTCACTACTCAGATTTTATTTTCCTGCAGTCATTTTTAATTATGAATAATAACCGGCGTACCTGCAGTTATCATCTCAAAAAGCTGTGATGCTTTGTCATACGGCATATTTACACATCCGTGGGAGCCATGTGACAAGTACCAGTCACCGCCGAACTGAGCCTGCCATGTGGCATCGTGGAAGCCATGTCCCTGATAGGTAAAAGGCATCCAGAAGGCCACCGGTGTTTCATAGGAAGGCTTGCCTGTAGCCGGATCAATCTCTCCTTTAAGCGTAGAGTCTCTTTCTGTATAAAGAATAGAATAAACACCTGTCGGAGTGTCCCTGTCATCCGCCGGAAGTCCGGTCACAACATCGGAAGTCAGGGCAACCGAACCGTCAACGATATACCACATCTTCTGCGCGGATATATCTACCTCGGCGTACGTAGTCCCCCAGTCCTGTTCAGAACGGGAAGCGGCAGTCTGCTTGTATTCCGGTTCTTTGGTCACAGTCTCTCCGTTTTTGATATTTTCAATCAGATTCTGTGTTTCCTCTGCCTCATTTACAATCCAGCCATATGTACCGCCGGATACTTCCGTCTGTTTGCCGTCCGGAGTTGTAATGCTTCTTGTCGTTCCTACGGTATCATATTTCTTGCCAAATTCACGCATCCATTCTGCTACAGCATCTTCATCGAAAGTAACATTCATATCATCATCGCAGCTGAGCCACTGAGAAATGAGTTCTTTGTCTACCACAACCTCCTCGTCCATTGTATATGTGATCTGTGCCTTTATATACTGATTCATTATATCACAGGCATTCTGAACTTCCTCAGATTCGGACGTATACTTCGGCATCGTATAGCATTCTTCATCCATCATATTCAGCGTATCCCTGAATTCCGTAATATACTGGACAGCCTTTTCTTTCAGCACTTCTGTATTTACAGCCGAACCGTAAACCTCCGGTTCAATCACATACTCTCTGCCGTTATATTTAGGATAAGCGGACACGGACTCCGTCTGATCTTTCGTAACAGCTTTGATGGACTGCAATTTTTCATTCAGCAGTGCTTCATCATAATTCACGCCAATTGATACATTTTCTTCAGATCTTATAAAAAATCCCGCAGGCCACAAGAGCGGATTCTGCGCATCCAGAGCATCCTGAATTTCCGAACTTTCAGCATATTCAAGTCCGATCTCAGAACCTTTTATCGTATTTCTGTCATTATTCTGTTCAACAATCGTAAGTTCATATCCGTCTACCTGCTGTTTAATATAATCTTCTACATCTGCAATAGTTTTTCCGGAAAAGTCTTTCCCGTTAATTGTTGTATTGATATAGAAATGACCGATAAAAAATGCAGATATTCCGAGATATATCAGCAGCAGGCCGCCGATAATACCTCCCGCGATAAAAAGTCCCTTCTTTCCGGATTTTCCGGATTCCCGTTTCTTTTTTCCGCGGCGCCGTCTGCGTCTTCTTTCCTTACCGGACAGGACTTCCTGTGCCTCTTCCTCATCATCTGACCAGGCGCCCTGTTCTGATGGAATTACATCATTATCTGCGGCATCTGCCTCAGGATTCTCTGCCCTGTCAGACTCCGGCACGCTGCCTTCATCGTTCTCATCAGGCTCGCTGCTCTCACTGCTTTCTGCAGCAGAAAGTACCGCTTCTGCAGGTATCTTGTCCGTTTTTTCTTCTTCCAAGTCCTTTTCTGTATGATCAGTATTGTTTCTGCTGTCTGGAATTTTTATTTCTTCAGAAGTTGTTCTGGAGTCTTTTTTGTTTTCATTACTCATTTATTAATCATCTCTCTCCTTTTTCAACATCTCGGCAACATTATATTACGAAAAACAGAAAAAGTACAGTGAATTCTTTTTGTTCAAATGTATCACAGTTTTCTATCCTCTTACTTGCGTCGATTCATGTCTTCCTATATAATGACTTTTATGCGGTAAAATTTCTTCTTTTTATCGGAATACAGCTGTAATAAAAAGCTTTTTGAAGGGAGACTTATAAAATGAGTGGATCATCATTTGGAAAACTGTTCCGGATTACAACCTGGGGCGAATCCCACGGAGCAGGAATTGGTGTTGTAATAGACGGGTGCCCGGCCGGGCTTGCTCTGGATGCAAATATAATTCAGACATTTCTTGACAGACGAAGACCCGGGCAGAGCAAATATACAACAAAGCGCAGTGAATCAGATACAGTAGAGATTCTCTCCGGTGTCTTTGAGGGGAAAACAACCGGTACCCCAATCTCTCTTCTGGTACGCAATCAGGACCAGAGATCCCGGGATTACGGCAATATAGCCCACACGTTCCGGCCGGGACATGCGGACTACGGATTTTTTGAAAAATACGGCATCCGGGATTACAGGGGCGGAGGGCGTTCTTCCGGCCGGGAAACGATCGGGCGTGTAGCTGCAGGAGCTGTGGCTTCTGCTTTTCTGAAAGAACTGGGAATTTCTGTCCGTGCTTATTCCAAATCAATCGGACCCTATACAGTTTCTGAAGAAGAATATTGTTTTTCTGAAATATTCGAAAACAGCTTCTATCTTCCAAATAATGCCATAGCTGAAAAAGCGGCCGAATACGTTTCCACTCTCATGTCTCAGTGTGATTCCTGCGGCGGAATTATAGAGTGTACGGCAGACGGCCTTCCTGCCGGCCTTGGAGAACCGGTATTTGACAAGCTTGACGCGCTTCTTTCCCAGGCAATTATGTCCATCGGAGCCGTGAAAGGAGTAGAAATCGGAGACGGTTTTCTCGCCGCCGCATCTGTCGGGAGCCGGAATAATGATCCTTTCTACATGGACGGCAAAAAAGTATGCAAAAAGACCAATCACGCCGGCGGTTCACTTGGCGGCTTAAGCGACGGCTCTCTCCTGATCCTGCGCGCTGCCGTGAAACCTACATCCTCCATTTCCCGGCCACAGGACACAGTAAATGAAGACGGAGAGAATACAGAAATTCTGGTCAAAGGACGTCACGATCCACTTATCGTCCCCCGGGCTGTAGTGGTAGTGGAGTCCATGACCGCCATAACTCTGGCCGATCTGCTGCTGCAAAACATGTGTTCACGCATAGAACACGTCAGAAAAATTTATACGGAGGAATAAAATGTCCAATAAACTGATCAATATTGTGGATATTACAAAATCTTTTGATGATACCATAGTACTTGACAAACTGAATCTTTATATACGCGAGAATGAATTCCTTACACTGCTGGGCCCCAGCGGCTGCGGGAAAACCACGCTTCTGCGTATCCTGGGAGGTTTTGAAACTCCTGATTCCGGGGATATTATCTTTGACGGGAAGAATATCAACAAGCTGCCGCCGAACCGCCGGCAGCTTAACACGGTTTTTCAGAAATACGCCCTGTTCTCCCATATGTCAATTGCCGAAAATATTGCTTTCGGTCTGAAAATCCGCGGCAAATCTCAGGCATATATCAGGGACAAAATAAAGTACGCGCTGAAGCTGGTTAATCTGGAAGGCTATGAAGAACGAACCCCGGATTCTCTCAGCGGCGGTCAGCAGCAGAGAATCGCCATAGCAAGAGCAATTGTCAACGAGCCGAAGGTTCTTCTTCTGGATGAACCGCTTGGCGCGCTGGATTTAAAACTCAGACAGGATATGCAGTATGAACTTATGCGGCTGAAAAACGAACTCGGCATTACGTTTGTTTATGTTACTCACGATCAGGAAGAAGCTCTTACCATGTCAGATACTATTGTTGTTATGAATCAGGGATATATCCAGCAGATCGGAACTCCTGAAGATATTTACAATGAACCGCAGAATGCTTTTGTGGCTGACTTTATCGGAGACAGTAATATTCTTCCTGCCACTATGGTTGAAGACAAGGTGGTTAAAATGCTTGGGGCGGTCTGGCAGTGCGTTGACGTAGGATTCGGACAAAACAAGGCAGTTGACGCCGTAATCCGCCCGGAGGACATTGACCTGGTATCCCCCGGCGAAGGAACCATTAACGGTGTGGTAACCAATCTGATTTTCAAAGGCGTTCACTACGAAATGGACATACTTGCGAACAACTACGAACTGCTTGTACACAGTACAGATATGTTTCCGGTCGGCACTGAAGTAGGCATCCGCGTGGATCCTTTTGATATTCAGATTATGAAGAAACCGGAATCAGAAGATGAGGAGGCAGCGGGAATTGAAAACTAGAAGATTGCTGGCCGGCCCCTATCTTTTCTGGGCCGTATCATTCATTATTATCCCTCTTCTGCTGATCGTATATTATGGTCTTACAGATACTGACGGAGCTTTTACACTTTTAAATCTTGCGAAAATGGCGGAACCCGAAAATCTCAAGTCACTGGGTCTGGCGCTTCTGCTTTCCCTGGTAAGCACACTGATCTGCCTGATACTCGCCTACCCTCTTGCCATGATTCTCTCAGAAAAAAACCTGAACCAGACAAGCTTCATTGTACTTATTTTTATTCTTCCCATGTGGATGAATTTTCTCCTGCGCACCCTGGCCTGGCAGACTCTGCTGGAAAAAAACGGAGTAATTAACAGTATTCTTGCATTTTTTCATCTGCCTGAACAGACTCTCATAAACACGCCGGCAGCCATTATTCTCGGAATGGTTTATAATTTTCTGCCCTTTATGGTACTGCCTGTATATAACGTGCTCTCCAAAATTGACGGAGATGTAATCTATGCGGCAAGAGATCTTGGCGCAAACAGCATTCAGACTTTCACTAAAATCATTCTGCCTCTGAGCGTGCCCGGAATAATAAGCGGTATAACCATGGTATTTGTTCCGTCTCTTACGACATTTGTTATTTCTGACCTGCTGGGCGGAAGCAAGATTCTCCTGATCGGAAATGTAATTGAGCAGGAATTCAAGCAGGGAAGCAACTGGAATGTAGGTTCCGGACTTTCTCTTGTTCTGATGATCTTTATAATTGCAAGCATGGCGCTGATTGCCAAATATGATAAGGAAGGGGAGGGAACAGCATTTTGATTAAAAGCGCTGCAAAAAAAGCTTATCTGGCGCTGATCTTTCTTATTCTCTATGCGCCGATTTTCACTCTGGTTATACTGTCTTTTAATAATACCAAAACCCGCTCCAGATGGGACGGATTTACCGGCAAGTGGTATATCCGGCTTTTTCAGAATGAGGATATTATGAACGCACTGTATACCACGCTGATTATTGCCCTTCTTTCCGCTCTGATTGCCACACTGATCGGAACAGCGGCTTCACTCGGCATTCAGGCCATGAAACCGCGTATGCGGACTCTTCTCATGGGAATTACGAATATCCCCATGCTGAATGCAGATATTGTAACAGGCATCTCTCTGATGCTTCTGTTCATTGCATTCCGCTTTACACTGGGATTTTCCACTATTCTGCTGGCTCATATTACATTTAACATCCCCTATGTGATATTAAGTGTAATGCCAAAGCTGAAGCAGACAAGCAAAAGCACCTATGAAGCAGCTCTTGATCTGGGAGCGTCTCCTGTCTATGCTTTTTTCAAGGTTGTGCTTCCGGATATAATGCCCGGAATTTTTTCCGGATTTCTGCTGGCTTTCACGATGTCTCTGGATGATTTTATCATCACCCACTTTACCAAAGGACCCGGCATAGATACTCTGTCCACCAAGATCTACAGTGAAGTCAGGAAGGGAATCAAACCGGAAATGTATGCTCTGTCTACAATTATGTTTGTAACAGTACTTCTTCTGCTGCTACTGATTAATATGTCTCCGCACAAGGCAGAAAAGCAGCGGACGAAACGAACCCGTTTCGGAGTTTTCCAGAAATTCAGCCGAATATTTTTCCAGCGGGTCGTTCCGGTTGCAATTATCAGTGTAATTATAGCCGGCGGCTTTATTTACGGCAATAACGGAGCAGTCTCCTCCGGCGAACAGGTGATTGTCTACAACTGGGGCGAGTATCTGGATCCTGATGTAATCGACCTGTTTGAAGAAGAAACCGGAATTCATGTTATATATGAAGAATATGAAACAAATGAAATCATGTACCCGAAAGTACAGTCGGGCGCAATTGCATATGACGTGGTCTGCCCCTCTGACTATATGGTTCAGCGCATGATCGAAAATAATCTTCTGGCAGAGATTAATTTTGATAACATTCCGAATATAAAATATATTGACAACATATATATGGATCTCTCCACACAGTTTGATGAAAGCAACAGATACAGTGTGCCTTACCTCTGGGGAACTGTAGGAATTCTTTACAATAGAACTATGGTAGATGAACCGGTAAACAGCTGGGGAATCCTCTGGGATGAAAAATATAAAGACAGCATACTGATGCAGGATAGTGTCCGCGACGCTTTTGGAGTTGCTCTGAAATATCTGGGCTATTCGCTGAATTCCACTGATCTGGATGAACTGGAAGAGGCAAAAAAACTGCTGATAGAACAGAAACCTCTGGTACAGGCATATGTGGTGGATCAGGTCAGAGATAAAATGATTGGAAACGAAGCAGCCATAGGAGTCATATATTCTGGTGAGGCGCTGTACTGTCAGGAAGAAAATCCGGATCTTGAATATGTCATTCCGAAAGAAGGATCCAATCTCTGGATTGATTCCTGGGTTATACCGAAAAATGCCCGTAACAAAGGAAATGCAGAGGCATTTATCAATTTCCTCTGCCGTCCGGATATTGCCAAAATGAATTTTGAATACATCACTTATTCTATTCCAAACAGTGCAGGCCAGGCGCTGATCGAAGACGACTGGATGCGCAACAGTACTATTGCATTCCCGGATATCTCTCAGCTTGAAAACTGTGAAACTTTCCGTTTCCTTGGGGATGAAAACGAAGTTATCTACAATGAACTCTGGCGGGAAGTCAAATCAAGCTGAAACTCCGGAAACTTACAGCAAAAAATTTCTGAAAAAAGAGCGAAACAGAACTATGTCTGTCCTGTTCGCTCTTTTCATTTATACTCTGAAGCATCCGCCGCCGATAAACTCTCTCAGAAGAGAATTGGTCGGCACATTTTCACTTCCGATTCCCACAAAATAATCGAAAAATTTCAGCAGGCGCTTTGCCTCAACATATTCCCGTGAATTCCGGTCCACACCGAAAAGCAACGGCTCTACATACTGCTTCAGAACTGCCAGTTCATATAAGAGCGATGAATTAAACATTACATCCGCATTTTCCTGATAAGGGAAAATATTTTCTTCTTCACCTCTGCGGACAGACGGCCACATGGCAATGGTCCGCATGGCCGATGCCCCTCGGGTTCTGGCGTCCCGGACAAGACGGCGGATCAGACGGCCGTCTGTGGAGGGAATCCGGTTATGCTCATCAATATTCAGCTGGGTAAGCGCGCTGATATATATTTTAAACTTATTCTCATCGTTTAACATTTCTGACAGCTTTGGATTCAGACAATGTATTCCTTCTATGATAAGAATATCATTATCACCCAGCTTTTTCGGATACATCTCATATTCTCTTCTCCCTGTTTTGAAATTAAAAACCGGAAGAAAGACTTCCTCTCCATTAAGCAGCCGGCCCATATCCTCATTAAATTTTTCTATATCAATTGCTTCAATACATTCAAAATTATAATTTCCTTCTTCATCTCTCGGCGTATGTTCCCGGTCTACAAAATAATTGTCCACAGCAATCGGATGGGGCCGGAAGCCATTGACCCGGAGCTGGATTCCAAGTCTGTGGGAAAAGGTCGTTTTTCCGGAAGAAGAAGGTCCTGCCACCAGTACAAACTTTACATTTCCCCGTTCTGCGATCTGCTTGGCAATCTCCCCGATTCTCCTCTCCTGATAAGCTTCCTGAACAAGCACAACTTCCCGCATATCATACCTGGTCACCATTTCATTCAGCGCTCCTACCGTATCAATCTCCTGTCTGTCTCCCCAGCGGACAGATTCTTTCAGCACGTGAAATAGTTTCGGAAGCGGCTCAAACGGCGGTACTTCTTCCGGATTCTCTCTGGACGGCATCTGAAGCACAAATCCTTCATCATATGGAATCAGTGAAAAATATTTCAGACAGCCGGTATCCGGCACCATATACCCATAATAATAATCTTCAAATTCATTGATACTGTAAATGTTAACTTTAGATACACGTCTGAATTCAAATAGCTTTTCCTTATCATACATTCCATGGCGGTGAAATCTTTCTACCGCTTCATCCGTATGAATAGAACGTTTCCGGATCGGAAGGGCCTCTTCTGACAGTTCTCGCATCCGCTGCGATACTTTTTCAAGAAATGCGGAATCTGTCTCCACATCGCCGTTTACTGTACAGTAGTAGCCGCTTCCGAGAGAGAAATGAATTCTCACTCTTTCAATTTTATCATGTCCTGCCGTATCATAGAGAGCTTTCACAAGAAGGAAACAAAGACTTCTTACATAAGTTGCGTGACCGATCTCATCCTCCGTCGTAACAAATGTAAGAGAACAGTCCTTCTGCAGCGTTTTTGTCAGCTCCTGCAGACGCAGCTGATCTACAAACACAAGCACTATCTGGTGGGCGTAACGTGACTGATACTCTTCTGCAATTTCCCTGTATGTTGTACCTTTGGCATACCTGCGCTTTTCTCCGTCTATCGTAACTGTACAGCTCTGAACTGTCATTTTGTCCCTCCTTATATGGAATAATTCTGATATTTTCCGGAAATGCCGGCTATTTACGGTATTACCTGGAAAGGATGAATAACCGGCGCTGTTTCTACTTCCAGTCCCGGAAGCTTATCCGCCAGGAACTGTCTCATATCATCCATAAAGATATATTCCGTTCCATAATGCCCTGCATCAATTACTGCCAGCCCCTGCGCTACGGCGTCCAGTCCTTCGTGATGACCGATATCTCCTGTAACAAGCACATCCGCTCCTTTTTCGATTGCAACAGGAATGGCTGATTTTCCCGAACCAGGCGATACAGCGATTCTGTACACCATCCGGCCCATGTCCCCGAACACCTTCAGGCTCCCCAGTTTCAGACTATGCCGGACATGGGCACAGCATTCTGAAAGCGTCATGGGTTTTTCCAGATTTCCGATTCTTCCGATCCCCTGTTCCACACCTTCCTCAGACGATGTAACATCAAGAACCTGTGCATCACGGATATCCAAAATATGTTCCGAGAGTTCCGCCATTCCAAGGACATCATAATTGGTATGCATAGCATAATAGGAAATATCGCTCTGGATCAGCCGTACAAGCCTGCGGCCGATAAACTCTTCATCCGTCACCTTTTTTATCGGAGAAAAAATAAGGGGATGATGTGTGATCAGCATATCCGCCCCTGCTTTTTCGGCGCATTCAATCACATGATCCGTGGCATCCAGCGCCAGATATATCCGATTCACTTCTTTCTCCGCCCTTCCGGCCAGAAGTCCGACATTATCAAAATCAAGTGCGGCGCCCCTCGGATAAGTTGCCTCAATTACCTGTATAATCTCTCTGCACAGCATAATAACTCAGTCCTTTCTCTGTACATTCCAGTTCCATTTCCACTTCTTTTCGTCTTTCCCTGATTCTCCCGGAATCCTTCTTTTCCAGCTGCGACAGAATCTGTTGTTTAATGCAGTGTTCCCGTTCTAAGAATTCATGGAGGACAGGATTCTGCCTTTCCAGAAGAAGTTTTCCGTACCGCAGTTCCACTTCGGTCCATGTCTGCTTTTGCGCCCTTTCCAACGGATTTTCTTTCGATTTTCCTTCTCCTTTTCTTCTGCATGGCGGCTTTACCTTCATCATGGGATAGTATTTTCCGTCATCCAGAACCATATTCTCTTCCAGAAACAAAAAACCTTCCTCTAAAAGAAAGGCTCTTACTTTTTCTACCTCTGACTGGGGCTGCAGAATACATTCTTCCAGATATTCGGTTACGCCGGCTCCTTCTTTCAGAATACGTATCATCAGGCCTCCGCCCATGCCTGCCAGAACCGCCGACTGGACTTCTCCCGGCTTCAGTGCGGAAAATCCGTCTGACAGCCGGGTTTCTATCTGATTCTCCAGTCTGTTGGCTTTGATATGTTCTGCCGCGCGCAGAAGAGGACCTTTATTTACATCTGCGGCAATGGCCCCCGGTATCCTGCCGGCTTTTACCAGACAGATCGGAACATATGCGTGATCTGTTCCGATATCCGCCATCCGGTATCCGCCGGTGACAAGTTCAGCTACCGCCTGAAGGCGGAAAGAGAGATCAGGAAACTGTTCCAATGCTTTCCGTCCCGTTCCACATTCCTGCTCAGTCAAGATAATCCCTCAGCTTTCTGCTTCTGCTCGGATGGCGGAGTTTGCGGAGCGCCTTCGCCTCGATCTGACGAATACGCTCTCTGGTTACATCAAATTCTCTGCCCACTTCTTCAAGCGTACGGGCACGTCCGTCATTCATGCCGAAACGAAGACGAAGCACTTTCTGTTCTCTTTCAGTAAGCGTATCCAGCACTTCATCCAGCTGTTCTTTCAGAAGCGTCTGGGCAGCCGCTTCCGCCGGCACCGGCACGTTGTCATCCTGTATAAAATCACCAAGATGGCTGTCCTCTTCCTCTCCGATCGGAGTTTCAAGAGAAACCGGCTCCTGTGAAATTTTGAGAATCTCGCGCACACGTTCTACGGGCATGTCCAGCTCTTTTGCAATTTCTTCCGGAAGAGGTTCCCTTCCCAGTTCCTGAAGGAGCTGTCTGGAAACCCTTATCAGTTTATTAATGGTTTCCACCATATGCACTGGAATACGGATTGTTCTTGCCTGATCCGCAATCGCTCTGGTAATCGCCTGACGGATCCACCATGTGGCATAGGTACTGAATTTATATCCTTTATGATAATCAAATTTTTCCACCGCTTTAATCAGACCCAGGTTTCCTTCCTGGATCAGATCAAGAAACAGCATGCCGCGGCCCACATAACGCTTTGCAATACTGACTACCAGACGGAGGTTTGCCTCAGCAAGCTCTTTTCTTGCCTCCTCATCGCCTTCCTCCATTCTCTTTGCCAGCTCTATCTCACGTTCTGCGCTCAGAAGGGGGACTTTTCCGATTTCCTTCAGATACATACGGACCGGGTCTTCAATGCTGACGCCTTCCGGTACAGACAGATCGATATTTTCCACATCAACGTCTTCCTCTTCGGCGATGATATCATCAATTTCAACTTCAATATCATCTGCCGCATCGCCGCTGATGCGCAGTACATCGATATTGTTTGCTTCCAGATAATCAAATACCTTCTCCATCTGATCAGTATTCAGTTCCATATCCGAAAAGAAATCATTGATTTCCTGAACATCCAGTATGCTCTTTTTCTTCTTCCCCAGCGCAACCAGTTCATTCATTCTTTCCAGAAACTTCTGCTGTGTGTTTTCTTCCATGTGTCCATCCTTCCTTCGCCGCGCATATACGCAGGCTATCTTGTTTTATTTTATCCTTAATCAATAGAAATATGCAGTTGTCTCAGCTCTTCCAGTTTCCGCTTTTCCTCCATCAGATGCTGAAGGCCGGCCATATCAGAAGGATCCAGTTCAAGAGTCTTCTGATCAATTCTGTGGGCTTTAACTCTGAGAATCGTTTCCCGCAGCGCCTGTTCTCTTTCTTCTTTTGTTTTCAGCTCCTTAATCCGTGTATGGAAAAGGGACGCCGCCTCCCTGTGCTCGTTCTCTTCCGTAAAATGATTCAGAATCCGGGCAGCATTCAGTTTCCCGTCCTTTCTCTGTTCGTACAGAAGCTCTGCTACCTTCCGGTAAATTTCTCCCGTAAAATCATCCGGACTGATATAACTGCTGATACAGTCAAAGACCTTTTCACTCTCGATCATCCAGGTAAGCAGCGCCTTCTGAGATGTGAGAATCCCGTTTTCTTTTGGTTTTTCATTTCCCGCGGCTCTTCTGGGCCGCTGTACCGGCCTGGCCATTCCGGAGTTTACAGCTGTCTTTGTAACCAGCTTCGTCAGACTCTCTTTACTGATCCTATACGTGGAGGCTACCGCCTCTATGTAATTATTGCGTTCCAGCTCGTCCTCAAACTCAAGAAGATGCCTTGCCGCCTCCCTGAAGAAATCGGTTTTCCCCTCTGGAGACGCCATGTCATAGTCATTCTCCAGTATTTCAAGACTGAAAAGAAAACCGTTTCTTGCATTCTGAATTCTTTTTTCGTATTCCTCTTTTCCCAGATTCTTAATAAATTCATCCGGGTCTTTATACGGTTCCATCCGGACAATCTTCGCCGATATTCCCGCATCCTTAAGTATGGGAAGCGCCCGCAGCGCCGCTTTCGTTCCTGCCTCATCACTGTCATAAGTCAGATAAACTTCCTTTACATAGCGCTTGATCAGAGAGGCATGACCGGTAGTAAGCGCGGTTCCAAGAGAAGCTACGGCATTTGTAAAACCTGCCTGATGCAGGGAAATCACATCCATATATCCCTCACACAGAAGAAAATATGGCTTTCTGGATGTCCTGGCGCGGTTTAATCCGTACAGATTCCGGCTTTTATCAAATACCGGAGTCTCCGGTGAATTCAGATATTTGGGCTTTCCATCACCCATCACTCTTCCGCCGAAGCCTATTACTCTGCTGTTAACATCCATAATCGGAAAGATTACCCTGTTCCAGAACTTGTCATAAACTCCCTGCCGTTCATCTGTGTTGATCAGTCCGGCCTGACGGATCAGTTCCTCACTGTATCCCTGTTTTCTGAGATATTTGTACAGATCATCGCTGTACTTATTGGAATATCCCAGACCGAACGCTGTAATTGTACTGTCCGACAGGCCTCTGTTTTTCAGATATGTATAAGCCTGTGCTCCTCGTTCTGATTTGAGCTGCACGTAAAAATATTTTGCCGCCTGTTTATTCACCTCAAGTATCGACGACTTTAAATCTGCTCTTTCTTTTGCCTCTTTTGAGTATTCCCGTTCCGGCAGAGCAATCCCCGCCCGGTCCGCCAGATACTTTACTGCTTCTATAAAAGAAAAGTTCTCATATTCCATAAGAAACGTAAATACATTTCCTCCCGCTCCGCAACCGAAACAATAATACATCTGTTTCTCTCTGCTCACGGAAAAGGAAGGGGATTTTTCATTGTGAAACGGACACAGCCCGAAATATGAACTTCCTTTTTTCTGCAGCCGGACATAACCGGATATTACATCTACTATATCATTTCTTGTTCTTATCTCTTCAATCAGTTCGTCTGAATAGTACATGTCTTCCTCCATGCTGTTTCCTCTATACTGGCTTCAAAGAACACCCTATATTATATATTCGACAAAACTTTTTTCTTTCCTTTTATTTTTTCCATGATTCCGGAATAAAATAATCCTGGAATTTTTTTACCGCATAGGAATCCGTCATCCCGGCTATATAATCGCACACGATCTGCTCTCTGCCGGATTCTCCCCGGGACAAAGCGTCCCTGAACTGCTGCGGAAGGATATCCGGATGCTTAACACAGTATTCAAAAAGCTGTTCAATCATATGTATCGCTTTTTCCTCTTCTCCCTTGGCCCGTGGATTTAAGTAGACATTTTCAAACATAAATCGTCTGAGATCGGACATCGCCCTGCCTACCTGACTCGACATCCGTATCTCAGGCTGATCCATACTGTTTATAATCACATCATGTACCATTTTATTAAGACGGGCCTTGCATGAACTGCCCAGCACTTCTCTTATATCTGCGGGAATATCTTCTTCCGTCAATATTCCTCCCCGTATAGCGTCATCCATGTCATGATTGATGTAAGCAATTTTATCAGACAGTCTAAGGACCTGTCCCTCCAGAGTATGAGGTGTGCCGGAAGTCTGATGGTTCAGTATACCGTCCCGGACTTCCCAGGTAAGATTCAGCCCCCGTCCTTCTTTTTCAATACAGTCCACAACACGAAGGCTCTGTTTCTGGTGCTGAAAATGATAAACATGATTCAGGGCCTTTTCACCGGCATGACCGAAAGGCGTATGCCCCAGGTCATGTCCCAGAGCAATCGCCTCTACCAGATCTTCATTAAGCCGCAGCGCCTTTGCAATGGTTCTGGCATTCTGAGAAACTTCCAGAGTATGAGTCATCCGTGTTCGGTAGTGATCGCCTTTCGGAAGGAGAAACACCTGGGTCTTCTGTTTCAGTCTGCGGAATGCTTTACAGTGCAGAATCCGGTCCCTGTCTCTCTGAAAGACGGGACGGATATCACACTGAGGTTCCTCCCTCTGCCGCCCTTTGGAATTCCTGCTTAACGTGGCATAAGGGCTTAAATATTCTACTTCCCGTTCCTCAAGCTGTTCCCTGATTGTCATTGCCATACCTATTTCTCCTTCAGACGTTCTTCTATCGCATCAACAACAGTTTTTAATACTTTTACTCTCGCATAATATTTATCATTGCCTTCTACTACAACCCACGGTGCATAATCAGTTGAAGTACGCAGGAGCATCTCATTAACCGCATCTTCATACTGATCCCATTTTTCCCGGTTTCTCCAGTCTTCATCCGTAATCTTCCATTGCTTTTCCGGGTTCTCCTGCCTCTCTTTAAAACGCCGTTCCTGTTCATCCTTGTCAATATGCATCCAGAATTTGATCACTATGGCTCCTGCGTCACAAAGATCCTTTTCCATATCATTGATCTCCTTGTAAGCTCTCTGCCACTCTTCCTTTGTGCAGAAGCCCTCTATACGTTCTACCATAACACGTCCGTACCAGGTGCGGTCAAAAATTGCCACATGTCCCGCTTTTGGCATTGTGCGCCAGAAACGCCACAGATAATGATGCGCTTTTTCTATGTCATTGGGTGATGCAGTAGGATTAACCGCATACCCGCGCGCATCCATTTTTGCGGTCAGGCGCTTAATAGCTCCGCCTTTTCCTCCCGCATCCCAGCCTTCGAATCCAAGCACAACCGGGATTCTTCTGCGGTAGAGTTCGCCGTGAAGTTTTTCTATCTTCTTCTGCAGCTTATCCAGCTTTGCTTCATATTCTTCTCTTGTATATTTCAGAGACAGATCTGCTTTGGAGAGAATGGACACCTGAAGCTCTCTGAGCTCTTTATCTGCTTCCCGGGCCACTTCTGAAACATTCATATGATCGTCTGTCTCCTGGTCGGCTGTATCTTTTTTCCTCTGCCGTTCCAGTTTTTCAATCTGATCTGCCATGGCCTTGACTACTGTGGTATAAATCTTTACAGTTGCGAATCTACGGTCCGTGGCCTCGATAATCGTCCAGGGCGCATAATCTGTGTCTGTTTTAAAAAGCATATCCTCCATCATCGCGGCATATTCGTTATATTTTGCATTTCTCTCAAGATCTCCCTGGGTCACACGCCATGCTGTTTCTTTGTTCTTCTGAAGCTTGTCAAAGCGCTTCTTCTGTTCCTTTTTACTGATATCCAGAAACAGTTTGATAATTACAGTGCCGTCATCTGTCAGCTGTTCTTCAAAAGAATTAATTGAATGAAATGCTTCCGGAAGTTCTTTCTCTTTTGTACGTTTTTCAAATCGGTCGATCAGTACTCTTCTGTACCAGCTGCCGTCATAAATAGCGATTCTCCCCTTTTCCGGAGTTTTGATCCAGAATCTCCAGAGGAACGGATGCATCCGCTCTTCTTCGGTTTCATTCTTGACTGGGTATACATGAAATCCTCTCGGATCCATACTCTGGATCAGCTTGCCGATCTGAAGCCCTTTTCCCGCCGCTCCGAATCCTTCAAATACAATCATAATGGGAATTTTAAGTGCTTTACATTCTCTTTGAAGCTGTCCGATTTTGGTTTCAAGCTGAGACATTTTTTCCTTGTACTCTTCTTTTGACAATTTTTTTAACAAGTCAACTTTTTCTAACATATTTCTCCCTCCGCTCTTCTTATTCAGATAGTATTAGCCTCTTCCAGTAAATTATTGTAATTATATCATATAAACAGTAAAAAAAAGAGAAATCCGTTAAAGAATTCCTCTTTTTTACGTTCTTTATGATTTTTTAATTCTGGCCTTCATCCAGCTGTTCCATCAAACGTACAACCAGCTCCTGATTTGTCATGTTCAGCCGCTCAAAAGCATTGCAAAAATCTTTGTTGCGCTCCAGACTTTTCTCAACTTCAATACGATACTCCTGCGTCATTCTGACATCAGACAACTTTAATATATAATCCGCTGAAACATGAAAGAACCTGGAAAGCTGAATCAGAAGATCCGCCGGAAGAGAATTTTCCCCGTTTTCTATCCGGCTGATCGTCTGTTGAGAGACATTGATTTTTCCTGCAAGATCTTCCTGTCTTAAGCCCCTTTCATTCCGAAGCTCCTTCACACGGTTATCCACTGTATACACACCCTTTAGTCATTTATACTTTATTGTACCGAATCTGCGGTTTAGTGCTATCCGTATTTCGGATTAAAGTATACTCATATATCGGGTGTATTATTACATACTTACCGAAGGGTGATAAAATATAACTGGTGATAGATATGATGTCAAACACAATCGGAAAAAATATCAAAAAACTACGCAGACAAAATGCGGTCAAACAGGATGTACTTGCATCCAGTCTTCACATGCGCAGACAAACCATCTCTTCATATGAACGCGGTATTACGCTCCCAAGTATTTTCACTCTGATTCGAATTGCAGATTTTTTTAACGTGACACTGGATGAACTCACCGGAAGAACAGAACTTGCTATTCAGAAAAAAGAGGATCTGCATTAATAGCAGATTATATGTAAAAAGAGGCTTGCCCGGCAAACGAGGCTCTCCTGCAAAATAAAAAAGCCCTGAAAATAATTCAAGGCTTTTTCTCAATGCGGAAGATGGGACTTGAACCCACACGACACGAATGTCACAAGATCCTTAGTCTTGCTCGTCTGCCAGTTCCGACACTTCCGCATTCTCTATTTCTGTGGCCGTCTTATCTCATGTGCTGACCACAAGTGATATAATACTATTCATAGTCCAAAATGTCAACTGATATTTCCGAAAAAATTAAAGTTCGAATATTGTTCTAATTTTTCTAAAATTTCCGAAAATTATATTAATACAAAAAAATGCGGCTGTGTCTGATATCAATGTTTTCAAACAGACACAGCCATATTATTTCTGACTTTTTCTATTTCAGACTATTCCATATTTCCCGGGAATTTCGGAATTCCGTCAAATCCTGCTTTCAGATCCTCATCTGTCGGGATATAATCGGTCATTTCTCCGTTATTATATTTCTCATATGCCACCATATCGAAATATCCGGTTCCTGTAAGGCCGAAGAGAATCGTCTTTTCCTCACCTGTCTCTTTACATTTCAGAGCCTCATCTATAGCCGCACGAATCGCATGGCTGCTCTCGGGTGCGGGCAGAATTCCCTCCACTCTTGCGAACTGTTCTGCCGCTTCAAATACAGCAGTCTGTTCTACAGAGCGCGCCTCCATATAACCATCAGCATACAGCTGAGACAGAACGGAACTCATTCCATGATAACGGAGACCTCCGGCATGATTGGCTGACGGAATAAACCCGCTTCCCAGAGTATACATCTTTGCAAGGGGACATACCATTCCGGTATCACAAAAATCGTATGCGTAAACACCTCTTGTAAGACTGGGGCAGGACGCCGGTTCTACTGCAATAAACTGATAATCAGCTTCCCCCCGCAGCTTCTGTCCCATGAATGGAGAAATGAGTCCGCCAAGATTAGAGCCGCCGCCAGCACATCCGATAATAATATCCGGCTTAATGCCGTATTTATCCATTGCTGTCTTTGTTTCCACACCAATCACGGACTGATGCAGGAGCACCTGGTTCAGGACGCTGCCAAGAACATATCTGTACCCTTCTGTATGGGTTGCCACTTCCACCGCCTCGGAAATTGCGCACCCCAGACTTCCTGTGGTACCCGGATGTTCAGCCAGTATCTTTCTTCCCACTTCCGTCGTATCTGACGGAGACGGCGTCACACTTGCTCCGTATGTCCGCATCACCTCGCGACGGAACGGTTTCTGTTCATAAGAGCATTTTACCATGTATACTTTACAGTCCAGATCCAGATATGCGCACGCCATGGAAAGGGCCGTTCCCCACTGGCCAGCACCAGTCTCAGTAGTTACACCTTTCAGTCCCTGCTCTTTCGCATAATATGCCTGAGCAATCGCAGAATTCAGTTTATGGCTTCCTGATGTATTATTTCCTTCAAACTTATAGTAAATCTTTGCCGGTGTCTGAAGCTTCTCTTCCAGACAATAAGCCCTTACAAGCGGTGACGGGCGGTACATTTTATAAAAATCACGGATCTTTTTCGGAATTTCAATATAGCGGTTATCATTATCCAGCTCCTGTTTTACCAGTTCATCACAGAAAACGGCTTCCAGCTCTTCTGCAGTCATAGGCTGCAGTGTGGCAGGATTCAAAAGCGGAGCAGGCTTATTTTTCATATCTGCCCGGACATTATACCACTCTTTCGGCATTTCACTTTCTTCAAGATAAATTTTGTAGGGAATTTTCTGTTCACTCATTTTTTCTTCTCCTTTCTTTCCGCGAGAGAAGCTGCCTTTCGGGTGCCTTTTTCAGTCGTCCGTCCGCTGTGCCAGCTCGATTCCGCCGCCCTGCGGCTCCTTCTCGCTGCAGAGCATCCGCTCTATACACGGAAGGAATAACCGCCAGCCGCAGGCCTGCCTGCGCTGTCGCTTTTTCCTTCCATGTGCACAGCGGACTTGAAAAACAAAAACTCCTGTCCCTTGCATTTTCTGCAGGGACAGGAGTTTATATTCATTCTCCTGCGGTGCCACCCGGCTTGATGTTATTATACATCCTCTCACGCATACCAACATATGCTTTCTTTGTTAACGGAGTCCAGTCTCCGGCTTACCTACTGTATTTTTCAGCTCGCCCTCAGAAGCCCATTCACCTTATGTCCGACATGCCGCAATTTCACCGCCTGCGGCTCTCTGCTAAGCATTCATTAAGATTACTTGCTCTTCTTCAACGGTTTAAAAAAACTTTATCACTCCTGAAAAAGAATGTCAATATCTGTTATGCACTTTTTCTGCAAAACACATAAAATCTTTCAATTCAATAAACCTGCCGTCATCCAGTACAGCACGTCCGCTCATTTTTCCGAACACCTGATGCTGATCGGACCGGATCGCCAGCCTGGATATAGATTCTGCTCTGTCAAGCACGGGAATAAATTCCATTTCAAACCGGCCGTCGTTGGAAGTAAAGGACCACGGACTCATATAATCCCCTTCCGGAATATGAAACTCAACATCATCCAGCTTATGACTTTTTCCATCATAATACAAAATATTTTCCGTTGCTGATGATGTATCCCCGGCCCCATAGCCGATATTGAACCCGAAAGTTCTGCCTCCCACAGTGCCGTTGCCCGAACTCCAGTACCAGGTGCTGTCATATGGCAGAACTCCTCTGCCCCAATCCAGCGTTCCATAATCCTGTTCCGGATCAAACCACCAGGTCATATCATCAAAGGCCATATATCCTTCTGCTCGCATACAGTTAATTTTCTGATTATAATAAAATGTCTTTTTCCCGGGCCATGTTGCGGCAATTGCCATCATGTCCATTTCCGGCCGCTCCAGAGACAGTTCACAATAAAACGGCTTCCCCTTCCAGAAATTTTTAAAGTCACAGGATATAAAATGCCTTCCTGCTTCTTTTCGGAATTCCAGGCGGAGTCTTTTATCTCTGCACACAATGGCTCCCACTTCAGAAGAAGCCGGCATTTTCATATTTCCCATAGGAAAAGGAATCAGAATTGTCTCCGTATGTTCCCACCCTTCTTTGAAGTTCAAAAGGGAAACAGACCTGAAGCCAACATGCCCTTCATCCGACAGCGTAAACCCGCAGGCATAATCCTGATTAAGGATAAGATAATAGTCTCTTTCTTTTATCCGGAACTTCGGCGAAACAATACGGCTTCTGTCATACTGCCAGACAGGATGCCTGGCCCATCCCGGCTCCTGAATTTTTCCTTCTTCGTTCAGTAGCGGCTGAAGTGAAGTCACCTCATGATTTCTCATATATTTATCACTCCCCGACAGCATGACTGTTTTACATGTGAAAACAACAAATCAAATTCTCAAAACTGTTCCCGCTCACATTCTTCAGCCATACTTAAAAATTAAGAAAAGCCCGAATCCCACCAGGGACCGGGCTTCTTTTCTTATTTTACTACGCAATCTTCTCTTTTGCAAGTGCTGCAAGAGTTGCGAATCCTTCTTTGTCATTTACTGCCAGTTCAGCCAGCATCTTTCTGTTCATTTCAACATCTGCCAGCTTCAGGCCGTGCATAAATTTGCTGTATGACAGTCCGTTCATTCTTGCTGCCGCGTTGATACGTGCAATCCAGAGCTGTCTCATCTGACGCTTGCGCTGTTTTCTTCCTGCGTAAGCTGAAGTAAGAGCTCTCATTACAGACTGTTTTGCTACTCTGTACTGTTTGGAACGGGCTCCTCTGTAGCCCTTTGCCAGTTTAAGTGTTCTGTTATGTTTCTTTTTAGCGTTCATTCCGCCTTTAA
The DNA here is from genome assembly GCF_056148955.1 of Mediterraneibacter sp. HA8405. NCBI lineage: Bacteria > Bacillati > Bacillota > Clostridia > Lachnospirales > Lachnospiraceae > Mediterraneibacter > Mediterraneibacter sp. HA8405. The sequence continues at coordinate 1,867,886 of NZ_CM148758.1, read as the reverse complement.
TTCTTGCCATTTCTTAATCCTCCTATTATCAAAAAACCGATGTACTCATCCATTCAGACGTGCTGTTCGCAAAACAGCATCCGCTATGCCGCCTGTGTCCGTACCGCTTCTTTTACAGATACGGTAAAACCTTCTTCATGTTTTTTACATTTGTAGCATCTGTAATCGTAGACTGTCTGAGATTTCTTTTTCTCTTTGTAGACTTCTTTGTTAAGATATGGCTCTTGTAAGCTTTATTTCTTTTCAGTTTTCCTGTAGCTGTTTTTTTGAAGCGTTTTGCCGCCGCTCTATTTGTTTTGATTTTTGGCATGATAATTTCCTCCTTTATTGTGCCGCCTTCCGGTTCTTCATTTCGAAGTATTTCTTTAACGTTTTACAGTTAAGACCATACTCATATTTCTGCCTTCCAGCTTCGCAGGCTTTTCTACAACCGCGACATCTGCAAGCAGTTCTGCAAAATCATCGAGAATATGTCTGCTCTGCTGTACGTGAGCCATCTCCCTTCCGCGGAAACGAAGTGTGATTTTGACTTTATTTCCTTTGGAAATAAATTTTCTGGCATTGTTTACCTTTGTATTCAGATCGTTTGTATCAATATTCGGTGACAGACGCACTTCCTTGATCTCAACAGTCTTCTGCTTTTTCTTTGCTTCTTTTTCTTTTCTGGACTGTTCATATCTGAATTTGCCGTAGTCAATGATCTTGCACACAGGCGGTTTTGCCGCAGGCGCAATCTTTACAAGATCAAGTTCTGCCTCCTGGGCAATCTTCAGCGCCTCCCGGGCGGACATGATGCCTAACTGTTCCCCATCCTCGCCGATCAGACGAACTTCTCTGTCTCTGATCTGCTCGTTAATCATTAAATCGCTAATTGTAGTATACCTCCGTCAATGAATTTCCTTAAGGTTTCTTATGCGAAAACACAAAAAAACGAGTGAATACCATATCCACCCGACAATCAATAACACTGCTTCCAAACCACAGAAGCCGATTCATCAATATCAGACCAATAGTCACCCGATTGTGCTATGGTGAGAGTGGATACTCTACTTTGTTTTTTGCCTTACGCAAAGTTGAATATACCACACTCACCATTTATTGTCAATAATAATTTTATTTTTACAAAAAGATTTTCTGGTCTTTCAGATCTCCCCTCTTCTTGCCGGCATTACCTGTGGCTTCCCAGGCAGAATACCGCTACCACGCCTGGACCTGTATGGCTTCCGATTACCGTTCCGATATTGTTAATCAGAATGTTATGGATTCCCATTTTTTCACGTACAAGTCTTGCAACATATTCCGCGTCCTCAATACAGTCCCCGTGGGTGATCATTATAATGTCATTATCCCAGCCCTCTGCCTGTTTCACGGCCATATCCACGATTTTATTCAGAGATCTCTTCCGCCCCCGCTCTTTTCCGATCACCTGAAGTTTCCCTTCGTTATCCATATGTATGATCGGTTTGATCTGTACCAGAGTGCCGATCACAGCTGTTGTCTTTGACACCCGTCCGCCTCTGTGAAGATGGTTCAGATCATCCACTGTAACATTATGACAGATGTGAAGTTTATTTTCCTCTACCCACTCTGCCAGCTGATCTATGGTCATGCCCTCTGCTTTTCTTTTCAGAGCATGATGAAGAAGAAGACCTTCTCCCAGGCAGGCACAGAGAGTATCAATCACGATCACTTTTGCCTCCGGATATTTTTCGGACAGCATCGCTCCGGCTACACGCATACTGTTCAGCGTACCGCTTAATCCCGAAGAAAAACCGAGATGGATAATATCTTTTCCCTCTTTCAAAAATGGTTCCAGCATGTCGGCGGCTTCCTCCGGATTCACCTGAGAAGTTGTGGACATCTTCCCCTCGCGGAGTTTCGCAAAAAATTCTTTTGCGGAAAGTCCATGCATATCTGTATATGTCTGTCCATCGATCGTATACCTGAGCGGAATAACCGGCACATTTCTTTCTTCCAGCCATTCCGGTGGCAGATCCACGGTGCTGTTTACTGTGATCACATAATCTCTCATAATTAAAAATCCTCCCGAACAAATGCTCCTTCTATTTGCACTGCAGCGCCGAAAAATGCCGACGCTGCTTCTATGCTTTTTATATCATATCATTTTTCCTGTTTATAGGCAAAAGCTTTTTTCGAGAAGATATTTCGTTTTCCGTTCCTTTCCGCCGACATGACCGGGCAGACATTACGTTTCATCAATTCATCTTTACATTCATATAATTTCTTCCGGACAGGGTTTTATTGAAAATAAGAAAACAAAGAACCAGTATACATCCCGCTATAAATCCTGTCAGATTAAAAAGCGCGGTAAGTATAAGGAGCAGAAGACGCATGAATTTCAGCGCGTAGCCCAGTTCAAAGTTTGGCTGTGTATAATTTGCCACAGCTACAAATGCCATGTATAGCATTACTTCGGAGTTAAACCAGCCGGACTGCACCGAAAACTCTCCCATAACAATACCTGCAATCACACTGAGCGGTGTGCTGAGCATGGTCGGAGTATTCATGGCCGCAAGCCTGAGACCGTCAATGGAAAGTTCCAGGATCAGGAACTGAAAAATCAGAGGTATATTAACTGCATCTCTCACTGCTACAAAGGAAAAGACTTCCGGGAGCCATTCCAGGTTCTGCATAAAAAGGAGATACAGAGGCGTAAAAAATACCGTCGCGATGGTTATCAGAATCCTTGTTGTTTTCAGATATACGCCTGTCACGGTCGGAAAATAATAGTCGTTTGCCTCCTCTATCATATCCAGAATGGATGTGGGCAGAATCATTGCAGAAGGAGAATTATCCACCAGGATGACCACTTTGCCTTCCAGAAGGCAGGCGGCAGCTGTGTCCGGGCGTTCCGTATATTTGAATTTGGGGAACGGATTGAACCATTTTCTTTTAAAGAGGGCTTCCGCAAGGCTCTGCTGATTCATCCGCAGATCTCCCAGCCGCAGGCTTTCAATTCTTTTTTTCAGATTATCCAGCAGTTCTTTGTCCACCCGGTCTGACATATAGCAGAGCGCAATATCCGTGCGCGACGCCTGCCCTGCCTCCGCCATCTCCATAATCAGATGAGGATCCCGGATTCTCCGGCGCATCAGAGCAGTGTTAAATACAATTGTCTCTACAAATCCGTCTCTTGAACCTCTGAGTGACTTGTCTTTGTCCGGCTCATCCACGCTTCGGGCCGGATAAGTACGGCAGTCAATACAGATGCATTCTTTGTACCCGTCAATAAAAAGACAGGTTGTACCTGAGAGCACATTTCGAATTACCTGGTCAAAATCTTCCAGAATATCAACCTCTACATACGGCACGTGCTTCTGCACAAAGTCATCCACATCATCCGGCATATCCCGTTCTGTAACAGAGAGAAATGAATCCATGATCTTCAGCATTGCCTCATCTTTCATAAATCCGTCGATAAAATAGAACACGGCATTCTTTCCGCCGATTATTATCTCTCTCCGGATAACGTCAAAACTCTCTTTCACCGGAAGGATTTCGTTCATATATGCTATATTTTCCTCAAAAGATATACTGAGTTTTTTTGTATCTTTTTCAACCATAGAACACATTCCCCTTTTCCGCCGCCGGGGACGCGCCGGCAGCTGCTGTTTTTCCGCGCGTCCGCAAAAAGCTGCTGTTTCTATGGCTAGACTGCCCCTGTTTCCGCAAAAATATACGGCCGCAGTACAAAATCCGCCACAGGCAGATCCGTATCCGGCCGTAAATTCTTTTTATCGTTTCATTAAATCCGGGGGGTTGTGATCAGTCCAGATACCCGGCTTTTTTCATCTTTTCAAGCACCTGCTGCTGACGCTGATACGCCAGTTCCGCGCTTGCCATAGGATTGTAATTACTGGGCGCATTGGGAATGCCGGCCAGAAGCGTACACTCATCAAATGTCATTTCAGACGGCTCTTTTCCGAAATAAGCTCTGCAGGCATCTCCGACGCACTGATACCCGTTTCCGAAATAAATCGAGTTCACATACAGCTCCAGAATCTTATCCTTGTCCAGTTCCGCTTCGATTTTAAATGCCATAAACATTTCAGCCACTTTGCGAACCAGTCTTTTTTCCTGTGTAAAGTACTGGTTCTTGGCGAGCTGCTGCGTTATGGTACTTCCTCCTTCCACGTACTCCCCTGCTCTGATATCATTGAGCAGCGCTCTCCCGATGGCAATGGGATCAATACCCGGATGTTCATAAAACCTTTTGTCCTCCACCGCAAGCACGGCATCTATGTAAGTCTGTGGCAGTTCATCCAGAGAAGTATAATTGTCAATTGACTCAATCTGCCGGGCCATCTCCTCCACGCTTTTCCCCGACAGCGCTTCCCGATATTCCCTGTATCCCTGAAACAAAAGAATGCCTCCCGCAATAAGAAGGCATAATAAAATGAAAGAACACAGCCGTTTTATCCATTTCATCATAAGCAGATACCTCCGTTCTTCTACAGTGTAACGAACCGGGCTGTATTCTTCCACAATATATTCTTACATTTTCTTTTTCTGTCTTACATTTCTGTAAGACACGGCGCGGCCTCTCCTATCCGTTCTGCCCGGTTGTGCTGCCGAAGCCGCCGTTTCTTATACTCTGTGTACAGTCATCCAGAGTAATCCCGTACTCTGTAAAGATCCCCTGCATAAAACCGTTTCCGGCTTTAATCTCAACCGTTTTTCCTTCTCTGGAATCATTGGTAAGTTTTGCGAATATATGTCCTTCATTATCTGAATAATAATAGTCGCTGTCTATAATACCGACTGTATTATTCAGCTGAAGTCTGTATTTAAAGCCCAGGCCGCTTCTCGGATAACACTTCAGCACCCACTCCGGCTCCATCCAGACGCGGATTCCGGTAGGTATTTTAACTGTCTCACCCGGCTTGAGAATAATGGCCGCCGGCGCAAAAAAGTCATAACCCGCACTTCCGGCAGTTGCCCGCTTCGGCAGACAGATTCCGTCATAGATCTGCTCGATCACTCCGGGCCGCTGTGTTCCGAATGCATCAGTCCATCCTTCCATAAACTGTTCCAGACTGACCTTTTCAAATTTTGCCACTCTTTTCATGCCTTTTTCTCCTTCTAAAACGGCGTCCCGTACAGGTCGTACGGAGTTACCTGATATACGTAATAATTCAGCCAGTTCGTATACAGATTGTTCGCGTGTGCTCTCCATGTAAGAACCGGTTTGTTCTCCGGGTCGTCATCCGGATAATAATTCTCCGGGATCTGCGGATTCAGACCTTTTCCCATATCTCTTTTATACTCTGAATCCAGTGTCATCCTGTCATATTCCGGATGCCCCATCACAAAAATCTGTCTCCCTGCTTCTGCCATGCACAGAAATACGCCTGCCTGCCGTGAATCTGCCAGAATTGTAATCCTTTCATCTGCCTCCAGCAATTCCTGGGGAACTTCGGTATGTCTGGAATGCGGCGCCATAAACACATCGTCAAAGCCTCTTACAAGAGGAATTTTCCTGTTTCTGACCCGATGGCGGTATACACCGGAAAGTTTTTTCGGCAGATCCTTCTTGCCGATTCCGTAATGATAGTACAGTCCTGCCTGAGCGCCCCAGCACAGGTGAAGGGTAGACATTACGTTTGTCGTTGTCCACTCCATAATCTCTTTTAATTCTTCCCAGTAATCCACCTCTTCAAACGGCATCTGCTCTACCGGAGCGCCGGTAATGATAAATCCGTCAAACTTTTTATTCCGCAGACTGTCAAATGGTTCATAAAATTTGTAGATATGGCTGGTTGAAGTGTTTCTGGACACATGGCTTGTCACCCGTACAAATGTCACATCTACCTGCAGAGGCGTATTCGACAGAGATCTGAGGATCTGAAGTTCTGTATCTTCTTTCAGCGGCATCAGATTAAGAAGTCCGATACTGATCGGGCGGATATCCTGGTGGGCCGCCCGGTATTCATCCATTACAAATATATTTTCCTGTTCCAGTATCTCCTTTACCGGGAGATCATTTTGTACTCGAATTGGCATATGTATTTCCCCTTTATTGTGTCTTTTCCCGCAGAAATGCTCATCCTGACCGCTTATTCCAGTCAGATTGCCCTGCACTGCCGGTCCGCAGAGACGGCGGACCGTTTACACAGTACTTGTCAAATGATTATAACGCGATTCCCGTCCGGTAGTCAATAAAGAGCCAAAATAAAATCCGGGCAGGAAACCCGGATTTCATTCTTTTTTCTGTTCCGGACTCTTTCTGCAGTCCGATTAACAGCACTTGAAAGTAGCACACTCTGTAGCGCTGCTTGTTCTGGCGTCTCCGCCTTCCACACTGATCTTTCCAGCCTGGCATTTACAGCTTTCGTTATACATGCACTCTGTAGCCTTGCAGTCTACACAGGCACAGTCAGAAGCCATCTCAAGTGAATTGGCATAGCTTCCTTCCTTTCTTTCCTGAAAACTGTCACAGCTTGTTTCTCCGGCACTTTTTGCTGTTTCCCCGCCAACCTGAATTCGGTCAAGACTGCAGAGAAAATCATTGTTGTGTACACAGGTCTGTACCGTACATTTTAATTCCGGCATAATATTACCTCCTCTTTTTCAAAATTCAGCTTTATTATGCCCGGTTTTCCGAAAAGATATTCTTTTTTATTGTATCAGTACGGTCTCTCTGTCCGGGTGTTCTCCTGACCAGCCTGCCTGGGGCATGGTTGCCAGACGGTAGATATCCTCTTTTTCTATTTCAAATGAATAAAGGTCCAGATTCTCCTTCATGCGCTCTGCAGTCGATGCTTTAGGAATCGGCATAACCCCGCGTTCCACAGCATATTTCAGACAGATCCTGGCCGGGGACACCCCGTATTTTTCAGCCAGGGATGTCACAAGAGGTTCTTCCATTACACGCCTTCGTCCGATCGGACTCCAGGCCTGTACAAGTATTCCATGTTCTTTACAGTAATTAACCGCTGCCTCCTGGCTGTATCCGGGATGGAACTCCAGCTGATCTGACACAGGCTTTATTCTGCAGTTTTCCAGAAGATTTTCAATATGATGCGGCAGAAAATTGCTCAGTCCGATGGCCCGTACCTTTCCTGCTTCATAAAGTTCTTCCAGCGCCTGCCACGTCTCTATATCCAGACGTTTCCAGTCCTCATATCCCGGCTCTGGAAGCGGCCAGTGAATCAGATAAAGATCCAGATAATCTGTTTTCAGCCGTTCCAGACTCCTCTCAAAAGCATCTTTTGCATTCTGATACCCCATCTCTGTTTTCCAGAGTTTGGAAGTAATAAAAAATTCCTCCCGGGGGATCCCGCTTTTCTCAATTGCTTCCGCCAGATACCCTTCCGTCTCATAAAACGAGGCAGTATCAAAACAGCGGTATCCCGCCTCTATCGCAGTGGATATTACCTCTGCGCTTTTTCCGTCGGCTGCTTTATATGTACCAAATCCTGCAGCCGGAATCTTTACTCCATTGGAAAGTGTGTAAAATGTCTGTTTTTCCATAGTATCTCCTTTTCATCTTTTTCCGCGGCGTCTGTGAGAGATAAAAAAATGCAGCAGCGCAAAAAACTCTCTCACAAGATAATTCAACTGATAAACCGGATTGGATGAAGCCGGCACCGTGCAGATATGCTCATACCCTTCTTCCTTTGCAATCAGAGAAGCACGGTATATGTGAAAACCATTTGTTACGATTCCTATTTTTTCTCTTTTCACATCTGCACAGGCTCTGCTGAACCGAAAATTCTCCCGAGTTGATGTGGATTTGTCCTCTCTGAAAATCCGGCTTTTCTCAACGCCCTTTTTCAGCAAATACTCCGCCATTGCGTCTGCTTCCGTAATCTCTTCGCCCGGGCCCTGTCCCCCTGATACGATTACCCTTGTCTCCGAAAAAGCCTGAAGATATCCCACCGCTCTGTCCAGTCTTCGTTTCAGAGAATCGCTTATCTCCCTTCCCCTGACCTGAGCTCCCAGTACAATAATGCAGTCAGCTTTTTCTTTTCCACCGGAAGTCATTGCCCACAGAATCCGTATTTCCACGCAGAAAAACAGAATCCATGCTGCGGCTGAGGCAGCCGCAGCCGCTTTCCCCGCCACAGAAAAAGGCGGCACACATCCGAGTACCAGATGTACGCCGCCTGCCGCCAGCCAGAATCCCGCGAAAGTGGACGTAAATTTGCGGGAATAAACGGCGAGAATAAAATAATATAATACACAAAAAGCTGCAACAGCAAAGAAAACAACTCTCATTTAAGCATTTCTTCCGCAGCACTTTTTGTATTTCTTCCCGCTTCCGCAGGGACATGGATCATTTCTTCCGATCTTTTTCCCTTTGCGGACAGTGCCGGACTCCTTCTGTTCACGATATAGTCTTCTTCTTGTCTCCTCGTCAAAGATGCGCTCCCACTGGGGCAGCTCATACAGCCAGTCCGCCTTCGCGTCAACCATGTTCTTATAAAGCTTTTCCTTATCAAAGCCCAGGCTTACTTCTGTATCTTCTGTCATCGTTTCTATCGGATTCGGCGTTTTCAGACTGTCATTGATACCGTCAAGGAATCCTGTCATAGTCATAATATCCTGGCCATATTTTTCCGCCAGTTCTCTGACTGTTCCCTTTACCTCAGTATCCGGGTCTTCCAGAAGCTGCTCATAGATGTTCTTCTCAATATTAAAATACACAGACCAGAACTTTTCCAGCTGCTCTCGTGACTTCTTTTCATCATAGGCTATGGCATGCCACTGATCCAGTAAACTCTTTTCGCTCATTGTATATTGCTCCTTTATTTTAATTTGTCCATATCAGGCAGAAAGTATTGCTCTGCCCGCCTGTTCATTATATACTAATTTGTGTTTGCCGTAAACCTTTAATTCAGGTATACTATAGCTGTAAAAGCCGGGTGTTTTTTCGAAAACACGGCTGTATGCCGGTTTCGTTTTCCCGAGTTTCGGCTATTCAGAAACAAAAGAAAGGATTTATCATGCAAAAGCTGAAACGTATATTTGCTCTTATCGGAGCAGTTCTTCTTGTAGTGTTATATGTCTGTACTCTCATCTTTGCCCTGATCGGCGCTCCCTGGGCAGATGTGATGCTGAAAGCATCCATAGGCGCAACCATACTGATCCCCGTACTTCTGTACGGTATGATCCTCATGGCACGGGTTCTGAAAAAAGATGACGACCAGGCGGACGATTCATCAGACATACAATAAATCCGCAAGGTGCAGGACGGCCTCCTCAATAGGCTGTCCTTCTTTTTTTGTATGTTCCGTTGGATTTATCGCCTGTCTTTTTTTCAGGTATTCTTCCATCGAAATAATGTCCCTGGTTTTCTCTTTGCTGTCATGACGCATAAAAATACCTCCTTTTTATCAAATCTCAGCTTTATATTATATTTTCGATGTTTATAGAATATTCCTGAAATGTGTCTTTCTGATGGCATATTTCTAAATTTTATCTTATGAAATCATAAAAAAAGCCTCTGCATACTTCCATCTCAGGAAATACGCAGAGACATTATTCTTTACAGATATTCTGTTCTACCGGCTGCGGAAGATAATATCATCCCTTCCCGGACCATTGCTGATCATTGTAATCGGATATCCGATCTCTTTTTCAATAAATTCAATATAATTACGACAGTTTTCAGGCAGCTCCTCATACTTCTTTATGCCGCGGATATCACATTTCCATCCCGGAAGGGTCTTGAACACCGGTTTTGCTTTCTCAAGAAGATGCGTAACCGGGAAATCCGTAGTTACCTTTCCGTCAATTTCATACCCGATACATACCGGGATCTCATCCAGGTAGCCAAGTACGTCCAGAACCGTAAACGCAACATCTGTTGTTCCCTGCATTCTGCAGCCGTACTTAGAAGCGACACAGTCGAACCAGCCCATACGTCTGGGACGTCCTGTTGTAGCGCCGAATTCTCCGCCGTCTCCGCCGCGTTTTCTCAGTTCATCCGCCTCAGCGCCAAAAATTTCACTGACGAAAGCGCCTGCTCCCACAGCACTGGAATATGCCTTGCAGACTGTTATGATCTGTCTGATCTCATAAGGAGGAATACCGGCTCCGATTGCGCCGTAAGCAGCCAGTGTGGAGGAAGAAGTAACCATCGGATAAATTCCGTGATCCGGATCCTTCAGTGATCCCAGCTGTCCCTCCAAAAGGATATTTTTCCCTTCTTTCAGCGCATTGTGAAGATACAGAGATACGTCACATACATACGGAGCAATCATCTCCCTGTAACCCGTAAGTTCTTTATATAAATCATCCGGATTAATCAGCGGTTTGTGATACAGATGCTCAAGCAGCACATTTTTCTGTTCTGCAATGCGTACAGATTTTTCTCTGAGCAGGTCATCATCAAACAGCTCACTTACCTGAAAGCCGATCTTTGCATATTTATCAGAATAAAACGGAGCGATACCGGACTTTGTAGAACCGAAAGATTTTTTTCCAAGCCTTTCCTCTTCATAAGCGTCAAAATTCTTGTGATAGGACATTACAATCTGAGCTCTGTCTGATACAAGAATCTTCGGCTTTGGAACTCCCCGGTCAACAATAGACTGGATCTCTTTGAAAAGAACCGGAATATCCAGAGCAACACCGTTGCCGATTATGCTGGTCGTATGATCATAAAACACTCCGGACGGCAGTGTATGCAGCGCAAATTTGCCATAGTTATTTACGATTGTATGGCCCGCATTTGCTCCGCCCTGGAACCGGACGATGATATCCGCCTCTTTTCCAAGCATATCTGTGATTTTGCCTTTCCCCTCATCGCCCCAATTTGCACCAACTACTGCTTTTACCATTTCAAACCCTCCTGCGTACTGCAATTATGAATATTACAGGCCGGTTTCCTCTCCGGCCGCCGTAAGAATTATACTATAATTTTCCCTTTCTGTAAAATGTTATTTCTTTTTTATTGTATTTAAAATGAAAAAGTATTACAATAAAAAACAGATTCGGGATGTCCTCTTTTAGTACCAGAGAGGGTCATCATCTTACAGAAAGGAGACGTTAATATTGAAGAAATTTTTAAAATGGTTCAGTATCCTTGCCGCAGCCGGTACAGCGATTGGCCTTGTGATCGCGTATTTCTGCAAAAGCAGCGCCGATTCAGGCGACGGGGACGGCTCTGAATTTACTGAAGATGAAGATTTTGATCTGGATGCGGATCTGAAGCCTGCTTCTGACCGTGAATATGTATCTCTTAACAAAAACGGCGAAGACGAATCTGAAAATGCCGAATAAGAACAGCAAAAGGAGTGCTCATGCACTCCTTTTTTATGTCCAGGCTTCTGCCAGAAGAGCTGCCGCCCTGTGGATATTCTCTTCTTTCATGTTCGCATACCCCAGAAGGATAACAGCATCTCTCTGCTGTTTCTTATCTCCGCGCTCCCCCACATAATACCCGGACAGTCCGTAGACTTTCACATTTTTTTCCGCAGCGGCGGCAATCAGCTCCTCCTCCGTTTGCCCATTATGAAAATGAAGAAGAAGATGAACTCCCGCATTTTCCCCGGAGACAGTAAAGTCCGCCTGTATTTCTTTCAGGCAGGAAAGAAGTACATCGTGCCGATTCTTATAAAGGGCGCGGGTCTTATTAAGGTGTCTCTCGAAATAGCCCTCCTCAATAAACTTCTGAAGAATAAGCTGATCCACTTTGGAAACCGTGGAACTGATAAAACTGCATCTTTTCTCATATCTGTGCAGCAGCGGTTCCGGCAGCACCATATAACTCATACGGATCGAGGGAGCAATGGATTTGGAGAATGTTCCCACATAAATCACTTTCCCACAGGCATCGTATCCCTGCAGCGCCGGAATCGGTTTTCCTTTATAACGGAATTCACTGTCATAGTCATCCTCTATGATATAGCGGTTCTTTTCTTCATTTGCCCACTTCAGCAGCTCCATGCGCCGCCCCAGCGGCATAACAACACCAAGCGGATACTGATGAGACGGCATAACAAACGCAATGTCGGCTCCTGTTTTTTCCAGTTCATCCACACGCATTCCTTTTTCGTCCAGATCAACCGTACGCACTTCATAGGCCAGATTCTCAAAAAGCCGGTAAGCCTGTCTGTATGTTGGATTTTCAAGAGCAACCCTGTGCCCTTGCCCCATAACCGCCGCAAGCAGCATAAGGAGATAGTCACTTCCCGCTCCCACAATGATCTGCTCAGGAGTACAGTTAACTCCTCTGGCCTGATGCAGATAACTGCAGATCGCGTTCCGAAGTCCATACTCTCCCCTGGGATCACCAAGGCGGAATAACTCCGCCCTATCATCAATCAGACACTCTCTGGAAAGTCGGCGCCAGATATTATATGGAAAACTTTTCAGATCTACTCCATTCGGAGTAAAATCATAATCGAATTTCTTATGATCAAAATTTTTCTTTTCCGACTTTACCGGATCCAGCTCCGTCAACTGATACAGCCCGTCCAGCCGGGCTGCATAATATCCCCGACAGGCACGCGCCTCAATATAGCCCTCGGACAAAAGCTGTTCGTAAGCCATTTCCACCGTGCTTCTGCTCACTTCCAGATGTCTGCAGAGAGCGCGGGTAGAAGGCAGTTTCTCGCCGCTTGCAATACGTCCTTCCTGAATTTCCCTCTTTATATAGCGATAAATCTGCTCATACAGAGGCATCTTTGATTTTGACTGCAAATGAATAGTCAGTTCATACATATTTTTGCTTTATTTCGGCAGCCGGAAAGAGCTTTTCAGTGATACGATCCGATTAAATACAAGATGATCCGGTCTGGAGTCCTTTGCGTCAATGCAGTAATACCCGTTGCGCACAAACTGATAGCTGTCATATGCCTCAGCCCCTTCAAAACTGGGTTCTACATATGCGTCTTTTATTACCTTGAGCGAATCCGGATTCAGGTTCAGAGATCCGTCTTCTTTGTTGTAAACTCCCTTTTCCTCATCGATCAGATTCTCATACAGACGTACCTCCGCCTTCTGAGCAAAAGGAGCAGGAACCCAGTGTATGGTTCCTTTTACTTTTCTGCCTGTAAATCCGCTTCCTGCTTTTGTCTCCGGATCATAGGTACAGTGTACCTCCGTAACTCTTCCTTCCTCATCTTTAACAAAACTTACACATTTTACAAAATATGCATGCATCAGACGGACTTCATTGCCCGGGAACAGCCGGAAGTATTTTTTCGGCGGTTCCTCCATAAAATCCTCTCTCTCAATGTAGAGCTCTCTGCAGAACGGAACTTTCCGGGTACCCAGCTCTTCATTTTCCAGATTGTTTGCTACATCCAGATACTCTGTCCGGCCTTCTGGATAATTGTCAATTACAAGTTTAATCGGATCAAGAACAGCCATCATTCTCGACTTTTTCATTTTCAGGTCTTCCCTGATACAGTACTCAAGCATGGCATAATCAACAGAGCTCTGTGCTTTTGAGACCCCGCACAGGTCAATAAACATTTTTATGGATTCAGGAGTGAATCCCCGTCTTCTGAGTGCCGCGATAGACACTAGTCTGGGATCATCCCATCCATCTACAATGCCGTCTTCCACAAGTTTTTTAATATATCTTTTTCCTGTTACCACATTAGTCAGATAAAGCTTTGCAAATTCAATCTGTCTTGGCGGCTGCTCAAATTCACACTCACGTACAACCCAGTCATAAAGAGGCCGGTGATCCTCAAATTCAAGTGTACAGATTGAATGTGTGATTCCTTCTATCGCATCCTCGATCGGATGAGCAAAATCGTACATAGGATAAATGCACCACTTATCTCCTGTATTGTGATGGGACATATGAGCCACACGGTATATGACCGGATCTCTCATATTTATGTTCGGAGACGTCATATCGATTTTCGCCCGGAGTACTTTTTCCCCATCCTTATATTTTCCTTCTTTCATCTCTTCAAACAGAGCAAGGTTCTCCTCTACTGTACGGTTCCGGTACGGACTTTCTTTGCCCGGTTCCTTCAGAGTACCACGATATTCTCTCATCTCTTCCGCAGACAGATCACAGACAAAAGCCTTTCCTTTTTTGATCAGTTTCACCGCGCACTCATACATCTGGTCAAAATAATCAGATGCAAAATACAGATGATCACCCCAGTCCGCGCCAAGCCACTGAATGTCTTCTTTGATAGAATCTACAAACTCCATCTTCTCTTTCGTCGGATTGGTATCGTCGAAACGCATATGAAAAGTTCCGCCATACTCCTGGGCAAGCCCGTAATTCAGAAGAATAGACTTTGCGTGTCCGATATGCAGATATCCGTTAGGCTCAGGCGGAAAACGGGTGCACACATGATCGTATACACCTTCCGCCAGATCCTTATCTATTTCCTGTTCTATAAAATTCTTTGAAACAGTTTCGTTTTCCATTGTTTCCTCCTCTGTCACTCATTTCATTCATTCAGGTTATATTACCATAAAATCTATAGCTCCACAAGAGTCCGATTCGCCTTTCAAACCGCTGACTGTTCGCCTTTCAAACCGCTGACGCTATGTTTTCAAGCTCATATTCTTCCCAATATATTCCTCATTAATCCTCTGTGTCCCCGGCAGAAATACGTTCTTTCAGAAGAAGAAAAGCCTGCACAATAATAGCCGCGTGATCCACGGCGATTCCGCCGCCCTCACTTACAGAATATTTTTTCTCACGAATCAGTCCTTTCCTCTCTGTCCTTTTCACAACAGCACTAAGGGAAATCTCTTTCTCCCTGTTCTCCACTTTCAGAGCATAGATGACCTCTCTGTATTCCCCTGTTTCCCTGCGGGATATCTCATCCACATGAATTACGCACCAGGCCGCGTCAGCCGCATCATCACCGGCCTGCACCTTCACCCGGCTTTCCTCTGTCAGCGCCATGTAGGCAGTTGTAATTACCCTGGCCCTGGGGTCTCTGTTCCAGTCTCCGTAGCACGCGAACTGTTCCACAGCCAGACCCTGCACTCCTGTTTCTTCCTCCAGTTCCCGGCGGGCTGTCTCCTCCAGATTTTCTTCCAGGTTAATAAAGCCTCCGGGGAGCGCCCAGAAACCGATACTTGGATGGTTTTTCCTTTTTATGAGAAGAACTTTAAATGCAGTATCCTTCGACACGGGTTGACCGCTGTGTGAAAAGACAACAGCGTCTGTCGTGCAGCAGGGAGTACGGTATTTGTAAGGATCATATTCTTCCAGAAACTGCTCCAGTGTTTTTCCATCGGAATTTTTCTCTCCCGTTCCGTAAAATGGTGTCAGATCTTTCAGAAACGACGGCATAATCTTAATCTCCCTTCTTTAAAAGCGGATATCGGAACCTTTTGCCGGTCCGGCAGAACATCCGGCTGAAATAAACATTTGGAAATCAGCCGCTTTACTTCTGCACAAAATATTTCCCGACATTTGAAAGCAGTCTGGCAAAGCACAGACACAGCCTGGGATCCGCATCCGGATTATTTGCTCTTATATCATAGTCCTGTACGCCGATAAACATTGTGTGCGAGGCTTTCCAGTCCCGTTCCAGGACCGGAACAATATCTTCCATATCATCACAGCCGATACAGATAAAGATTTCAATATTATTTTTCATTGTATCAAAATATCTGTAGAAATCCGGAAGCTCTCCCTGCTCCATAACTGTGATAAAGTCCATCAGCTTTTCCAGTGCGTCTCTTAAGTTTACCAGTTCTTCTCTTTGTATTTTCATAGCCCCAACCTCGGATGATACCGCTGGGAAAACACCTTTATATTCCTACAGTATAGCACAGCCATAATCCGGCCGCGCCGGGATAAAAGCCTCAATTTATTGCATTTTTCTATTGACAACAGACTAATTTGTAGTGTATATTATGTGTTGCGTGTGAAATGCAACGCATAAGCTGTCTTGGCGCAGTCGGTAGCGCGTCGCCTTGGTAAGGCGGAGGTCGGGGGTTCAAGTCCCCTAGACAGCTTGTTATATTTTTCTAAGAATTCCCCGATTTTTCGGGGTTTTTCTTATTTTATCCATCTTATGAGATTCGAATCTAATTATTTTCTGGTCCCTTGTGATCCCGTTTTCAAATCCATTTAATAATAAAGCATTTCTCACTCTATCATCTAATTCAGTTGTATCATCCATGCTATAGATATAGTGTTTTAATGTAGTCGTTTCATCCACATGTCCCAACAACTTCCCTATATCTGAAACAGAAACGCCATTGCTGTATAAACGTGATGCATACGTTTTTCTTATTTTGTGCGGACTCCTTTTGGGAATATTTACAGTTTCGCATCCTCTCTCAAGTACCACCTTTACAGCATGCTCTGTTATAACTTTTTCTGGCCGATAAAACAAATAGTCTTGAAACTGATTGCCAGTATTTCTATTTATAGTCTTTATGTTCTCTATATATTCCAAAGCTTTTGGTGTTAAAGGAATCCATCTATCACCGCATTCACTTTTCGTATAATCTGATATTATCCATCCCAGACTTTTGATATTATTAAGATTTTCTGTGTCATGTTCTTGTGTCAACTGCCTATGAATATGTATTCTGCCATTTAAAATATCAGATTCACTTATGGCTAACACTTCTCCTATTCTTGCACCAATCTCAAAGTCCAATAATATGATCCATGGTATTAAATATGTATCATTTACTTCTGCCTTATGCAGCATTTCAGCCGTCAAAAGTAATTGCTCGTTTTGTGTAAACACCTCTTTTTCACTTGATTTTTTACGTGTGGGAACAATATTCTTCCTATTTACCTTGCTCGTCCTATATGGACTCTTATTAATGTAATCGGCATCAACAGCATATTCGAATGTCTGTTTCATAATACCACACATATTACGGAAACATTTATCTTTCGGATTATAAGTACTTGCAATATAATTGAGAAAATCATCTACATCAATTTTAGTTATTTGCATAAATGGCTTCTCAACAAAAGCTGTATATGGTACATAAAACTTTTCCCAGTCAACCATCATGCGCCTAACAGTTCCAGATTGAACTTGCGTCTTTTTGTGTTCCATATATTCATAGAACAATTCAGCAAATGTCATATTCATCCTTGCTGAGTTTTTGTCTGCATAATCTCTTTGAATATAGTATTTATAAACTACGTCCTCAATATCCGATTTCTTTTTGCGTTTTACTTTTTTACGGCCAGACTTTTTCGAATCATCTGGAATATGGCAATACCAAGTTTGCTCAGATTGACTATACCAGATACATTTACCGTACTTTTTCAATACCTCTTTTCTTTTATTCATCTCTGTCTGCTCTCGCACATATGACACATCAATTATATTATTTTCGATTGCATACTGCAAGGTTTCATTATCTAATTTTGTATTTATGCTACATACATTCCTCTCTTTCCAAAATAGAAATTAATAAGGCTCACCAGCCCATCCGGTGAGCCACTACACAATTTACGAGTTACATTTATTTTGATAACATCTCTTTTGTATGAGAGATGGCCGCATCCATCCAATTCATATGTTCCACAAATCTGCGGCTACTTTCCCTCCGTTTTCTTTCCTCTTCTTCTGCCTCTTTTCTCTTACGCTCTGCTTCTTGTTTCTGTTTATATCTGTCCAGCATGGCATTGGCAAAATCAAGAGTTTCCTGCTGCCTGTTTTGCTCTTCTATTTGATCAGATTCTTTTTTTAACTCACGCCTGAATTTTTCTTGTTCTTTCCGTTTATTTTCAGCATTAATGTTATCTCTTATCCGCATCGCTGAAGCAAGCATCCTATCCTCTTTTTTCTTCATCGCTTTATCTAACAAATCTCCGTATCGACTATATGTTTTATCCATAATATGTAATCCTCCTCAAATTAATCTGTAATCTCTACTTTCCAGTTCAGCATCACCTGATATGCTTTATCAGGAATCTGACCTTTATATTGTTCAGCCATATCCTGAATCAGATCTTCTTTATATACTTTGTATCTTTTAAAAGCCTCTTCTGGATTATTAAACGTACCGAGTTTAATACTTTTGCCCATAAAAGAAACTTCAGCTCGGTATTTATTTTTAGAAGTATCAAAAGATACACCTATAGGTAAGTCGCCTCTACATTTATCTCTGGCAATAAATAATGTATTAATCTCATGTGGGACAAAAACAACATATGCAGGATCATATATCTTATTCTCTTTGAATAAAATATCCTTATCTAAATCGAGTTGTGTTTCTCCGTATTTATTCTTGTCATACCATACTTTAAAATTACTGTAATTCAGCCATTCCTCACAAACCGAGCATTCTTTATATTGTGACTGGCGTTCGTGAAATTTATTGTTATAACACCTGTGCATCATGTCATGCCATCTAAGATATGATTCAGATGTACAATCAATATCTTCACTCCCATGATATCCAACGCCACACATAATAGGCTTCATGCACCGCCTACTCCAATCATCCGGTTTGAATTTAATATCATTCATCACCTTTAAAATATATTCTTCAGAATCATAACCAGTTTTCATAAAATGCGCTTTTACAATTCTGTATTGTTCTTTTGTAAGCGGATACAGATGTTTGTAATAATTATCTTCCTTGTTGTATCCTTTGTGCCATATGAAACTGGCATTTCTTTTATCATGGTTTACAACAAATGTTTCGACTACGGCTTGCGCAGCATATAAGAATGAACTTTTATAAATCCATTTGTCATTTTCATATACATTTTTTCGGGCAGTATAATATATTCCATAATTATCTTTTTCCTTTAGTAATTTATACTCACCATCAGCATATAAATGGATTGCTCTGCCATAATTGGAAATCCATACATCTTTATAATCCATCAGCCTCACAAAAATTTCATCTTCTGCTACTAAATCTATATGTGAGATCAAATCTTTATCTAAAATACGTTCTGGTTTTATGGGCTTGTATCTGCGATCCAGTATAATCTCTATTCTATCAGTCAGCTTATTAAGCCGCTCTATTTTCTGTAAATATCGACATTTATTGCACGTAGATATTCTATAAGGCTTTTTACCTTTTGGCCTATTTTCTTGAAATTTTTCTATCGGCAATTCCTCGCCGCATACTTTGCATATTCTTGTTTCTACTTCTGTATTCATTGATCAATCAACATTACTCCTTTCGTCACACATAATAAAAGAGACGATAATCATACCGCCTCTTGCTCCAAATTACTTATGTATATTAGCGGGCACCATCCCGGTATGCCCTCCGGTTCTTTATCTATACTCAGCTTACCAATATCATCTATTCTATTATCGTTGTCGCAATAATAAATCTGATGATTAATGGCATAGCATTTGAGATATTTACAGTTTTTACAATTCATCGTCACCCTCCAACATTTTATTGATATAATCTTCCACTGCATCAAAGGTATCTATCATAATTAACTTCTTTTTATTATTTTCAATTCTGTATAAATGGACTTTTGCAAGTTCCGTGTATACTGCTTTGCCCTTAACTTTTATTCGATACCCATTTTTATACACTCCTGTGTCACGTAACAACTGTTCCATGCCTTCAATACGCTTATTTCGGTACTCAATTAATAATTGAAAATACGGCTTTGCATTTAATCTTGTACTTTTCTTTGCATTATAGTATTGATTTAAGAAATCTCTTACCGTATTCATAAATTCTGTATACTGATTATAGTATTCTGGCGGATTAATACCTTTCCTGTGTTTATTTTTCGATAGAACAAGCTGTTCGCAAAACATAATAGGGCATCTTCCTTGCTCACCAATCCTAAAATCATTCGCCCATAGATTGAGCCATGTGGCATAGATATCTTTATTTGTAAAAGGACACCGTTTCTTCCTATGGATATTTTTTATGTATCCGATAACAAACTTCTTTTCTTCTGCATCTTTAATATTTACGCTCATTCATTGTCCTCCAAAATCATTATTTTTATCTTCATTACTACTATTCTCCATTTTCTCTACAGGAATATTTGCACACGCTTCTTTTATCTGCTTACCAAACTTAATTTTAGGTTTGTACTGTGCCGGAGCATCATACAACACATTGTCATGGGGATTCTGTACTTTTCGCGCTTGATATAATTTCGGTTCAATCTTAAAGTATCCAAAGCATCTTACAGTATCACCTTCTGCCAGTATTTCAGTGATTACCTGAAAGAACGCCCTCAATACAGTTCTCACGATAATATAGCTGTATAATTTCTTGTGGATTGATTTATAGCCGCCCTTGTGACATTCGAAACCAATCCGTTCATTGTCTTGTCGTAGCTTTTGAGATACAACCTTGTACAAGTCTTGTATGTCATAGGTTTTGTTTATTTTTATCACCTCGATTCTTTGCAACATTGGGTAATTATGGTAATATTAATGTGTTATAAAGACTGCAAATACAAATAATAAGATAAGAGTTTCGTCTACTCATCGTGTCTTATTGGCTCACTTAATGATTGCATATGTTTATTGACTTGATAATCAAAAAATTTATTGTCAATGTACAAATAACATTTAAAAATTGTTATTAGTATTTTCTGCTTTAGTGTTAGTTTAATTTTAATCAATCCTTTCAGTGGAGAATTAGTATGAAAGTATTAGATATATTTAATGTTTATGAAGAATACAAAAAAAGGTACTCGGATGTTGATTATCCGAGACTAACCGAAGACAATCTTTCATATGCAAATGATGTTAATTTTTGGTTTGAATTTTCCGGGAAAGAATTATACGCCAACAATTATAATCTCGTAATTTGCATGAAAGCATTTTGTCTAAAAGATGAATATATTACATCGATACTTTTCCATGAATTTACACATTTACACGATTCTATTATTTTGAAATCCCTGCCGTATGACGAATTTCAAAATATTATGGCTTCTTATTCAGAAATAAATGCTGCCTATGTAGAATTTGAGTATTTGTTTTCAAGTAAGAGTATATCCACAGAAACAAAAATGAGACATCTCGACCGTGTAATCAATATAGGCAATTGGTTTCAAAAAGAGTTGCGTCGAATTCAACGTATATGGAGGAATATGGAATTCGAATCAATTTCTGAATTTATGGATGAACTGAAATTGCTATGTTATTTCATTGGTAAATATACATACTTGCATTCCAGAATTCCATCGATTAATCTTACTATTGAATCTCCTTTCCAACCTGAAATCAATGCAATGATAGAAAAATATAAATGCAGAGATTATTCATTGTTCACCGAGTTTGATCAAATTATTAAAAAATATCAAACACATCACAATACAGAATTGGCAAAAGAATTTACAGCATTAACAAACGGTGCGATATCTATTGAAGAACTTTTAGAGTATACAGGTCAAGTCAACAAAAATCTTTGATGTATACTTTATTGTTTTTTCAGAATTATTAATACCCAGTAGATCCACCACAAAATCTACTGGGTATTTTTCAAATCTCATATACTGCAAGTAGAACATTTACTTATTACAGCGTTCTCGTTATACCCATATATCTGGCATCTTTTTTAAACTCTTTCGCGGTATATCGATAAGCCTCCTCGCACATCTTTTTAACGCCAGGGAAGGTTTCTTTTGTGATATCTCCATTAACAGTAAGCAGGCTCTCATAGTTATTATTTACAGTAACTTCTCCACTTCCACTGCGGTCAACATTATTGATAGTTTCCATAACCTCATTCGTGTGATCCGCAAGTGTAAACAGATTATCCGTCATATGTTTTGGAACCACAGCATCACCGTAACGGAACATCTCATAGATGTCTCCGCCGCGTTTAATACGTAACTCCTTACCAAGCTCATCTACTCTAGCAATCTCAACTGAGTTGGTAATCCCCTTAGTTCCAGCTGCATATCCTTTAAGCTGACTTAACTTAACCCATCCGAGATCACCATATTTACCATCCGCTGACTTAATATGAACGTCAAAGCCACCAGTATTTCTACCATTTCCGCCATATTTAGATGCGGAGTAAGCATCAATAATAACACCATTTTTTACACCAGAATAACGATTCCCTGCCGGACTTTTTCCATAAGAATCATAATAGTACCATCCGGTAAGAGTCGCTTTATCACCGACTCTTGGTTTGCCATCGCCACCAGATGTAGATGCGCTTGGTTTTGTCGGCTTTGGTTTTGCTGTTACAGTAACAGAACAGCTTGCAGAAATTCCGCTACCATCCTGTGCAGTACATGTAATTTTTGCGCTACCTGCCTTAACAGCCTTTACAACACCATTACTAACCGTTGCAACTTTTGTATTTGAAGACGACCATTTTACAGATTTATTCGCTGCGTCTGTAGGGCGAATATTGGCTTTGATTGTAGAGCTTTTCCCTTCTTGGAGTGAGAGAGAGGTGGGTTTCAATGTAATCTGTGCTACCGGTCTGTTTGTGGTGTTCGGCTCTTTCTCTATTTCAGCTTGGATTTTATCATTATTGGCTTGGTTTGACCCAGACTGAATCGCACCTGTGTTAATGTTCGTAAAATCACTGGGGTTATAATCCGGAGCAATTGTATTACTTGCATCTACCTGAGACTGAGCGCCTTGCTGTGTACCTATATTGTCAATTACTTGTTGGAAATCATCTGATGGTACAAGACCCGTATCAGAGATGATTTGGTTGATTTTTGAATATACGTCCTTATAATTATTAAGAACGTTATTGAGCATGTTAGAAACTACTTCTTCCTGCTTGTCTGCATTGTAAGTAATCTCATTCAGAGTGTCATTTAAAGCGTCATTCAGGTCATTGCTGAGTCCATCAAGACCACTTTGTCTTACGTCATAAGCCCGATCTTCCTGGCTACTTTGCAATTCTTCCTCAAGTTCTGCTAATTGGGCTTCAAGACGTTTTCTCTCTGCGATACTGGACTGATTTGTGCTCCCCGAGAGGGCGTTAATCTGGGCTTGAATTTGATTAATTTCTTTAGTCTGATTCCTGATGGACTTTGCGTAATCAGAATTTTTCTTACGAATATCCATCAATTCTTCCTGCTTTGAGATAGAATCCTGAACTACTTCATTCTCTTTTTCAAGCATTTCAGTGTATAAATCAATAAGAGAATTTTTATAGTCTTCGACATCGCCAACAGAATTCCTTATAGATTCAAGAAAACTTTGCTGCTGCTCTCGAAATTCGTCCGTAGAAATATTTCCCGCGTCCAAATCCTGCTCAAGTTTCTCTAAAGCGGTGGAATAATCCTTGATCTGTTGCTTCGCGTTATTCATTGCAGCACTGATCAATGCGATATTAGTAACGCCAGACTCAGTTAATCCGCCATTCTCATCAATAAATGATTCATCTTTAAGCCAGCCTCTCACCTGATCCATCTCATTTCTGAGATTTTCCGCAGCTTCCATTCCATCAAAGAACGGCTGCCATCTTACTTCCCAGATTTTATCTTTGAGGTCTTCAATATCTCCTAGCAGTCCATAGATTTCATCGTCAATATCTGCAATCTGGTCAGCATATTCGTCATACTTCGCAGAGCCAACATCATAAATTGCTTGTTGCTTTAATAGTTGCTCACGCTTCTTGTACAGCTCATCAATCTGTTCATTCGCAAGCTCAAGTGGGCGCTGATAATCCTCTTCTGTAATAGTTTCACCACGGGCTTCTTTCAGTTCAAGTGAATTGTCCAGAGTAGTGCTGATACGGTCGAGATTATCTATGATATCTTGATACTTTTTCAGAGTTGCTTCTATGAGAGCATCTTGTGCCTCGGCAATTTGACTCATAGCAGAGTAGAACTCGTTCGATCCTTCTTTTATAACTCCGGCAAGAACCTGTTTATCCAGTTCAGCAGTCAGCTTATTAACGGCATCCTGAAGAGTAGAAATGTCTGTTAGATAACCAAACTCATCACTATAATTCGTCCGGTTTTCAAAGTATTGTTCAATATTATCAAGTTTCTCTGTAGCAAGATCTAAAAGCTGACTCTGATAGTCGGCTATTGTGTCTTGTACGTCAAGCGCTTTCTCATAATACTCCTGGTATTTTTTTATCTGATCAGCAAGATTTTCGTCTGTGATTGTCGTAATATCTATAGCACCATTCTGTACTCGTTTCTTCCACGTATCACTTAGATCAACATTTTCTGCTTCTTTCATATATCTATTATAGGCAGACTGCAGAGTAGTGAGATCCTTTCGAATCGTACTCATAGCCTTATCAGATGCAGCAGATTGTTTAGACAGATCATATGAATACGGCTCTATAGAATCTGTAAGTTTTTGAATGCTACGATCCATACGATCAAGAAGAGTCTCTATAGAGTCAACAATTTCTTCAAATTTATCTGCCGCTTCCTCGGCTGATTTAGATGCTTTTTCGGAAGACTTAGAGGAAGATTTTGAAGAAGAGGATTTTTTGGAGGAGCTGTTGGATGCATAAGAATCGTCCATACCATATGAAGGTCTGCTTGGTCTGCCAAGTCCACCGCTACCAGAAGAGTACGCAGAACCATTTACATTGGCATTACTGCCAATCATCTTGCCACGACTTGTTACATATCCATTCTTTAACAATGCTTCAGTTTGTTTGTGATTGAAGATAATATCCCCAGGCCGAGTCTGGATAAATTCAGCTCCGTTATCTCCAATTGTATGGAATTCTGAGCCTCTTACAAGAATTTCCTGACCGAGTTCTCCGACAAGAGAAGTGCCGCCTTCCCTTATTCCCCAATTTCCAGAAGCATTCGCCTGACCATGCCAGTTATTAAAGCGATAAGATTTTACTGTAGATCCATTTGCATGTGCAGTACCATTAACTTCTGGAACGTTGCCATTAGTCCTAATATTATAAGTAAGTGTCCGCTCTCTATTTCCAGGCAAAGTACCAATAGTAGTAATTGTATACTCTAATTTAGCTGTTCTGTCTGGCGGATCCCATGCATCTACCGCACTTGAGTCAACCTTAAATCTTACCTTTGACTCTTTCTCTGCTGGTGTATAGTTAGCAATCGCCGTAGAATCTACTCCAGCTTTTACAAGTATTTCTGGCGTCATTCCCTGCAGAGAAGCGTTAATGGTTTGCACACTTGTGGTATCGATATTAAGCTTCGCTGTTATATCCGGATTAATTCCGCGTATTTCTTCAGCAAGAGTATTCACCTTTTCCTGCGCAGCGGAAGTGTCAATAGATACTCCCTGTAATTTCAATTCGTTTTGTACAGAAAGTTCTTGTACTGCAGATTGATATTCTTGTATTTTTGACAGGGCATCGCCAAGCTCACCATCCACTTTCGACGTGTCAACAGCCATTACGGCAGGAGAATTCAGTTGTTCTTTCTGCATGAGCAGAGTTTGAAGATTAGTGATAGCCTCTTCGGTATTATCATTTATAGTAATGCTTCCATCTTCGTTTCTCAGTTCATCCAACGCTGCTTTTGCATCCGATATTTTCTGATCAAGCTCTTCTTCGCTTATATTAATTTCAATGCTATTATTCCCTGCTTCATTCTGTAATTGTACAAGGTATTCAAGAATGGCATTTGCATTTTCTAATTTCTCAGTCTTTACCTCTGGATCAAGGTCAGAATCACTTATTTCATCTATATAATTTTCAACTTGTGCAATATCATCAGTAATCTCTGTAAATGAAGTGGATTCGAGATTAATATCCCCTAGTGACGTATCCTTCATGTTTGCCAGTGCTTCCTGTGCTGACTGAGCAGAAGTTTTCAGCTCTTCCATGGATGCGATAGGTTGATCCAAATTAACTTCAAAACCTGCTTCACTTGCAGCACGTAAAATAGATTGCACTGCCTCGACATCCATACCAAGTTTGTCCGCCACTATCTGATCTCGTCCATCACCAAAATCAAAAGTATATTGTCCGTCTTCTAATTTTGCATATTCTTCTCCGAGAACACTATTGACTGTATCGAAAAAGTTGTAAATACCATCCGTTGTTGTATTTCCGTCTTCGTCTACAGTAAAGAAGTCCAGAATACTATAACCGCTATTTCCAATTGTTTTTCCTAACCTGTCATATGCATCTATAACTTCTTCGACACTCGCAGTGCTTAAATCTGCGCTGGAAAGTAGATCGACATAAGTTCTTACTTCGTCCGATCCGCCCCATCCACGTTCAATTAGATCTGTAACTGTATCATATCCAGACTGGATATTATCATACATGTCCCGCTCATTACCATTTGACTGTGCGTTAATCCAATCCTGATATGCACTTGTTGCAGCCTCATACTGTAACTTAAGGTCTTCCAAGGAAGAAATTTGATCAAGGATTCCCTGACGGGTTGATTCAAGACCACTTGTATCTTCTCCCAGAAATTGTGCACGGGCAAGTTGCTCTGCATTTTCATACAGCAACTCATATTGATCACTAAGGGCGGTAAGATAGTCTGATTTTGTAAGTGTTTCCTGCTGTTTTCGTAAGTCACGTAAAGCATCTACGTTTAAATGATAGCCGTTGGCTGTTTTCTCCAATGCCTTTTCTGCATCGTCTCCGAACATATCACGGAATGCCTGTACATTATCGGCAGAAATTCCGGCACCAGAAGCAGACTCCGACATAATACTTTGTAATGCAGAAAGATCATCTTTTGCATTTGTGACTGCAGAAGAGAAGGTATCATATGAAGCTGCCGCCGTTTCAGCAGCACTTCCCACCTGTCCCGTAATTATACCAGCTTCTTCTAAGACAGACAGAAACTCATTTATTTCCTCTTCGGATGAATCAGCCGCAACTCCCCAGGCATCTGCCAAAGCAAGAATCTGCTCTTCCCCTGTTTGTACACCATCAGTAATTAAAGCATTTCTAACTTCCTGTACATCAAGATTTAATCCCTTAAGTCCATCAGAAGCCGCCTTTATATCATCTGCAGTATCTTTAAAAGTGTTATAATTTCCTGCCTTCCCCTGAAGTGCCTCATTAAAATCATTAAGTTTAATAGCTGCCTCATCCAAAGTCTCTTCTACGCCATCAAACAATGAAGCAAATTTTGCATTATCGTCTTTTTCTAGGACAGAATCTACCTCTTCACCTAACTTTTGAAATTCTGTACGGGTTTTATTAATTGCATTGCTATCACCGGAGGACAACGCTTCATTGTAATTCTGTACAGCTTCTGTATATTTATTGTATACATCTGCTACAGATCCTTCGCCTGTTCCCCGTGACAACATATCCATTTCAAGAAATTTGTTATATGATTCCTGATAATCATCAAGAATTTTCTGATTTTCTTTTAAGGCATCAGCGGCGTAATAATTAGAATCATCAATAAAACTGATTGCGCCAACATCATCACGATATTTCTCTTTAAGTTCTGATACACGGTTCATAAAGTCAGATACAACTTTATCGGCCTGGGTAGCATCGCCATCAAAATATATCTCAAAACTTGTGCCCTCTTGCTGGCCTGCTGCCTCAGATACATCTTTAATAGATATGCCCAACTCTTCATATTCTTTTGCAAGGTCATAGATATCTTTAGCATAAGCATTTTCGTCAATAAATGATGTTGCACCAACTAAATAAGAACGTTCCTTCTCCATTTGCCGTGAAACGTTCTTGTATTCATCCATTCCTTTATTGAGTTCTGTTTTAGCATTTTCGGCCGCTATCTGCTGTAAAATAGCAAGCTGTTGCTCAAGACTGCCATTAACAAGAGAAACACCTTCAGCCTGTTCGTCGTATTGTGATGTGATCTGCGTCTGGATATCAAGGATCTGCTGACGTGTCGAATAATCCTCATCCGGTGTGAGAGTACCGGAATCAAGCTGAGACTTTAGTTCTTTGTATTTTGATATCTGTTCGTTTAACGATGAGTTGGACTCGTCCCAGGCGGATGTTATATCCTTTGCTCTCTGGATACTTTCTTCAACGGCTTGATTATACGCTGACCATGCTGCCGTCGCCAAGCCAATTACTGTAGATACCGTAGCAATAGGATTTGCTTTCAAAGCGGAAAAAGCTTTTTTCGCCGCATCACCAAAACTTGTAATACCTACTGTTGCTTTCGCAATTCCTGCGCTAATAAGGGAAAAACCTTTGATCACTGCACCTGCAGCCAATCCGGCAAGCGCACCTTTAACAAGGCTTGTCTTATCCAGAAATTCGACAAGTGCTTGTGTTGCTTCTAAAATTCCATTTATCGTATCACGGGAAATTAAATTGGAAGATAAGCCTTCGAATGCAGCTTGTAAAGATTTTGTTTTTGCTTCTATAGAATTAAGATATGCATCTTCGAATTTTTCCATTGCAGTGCCGGAAGAATTTTCCGCAATCTGCTCATATTCAAGTGCTTTATCATAGTTCTCCATAAGTAGCTTGAAACGATTGGCTTGAAAAGTGCCTGCTGCCACCTGGCTTACTGCTGATTTTTGTACCGAACTCAGAGAACTCCATTTAGCAGCCACTTCATCAAGGACATCACCAAAATTTCGGAATTCATTCATAGAATTTCTTAACGGAACGCCAATATTGTCGAAAACTGCTTCAACATCACTTAATGTTTGTGTCGTTCCATCCTCATCAACTAACTCAAGATTGCCAGCTTTAATTGAAGAAAGCCTTGTCAAAATCGTCTTCAAACTGTTTCCCACAACAGACATAGATTCCTGAGACGCTTCGCCAATCGCCGCCTCATAACCAAGAAGACGCTCTAAAGAGACTCCTGCCAGATCAGCGCTTGCCGCTACACGACTGGTAGCTTCCGCTAAACCTGCAGCATCTACGGCACTTGACATGTCAATCGAACTAATAGCGTCATTGAGACTTGATACCTCATCTGTAGCAACATGGAAACCATTAATCATTGCGGTCAGATATGTACTGGCATCATCGGAGTCAATCTGCCCCAACTTTGACAAAACCATTGACTGCTGTATGAGTTCATTTGCTTCGGAAACAGATTTCCCCTGCCTTAGCCAAGTGTCAGCAGCACTCGTAACTTCTGTCGTGGTTGCGCCCAAACTTTTGGCCATTTCATTATATCCAGTAACCATCTGTCGTACAGTTTCATAACTCTCGCCAGATGCAACCTGTAAATCAACAATAGCATCATCAATTTCTTTAATTGCCTGATAAGCCTCTTGTGCCGCCTTTGTAAGCAATTGAAATCCCTGAAGATATGCTCCAAACTTAGCAAATGATTTTACTGTGCTCCCGAAACCAGATGCACTCTTTGTAGCATTATTCAAACTTTTCGCAGTAGAATCAATAGTTTCCTTTCCGGTAACTTTCGCATCTACTTGTATATCTTTATTCTTTAACCCATCGACCTTTTTAGACGCTTGATCAATATCGGATGTATCAACATCTATATCGATCTTTCGCTCTTTTTTAGTAAGGTCATTCAGTTTCTTTTGTGCTTCGCTATCATCAAGATTAACCTTGACATTTATTTCATGATCACTCATAACTCACCCCCTATATATTGTTGAATTCACTGTCCAAAATCTTCTGAGCAGCTTCTTCCGTTCTCTGAAAATATCCATGATTACCTATTGTTCCGGCTCCGCCACGCTCCGTTGCATCAATAACCTGTGCGCCAGAAAATGTGCCAGTCGAGTATGAAATACCATCGTTCATATAAACGGAAAATTCCAAATGCTTACCGCTCCCTTGTACCGGAGTCGAGTCTGGAGAAGTCAACAATGTACCTGTCCTCTGATATCTCTGCGGAGTAGAGCCGTCATAATATCCGTTGACGTTCATAAAAAGTTCCATCTCAATCCGGTCTTTTGATCTATTGGCCGCACTCTGCATATCTTTCATAATCTGCCACTCAAGGGCGGCAAAACTATTAAATGTAGCCATAGCAATCACCGCCCGAATCCACAGACATCAAAAATAAGCGCATCAAGGATTTTGTCGTATCCTTTGGGCATAAACGCTTTTATCTCATTTCTGAATTTGATATATTTTTCAAGGGATTCTTTTTGATTATCAAGAACTTTAAGATATTTGTCGTTTAACTCAGCATTATTCTTTTTGGATTCTGCATAAGCTGTTATTAGATCAATGAGGACGTCCGTAGTAACGGCATGAGAAAATTTACATACAAGGTCTTTTCGCATATCGGGATCATAACATTCCCAGTTATTAATCATAAGTGAGATGATATCTTTTACACTTGTGCCTCGCTCAATATTGTATTCGTCCAGTGCCGGATTGAATACCTCTGCATCGATATACTCTTCATTGTCTCTGTTGAAATGATAATAGTTTTTAATCGAATCAAGCGATATATATATTGGACTTTTATTAAGTATATTTCTAATAATTATAAAATCAGATTGAGCATCCTCAAGTTGCATATGATTATACCCTGTCACACAGCCTTTTATCTCTTCAGATTCTCCCTGATCATTACTGATAATAAAACCATATACCTCGCCGATTTTAAAATCATCTAATTTTATATCATTCATGTCATACCTCCAGTTGTGTTTTCATCAATATTCAGTTGTAAAAATATTTTTGGAATAGTTGGCTGAGATAGCCAGTAAGAAATTTGAAATAGAAATTATAATTCAAGTATCCATGATTCAGTTTCAACATTTAAAATCTTAAAAAGTTGATTTATTTTACACAGTTCTTGAATATCAGTACTTTGATAATACTTATCCTGTAATAAATCAATAAGATATTTTTTGTTAGTTTCATCTAACTCAATTGTCACATACTCACGCTCCTTTGCTTTCTTTTACAATCTGATCTATAGTTTTGATGTGATCGCCATTCAAAAAGCTATGTACTTTGCAGATCTGCTCTTTACTCAGTCTTCGTTGCGTACCTCTAAGCCACTTGACACATGTACCATATTCACACCCAATATAACTGGCAAAAAAATTCATCTTTATTCCATTCTCTTTTAGATACAGCTTTACAATCTGATTCAGTTTTTCCAATTTCGTTGACTCCTTCCTATATTTTTATGGACAGGGATGGACAAAAAATAATCTCTATCTCTCCCTTACTAAACCCCACTTTTAAAAAAAGAAGGCTGATATCCCTTGAAAACAGGGCGTTTTTTCAGCCTTCATAAATACATTAATTCTCTTAATAATATTAGTTACAATACCTTACCATTTTTATTGATTTTTTCTAACAATCTTGAGCATCTGCTACTACAAGTCTTTTTATCTTTTTCTGCGATAAATAATTCGTGACATATCTTGCATTCTTTGATCTTTTTTAATCCATTATGTTTATAGTAATCAATTAATGGATTATAGGTCTTAACTTCAAAAGAATCACTCGGATTTGCTTCTGCAAGGTCTGAGAATTTAGCACCCAATGAAAATTTATCATACTTCTTCAATCGTAATTGCTCCAGGTATCCATCATTTACAAGCTGCTTTATTGCAGAGTCAATCGACCTTTTGTTCTCTGAAATCCATGTACAAATTGTTTGTTTCGTAATATGTTTTCTACTACGCTTATAAATCTTCACGGAAGAATAACCATATCTATTTTCTGCTCTTTTAATTAGAACATAAACAATAAAAAGCACCAAACTGTTATAAGAATTCTTTCTAGTATTAGATTGATCAATTAAATCATACACTTCTTGAGTAATTGAAACAATATTTAGCTCTTGTTCCTTTTTTAATCGCTCCTCAGTCTCCTCAATAAGATTCTGTATCTTATTCATCTTTTCATCATTGGATTGATATGCTTTTCTCTTTACCCAAACTATAGATGAATTGTCATTCATTGCTTCTCCAAGCTGTCCTAAAAGATTGCTCACCGCAAGATTATCATATAAAATATCACCATAGCATCCCCATAATATTTCTTTATCGTCAGAATCCGTATTTTCTTCCTGAAAATATTCGATATCAACAAGATACTGTGCCGCTATCACTCTATTTTCTATTATTTTACTTATTTGCTGTTGGCAATCATAATAAAATAATTCATCTTCTTTCATATGGAAATCAGGATCATCACTTTTCATCTTCTTAGCAAGCCGCACATACCGTTTTTTTCCTTTTGCTTTTAACTCCGCAAGCAAATATTGTAGCTGCTCATATTCGGTTGATTTTCTGTCTACATCAATTTTCTTCCCGAAAATCAAAGGATTAAATATATTGTCCTGCAAAGTATATATACTTTTCGTTATTCCATTTTTGGTGTGTTCCTGTATATACTTGCTAATCCGATCCACATTACTATCTGGATTGTACTCCATACAAACATCCTTCTTTTTACCTTTTGCATATCTGAAAAAATATGGACATTTAGCAGAAGAATCTTTCATCTGCTCATATCTTTCAGCATATGCCCCTAAATCCATTTTCTTCTGAGTCTTAAAATAATCAATTACAAAATTATTGTAAGCGCATAAAACTCTGATAAAAGTCAAATCTGGATTGCCAGCAGAATTAAATTCTTTGGTAATCGCATTGGAAACATTGCCTATATTTTCATTTTCAAAACTTCTGTGCAAACAACTTATTTTATTTTCAACACTTATTTCTTCAGGCTCAGCTTTACTCATATCATAATACAGAGGTAATGCATCTCTATCCAGTACATCCAAGAATGCTTTATCATGTATCACAGCGATATGATCTCCGTCCCAGTCACATTGTAGAACTTTTGATATGAGATCACGACAACTTACGACAGTATCGTATCCAATAAACCACTTTTTGCATTCATCTGATTTTTTCAACTTTCGGATTGCATGTTCACAGTCTGATAGATGTGGATATCGGATACAGCACACTTCTTCTATAGCATCTTTATTATCATAAAATTTATTATAAACGTGACCAGAATCTAACAGCCCCTCCGGTTCACTTTCACCTAAAAACAACCACTGACAGAATGCATATAGGTCTGGACACACATAACTCCACAAACCATTTAATATAATTTTCCCACCCATTGCCTTTGTCCTTTCG
Source organism: Mediterraneibacter sp. HA8405 (assembly GCF_056148955.1). Classification (NCBI taxonomy): domain Bacteria; kingdom Bacillati; phylum Bacillota; class Clostridia; order Lachnospirales; family Lachnospiraceae; genus Mediterraneibacter; species Mediterraneibacter sp. HA8405. Next base: position 1,835,055 of record NZ_CM148758.1, on the reverse strand, counting down.
GCCTTCAAAGCATTTTGCATAACCTTTTTCACATATGCGTCATTTAATAAATATGGGTATTGTAATATTGCTGCATGTAACGGATTTGTTACTTTTTCAGCATCCGTAATTCCCATTAGCTTCAGAGCGACATTCGGATCTGTCTTAGCATCATTAATAAACTTGATACTTTTTTCTGCTAATCGCGCTATTGCTCCATCAGTCATATTGCTTCGTGGAATTGTCTGTAATGGCTGATATGCAAGATGTATCTCCGGAGAAGAATCTTCTATATTCACATCATGCGCAATATTGTTAATTGTGATTTTGCATCCGGACTCTTTGAATTTTTTTCTGTAATCTCCAAGCGACTCATAATAATTTCGCATCTTCAATTGGCTGTCTGTCAGAATTATCTTTGCATTAAGAAAGTCGTCTAATGACACCGCCTTGCCCCAAGCGTCTTTCATATTTATATCAGAAAGTTTGTCCTCATGCTCACGAATAAACGCATGAAAATCAAATGGAAATACCGCTCCCTTTAACCAGCCGCCTCTAATCTGGCAACTACACTGGAATGTACCTGGAATAAATATTCCCGCTCCGTCCATATGTTCAATTTCAATATCTTTTTCTTTTTTCTCAATACTCAGATTGTTCACATCAAGATAATTGACAATACCACAAACCTTTGTTTTAAAATCCTGTACAATAATCACATCATCAATACTAACTTCATTCTCTGGATCGGGACATATACTATTGGACATATTCAATGCAAGCGCTGAAAAATATTTGCCTGTATTAATTCCATATTCATTAATTTTCTCTTCCGTCAATCCACACATAAGCGAACTTCTATTCTTATCCCAAAATTCTTGAGATAATAAAGCGATTTCCGCATTCTTCATCTGACTGGTAGAAGACGTATAAAAAATATAATGTGTACCGTCAATATCAATGCCATCTTTTATGATCTGATCCAGTATGCCAGACATCAAATCACTTTTACAACTCAGGATCACGATTTCTTTGATAAGAGGAACTGTATCTTTATCATCTTTTTCAATGCATCTTCTAATAATCTCATTCTCAAAGAGGACTATCTGCCTAGACAAATTCTCTGTATCCCCTTTATCACTGATATAATATAGATACTTCTTTTCTATAACTCTTTTACTGTTCTTTTTTATCTCATTTCGTAATCTTTGCTTTGCTTCTGTCGGATCATAACCCTTTTTGTTTCTGTTTTTTGCAATCTCATTGTATATTTTTCGCTCCTCTGAAGTCATAGCATCCATAATATTCAGCTTGTACACCCTGAAACGTCTGTATTCTATATTTGATATGCTTCCTATAGTCCATCACTCCTGTTTGTTTTAACTGATTTTTTACATGTATTACGTTATTTTTACATACAATTAAAGTTTTTGTTTTTATTTTTACATACTATTGCTTTTTATTTTATATACGATATAATAATTACATGGACAAGAATAGTAATACTGCTCCCCGTCCATAGCCAGCCGCCGTCGCCCGCACCCTTAAATGCCGCCAGCATTTATAGATTCTAGCCAATATCAAACTCCCGTTATTGAATTATTTCGTTTCCAATAATTTAGTAAGGGAGGTGAGATATTATGAAGCACTTAGCAGAGGTCATATGCCTCTTAATCGTATTCATTTTAGTGTTGACAATTTTACAGACTGTAATTTAGAATCAGTGGCGACGTGCTGGTTCCTTTCACACATCTTGAAATAGTAGTTTCATTCGCTCCCATATTTCTAATCCTTCATATTGAATGTTTAGAAAACTGCCCTGTCAATTCTCTATCGTCACATGAAAATCTCTTCTACACTCCTCCACCGGAAACACTTCATCTGCAGGAACATCATCTATGGGCGTATCACATGGAACAAGACTCATGGTCATATGAAAGAAACTTATCTCTTTTACTTGATACAACTTGTCATTAACGGTTACATATTTGATTTTTGTTGTATTGCTCAATATACTTTTCTCCTTTATGCTTAAAAATATTGCAATTATATCTTCTACATGGTAAAATAATATATGTAATTTTGTAGCATTTATATTGCTCTAATTTTTTTATTTTGCACAGTAAAAATGCCAGAATCCCTTGTAAAATCAAGGTTTTTTGCAAATCAAGGACGTTTAAAATCCCCCCTGGATTTCGTAATCAAAATGACATTTTTGACTTCAAAACGTCCCTTAACCATCGCTTATTTTTCAAATATTGAAATTCTAAAATCCCCCCTATTGTATACAAATGTATTATATGAACTGTAAGTGAATCAGTGGGAACCACACATATCTACACTGTCATGCCAACAGCTTTATATTTATCTCAAAGTCTCTTCGCTTATCGTCTTCGTCATCTTCTTCTACAACTTTAGGGTCAATTAATTTGTATTTATTCCACTCATACCCTTTATCTGTATATTGTTTTTCTATAATCAAACATCTCTCTTTACTTAACTTTCTTATATGCTTTCCAATCTCATTCGGAGTAAGCTCATCTAATCCAATGGTATCCGCCAATTCTTCGTAAGTTACCTTTTTTCTATCTTGCAGATTATTTACGAGTGCAATATATATAACATAATCCAGCTGAGATATTTTTCCATCTATCAATGCATTCGCAATCGAAAAATAAAACTCAATATATCCCTTTTGAAATTCGCTTAATTTGCGAGACAAGCGTAATTTGCTTTCTCTAAAATCATTTGGTTTCTTTTTATCAGCTGTTATTTCTATATATGATTTTTCCTTAAGACCAATTAGAAGTTCCTGTAACCGTCTTTCTCCTATACAATTTTTCTTTTGTATTGACGAATACAATAATTCTTGCAAGTTTCTGACTCTAAAGCCACGCCGTCCGTAACTGTTTTTATACACTTCCAATAACGTAATAATCAGAAATTCGTGTCCTTTTGTTTCGCGAAAATGCTTTTTAGTTAAAATCTTTTTATTCATTTTTGCCGCATTCCCCTTTGAGATCGAAACTTTAGCTCCGTTATGATATGTTCCACAATGTACTTTATCGCATTGCTCTTCTACATAATTTCGCTTTGGATCTTCCGGTTTAAAACTTTCATAGCATCCCAGCAGCTTATAATTTCCTTCCAGATACCGTTTTGTATCCTCTTCAATAATCCTGTCCGTTTTAGGAGGTCTGCAACGTTTATTATATTGATGGCACAGAGAATAGATTTTAGATTCGGTGTAGCCTTCCATTTGTAAGAGTTTTACAATCCTGCCATGCCAAAAATTTCGCTGTCCCTTATCAGCACCTTCATTCATTACTTTGCGGACACACAGATAACATGGATACTCATTCAAAATTTCATAGTTCCACGGCTCTTTTTCTAAAATCATTAAATTGTCCTGTTGCTCATTATACTTATTGATTAATCTTGAAATATACGAAAAGTCAAATGCTTTGAACTGATTTCCTACTTTATAACCATTATCAATCACTCTAACAAAAGACCAGTTTTCTTTATTTTCATAATCATATTTACCATTCTCCATCTTATGATTATAACTACACGGAGGACGTGAAATTTGAGCCGGTGATGCTGCCCTTGGATCTGCTCCGAGTATTGTCACAAGTTCTTTATTAACCTCTATTACATCCGATATTCTACAAGTTGGCTTAATACTTATGTAATAATGATATCCATGTCCGCTACTAATACATGCGTGAAGAAAAAGTTTAGGAATTTTTTCTTTTATTAACTGTGTGCATTCCATTGCATTTTTAATATCTGGATAATCTTTATTGTCAAAGTCTAAATATAGGACTCTTCTTTGTCTTTGATTATCAGCAGTGCCCCTACTATTTCCTCTATTTGTTGCAAGTTGGTTATAAACATCGTGTGTGCACCTGTATTTATATATAAAGTTGCAGTACGATTCAAAATCTTTTACATAATTTGTTATTCTATCGCCCTTTGCTGTACCAACCTGTCCAGATTCATCACGTCTCAAAGCAAGCATTCGAATATACTCATTATCTTTTAGCTTTTCCGGGTAGAGCATTTCGTAATATTGTTTCAGGAAACCCGTTTGATTGTTAATAGCACATCTCTCCTTTGCATTAGTATAGAGCATAGAGATGATTGTACTTATGATCTCTCTATGCTCTTGAGCATTAAGCTCTACTACTATATTCTGTTTTTCGTATTTGGAAATTTAAAAGAAATTGAAATGAAATAGATTGTTTACGAGTTACGATTTGATATTTTCTGTGTTCGGAAAAGAGGTCATTTGTTATATCACAGGGCAGTGCATAATGGCACCACCCCAAATTAACCTTGTCACTTAGCTCGGAATTTCTGTTGTTGGCTCTGAAAGTGCTAATCTAAAATTCATAGCATCGTTTTTTAAGTTTTTATTGAGATCATCCAGAGCATTCTGATAAGTTTCAATGGCCTTTCTCTTTGAATCCTTCCAGTAAGAAGATTCTCGCGCAAGAGAATTTGCAATCTCCCATATATTCGGCTCATAATGAAGATCTTCATAATCTCCACCACAGCTCACACAATCATCCATGACAAGATATTTGAAGGTTCCTTGTAACGGGGTCTCCACCACTTCACCCATATGTTCATCTTCATAATTGTCAATAAATTCGTCTACTGTAGTGCCTGACTTTTTTGCTTTATCAGTCCATTCACTGTCATAAATGTATCTAAAATATTCTGGCGTTACAAATATTCCTGTACGATTAATGAACTCTTCGCGGCTCACAAAACCATCATATACCGGCTCTTTCCATGATTTTTCGTTTTCAACCGGATGAATAAGTGTGTTGTTGTTATTTGTTTTCTGCATAATATATGTTCCTCCATTTTCATTTTTTCCTGGACGGCACTCAGCGCACCGTCCTATTATCACTATTCTCTTTGTTATGCACAAATTTCATCGACATCAAAGCCTACATACTTAGCCAGATCGCGGTAAGACATACCGTTGTTTCCTGTCTGGATAACATTGTTCTGATCAACGACCGCATATCCCTCGTTGCAATCGCCCTTATTTATTTCTTCAACGTATAAATCATCTTTTCTTAGTGCCTGCTTGATCATCTGCAATGTCAAAACAGGATTTACATTCAACGCCTGTTCCTTACCATTACCGCCAATGCCAACCTCAAATTCAACAATATCGCCTTCGTCAAGTTTCCTGAAGCCGCTCATTTGAATGTTTGACTGATGGACAAAATAATCTTTTCCATCATCTCCGTTGATAACTCCATAACCTTTTTTCGAATCAAACCATTTTACCGTACCCTTCATTTTTACATACCTCCTGTCATGCCTGTTCTTCTTTCAATTCGTTATAAGCGTTTTCCAGTTCCTCAAGTGTCATACCGCACCAAGACAAAAGCGGGATTTTTATATCAAACTCATATAATATTTTTAAAACCCATTCAAAGCGTGGATCATCGTCCTGAACACTTAACAGATCTTCAACAGAATTCATTGTACTTCCATCCTCGTTGTTCTTCTCCTTTGCCTTCCTATTTTCTATATTCTTTTTTCTGAACTTATTTTTATTCTTATTCTTCTTCACACGTTTTCTCTCTCGCTTAAGTTCATCACGTCCTCTAATACCTGCCTCCCATGCTGTTTCATGTAATGCATCAATAGGGATATTAAATGGTTTGTATTTGCTACGTTGCTTTGAACTTTTAGGTGAATTAATCACCTTTACCACTTTACTGTTTATTATTTCTAATACTTGAACACGATAACTTGTGTTCACATGATTTAGATCTGCTACATAATAATATTGTCCTACTTCTACTTTATCCATATATTCATCCTTTCAACTTTTCCAGTGGGCAGAATAACCTCCCCACTGGATTAATATTCTACAGTTCTACGATAAAACTCTCAGAATCAACTTCCGCTTCCGGCAAAAGTTCTTTTGTCTTTTTCACAATCATATTCAGCACTTCAAAAACATACTCTTCATCTCCAACAATAACGGATGGTCTTACATTTGTGAGATAATCTGCCAGCTCATATGCATGACTTACAACAAATCCTGCATATAAATCATCCACGGCATCCTCGTTTGGAAGTGGCTGCATAGGATATATCTCAGCGCCTTCCGGGACAGGCATAACAACATTAGTCTCCTTGTTTGCCTTCGCTTCATTAATTAGTTCCCGAATAGTTATATCCCGATCATCCCCACACAGTCCCAAGAAGTAATTGACTGCATTACAGATATGATACATAGTGTTGCGGACAAGGACTTTATCATCTGCCGGTGTTATATCAAATCTCAACGCACATAATGAATCCAGATATGAAACGCCTGTCATAATCAAGCCCCATGATACTTCATGCTTGATTGCATTTGTCTCTTTCCAGTCATATTCGTGCTGGCACAATTCGATAATTTCCTTGTCGGGTTCTTTTAAATTCGGATCGTGCTGAATTGCTTGTACCGGAATTTCTTTAATTCCGACATACTGATAGTTTTTCTTGCTGTTCCTTCTGTTTTCTCTTTCCTGTTTCCTTCTCTCTGCTCTGTTCATAATTCTCTGATCTCCTTTTCAACTTTTATTTATTTGTATTTAATAGTTACCGACTCAATATATTGTTCTACATTCTCGTATATACTTTTACGTTCTATTACAGAAACTCTTTCAAGACATCCCAACTGGACACCTTTTTCTCTTCTTTTACAGGTTTATCCTCTTCAAACATATTGAGAAAATCCATAGAATCGTCAAATAGCTCTGATTTAGCAGTCTCCATATTCTTTTTTATGGTATTGGCATTCGTCTGTGCCATTGACTTAATCTCATTCAATCGAGTCTTTGGCAATGTCATTCCTGCAAGCATACACACATTGGAAGTTGAATCTGTTCCTATATAAGTATCAATCGGCATCCCAACGGATAAATAGAGTTCATCAAGTGTCTGTTGTTTCCCTGTACTCATAATACCGATATATTTAACAACCTTATTCGGTTCGATCGGTGCGTATATGTTTTTATCAGTAATTGCAGATATTAACATCGCTGATTTATCCTTGCCAAGCTTAGCCAGTACAGCCATACCAGATGTAGAAAGCAACTGATTTATTTCACTACGATCCAAGCATCCATAATCAGATCCATTTACATTGGCAAGCAAAGCATCTAAATGAGTAAAAAATATATCATTGATCTTCAGCTTGTCATTATGTTTGGCGTTATCTAGTACGAACATTGCTCCCAAGCAGTCTAACTTTTCCAATTCCTGAAATAGTTCCACTGTATTTGCATATGACTGGAAATTTTCAGCATTACTCGGCAACACCGTTACGACGCAAACCGTGATATGTAGTATCTGACTCACAATCTTTGCTACGGCTGCCAACATTCCAGAGCCTGTACCGCCTGCCGATGATGCACATATAAATATAGTAGAAACTCCCGGCATTTTTGATTTGATCTCATTTAGCAATGCATCCAGATTCTGTTGTAGAAGCTGTTTCGATTTCTTCCTATTTTTATGGCATCCGCTCCCGTTCTTGAAATGAAACTTGTTTTTTGCATTCTTCACGGTCTGTAGATCTTCCTGTGAGCTATTAACCACAACACATGGATATCCAGCTTCTTCAAACTTTCTGGTAATGTTTCCACCAAACTGACCGATACCAAGAAAGCCATACATTTTAAGATATTCTTTATTACTCATAATTGATTCTCTCCTTTTTGTCTGGCAGCATATTGATTCCCTCTTTGGTCAAATAGTATGTCTTTGCTCTTCCTGCTTTGACACCTTCCGCAACATAACCAAATTTCTGCAACTTCTTTACTTCCTTATATATAGTACCTATTTTGCTGATTTTTTCGGATTCTTTAATCTCATAGATGCTTTGGCCATACATCATCTTAGTTGCCCCCTTCGAATGAAGAATCCCCAAAATCACATAATCGCATCGGTTTAGTTCCACTCAATTCATCTCCTTCCTTTATGTTTTGTGTGTCAACTCAGCTAATTTCTTAATTTACAGGCATATACTTCTATATTCTTTTCCTTAATGGGTAAAAAATATAAGTTTTATACCTATTCTCTTACCACCTCATTCCATATATTCCACATTTTCTTGTAAAAAGAGCGCACTTTCCCTATGGAATCACAGTGTCTACTTTTTCAGACGGAATTAACAGGATCTAGGATGCTTGTTTCTCTCACTCAACGCAACGACTAGAATATATTCAAGCCTATCATCATTTCGCTTCACCGACTCTGCCCATAGGTACAGAGACTATATTCTATTTTCAAGGTACAATTTTTGAGTAAACGAAAGAAAACCTATACCATAGAGCATAGATATCAATCCTCCGCTCATTAAGTTGTAATCTTGAAATTTGGGAAATTAAATAACAGATACCGCAAGAACAAACGTTCTGGGTTGTCATAAGACGAATCATAGTTTATACTTTACTTGTTCAAGGTATAGTATAGGTGATCATCTCATCTGTACATTCAGGAGCCGAGTTGCTTTGCCGAGCATCTCAGGCTTCTTTTTTATTTCCACTGTTGATAGGTGCGTAACGATGTATCATCATCGTTGTGATATGAGTATAGCACAAGCATTTATGTCAGTCAATCCTTTTATACAATATTTTTGTTTTTTATTGTATTTTTTATTTAATATTGTATTTTATAAATTGTATATAATAACAAAGTGCAAATTAATTTTTTATGATTTACATATCATTCTTGATTTATTGTATAATCTCATTTAATATTGTATATATATTGTTGTATATAAAGACAAAGTGCAAATTTCCAGAAAGGATTGATACAATGAAAGTTGCTACAACAATGCCAAGATACGATAAATTTCAAAGGTTACTCATTAACGACCAAGAAATTACATTAATAGATCATCTAAAACAACTTAGAGAAGCAAATAAAATAACCAAAAAGAAAATATCTAATCTTATAAAAAACAATGATTCATGGTATTCCCAAGTCGAGCGTAATGGAAAAAATGGAGATGATCATCGACAACGTACCATCTATCGTAACGATTTAATTGATATAATATCTATAGTAAAATATGGTGCTCAATCCACAGCGGACTTGCAAACGTTTCTTTCTAAAAGTGAAGCGTATTTAGATAAAATTATAAAAGCAATTCCTATAACTGGATCAGAAAAGAAATTAGAGCTTTATCAATTATATCCACTACGAACTGATGAAGAACAGCAACGTTTTTTTGCTTCTCTACTTTCTTCCATTAATAAACAAATTAAAATTATATTTAATAGCGGTACTAGAAGAGATCGTGATATACTACTAAATTGTATGAAAAACATTAATGCCTCTGTTAAAATTGATCCTGTCTTTTTATTAATGTTATGCGGGCAGCCGTTTGCTAATTTTTTATACGAATCAACACAAAAGGAAATACAGGATTTATTATCTTCGATTTCTAAAAAATTAGAGGAAATAGATATAAGAAATGAAAACGAATGTTCAATTACTAAAGAGCAATTATTTGATGAATTACGTGCTGGAATAAAAGAAGCATTACCCATTGAACGCAATAAAGAACATATCTCTATCCTCCCGCCTGATCAAGTAGAATTTTGAATAAACATACTAAAAGCCTTCTGGGAACTATTCCGGAAGGCTTCTTTGTCATATATAAGTCTACGGCATATTGAGGATTAGTGTGCTGTCATCAGGAAAAGTTATTGTTATGCCATCATCAATAGTATCTTTCTCGATCTGCATATTATATGTTCTGTTTTCAGAATGATATTCTAATTGCAAAGATTCTTTTTTAACGCAGTCCTCATTATTATTTTGAACTGACCACATAATACTTGTAGCGATAAGATCAATTAAAACGCCCACTATAATATCACGTATTATCGGATGCTTACCGAAAAATGCTTTTATTGGTTTCTTATATCTACGTCTATATGATGATAATTTTTTCTCATATTGATCGTCAAATATGCAAGTATCTTTTGGTATAGCGCTTAAAAGTCTAGATAATTCGAGAAAGTTGTTACTCGTAATATTGGGCATTTCCAACATAATTTCATGAGCAATTGTAGCTATGGCAATAATACTTTGGCTTATTTGTTTATGTATGTCACAAAGTAACTCTTTCGCAATCCGAGCTATTTCGCTAATCATATTGCATATGTTCTCTAAATAATCTTTATTCTCCACTTACTTTTCCTTCCGAACTCCTTTGAATGGAGTACCATCTGATTTTACGTTCATGAATTTACCTGTTTCTGTGTCTCGTTTTACCCATCTGTTATTTTGAGGATTGAATGTTTGAGAGCGCCTTTTTACTGCTCCGTTCCTTCTTCCGTCTCCGCTAGGTGGATTTGTTGCCATTACAGCACCTTCTTTCTTGCTCGTTCTGGCATTAATAATAATGAATTATTAACAACAATTATTCTCCAGAATTATTTTGTGATTGTTTCATACTCTGGACAATCGTTTCATTTAATTGTTCCATAATAGGACTATTTGCCGAAAACAGTCCGCTAAACATACCAGTAATAACATTTGCTGCCAACTGATTTTTTATCTCTTCTTCTCCTTTTTTGGTTTCTCTATCATATTGCTTTTCTAACAGTTCAATTTCCTGAGTATGTTTCTTTTCTAAAGTTTCTAATTCTAATTTATGCTCTTGAACTATTTTTTCTATATCAGCTTTATTCTGCTCTTGTATAGAATCAATTTGAGTTTTTGCATTTTTTCTAGCTGCTAAATACGATAATATCCCTGCAATCAAGGATGGTACTGCTGCTATCAAAAGAGTCTGAACAAATTCATTCATACGCTATAACCTCTTTTCTATATTTCGTAAGATATAATATACGTTACTACTACATATAGCGTTTGTCAAGATGTATTAGTATTTTTCAGCTTGAATATCTATATCTTGTATTTTTTGTATTATTTTTAATCTTCCACTCACACACCATGCCATGAAAAAATCATCGAACTATCTCACTTTTTACACCATATAATCTCCAGATTTCCCCTTAACTACTGACTATTTCCAAAATTATAATGATACGCCCTTTTTAATTGATAATAATTATCATTTATCAAGAAACTATTTTATTTCTCATTAGTTCTACCGAATCACAATACGAACCCCTGAATTTTCCGCATAAATCATGCAATCAAATCGAAATTCCTACTATTTCGCTGGGTTTTCTTTTAAATCATCTTCTTCCACCGAACGAACATAAAAAGCAGAAAAGACCATGCATCTCTGCACAGTCTCCCTGCCAAACAAATAAATCAAATACACAACTATGAGGTAGTTGCCACCGTCTTTATAATACATTCATTGACCTAGCATTGTCAAATAGAAGTAATATCCATCTTACTTCCGTTCTATCTCTGCAAATATCTCCTTCAGATGATCCATATCATTTTTCACAAAATAAGCTCTTCCTTCTACATTAATGGGTGTTCCGCTCTCTGCAGCTAATAACATTCTCTGTTCCATTAGCCGAACACCTTCTGCAAATCCTTTTTTATATGCTTTCTTTATGAGCCGATCTTCTCCCATATTTCACAGCCTCCTGATTCTGTTTCTTCTATATATAAAGTGCTACATTGTATTTTCTTTCCTCACATAATGTGAGATCAGATTGCCCCCGCGTCAAATCTGACACACCCCTGCACCAAATCCGCTGCACCTCTATAACAGCTTTATATGCTTTTGCAATGCATTCTCAATTTGATCTTGTGCAATACCTATATACCGCTGGGTTGTAGTCACGCTTGAATGCTGCAACAAGACTCTAACAAGGTTGATATCATGATTATTTTCCTCATATATGTTAGTTCCAAAGTATTTCCGAAACGAATGTGTTGAAATATTCTCATATCCTAGATAATCACAAGCCAGTTTTAATAACTTCTGTACTGCTCTCTCACTGATCGGGAACAGTCTGGCAGTAGGACTGATATTATTTTCCAGTGCATAGTTCTGGATGTATGAATATATTTCCAGTGGCACAGTAAACTCTCTCTTCTTTTTGGTTTTCTTCTCCACGATGTCCAAGCGGTAACGGTTCCCGTCATGGATAATTGAATTCAGACTCAACTTTACAATATCCGAAATCCTGATTCCTAAATTGGCTTCAAGCACTAAAGTTGTTGCAATTCTTTGATTGCCTTTTACAATATGCCCATCTGCACAAATAAATCCGGTCAAAATAGTTTTTATGATCCTTTCATACTGCTGTTCGTTTAGTGCAACTGTTTTCTTGTTCATTCCACTAACTCCTTCCTCGATTGTATTTAGTTCGTATTTTCGATTGATTCAGTTCGTATTTTGAATAATATTTTTTCCCGACTCTCACAAACCTCGAAAATAAGGGAAAGTTCGTATTATGTATGAGAATACGAACCAGAAAACTAATTGCCGATTTTTCCGCTATCCCTTATATTATATATAGTGCTACATCGTCAAAATTAAGTTGTAGCATTTAAAGGAGTTAGTTTGTATGAACTATGAAATCACACCCCGAAACAGGGCAAAGGATTTTTCCAGACAGATCCATGATAAATTAGAAGACTTCCTTTTCTGGATTCTTCAGAAGATTCCGGAAAGATTGATTCCTGCTGCACTAATACACTGGGCTGACCGCTATCTTGATAATCGCATTCATCAGCTTAAGCAGGAAACAATCCGTCAGAACTGGGATAAGGCTCATCTTGACCAGGCATTAAAAGAAATCCGATACAGGCAACAGGAAAAAGAAAAAGCACCTTCAGAAGAGTAATTTTCCTCCAGTTGGTGCTCTTATCTACAAAAATTTATTATGCTACCTTTGAATAATCAATAACTGAAATTTCCTGTAATAACTTCTTGGCATCATTAACCATCTCTTCCAAATGTTCTGCTACTTCATCGGTATAAAAGATTTCGCCGCACTGTTCACATTCTTCACACGGAACGTTTTTGATGATAATAACAGATCCATTGTAATTAACCACATGAGTAGTGGTACTCTGCTTAACCGTGTCACATTTACATAACATACACATATTTAACGCCCCTTTCTTGTTTTTAAATTAGCTTCAAATTTATCTGTGTTTGGAAAATATACCGTTATAATTCCAATAGAATCATTTCCGATATCCAAACTTACTACAGTATGAATCACCTTTTCATTTACAGTATAACCAAAAATCAAACAACTAGGATGCGGGAAATCATCCGGATAGTCCTCTATTATCTCTCCATGCATAATACAATTTATTACATCTGCACGGCTGATATCTCTTTCCTGCATTCTTTCCAAAGCGTGTTTATACCACTTAATTTTAGATTGTGTACAATAATATTGTATATCCTCTATTCTCACTTTATCACTCCCAGCTTATGATTATTCCGGTTTTGTTTCCATAGGCACTTTTTTAGGTAAGTCCTCTTTCGGACAGTCGAAAATTTTACATAACCGTTCAGCATTATCCCATGTATTAGGTATCACTTCCATTATACTATTAGGTTGACACTTTAACCATGTACATAGAGATTCTATTGATTTTGTATCGACCGATATTTCTCTTGTCTTTTTTTCTATTTCTTTAGTATCTGGTTTTCTATAATCATATTCTTCAAGAATTCCTGTGCCCTTTTTTAATTTTCTAAGAGTTTCCTGTCCTATAATTTTTTGTTCTCTTATTTGAGTAGTGGTTTTCCCCTGTTTCTTCATTAATTCAAACAATTTTTCATAAGATATCATAAAAGTACAACCTTCCTTAAACATATTTTATACGGTAATTAGTTTATACACTAATATTATAGCAGGAATTTAATACTGTCACAATCAGCACCGATAGAAAAATTCCACCGATGCTGATCAGGTTTCCTATATTAAGTTTTCCAGTAACCTATGTACAATCTTCCACCGGATTTTCCCACTATACTTCTTTCCCATCTGATAAAGGAAGATTGCCGTGATACGTTCCATGAAATCTTCCGGTAAAATATTAGCCTTAAATTGATTACATGCATAACATGCGCACTGCAAATTGTTTGTGCTGTTTTCTCCATTCCGATTTAATGGAACAATATGATCAATCGTCATATCTGATAAAGTTATTTTCCGCCCACATAGAGCACACCTTCCGTCCGCCTTATCATAAATCATTTTCCTCACTTCTGGCGAATAGTGTTTGCGTCTTCTCTGAGATTTCCAACAAATTTTGTTTGTTTCCGTATCATACACATGATAATGCCTAGTTTTGTTTCCGCCACCCTTGATAAACTGTATAGCCTTTGAGACAGAAGCAAACTGTCTTGCTTTACTTTCCTCTTCTACTTTTTCAATACTCCCACTGTTCGATTCTGCGATATAGAAAAATCCATTAGTTACAACTAATCCCATAACTATTACCTCTTTATGTATTATCTGTTCAATAAATTTTCCAGTGCATCTTTGATTTCTTCCATGTCAGATCGATATATTTTACGTCCGATACTGAGAAACTTATAGATTTCTCTTTCTTTATATCCATCCATCAGATAAAGAACAATCTTTCCTTGGCGCTCCGGTAACAGCAACAGGACATTTTCTATGAAATGTTCGTCCTGTTCAGTTTGGGCTATTCTTTCCAGTACATCCAAATTATCTGATGCAGGCTCGTTTCCCGTCCCAACATCCGGATCACTTAACTGTTCTATACTTACCGTTCCATGCGCCGACTTTCTACACTGGCAATTCTTTCCTTTAAAGTGATTAGATATTGCTGAATTCATCCGCATATATGCAATTATCGGGAAAGCATATTTTTCCTGTAAATCTTCTCGCTCAAGATAAATCTGGCAAGCCATGACATAATCCAGAATCACAACATTGTAATATTCCTCTATACTGTAATTTTTCCGGTGAAGAAACTGATACACAAGATTATGATTAATTTCCGCGAATGCTTTCTGTTCTTCTGTCAGCGGATGAAGTACGTGCTTTTTTGCTCTCATTGTTTACATCTCCTTCTATATGCAGGGAGTAAAATTTTACTCCCTGAAATGCTATTTGATTATTCCGCTGAACGCATCAACGACTACATTTTTTAGTTCTTCTGTTGTATGTAACCCGATATCAATGCGCACAGTATCAAAGAGGCTTTTATCTCCTGCATCGATGAAAAAGATATTCAATGCATACTCAATCTTTTTATCGTTTCCAGAATTCGTGAAGTCTGGAATGTACACCCATAACTGTGGCTCAATGATCTGCTTGTCGCTCCATTTCTGTCCGTATTTTTCCATTGTGTTCTTCCACTCCACACAATATTCTTTTATTTTTTCCGCTACTGCCTTATTTACTGTATCTGTTAATTCTTCCGGTAACTCTTTAATAGAAATATACATTTCTGTACCCCACATACAATTTGCCTTTGCCGTGTCGAATACGATACCATTCACAACTCTATTCTTATTCATTTTCCTTATCTCCTTTTCTTTCTGGTTATGTAAGGGACGAAATTTCGTCCCCCTTCTACTTATGTAATTACTCTGTCAACCCGTTTTCCATCAGCTTTTTAACAATGATCCGCTTCACTGCCTGCTTTGCGTCCTCTGTCAGAGTTACAGGGATTTCTTCGTAATCCTCACTCTGATCTTCAGGCCATCCGCAATCATTCTTTGCTTTCAGCCAAATGATTACTTCTGCCGAAAACTCCGGCTCTCCTGAAAAACCTATAGAATGAATCAAGCGGAAATCGCAGTAAACGTCTTTATTGATATTCACATCCGGATATTTCGATTTGTACTTCTCCATGCATTCATCAACAATACTTTCTGCATCTCCTTTAATGCGATCAAGCGGAATGTGTAGGCTAAAATTTGCCGTTGTGTCAACGCAAAAATCTGACAGTCCGATCTCTTTCACGCTTGTAATGTTGTTCGCGTTTCTTCTTGTAATCTCCATACTCTTCTACCTCTTCTTTCTGATATGTATTTGATTTGTTTGTTACTGGCTTTATAGCCAAAGGAAGAGCGGGCAACTGAATGCCCCACGGCTAAACCGTCACTTTCCAGATCTTGACACCTTGCATAAAATCTGCATTCTGACCATTTCATAGAACCAAGATTCTGCATCTCCGAAATTCTCTTTGTCTCCGTTTTGTTCGAACCATTCAAGCCATGCTTGTTTAGTTTTTATTACTGGCTCCCCCTCTTCTCTGTAGATGTATCGCACAAGAAGAGAATCATCAAACCATTTAACAGATTTAAAAGAACCGCCTTTAAAATTGGTTTTCGGCTGATCAATAACACTCTTACCGATTTTTTGAACCACTCCATGCTTATCTGTCTGCACCGCAAAACTAACTGTCTGCTTCTTCATATTGCTTTACCTCCTGCCCGTATAGCCGATAGCACAGCTACTACAAACTATTTGACTCTCAGCACATTGTAAGTTGTTGTTTTCTCGAACGGCTTCAGATCATCCCCGAGAATCTCTGTCAACTTCTCTTTGTCTAATGTAGTTCGGCTCTGCGGTTTGTAAGTTATCTTTGCCGTGTCCGTAATCTCGGTGTCAATCCCGTTTTCTACCATATAAGAAATGATTTCTCTTTCGATGGCTTTCAGTTCGTTTTCCGTCTCTTCCTTTAAAGCTTTGAGACTCCTTAACTCCTGTACCTTGCTTTCAAGTTCTACTTTCTTAATACACATATCTTCCTACCTCCGTTTTGTATTTGATTTATTACAACCTCTAAAGAATCTTCCTGACTATTGGTTCACTTCTGTTAGTTACTTCTCACAGGTATATTGCTTTAGATTTGTGAGGGCTTTCGGCTCGCTCGGTTGTTTTTGTTTATGGCTTAATTATACACTAGCGTTAGTGTTTTGTATATTGATATTTTCACTAATATTTGTGTATTGCAATACACTAACATTTGTGTATTTTGTCAATTGAAATATCACCAGCATTAGTGTATTATTATATCAACAAATAAATCAAAGACCCATTAAAAGGAGGTTTTCACAATGACGTATTTCAAAAATGTCAATACATTAGAGGAACTCAGGAAACAGTACAAAGAATTATTAAAGAGGTATCACCCAGATAACCCGAATGGCTCAACAGAAGCCACGCAGGAGATCAATCAGGAATATGAACAACTTTTCAAGCTCCTGAAAGACAGACATGACAGCAAGCGGACATCTGATAAGGAAGAAAAGACTTCCTTTTATAACAATATGAAGTATGATTTCTCCGAAGATGCAAAGCTCCGTGAAGTGCTGAACAAAGTAATCAATTTCACAGGTGTAACAATCGAGATCATAGGCGAGTGGATCTGGGTATCTGGAAATACATACCAGTACAAGAAAGAACTAAAAGAAATCGGTTTTAGATGGGCTTCAAATAAAAAAGCATGGTACTGGCACTCCGAAGCATTTCGCAAGAGAAGCAAAAGAAAACTTACAATGAACGACATCCGCAATTATTACGGATCAACAGAAGTTCAGACGGAACAGGGATTATATATTGAAGCATAGGACAGTTAATAAGGGCGTGGCTATAGAGGTTACGCCCTTACAATATACCAAAATAAAGGAGATAAGAGAAATGAAAAAGAGATTTGTTAAAGCATTATTAGCAATGTTGGTTAGTGTGTCAATTATAGGATGTATTCATATTAAGACAGCAGACAGCACGGCAGAGACTGACAGCTATATTGATATGATGAATACAGTCATAAGCTACAGCGGTACGGCTAACGGCTTACAACTCAACTTTGAAGCTGGTACAGGTTATTATTTGGAGATACCGCAAGAGTCGGACAGCCTGACAAAAGTTTTTTATATTTGCTCTGAAAGCGACCACGAAAAACTACTTGACGCATTGGAAACTAGAGACGGGAAGATTATTATTGAAGTGTCAAGCGGTACTGTTTTGGACAATGAGGGGAACGGACAGGACATCTGCGGATATTATGTAAAATATGATTCAGAAAGATTTTCAGCCGGTGATCAAGTTCGATCCGTTTTTGTATACAATCCGAAGACAAATTATATAGATGATATCATCTCTCGGACTGATACACTGATTAAGTAAAAAATAGGCTGATAGCATATCTTATCGATACACTGTCAGCCTATATGATTTTATTTGTACTTGTGTTTTTGGTGGCAAATTTCTATTTTATACTATAAAGTTAGAAAGTACAGGGGGGCAGGTTTCTAAACGCTGAAATTGGCCTGTATTTTTTAAGATAAGACTGTATTTCTGAGTCTTCCAGGTACTGGCAACCGGAACAATCCGGACAGTACCCCCGGGTGATTTACATTTATTTTGTAAACTATTTTGTTACTCGCAGTGGGATGGGTTCCAAACTCACATTAAAAGCAAATTTCAGTCTATCGAACTACAGTTTGTTTACGAATTTTAATCAATTTTCTCTACAACAACAGAAGTGCCCATAGATGAGATAACCAGCATATTGTTTCGCAATGTAGTAATGCTTATACTTATACCTATTAATGCATTTCCTCCTGTTTTAATGCTTCGTTTGATTAATTGCCGTTGTGCGCGATATTTCGCCTCCGATAATTTGTTTTCCATTGTCGCAGACGCCATTCCAAACACATCACTTACACCTGCACTGAATTCGCTTAAAAAACCTGTACCTAAGACAACTTCACTTTGTACTACAGTAATATACTTTTTAATAAAATATCCTTCAAAATTATATCCTGTAGTGACCATATGCTTTTTAATCAATTCTTCCATTTTAGAATCAAGTGTATCAGATTCAAGATATTGTTCAGATTTATTCTGTTTTGCTTGGTTGTGAATGTCTTCAAGTGTCTCTTTATCAAGCAAAGATTCATCCAATATTTTACCGCACTCCCAGCACATATTAGCTTCTATCATTTCATCTGTTAGTTCAGTTCCACATTCCGGACATTTCGACAACATCATTTATTCCTTTTCTACCTTTACTATTTTTACGGATGTTCCATTTATTGAAATTCCAATCATATTTTTACCCGAAAATGTTATATGATCATATTGAATACCAATAATAGCATTTCCGCCGAGTTCAATAGAATCTTCAATCATTTCATTAAGAGCAGCCTGTTTTACTTCTTTCATTTTATTTGAGAATGCACTGGATTTTGAACCTGTTAAATCTGAGAAATCCGAAAATAAATCTGCCATAATGCCAGTGCCTATTACGCATTCTCCACTCACTAACCCTACATAATCTTTTATTTCGTATCCATGAAATTCATATCCAGTAGTAAGCATATGAGAGTCAAATTCTGCTTGAAAAATGCTATTTGCACTATTAGAATTATTTTTTATTTTTTCTTCTTTGTTCTGCAGAGTACTATAATATAAGTTACTCATATCCATAACATATTTATTTAATACCGTTAGTTTATCTTCCGAAAATTTACTCTCTAATTTTTTTAATATAAGTTCTTTCGTTTTTATAATGTCATCTTTAGTACGACAAGTTGCTAAGACATTATTGACATCCTCTCTGATCATACTATCACAAGAAGAGCACGTTGGCATTTTTTCGATATAAGAGCATCCATCAAACATACCTATTTTTTTACCACAAAAGAAACAATTGGCCATCATTTACACCTCTTTCATATACTACCAGCATTTACTACAAGCATCATATCCCTGTGCTTCAGCCGATGATCTTGACACTTGTCTTGCATTGTTCGGATTCATATTACCGCAGTCAGGAATACTATGGTATTTTGATCCGGTAGCTGATAACCATACCATCCCTCCACCAGAATTATCACTACTTCCACTTGAGACTCCAGTAATAGAAAGCGTACCATATCCAGATCCCGTACCGCCTCCTGCACCTGAATTATCTTCTGTTTCTGATATTTTTTGTTTTAACTCTTCATTTTCTTCGGATAACGTATCATACTTTTCCCATAGTTCGCTCAGTTGAGTATTTAAATCGTCAATAACCTTCTGCTGATCCTGATAATTTGTAATTTCAATTTCTAGGTCAGTATAACTGCTTTGCAGTCTATTATATTTTACAGATAATGTATCATTTTTGCTTTGTAAATCTTCATATTGGATCATCTGATCCTGAAGCTGTTCTTCAAGATGATCCTTTTCATTTACAGCAGATGACACAGTACCGCTCATTGCCAGTACACAGATAACAAGACAGGCAGCAATAGAAACCAGTACCTTATTCTTAAGGACATATTGTTTCATTTTTTGCCATCTTGACTCTTTCTCCTGATACTCATTCAGCGATTTTCCACAATAAGGGCATGTATAATCCGTTCCCTCAATATGTGTTACATCTTTTTGACAATGCGGACATTTGATCATTTCATACTTTTCTTTCTCTTCCATGGCATAAAATCCCCCTGTATTTATTATGCCTGTCCCAGATAACACCACATCATCTAATAGTCATATTTTACCATACAATATATGGAATTATGAGAAAATATAAGCGCCAGTAAAAACCGACGCTCTATATGGATTATATTCCAAAATTATTCTATTGGATCTGGTTCTGGATTTTCCAAATTTGTTTTCTCTTCTTTATTTTGTGTCGATAAAACAGCCGCTGCTATACCTGTAATTGTTGAGATAATTAATGAACCTGTTCCCATTACGGCATACGCAGTAAAATATGTTCCGTTGATAATATAATTATACGCATCTCCGCCAACATAAGAATTAACATGTTCCGTGTAAAAAGAATAATCCGAATCAGGATTTTCGTAACTTGTAATCTTATAAAATCCGATGCCAATTAAAATTACCCCTAAAATAGCAAATATCGCACAAATTGTTCCCAATCTTGAAATTACTTTCTTCTTTTCCATTTCCTTTTTCCTCCCTCATACTCTTTGATTTTTCTCAAAATCCCCCGAAACACCACATCTCTCAATAAATATATTTTATCACGGCTAATAGGATATTGCGACATAAAATCTGGATTATTATCAAAAAATTCTTGTTGCTCTTCATCCGATAGATTTATCGTGTATTCCTCATAAAAATCCAGATCGTCTCCCGATATAAACTTCCAGAATTTCTGCTCAGGAGTCAATTTTACACTATGCATTGCTCATATGCTCCTTGTTTCACATTCTCATTATAGTCTTTTTAACGACTATAGTCAATAAAACAACCACATACTAATCTGTAAATATACAGGAGGTACGGCATGATTGACTATAGTCCATTCTGGAAAACATTAAAGCAATCAAAAGAATCAACATATACTTTGATTAACACTTATCATATTTCCAGTTCCACTATAGATAAATTGCGCAAGAATAAGCCTTTAAACACTACTACAATTAACGATCTCTGTCGTATTTTAGACTGTGATGTTCAAGATATTTGTCATTACATTCCAAGTGATGAAGATCAGCCTTTATAAAATCAATTCTATTTGTTCTCTGCTTATTATGGTAATTGATTTTGACACCAACCTTCACTTAGACAATAAAAGTATCGTCTGGCAGCAGTTGTCTGTAAAAATCTTTAATACAACTTAAAATAGAACACATGGCAGCAGGCGTAAAAAAATAGGCATACCAGATAGTTTGTTCTATCCGGTATGCCTATAGTTATTATATATACTCTGTCGCTTTGTATTTGCCCTTATAAGCGGCTTTTGATTATTTGTTGGTCAACTTTCCAGTAAGGGAATCAAACACTAAAATAAGCCCATTATAAGCTATTACTCAATTACTCATCTCATCATATAAATAATAGGCTTATTTCAATATTTAATTTCAAATTGCATATGTGCGAGATAGCCTCCTTTTCTATGCTATTTTATCAATGGTCACTATATGGTCACCTTTTCATGCATTGAACAAAATGATTCTCACAAATACAGCTATTTGAAAAACAATTGCGGTTCAAGTCCCCTAGACAGCTTTATTTTTTTACATTTTTTCAGAATCAAGCAGAATGGTAAAGGGGCCGTCATTGATCAGGCTGACTTTCATATCTGCTCCGAAGATCCCTGTCTGTACCTCCGGTACAGATTTTTTGCATTCAGCGATAATATATTCATAGAGCTGTTCTGCAAGTTCCGGTGAGCCTGCTTCAATAAAACTGGGTCTGTTGCCTTTTTTGCAGTTTGCATAAAGGGTAAACTGGGAAACCAGAAGAAGACTTCCTCCCACATCTCCAAGAGAGAGATTGGTCTTTCCGTTCTCATCCTCAAAAATCCGCAGGCCGTTCATTTTCCGTATCATTTTATCAGCTACAGCTTCTGTATCCGTATCGCATACGCCAATCAGTACAAGAAATCCTTTTCCGATGTTTCCCACACATTGCCCGTCTACATGTACTGCCGCCTCCGTCACTCTCTGTATTACAAACTTCATCTTCTGCCTCCTGTTCTCTCCGACCGGCGCTTATGTGCCATTTTACGGCGCCGGTCAATTTTCTTTTTAGCCGGTCAGCCGGTTTTATCAAGCATTTTTCCCGCCTTCGTCCGAATCCTCTGCAGTGCATTATCTATGGATTTCGGGCTTTTTTCCAGAATTTCCGCAATGGTTCTGTAGTCTGTTCCCACAAGATGCAGATAAAGCACATGGTTTTCAAGCGGGCTTAACTGTTCTTTCAGTTGCTCCACAAACGCTTCCGTATATTCTCTGCTGAAATACAATGTTTCCGGATCATTTTCCCGGACCGGCTCAATCATATCGATCAAAGGCGTCTTCTTATCGTTTCCTTCGGCATCTCCCGACTCATATAGAGACACATAAGAATTCAGCGGCAAATGCTTTTTCCTTTTAGACGCCTCTATGGCACTGTACATCTGGCGCGATACGCACAGTTCGGCAAAACTCTGAAATGACGCTCCCTGTTCCGGATTGTAATCGCGAACTGCTTTGATAAGTCCAATCATTCCTTCCTGAATCAGGTCCTCATTTTCTCCACCCAGAAGATACATGGCTCTGGCTTTTTTTCTGACCATGGATTTATATTTCACCATAACAAAATCCATCACGCCCTGATCTCCCCCACGGAGTTCACCGATAAGCTGCTCATCCGTCATTCTTTCATATTTTTTCATGTCCGTCACCCTGCTTACTTTGCAGACATGCGCTGGCGGACAATCTCATATGCCAGCACTCCCGCCGCCACCGATGCATTCAACGAATCAATCTCACCCTTCATTGGCACAGCTGCCGTAAAATCACAGTTTTCTCTAACAAGCCGACTTACACCTTCTCCTTCGTTTCCGATCACAAGTCCGATAGGTCCTGTCATATTCATGTCATACATCAGCCTTCCGCCCATATCGGCGCAGACAAACCACAAACCTTTCTTTTTCAGTTCTTTCATGGTATTAACAAGGTTTGTCACCTTTGCCACAGGGGTGTAGTTCAGAGCTCCTGCAGACGTCTTGGCAACAGTTGCTGTAAGGCCGGATGCTCTGCGCTTCGGAATAATTACTCCGTGTGCCCCGGCGAGATTGGCGGTCCGGATAATCGCGCCCAGATTATGGGGATCCTCTATCCCGTCCAGCAGAATTAAAAACGGATCCTCCCCCTTCTTTTCGGCCAGTTCAAGCATACAGTCGATATCACTGTATTCATAGGCGGCCGCAAAAGCAACCACCCCCTGATGTTTTCCGGTTTCCGACAAGTGGGAAAGCCTCTCCCGGTCCACAAAACTTAAAACAATTCTCCGTTTTTTGGCCTCCCTGACAATCGTCCGGACAGGTCCGTCCTGGCAGCCGTCAAGGATAAACAGTTTGTCGATCGGCTTTCCCGCGCGTATAGCCTCCAGCACCGCATTTCTGCCCTCTATAACAAGCGTGCGCGCTGATTCTTCATTTCTGTCTGTTTCATTATATTTTTCCTGCATTTTTATTCCTTTCCCGTCCCTTTATCCTGTGCCGGGCGTTTTTCTCCGGCTTCTTCCGGACTCTCCATACTTGCAAGCCCGATAGAGATAAGCCGGGTCAGTCTCTCATACTGATGTTCCAGGTACAGGTAACCGATCAAAGCTTCAAATCCGGTAGCCCGCCGGTAATCTGTTATTGACTGATTCTTTGCCGCGGAAACACTCTTTACATTTCGTCCCCGCCGGTAAACGGCATGCTCTTCTGCTGTCAGATGCTCCTGTATCGCGCGCATCATAAAAGACTGGGCAGACGCCTGAACAAAATGACTTGTCTCTTCATGGAGCTTGTGCACCTGCCGGTTGCCCCGGCCCACAACCCTGGTTTTAATTACCAGATCAAAGACACAGTCGCCGACATACGCCAGCACCAGGGGGGAACAGCTCTTTGCATCTGTTTCTTCCGCCCCCGGCATCTGACTGATATAGTAATCCAATCCGTATACTATGCTCTTTTCCATTTTACTCCTTCTCTTGTATCTTCCAGTATGATACCTTTTTCAAGAAGTTCCTCGCGGATCGCGTCTGCTCTTGCAAAGTTCTTCTCTTTTCTTGCTGCCTGGCGTTCCTCGATCAGAGCTTCAATGTCAGCGTCCAGCATTTCTTCTTTCCTGTCAATAATAATTCCAAGTACATCTGTCAGCTCTGCCAGACGGCTGTAAAGCTTCTCCAGATATTCTTTTGAATTGTCTGTTCCTGTGTTCGTATTAATGAATTTTACATATTCGAATACAGCGGCGATTGCATCTGCTGTATTAAAATCATCATCCATAGCCTTCTCAAATCCGGCCGCGAACCGTGCGGAGGCTTCATATTTCTGCATTTCCTCCTCTGTGATGGCTTCTGTCCCGGCACTTTCCATGAGGAATTTCAGATTATCTGCGGCAGTTATAATTCTCTCCAGTCCGTTTTTCGCCGCCTCCATCAGTTCTGCACTGAAATTAAGAGGACTTCTGTAGTGGGCGCTGAGCATGAAGAAACGAAGGACCTGGAGATCGTATTTTTCACCGATTTCTCTTACCGTAAAGAAGTTGCCCAGAGATTTTGACATTTTCCGATTATCAATATTAAGGAATCCGTTATGCATCCAGTATCTGGCAAACTCTTTTCCGTTTGCAGCTTCACTCTGGGCGATTTCGTTCTCATGATGCGGGAAGATCAGATCCTCTCCGCCGGCATGGATGTCGATCTGCTCTCCAAGATATTTTTTGGACATCTCTGAACACTCAATATGCCATCCCGGACGGCCTTCGCTCCATGGTGACTGCCATGCAGGCTCCCCTTCTTTTTTCGGCTTCCAGAGCACGAAATCCAGCGGATCTTCCTTCTCATCCTCACCGGTTACCAGCAGGGCTCTGCCCCCGGACTGCAAATCATCCAGATTTTTATGGGAAAGCTTGCCGTAATCTTTGAACTTTCTTGTCCGGTAGTAAACCGTGCCATTCTTTTCATAGGCATAGCCTTTATCGATCAGCGTCTGGATCATATCCACCATACCGCAGATTTCCTCCGTAGCCAACGGATTTTTTGTGGCCGGCTTTACATTCATTCCTTCCATGTCCTTTTTGCATTCTTCGATGTACCGCCTGGATATCTCGTCTGCAGTAACGCCTTCCTCAATTGCTTTTTTGATAATCTTATCGTCCACGTCTGTAAAATTTGAAACATAATTCACGTTGTATCCCTTATATTCAAAGTATCTTCTAACGGTGTCAAAAACAATCATGGGGCGGGCATTTCCGATATGGATATAATTATACACTGTAGGACCGCATACATACATTTTGACTTTGCCCTCTTCCAGGGGGACAAACTCTTCTTTTGTCTTTGACATTGTGTTATAAATCTTCATCTGTTTCTCCTTCCTTTTCCAAACATCTCATATTTTTTATAAGTTTTCTGAGCTGACTGTGGAGTCTGATATTCTCCTGCTGCAGTTTTTTAATATCATTGAGCACCGGATCCGGCAGGTGAATCTGATCCAGATCCGAACGGGGGATCTTTTTATTGTCCATGCGGACAATACGGCCCGGCACACCGACTACTGTACAGTTCGGAGGCACCTCCTCCAGCACAACGGAACCCGCTCCGATTTTTGAATTCTCTCCGATTGTAAAAGAACCGAGAATCTTGGCCCCAGCGCTTACCATTACATTATCTTCCAGCGTGGGATGACGCTTTCCATGCTCCTTTCCTGTACCTCCCAGCGTCACGCCCTGGTAAAGAGTCACATTGTCTCCAATCACTGTGGTCTCTCCGATAATAACGCCGCTGCCATGATCAATAAACAGTCCTTTTCCGATCGTTGCGCCCGGATGAATCTCTATCCCCGTTTTTCTTGCGGCTCTCTGGGATATCCAGCGTGCAAGGAAATAATGTTTTTTCAGATATAATTTATGGGCAAGTCTGTACCGGAGTATAACCCGGAAGCTGGGATACAGGAAAACTTCCAGATTGGATTTGATTGCCGGATCTCTCTCTCTTACTACCTGTATCTCTTCTTGTATATATGATATAATTCCCATAGTTTTCTCCTTACGCCAGTCTTACTCTGCTTTCCGGCAGAACAAAAAACTCCGCCTCTGTCTAGAGACGAAGTTATTTCCGCGGTTCCACTCTAATAAAAGAATTTCTTCTTTCACTCAATCTGCATGTAACGTATGCCGGACGTCCTCCGCTACTTTTTCACGGAGGCAGCTCCCGGGCGCACTTCACAACATCTCCCCTTCTCGGGAAAGCTTACAGCCGACGGCTTTCCCTCTCTGTGAGCGGCAGATCTGCTACTCTTCCCTTTCATCGCCTTTTTCTAACACACCCTATCTTATGCAACTTTTTCATTTTTGTCAACCTGTTTTATTTCAGAGACAAAGCAGGCTGTTCCGATATTTCCGGATTGCTACACTACTCCGGGAAATAAAGCTTCTTCCACCTTAAGCAGATCATTTTCCGAAATCTGACAGACTCCGTCACCGTCAATTGTCACAGTAACTTCAATTTCTGTTTTTTCGCCATACTCATTATCTGCAAGCGCCTCATTCAGATATTCCGTTACATAAGAAACTGCTTTATTCTCAGTATATGTCCCGTTTTCAAGAGCCAGAGTCATTTTCTCCGTCACACCGGCTTCCAGATTTTCAAACACAGTACACGGTTCTGCACAGACCGTCACCAGAAAGCCTTCTTCTGTTTCTTTGCTGTCTGTCACTTCATATCTGGCCAGCTTATATACCTCTCTGACAGCATCAATATAAGCTTCTTTATCCGCATCGCTGGTAACGGTATCACCGGAAAACGCTGTCTCCATATTCTCCTGAAATGTTTTTTCAATCTCTTCTTCAGCCTGATTTTCACTGATATGGAGCAGCTCCGCATACGCCCCGCATTCCCTGTGATAAATTGCATCCAGGGCGGCCCTGACATAAGCCTTCTCATCCGGCTTTTCTGAACACCCCGTACACAAAACCGATACAGCAACTGCCAGCGCGGCCAGCAGGGCCGGCTTTCTCATTCCCTTTCTCATTTTTCCTTTTCCTCCTGCTCTGCCGTCCGCTGCTTCTGCAGACCGGAACCGGAAACCTTCCGTCCTGTACTCACCCTGTACTCAGACAATCTCGTTGAAAAATACACGTTCCAACTTTACAATCTTCTCCAGCTCCTCTTTCAGATGTTCTGTCAGAATTACATCCGGCCTTTTTTCTATCTCTTCTATCGGCGTTCTGCCAAATAAAAGGTCTGTCAGTTCTGCAACAGGCAGTACTCCTTCCGAATCTTCTGTCTCGCAGACGTGAATTTCCTGCTCATCCGGACCGCTGTACAGCTTCCATATGCGACTGTTTTGTGTAACAAGCGGATCAATCACGGCAAATGAACACTCCATCTCCATTTCCTCCGGCACTGTAAGGGCAGGCAGAAACTGCTTAAGACAGATAATTCTTGCCATAATTACAGGCCGGAAATCAGTGCGTACTGACGGAGGAGCAGCATAGACACGTACTGGCTTCCCAGAGTCCTTCTGAAGCAGCCGGATCTGCCGGACGATTTCTTCTTCATATCCCTGAAGAAACAAAGGTTCCCGGACCTCCGGCGCTCCTTCTCCGGCGTAGGCAAACATGCCGGTAATGGTTTCTCCGCTTTTTATTAGCCTTACCCCGCCCCGCTCGCTTTGCTGTTCGAGTATCATTGTTCTGTAGTACTCACTGCTTCGCTCTGCATACACCTGCCATTTTCCTTCAAAATTTTCTTTAAAGAAATCTGCCATCTGTTCTGCATCCCACAGCATGGCATCGGTACATTCCAGTTTCTCCTTCTGGCAGTCCGTCCGTTTTTCTCCCGGCAGCACATCATTTTCCCGCAGGATATTTTTCTGTTTTTCAGCTGTTTCGTCCTTCTCTATTTTCCCCACAGCCTGATTATAAATATAACGGAAATCGTAAGGCAAATAAATTGCCTCCGCCGCAGGCATCAGAAACGTAAACGGAACTTTTTTGCTGTACATCTCCTGCATACATTCCCGCAGAAGAGCCCCCATATATCCCCTCCCCCGGTACTCCTTCTGTGTGGCAACAGCAATAATGTAAAAGGAGGGAAAGACCCTGTTCTCAATCCGTATCTCATAAGGATTGAGCTGAAGCATAGAACGTATCTCCCCTTCCTCCTCTATGACATAAATCTGATTATCACGGGCTTTTACAAAATAATAGTAATCCAGAAATTCTTTTGTATCCTCAGGAAAAACCTGTTCCCACAATTCTCTTGTTTTCCCGTGTTCGTTCTGTTCAAGTTTCCGGATAATCATACGCCTTTTCTCCCCGCGCAGCATCCTCCGCAAACGCCGCCGGACTCTGTCACATCCACGCTGGCATAATTCATATATTTTTCAAGCAGACATATCGCCTGAGCAGATATTCCTTCGCCGGATCCAGTAAATCCCAGTCCTTCTTCTGTCGTAGCCTTAATATTTACCTGTTCTGTTTCCAGTTTCAGCGCCTTCGCAATGTTTTCAACCATCTGGTCAATATAAGGACGCATTTTCGGTCTCTGAGCAATAATTGTGGCATCGATATTCTCAACCACATATCCTTCCCCGTCAAGAAGACTGCCTACTGTTTCCAGGAGCTTCATGCTCGAAATACCTTCATACGCCGGATCTGTATCCGGAAAATGCTTTCCGATATCTCCGAGTCCCGCCGCTCCAAGAAGCGCGTCCATAACCGCATGCAGCAGAACATCCGCATCAGAGTGACCTAAAAGTCCCTTTTCATAAGGAATCTCCACACCGCCTATGATCAATTTTCTGTTGTCTGCCAATCTGTGAACATCATATCCCATGCCTACCCGCATTTTTATTTCTCCTCGTAATCTTTTTCGATTTCTTCCGCCTTTTCCGTTTCTTCTTTCTCTGCCTTTTTCTTTTCGTCCGTAGTTTCTATATTTTCAGTTTCTGATCTGGTCTCCTCTTTTTTATCTTTTAAGCTTGTTTCATCTTCTGCCTTATCACTTTCAGGCTGCGCTTTCCCGCTTTCTCCTTTTTGTTCGCTTTCGTGTATTTTTCTGATATCCTCAATACTTCCGATAACTTTTGTTTCTTTACAGGCATATGCTTTCCCGTTATTCAGATCTTTAGAAGCGGCATTACTTTCCGTTTTTTCATCTTTTTTCCGGTCAGCGTCTTCTGACGGAATATTTATCAATTCTACGTTTTTCATAATATGCTTTTTCTGACGGATTCCGGCGCTATTTTCAACCTGCAATTCTTTTTCTTCTGTCTGTGACTGTTTGTCCTTTTTCAACCGGAAAGGAAAACCTGTAATCCTACTTAATGAAAAAGCAGCATATACCAGTCCTATAATAATCATCAATAATGCGATTACTGTCATCAGCTGCTCATCACTCGGTTTTTTACCTGACACCTCAATCCAGAGACACACTCCCAAAAATATAAGATAACATCCTAATACCGTCCTGAAGATATCTCCGCCCTTTTTTTTCATGTCTCTTTTATCCTCCGTAAATCTCTCTGTTTTTCATTTTATCACAGACCATATACGAAAATCCACCCTTGTAAAAGAAAAACGCCGGACAAATCCGACGTTAAAAAAATAGCGGAAACTGGATTCGAACCAGCGACACTACGGGTATGAACCGTATGCTCTAGCCAACTGAGCTATTCCGCCATATTTAGTTTGTGATGGGGCCTACAGGGCTCGAACCTGTGACCCTCTGCTTGTAAGGCAGATGCTCTCCCAGCTGAGCTAAGACCCCATACTTTCTGCCGGTTAAAAACTGTTCTGTCCTCAACCCGCTTTGCTATTATACTATCATCTTCCGCCAAATGTCAACACTTTTTTTATTTATTTTTTATTACATATTTTTTTATGTTTTTTTCAAGAGTTTCACGGTTGTTTTATTCCGGAACAGCCAGGTTATACAGATTCTTCGGCGGTTCTGCCGGGAAACAGATGAGACAGCTGCTTCATCTCAGTCAGCTGTCTCATTTTTTCTGTCCCTCATTCCCACGGCAAATCAATTATCTAAAATATTTAACTCCGGACTCAAATATTTTCATATCCTGTTCCCCGTATATATTAATGGCCACTGAATCATCCCGGCGTTCTGAATGAGCCATTTTCCCGAGAATACGTCCGTCCGGACTTGTAATTCCTTCTATAGCACAGTAGGATCCGTTTACATTCCACTCTTCATTCATGCTGATATTTCCTTCCGGATCGCAATACTGCGTCGCCACCTGTCCGTTGGCAAACAGACGGTCAAGCCATTCCTTATCCGCAACAAAGCGTCCTTCTCCGTGGGACGCGGGATTCGTGTACACACCGCCCAGCTGCGCCTCCATAAGCCATGGAGATTTGTCCGTGACAACTTTGGTATATACCATTTTGGAAATATGCCGTCCGATAGTATTATACGTCAGCGTCGGAGAATCCTCTGTCTGACCTGTAATTTTTCCATAAGGAACAAGCCCGAGTTTTATCAGTGCCTGGAATCCGTTGCAAATACCGAGAGCAAGTCCGTCTCTTTCATTCAGAAGCTTCTCCACAGCTTCCTTGATCTTTGCGTTCTGGAAAGCCGTAGCAAAGAATTTTGCAGATCCATCGGGTTCATCACCTGCACTGAATCCTCCCGGGAACATAATCATCTGTGCCTGAGAAATACTCCGTTCGAATTCTTCTACAGAAGACCGGATATCTTCGGCATTCAGATTGCGGAATACTTTTGTAATTACCTTTGCGCCTGCGCGCTCAAAAGCCCGTGCACTGTCATATTCACAGTTTGTACCCGGAAAGACCGGAATAAATACACTGGGCTGCCCGATTTTATGGCTGCAGATATGTATATCCGATGTGTGGAACAGTTTTTCCTCCACCGGTTCGTCAGAATCTGCCGCTGACTTTGTCGCAAAGACTTTTTCCAGTGTTCCAGTCCATGCATTCAGGGCCTCATCCATGCGGATTTCCACATTGCCGTATTCAAAACAGTCTCTGTCTGTAACTTCACCGATTACGGTATAGCTGATCTGCAGGTTTCCCACCTGTCCGTCTTCCACTTCTGCAATCAGATCACCAAACGCCGGAGCAAACAGATCTCTCGGATCCATATTATGTTCAATTTTCACGCCCATCTTATTTCCAAACGCCATCTTGCTGACTCCGGCAATCACACCATGACGGTCAAGAGCGTATGCGGAAACAATACGTCCTGCACGAATGTCTTCCGTAAACTTTCCGTACTGTTCCATAATCTTATCGTAAACAGGAAGGTCATAGCTGTCTCTGTCAATACGCAGCCAGATCAGCTTATTACCCGGCTTCTTCAGTTCCGGTGTAATAATCTCCTGCTGAAGAGCCATATCCACAGCAAAGGAAACCAGAGTCGGCGGTACATCAATATCCTGGAATGTTCCGGACATACTGTCTTTTCCTCCAATAGACGGGAGGCCGAAACCGATCTGTGCCGCATATGCTCCGAGTAAGGCTGCAAAAGGCTGGCTCCAGCGTTTCGGATCCTCTGTCATCCTGCGGAAGTACTCCTGGAATGTGAAACGGATCTTTCTATAATCCCCGCCGGCGGCAACAATCTTCGCCACTGATTCAACCACAGCATAAACTGCTCCATGGTACGGACTCCAGCTTGAAAGGTAAGGATCAAATCCATAACTCATCATGGACACACTATCTGTTGTTCCATTCTGAACCGGAATCTTGGCTGTCATGGCCTGGATCTCCGTCAACTGGTACTTTCCGCCGTGGGGCATAAATACAGAGCCCGCGCCGATAGAACCGTCAAACATCTCCACAAGTCCTTTCTGGGAGCATACGTTAAGATCCTTCAGGACTGCAAGCCATTTTCCCTTCACATCCGGAATTTCTTCCCGCTTAAACAGACTGCCCTCATGCTCCGGAATTTCTACTTCCACAGAAGTCTCCTGATGAGCGCCATTTGTATCAAGAAATGCCCGGGAAATATTAACAATCTCTTTCCCCCGCCATACAAGCACAAGTCTGGGATCTTGTGTCACTACCGCCACTTCTGTTGCTTCCAGATTTTCTTCCTTCGCATATTTCATAAACTGATCTGCATCTTTCGGGTCAACGACAACAGCCATTCTCTCCTGGGATTCGGAAATCGCAATTTCCGTACCGTCAAGTCCTGCATATTTCTTCGGCACTTTATCCAGCTCTACACGAAGCCCCGGAGCAAGTTCGCCGATTGCGACAGAGACTCCGCCTGCACCGAAATCATTGCACTTCTTAATCAGACGGCTGACTTCCTCTCTCCGGAAAAGGCGCTGAATCTTTCTCTCTGTCGGAGGATTTCCCTTTTGAACTTCTGCACCGCAGGTTTCAATCGACTCCTCTGTATGAACTTTGGAAGAACCTGTTGCGCCGCCGCATCCGTCACGTCCTGTCCGTCCGCCCAGAAGAATAATAAGATCTCCCGGATCTGAATTTTCACGGATAACCGCACGTCTGGGCGCCGCTCCCAGAACTGCGCCGATTTCCATGCGCTTTGCCACATAATCCGGATGATAAATCTCTTTAACAAGCCCGGTGGCCAGTCCGATCTGGTTCCCATAGGAACTGTATCCATGAGCCGCGCCGCGGACAAGTTTTTTCTGCGGGAGTTTTCCCTTCAGAGTATCTTTGACTGATCCTGTGGGATCTGCCGCGCCGGTTACACGCATTGCCTGGTATACATATGTTCGGCCGGAAAGCGGGTCGCGGATCGCGCCTCCAAGACAGGTCGCAGCCCCTCCGAAAGGCTCAATCTCTGTAGGATGATTGTGGGTTTCATTTTTAAAGTTAATCAGCCACTCTTCTTCTTTGCCGTCAACGCGGATCGGCACAACAATGCTGCATGCGTTAATCTCATCCGACTCTTCCTGATCTTCCAGCTTTCCTTCTTTTTTCAGTCTGCGCATGGCCATCAGGGCAAGATCCATCAGGCAGACAAACTTGTCCTCTCTCCCTGCAAAAATCTCACTGTGATCTTTCAAATATTCTTTATAAGTGTTCTCGATAGGTTCCCGATAATCTCCTTCATCAAAAACTATATCCTTCAATTCTGTAGAAAAAGTCGTGTGACGACAGTGATCGGACCAGTAAGTATCCAGCACTCTGATCTCGGTCATTGTCGGATCTCTGTGTTCCTCTCCGAAAAAGTATTTCTGGATATGAAGAAAATCCTGAAACGTCATCGCCAGGCCAAGTGAATTGTAAAGTTCTCGCAGCTCTGTTTCCGGCATATCTTTGAATCCGTCAAAAGTCCGGATATCTTCCGGTTCCTCAAATACTGTCACAAGCGTTTCCGGTTTTTCCGGCGCGGCCTCTCTGGAGTCTACCGGATTAATGCAGTGATTTTTAATCGCCGCAAACTCCTCATCGGAAATATTTCCCTCAATCACATAAGTTGTAGCTGTACGGACTACCGGTTCTTCATCTTCTTTAATGAAACGGATGCACTGTTCCGCAGAATCAGCCCGCTGGTCAAACTGTCCCGGAAGAAACTCCACGGAAAATACTCTCTCATTTTCTCCTGCCGGAAATTCTTCCCTGTAAAGGACATCCACCGGCGGCTCTGCGAACACGCCTCTGCATGCCTTCTCGAAGGTATCATCGGAAATATTCTCCACATCATACCGGATCAGCACCCGTACTTCCTCTGTGGCTGTAATTCCCAGATAATGTCTGATCTCATGCCTCAGCTCTTTTGCCGCAACGGCATATTCCGGCTTTTTTTCCACATATACCCGCTTTACACTGCTCATCTTATCTCTCCTTTACCTGTTTTTCTTCTGGCTTTGCTGTCTTCTCTTAATCTTAAAGTCTATGGACAATGTTTTATCTGTTTTCTGCCCAAATGTGTCTCTGTCTGTATCGTATCACACTTTTCTTCATTAGTATAATTAATATAACTTAAATAGTCTGATAAGCAGAACTAATCAGATTTCATCTTTTTTTGGAAACGTCCGGCTGCAATACTGATAATAAGCAGAATCAGAAGGCCTGCTATAAAAAGAACTCCGATTCTTAGAACCATATCGGCAAACAACCCCTCCGGCAGCATGCGTATCATATAATCCTCAGCAGGATCAAAAAGCCACAAATCATTGTCGAAGAAAATGTGATGGAACTGTACAAACACTGCGTTAAAATCAATGATCGCGGCGGCACCGATGAAAAGGACTGCAGCTCCTGTTATACCCAGGGCAATCTGATAAGACCTGGCAAGGATTTTTTTCAGGCGGGCTTTTGATGCTATCAGAAAAACCAGACAAATCAGCGAAACAATAGCTGCACCCGTCCGGATATTCAAGCCGCCGATAAACAGATCTCTGACTTCTCCCATATGAAATCTGTCCTGTTTATTAAAGAAATCCTGTTCCTTTCCCTCGACAGTTGTCACAACAGACAGAGTATCTCTGTCTCCTCTCAGATAAGCCATCATTTCTTCTGTAACATACATAACATCTTCCATGTCCATGTCCAGCTCATCCAGCACATCATATTTCTCATATTCTTTTTGATATACGCTGAAATCCGCATACATGACAATCTCAAAGCTGGAGATCAGCAAAATAGCTATTACCGAAAAAGACAGAAGTAATCCTGCCGCCCACTGCAGTTTTTTCATAAAGCAGCTTTCTCCTTCCTCAATGTATTCTCCTTGTATTTTAATTAAATTCCGCTTATAATACAAGCAATATTTATTAGGGGGTCTAATAATGATTGATATTAACTACGAACTTTACAAAGTTTTTTATCATGTTGCTTCAACATTAAACTTTTCAGAAGCGTCAAAACAGCTTTTTATCTCTCAGTCCGCAGTCAGTCAGTCCATCAAAACACTGGAAAGGAAACTGGATCAGGTTCTGTTTATCCGGAGCACAAAAAAAGTTCAGCTTACTCCCGAGGGAGAAATTCTCATGCGCCACATCGAGCCGGCCATGAACCTTATCCAAAGAGGAGAGGCCCAGCTTCTGGACGCTGTTTCCACCGGCGGTCAGATACGGATCGGTGCAAGCGATACAATCTGCCGCTATTTTCTAATTCCGTATTTGGAACGTTTCCACAAAGCTTTTCCCAATGCGCACATAAAGGTAATCAATCAGACTTCTCTCAAATGTGCGGAACTTTTAAAAAGCGGCCTTGTAGATCTTATTGTTGTCAATCATCCCAACCGCTATCTCGGAACCGGAGCATCATCGGTGAGAATCAAAAAATTCCGGGATGTCTTTATCGCAGGCGAACCGTTCACAGAGCTGAAAGGCCAAAAACTGTCCTTCCGCCAGCTGACCCGGTATCCGATCCTGATGCTGGATAAAAACAGCACAACAAATGAATTTCTGCATCAGGTCTTCCAGCAGCATCACCTTGATCTTGTCCCGGAAATCGAACTGACAAGCAATGATCTCCTCGTGGATCTGGCCCGCATCGGACTGGGTATTGCCTTTGTGCCGGATTACTGTATAAAAAACACAGAAAAAGACATCTTTCTCCTTGAGACAAAAGAAGAAATACCCGATCGCGAACTTGTCATTGCATACAATGAGCTTCTCCCGTTGTCCCGGGTTGCCCTGGAGTTTTTGAGCTACTTCCAGAAGTCCTCCAGCTGACACTGCAGGGTCGGTATACTGCAGGTATGCACACCGGTCCACTCCCGCGGGAAAATCTCCCGGTATCTCTGGTCCTGAAACCGTTCATCCAACAGCAGAATAACTCCCCTGTCACGCTCTGTCCGGATCACGCGCCCTGCAGACTGAAGCACCTTGTTCATACCGGGATACAGGTATGAATAAGAAAAGCCCTCCATATTCTTTTTGTCAAAAAAGCTCCGGATAATCTCTCTGTCACTGCACACCTGCGGAAGTCCCGTCCCGACAATCACAGCTCCGATCAGCCGTTCTTCCGCCAGGTCAATTCCTTCGGAAAATATTCCTCCCATCACACAGAATCCTACAAAACTCTCTCTTCTTTCTGTTTCAAATAATTCCAGGAATTCTTCACGCTCTTTTTCACTCATATACTGTGTCTGGGCCGCCGATTCCATATCCCCCTTTTCCTGACGGAAATACTCATAAACTTCCTCCAGCATCCTGTAGGATGGGAAAAAGGCAATGTAATTCCCCCGCCTGCTCTTTGCAGTACAGAGAATATATTCTGCAATTCTGCGATACATTTCAGGTCCGCGTCTGGTATACTTTGTACTCACATCTCTCCCCAAAAGAATCAGACGGTTCTCACGGGAAAAAGAAGATTCGACATATATGGCATAATCATCCTCTTCCACTGACAGAAGGCTTTTATAATACCGGACAGGAAGCAGCGTGGCGGAGAAAAAAATTGTACCGTTTCCCTGTTCCAGATAATTCTGAAGATTGACCGCAGGATTAATGCAGAACAACTTCACCTTGAATCTCCCATCTGCTTCCAGTTCGCTGTATATCACATAATTTTCATCCATTATGTCATGAATATAAAGAAATGCCCGGACCTGAAAATACAGCTCAAGAACTTTTTCTCTTTCTTCTCCTCCCTCCCGTTCCTCCAGAAACCGCTCCATTTCAGTAAGAAGATGCAAAAGTTTCAGAGAAATATGGGAAACGCTCTCCAGTACCCGGTAAGTTTCACACTCCCGCTTCAGCGCCAGGAAAAGCCTGTTGATTCCGTCTAGCAGGGCTGCCAGTTTCTTATCCGTCTCTCTCACACATCGTTTTAAATCCAGGAAATCCTCTTTATACAGTACGGCACTGTACATTTCCCGTCCCCGCTCTACCAGATTATGAGCCTCATCCACAAGAAAAATATATCCTTTACTGCTTCCTTCTGAAAAAAAGCGTTTTAAATGAGCGTTCGGATCAAATACATAATTATAATCACAGATGACCGCATCCGCCCAGACAGAAAGATCCAGAGACATTTCAAAAGGGCACACCCTGTGTTTCTTCGCATAATCTTCAACAATCCGGCGGCTGATGCCGTTTTCACTGATAAGGAGATCATATACTGCATCATTCACCCGGTCATAGTGCCCTTTTGCATACGGACATTTTTCCGGATTGCATTCTGTCTCATCACAGAAACAGATCTTTTCCTTTGCAGTCAGGGTAATTACCTTCATCTGCAGCCCGTTGTCTTCAAGCGTCCGGAACGCCTGTTCCGCCACTGTCCGCGTAATCGTCTTTGCCGTCAGATAAAAGATCTTTTCGCCGATTTCTTCTCCAAGTGCTTTGACAGACGGAAAAACAGTAGAAATTGTCTTCCCTACTCCTGTAGAAGCCTGGATAAAAAGTTTTTTCTTTCTCAGTATAGTCCGGTAAACTGCTGCGGCCATATCCCGCTGACCGGCCCTATAGGAAAAAGGGAATTCTGTTTTATGGATTGAAGTATTGCGTGCCTTCTTCCATTCAACTTCAAATCTGGCCCACTTTTCATATTCGCCCACAAGACCGTAAAACCACTCCTTCAGTTCTCCGGCATCGAAAGACTGTACAAAACGGCAGATTTCCTCACTTTCCATCTGACAGTAGGTAACCTGCACATCGATCTTTTTCAAACCCTTCTGTTCGGCATAGATAGCCGCGTAACATTTTGCCTGAGCAACATGAAGAGCTTCAGGCTTTTCTATAAAACGAAGTTCTCTCAGTACGCCTTTAATCTCGTCAATCGTAATCTTCTGCTCTTTTCCGATCTGTTCTGTAATAATTCCGTCTGCACGCCCCTCTACAAGAATGCGGAATCCTTCAAAACGAACCTCTTTTCTCAGTGAAACTTCAGCATGGTAATCCGGTCCCATTCTTCGCTGAATCTTTCGGTGAATCCTGCCGCCCATCAGCATAGCGTCTCTGTCTAATCCTCGGGATATGCGGTCATCAATATCCCCTTTTCTCAGAATAAATTCCACCAGATTTCTGACCGAAATACGTATTACAGGCAATTCTTCATTCTCCGAACTCATTTCATCTCTCCCTCTGAAGTAAAGCAGTCAAAAGGCAGCTTTTCCTTCATCCTCTCTGTTACTGAAAACTGACCGTTTCCTGTTCTATTCTAGTCCTGTTTTCAGGTTTCTACAACCTTTTTCAGGAAAGCATATGTCGTTCAGATATTGGAAATCTGCAGATTAATCTGAAAACTCGGGCATTCCTTCTCTGTATCTGACCGGCAGATGTGTTTTCTGCAGACGGAGATTTTTTCTTTCCTGTATTGCTATGGAGTCAAAGAATCCTTTCCACAGAGTCTCATACTCTTTCTCCTTATCCGAAAGTCTTTCTGCCGCCTGCTGATCCAGTTCTTTTCCCCATACCAGTCTCCACTTTTCCCTTGCACGGTGCATTAAAAACACCTGATGTGTCTTATCGTATATTACCCAGTTTTCCAGCGGGAAGCGATCGGAAAAATGTTCGGCTATGCATGTAAGAACCCGGGATTTCGGAGAAATCTCAGAAAAAAGGATACCGTTGTCCAGTTCACGGAAACGGATAAATTCCTGGTACAGATGCGCTTCGTTTGACACGCTTCTGCTCAGCTGAAATACTTTTGCCACGTCCGGATTGCTCAGATGCTCCATGATTCTCCTGCTGTCCCGCACTCTTCTGGCCTCCTGCATCACCCGGAATACCGCCTCGACCTTTCGTTCGTCATCCGAAAGAAGAGCATGGTATATATCCCAATAGGCATTGTACCCCAAATATTTTTTTACCATCCGTTCCAGCTGAAATGCCTTCCTTTCATTCTCCTCCACAACGGTATACTCGCAAAAAAGCCGCTGCTGTGTTTTTCCGCGGAAGTCAATTCCCGCCTCTTTATCCCGACTTTCTTTCCATGCGTCGTAGAGAGCAGAATAAATGCCGGTTATTGTATCATTGCATATATAAATCTGTTTCATTCCATATTTCCTCCTGAGCCCGGCATTCCGTCATCATCAAAAAGGGAAAGCTGTTTATAAGTCATGCCGCAGGAGCCTTCCGGCAACCGCTCTTTTGTATTCAGAAGATTTCTTGTAATATAATCCTGATCCATCTTTGTCCGGTACATCATCCTGCCGCCGCAGGTTATAAAATAAAGTGCCCTCTTCAGCACAACCCCCATCTTCTTCAGATCTTCAAATCCCAGACTGCCCATTCTCCTGGCCTTCACAATACGGGATGCGGACCTGCATCCGATCCCCGGAACCCTAAGAAGCATGCGGTAATCCGCACGGTTTATCTCCACCGGAAAACTCTCCAGGTGATTCAAAGCCCAGCAGCATTTGGGATCCAGAAGTAAATTGAAGTTCGGATTATTTTCGTCCAGCAGTTCTGCCGCTTCAAAATGATAAAACCTAAGCAGCCAGTCTGCCTGGTAAAGCCTGTGCTCTCTAAGCAGAGGCGGCCCTTTTCCTGTCAGATCCGGCAGAGCAAGATCATCGTTCACCGGAACAAAAGCAGAATAGAAAACACGTTTCAGATCAAACTTCCTGTAAAGCGCTTCAGCCACATTCAGAATCTGAAAATCCGTCTCCGGAGTGGCTCCGATAATCATCTGCGTACTCTGTCCTGCCGGAACAAATCTGGGGGCGGATCTGTACAGCGCGATCTCATGCCGGTTTTCTTTGGACTTTTCCTGAACAAAACGCATAGGCGCAAGAATATTTTTTCTTGATTTGTGAGGAGCCAGAAGACGCAGACCTTCAGCTGTAGGAAGCTCCATATTCACACTCATGCGATCCGCAAGAAATCCGGTCATCTGAATCAGTCTCTGGTCTGCGCCGGGTATGGCCTTAACGTGAATATATCCCTGAAAATTGCATACGTGTCGAAGCCGGTACAATGTCGCATACAGCAGTTCCATTGTATAGTCCGGATTTTTCAGCACCCCTGAGCTCAAAAATAAACCTTCAATATAATTTCTGCGGTAAAACTCCATTGTAAGCGTACACACTTCGTCTGGAGTAAAAGAGACCCTCTCTACGTCATTGGAGGAACGGTTGACACAATACTTACAGTCATAAATACACTCGTTTGTAAAGAGGATTTTCAAAAGGGAAATGCACCTGCCGTCAGCAGAAAAACTATGGCATATTCCCGCTCTGCTACAGTTTCCCATGCCTGTGCCGTCTCCTTTTCTGTCCACCCCGCTGGAAGTACATGCCACATCGTACTTGGCTGCATCTGACAATATTTCCAGCTTTTCGTACAGACTCTTCTCCGTCTGAATCCGATTCTTCACACTGCTCCCCCCTTCCAGAGTATTATACTATCCGATACGGTTTTATGCGCCCACGCTTATCGAACATCTGTTCTCTCCATATGATAGCACATACGTTCTGTTTAATCAAGAAAAAAAGATGTCTTTTTATGATTCTAAAAGATTCATAAAAAGACATCTTCCTATATGTTCTGTTTCTCCTTATTCACATTCTCTGATGCGCTTTCTGAGCGGAAGCACCATGGAAGGCGAAACAGACAGCTCATCCAGTCCCATATTAAGGAACTCCTGTGTAAGCTCGAGATCTGCTCCCAGTTCGCCGCAGATTCCAATCCAGGCTCCCTCTGCGTGTGCATTTTCCGCAGCCATCTTTATCATGGCAAGAATTGCCGGATGGTGGGGATCATAGAACCGGTCAAGTTTTGCATTCTGACGATCGATCGCCAGTGTATACTGGGTGAGATCGTTGGTTCCCACACTGAAGAAATCAACTTCTTTCGCAAGATCGCGGCTGATCATAACCGAAGCCGGAGTTTCAATCATAACTCCCAGTTCCACATCTTCTTTAAAAGGAATTCCCTCTGCCTTCAGCTCCTCTTTCACCTCTTTGATTATTTCTTTAATCTGATGTATTTCATCAACAGAAATAATCATGGGGAACATAATGGAAATATTTCCGAACACAGCTGCTCTGTAGAGCGCTCTAAGCTGAGTTTTGAATATTTCTGGTCTGGTCAGGCAGATACGGATTGCCCGGTATCCGAGCGCCGGGTTTTCCTCTTTGTCCAGTCCGAAATAATCTACCTGCTTGTCCGCGCCAATATCCAGAGTACGGATAATGACCTTCTTTCCGGCCATGTTCTCCGCAACCTGTTTGTAAACCGAAAACTGCTGCTCCTCCGTGGGGAAATCTGTATTTTCCAGATAGAGGAACTCACTCCTGAACAGACCGATTCCGCCTGCATCATTTTTCAGCACAGTACCTACATCAGAAACATTTCCGATATTTGCATATACATTGATCTTCCGTCCGTTCTTTGTGATATTTTCCTTACCTTTCAGCTGTTCAAGAAGCGCCTTCTGTTCCAGATCTTTTGCGCGCTTCTCCTTCATCTCAGCCATTGTCTCATCGTCCGGCTCAATATAGAGCTTTCCGGTAAACCCGTCAATTGCGGCAATCTTACCGTCATAGTCCGGAAGAAGCGCCTCGCCCAGCCCGATAACAGCCGGTATATTCATTGTCCTTGCAAGAATCGCTGTATGGGAATTAGATGAACCGTACATAGTGGCAAAGCCAAGCACTTTACTTTTATCAAGCTGTACCGTTTCGCTCGGCGCCAGATCATCCGCAGCAATAATACAGGGTTCGTCCATAGCTTTCATGCCTTCATTCACGCCACAAAGGATATCCAGGACGCGTTCAGAGACATCTTTCACATCCGCAGCACGTCCCTGCATGTATGCATCGTCCATAGCTGCAAACATCTTCTGGAAATTGTCTGATGTAGTCGCTACCGCAAATTCTGCATTGACTTCCTGGGTACGGATAATGTTCTCAATAGACTCAAGATAGTCAAGATCCTCCAGCATCATCTGATGAATCTCAAAAATCATGGCGTTTGCTTCGCCTACATCTTCAAGTGCTTTATCATACAGACCTTTCAGCTGGGATACAGCAGTCTCTTTCGCCTGCTGAAAGCGTACCCACTCTGCGTCCACATCATCGACATGTGTCCTCTTAATCACTTTTTCATTTCTTTTATAAAACATAAGCTTTCCGATAGACACGCCGCCAAAAACACTTTTACCGCTTATTGTAATCATTTTATAAATTCTCCTTGAAGAATGCCTCTAATTCGGCAATTGCCTTCTCCTCATCTGCTCCCTCAACTGTGATGGTCACTTCTTCCCCGGTCTTAACTCCAAGACCCATAACGCCAAAGATTCTTTTAGCGTCGGCTGACTTTTCTCCTTTGGCAATTTTTACAGTGCTCTGATATCCAGCTGCCTGTTTTACAAGAATCCCTGCCGGTCTTGCGTGAATTCCTTCCGGATCTGTAATCACATATTTGAATTCTTTCATTGGTCTTATCCTCCTTTTACCATATGGTGATTCTTTTATAAGTATATTACACATTGCCTGAATTTTCAATCAAGTATTCAGGCCTTTTTTGTTCTTCCTGCTGTTGTTTTTTTCAGCAGAACAATCCCTGCCATTCCCACAACTGCTCCGACAAAAACCGCAGCCAAAAACATAGGCGCATTATCCATAATTCCCACTACGAAAATTCCTCCGTGAGGAGCCCGTGAACCGCATCCGAATGCCATGGACAATGCCCCGGCCACGGCAGAACCGATGATGCAGGGCGGAATAATACGAAGAGGATCAGATGCAGCAAACGGTATGGCTCCCTCTGTAATAAAGGACAGCCCCATAATATAGTTAGTAACGGTTGTCTGTCGTTCACTCTCCGTAAAACATTTCCTGAAAAATGTGGTTGCAAGAGCAATCGCAATAGGCGGAACCATGCCGCCCGCCATTACTGCGGCCATAATATCAAACTGACCGCTTGCAATCGACGCAGTGCCGAATACATACGCCGCTTTATTGAACGGACCGCCGAAATCAACCGCCATCATGCCGCCGAGGACACTGCCCAGAAGAATCTTGCTTCCCTCACCCATGCCGGCAAGTGTATTGTTAAGCCATTCATTAAATGCACCCATAGGCGGATTAACAAGAAATATCATAATAGCTCCCATCAGGACAATACCTGCAAAAGGATACAGCAGCACCGGTTTTGTTCCCTCCAGAGCCCGGGGCAGACGCTCCAGCGCTTTTTTGATAAGCAGCATCAGATATCCCGCTATAAATCCGGCGATTAAAGCGCCGAAAAATCCGGAAGAAATCCACTCCTCTTCCGGGAGAAACACACTTGTTCCCGCTTTGGCCAGAAGTCCGCCTACAATACCGGGCATAAGAGCCGGCCTGTCCCCGATGGCCATGGCAATATATCCTGCAAGGACAGGAAACATCATACCAAAAGCAGTATTTCCGGTCAGATTAAAAAATCTTGCGAGAGGCGTACCGTTTCCAAAAATATCTGTTCCTGCATTTGCGCCATCGCAGAGATAGGACAGCGCCATCAGGATGCCGCCGCCGATTACAAATGGAAGCATATGAGATACGCCGTTCATCAGTGCTTT
The DNA here is from genome assembly GCF_056148955.1 of Mediterraneibacter sp. HA8405. NCBI lineage: Bacteria > Bacillati > Bacillota > Clostridia > Lachnospirales > Lachnospiraceae > Mediterraneibacter > Mediterraneibacter sp. HA8405. The sequence goes on along the minus strand of NZ_CM148758.1, from coordinate 1,791,230 downwards.
ATAGATTTTTCTTCCCAGACCTTCTTCTGAAGCTGAAACTTCAGCATCTCCGGCCTTCCCGGAACTGTGATAAATTTTCACATTACCGCTCACCGCTTCACGGATCAGTTCTTCCGGCTTGTGAATCCCGTCTGCCACTTTTGTTACAATCACCGGCTTTCCGTCAAAACGTGCCATTCTTACTTCTTTATCCGCCGCTACAATGATACAGTCACATTTTTCAATTTCCTCAGATGTAAGGACATTTTTATCTCCTCCGGATCCATTTGTCTCCACTTTAATTGAATATCCCATCTGAGCCGCCGTCTTTTCCAGGCTTTCTGCCGCCATATACGTATGCGCAATTCCCGTGGGGCATGCTGTCACAGCAAGAATGCGGTATCCCGCTTCCGGGGTTTCCCGCGGCTTTTCTTCCTCGAATTTGGCTTTCTCTGCCCGGTCCACGCAGGCAAGAAATTCCTCTACCGACTGCACTTTCAGCAAATCATCTTTAAACGATTCATCCATCAGAAGCATGGACAGCCTGCTGAGCACTTCCAGGTGTACATTTTCTTCCGTATTCGGCGCAGCAATCAGAAAAACAAGTTTTACCGGTTCACCGTCCATAGAATCATAATCCACGCCGTTTCTAATGACCATTGCCGCCAGCCCCGGAGCGCGGACAGCATCATTCTTTGCATGGGGTATGGCAATTCCCTCCCCGATTCCTGTCGTCCCTTCTTCTTCTCTGGCAAATACTCCTTCCATGTATTCATCCTGATCGGCAATATTCCCTGCTTTTACCATAAGGCTGACCATTTCCCGGATAGTCTCTTCTTTTGTACCCGGAGTCCCGTTCAGTTCTATACTGCAGGCTTTCAGCATATCTGTAATTCTCATTTTTCTTCCTCCTCTATTCCATATACTGAAACAGGTTTCTCAAGCTTCTCTGTAATCTCTTCTTTTGTGGCCAGCCATGAGACAAAGGCCGTAGCACTTCCGGCTGCCGTCCCCAGTTCAAGAGCCCTGTCATAATTACCTGTATTCAGATAGCCGGCTACAAATCCGGCCACCATAGAATCACCGGCACCAACTGAATTTACTACTGTCCCTTTTGGAGGCAGCTTTTTGCTTACTTTCCCATCTGCTTTCACAAGAATTGCTCCGTCTCCCGCCATGGAGACAAGCACATTTACCGCCCCCATTTTCTGAAGCCGCTTCGCGTATTCTACTATTTCCTCCTCTGTTTCCAGCTTTTTGCCAAATATTTCTCCCAGTTCATGATTATTCGGCTTTATAAGAAACGGCCTGTATTTAAGAACATTGACCAGGAGATCTTTTGTCGCGTCTACGACAATCCTAACTCCCTTGTTCTGCTGTTTTTCCATAATTTTTTCGTAAATGTCTTCCGGTAGTGTATTCGGAATGCTGCCTGCCAGTACAAGGACATCATCTTTTTCCAGATACTCCAGTTTCCGGAACAACTCCTCTAAAGCCCTGCCGGTAATAACCGGTCCCTGTCCGTTAATCTCGCTTTCCTCTTTTCCTTTCACTTTCACATTAATCCGTGTCAGACCTTTTTCCAGACGGATAAAATCAGTGTAACAGCCATATTGCCGCAGCATCTGTTCCATCTGTTCCCCTGTGAATCCTGCCTTAAACCCCAGAGCTTTGCTTTTGTGTCCCAGATTTGACAGAATTACCGATACGTTATTTCCTTTCCCGCCCGGATAAATATGCTCCTCTGTAGTCCGATTCACCTGTCCCGGCTTTAGCTCATCAAGCTGCACGACATAATCCAGAGAAGGATTAAATGTTACTGTATAAATCATTTTCTCACCTCAATAATATTTTTCTCTTTTTTCAGTTCCTTATCCTTCACTTTTGTCGTGATCAGCCAGGCATCAGAAAACTCTGCAAATTTTACCGGCGCAGTTTGACTGATTTTGGTTGAATCTGCCAGGACGTAAGATTTTCTGCATTTTTTCATCGCATTTTCTTTAATCATAGCTTCTGCGGGATCCGGGGTTGTAAATCCGTGTTCTCTGTCAGCGCCATTTGTTCCAAAAAACCCTTTTGTAAAATGATATCTCTCCAGACTTTCTGCCGCCTGAAGGCCAATCACTGCCTCTGTAGTCGGTTTCAGCATACCGCCAAGAAGATAAACCGTAATTCCCTTCCGCGACAGTGTCTGTGCATGAGAAATGCCGTTCGTTACAAACACGGCATCTTTGGTTGTAATATATTCCAGCATATGAGAAACGGTTGTACCGGCATCCAGATATACAAAATCATCCTGCTCAATCAATTTTGCCGCATATTTCCCGATTTCTGTTTTTTCTCCGGTATTGTGATTCATCCTGGACGTAACAGCAATGTCTTTTGTTGCATAATCCATCTCAAGAGCAGTGGCACCCCCGTGAACTTTGACAAGAAGCTGTTTCCGGTCAAGGACTGTCAGATCTCTGCGTATTGTAGACTCAGAAGTATGAAGCCTTTCTTTCAGCTCCTGTACTGTTACCGATTTTTCTTCATTAACGATCTGAAGGATCTGCGCAAATCGTTCTTCTGTCAGCATTCGTTTCACTCCTTTCGTATTCTCTCTTTTTTATAGTCCTATATTACATTCATTTTCATTCATAGTCAATCATTTTCAGTCATATTCATCCAATAAAGTTCACTTTCAGCACACTTAATAAAAAAAGGCACATAAAATTGTGCATCCTGACCGAAAAAGAAGCCGGCTCTTCTGCTCTGTATGCTATTTCGGGTACATAGGATGCTCCTGTAAACTCTTTTCGGTTTCCCGCGAAATAAACAGCAGCCTTCTGCACAGAACACCACTGCCTGCAGGCAGGCATTTCCGTACAAAAAGCTGCTGTTTATCTTATTTATGGAATATTCTGACGCTATAATCCCCTTACACTCTCAAAAAGCGGCGTGGACAAATAACGTTCGCCTGTATCGGAAAGAAGCGCCACAATGGTTTTTCCCTCGTTTTCAGGCAACTCAGCCTCTCTTATCGCCGCATTGAATGCAGCTCCGGATGTAATTCCCGTTAAAATTCCCTCGCTGCGGGCCAAAAGTCTGGCAGCCTCATATGCTTCTTCTTCCGTAACCGTGCAGATTCGGTCATATATTTCCGTATCCAGAATTTCCGGCACGAAACCGGCTCCGATGCCCATCAGGCCATGAGGACCTGCTTTTCCCCCTGACAGAACCGGTGAGCCTGCCGGTTCCACGGCGATTACTTTAAGATCCGGTTTCTGTTCTTTCAGATACCTTCCGGTTCCGGTGATGGTTCCGCCGGTTCCCACACCAGCAACAAACAGATCAATCTCTCCCTCTGTATCTTCCCAGATCTCAGGACCTGTCGTTCTGTAATGTGCTTCCGGATTTGCGGGATTAACAAACTGTCCCAGAACAATTGCATTGTCATTTTCTGCTGCCAGCTCTCCCGCCCTGGCTATGGCTCCGCTCATCCCTTTGCTGCCTTCTGTCAGTACAATCCGGGCGCCATAACCGGCCAGAAGTTTTCTTCGCTCCACACTCATGGTCTCCGGCATGACAAACACCGTCCGATATCCTCTTGACGCGGCCACCGCCGCCAGACCGATCCCCGTGTTTCCGCTGGTCGGCTCAATGATCAGCGCACCCGGGCGGATCTTTCCCTGTTTCTCCGCCTCCTGAATCATGCTGAGCGCAGCACGGTCCTTTACGCTTCCTGCCGGATTGAAATATTCCAGCTTTATCAGTATTCTGGCCTTAAGCTGTTTTTCCTGTTCAATATTGGTTACCTCCAGCAGAGGAGTTCTTCCAATCAGTTCAGTTATGTTTTTATAAATCTTCAATGCTGTGCCTCTCCTTTCGTCTCTGTCTGATGCCTCTTTCTGCAAGGCAGATAGATACGCCTCTATTTTAATTTACCCTCTTCTCAATTACAACATTCACATTCTTTTTGTATATTTTTACGAAACCGACAAGTTTTTCATTGACTTTTATTGTTAAACATGCTACACTGACACAGTATCAGGTCAGAAAGATCTGGACAGTAACTTTTTATTTTCTTATGGAGGTATGCACAATGACAGGTACAGTGAAATGGTTTAACAACCAGAAGGGGTACGGATTCATCTCCGATTCCGAGGGCAACGATATTTTCGTCCACTACTCAGGACTGGTAATGGATGGATTCAAATCCTTAGAAGAAGGCCAGGCTGTCGAATTTGACGTGACAGAAGGCGCAAAAGGACCACAGGCAACAAACGTAGTAAAACTTTAATCAGAATTTTTAATGTACCTTTTAATTATATAAATCAGACAGCATTTAGATTAAAAGCAATACAGAAAAACGAGATTAAAAAGGCTGTCGCACCGATAATTCGATGCGGCAGCATTTCTCTTGTTAAAGTGCATTTTCATGCATCGAGTTTAAAAACAAAGATGCCTATACCAACTATACAATATAAAGTTCTTATTTTGTGATTATTTTACCAAGTTTCCTCATCCCAATATCCTGAGACGTTATAAGCTGAACCATTAAAATTATTGTTTTCAGCTGTTAAGTAAACAGTTGTTCCGTTTGCAGAAGAATAAGCATTTTCATAATAATATCCTTTTCCCTGCGTCACAGAAACAGTCGGTGTAACATTCGTTGTTGCCGAATTTTCCATCCAATAATTCGTTATCGTATTTGATCCCTCTCCTGTATAAGTCATTTTAACTTTCTAAGCTTTCTAACAGGGTCTATGCCCTATGGAGGATACTCCTGCCGGCTACAGCTCTTGTTTGTGTTTTGATTATTTACTGACCTGACCGGTTCCGCACAGCACTGATTCAGTGGACGCTTCGCTGTGTCTCACCTCGGTTGGTCTTCTGCTGACAGGGATTCTCTCCCTGTCTCCTTCGGGTTCCTTTCCAGAACCCTGCCCAGCTCCAGATGCTTCTGGAACTCAGCAGGATCCTGGAATCTTTCTTTCCGGCTGTTTATGCTGCCGCACTCTGCACACTCTCCGGATACCGGATATCCTTCAGCAGTTTCTCCGGGTCATACTTCTTCCCTGTCTTCAGTATCGTATAGATCACCCGTAAGAGCTTACATGCAATCACAATCAGCGACTGCATCTTCTGGAGTGGATTCCCTGCTCTCGTTGTATAATGACCATGGATCCATTTGTATTCTTCTCCATGCGATACCGCTGACCGCGCCGCCTGGAACAGCCAGTACCTCAGCCTTTTGCGCCCTCTGTGGCTGATCCTGGTCTCCCCTTTGTGTTTCCCGGAACTGCAGGACACCAGCCCGAGCCCGCTTAATTTCTGAATCTCTTTCACATCGTCAAAACGGGTAATATCTCCCATCTCTGCAAGAATCCCGGAAAGGATCTTTCCTCCAATCCCGGGTATCTCCAGTACGTTCTCTGCATGGGGGAGCTCCCTGCATTTCTCCTCCAGCTTATTTTCTATTTCTGCAAGCTCTTCGTCCAGTTCCGTGATCCTCTCCGCAAACCACTTTACTGCTTCCTTTCCGGCCGCTGTGCCGTCTTTCAGGCCTATGCTTGTTTCTGCATACTTTATGATCTCCACAGCTCTGCTGTAGCCGCGTCCTCTCAGCTTTGCTTTATGCCAGATATCCCGCAGCCCTTCTACTCCCAGCCGGAGGATATCCTCCGGGAACGGCGCTTCTTTCAGCACCGTGATACAGAATGCCCCGTCTATCTTCCCGAATGCGTCCTTATATTCCGGGAAGTAGATCTTCATCTCCCTGTGCAGCCGGTTCATGTGCCGGTTCCGGTCTTCCATCAGCTGTTCCCGGAACATTGAGAGCCTGCGCAGTTCTGCGTATACTTTTTCCGGCAGGTACGGCATTCCGTAATTCCCGTCTTTCACAAGGTTTGCGATCAGCTTCGGGTCTTTCCGGTCATCCTTCTGCTGGCTGTTATCCTCCAGTTCTTTCGTTTGTTTCACGGCGTAGGGGTTTACCTGGACTACGCTAATCCCGTTTGAGACCATCCATGCCGCAAGACAGAACCAGTAATGCCCGGTGGGTTCAATCCCTAAGACGATCTGTTTCTTATCGTTTGCAGCCGCAAGCTGTACCGCCCAGTCACGGGCTTTCTGGAAGCCCTCAGCATCATTTCCGAATGCGAGTACCTTCTTACTCAGCTCCCTGCCTCTTGTATCGATAGCTCTGGCATAATGCGTCTCACTGCCGATGTCACATCCTATGATCAGCATGTCATCGCTGACGAAGGAGAGCTTGTCATTCTTACTGAATTTTCCATGAGTCTCGAGATCTCTCCAGGTAAAGGATTTCATTTCACTGAGTATACGGTTCGCTTTTTCTATCATCTCCCTCTGTTCTTGTATATTCATCACAGAATTGACTTGATTGTTTGCTCTTTTTGTTTTACTATTCATTTCAGATACCTCTTGTATTTTTAGATTTTACCAACTGTGCAGGTCAGTAATAATCTAAATTTACTTGAGGTATTTTCTTTGGTCAACTCCTTGATTTATAGTATACAGGAAGCTTTCTCTAATATTTTATATTTTTATATAATTCTGCCGCAAAATTAAGTTCTTTTTATTCTCCCCATATCCATGTATATCATTTCATCTGAAAGATTTTCCAAATCTTCCTTGTTATGGCTTGCAAGAATAATAACTGCATTTCTGTTTTTTTCCTTTATCAATAATTGTTTCAGTTTTTTTACACTCTCCTCATCTAATCCGTTTGTCGGTTCATCCAGCAATAATAATTCCGGCTTTTCAAAAATTGCCTGTGCAATAGCCAGTTTCTGACGCATTCCTAACGAATACTCTCGTACTTTTTTCTTCTCCCCGCTAAGTCCGACCTCTTTCAGAGCCATGTCTATATCTTCATCTGAAGCGACTTTTTTTATTTTGGACAAGTTTTTAAGATTGGTATATGCATCAAATTGAGGCAGCAGAGATGTATGTTCGATAATCACGCCGACACTAGGCGGGAAACTGATGTCTTTATGAAGCTGTTTTCCATCAACAAAAATCTCTCCTTCAGATGGCCGGATCAAGCCTGCAACCGCGCGCAACAGCATTGTTTTTCCAGAACCATTCCTTCCATATAACCCGTATATTTTCCCTTTTTCGAAAGAAACTGTTATATTCTCCAAAACATTTCTTTTCTTTATTTTTTTTGACATGTTGATTATTTCGATATAACTCATGCCTCTATTCCTTTCCAATACTTAAAGAATTTCTTTTTTCTCTGCAACTGCCTGCCCGATAACGGTAAGAATACACCCGAATAACAGCAGAAGGATAAAAAAAATTAAATACGGAGTCTCAAGCACATCCAGACGAGATTTCATGCCCCAGTTTACAAAAAAGAAAAATGCTGAATTTTTTATATTATAAAAATAAAGAATGTCTGCCGCCACAATGCTTGCAATATAATATCCTGCTATTATACATAATGCCCATCTGGAATCAAGAATTATTTCCAAAATCAGCTGTATCATACAAAGTATTATTTCAACTAATGTATTTAGCAGATAAAAAATAATAATTGTTCCGGAAATGTTTCCCGTACCTGGAAATAGTATCAATGAAATAATAAAACTGAAAAATATTTTCATAAAACTGAAAAATATAATTTTACGTATCATTAATAACAGGAAGTTGTAATAAAATGTAGTTTTTTTTCGGTATCTGGTAAGAATATAAATTCCATAGTTCGAAAAATACCATTCGCCATTACCAAATATGTATATCGCCAGATCAAAAAATAACAAAATATATACAGCATAAAAAACCGGTCTAGCCTGAAAAGGCACTCCATTATAGAGCGTATCCAAATGCATTTTTATCATTACAGCTCCAATAAAAAGTGTAATAAATAAGAAAAAAAAGCTCAGATAATCTCTTTTATCTTTTATCATTCAGAATATCTTTCCTCTCAAATAATAATATTGAAACATATATCATGCAAAATATAATCATGCAGTGCCTGAAAAAAATACTGCTATATTCTACAAGATCCAGGCCCGTTTTTGAATAATATAAATCATAAACCGCAAAATCCGAATACAATTTCGTTACATCCATATATTTCCCTGTAAATACCCAGAGCACAGCAGTGGAAACAGCTCCCAGTACGGCCAGTCTCTGAGAACTCAAAATAATTTCAAATAAAACAACAAGAAGACCGAATATAAGATAAATCTCGCTCAACCTGAGATAATTCAGCCCCCAGGCAATTCCAAAATCATACCGGCTTAATACATTAAATCCCAGCGTCCTTACCATCATAAAAGCGTGCATCCCTGTAAATACAGCCGTAAATATCAAAGAGCTTATTAATGCCGCAATAATCTTCTTTTTCAATATTGCCGCCCGTGATATCCTGATAAAATGCTGTTCGTTTATCTTTGGAGTAATCTGAAACAGAAGTATGATATACAGACCGAAATACACTGAACAATGCAGCATAACATAGTTGTATCCGGCATTAATTCCAAGATAACCCAGCAAATCCTGAGAACTGTCTATATTTGTCGGAGAATTTCCATATATATACCCGAACCAGAGACATAGCGCCACACTCATCCATATAAGATTAAATAAAATTTTTTTATATTCTCTCATACTTTACTTTACTATAATACCCGACCGCCAAAGAAGCTGATACCAACATCAGAAATATTACCACAGACGGAACTATCCTTCCCGGTCCGTATTCAATAAAAGGCTGTATTACAAAGGTCAGACTGAACGGTGAAAGTATCTGTAAAAACCAGACAACAATGCATGTTCCATACAGCAGTTTATATGTTTTAAAACAGAAACTGAGCGAAACACATGATGCCGAATACAATCCGGATATCAATGAAAACATGAAAATATAAATAATATACGTTATAATCGGATATTGCAGTGAAACGGACAATAGTTTCATATCTGAACCGATCATTGATTCCAGCCCTCCAAATGAAACCCCTTCACGAAACACTATCCAGGCAAATATATAATTCAGACTCATACTCAGGAATACTGTTGTAAAACCAATGATAAATCCGGTCAGTATTTTTGCCGAAAATATTTTTCTATTTTGAATTCTTGTCGAAATAATATGATGATAACTCAACTGATACTCTTTTATGTATGTGTCGCTGTACATAAGTAAAAGAAAAATAGGCATCAGCCAGACCAACAACATTTGCGGCATGTGTCCGACTGAAGTTCCTGCCAGGAACGCTCCTTTACTCGGATGAAATATTCTGTCCGGCGCCAGATAATCGGAATAAGCATCTCTGTGCGTCCAGAAATCCCAGTATGAAGAATAGATATTCATTGCAAGATCAATCATTGGTATCAAAAACATGGCAAAAACTATAATCCATGTTTTTTTTGATTTTAAAAAATCGTTTAATTCTTTTGAAATCATTTTTGTTCCTCATAAATCTTACAATCTGCTTACTTATTGTTCTAAACACAAAATATCATATTCTGACAGTTATTGCAAGCACTTATATATTTTTAGAATTTTTTTGATTTTTTATGATTTTTAAGACAAATGAACCGGCGCATTAACTGCGCCGGTTCATTTCCAGGTTCGTATAATTATTCAGGTTCGCATAATTATTGTAGAATCCTCTGTAACATATCCGTCAGACCGGTTCAGGATCCCGATCTGTTCTCAGAGTTTGATGTTTGACACATACGCCTCCGGAGCTTCCCATACGTCAAATCCGCTTCCCCTTAAAATGTCAACCACTCTTGCCGGGTCATCGCACTTGAGAACCGCCGACGCATCCGCGCCGTTTGCAAAGGCATACATATATTCCACATTGATCTCCCCTTCCATGATCTGGTGCATGGCTTTGCTGAGAGATCCGGTCTCATGGGGAACACGGAGCGCTACCACGTCTGTCAGCATAGCTGTAATTCCATGTTCTCTGAGAACAGCTTTTCCCTTGTTCGGGTCAGACACAATCATGCGGAGCATTCCGTATTCTGTTGTATCTGCCAGGCTCAATGCCACAATATTTACATCATTCCCTGCAAGGACGGACAGTACCTCGTCCAGTCGTCCCTGACGGTTTTCAAGAAAAACCGATAACTGCTGAATTGTGATTCCCATTCCAGCGCCCTCCTTTTTACAGTTTTCTGTTGTCGATCACGCGGACAGCCTTGCCCTCGCTTCTCTGGATTGATTTCGGCTCAACCAGCTTCACTCGTACAGATACGCCCAGTGCAGTCTTTAATACGCTGGCGATCTTATTTCTCAGGGCATCCAGTTTACGGATCTCGTCTGAGAATACAGCTTCATCCACTTCTACCATAACAGTCAGAACATCCATATTGTCTTCTCTGTCTACAATCATCAGATAGTGCGGCGCTACCGCTCCGCCCATGCTCAGAAGCGCAGTCTCAACCTGAGTCGGGAATACGTTGACTCCACGGATGACTTTCATATCATCGGTTCTTCCCGTAAACTTGGAGATACGAGGAAGGGTTCTTCCGCATTTGCATGGGGCGTGATTAATGCTTGTCAGATCTTTTGTACGGTATCGGATCAGAGGCATTGCCTCTTTTGCAAGTGTTGTGAATACCAGTTCACCTGTCTCTCCGTCCGCACATTTTTCATGAGTCGCCGGATTGAGCACTTCCGGATAGAAATAGTCGGCATGGACATGAAGTCCTTCTTTGTGAATGCAGTCCTGGGCAACGCCGGGTCCTGTCACTTCACACAGTCCATAAATATCGAAACAGTTAATGTGCAGAATACTCTCGATCTTCTTGCGCATCTCCTCAGTCCAGGGCTCTGCTCCGTGGATTCCGGCCTTGAGCTTCAGACGGTCTACCACACCTGCCTCTGCCAGAGATTCTGCCAGGTAAAGAGCGTAGGAAGGAGTACACGCAAATGCAGTCGCTCCCAGATCCTCCATACACATCATCTGCCGTTTCGTATTTCCCGCGGACATCGGGATTGCGGTCGCTCCCAGAGCCTTTGCTCCGAAATCCAGCCCCATACCGCCTGTGAACAGTCCGTATCCATAGCATACATGAATAATGTCCTCAGAAGTAAGACCTGCCATGGTAAGACCTCTGGCCACGCATTCGCCCCATACATCAACGTCTTTCTGTGAATAAGGCGCAATCGTCAGTTTTCCTGTTGTACCGGAAGTCCCCTGTACACGGACTACATCTTTCATGGGAATTGCCAGAAGACCGAACGGATAATTATTCTTCAGATCTTCTTTTGTCGTGAAAGGAAGCTTTTCGATATCCTCGATAGATTTGATATCTCCGGGCTCCACCCCTCTCTGCTGCATTTTCTTCCGGTAAAATTCAACATTGTCATACACCCTGCGCACTACATCTACAAGGCGTCTGCTCTGCAGGTCCGCCATCTCGTCCCTGCTCATACACTCAATTTTCGGATCACGGATCCGCTCAACCCAGTTTTCTAATGATACTCCAGCCATTTTGTTTCTCCTTTAATGTTTTTGCGGCAGCCTGCAAAATGGTTTTCAGATCTGTCTCCTGCCCCTCACGGACACAGGCTCTTTACAGTTCAGACTCTTCCACCAGTTTTACTTCCGCATCTTTTAAAACCTGTTCTGCTTTCTGAAAATCGTCTGTGTGGAACACGATAACCGGCGCCTTCTCTTCGCGGATGACAAAAGAATAAATATAATTTACGTTAATCTCACCGTCGGCAAGGATCTTGAGCATTTGATTCAGATTGCCCTTTTCATCCTTGAGCTCCGCTCCGATCACATCATTTACTCTTGTCACAAACCCTTTCTGCGTCAGGCTTTCTTTTGCCTTTGCCGGATCGTCGACCACCAGACGAAGAATACCAAACTCGGGCGTATCAAACGTTGAGATCGCACGGATATTGACATGGGACTCTGTCAGCACAGAAGTCACCCGCATCATACTTCCCGGCTGGTTTTCGACAAATACCGATATCTGTTTGATCACTGATATCACCGCCTTTCTTGCTCTCTATTCAGGCACTCTTAAAGAGTGTAGCCTACATCAAACGCTTTTTTGTTAATCTCTATCGTTTTCGGAGGTACTGTTTTTTCGATCACTTCATACCACTGTTCTTTTGTAAAATCCATATGCTGCGCCGCAACACCCAGTACAATCAAATTGAATACTTTCGGATTGCCCAGTTTTTTTGACTCCTCTGTAGCATCTACGCGGTATACTTTGTATTCTTTTTCCAGATCCTCCAGGATATGTTCCGGATACTCTGCCGCTCCGATTACTACAGGCATGGGATCAATCCGCCAGTCATTTACGATCAGCGCACCGTCTTTCTTAAGAAAATGTGCGTACCGCAGAGCTTCCAGCCTCTCAAAGGCAATGATCACATCTGCCTGTCCCTCTTCCACAATCGGCTCTGCGACCTTGTCGCCGTAACGTACAAAAGTCACAACGCTTCCGCCTCTCTGAGCCATACCGTGAACCTCGGAAAGCTTTACGTCATATCCGCCCGCAATAGTAAGTCCACCCAGGATTCTGCTGGTCAGAAGGGTTCCCTGTCCGCCTACGCCGACAATCATAATATTTTTTACCGCCATCTTACTCCCCCTCCTTTACAAGCTCGATTGCCCCAAATTTACACAATGACTCGCAGAGTCCGCAGCCGGTGCACATCGTATCGTCAATGTGAATTGTTCCGTCGGCATTTTTCGTCATGGCAGGACATCCCGGCTTCATGCACATGCCGCATTTTTTACATTTATCTTCATGGGCAATATAAAGAGGTTTCTTTCTCTTATCGAGAAGGACACACGGTGTCTTTGTAATAATTACTGACACCTCGTCTTTCGCCGTTTCCTCTTTGATCGTCTTCTCCAGAAGCGGCAGATCAAAGGCATTGACCTCATGTACATTCTTTACGCCCATTGCCCTGCAGAGTGCCGGAATATTAATAGCATATGTAGGATCTCCCTGCAGGGTCTTTCCGGTTGCGGCGTGATCCTGGTGGCCGGTCATTCCGGTTGTGGAATTATCCATGATGATCACTGTACCTGTGGCGTTGTTGTACACCATATTCATCAGCGAGTTGACACCGGTATGCAGGAATGTGGAATCGCCGATCACTGCCACCCAGTTTTTAATATATTCTTTGCCTTTTGCTTTTTCCATTCCATGAAGAGTGGAAATACTCGATCCCATACACATGGTTGTATCAATCACGCTCAGGGGGGCAACGGCTCCCAGTGTATAGCAGCCGATGTCGCCTGCCGCATGCATTTTCAGCTTGTTCAGCACATAAAAGACGCTGCGGTGAGGACATCCCGGGCAGAGAATCGGCGGTCTTCCAGGAGCCTCAGCCGGGGTTTTAATATCCAGCTTTTCTTTTAAAATTGCCTCGCGGAGCATGTTGGCGCTGTATTCGCCCTGCACCGTTAAGATCTCCTTGCCAACAGCCTGAATTCCCCAGGATTTCACCTGTTCCTCGATAACCGGATCCAGTTCTTCTACAACGTACAGCTTCTCTACTTTAGACGCGAACTCTTCAATCAACTTTCTGGGCAGCGGATTCACCATGCCCAGCTTGAGTACAGAAGCTTCAGGGAGCGCTTCTTTTACGTACTGATAAGGAATTCCGCTTGTAATAACGCCGATTTTTGTATCATTCATTTCAACAGTATTAATCGGCAGTGTATTTGCCGCTTCAGCAAGCTCATTGTTCCGTTTTTCAATCTCAACATGACGGAATTTTGCATTGCCCGGCATCATAACATTTTTCCGGATATTTTTTTCATACGGTTTATCTTCCGGTTCCACGCGTTCTTTCAGTTCCACCAGACCCTGGGAATGAGCCAGTCTGGTCGTTGTACGAAAAATGAATGGACGGTCAAACTGCTCGCTGAGTTCAAAAGCGATTTTAAAGAAATCTTTCGCCTCCGCGCTGTCGGACGGCTCAATAACCGGTATCTGTGCCGCTCTTGCCACCATTCTCGTATCCTGTTCATTCTGGGAGCTGTAAAGTCCCGGATCGTCAGCCACTACAAGAACAAGACCTCCGTTTACTCCCATGTAGGATACAGAATAAAGCGGGTCAGCCGCTACGTTCAGGCCCACGTGCTTCATACAGGCCATGGCCCGGACTCCCGCCAGGCTTGCTCCTACCGCCACCTCAGTGGCCACTTTCTCATTCGGCGCCCATTCTTCATATACATCGTCTCTGTACTGGACAAGATACTCACTGATCTCTGTACTGGGTGTGCCGGGATACGCGGAGGATACTTTTACTCCCGCCTCGTACGCTCCTCGGGCAATCGCCTCGTTGCCCAGCATAATTACTTTTTCTGCCATATCACAGTCCATCCTTTCGTAAATCTGTCACTCTTTTCGCTTTGCCCTCAAATCTCTGAAGAGAGTTCGGAGCAACCAGCTTCAGCTGTGTCGCCAGTCCAAGCTGTGCCTTCAGCGCAGCCTTAATTCTGTTTTCCAGTTCGCTGAGTTTTGAGTAACTGTCAAGCAGTCTGTCATCAATCAGCTCTACTGTAATTGTCATCACGTCCAGGCGGTTCTTTCTCTCCACAAGGATCTCATAATGCGGTCCGATCTCGTCAATCTTAAGAAGTACCTCTTCAATCTGTGTCGGGAATACATTTACACCGCGGATGACAAGCATATCGTCCGCTCGTCCGGAAAGGTTTTCCATTCTGCAGGTTGTTCTTCCGCATTTACAGGGCTCATACATCAGCCTTGTCAGATCACCGGTGCGGTATCTTACCAGCGGCAGGGCTTCCTTGCCCAGGCAGGTTACCACAAGCTCTCCCAGTTCTCCCGGCGGAAGTACCTCTTCTGTTTCCGGATTGATGATCTCCGGTATAAACCAGTCTTCATTTACATGCATTCCGCAGAGTTCTGTACATTCCCCGGCCACGCCCGGTCCGCACAGCTCACTCATGCCATAGTTCTGTGTACAGACAAACTGCTCGCCCCAGACTTTATGCATTTCATCCCGCATGGGTTCCGTCATGCCTTCCCCGCCGAACAGGCCGATATGAAGTTTCAGATCCTTTTCAGGATCAATACCTCTTTTTCTTACCTCCTCGCCCAGATGCAGCGCATAGGACGGAGTAGCAACCAGAAGAGTCACTCCCATGTCCTGGAGAAACATAATCTGCTTGTTCGTATTTCCGGACGACATGGGAATTACAGATGCCCCGATCTTTTCCAGGCCCCCATGGAGTCCCAGAGCGCCGGTAAATGTACCATATCCAAATGAAATCTGAGCTACATCGTCTGCTGTAGCGCCTCCCATGCAGGCCAGTCTTGCCACATTGTTCAGCCACATATCAAGATCATTCTTCGTGTATCCTACCACCGTTGGTTTGCCGGTTGTTCCGGAACTGGCATGGTAGCGCACGATTTCTTTTTTATCTACCGCAAAAAGCCCGTCCGGGTAATTGTCTCTGAAATCTGACTTATATGTAAAAGGCATCTTTCTCAGATCCTCTAACGTCTGGATATCTTCCGGTCTGACTCCTGCCGCATCCATCTTCTCACGATAAGGTTTTACACGGTCGTAAATATAATGCACCGTATCCTTCAGTTTAGACAGCTGGATCGCTTCGATCTCACTTCTCGGCAGAGTTTCCTCCTTTGCCCATATCATGTTAAAACTACCTCCTTCGACTAAACATTCGCCTTTTTTCAGTATACCATAATACTTTGCCGAGTTAAAGTGGAAAATTTGAATTTATGGGTGGAGAAATTTCCGCCGGGGAGTCCGGGTATCGCGCCGGAGAGCACGCTTTCGCTCGGATCGCGGCGCAGCGGTACATAAGAGCGCAAAAGACGCGCTCTAAGTGCCGGCGCCGCTTTACGGCTCTCCGTCACCATACCCGGACTCCCCGGCTGCGCTTTCTCACTCACAATTCCAAATTCAGACAGGAAGGAAAGAAGACAGAACTTTATCGGCTGATATGGGGAACTGTGTTCTGTGCTGATATTTGAAAACAGGTTCATTTCCTGTTTGAAAAGCAGAAACCGGATAAGCAGTTGGCCGTAGTCGAAAAAAATCTGTCTTCGTTTTCCTGGTTGCAGTTGAAATTATCGGTGGCAGTGCCGATTGGATAAGAACAGAAAATGACGGAATACGGACGGCGGGATGCGCCTTTCGGATAGCAACTGCGGGAAATTTCAGCGACTTGAAGCGTAATTTAGTAAAACTTAAAACCCTGAGTACAGGCGTCAGGATTTTCAATGGGGCTGTCCGAACGGAACGTGAGTTTCCATTGAAAATCCTGTTTTTAGCCTGTACTCAGGGTTTTGTAGTTTTACTTATTACGCGGAACGGCGCTGAAATTTCCCGCAGCTGCTATCCGAAAACGATTTATTCTCACTTCGTATTCTGACATTTTTCGGACTTTTTTTCAATCGCATGCCACAGATAAATTTAGCAGAGCGGATATTTTTCTGTGAGTTCTGCCGTCATTTTTCTTCCCGTTTCTACATTGTCTTCGCTTTCGATTACCATCGCGATAATCTCTGCGATTTTGTCCATATCTTCTTCGTTCATACCCCGGGTTGTTACTGCCGGAGTTCCCAGTCTCACGCCGCTTGTGACAAACGGAGAACGGGGATCATTTGGTATGGTATTTTTATTGCAGGTAATATGTGCATCATCCAGACGCTTTTCAAGCTCTTTTCCGCTGACATTTTTCTCAGTCAGATCTACCAGCATCAGATGATTGTCTGTATCTCCGGACACAATCTTCACGCCACGCTTCTTCAGGCCTTCACAGAGTGCTTTTGCGTTCCTGACAACCTGCTTCTGATATTCTTTAAACTCCGGCTGAAGAGCTTCTTTAAAGCAGACAGCCTTGGCTGCGATCACATGCATCAGCGGGCCGCCCTGGATTCCCGGGAATACAGCTTTGTTGAAATTGAACTTCTCATTCATTTCATTGCTGGATAAAATCATGCCGCCCCGGGGGCCTCTCAGCGTTTTATGAGTTGTAGTTGTTGTAACATGAGCATACGGAATCGGGCTTGGATGAAGTCCTGCTGCCACAAGTCCTGCTATATGAGCCATATCTACCATCAGATATGCTCCGACTTCGTCTGCGATCTCACGGAACCGTTTAAAATCAATAGTTCTTGCATAGGCGCTGGCTCCGGCAACGATCATCTTCGGCCTGCACTCTTTCGCGATTTCAAGTACTCTGTCGTAGTCAATTACGCCTTCGTCATTTACGCCGTAAGGAACAACATGAAAATATTTACCGGACATATTTACCGGTGAACCATGAGTCAGATGTCCGCCATGATCCAGATTCATTCCCATATATGTGTCCCCTGGCTGAAGGATAGCAAAGAATACAGCCATATTTGCCTGTGCTCCGGAATGGGGCTGAACATTCACATACTCGCAGCCAAAGAGCTCTTTTGCCCGCTCTCTCGCCAGTTCTTCCGCCACATCTACGCACTGACATCCGCCGTAATATCTCTTTCCCGGATATCCTTCTGCATACTTATTGGTCAGAGGGCTGCCCATGGCCGCCATCACTGCCTTGCTCACCCAGTTCTCTGATGCAATCAGCTCGATATGAGAATTTTGTCTCTCCATCTCTGCTTTGATCACATCTGCGATTTCCGGGTCTGTTGTCCTGATTTCATCGAAGTCGTACATTCTGATTGTCCTCCATAAATTTATTTTTACTTTACTGTAAAAAAGCATTGAAGTCATTATATCACAGACAGCGCACTCACGTCTACGCAGGATTTTGATAACTATTTTCTGACAATTCTGTCCAAAGGGGTCCGTCCCCTTTTGCTGATATTATCTGACAATAGGTTTTATTGCCTATGTGAAATCGAACAGAGACAGCTGGTTGCTCTGAGGCAGATCACCGAACAGGCCCAGATCTGCCATCAGATCGATCACTGTTTTGCTTACTTTTGTCCTCTGCCTGAAATCATCCAGAGACAGATACTGTCCGTCTTTTGACGCCTCTTCCACAGCTTCCGCCGCCTTATCGCCCATTCCCTCTATACTGGAAAGGGATGGCATCAGCTTCCCGTCTATAATCTGAAACTTGGATGCTTTAGCCCGGTAAATATCGATGGGCATAAATTCAAAGCCGCGGGCGTACATCTCCTGTACGATTTTCATATCTTTCAATACATCCTGCTCTTTTTTACTCAGAGTATCGCTGCGTTTTTTATAGTCCTGCATATAGTAGTTCAGCTTATCCTTTCCCTGGCACATAATTTCATAGGAAAATGCATCTGCGCGGATACCGAAATATGCCGCATAATAGGCCAGGGGGTAATGGATCTTGCAGTAGGCAATCCGGTATGCCATCATTACATAAGCCGCTGCGTGGGCTTTCGGGAACATATAGCTGATCTTTTTGCAGGACCAGATATACCAGTCCGGCACATTTTTTTCCTTCATGGCTTCTTCCCACTCAGGCTTCAGTCCCTTTCCTTTCCGGACACTTTCCATAATCGTAAAGGCAAGCGCACTTTCCACTCCCTGATTAATCAGATAGATCATAATATCGTCACGGGTACAGATAGCGGTGGAAATAGTTGCCTTACCTGACTTTACAAGCTCCTGGGCATTTCCCAGCCACACATTGGTGCCGTGAGACAGTCCGGAAATACGGATCAGGTCGGACAAAGTCTGGGGTTTTGTATCCTCAACCATCTGAATAACAAAGTCTGTGCCGAACTCCGGAATTCCCATACATCCCAGCTTACAGCCGTCAATATCTTCCGGTTTAATACCCAGCACATCGGTTCCGTGGAACAGCTCAATTACTTCCTTATCATCCAGAGGAATGTCCGTGGCAACAAACGGATTCTCCTCATTGTATTCATTCTCCATTGCGTCCGATGTAATATAGTCCTCCAGCGTACGGATCATGGTCGGATCATCATGGCCCAGGATATCCAGTTTCAGCAGGTTGTGGTCAATGGAATGATAGTCGAAATGGGTCGTAATAATCCCGCATTCCATATCATTGGCAGGATGCTGAACCGGTGTAAATTCATTGATATCATGCCCGTGGGGAAGTACCACGATTCCTCCCGGGTGCTGTCCCGTACTGCGGCGGATGCCTGTACATCCCTGGGTAATCCGGTCAATCTCACACTTTCTCTTTCGCTGTCCGTGTTCCTCATAATAATTTTTTACAAAGCCATAAGCAGTTTTATCCGCCAGAGTTCCGATTGTTCCCGCTTTGAATGTATGCCCTTCTCCGAAAAGTACTTCCGTGTACTTATGGGCCTTCGCCTGATAGTCACCGGAAAAGTTCAGGTCAATATCCGGCTCTTTATCGCCCTTAAATCCCAGAAACGTTTCAAAAGGAATATCAAATCCGGCCTTTACCAGCAGTTCGCCGCATACCGGGCAGTTCCGATCCGGCATGTCAAAACCGCATCCGCCGGCATATGCCCGGACTTCTTCTGAGTCAAAGTCGCTATAGTGACACTTTTTGCAGTAATAGTGCGGACTCAGAGGATTTACTTCAGTTATTCCCGACATAGTAGCTGCAAAAGATGAACCGACAGAGCCTCTGGAGCCTACCAGATATCCGTCCGCATTTGATTTCCATACCAGCCTCTGGGCGATAATATACATAACTGCATATCCATTCGAGATAATAGAGTTCAATTCTTTTTCCAGTCGCTCCGACACCTGCACCGGCAGTTTTTCTCCATACATCTCATGGGCCTTTTTATAACAGATGTCTCTCAGCTCCTGATCCGAATTTTCAATTACCGGAGGACATTTATTTGGATTAACCGGGGAAATTTTCTCTACCATACCTGCAATCTTTACAGGATTATCAATCACGATTTCCTTTGCTTTCGCGGCTCCCAGATAAGCAAATTCTTCCAGCATTTCCTCCGTAGTTCTCAGGAAAAGAGGCGCCTGTTCGTCTGCGTCGTCAAATCCTTTCCCCGCCATGATAATCCGGCGGTAAACCTCATTATCCGGATCCAGAAAATGAACGTCGCAGGTCGCCACAACCGGCTTACGAAATTTTTCTCCCAGTTCTACGATCTGCCGATTTATTTCCTTCAGATCTTCTTCGGAAGTAATATCCGGGATTTTATCGCTTTCAATCATAAAACGGTTGTTCCCGAGGGGCTGTATCTCATAATAATCATAAAATTCCGCCAGCCTTGCAATCTGCTCCTGGGACCGCTTTTCCAGAACGGCCCGGTACAGTTCTCCCGCCTCACATGCGCTTCCGATAATCAATCCCTCCCGGTATTCGTTTAACAGACTCTTAGGAATCCTGGGCACTCTTGCATAGTAGGTCAGGTGGGACTCTGAAATCAGCTGATACAGGTTATAACGGCCGATATCATTCTTGGCCAGGATTATAATATGATGAGAAGGCATCTTACGTATAGCATTGATATTCCGGTCTCCATACCGGTTCACCTGTTTCAGTGTGAAAATCTCCCTTTCTTTGAGCATCTCCACAAACCGCACGAAAATCTCTGCCGTAGCCCCCGCGTCATCCACCGCGCGGTGATGATTTTCCAGAGAGATATGCAGCGCTTTTGCCACAGTATTCAATTTATATTTTGAAAGCGTAGGCAGAAGGACTCTTGCCAGAGCTACTGTATCCACATATACAAATTTCCGGTCGATCTGCTGATTTCTGCAGTTCTGCTCTATAAAACCCACATCAAATCCTGCATTGTGGGCGACCAGAATTCCATCTCCCACAAACTCCAGAAACTGCGGAAGTATCACTTCGATTGTAGGGGAATCCATCACCATTTCATCCGTAATGCTGGTCAGATTTGTAATTTCAAAAGGAATGGGACGCTCCGGATTTACAAAAGTGCTGAACCGGTCAGTAATTTCCCCGTTCTCTACCTTCACCGCTCCGATTTCAATAATTCTGTCCCTGATGGAACTAAAACCGGTCGTCTCAATATCAAATACAATATATGTATCATCCAGCGATTCATTTTCCGCATTTACCGCAATCTCAGAAAGATCATCCACCACATAGCCCTCTACTCCGTAAATGACCTTAAAAGGATCGTCTTTGTCCAGAGTCTCGATATAATGATTCGCCACCGGGAATGCCTGGGCAACTCCGTGATCTGTAATAGCAATAGCCGGATGTCCCCAGTCATGCGCCCGTTTCACAATATCATTTACCTCAGACACCCCATCCATATCACTCATCTTTGTATGACAGTGAAGCTCCACACGCTTGACCGGACTCAGATCTTTTCTTGGCACAGTAAAATCTCCGATTTTTTTGATTCCGGTCACGGATTGAATGGTAAGTTCCCCATCGAACTTATCAATTGCCGTAATGCCTTTAATTTTTACAAAAGCTCCTTTCTTCAGCTCACCCAGAATTTCCGGGAGCTGGTCATTTCGAGTAAACATTTTTACTGTAATGGTGTCGGTAAAGTCTGTCACCGAAAAAATAATAATCGTCTTTTCATTCCGTATTTCCTTTGTCTCGAAACTGATTATCTTACCGTGAACCGTAACCTCTCCCATCTCTGAGACAATCTGTTCCAACGGCATAGTTTCATCGTCAAAGTTTCTGCCGTAAATCAGATTCGGGTCATCTCCTGTTTTAACCGGGCGGTGATAGTCTTTCTTCTTAAACTCTTTTTTCCGTCTGCTTCTGCCTCCGGATCCATTTCTGCTTCCTCCTGAAGATGGAACGGAATGGGAAACTTCCCTTTCGCCGGAAGTGCTCCCGGAATCTGCTGTCTTTCTTTTTGCCCTCACTTCCTCTGCCGCATCTCTGTCTGTTTTTTCGTCCTGCGTTTTGTTTTTCCGGCTGTATCCGCTTCTCTCGAAAATTGCATTAATCTCCTGCTGCAGGCGCTGCTCATCATATTCCCTGCTGCCGCTCTCCTCATTTTCCCGGTAGGAAATATTAAAAGAAACATCCATCTGAAACCTCTGGTGAAAGACTTTTTCCAGATAGTGCAGAATTTCTTCCCGTCTTCCTTCGGATACAATGGTATCCAGCAGCTCCAGGCAGATAATCCCGCCGTCTCCCAGATGAATCTGCGCATGGGAAAACATACTGGACGCCAGCACACTTGTCTCTTTCAGCTCCAGTATCATACTGTCCCTGTATTCCCGAAGCAGGACGTCCGGCGTATACTGTCCGGAAAGTGCGTACTTTTCCATAATTTCCACATTGATATGTGTTCCTGAAAAAAGTTGTTCTTCAATTCTCTGTTCCATCAGACGGATCTGCTTTTTCTGGATAAGATGCCGGCTGAAAATATGTATACGAAGAAAATCACGGCCGGAATTCGTCGTGATTTTCTGAACTTCCACATCTGCAAAAAGAATCTGAATATCCTCCTCAACTTTTAATGTGGGAAATACATTAAAAAAAGTCTTTTTTCCAGTTACCTGTTCCAATTTAACAACTCCTGACGCAGTGTACTGAGGAGTTCCTCCTCTTTTACTTTTTTCACAATCTGTCCTTTTTTAATCAGCAGCCCTTCGCCCACGCCGCCTGCAATGCCGATATCCGCTTCCTTTGCCTCGCCCGGCCCGTTAACTGCGCATCCCATAACGGCTACTTTAATATCCAGTGGAATGTCCTCTACCATTTTTTCCACCTGTCCGGCCAGACCGATCAGATCAATCTTTGTACGGCCGCAGGTAGGACAGGAAACAACCTCTATCCCGCCTTTGCGAAGCCCAAGCGTCTTCAGAATCAGCTTTGCTGTCCGGATTTCCTCCACAGGATCCCCGGTAAGAGAGACACGAATCGTATTTCCGATTCCTTCATGTAGAATAATTCCCAGGCCCACGGAAGACTTCACATTTCCGGAATATACCGTTCCCGACTCTGTAATTCCCACATGGAGAGGATAACTGCACTGTTTTGCAATCAGTTCATGAGCTTCTACGCACATCAGTACATCTGAGGATTTGATGCTTACTACCAGATTGTCATACCCCATGTCTTCAATCATATGTACTTTATCCAGAGCACTTTCCACGATTCCCTGTGCCGTTACCCCGCCATACTTCTCAAGAAGATGCTTTTCCAGAGAACCGCTGTTTACTCCCACCCGGATAGGGATCTGATGTTCCTTCGCTTTATCTACGACTGCTTTTACTCGTTCTGGAGAACCGATATTTCCCGGATTAATCCTGATCTTATCTGCTCCGTTCTCGATGGAGGCAATGGCAAGACGATAATCAAAATGTATATCCGCGACAAGCGGAATATGGATTCTCTTTTTTATCTCTCTTAGTGCCTCCGCAGCTTCCATTGTCGGAACCGCGCAGCGGATAATTTCACAGCCTGCCGCCTCAAGGCGAAGAATCTGTTCAACAGTCGCATCCACATTTTCTGTACGTGTATTGGTCATAGACTGGATTGCCACAGGATTTTCCCCGCCGATCTTAACATTTCCGATTGAAACTTCCTTTGTGAGATTTCTGTACATTGCTTTTCTCCTTTTTGATTTTTAACAACAGAAGAGTCCCGCCTGCGGGACTCTTCTTAAAATCTTTTATTCACGTTCAAATACAATCTGATCTCCGTATTCCCGTTCGGTAAGAGTCAGAGTGTCGTTTTCAATACTATAGCTGTAAGTCCCGCCGAAGGGATCCTGGTCATCCTCTGACAGAACAGCTGTATTATCTGTGTTTTCCCGGACAGAATCGTTGTTCAGCTGAACGGTAAATGTCTTATTCTTCTTGTCCACACTGACATCCAGAGTATAAGAGTCTCCGTCTTCATCTCCGTTTATCCGTGTAATCACGACACAGTCATCTCCCCGGACTTCCATTCGAATTCCGTTATCTTCGCTTACCCATGTTCCTTCCAGCGGATTGCCGGTAAAAAGTTTCACGACAAAAAACACTGCAATGATAACAATGAGAACGGAAGAAACCGTCATCACGGTTCTCCATGCTGTATTTCTCTTTTCTTCACTGTTTTTGAAAATCATAAAATACTCCCCTTCTCACTTACTATATCCATTATAGCGGATTCCGCCGAATACTGTCAACGCTCCAAAAGGGATTCTCATTACAGAAAAAACAAGAGAAAGTGTCTGCTAAAATATACTGTTCAGGAAATCAAAGAGCGCTTTCATTTCCTCTTCTGTACCTACGGTTATCCTCAGATAATCCCGTATTCGCTCTGAATTCCAGTGTCTTACATAGATGTTGTGGTTTTTCAGTTCCCGGAACAGTTTTTCCGCGTCATAGTCCGGATGCTTTGCAAAGATAAAATTCGCTTTTGGCTCCGGAAATATAAATCCCAGTCCTTTAAGCTGTTCTTTCGACCATTCCCGGGTTGCTACTATCATACGGATTTTTTCCCTGAAATATTCTTCATCCTGTACAGCCGCAGCGCCGCACACAAGATCCGGCTGATTCATCGTATAGGAATTAAAAGAATATTTCACATTATTCAGACAGCGGATCAGATCCGGATTTGAAATGGCATATCCGATCCTCATTCCCGCCATGCTCCTGGACTTCGAAAAAGTCTGCACAACAATCAGGTTGTCGTATTTTCCAATCAGTTCCAGCGCTGACTTTCCCGCGAAGTCTATATATGCCTCATCTACAATTACAACAGAGTCTCTGTTGTGAGACAGAATATCTTCTATGAAATCCAGCTCCTCATAGATTGCTGTGGGAGCGTTCGGATTGGGGAAAATAATTCCTCCGTTTTCCCGGTAATAATCTTCCCGCACAATCCGGAATTCATCATTCAGCTTCGGGCACTCATATGGAATCCGGTAGAGCTGTGCCCACACCTTATAAAATGAATAAGTAATATCAGGAAACAGAATCGGCTTTTCCGAATTAAAAAATGTCAGAAAGCACAAAGAAAGCACATCGTCTGAGCCAACTCCCACAAAAACCTGATTCTTATCTACCCCGTAATATCCTGCCAGCGCCTCTGTCAGGGCTGACGCCTCAGGATCCGGGTAAAGCCGGAGTATATCCGCATCCAGATTTCCCAGAGCCTCAGCCACGCGGGGCGACGGAGGATAAGGATTCTCATTTGTATTCAGTTTAATTACCCGATGCTGAGGCTGTTCTCCCGGAACATAGGGTTCCACCTGACGGATATTTTTTAATAATTCATTTCTGACTGTCATGTTTTTTCTCCTGAAATCCTATTTATACTCCTTGGCAAGTTCCGCGAATTTCGGCAGTGAATTTACAATCGTCTCATAGGATACGCAGTAGGCGATTCTTACATATCCCGGGCATCCGAAAGAACTTCCCGGTACAATCAGAATATTATATTTCTTTGCCTCCGCACAGAACTTTTTCTCATCTTCTACCGGAGATTTTACGAACAGATAGAAAGCGCCTTCCGGCTTGATGCATTCAAATCCAAGTTCCTTCAGTCCGTTGTACAGCGTCTCTCTGTTTCTGTTATAGAAAGAAATGTCGGTCTTTTCATTGAGGCACGCTTTTACTACTTTCTGCTGAAGAGTCGGAGCATTGACAAATCCCAGAATACGGGTGGCCACATTTGCAGCGGCAATCAGATTTTCGCTGTCTGACGCCTCATCCGGTATCACAAGATATCCGATCCGCTCTCCGGGAAGAGAAAGGGACTTGCTATAGGAGTATCCCACTACCGTATTGTCATAATATTTCGTCAGGTACGGGACTTCCACACCGTCATAGGCCAGTTCCCTGTATGGCTCATCTGAAATCAGATAGATATCTGTGCCGTATTCCTTCTGTTTTGCTTCCATTACCGCAGCCAGCTTTTTGATTGTCTGCTCCGAGTACACGACACCGGTAGGATTATTCGGCGTATTGACGATTACCGCTTTGGTCTTCGCCGTAATCTTTGACTCGAACTCGTCCAGTTTCGGCTGGAATGTTTCTGTGTCCGGTGAAATCTCCACAAGTACGCCGTCGTAATTGTCTGTGTAGCTCCGGTATTCTCCGAAATACGGCGCAAAGACAATCACTTCGTCGCCGGGGTTCAGCAGAGCCTTTAATATTACGTTCAGACCTCCTGCCGCTCCCACTGTCATCGTAATATTGCGGCCCTCGAAAGCAGTGCCGAACCGCTCATTTAAAGACTGTGCAACTGCACTTCTTACATCTTCATATCCCGCGTTGCTGTTTGTATATCCGTGAAGAACGATGGGATCTTCATCATCCAGCAGATCAATAATGGCTTTTTTTACACTTTCCGGCGCCGGAACATTTGGATTGCCCAGACTGAAATCAAACACATTTTCCGCGCCGTACTTCTGAGCCAGGCGGTTGCCTTCCTCAAACATCGCGCGGATTGCCGAACTGTTTGCTACCATGTTTTCCATCTTTTTTGAAATCATTGTACTGTCTCCTTTTCTTTTACTAGGCCTTTTTCAACCAGAAATGCAGGCCGGTAGGAAAGTTTTGCCTTTCTTAATCCTTCCGCTCCGGTATCGTCCTCTCTGTTTACATACTGATAATCCATACATTCATGCTGTACAAACTGCTGATTAATCATAGGATAAGCCCCCTCTACATCCGGGAATGCCTTCTCTATATGAACTACAAAAGTATCCTGACAGACCTGTTCACCTACAGTAAATGCCACAATTCTCCCCTCTGCCCGAAGTACGCCTCCTTTTAACCCCAGTTCTTTATACAGCCTGAGGGAATTCAGCGTCACACACATTTCCGCATTCTTTTCAGCATCCTCATCACATCCGTTCTGATTCCGCCACTGCAGCGCCATCTGGAAACACTCCTCCACGTTGCTGTCGTCAAGGGACTCATAAGACCAGTCCGGATAAAGAGATTTGAATTTATTTATGTGATTGCGCTTACCGTGAAGTTTTTTTCCCGCAAGGGTGGCCAGCTTCTCCGTCTCATATACATAATCCGCCACATCTCTGTTATATTCAATTTCAAACCTTCCCGGATACCAGCCTTCCAGTTCCTCAAAATGTTCCGGCGTCACATTATACAGCCGGAATGGCATTCCTGTGTCACGGGAATACTCCATCAGATAATCAAGCGCGGCGTGAACATTCTCCCGATCTCCTGCCGGATAGGAAAAAGCGATGCCGTTATCTTCACTGCGGAATACAAGGGCATTCTGAACCACCGCAAATTTCACCCGGTAATGCCTGGACCAGAGGTAAACATTTACAAAAGTACGTTCGCAGCTTCTCCCCGGAGCCTTATTAAAATAGCTGCTGATCAGCTCTTTATCTTCCAGTTCCGGACGTTTAAATATCGGTTCATCCATATGATATCAATCCTCCATTTTTGCCAGTTTGGCGGTCTGATCTGCCGCAATCAGACTGTCAATAATTTCGTCCAGATCTCCGTTTAATACAGAATCCAGCTTGTGCAGCGTCAGTTTGATCCGATGGTCTGTCACGCGGCCCTGTGGGAAATTATATGTTCTTATTTTTTCCGAACGGTCTCCGGTTCCGATCTGGCTTCTTCTTGCCTCAGCCTCGGAAGCCTGCTGCTTTTCAAGTTCCAGGTCATATAGTTTCGAGCGCAGGAGCCGGAATGCTTTTTCTTTATTCTGAAGCTGAGACTTTTCTGTCTGGCTGTAAATTACAATCCCGGTAGGGAAATGAGTCAGACGGACCGCGGAGTCTGTTGTATTTACACACTGTCCTCCGTTTCCGGATGCGCGCATAACGTCGATACGGATATCTTTTTCGTCAATTACCACATCCACTTCTTCCGCCTCGGGCATAATTGCTACCGTAATTGTGGATGTATGAATTCTTCCGCCGCTCTCTGTCTCCGGCACACGCTGAACCCGGTGCACACCGCTTTCATATTTCAGTCTGGAGTAAGCGCCCTGTCCGGAAATCATAAATACACATTCCTTAAAGCCGCCGATTCCGTTTTCATTTAAAGAAATCATCTCTGTCTTCCATCCGCGGCTGTCCGCATAATGGACATACATACGATAAATCTCCGCGGCAAACAGAGCGGCCTCATCCCCGCCTGCGCCGGCACGGATTTCAACAATAACGTTTTTGTCATCGTTCGGGTCCTTGGGAAGCAGCAGAACTTTCAGCTCCTGTTCCAGTTCTTCCACCCGTTTTCTGGATTCGCTGAGTTCTTCCTTTGCCAGCTCCTTCATTTCCTCGTCCGACTCTTCTTCGAGAAGGAGCAGACTGTCCTCTATATTCTGTTTACATTTCTTATATTCCTGATAAGCTTCAATGATCGGAGCGAGATCGCTCTGTTCCTTCATCAGTTTTCTGAAGCGTTCCGGATCATTGGCCACATCCGGCTCCTGAAGTTCGCCCATCAGTTCTTCATAACGGATCAGCAAATCATCTAATCTGTCAAACATTTCTATCTATCCTTTCCATTCGTTATCATACCTGCCGCATACTACCCGGTCAAGTCCTGCCAGGTCTTTTCTGACCCGGACGTCAGAAAACCCGGCCCGTATCATAAGCTCCGCAACTTCCCGGGCCTGATCATATCCGATCTCAAATATCAGCATGCCTCCCCGTTCCAGGTATGCTCTGCTTTCCTTTACAATCCTTCTGTAAAAATAAAGCCCGTCTTCTTTTCCGTCCAGCGCGCAGATCGGATCATGCATTTTCACTTCATCCTGCAGGCAGTCAATTTCGGAAGTGCGAATATACGGAGGATTAGAAAGTATCATACTATACCTTCCTTCCACATTCTCAAACAGATCTCCCTGCACAAACCGGGCTTCTATGTGATGTCTTTCAGCGTTTTCTTCTGCAACGGCAAGTGCTTTTTCTGAAATATCTGCTCCGGTTCCCTGAGCAAAGACTTCCGCTCTTTCTCCGCTTCCGGATAAACCGTTTTTCTTCAGATAATACAATACACTGATTAAAATACATCCGGATCCGGTACACATATCCAACAGACAAATGCCGTTACCCGCTGCCGGGATTTTACCGTCTGTCAGAAATTTGAGTGCCGTTTCCACCAGAATCTCTGTATCCTGCCGGGGAATCAGTACATTTTCATTTACCCGGAAAGACAGCCCCATAAATTCCTGTTCACCGGTCAGATGCTGAAGAGGTATATGTTCCGCCCTCTTCTTTATAAGAGACCGGTATCTTTTATACTGCTCATCACCAATCTGCATTCCGGGTTCTGCAAAATAAGCGGTGCGGGTAATTCCGGTTACGTATTCCAGGAGATACCAGGCATCCAGCGCCGCATCCGGAATCCCGGCCTGGGCAAGTTCCTGTTTTCCTGTGCCACAGGCTTCTTTCAGCGTCATAAATTCTCCCTCTGCCAGGTTTTCCAGTCAAACACTTCCTCCACAGCCCGGATTCCGACCTCAATCATGGAGTCATCCGGCTCTTTTGTAGTCATATTCTGCACCCACATGCCCGGCTTACTTAAAAGATTAACAAAAGAATTGTCGCTATTTCCCGCCAGCCGGATAATTTCATAGGATACTCCGGCAATCAAAGGGAAAAGTGCAATCCGCAGTACTACCCTCAGAACAGGAGATTCTGTAACAATAAAAAAGCAGAAAATAATACTTACAATCATTACGAAAAAAAGAAAGCTTGTCCCGCATCTTTTATGCTGCTTTGAACTTTTTCTTACATTCTCCACATTCAGTTCCAGTCCGTGCTCGATGCAGTTAATGCACTTGTGTTCCGCGCCGTGATACATAAATGTTCTTTTGATATCTTTTGTCCTGGAAATAAGAAGAATATAAAGCAGGAAAATAACAACCCGGATTACCCCTTCAAATACTGTCATAACTGCTCTGGAAGACGTATATCGCTCTACAATACTGCTCAGATAATACGGAAGTATCATAAAAATTGCTACAGCAAGAATCACAGCTACTGCTACAGTAAGATTTAAAAAGATCTTTTCCTGCTTTTCTCTTTTTGCAGCCTCTTCCTCCGTAAGGAGCTCTTCCTCCTCATCTTCAAAAAAGCCTGCTGAATAAGTCAGTGTCCTCATTCCCAGAACAAGTGAATCTACAAAATTAAATATCCCCCGGATAAACGGAATCTTTAAAGGTGTTTTCCAGGGAATCACACTTTTATAGTCCTTCACATCCGCCACGATTTCACCGTCTGGTTTACGGACTGCCACGGAATATTTTGATCCGTTGCGCATCATAATGCCTTCCAGGACCGCCTGTCCGCCTATGTTCGATGATTTCATTGTGCCTCCTGTCTTATAAACAACAAAGAGGCTGAGATGATCTCACCTCAGCCTGCAACGTATCATTTTTATTTAATACCATATTTTTTGTTGAACTTGTCAACACGGCCGCGAGCCTGAGCTGCTTTCTGCTGACCTGTATAGAACGGATGGCATTTGGAGCAGATTTCCACGTGGATGCTTTCCTTTGTAGAACCTGTAGTAAATGTGTTGCCACAGTTGCAGGTCACTGTTGCCTGATGATATTCCGGATGGATTCCTTCGCGCATGATTTTCACCTCTCTATTTAAAATACTTATTTTACTCTATAAACAGCTTTCTAATTGTAGCATAAGATATTTTCTTTTGCAACTATTTTTTAATAAACTTCTGTCACACCTAAAATGAAATTTTAAATTCCACCCCTCTAAGGGACAGTAGAGTTTACTTCTGCACAGTTGATATTTACTCTTTCATATATTCATGGTATGGTTATCTCTCCTTCTGACAGCAGTAGAAGGAGGCACATGATGAGTAAATATATTCCTGGTAACCAGAAACATCTTACCCTCGAAGACCGTATCTATATCGAAAATGAACTGAACAAAGGCACATCCTTTAAAGATATTGCCAGGTTCCTGTGCAAGGACCCTACCACAATCTCAAAAGAAGTCAGGGCTCACCGGCTCTCGGATTGGTATCATAAAGGGACTTTCTATAATGCCAAAAACTTCTGTACCCACCGCTATCACTGCAGGAAGACAAATGCCTGCGGAAAGATTGTCCTGTGCGGCATCAAATGCGCATCCTGTCCTACCTGTAACCAGACCTGCAAAGACTTCGAAAAAGAACGCTGCTCAAGGCTTGACCGGGCTCCCTATGTCTGCAACGGCTGTACGAAAAAAATCAGTCACTGCACGATCGCCCACAAATACTCTTATAACGCCAGGTTTGCTGACAGGAAGTATCGGGAAACACTTCGGGATTCCAGAACAGGGATCAACATGACGAAACGGGAACTTCACGAAAAGGATCTGATCGTTTCCCCTCTGATCGAACAGGGACAGTCCCCTTATCATATCCTGACAAACCATCCAGAACTGGATATGTCCGTCCGTACGATGTATTCCTATCTTGATCAGGGACTCTTTACGGCACGTAACATAGATCTGAAGCGGAAGGTCCATTTCAAGCCAAGGAAGTGCCATAAAACACAGATCACGGACAGAGCCGTCTTCACCAACCGGTTATATCGCGACTTTTGTTCCCTCGGTCTAACAGACTATGTTCAAATGGATACCGTACATTCGTCCAGGGAATCAAAAAAGACCTTGCTGACTATGTTTTTCACCAAAGAGAAGCTCTTCCTCGCCTTTCTGATGAACCGATGCACGAAAGGCGCTGTCCGTCTTGTTTTTGACCGTCTGGAAAAGCGTATGGGAACTTTTGAATTCGCTTCCGTGTTTGAATATATCCTGACGGACCGGGGCTCTGAATTTGGTGACCCGGATGCTTTGGAGACCGGTGTAAACGGAATACAGCGTTCCAGCATTTATTACTGTGACCCGATGCAGAGCGGGCAGAAGGGCGGACTGGAGCAGACACACACGATGCTCCGGATGGTTCTGCCGAAAGGCACCAGCTTTGAGTTTCTCACACAATGGGATGTCAATCTGATCGTGAACCATATCAACTCTACTCCCAGGGAAAGCCTGGATGGAAGAACGCCATACAGCGTTGCATTGGAAACGCTGGGAGGAGAGGTCTTAAACGCATTTCAGCTTAGGCCGATTGCCCCGGATGAGGTAAATCTGACACCTAAGCTGATCCGCTTTAATCACTAATCAACTGATCGAAATCTGCTGTCAGACTGGAAGTAAACATTTCACATTTTTTAGATGTGACCGGTGGAATTCAGTCTCGCACACTATTTTTCAGCGGTCCGTTTCCTATGCCCAGAAATCAAGTATTTTTCGATGAGTTGAGCTAATTATAGCAGAAAAGAGGATATTTTGCTCAAAAATCTTCTGCAAAATCGGCAAAAAACAAAGTGTGGTGGAATTTAACTCTGCACTGGAATTTAAAATTTCAAGTTAGCAACTTCTGTCACATTATATGAATTTCTGTCGGATTACCTGGCGCACAAGTTCACTGTTTGACTTTGTATGTGCAAACATATTCAGAAGATTATCCACAGCCTCCTCTGCTTTCATTCCATTCATGGCTCTTCTGATAATATAAGCCGCTTCCTGCTCTTCTTTTGTCAGAAGAAGATCTTCCCGCCTTGTGCCGGATTTCGGTATGTCAATTGCCGGAAACATCCGTTTTTCCTGAAGTCTGCGGTCCAGCATCAGTTCCATGTTGCCGGTTCCTTTGAACTCTTCATATACCACATCATCCATCTTGCTGCCTGTATCCACAAGAGCTGTGGCAAGAATGGTCAGACTGCCGCCTTCCCGCATATTTCTCGCAGCCCCGAAAAAGCGCTTCGGCATATACAGCGCAGCCGGGTCAAGGCCGCCGGAAAGCGTTCTTCCTGAAGGCGGAACCGTAAGATTGTACGCTCTTGCCAGTCGTGTTATACTGTCCAGAAGAATCATAACGTCCTTTCCATGTTCTACCAGACGCTTTGCCCTTGCGATCACCATCTCAGAAACTCTTTTGTGATGCTCCGGGAGTTCGTCAAATGTAGAATAAATTACTTCCACATTAGGCCCCGCAATAGCTTCTCTGATATCCGTAACCTCCTCCGGACGTTCATCTATCAGCAGAATCAGGAGATGCATATCCGGCTCCGTTTTCTGAACAGACAATGCCGCTTCCTTTAAAAGCGTAGTTTTTCCAGCCTTCGGAGGGGATACGATCATCCCTCTCTGGCCTTTTCCAATAGGAGAAACCAGATCTACAATCCGCATGGCCGTAGAACTTCCGGGAGTTTCAAGACGAATTCTCTGATTCGGGAAAATCGGAGTCAGGTCTTCAAAATTCTTACGCTTCAAAGCTTCCGCCGGACGCAGACCATTAATCGTAGACACATATAATAGAGCGCTGAATTTTTCTCCCTGGGTCTTAACCCTTGTATTTCCGGTCAGAATATCTCCGGTTTTAAGACCAAATCTTCTGATCTGAGACGGAGAAACATACACATCATTCTCCCCCGGAAGATAATTTTCGCTGCGGATAAACCCATAGCCGTCCTGAAGCACTTCAAGAATCCCGTTCGCCACATGTCCGCTGTCAAGCATCTCAATATCGGTTTCTTCCTTTTTCTCCCGCATTTCTTCTTTTACTTCTTCTTTTGCCTCCGCGCTGGCCGCTTTCTGACGCTCCTGCTCATCCAAAGCAAGCATTGCATCGATCAGATCACTTTTTTTCATACCTGAAATACCGCGCATTTTTCTTGCTTTTGCCAGCTCTTTGAGCGTAGCCAGGGGGAGAGATTCATACTTTTCTCTTGTCATATTTGGTTTCCTTTCCTGTTTACTCATACCATTATTCCTGTCCGGTCTTTTACTTGTTCTTTCCTTTGTGCTGTTCTGTGTTTTTGCTTAAATGCTTCAGGAATCTTCGTCTGAACTGACGATAATCGAAATCTCGCATTGCATAACCTGATAAGGAGCCCCACGTCAACGCATGAATGCGCAAAACAATCTCCTATCTGAATATATATTCCGATTATACAGACCGGCCCCGCACTTGTCAAGTTTGAACAGGAGTGTTATTATAAACCGTGTTAAAGATGACGGGAACAGCGCTCGCAGAAACGTCTGTTTCCACCATATGAAACTGCTGGGAGGATGTCCTTTTTATGGATGATAAAAAACGCTGGGGTGAACGGCGGTATTATTCTCTTGACTATGAACTGAAAAATACATTTGGCGAAAAGGTCTACAAAATCACACTGAACGGAGGCATGACCTGTCCGAATCGGGACGGGCGCTGCGGTACCGGCGGATGTATCTTCTGCAGCGCAAAAGGCTCCGGTGATTTTGCCGGCTCCGCCGCTCTTCCGATAGAGGCGCAGCTCGCCAGAGGGAAAAAGGATCTGGCGCAGAAACGCCCTATCCGCTCCTACATTGCCTATTTTCAGGCATTTACCAACACCTATGCTCCGGTGGATTATCTGGAAGACATTTTTTCCCGTGCCATCCGGGATCCGGATGTAAAGGTTCTGTCTGTGGCCACACGGCCGGACTGTCTTGGAAAAGATGTGCTGAATCTTCTGGAACGTCTGAACCGGATCAAACCGGTCTGGGTGGAACTGGGACTGCAGACAATTCATCCCCGCACGGCAGATTATATCCGCAGAGGCTATCCCCTGGAAGTTTTTGACAAAGCCGTATCAGACCTTCGTGCGGCAGGCATCCGGGTAATTGTACATGCCATCCTTTTTCTTCCCGGAGAAACGGAAGAAATGATGATGGAAACCATCGATTATCTGAACCGGACAGATATTCAGGGAATCAAGCTGCAGCTTCTGCACATTCTCCGGGGAACAGATCTTGCGCTGGACTATGAAAAAGCTCCATTTTATGTTCCGGATATGGAAACGTATATCCGGGTGCTGGGCAGATGCGTCGCCCGGCTCCGACCGGATATTTCCATACACCGTCTGACCGGAGACGGACCGAAGGAGCTTCTCATTGCGCCTCTCTGGACCGGCGCAAAACGAACCGTACTGAACCGATTTCAGCAGTATCTGAAAGAAAATGACATATGGCAGGGAAAGGAGTATTATGGCTGAAACATATACTTTATACAAATTAATAGTTTTATATATGCTTGACAAGGTGGATTTTCCCCTTACCACATCACAGATTTCCGAATTTATACTGGATAAAGGATATACCTCCTACTTCCGGCTTCAGGAGACGCTTTCCGAGCTGGGCGATTCCGGTCTTCTCAGCGCAGAGACAACCCACAACCGCACGCTCTACCATCTGACAGAAAGCGGCGCGGAGACAATCCACTTCTTTGCAAATAAGATTTCCCCTGCCATACAGCAGGATATTGATGATTTCCTCCGGGAAAAACAGTATGACCTGAAAGAGGAATCTTCTGTAAAATCTGACTATTACCTGAATACAAACCGGGAGTTTGAAGTACGGTGTCAGATTATGGAAAACGGCTTCAGCCTGATCGACCTGAAACTCACCGTACCCACCGAAAAGGAGGCCGAGTCCATTGCCGCAAACTGGAGCCGTCAGAGTCAGGAAATTTATACCCTACTGCTCTCGAAGCTTCTCTAGATATTCTTTTATCTGTTTTTCATATCCCAGCTCGCCGGGTTCATAGAACCTGGCGTCTTTTATTTCATCTGGAAGATACTGCTGTTTCACATAGTGCCCCGGGTAATCATGGGCATATTTGTATCCCGTGCCATGTCCCAGATCCTTTGCACCTTTATAGTGGGCGTCTCTCAGATGTACCGGCACGGATGTATTGTACTGCCGCACGGCCTGCTGGGCGGCGGTAATCGCGTTCACCGCAGAATTGCTTTTCGGGGCAGAAGCCACATAAGTCACGGCCTGGGACAGAATGATCGCTGACTCCGGCATCCCGATGCGTTCTGCCGCCTGAGCTGCCGACACTGCCACAGTAAGAGCCATGGGATCAGCGTTTCCCACGTCTTCCGAGGCACAGATCATAATTCTGCGGGCGATAAATTTAATATCTTCTCCTGCATAAAGCATTTTTGCCAGATAATATACCGCGGCATCCGGGTCTGATCCGCGCATGCTTTTAATAAAGGCAGAAATGATATCATAGTGATTATCCCCTCTCTTATCGTAGTTCACTGCTCTTTTCTGAATACATTCCGACGCTACATCAAGAGTAATATGTATGATGCCGTCATCCGCCCGCTCTGTAGTAAGCACACCAAGCTCCACTGCATTCAGCGCCGTTCTGGCATCTCCGCCTGAAAGGTCTGCAAGAAACTCCAGTGCATCCTCGTCCAGTTCTGCATGGAAGCTTCCCATCCCTTTTTCCGTATCAGAAACCGCGCGCTGAATTAACAGACGGATCTCTTCTTTTGTAAGAGGCTTCAGTTCAAAAATACTGGATCGTGACAGAAGGGCCTGATTTACCTCAAAATATGGATTTTCCGTCGTTGCTCCAATGAGAATCACGGTTCCGTCTTCCACAAATGGCAGCAGGTAATCCTGCTGTCCCTTATTGAATCTGTGAATTTCATCAATAAAGAGAATGGTTTTTCGTCCATACATTCCCTTCAGATCCTTTGCTTCCCGGATTACTTCTTCCATGTCCTTTTTGCCTGCAGATGTTGCATTAATCTGTTTAAACTCTGCGCTGGTCGTATTGGCAATCACCTTAGCCAGTGTGGTTTTTCCGGTTCCCGGAGGTCCGTAAAATATTACAGAACTCAGCTTATCCGCCTTTATGGCGCGATAAAGAAGCTTGTCCTTTCCAATAATATGCTGCTGTCCTACCACCTCATCCAGGGCAGACGGGCGCATCCTGGACGCGAGGGGCGCCTCTGTTTCCTGCGTTTTCTCTCTCATATAATCAAATAAATCCATAATTCCATTCATCCTCCCAGTCACAAATGCCTGCTGTATTCTCCTGTTCTGACCGGATGGTCTCTTCCGGGCCATCATATGCATTCCTAATATACCGCCCGACTCTGTCCGGTCACTGAATCCCAGTCAATTCCCGGATTACTTCTCCGGCCATCAGAAGACCGGCCGCCGGCGGGACAAAAGAAACACTGCCAGGCACAGGCCGTCCTGTTTCTCTCTTTTCCACCTCATCTTCATTCCGGACGGATGCCGGCTTTTCTCTGGAATATACAACTTTCAGATGAGGGATCCCACGGTTCTTCAGTTCTCTGCGCATCACTCTGCACAAAGGGCATACACTCGTCTGGTAAATATCCGCAATCTCAAACAGCTCCGGATGCAGCTTGTTGCCTGTTCCCATGCTGCTGATCAGAGGAATTTTTCTGCGGCAGGCCAGCTCTGCAAGGGCAATCTTTGTGCTCACTGTATCAATAGCATCCACAATATAATCCACCGGTCCGGCAAAAAACTGTTCCAGATTGTCCGGCAGGACAAAGGTTTCCCATGTTTCCACCTGTGTTTCCGGATCAATATCCCTGATGCGTTCTTTCATCACTTCCGTCTTATATCTCCCGACAGTACTGTGATATGCAATAGACTGCCGGTTAATATTTGTAAGAGATACTGTATCATTATCAATCAGAAGCAGACGACCCACACCGCTTCTTGCCAGTGCCTCAATACAGTGGGAACCTACGCCGCCCACGCCAAACACTGCAACCGAAGCCTGCCTGAGGCGCAGCATCCCTTCTTTTCCCAGAAGCATTTCCGTTCTTGTATATTCATGTATCATAATCAAATCGTTCCTTTTCCAGATATTTCGTAATTTCATCTAATCCATCAGCAGACGGTCCACTGTAACAAACTCGTATCCTCTTTCCTGAAGGATGTCGATAATACGCAAAGCGGCTTCCACCGAACTGCTGTAGCAGTCATGCAAAAGAATAATATCATTTTCTTCCGTTTCCGTCACTACTCTCTGAACAATTTCATCGGCATTTTCCGTTGTCCAGTCAAGGGGATCCACAGTCCATTTCACATAAAGTTTATCCAGTTCTTCCTCCATATCAGCCGGGAATGCGCCAAAAGGCGGTCGTACAAATTCTGTTTCTTTTCCCGTAATTTCGCGGATAAGCGCGTCTGTCATATCCAGTTCCTTATGAGCTTCCTCCCGGCTCATCTGCGCCAGATTTACATGGCTGTAAGTATGATTTCCAATCTGATGTCCTTCCTGGTACATCCGTCTGATGATATCTCTGTTCTCATCTTTTTCAATATTTTGTCCAATCACAAAAAAAGTGGCCTTCACGCCCCGCTCTTTCAGTCCGTCCAGCAGCACCGGAGTACAGGATGCATTCGGTCCGTCATCAAATGTTATGGCAACCGACGGCCCCGGCCGGTCAGCATCAGTTTCTGTCTCCCCCGCTTCCATCCCTCCGGTTTCCAGACTCTGTAATCCACTGGCTTTTCCCGTATCTTCCGGAGCCTTTCCGCTATCATCCGCATGCAGCGGGAAAAAGTTCAGAACACACAGAAACGCCAGCGCCTGCATTTGGTATTTCAGATTCCTTCTTCCCTCTTTGTTCAACTCTCCCACACAAGTACCTGCCTTTGTGGTTTCTACATCCTATGCTGCCCGCAAACTGTACATTCTGAAATTTGAAATTATCGGCGGCAATGCTGGTTGGATGAAAGCAGAAAATGCTTGGATACAAACGGCTGGATACGCCTTTCGGAGAGTGGCTGCGGGAAATTTCTGCGACTTGAAGCGTAATTTAGTAAAACTTAAAACCCTGAGTACAGGCGTTAGGATTTTCAATGGATCTGTCCGAACAGAACGTGAGTTTCCATTGAAAATCCTGTTTTTAGCCTGTGCTCAGGATTTTATAGTTTTAATTATTACGCGGAACGGAGCTGAAATTTCCCGCAGCCGCTCTCCGAATACGATTTCTGTTTACTCTGTATCAAAGTATTTTCGGACTTTTTCAATCGCATGCCGCAGATAAATTCAAGTTCATCTGTATTTGTAAGCCGCAATCCGGGTGTAGATAATATCTATGATTACATCAGCAGCCAGAATTCCCAGCGACCATACCACGCACATCGTTCCTTCTGTGAGAAGGCTGGCCGCGATTATACATACGCCGGATATAACAAAGCTTATTCCGCCGAATTTCTGGCTTTTTTCCCAGGTTACTTCATTTTTCATACTCCATTTGGTTCTGAGTCCGATCATTGAGTTTCTTTTCAGTTCCGGCATAAGAATACCGCATAATATTATCACAGCGCCCAGATAGCAGAACACAAGACCGGTAATATCAACAGGCATGTCCGAAAGATTACTGATCTGTCTGAAATCCGCGTACAGAAAATAAAATATCATCAGGTTGAACAAAAGAAGAACAGCTATTCCGATTATAACTACTGCTTTCTCATTCTTCTCTCCGTCCTTCTTATTCCCGGCGGCACTTTTTGCCACTGCTGTTATAATGGCACCACAGATCATCGTCTCTGCCGGAAAGATAAGCGTTTCATATTTACTTCCCCAACGGGTCACCTGATTCTCAGATCCATAATGAGCGGGAATCCGGTCCGGCAGAAAAATCAGCGATATAACAGTAACCACCAACGGCAGAAACATCAGAATATAATACATACAATACACGATTTTCTTTTTCTTCATTGCCGTTTTCTCCTCTCTCTTCAGCAAACCTCAGAGTATCTCTTTCAAAAAAAATCAGGCAGTATAAAACTATAAATACTGCCTGAATCTTACATCTTTTATTATCTGACGTCAATTATTTTTTAGAATCAAGATATGCTTTTCTTCCTTCTTCGTACAGGTTATTACCTTCACTGTCGATGATAACAACAACCGGCATATCTTCTACATAAAGCTTTCTGAGTGCTTCTGCTCCCAGATCTTCATATGCGATAAGCTCTGCTTTTTTGATACATTTTGCAAGCAGTGCTCCGGCTCCGCCGATGGCTCCGAAATACACGCCGCTGTATTTCTTCATGGCTTCCACTACCTCCGGAAGACGTGCGCCTTTTCCGATCATGCCTCGTGCTCCCACAGACATCATAGTCGGAGCATATGCATCCATACGTCCGCTGGTTGTAGGGCCGGCGCTTCCGATTACCTGTCCCGGTTTTGCCGGAGTCGGTCCTACATAATAGATCGTTGCATCCTTCGGATCAAAGGGGATATCTTCTCCTTTTGCCAGCGCCTCGCACATTCTCTTGTGTCCGGCGTCACGGGAAGTATAAATCGTTCCTGTAAGAAGCAGCTGATCTCCTGCGTGGAGTGTTTTAGCAAGTTCCTCTGTGAGTGGTAATGTAATCTTTCTTGCCATTTATATCACCTCCGATTTGTGGCGTGTCACATGACAGTTGATATTAACTGCACAGGGCATTCCTGCGATATGTGTGGGCATTGTCTCAATATTCAGGCCGATTGCCGTTGTTCTTCCGCCGAATCCCTGAGGACCGATTCCCAGCTCATTAATCTTCTCAAGCATTTCTTTTTCAAGATCTGCATAGAACGGATCCGGATTGGAAGAATCCAGGGGCCGCATCAGCGCTTTCTTTGCCAGAAGTGCGCATTTATCAAATGTTCCGCCGATACCAACACCAACTACCATAGGCGGACACGGATTCGGACCGGCTGTTTCCACTGCCTCAATTATAAAGTCCTTGATACCCTGAAGACCTGCTGAAGGCTTAAACATACGGATCTGGCTCATATTCTCACTGCCGAATCCCTTCGGTCCTACTGTGATCTTGATATTTTCACCCGGCACAATTTCCGTATAGAGCATTGCCGGAGTGTTGTCTCCCGTATTTCCACGGCGCACCGGATCCTTTACGACGGATTTACGCAGATATCCGTTTGTATATCCGCGGCGGACTCCCTCGTCCACTGCCTCTCTGAGATCTCCTCCTACAAGATGTACATCCTGTCCGATCTCAAGAAATACACATGCCATGCCGGTATCCTGACAGATCGGCACATTCTCATTGTCTGCGATCTCAAAGTTCTCGATGATATTGTCCAGAACACCCTGAGCAATATTGCCGTCTTCACATGCACGGCAGTCACGGATCGCACATTTCACATCCTCCGGAAGATGATTGTTTGCCTCAATACAGAGTTTCTCGATCACATCCGTAAGTGTACTTACATTAATTTCACGCATGTAAATCAACTCCTTCCTTTTATTTTTTTATAATATTCGCGGACTGCTTTAGCATCTCAGGCCTGTACAGTCCGCAGAACAGCAAAGCAGATCGTCCAGATCCACTCTGATTTTACAGGAAAATACCGATAAACTGGCAGCTCAGTACAACGAACACAAGAGCTACCGGATAAGTCGCCGCATATGCGGAGGCTACATCATCTGTACCAGTTACACGGATCAAAGTTCCAAGAGCCGGGGTACTTGTCATACCTCCGCAGATGGATCCCAATGTGTTAAACAGGCTCAGTTTCATCAGCTTCATTGCCACAAAATATCCGACAAGCATCGGAATCAGTGTGATGAGTGCGCCGTAAAGGAAAAGAACAACTCCCTGCTCTTTCAGGATTTCGATAAATCCTGCACCGGCCTCCACGCCGGCTCCGATAAGGAACAGCGCAAGACCAAACTCTCTTAAGCACTCCAGAACTGATTTCTCTACATGGAAACTGATCTTTCCCGCATGTCCGAAATGTCCGAGGATCAGACCTGCGATCAGCGGACCGCCTGAGGTTCCCAGCGAGAACTCTGCTCCGCCCGGAAGCGGAATTACGATCTTGGCCAGGATAATTCCCAGTGCGATGGCGAGTGCAAACGGGAAAAGCCCCATCTCATCCACAACAAACAGTTTGCTTTTCTTTTTCAGCTGGTCGTCTCCAACGTTCTGGGCAGCCTCGAATTTCGCGCGTTCTGCCGCCATGTCTGTTTTCAGAAGTTTAGGAACAAGCTGTACAAAAAGTACAACGCCCACAACGCCAAACGGGTAGGCAATTCCATATCCGACAGACGCATTTGCGGATCCGGTAGCATCAATTGCTGCCGCGAGACCCGGCGTACTTGTCAGAGCCCCTGACATCATACCTACACTGATATCTGACGGAACACCTGCAATCTCAATAATTGAGACCGTAGTCAGAGCTCCTACTACGATAATAATAAATCCCAGCAGGATATAGGATTTCGCATTAATCTTGAAATTCCGAAAGAACTTAGGTCCTGCAATAAATCCTACAGAAGTTACGAAACAGATCAGTCCCAGTTCCCTGACCAGATCAGGCACTTTAAATCCAAAATGTCCGAATACCAGAGCTACAAGGAGAACACCGGCTGTACCAAGCTCTACTCCGCGGATCTTAATGCTTCCAACAAGATAGCCTATAAAAGCTACCATAAACACAACCATCAGTGTATTGCCAAGAACGCTGTCCTGAAACCATGCTAATATATCCATTCTTTTTTCTTACTCCCTTCTATCTCTCGTGTCTTGCATATTTCGGGAGCAGAAGCGGGGAAACATCTCCGGTATCAAGTCCGGCTTCCTTAAGTTCCTGTGCATATG
The DNA here is from genome assembly GCF_056148955.1 of Mediterraneibacter sp. HA8405. Taxonomy (NCBI): domain Bacteria; kingdom Bacillati; phylum Bacillota; class Clostridia; order Lachnospirales; family Lachnospiraceae; genus Mediterraneibacter; species Mediterraneibacter sp. HA8405. The sequence continues at coordinate 1,748,978 of NZ_CM148758.1, read as the reverse complement.
CCTGTACATGATCAAGATTCATGTTTCCAAGCTCTACATTCTTCGCTTTCGCCGCTGCAGCCTTTCCTGCGTTGCGTCCGAATACGATGATATCAAGCAGAGAATTACCCATCAGACGATTTCTTCCGTGGATTCCTCCGACAGCCTCGCCTGCGACAAGCAGGTTATCGATTACTTTTGTAAATCCGTCTCCGCCGATCTCCAGACCACCATTCTGATAGTGAAGTGTCGGATATACAAGAATCGGAAGTTTTCTCATATCAATATCATAGTTCATATACATACGAAGCATAGCCGGGATCCGTTTCTCGATGGTTCCCTTTCCGCCCAGCTCCTCAATCATCGGGGTATCAAGCCATACGCCGCTTCCAAGCGGTGTAGTCACGCCTTTGCCGCGCGCCGTACACTCACGGATAATTGAAGCAGCAGCCACGTCACGTGTCTCCAGTGGATGCATGAACGCCTCTCCGTCTACATTAACAAGCTGTGCGCCTACAGAACGTACCTTCTCTGTTACAAGTGCGCCGAAAATCTGTGACGGATATGCAACACCTGTCGGGTGATACTGTATCGTATCCTGATACAGAAGCGGAGCTCCCATACGGTATCCGAGAATCAGACCATCTGCCGTTGCGCCGTAGTGATTGGATGTCGGAAAGCCCTGATAGTGCATACGTCCCGCACCGCCTGTTGCGATAATAACGGTTTTGGCCTTTGCAACCAGGTAGTCCTCTGTCTCCAGATTCTGAAGCACAGCTCCTGCAACCTGGCCTCTGTCATCTCTGATCAGCTCTACCGCTACTGTAAACTCGGCAACCGGGATCTGACGGTTCAGTACTTCATCGCGAAGTGTACGCATAATCTCTGCTCCGGAGTAATCCTTGCAGGCATGCATTCTCTTTCTGGATGTTCCGCCGCCGTGTGTTGTAATCATACGGCCTGTTTCATCCTTATCGAACATAACGCCCAGCTCATTGAGCCATTTGATCGCATCCGGTGCTTCCATGACAAGACGTCTTAACAGCTCCGGTCTTGCAGCAAAATGTCCGCCTCCGAAAGCGTCCAGATAGTGTTGTACCGGTGAGTCATTCTCCTTATCAGCAGCCTGGATTCCACCTTCTGCCATCATCGTGTTGGCATCGCCGATACGAAGCTTTGTGGCAATCATTACATTTGCGCCTGCCTCATGAGCTTCGATCGCGGCAGAAGCGCCTGCGCCGCCGCCTCCGATAACAAGTACATCCACATCATAGTCTACTTTGCTGATATCAACATGCTCAGTAAGCAGACGGCTGTTGGAGTGGAGAAGATGCACCAGTTCCTTCGGTGCCTTCTGTCCCTTGTTCGGTCCGATTTTAATCTCTGCAAATGCTTCTTCCCTGTAGTCAGGATGGAACTCCTTAAGGAGAGCATCTTTTTCTTCCGCTGTCATACGTCTCGGTTCTGTGCCCAGACGCTCAGCTCTGGTGGCCTCCACTTTCTTTACGGATTCCATCATTTCCGGTGTAAACATGATCTTCCCTCCTTATTTCTCAATCTCTCTGTTGTTGTAAAGTTCCTGCATCTCTGTAATTGGCTTCTCCATGATCTGCTCGATCAGCTGATCATAATCACCGTGGTGAATCTCTTCCACACGCTCTGTCAGATGCTTGGACTCGGGCGCGATATATTTTCCTGTCAGACGTCTTGCAAGGACTCCTACCATCGGGTGCGAGATTCCTGCCGGACATCTTACAGAACAGCATCCGCATCCGATACAGTCAAAGGACTCTTCCGCACATTTTTCGAAATCTCCTCGCTGTGCGTATGCGATGTACTGCATAACATTCAGATCCTGTGTACATGCCTTTGTACATGCGTTGCATCCGATGCAGCTGTAAATCTCCGGATACAGATCCATCATAACTCTCTGCTCCGGTTTGATATCTTCAATATCATATGTTCTCTTGTCTGTCGGGAAGAACGGAACGGTTGCCACATACATGCCCTCTTCCACCTGCGTCTGACAGGCAAGACATGTCTTCAGTTCATTTTTCCCTTTGATCCTGTAGATCGTGGCACAGGCACCGCAGAAACCGTGACGGCAGCCGCATCCTCTTTTCAGTGTATATCCCGCATACTCCATAGCTGTCATGATCGTCAGGTCAGCCGGTACACTGTATTTCTTACCGAAAAAATATACATTTACCATTTTTTCCATGATATTTCTTCCTTTCCCTAGTATTCATTCGGCATCTCATCGATCTCATCGCAACGAAATACCGGGCCGTCTTTACATACATATTTTGATCCGATATTGCATCTTCCGCACTTGCCGATTCCGCATTTCATACGGAGCTCCAGTGTGGTATACACCTGCTCTCTGGAAAATCCAAGTTCTTCCAGGCCCGCAAGTGTAAACTTGATCATGATCGGAGGGCCGCAGATCAGAGCTGTTTTATTTACGTCAAATCCAAGCTCTTTCACATAGTTCGGCACAAATCCAACATGGCCGTCCCAGCCTTCCTGCTCACGGTCGATGGTCAGATGTACATGCACGTCCGGCGCATTCATCCATACTTCCTGAATTTCTTTTAACTGAACCAGATCATCTGCGGAACGGGATCCGTATACGATATCCACTGTTCCGTAATCATCACGGTTATCCAGTACGTAATTGATAACAGAACGCAGCGGAGCAAGACCGATACCGCCGGCAATAAACAGAAGGTCTTTTCCTTTCAGCTTATCTTCCACCGGAAAATGATTTCCATAAGGTCCGCGGACGGTAATCTCATCTCCCACTTCCAGGCTGTGCAGATACTCAGTCAGAACACCACATTTTTTAATGCTGAATTCCTGATATTCTTTGTTGGTCGGCGAAGAAGTAATTGAAAACATACCTTCGCTGATTCCAGGAGCACAGAGCATTGCACACTGTCCCGGCATATGTTCGAAAAGTTTTCCGCCTTCCGGAGCGTTGACACGGAATGTCTTTACATCCGGCGTCTCTTCACGGATATCTGTAATCACGCCCACTTTAGGGATCAGCGTATCCAGAGTATAGTTCTTGTGACAGGTACATTCACTCATTACTGCTCACCTCCCTGTTTCTGAAATGCTTTTATCACTTTCACGATATTTAATGAAGCCGGACATTTCTCCACGCATCTTCCGCATCCCACACAGGAATACATTCCGTCGTTGTTCGCAGGATAGTATACCAGTTTATGCATAAATCTCTGACGAAATCTTTCTTTCTGGGATTTACGGTTGTTTCCGTGAGCCATCATAGTGAAGTCAGAGTACATGCAGGAATCCCAGCAGCGGTATCTCTGAACGCCGTTCTTTCCGGTATCATAATCTTTAATATCATAGCACTGACATGTGGGGCATACGAATGTACATGTTCCGCATGCAAGACAGGGTTTGTAAAGCTCGTCCCACAGCGGATCCTCGAACTTCTCCATCAGCACGTCTCCGTTCCAGCCTTCCAGTGAAAGGTGACTGTACGGCAGCTGCTCAACAATACTGTGGATCGCTTCCTTTTCTTTTTCAACAGTCTCTTCCCCTGCATTATCCTCTGTAAGAATATCTTTTACTGCCTCTGTCAGCGCCTCACCTTTTTCTGTGAGTGCCTTCCAGTACATATCATCCCCGATCATCCATGTCGCCACATCTGCTGCCGGTTCTGCCGCGTCCACACCGAACACCTTGCAGAAACATGTTTCTTCCGGCTCATGACATGCAAGCGCAACGATGGTTCCGTGGTCTCTTCTCGCAGCATAAAACGTATCCAGCGGATCTACCAGAAATACTCTGTCCAGTACTTCCACGCCTTTTACGTCACAGGCTTTCATGCCAAATACAACAAAATTCTGTTCTTTTAACGCCTCAGGCTCTACCTTGATTTTCTTGCCGTCCCTGATACATGTATACAGAGTCTCGCTCTGCGGGAAAAAGACATCTTTCGGGGATTTTACGGTTTTTAATGTATCCAGGTCAACCTCTGCGTCCTCTGTCCACACGCCGAAATTCACTTTATCGGCAGTCTTCACGGGCAGATATAATTCCTGTTCTGCGGCAATCTTCTGAAATAATGCCGTCAGATTTTCTTTTGCGATCTTATACATACATTATCCCCTTTCTGCCACAATTCCCGGCTCTACATCCTCAAACTCATAACTGGTAAGAGGGGTTCTCGGCTCCAGATCCGCGCCTGCCTGATACTCGCCGTACAGTTCATTGATATCCTTGATGAACTTCCGGTTAAACAGATGAAGCGGGATTCCCTGCGGACATACTCTGCTGCACTCTCCGCAGTCCGTACATCTTCCTGCTACATGGAATGCACGGATAATGTGGAACATTTTCTCCTCAAAGGAGTCCACGTTCGCTTTCTGTGCGCTGTCAAATTTATTGCTGTCAAATACGCACTTGCGGCAGCTGCATGCCGGACATACGTTGCGGCAGGCATTGCAGCGGATACATTTGCTCAGCTCTTTCTGGAAAAATGCGAATTTTTCTTCCGGGCTCATCGCCTCGATCTTCTCCACTTCTGCGAAGCGGTCCGCATCCTTCGTCTCTTTGGACTCTCCGATAACCTCGTCGAAGACCATGTGGTCCTTGCCCTTGCACACATGGCATCTTTCCAGCATAGCGTCAGCATATGCACAAGTCTTCTCTCCGTAGATCGTATCGATCGTCAGCGTCTCCGCCTCGTCTTCGATCTCTGCGCCGGAGATGCTCTTGATTCCCTTGATGCCCATCGCTTTGATCTTCTCAATGTCAAGCTTGCCTTTACATCCTACGCCGATGATGTACGCCTTGTCGCGGTCTACGCGGTGCTCTTTCATCAGTTCCTGAAAACTGTATGTATCGCATGGCTTCAGGCAGACAAGAGTTTTTCCTTCCAATTTGGAAGCCTCAATCATATATTTGCTTAAGTTTGCTCCGCAGAATCCGTTGTATACGAAATCCGCAAAGTCTTCTTCTTTCTCAAAGTAAGCCGGTTCCGGATTGTAAGGCAGGTCCCCGGCTTTCCATCCGAGCACTCTTGCCACAGTTCCGTCGGCCAGAAGCTCTTTTGCGCGGTTGATTAATTCCTGCATCTTAAATCCTCCAATCTTACGTTTTTGCCAAGAGATGTAATCTTATCCACAAACTCATGCATAGTCTGGGAGAATTTCGCACCCTCAGCGGCAGATACCCACTCTACGCGGGTACGTCCGTTTTCCACTCCGATATAATCCAGCATGGAGAACAGAAGCGTCATACGTCTTCTTGCGTAGAAGTTGCCGGATGTATAGTGGCAGTCGCCGGGATGGCATCCACACATAATCACACCGTCTGCTCCTCTCTCAAATGCTCTTAAGATGAACATCGGATTGACACGGCAGGAGCAGGGAACACGGATGATCTTAACATCTGCCGAGTAGGACATACGGCTGCTTCCCGCCAGGTCAGCGCCTGCATAACTGCACCAGTTACAGCAGAACGCAACGATCTTTGGTCTGAATTCTTCATTCTTTTCTATCGACATATCGCATCCACCTCCGCTAAGATCTGTCTGTTAGAGAATCCCTGCAGGTCCATTGCTCCGGACGGACATGTTACAGTACAAGCACCGCAGCCCTGACAAAGCGCATCGTTTACAACAGCAATACGTCTTGTCTCACGGATTCCGTGGTCATTCACCTCTTTATCCTCGTAGCTGATTGCTCCGTACGGGCATACATTTGCGCACTGAGAACATCCGTTACAAAGCAGTTCGTCTGAATGTGCCGTACACGGATTGGTCAGCAGCTTGTCTTTCGCAAGCAGTCCGATTGCTTTTACAGCTGCAGCCCCTGCCTGGGAAACGGTCTCCGGAATATCCTTCGGTCCCTGGCATACACCGGAAAGGAAGATACCTGCTGTCGGTGACTCAACCGGACGAAGCTTTGCATGAGCCTCTGTAAGGAAATTGTTTGTATCAATACTTGCTGTCAGCATAGTAGCAATTTTTCTCACATCCGGATTCGGCTCAATGGCAGCAGCGAGAACGACCATATCAGCCTCTTTCAAGATCTGTTTGTTGTCGATCAGGTCTGCGCCCTGTACAAGCAGCTTTCCGTTCGGCTGCGGAATGACTTTTCCGACCTGTCCTTTGATGTAGTTTACACCATAGTCTTCTACTGCTCTGCGGTAGAACTCATCAAAGTTCTTGCCCGGCGTTCTCACATCAATGTAGAATACCGTCACATTTGTATCCGGATATTTGTCGCGGATCAGCATGGCATGTTTTGCTGTGTACATACAGCAGATCTTTGAGCAGTAGCTCTTTCCTCTGTCGTCTGCGCAGCGGCTTCCCACACACTGAACAAATACGATTTCCTTCGGTGCCTTTCCGTCGGAAAGACGCTCCAGATGTCCGCCTGTCGGTCCTGCAGCGTTCATAATACGCTCCAGTTCCAGAGATGTAATAACATCTTTGCTCTGGCTGTACGCATACTCATCATATTTGTCAAGCTTGATCATATCAAATCCGGTTGCAACTACGATTGCACCGTACTTCTCTGTAACAATCTCATCCTTCTGTTCGTAGTCAATTGCGCCAGCCTGGCACACCTTGGAACAGATTCCGCATTTTCCTGTCTTGAACTTGATGCAGGCATCACGGTCAATAACCGGAACGTTCGGAACTGCCTGTGCGAACGGTGTATAGATCGCGCTTCTGTTGCTTAAGCCGCGGTTGAACTCGCTCGGAGTCTTCTTGCTCGGACATTTTTCCTGACACAGTCCGCAGCCTGTACATTTATTCATATCCACGCTTCTTGCTTTCTTGCGGATCTCAACCGTAAAGTCTCCCACGAAACCGGACACACTCTCTACTTCACTGTATGTATAGATATTGATGAGGGGATGTGCGTTCACTTCTCCCATCTTCGGTGTCAGGATACAGGAAGAACAGTCCAGTGTCGGGAATGTCTTGTCAAGCTGTGACATTCTTCCTCCGATACTCGGTGTCTTCTCCACAATATCCACCGGATATCCTGCCTCTGCAATATCAAGGGCTGTCTGAATACCCGCGATACCGCCGCCGATTACAAGTGCTCTCTTTGTAACACGGCTTTCACCCGGCTGAAGCGGTGCGTCAAGATTTACTTTTGCAACCGCCGCACGCATCAGAATAACTGCTTTCTCCGTCGCCTCTTCCATATCCTTGTGGATCCAGGAGCAGTGCTCACGGATGTTTGCGATTTCTACCATATACGGGTTTAATCCCGCTTTCTCCGCTGCATTTCTGAATGTCGTCTCATGCATACGCGGAGAACATGAACAGACAACAAGTCCGGTCAGCTGTTTTTCTTTGATCGCTTTGTGGATCAGCTCCTGTCCGGCCTCGGAACACATATATGCGTAATCCTCAGCGTGAACAACGCCCGGCTCATGAAGAGCCATCTCCACAACTTTCTTCACGTCTACCGTTGCCGCGATATTCGTTCCGCAATGGCAGACAAATACTCCTATTCTCTGCACCTTTTATCACCTCCTGTATCTTCTGAATGCACTTACAAGCAGCTGCTGCGGTGTGTCCGGATCAATCAGTTCCGGAATCTCATCGGGAGTCAGGTAGTCCTGCCCCTTCTCACGCACAACGATCTGTCTTGCAGCATCGATCAGTTTGCCCGGCTTAACATCCCGGGGACATCTCTCTACACATGCAAAACAGGAAAGGCATTTCCAGAGGGATTTTGACTGAACAAGGGATTCGATATCCTCGTTGATCACATAGGAGACAAACTGGTGAGGTTTGATGTCCATTTCATTATAAGAAGGACAGGAAGCGGAACATTTACCGCATTTCATACACTTCAGAGGATTTACACCGCTGATTTCCTTAATCATTTCTGCGCGTTTCTGTTCTGTTTTCACTGTGCCTTCACCTCCTCCTTCACGCCCAGCGCCTCTGCCAGGAGCTCTGTAAAGTAATATACCGGCAGGTTTCCGCCGTTGTTTTTATTCAGATTGTACATGCACAGAGGACAGGCCGTAATCAGCATATCTGCGCCGAATCCGGACGCGCTCTCCTCAATCTTTCTGCACATTTCTTTTGACATATCCTCTTCTTTCAGAGATATGTATCCTCCGCAGCACTCATTGCGGTACGGATAAATTACCGGCTCTGCACCGATAGCACGGATAAAGTCTTCCATGATCTTCGGATTTTCCGGATTGTCGAAGGCAAGCAGCTTGCCCGGACGAAGAAGCAGACAGCCGTAATAAGCTCCGATCTTCTTTCCTGTAAGCGGATTTACTACTTTCTTTTTCACTTCATCAAATCCGATCCGGTCGCGAAGCACTTCAAGGAAATGAAGTACAGTAGTCTCTCCGGTATACGGTTCATCCAGCGCCATGTAATTATTGGCTCTTGTCCGGATATCCTCTACATTCTTCATATCATCGTTCACACGCTTAAGTACGTGATGACAGGCAGAACAAAGTGTAACCAGATCCTGGCCCTTTTCCTTTGCATCATTGAGCGCACGGACAGAAGACAGTTTTGTGGCAATCTCGTCACTTCCCAGCGGATAGACACCGCCGCAGCACTGCCACTCGCTGATCTCTTCCAGTTCAAATCCCAGCACCTCTGCTGAAGCTCTGGCATAGCGATCCAGATCCTGAGCCTTGTTTTTCAGGGTGCAGCCGGGATAATAACTGTATTTCATAGTATTACCTCCTTGTCTGTCAGGCGGAAAACCAGGCCGCCTTGTCACTTAAATTTACCCCACGCGGAAACCGCCGTGGGGTTTATAAATTATATTTCCAACTGAGCGATTACTTCTTTTAACTTATTTGCACTTGACTGAAGTTTCGCAACTTCCTCGTCTGTCAAACGCATCGGAACCTTGCCCTGAACTCCGTTCGGTCCGACCAGACACAGAACACTTACACATACATCTTCAATTCCGTACTCGCCGTGCATCAGTGAAGAAACAGTTGCCACTGAATCGGAAGCTGCCACCACCATGCTGCAGAGCTGACATACAGCAACAGAAACTGCATAGAATGTAGCGCCTTTCTTTGCAATGACTTCTCCGCCTGATTTGTGAACGAACTCTTCCATTCCGTCTTTATCCAGTTCTCCAAGATCGATGCCGTGATTCTTCATTGACTCATAATAATCATCTACATTTACAGTAGCAATTGTTGCGCCTGACCACGGTACAAAAGAAGAATCTCCGTGCTCACCGAATACATATGCGTGAATATTTTTCTGTGCCACGCCGAAATGCTCTGACAGTCCGGAACGAAGACGTGCGGTATCAAGAAGTGTACCGGAACCGATAATCTGGTTCTCCGGAAGTCCGGAAATCTTTGTAAATACATAAGTAAGAACATCAACCGGGTTACTTACAATGATGTATTTTGCATCCGGTGCCGCTTTTACGATCTCCGGAGTGATGGATTTAATAATATTTACATTTGTCTGTGCAAGCTCAATTCTTGTCTGTCCCGGTTTACGGGCAATTCCGGAGGTGATGATAACAATATCGGATCCCTTTGCATCCTCATAATCTCCTGCGATGATTGAAATCGGATTTCTGAAGCAGGTTCCCTGCTTGATGTCCATAACCTCTCCCTCAGCCTTGTCCTTGTTGATATCGATCATTACAATTTCAGATGCGATATCTTCATATGAAAGTTTGTACGCGATTGTGGCTCCGACACTTCCGGCGCCGATGATTGTGATTTTACTGCTCATTTGTTCTCCACTTACCTTTCTTTTAAATTTTTCTCGCAATAAAAAAAGAAATCAAGATTAATACGCTGCTGTTTTTTTAATCCAAGTATCATTTCATCAAAAAAAGAGCTGCACTGCTTTTCCCTCCGTAAAAACAAAAATTAATCAGATTTCACTTCCTTGATCATACCATATTGTCAATAATTTGACAAGCTGTCTTTTTTAAAAGACAATTGGGTTTTTCTGTCTTTTCTGTATTCTGACGGACTGACTCCCTTATGTTTTTTAAATGCTTTCGAAAAATACAGGTTATTTTCAAAACCGACAGAGTATGCAATGGCCGATACAGACAGATCTGTCTCCTTAAGCAGATGACATGCCTGCTTGATTCTGTACTCGGAGAGGAACTCTTTCGGAGATTTCCCCATATAGGTCTGGAAGGATCGAAACAGATGACTCCGGCTGATACCCACATAGGCGGCCACATCTTCTACTGTAACCGGATAAGAGTAGTTCGTTTCTATATACTTCTCCGCCTTCTCCACATAAGTGCTCTGTATGTCTTTTTCCTGGTTTTCCTTTTCTCCGTAATGCATAAATACGGCCAGAAGGCTGTACAGAGCCCCTGCCATTGCAACGGCAGCTTCGTAAGTGTTCCCTTTTACCTGATAAATACGCTCCAGTCCATCCCGTATCTTCTTCTCCGGTACTCTCCCCCGGAGAATATACGGCATTTCCTTCGTAAAAGCTGTATTTCTGATGATGGAGGCCGCATCTGCCCCCATAAATCCTGCCCAGCCGTACTCCCAGGGTTCTTCACTGTCTGCGTAATACTGAACTTCCACTCCCGGATAGAGAATAAATGTATCCCCTTCTGTAAGGCGGCGGGACATCTTCCCCACTGTATAGTATCCGCTGCCGGATATAATATAGTGAATACAGTAATGATCTCTGATTCCCGGTCCCCACTGATATTTCGGTTCACATTTCTGATAGCCTACATTATATACTGCCAGAGATGTCAGAAGATTCTCTCCTACTTTGTACGAATGCTTATATGAATCCGACACCCTTTTCCCTCCTTTCCTGCTGCTGTTTTCTTTCGCCCGGTCTTATTTTAATTATAATTCTCCCCCGGATTGTCCGCAACATTTTTACATATTATTGCACGTATTTTTTATAGACGGGAACCTGACGGCCATTTTATAATACAGGCAGGATGAAAACAAACATCTGCTTTTTCGCGATTAACTGTTTCACTTTTCACAATTCAATATTTCAGGAGGAAAAACAATGAAAAAAAAGCTGTTTAACAAATTTGCAGAGTTATTCGGCAGCGCAGACCTGGCGCGTTTCTATTTTTCGCCGGGCCGGGTCAATCTGATCGGCGAGCACACAGACTACAACGGAGGTCACGTCTTCCCCTGCGCTCTGACTATCGGCACTTATGGGGCTGCCCGCCGGAGAGAAGACCGCCTGATTCATTTTTATTCTATGAATCTGGATCGTTTTGGCGTAGTTGAGGTATCTCTCGATGATCTTTCCTACAATTCAAAATATAACTGGGCCAACTATCCGCTGGGAGTAGTCTGGGCATTTGCCGAGAAGGGGTACCCTCTGGAAAGCGGGTTTGATATGGTTATCTGGGGAAATATTCCGAATGGTTCCGGACTTTCCTCCTCAGCTTCTCTTGAAGTGCTCACCGGCGTGATCCTTACAGACCTGTTCGGCATCACCGACTTAAACATGACTGATCTTGCGCTGATCGGTCAGTATTCTGAAAATAATTTCAATGGCTGCAACTGTGGTATTATGGATCAGTTTGCCGTTGCCATGGGCAAAAAGGACAATGCGATCTTTCTGGACACAAGCACACTGAAGTTCGAATATGCTCCCATTGAACTGGAAGACGCCAAAATCATCATCACAAACAGCAAAGTAAAACACAGCCTGGTTGACTCCGCATACAATGACAGGCGTCAGGAATGTGCCGATGCTCTCGCCGCTCTCCAGAGGGAACTTGACATTGAATCTCTTGGGGATCTGAGCCCGGCAGACTTTGAAGCAAACAAAGGCCTGATCACAGATCCGGTACAGCTGAAAAGAGCGAAACATGCAGTTTACGAAAACCAGCGCACCATTGACGCGGTTGCCGCTCTCCGGGCAGGAGATATCAACCGCTTCGGGGAACTGATGAACCAGTCACATATTTCTCTCCGGGACGATTATGCTGTCTCCTGCGATGAGATTGATATTCTGGTTGACCTGGCATGGAAAATACCGGGTGTTATAGGATCCCGTATTACCGGCGGCGGATTCGGCGGATGTACAGTCAGCATTGTAAAAAATGATTCTGTGGATACATTTATTGAAAACATCGGAACGGCTTACAAAGAAAAAGTAGGACATGAAGCTGAGTTTTATACTGTGCAGATCGGTGACGGCGCTTCCCGCCTGGACGGCTGATGCTCCTTCATACCGATGCAGATTTAAAATCGGAGGTTAACAAATATGCTCTATGAAGCAATAAAAAAACTGGTTCAGTACGGAATCAGCACAGGGCTTACGCCTGAATCAGAACGGGTCTATACAACAAACCTTTTACTGGACATCATGAAAGAAGATAATTATGAAGATGTGCCCTGCGATCTCGAAAATATCAACCTGGAGGATGTACTTGCAGAACTTCTGGACGAAGCAGTAAAAAGAGGCATAATCGGGGACAGTATTACATACCGCGATCTGCTGGACACAAAACTTATGAACTGTCTGATGCCCCGGCCGTCGCAGGTTCAGGCAGAATTCTGGGATAAATATAAAATATCTCCCGAAGCGGCCACCGATTACTACTATAAATTAAGCCAGGACAGTGATTATATCCGCCGTTACCGCATCAAAAAAGACAGGAAATGGACAGTGGATACAGAATACGGAACTCTTGATATTACAATCAATCTTTCCAAGCCGGAAAAAGATCCGAAAGCCATCGCAGCTGCAGGAAAAGCAAAATCCGTTTCCTACCCGAAATGCCAGCTCTGCATGGAAAACGAAGGCTATGCGGGCAGGACAAACCATCCCGCAAGGGAAAATCACCGTATTATACCAATTACTATTCAGGGGAAAAAATGGGGCTTTCAGTATTCTCCCTACGTATACTACAATGAGCACTGTATCGTGTTTAACGGGGAACATGTTCCCATGAAAATCGACCGTACCGCATTTGCAAAACTGTTCGACTTTATTAAACTTTTTCCCCACTATTTTCTGGGTTCCAACGCAGATCTCCCGATTGTCGGCGGCTCTATTCTGAGCCACGATCATTTTCAGGGAGGAAATTATACTTTCGCAATGGCAAAAGCACCTGTAATTGAACAGTTTCAGGTAAAGGGATATGAGGATGTTGCCGCCGGCATTGTAAAATGGCCGCTCTCCGTAATCCGTCTGCAGAGCCGGGATTCTGAACGGATCATTGATCTGGCCGAGCACATTCTCGGTAAATGGCGCGGCTATACGGATAAGGATGCCTTTATCTTCGCGGAGACCGACGGGACGCCCCACAACACAATTACGCCAATAGCCCGCAAACACGGAGATCTCTTTGAACTTGATCTGACGCTGCGGAACAATATTACCACAGAGGAACACCCTCTCGGTGTATTTCATCCTCACTCGAAACTGCATCATATTAAAAAAGAAAATATCGGACTGATCGAAGTCATGGGTCTGGCAGTTCTTCCCGCCAGGCTGAAAGGAGAAATGGAACTTCTCCGTCAGTACATACTGGAAGGCAAAGATATCCGAAGCAACGAACAGATTGCCAAACATGCAGACTGGGCAGATGAATTTCTGCCGGCATACACGGATGTCAATGCGGACAACATCGATCATATTCTGGAACAGGAAGTCGGAAAAGTCTTCTGTCAGGTTCTGGAAGACGCCGGCGTATACAAAAATACCGAAGAAGGACGGAAAGCATTCCGCCGCTTTCTTGAAACACTTTAAATTCGGATTGTCGGAGAGCTGCGAGTGGAGAGGCGTCCGAAAACACCTGGATACCAGGAGATTGGATAATCGGATCTGGAAATGAGGGCTGTGTGCTTTTGTTTCCATTCCGCAGATAAAGAAAAACTAAAAAACCTGACGACAGGCTAAGAGCAAAATTTACAGCAGAAAACTCGCATTCGCTCAGACAATTCTGCTGTAAATTTTAACGCCTGCCGCCAGGTTTTCTGTTTTTCTAATATCTGCTCCAAAGTCACCAAAAGCACACATCCCTCATTTCCAAAAGTCGCATCCAATCGGCGGTATCCCGCTGTTTTCTGCGCACATCCAGTCAGCAGTATCCCCGACAATTCCGAATTTCAGAAAACAGGAAAAAACCGGAACTGTTCCGACTGCAGTTGCCCGGATCTAAAGCATCACTACTGCCTGGATCACCTGCCGTCTCCGCCGTTAAAGCACCCCTTTCTTTTTTGGTTTATGAGGATCTGCGAAGGGAATTTCCGGACTGAGGAACAGAAAAACGGAAGTCCGGAGAGTTTTTGGATGCGCCTTTCAGAAGAGGGGGACAGGGAATTCTGATGACTTTGGAATGAGTTTAGAAAAATAGGAACCTGAGAATCAGCGTCAGGATTTACAGCGAGCTCTGTCCGAGCGCATGCGAGTTAGCCCGCTGTAAATCCTGTTTTTAGCTGATTTCCAGGTTCCGTTATTTTTCTTAACTCATGGAACGGAAACAGAATTCCCTGTCCCCCTCTTCTGAATCCGTCTGCTAAAAACTTTTTTCCTTCCGAATTCTGCGTTTTTCTCCGGAGATTCCCTTCGACAAATCCGAATCTATTGTTTCTTGACAAAAAATAATAAATACATGATAATTGGGATAAATTTCGTGACATGATTTAAGGAGGCATTACTGTGAAACAATGCATGGATTCTGACAATCTTCACCGCCGTCTGAAAAAAATCATCGGGCAGGTACAGGCAATTGACCGCATGATTGATGAAGACATCCCCTGTGAAGATATTCTTTCCCAGATCAACGCGGCAAAATCAGCCCTTCATAAAGTAGGCCAGATCGTACTGGAAGGCCATATTAATCACTGTGTAAAAGATGGAATTGAACATGGAGATGTGGAGCAGACAATCGCAAACTTTACAAAAGCGGTGGAACGTTTTGCAAATATGAAGTAATTCTTATTTTACTTCTTGACAGCCAATACCCCTATAGGTATATAATATACCTATAGGGGTATTGGTATATTTCGATAGCCCTGCAAATATCAGAGAATGCTGTCTGTATTTTCTGTATTATAGGAGGATTACAAGTGAATAAATTAGAAAAACTTCTCGAATTAGGCGGAATAAAAAAAGACATTCTGTTTCTGGTACTTTCAGGTATTGCACTTCTTTCCAGTATACTTGGCTTTTCTCCGTTTTCCTTTGACATGGCCTGGATTGCCATTATACTCTGCGGCATCCCGATTATTCTCGAAGCCATACTCGGACTCATAACGGCTTTTGACATCAAAGCAGATGTACTGGTATCCATTGCATTAATTGCTTCTGTCATTATCGGCGAAGACTTTGCAGCCGGGGAAGTCGCATTTATTATGCAGCTGGGCGCGCTTCTGGAAGATCTGACCGTAGCCAGAGCCAGGGCGGGAATTGAAAAACTGGTTCATCTTACTCCCCGCACTGCCCGGCGGATTGAAGGAGATTCTGAGCAGATCATTTCTGCAGAAGATGTAACAATCGGGGATACGCTCCGGGTACTTCCCGGGGAGGCCATTCCGGTTGACGGCATAATTCTTTCCGGAGAAACGTCTGTCAATCAGGCTGTTATGACCGGGGAGTCTCTTCCGGTAGACAAAAGTTCCGGTGATCATGTATCCAGCGGAACTGTAAATCAGTTCGGAGCTTTTCTTATGAAAGCCGAAAAAGTGGGAGAAGACAGTTCGATTCAGAGAATGATCCGTCTTGTCCAGTCCGCAGATGCCGGGAAGGCAAAAATCGTCAGTATTGCCGACCGCTGGGCCACCTGGATTGTAGTGGGCGCCCTGACTGCCGCGGCTCTTACCTGGCTGTTCACCGGTGAAATTATCCGGGCGGTCACCATCCTTGTAGTCTTCTGTCCCTGTGCCCTTGTTCTTGCAACCCCCACAGCGATTATGGCAGCAATCGGCAATGCTACGAAACATGGATTTCTCGTCCGGGAGGGAGATGCACTGGAGCGGCTGGCAGAGGTGAAAAAAATCACCTTTGACAAAACCGGCACGCTCACCTACGGCACCCCTGTGGTCACAGCAATAGAAAGTATTATGGAAGATCTTCCGGAAGACGCTCTCTTCTCCTGTGCCGCTTCCGCGGAAAGCAGCTCCGAGCATCCGCTTGGAAAAGCGATTGTACAATGTTATAAAAAACAAAGGGGACATCTTCCCGGCCGGCCGGAAGATTTTCATATGATTCCCGGCCGGGGTGTGGAAGCTGAAGTAAATAACAGATCCATTCTGGCCGGCAATCCCGAACTTTTTGAAGAGAGAGGCATTGATCTGCCAAACCCGCTCCGTGCCAGAGCGGAATCCTACCTCTCAGAGGGATCTACCGTTATTTATCTGGCCGCGGACAGACAGGCGGCCGGTTTTCTTGTTCTCTCAGACACTCTGCGGCCGGATGCAGATCAAATGATTGATCAGGTGGAACAGACAGGAATCACTCCGGTTCTCCTGACCGGAGACCACGAAAATGCCGCTGTTCATATCGCCGGACTTCTCCATATCCGTGAGGTCCATGCCGGATGTCTTCCGGAAGATAAACTCTCCCGGATCGATACATATCAGCAGAACGGGCAGCCTGTCTGCATGATCGGAGACGGCATCAATGACGCGCCGGCGCTGAAAAAAGCCTATGTGGGCATTGCAATGGGTAAAATCGGAAGCGACATCGCTGTGGATGCCGCGGATATTGCTCTGGTCGATGATGATATAAAAGAACTGCCTCATCTTCTGCGTCTTGCCAAAAGAATGATGACCACAATCCGGCTGAATCTGACATTTTCCATGACACTGAATTTTGCCGCAATTATCCTGGCAATTACCGGCATCCTGAATCCGGTTGTAGGCGCTCTTGTACATAACACCGGTTCGGTTCTTGTCATCGTAAACTCTGCCTTCCTGCTCAGATGGAGAAAAAAAGCTGCGAAAAAAGCGGGCCATTCGTAAGGAATGGTCCGCTTTTTTGCTTTACTAATTATTCACACCGTGATGCGCCGGATAAGAATCTACCGTTATGGCCTTAAATGTGTATCCTTTTTCCCGATAGTACTTTATAATCTTCGGAAGGGCTTTGACAGTCGTGTCCTTTGCGTCTGTATCATGCATCAGTATATTAATATGCTGACTGCTGCAGGACGTGGCATTTTTAATCAGTTGTTCCACCGGAACATTATTGCCGCTGGCATCCGTGGAATCACAGTTCCAGTCAAAGTACTGATATCCTTTCTCCTGTACTTTTTTTGTAAGCAGTGTCATCAGGCCTTTTGTATATTCTGCGCTGACTGTATTGCTGGAACCGCCGGGGAACCGGATGATATAAGACTTTTCTCCGGTAACCTTTTCCACCAGGTCGGAAATCTTTTTCAGATCCTCAAAATATGCCTTTTCAGATGCGTAAACTTCTTTATAATCGTGACTGTATGTATGAAGGCCGATAGCGTGACCTTCATCATGAGCCCGCTTCATCAGGTTGTCGTATTTCTGATTATTTCCGGTAACAAAGAACGTTGCTTTTACATTGTACTCTTTAAGTATATCAAGAATTTTTCCCGTATTTTCCGAAGGACCGTCATCAAATGTCAGGTATACAATTTTCTGATTCATCTCTTCATTTTTCTTTACCACAATTTTGCGTTCCAGCCGGTTTTCATTGCCTGACCGGTCTTTCGCCATATAGACCGCCGTATATGTACCCGGTGCATTCAGATCGACCTGCTTATAATCCACATCCAGTACCGGCGCCGGATCCATATCATCTTTTACTGTAACTCCCGCAAGGAAATCCAGCGACTTTCCCTGCAGAATCGTAACATCCTCAGCGCCCTCAATCTGTGGAGCAGATTCATCCTTTTTCAAAGTCACCTGGGCAGTTTTTACTGTTGAATTTCCAACCTCATCTTCGGCCTGTATATTAATATCATAAGTTCCTGCCTTAGTAAAGTTCTCTTCCTTTTCAAATTTCACGGACACTTCGGAAGCATCCTTTACCTCCTCTACAAAAAACTCCGGTTTCAGTTTTTCTGCCAGATCTGTAGTGTAAGATCTGACCACTAATTCCGGTGCCTTTGTATCCCTTACCTCAACTGTCGCTTTCTTCTGCTGTCCGCGAAATTTATATTTAATGGGATAATCTCCCACTCTGGATGTGTCCACTTTTCCTTCTACGTCTACCTGGGAAGGCGATCCTCCCAGTACATACCGGATATTCTTTTCCGGATGAAATGCTTCTTTTAATTCCTGCACTATCACATCATTCTTTAAAAATACAGGATGAAACTGATAAAACATACCCGCCGCCGCAACAGGTGCAAGAATCAGCAGACACAAAACAGCAATAAGGATTCTTCTTTTTCTCCTGGCTCGTTTCATTCTCTGTTTTCTGGACACGCTTCGTCCCGATACAATCCGTCCGGACGCACTCTGTCTGCGGATTATTTCTTCCCTTTGTCTCTTATTTGTACTCCTCTGCATAATCCTCTCTCTTTTGTAGATTTCCTTTTAGCTGACCGGCAGATACCGGCCTGTTCTTATTGATTACGGCAATAAAATAGCATTATTTTTCATATAAGGCAAGAGACCTCTGCAAATCTTATATCTTCTTAAAGAAAGCTTAAGAAATAGCCGCTACACCCCCAGCTTTTCTTCAGATTCTTTCAGTCTTTGAGCAAACTCCGCATAGAACTCTTCTTCGCTGTCCGCATGAAACGGAAGCTCATAAAATCTGCGCAGTACATAGAGGGCAAGGGTTCTCCTCTTCTCCCCGTCAAGAGTCTCTGCTCCTTCCCTGCATTTTTCCAGAAAATCATGCCAGGAAAGAATATATGTTTCATAGGCTTTCAGATTTGGAATCCCCAGCCACTTTTTGATCTTAATCTTTCCGCGGTCTTTTTTCCTGCACTCATGAATCTGAATAAAATAACGGAAACCCTTTTCTTCATAATATCTGCCAAGAGGAAACAGCCTGCACAGCCCCGGCCGGCATTCATGCACGCTGCACCTTCCGTTTTCATCCAGGAAAGGACATGCGTCTGTTTTGGCGTTCATCTTCAGATTCGGGAGAATCATTCCGTCAGCCATCCCCAGTTCTGCCTCATTCTCTATAAGCGACCGGAAATCTTTGTGCAGTTTCTCTTGAAATCTCCATATATCCATGGGATCAAGAAGAATGGAACTGCCCATTCCACGGCAGCAGTCTGAACATCCTTTACAGTCCCGGCAGTCCGTTTTTACCATATCGCCGGAAGAGTAAAGACGTCCGTCTGACACCTGATTCAAATCAACCATACGTTTCATAAAACACTTCTGACCTTTCTGATATTTTTCCCTTTCAACTGCAGTGATTATCTCATGAAAACTGCTGTGATTACTATGAAAACGCAGGAGTACAGCCCGAACCATATCTCCTGCGTTTTTCCATTTTCTTCAGGTTTTAAAAAGGATCAATCATTATATCCGTCCGGATTCTGGCTCTGCCATCTCCAGGAATCCTCGCACATCTCATCCAGTCCGCGCTCCGCTGTCCAGTGAAGTTCATTTCTGGCCTTTGTAGCGTCACAGTAACATGTTGCAATATCACCTGCCCGGCGCGGTTTAATCTGATATGGGATCTCTTTGCCGCAGGCTTTGCTGAAAGCCTTCACCATATCCAGCACAGAATATCCCTTTCCTGTTCCCAGATTGTAGACTGAGACGCCTGCTTTTTCCTTCAGCTTTTCCACTGCCCGCACATGGCCCACTGCCAGGTCTACTACATGAATATAATCTCGCACGCCGGTACCGTCCGGTGTATCGTAATCATTGCCGAATACCCCGAGACACTCCAGCTTCCCGATTGCAACCTGTGTAATATAGGGCATCAGATTATTCGGGATTCCCTTCGGATCCTCCCCGATTTTTCCGCTCTTGTGCGCTCCGATCGGGTTAAAGTATCGCAGAAGCACCACATTCCACTCCGGATCCGCCGTGTGCAGATCGGTCAGAATCTGCTCCAGCATCCATTTCGTCCATCCATACGGATTCGTACATGTTCCCTTCGGACATTCCTCTGTAATCGGAATAAACGCCGGATCCCCGTATACAGTTGCGGAAGAGCTGAAAATAATATTCTTAACCCCATGATTGCGCATAACATCGCAAAGTGTAATGGTACCGCCGATATTATTTTCATAGTATTCCAGCGGTTTGGCCACTGACTCTCCCACCGCCTTGAGCCCGGCAAAATGGATCACCGACTCGATTTCTTCTTTGTCAAAAATGGCATTCATTGCTTCTTTATCCCTGATATCTGCCTTATAAAATGTCAGATCTTTTCCCGTTATTTCTTTTACCCGTTCTACAGCTTTTTCAGATGCGTTGTACAGGTTGTCCACAACTACGACCTGGTATCCTGCGTTAAGCAGTTCGACACATGTATGGCTTCCAATAAATCCGGCTCCTCCGGTTACTAAAATTGACATAGAATCTCCTCCTAACCAATGCATAATTATTTACAGTTCAGACTGCAGCCGCCAAAAGTTCTCTTTTTCGTCTGCATGCACAGTATAGCATAATATCCTGTGGAAAGCTTTATACTTTTCTCTCATCTTCTGGTAAAAATGTTGCACACTCTTGTGTTCTTTAGTTCCACAGCCTCTCAGGATACCTGCCGGAATCTTTCAGCTTTTGAACCGCTGCGGTTACAGCCGGCTTATCTTCTTTATATGTTATTCCGTACCATTTATCTTCAGACTCCAGCACTGCCACCGAAGCTTTTCCCGCACTTAACAAATCACTGACAACAGAAGGAAGGAAATACTCGCATTTCATCGGATTTTCCGCCAGACCTTTTTTCAGGAACGCCGGGAAGCCGGAACGTATCTCCTCCAGAATGCTTTCTGTAAATCCCCACATATTCATTGAGACAAGAGTATTGCCGTCAATCTCTTTCCAGCTGCTGCCGCCGTCTTCAGAATAAGCGACCCCACTGCCGCGCTTCTCGATCCTGGTCCGCTCCGTCACACTAACCAGTTCATTCTTTTCATTGAGGGCACATACACCTCTTGATACATAGCCGTTGTCTGTCACAGTATTTATCAGACGGTAACCGACCATTGTATATCTGTACTTTTCATCATCTTCATGAGTCGTCAGATACTGATAGATCTTTTCGAACGCACTGCGCCCGTAATAATCATCTGCATTGATCACAGCAAACGGAGAATCAATCTCACCCGCCGCGCACAGAATTGCATGGGCTGTTCCCCATGGCTTTACACGCCCTTCCGGAACTGCAAATCCTTCCGGAATACTATCCAGCTCCTGATATACGTATGCAGTGTCCATAACTTTTTCAATCCGACGGCCGACCGCATCTTTAAAGTCTTTTTCATTTTCTTTCTTAATAATAAACACGACTTTTTCAAAGCCTGCTTTTTTTGCGTCATAAATAGAGAAATCCATGATAATATGACCTTCCCTGTCCACCGGGTCGATCTGCTTCAGGCCCCCGTATCTGGATCCCATCCCTGCGGCCATAATAACCAATACCGGTTTCTTCATCTGAACATCCTCCTCTGCTTTTAGTTTCATACGCTCCTTTCACTATACCTTATTTTCCTAAACTGTTCCAGCTTTTCTGTCTATTTTCTGAAAAGTAAAAGGTCCGCCGAATATACCGGGCAGCCGGATCAGGGTATATTTCCCCTGAAAATCCGGTTCCTGCATGTTCAGCAGACCTTTATTTCTTATTCTGTTTTTTATAGACTGCTGCTGTGTCCGTAGATTTACCGGCAGTGATTAAATGCGGAAAATCCCGGATAAACCGCTCCTTCTCCCAGTTCTTCCTCAATTCTCAGCAACTGGTTATATTTTGCCACACGTTCACTTCTGCTGGGAGCGCCTGTTTTAATCTGGCACGTGTTCAGAGCCACTGCCAGATCGGCAATTGTGGTGTCCTCCGTCTCACCGGAACGGTGGGAAGTAACTGCGGTATACCCGGCCTTATGAGCCATCTTAATCGCCTCCAGAGTTTCAGATACAGAACCAATCTGATTTAACTTAATCAGAATCGAATTGCCGCATCCCATACGAATGCCCTTGTCAAGTCTTTCCGTATTTGTAACAAACAGGTCGTCCCCTACCAGCTGAACTTTATCGCCCAGCTCTTTCGTCATCATCTGCCATCCTTCCCAGTCCTCCTCATCCAGACCGTCTTCGATAGAATAAATCGGGTATTTTTCACACAAAGCTTTCCAATGCTCCACCAATTGAACAGATGTAAATTTCTTTCCGCATTTCGGAAGGATATACTCTCCCTTTCTTTCACCTTTCCATTCGCTGGAGGCAGCATCCATAGCAAGCACAAAATCTTTTCCAGGCTCATATCCTGCCTTTTTCACTGCCTCAAGGATATATTCAATGGCTTCCTCATCACTTCCCAGATCCGGCGCAAATCCGCCTTCGTCTCCTACTGATGTGGCAAGGCCTTTTTCCTTCAGAAGGGAAGCCAGCGCATGAAACACTTCTGTGCACCATCTCAGGCCTTCCCGAAAGCTTTCCGCACCGGCAGGCATAATCATAAATTCCTGCACATCCACTGTATTCGCCGCATGAGCCCCGCCATTCAAAATATTCATCATAGGCACAGGCAGCCGGTTCGCATTTACGCCGCCCAGAAAACGGTAAAGAGGAAGATCAAGGGCTGCCGCTGCGGCCCGCGCACATGCGATGGATACCGCAAGAATGGCGTTTGCCCCGAGGTTTGATTTATCCTTTGTGCCGTCCGCATCTATCATCGCCTGATCCACCGCATAAATATCACCGGCATTCATCCCCCGCAATGTACTGCAGATTACGGTGTTAATATTCTCCACGGCTTTGGAAACACCTTTTCCCCCATACTTATATTTGTTCCCGTCCCTTAATTCAAGAGCTTCAAATTCGCCCGTGGATGCGCCGCTGGGCGCTGCTCCTCTTGCACAAGTTCCGTCGGCAAGATGCACCTCTGCCTCTACTGTAGGGTTTCCTCTGGAGTCAATAATTTCACGTCCGATCACTTTTTCGATCTGTAAGTAATCCATATTCTCTTCGTCCTTTCCCACGGATTCCCCTGCCCTGAAGTCAGGTAAAATCAGGGCATACGGAGTTCCATGATTTATTCACATATAGTTAGTTTAAACTAACTATATGTATTCTACCAGAGTTCCCTCTTCGTTGCAAGAGTGTTATTGATATTCATTCTCAATTGTATTTCTATTCTCTGCTTCTTTTATTTTTTCCCCGCATTCTGTCCTTTCATACATTTTTTCCGGCTGCTTTTTTCTGCATTTTTTCCGGGAAAAAATTTGTTCTTCTGACCGCCGGAATGTTTGTGAGAAGCCTTCTTCACACTGCTCCCGAATGTCCCCAGTTTCTTTCCCAAGGCCAGATATTCCCCATGGGAATAAGCCAGCAGCCCTGCTTTGTTCAATTCAAATTTCCCGTTTCTGTCCATATATGCTTCATCTGTCAAAACAGCGATGACCCTGGCCAGAAACATATGATGGCTCCCAAGTTCTTCGATTTTCTCAACACGGCACTCGATATTAACCGGACTTTCTGCTATCACAGGAGCATAGTCCAGAGAAGAAGCCGCCTTTTTGGTCAATCCGCACTGTTTCCATTTGTCAACATCTTTTCCGGAACGTACGCCGCAGAAATCAACAGCATTCATCATCTCCCGGGTGGTCAGATTGATAACAAATTCGCCGCTTTCCTTTATCATGTGGTAAGAATACCGTTCCGGGCGAACGGAAATATATGTCATGGGAGGGTTGGTACACACGGTTCCCGTCCACGCAATTGTAATAATATTCGAATTTCCTCTGCGGTCCGCTGTACTGACCATAACCGCCGGCAGCGGATAAAGCATATTGCCTGGTTTCCAGATCTGTTTTGCCATTGTTCTCTCCTTTTTCATCTACTGCTGCAGAGCCGCGACAAGCGCCGGCACAAGCTGTTTTTTACGGGAAACTACTCCTTTCAGCATGAGCTCTTCTGTATCTTCCGGAAGATCATAGGCCCCGATCAGCTTTTCTCTGGCATCCGGCCCGCAGCACAGAAGCTCCGAAGACTCTGTCAGTATATTGGTCAGCATGAAGAAAATCATATTCAGGCCGTGAGCGCTGCGCGCTTTTTCCAGATGAGGTTCTACTATCTTTTTGATCTCCTTCAGCTCGTCAGCGCTCATGGAATTCACCTGTCCCACGCCGAACACCGTATCATTAACCGTAAACTGCTTGAAATCAAGGAAGCAGATTTCTTCCGCGCTCTTTCCTTTCAGATTACTTCCTGCATTAAACATTTCCTGAGCCAGACTTTCAATATCAACCTCTGCAATAGCTGCCAGCGTCTTTGCCGTAGTTTCATCCAGAGGTGTACAGGTAGGCGAGCGGAACATCAGGGTGTCTGAAATAATTGCCGCACATAAAAGCGCTGCATTTACCGGACTTACTTCCACGCCGGCCTCCTGATACATCTGATATATAATGGTTGCTGTACAGCCTACCGGCTGATTACGAAAAAATACCGGCGCCATGGTCTGAATGCTGCCCAGCCTGTGATGATCAATAATCTCCAGAACCTCTGCTTCATCAATTCCGTCAACAGCCTGACTCTTCTCGTTATGATCAACCAGAATAACCTGCTTTTTGTGTACATTAAGAAGTCTTCGTCTTGAAATAAGCCCCAGAAATTTTCCTTTATTATCCACAATAGGGAAATCACGGAACCGTTTTTTTGCCATTACCTCTTTTACATCATCAACATAATCCCGCATCCGGAATGTAACCAGGTTATCTTTTGTCATAAAATATTTCACCGGGATACTCTGATTAATGTGGAGCGCAGCTGTAAATGTGTCGTGAGGCGTACGGATAATCACAATTTCTTTTTCCTCGGCCTGCTTTATGATTTTCTCTGAAATATGGGCGTTCTGGCATACCACCATACAGCTGGCGTCCATATCAACCGCGCACTGCTGGGCATCCTTTCTGTCTCCCATAATTACAAGGTCATCCTTGTTGATAAAATCCGACATCAGAATTTTGCTGGAAGCGGCAATAACGGATTTTCCCTTCAACAGATATCCATGTTCATTTCCGGTAATAATTTCTCCGTCAACAGCCCGGGCGATATTTCTGTACTGAGTCCTCGCTTTTGACAGAATTGTACTGTCATATACTTCCATATAGGTCATGGCAATATCTCCGATCGTAATCAGCCCCTCCAGCTTTCCGTCTCTTGTAACCGGAAGTGTATGGATATTCGATTCTCTCATTTTTTCCCATGCCGTCCGGATGGAAATGCTGTCTTTTAATCCTTCTACTTCTTTCAGTTCCAGATCCTTGATCTGTTCCCGCAGATCTGACAGAAGAGCCGGTGTCTTCACCTGAAAGCGCTCCAGCACATACTGGGTTTCCTCGTTCAGCTGGCCGGCACGCCGCGGTTCATATTTCTTTCCCGTTACTGCTGTTTTCAAAGCAGCGTAAGCAATAGCGGAACAGATAGAATCTGTATCCGGGTTTTTATGTCCAACTACATATATTTTTCTCTCTTTTTCCCTGTTCATTTTCTCTCTCCATTCATAAGAGCAGCCACCGCGGCAGCTCTTCATTCGTTATTATTTATCAGATTGCCATTTTTTTGCACTTTCGTCAACCAAAATTATAAGATTTTGAGTCAGGATTGCGGCTGACTGTTGTTTTTTCTGCCCGGAATATGGTATACTGTTGCCATTGAACAAAAAGAAAGTAAGTTGAGGTGCTGCACAATGAGCGAAGAATTAAAGGAAGAATTACAGACAAACGAAACGGAAGAAACAACAGCGGAGAAACCGGAAGAAACAATGGCTGACTACGAAGAACATTTTGACGATGCCAATCCATGGAACAGAGTTACGGAATATATGGAAAAACAGACTGTTCTTCCTGTAAAAGTGGAAGGTGTTGTCAACGGCGGAGTCATTGTCATGGTGGAAGGCCTTCGGGGCTTTATTCCCGCTTCCAAGCTTTCCCTTTCCTATATTGAGGATCTTGAAACCTATCTTTTGAAAGATATCGAGGTGCGTGTTATCGACGTGGATCAGGCAAGCAATCGCCTTGTTCTCTCTGCACGTGAGATTTTAAAAGAGAAAGAGAAGAAAGCCAGAGAAGAACAGATTGCCAGTCTCAAGATCGGCACGGTACTGAACGGCAAAGTTGAGACACTTCAGAATTATGGCGCATTCGTCAAGCTCGAAAACGGACTGTCCGGTCTGGTTCACGTATCTCAGATTTCTCAGAAGCGTGTAAAGCTTCCCTCTGACGTACTGAACGCAGGCGATGAAGTAAAAGTAAAAGTAATCGGCATAAAAGACGGCAAAGTCAGCCTGAGCATGAAAGCTCTGGAAGAAGTAAAAGAAGAGCCGGAAGAAAAAGTTGTAATTCCGAAGAGCGAAAACATCGGAACCAGTCTGGGGGATCTCTTCAAAAATCTTAAGCTGTAAACTTTGAATTTATCTGCGGCATGGGACTGAAAAAGGTCCGAAAATACTTTGATACAGAGTAAACAGAAATCGTATTCGGAGAGCGGCTGGGGAGATTTTGATCTCCGTTCCGCAGAATAAAGTAAAACAGAAAAGCCCTGGATACAGGCTAAAAACAGGATTTTCAATGGAAACTCACGTTCCGCTCGGACAGTTCCATTGAAAATCCTAACGCCTGCACCCAGGGTTTTTGTTTTACTAAATTCTGCTCCAAAGTCGCCCAAAATCTCCCCAGCCGTTCTCCGAAAGGCGTATCCAGCCGTCTGTATCCAAGCATTTTCTGCTCTCATCCAACCGACACTGTCACAGATAATTTCAAATTCAACAAACAAAAACAAAGACAGAACTTTTTCAACTACGGCTAACTGTTTATCCGGTTTCCGCTTTTCAAACAGGAAATGCACTCGTTTTTATACATTAGCACGGAATACAGTTACCATATTAGCCGATAAAGTTCTGCCTTCGTTTCTTCTCGTTTGAATTTGAAATTGTGAGTGGAGAAAACGCAGCCGGGGAGTTCGGGTATGGTGATGGAGAGCCGTAAAGCGGCGCCGGCACTTAGAGCGCGTCTTTTGCGCTCTTATGTACCGCTGCGCCGCGTTCCGAGCGAAAGCGTGCTCTCCGGCACCATACCCGAACTCCCCGGCGGAAGCTTTCTCCACGCATAAATTCAAATCTTTATGCACATACATTGCCGAGAATTTCTTCTAATGCATTCTTGCTGCTGGTATGACACCGGATTACATCCGCATTACAGCGTTCTGCCTCTTCTACGGCGCAGCGAACCATTTTGTGGGAAACAGTATTGGTGAAAAGTACAATCACATCCGGACTGCCGATCTGTTTGCCCAGACTTGCCGACATCTGCGTAAATACCTTTGCCTTACAGTTGAACTGCTTACATATTTTCTTGTACTGACACACCATTCTGTCATGGCCGCCTATAATTACAACACTCATATTATATCCTCCTGAAATTACAAACTTAACTGACATTTTTTATCTCCGATTTGGTTAGTTGTGCCTAACCTATATCAACATAATACACGATTCATATCAAAATTTCAAGAGAATTTTGAAATTCATTCTCATTTTTTACTGTATTGTACCAGTTTTATCAGATCTGTAATCACTATTTTCCCGCGCGACAATGTGACGAGTCCTTCATTCTGAAAATATTTCAGCATACGGGTAACTACTTCTCTTGCTGTTCCCATATGATTGGCAATTTTTTCGTGAGTTATCACAAGCGTACTGTCCTCTTCCAGAGCACTCTCCTCCAGAAGGAACTCGGCAAGTCTTCTGTCAAAGCTTTTCCACATAGTCTGTTCCATCAGCCACATTACCTCAGAAAACCTTTCTGCCATAATCTGATTAGTATAATTGGACAATGATACTGATTCCTCCATTGTTCTTCTGTATATATCCGGAGGGATCAGCCAGAAGTCCGTTTCTTTTTCCGCTTCAACGCTGAAAGGGAACTGAATGCCATTCATCATACAGGAAGCGGACAACAGGCAGATATCCCTCTCAAACAGACGATACAGAGTTATTTCTCTCCCTTCTTCAGAATAAATATATGCTCTGAGCTGTCCGGAACAGATCAGAAGAAGCCCGAGACACTCTTCTGTTCCTCCATGGATTATGCCGCCTTTTTTGGCCCTGCACCGAATTGCCGAACCGGTCAGTCTGTTTTGTTGTTCCGTGGATAGTTTATCCCAGACCGGAAAATATTCAGATATTTCCATAGAGCACCTCCCGTTTTTATAAAATGTAGCATAGTCCCGGAGAATGCACAAGCTGCTATAATTCTGTCCAGGTTTCTAATTCCGGGTTTACATGCCGGAAAAAATTGTGTAAAATATGAATATGGTAAAATTGCCGGGATATATTTCCCCTGACAATGCATATTTTTTAACAGGAGGGAACTACCATGGATTATGCATCAGAATCATTAAAAATGCATTATGAACTGAAAGGAAAAATTGAAGTCAAATCAAGAGCTTCTGTAAATTCCAAAGAGGCTTTAAGCCTTGCCTACACCCCCGGTGTAGCTCAGCCCTGCCTCGAAATCCAGAAGGATGTCAACAAAAGCTTTGACCTGACCCGCCGCTGGAATACAGTGGCAGTTGTTACAGACGGTACTGCCGTACTCGGTCTGGGAGACATTGGTCCGGAAGCAGGCATGCCGGTTATGGAAGGGAAATGTGTGCTCTTCAAGGAATTTGGCGATGTTGACGCTATTCCGCTGTGCATCCGCAGTAAAGAGGTGGATGACATTGTCGAGACAGTACGTCTTCTGGCAGGAAGCTTCGGCGGAGTGAATCTGGAAGATATTTCCGCTCCCCGCTGCTTTGAGATTGAAAAAAGATTAAAAGAATGCTGTGATATTCCGATCTTTCATGATGACCAGCACGGAACAGCTGTCATCACACTGGCCGGCGTTATCAATGCTCTGAAACTTGTAGGAAAGAAGCTGTCTGACGTCAAAATTGTTACATCCGGAGCCGGAGCAGCCGGAATCGCAATTATCAGACTGCTCATCTCCATGGGGCTGAAAAATGTAATTATGACTGACCGCAAAGGTGCGATCTATGAAGGACGTGACGGCCTGAATCCGATTAAAGAAGAGATGGCCAAAATCACAAACCAGAATCACGAAAAAGGTTCTCTGGCCGATGTATTAAGGGGCGCTGATATTTTTATCGGTGTATCTGCACCCGGTACATTAACAGGCGATATGGTACGTACAATGGCGAAAGATCCGATCATCTTTGCCTGCGCGAACCCGACACCGGAGATCTTCCCGGACGAGGCAAAAGAAGCCGGAGCTGCAGTTGTATCTACCGGACGTTCCGATTTCCCGAATCAGGTAAATAACGTACTCTGCTTCCCGGGTCTTTTCCGCGGTGCACTGGATGTACGCGCAACCGACATTAACGATGAAATGAAGATTGCTGCTGCCTACGCAATTGCAGGCCTGGTAAGCGATGAGGAGCTGAATCCGGATTATATTCTTCCGGCTGCATTTGATCCCCGCGTAAAAGACGCAGTTGCGGGCGCTGTAGCTGAGGCTGCACGCAAGAGCGGCGTGGCACGTATCTAGCAGTAATACTTTTTAATATGTGATATAATAAACGATTGATAAATCCCGCAGGGAATCTGCTGCAGGACAGTTTACGGAAGTGTTTTCTTCTCTCCGATCCTGCAGAGTGATTCCGGCGGGTTTTTCAGTTTCAATTTTCAGAAGTTCTCTTTTCTTTTCAGAAATGAAAAATAGAGCGTCTCTGCATATTTTCCTTTTCCTTGTTTCTATTCCATTGTATAATAATACTTAAATTGTAATAATTATTCAGGAGGAATGAGATTTCATGCCAAAAAGAACAGATATTAATAAAATCCTTATCATCGGCTCCGGCCCCATTATCATCGGCCAGGCCTGCGAGTTTGACTATTCCGGCACCCAGGCATGCAAGGCTCTGCGTAAGCTGGGTTATGAAATTGTGCTGGTCAACTCCAATCCGGCTACTATAATGACTGATCCGGAAACTGCTGATGTAACGTACATAGAGCCGCTGAATGCTGAACGGCTTGAGCAGATCATCGCAAAAGAACGCCCGGATGCACTGCTTCCGAATCTGGGCGGCCAGTCCGGACTTAACCTCTGCGCAGAACTGGCAAAAAACGGAATTCTGGACAAATATAATGTGCAGGTTATCGGAGTTCAGGTGGACGCCATTGAACGGGGTGAAGACCGGATTGAGTTCAAGAAATCAATGGATGCCATTGGCATTGAAATGGCAAGAAGTCAGGTTGCCTACAGCGTGGAAGAAGCCCTGGATATTGCGGATCAGCTTGGATACCCTGTCGTACTCCGTCCCGCCTACACAATGGGCGGGGCCGGCGGCGGCCTGGTATACAATAAGGAAGAGCTGAAAACTGTATGTGCAAGAGGACTGCAGGCCAGTCTTGTGGGGCAGGTTCTGGTAGAAGAATCCGTCCTTGGATGGGAGGAGCTGGAACTGGAGATCGTCCGGGATGCAGACAACAACATGATCACAGTCTGCTTTATCGAAAATATCGATCCAATGGGCGTTCATACGGGGGACTCATTCTGTTCTGCTCCCATGCTGACTGTCTCAGAAGATGTCCAGAAACGGCTTCAGGAGCAGGCTTACCGCATCGTAGAATCTGTTCAGGTTATCGGCGGAACGAATGTACAGTTCGCACATGATCCTGTCAGCGACCGCATAGTGGTAATTGAAATCAATCCAAGGACCTCCCGCTCCTCCGCTCTGGCATCCAAGGCGACAGGTTTTCCGATTGCTCTTGTATCATCTATGCTGGCAGCCGGACTGACTCTGAAGGACATTCCCTGCGGGAAATACGGCACACTGGATAAATATGTTCCTGACGGCGATTATGTAGTTATTAAATTCGCCCGCTGGGCTTTTGAGAAATTTAAAGGTGTAGAGGATAAACTTGGCACGCAGATGCGGGCTGTAGGTGAGGTCATGAGTATCGGGAAAACTTACAAAGAAGCTTTCCAGAAGGCCATCCGCAGTCTTGAAACCGGCCGGTACGGACTGGGCTTTGCCCGGAATTACAATGATCTGAGTCGGCAGGATCTGCTGTATAAGCTTGCTGTTCCTTCCAGCGACCGACATTTCATTATGTATGAGGCTCTGCGAAAAGGAGCTTCTGTAGAAGAAATTCATGAGCTTACAGGCGTAAAAGCCTGGTTCATCCGTCAGATGAAAGAACTGGTAGAAGAAGAGGAAAATATTCTGGAATACCGGGGAGGACTTCCCTCAGACAAACTCCTTGTGTCTGCGAAAAAAGACGGTTTTTCCGACAGATATCTGAGTATCCTTCTGGAGATTCCGGAAGATCAGATCCGGCAGCGCCGCATCTCACTCGGCATAACAGAAGCCTGGGAAGGGGTTCATGTCAGTGGTACAAAAAGCAGCTCCTACTACTACTCTACCTATAATGCGGAAGATAAGAACCCTGTAAACTCTGACCGGCCCAAGATCATGATCCTGGGCGGCGGACCAAACAGGATCGGACAGGGAATTGAATTCGACTACTGCTGTGTCCATGCCGCTCTTTCATTAAAAAAACTGGGATTTGAAACAATTATTGTAAACTGTAATCCGGAAACGGTATCTACAGATTATGATACTTCAGACAAACTGTATTTTGAGCCTCTGACACTGGAAGATGTGCTGAGTATTTACGAAAAAGAACAGCCTTTGGGAGTAATCGCACAGTTCGGCGGGCAGACGCCGCTCAATCTTGCATCAGAACTTGAGAACAACGGGGTCCGTATCCTGGGCACTTCTCCGTCTGTCATTGACCTGGCTGAAGACCGTGATCAGTTCCGTGCCATGATGGACAGACTCGGTATTCCCATGCCGGAATCCGGTATGGCTTCCACCGTCCAGGAAGCACTTGTCATTGCAGAACGGATCGGATATCCGGTAATGGTCCGTCCCTCCTATGTACTGGGCGGCAGAGGAATGGAAGTCGTATATGACGCAGAAAGCATGACCGGATATATGGAGGCCGCTGTAGGAGTCACACCGGACCGGCCGATTCTGATTGACCGTTTTCTGAATCATGCACTGGAATGTGAGGCAGACGCTGTCAGCGACGGCGCCCATGCATTTGTTCCTGCCGTAATGGAACATATTGAGCTTGCCGGCATACATTCCGGCGACTCTGCATGTATCATTCCATCGGTTCATATCTCTGAAGAGCATGTACGCACGATTAAGGAATATACAAGAAAAATCGCGGAAGAAATGCATGTGAAAGGTCTGATGAACATGCAGTATGCCATTGAAAACGGAACCGTATATGTACTGGAAGCAAATCCCCGTGCATCGAGAACTGTTCCCCTGGTGTCAAAAGTATGCAACATTCGCATGGTGCCGCTTTCTATAGAGATTATTACCTCGGAATTTACCGGCAATCCCTCTCCCGTCCCTGCCCTGAAAGAGCAGGATATCCCGTATTACGGAGTAAAAGAAGCGGTCTTCCCCTTTAATATGTTCCCGGAGGTAGATCCGCTTCTCGGACCGGAAATGCGGTCTACAGGCGAGGTACTGGGGCTTTCCGATAATTATGGTGAAGCATTCTGCAAGGCTCAGGAGGCCACCCAGACCCGTCTTCCTCTGGAAGGTACGGTTCTTATCTCTGTCAACAGAAGAGACAAACCGGAAGCAGCTGAAATAGCAAAAGGATTTGCTGACTGCGGATTCCGGATTCTGTCCACCGGAGAGACCTGCAGCCTGATTCAGGCGGCAGGAATTCCTGCTGAACGGGTGAAAAAGCTGTATGAGGGACGGCCGAATATTCTGGATATGATTACCAACGGACAGATTGATCTGATTATCAACTCTCCCTCCGGCAAGGAAAGTATTCATGACGACAGCTATCTGAGGAAAGCCGCGATCAAAGCAAAAATCCCCTATATGACTACAATGGCCGCCGCAAAGGCCGCTGTCGCAGGGATCCGGTACGTCAAAAAACACGGCAGAGGAGATGTGAAATCCCTTCAGCAGCTCCACAGTGAAATAATAGAGAGGCCATAGATTGATTTAAACGGGCAGCCGGCTATCTGAACTTAAAAAAATGTATAAAATGTCCGCCAGAGATTGTACGGGAAATCTCCGGCGGACATTTTATATAATCCATACTTCGTTCAATTGTATCCTCCGGCTGTTTCAACGTTCAAATAATGGAGTGGAAAAATATCTTTCTGCAGTGTCCGGCAGCACAGTAACTACGCGTTTCCCTGGTCCCAGTTTTCCGGCAAGCTGAATTGCCGCGGCTACATTGGTTCCGCTGGAAATTCCGCACATCAGCCCCTCCATGGAAGCCAGATTCTTCGCTGTTGTCAGGGCTTCCTCATCAGTTACAATATAAATATCATCATAAATCTGATTATTCAGATTGTCCGGCACAAGGCCGTCGCCGATCCCCATCTGAAGGTGCGTTCCGATTGATCCGCCGGAAAGAATTGCGGCATTTTCCGGTTCTACTGCCCATATCTCCATATCCGGATTATGCTCTTTTAACACTTCCCCGATTCCGCTGATCGTTCCGCCGGTTCCGAATCCGGAACAGAATCCGTCAATCGGTCCGTCAACCTGCTCTAAAATCTCCATAGCCGTATATTTACGATGCACCTCCGGATTAGCCGGATTATCGAATTGTCCCGGTACAAATACATGCGGATCCTCTGCTGCCATCTGATCTGCGATTCTCTGGCACTCGTCTATACAGTCTCCGATATTCCCCGCATCATGTACAAGAATCACTTCCGCACCATAATGAGTAACCAGGAGTCTTCTTTCTTCGGAGACAGAATCCGGCATAATAATCTTTACCTTATATCCTTTTACTGCTCCGCACAACGCAAGGCCGATCCCCTGATTTCCGCTGGTAGGCTCTACAATAATTGTTTCAGAAGGCGAAATCAGATTTTTCCTTTCTGCATCCTCCAACATATTCAGAGCGGTCCGGGTCTTAATGGACCCTCCTACATTCAGCCCTTCATATTTTACAAGTACTTCCGCACAG
This sequence comes from Mediterraneibacter sp. HA8405, assembly GCF_056148955.1. Classification (NCBI taxonomy): domain Bacteria; kingdom Bacillati; phylum Bacillota; class Clostridia; order Lachnospirales; family Lachnospiraceae; genus Mediterraneibacter; species Mediterraneibacter sp. HA8405. The sequence continues at coordinate 1,714,873 of NZ_CM148758.1, read as the reverse complement.
CCTTCCGGAACCATGTGATTTAAGCGCACCATCGGTGTATGTCCCACAGCTTCTAAAATATTATTGTATACCATAAATCTCATCCCATCTAAAATGTATTTTGATATCAGTGTATGCCGGCGCCGGTGCCTTCGTACGCTGATGCTCCTGCGTCTGAAAAAACGCGATCATTAGAATTATAGCACATATTTTTCCAGGATGACAGACCTAACTGCCACAGTTCCTGCATAGCAAATTTTTTAGAATTAATTTCTAAAGATTTTTTCGATTATCTAGGCAGTTTCAGTCATATGTGATATATTTATTGTTACGTGTTTAAAGAATACAAAAGATAAGGAGAATTCATAATGCACTATTCGCTCTATCAGCTTACCTGGCTTTTTATTCTTTACTCTTTGATCGGCTGGGTGATTGGTACCTCTTCTGCCGCTCTTCGTAAAAGGAAATTTATTGATGTAGGAGCTCTTTTCGGTCCTTACTGCCCCTCTTACGGCCTTGGCGGCGTATGTTTTGCAGTTTTTCTTTCAGAACTGAAAGACCAGCTTTTCTTTCTGTTCCTCGGAGGCGTCATCCTGACTTTTTTCCTCAGTGTAATGACAGGTCTGATTCTGGAGAAAATATTTCACCGGAAATGGTGGGATTATTCGGATAAGAGAATGCAGTTCGGAGGCTATGTACGTCTGATCTCTGTTCTTGCCTGGGGCGCTTCTGCTCTGGTCTGCATCCTGTTTCTGAATCCTCTGTTTACAGAACTCATTGCCCTTATTCCGGAACTGGCAGGCATTATCATCCTTTTCGTCATTTGCCTGACCATCCTGATTGATCTGATCGGAACTATCAGCGCCATAACCGTTGTCCGTTCCCGGATTAAAAGAATCATTCTTATAGATGATGTATCCGAAAGCCTGCAGAAGGCTGCAGATGCTATGGGAGAAGGACTGACCGGCTGGGTTCTGAAGCATCTGGAGAAAGCATATTCCGGACTGGACCGCAGAGAACTGGTTAAAGTCCGGAGAGAGGAAAAACTTCATCAGGATGCAGAAGCCGGCAAGCCGGAAATATTTGCCCGGGGCTGCGGCTTTTATAAACTTGCCTGCCTGTTTTTTCTCGGCTCTCTTCTGGGAGATATAACAGAAACTATTTTCTGTTATATTACAATGGGAGAACTGATGAGCCGAAGCAGTGTTGTATACGGCCCGTTCAGTATTGTCTGGGGCATGGGCTGTGTCCTGCTGACTCTCATTCTATATCAGTACCGTGAACGAAGCGACAGTTTTATATTTTTATTCGGCACCTTCCTGGGCGGCGCCTATGAATATATATGCAGCGTTCTCGGAGAGCTGTTTTTCGGTACTATATTCTGGGATTACAGCGGAATTCCCTTTAACCTGGGCGGCCGCATTAATCTTCTGTACTGCTTCTTCTGGGGCATTGCCGCTGTGGTGTGGATGAAATTTCTATATCCCAGACTGTCTGCCCTTATTGAACGGATTCCTGTAAAACCGGGAAAATGGCTGACATGGATTATAGTTGTCTTTATGTGTTTTAATATGCTTATATCCAGTCTGGCACTGTACCGGTACAATCAGAGGCAGACCAACAGCTCCGCTGAAACCAATACATATACGGAATTTATAGATACACATTTCCCGGATGAAAGGATGGAGCGTATCTATCCCAAAGCAAAGCCGGCAAAATAAACCTTCAGGCTGAAAAAAGGAAGAAATCCTCCCGATTCCGGATTTCTTCCTTTTTCTGTCTGCTGTTCTTATTTCTTCGCCTGCGCTTCTTCCGGAAGCAGATTCTGCATGCTTTTCAGGCTGATGACAATGGTCGACGTATTGTGAAGAAGGGCTGATGTTGTGGGCTGTATGACTCCTCCCACGCCCAGGCCGATCAGTCCGGCATTGATGCCTACAATCGCCCGGTAATTTCTGTGAATCCGTTTCATCAATTGATTGGACAGATGTTTCAGTGTAACCAGCTCCCGCAGATCATCCGCGGCAATGGTAATATCCGCGATCTCTCTGGCAATTTCCGCTCCGTCGCTGATTGCAATACCTGCATCAGCGGCAGAAAGCGCCGGCGAATCATTGATCCCGTCGCCGATCATGATTACTTTTCTTCCGGATGCTTTTTCATTTTCTACAAAACGCGCTTTATCTTCCGGAAGGACCTCCGCATAGTACTCATCCACACCTACCCGTCCGGCAATCGAAGCAGCGGTCCGCTCACTGTCGCCTGTCATCATAACTACCTTGGATATGCCCTCTGCCTTTAACAGACGCACCATGTCCGCAGCTTCTTCCCGCAGAGGATCTTCAATGCAGATTACCGCTGTCAGTTCCCCGTCAATTGCAAGATAAAGATGGGAATACTCCGCCGGAAGCGCATCAAACGCTTCCTGTTTTTCGGGGCGAACCGTACACCTTTCATCCTCGAAGACAAAGTGACTGCTTCCTATGACAACTTTCTTTTCATCAATATAGGAAGAAATCCCGTGCGCAACAATATACTCCACTTTCGAGTGCATTTCCTCGTGATACAGTTTTTTCTTCTTTGCAGCGTCCACCACAGCCTTGGCCATGGAGTGCGGGAAATGTTCTTCCAGGCAGGCGGCAATGCGCAAAGCTTCATCTGCCGGGTAATCACCGAAAACCACAACATCCTTTACTGTAGGCTTTGCTTTTGTCAGAGTGCCTGTTTTATCAAACACAATCGTATCCGCCTCAGCCACAGCTTCCAGATATTTGCCGCCTTTTACGGTAATCCCGCGTTGTCCCGCCTCGCGGATGGCAGAGAGGACGGCAATGGGCATGGCAAGTTTCAGCGCGCAGGAAAAATCCACCATAAGCACAGATAATGCTTTCGTGGCGTTGCGGGTTATCAGACCTACTATACCAGTTCCTGCCAGTGTGTACGGCACAAGCCGGTCTGCCAGATGCTCTGCCCTGCTCTCCAGAGCAGACTTCAGTTTTTCTGAATCTTCAATCATAGTCACGATTTTCTCAAACCGCGTGGAACCGGACACGGCCTTAACCAGAATCTCCAGTTCTCCTTCTTCCAGGACAGTGCCTGCATAAACTGTTTTTCCTTTTTCTCTCTGTACCGGAAGGGGCTCGCCCGTCAGAGAGGACTGATTGACCATGCCCTCCCCGCCGCAGACTTCCCCGTCAAAAGGAATCACATTGCCCATATGCACAACTACCACATCGCCGGGCTGAATCCGGGACGCATGAACCAGCACTTCCTGGTCATCCTTTTTAAGCCAGACCTTCTTTACATTCAGGGACATGCTCCGGGCAAGATCTCCCACGGACTTTTTATGCGTCCACTCCTCCAGGAGTTCTCCTACGCCGAGCAGGAACATCACCGATCCCGCAGTATTAAAATCACCCCGGAATACAGACACCCCGATCGCAGTGGCATCCAGTACAGGAACTTCAATCCTGCGTTTTGCCAGGCACCGGATTCCCTGCCAGATATAGCGGATGGCCTTCAGCGTCATCCAGACCTTCCTTACCGGATAGGGGACGATAAGCTTTCCTCCATAATGCAGGATCACCTTTGTGATCAGCTTCTCCCGATAGGTGGAGTTCAGCTCCCTTCCGGAGCCTGCCAGTACATTTTCCGGCACATCTGCTTTTTCGTAGCTGAAGCTTCTGAGCACGGCAACAATCTCTTCCCGGTCTCCTTTATAACAGATGACGGCATCTGCGGTGCGCTCATAAACCTTTGCATCTGTTACATATTCCTGCTTTTCAAGAAACCAGCAAAGAGTATCCGCCTGCGCACATGTCATTCTTCCCTGAACAACATGAATACGCAGACGGCCCTTGATCTCATGCTTTATAATAAATTTCACAGCTTATTATACTGTCTCTTCTTTAAAATCTTCCGCACCTGCATTTTCTGTTTCCGCGTCTTCCTGAACAGCCGCAGCTTCCTCTGCCGCTCTTCTCTCGTTGATCTGCTGAGCCTCAGCCAGAATATCCTCTGCGTTCTCCTGAACTGTAGTAGCCGTTTTCATCACACAGTCCTTCGCGCGCAGAGCTGCTGCTGTACAGTTTGTATATACTTTCTTGGCGTCCTTGCTGGAGAGAACTTTCACGCCTGCTGTTCCGAACAGAACACCTCCTGCAAATAAACCGATTTTCTTTAATGTTGAAACACTGATCATAATTTAAGTACCTCCTGTTATTGTTTGTTATGCCGCATTATTTGTGTTTATAGCCGGTATAAAATACCATGAAAAAGCAAAAGACCGAAGCCCATGCCCAGAATCTGTGCTGCTTCACAGCTCTATCACTCCCTTGTTAATAATATGTAAAATAATCGCCTTCTGTCACATCATAACAACCTGATTTTAAGGTAGTCAATTCTAACAGCAGCTGGTGAGAAATTTTATCATTACTCCTGTAAAAGCTGAAGAACTCTTTACAAAAAGTGCCGGAACCCGCAGAAAGCAGGAAGAACGCCTGCTGTTTCCGGGCGTTCTTCCGTTTAATAAATTCTTTTCAATTTTCAGTCTGTTCTGTTTTTACCGTTTTAATGCCGCTGCTCTGCAGGCGTATTCCGGCTACTTTCTGATCTTTCAGATAACCGCACCGTTTCATTCCTTCCTGGACTACCTTGTTCCATTTCAGCGGAGACAGGTGATATGTGGTATTGTCGTCCAGGATAATCTCGCATCCGCCCGACTGGGCACACTCATCAGAGCACTCCACCCGGTACATGTTCTTTCTGCTGATAGCGCCGATCTCTTCCAGCGCGTTGATCATGCGGTATACCGTCGCAACACCGATTCTGTTATCTGTTTTTGACGCTTTATAGAATATTTCCTTACAGCTTGAACAGTCGTTTTCAAGAATAATATCTATGAGCATAAGGCGCTGCTTTGTAATGCGGCATCCATTTTCTTTCAATTTCTCAATAATCTGTTCCTTTTTAGTCACAGCCGCCTCCTGTTGCTTCCCTGTTCCGTCACAGATGCAGATTCAGAATCTGCCCTGTCTCTGTTATGATATGCTCTCAACCTCAAACCCGGCGCTTTCTACCGCACGTATCAGGTCAGCCTTATCAATATCACGGTCACAGGATACTTCCGCGCTTTTCTTTCTTAAACTGACCTTCGCTGATGCTCCGTCAATCGAATTAATCCCCCTCGTTACACTATTAACACAGTTCTGACAATGCATCCCCGGGATTCTGAGTGTATAATGCCCCGTCACCGGACCGTCCAGTTTCTTTTTCTTTGGCTTTCTGCTCTTTACTGAACCGGATCCGCCTCCACAGCATGCGCCCTCTCCTTTAAAATGTTTAATCGAGCTTTTAATCCCGAAACAGAGTAATACAACTAAAATCAGAATGATGATTCCATTAACCATATGAATCCCTCTTTTTCGCATTTCTCATTTTCTGTTTATGAAATACTGATGACATGATACCCTGTCTTTTCTACTGCATTTTTTAAAACACTGTCTTCGATTTCTCTGTCATAGGAAATCCTGGCACTGTTTTTTGAAAGATTCACCTCTGCCCGGACTCCCTCAATCTGATTCAGTGTTTTTGCCACATCCGCGGCGCAGTGCGCACAGTGCATCCCTGATATTTTTATTGTTTTTCTGCCAATCACCCGTCCATCCAGCTTCTTTTTCGGAAGTCTGGCGCTGCCCGGGCAGCTTCCGCCGGCAGGGCATCCGATACATTTCACGCCGCTTTTCTTTGCCTTTATTATATACGCAGACGCGCTTCCGACTAAAACCGCCAGAACAAGAACTGCTATTACATTTGCCATAAAACATCACCCTTTCTATGATAAACAATACACAGGATCCGCTCTTCTGTAAAGCATACTTCCGGAAATTCCGCCGCGCTTCTCTGCTTTTCATATTAAACGGCGGACAAAGTACGCACCCTGCCCGCCGCTGATTTTTTCGTTATGCTTTCGCATGTAAGCTGTATTCTGCAGTAAATTCTTTATCCGACTTGCGGATTCTCCATATAATGATAGCTGCAAATACCAGAATTGCAATCAGTCCGGGAACAAACGCGGTTCCAAGAGCCCCTGTCGTCGCAAGTGTACCGATCTGGTATACAAGGAACGCCACTGTATAACCTGTTGCCAGCTGCAGGCATATACCGCCGAACAGCCATTTTCCGCTCTTCATCTCCGAGTTCATGGCACCGAGAGCTGCGAAACACGGCGGAGTATAGAGATTAAACATCAGGTAAGCGAGCGCTGCCGCTTTTGTAAGGCCCATAATTGTCGCCACTTCATTTCCGCTGCCGACCAGCGCCATTTCGTCCGGATCAATCAGGTTTGTTACGCCATACACAACTGCCAGAGTAGCTACAACATTTTCCTTTGCGATAAATCCTGTGATAGCCGCCGCGGCCAGCTGCCATACGCCGAATCCCAGCGGGATAAACAGGATTGCAAACGGATGCGCAATACTTGCCAGGATAGAAGTGCTTTCTGCCCCTTCTTCCACAACCTGGAACTGCCAGTTAAAGCTCTGCATGATCTGTACAACCGTATTACATACCAGAATAATTGTTCCTGCTTTTACGATATAAGCCTTTCCACGCTCAAGCATGGATACACAGGCTCTCTTCAGGCTGGGGAGCTTATATTCCGGAAGCTCGATAATAAAGAATGATTTACGGTATTTCTGGCCTGTAATTCTCTTTACAAGAAGGGCTCCCAGCAGAACCAGTACAATACCGACAAGATACATGGTAGCGGACACCCACCACGCGTCTGCAAAAAAAGCTCCCGCAAATAATGCGATTACAGGTATCTTCGCTCCACACGGCATAAACGGTGTAAGCATCGCCGTTGTTCTCCGCTCCCTCTCGTTGCGGATCGTACGGGAGGCCATAACACCCGGGATAGCGCAGCCGGTTCCGATAACCATAGGAATGACAGATTTACCGGAAAGGCCTACTCTTTTGAAAATCGGATCCAGCACAACTGTGGCGCGTGACATATATCCGCAGTCCTCCAGAAGGGCAATCAGGAAATACATTACCATTACCAGAGGCAGGAAGCCGACTACCGCGCCGACACCGCCGATAATACCATCGACCAGAAGGGCATACAGCAGCGGATTTGCGTTTTCCATAAGTCCGCCGACCCAGCCCTGGAAGGTCTCAATCCATGCCACAAGCCAGTCTGCAATCCATGTTCCCAGTGTCGTCTGGGATATGTAGAATACAAGGAAGATAACAGCCGCGAAAATCGGAATACCGATAATTTTATGTGTGATTACCGCGTCAATCTTATCCTGTATATTCTTATCTTTTGTAAAGACTTTCCGCTTTTCCACCTGTTTTACAATGCTGTTTACAAACTCAAAGCGCTTTCTGTCAGCGGCTTCTACTGCTTTTTTATCATGAAGATCAATATCCGCCTGTACATAAGGAGCTTTCTGCCCTTTGCCGTTTAAAGAAGCAGCAGCGGCAACAACCTCTTTCAGACCGGTATGCCCTGAGGAAGTAGAGATTGTCTTGATCACCGGGCATCCCAGTTTCTCTGCCAGCAGTTTTTCATCAATCTTTGTCTGTTTCTTTTCCGTAATGTCGCTTTTGTTCAGAGCCACAACTACCGGAACCCCAAGCTCCAGAAGCTGTGTGGTAAAAAACAGGCTTCGGCTCAGATTCGTCGCATCAACGATATTAATGATCGCATCCGGATGCTCATTTTTAACATAACTGCTGGTAATACTCTCTTCTGAAGTAAAGGGAGACATGGAATAGGCGCCCGGCAAATCTACCGCAACCAGTTCCTCCGCCCCGTCGTAATAAGCCCTTTTGATAAGGCTTTCCTTTCGCTCTACCGTAACACCGGCCCAGTTTCCAACGCGTTCATTTCTTCCTGTCAGCGCATTATACATGGTTGTTTTACCGCTGTTCGGATTTCCTGCAAAAGCAATTCTCATCTGCAATTCTCCTCCTTCATTCCGATTAGAATAAACTAACCTTGGTGTAAAAAAAATAGTAAATAGAATTACTATTTTTTCTTTGTTTTATATTGAAATAGCTTGCGCTAAATCAGTATCAATATTGTATCTTCCATCCTTAATGGAAACCACGCAGCCGCCTCTCACCCGGGAGACCACAGTAATCGGTTCACCGCTGTAGCAGCCCAGAGAAAACAGGAACGCCTCCATCTCCTCATCATCTGTCACAATATTTTTTATGATATATTCCCTGCCTTCTTCAGCGTCCAGTAAATTCATAGTTTCTGATCCTCTCATTTTTAAAATTCAATAATCGTAATACCGTAGATTGTTTCATCTAACAGCTGATAGTTTAAACTAACATTCTGTTTTTGTCAATGCTTTTTGAGATAAATTTTCAAGAAAATACCTTTTGCCGTTATGTTTTCTCTATGTTATACTTATGTATAAATATTGTATTTTGATCGAGGTGAAATTTATGCATGGAAATGAATCTGCTGAAAATTATCTGGAAACAATCCTGGTCTTAAGCCGGCGTCTCCCCGTAGTACGGTCCGTAGACATTGCGACAGAGCTGGATTTCAAAAAGTCCAGTGTCAGCGTCGCCATGAAAAAGTTAAGAGAAAGCGGCCATATTATCGTTTCTCCGGAAGGATATATCACACTTACAGAATCAGGGAAGGCAATTGCCGACTGCATTTATGAAAGGCATACTCTTCTCTCCTGCTGGCTGGAAAGACTCGGAGTAGATCCGAAAGTAGCCGCAGAAGACGCCTGCCGGATTGAACATGTAATCAGTGCGGAAAGTTTTGCTGCTATCAAAAAGCATGTAGGATAAAAAACAGCCAGTATGTTCCGTATATCAGAACATACTGGTTTTTGTTTTCTGCTATTTTACATTTTCGAGAACCGATTTCAGCTCATTTGCTGATTTTGCCAGTTTTTCCATTTCTTCATCACTGAAACTGATCTCAAGGATCTGTTCGGCTCCTCCCTTTCCTACAATCGCCGGTATACTCAGGCACAGGCCGGACAGGCCGTATTCTCCGTTCAGGGAAACAGATACCGGCATTACAGTATGGCTGTCTCTCACGATTGCCTCGGCAATTCTTGCCGCCGCCATGCCGATTCCGTAATAAGTTGCCCCTTTTCGTTCTATTATCTCATAAGCGCTGTCCCGGACGGCATGGTAGATCTCGTCCATCTCTTTGTGAAATGTGCTGAAACCTCGAAGTTTCGCGAACTCTTCCATGCTGATGCCGTAAATATTTGCGCAGCTCCACGCCGCCAGTTCGCTGTCCCCATGTTCTCCTACAATAAACGCATGTACGTTTCTGCTGTCCACATCCAGTTTCTCGCTGAGCAGATATTTTAATCTGGCAGTATCCAGAACTGTTCCTGATCCGATCACCCTTTCTTTCGGGAAACCGGATTCTTCCAGGGCAATCTCGGTAAGAATGTCTACAGGGTTTGATACAACCAGAAGAATTCCCTCACATTTTACCCTCTTGATTTCTCCTATAACAGACCGCATAATCCGGGCATTTTTCTGCACCAGATCCAGTCTTGTCTCCCCTGGTTTCTGATTTGCGCCTGCTGTGATAATTACAACGGAAGCATCCGCGATATCCTCGTAGTCCCCTGCATAAATCTCCATGGAGTGAGCAAAAGGCAGACCGTGACTGATATCCATTGCCTCTCCTTCTGCCTTGGCATGGTTCGCATCGAGAAGCACCAGCTCCGAAAATGTTCCCTTCTGCATCAGCGCATAAGCGATGCTTGCTCCCACAAATCCACAGCCGACTACAGCAGCTTTCTGTATATTTATCATAGTCAATCTCCTCCTTTTTTAATTCCTAGTAAAATACTAGGGATTATTTCTGTCTTTATTATATACTATTTCCAGAAGAAAGCAAGATATTTTACGGTATTTTTTTCCATATTTAACCGAATCAGGCAAGGGAAAATGTGTTATACTGTTATGGCAGTGCTCTCTTTTCATCCCGGTTTCTGATTTTGAATCCGCCCCGCGGATCAGAAGTAATACTACATCCGGCAGAGAGAGCAGAAAATAATCAGAGAGAAGGTATATGAATCATGTCAGAAGAACAGAAGAATAATGAATGCACGGAGGAATCCTGTGCCGGATGCGCACATGCGGACTCATGCAGCAGCAAAAAGACAGACTTCCGTGAACCGGCAAACAAATATTCCCACATAAAGAAAGTAATCGGTGTCGTCAGCGGAAAAGGCGGCGTGGGGAAATCTTTCGTTACAGCCTCCCTGGCCCGCATGGCAAGGAAAAAAGGATTCAGTGTAGGAATCCTGGATGCAGATATTACGGGACCGTCCATTCCGAAAATGTACGGTGTCCATACAAAAGCCCAGGGTACAGAGGAAGGTATTTTCCCGTGTACCGCACAGGACGGAACAGAGATTATGTCCGTGAATCTCCTGCTGCCGGATGAGGAAGCTCCGGTTATCTGGAGAGGTCCGATCATCGCAGGCGTTGTAAAACAGTTCTGGACTGATGTAATGTGGGGAGATCTGGACTACCTGTTTGTGGATATGCCCCCGGGAACCGGAGATGTTCCCCTGACTGTATTTCAGTCTCTGCCTGTTGACGGAGTCGTAATTGTAACTTCGCCCCAGGATCTGGTCCAGATGATTGTCAAAAAAGCCTGCAGCATGGCAAAGCAGATGAATATCCCTGTACTGGGAATTATAGAAAACTACAGCTATGTAAAATGTCCGGACTGCGGAAAAGAAATCAAGGTCTTCGGTGAAAGTCATGTAGACGATGCCGCGGCACAGATGGGCATTCCGGTACTTGCGCGTATGCCGATTGATATGGATCTTGCGCGCGCTGTCGAAGAGGAGAAGTTCTACGAAACAGAGAATCCTTATCTGAAAGAAATCCAGCTGTAGTATATTCTGATTCCGGAATCTTTCTGCTTCCGGAGTCTTCCTGCGGTCCTCCGCTGAAAAAGCGCCGGACTGCAGGAAAACCAGGCAAAAATGTATCTGTAGATAAACAGGAAACCGCAAGGAGAAAATAAATGATAGGACTCAGATCAGAAATATGGAAGGAAGGAGAATACTCCTACCCCGCAGCATATGGCTTTACGCCGATTATTGTAAGTTATGTCCATGAAGACGAGGACATTCATCCGTGTATGCTTGTTGTCCCGGGAGGCGGCTACCGTTATGTATCTTCCTCAGAAGCAGATCCGGCCGCACGGACTTTTTACAGTGCCGGCTACAATGTATTCGTTCTGGCATACACGGTAAACTACCTGGATGAACCTCTGAAACTGCAGCCTCTGATGGATATTTCAAGAGCAGTGCGTATTCTCCGGTATCATGCCGGAGCGTGCCGCATTGATCCATCCCGGCTGGCTGTGTGCGGCTTCTCTGCCGGCGCCCATCTGTGCGCTTCACTCTGCGTCCACTACGCAGACATTTCTGATCCGGATCCAGAATACAGCTCCATATCTGCCCGGCCGGATGCCGCTATCCTGTCCTATCCGGTAATTACAGCGGGAAAATATGCGCACAGAGACTCCTTTACCGCACTTCTCGGAAAAGACGCGGATGAAAAAGAACTGGAATATATGTCTCTGGAAAATCATGTGACAGATGATATGCCCCCCTGTTTTCTCTGGCAGACAGCCACAGATGATTCCGTTCCCGTGGAAAACAGTTATCTGTTTGCAATGGCCTGCAGAAAAGCCGGGGTGCCCTTTGCGCATCATGTCTTCTCAGAGGGAATCCATGGCATGTCCATCGCTACGGAAGAATGGCTGGAAGGCTGTTACGGTGAATCCTACACACTGGAACAGATTGACAGGCTTATCCTGGCTATAGAGCAGGGAAAAACTCCCTGGCCGAAGGAAAAGGCAGACGAAATCCGAAAAGATTTTTCCGGAAAGAGGGACGGAGGGAAAAAATGGGATCCCGAAATCAAAGCGTGGCTGAAAGGTCTGCTGGATGAAGTAGGCATATGGACAGAACTGGCAGTAAAGTGGCTTCGGGGAGAGCTGAATTTATAAGCATGCGGCTCCCCGTTATTTCCGTCCGTCTGTCTGGAATACTTCTCAGCGGAGGGAATCCGCCGCGGTCGTTTTTACACTTATATGCATAGTATAAAAGAAAAAGGACTTTTAGCTATGGCGTATGAAACATTTGAAAAGGTAGAAGGTATTATACAGGGAATCAACCGGGGCGACTCCTGCTGCTCTATGATGCTGTCAGTGATCAGCGGCTCCGATATCATCAATGTAGTAGTGACCGGTGAAACAGTAATTATTGATAATGTCAGGCTCCGTACCGGAATGCGGATTGCCGCGTTCTATGACGCCAATCTTCCCGTACCGGCTGTTTATCCGCCCCAATACCGGGCAGAACTGATTACATCACTGCGCAGAAATCAGGAGGTTATGCTTGCCTACTTCGATGACAGCCTGACGTCCGACGACAATACCCTCCGGCTGAATATCGGTCCTACCACCAATGTGGTGACCGCAAATGGCCAGCCATATATGTGCAGCCCTGAAAACTCAGAATTACTTGTATATTACACTACCTCTACTTTCAGTATTCCCGCTCAGACAACGCCGCAGAAAGTAGTAGTTCTGTGTGAATACTGAGCACAAAGTCAAAAACAGAGCCTTGTCCGGGCTCTGTTTTCTTTATCGGAAAATCTGGAGCTCTTTTCATTTCATTGCATCCAGAAGTTTTCTGCAGAATAATTCCAGCGTTTCACAATATTGATTTGAAATCGGACATTTAATGCAGATTCTGCAATCCGGCATCAAACTGTCATCCGGGAGACCGATAATATAGTCATACATATATTTAAAGAATTCTTTATTTGTGGGCTTTTTATCTTTTGCGGATTTGTTGAAAATGAGTTTAAGAAGTTCTGTATTGTGGGATTCCCAGATGGAATTTACAACAGTTCTGATATTTTTCTCTACACAATTCCAGGATGTGTGGAAGAGAAATGCGATGTCAGGGTAAAGCAGCTTTGTTATACAGTCCAGTCTGTCCTTGTCTTCCATGATAAGCAGCAAACCATGTGTCACATAATTATATCCTGTGTATGACCGATGCACTCCAAAAGAATCCAGGATGTCTTTAATTGTTTTTTCATAGTTCATTTGTATTACCTCATTCCTGCTTGAGATAACCTGCACGGAAAACACATACCTATGGTAAATTGGTGAAATATAGCACACAAGAAATTTTATAGGAAAAATTTCGACCTTAAAAGTCGAATCAGAGTTATATTGCGCCGCCGCTGTATCCGGCTGTATTCACGCTCCGCTGCTGTTAAAAAGCAGAAAGCGGAATACCACTTCATTAAGGTATTCCGCTTTCTGCTGACACGGAGACGGAGGGATTCGAACCCTCGTGCCCCGGAGGGCAAACGCATTTCGAGTGCGCCCCGTTATGACCACTTCGATACGTCTCCTGTTCTGTATAAAGTTGTGGAAATAACACCTTTTATCTGTGCTGTCCACAGCTTTTTTATTATACCAGAGTTTTCTTCAAAAGAAAACCCTTTATTTATTCTTTTCCGTCAAAGCAATACGTACAGAGCCTGCACGGATCAATATCAATAGATGCCCGCAGATCATCCAGACGATGGAAACGCAGGGTCGTAAAGTTCTGAATCTTCCGGATCTCTTCCACCATCTCTGCATAGCGGCAGCTGTCCGGATCCGTATACTCTTCCAGGATTTCCTCCGGACAGTTCTCCCCTTCTTTCTCCTGAATCACCCGTCTGGTAATCAGATCAAGATCTGATTTTGACCGTGAAAAGTTCAGAAACTTACAGCCATATACAAGCGGCGGACATGCCGGTCTTACGTGCACTTCCTTTGCGCCGCTTCTGTAAAGAAATTCTGTTGTTTCCCGAAGCTGCGTGCCCCGGACAATAGAATCATCGATCAGCAGCAGCTTTTTATTCTCAATCAGCGCCTGTACAGGGATCAGCTTCATTCTGGCAATCAGATCTCTCTGGCTCTGGTTTGTAGGCATGAATGAGCGGGGCCAGGTCGGAGTGTATTTGATAAACGGTCTGGCATACGGAATTCCCGACTCATTGGAATATCCAATGGCATGAGCCACGCCTGAATCCGGCACTCCGGCCACAATATCCGGATGTACGGAATCTTTATCCCGCTTTGCAAGCATACTGCCGCATTTGTACCGCATTTCCTCTACATTTACTCCCTCATAGGAAGAGGTCGGATATCCATAGTATACCCACAGGAAAGAGCATATCTTCATTTTCTCTCCCGGAGGCGACATCTGCTCTACTCCTTCCGGCGTGACAAGCACAATCTCCGCCGGTCCAAGCTCCCGGTAGTCCGTATAGCCCAGGTTAATATACGCAAAACTTTCAAAGGACACACAGTACGCGTCTTCTTTCCTGCCAACCACTACAGGAGTTCTTCCAAGACGGTCCCTGGCGGCATAAATCCCGTCCTTTGTCATAACCAGAAGTGTAAGAGAACCATCCACAATCTCCTGCGCATACCGGATTCCTTCTACGATAGAATCCTTTCTGCAGATCAGTGAAGCAATCAGCTCTGTGGCATTAATCTGGCCTCCGCTCATCTCCTGGAAGTGAGAATGTCCGTCCCTGTATGCCTTTTCAAGAAGCTCAGCCTGGTTGTTGATCTTTCCCACTGTTGTAATGGCAAAGCTTCCCAGATGAGACTGAATCAGAAGTGGCTGAGGCTCGTAGTCTGATATACAGCCAATGCCGATATTTCCTTTCATTTCCTCCACATCATGTTCAAACTTTGTTCGGAAAGGAGAGTTTTCTATATTATGAATCGCGCGGCAGAATTCACCGTCCCCGTATGCGGCCATTCCGCCTCTTCTTGTTCCCAGATGAGAGTGATAGTCTACTCCGTAAAACAGTTCAAGAATACAGTCCGTCTTTGACGCCACACCAAAAAAACCACCCATTATATTATCCTCCTGTCTTTTTCCCAATGCATATTACCTCATACAGCATAAGGGAAACCGGATAAAAAAGTCAATACCTGAATAATTTTTTGCTGCCTTATAAAAAGGAAGAACTGTCATGTACGCTCCCGGGAGGCTGCCATTGTTATACAGAGAAAGGCGGCGGCAAACACAAGCTGAATTCCTATGCCCTGCAGAATCTCCTCCTTTACAAGATCCGCGGCAGCCCCGTACTCCGCCACCAGGTTATTGACTCTCTCATACCAGTAAACGGGCAGAAACTGTGCAGCTTTTCTGACTCCGCTGCTCAGATAATCCAGATCTACAAATACACCGCAGATGAAACTCATACTCAGGGAAACTATATTTACAATTCCGCTTAAGGCTTCCGGGTTTTTAACAAACATCCCGATCAGATAAGCGATAGTCACAGATACCAGTACAACTGCTCCGGAATTCAGGAGCAGATATCCCAGAGAGCCGCTTTCATAAATTTCTCTTCCATACAGAAGAAACGCGGCAGCTGTACAGAAGATCCAGAGTGCCAGAGCCAGAACCCCGGATGCCAGAAGTCCTTCTGCCCTCTGTCTCCTGAGCGGAACTGCAGAAGCACACATTCGCCGGGAAATCTGTCCTCTGCCAAAAGCAATCAGAATATATCCCAGGACATAGCACATAACACACAGTACCAGATAAGCCAGATATCTGTAATAGAAGGAAAACGCCGGCATCTCTCCCGCGTTGCCCCGGAGATCTGCAAGCTCCACCTGAGGCTTTTCCTGCTTCTCCAGAGCATCCGCGATCTCTTCCTCGGTAAAGCCTGCCGCCGCCCGGACTCTGGCGGAATTTATGAAGCTGCTGATCTGCTGATCCACATAACTTCCGGTATAAGTACCGGGCATTGTGGTAACCGGAAGAGCCTCCTCCCCCAGAATACAGTTCTCCATAAAATGCTCCGGAATGCGGACCACATATTTTATATTTCCGTAATACAGATTTTCCTGGATCATTTCTCTGTTATCTTCAAGAACCGTGACCTGGTTTGTCTGCCTGAGTGTATCAGTCAAAGCGGCCGCCGCCGGGCCGCCGTCCTCATCCACAACTCCGATGGATATACTCTCTGCCGCATACTCCTGCTCTGCGTTTCTTCCCGCGACTCCCTGAAAAAGCAGCGTCAGGATGAAAAAAATCACCACATAAAGGCAGACCAGCCAGATATTCTTTTTTGTAATTTTCATGTATACCTTAAATACTGCCATACCGCTCCCTCCTCACGATCAGAAACGCGCCGCCGACCATAAGAGCGCTCATTATAATCAGAATTACCATATTATCCGCAAATCTTTCCGGCGCGTCATATACATTAATACAATACAAAGCGTCCGAAATCAGGGCAGCCGGGTTAACACGGCTGAGTACAGGCGCATGCTGCTCTACAGCATCCTTGACTGAAGCGTCCATCAGTCCGGCCAGAAAACTCAGCGACATCGAAATGCCAAGGAGAATGCCGATTCTGATTCCTTCTCCCACCTTTCCCAGACTGCCCACAAAAATCCCCATGGATACACCAAACATGCTTCCCACAAGAACCAGACCTGTCATTTCCGCAAAAGAGCCCGTAAACTCCAGTTTCAGAACATACCTCATATATGCCAGCAGAACAATCATATTTGCGAAATGCACCAGGAATCCTGCTCCGAACTCAGTCAGGATCAGCTTCAGCCTGTGTACCGGCGCCACACATCTGCGGGCTGCCAGAGCAGTCAGATTCGCCTGAAGCCAGAGCGCGCATCCGAACCCGATGAAGCATCCGTAAAGGCATGCCATTCCGATCAGCGCATAAAAAATCTGTACATTGCCGTCAATCGTCGTGCCGCCGAGGCTTACCTGATTCACAGCAGTGTCATATTCTTTCATTTTTTCAAGTGCATCCTGCATTCCCTCCGGGTGAAGCCTGGCAATGTCCTTTACAGCTTCCTCCCCGGACTGATATGACGCGAGTACCGACTGGAGAATGCTTTCCGGAAATCCGTTTCCGGAAACTGTCAGGCGGACATCGTTTCCCACATAAAAGATTCCTTCAGCTTCACCTTTTTCCAGAGCCTTAAGGGCCGCTTCTTCCGTCATCTTTTCGGCACGGATCAGGCCGGAGCTTTCATCCATGGCATCAACAAAAGGGAGAAAACTGTCCACTGCTTCCCCTTCCTCCTCCACAACCACAGCAGCGGGCACAGTCTCAAAGTCGGCCTGATCCATCTGTCCAATAGCAAAATACATCAAAGTCGCAAGAGCCAGCGGAAAGAGGAAAGGCCAGAATACTATGCTGGGATTTCTCAGTTTTGTCAGAAGCGCATATTTCATCTGTTTCAGCATATTATCCTCCTTGCATATTACTTACGGCGCCGTCTTTTCCTGCAGACAGCGTCTCCATATTCTGTATTCAGTCCCGAAGCTGTTTCCCTGTGATCTCCAGGAACACGTCGTTGAGAGTCGCCAGCTGGGAAAAGACCTGTCCGAAGGGGATCTCTCTCTCCTGCAGCCAGCCGAGAATTCTAAGCAGATTATGTTTTGTTCCCGTGCAGCGCACCGTAAGCACCTGTTCCTCGTATTCTGCAGTAAACACACCCGGAAGACTCCGGATCTGCTCCAGCTGTTCTTCCTCCAGAGAAACAGCTTCAATGACAACCGTCTCCCCGGTTCTTATCATTTTCTTCAGTTCCTCCTTTGTTCCGGAGGCAATGCATCTTCCGTGATCCATTATTGCAATTCTGGTACAGATCTGTTCCACTTCTTCCATATAATGGGATGTATAAATAATTGTGGATCCCTGCCTGTTCAGCTCGCAGATGCCTTCCAGTATCTGATTTCTGCTCTGAGGATCAACAGCAACGGTCGGTTCATCCAGAAAGATCAGTCTAGGCCTGTGGGCGATGCCGCAGGCAATATTCAGACGTCTCAGAAGTCCTCCCGAAAGCTTTTTCGGATATACTTTTCTGTATTCCTCCAGTCCGGCAAAATGGATGGCATCCTCCACAAGTTCCCTGCATCTTTTCCGGTCTTTTATGTACAGGCTGCAGAAATAATCAATGTTATCATGTACGGTAAGTTCATTGAATACCGCTACATCCTGCATAACAACACCTATCTCTTTTTTTATCCGATAATTATCCGGGCTCATCTCCTCGCCCATAATACGTATACTTCCCCTGTCAAACTTCAGCAGAGCGAGCATGCAGTTGATCGCCGTTGTTTTTCCGCTGCCGTTCGGCCCCAGCAGTCCGAATATCTCCCCCTCTTTTATGTGGAGATTCAGGTGGTCGAGGGCCACCAGGCTTCCATATCTCTTTACCAGATTCTTGATCTCAATCATCCTGTTTCCTCCTTATTGTCTTCCGGTCAATACCGGTATCAACGCATTATGATTTCACTGTATTTATTCTACTTTACAGAACCTGTTTTCTGTAGTGTCCTGTGTCAGATTGTTACATGACAATTGTCATCTGCTTATGAATTCTTTTGCCCCGGGTAAGGTTTTCATGTATAATAAATATATTAAAACGAAACGGAAGGAGCCGGCTTATGCCTGAATCTATATGAATCACCTGATGAACCTTGCAGCGCTTATGCTTTTCAGCATGTTCTGCCTTTTCTATGTACAGCCTGATATCTGGTTTATACTGGCCTTTCTGGGAGCAGTAATTCTCTGTTGTTCCATATACACACAAAGAGATTCCCTGCTTCCCGCCGCAGGCGGCTTCTGTTATTTTGCCGCCGCAGTATTCTGCCCCTCATTTCTGTACTTTTATCCTGCGGCAGTTTATACAGTATTAAGGAGCCGGAAATATGCTGTGCTGATTCCCGGGGGAATCCTCTTTCTTCTGCTGGGCTCTGTGTACGGCCATCTTTCCCCGGTTCTTATATTTCTGGAACTGTTCTGTTTTCTGGCTGCTTTTTTTCTTGAGAAAAATACAGACCGCTGCGAATTTCTTGAAGAGGAGCTGCGCCGCACCCAGGATGACAGTAAGGAACGGGATATCCTTTTAACAGAAAAGAACCGTACCCTTCTGGAAAAGCAGGATTACGAAATATATAACGCAACGCTCCGGGAACGGAACCGGATTGCCAGAGAAATCCACGACAATGTGGGACACCTGCTTTCCCGTTCCATCCTTCTGGTGGGAGCCGCAAAGACAGTAAATAAGGACACTGCTCTGACTCCGGCCCTGAACTCTCTGGACGACAGCCTGAATCTGGCAATGGACAGCATCCGGAAAAGTGTCCATGACCTGCGGGATGACGCCGTAAACATGGAAGATGCCATCCGTATGCTGATCAAAGATTTTACCTTCTGTCCGGTAGACTTTTCCTTTGACTGTTCCCCTGCCGTGCCAAAGGATGTCAAATACAGCTTTATCAGCATTACAAAAGAAGCGCTTGCCAACGTAATCCGGCACAGCAATGCCACAAAGGTCACCATCCGGCTTCGTGAACATCCGGCCCTGTATCAGCTGTGCATTTCAGATAACGGGACGGGTTCATGCAAGGCCTCATCAGAAAGCGGAATGGGGCTGGCCAACATGAAAGAGCGTATTATTAAATTAAACGGACAGATTCATTTTCATACAGAGAATGGATTTCAGATATGGATTACAGTTCCAAAGGAGGCAAAACATGAAACTGATGCTCGTAGATGACGACTGCCTTGTCGTAAATGCCCTGAAAACCATTCTGGAGTCTCAGCCCGATCTTACAGTAGCGGCTACTGCAGATGACGGAAGTCTGGCTTTCAATCTGTACAGAGAACACAGACCCGATGTACTTCTGATGGATATCCGCATGAAAGGAAAGAACGGACTGGATGCGGCGGCACAGATTCTGGAGACGTTTCCGGATGCCCGGATTCTTCTGCTCACTACATTCTCAGATGATGAATACATTGTAAAGTCACTGAAACTGGGCGCAAAAGGCTATCTTTTAAAACAGGACTACCAGAACATTATCCCCGCCGTGCGGGCAGTGTACTCCGGACAGACTGTTTTCGGAGAAAAAATCGTCTCACGCATTCCCCGGCTCCTTAACAAAAAGAAAGATTTCCACTGTCCTGACTATGGGATCAGTGAAAGGGAACTTGATATCATCCGTCTTATAGCGGAAGGACTGAGCAATAAAGAAATTGCTTCCCGGCTGTATTTAAGTGAAGGCACGGTGAGAAACTATTTAAGCACGATTCTGGATAAGCTGGATCTGAGGGACCGCACCCAGGTCGCTATCTTTTATTACCAGAACATAGACCCGTAATTTTGAAAAGGAGGTAATTTCATGTCAATGCATGCATCTGACCTGGTACTTGTCTCTGCACAGCAGCTGAAACCGATTGATGAGATCAGCGGTTTCCAGGTGCGCCCCGGGTTTTTCCGGGATTTCGGAGCCACAATTATTCCCGGCGGAGTCAACTTTACCATACAGTCTCACGGCGCTGTCTCCTGCGAACTTCTCCTGTTTCACAGAGAGGCGGAGGAACCCTTCGCAGTGCTGAAGTTTCCGGACAATTACCGGATCGGTTTTGTCTATTCCATGATTGTATTCGGACTGGATATCGAAGAATTTGAATATGCGTACCGCCTGGACGGCCCTTTTGATGAAAAGAAGGGGCTTCGCTTCGACCGCACAAAAATTCTTCTGGATCCCTACGCCCGCGCCGTTACCGGACAGAGCCGCTGGGGCCATACAAACAGCGCCTCCCACGGATACCGCGCCCGGGTCGTCCGCTCCAACTTTGACTGGGGACCGGAACGGCACACGCAGATTCCCATGGAAGATCTGATTATCTATGAGCTGCATGTCCGGGGCTATACTATGGATTCTTCATCCGGCGTAACATGTCCGGGCACCTTTCATGGACTGGAGGAGAAGATTCCTTATTTGAAAAAACTGGGGATCAATGCGGTAGAACTGATGCCGATTTTTGAATTTGATGAAATGAGGGACGCGCGCCTTATCGATGAAAACCAGCTTCTGGATTACTGGGGATACAATCCGGTCTGTTTCTTTGCCCCCAATACCAGTTACTGTTCCTCTGTCGAATATAACCGGGAAGGTCTGGAACTGAAAAAAATGATCAAAACCCTTCATGACAACGGGATTGAAGTAATTCTTGACGTAGTATTTAACCATACGGCAGAAGGAAATGAGCTGGGTCCCTGCTTTTCTTTTAAAGGATTTGACAATAACATTTATTATATGCTCACGCCCGACGGAAAATACTATAATTTCAGCGGCTGCGGGAATACTCTGAACTGCAACCATCCCGTGGTGCAGGAGCTGATCCTGGACTGTCTGAAATACTGGGTGATTGAGTACCGTGTAGATGGATTCCGCTTTGATCTCGCTTCCATTCTCGGACGGAATGAGGACGGCGTGCCTATGAATCAGCCTCCTCTTCTGCGCAATCTTGCCTTTGACTCTATTCTGGGCGGAGTAAAACTGATCGCGGAAGCCTGGGATGCGGGCGGTCTCTACCAGGTAGGCTCTTTCCCCGCCTGGAAGCGCTGGGCGGAATGGAACGGACGTTACCGGGATGATATGCGGTGTTTTCTGAAAGGCGATCCGAATATGGCCCGTATCGCTGCCCAGCGGATGATCGGCTCTCCGGATCTCTATGATCCGGTTTACCGGGGCGGCAATGCTTCTGTTAACTTTATCACCTGCCATGACGGATTTACGCTGTATGATCTGTACAGTTACAACCAGAAACACAATGAAGCCAACGGGTGGGGAAATACCGACGGATTTGACGACAACAACAGCTGGAACTGCGGACAGGAAGGGGATACAGACGATGAGACAATTCTGTCCCTCCGCTGGAAGATGATTAAAAACGCCTGTACAGTACTGATGTGCAGCAGAGGAACGCCCATGTTTCTCTCCGGAGATGAATTCGGCGATACCCGGTACGGGAATAACAATCCCTACTGCCAGGACAACGAAATTTCCTGGCTGAACTGGTCGCTTCTTGAGAAAAACCAGGATATCTTCGACTTTTTCCGGTTTATGATCGCGTTCCGCATGGAACACCCGGCCATCCGCAAAGATCTGGAACCCAGCTATATCGGATTCCCCTCCATGAGCCTTCACGGTCTGGCGCCCTGGGAGGCCGACGAGCCGGAAAGTCAGTATGCCGCCTGCGTCCTGTTTGCAGGTTATGACGAAGAAAAGGAACGGGAAGATCTTGTTTATGTCGCCGTAAACGCCCACTGGAACGCGGCCCATCTCACACTTCCCGATCTCCCGGAAGATTATTGCTGGAAAATCGCGGTAAACACCGGCGATCCGAAGCAGCAGACATTTTCCACAGAAGAAATGCCCACAGCAGAAAAAACACTTCTCCTCGGAGAAAGATCTGTAATTGTATTTGTGGGAGAGAATTTAAATTTTTGAGTGGAAAGAACTTCCGCCGGGAAGGCCGGGTATTGTGCCGGATGGATGAGCGAAGAAAATACTTGGATACAGAGGACTGGATGCTCCTTTCGGAGAGCGGCTGCGGGAAATTTCTGCGACTTGAAGCGTAATTTAGTAAAACTTAAAACCCTGAGTACAGGCGTTAGGATTTTCAATGGAGCTGTCCGAACGGAACGTGAGTTTCCATTGAAAATCCTGTTTTTAGCCTGTGCTCAGGGTTTTATAGTTTTAATTATTACGCGGAACGGAGCTGAAATTTCCCGCAGCCGCTCTCCGAATACGATTTCTGTTTCCTCTGTATCGAAGTGTTTTCGGATCTCTCCAGCCCCATACCGCAGATAAATTCAAATTTTCAATCTTCAAAGACTTCTTTCATTTTGTCCATGAAGCCTTTCTTTTTCTTTTTTTCTCCTTTATTCTCATCCGGATTGTCGTTCTGATGCAAAGTATTTCCGGTCAGTTCATCGAACTTTCTGAGAACTTCTTTCGCCTCTGCGCTCAGACGCTCCGGTGTCTGAATAACAAGCGTGACATAATGATCGCCTCTCACCTGCGGGTTTCGCAGAGAAGGCACTCCTTTCCCTTTCAGACGGACTTTTGTATCTGTCTTGGTTCCGGGTCTGACTGTATAGATCACATCACCATCCACAGTCTTTATACGGATATCACCGCCCAGCGCGGCAACTGCGAATGAGATAGGCACTGTTGAAAAAATGTGGACATCCTGTCTCTGAAATACCGGATGATGGGATACATTCACTTCAACAAGAAGATCACCCCTCGGACCCCCGTTTACACCCGGCTCACCTTTGTCACGGATCCGGACACTCTGGCCATTGTCAATACCGGCAGGGATGGATACCTTAATCTTCTTCCGGCTGGATGTATATCCGGTGCCTGCACATTTCGAACATTTCTCTTTTATTACCTTACCTGAGCCACCGCATGTGGGGCAGGTCTGCACATTCTGAACTGTACCGAAGAAGGACTGGGATGTATAAACCACCTGTCCCCTGCCGCCGCATTTTGGACAGGTTTCCGGAGATGTTCCCGGTTTTGCGCCTGTACCGTTACAGTCCTCGCATGGATCCTTTAAGATCAGATCCAGCTCCTTCTCACAGCCGAAGACAGCTTCCTCAAATGTTATACGGATGCTTTTTCTGATGCTGGCGCCTTTCATCGGGCCGTTTCCACCGCGGCCGCCGCGGCGACTGCCGCCGAAAAGATCCCCGAATATATCTCCAAATATGTCACTGAAATCGGCACCGCTGAAATCAAAGCCACCGAATCCGCCTGCACCGCCGGCGCCGCCTTCAAATGCCGCATGCCCGAACTGGTCATACTGACGCCGTTTCTCAGCATCACTTAAGACTGCATACGCTTCAGAGGCTTCCTTGAATTTCTTTTCCGCCTCTTTGTCTCCCGGATTCATGTCGGGATGATATTTTTTCGCAAGTGCACGATAAGCTTTCTTGATCGCCGCTTCATCAGCGTCCTTACTTACTCCGAGCACCTCATAATAATCTCTCTTTGTCTCTGCCATAACTGAAATACTCTACCTTTCACGAAAAAATCTACGAAACCACTCAGTGGTTCCGTAGAATTTTTTCTTATTCTTACCATGAAACAATGGGAAGATTCCCTGTGCTCTGTTCAGATCCGGTGATTTAGACTTCTTTATAATCTCCGTCCACCACATCATCACCCTGGAAACCGTCCGGAGCCGGACCAGCGCCTGCTCCCGGGTTCGGGCCGGCACCTGCTCCCGGATTCGGGCCGCCTGCCGCTCCTGCGCCAGCCTGCTCATACATCTTTGTAAACAGCTTCTGTGCGCTTTCCATCAGTTTCTCTTTCGCAGCCTTGATCTCAGCCACATCAGATTCACTTGTATTCTCAGGAGTGGATTTTGCAAGTACATCTTTAAGTGCCTGCATATCTGCCTCAACTGCAGCCTTGTCGTTTGCGTCCAGTTTATCGCCTACATCTTTGAGAGCTTTTTCTGTCTGGAATACCATTGCATCCGCTTCGTTTCTTGTATCAACAGCCTCTTTGCGCTTTTTATCCTGTGCCTCGAACTCAGCTGCTTCTTTGACAGCCTTATCGATGTCTGCATCAGACATGTTGGATCCTGCTGTGATTGTGATATGCTGCTCTTTGCCCGTTCCCAGATCCTTAGCGGATACATTTACAATACCATTTGCATCGATATCAAATGTAACTTCGATCTGCGGTACTCCACGCGGAGCCGGCGGGATTCCGTCCAGTCTGAACTGTCCAAGCGACTTGTTATCTTTCGCGAACTGTCTCTCGCCCTGTACTACGTTGATATCTACAGCTGTCTGGTTATCTGCAGCTGTGGAGAAGATCTGGCTCTTCTTTGTCGGGATCGTTGTATTTCTCTCGATCAGTCTTGTAGCGACACCACCCATTGTCTCGATGGACAATGAAAGCGGAGTAACGTCCAGAAGAAGGATATCTCCTGCGCCTGCATCACCTGCAAGCTTACCGCCCTGTACAGATGCACCAAGTGCAACACACTCATCCGGGTTCAGGGATTTGCTCGGCTCTTTGCCTGTCAGTCTCTTAACCTCTTCCTGTACTGCCGGGATACGTGTAGATCCTCCGACCAGAAGCACCTGGCCAAGATCTGCTGCCGTAATTCCTGCATCGGAAAGCGCGCGTCTTACCGGCTCTGCTGTCTTGTCTACAAGATCTCTTGTAAGCTCATCAAATTTTGCTCTTGTAAGGTTCATATCAAAGTGCTTCGGTCCTTCGGATGTTGCTGTGATGAACGGAAGGTTGATATTTGTTGTTGTTGCGGATGAAAGCTCTTTCTTTGCCTTCTCTGCCGCTTCTTTCAGTCTCTGGAGAGCCATCTTGTCTCCGGAAAGGTCTACACCTTCTTTTGCCTTGAAATCAGCCAGCATATAGTCTGTGATCATTTGGTCAAAGTCATCGCCGCCCAGTCTGTTGTTTCCAGCTGTGGAAAGAACTTCGATAACTCCGTCGCCGATCTCGATGATAGATACATCGAATGTACCGCCGCCGAGGTCATATACCATGATCTTCTGCTCTTTCTCATTGTCAAGTCCGTAAGCCAGTGCAGCCGCTGTAGGCTCGTTGATGATACGTTTTACATCAAGGCCTGCGATCTTTCCGGCATCCTTTGTAGCCTGACGCTGAGCGTCGTTGAAGTAAGCAGGAACTGTGATAACAGCCTCTGTCACTTTCTCGCCAAGGTATCCTTCCGCATCTGCTTTCAGCTTCTGAAGAATCATTGCGGAGATCTCCTGCGGAGAATATTTCTTTCCGTCAATGTCTACCTTATAATCTGTACCCATCTCTCTCTTGATCGAAGAGATCGTTCTGTTTGCGTTTGTTACGGCCTGACGTTTTGCAGGCTCTCCCACCAGACGCTCACCTGTCTTTGTAAACGCCACAACAGACGGTGTTGTTCTTGCGCCCTCGGTATTTGCGATGACTGTCGGCTGACCGCCTTCCATAACAGCCACGCAGCTGTTTGTCGTACCAAGGTCAATACCAATTATTTTTCCCATAGTAATGCTCCTCCTTTAATTTTTCTTTATTTATTCCAAATATTGAAGATGTCAGTTTGCAACTTTTACCATACTGTGTCTCACGACACTGTCACGGTACATATAGCCTTTCTGGAATTCTTCTGCGATGATGTTCTCACCCAGTTCCTCGTCTTCCACATGCATTACTGCATTGTGAAAGTCCGGATTGAATTCCTGACCAACTGCTTCGATCGGCTTCACTCCGATTCCTTCCAGTGTAGTCATCAGCTGTTTGTAGATCTTTTCCATCCCCTCTGCAAAAGGAGTGGCTTTCTCATCTTCCGGCATTGAGGATAATCCTCTTTCGAAGTTATCGACAATGGGAAGGATCTTTTCTATGATATCTTTCGCTCCTATCTCGTACATCTGGGATTTCTCTTTTTCCGTACGTTTGCGGAAGTTATCAAACTCTGCCATCTGACGGGTAAGACGATCTGTAAGTTCATCAATCTTCTCGTCCTTTTTATCTTTCTTGTTTTTCTTGCCGAAAAGTTTCTTCTTCTCTGCTTTTGAATCCTGTGCTTCTGAACCGGACTCATCTTCTTCAGTCTGTTCCCTGTCTGAACCGCTATTCTCTGCGTCGGACTGGCTGTCCGTTTCCGCATTTTTGCTTTCTGCGGTATCCTGTTCTGCTGTTTCTTCCTGCCCGGTCTGGGGCTCATCAACTTCAGCGGCTTTGGCTTTTGCTTCTTCGACAGCTTCTTTTACCATATCTTCTTTGCTCATCTTGTCACTCACCAGCTTTCCACCTTCCTGTTTATTCTTTCGGATTTTTATTGTAAATCGCATCCAACTCATTCTGCAGAGTCTTCAGCGTCTTCATGACATGTTCATAATCCATTCGTTTCGGACCAATGATACCGATTGTACCTTTCATGCCCTCGCCCAGCTCATATGTGGCCGTCACCACACTGCAGTCCTTCATCGTCTTTACCGGAGTCTCATCTCCGATATAAACCTGTATGCCGTGGTTGTTCTCGCTGGCAAGAGTCTCTGTAACAAGTTCTTCAAGCTGCTGTTTTTCCTCAAATGCACTTATAATTTCCTGGGCGCTCTGTTTATCGCTGAGTTCAGGATATTTGAAGATATTTGTAGCACCGCTTGTATAGATCTTCATGTCATCGTCTACATGTATAATTTCCGCCACCGCATCCAGCACATGCGCTACCACCTCGCTGTGAATGCCAGCCTGCTCTTTCAGTCTTGCGATCAGCCCCAGTGTAATCTGGTCAATGGACATACCGTTCAGAGTAGTGTTTAAAAGCATGTTCAGCTTCAGCAGTGTTTCATTACTTAATGTTTCACCGACTTCTATGATCTTATTCTTGATCACATTGCCGCCAAGCACAATAACCGCAACAATCTGTTCCTCGTCCACCTGTGAAAGCTGTATGAACTTCAATGTATTGCGGCTGTTTATCGGTGCTGAAACCATGGTCGCATAGTTCGTATTGGAAGCCAGCACTTTTGCTGCCTGCTGCAATACTTTTTCCACCTTGTCGGCTTTTTCCAGCATCGCGTCCTCGCGCTCTGTAATTTCCTGTTCTTTTTCCTCCATGAGCATATCCACATACAACCGGTATCCTTTATCCGAAGGAATCCTTCCTGCTGATGTATGCGGCTGGAAAATATATCCCAGATCTTCCAGATCTGCCATCTCATTTCGGATTGTAGCGGAACTTAAGTTCAGTTCTGTATATTTTGAAAGAGTTCTGGAGCCGACCGGCTCGCCGGTCTCGAGGTAGTTCTGTATGATCGCCTTCAATATAATAAGCTTTCTTTCGCTTAATGCAGAATCTACTGCCACAGTTCTGCCTCCTCTCCCTTATCACTATTAGCACTCTATTCTTTTGAGTGCTAACACCTTTCGTATATTAAGATAGCACCCTGCTTTCTTTTTGTCAACAGGATTTATATATTTTTTTGAGTAAACAGTAAAAACCTGAATTTTAAAACAATATTCCGTACTTTGATTTTTCCCGGCCTAATACTTTCCGGTCATAAAATTTGCCTCCGGAAGTTTTCCGCAGGCACTGTCTTTAAAAAATAAATTCACTGAACACATAGTTGCTGATATCAGTTCCTCTCTCAGTCAGACTGATTCTGGCTCCGGAATTTCTGATCAGTCCCTGTTTTTCCAGTTTTATCAGTTTCTCTCCATATACATCCATAATATTTCTGTCAAAAGACCTTCGAAAATCTTCGGGAGAAATCCCTGCTGTCTTCCGAAGGCCCAGAAACATAAATTCTTCCATCTGATCTTCCACAGACAGCTTTTCTATTTCTTCCAAAGTGGAATTCTGCTCTTCTGTTTTCATACAGGAACATGCAGAATTCTCTTCCCCCTCCGCTGCCTTTCCGCCGCTGCCATACACATGCATATACTTTTCCATATCCGCGGTATTGTGAAATCTGCATTCCCTGATCAGAGAGGAGGCCCCGAGACCCAGACCCAGGTATTCTTTCCGCTCCCAGTAGCCCAGATTATGCCGGCACTCATATCCTTCTCTTGCATAGTTGGATATCTCATACCTGTGGTATCCGTACTCGTTCAGAACAGAAGCTGTCCTCTGATATATTTCCCGGTCCTCATCCTCGTCCGGCAGCGGCGGAAAAGAGCTGTCTCCGGCATTTTCTTTTCCGTCTCCGTACAGAGTATAAAAGGGCGTTCCCTCTTCTATAATCAGACTATATGCTGAAATATGCTCCGGTCCCAGTTCCGCCACAGTCCGCAGCGTCCTCTCCCAGCTTTGTACGGTCTGCCCGGGAATTGCAGAAATCAGATCAATACTTACATTATTAAATCCGGCACGCCGCACCAGTTTCCATGTATTCAGGAACTCCCGGAATGTATGAATCCTTCCAAGCATTTTAAGCTCCCGGTCATTGACAGACTGAAGGCCGATACTGATCCTGCTAATTCCTGCATTTTTCCATGCTGCCGTTTTTTCCTCCGTCACTGTTCCCGGGTTCACTTCCAGCGTAATCTCCGGGTTTTCTGCAATATCAAAACTCTCCTTCAGCGCGCGAAAAATCCGGGCGGCGTCCTCCCCGCTCAGCACGGAGGGAGTGCCGCCGCCCAGAAATACCGTGCTGACACGGCAATCTTTGTGATTTTCTCCTCTGGCTCTGATCTCACGGATCAGCGCGTCTGTATAAGCATGTATTTCTCTTTCTCCGGCAGGAGCGGAGAGGAAATCGCAGTATGCGCATTTCTTTACGCAGAAAGGGATATGCACATACAGCTCCAGCTCTCTTTTTTCCATAAATCTGCTCCGTAGTTTCCGTTATCGCCTGTCATCTGTCAGTCGTCGTCCAGTTTCAGTACACTCATAAACGCCTTCTGCGGGATCTCTACATTGCCCACCTGGCGCATGCGCTTCTTTCCTTCTTTCTGTTTCTCCAGAAGCTTCTTCTTTCGGGATATATCGCCGCCGTAACATTTTGCCAATACATCTTTGCGCATAGCCTTGACAGTCTCCCGGGCAATAATCTTGCTTCCGATTGCCGCCTGAATGGGAATCTCAAACAGCTGTCTGGGAATCTCTGCCTTAAGTTTTTCGCACATTTTTCGTCCCCGCTCATAGGCACTTCCGGCAAATACAATAAATGACAGCGCATCTACTTCTTCTTTATTAATCAGAATGTCCAGCTTCACAAGGTCAGAGCGCTGATATCCCATCATCTCATAATCAAAAGAAGCATATCCTCTGGAACGGGATTTCAGAGCGTCAAAGAAATCATAGATAATCTCGTTCAGAGGCAGATGATAATGCAGTACGGCCCTTTTTTCTTCAATATATTCCATGCTCTGGTAAATTCCGCGCCGCTCCTGGCACAGATCCATGATTGCGCCGATATACTCGGAAGTCACCATGATTTCTGCTTTTACCATGGGTTCCTCCATATATTCGATCTCCGCCGGGTCCGGCATATTTGTCGGATTGGTCAGATCCTCCACTTCCCCGTTTGTCTTGTGCACCTTGTAAATAACACTGGGGGCTGTGGTAACCAGATCCAGATTATATTCTCTCTCCAGGCGTTCCTGAACAATCTCCAGATGGAGAAGACCCAGGAAGCCGCACCGGAATCCAAATCCCAGAGCCGCGGAAGTCTCGGCCTCAAACTGAAGTGCCGCGTCATTGAGCTGCAGTTTCTCAAGAGCATCTCTCAAATCCGGGTATTTTGCCCCGTCCGCCGGGTAAAGGCCGCAGTATACCATAGGATTTACCTTTTTATATCCGGGCAGAGGTTCGGAACAGGGATTGGATGCATCGGTAATTGTATCGCCCACCCGGGTTTCTTTTACATTTTTCAGGCTGGCGGTGATATAGCCTACCATTCCTGCCTCCAGTTCATCACACGGGATAAACTGTCCGGCTCCAAAGGTTCCTACTTCCACCACTTCCGCCCGGGCTCCGGTAGCCATCATAAGCATAGGCGTCCCTTTTCTGACCGTTCCTTCCTTAATGCGGCAGAATACGATTACTCCTTTGTAAGAATCATAAACGGAATCAAAAATCAGCGCCTGAAGGGGAGCGGACGGATCCCCGCCCGGAGCCGGGATCTTCTGAATAATCTGCTCCAGCACCTCATGGACATTCTGTCCGGTCTTCGCGGAAATCAGCGGCGCGTCTTCTGCGTCAATGCCAATTACATCTTCAATTTCTTCCTTAACCCGGTCCGGATCCGCGCTGGGCAGGTCAATTTTATTGATTACAGGCATTACGTCCAGATCATGATCCAGTGCAAGGTACACGTTTGCCAGAGTCTGTGCCTCTACGCCCTGCGCCGCATCCACAACCAGAATCGCCCCGTCGCAGGCTGCCAGGCTCCTGGATACTTCATAATTGAAATCCACATGTCCCGGAGTATCAATTAAATTGAAAATATATTCTTCTCCGTCATCTGCCTTATAGACCGTACGCACTGCCTGGGCTTTAATCGTAATCCCTCTCTCCCGCTCCAGGTCCATATTATCCAGCACCTGGGCCTGCATTTCCCGGCTGGTCAGAAGTCCTGTCATCTCTATAATGCGGTCCGCCAGCGTGGATTTACCGTGGTCAATATGTGCAATAATACAAAAATTTCTGATTTTGCTTTGATCAATCGCTGCCACTTTTCTTCCTCCAATTATCTGTTTATATCTGTTTTCTCTATTTCTTCTTAAAATTCTTCCGGCTTTCCGGTTCTTATTTTCGTATTGACGCCTCTTCCTTTCTGGAAGAATATTTTACAATAAACAGTTCCACTGCCAGATTGTCCGACAGCAGTCCCGTCTTGACATTCTGCTCTGTCTGCGCTCCCTCTTCCATTACCGAGCGGAGCTCCTCTATACTGAACCTTTTTGCCTGATCCATATATTTTCCCGCCACAAAAGGATGAAGACCGGCTTTGGATGCAATCTCTTTCCTGCCATACCCCTGCTGCATAAGAGCTTTTACATGAAACAAAAGACGGTACTGTCTGGTCAGCAGAAACAGAATCCGCATAGGCGGCTCTTTCAGAGCCAGCAGCTCATAGTAAAGATCCAGAGCCCGCCGCTGATTTTTATCTGATACAGCGCTTACCATATCAAAAATATGGTTGGATATCTGTGTCACACAAACTGCATCCACATCGGCTCTCCCTAAGGTCTGCCTCTCCAGTGCATAGCACACCAGTTTTTCCAGCTCCTTCTGGATATTTTCCATATCTGTACCGACTTTGTTCAGGAAATAAAGGATATCAGAGTCTGACATTATTTTGCCTTCTCTTTTCAGAATGCTCTGAATCCAGCGCTTCAGCGTATTTTCATCCTGGGTGGTCAGCTCCACAATATGGCCTCTGGCCTTCACCGCTTTATAGAGCCTGCTCCTTTTATCAATCTCATTTTCAATGAAAATATAATACGTTGTTTCCGGTACTTCCTTTACATAATCTGCCAGATCATTTCCTCCGCTTTTAAAAAAACCGGTATTTTCAAACAGGATCAGACGGCGCTGAGAAAAAAAAGGCAGCGTCTCCGACAGATCAATTACTTCTTTTATGTCCGTGCCCTTTCCTTCATAATAGGCATAATTCATCGTATCGCCTTCCGGAAGCATTGCCTTAATAAAACGTTCCTTGTACTGTCTTTTCAGGTAGCCCTCAGAGCCGTACAACAGATATATTTGTTTAAAATTTCCCGTCTTCAGGTCTTCATTCAAACTTTTCATAACTCTTCTATTATATCGGAAATGCATCCTTTTTGACAAGAGGCAGGTATTACTTTTCCGTCAAATCCGCTCTCACCGATTTATACTGCCCGGCCGGATAAATCCGCCTATCTTCACCTGGCTTCCGTCTGTCCACACAGACACTGCCCCGTAATCCCGGGTAGAATATACCGTGCAGCCGGCTTCCTGCAGCCGTTCCAGAGTTTCCGGATGGGGATGTCCGTACCGGTTTCCCTGTCCGGCAGATATTATGGCTGCAGAAGGATTTACTATATGAAGGAAATCTTCCGAGCCGGAAGAACGGGATCCATGATGCGCGGCCTTCAGAACCGTATACTCTTTCAGCCTTCCGCTTTCTGCCAGAGCCTTCTCCCCTGCCCCTTCCAGATCCCCGGTAAACAGCATGGAAAATTTCCCGTATGTAAGCTCCAGTACCATAGAGGATGCATTGCTTCCTTCCTCCGCCGCAAGAGATTCTTCCGGCGCAAGACAGGTCAGGGCAAACACGCCGTCAGGCAGTATTTCACTGATCTTGTTTCCCGGGTTCATCACAGTAATTCTTGTGCCGTTCTCCGCGGCAGTCCGTGCCGCCTGAAGCAGGTTTTTATCATGAAACGGTGCCGGAGGCAGCACCAGTGTTCTTATCCTCACGCCCATTTCCTGATTTGCAAGCATCTCTGTCATACCGTTCAAATGATCGCTGTCCCCGTGGGAAAGGAAAACATACTCCAGCGTATCCACTCCCTCTGCCAGAAGGAAGGGTTCGATCCGGTAGGTACCGGAGGATGATACATCGCTGCTGCCGCCGTCAACAAAATACGCATTTCCCGACGGGCTGCGGATAAAGATGCCGTCTCCCTGTCCCACATCCAGAACTGTAACCTGAACCCCTCCCTGATGTTCATGCCCTGCCCTGCATACAAAGAGCATAACTGCCGCGAATCCCAGTAGAAAGATCCCCGGCGTCCTCAGCAGTCCCGGCTCTTCTATTCTGCTCCTGCCATCTGCGTTTTCCGCCTCTCGTTTCTTTTTCCGGAATATCAGATACCGGTATACCAGGTATGCTGCTGCCACTGCCCCGTAATATACAGCCAGCCACAGCGCTCCCGGCTGTCCCGTCACAAACCGGCTTCCCGGCAGTTTTCCCGCAAGCGAACAGCTTCCGTCATAAAAGATAAGCACCGCTCTGCAGGCCTGAAGGACCAGCCCTCCCAGATAATCTGAAACCAGGGTAAGAAGAGAGCCGAAAAGCCCGGCTCCCATAACAAGAGACATGGCCGGGATAATAAACAGATTCAGCAGAGCCGAATATGGGGGGATTTCAAAATAAAAGTACAGCAAAGGCCCCATAAGGAACACACTGACAGCCAGACTGGAGCTCAGACCGGCAGCCAGTTTTTCTGGCAGTCCCGCAATACACCGCCCAATTCCGCGCGCGGCGCTGTTCCTGTTTTTCTCGTCTTTTTTGAAATCCTTTCTTCTGCCTGTTTCCGAACAGCGAAGCATATCCCCGAAAACCGGTGCCATCAGCGCAATTCCCAGGATGGCTCCATAGGAAAGCTGGAAGGCCGCATCCAGCAGGTAAAGAGGCTGCCAGATACATACTCCTGCCGCAGATACAAGCAGACTGGTAAGCAGATCATAATCCCGTCCCCATACATCTGCTCCCGCCCGAATGAGAAACATGATCAGTGCCCTGACCGCCGACACACTTCCGCCAATCATAATAGTATAGAAAATAAGAATCAGCCCCCCGCAGATACCGGCAGCGGCAAAGGGCAGACCGGTTTTTCTGAGCAGGCTGTACAGTCCGGAACCGATAAAGGACATATGAAGTCCCGAAATGGCCAGAATATGTCCGATTCCGTTTTTCTGATACATTTTTTTCATTTCTTCATCCAGACCGCTCTTTTCACCCAGAAGTACCGCGCTCATTGTATTGCCGTAATATTCTCCCAGATGACGGATCAGTTTTTCCTTCCATCCTGCTCTCAGGCTCTGAAGAAAATCTTTAACCCGGTCTGTCTCTCCGGAAATAAGTTCCACCTGTTCCGCCCGGATCAGGCGGCGGATCCCCTGCTTTTCATAATAAAATTTCTGATCAAAATTCCCCGGATTGCGGGCTGGCGAAAAGACTTCGGCCTCACCGGAAATCCGAAGTCTGTTTCCTGCTCTTATTCTGTTTTCACTGTGGTTTTCTGTCTGATTCTGATTTCTGATTTTCATCTGATCTGGTTTGATATAAACCAGTACTTTCGACTCGCTGATCTTCTGGTCTGAAGCAGAGATCTGATTATCCTTCAGGAAAACTGCGGTTACTTTCTCCTTTTCTTCTATGCGGTCCACCGTACCGGTAAGAAGAACCTGCTCTGTCCGGTCGGAAGAAGCAGATTCTTTCCCGGACATTTCCGGGCTCTGCGCCTTTTCTATCCGGGAAAGAATTCCCATTCCCGCAGCCTGTATAATAAGATAAAGTGCACATGTCATGCACAGAGGTCGTTTCATGTTTCATCGTTTTCAGCTGCGACCCAATTCATATCTGATTCCAGAGGCTTGGATAAATCCACTGCCTCCATATAACTATTATCCGATTCACCGTTAATCGTAATCTGTACCTGTTCTGCCTCTGTTCCCTCGGTCAGAGAATTTACAATAGAATAAACGGTCAGTTCCGGCACAATATCATAGGCGCCGGTAAGGAATGTACTGTCAAAATTCACATAACAGATCTTGTCTTTAATTGTAACGCTCAGCAGATTTGTATCCGGATTAATAACAGGATATACATCTCCGCTCTGGGGGCCCTGTATAAGCTTTTCCACAATCAGTTTCTCTCTTGATATATTGCTGCTGTACCGAACATTCATCTCCTGCGGCACAAGTTTATCCCCGTCCGCATTGGCAAAATACAGTACCAGCGTTCCCGTCTGATAGGAACTGGGCGAAGACGCTGTATTCTCCACAAAATCATCTTCATTCATAAGGCCGATCGGTCTGCCGTCTCCGTCTTTAAGATTTTCTCCCTCCACAGAGAAATACACAGCATTAATCCCGTCTATACGAACCAAAGACTGCACAACGGCCGCCCGGACCAGTTTTTCTTCAAGATTCTCCATCTGAAGATACGCACTGTTAAAATCCACTGCCAGAATACCACCGCTTATATTACACTCTGTCACTTCCACATCCTCCGGAAATACTGTCGTATATTCGATGTCGGATGCAGGCTGCTTCATCTCACTCAGTATTGCTTCCGCCTGCCTGAGTGGATCGTCCTCCTCAAATTCAAATGTAATCTTTACCAGGCCGGTTCTGTCTGTGTTCAGGCTGTATATATAGGGATCCCCGCTGTCCACATCAGTTCGCTTCGCACACGCGGCAAGCAGAAAGACTGTCAGGACGCACATCAGAACTGCAGTCACTTTTTTGTCTGTTCTCATAGTCATGCCTCCTATACTGTCACGTATGTGAGGGGAATCCGAACCGTAAATGTAGTCCCTTCTCCTTCAATACTGTGAACCTTGATAGAGCCTCTGTGCACAATTACCGCATTTCTTGCAATCGCAAGACCCAGACCCGTGCCGCCGATTTCCCGGGAGTGAGACTTGTCCACCCTGTAAAAGCGCTCGAAAATATGATCCTGATCTTTTTCCGGAATACCAATTCCGGAATCTTCCACTTTGATATAGAAAAACTTATGATCCGCGTTCAGTGACACGTGAACCCAGCCGTTATCCATATTATATTTAATTGCGTTTTCCACCAGATTGGAAACCGCAAGGGAAAATTTTGTCTCGTCAATCTCTGCTGTCACAGGCCGGAAACTTTCCATTACCATTTCTACGTTTTTCTTTTCTGCTATAGGTTTCAGCCTCTTCAGAATCTGCTCCAGGAGCTCATTGATATTTACAGACTGAATATTGATATTCTGCCCTGTTTTATCCATTTTAACAAGAGAGAGCAGATCTGTAATAATCTGATTTTCTCTGTCAATCTCTTTTGCAATATCCCCCATAAACTCCTGATACATTTCCACAGGCACATTTTCCTGCTCCAGAAGAGAATCTGCCAGCACTTTCATAGATGTCATAGGCGTCTTCAGCTCATGAGAGACATTTGAGACGAACTCTTCTCTGGATTCGTCCAGAAGCTTCAGCCTGCCCAGCATCTTATTGAATGCCTCGCTCATCTGCCTGGTTTCTGTAAATGTCTCCACATGAAGGACGTCGTCCGTATACCCCTCTGTCACACTTTCGATGGCCCCGGTAATTCTGTGAAGCGGCCGCACCACTCTGTCCGCCGCAAAGACGCCGGCGAGAGCCAGCAGAATCATGGCAATTCCAATGATCACGCCTCCCTGCGTATACAGTTCGGCAATCGTATTCTCGATTGTATCCGTAGACACACTGGCCTGCATTACTCCGCTGATCCCTTCGCCTTCAGGACCCGGAATAGGTGCAGAAACCTCAATATAATTATTCTTTTTATCGTAATAACTGACCGCCTCACCCTGCATGCTTCGGATCACGTTTTCAGATACATCCGTTTTTCCCTCATCCAGATCGTATGTATCCCTGACAACGGTAAGCTGGCTGTCAATCACCATAACCCGGCCATTGTAAATATCTGTCAGCTGTGAAAGATTTGCATTGATGACCTCGGATGACGTATCCGAAAGATATCCGTAAGTACTGAACTGATTGCACAGAATTGTACACTGATTCTGAATTTCTGCAGTCCGAAGTTCCACCGCCCTGGATTCGTAATAAGTTACAATTCCGAAAAGCGCAGCCAGACAGGGCACAAGCCCTGCCAGCATAATGATCGCAATTATCCTCACCCGCAGATTCCGGAATATTCTATCTCTTATTTTAAGCCGAAGCTTACCCCTGGAAATAATAACCCACTCCCCACTTTGTATGTACATATTTCGGTTCACTCGGATTAACCTCTATTTTCTCTCGCAGTCTCCTGATATGCACATCCACTGTTCTTGCATCTCCCGGATAATCATATCCCCATATGAGATTCAGCAGGTTCTCTCTGCTGTATACCTTGTTCGGATTCATAGCCAGGAGTTCAAGTACATCAAATTCCTTCGCCGTCAGATTAATCTCCCGCTCTCCGATAAACACTCTCCTGCTCTCACAGTCAATTTTCATGTTCCCCTTTATAAGAACCGGACTTCCCGCCGGTTCCTTTCTTTTGGTCGTGCGGCGCATAATGGCTTTGATTCTTGCTTTAACCTCAAGTATATTAAAGGGCTTTGTTATGTAGTCGTCGGCTCCGTACTCCAGCCCCAGAATCTTGTCCATGTCTTCACTTTTGGCCGTCAGCATAACAATGGGCATATCTGAGAATTCCCGTATCTGCTGGCACACCTCAAATCCGTCTTTTTTCGGAAGCATCACATCCAGAAGCACCAGATCATATTCGCAGTTCCTTGCATACTCCAGCGCTTCCTCGCCATCATATGCGCAGTCTACTTCCATGCCCTCCTGCTCCAGACTGAAGCGGATCCCTTTCACGATCAATTTTTCATCATCCACAACCAATATTTTTTTACTCATACTCCAATATCTCGACTCCCTGCTATATCGTTATGTTGTCCTTTATTTTATTAAATACTCCCTCTTTGATTCCCTCAATCTGCATCAGCTCCTCCACGGCGGTAAACCTTCCGTGCTCCTCACGGTAATCCAGAATACTCTGAGCCTTTGCCTCACCGATTCCGGTAAGCTGCATGAGTTTCTCTTTTCCGGCTGTATTAATATTTATCTTTCCCTGTATATTTCCGTCCGTACCACTGGTTATCCCTTTTTCTGCAACCCCCGCGCCGTACTCCTGTGCTTCCTCCAGAGTCGGCACGTAAATGCGCCCTCCGTCCGTCACAGTCTCCGCCTGATTAACATATTCGCCGGCCGCCTCTTCTGTCAGCCCGCCGGCCAGTTCAACTGCTTCAAAAACCCGCGCATCATTTTTTAATTTATACACTCCAGGAGACCGTACTGCACCGCAAACGTGAACATAAACATATGTCTCCTCTTCTCCGCAGGACTCTTCCTGCATACCTTTATCTTCTTCCGTTCCGGATGTATCTGTCAGTTCCAGATTCTCAAGCCCGTCCTCCTGCTGTCCGCCGCAGCCGGCCAGCAGAAACAGCGCCCCGAGCAGAACCGCCGTCATAATGAAAATTTTTAAATTATCTCGCATACTTTCCTCACAATCCGCAGATCGCAAGAATACCCCTTTATGCCGGACATAAAAACGGCACACATGAAATACGCAGAACCTCCCTGTTCCGTTTATCTCTGTGAACCAGGCTGTTTATGCACAACCTGTTATTATTGTAACGAATTTCTGTCAAAAAGACAATAGACAATTACGTCTTTGTTACAACTTTATTGAGTGTTTATTACGGTTTTATACCTGTTGCCGCCTCTTCGCTCCTTACTTCCACTGAAAAACAGCAATTCCCACAATAGCCAGGGCGAGCCCTCCCAGCTTTCTCCAGTCTATCGGTTCTTTCTCCATCCCGAACATTCCGAAAAGCTCAATTACGTAAGACACGATCAGCTGCGCGATTACAATAAGAAGGGCAGACTTTGCCGGCCCCAGCGCTTCTATACTCTTAATTACCGTCCACGTTATCCCCGCGCCGATTACGCCGCCCAGCAGCATATATTTCGGTTCGACCCGCCCCAGAGCTGTCACACTGTCACGGCCGGTTGCCAGCCATACGGCAAGACAGACTGCAAATGCTGTGAGCTGAACCCATCCGTTACTCACCCAGACACCTGTCGTCTTCGTCACCTGAGTGTTGAATACTCCCTGCACACTCATCAGAGCGCCTGATAAAAGTGCGATAAAAAAACCGATCATCTTCCTACCTCCATATGCTGCACCATTTACACATATTTCAGTATATCCGACAACCGGTCTCTTTATTCCGCCTCTTCCGTGAAAGCGGAGTTCTTCTTCAATTACTGAAGCGCTTTCTTCATTTTCACAATCATTTCATCAATATGCTTTTCTTCCACAATAAGCGGAGGAACAAAACGGATCACATTTCCATGGGCCTGGATGACTAGAAGTCCTTCATGAACCGCTTTATTGTTTACCTCTGCCAACGGCTTTGTAACAACGATTCCCTGCATCAGGCCTTTGCCTTTGCGCTCTGTCACGCAGTCCATTTCTTCTACAAGCTCATCCAGCTTCCTTGTCAGATAGGGCGCCACCTTATTTACATGTCCCACAATATCTTCCCGCTCGAAAATCTCAATCACTTTTTTCACCGCCGTACATGCCAGCGGATTGCCGCCGTATGTAGCGCCGTGGTCCCCGGGCTGCAGGGAATATTCTGCCACTTCCTTTGTCAGGGCGAAGGCACCTACCGGAATGCCGTTTCCGATTGCCTTTGCCATGGTCAGAATGTCCGGCTTCACTCCATACCCCTGCCATGCAAACATACTTCCGGTTCTTCCCATGCCACACTGAACCTCATCACAGATCATAAGAATACCGTTCTCGTCACAGATATTCCGGATTCCTTCCATAAATTCCTGCGTAGCAGGGTTTATACCGCCTTCTCCCTGCAGAGGCTCCAGAATAATCGCACAGGTTTTGTCACTGACAAGAGCTTTCACACTGTCCAGATCATTGAACTTTGCGAATTTCACACCCGGAACCACAGGCTCAAAAGGATCCCTGTATGCCTTATGTCCGGTTACAGACACAGCGCCGAATGTCCTTCCGTGAAAAGAATTCTCCATGGCAATAAACTCATATCTGCCTGTCTGCTTTGTATATGAATATCTTCTTGCCGCTTTCAGGGCTCCCTCAATTGCTTCGCCGCCGCTGTTTGTAAAAAAAACCCGGTCCATGCCGCATACACGGTTCAGTTCTTTTGCAGCCTCTCCGCAGCTCTCATGGTAATAGAGATTGGATGTATGATACAGCCGGTCAATCTGATCCTTCAGAACACCGGCAAGCTCTTTATTGCCATATCCCAGACCGCATACGGCAAATCCCGCCGCAAAATCCAGATACTCCTTTCCATCCGTATCATAAAGATACATGCCCTCCCCATGGTCAAGCACAACGGGGAAACGATTATATACACGAATAAGATTTTCTTCCGCCGACTGAATTTTATTGTTCACCATAATAATACCTGCTTTCTTTACTGTTCAATATTGCCGTGCCGATTCCCTTGTTTGTAAAGATCTCCAGAAGGAGGCAGTGGGGAATCCGGCC
Source organism: Mediterraneibacter sp. HA8405 (assembly GCF_056148955.1). Lineage (NCBI taxonomy): Bacteria > Bacillati > Bacillota > Clostridia > Lachnospirales > Lachnospiraceae > Mediterraneibacter > Mediterraneibacter sp. HA8405. Next base: position 1,674,436 of record NZ_CM148758.1, on the reverse strand, counting down.
GTCCAGAATATGCACTCTGGACACGCCATGGGCGATGGCGTCAATGCAGTTCTGAAGCTTTGGCAGCATACCGCCGCCAATATTTCCGGATGACATCAGTTTCTTCGCGTCGTCCACCCACAGCTCGGAGATCAGGGTGGAAGGATCGTCCGGATCTTTGTACACGCCTTCAATATCTGTCAGGAAAGCCAGTTTCTCAGCCCGGACTGCCCGCGCAATGGCACAGGCCGCGTCATCCGCATTGATGTTGTATGTATTATAGTCATCGTCCATTCCTACCGGGCAGACAATCGGAAGGAAGTCTTTCTCCAGCAGGTCAAAGAGAATCGGCGCATTGACATGCTTGATCTCACCTACATATCCGATATCCTGTCCTTCAGAATACTTTTTATCCACCCGCAGAAGACCGCCGTCCTTTCCGCTGATGCCGATGGCCCGTACGCCCAGACTCTCTACAAGCTGTACCAGGCTTTTATTCACCCGCCCAAGAACCATTTCCGCGATCTCCATCGTGCTTTCATCTGTCACGCGGAGTCCATTGATAAATCTGGGTTCCATTCCTGTCTTTGCCACCCATTTGCTGATCTCTTTACCGCCTCCGTGGACAATAATCGGTTTGAATCCTACCAGCTTAAGCAGCGTCACGTCCTCAATCACCCGCTTTTTCAGTTCTTCATCCACCATGGCGCTGCCGCCGTATTTCACTACAATAATCTTCCTGTTAAAACGCTGGATATAGGGCAGAGCCTCAATCAGAACCTGCGCTTTATCCAGATACTGCTGCATGTTTTCATTCATCGTTCCTGTCCTCCTTAACTCCGGTAATCGGCGTTAATATTAATATATTCATGAGTCAGATCACAGCCCCAGGCCGCCGCCTGTGCCTGGCCTTCCCCGATATCTGCGGTTACTGTTACTTCGGGCTGAGAGAGAATCTCTGTCGCCTTCTCCTCGCTGTATTCTACAGCGACTCCATTTTCTATAATCTTAATCTTTCCCGCACTGCTCTCAAAAAACAGCGTCACTTTTTCCGGATCAAACTCCGCTCCGGAATACCCCATTGCACAGAGAATTCTGCCCCAGTTTGCATCATGGCCGGCGATAGCCGTCTTCGTCAGATTAGAGCAGACAATGGACTTTGCCAGTACCTTTGCCTGTTCCCTGGTCTGTGCTCCTGTAATCTTCGCCTCAAAGAGAGCCGTCGCTCCCTCGCCGTCCCCTGCCATCTTTTTGGCCAGTGTCTCATTTATATAGTGAAGGGCCTGGCAGAATATTTCATACTCCGGCGTACCGTACCGGATCTTATCATTCCCGGCCATGCCGTTTGCCAGCAGAAGCACTGTATCATTGGTAGACGTATCTCCGTCCACGGATATCATGTTGTAGGTATCCTCCACATCTGCACGCAGCGCTTTCCGCAGCGCCTTCCCGGATATTTTCGCATCCGTTGTAATAAATGACAGCATGGTGCACATATTCGGATGAATCATGCCGGAGCCTTTCGCCATGCCGCCGATGGTCACTGTCTTTCCATTGATTTCAAAAGTAACTGCCGCTTCCTTCGGTCTGGTATCGGTTGTCATAATGGCTTTTGCAGCCGCAGCGCCGCTTTCCCGGTCTGCCTTTTTCTCTGCCGCAAGTGTATGAATTCCTTTTTCAATCCGGTCCATGGGGATCTGCATTCCGATAACGCCGGTAGATCCGACCAGCACACTTTCCGCATCCACATCCAGCTCCCGGGCCGCGGTTTCCGCCGTTTTTCTGCAGCATTCCATCCCTTCCTCACCGGTACATGCATTTGCAATTCCCGAATTCACTATAACTGCCTGGGGCCGCAGTTTTTTCTCTATGATCTCCCTGTCCCATTTCACCGGCGCGGCTTTTACCACATTCGTCGTAAAAGCTCCTGCTGCCTTACATGGTTTTTCACTGTAGATCAGGGCCATATCTGTCCGGTCCTGATATTTGATTCCTGCCGCCGCTGCCGCCGCCTCAAATCCTTTTGCGGCAGTTACGCCTCCGTCAATTATCTTCATCGTCTTTCCGCTCCTTTTCTTTTCTACTGTTCATTAAATGCCGTAATATTTTCCTCATTCAGGGTAAAGTCATAATAATTCAGATCCAGTCTCTCTGTCCATCCGATGGTATTCCAGAAAGCATTTCCAATGTCATTTTTTGTAAAAGCTATAAGAGATACTTTGTTGATTTCCTCTTTCTGCAGCGCTTTCATGGCAAAAACAACCATCGCTCTTCCGATTCCATGTCTTCTGTACGCTTCATCCACACAGACGTGGTACAGACAGCCCCGTCTGCCGTCATGGCCGCAGAGGATGCTTCCCACAATTTTCCCGTCTTCCTCGGCCACTACGCTGGTGGACGGATTCCGCTTCAGGAACCGCTCCACTCCCTCTCTGGAATCATCTATACTGCGGATTCCAAAGCCTTTGATCTTTTTCCAGAGGGCATACACCTGATCGTAGTCCTCAATTGTCATTACACGTATCATAACTATATGTACTCCATTCATTTTTCGTCCCGGGACACTCTCATACCGTCAAATCAGCAGCATCCGAAGGATTACTGCTTCCCGGTAAAACTTACGGGAACATCGGCACCAGTTCCAGACCTTCGCTCTCCCGCTCGCCAAACATCAGGTTCATGTTCTGCACCGCCTGTCCGGCCGCGCCTTTAACCAGATTGTCAATGGCGCCCATCATAATAATGCGGTTTGTTCTGGGATCAATTTTAAAACCGATATCCACGTAATTGCTGCCTTCCACCCACTTTGTTTCCGGGCATACCCCCGGCTCAAGAACACGGACAAATTTTTCATCCCCGTAATATTTATCATATACAGCTTTGATCTCTTCCGTCGTAACTTTCCGGGTCAAGCTGGCGTACTCTGTGGCAAGAATTCCCCGGTTCATGGGAACAAGGTGCGGTGTAAAACTAAGCGTAACCTTCTTCCCGGCAGCATATCCCAGCTGTTCTTCGATTTCAGGCGTATGCCGGTGTGTGGCTACTCCATATGCCTTAATATTTTCATTAACCTCGCAGAAGAGATTCGGAAGCTTGGCGCCCCGTCCTGCTCCGGAGGTTCCGGATTTTGCGTCGATAATCAGACTGTCCATATCGATCAGCCCCTCTTTTGCCAGCGGATAGGCCGTCAGAATCGAACAGGTTGTATAACATCCCGGATTCGCCACCAGACGTGCCTTCTTTACCGCTTCTCTGTTCACTTCGCACAGGCCGTATACTGCTTCCTCAAGGAACTGAGGAGCTTTATGCTCAATCTTATACCACTCTTCGTAGACTGATACATCTTTAAGCCGGAAGTCCGCGCTGAGATCGATTACCTTTGCCTTTGACAGAATTCCTTCGTTTACAAGAGACGCGCACAGTCCCTGGGGTGTAGCCGTAAAAATCACATCCACCCGGGACGCCAGCTCCTCCATGTTGTCGTCCATACATGTGTCATCCACAATCTGGAACATATTTCTGTATACATCTGCGTATTTCTGATCTATATAACTTCTGGAGCCATACCATTCAATCTGCGCATTTTTATGCCCTGTCAGTATTCTCACAAGCTCGGCGCCGGCATATCCTGTAGCTCCGATGATTCCAACTTTAATCATTTCAGTAATTTCCTTTCCTGTGAAATATGTACAGCGCCGGCAGACGAATCTATAGTGCTTCTGTCCGCAGACGCTTACAATTCCTAATAATATACCACATTGGCAGGGAAGTAAAGGGTACATCCCTGTTCGCTTTGTTAATACTTGCATAATAATACATCATTTTTGCATAATATGCAAGTATTATTCAATTACTCCTGTATTTTCCGTTAAATTCTTCTGTATATAATAGTGTACGTTTTCATCGTATCACCACAGACAAACGCCGGAAACAGCACCCGAAGTCCGAAACTCTTTGTCTCGGCCACTTCCGGTACATGCTCCGGCGTATCCTTTTCTCTGTTTTTTCCGTATCCTTTTTTGCCTTATTTCCGGATCTGACCGCTGCCAAATCCGATATACTTTGTTGTTGTCAGAGCCTGAAGCCCCATGGGGCCTCTTGCATGAAGTTTCTGCGTACTGATACCGATCTCTGCTCCGAATCCGAATTCAAACCCATCGGTAAACCTGGTCGATGCATTTACATAGACCGCCGCCGCGTCAATTTCATCGAGGAACTTCATTGCACGGGCATAATCTTTTGTCACAATAGATTCTGAGTGTCCGGTATTATATTTATTAATATGCTCAATGGCTTCATCTATGGAATCCACTACTTTTATGGAGATAATAGCGTCCAGATACTCGGTACCCCAGTCTTCCTCGGAAGCCGGGATAATCTCTTCACTGATTGCCCGTGCTTTTTCATCCCCGCGCATCTCTACATTATGCCCTTTTAGCCTGGAGACAATCCGCGGAAGAATCTCCTCCGCCGCTTTGGAATGAATTACCAGAGATTCGCATGCATTGCATACGCCCATCCGCTGTGTTTTTGCGTTCTCCACAATATCTGCCGCCATAACCGGATCGGCCCCTTCATCTACATAGACATGGCAGTTTCCCGTACCCGTCTCAATTACCGGAACCGTACTGTTCTGAACCACATTCGTAATCAGTCCTGCCCCACCTCTGGGAATCAGTACGTCAATCCAGCCATGCATCTTCATCATTTCATTGACAACATCCCTGCTTGTGTCCTCAACCAACAAAACTATATCCTGATTGAGTTTCATTTTGCGCAGACCTGACTTAATTGCCCGGACAATTGCCAGATTGGAATGAATTGCATCGCTTCCTCCCCGCAGAATAACTGCGTTTCCTGTCTTAAAGCAGAGACCAAAGGCATCTGCCGTAACATTCGGACGGGATTCATAAATAATTCCCACAACTCCGAGCGGTACTCTTTTCTGTCCGATCCGCAGTCCATTCGGCCGCGTCTTCATATAAAGCACTTCTCCGACCGGGTCTTCCAAAGCCGCAATCTGACGGAGTCCCTCGGCCATATCAGCGATTCTCTTTTCCGAAAGCGCCAGCCTGTCGATCAGAGACTGCTTTATTCCCTTTTCCTTTGCAGCCTCCAGATCTTTTTTATTTTCCTCCAGGATCAGTTCCTGCTGTGCTGTCAATTCATCTGCCACAGCAAGCAGTCCCCTGTTTTTCTCATCTGTACCGAGCTTTGCCGCTTCTCGTGATGCATTCTTTGCATGTTTTGCGAGCATTTCCATGTAAGTTCCCATATTTTTGTTCTCCTTTCTGCACCCGGTGTAATCTCATCCGGTTCAACAGATCTCTGCGCGCCATTTGTCTTATTTTACCATCATTCTCCGTTTCCCGCCACACTTTCTTTTCGCCCCTTCAATTTGAATTTATCTGCGGCATGCGATTGAAAAAAGTCCGAAAATGTCAGAATACGAAGTGAGAATAAATCGTTTTCGGATAGCGGCTGCGGGAAATTTCAAATTCAACAAACAAAAACAAAGACAGAACTATTTCGACTACGGCTAACTATTCATCCGATTTCCGCTTTTGAAACAGGAAAATACACCTGCTTTCAAACAACCGTACGGAATACAGTCTTGTGTCAGCCGATAAAGTTCTGTCTTCGTTTCTTCTTGTTTGAATTTGAAATTGTGGGGGAGAAAGCGCAGTCGGGAAGGGATGAGGGGGGGGATGGAGAGCCGTAAAGCGGCGCCGGCACTTAGAGCACGTCCTTCGCGCTCTTATGTACCGCTGCGCCGCGTTCCGAGCGAAAGCGTGCTCTCCGGCACCATACCCGGACTCCCCGGCGGAAGCTTTCTCCACGCACAAATTCAAATTACACCTGAATCCGATCCGCGATTCCGTTTCCCAGTACATACCTGTGTCCTTCCACGCCGATAATAACGAATTCGCCGCTGTTCCGGACAACCTGAATCGTAGTTCCTTCTTCTACGTGGCGGCCTCTCAGAAATTCCAGTACATCCGGCAGGCCGAACATCCACTTGATCGTATAGTTTTCTCCTGCTTTTGCCTTTGACAACGCCTGCATAGAATCCCTCCTTTTTTACATTTTAGGAAACCGATGCAGAGTTAGTCAATCGCAATCTGTGTTGCATGTGGAATACATCAGTAAGGAAATGCATACCTCTGCATCCCGTTTTTCCCGGAATACTGTTATCGTCTCCGGCGGCAGACTGATGTATTCTTTTATAAATGATAAATTTTATCCGATACGCTCTGCCATATACAGACCGGCAGCCACACCTGCCAGACAGCACAGCATACTTAATATCATATAAAAAACTGCTGTAATATAATGTCCCCCGTCAAACAGATTGTATGCTTCCAGAGAGAACGTGGAAAAGGTAGTAAAGCCTCCGCATACTCCCGTTTTCAGGAATAAGACCAGATTCCGGGAAAGTCCCCGGCGCGCCGCCGCCCCTGCAATATAGCCGATCAGCAGAGCGCCCAGCACGTTTGTAATAAAGGTAAGTACAGGGAACGTTCCTTTATAAGGGAAAAGACTGATGGCATAGCGGAGCACTGCGCCCAGGGCCCCGCCAAGTCCTACAAAAAGAAAACCTTTCACGATTCTACCTCATAGTTTCTATCTTACATAGACAATATAGTCGTCTTTTCTTGGCTTTCCCTCCGGAACCGCTCCGTCTGCCGGATAGCCCAGGATGCAGTGGCCCACGCCGATATAATCGCCTTCAATTCCCCATTTCTTTAACAGCGCTTTGCCTTCCTCCGAATCAAACACTTCTCTTGCCCTGTGAATCCAGCAGGATCCCACGCCTACGGCATGTGCCGCATTCATCAGATTTCCCAGAACAAGGGAGCCGTCCTCCACGCAGGTAGGACGTTCTCTGTCGGCGAGAACTACCAGAACTGTCGGTGCTCCGTAAAACGGATCGGATCCGCCGCCTCCCGGGAAATACTTCGCATTCAGTTCCGACAGATAATCTCTTGTTTCTTTATCCTGCACAACCACAATCTTCGGAGACTGTTTTCCCATTCCCGTAGGCGCATATGTACCGGCCTCCAGAATCTTCTGCAGTTCTTCCTCTTTAATCTGCTCCGGCTTATAGGCACGAATACTTCTTCTCTCTTTCAGATCTTTTAATGTTTCTTCCATTGTTACCTCGCCTTTCTGTAAATCTGATACATGTCTTCCTTATCCAGTTTCTTCACACAGCCCACAGTACGTTTTCCAAAATGACTGCATTTCTCCGCCAGCTCTCTCATCTGCTCTTCTGTAAGATCAATATCCATATCGCTGATGCATACCGGCATCTCGATCTGGCGGTAGAACTCTTCCATCTTTTCCACGCCTCTGAGAGCTGTAGCTATATCGTCTTCTGCAGGCTCCACGCCCATTACATTTACCGCGAACTTCGCGAAACGCTCCGGTCTGGCGTCCATCACATATCTTGCCCAGCTTCCCCAGACAGCCGCAAGTCCGGCGCCGTGAGCCACATCAAACATGCCGCCCAGCTCATGCTCCAGCTGATGGCATGCCCAGTCTCCGCCATCTGTTCCGCATCCGGTCAGACCGTTATGAGACAGGCTTCCTGCCCACATTACTTCTGCCCGGGCCTGATAGTTGTCCGGCTCAGTCATAAGGATTTTTGCATTATTCATAACGGTGCGCAGCAGGTGCTCGCTGATTCCGTCTGTCAGTTCCATATTATCGGACTGGTTAAAATACCGTTCCATTGTGTGCATCATAATATCCGTACATCCGCAGGCTGTCTGGTATTTCGGCAGAGTCATGGTAATCTCCGGATTCATAACCGCGAATCTGGCACGGCAGATATCATAATTACATCCCCGCTTCAGCCATCCCTTTTCATTTGTAATAACAGAAGAATTGCTCATTTCAGATCCTGCCGCGGAAATCGTAAGAACAACGCCTACCGGAAGACATGCTTTCGGTTCTCTTGTCTTCTCATAAAAGTCCCATACATCTCCCTGCTCTTCGTCAGCCACGCCGTATCCGATGGCCTTGGCAGAATCTATTACACTGCCTCCTCCTACAGCCAGAATAAAATCCACGCCTTCCTTCCGGCACAGATCAATTCCCTGATAGATCAGAGAAAGTCTGGGATTCGGCACAACTCCTCCCAGAGACACATAAGAAATGCCTGCTTCGTCCAGAGAAGCATAAATCCGGTCCAGAAGTCCGGTCCGCTTCACGCTTCCGCTTCCATAGTGAACAAGAACTTTTCTGCATCCCTGCTCTTTTACCAGGTCTCCGGTCTGCTTCTCTGTCCCTTTCCCGAACACAACTTTCGTAGGTGTATAATAAGTAAAATTCTCCATGATAAGTTCCTCCTTAAATAAAAATCTATATTATTGTAATCTGACACATCTTCATAGCGCCCAGCGCCTGTTCATGGCTTTCCGGCGTCACCCCCGCGCAGCAGGAAGCCTCCACCCGGATGGGCACTTCCGGAAGATATGCTTTCAGAAGAAGCGCGTTTGAAATCACACAGATATCTGTGCAAAGACCGATCAGAGTAATCTCTTCCACCGGACCTTCTGTCTGGTCAAACTGCCTCATATATTCTCCCAGTTCCACACTTCCGAAAGTCGGCTTGTCCAGGATCCTGCTGCCCGTCTTTTCCCGGACCGCTTCTTCCACCTCTGGACGGATCTGCCAGCCTTCTGTATCTTTCACACAGTGAACCACCGGAAGCTGCTTTCCCTCCGCGCTGTTCAGATAATCCCTTCCATGTGTATCCCTTGTAGCAATTACTCTGCCTTCAAAATTCCTGATTTTTTCAACTACACCGGGGACAATTTTCTGTGCTTCTTTTGTGCCCAGAGAACCGTCGATAAAATCATTCTGCATATCAACGACTACTAATACTTTCATTTTTCTCCTCCTCTCTTCAAATCATAATAGAATATATACTGCTGCATTACGCCTGCGCAGCCTTTATACCGGTCAAACGGAAATCCGTCCGCATAGTGCACATCCAGGACCTGCCTGATATGAGTATCCACCGGAAACGCATCCATCTGATGCAGCGCAAACAGACAGATACAGTCCGCCACTTTGCCTCCGACTCCCGAAAGCTTCATAAGTTCCTCCCGGGCGTCTTTGTAGGACATTTCCGAAAGCTCCTTCAGATTAATCTCCTCTTCCGCCACCTGTTTTGCCGTTTTGCAGATATATCTGCTTCGATAGCCCAGTTTCAGGCTTCTCAGTTCCTCTTCCGATGCGGCCGCCAGACTCCGTGCAGTGGGGAAAGCAAAATATTTCTTCCCCTCCGGCGTCTTTCGCTCCTCCCCGTATTTCTCACTCAGCACCCGGATCAGCTTCTTGATCCGTGGAATATTATTCTGCTGGGAAAGAATGAACGTAAGAATCATTTCCCATATATCCTGTCTGAGAATCCGGATGCCTCTGCCAAATTCCGCTGCAGCCTTCAAATAGTCATCTTTCCCGTCAATCTGCTTTATGTAATCTGAATAGGATGCGTCCAGATCAAAATATGTTTTCCAGAATCTGCTGTATTCTTCCTGCGTGCAGGAAAAAACTGTTTTTTCCCGCCCGTCCTCTCCACGCTGTATTCCAATTTCCAGATACCGGTCTGCCGCGATAAGTTCATAAATGTTTTCCGACACCGGATCCAGACGAAAACACTGCCCGGATTCACAGATCTGAGAAATGGAAAAACAGTCATTTTCTATTGTAACCATATTTCACCGCCTTCCCGCCCATTATAGCACAGCGGATATTCTTTCGGAAAGTATTAGTTTTGCATCTGTCTATGCCGGCAGGAAATTGTATACATTCCTTCTTTTACCAACTTTTCCGCAAGAAGATTGTCTTTCCTTCCGTTTCTATTTATACTATATATTAAGTAATCCCTCAGGAGGAACAGACTATGGCAAGGAAAATAGAAGTTGTCGACTACCGCCCGGAGTGGGCAGATATGTTTAAAAGTGAATCAAAGAAAATCCGTTCCATACTTGGCAAAAACTGTAAGGCCGTTTACCATATTGGCAGTACCTCCGTAAAAGGCATGCCTGCCAAACCGGTTATCGACATTATGCCTGTCGTCAGGGATATCTCTCTGGTCGACGCACATAATAAAGAATTTGAAGCCCTTGGTTATGAATGCAGAGGTGAATTCGGCATTCCAGGCAGGCGGTTCTATGCCAAAGGGGGCGATAACCGCACCCACCATATCCATATCTTTGAGCTGAGTAATCAGACAGACATTCAGCGGCATCTGGCTGTAAAGGATTATCTTGCCGCCCACCCGGACAAAGCGGAGGAATACAGCAGCCTGAAGAAGAAACTTGCCGCAGAATTTCCCTATGACAACGACGGCTACTGCAACGGAAAGGATGAATATATGAAAGAGCTGGAGCAGAAAGCCCTTCAGTGGCAGGAAGTCCAGAACCGTTCGGGTACGGGCCTTTCTCTCGGACTCTGTTTCGGATGCGCCCTGGGCATTTCTTTCGGTTCTCTGTCCGGCAATACAGGAATGGGGCTGAGTCTCGGTCTTTGTTTCGGACTGACAGCAGGGCTGATCTACGACTCAATTAAAAATTCCGACTCATCCTCATAATCACCGAAAGTACCAAAATGCACATTCCGGGATTGTAAGCGGTCGCCAGTACAAAAAATATCTGCCGGAATCGTGCCGCAGCGCAGCTCTCCTTCCGGCAGATATTTTTTATAATCTGTCTGCATGTTTTCTTTTTATGCCATTATTCCCCGGATGTTCTTTTCTCAGATCTTTCACTGCCCGTTCAGAGTCTGGTCTATAATGCTCCGCATAATGTCTTCCGTCATCTGTCCGGTAACATAGCCGTACACATTTCCTTCCCTGTCGATCATAAACGTAGTCGGAAAGGCCGAAATTCCATACTGACTGAACAGTTCCCCTGTTTCGTCCATCAGTACCGGATAGGTATACCCGTTCTCATTCATAAAATCAGCAATTTCTTCCCGGGTTCCTTCCTGTCCGATTTCCGGCCCAGCAATTCCGAGAATCACCGCTTCCGCATCTTCTCCTTTGGCAGAATACTCTTCATAAAGTTTCTGGATATCCGGCATTTCATTTCTGCAGGGGCCGCACCATGTCGCCCAGAAGTTCAGGAAAATCACCTTTCCCTTATATTCGGACAAAGTATGAACTTCTCCGAACTGATCTGTCAGTTCCATGTCATAACCCGGAGCCGGAATTGCTGAAGCATCCCCATCTTCCGCGTCTTCATCCGAGTCCGTCCCACCGGAACCACTGTCGGCCCCATCTCCGTCTTCTGAACCGGTCCGCTCCTTTTCCCCGCTGTCACCGGACCCTTCTGTACCGTTTCCTTCTGCATCGGTTGTATCTTCTCCGTCTGAATCGTCATCCCCGACATCTTCGCTGCTCTGAAAAGCCGACAGATATCCGGTAATATCATTCATCTTTCCCGTAAACATCAGAACTCCCATGACAATCATGATTGCGCCTCCGATTTTCACCGTATAACGAACCACTTTCATATGTTTCCGGAAAAAGCCCAGCAGCTGCGCCGTAAAGATTCCTGCTGCCAGAAACGGAAGGATGAATCCCAGAGTATACACACCGATCAACAAAAAACCTTTGAAACTTGTCTGCGCACTTCCCGCCATCAGCAGCACACTGGTCAGAGCGGGTCCCACACAGGGCGTCCAGGCAAAACTGAATGTAAATCCCATAATCAGAGCAGTCACCGGTGACATAGTCATTTTTTCCAGCCGAAGCGGAATTCGGTGTTCTTTTCCCAATAATCTGGAACTGCCGAACACGCCTATCTGATACAGGCCGAACAGAATAATGAGGATACCGCCGATCCGCGCAAAAAGCATCCGCTGTTCCCGGAAGAAACTGCCTGCTGCGGAAGCCCCCAGACCCAGCACAAAAAACGCGCCGCTGATACCAACTGTAAAACAGAGAACCCGAAGAAACAGCCGCAGCCGCTTTCCACCTTTCCCCCGCTTTTCCGAAATTCCGGGCATCACACCGGATTGATTGTTTTCGCTTTCTGCCGCCAGATTCAGCCCGCCGGCCAGATAACTCAGGTACAGAGGTACAAGCGGCAGCACGCATGGTGAGAAAAAACTTAACAGACCCTGTACAAAAACTGCTGCCGCCGATATCCCGGTTTCTACTGTAAATCCCATTCTGTCAATCTCCTGTTCTCATTGTTCTTCCAATTTCCCGCGATTCCGGGGAATGTTTTCTACAGTATAACATTTTCCGGCTGAAAGCACTGTAACATTGTCACATTAATTCCCTCTGATGTGTCGCATACAGGTATTCGTCTATTGTATTCGTAATCCGGTCCTCGATCAGGGCTACCGGATCATTTTCAAGGAGGCCTTCCCGGACCTTTGTATACTGTATCGGCATAAACTGGCTTAAGAGATTCAGGGGAATTCCTGTTGTCCGCAGATTAGAAAGGAGACGGTCCGCAGCTTTTTCCACTTCCGGCACCGGCATATAATATCTGCAGCGGTCAGAGAAAGAATACTTTCTCTTCAGGCGCAGTTCCAGTTCTGTTCCCTGATAGTGCTTTTTCCAGTTCTTATCATTTTTCAGCATCTCTGCATCCAGTGTTTCCGCAAATTTACTGGGCTCGGTGTTTGTTCCGAAAAGAAGCTCTTTCTCAATATTTTCCAATGCGAACATAGCTTCACGCATGGCAAAAGTAAGCCCCGGCCCTACTTTCAGGATGCCGACTCCATCCTCCACCAGCTCGCGCAGCTTGATTTTAGTCTGATAATCTGTAGAGTGGCCTTCAAATACGAGACCCGGAAATTCTTTAATAGATGCCATCAGATCTTTTGCCTTCTCACGATCATATTCTGTGCATCCACTGTCCTTTTCCTCCACACCGGGCTGTACAACAACAGCAATGACCCGATCCCAGACATCCTGGCCAAGCCCTGCATTCTGAAATGCATTTTTAAATGCCGCCACCGTGTTTTTAAAGTCTTCCACTTTTGTAACCTGAACACCGTTGTCTTCACTTCCCACAGCGCCGCCCGGAATGGGAACTTCACTGCCTATGATATATACAGGCGGTATGGCATCCGGATCCTTTTCCGCAAGCTGTCTGTATGTATTCTCCGCAACCTGAGCCAGACGAGCTCCCCTTCCCGCAATAATCTCATCTGAGAGACGGACATCCGGATCGTCACTGTTTACTTTCATACTGGTATCAATATGAATCTTCGTAAACCCCGCGCTCACATAGTGGCGGATCAGTTCCTCCGCATCTGCCATTGCTTCCGGCTCATCCTTATAGGCAAAAGTCAGCGGCCCCAGATGATCTCCACCTAAAAAGATCCTGTTTTGGTCAAACCCGTTTTTCTCAGCGATATCCAGGACATATTTTTTGAAATCAGCCGGTTTCATCCCCGTATAACCGCCGTTCTGATCACATTGATTTGCCGTACTCTCGATCAGAACACAGGAATTGTCCGAAAGACCTCTTTTCAGTGCCGCTTCAATCACATACCCGTTCGCACTGCATACAGAATAAATTCCCACATTTTTTCCTTGTTTCTGAAGTTCCACAATTCTTTTTAATGGATTCTGACGCATCGTAAATTCCCCCTTTTTGTTTTCATCCTAACACTTTGGAATAGGCCATACGTTGGATTTATTAAACAAACATTTGCATTTTTTAGGAAAGTAAAAATTGAAGGGACAGATGCAGAGGTTCTGTGCTATACTGAGGAAAGAAAACACTAAGAAGAGAGGTTATTTCTATGGCATTAGTTACGACAAATGAAATGCTTTTAAAAGCACAGGAAGGGCACTACGCCGTTGGAGCCTTCAATGTAGAGAACATGGAAATGGTAATGGCAGTTCTCAGAGCCGCCGAGGAAATGAAATCCCCGGTTATCATGCAGACAACCCCTTCTACAATAAAATATGCAGGGCTGGACTACTACCTTGCAATGGTCCGAACTGCTGCAGCAAGGGCTTCTGTACCGGTTGCCATGCATCTTGATCATGGCGACAGCTTCGAGCTGGCTATGCAGGCTTTGCGTACGGGCTATACTTCCATTATGATCGATGGTTCTCACGAATCTTTTGAGGACAATATCACTCTTACTCGCCGGGTAGTAGACGCATGTGCGCCTTCCGCCATCAGCGTAGAAGCCGAGCTTGGCAAAGTGGGGGGGAAAGAAGATGATCTGGAAGCAGCTGATGATTCACCATATACAGATCCTCAGCAGGCAAAAGAATTTGCAGAACGCACGGAGGTAAATTCTCTGGCAGTGGCTATTGGAACTGCTCATGGTCTGTACAAAGGCATTCCGAAGCTTGACTTCGACCGCTTAAGCGCAATTCGCGATGTCGTTTCCATTCCTCTTGTACTTCACGGAGCATCCGGAGTTCCGGATGATGCGGTTCGCGAATCGATTACTCTTGGTATCTGTAAAGTCAATTTTGCTACAGAACTCCGTATCGCATTCAGTAATGGAGTCAAGAAATACCTTGGTGAGAATCCCGATGTATTTGACCCGAAAAAATACGGCAAAGAGGGAATTGAAAACGTAGTTGCTCTGGTAAAAGAAAAGATCAGTGTATGCGGATCTGAAGGACGCGCCTGATTTCTGCATCTGACATCCAGTCCGTCTCCGGGATCTGCCGCCGGACTCATAGAAAAAGGAGCATCCCTCCGAATTATATAAAAACAGCAGAACTTCCTTTCGCAGCCTTAGAATCAGGCCTGCACAACAGGAAGTTCTGCTGTTTTTACTTACTTTTTATTAACTCTTTTTACGCTTTTTCCGGGAGGGCTGAGAAATTCCAGGTTTTGCAGGCTGATTTTTTTCCTTGTCCAGATTTAATTTTATCAGCGCCACAACATGTAGTATGCTGAAGTATATTCCCACAAGGGCGATGCCGCCGCTCAGGATCAGTAGTTCCAGAGAGTATTTCTCCATATATGCATTCAGCACAACCAGTACGGCCAGTGCAAAATACAAAACCGCCAGCAGAATGATTCTGCCCTTTTCCTTGTTTTCCACAGTGTACTGAAGTGCAGAAACACGTTTTTCAAAATCTACATCTGTAACTTTTTCCAGCTTTTTCAGAAAAGAACGGCGAAACATCACTTCTGCGACAGCCATCATAACCGCCCATGCGATTATTGCCTGTATCCATGTCAGAAATGTACCTGCAAACAGAATCGCCGCAAACAGGATAACAACAAGACGATTTTTATAAAACTGCGCAGAATTCTCACTCTTTTTCTCTATCAGATATCCCTGCCTGGTCACAAAATCGTAATATATGGTACGGCCTTTCTTATCTGTATAAATATTTCTGCCGGAAAGGCGGATTTTTTCTACTGGTTTTGATTTGTTTTTTTTGCTCATTTTCTCTTTCCACGTCTTTCATTTTAGTCTGTCTGTTCATTCAGCATCGGGCTGCCCATACAGTATGTCTGCAGCACCTGATAATCCCGGTTAAGGACCACAAGATCCGCGTCAAGTCCGACTTTAATCGCTCCTTTTCTGTCGTCTACCCGCAGACATGCCGCCGGATTCTTTGTGCAGGAATTAATTGCCGTATCAACAGGTACAAGTGCTTCCTCAATCAGAATACGGAGACCGTCATTAATATGAAGAGTAGACCCGGCCAGCCCCTTTGTCGATGTCAGATGTGCGCTGCCGTCCGGATATATTTCTATCTCATTTCCGCCAAATATAAACTTAGAGCCTGCAGGAGAACCTTTTGCCATAAGCGCGTCACTGACCATCATTCCGTAGTGAGGCCCTTTTGCTTCAAAAAACTGATGCAGCGCAGCAGGTGTGGAATGATTGCCGTCGCAGATAATCTCGCCATACATACTCTTCATACGATAGGCAGCTCCCACCAGTCCGTTTGCCCGATGATTAAATGGAGTCATTCCATTATATACATGTGTCATGGACCTGGCTCCATGGGCAAATGCCTGAGCAGCCTCCTGACTTGTCGCCGCCGAATGCCCGATGCTTACCACAACTCCATGCTCCGCGCAGTAGCGGGTCAAAGCAAAATCTTCATCCGCTTCCGTTGCCATAGTAATATACCTGATCAGACCGTCTGCCGCCTCCTGATACTTTTTAAACTGCTCAACAGACGGTTTTCTGATATACTGCTCCGGCTGTGCACCTTTATACTTCATATCCAGATAAGGACCTTCAAAGTGAATCCCCAGGATCTCTGCTCCAGTATAACCTTCTCTTACCACTTTCGCAACATTTTTCAGTGCATTTGTCAGGACTTCCTCACTCTGTGTAATTGTCGTGGGAAGAAGAGCGGTGACCCCTTCCTTTACGATATTACGCACCCAGTTCCGCAGGCCTTCCTCCTCAGCGTCATTCGTATCAAAACCATATGCGCCATGGCAGTGCAGATCAATAAAGCCCGGCAAAATCCAGTTGCTGTCATAGTCATAATCCACCGGTTTTTCGCTATAATTATAAATATTTACAATTTTCCCGTTCGCAACTTCAATCTGCGCTTCAACAAATTGATCTGCAAACCAAACTTTTCTGCTCTGAATAATCATTTCCCTGCCTCCTTTTCTAAAAAACAGATCTGTTCTAAGATAAAGTCCATGCTCCTTACGCCTTGCTTTTTGCACAAATTTATATTATAATTCTAAATGTACAAACAACAACATTTATCTGCAGAATATGGGGGAATATATACATGATAAATCAAACAAATCAAAACAGTTTTGAACCATTTGGCTCAATCTATAATGAACCGGTTGACATCACAAAACTCAGTCTGACACGACGGGAAATCACATCATCTTCCCCCAAAATAACGGATCTGTTTGTATTTCCATGTGAAGTATATATCGAGTGTCCTCCCGGACTTTTCAGGCTTCTGATTACAAGTTCTCCGAATATGGACGATGTAGAAACTTTTTCCGTCAGGCATAACCTGAGGCTCAAACCGAACATTTATTTCAATCTGATTCCTCTGTCCACACCCCTGACATGGCATATTATTATACCTCAGCAAATACCGGTTCAGCTGGTTGAACTCGCAGCGCCCTACACCTATCAGCCGGTATCTGCTCCTTTTCATGTGCGCCGGATTCTGGACTGCTGGTTCACAAGCCAGTCCGAACACTGCAGACTTACAAAAATGTCTCACAAATCCTGCGAAATGCTTTATGTATATGAAGGAAGTCTCGCCGTCACACTTTCATCGGAAACATATGTCCTTCAGTCTCATGATCTGATTCTGTATCACTCAGAAACAGCAGATATAAGCATCGAGTCGACTTGTTCTTATCTGACTACTGTTTTTGATATAAATCAGAGGAAGCCTCTGCACATTCTCAATCGTCCGTTTCACTGTACAAGCGAACTGCAGCAGATTCTCTGGAAACTTCTTATTGAAAGTTTCGCAAATTCTTACTATACAAGAACCCTTATGGTCTGTTATCTGCAGGAAGCTCTTCTGCTTCTCATGCAGTTTTATGAGAAAACCAGCCATGAAACACTGCTGTCCGACGCCAGACTTTCCATGAACGATCTTCTTTCTGAAATTCTGGCTTTTATGAACAAACACATCGCCGAGCCAATTACTATTGAAGAAATCTGCCATGAGTTCTTCATATCCCGCTCTTCCCTGCAGGCTCTGTTTAAAACACATTTGAACAGTTCTCCGAAAAATTATCTGCTGAATATCAAACTGCAGAAAAGTAAAGAACTGATCCGTCAAAACCAGTATACGATCAGTGAAATCGCCTATATGCTGGGATTCAGCTCTATTCACTATTTTTCCAGGCTGTTCAAAAAATATTTTAATACTACTCCCAGCGCCTATGCCAGAAAGATTGCCGAAAATCAGAATTCGTCAAAAAATAATTCTGCTTCCAGAGATTAACAGCATCACATTTTAGGCTGAATTTCTGCCGCATCTCCGCACCCAATATAAAAGTTTTAAGCAGAGGAACGGATATTCCCCCATTCATCCGTTCCTTCTGCCGCAGTTTAATCAGTGATCACATCCTGAATACTGTATCTGGATATCTGTATCACAGTGCTTTTATTGATCTCCACATCAATTACATCGTTCTTAATTCTTACGATCTTGCCGTAAATTCCTCCCGCGAAAAGAATCTTCGCCCCGACTTTGATTCCTTCCTGCAGTTCTTTCATAGCTTCCCGGTTTCTTTTCATATTCTTTGCTGATATAAAAGCAAGTATAATTGCGCATATACCAACCAGAACACCTACTGTAACACAGCTCCATATAATGACGGTCACTTGATTCATACTATTATTTATCCTCCTTGCCAGAACATGGCTTGCCGCAGGGCAAACCATGTTCTCCATTTTTCAGTCGTTTTATTTTCTTGTATATGGATAAAGAGTAACACCTTTAACTACTCTGTTTACTTCGCCTGTAGGGCACGGATTATCCGGTGTAATAGACAGAGACAGTGATTTCAGCACTGCAAGTGTCTGTGCAAACAAAATATAGTCCAGGCCAAGCTGAACATTTTCATATTCTTCATTCAGACCATATACAACTGTATAATCTACCAGCGCAGCCACCGCTTCATCCTGACTGCTCATTACAGCAACAATCTTATTTCCCTTGCGCTGTCCGCTCATTTCTTTAATCAGATCCACCTCATACTGTCTTGTATACGGATCATCACTCAGATATACAACCGTAATTGTAGTATCATCAATAATCGATTTCGGACCATGACGGAATCCGAGGGGCGTGTCATACATAGTGACAACTTTTCCTGCAGTAAGCTCCAGCATCTTAAGAGCAGATTCCTGAGAAGTTCCTTTCAGAGTATTGCTTCCAAGATAAACGATACGTTTAAAATCATAATCGTCAACAATTTTCTGTGCAATTCCATATTTATTATCCAGAAAATCCTGACCTGCCGCTGCAATTTTACGTACTTTCGCAAGAACATCATCCAGTTCGTTCAGATGAAAGCACAGGTAAGTTGCCAGATACATATTAGAAAAACTGGACGTCATGGCAAAACTCTGGTCATGTGTCTCATCCGTCAGATTGATGGCGTAACAGTTATCTGTTGTATCCGCGCGTTTTGATAATGCCCCGTTTTTATTGCAGGTCACAAAGAGATGATATACATGATCACATACACTCTCAGCAGCGTCAATTGCTCCTACAGATTCCGGTGAATTTCCGGACCGGCCAAAACTGATCAGCAGCGTAGGTTTTGTACGTGACAGATATGCTTCCGGTGTAGCGACAATATCTGTTGTACCATAAGATTTCACTTTATAATTCAGAAGACCGGTCAGATGCGGAAACAGTGCATTTCCCACAAACTCGCTGGTGCCGGCTCCCGTGAGAACAACATCAAAATCCTCCTGAGTGATTACCTGATCAATAAATTTCTGAATTTCCTCTTTATGTTCCTCGATCTGTCTGCATGTTTTTTCCCATGTAGCAGGCTGCTGATAAATTTCACTGACTGTATACGTCGAAGAAGTTTCCTGCATCTTTTCCGGCGTAATACCAAAAATTGTACTCATGTTACATTTCCCCTTTCATAAACTCTGTCCGGATAAGCCGGACTATCAAACCGTTCTATAATATGCAGATATCATCAGATACCGTCCTCTGACTCTTCCTGTACTACCTGCTTGAATTCGTATTTTACAACCTGCTCTCTGCCTGTCTCAAGAACAGAGTCCACAAGTCCGTCCAAATCATCCATAAACTTTCGTGACATTACAATTTCAACAAGCATGGGAAGATTTGTACCTGCAACAATACGGATATTCTCTTTTCCACGTCCGATCTGTGCTGAAACATTAAACGGAGTTCCACCCATTAAGTCCGTAAAAATTATAATGCCTTCACAATCCTTTAATTCTTCCAGCGCCTTCATTATCTCCCGAGTCAGATCTTCTGTACTATATGTCGGCAGGAAATCCACATAACGGTATGCTTCCTGCTCGCCTGCAATCAGATTCACGGAACTGGTTATACCGGAACCAAAATTTGCATGTCCTGTAACTAATAATCCAATCATAATCTCTCTCCTGTTCTAAAACATGTTCAGCACACCCGTGCGTCCGGAAATTTCTCACGCTTCTGCTTCTCTGAGATATTTGTCAACAGCGGGCATATAAACAGCCTTGGGATGAAGACACGCTTTGGCACTCTGCATATACAAAAGTGCATTTTCATCATCCCCCAGATATGAATACTGTTCTGCAACCATAAACAGTATTGCGCCAAGCGCGAATCCATAGTAACGCTTGGAATTTACATCCTCCACCATAGAATCAATCAGATCGCTTCTTTTATTCAGCATCACTTCATAACATTCTTCATTATAATGAATAAACTTTTCGTTTCCGGTTTTCCTGATTTCTTCAAGAAGCCAGTCTGCATATTTCCGGTTGCCCTTCAGAAGAAACGTATGAAAATATGTTTCCAGAAAACTCTCCTTGTCGTCTGCGCGGGAATATTTTGTACCAATCATATGGCGAAGTATTTTCTCAAATTTCTCCTCTTCTTTTGTCAGATAATAAACTCTCAGTTTATATAAATCACAGACATATTCCCCGAGAATTTTTCGGGAAATCCCCATATCTGCCACCCGGGCAACCAAATCACTGTCCCGGTTTTTAAGTCCTGTGTTCATGCTGCGCAGCTGAAAATTCTTAATACCCTGAAAGAGCAGGTACCCCACGAGCGCTGCCGCTGCAATAAAAATTGTTATCGTACTCAAACAGCCACCTGATTTCTCTGTAGAATAATAGGAGGGGGGGATTAAAATCCCTCCCCTCGCTTTCCTGCGGCTCGCAAGCCGGTTTTAGTTCATTTCAGAAAGTCCTGCATACACAGTCTTCCCATTTTCATGTCCAATACGGCCTATTCAGGCATGCTCACATCAATGCCTGCATCCTGCAGTGCATCAACTACTGTGTTCAATGCATCCCAAGCTTCCTGACCAGTCTTTTCTGCCGGAGCAGGTTCAGGATACTCATACCACTCTACAAGAGGAGTATATCCGCCAAGAAGCGCATTTCCATTTTCGTCTGTAACCTGAGAGTTACCTGACCAGATACCGAATGCACATCCTACGATACCAACTACAAGAATAAGAACGATACATCTGACCGGTGTCCATCCCTTTTTGATCAGAGCGTAGATACCGAGTGTGATCAGAAGCGGAATCAGCTTAGGCAGAACGCCATCCAGCAGACTCTGAATATTGATCTGTGTCTCACCGACAATCAGACGTACAGTTGTTGAACCGTAGTTTGCAATCAAACCGCCGACTACGAAGATACCAAGAATACTTGCCGCACGTGTGAACTCTTTTGCATTTGCCGTCAGCAGTGTAACTGCTTTTGTTCCCAGTCCATAAGACCAGTACATCAGACCGAAACGAACGATAAACTGAACTATGTTGAAAATGAGCAGGAACAGAATTGCTCCGATAATCTGGCCTTCCATAGCCATGTTTGCTGTCAGACCTGCCGTAATCGGAACAAGTGTCAGCCAGAACAGAGCGTCACCGATACCGCCAAGAGGACCAGCCGCGGAAATACGTACGGAACGGATCGTCTTTGTATCAGCTTTGTTCTGCTCAAGAGAAAGAACAATACCCATTACAAATGTTACAAGGAACGGGTGCGTGTTCAGGAAGTCCAGGTTGTGCGCCATAGAAGCTTTCAGGTCTTCCTTGTTTGTATGTATCTTCTGAAGGCCGGGAAGTATACCCCAGAGCCATCCACAAGCCTGCATTCTTTCATAGTTGAAGGATGCCTGTAAGAAACAGGACAGCCAAACCATCTTATTTAACGTCTTCTTATCCAGCTGCGGTGCCGGAGTCAGGTCCTGATATTTATCTGGAATATTATATGCCATCCTGGTCACCTCCTACATAACCGGCGCCTGCGCCTGCATTCTGTTTGATCTTTGTCTGTGTTGAGAAGTCATAAAGTGCAATTGCAACACCAACGAATGCGCACAGAAGCAGCGTTGCTCCGGAAGTTGTCGCATTCGCGCTGCAAAGCAGTGCCATAACGAAACCTGCCAGAAGGAATCCCCACATCTCGTTGGACATCATAACTTTCATCAGGATAGCAAAGCCAACGAACTTCATTGCGCCGCCTGCTGCATCCAGACCAGCCATTACCCATGAGAAATCACGTGCGAAGTTCTGAAGCGCATCACCAAGAGCTGTGCCGCCGTACAGACCTGCAACAGCCAGGATACCAAAGAGACATCCCAGAACTCCCATCTCAAGGAAGTTGATATTGCGGATACCTTTTACATCTGCATTTTCTGCACATTTATCAGCTTTAGCCATCATACCGGACATAAATGTAAATGTCAGTGTTACTGCATACTGTCCGAATACAGCGAACGGAACCGCAAGACCTAACGCAGCGCCGACACCCTCTGCCGTTGCTTCCATATTAAGAGAAACAGCAAATACGGTCGCCATAATTCCACCCATAATCGCGTTTGGCGGCTGTGCTCCACCGATCGGCATACTTCCGATCTGCATAAGCTGATAAGCTCCGCCGACCACAATACCAAGCTCGAAGTTACCAAGGATAGCTCCGATGATCGGGCAGGTAACGATCGGCTGGTACAGAGACTCTAAGAAGCTGAACTGGTCGATGCCCATGATAAAAGCAACCACAAAGACCAGAATTGCCTGAATAATTGAAATATCCATGTCTACTCCTTTCCTGTTTAACCAATAAAACCTGTTCTAGTTATTTGAATAATTTTTCGATGTTTTCTGCCGGTGTGTCCGGAACACGTTTAATCTCCAGCTCCACACCCAGTTCCTGCAGCTTTCTGAAAGTTGCAACATCATCATCGTCAACTGCAACCGAAGTTGCCACCTGACGTTTGCCGTCAGCCATGTGCATATTTCCGATATTTACTTTTTTGATCGGTACACCGCCCTCAACCAGCTTGAGCACATCCTGCGGCGACTCGCAGATAATTGCAATATGCTGATTCGCAGAAGCTTTGTGAATAATGTTGATTGTCTTTTCCAGAGTAAAGAATCGTGTCTGCGCATAAGACGGCGCAGCCATGTTCATCAGTCCCTGACGGAATTCATCCCCGGCAACCTCATCATTTGCAACAAGCAGAAGATTTGCGCCTACAACGCCGCACCACTGTGTTGCCACCTGGCCGTGAATCAGTCGATTGTCAATTCTTGTCAATCGAATATCTGGCATGCTCGCATCCCCCTTTCTTTTAATATTTAGCATCATCGGACAGGTCAAAGCCCCTTTCCTCATGCCTTTTCAACAAGTACCTCACTTTAATGCCCTGAGAGGTAACATCTGCTTACATTGTTCATTATACCAGACTTTCAGCTGATAAGTTTGCACTTTTTATGCATCCTCTTGCATTTTTGATTATATAATTTGAACAAAAAATTTATTTATTTTTCTTTTCTTTGCCACAAAAGAAACAACTCCTTAACATTCCCCATGCGTTATCACGTGCGTACTTTGTATATTTTTATATTTTTCACTATAATCTGTTTCTATCTGCGACGGACTGCATTTCCGTTCTGTCATAACAGCAGTATTCTCCCTGAAACAGAGATACCGGAAAATTCCCTTGTAGAATAAAGATCATTTCCCGGTATCCGTTAACCTGATAGTTTTCTCAGATGCATTACTTAGATTCTATTTTATTTCACCGTATTCAGATCTGCGATTTTCTGTACTGTTATTGTAATTCCACTGTAGAAGAAAACGCCTCCCTGACTGATCATCTGTAATACAGCAGGTACAGTATCCACCTCTATAATCTGAGAAAATGCAACATTTGCCGTTTCAGAAGAGGTGTGGAATGTATGCTGGATTCCGGTTCCCGGCACCTGATTTCCCTGCTGCAGCAGATACAGAAGAATCGTTAGCGGGAAATCCGTCTTTTTCACCGGCGCCAATGTTCCGTGGAACGTTACAAAATAGAATCCCGGCTGACGGATCACTACATCCGTACTGTTCACAGTATGAGTAATTGCTGTTCCGCTGATTACCGCATTTCTGTCAAAAATGAGTTTTCCTCCGGCAGATCCCTGCTGGGGCGGAGTGGAATATGCCGACAGCAGTTCCGGAATCTTATCGCAGTCTTCGCACGTTCCTGTTTCACCTCTCGGAATTACAAAGTCAAAAACTGCACTGTTCTCGTCTCCACTGTTCGTTACCGCCGCTTCCGTGCCCGGTTCACCTGTCGTTACAGAGCCAACCTGTATTGTTGCCGCAGCGCCGGTAGCACCATCCTCCCCGTCTTCTCCGTCTGAACCTGCCGGGCCTGTCGGACCGGTCGAACCCGTCGGGCCTGTTGCTCCTGTTGCTCCTCCCGGACCCGTCGGGCCTGTCGGGCCTGTTGCTCCTGTCGCTCCTCCCGGACCCGTCGGGCCTGTTGCCCCTGTTGCTCCTGTCGCTCCTCCTGGACCCGTCGGACCTGTTGGACCAGTCGGACCAGTCGGACCCGTTGGACCAGTCGGACCCATAGAGCCGCTGCATCCACAGGGACGCGGGGGACAGGGTTGATGACATCCAAACGGAGTCCATTGGCACCGTCCGCTTCCCTGGGCAGAAACAGCTTCCTCCTGTTTTTCACTCGATTGCTCCTGTATTTCACTTTCTTTCGTTCGTTTCTTTCTAAACCCAATCATACTTTCTCTCCTCCTTTCATAATCATTATATGTTAGGATTCTGTTTTTGCCCGTCTGCCGCGCGCTTCTGTCCGATCTCCCGGATTTCTCCCTGAATGCGGGAAAAATACTCCCTGTTTTTCAAATAATACGGCGACTCCGGTTTGTAGCTTCCAGCCAGTTCATTATATTGATATGCCTGTTCTCTGTCTCCCATCCGGTCATAACATATGCATAATGATATTGCAGGAAGGAAACCGTAACACTCTTCCTCTATAAATGCGCCGGATTGTGTTGCCTTTTTCGCGCTGAGAGCCTGCGTATACCAGTAAACCGCCTGCTTGTATTTTCCCCTGTCCATAAAATGTCTCCCTATGTCGCAGCAGGTCTCTCCTCTCGGAACATCAAATGCAAATGCACGTGTCAGAGAGCTGAATGCCTTCTCATCCTCACCTATTGCGTAATAACATGCTGCAAGCTGGCGTGTGGCATCTATCCTGTTTTCCACCCATCCATCCGTGCGTTGGAGAAAATCTTCCAAAACCTCCGCTCCCTTTTTATACATTCTGTGAAACATCAGCTCTCTCCCATAATAATAGAGATCTCTGCTGTCAAATGCTTCTCCTTGCAGCTTCATATTTTCATAGATTCTCAGATTTCTGCCGCTGTCACCTGCCTTTGCTTTTCTGTGCTCAACCTGTATATCAGAATAAAATATCTTACCGGATGGAGGGATAACTTCATGTATCCGTCCTTTAAACATATATCCGGCACCATTTCTCACAATTCTCTCCCGATAATATGTGAATATGCTATTTCCGGATTCATCAAAGGCTGCAGCATAGGGCATCATAATTACATCCACATTCTCTGATATGCTTTTTTTCATTTCTCTGAATTTTTCCGCTTCTTTTACAGGTATCACATCATCTGCATCCAGCCACATCAGGTAATCTTTACTCCCTTTCCGGAAAGCAAAATTTCTTGCTGCGGCAAAATCATCCTGCCACACAAAATCAAAGATCTTATCAGTGTACTGTGCTGCCGCCTTTTTTGTGCCGTCCGTCGATCCTGTATCTACTATTACAATTTCATCTACCAGCTCTTTTACACTGTCCAGACACCTGGCCAATATATCCTCCTCATTCTTTACTATCATGCAAAGGCTGATCGATATCATAAAATCACTGCTCCTTTAGCCGGAACACCTTCGTTCCGGTTCATTTTCAACTCCCATATCTCAGTTTATGCCTGTCTGCTGAAATCGGTGCCCTCGCTTTCTCTCTTATGTCTTTTCCTAAAAAAACGAAATTTTAACGCACAAAAAAATCAAGCCCACGCAGTCTGCTATTGCAGATCCACATGATCCTGAATCCTTTTAACAGTTCCTTCTATAATATGTTGTTCCGTGAGGAATCCATCAGAACAATCACCTGCGATTTACGGTTTAAAAAATCATCGGTCCCGATAATGACCCGCACGGATTTCGCGCATCCGTGGACACGCAGGATCTTCTTCTCCTCATCCAGAACTTTCAGATCCGTACGCAGAGTCATCTCTGACACATCGGGAAATTGAAGCCGGCCAGATACTGCAACGGACACACAGTTCATCGAATATTCCGGCACAGATATTTATGCATTTTTCAATAACAGAATTGCATTTTTATGCATTATATGTACATTTTATGTATATTTTTCTTTTTTATAATTTTCTCTTGCATAATTATAACTTCTGGTGTATAGTAGGTTGTAGCTTGCACAAGCAGTAAAATAAACAAAAACTGCCATCCGTATCCGCGGATGGCAAAATTAATACAAATACATTCAGGAGGCTATCAGAAATGAGTAAAGAAAAAGTAGTTTTGGCATATTCAGGAGGACTTGACACAACAGCAATCATTCCGTGGCTGAAGGAAAACTTCGGGTATGACGTTATATGCTGCTGCATCGACTGCGGACAGGGAGAAGAGCTGGACGGCCTGGATGAAAGAGCAAAACTCTCCGGAGCATCTAAATTATATATCGAAAATATTGTAGACGAATTTGCAGATGATTTTATTATGCCTTGTGTAAAGGCAGGCGCGGTCTATGAGAACCAGTATCTGCTGGGAACTTCCATGGCGCGTCCGGCTATCGCGAAAAAGCTGGTGGAAATCGCGCGAAAGGAAGGCGCTGTCGCTATCTGTCACGGAGCAACAGGAAAAGGAAATGATCAGATCCGTTTTGAACTTGGCATCAAGGCTCTTGCGCCGGATATTAAGATCATTGCGCCGTGGCGTATGACCGATATCTGGACAATGCAGTCCCGTGAAGATGAAATCGAATATTGCAAAAAGCATGGCATCGACCTGCCTTTCGATACAAAACACAGCTACAGCCGCGACCGCAACCTCTGGCACATCAGCCACGAAGGTCTGGAACTGGAGGATCCGTCTGTAGAACCAAATTATGACGATCTTCTTGTCTTAAGCGTATCCCCGGAGAAAGCGCCGGATGAACCCGAATATGTAACTATGACATTTGAAGCCGGCATTCCGAAAACGCTTAACGGAAAGTCTATGAAAGTTTCTGAGATCATCATGGAACTGAACAAGCTGGGCGGGAAACACGGAATCGGCATCATTGATATTGTAGAAAACCGCGTAGTAGGAATGAAATCCCGCGGTGTATACGAAACCCCCGGCGGAACGATCCTGATGGCAGCGCATCAGCAGCTCGAAGAGCTGATCCTTGACCGCGCTACATATGAAGTGAAAAAAGAAATGGGCAATAAACTTGCCCAGGTTGTATATGAGGGAAAATGGTTCACACCGCTGTGCGAGGCAATCCGCGCATTTGTAGATGTAACACAGCAGTATGTAACAGGAGAAGTGAAATTCAAACTGTACAAAGGCAACATTATCAAAGCCGGCGAGACTTCTCCCTACTCTCTGTACAGTGAATCACTTGCAAGCTTCACTACCGGCGATATGTACGATCACCACGACGCGGATGGTTTCATCACCCTCTTCGGCCTGCCGCTTAAGGTTCGTGCCATGAAGATGCAGGAGCTGGCAAAAGAAAATCAGAAATAAAATATCTCTGCAAAGCATTGAAATCAACTGAAAAACGGAACTCAGTCATTACAGCACCTGACTGAGTTCCGTCTTTTTTGTCTATATAAGAGAATACGCCCACAGATTATTAATCTGATACTCCAGCGTGCTGTAATCCCATAGTTTTTCACTTCTTATCCTGCTGTTCGGGTCATTTACCCGTATCTTTCCGGCTTCTGTTCCCGTAAGTACGATAAAGTGTCCTGTAGTTGTAAAATCACCGGGTTTCATACTGCAGATAATCGGATGCCCGCTTTCCAGCGCGGAATATATCTCCCCTTCGCTTAGCCCCAGTTCTTCTCCGTATATTCCAAACTGCTGCGCTCCTTCTGTCATCAACGCCCAGCTTGTGCCGGAATCCCCCGCATAATATCCGTTTTCTGCCGAAAACTGCGCAACTTTGTAAGGGGTAATTGTATTATCCCCTGTCAGCCCGGCCGCCACCATCGAGATCGTCGTAGGACCACACCCGTTGACGGCAATCATGTCGTCCCCGTAAATGGCGTACCCCCACCGCTCATCCCACTGAAGCAGAAGCGGGATCTGTCCTTTCACAACATCTCCAACTGTTTCTGCCGGAGCCGCATCTTTCTTTTCCGGATAATCAAGGACAAAATCCACTGTTTCCTCATTATCGGCAAGCAATTCCAGAAGCTCATCAGGATACTGCTCCGACCGGCTCATAACCTGCCGGACCTTTTCATTCGTCATCCCCATCCCAACAAGCCTGATCTGATCACCAAACTGATTTTTTATCAGAATTCCCACCGTAACTGTCGGAATTGCCAGTACAAGAAAACAGAGCAACAGTTTGATCCGGCGCCGCCTGCGCTTCCTTCTGTACAGCTGTTTTCCGTTCCGTCGCCGCTGATCTTCTGTCATGGTATAATTCCTCCTTTTCAAAGAGATATTATACCTTTCCATATCAGCGATTTTTTGAAAAATAATCTTAAGATTTACGAAATTCTGTCACATCAGGTTACAGGTTATCCGGGCATTTCCCTTCACCATGTATCTTCTATTAACCTTCGCACATTATCCCGGGCGATTTTCTCAATCTGCCTCTGGGTAAAACCGTTTTTTTCCAGTGAAGAAAGTACCTTTCCGACATCCAGCACGCTGCCGGCGCCCTCAGGACAGTCCGCCGGGTCAAAACCGTCAAAATCACTTCCAAGAGCTACCGCATCTTCACCGGCGCAGTTCACCATATGCCGGATATGAAGTACCAGATCCGAAAGCTGCGCTCTGCCTTTCTCTCTGAGGAAAGGTGAGTAAAAGTTCACCCCTGCAACGCCGCCTTTCTCACCCAGAGCGTGAAGCATCTCGTCAGTGAGGTTTCTCGGATGGCGGCAGAGCATTCTGGCATTGGAATGGGATGCGGCAATCGGTGCTCTGCTGTAACGGATACAGTCCCAGAATCCCCCGTCCGACAGATGAGATACATCTATAATCATCCCCTTATCATTCATCTGTTCGATCACATTTATCCCGAACTCAGTCAGCCCCTTTTCCATAACAGCAGGATTTCTGCTGTTCGGACTGCCAATGCAGTTTGTATAGTTCCAAGTCAGAGTCATCAGCCGGACTCCTCTGTCATACAGCTCTCCAAGCCGTTCCATTCTGCCATTGAGCACACCGCCTTCTTCCACTGTAAGTATACCGTAAAGGATTTCGGACTCATCCGTTTCCTCCCACAGCTGTCTCTGAATCATTTCCGGTTCAACGGCTATTTCAAACCTTTCATTCTGTTCCCTCTTTGCCCGTCCGATCATGGAAAGTACATTCCGGTACGCCTGATCCCAGATCATTTTTTCATCTGCGTCCTTTGTGTTCAGTCCGTACCTGGCAGCATTGACAAAACAGGCAAAAAACTGCGCGCCCGCCCCTCCCCGCAGAAGCCGTTCCAGGTCTGCGCACAGATCATTTCTCTTCAGTTCCTTTCTCTGTCTGATTATTTCACTTAATGTATCGCAGTGCATATCAATCCATTTCATTTATAATCCCTCTTTCAGATGGTCCTTCTCCTGTGACTGCATGCAAAATAACTTTTCCTCAGCTATATCATATACATCCCGCCGGGCAGGATATGAATAAACCGGTTCCTTTTTACATATTCTAGTATACTGAAATATACCCGGTAAAAGGAGGATAATATGAAGCCATCTATCGGAATTGTTACATGCGGTTTTATGGGAAACCGTCAGTTTGTCACCAATCCTTATATTCAGTCTGTCCGGTATTCCGGCGGTCTTCCCCTGATTCTTCCCCTGGTCCGGAGCGATGCTGTTCTCGACCAGTATATCGGACTGTGCTCCGGTTTTCTTTTCTGCGGAGGTGAAGATATCACTCCTCTCCTCTTCGGACAGGAACCGCAAAAAGGAAATGGACAGACAAGTATCACTGTAGATCTGTTCCAGATCCGTCTGATGAAAAAGGTGCTGGCCTCCCGAAAACCGGTACTGGCAATCTGCCGCGGCATGCAGGTTCTCAGCGTGGCATGCGGCGGGACAATCTGGCAGGATCTGTCTCTGATCCCCGGAAATACTATCAATCACATGCAGCAGTCCCCTTCCCGCAGTGATGTCAGCCACAGGATCCGCACAGAACGGGGCAGCCTGATCCGGCATTGTGCAGGACCCGTTCTTCTGGTCAACAGCTATCACCACCAGGCAGTCAACAATCCCGGAAAGGGAGTATCTGTAACCGCCCGGGCTTCAGACGGAACCATTGAGGCGGTCGAAATAGCGGATCACCCCTTTGCAGCAGGTGTTCAGTGGCATCCGGAATGTATGTACCGCACCAGCCGGGAAATGCGCGTGCTCTTTCAGGAATTTATTTCCAGATCCCGGCTTGTCTGATCCGTAAATGAGATGCATAAATCCATTTTCTCCGGGACATAATAGCCTCTGAAATACAATTTATATACAAGGAGGTTTTTACCATGTCAGAAATTTCAATTCTTGATTTGCAGAACCTGCGCCACCTGATCGGCGGCTATTCTACAACCCACTGCAAGATGACAGATTATGCTTCACAGACTCAGGATCCTGAGCTTAAAAAGCTGTTTCAGGATGCCGCAGACTCTGCCATGAAAAACAAACAGGAACTGATGAAATTTCTGTAGAACAGAACACTGCTCTGCAGATTTATTTCCCAGATAAAAAAATTTATAATGAGGTGGAAAAATGGACGAAAAAACAATGGTATCCGACGCGCTTGTCGGAATTAACGGAGAGCTTAAAATGTTCGGAGATATGATTCCCCAGACAGAAAACAAAGAACTGAAGCAGTGCTTAAAACAGATGCGTAACCAGTGTGAAATGTCTCAGGAAAAGATGTATGATGCCGCCAGAGAACGAAGCTATTATATCCCGGCCGCAAAAGCTACACAGGACGAAATCAGTCATGTAAAATCAATTCTGCAGCCCGGAAAATAATCCTTTTTCAGTATCTTTTCCGTCAAACGGATAATCAGAACTGCCGGCCCCGGAACACCGCTGTACAACACAGCCTTCCCGAAGCCGGCAGTTTATTTTGTGAAAAAGCAGACTGAAAAAAGCTTCAAAGCCTCTGTTCGCAATCTCCCTAATCCTCTGCACATCTGAAACGGCGAACGAACCGTTCTGCGTCCAGAATCTTTTTCACCGCCTTCGCGACTCCGTCCCGGTTATTTGAAGAAGTCACATAATCTGACTTTTCTTTCAGGCCCTCAAAGGCATTTCCCATGGCAATACTCAATCCGGACGCCTCAAACATGGACAAATCATTCTCCCCGTCTCCGATACATGCCGTCTCCTCCCTCGCAATTCCCAGCTGCCGGGCCAGGACTTCCAGAGCTCTTCCCTTTGCGGCATTTTTTGAAAACACTTCCGCATATACAGACGTATAGGCCGCGGTCAGATCCGGATAAAGCGAAAGTAAAGCTTCCAGCCTCTGCCGGTCCCGCTTTGTAAAAAAATAAAACTGGAGTTCTTCCGTCTGAAAAGCGCTCTTTTTCACCATCTGCGCCATATCTCTGACACAGTATATCCCTTTCGCGTCCTTGCCGTATATAATACGTCCGGCAGCTGCAGCCGCACGTCCCTGCAGCAGATATCTGTTATTAATATGAGAAGCTGTAATAAGCCGCTGCCCTTTACATCTTTCCAGAAGAGATACTGCGGTATCTTTTGGAATCATTTCACGGAAAAGAGTTGTCCTCTCCCGAATGTCTGTAACTCTGGCTCCATTGGAAGAAATCACATAACGGAACAATCCCGCGTTTTTCCGCCCTTCCTCTGATCGCGCACTGTAAAGAGTGCCTTCCGCAAGCCGATGGGGCAGACAAAACAGATTGCGGCCGGTAGTCGGAACTACTGTTATTCCTGCCCGTGCTGCTTCTCTTAACGCCTGAATTGTACTGGCAGTAATACGGCTCTTTCCGTTAAGACAGGTACCGTCCATGTCAACAGCAAGCAGTTTTATCATCGATTTTCCCTTTCTCTGTCATCCTTTTCTGCCAGATCATACAATTCATACATAGAAATCATATTCTGATAAGTCAGTTTCCTTGTCATCAGCTGCTGATACGTAACAGATCTGATCTTTCCTTTTTTCTTCAGTTCCTCCATCTGCCGTACGATACTTTTATATTCTGTCTGTACAGACTGAAGCATTTTTTCAAACTGCTCCAGCCTCTTCTCCTGATTTTCTGTCATCGCATACTTCTCCTTCTTCCGGAATTTTCTGTTCTTCCTTCTTTTGCTTCATGGCCGCTTCCGCCAGCCTCTGTCTTGTCCTTTTCTGAATAACATTTTTACTCTCATCCTGAGCCGCCCGGATCAGTTCGCTGCAGTTTCCTTCCATATAGTTCTGAAACAAAAGAACCTGCTGCTGCATTGCTTCCAGATTTTTCCCTTTCAGATACTTCATAGATTCTTTCAGAAGTTCCAGAGCCCTGCTGCATCCCTGCCTGTCTCCCAGTCCCTGAGCGCATACCCACGCATACTGCTGAAAATAAGCTTCCAACTTCGGTTTTCTCCGGATAGTGTTCAGAAGTTCCAGCGCATCACCGTATGCCTCCTGATCGCACAGCGCGGCTACTGCATATACCTGCATCTGAGGCGGCAGGCTGAAAAGCCTTCCCTCCGTCCGCTCATAATATACTGTAAAGAATCCCAGAACTGTTTTTGTATCACCCCGGCCAAGTACGTCCACAGTACCCTTCAGCGCCCGAAAAAGAGAAATACACTGCACTGCCAGATTCAGTATAATATACATCACCATTCCTGCCGCCAGAAGACCCAGGTTTGCGTTCCGGATAATGTCCAGAAGATAAAGCCCCACAAGAAGGATTGCCCCTGCTCCCCACGCCTGGAGATTTGCTAGTTTTCCATCTGCCGTTACTCTGAACAGCTCCCCGGCGGTTTTGTCCCGGGACACATAGCCCTTTTCTTTCCATTTGTCTTTTCCTGAAAGAATCCTGTCCCGGAATTCTCTCTCCCGCGCTCTGCCTGAAGTGATCCAGAACATACCTCCCGCCGCTATAATCAGAACAACCCCGACGAACAGAAGTGTATACAGGTATATCTGAAAAATAGAATGAAACCGCAGCCGATAGAGCAGTATTCCAATCCCCGCGCAGCCGAAGGAAATACAGGTGAGAAGGAATTCCATCCGGATTTCTTTTGTGATGCTTTCTCCGTCTTTATCCGGACTCCACATACCGTCCTCATCTGCAGTACTTTTATTCCAGATACTTTTACAGAAGCTTTCAAATATACAGAAAACAAACAGTACGGCGACAGCCGCTCCCGAAACAGCAACCAGAAGTCCCATCCTCCGGTCCATATATCGCAGAAACAGCACGGCGCCTTCATAGATAAGCATTCCTGAAATCAGTGCTGAAATAACACTGAGAATCATCCAGCCTTTTTTCATATTCCGCGACCTCCTATCCTGCCTCTTCCGGCGTATCATCTGCAATTTCTTTTACAAATGTAAAAGTGACACCATCCGCTGACTGATACAGTGCCTCGGACAGTTTCCCGTCTTTCACATAATCCCCGTCGCTTCCCTGTCCCACAACCATATAAAGCACTCCGTCTTCCTCATAAAACCTGTCGATGGAATCAAAAGGATTGAAGCCAAGGCTTTCTGTTACCTCCACGGCTTCCGGCCAGGTAAGCTCCTCAAGGCCTCCTTCTCTGCCTGCCATCCGGTAAAGCAGTTCTCCTCTTGCGTAATATCCGGTTCCGTCAGAAGCCCAGTACACACAGGTCAGGTTGGAAAGGGGCATATCCCCGGTCGTTATATACGTCCATGTATTCAGATCTTCCGACCACCAGGAACCATAATAATCGCTTCCAAGAGCGCGGTCTGTCGCAAACGTCACATAGCATACCCCATTCTGTCTGGAAAGAAAAGAAGCGGCCTTATATCCGTTCTCCGTAATCAGGCTCTCCTGCCATGTCCCTCCCTTATCTTCAGAATATATAAGCTCTGTTCCCTGATCTGTATAACCGATAAAACCGGTAAATTCTTCTGTTACAATATAGCTGTTATCATCCAGCAGCTCATCGTAAGTGTCATTGGTTTCTTTACATACCTTCTCATATCCGTCCGGAACTTCCTGAAAGGTTTCACCCCCGTCATATGTGACATACAGCGTCTCATCCTGTATATAATATGTCATCTCTTTATCCGACTGGAATTTATAATGCTGGGTCTGCGGCATATTCGCCTCCTCCTGATACTCCGGAGTCATAATCTGATACTGAACAGGCCGGAGTTTCTCGGCAATCTGCCATGTGTTCCAGTCCGTCTGCTCCCAGCGGAGCACCATCTGTCCGGTATATACTCTCCGTTCATTTGTCTGCATCAGTTCCAGGTTGTACATAACCCCGTTATTCGCGCTGGCAGCATAAACCTGATAGTCCAGCTGAATATAGGGTTCCTCCAGGTCTGTAAGGATTTCCGCCGAAGTAATTTCCGCTTTCTCAATCCGGTAATTATAGGGTACAGTCCAGCCCTCCAGATCAGAAAAATATTCTCCGAACCATTTTCTGCTGATCGTCTCCAGATCATCTGACATGCAGTCTACCGTATCTCCTACAATTGACGCCGGAGAGAAAAGAGACCATACAAACTCCCGGAATCCGGCTCCGAGAAAAAGAGCGGCGAGAAAAATTGCTGCCCCAATAAGAATCGGTTTTCCCACTCCACTTTTCAAATTGCTGTCACCTGCCTCTTGTCTTACATTTGTAAGATTATAATATGCCAAAACGCTTCTCCTGTCAACAGACATTTTCTGTCCGGCTCAGCCTTTCAGTCCCCTGGCCTGCCGGTCCACAATATGTTTCCTCCCTGCTGTTCACTAGACTTTTACATGGCTTATTATACTCTTACTGCTAAAAAAATCCAATCGGGAACAGAAAAACAGGCATAGATAATGATTCCCAGTATCTACACCTGTTCCATTGTGAAATTTCATCCCGATTTATTTCATTACGATATTGATAATCTTCTTCGGAACATAGATCTCTTTGATCACGTTTCCTGTCAGCTTGTCAGCAATCGCTTCTTTTCCGGCAGCAATCGCCTCATCTTTTGAAGCCTCGGCAGAAATGCTGATGACAGCTTTTGTCTTGCCGTTAATCTGTACCGGAATTTCGATCTCGTCATCCTTCATCTCGTTCTCATCATAGGTCGGCCAGCCTGCCTTGAAGACAGTCTCACTGTGGCCCAGCTGCTCCCACATCTCTTCTGCGAAATGCGGCGCAAACGGAGAGATGAGCACTGCGATGGTCTCCAGCGTCTCTTTATCGATGCCGCCCTCTTTCTTGGCAACCTCGATGAACTTGTTGTTGTACTCCATGAAGCCGGAAATAACGGTATTCAGGCTGAAGCTCTCCAGACGGCTTGTGATATCATAAACCATTCTGTGACGAAGTTTAAGCATCTCCTTAGTCGCCTTGATATCTTTGTCTTTGCTGTCCTGGAGCAGATTCCAGAGACGTTTCAGGAAACGGTTGACGCCATCGATTCCACGGTCATCCCACTCGGCATCCAGCTCCGGCGGTCCTACGAAAAGTTCATACATTCTCAGGGAGTCGCAGCCGTAATCGCGTACAAGGTCGTCCGGCGAAACCACATTTCCCTTGGACTTACTCATCTTGATCCCATTCTTTCCTGTGATCATTCCCTGGTTGAACAGCTTGTGGAACGGCTCGTCAAAGTCGATCACACCGATGTCATACAGGAACTTTGTATAGAATCTGGAGTACAGAAGATGCAGTACCGCGTGCTCCACGCCGCCGATATACATATCTACCGGCAGGTATTTGTCCGCCTTTTCTCTGGAGACCAGTTCTTTATCATTGTGATTGTCCACATAGCGCAGGAAATACCATGAAGATCCTGCCCACTGAGGCATTGTATTCGTCTCTCTCCTGGCCGGTTTTCCACATACCGGGCATGTACAGTTTACCCATTCGTCAATCGCCGCAAGCGGTGACTCGCCGGTTCCTGTGGGCTCGTAAGATTCTACCTCCGGAAGTGTAAGCGGCAGCTCTTCCTCCGGCACCGGCACACATCCGCAGTCCGGACAGTGAATGATCGGGATTGGCTCGCCCCAGTAACGCTGACGGGAGAATACCCAGTCGCGGAGCTTATAATTCACTGTCGCACGTCCCAGTCCTCTCTCCTCGATGATGTGCGGAGCTTCTTTTTTCAGCACGGCTGACTCCATGCCGTTCCACTCGCCGGAGTTGATCATTGTTCCGGCGGCCTCTGTATATGCCTCTGTCATATTCTCGATCTCTTTGCCGTCTTTCGCGATGACCTGAACGATCGGAATGTCAAATTTCTTTGCGAATTCAAAGTCACGGTCGTCATGAGCCGGCACGCACATGATAGCTCCTGTACCGTAATCGGCAAGCACATAATCGGACAGCCAGATCGGCGTCTTCGCACCGTTTAACGGGTTGATCGCATAGCTTCCCGTAAATACACCTGTCTTCTCTTTGTCCTGCATACGGTCTACGTTTGATTTCATGGACGCTTCGTAGATGTATTTCTCTACCGCGTCTTTTGTCTCCGGTGTAGCGAGAGATTTCGCAAGCTCGTGCTCCGGTGCAAGTACCATAAATGTTGCGCCGTAAAGCGTATCCGGTCTTGTCGTATATACCGTGATCTTCTCATCTCTTCCCTCAACCGGGAAATCAACCTCAGCGCCGTAGGATTTTCCGATCCAGTCTGTCTGCATCTTCTTAACTTTCTCCGGCCAGTCCAGCTTATCCAGGTCATTTAACAGACGGTCTGCGTACTTTGTGATGCGGAGCATCCACTGACGGAGATTCTTCTTCGTCACTTCCGCGCCGCAGCGCTCACATTTACCGTTTACAACTTCCTCATTTGCAAGACCTGTCTTACAGGACGGACACCAGTTGATCGGGAACTCCTTCTCATATGCAAGGCCTGCCTTGAACATTTTTACGAAGATCCACTGTGTCCATTTGTAGAAATTCGGATCTGTTGTATTAACTTCCATATCCCAGTCGTAAAGCGCTGCGATATCATTGATCTGTTTCTTGATGTTTGCCACGTTCTCAGCTGTGGATTTTGCCGGATGAACGCCCATCTTGATGGCATAGTTCTCAGCCGGAAGTCCGAAAGCATCCCATCCCATCGGATGGATGATATAGTAACCCTGCTGAAGTTTATAACGGCTCCACACATCGGAGATCACATAGCCTC
Source organism: Mediterraneibacter sp. HA8405 (assembly GCF_056148955.1). Taxonomy (NCBI): domain Bacteria; kingdom Bacillati; phylum Bacillota; class Clostridia; order Lachnospirales; family Lachnospiraceae; genus Mediterraneibacter; species Mediterraneibacter sp. HA8405. Next base: position 1,636,933 of record NZ_CM148758.1, on the reverse strand, counting down.
TCCAGTGTCCGACATGAAGTCCGTTTCCTGACGGATACGGGAACATATCGAGACAGTAGTATTTCTCCTTCTCTTTTCCGGTTTCATCCACTTTCGGATTAACCGGATTCTCTTCCCATCTCTCACGCCACTTCTTTTCAATGGCTCTGTGATTGTACACAATTTTTGTACCCATCTGATTATTCCTCTCTTTCTCATTCTGACGCATAAAGAAAGCCTTTTCACTCTGATCACTCAAGAGACGAAAAGGCTTATTTTCCGTGGTACCACTCTCATTCATCTGACTGAAGTCAGATGCACTCATTGATTCTGTAACGGGAATTCCCGCTTCCGCCTACTCTTCATTCAGCAGAAGAACTCCAAGACCAGTTCAGAGTTTACGCTGCTGCCTCGCACCTCCCGACAGCTCTCTGGAAACGATACGCTCCTACTACTTCTCTTCTTTGTCTTTAAAATATACTCAATCATTATAAAAAGAACATTAAAATAAGTCAAGAGGTTTCTGATTCGGAATCCCGGGATTTGCGGATAATTTACATTCCGCGCTTCACTTTCGGCTCCCACGGAATAATCCCTCCGCTCTTCAGGCTTTTCTTTACATCAATCACTCTCTGATTGGAAGAGCCCCGGAAGGCAAGCCGGATATCTTTCAGAGCCGCTACAAACCGGCCGTCTACCAGCACATCGATCATAGACAGCATTTCATCGGTATATTCGCATCTTGCGCGGCTATCCGCCCGCAGTTCTTTATCAAACAGGTACCCGCTGTAACACCATATGTCTTTCCCGGGATATCTCTCTTTCACTTCCCGCAGCAGCCCCACAAGTACTTTCTGATTCACGGGTTCAAAGGGCTCCCCGCCCAGAAGGCTCAGGCCGTTAATATATCCGGGAGCAAGCGCATCTAAAATCTCCTGCTGCGTCCTTTCCGTATACTCCTGGCCGTACCGGAAGTCCCAGGTATCCTGGTTGAAACATCCCGGGCAGTGATGGGTGCAGCCGGAAACAAAAAGCGAAACCCTGACGCCTTCCCCGTTGGCTATATCGTATTTTTTTATTTCACCATAATGCATACTTTTATTCTCCTGGCACTTCATTGATATGTTTTTCTGCATCAGCCCGAAAAAATTCAGAAAAACAGCCGCCCTGCCCGTCAGGGTCCGGAGCGGCTGTTCCTGTAATTCTGCTGTCAGCTATACCGGACGTACAGCGTTCTCACAAATGCAGCCCGATTTATAAATGAAGCACTCTTTCTTTAATCTCCTGGGTTCTTCCCTGGTTCCAGAACTGTGTGCCGATATAACCGCAGGTACGTCTTGCTACGTTCAGCGTATTCTGATCCCGGTTGCCGCAGTGGGGGCATTCCCATTCCAGTTTGCCGTCCTCGGTAGTTACGATCTGAATCTCACCTTCATAACCGCAGTTCTGGCAGTAGTCGCTCTTTGTATTCAGTTCCGCATACATGATATTGTCATAAATAAAGCGGATCACCTGAAGAACTGCCGGAATATTGTCTTGCATGTCCGGAACTTCCACATAACTGATCGCTCCGCCTGTGGAAAGCGCCTGGAACTGCGACTCGAATTTCAGTTTGGAAAAGGCATCAATCTCTTCCCCTACAAATACATGATAGCTGTTGGTAATATAGCTTTTATCTGTAATTCCCGGTATAATGCCGAAGCGTTTCTGCAGACATTTCGCGAATTTGTAAGTTGTGCTCTCAATCGGAGAGCCGTAAATGCTGAAACCAATGTTTGTCTCCTTCTTCCACTGGTCACAGGCATCATTCATATGCTGCATTACAGACAGCGCAAATGGTGTTGCCTCCGGATCCGTATGGGATTTTCCGGTCATGTATTTCACGCACTCATACAGTCCTGCATACCCCAGAGAAATCGTGGAATATCCTCCATAAAGAAGTTTGTCTATTGTCTCTCCTTTTTTCAGCCGTGCCAGTGCGCCGTACTGCCAGAGAATCGGAGCCGCGTCGGAAAGGGTTCCCTTGAGTCTCTCATGCCTGCACATCAGTGCACGGTAGCACAGATTCAGCCTTTCGTCAAAGATCTTCCAGAACTTCTCCTCGTCTCCGCCGGAAGAAAGCGCTACGTCCACAAGATTGATGGTAACAACGCCCTGGTTGAAGCGCCCGTAAAACTGATACTCGCCCTTCTCATTTTTCCAGGGGCTGAGCGCGCTTCTGCAGCCCATTACCGGGAAGCAGTTGCCTTCTTTAAGCTCCTTCATCTTCTTTTCGGAAATATAATCCGGCACAAGACGTTTTGCCGTACATTTGGCCGCCAGCTCTGTCAGATAATAGTAGGGGCTTCCCTCTTCAATATTATCTTCCTCAAGCACATAAATCAGTTTTGGGAAAGCCGGGGTTACCCACACACCCGCTTCATTTTTCACGCCCTGATAGCGCTGTTTGAGGGTTTCCTCAATAATCATGGCAAGATCTTTCTTCTCCGCCTCGCTCTTTGCCTCGTTGAGATACATAAATACGGTAAGGAAAGGCGCCTGTCCGTTTGTTGTCATCAGGGTAATAACCTGGTATTCGATTGTCTGGACGCCTTTTGTAATCTCTTTTCTCAGTCTTTTTTCTACGATTTCGTTAAGAACATGTTCCGGATATTCAATTCCTGCCAGTTTCATCTCATCCTTAACTTCAGCCCGGATCTTGTCTCTTGACACCTGAACAAAAGGAGCCAGATGTGTCAGGGAAATGCTCTGTCCGCCGTACTGATTGCTGGCAACCTGAGCAATAATCTGAGTAGCAATATTGCAGGCTGTTGAAAAACTGTGCGGCTTCTCAATCATGGTTCCGCTGATTACCGTGCCGTTCTGAAGCATATCTTCCAGATTTACGAGATCACAGTTGTGCATATGCTGGGCATAATAATCCGAATCATGGAAATGAATAATTCCCTCTTTATCCGCCTCTACAATATCTTCCGGAAGCAGCATTCTCTGTGTCAGATCGCGGCTGACCTCTCCTGCCATGTAGTCTCTCTGCACACTGTTCACCGCAGGGTTTTTATTGGAATTTTCCTGCTTTACGTCCTCGTTATTGCACTCAATCAGAGAGAGGATTCTGTTGTCCGTAGTATTTGCCCGGCGCACCAGGGATCTTTTATAACGGTATCTTACATATCTTCTTGCAAGATCAAAAGCCCCCGTCGCCATAATCTGATTTTCCACCATATCCTGTATCTCTTCCACAGATACAGCACGGTTCAGTTTATTACATTTAAACTCTACATATTCTGCAATGTCCTCAATCTGAGAATCGGTCAGGCTTCTGCTCTCTGTAGAGGTGTCTGCTTTTGTAATCGCAATCACAATCTTTTTGATGTCAAATATCTCTTCAGAGCCGTTTCGCTTTATAATTTTCATTCTCCGTTCTTCTCCTTCTCCATAATCTGCTGCGGCATAAATATTGTCCGCTGTTCGCCATAGCCGTCTGGAATCTATTCTAATACAAAATATAGTATATTGCAATCCCCAAAACACATGATCATGTATTTTCAGAACGAGAATATTTTATTCCGTACATTATCACGAAAAGATACTTTTTCATTTCGGTTTTTACGCAAAAGAAAAAGAAGGAGAAATTTTTCAGGCAATTCAGTCAAAACTTCCCCTTCTTCCGGTTCATTTATTTTTTTCTGTATTCAATTGTTCTTAATTCTATTTATTTCGACTGCTTCAGCCTTGTAAAGTAATCTCTGGATTCCCGTACCACTACACCGCTCAGTGCCAGAAGAGCGATCAGGTTCGGGAACGCCATCAGCGCGTTAAAAATATCTGCAATATTCCACACAACCGCAACTGTCATGTAAGGCCCGATAAATACGGCCAGAATATAAAGCCAGCGGTATCCCTTTACAACAGCCTTCTTCCGGTTAAACAGATATTCCACACAGCGCTCGCCATAGTAGTTCCAGCCCAGAATCGTAGTAAATGCGAAAAATACCAGACAGAGCATCAGCGAGAATGAAGCTACAAATGCCGGGAACGGCAGCGCCTGCTGGAATGCAGCCATAGTAATCTCAACGCCTTCCAGATCCGGATTCAGCCATGTGCCTGCAATCACAATGGAAAGCCCGGTCATCGTGCAGATTACGATCGTGTCAATAAATGTTCCTGTCATAGATACAAGTCCCTGACGGGCAGGTTCTTTGGTCATTGCCGCAGCTGCCGCGATGGGAGCGCTTCCCAGTCCGGATTCATTGGAAAAGATTCCCCTGGCAACACCTTTCTGCATGGCCACTACCATAGATCCCATTACACCTCCTGCCAGAGCGCTTCCTGTAAATGCAGATTTCACAATGGAAACCAGCGCGCCCGGAACAGCCGGAAGATTGGTAACAATGATAGTCACACCCAGTGCTACATACAGAACCGCCATAAACGGCACCACTACCTCGGACACTTTTGCAATACGTTTAATACCGCCGATTACAACCAGTCCTACACAGAGTGTCAGAAACAGACCGGTTACTACGGTTGCCACAGAATAATCTCTGCCAAAAGCTGTAAACAGCACATGAGACGTTTCCGGATCAAAAAAATCTTTGACCGCGGAAGCAATACTGTTTACCTGAGTAAATGTACCGATTCCAAACAGTCCCACACATGCTCCGAAAAAGGCAAAAATCTTCGCCAGCCATTTCCAGTTCTTTCCCATGCCGTTCTCTATGTAATAGAACGGACCGCCAAGCACGTGTCCTTCTTTATCAATAGTACGGTATTTGATTGCCAGCAGGCCTTCCGCATACTTTGTGGCCATACCGAAAAACGCGGCCACAACCATCCAGAACAGCGCGCCCGGCCCTCCGGCGGCAATCGCCGTTGCAACACCGGTGATATTTCCCGTTCCGATAGTAGCGGAAAGAGCGGTGCACAGCGCTCCAAAACTGGTAACTTCACCTTCGCCGTCTTCTTCATTTTTCACCATGAATTTGAATGCTTTGCCAAGATGCCTTATCTGTAAAAGGCCCAGGCGAACTGTGAGAAAAATTCCCGTTGCCATAATGAGACAGATCAGCGGCAGCCCCCACACCGCCTCATCAATCACTGTGATAATTTTGTTGATTTGTTCAAACATTCCTTTATACCTCCATCCTTTTGCCTGAGAGACTCGCGGCCCGACCGTAAGATATGGACAGTCAGCCGCTTACACCTTCGGCGCTCTTTTCTACAAAGAGACTCTCCTGAGTAATTTTTCCTGTGTTTTTACACAGCGTAGTATAGGATATCACTTTTTTCGCAGAAAGGCAACAAGAAATAGCTGAAACAAAAGGCACCCGGATTAACCAAGTGCCACATCTAAAATCATCATCAATGCAAATCCTGCAGCGACTCCGATTGTACTTATATTGGAATGTTCCCCTGTCTGCGCCTCCGGAATCAGCTCTTCCACCACCACATAGATCATGGCCCCGGCAGCGAAGGACAGCAGATAGGGCAGAAGAGGAAGGACCAGCCCGGTAAGAAGAATCGTAATCAGCGCCGCCGCAGGCTCCACAATTCCCGACAGACTTCCGTATGCAAACGCCCTGACTTTCGAGAGGCCCTGACTTTTCAGCGGCATGGATATAATGGCCCCTTCAGGGAAATTCTGCACGGCAATTCCAATGGAAAGCGCAAAAGCACCGGCGAGCGTCATCATAGTGTTTTCTGATAAAACTCCTGCAAAAGTCACTCCTACCGCCATGCCTTCCGGTATATTGTGCAGGGTAACCGCAAGGACAAGCATGGTGGTTTTTTTTAAATGGGCCGGCATGCCCTCCGGCTTTTCCTCGGTAAAATGAAGATGGGGCGTCAGTGTGTCCAGGAGCAGCAGAAACCCCATCCCAAGCAGGAATCCGGAAGCCGCCGGAATCCATGCTGCCGCTCCCCGCTCAGATGCCATATCAATGGACGGGATCAACAGCGACCATACAGAAGCCGCCATCATCACACCTGCCGCAAAGCCCAGCAGGAATTTCTGCAGCCGCAGATTCATTTCCTTTTTCATAAAAAATACCATAGCCGAGCCCAGAGTGGTCCCGGCAAATGGTATTAATATTCCTAATAACGTATTCTGATTCATTTTTCTTCCTCCAGATTTCAGGCAATTCTCATCACTGTTTTATCATATGCATCAGAGGAAGCTGTTGTCAATATTTTCCGGCACAGAACTGTATGCCGGATTTTAACATCACACTTTTGCCGCAAGCTCCCGGCCCGCGCTGCGGCATTCTTCCAGCGCGTCATCATCGGGGGCCTCATTTGCAATGATGCCTTCCTCACGTACAAGCACTGCGCCCGCATTTTTCATGCGTTCTGCCCAGTCCCGCATCCATTCTCCGTCTCCCCAGCCATAGGAGCCGAACAGAAGAATTGTTTTTCCGGACACAAGAGGCTCCAGAGCTTCTACAAAAGGTTCCATCTCTGTTTCTTCCAGCTGCTCTGCCCCCATAGACGGGCAGCCCAGTGCAAATGCGTTCCCGGATGCCAGTGATGCCGGATCTGCGGCAGATACTTCCATCAAAGCCGCTTCCTGCCCTGCCGTGCGGATTCCTTCCGCTACCGCCTCTGCCATAGCCTGGGTATTTCCTGTTCCACTCCAGTATACAACTGATACGCTCATTATTTCTTCCTCCGTTTCTGATCAGAGAGCAATCTCCCGGATGCTCTTCCCTGTTAAAAATTCATTTACCGCACAGTTTTTTGCACGGTCGTACTCCTTGAAAGTCATTCTCGCCCAGGCAAGATCGCTGTACACTTTCCAGTATCCGATCATCAGATATTTTCTTCCTTCATTTTCAATAAATCCTCTGACATCCTCAACCGGGTATCCGAGAAATGCCCCGATCTCATGGGGGAAGCCCATTCTTTTTCCGGAACAGTCCCGTACTCTCTCTGACAGACGGACAAACATTTCGTTCAGCTCCATACCCCCGTATCCGTACTCTCTGAGAAGTGAATGAACTTCTGCTCCGGAGAGATACCGCTCCATCTGACCGGGTCTGTAGAACAGAACCAGACACTTTCCGTCTGATACGGAAAGCATATGCCAGGAAATATTCATACCACCGAAGAGTTCCGGAAGGGTACCGCACAATTCTTCATCCATTGTAATAACGCAGGACACTTTCAGACCTTTCAAAAAGGGCGCGCACTGCAGTGCAATCTGAAATCCAAGACGAACCCTCTGATTTCTGTTTTTCAGATAATATGACAATACTTCTTTCGGCATAATCTCCTCCTATATTTTGAGAATGATTTTCAATTGAGTAAATACTATCATATTTGCTCTGTTATTTCAATGCATATTTTGAAAACTTTTCTCATTTAATAAGTTCGTTACTTCAGAATTATAAACTTCAGAGAATTTTCCGGCAGAAATTTTATATCAGCTGTCCTGTATTATTTTCGCCAACATTTTTCTTTTTTATCCTTTTTTTAGTTGTTCCACCGTAGGCTTTAGTGTATAATGATTTTAGATATTTGAGAGGTGAAAAGTCTCAAACAATACATACATAAAGGAGAGATTCGCCATGGTAAATTTAATAACAGGCCCGAGAGGCAGCGGAAAAACACAGCAAATGATTGATCTTGCAAACGAAAAGGTGAAAACTTCCAATGGAAACGTAGTATTCATCAAAAAAAGCCACAAGGATACATACACGGTAGATTTTAATATCCGCGCAATCCGTATGGCAGATTATCCTGATATTCTCACCCTTGAAGAGTTCGTAGGATTCCTGTACGGCATGGTAGCCGGCAATCACGATATCGAGACCATTTTTATCGACAGTGTTCTGAAACAGGCTAACATTACACTGGAAAGCCTTCCTGTTTTCCTTCAGAAATTAAACAAGATTTCCTCTGAAAACAATATAGATTTCTATCTCAGCATCGGAGCTGACAAGAAAGATATTCAGAATATAGATTCCTCTGATTTCAATGTAATCAGCTGAATTTAAAGAATAAAGGGGAGGCGTCCGTTATCTGTTTTACTGCAGATAACGGACGTCTCCCCTTTTTCGATTTCCGCATGTGCCGGACTATACCTCGCCGCCGTCTCCGGACTGATCTGTACCACTCTCTTTTTGTCTTTCCACTCCGTTTAAGGACAATACAGTATTGGTCTGCTCTCCTTTTCTGTACTCTATTGTCACTTCATCTCCCACATCATACCGGATAATATCTATAAAATCCGTTACCGGAATGTCAAAAATCTCCCCGGAACCTTCCACCATAACATAAAAATGTGAATTTCCGTCCACAACGCCCTGAGCGATCTTTGCAATCGGCGCTTTGACTGTCAGAATATCACGGGTATCTTCCACTGCACTGCTAATGCCGTTTTCATACATCAGATCAGTATATGCTTCCTCGCACTCACTTACTGTGTCTCCCACTGCCACAATCTGATATTTCTGTACATTTACCATGGCGTACATTTTCACCAGCCCCGCATCATCCTTCAAAGCGATAAAATACGTAGGCTCCCCTGAAATATTCAGTAGCAGAGGAAATGTAGCCTTATATTTCAGATTCTGTACCTGGCCTTCCGCCGAAGACATGGCTGAATCTTCTGTAGCCCCTTCCACTTCATAGAACCTTGTCTCCATGGTCCGCTGGTTCATAAGAACGAAACCTACATTGGACTGATCCCCGGTAATAGACGTGACTCCGGTATACACCCACACATCATCATCAATAGCTAGGTAATTGTAGCCGTCTGTCGTTTTCAGACAGTCCTTCTGACCAAACACACTGTTAATAAAACCATGCTTGAGCGTTCCATAATAATCATACAGCTCCACAAGCAGATCTGCCGAATAGGCTCTGTCGATCCACTGAGGCGCGTCTTCTATCGCATAATCCTGCGTCTCTCCGGTAATGGCATTGCAGAGAACCACCCGTCCGATTGTCTCCCCGCCGAACAGACCGATATTGAATTTTTTCACAGGACAGATCCAGTAGGGCGTTCCCTCTTCGTCAATCTCAAAACTCAAATCATTGAAAATATACGTCGGATATTTAAACCGGAGATGTCTGTAAATGTTTCTGTTAAAATGATCGCTGGTCGTATACTTCATTCCCTCGTCCAGTTTTACAAGCTCCGTATTCTGGGTTGCCATATCAATTTTAATGTAGGCAGGAATCCCCTCTCCGTTATTGTTGAACCATTTAATGATATCGGCATATTTCAGAGGCGACACCCGGACGGGACGATCCTGATAATTAATCTGAGAATACAGTTCATCCACTTCAAACTGAGATACCATATCAACCATGCTTCCCATCTTCCGGTTTCCGAGAAGTGTGGCGGAATCCCGGTCAAGGAGCGGAATCTGATCAAAGGATAATTCTTCAATGTCTGTTGTAAACTCCCCTGTCTCCACTTTCATAAGCTGCTGATATTTTTTCGCATTTATCACCGGAGATGATAAAAGCAGTCCCACAAGAAAAATCAGAACAAGGAGCAGCAGAACTGCCAGAATTCCTTTCAGAACTCCGGAGTTCTTCAGTTCTTTCAGGTCATAATACTTCAGCTCTTCTTTTTTTACATAAGAAACCGTAAAAAAAACTGCAGCGAGCACAACAACTACTATCAGAAAAAACCAGAAATCCATGGAATGAATATTCAGCGCCGGAAGCGCCGTATAATAATAAATGCCCAGCGCGCAGAGAATTACAACTGCGGCCAGCAGTCTGCTCTTTACTTTTTTCATAAACCTTTTCCTTTCATTTTACTGCTGTCAGAATCTTCTTCTCCAGAGATCCGGGGACAAAAGCAGAAGATAAGGGAATATTTCCAGTCTTCCCACCAGCATGTCAAAGCAGAACACCAGCTTGGACAACGGGGAGAACATATGGAAGTTTTCTACCGGCCCCACTTTGGAGATACCTGGACCTACATTGTTTATTGTTGTCAGAACACCGCTGAATGATGTAGCGAAATCGAAATTATCAATGGCTACAATCAAAACGGATATAACCAGTATAAAAATGTATGCGGCAAAAAATGTATTGATTCCCTTCATCGTGTCATTGTTTACCTTTTTTCCGTTAATCTTCACCATAGTAACCACATTCGGATGAAGGATTTTTCTGATTTCCTGTCGGATGGATTTACACAGAATCACAAAACGGCAGACTTTAATTCCCCCGCCGGTAGAACCTGCGCAGGCGCCGATAAACATAACCGTCAGGAGGACTACTTTTGACAATTCCGGCCATAGCTCATAATCCGCCGTATAAAATCCGGTTGTCGTAATAACCGAAGCCACCTGAAAAGCTGCATAACGGAAAGCGTGAAATACATTTTCATATATGTTCAGAATATTGACGGTAATTATCGCAATTGCTGCCGCGATAATACCCAGGTAAGCCCTCAGCTCTTCATTTTTCAGCGCGCTCTTCCAGTTCTTAAGGAGCAGAAGGAAATAAAGATTGAAGTTGATTCCGAACAGAATCATAAATACAGTAATCACTCCATCTATATATGCGCTGTCGTAAAAGGCAACACTGGAGTTTCTGTTGGAAAAACCTCCCGTACCCGCCGTGCTGAAAGAATGTACGAGTGCGTCATACAGATTCATGCCGCCAAACATCAGAAGAACCACTTCCACCGCAGTCAGGGCAAAATACATCTGGTAAAGAATCCTGGCTGTACTTCTTGCCTTCGGCACAAGCTTGTCCGCCTCGGGTCCTGGAACTTCCGCGCGCATAAGAGGCATGGCGTTCTCATCGTCCAGAGAAGTAACCATCATAACAAACACCAGCACACCCATACCGCCGATCCAGTGGGTAAAGCACCGCCAGAAGTTAATCCCCCTGGGCAGGGATTCGATTTCCCGGAGAATGGTGGATCCGGTCGTCGTAAAGCCGGATACCGTCTCAAAAAATGCGTCCACATAATTCGGAACAGTCCCTGAAATAACAAAGGGCAGCGCGCCGAAAAGAGACCAGAGAACCCAGGCAAGCCCTACAACTGCAAATCCTTCTTTGCCATATATCCGGTTGTTCTTTGGCTTTCTCCTTCCTAAAACCAGATAAATCACGCCCAGAACCGCAGCTACAGCCAAAAAGGAAATCCCTGTTTTTTCACCGTAAATCAGTGATACAACAGCCGGGATTAAAAGGAGGGCGCCTTCGACGCCCAGCATTTTCCCTAATATGTATATAATCATTTTTTTATTCATCGTTTCTGCCTCTCACCTACATCAGAATATCGACGATATCCTCGACATGAGGCTCCATTGTAACAACAATCACACTGTCGCCTGCTTCGATGCAATCATCGCCGTTTGGTATAATAATCTGGTTTTTCCTCGCAATACAGGCTATCAGATTATTGGACCTGAGCTGCAGATCTTTAAGCGGAACCCCCGTATACCGGGTGGAGGATTTTACGATGAATTCGAGAGCCTCAACTTTCTCATCTACAAGCTGATACATTGTCTCAACATTGGCGCTGCCCTGTGAATTCTTTCTTGCCCTCACATAGCTTAAAATAGAATCCGCCGTGGCAGCTTTTGCCGAAACGACACTGTCTATGCCGAAATCCTCAACAATGTACGCCCGCCTGTCTTCGTTGATTTTAGTAATGATCTTTCCGATCCCCTGTTTTTTGGCAAACAGAGACACAATAATGTTCTCCTCATCCATTCCGGTCAGAGCCACAAAGGCATCTGCGTCATCTGCCCCTTCTTCAATCAAAAGATCATGGTCGGTGGCATCTCCCTGAATAATAACTGCTTTCGGAAGCAGCTCACACAATTCTTCACAGCGCGCTTCATTTCTCTCAATAATTTTCACCTGCATGCCCAGAGCACAGAGTTGTTTTGAAAGATAATAAGCCACTCTTCCTCCGCCGCAGATAATTACCTTTTTGATCTTCTCTTTATGATTCCCGTGCATTTTAAAAAACCGTTCAATCTCCGCATGCGATGCGGTAATATGAAGTCTGTCGCCGGCACGAAGCACATAATATCCGTCCGGGATAATCACTTCATCACCATGCTCTACGGCGCATACCAGCACCTGTACCTGAAACCGGTCATACATCTCAGCCAGAGATTTTCCCACAAGCCTGCTCTGTGCACAGACCGGAAACTCGATCAGCTCAACCCGGCCCTTTACGAAGGTCTCAATCTTACTGGCATCCGGGAAAAGCAGAAGCCGGCTGATCTCATTTGCTACGATCAGTTCCGGATTAACCGCCATGCTCAGATGCAGATCCTCTTTAAGAAGTCCGATCTGTCTGTAATAAACCGGGTTTCTCACCCGGGCAATTGTATGCCTCGCTCCCAGCCTTCTCGCGATCAGACAGCTGAGCATATTGCATTCATCTGCCGATGTACATGCAATTACGAGATCTGCGTGAGGCACATCTGCCTGCCTCTGAACCTCTGCGTCAGCCCCGTCGCCTGTTACACAGGAAATATCCAGACGGTCAATGGCATATCTGAGTTTCTTTTCATTGCTGTCAATCAGCACCACGTCATAATTTTCAACGGACAACTGCTTTGCAAGCTTATACCCCACTTTTCCGTCACCAATAATAACTATTTTCATTTTTTTATCCTCGATATTTTATTTGTTCATTTACAGCAGAGCAATTATAGCACCATTGATATCAGAGTACAATATAAACCGTATTTTCTTAGTAAAAGCAATATGCGGCAGAAAAGACGAGAGAAAGGGCACACAGTTTTTGACTGTATGCCCCGGATATTTTTCATTATTCTTCTGCTGCTCTTGCCGCAATCTCCCTTTCCTGCACATCGGAAGGAGCCTGCTCATATCTTGAGAATTTATACTCATAAGTTCCCCGTCCGCCTGTCATGGAACGAAGTACAGTGCAGTAGCCGAACAGACCTGTCATAGGAATATCCGCCTCAATCACCTGTTTGCCGCCGGCAACCGGTGTCATGCCAAGCACACGTCCGCGCCTCTTATTCAGGTCGCCCATAACATCTCCGGTATAATCATCCGGAACGGTTACTTTCATAGACGCGATTGGCTCAAGAAGAACCGGTGATGCCTCCATAAAGCCTTTCTTAAACGCCTGAATTGTGGCCGTCTTGAACGCCATCTCAGAAGAGTCAACCGGATGATAGGATCCATCGTATAATGTAGCCTTTACACCCACTACCGGATATCCCGCAAGAGGTCCTTTGAGTACAGATTCCTGAAGGCCCTTTTCTACTGCCGGGAAGTAGTTCTTCGGAACCGCGCCGCCTACTACGCACTCTTCAAATACATACGGTGTCTCAAGATCTCCTGAGGGTTCGAATCTCATCTTAACATGACCGTACTGTCCGTGTCCGCCGGACTGCTTCTTATATTTGGTGTCCACATCCGAATTCTTGCGGATTGTCTCGCGGAATGCTACCTTCGGCGTTTCAAGAGTAATTTCCACCTTATACCTGGCTGCCAGTTTGCTTGCCACAATCTCCAGATGCTGATCTCCCATACCGTAGAGAAGCGTCTGTCTGTTCTCACTGTCATTTACAGCCTTCAGCGTGACGTCCTCCGCGGTCATTCTTGCCAGAGCCTGGGATACTTTATCCTCGTCCCCTTTGTTCTTCACCTTGTATCTCATATACGTATATGGAACAGAATAATCTGTTCTGGCGTATGTTACCTGAGTTGCCTTTGTAGAAAGCGTATCGCCCGTACGTGTATTTGTAAGTTTTGCGATTGCTCCGATATCGCCGGCAAACAGCTCCGGTACTTCCGACGGTTTATTGCCGCACATCGTATAAAGTTTTCCCGGTTTCTCCTCAGCATCTGTATCCGCATTATAAAGAACGTCATCGCCTTTGAGTACTCCCGAGCATACCTTTACAAAAGAATACTTTCCTATAAACGGATCTACCATTGTCTTGAATACATATGCTGTTTTTGCTTTCGCGAAATCATAATTTGCCTCAAAGATATCGTTTGTCGTGCGGTTGATGCCTGCGCAGGTTCTCTTATCCGGGCTGGGGAAGAATCTTACGATATCCGACAGAAGATTGGCAACGCCCTGAGCCTGGATATTAGATCCCATGGCAACCGGCACGATATCTCCGTCCATAACCTCGGTACGCATGGCGGACCGGATCTCTTCTACGGAAAATTCCTCTCCGTTGAAATATCTTTCCATAAATTCTTCGCTTGTCTCGGCAACCGCCTCCATAAGAGAATCTCTCAGGATTTCCAGATTCGGTTTACAGTAATCCGGAATCTCACATTCTTCTCTCTGACCGATTCCCGTATATCTGCGGCCTGCATTCTTGATTACGTTAATGTAGCCCACCAGTTTCTCGTTCTCGCGGATAGGCTGGAAATGAGGCGCAATCTTTTTGCCGTATCTTGCTGTCAGATCTTCAACTACCTGACGGAAACTTGCATCGTCCACATCCATCTCCGTTACATAGATCATCCTCGGAAGATGATATTTATCACAGAGTTCCCATGCTTTCTCTGTTCCGACCTGAACGCCTGCCTTACCGGATACAACAATGACTGCCGCGTCCGCCGCACTGACTGCTTCCTCTACTTCGCCGACAAAGTCGAAATATCCCGGCGTGTCGAGAATATTGATTTTTGCTTTTTCCCATTCTATCGGAATCAGGCTTGTGCTGATCGAAAATCCACGCTTCTGCTCCTCTTTATCAAAATCACTGACCGTACTGGAATCCGTAACTTTTCCCATACGGTTTGTGGCACCTGATACGTACAGCATTGCCTCCACAAGACTTGTCTTGCCGCTTCCGCCGTGTCCAAGCAATACCACGTTTCTGATTTCGTCTGTTCTGTAAACCTTCATGCTGCTGCCTCCTTGTATGTAGTTATTCTGCACACCCAAATGCTCTGCAGGCGTACACATCATGGGTACATTGTACTAAAAATCTTCCACGATTACAACTCTTTTATGAATTTTTCACATAAGTATCAGCTTTGACAGGTAAAAATAATTCGCACTAAATCTATTGAAAATACACAGCTTCACTGCGAAAATAGAATTATTACAAAAAATTTTTTCGCGGTGAGGCTGAAATGGGAAGAAAAGAACAGAGAATACAAAAGAAACTTGAAAAAAATCCAATTAGAGAACTTAATAAAATCCAAAACAGATATTATAGTCAGCTGTTTTGGAAGTTTGCCCAAACAAAGGATCCCCGACATCCGAGCTATATCACATATACAAACCGGATGATGCTGGGGACTTTATATTATAAGGGAATCGCGGGGATTGACAGTATGCAGGAGATGACAGAACAGTTTAATGAAGAGACGGTTTCTAAAAATCTGTCTGCATTTATAGGAGAAAAAGCCGGGGAATACGTTCCCCATCATGTAACAGAGAATGAGTATCTGGAAAGGCTTGCTCCTATGGAGTTGGAAGAAATCAAGCAGGACCTGGTGTATCATCTGATCCGGAGACGATGCTTTGAGGATGCAAGATATAAGAAAAAATGGCTGATCATAGTGGATGGGACACAGCTATACTGCGGACAGAGAAAACTGAATGAGCATTGTCTGGAACGGTGCTGTAATAAGGGAACAGACAAAGAGATCACACTGTATCACCGGGATGTGCTGGAGGCGAAGATCTTCTTTGGAGAAAAGCTGGTAGCCAGTATAGGGAGTGAATTCATCGAGAATAACGGGGAAGACCGGAAACGCCAGGAAAAAATGAGTGCGGAGGAGATCAAACAGGATTGTGAGACCAAAGCATTTACCCGATTGGCAGGACGGATCAAGAAAAGATTTCCCCGGCTGCCGATCCTGCTGCTGGCAGACAGTCTGTATGCATCAAAACCGGTTATGGATCTGTGCAGGGAATATAAGTGGGAATTCCTGATCCGGTATAAAAAGGGAAGTATTCCGAGCATAGCGGAAGAATACGAAAAGATACCGGAAAAAGGGAAAACAGAGAAAGCCGAATTCGTGAATGATATTGATTATGATGGCAAACCGGTACACGTATTAAGATATCGGGAAGAAAAGGCTGGAGAAACAACAGAATTCCAATGGCTGAGCAGCATAAGGATTACCAAAGGGAATGCGGAAAAGATGGCGGAAACGGGAAGAAAGCGCTGGAAGATAGAGAATGAAGGATTTAACCGGCAGAAGAACTGGCAGGGAAGCATTACCCATACATGCAGCTGGGATGACCAGGCGCAGAAGAACCATTATCTAATGGCACAGATCTCGGATTTTGTGAAACAGTTGTATGAGTATTATTATCTGGAGAAGAATGGGATCAAAAAGAAGCAAAAAAATATATCTTCTGATTTGTTAGCCAGCTTTGGACGGCAACTAACAAAAGAAGATATATTCCCAGTTGATGAAAATACACAGTCATTCAACTGAGATAAGTATAGCAAAGGAAGTGGTGCCTGCCAAGAGGAAAATGAACTGAATTATCTACAAAAAGAGGAAATTCGGTCATCAGGGCCTTAAAAGTGAATAAGTTCGGAAGAAAAACCAGTGTTGTGGATAACTTATTTTTTCTTAGAAATTCATTGGCATATGGCAGGCAAATATATTTTTACCGTTTAAAACTGCATAAGTATTGCGCTTGTTTACTTTTACAAGGCAACGTGTTAAAATATTTTTAGTTGTGCCGAAAATCGGCCTGCGGCGGTTCGAACGCCGCTGAACTGTCAAATTTGTATTGAAAGGATTATAAAACAGCATGGAACATGAAAAAATAGGATTTGTGGGGCTGGGCCTGATCGGCGGCTCTATTGCAAAAGCTGTCCGCCGTTACTACCCGGAATGGGAGATTGCTGCTTTTGACAAGAACCGGGAAACTCTCGCGCTGGCAGTACAGGAAGGAACAATCCACACAGCCTGCTCTTCTATTGACGATAACTTCAGAGACTGCAGCTACATCTTTCTGTGTACACCGGTTGCCTATAATACAGCTTACCTGTCGCAGCTGAAAGATCTGGCGGGAAAAGACTGTATTCTGACAGATGTAGGAAGTGTCAAGACATCCATCCATGAAGAGGTTACCGCTCTGGGAATGGATGAAATCTTTATTGGCGGGCATCCTATGGCCGGATCTGAGAAAAGCGGCTTCATCAACGCAAAGGCTCACCTGATTGAGAACGCCTATTATATTCTGACCCCATCGTCAAAAGTAAAGGAAGAGAAAGTGGAAGCATATAAAAACTTTATTGCGTCTCTGAAAGCCCTTCCGGTTGTTCTGGACTATCGGGAACATGATTTTATTACCGGAACAATCAGCCATCTACCCCATATTATTGCCGCTACACTGGTGAATTTTGTCCGCGACACAGACACAAAGGACGAGCTGATGAAGGCGCTGGCAGCCGGCGGATTCAAGGATATTACGCGAATCGCATCCTCTTCTCCGGTTATGTGGCAACAGATATGTCTGAAAAACAGAGATAATATTTCCCGGATACTGGGACATTATATTGATGCACTGGAAAAAGCAAAAGCTTCCGTTGACACAGGCAATGAAGATAAGCTGTACTCCCTTTTCGAATCATCCCGGGATTACAGAGACTCCATGCCCAACACTTCTGCCGGCCCCATTAAAAAGCAGTTTGCACTTTACTGCGATATTATTGACGAAGCCGGAGGAATCGCCACTATTGCCACGATTCTTGCCAGTAACAATATTAATATCAAAAATATCGGAATCGTACACAACAGGGAATTTGAAGAGGGAGTGCTTCGCATTGAGTTCTATCAGGAAGCTGCATGTACAAAAGCAGCCGCTCTGCTTCAGAAATACCGATATATAGTATATGAAGTATAAACAGCCCAAAGCTGTAATAAAACAGAAATGAGGAAAGGAATCAGATTATTATGGAATTATGCGGCATTACTGGACTGAAGGGAACCGTATCTGTCCCGGGGGACAAATCCATATCCCACAGAGGCATTATGTTCGGCTCCATTGCCGACGGCACTACTGAAATTCACAATTTTCTCCCGGGCGCGGACTGCCTGGCTACAATACGCTGCTTCCGCGCGCTGGGTATTGAGATCGAACAGGAAGGCTCCACAGTCACTGTTCACGGAAAAGGACTTCACGGTCTCTCTGCTCCGTCCCATATCCTGGATGTAGGAAACAGCGGCACCACAACCCGACTGCTTTCGGGAATCCTTGTCGGTCAGCCCTTCGAATCAAAACTTTCCGGGGACGAATCACTAAACTCCCGTCCCATGAAGCGGATCATCGATCCACTGACTCAGATGGGAGCGGATATCTCCAGCATCCTGCACAACGGATGTGCCCCACTGTATATTGCCCCCTCCCGGCTTCACGGCATACACTATGATTCGCCGGTGGCAAGCGCCCAGGTAAAATCCTGCATTCTTCTTGCCGGGCTTTATGCCAACGGGGAAACTTCCGTAACAGAACCCGGTCTCTCCCGGAATCACACAGAGCTGATGCTGAAAGAATTCGGCGCGGATATTCGCTCTGTCCATGATCTGGACTGTTCAAGAACAACGGCCATAATACAGCCCGGCCGGGAACTGCACGGACAAAAGCTTACGGTGCCGGGAGATATTTCCTCTGCCGCATATTTTATCGCGGCGGGACTGATTGTTCCGGACTCCGAAATACGGATCACAAATGTAGGCATTAATCCTACCCGCGCCGGAATCCTGAAAATATGTGAAGATATGGGCGCCCGGATTGAGCTGAGCAACGAGCGGACTGAAGGCGGGGAGAAAATCGCGGACATTACCGTAAGGACAAGCCGGCTCCACGGCACAGTTATCGAGGGGGACATTATCCCCGCACTGATCGATGAGATCCCTGTTATTGCCGTTATGGCCGCTGTCGCCGAAGGAACTACTGTCATCCGGGATGCGGCGGAACTGAAAGTAAAAGAAACGGACCGCATCGAAACCGTTACTGACAACCTGAAGGCAATGGGATGTGATGTTACTCCCACTGAGGACGGCATGATTATCAATGGCGGGAAACTCAAAGGCGCTTCCATCCATACTCTGCTGGATCACCGTATTGCCATGGCATTCAGTATTGCGGCGCTGGCGGCAGAAGGCCGTACCCGCATTCTGGACAGCAAATGCGTGGATGTGTCCTATCCCGCTTTTTATGATACATTTGAAGAGCTGCTTTAAATCGCATCCATGTATATTCTCGTGCAATAATCTCATACAGAATGACGAACAGCAGGGATTTCCGGAAGGAAATCCCTGCTGTATTTGTTTTGTCAGCCATTCAGTATCAGTAATATTTTACCGAAACATGCTTCCCCATCTGTTCCATCATACGGATGAGCTGTTCCACCAGATTCATCCGCATGCTCAGGTCAAAGCTCAGATCTGAATTTTTGTGTGCCTTATTAATGGAAGTACCTACAAAGAGATTCAGCTCCGTACATTCTTCAATCAACAGTTTTGCCAGGCGGGAAGCGCCGTTATCGGCGTCCAGTTTGTCAAAAAATTCCTCATCAAACTCACCGTTCGCGTATTTTTTCAGAAGCTTCAGGCATTTTCCAAGAGTAAGCACTCCTTCCGTTACCAGATCAATCCCTTCGATCTCTGCCGCAGGCGGTACATCCGGATCAGCGCTGTCCGCCCGGGTTATGATTTCTTTGCCCAGGAAACGGGCGGCTATATTGGAACTGGTACCGCCGGAAACAACTTTTTTCCCTTCGGAGTGCATGAATTCATGCATAATCCGGTCGTCATCGGCTTTGTCCTTTGGAGGACCGGTAAATATATTTACAATTCTGCGCTCGATCACTCTGGCGACGGCAACGGTTGTATCATCGCCGGGCTTTTCTTCATAAAGTTCATCGCAGGCCTGGCTCAGAAGGACTGCCAGCCGGGAAGCTGACAGGGTCTTCTTCGTACACTTCAGCGTATATTCTGCCATAGCCTCCCAGGTCCAGCCCTGCATATTCAGAATCGAACCGGCGCCTGCATAAATCACACCGTCGCTCATCAGTACAAAACAGTCGTTTTTCTTCACCTGAAACCGGTACTCATGAATCTTCTTTCCTTCAATTTCCCGCACCTTGAAGGGATAATTTACAATCTTTCCGTCCCGGATAAAGACGCAGGACGGATTGTCAAATTCCGCCAGATATGCCTGCCCGCTGTGAAAAATCTGCAGGATGGAAAATGTGGCATAGGCAACTTTCCGCACTTTGCATACCGGAAGCGTTCTGGCAATGGTTTCCACACAGGATTCTATGGCAGCCCCTTCCCGGAGCATGGTACCCAGTATTTTTGACGTCAGAGTGGCCAGTATGTTGGCTTTCACCCCGCTGCCCATACCGTCGGCCAGAATCACGATATCTGAATCACCGGTTTTGAGAATCTCCACTTTGTCTCCGCACAGTTCCTCCTGATACTTATTCAGACTTCTCCAGGCCACATCTATACTTACACTCATAGGCCTAATCCTCCTCGTTCAGGATAGAATCCCGCAGCTTTGTCAGAGTCACTTTGGTCTCCGCCGTGGTCTCTCCCAGCAGTCCCGCGATCTCCTGGGCCACCATCATCTGTTTCTCAATAACTTTCCGGGCCATCTCAACGGTCTCGACCTTCAGGTTATAATGCTGTTCCCTGATTTTTTCCTCCCGGGTTACATCCCGGAACATGACAAGAACAGCATCCAGATTTTCAATATATACAATACTCTCTTCTGCCGTTATTCTGCCCTTTTCCAGCTTTACTTTTTTATTCAGAACAGACTCCCTGGTAAGAAGCGTCTCTTCAATATCTCCCGTTTCTATAAACTCAAATATATACCGCTGCACAGCTTCGTCATGGCCTACGCCGAGAAGCTCCTGACCTTTCCGGTTGCAGTCCAGAATCTTCATATCATTTCCCACAACAAAGATCATATTCGGCGTAGCATCCAGAACAACGTTGGACATGGACTCTGCTTTTGTCAAGGCATAAGGCATACACATGGACAGTTCCGCCTTTCCCTGGAACACCGCCACAGCCTTTTCCCGGCAGGTGGAATACCCGCAGGCGCCGCAGTTCAGTTCATCGGCAGGAGAATATTTGCCTGTGGATCTGAGAATACGGGTAATCTGCTCCTCAGACGGCATGGGATCGGAAAGACTCCGGCCGCCGAACTTCTTTGCCATTTCCTCCGGTCTCATATCCGGCAGATCCCGTGCAGCCTTATAGGATACGGCATTTTCAATTTTCACTTTTGTTTTTACATATGATGTATTCCAGTGGGCAGAAGCAGGGCCTTTCGCGCAGCCGCCTTCACAGACATTCGCCTCGATAAAGCAGTGATCCAGCTCTCCCTTCCGGAGGCACTCCAGCATCTCCATACAGTTCTCCAGGCCATCTACAAACACCTTATGGTATCCGTCCGCCTCTTCTTCCGTTATAACCGACTGAAGCACGCCGCCGCTGACCGGATAAAGCCGGTTGATCTTTGGATCCGGATTGCCCATAGGCTTATCTGTACAGGCATGAATGTCAATTCCCGCCTCGTTCAGCCAGACTGCCAGCTCCTCAAAAGTAAGGATTCCGTCAATTGCCCCGGTCACCCGCTCGTCTCCGGCCGCCTCCTGCTTTTTGGCAATACAGGGACCCAGAAATACCACTTTTACATCCGGTCCGTATATTTTTTTGATATAGCGTCCATGGGCCACCATGGGAGAAACTACGGGAGCCATCATTTCTGCACAGTCCGGGTAATATTTTTCGATCAGATCATTTACGCTGGGACAGCATGTAGTAATAATATTTGGCATTTTCGCCTCGCGGACCAGTTTCTTATACTCATTGGTTACCAGAGCGGCGCCCTCGGCCGTCTCTCTTACCTCCGCAAATCCAAGCCGTTCCAGAGCATCCGCCACCTGTCCCGGTGTGTCAAACTCGAGCACGCCTGCATAGGACGGCGCTATGGAGATTACCGTGCGGCAGCCCTGCCGCAGATATCCTTTTACCCGCTCCAGATCACTGGCAAATGTCTTGGCATTCTGGGGACAGACTTCCAGGCAGCGGCCGCAGTTGATGCAGTGGTCAACCATGATCCGGGCCTGTTCGTCTCTGACGGTGATCGCCTTCACCGCGCAGTGACGGACACATTTGTAGCAGTGACGGCATTTTGCATCCTTAAAATCAATGACTTTCATTCCGGCAAATCCTCCTTATATTCCGGCAAAGCCGGACAGACCGGTATAATCGGTCCTGACTGCATGTAACACAGTTATTGTACCACAGTCTTCCGGCTTTCGTGAACCGGTCAGGAAGGTTTAAAATCAATAAAATGCTTTTGTATACCGGAATCTCAGTTTTCTGAACCCTCTCTGTTTTTCCCGGAGAAATTCTGCCGTTCGGCAGTATACTGCCCTTACAAATTCTGTTTCTTTCTCCAAAGGTTCTGTCTGTCCGTAGGCTGCCCGTCTGACAATTTCCGTCATCTGCTTCAGTTTCTTTATCCGCTTCTTTCTTCTGCAATGCAGGAAAAGCAGTACAGCCAGAAAACATACGGCCAGAACCGTGAAAGCAGCCCGGATGAGAGCAGGACTGCTGAAAAAACGGATGACCTCCTGCTGTGTAAACGCGGAAGGCTCCACAGCATACCCGGAGGCATAACGGGCAGGGATACCGTAAAGCCGGTACATCAGAGTTGCCGCAGAGGCAAAATGTACGCAGTATCCCTCATGGTTTTCAAACAGAAAATACTCCACAATATCCTGATTCACCGGCGCTCTTCCCGGAGTCAGCGTATAGGAGGCATGGGACTGCAGAACGTTCAGTATAAATGCCGTCGCCTCATCGAGAGAATTCTGCGGATGCTCTCTGCACAGTTCCGTCAGCCCGGGCAGAATATCTTCCGGGACCGGGTATAGAAATCAGGGATCTCAAGCATATATGCGTCCTGAATTTCATGATACCATTCACCGGTTTTCTCAAAAGCCGGCAGCATGTTTCCCCATACCGCTCCGCTGTATTCCGTTCTGTTCTGTCCGGATCGGTCTCATTCCAGGACGTCATTTCATTCATTGAGAAATAGAGGCTGTAATACATACCGCTGATCCAGGATTCCCAGGAATCCCATTGCAGTGTCTGCGCCATCGCCCCAAAAACAGCCTGGTCGTCTGCCGGTTCCCAGTCTCCGCCTGTGTATTCGCCTCCCGAAAATCCCTTTAAATAAAGGGTCTCCGTAGGCTGCTCCAGGACTGTCACTTCAAGCTGAGTGTCTCCGGTCCTGTAATTATTGCCGCTGCTGACGTGCCCGTCTGCAACAGACTGCTGATCTCTGCCGGTAATCCTCTGGAAACTGCGGGAGAGAAAGCCTTCTCCGCCGGAAACCGCATCTGAAAGCTCTGTACCCCAGACGGATGTAACAAAAACAGAAATGCAGATCAATCCGGACAGAACCGCTCCCATAAAAGCCGTACATCTGGCAGGGAGCGACATTCTGCTTCTGTTCCCGTCCGCCGCAGATAAATCCTGATTTTTTTCTCTGCCCGCCGTATGAATTGTCCAGAACAGAATCTGAAATATAAGACACAGAAGTACAGAACCGACACTGACATGAATCCCAAAAAGGGGCGCCCCCGCCATCATCACCGTGGTTACAATATAAGGCAGCCAGTGCTTCTCCCAGATGATTTCAAGCGCGAAGAAAACTCCTGAAAGAATAAGCATTATAAGCAGGACAGGGAAAGTCACATTCTGTTCTCCATGTTCTGTACCCGTCAGACTTCCTGCCAGAGCAAGAGTCTGCTCTGCAAAAAGATCCCACTGCAGGGCCGCGGAAATTCCAAAAACAAGAAACATGCCGGCGGTTCCCGGCCAGAACCATTTCCTGCGGATATGAAACAGCACATACATTCCTGTACAGAACAGCGTAATAACCGGAAAAACCAGGCCTGCCGAAAAAGAAATGGAAGAAGCAGAACGGATAACCAGAAGAATCCCGTAAATTCCCGTCAGCAGAAAAAAGAATTTCTGAATGATCAATGTCTGTCTTTTTCTGTTTATCCTTTGTTGTTTGCTGCCGCGCTGTTTTTCCATGTACTGACTCCCGCCTGTTATCATAAAATGAATATTCTTATACAATAGACTCTGTTTTACTCTTAATATTTATTGTAACAGCTTTTCTGCAATTTCAGAATATTCTATTTGCTTTTCTGTATATACTCCCGGGTTTGTACTTTAGGGCAGGCCGGTAAAGGGTATGTGTAAAGAGCCCGGATCAGAAAGCGGCCGGCAGGACTACCGGATTGCTCTCCCCAGTTCATAAGCTTCCTGAAGTTCCGGTTTGCCCGCGATATCTCCCACATCACCGTTGCCTCCGGCAAGGACATGGCCGAGATTCTTCCATCTTAGGTGCTCCATCAGGTGGTCATAATAAAGGAGGACATCATCAAATCCGTTTCCTTCTGCAGCCATCAGAAGCGCGGAAGACCTGCCGTGTCCTCTGAGGAGATTGCCGTCGCCTTCCTCCAGCGCAAACAGACGGTCGATCGCTGTCCGGATCTGACCGCTCATATTCCAGTAATAGAGCGGTGTGGCAAGAACTACCACATCGGACTCTTTTACCGCCGGATAGATCTGATCCATGTCATCCTTCTGAACACAGGGACATTCCCTGCTACTGTGTCCGCCGAAGCATCCCCTGCATCCGTGAATATCCATACCGCTTAAGAAAAATTCTGTCACTGTATTACCCGCACTTTCCGCTCCTTCTGTAAAAGATTTAACGAGCGCTGATGTATTTCCCTTTTTTCTGGGACTTCCGTTTAATATTACAATTTTTTTACTCATAACATATCTCTCCTTTACTACTGCTTTTCTTCATATTTTCTTCAGCAGAATTGACTTTCTCTGCTGCTGATATTACAATCATAGCAAGAATATGCTCTAAAACAAGTACGCACATAAAAGTGCGATACTTACAGTCGGGTTCAATACTTACCTAAAGGAGAGTGTAAAATGGGTAAAAGATGCATTTCCAATGAAAATTTAAGCACTACCGGATTCAGTTATACGTTATCTCTGATCAACGGGAAATATAAAATGACGATCCTCTACACACTGATGGAATTCGGTGTGGTGAGGTTTAATGAAATGAAAAAATACATCGGGCAGATTTCCTATAAAACGCTGAGCTCCACACTGAAGGAACTGGAAGCAGACCAGCTTGTCCACAGAGAGGAATATCCTCAGATCCCGCCAAAAGTAGAGTACAGTCTGACAGAAAGAGGCAAATCGCTGATCCCGATCCTGGACGGAATGTGCGAATGGGGCGATAAAAACCGGCTTTGATAAGCCGGTTTTGCCTTAAATAGTATTCGACATCAGAAGCATCATATTGTATCCATAATATCCTTATATTTTTCCAGTACTTTCTCTTCCATCAATTTAAAAGCCGGAATATACTTTCCAAGAATCATATCCACAAGACGTTTTGCTGCTTCACCGTCATATATATGAGTCATGTCATTTCTTGATTTCAGCATATTAAGCCAGATATCCTCATCTATAAAGTCATAGACAGAATACGCAGCCTTCAATATTTCTCTGGGCGATCCTGTATTTGCCACACTTTTGCCTTCATAGCGCAAAAGCTCTTTTAACACTTTCCAGCTGAGTTCGAACTGGATAAAAAATTTATCAATAATTCCACTGATTACAAATTCGTTATTCAAATCCTCGTTTTCTGCCTTTTCCAATACATTTAAATTAGAAATAAAATTATCAAATTTTTTCATATAGAATTATTCCTTCCTGCTTTATTGATTCCAGAAATTCTCCCGGCTGTGTGTTTGCCAAATCAACAATGTCAAATTCAAGCAGCGTAGACGTCGAATCTTTTACTTCAATTATGAAATCGGTAATTCTTCCGCCCTCCACCGCAAGATCTATATCGCTGGCTCTGTGGAAATCCCCCCGTGCCCTTGAACCGAATAATATTACTTTCTGAATCCCATATACTTGGGCAAGCGCTTTTATCTCATCAATAACTACCGGCTTAATTCCGGTTTTCTCCAGATTCTGCATAACTAATCACCCATGAAAAGAATACCATTATCAAATATCTTTCGCAAGCTGTTATTCTTCAGATGCCAGATCATATGTCCCGCCCAGTTCAATCCGCATATCACACGAATCGCATCCGATCACTGTATGACCTTCCCTGTTTGATATCACCCCGACGTTCCCGCCGCAGAACGGACAGACTTTCCGTATCTCCTTTCCTGACTTTGCCTCCTGCATCCAATTGACAAATCCGGCGATATCCGTATTTTTATCATTGCAGTAAGATGTCCAGTCCCTGCCCAGCGGTTTCCGCAGCAGCCCGTCCTCGTCGAAGATAACCTTATCCTCTTCGTTAATGTCATTATCATAGAGAAGCTGATCCGGCATTCTGCAGGTGCTCTCCTCCCCGCCGGGTGACCGCAGAGTAACAAGAGCGGTTACCGGCTGGTCTTCTGCTCTTTCTTCACATCCGTAATCAAGATCTTCGTCTATTTTTAGTACAGTGTAAATCATTTCTCTTTTTCCTTTCATTCTGTAAAACATCATGTTTACTCTACTTATTGTAACACATCCCGGACACACCTTGACCCGCAAATATCAAAAATGCTACAATGCATTTCGAACCGGATTTTGACGAAAACTGCCGCATATCTGTATGAAGAAAGAACTGAAAAAAATGTCATGAAAGGATTTTATCAATGAAAGCATTCGAAAGATTATTAAAATACGCAGCAATCAGAACTCCCAGCGACGAGGAAAGCGATACCGTTCCCTCTTCTGCCTGCCAGTTCGAGCTTGCCCACCATCTGTACCGGGAACTTTTTACTATGGGAATTACCGACGTGAAAGTGGACACTCAATGCTACCTGTACGCGCATATTCCCGCCACACCGGGTTATGAAGACCGGACGAAGCTGGGCTTCATCGCGCATCTGGACACAGTATCCGACTTCTGCGACCGGCGGATCATCCCGGTGATTCATGAAGACTACAACGGCCGGGAACTTCCCCTTGGCACAAGCGGGCGCACCCTGTCGCCGGAGATGTTTCCGCATCTGAAAGACCTGAAAGGGCGCACCCTGATCACAAGCGACGGGACTACAATTCTTGGCGCGGATGACAAAGCGGGAATTGCCGAGATCATAACTATGGCAGAACGGATTCTGGATGAAGATATCCCCCACGGCCCCATTTCCATCGCCTTTACACCGGACGAGGAGATCGGCATGGGCGCCGCGCATTTCGATGTGGATGAATTCGGCGCCGACTTCGCCTACACACTGGACGGCGATACAGAAGGCGAGATCCAGTATGAGAACTTCAACGCCGCCAAAGCCGAATTTCAGATCAAGGGCGTGAATGTCCATCCGGGCTCTTCCAAAAATGTTATGGTAAATGCTTCTCTGGTGGCCATGGAGATCAACTCCATGCTGCCCGAAGGAGAGACGCCGCGGGACACCGACGGATACGAAGGATTCTATCATCTCATTGACATGAAAGGCGATGTGGGAAATGCAGTACTCCGGTATATCATCCGGGATCATGATGCAGCGAAATTTGAAGAGCGCAAAGAGACACTTCGGAATATAGAGAAAACGATCAATCAGAAATGGGGACGCGGCACTGCTGCCCTCACCATAACAGACCAGTACCGCAACATGGCTGAGATTATCGCCGGCTGTATGCACCTGATTGAGAATGCGAAAAAAGCCTGCGAAAATGCAGGCGTTACACCGCTTGTTCTCCCCATCCGCGGCGGCACAGACGGCGCCCAGCTAAGCTTTAAGGGGCTTCCCTGTCCCAACCTGGGAACCGGCGGCCACGGATATCACGGTCCCTATGAGCACATCACCGCCGAGGGCATGGATGCGGCCTGTGAAGTCGCACTGGAACTTGTGAAAATATATGCGGAACAGACAGCGCACTGAACGGACGGTCCGATCTGACTGTTCTGTCTGCTCTTCAGATCTTTCATTTCAGTACAAAGTGGTTTCTGTTAAAGGAGAGGATCCCCTCATCTCTCATCCTGCACAGCTCTGCGGACATGGCGCTCCGATCCACGGAGAGGAAGTCCGCGAGCTGCTGCCGGTTAAACGGAATATCGAACACCGGACTTCCGGCCCTCTGGGACTGCTCCGACAGATAGGACAGAAGCTTTTCCCTCGTCGTTCTTCTGGACATATGCTCCAGCTTCCGGGTGAGCATTTTGTTCTTTTGCGCAAGCACAGCCAGAAGATTGCGGATCAGCCGCCCGTGGAACTGACAGGCCAACGGACACATGGTAAGGATCCGCTTCACATCCAGAAAAAGCACTTTGCCCGGTTTTACGGCAACAGCATTATTCAGAATTTCATCGCTTCCGAGGCAGGCATACACTTCACCGAATATTTCTCCCTCTGAAATCTCACTGAGAATACTCAGATTCCCCCAGTAATCTTCTTTCTGGATATGGATACAGCCCTCCAGCAGCAGCGCCACGCTGTCAATGCGCTCCCCCCTGCTGAAGACGTATTCTCCCTTATGATAACTCCGGGTGACTGCCGACAGACAGTCCAACATAGATGCAAGTTCCTCCTCACTGATTCCCTGAAACAGCTTTGAGTTTTTTAATAGTGATAAATATTTTTCCATAATTACCTTTCTGTTGTATTTACAACCGTCTTGTTTTAAACATCGTATTATACTCACTTTGTAAAGTCAAGCAATACAATAGAAAAATCAATCACAGTGCCGGTATACAGACAACAACACGGCCGGCGCTGACAGGAGGTTATGAAAATGTCAGATAATATGTTTTGTTTTCAGTGTGAACAGACTGCAGGATGTACCGGATGCACCGGAAATGCCGGCGTATGTGGAAAGAGCGCGGATGTGGCCGGACTTCAGGATGAACTTACAGGCGCCCTGATCGGCCTTGCCCGGGCAGTCAGCGGAAGTACACCTTCTCCGTCCACTCACCGGGCAATGATCGAAGGGCTTTTCACAACGATCACCAATGTAAACTTTAGCGAAGAGACGATCCGGCAGCAGATCGAAAATGTAACAAGAGAGAAAAACGCCCTCATCCCCGGATGCGGAGGGTGCGCCCGGCCATGCGGCAGGACAGAGGATTACGATATGGGACTGCTCTGGAATGCAGACGAGGATATCCGTTCTCTGAAATCTCTGATTCTGTTCGGTCTCAGGGGGATGGCGGCATATGCGTACCACGCAATGGTACTGGGTTATTCTGATGAAGAAGTCAACACTTTTTTCTATGAAGGGATGTTTGCCATCGGCGAAGATCTGAATATGGAGCAGCTTCTTCCCATTGTAATGAAAGTGGGCGAAATCAATCTGAAATGTATGGCGCTTCTGGATCAGGCAAACACAGAGACCTACGGGGATCCGGTTCCTGTCACTGTGCCGCTTACAGTGGAGAAAGGACCGTTTATCGTGATCAGCGGGCACGACCTGAAAGATCTGCAGCTTCTTCTGGAACAGACAGAAGGGAAAGGAATCAATATCTATACCAACGGTGAGATGCTTCCGGCACACGCATATCCGAAACTGAAAGCTTACCCTCATCTGAAAGGAAATTTCGGCACCGCATGGCACAATCAGCAGAAAGAGTTCGCGGACATT
The DNA here is from genome assembly GCF_056148955.1 of Mediterraneibacter sp. HA8405. Taxonomy (NCBI): domain Bacteria; kingdom Bacillati; phylum Bacillota; class Clostridia; order Lachnospirales; family Lachnospiraceae; genus Mediterraneibacter; species Mediterraneibacter sp. HA8405. The sequence goes on along the minus strand of NZ_CM148758.1, from coordinate 1,607,320 downwards.
CCGGCTCCGGTCCTGTTTACGACCAATTGTCTGATGCCGCCGAAAGCAAGCTATGCAGACCGTGTATTTACAACAGAAGTTGTCTCTTATCCAGGAGTCATCCACATTGGAGAAGATAAAGACTTCACACCTGTCATCGAAAAAGCACTGGAGCTGGGCGGTTACCCGGAAGATCAGGAATTCACCGGAATCAACGGCGGAAAGACAGTCACCACAGGATTTGCGCGCAATACCGTATTATCCGCCGCGGGTACAATCGTCGACGCAGTAAAAGACGGAGCCTTAAAGCACATTTTCCTTGTAGGCGGATGCGACGGAGCGAGAAAAGGCCGCAGCTATTATACGGATTTTGTAAAGCAGACGCCTTCCGATACGGCAGTGCTCACTCTCGCCTGCGGGAAATACCGGTTCAATGATCTCGATCTGGGCTGCATCGGCGGACTTCCGCGGATCATGGACATGGGACAGTGCAACGATGCATACAGCGCGATCCGGGCTGCCCTTGCTCTGGCGGACGCATTTGACTGCGGCGTCAACGACCTGCCGCTGACCCTGGTGCTGTCCTGGTATGAGCAGAAAGCTGTCTGTATCCTGCTGACACTCCTGCATCTGGGCATCCGGAACATTTACCTCGGGCCTACGCTGCCGGCGTTCCTGTCACCCGGCGTGCTGAATTTCCTTGTGGAAAATTACGGAATCCGCCCGACCACAACACCGGAGCAGGATCTGAAGGAGATACTCGGATAATATCACAGAGATCATCTGATACAGAAACCGGATCTTTACAGAAATATGGAATTTTAAAAGGGGCTTTGCGGCCCCTTTTCTTTCGTATCTATATTGTCAATATTGTTAACTCTTTTACTCTTCTTTCCACAACCGCTGTACGATTCCCGGGAAGTCGATCTCAAGCTGTCCGTCATAGATCCTTACCGGTACTTTATCACGGAACGTATACATCGAGATTTCCGGCGCATCCTCGCCCTCAAACCAATAGCATACGATCTTTTCCCGCTTCCGGTCCACGATCCAGTATTCCCGCACGCCGGCATTCATATACTTCTGCATCTTAATCCCGTAGTCCCTCTTCCGGCTGGAATCCGAGACGATCTCAATGCAGAAGTCCGGCGCCCCGTAGATTCCTTTCCGCGTGATCCTCTCCTCTTTGCAGATCAGAGCGATATCCGGCTGCACGATGGTTCTGTCGTCGCAGTCAATCTGCACATCCAGAGGCGACGGGAGCACACGACAGATGCCCTTCTTTGCACGGATAAACAGCTTGATCTCAAACAGCAGTTCTGTGATCAGCTCCTGATGTGTAAATGTAGGAGCTTCAAGAAAAATAAGCACTCCGTCGATCAGCTCCGCCCGGATATCTTCCGGCAGCTTCCTGTAATCGTCTACGGTGTATTCGCCCTGCCGCTTTGTAAGGTACGGGGCGGCAGCTTCTCTGACAGCATCCGGCAGATTCCGGTATGCCTCATCGCCGGCTTTCACCCATAAACTGTCTGTCCGGTCATAAACTGTATCATAGATACTTCTGCCGGAATCAGGTTCCGGGTTTCCGATGCCGTCAGCCCCATATAAGACATCCTCAAGAGCACGAAGCGTATCATATCGCGGAGAACGCGTCTCCCCGCTTAAGATCTTATTGATCGTTCCCACCGGAACCCCGGACAGCCGGGAGAGCTGTTCTGTGGTAAGTCCCAGTTCTTTCTTGCGTTGATTCAGATTCTCATAGAGCATAAGGCCGCCCCCTTTCTACTGTCTTATGCTCATAATATACCCGTTTTCGATAATTGTCAACCGTTTCATCCATTTACGGTTAATCACGACTCATTTAATTCCCCCATGCTCTACTTACTCCGCCTGTCTGTCCGCCAGCCAGCGTATTCCCGCCGCGGTCCGTTTTTCCGCATCTTTATAGTGGTTTCCGGGATTCAGCTGAAAAGCTGTGCTGATTCCATTCTCTCTGTAATATTTTTCAATCATTTCTGTATTCTCCTGAACGGTTTTCATATAGGGATTGCGCGTTCTGGCTTCTTTGCTTCCCAGTGAAAAGTATAAATAATCCGGCGTCTTTTTCATAGTATGCGATGAAATATATTCTGTAATTCCCGGATACCACAGAGAACCCGACATACTGGCGGCTCTTGAAAAAATGTCAGTCCGATACAGCGAATACAGGGCAAAGAGTCCTGCAAGGGAATACCCTGCGATTCCCCGCCAGGACACCGTTTCCTTTATTTCCTTTTCCGCCTCCGGCACGATCCTTTCAATCAGGATTCTCAGGTAATCATCTGCCCCTCCTGTACATGGATCAGCATTTTTGAAAACCGGCGGAATCTCCCAGGGCGACATATCATGATTCCAGTTAAGACTGCTGACAGATACAAGCGTAAACGGCGGACAGCCATCGTCCCTGAGAAGGCGCAGAACCTGCTTTCCTTCCCCCGCAAAGGTATTGAGATAGATCACCGGCCGGTCCGGTTCATCACACGGATAGACAGATATCTGTTTCTGTCCGATGGTAAACTGAGTCATACAGATCTTCCCCTCTTTCTGTCTGGCGAACTATGTGGTGCTGACCGGCATAACAACGGCACAGGATTACGGCCGCCGCATTATAGCAAGTATGCGGAGAGGCACGGCGCAGTCCTGCTGAAGCGCCTCCAGACGTTCCCGCCGCCGGGCAATGACCCAGATTTCATCCAGATTCTTTTCTTTTTCCGCGATCTGCAGGACAAACTCCTTTCCCAGACCGCTGGAAGCTCCTGTTACAACTGCGATTTTCATCAGGTATTCAGATCGGATTCCCTGCTTTTCCATACCCGGAGAATCCAAAGTCTCCTTTCATATAATGTAAGATCAGTCACAGAATAAAATCTTTGCTGTTGAACTCGTTAATTCTCATTATATGATTCGTTTCCTGAAATTACAATATAACCCTGTCATCCTTTTCTTCCTGTATGCCCCGCTTTTTCAGGAACATTCGGGCAATGCAGGGATTCCCGTAATCCAGTATTTCACTGTAGCCGAGATCAAGCTGATCGATCGCGCTCAGCTCTGCTTCTGTCAGACTGAAATCCCAGATATCCTGATCCTCCCCCATATGCTCCGGAACACTGCTCCTCGTCACCACGCTCACGCCCCGGTCAATATTCCAGCGAAGCGCGGTCTGCGCTGCCGTTTTTCCGTATTTCATCCCGGTCTTTTCAAGGATTTTATTGGAAAAAATATTTTTCAGTCCTTCACACAGAGGCGCCCATGCCTGCGGCTGTACGCCCAGCTCTTTCATAATCCGCAGGGCGTCGTCCTGATGATAGAAAGGATGCAGCTCCACCTGATTGACCATGGGCGGCACTTCACTGTTCAGACACAGGTCGGTCAGCCGCTCCGGACTGAAGTTGCTCACACCAATGGCTCTGACCTTTCCATCTTTATAGAGTTTCTCAAGGGTGCGCCATGCGCCGTAATAGTCGCTGTATGGCTGGTGAATGAGATACAGATCGATATAGTCAAACTGCAGTCTCCTCAGAGATTCTTCAAACGCCTTTTCTGCCGCACTTTCACTGGCGCCGTCAATCCAGAGCTTTGTAATAACAAACAGATCTTCCCTGCGGGCTTTCCCTTCTTCCACAATCTTTTTCAGAGCATTTCCGACCGCCCTTTCGTTGCCGTAGGAAGCAGCTGTATCAAACATGCGGTATCCGCTCTCAAAAGCTTCCCGCACACAGCGTTCACACTCTTCCGGATCTTTCATCTGCAGTACACCGAATCCCAGAAGGGGCATACTGACTCCGTTTCTCAGTGTTAAGCTTTGTTTACTATTCTCTTTTCTTTCCTGCATCCTGACTTCCTCTTTCTTCACAGCAGTTTATCCGCAGACTTGTTTTCAGATCCTGATTCCTGTAAAATACAGTTATGTGCACTTTACGTACATTCTCATGCCTTACAAATGCAAATTCCGGGCATGGATAAACTCCGGGCACGATGAAAGGAATCTGCTTATGATTGAAATCCACTTGTTCGAACAGCTTGTAGCCTTCGCTTCCTGCGGCACTCTGTCTGCAGCGGCGGAACAGCTCCATATCTCCCAGCCGGCCCTGAGCCGCTCCATGCAGCGGCTGGAAGACGAGCTGGGCGTAAAACTCTTTGACCGGCAGAAGAGCCGGCTTACCCTCAATGAAAACGGGGCGCTTACAGTGCAGTACGCCCGGAGCCTGCTCATGCAGGAAGAATCCATGATCGAACAGATCCGGGAGTATGACCGGAAAAAGCGCACCATCTCCGTGGGGTCCTGTACTCCTGTGCTGATCCCTGATTTTGTCTCTCTTCTCTCCAGCCTTTACGAAGGAATGACCATCTCCACGGAAGTAACCGGAGATCCTCACCTGGCTGAGCAGCTCAGAGAGAATAAATATCAGCTTGTAATTTTTCACGAAGAGCCCGATGCAGAGGACTTCTATTCCCTGCCCATTGAAAGCGAGCACCTCTACGTTTTACTGCCGCCGGTCCATCCGCTGGCTGACGCTGACGGACTGTACTTAAAGGATCTGGACGGACAGACCTTTCTTCTCTACTCCCAGATCGGATTCTGGGACGGACTGTGCCGCCGCAAGATGCCGTCCTCCCGTTTTCTCCTGCAGCAGGAAATGGACGTCCTGGGAGAACTTGTGGAGAACTCCGCATTTCCCGCATTTACCACAGATTACGTCATGAAACGCTCCCGGCAGGAAACTGACCGTGTAATCATCCCGATTCTGGATGAAGAAGCAAATGTCACGTATTACTGCGCCTGCCTGAAATCTGAAAAAGCGAGATTTATGCCCGTGTTCCGTCATTTCCGCTGACTGTTTGCCTGAATCAGCTCCGCTGTCCTGTGTCCAGAAAAAAAGCCGGAGGAAGATTTTTCCATTGCCATCCCCCGGCGTCATTTCAGTGGTCATTCAGCATATAATCTGCCGGAATGCTATTCCTTCTGCTTACTCATGGATCTTCATACTGTGTAGCATTTTTGCAAATGCCGGGTCATCATGATTTACGATCTCACTGTGTCCCAGATCCAGTTTCGCGATCTCCGCCATATCATCTGCGCTGAGTTCAAAATCCCAGATGTCCATGTTCTGCTCCATGCGGTCTTTGTGTACGGACTTCGGAATCACAACCACGCCTCTCTGAACATTCCATCTCAGAGCCACCTGAGCGGCGCTCTTTCCGTATTTCTCTCCGATCTTTGTCAGTACCGGATGGGTAAAGATACCGTGATTGCCCTCTGCGAACGGTCCCCATGCCTCCGGAACTACTCCGTACTCTTTCATAAGCGCAAGCGCATTCTCCTGCTGGAAGAACGGATGCAGCTCAATCTGGTTTACTGCCGGTTTTACTTCCACAGACTCGCAGAAGTCCGCCAGACGTGCTGGATAGAAGTTGCAGATGCCGATGGCGCGGAGCTTTCCTTCTTTATAAGCCTCTTCCATCGCGCGGTATGCTCCGATGTAATCTCCCATGGGCTGATGGATCAGATACAGATCCAGATAATCCAGTCCAAGATTGTCAAGAGATGTCTGAATTGCTTTCTTCGCTCCTTCATAGTCTGCGTCCTGTACCCACAGTTTTGTAGTAATAAACAGTTCTTCGCGGGGAACACCGCATTTCCTGATGGCCTCTCCTACTGCTTTTTCATTCATATATGCTGCTGCCGTATCGATCAGACGGTATCCGCTTTCGATGGCGTCCAGAACCGCCTGCTCGCACTGTGCCGGATCCGGCACCTGGAATACTCCGAATCCTTCCAGGGGCATTTTTATTCCGTTATTTAATGTTACATATTCCATGTTCATTTCCTCCTACACACACATTGATTTTCTTCCTTTTTGCCCGGATATACATTAAGACCGCGCACATTGCATAAGTGACGTCGGAAAGTGAGAAAAACCGGGTCAGCACGTCCGCTCCCAGTTCGATTACGACCAGGCCGATTACCATCAGCACTGCCGTAAAGATCATGCCGTAACGGATGCCCTCTTTTATTCGTTTCTTATTTCTCATTCCGAAGTTGAAAGAGACGATCGGCGTAATCGCATCCCGGACGCCAACAGCGGCAAATATAATCATCTGCTGAATCTTGCAGTACAGTCCATAGACGGTAACAGCGTTTCAAATATAATTGCTCCCATAAAAATCGCATTTCCCGCGGTCTGACTGGCCTTTCTTTCATCTCCCTCATTGTTATTCACCCCCCTGTTATAAATAATTACATAAAAAAACGTGCAGCATCTGAACTGGTTTTACGCAGTTAAATGCTACACGTTGTTTTTATTATATTGGATAATTTTTTGTTTTTCAAAGGGAAATTTCAAAAACTTTTACAACGCGGCAGACACCCCGGATCCGCCTGTCTCCGGCGCTTTATCCTTTATACGGTTTCAAAAGGCAGCGTCTCCACCCGCGTGCACACCTGTCTTAACAGGGCGTCATCGTGACTGACGATAAGCATTCCCAGATCTCTTCTCCGGGCTTCTTCCAGAAGGAAATTCCAGATCTGTGCCTGGGTTACAAGATCCAGCATGGCCGAGATCTCGTCACATAAAAGGAACTTCACCTCCGGCCGGAGCGCACGCGCCAGGCAGAACCTCTGAAGCTCCCCTCCGGAGAGTTCTGACGGATACCGGTCGAGCCACTCTTCTTCTATGTGCAGATGATCCAGCAGCCGTTGTTCCACATGCCCTGCCTCATCCAGCGTAGTCTTAAGCCTGAGAAGCGGATCCACTACAGTCTCCGGATGCTGCCAGACCATCTGAACGGGACAGATCCCTCTGTAGTCTTTCAGTAATTTTCCGTCCAGCAGAACCTGTCCTTTTACAGGGCGTTCATATCCGGCCAGCAGCCTGCACAGCGTGGTTTTTCCTCTGCCGCTGGGAGCCTTCAGGCCGACACGCTCACCGGAGGAGACCGACAGACTGATATCCTTCAGAACCGGGACGTCCTTTCTTCTGTAATAAAATGTGATATGATCTGCCTCCAGAATCATCCGTTTTCCTCCTCTCCGGGATACAGGCAGCGCACCTTGCCGCCCTTATAAGACTGCAGCGGAATGCCTTCACAGGAAAGGCACTCCGGCCGGCATTTCGCGCACTGGCCGGAAAAAAGGCATCCTGTCTCCGCCTGTCCCGGGTAGGGCTGCGCCCCTGGAGCAGGCACGAATCCATGTTCCGGCATGGCATTCCACAATGCTTTCGTAAAAGGATGCCGCAGACCGGATGTGTCGGAGAAGTCCGCCGCGTCCGCCTCTTCTATAGTCTCTCCGGCATAAAAGACTGCCACCCGGTCGGCAATCGCCAGTGCCAGCTCCAGATCATGGGTAATAAACAGGATTCCTGCTCCTTCATCTGCCAGTTCCCGGAAATGTCCGAGAATCCGCTTTGCGGCCCGGGCATCCAGCCCCGGTGTCGGTTCATCTGCGATAATGAGACGGGGCTTCTCTGCCGAAGCAGAGGCGATCATGACCCTTCGGGCCATTCCGCCGGAAAGCTCAAAAGGATATCTGTTTTCTGTCTCCGGTTCCATTCCGTAACGTTCCAGCGCACGCCGGTACCGCTGTTTTGTTTCCCGGTCTTTTTTCCCTTTCCACAGCTGGGGGCCTACTTTCATAAGCGGATCCAGATAGGTTACCCCCTGAGGCACCAGCACGATCTCCCGTCCCCGGAGTTGTTCTGCCCGCTCAGAAGTCAGGAGATTCCCGTCATACCGGATCACGCCTTCCCGGCGGCTGTTATAGGGCAGAATATCCAGAATACTGTGAGCCAGAAGACTCTTTCCGGAACCGCTGGCGCCTGCCACCGCCACAATCTGTCCCGGATAAATTTCCAGGCACAGATCCCGGATAACAGGCAGACTGCGCTTATGCATGCCCGGACTGACACGTACCTTGCCCGTTCTGCGTTCGTATTGTATAAATTCTATGGACAGATGTTCAATCTGCAGAATTGGTTCCAAATGTATCCCCTCCTATTCGTGTACACTGGCGGGGTCAAGCAGACGCCTGATGGACTCCCCGGACATGGAAAATAGAATAACAGTCATTACGAGCGCAGCTCCCGGGAAAAGCGCAAGCCACCATTTTCCTGTTGTCAGATAACTCATACTTTCCGAAAGAATTACCCCTATAGCCGGCTGTTCGGACGACAGGCCGAACCCCAGAAACGTTACACTCGCCTCATGCAGAATCGCATGGGGAAACAGCAGGATTGTTCCCGCAAGAAACTGCGGAAAAAGATGGGGGAACATATGCTTCCGTACAATCTGCATTCTGGAGACGCCCAGCTTTTCCGCTGTCAGAATATAAGGCGCCCGGCGCAGCTGGAGGATTTCTCCTCTTATAACACGGGCCAGAGAGGGCCAGTGGCTTAAGGCAATCCCCGCAGTCACACCGGCAAATCCCCGCCCGCAGGCAATGGAAATCAGCATAACCAGAAGGATATGAGGAATTCCCATAACCAGATCAATACACCAGGAAATCACCGCGTCTGCTTTCTTTCCCAACGTGGCTGCGGCGGTTCCGAGAATCAAAGCCGCCGCGGCGCTTACTCCTGCGGTCAGCACTCCAATCCGGATACTCAGCGACAGGCCCGCAAGGGTTCTGGCCAGCATGTCCCGCCCCATCCAGTCCGTGCCGAACAGCCAGGATGCAGATGGAGGAAGATTTTTTCTGGTAAAATCTGTTTCTACCGCCTCCCCTTCCAGCAGAATTCCGGCCACAGTCACCGCTGCCAGAATCAGTACAGCTGCTGTCAGAAACAGGGCGGAAGATTTTCTCCTGTTTTTCTCTCTCATCTTTTTGCCGCCCCCTTCCGTATTCTGGGATCCACTGCGCCGTAGAGCAAATCCGCGATAAGATTTCCTCCGAACACAATGGCAGATGTAATTACTGTAATTCCAAGCAGGAGCGGCAGATCGCTTCCCAGGCCCGCTGTAACAGCCGCCTGCCCCAGACCGGGATATGAGAACACCTGCTCTACCAGTACAGACCCTCCGATAATCTCACTGACAGACGCAAACTGAAGGGTAATGGCAGGAAGGACTACATTTCTGAGCCCGTGACGCATAACGATGGACAGGCCGGATTCTCCCCGGGCACGTGCGAAAAGTACATAGTCAGATTCCAGAACATCCACCATCTTCTCTCTGGTATGTAAAGCAATATTGGCGACTCCGGTAATACTAAGCGTCAGAACCGGCAGAATAGCATGGCGCACTCTGTCGAGGAAGGTCACCGCATCTGCCGTCATTCCCACAGGAACGGCCAGCCCCACAGGCAGCCATCCCAGCCAGACGGAAAAGACCAGGAGAAGCAGGATTGCCAGCCAGAAAGCCGGGGTTCCCGAGATCAGCAGACAATACCCCCGGATCAGCCTGTCCGCCCATCTTCCCCGGAAGGCTCCGGAAATCACTCCCAGCGTTACTCCCAGGACTCCGGAAATCACCCAGGCAGAAAGCATAAGCCAGACAGAACCGGCCAGTCTCTCCCCGATCACTTCGATCACAGGCTGACGGTAGAGAAGGGATGTCCCGAAATCACCGTGCAGGACATCTCCCAGCCATCCCAGATACCGTTCCGCCGCAGGAGTATCCGCGCCCCAGTATGCTTCCAGTTTTTCCACCTGTTCCGGACTCATGGAGCCAAGAGCCGTCTGCCCCACATTTGTCTGCAGGGGATCCAGCGGCGACGCGCACATCAGCAGAAATGTAACAAGGCTCACGCCCAGAAGCAGCAGCCCCATCCGAAGCAGTTTTTTTGCCGCAAATGCAAGACGGTGTTTCAACGCATATCATTCCTTTCCTGATTTTTATGACCAGCTCCACTGATCTACATTATTCACAACAGACCATCCGTGCCCGTGGGGATGAATCTTCTGCTCCGCCACCTGCAGACCGTCTCTCACCCAGTAAAGATGATCGATATTCACCAGCCACACCCAGGGGATGTCCCCTTCCTGCGTCACGCCGGTCGTGCCGTCCCACTGGGCTTTCTGCCACAGTCCGTAGGACTCTTCCAGATCGCTGCACGCAAGCGCCTGATCCATATATTCATCCACCGCCGGATTGGAGTAGGGCGAGTACCGGGCTGAATCTGTTCCTTCAATCGTGTGATAAATATTGTACAGTTCCATTGGCGTATGGGCTCCCCAGCCCCAGATCAGCGGTTCGGACAAAGCCCGGTCATAAGCCGTATCCCAGCCCACGCCCTCAATTGTGCATGAAATTCCAAGCTCGCCAAGCTGATTGGCAAAATCAGCGGCCAGCGCCTGGCGCACAGAATCTCCGGCTGCGTAAAGCAGGTTCAGTTCCGCCTTCGTACCGTCCTTTTCCCGGACTCCGTCGCCGTTCATGATCCAGCCGGCCTCATCCAGCAGCGCCGCGGCGCCTTCCGGATCATATTCCACTTCAGAGGCTTCATTATACCAGGGAAGACCGTCGCAGATACTGTATGCCGGAGTTCCGTATCCGTTCAGAACATTATCAATCATCTCCTGCCTGTCAATTCCGATATTGATGGCGCGGCGTACCCGTACATCGGAAGTCAGATCATTTCCCGCTGTCCTTCCTTCCTCATCCGTTGTCTCTTCTGCAGCCGGCAGGTTAAAGCCGCGGTTATCCACGCTGGCATAGGACGCCAGGCTGTAGCCGTCTATGCTCTGATCGGAATAAGTGGCAGATGTATAAACGAGATCTGCTTCCCCTGCCTGTGCCGCCAGAAAAGCCGCGTCTTCTTCCATAAAGAGAATTGTAACCTGTTTCATCTTTGGCTCCTCGCCGTAATAGTCCGGATTGGCTTCCAGAATCACCTGCTGCCCTCTGTCCCACTGTTTCAGAATATACCGTCCCGAGCCAATGGGATTTGACCCGTAATCCGCGCTGTTATACGCGTGTTCCGGAACAATCCCCACAATCGCCATGGTATAGGGCCAGATGGAAAAAGGACGGGTCATATGGAAGAGCACGGTTGTATCACTGGCAGCTTCCGCGTAATCCAGCATGGTAAAATCATTGACAGAGCTGGACTCTTTCACCGTATTATAGGTGAACGCCACATCCTCCGCTGTCAGCGGCTCTCCGTCCGTAAACTTCACATCGTCCCGGATCTCCACCGTCCAGGTCAGGCCGTCTTCACTGGCGCTGTATGCAGTGGCCAGATCATACCCGATGGTCAGATCTGTATTTGTAACTGTAAGCGTACTCTGGATCAGCGGCTCATGAACATGTTCCCCTGCGCCCCAGCCGTAGGCCGGATCAAACCCTGCTTCCGGCTCGGAGGAAGGATCCATAACAACGACAACCGAGCCGCCTGCTTCTATCTGCTGTCCCGCACGGTTACTCTGAGATGCGCGCCCCGCGTCATTCTGACATCCTGAAATCAGCAGAACGGCCATAACTGCAGACAGAATAACGGAAAGTATTCTTTTCATATTGTGTAGTCCTCCTTGCTGCGTTTTACATAAATATCCTTCCGTACAGCAATCTGCCGGATCAGGATATGGGTTCTTCTTTTTCCAGTGCGGACAGAATCATCTCTGTCATCTTCTGACAGGACGTCTGATGTTTCCGTGCCAGCTCTGCCACATCTTCATATTCCGGTTTCCGGTGGATGACGCCAAAGCCTTCCGCCTTTTTGATTCTCACCTCGCCCCAGGGGGTCTGTACCCGCTCTGTACCGGGCGTAAGAAAATATTTTGCGCACCGCCGCGAGCGCAGCCCGTTGGTCGTCGTCTGAGCCAGAATATGACGGGCAAATACTTCCTCCTGATCCGGCGGACACAGAACGGTCAGTACGTGTCCCGGGCGTCCTTTCTTCATCGTACCGGGAACTGTGTATACATCCAGAGCCCCCAGTTCCAGCAGACGGGAGCAGGCAAAGGACAGCGCTTCCGGCGTCATATCATCGATATTGCACACCAGCTCTGTGATCTCTCCGTTTTTTTCCGCCTGTATATTCCCCAGAAAACAGCGGACGCAGTTTGCCTGTTCAAAGGTTTTCGTACCGGTTCCAATCCCCACACTATGGGATATCATGGCCGGCATGGGGCCGAAAGAGTCCGCAAAGTGTACCAGCAGCGCAGCCCCCGTCGGAGTGCACAGCTCTCCCTGAATATTTCCGCCATAGACGGGAACGCCGGTCAGAAGCGCTGCTGTGGCCGGGGCCGGAACCGGCATAACGCCATGGGCGCACCGCACAGTGCCGCTTCCCACATGAACCGGTGATACTACGACCCGTTCCGGCTGAAGCAGATACATGGCATAGCATACTCCGGTTACATCGGCCACTGCGTCCAGAGCCCCCACTTCATGGAAATGAACGTCTCCCACCGGACAGCCGTGGGCCTTTGCTTCCGCTTCGGCAATGGCATCATATACGGCTCGGGCATGACGTTTTACTTCCTCCGGGAGTTCCAGTCCGTCGATGAGCCGGGCAATGTGCCCCGGAGACGCATGATGATGGTAGCCGTGCGGGGCCTGTGTTCCGGCGTCATGTTTGTGATTCTCCCCGTGGTGATCCCCATGGTCATGTCCGTGATCCTGTTCATGGCAGTGCCCGTGATGCTGCTCCGTGTGAACGCTGTTTCCGTGATTATGCTCCTGCCCGCATCCGGCGGCCGCCGGCTCTTTCTCTTCTTCTCCGTGTACGGTTACTTGCATATGGGTTCCCGCAATTCCGCAGGAAGATCCGGGCTGCGCTTCCAGCCGCACACCGGGCAGCCCCAGATGATTCATTACATTCAGGAATCCTTCTTTATCATCCAGCAGTTCATACAGAGCGGCCATCAGCATGTCTCCTGCCGCCCCCATATTGCACTCAATATATAAAGTTCTCATTTACTCTTCCTCCAGTCCTTCCATCTGATTAATCATACTTGCCTGATATCCCGCGCCGAATCCGTTATCAATATTTACCACGCTGCATCCGGAAGCACAGGAATTGAGCATGGACAGAAGAGCGGAAAGCCCTCCGAAGCTGGCGCCGTATCCCACACTGGTGGGCACGGCAATCACCGGGCAGTCCACAAGGCCGCCGATCACGGAAGCCAGGGCGCCTTCCATCCCGGCCACTGCGATCACGCATCTGGCGCTCATCAGTACATCCAGATTGGACAGCAGCCGGTGCAGCCCTGCCACCCCTACATCGTACAGTCTTGTAACCTTGTTTCCCAGGACTTCCGCCGTAAGCGCCGCTTCCTCCGCCGCGGCCATATCACTTGTTCCTCCGGTGGCCACCACAATATTTCCTCTCTGACTGTGCGCCTGGGGAAATGCAATGGCAAGCCGGGGAACAGGATAATATTCGAGGGGAATTTCGCCTGTAAGCAGATCTGCCGTCTCCTGGCTGATCCTGGTAATCAGGATATTGTGGCATCCTCTTTTTCCCATGGCTGAAACAATGCCTCTGATCTGCTCCGCTGTCTTTCCTCCGCCGTAGATCACTTCCGCCGCTCCCTGACGGATGCTGCGGTGATAATCGATCTTCGCGTAATCCAGATCTTCAAAAGGCTCTTCTTTCAGCTTCAGCAGCGCTTCTTCCGGAGACGCGCTCCCGTCTGCAACCTTTCGAAGAAGCTGAAGAATATCATGTTTGTTATCCATATCTTTTCCTCCCTGAATTTGCTTTTTTCGTAATAATCCATATACTTTACCGGGAGGCGCTGCGTGCCTCAAGATCCAGCATAACCGCGGAAAACAGCGGTTTCAGTGCTGCTGTAATCTCTTCCCGTCTCTCCAGAGCCTTCTGCATCTGCTCTGCCGTTATCTGAATGCGTGCCCCGTCTCCCAGAAGCCTTACCCGGAAATCCTGAAATCCCATCTCAGAAAGCCGGCTTTCCGCCTGTTCCACCCGCTTCAGATCTTCCTGTGTAATTGCCGTGCCTGTGGGTACTCTGGTCGCAAGACAGGCATAGGCCGGTTTATCCCAGGTGAACAGCCCCGCCTCTTCTGACAGGCGCCGCACTTCTTCTTTCGTAATCCCGCACTCCCGCAGGGGCGAGCGGACTTCCAGCTCACGCAGAGCTTTCATCCCCGGCCGGTCCTCTGCCTGATCCGAAGCATTGGTTCCATCCAGAAGAATGGTATGTCCGTCTTTTTCTGCTGCCCGGCGCAGCAGGGTAAACAGAGTCCGCTTGCAGTAATAGCAGCGTTCCGGTCCATTGGCGGCAGCCTCAGGGCAGGACAGAATGTCTGCTTCTAGCACCTTCATGGGCACAGAAAGTTCCTCTGCCAGCCGTCTGGCGTCCTCCAGTTCAAACGCAGGCTGAAAAACAGTTTTAATATAGTAGGCACAGACATTACATCCGCTGTTCTTTGCCGCCCAGAGCAGAAATGCCGAATCCGTTCCCCCGGAAAATGCAACCGCGGCTGAGGGCGTCTGCTGAAAAAATTGCTCTAAAGTCATATTCTTCTCTCCCTGATATCCTTTTCGGATATCTTTTTCTGTATTTTTTGCTTTCGGCTGCCTTTTTGCGTACAGCCCGATAAATATTTCCTGATCTGCCTTCTTTTTCACGGCGTACAGTATTCCTGCCGCAAAAAAAGAAGATACCTGCCTTCCGCTGAAAGCAGATACCTTCCTGGTATCTTTTTATATCCATATATTTCCATCCGGACACTTCCGGATTTTCCGGCTGTTTCACTTATACAGAATCTGCCGTTTCCGGTAGTACAACGTCTCTTATATTCCGCGGCTTCTGCCGGTCTGTCCGGCTTCCTGCCGGAATTTTTCTATCATATAAGAGTCTGAAGAACGGCCACTGCGTTCTGAACATTCTGCGCCATAGATACATCCTGGGTTCCAACCACGATATTATCACACTGACTGACCGGTACCAGAATCCGCTTTGCCCGGCTCCGGCCTACAGCAAGCGCCATACGCGGTGTAATCTCTCCCAGCATGGAGTCCGCTATGACCATTCCCAGCGGCCCCATAATCACATCGGCCTGTCCGGATGCGACAACAACGGAATTTTCTCCAGTAGCCGCCCGGTCCGCTCCGGCCCGGAGCATTGCGTTTGTGGCCGCGCTGTTGGTTCCCACAGCCAGCACCTCAATTTCCGGATACTGTTCCTTGACAGCTGTTACAAGCTGACGCCCAAGGCCTCCGCCCTGTCCGTCAATTATAAGGATCTTCAAACAATCCCCTCCCGTCCCGTGCCAGCCCACTGTTTTGCTGGAAAATAATACTTATATAGAGTACAAAAAACTTTTTGATTTGTCAATATTCGATTCAGGTCTGAGTACAGATGCCGTACCGCTTTTCCCTGTTATTCTGCACCTGCGCCTGACGGCAGAGATCTCCGTATCTTCCGCCACAGGAAAATCGAGAGAACAACTGCGATATAATCCGTCACCGACTGTCCCAGAATCACTCCGTTCAGCCCGAACAGAGCGCGCAGAAGGTACAGAAGAGGGATCAGAAGGATACCCTGTCTCAGTACAGATAAAACAGTTGCCGGAAACGCATGTCCCACAGACTGCATACAGTTCATATTCACAAACAGAATACCGATTACCGGACCGGACAGCATATAAGCTACCAGCATTTCCACGCCGTAGGAAACCACGCCTTCATCACTGATAAAGAGCCGGATAATCGGTTCCCGGAGGACAAAATACAGAACCGTCGCTATGACTCCCGCCACAAGACAGCATTTTTTCGTATACCGCTCCACGCCCTGGAACCGCGCCATATCTCCGGAACCGTAATTATATCCCAGAAGGGGCTGAACCCCGTTTGCCAGTCCCATCTGCAGGAAAGTAATAAACATATTTGCCTTAAATACGATGCCGATGGCCGCCACCGGATCGTTTCCATATACGACCAGAAGCTGGTTGAGCACAATCGTGGACACACTCATAAGCGCGGAAAAGATAGCCGTAGGCAGCCCCGAAGAGCAGGTCCGTTTCAGAATGCCTTCCTTTACTGTAAAATGCTTCCAGTGTATGGAAAGCACTCTGCTCTTTTTCAGGAAATACCACAGATAATACGCACTTGCCAGAACATTGCCGATGGTAGTCGCAATGGCAGCGCCTGCCGTTCCCTGATCCAGCACGGAAATAAAAATGGGATCCAGCACGATATTCGCGATGGTTCCGATCATGCTTCCGATCATTGCTTCCCTGCTGGCGCCTTCTGCCCGGACAATAAAACTTGCGGCAGCAGACCAGATAATAAAGGGCGCGCCGTAGGAAATATGGAACGTATATCCCCTTGCAAATTCACAGGTCTGTTCATTTGCGCCGAATAATGTCAGTATGGGGTTCATAAAAATAATCAGAACCGCCGCGAAAACAATTCCGATAATAAGAGACGCATACGTTACAAAAGAAGAAGTTTTCTTTGCCCGCAGCTCATTCTTCTCTCCCAGAGCCACAGACAGCACCGCGCTGCCTCCCATACCAAGCATATTGGCAAACGCCATCATCAGTATGAAAATCGGATTGGTCAGACTGACCGCCGCCACCTGCAGAGAATCGCCGGTCTGCCCTACAAAAAATGTATCCGCCATATTGTATACGACGGTAACAAGGCTGCTGATTACACTGGGGATTGCCATTTTCGCCACAGCCTTCGATATTTTCATTTTCCCCATCAGTTCGTGTTCATCCATTTTCTTATTCCTCCTGCTGCAGATTTTCAAGCATCTTTGCCGTAATTTTCATGAAGATCTCCTGTTCCTCCGGGGTAATTCCCTTAAGAAGCAGCTCTTCCGTCTTCTCGATTTCTCCGCGCAGAGCGCCGCGGATCATCTCCGCCTTGTCTGTAAAGACAATCTTTTTATACCGTCCGTCCTCTTCGTCCTGAATCCTTACGATCAGTTCTTCCTCCTCCAGATTCTTCAGCACCTCTGTAGCTGTGGAGGGGCGCAGGCCGAACTCCTTCTCGATATCCTTCTGGTATACATTGTGTTTCTCACTTTCAAGAAGAATATAGTTCAAAATGTTTCCTTTTGCGCCGGTAATTCCGATGGTCTCCTGGGCTTTTCCGGAACGCCTCCGCAGACGGTTGGATATCCGGTTGATCATTTTTCCCGCTTCCATTCTGTCTCCCTTCTCCAGTAATCATGCAAGTTTGTTATTCCATACAGATGCTCTCTTTTCCCTGCCCGGGAATGAAACACATCCGCAATATATTTCGGTTCCTAAGTATATTAGTGCAGTTCCATCTGTTTGTCAAGTCTGATTCCCGGCATAGTCTGTTTCTAAATGCGCCTCGCTGCTTGACATACTTTTATCCGAAATCTATAGTAATTACATAATAACTGTTTCCGTCTGTAAAACAGCGTACCATAACTGTTTTATCCATATTTATCCCCGCTGATTGTCAGTGAACCGGCGTACGGGAACGTACAGTCAGGAAAGGAAAAGGAAAGGCTACTGTATGAACAGCAGAAATAAAATTGACCGCATTAAAATCCGCGGCGCAAAAGTACACAATCTGAAAAATATAGACGTAGACGTTCCGCTGAACCGGATCGTCGGCATCGCCGGAGTGTCAGGCTCCGGCAAATCTTCTCTGGCCCTGGGCGTTTTGTACGCCGAGGGCTCCCGCCGTTATCTGGACGCGCTTTCCACCTACACAAGGCGGCGCATGACACAGGCAGCAAAAGCACAGGTTGACCAGGTACTGTATGTGCCTGCCGCCCTGGCCCTTCACCAGCGCCCCGGTGTGCCCGGCATCCGCAGCACCTTCGGCACCGGAACCGAACTTCTGAACAGTCTCCGGCTCATGTTCTCCCGGCTTGCCAGCCACAGATGTCCGGACGGACATTATCTGGAGCCCACTCTGGCTGTAGCAGCAGGTCAGGAACTGGTCTGTCCGGAATGCGGGAAACATTTCTTCGCTCCCTCGGCCGAAGAGCTGGCCTTTAACAGTCAGGGTGCCTGCCGCACCTGCGACGGAACCGGAATTGTCCGTGCGGTTGACCGGACCACACTGGTGCCTGACGAATCCCTTTCCATTGACGAAGGGGCCGTTGCCCCCTGGAATTCGCTCATGTGGTCGCTGATGACGGACGTGTGCCGGGAAATGGGCGTGCGCACGGACATCCCCTTCCGTGAACTGACAGAGAAGGAAAAAGACATTGTCTACAACGGTCCGGCTGAGAAGAAACACATCCTCTATCACTCCAAAAAGACCAATCAGGCCGGCGAACTTGATTTCACATATTACAACGCAGTATATACTGTAGAAAATGCTCTCTCAAAAGTAAAAGACGAGAAAGGCATGAAACGGGTGGAAAAATTCCTGAAAGAAGATACCTGCCCGGACTGCCGGGGAAGCCGTCTGTCTGAAGCCGCCAGAGCCCCCAGGCTGCAGGGAATTTCTCTTGACGCCGCCTGCCGCATGACACTCTCTGATCTTGTGAAATGGGTCGCGGACGTGCCCTCTTCTCTTCCGGAAGAAATGCGTCCCATGGCGGAAAGTATCTGTGAGTCTTTTCAGACCAGCGCCAAAAGACTTCTGGACCTGGGGCTGGGATACCTGACACTTGACCGTGCCTCTTCCACCCTTTCCACCGGAGAACGGCAGCGAATGCAGCTGGCCCGGGCTGTGCGTAACCGCACCACCGGCGTCCTCTATGTGCTGGACGAGCCCTCTATCGGGCTTCACCCGTCCAACATTGTCGGTCTGACCGGAGTCATGGAAGATCTGATCGCCGACGGGAACTCTGTCGTATTGGTGGATCATGACACGCAGGTTCTCTCTGTCTCAGACTGGATCATCGAAATGGGCCCGGGGGCCGGCGCGGACGGCGGTCTTGTCATCGCGGAGGGAACACCTGCCGCTCTGTCCGGAAATCCTCATTCCATAATCGGGCCCTTCCTCTCCGGCGCCGCCGAAACCCGTCTGAGAGAACAGGCCGCTTTATCCGGGATGTTCAGCGACGGAAAAATCCGGCTCTCCACAGCAGAGATCCATACGGTAAAGCCTCTGGATGTGGAGATCCCGAAAGGAAAACTGACCGTAGTAACCGGAGTATCCGGCTCCGGCAAGACAACGCTGATTCTGGAAAGCCTTATTCCCGCCCTGGAATCACTGGTCCGTGGGAAAAAGCTTCCGGAACACGTTCGCTCCATAGAAGCAGAGGGCATTGAACATGTAAAACTCATCGACGCAACCCCCATCGGAATCAATGTCCGCTCCACCGTTTCTACCTACGCAAATGTGCATGACGAACTGAGGAAAACCTTCGCCCGGACAGCGGACGCAAAGGAATTGAAATACAAAGCCGGGGACTTCTCCTACAACACCGGAAAGCTGCGCTGTCCGGTCTGCGACGGAACCGGGGAAATCAGCCTGGACGTCCAGTTTCTCCCCGACGTGGATATTCCCTGTCCGGAATGCCGCGGCTCAAGATACGCGAAAGACGCAGAAAAAATAAAATACACCAATAAAAAAGGAGAAAGCTATTCCCTGCCGGAACTGATGGACATGAACGTAAGCCGGGCCCTTCAGGCCTGCAAAGATCTGAAACTGGTGCGGCAGCGGCTGCAGGTGCTTGAAGATCTGGGCCTTGGATACCTGACCCTGGGCGAAGAAACTCCCAGTCTGTCCGGCGGTGAGTCCCAGCGCCTGAAGCTTGCCAGCGAGATGGGGAAAACCCAGTCCGATTCCGTCTTCGTCTTCGATGAGCCTACCATCGGACTTCATCCCCTGGACGTCCGTACACTGCTTGGCGTATTTCAGACACTGATCGATCACGGAGCCACCGTCATTGTAATCGAGCACGACCTGGACGTCATACGAAACGCAGATTATATCATTGACATGGGCCCGGGCGGCGGCGACGACGGCGGCCAGATCGTGGCAGTGGGAACGCCGGAGGAAATACGGGAAACAGCGGAGAGTGTTACGGGGAAATACATATAGACTATAAGAATCTGAACTGAAAAATTATTTTAAATATAAGATTTGAATTTAAAATAATCAGGATGGCAATATCTTTCAATACCGCCATCCTGATTATTTAGTTAAACAATGTTATCTAATAAATTCTATGCTAAAGAATCAATTTTCCGGCATACGAATCTCAAAATTTTTCTAAGATCCTGGATATTCACCACATCATCCTTTTCCACATCCGCTGCCAGTTTCTGGTCTGCCGTTAATGTTGCCTTTCCACACACGGAGCGAAGTACCATACGAAGATCTGCTATGTCTACAGATCCGCTTGCGTCTACGTCGCCCAGAGTGTATTCCGGTTCGACTTCGACAAAGGTAAATCCATTTTCCTCAGCGTAAGTTTGCGCTGCAGAACCGGCGACTCCATAAATGGTAAAATCGGGAACTTTTGTTCCTTCTAAATTATTAAAATATCCGAGAGCATATTCGCCTATTTCTGTTACACTTCCTGGAATATATATGTCTGTCATCAGATCACATCTATAAAATGCAAATTCGCCAATATTGGTCACTGTATTCGGCAGATTAATCTCTTTAATTCCATATTGAAATGCAAACGCATTTTCGGCAATTCCCTTGGTGCCATTTTCTACTGTAATAGCTGTTCCTTCCGGTGCCTCACCTTTGTATTTATACAATACTTTGCCTGCATATACAACGCCGTCTTCCTGGCTGTCGTACCAGGCTGTATTATCAAATGCCTCATGCTCTATGGCCTCTACTGAATCTGGAATGTCGATATTGCGAAGATTTTCGCAATACTCGAATGCCCAATACTCAATTTTTGTTACAGTGTTCGGTATTGCAACGGACTCAAGATTCTTATTGTCTACAAAAGCCGCACGTTTAATGGTTTCCAGTTTATCGTTAAATGTAATTTCCTTCAAATCGCACCACATGAAAGCCTCATTACCTACAGTTGTTACACTCTTTCCAAATTTTACTTCCTGTAAGGATCTGCAATGTCTAAATGCGGCTTCTTCGATATCTGTAACCTTATCAGGAATAACTATTTTTTGCAGTCCTGTTTCAGCAAACGCAAACCTTCCTATATATGCAATATTCTCCGGTAAATCAATAGCAGTCAACTGATCACAAGATAAGAATGTACCATATGGTATACCTTCGACTCCATTGCCTAATTTAACCTCCTGCAAAGAATTGCAATTGTTAAATGCAGCATAACCAAGATCTTTAACACTGTCAGGTATATCTACAGCAATCAATCCACACCCGCTAAAGGTATTTGAACCAATTTCCATTAATGTCGAGCCCAAATCAATGCTACTGAGATTAGAACAGCCGGAAAATGCTCGGTCTCCTATTCTTTCGATAGTGTCTGGAAGATTGATATTTTCCAGACTCCAGCAGCTTCTGAATACCTCATTTCCAATTACCTGAAGCTTACTTTCTTCTGGTAATGTAACATTTTGCAAATTTGTACATGACTTAAAAGAGCCCTGTTGCAGTTCTGTAAGTTGACGCGGTATTATTACGCTGCTGATCTCATAATTTTCGCTGAATGCCCCATATCCAATACTGCCAACTACTTTCCCATCAATTACTTCCGGTACATCAACTACTGTTGACTCTCCAATATATCGAATAATTTGTACTGTTCCATCTGACTGTGGCAAATAATAGTACTCATCACTCTTTTCTGCCTGGCGAAGACACCATTCTGCCTCGTCTGCTTCCGGATGGATATCTATATAATAAGTTTGTCCGGCCTCCATATAAATGTTAGCTCCGAATTCTTCATTATTGTTAAAATCATAAATAATCTTAGCGCCTTCCGTTGTTGTATCTATCTCTTGCCAATTACTGTCATATATTTTACACCTTCCTTCAGATCCCGATTTTAACAAATAATAACCTGAAACTTGCGGAGTAAACTCATAATAATTACTCTGACCTACCAATGCACAGTAATTCCGATCAATTTCTAGCTTGATTTTTTCTGTTGGCTCAAGACTCCAACTAGCATCTTCTGCATTATTAAGTATTATATAGTATGTCTCACCTGCTGTCAGGACTTTATTAAAATCATATATAATATTTCCATCTGAATCAATAGCCGAATATACTCCATTTTCTTCCGGAATAAACTTATAATACACACTTTCTTCTGCCTTTGTGTAAATATTATCACCTAATTGCAATTCTATTTCTTTTATAAAGTTTAATTTCCAGCTAACATCTTCCGTATTATTAATAACAATATAATGTGGTATGTCTTCTATCAGTTCATAACACGTTCGATCTGCGAATGTTTCGCTAAAAACATATGACCAAGAATCATCCATACCAAGTGCATAAATGCTATATAATTCATCATCTAACCCTGATATATAATATCTACCTTTTTCTGTAGATGTAAATTCATAATAGTCAACATTTCCACTGCTTGTATGTATTTCTTCCCCTACTCGTATTGAAATTTCATTTGAACGTTTTATGCTCCAATTGACGGTTTGATCCGTTTCTGGCAATATATAATATACTTGACCTGCTATTAATTCAGCACGGTTTTCTTCATACATACCCGTACCAGCTATATCATCGCAAATAATCGCATTTACACCAGTAACGGTATATATACCATCAACTTCCGGTACAAATTTATAATAAACTGTATCATTAGGATTCGTATAAATCCCTTCATTTTCCTCGATTATAATTTCCTGCAAATTCTTTATATTCCAATCAATTTCTTCCTCATTAATCAAATCAATTATTATAAAATAAGGTTTATTTGCAGTTAAATTAACAAGATTTCCTCCCTGTGATTTTCCCAGAGAATCATATACACTTACTCTATCATACGAAACACGGTAGATTCCGTCTGTTTGAGGAATAAATTTATAAATTGCATTTCTTTCCTGAAGATGAACTGTTTCGCCTTCTAATACAGACTCTGGATTTGCCTCCTTAACTTCCCACTTAATTGTTCCTGTCATATAATAATTAGAATAATAATATACATCAATGTAACACTTATATTTTTCATCTAATACTTCATACCCACTAGAAAAAAAGGTTGAACCTGAACCGCCATTCTGTATATAAATACACGGATCTGCTTCTTGATATAGCCCTATATAATAAGTATTTGTTTCTTCATAAGTTAGCTGGTAATGAACTCTTTCTCCTGGTTCACTAATAACTGTTTCGTATGATCCCTGAGTAATTTCTTGTGGCCGTCCCAATTTCCAATTAACAGTTCCTGCATTTCCATAGTAATCATACCCAAGATCTATATAATATATGTTATCTGCTTCGAATTCAACTACAGCACTTCCATATGCCTCCCAAGAATCGGAACCACCATCAATATACTCTTCATAACCGCTTTCAGTCTCTTTATAAACAGAAAACCATCCCGTCCCCAAAAGATCTATATAATACGCTCCACTTTCTTCTGGCCGAAACAGATATCTGACACTCTCTTCCGATTCCGGAATTTCAGTAACCATTCTCACGGGCTCACCATTTTCTCCGAGAGCGACTTCCTCCATTTCTTCATTTGACAAATCATTTAGCTCCGACTGTTGTGCAACAGCCACATTCTTTTCCTGCAAATCCTCTGTCTGTTTTTCTTCATTTTTATTTACCTTCTGATCTTCATCCTGTTCGTCCTCGATCGGGATTAACGTCCCGTCGGACAGATCGTTCCCTGCATCTTCATTGGAAGGCACTTCCTGTCCGTCTTCTGCATCTGTATCGACCGTATCCTGATCTTCTGTACCCTCCTGCTGCACTTCAGTCTCTTCGTTCTGCACAACAAGTTCAGAATCTTCTTCCTGCTGCACCATACTGTCACGTTCCTCTGCATTTACCGAAACAGATGGAACTGTTGTCACGGGAATACACAATAGTCCCGCTAACAGGAATGCTGTTACACGTTTTTCAAATTTCGTCATCATGCTTTTTCCTCCTTTGAAGTCTTGATATTATTCCAACCTTATTATCTGTTGGTTTATTACACGTGGTAACTTTATCAGGGAAGCCTGAACAGCACGTATCAGGCTTCCGCTTACAATTTCCTATAATTTATCTATCTTCCTGCAGACAAATCTCAGCAATTTTCTAAGATCCTGGATATTCACCACATCATCCTTTTCCACATCTGCCGCCAGTTTCTGATCTGCCTTCAATGTTGCTTTACCACACACGGAACGGAGTACCATGCGGAGATCCGCTATGTCTACAGATCCGCTTGCATCTACATCGCCCAGAGTGTATTCCGGTTCGACCTCGACAAAGGTAAATCCATTTTCCTCAGCGTAAGTTTTGGCTGCGGAACCGGCATAACCATAAATTGTAAAGCCAGTTACTTTTAGATTTGATCTGGCATCCAGATATCCCAGAGCATATTCACCAATCTCTGTAACACTCTGCGGGATATGGATTTCTGTCATAGATTCACATCCGTAGACTGCATAATCACCAATATTTGTCAAAGTATCAGGGAACTGAATTTCTGTAAGTCCCTCCTGGAATTCAAATGCAGATACCGCAATTCCTTTCGTTCCGTCTTCTACAGAAATTACCGATTTCCCCGGTATCTCGCCTTTATACTTGTAAAGTACTTTTCCTGCATACACAACTCCGTCATTCTGGTTGTCATACCATGCAGTATTTTCTCCATTATTCTTTTCTGTGCCAAACGCATACCCTCCGATGGTTTCTACAGAATCCGGGATTTCAATATCAAGAAGATTGCCACAATCCTGAAACGCCCGATATTCAATTTCAGTAACGCTGTTCGGTATATCAATGGACTCCAGATTGGAGTTGCCGGAAAAGGCATATTGTCCGATGGAGCTTATTTCACTGTTGATCATAACATTTCTCAGATCACACCCGGAAAAGGCCCTGTCTGCTATATATGCAACACTGCTTCCTATATTGACTTCCTGCAGAAAATCACATCCGGAAAAGGCACCGTTCCCGATACTTGTGATTGTATCCGGGATTTCTACTTTACTTACTCCTGTACTTTCAAAAGCATAATCACCTATATATGTAATATTCTCCGGGAATTCTATAGCTGCCAGATTTTCACAGTTTGTAAATACGCCCGCTTCTATTCCTTCTAATCCTTTCCCTAGCACAACAGTCTCCAGGGAGCTGCATCGTCCGAATGCATATTCCCCAAGAATTGAAAGATTATCCGGAAGAATTACTTCTGTAAGGCTGCTGTCATAATAAAATGCCCGTGCTCCTATTTTTTGAATACTGTCCGGCAGATCGATGCTTTCAAGTGCAGTACATTCATAAAATGCCATAGGCTCAATTGACTGAAGAGCTGATCCTTCTTCCATTGTTACATTTTTAAGATTTGAACACTTTAAAAATGCTCCATACTGCAGCCTGGTAACTTTATTCGGAATTGTTACATCTGTAAGATTGACGTTTTCTCTGAATGCTCCATAACCGATACTTTCAACATTTTGCCCCTCAATGGTTTCCGGTATATATAAAGAACTATCTTCCCCTGAATATCTGAGAATTTCCACGGTTCCGTCTGAAAGTGTACGATACCAATAATCTCCGCTTTGTTTTATTGGATTAATCTCCCATACTGCTTCGGCTTCACCAGGAATAATGTCAATATAATAGCTTTTCCCGGCTTCCAAATAAATACATGCGCCAAAACCAGTTTCTTCCGTATAGATATATCCGTCCAGGATCTCATTGCCATAATTATCAGAATCTGTTTCCATTGAATTCCAGTTTTCATCATAAATTATGCAGCTTCCCAAATCTTCAGATTCAAGCATATAGTAACCTGTTACATCCGGTACAAATGCATATTCCTGAGCTGAACCTGCTTCAGTAGTATACTTTTCTTCCGCTGAAATCTCTGAAAGATCTGCTTTTTTTACACTCCAGTGAATATCTGTCTTTACATCGTAATATGGGATAGAAATATCAATATCATACGTTTCTCCGGCTTTAAGAGTTATCCAATAATTAAAGCCATAACTCCTGCTCGTTTCGTTTTCATGGGAAATATAAATAGTTGCGTTTTCTTCTGACCCAAAATAATATCTCCCTGTTTCTTTCGGAATGAAAGTATACTGAATTGATGACTCTTCATCAGTTACATATATGACATCTTCCTGAATTTCTATTGTCTCAGTTGATTCTTCCTCTCCCTTTTCAATTATGAAGTAAAAGTCCCCATAATAACTGCCGGGAACAAGATAATATATCTCATCCTTAATCAGATTATCATCCCAAATTCGATTCCAATCACTGTCATACATATCCAAACGATAATCTATTGAATAATAACTACTTTCAGTCGGAATAAATTTAAAATAGATCCCCTGACCTGCATAGGCCCGATATGGAGTTCCTGCTGTTATCTCTGTTTCCTCCAGTTTGTTTATACTCCAGTTGATATCGTTATAAGCACTAATTAATATATGATATAAGGTCCCAGCTTCAAGCTCATATAGATCGTCATATATTCTATTCCATTCACTATCATAGAGTGTTATGTAGCTATTGGAAATGGAGTATCTTCCACTTTCTGTCGGAATAAATTTATAATAAACGCCTTTTCCCTCTTGTGTATTAATTATTTCTCCTTCCTGCACAACAATTTCTTCTGACAGATTTATGCTCCATTCAACGTCTCGGTTACTATCTATTAGTATGTAGTAAGTCTCGCCTGCTAATAACTGCCATTCATTTTCAGAAAGACTATCCCAGTTAGCATCATAGAGTACCGCATAATAGCTTGAAATAGAATATCTTCCACTTTCTGTCGGAATAAATTTATAATAAACACTTTCTCCTCCCTCCGTATATATCATTTCATCTTCCTGTATAAGAATCTCTTCTCGCCTGATAACGCTCCACTCAGTATTTCTATCGTTGCTCATTACTATGTAATAAGTCTCACCTGCTGATAATGGCCATGTATCTTCAAAAATATATAATCTATCCCATTCCGAATTGTATATTTCCGCATTGCCACCTGATACAGTATAATATCCATTTATCGCTGGAACAAATTTATAATAATTATAACTGCCGGCCTCTGTATATACCTTTTCATTTTCCTGTATCTCTATCTCCGTTGACTTATTTACAGACCAGGTATATTCTCCGCTCCAAAAACTGAGCAGAAAATAATATGTTTTTTCCGCTTCAAGTTCAACCATATCATTACCTATCCAGGACCAGGATTCATCGTATACTGATACGCTGTCACATACTATTTTATACTTTCCACTTGTCTGGGGGACAAATTTGTAAATAACCTCTTTATTCGTTTCTTCTGGTGATACATGAATTGTCTGGCCTTCTACAGCCGTCGGTACATCCACTTCGGTCACTCCCCAGCGGACATTACCCATAGCGTTCATATCATCGTAAAAGAAAACGTCAATATACAATTCATTATTATTGTTAACTTTTTCATAAGAAGAGAATGAAAATATTGATGACCTATCTTCATTATCTAATTTGAAATATGCTCCTGTAGTTTCATCAATATCAAAATAATATATATCCGATTCTCCATAAATCAAATGATAATGTGCTCTTTCTCCCGGTTCACTGATAACGGCTTCATATTCCCCCGGAGTGATATCCTGCACACGTCCCAGTTTCCAGTTGACAGTTCCTGCTGTTCCGTAATAATCATAATTTATATCAATATAATATGTTGTCCCGGCTTCAAGCTCAAACACAGCGCTTCCGTATTCAGATTCATAGCGGGTATCACTGGCAATCCATTGCTCATAACCATCTTCAGTCATTTCATAAACAGAAAAATTTCCTGCTCCCAAAAGATCAATATAATATGCCCCGCTTTCCTGTGGCCGAAACAGATATCTTACAGCTGCTTCTGACTCTGCAATTTCCGTAGTCATTCTAACCGGCTCATCACCCCCTCCAAGAGTAACTTCCTCCGGTTCCTCATCTGACAGACTATTTGCAGCTGCTTTTTGAACTACAGCCTTTTTCTGTTCTTTTCCCTGAAGGTTCTCTGACGGAGTCCTTTGGGATATATTTTCATCTCGCTCTTCATTGTTCTGTCCATTCCCCTGTCCCTCTTCAATCGGAACAAACGCTCCATCAGTCAGGTCATTTTCTGCTTCTCCTACAGGCAATTTCTTCTCCTGATTTTCAGGAACAGACTGCTGCCCTCCGTCATCTGTCTGAACATCCGCCGCATTGTTCTGTACGTCTGATTCAGCATTTCGCTGTTCATCCTGCTGTACTGTGTTTTCGGCTTCTTCTGCATTTACTGTCACAGGCGAAGAAGCTATAACCGGAACACACAATAATCCAGCCATCAAAAGCGCAAGAACACGTTTTTCAAATTTTGTTATCATATCCTTTCCTCCTGTTATTCGCATTCACTGCATATTCCCGGCATATTATTCCCTGCATAATATCCTCTGCTGATTTTCTGGCAGCCTGCTCCTCTAAGCAGACCGGTTTCCATACAGTACTCCATTTCATATACATTTTTCGTTCTCGGATAGACTGCATCCTCTGACAGCTCCAGAGATGCCAGAATATCATGTACTGCCTGTACGGAACTGTCTGTCGTTCCGATTTCAGAATCGCTTTCATACCATACAGTGCAGACATATTCCGGCGTAAATCCCACAAACCAATGATCTCCGTATTCACTGGTTCCTGTTTTGCCACAGACCTCCGCGTCTTCGGTCTGTGCCAGGGTTCCTGTTCCGCCAAGCACAACTTCCCTCAGCAGCCGGTTCATAATAAATGCCGTTTCCTCACTGACTACTCTCACCCCCTTTCCATCCGGCGCATAATATTCACCCTCATTATTCACAATCTGCGTAACCGTATGAGGGGTATAATACATCCCGCCGTTTGCAAATATCTGATACGCTGCTGTCATCTGCTCTACGGTAACACCCGCATCAAGATATCCCAGCGCCACATTAGCTAATGCTCTGTCTTCCCCTTTTTCCCGAATAATTTCCTGCTCCTGTTGTACCGATATGTCAAAGGCATTTTCAAGAAAAAGACATGCTTTTTCAGCCCCGCAGTCTTTCAGTACTTTTACTGCAACTGCGTTGTTGGACTCAGCCACTGCTTTCTCCACCGTAATCATCTGATCTGTATATGGCTCAGTATTTACCGGCCACTCAACCATCTGACCGCTGCTGTTTTCTACCATTGCATATGGACTGTCCCGGTACATAGAAGACCAGGTAATCAGTCCCTCTTCCAGGGCAGGTGTATAAACGCTCAGCGGCTTAATCGTAGAGCCCGCATACGCCGGAATATTAACGTAATTGTAATTCTGTCCATCTGCTGAAATGCTGTAACAGGCCGATATACAGCCCTCCGTATTACTGAGGGCCGCCGCTGAATTGCCATTTGTAACTTCCGGAGTCTGTGAATAGACATCTATCATTCCATCCATAGCATCCTGGGAAAAACCTGTCCTGATTTCAAATCCATCTGAAACAATCTTCTGCATTGCAGAACTTTGGTCTGTCCCTTCCTGCTCCATTACAATATTTATTACTTCATTCCGTACAAGGTCAAAATACGCCTCATATCCCGTCTCACACTGATACTGCAGCTCATTGTTTTCTAAATATAATTCTGCGACTTTATTTCCTTCACAGTCATATACCGTCACATTCCTGCCTCCACTCAGGAAAGTGCCTGATGTCACAATACCAACACACGCACATCCTGTAAGAAGCAATCCGATCAGTCGTTTTCTGCTAATCAGTCTCTCCATCTGCAAGTGCCTCCATCTCTTCTATCAGTTCAAGATTTTCTCTTGAAAGCGTCACCTGCGGTCTGTCATTAATCCGCCATGCCAGGAAACTTGTCTTCTCCCTGAGTTCGTCCAGCATATCCGGGATCTCAGCTGCTTTCTCAGCGCAAATCTTTGCATCTTCCATATTTCTGTTTTCAAGATATAGGTTTTCACAGTACGCCAGTATTTCCAGATAATCGATATATTCATCGTACTGATATGGCGCAAGCTCAATTGCTCTCAGCTTGTCCTCGATAAATCCGCGGACATTTCCTTCTGAAAACGCAGTTCTGGCCCTGGCGCTGTAAGCCACGGAAATATACTCATTTCTGGAGATCAGATCATCGGCAATCTCTTTCATTTGTTCTGTTGTCTCCGCCTGTGTCAGAAGAACTGTCTCTGCCTGCGTGTTTCCTGAATATACTGCAAATGCTCTTTCATAACTGCCGGATGTATACAGCAGATCTGATAAGCCCGCAAACACAGCAAACGCCATGGATCCTGCGCCTGCAATTCCCAGTACAGTTCCAGTCAAAGCAGGAACTTTATATGTTTTAACTCCTCTTATATCCAGAAACAGGATAATCACAAATCCCATTACAAGAAACTGAAAATCATAATCAAATAAGCTATGAAGAATCAGCACCACAAGTATCAGTCTGTTTCTTGCATCTGTACGCTTTGTAAACACTGATCTGAGCATAGCCGCACTCATCAGCACCGCTGGTATCACTCCTACATCAAGGAATATCTGAAGAAGTTCATTATGTACATTGACTACAGAATATACGCCCGTCTGTATGGACTGCTGAATATAATAATAACCGTAATATCCCAGACCAAAAGGATGCTGCAGGATCAAAGGAAGCGCATCCTGTGCATAGAGAAGTCTTCCCAGAAATGTACTTGCATTCAGGGATATGTCGGCGAGACGCTCAAGAACTCCCGTACTTCCCGCCACAATTGCCAGAACAATAACTATAGCCGCCCCTGCAGCAATTACAGCCAGAACTGCTTTTCTCCCCGGCGCCCTGATAATCAGAAGCCAAATCAAAGCTATCGCCGTAAGAACAAGTACAGTACGGCTTCCGCTCATAACGATTCCGAATACTGCCGCCAACGCATAAACAATATCCAGCCAGTCCGAATGCCTGTAATCAATCCGCCAGAGAACGATAATCAGACAGACAAGCATAAAAAGCGCGTATGTATTCGGATATTGAA
Source organism: Mediterraneibacter sp. HA8405 (assembly GCF_056148955.1). Classification (NCBI taxonomy): domain Bacteria; kingdom Bacillati; phylum Bacillota; class Clostridia; order Lachnospirales; family Lachnospiraceae; genus Mediterraneibacter; species Mediterraneibacter sp. HA8405. The sequence goes on along the minus strand of NZ_CM148758.1, from coordinate 1,576,370 downwards.
AAAATCCTGCCAATCTGCCTGCCACAGATACCCATTCTTCAAACACCGGGAACTGCATCATAAGAAACGAAAAAAGTGTCATCAGACTACCCAGCAGTGGGAGCATAGAAATCATTTTCTCCCGCTCATCCTGCTGCCCCGATACCAGTACATAAAACAGAATCAGCGGAAGGAATTTTACAAATCCGGTCAGCGCCATTCCTGAATCAACCGCCCAGAGTGACACAATCAGATATGCAAAAACAAGCACTGCAAAAGCTGCCAGATTCAGATCCCAGGCCATTGTAATTTTCCGTTTCCAGTACAACCGATAGAACAATATTCCCGTTAGAAATATCCCGGTCAGGGCGGAAACGGATACAAAGTACCCGCCGCCCAGGATTCCTGTTGCAATTAAACAAGTCATCATTAGCCACATTGTTGTAATTCCTTTTCGTCAGAATATCTTTATTTTCATAATCCTTTATAATTCTTCGAGTTTTCCGCAGACAAAGCGAAGTATTTTACGGAGATCAGCGATATTCACAATACCGTCTGTTTCAACATCTGCGGCAAGCTGCTGCTGAGAAGAAAGTTCAGTTTTACTGCATACGGCACGGAGAACCATACGGAGATCGGCAATATCAACTCCTCCGTTTTCATCGATATCACCTGGTGTATATTCCGGTTCTTCTGGAGTATTTTCAGTTTCCGGTTTTATCATTCCAGCTACAAATATAACTGCATTCTTATCAGATTCCTTTAGTTGACAGGTAATATGCAAACTGCCATCTATCTCTGCTCTCTCCTGACTGACATAATACAGATTATTCTTTCCAAATGCTTCCGCTTTATCCATAGTCTTTAATACATAGAAATTATAGATGTAAGTCGTATCCAAATCGACAAAATCGGCGGTTAGAGTACCGTCATCATTCACGGTCACTTTGTCAGCCATAGTTATAGACGATATTTCATCTGCTTCTTCTGCCATCATGCTGACATCACGCTTCTTCGCTGAATCTGTCTTAAAATTACCTGTAATATCTATTGGAGTACTTACGGCTATAGTTGATATCCCGGCTCCTAATTCACATCCATTCCAGTTGCCTCCACACATCCACAATCTTCCGTCTGTTGTGATAATACCTGTATGCTGATCCCCTACTGAAACACTTTTTACGTTCTCCATAATCTTAACAGGAACAACTGTTGAATAAGCTACCGTACCAGTTCCAAGTCTTCCCCGATAATTGTCCCCCCAGGTCCACAAGGTTCCATCTTCTTTTATTGCTGCACTGGCACCATCACCCATACTGATATCTGCAACATCCTCCATCATCTTAACGGGAATCAACTTATTTTCACCTGCATTCCACGTTTCTCTTCCCAGTTCTCCAGAGCCATTATCTCCCCAAGTCCATAAACTTCCATCTGTTTTAAGCGCTGCGCTGTGCTCACCTCCCAGGCTCACTTTCGCCACATCATCCATGATTTTTACTGGTAGCGTCTTATCCTCCTGTGTTCCATCTCCCAGTTCGCCGAGACGATTCCACCCCCAGGTCCACAAACTTCCGTCTTTTTTTACTGCTGCAAAGTGATTGGCACCTCCGCTGATACTCTGCACATTATCCATAATTTTAACAGGATCTCCCCTCATTTCTGTCGTTCCGTCTCCAAGTTCACCATATCGATTTTCCCCCCATGTCCATACACTTCCATTATTTTTCAGAATTGCATAGCTATAATCGGTACCGACTACCATTTTCACATCTTTGACATCCATTTCCCCAGGGCGATCTCCTATCCCCCACAAATCGTCTCCTGTTGATACAGCCATTGCTGTTGAACCACCTGCACCTGCCGCAACCTGTTTTATATTATCCAGAATCTTAGTAGGATATTTCACAGATGCGCTTCCGGCTCCTACGTTTCCAAATCCGATCGAGCCATATCTATGGCCCCATACCCACAGACTGTTATCTTCCAATATTGCTGTGCTTACACACTCTGACAGACTTACCTCTTTAACCTTTACAGGTGGATCTGTTTCATTTTTCAATCTGATCTTAATCTTCTTTTTCTCATCCACCACTGTTATTTTTTTGCTTCCAGAACCACTATTTTCCTTTTCAGCAGTAAGCGTATGTTTCCCTGCTGGTAGATAAAGACTTACAGTCCCATCCGAGTCTGTCATGGTTTCTTCAGTTTCATAGCCCTTTTCCTTTACTACTGCATCTTCAACCGGAAGCCCATTTTGATTTTTTACAGTTACATCAACCTGATAGGAAAGATGCGGGCATGTAGTAAATGCAAATTCATTGAAATCCTGTGAAAAATAAAAATCCTTAATTTTAGGTGTATATGTTTTTTCTTTGCTATATGTTAACTGCTTCATATTTAGAAAAGTAACTTTAAATCCGATAACTATTTTTGCGTGAACTTCCCCATCCAAGCAGCTTTTCGAACATTCGTGATGAACAAAATCTGTCTGTTTCCACACTGATTCCTCTGCGGTCAGTTCTACACCTGCGCTGCCATTTACCTCAGCTTCCAAAATTTTATCACTGATAACCTCAATACTTGGTGTCAATTTAATTCCTGCATAAACAGTTAATTCTCCGTTCATTGCATGTTCTGTTTTCGGTTTACAGGTAAGATTCTTCATTCCCTCCTCATTTGATGCCTCAAATCCTACTGTTCCACTTATCTCTCCCACCCAAGAAATCTCAGCACTTGCCTCTAAAAGGAAATGCGGGGTCACCTTAATATTAACGAAAGGAATAGGACTGTATGTAAACTGAGCTAATTTCTTATCCACCGGCTTGATTTTCCCAGCAATATTGGTATTAAATGTCAAAGTATAATCAAATTTCAATTCGATATATTGATATGAAACCGAGACATACAATTTAACTGTAGCTGCTAGTTTAACATCCAGCTCAGCACTATACGTGACTGGATCATTTTCTCCTGACGTCAATTCAAATGATTTTGCCACAACTTCTGTATTCTCCTCGTCAACAGTCCTCGCTTTGGAAACTTCTTCTTTCGTACCAAGATATGTAACATTTTCTCCGCATGTAGACGGATCTATCTCTGCATCTTTTGTGGTTGCAAGAGTGTCAATCTTAACATAGTCAAATACTTCCTCCATAGAAGTATCCTCCCCGGTAATAGTAACTGTTGTTCCTTTGACATCTATTTTTCCTGCTTTAAGTATCAGTACACTACCGTCTGCATACTCATAACTAAGCACATCTCCTTCTTTCAATTTCAGTATTGATTCACTCGCATTTTCAATTATGTATTTTTCAGTTGCTTCATCCGCCTGAACAATCTCATTAACCCCATCTGTTTGCTCGACAACAACTGTCTCGTCATTGTATACTGCAAAATTATTCGTCTCATCATCATCAAAATTAAGGATTTCCTGCCCTTCAAAATCAGCGGTTGTTTTTGACAGGAATTCCTGCATCTCCTGCGTATAATTCGGCGACTCATATGCAGCACAATATGGTTCATACGTTTCATAATTCACCAGAAAACCTCGAAGATAAAAATACTGAGGCATTTGATCTGTTTCAATCTCTACTTCCACCTCGGTATCCCCTGGTTCAACATCAACAGTACCAGATGCAAGCAGCTGATTGCCGTTTTCAGCATAGACTCCCACAATTAAAGAAGCATATTGATTTGTTTCAAATACTACCGAAGCCTTTGTCCCATCAACTTCAATAGAAAATATATTACATCCATCATTCTCTTCTTGCTCCTGCACTTCTTCGGTCATCATATCAGCCACCATATTTCCAAAAGAATCCGTAGATTCTATTGTCATATCATTTTTAATCTCCCGACTTTCTTCCGGTTCATCCGCCTGCACAGCAGTTGCAGGTATTCCTGAAAACAGCAGGACAAACGCCAGCAATACTGCTGTTATTTTCTTTATTCTCATATCCTTTTCCTTTACCCTTTATTATTATTTGAATATATCTGATATCACATAATTACAGTTCTTCCAGTTTTCCGCATATAAATCTCAGTATTTTTCTCAGATCCTGGATATCAACGCTTCCGTTCTTCTCTACATCTGCTGCCTGTTCTTGTTCTTCTGACAGCTCTTCTTTTCCGCAGACAGCTCTAAGGACTATGCGTAAATCCATAATGTCCACTTTTTCATTTCCATCAATATCTCCGGGATGGATTTCTGTATCTTCCGAAGTATGCTTCTTGTCTGCCAGCTCTGCGATAAAGATGATTGCTTCATCGGACAACTCTGTCGGTGAAAAGGACACTTCATACAATCCGTTTTCATCTGCGGCCATCTGATAAATATAGAGAAGATTTCCGTCGGAAAATACATTCTCTTCATCTGCTTTTTTCACTGCGTAGAGGTTATAAACACTGTCGGGATTAAGTCCGGCGGCTGAAATACAGATATTTCCCTCTTCATCCGTATTCTTCTCTGAAACAGGGATTACTGTATCCGGCAGATCTGCAGAGAATTGCTCTGTATTCTCTTGAACATCTTTACGCACTGATTTTACAGGCGACTCTATTGAATATGCAGCTGCTTCCGATGATTCTGTAAACATGCCGGTTATATTAACGGGATTTTCTGTATTTTTATATGTTCCGTTTCCCAACTGCCCCATTCCGTTATATCCCCAGGTCCAAAGGTTTCCGTCAGCTGTAACCATAGCAGCAGTTCTATACCCGATACTCATTGTCTGAATATCCTCACCAACCAGTTTCTTTACCAGGTTATTCTCATCCTGCAGAATACTTCCGTCTCCGAGCTTGTCACCCCAGCTCCACAAATCTGCCTCATTATCGATAGCAGCGCCTGCCGGGCCGTAGATCTGCACTGCTGAAACATTATCCATTACATGAATCGGCGTCTCTACATTTCCCGATGGGGAAATATCCGTTCCCAGCTGAGTATACTCATTATTCCCCCATACCCAGAGGCTGCCATCGGTCTTGATTACAGCGCTTTCGTATCTCCCCATCTCTGCGTGTGCAACATCTTCCATCAGTTTATATGGTTCATTTCTGTCTTCTGTCGATCCATCCCCAAGTTGATAATAATTATTTCTTCCCCATACCCAGAGACTGCCGTCATTTTTTACTGCAGCGCAGTGCCAGTCACCAAGACTTATCTGCTTAACATCTTCCATAACCTTAACAGGTATGTTTTTCGGATCAGTAGTTCCATCTCCAAGCTGTCCGAATCCGTTTGTCCCCCACATCCACAAACTGCCATCTGTCTTAAGAGCCGCCATATGCCAGTATCCAACGCTTACGGATGCTACGTCTGTCATTACCTGAACCGGAACATCACTGTCTGTATATGTACCATCTCCAAATTCGCCATTTCCGTTATCTCCCCAGACCCACAATGTTCCGTCTGTTTTCACAGCTGCCCCATTATGATATCCCAGACTGACTGATTCCACATCTTCAAGAATTTTCTTAGGTACAGCTCTTCCCTCTTTTGTTCCATCTCCAAGCTGGCCGTAAGGATTCATTCCCCATGTCCAGAGACTGCCGTCATCCAGAATAGCTGCACTGAAATATGTTCCCATCTCCACAGACGTTACTTTCACATAATCCGGATCTTCCGGCTGTTCTTCACTTTCTGTCGTACTATTCAGTTTTATAGTAATTTCTTTTGCTTTATCGCGGATATATATCTTTTTGTTCTTCGTTATTTCCTGTTTTGCGGCTGTAAATGTATACTGGCCCTCCGGCAGATAGAAAACAGCGCTTCCATCTTCCCCGGTTTCATAATTGTCTGTCACATCAATTATGTGTGCCCCATTTACCCGAACAGCACTGACTAACGCATTTTTTACCGGATCATCATTATTATTTTTGACATTTACTGTAATTCTGTATGTAATATGCGGGCAAGTGGTAAAAGCAAACTCTCCATAATCAACTGACCAATAAAAATCAGCTATCTTTACACCTATCTCTTTTTCCAACTTGTAATTAAATATTCTGATAAAACTGATTTCAAACCTCAAGTCGCATCTTGCGGTAATATCTCCATCGTAACAAACGCTGCATTCATGCATAATCGCATCCGAATCCGTATCATCCTGCGACAATTCTGCTTTCAGTTCCACTCCTGCTGTTGCTTCTGCCTCAACCTTTGCCAGATTATCATCTATGAGTTTGACTTTAGGTTTAATCGATAAACCTACAAATACAAGAATTTCACTTTTTAGTTCAGTATCAAACCTGGGATTCCTCGTCAGATTTTTAATCCCCTTGTCGCTGGATACTGAGACCCCGACACATCCTTCCAGCGTCCCTGTCAATGTAATATTGGCACTCGTTTCCAGTACCAGAGACGGAGTGATTTCAATGAATACTCCTGTAAGCGGCATAAAAGTTATCTTAATAAGCGGAAGGGAAAACTCATTGCACATTCCGCTCAATTCCACATTAACTCCGGCAGAATAATCAATTTTTACTTCAACATACTGGTAACTAAGAGACAGGTATAATTTCAATGATGCACCTGCTTTCAGTTCCAGGCTTCCCGTAAGTTTAACAGAACCTCCAAGTGTCTTATTCAATGTCAGGTTTGCCGACTTGCTTGTTTCAAATTCTCCCTCTATTGCACGAGCATTTATTGAACTGGTATTATCTATCCCCTCATAAGTTACCCCTTCGCCGCAGACAGATGAATCAATTTCCGCACTATCTGCAAACTGCTCTGTGTCAATCTTGATATATTCAAAAACTTCTTCCAGCGTAGTCTCTTCTCCGCTGATCTTTACTGTTGTGCCATCTTTCTCAGCAGAAACTACCTTGGTAATCAGTACCGTACCGTCCTCATATTCATAACTGAATATATCTCCGGAACTTAAAGACAGAACCGTTTCATCTGCATTTTCAATCACATAAAACTGCTTGTCTTCATCTGCCTGGATAAGGTCATTTTCGCCTGATTCTTCATCAATTACGATAGTTGATTCATTGTAGACAGCAAAATTATTATCAGTATCTTCATCGAAATTCAGAATATCCCGGTTTTTAAAATCATCCGTTGTCTTTTTCAGGAACTCCTGCATTTCACTCATATATACAGGAGATTCGTACACTGTACAGTACGGTTCAAATGTTTCATAGTCCACAAGAAAACCTCGCAGATAGAAAAATTCCGGCATCTGCTCTGTTTCTATTTCAACGACAGCTTCTGTATCACCGGGAATCACATCGTAGTCTCCCGACGCAATCATCTGTTTGCCGTTTTCGTCATAAACAGCTACAATCAAAGATGCATACTGATTTGACTCAAACTCCACTAATGCTTCCGTTCCTTCAATATCAATGGAAAAAATATTGCATCCGTCATTATCAGCCTCCTGCTCAGTCTCTTCCTCAATGATATCCGTAAGCATAGCGCCAAATGAGTCTGTTGAATCTACGGAGATATCTGCTGCAACTTCCGAAGTATTTTCTTTCGTTTCATCCGCATACACAACAGTCGGCATATTATTACCGAATAATAGACTTAATGTCACAATAATTGCTGTAATCCGCTTTTTCCACATGACTTAATTCCCCGCACTTTCTTTACTCTGGAATCCGTTTTCACTGTATTCCCTGTCAGTTAGTTATCCGATAGATTCAAGTTTTCCGCATATGTATCGCAGCAGTAATCGCAGATCTTCTATATTAATATCACTGTCCGTCATCACATCCGCTGCCAGCCGTTGCTCTTCTGTAAGTTCGACCTTCCTGCAGACTGCACGAAGCACTATTCTGAGATCTGCTATATTTACATTCCCGTTATCATCCACATCCCCCAATACGTACTCCGGCGTTTCAGGTTGCTCACTTTCCTCATCCAGTAAAACTGGAGCCGTACAGACTATGCCCTCATCCTGATATGACTGTTTAATGATATATTCAATCTTGTTTCCTCTGTCCCTGATACCGTACACATATCCGTCAGAAAGATCCGGTTCGTAAACAATTTCACTTTCCAAAGTATCTAAGGACAGTCTGAATATTTTGTTATATGTGTTGTAATAAAGATAGCCATTATTATAAAAAAGGCCGGAAAATGCAGATGTCCAGTAGCTTCCGCCGCCTTCCCATACCCACCATCTTCCAAGTTCCGCTATTTCCTTTTCTGTACCGTTTTCGTCATCATATTCGTATACTGCAGACCCTTTTATATAGTAAATAAATTCTTCCGTCTGTATAATCTGGGACTCTGCTTCCGTCCAATACTTGTCATTATATTTATCGTTGTCGCAGGGAATATCTTCTCTGTCCCATCCATAATGCTCCAATTCGTTCCGCATCTTTTCATCGTCTGCCAGGAAATGGTTATGACTCACTTTTCCAAATTGATCAGGAACCGGATCATCCCAGGTGCAGTCTACATGGTAATAGCTGTCATCTATTTTCACAATATTCCAGGCATGATTCATGGCGGAACTGTTGGTGACATAGCATTCTATCCCCAGCAGAGTCATTAAATACTGGTATGCATACGCATAAGCATTGCACACACCTGTTCCGTTGATAAGCAAGCCTGCACTTTTATATGATTCAGGAGGTATGGTTCCATTTACTAAATTGTCATAATCATATTCAGCGTAATATACAAGATAATCGTGAACTGCCAATGCTTTCTCTACGTCAGTCATCTCATCAGTAACAACTGAAAGTACGTCTTCAATCGCTTTATCGACCTGACTGAAATATTGGCTGGTCTCCTCCGGTGTCATAGAATTTTCAATCTGCAAATAACTGTACACATTCCCGGAATACCACGCTGTAATATCCATATTCATTCCCAGATAGGGAGAAAAGTAAGGAAGCCTGTAAAGATGATATTCATCACTGTTGATTCCGTATTCTTTTATATTAATCCGGGTCTGCCCGGCAAGCAGCGCTTCTTTCACAAGTGGTTCCAACTGGAGAAACAGATCGATTTCTGATTCATAATCCCCTGCTGTATATACAGAAGGAGTAATCTCTTCTGTTTCATGTTTTTCCATTTCCGGAAGTTCAGCCGTCGGATAAAGCAATTCGTTTTCGCAGGCAATACCATATCTATCATATTGACGTTCCTGCACAATCAGTTCACTCTGCAGCGAGTCTTTTGCCTGCGCCGGCACCGCTGTCAGCATAAGCATTATGGCCAGCATAAATGTAATAAAACGTTTTATTCTCTTCATAACTATCTTCTCCCTCAATAATGACGATCCAGCTTTATTTTTAATTTTCGTCACCTCTGTTTTTTTTCTTTTTCCTTACTGCTATTGCTGACACAGCTATCACTGCTATTACGACGATCACAACACCTCCGACAATTACCAAAATCAAATTCCCCCTTTGCCCTTCCTTATCGTCATCCGCAGCGTCCGATTCATTCCCTCGATTCGTACTTTCCTGTATATCTGCATTTTCATCAGAATCCGATTCTTCTGCTCCATTCTCTGCTTCCGCTGCAGAAGTGTCATCTGACTGCTCTGAATCTTTCCCATCATCCGAATTTCCACTTGATCCTATTTCTCCGGCAGCATCATCTGAAACTGTAACTGTAGTTGTATCATTTTCCCTCTGCTGCATAATCTTCTCCTGGAGTACTGAATCAACACCCGATACTGTTCCTGTAAGGGGACTGCTGCTTTCACTGCCGTCAATCAGCTGATCAACTCCCATACCGATGGGAAGTTCTTGCCCACAGTCCTGTTTAAGCTTAAAGTTGATGTTTACAATAACACCTTCATCCTTCACTGTATCTGCAACTACATACACAACAATAATCTCTGCTGATTCCTCAATATGGTTATAGTCAAAAATGCCACCGCCATTTTCAGCATTTTCAATAATCAGATCACCCTGTTCCAGGCTGTCGAATTCCATTACCTCATTATCATAATAGATTGATATCTGAAAGCCTCCCACTTCCTGACCAGTATTAAACTGTATTGGCACAGTAACGATGTCTCCCTCTTTTCCGGTCTGATTTTCCACATGGAATTCGGTATTCCCATCTGCTTTTACTGTAATTCCCATCAAAAAAATCATACAGAAAGCCATAATAAATAAGCGCTTTATTTTTTGAATCATGTCCTTATTCCTCTGTATGCAAAAAGGCTCCCTGTCGGTTTTCACCAACAAGGAGTCTTTTTACACCTTCTATTTAAGTATTCTCTTTCCTCTGCTTCTTAACACCACCAGAACAGCTACTGATAATGATATAAGCATTGTCAGTATAATACCGAAGATATTTGTTGTATCTCCTGTCTGAACAGCACCGCCCTCATACTGGTTATTTACTTTATCGCCTGTATTCTGGGAATCACCTGATACAGGTTTATTTGTTCCCTGATTCTGCTGATCATCTGTTGCAGGGCCGCCCGGTGCCGGTTTTTCATCATCCGGTGTGCCCGGTGTCGGTTCTTCCTTCTTTTCAGTTACTGTCAGCTCATAGGAAATCTCTTTATCGCCAACTGTAGCACTAATCGTCGTTGTTCCGGCTTTAACAGCTGTCACAAGACCATCCTCTATTGTCGCAACACTCTCGTCTGAACTCAGCCATGTAACTGTTCTGTCAACTGTTGTATTCTCCGGGTTAAACAGAATCTCCAGCTGTGCGCTCTGTCCTTCTTCCAGAGGAGTAATTTCTTCCTTAAATGCAATTCCTTCCAGCGGAATTTCTTTTACTTCAAGATCAAAGGTCAGTTCTTTCGTAAATTCACCTGCTGTTACAGTTACCGTGATTTCTGTATTTCCTGCCTGCACTGCACTTATTCTTCCGCTCTCATCTACGGTTGCAACTGTCTCATCTGATGACGCATATGCATATGTAATTTCATCCGTTACATTCTCCGGAGTAATCACAACATTCAGCAGGTGTTCCTGTCCCACGTAGATTTCTGTCGGAGTATCATCAGCCAGTACTGCATCTTCAACATGAATTTCATTTACTGTTACAGTACAGGAAGCTGTAAATCCACCGTCAGCCGTTGTTGCTGTAATCATTGCTGTTCCTTCGCTTATGCCGGTTACACGTCCCTCGGCATCAACAACAGCTACTTCCGTGTTGTCGCTTGACCATGTTACGTCTTTGCTGTCGTCCGTATCTGCCGGAATAAATGTTACCTGAAGCGGAGCAGATATCTCATCTTTCATCAGAGTCATCTCGCTCTGATCAAGCGTAATACCTGTTGTATGTTTTATAACTCTAATATCACATGTTGCAGTAATTTCTTCGTCTGCAGCTGATACCGCGGTAATTGTTGCAGTTCCTCCTGACACTGCTGTGACAACTCCATTCTCATCTACTGTCGCCACATCTTCATCTGAACTGCTCCATGTAACTGCCTTGTCATCTGTTGTATCTGCAGGATTGTATTCAACCGTCAGATTTACTGTATCGCCTACTTCCAGATTATCTGTTGTTCTGTCTGCTGTTAATGTAATTGACTCGAGCGGAGAAATAACTGTTACTTCACACTCTGCTGTAAACTCACCAACTGTTGCAGTAATTGTCGCCGTTCCCGCGCCTACAGCTGTTACGCGGCCCTCTGTATCAACGTCGGCTACCGATGCATCGCTGGTTGACCATGTTACATCTTTACTGTCATCTGTATCTGCCGGTTCGAACGATACAACCAGCGGTACAGATATCTCACCTTTCGTAAGAGTCATTTCGCTCTGATCAAGTGTAATGCCTGTTGTATGTTTCAGGACTCTGACATCACATGTTGCGGTGATATTTTCATTTGCAACGGATGTTGCGGTAATTGTTGCTGTTCCGCCTGATACTGCCGTAACAACACCATTCTCATCTACTGTCGCCACATCTTCATCTGAACTGCTCCATGTAACTGCTTTGTCATCTGTTGTATCTGTCGGATTGTATTCAACCGTCAGATTTACTGTATCATCGACTTCCAGATCATCTGTTGTTCTATCAGCTGTTAATGTAATTGACTCGAGCGGAGAAATAACTGTTACTTCACACTCTGCTGTAAACTCACCAACTGTTGCAGTAATTGTTGCCGTTCCTGCTCCTGTCGCTGTTATAACTCCATTCTCTACTGTCGCAACATCATCGTCTGAACTCGACCATGTTACAGTTTTATCATCTGTAGTGTCATCAGGATTGTAAGATACTACAAGGGGCTCACTCTTCTCGCCTTTGTTCAGTGTTATCGCATTCTGGTTGAGATCGATTCCCTCCAGTGGTACTTCTCTGACATTCACAATACAATCAGCCGTCAAATCACCGACTTTCGCTGTGATTGTCGTTGTACCGTCTTTCAGAGCTGTCACAGTTCCATCTTCATCTACTGATGCAACTGTGTTATCTGAGCTTGTCCATGTAACATCTTTGCTGTCTGTTGTATCCTCCGGATTATAGATTACTTTAAGATCAACAGTATCGCCTTTTTTGATTGTCGTTTCCTGTTTATCCAGCGTAATACTTGTCAGCGGAGCATTAACTGTAATATCTACTGAATCACTGAAGTCATCAACTGATGCAGTAATCGTCGCTGTTCCGATTCCCACTGCTTCTATGTTGCCATCTTCATCAACTATGACAACATCCTCATCCGAACTGCTCCATGCAATTGTCTTACCTGTCAGAGCTGCTTCCGGTGTTGCTGTTACAGTAAGCGCATCCGTTGTTCCTCTTGCCATTGTGAAATCTTCCTGATCGATTGAAAGATCTTCAAGTTCAATTACTACTGGAATATTGCCCTCCGGAATAACATTACCGTTATTATCTACCGTTTTACTTGCGTCAGGATTCTCATAAATAACTTCTTCATGATCAGCATCCGGTCCGACCGTTCCGCCTGCAAAGCTGAAAGAAATATTACCAGTTCCTACGGCATCCTCTTTAACTGTAAGTGTGATAGTTGCAATTAAGCCGCCCTCACTCATCGGCACTTCATCGCCCAATAATACAAGGAAACCATCTCCACTTTCATCAGCAGAAAAGATCGGCATAGCGCCTTTATCATACAAATCCCAATATAAATCGCCTTCTTCTACATCACGTCCGGAATATGAATAGACATTTTTATCAATATTCAGAAATCCCGCAAATGACGTAACATCAACGCCGCCTTCCAGCCAGAATTCTACTGTTATTTTATCCCCGGGTTTAACTTCCGTGGAACTCACTTTAACTGTAAAAGTTGGCATCTCCGCAGCTTCTACTTTTGGCATAACTGTAAATCCGGTAATAACCATTACCACAGCGAGCAGCAATGCCGCGATTCTGCTCAGTTTTTTCTTCATCTCTCTTTTCCTCCTATATTTTATCTATTACAAATGATATCTTTCGGCGAAAATATATAATTATTGCCTGCTTCTTCACAAATTCTTTTTATATTCCCTCCTCCTTTTTACAGTATCTGAGTAATTCTTCACTTTACCTATAACTCCTGCAATATTTAGATAACACTAAATATTACGGAATCTATATATAGTATTAAAGCCAATATATCTCAGACTTCATTAAACATGACCATTATAATCTTTTCCTCCCCTTTTTGCAATACATATAGCTAAATATTTAGTTATTACTTTCTTTATTTGTTCACAATACTCCAATATAATGTCAAAAAGCAGGTGAATAATTCATGTCAATAGATTACAAATTACTTGGTGAACGTATTAAACAACAGCGTAGAATCAAAGGCACAACTCAGGAAAATTTTGCAGAATATTTAAATGTTTCTGTCGGATATATCAGCCAGATTGAGCGGGGTATTACAAAAGTAAGTCTCGAGCGCCTTATGGATATTTCGGTCTATCTAAACTGCAATATATCTTTTTTATTAGAGGGAACAAATGTTAATGATGAAAAATATCTTGAGAATGAATTTAACGAATTGTTTCAACAGCTGTCCACTTCAGAAAAGAAAACTGTAACACTGTTAGTAAAAGAATATCTAAAAAACAAAAAAGGTTCTTCTTAAAGCAAAAAATGATACAGCAGGATCTGTAATTCGTCCTGCCGTATCATTTTTTGAATTCAATTCAGCTCTTGTTCATACAAATAGATATTATAGTTTCAACGCCGGCAGCCCTCCCGCCGCCAGTGCGCTAAAATCCCACACAGCTTCGCTCCAGCCCAGCGTCTCTGTATAAAATGTTTTTTCCATAGCCTGCTGTTCCGTAACCGGGAAGATCCGGTCCGCATTAGCCTCGTTTATACTGGTCCGGCTGTCCGAACTGTCCAGCTCATATGCGCTGCTTGTTGTTCCCAGCACATCCCATCCGGATATCCGGCTGGCGTTCATTCCGGTACTCAGGCTGACACAGCTTTCAACTGCCGCGCTGCCGCTCTGGGGACCGCCGATAATTCCTCCGTTTCCAGTTCGTTCCGGCGCGATAATCTCGACTTTTGCCAGGCACTTCTTCATAGTTCCGCCGCCCATCCAGCCGGTAATGCCGCCAATTCTGGTGCCCATCTGATGCCGGATGGTGCCTTCAAGGCTTCCGGTTACAATACAGTCTTCCAGAATTCTTCCGTCAAACTGTCCGGCTACGCCGCCTATCGTATTGCTGGAACGGGCAGAAATATTTTCCACCGCAATCCGCTTTACCGTACTGCCCGATATGATTCCCGCAAGCCCGCCTGCCTGGTCAGTATTGTTTTCAATTACAAGATCTTTTATCCTTATATCCTGTACATCTGCATTTCTGATCTCATTGGCCAAAGCGCCCTTCTGTGTGTTCCGGGTCAGCCGTGTGCCTTCAATCGTCAGATCCGAGACAGATCCGCCGTTTATTTTTTCAAACAGTACTCCGTCCAGACCGGTGATTGTATGTCCGTTTCCCTTCAGTCCCCCGGAAAAAGTTCCCTTCACCACAAAGTCTGCTGATCCGACTGTGCCGAAATCCAGATCCTCTGTCAGTACATACTGCTTTTTCAGAGCCGCGGCAGAATCACCAATGGCAAGAAATTCTTCTGCCGTGGCAATCTTCTTCTCACCTACCGTTATGCTCATATCGCCGTACTCATAGTATCCTTCCGTCCTGATCTTTACCAGGGGAAGAGGCATGTCCGCGTTTTCTACCCGTATATTTCCAACGGTTACTTTCCTGGACTTCACCGCAAGGATTGCCTCCGCGTCTCCTGCATATGACGGATCGGATATTGTCAGATTCTTCACCTGAGCATACTGCAGATCTTTAAGCAGCGGGTACTCCATTCCCGTCATCTCATATCCGTTTCCGTCCAGGACACCGACAAACCGATCCGGAATATAGCTGCCGCCGGATGCGCTTACATTGCTGAAATCAATGGAGTTTTCCAGCCGGTAGTATCCGTAAGGATTGTCCCCGGCAAGACGGATCAGCTGTTCCGCGGATGTAATGGAAGTCACGGACGGGCTCTTATAGATTCCGCCGTCAGTAAAGTCTCCAGTCACGCGCTTTATCATGCCGTAGAGCATCCGCTTTGTCTCTATACTCTGACTCGTACCGCCGTTTCCGGCATCTTCCTCAAATGCAGCCTTAAACTGCTCAATCACTGTTTCCGCCTCAAAGTACGGAATCTGCCCCAGCTTCGCCTCCACCTCGCGGTAACGGTTCAGCTTATATTCTTTCCATGTAATATCCGGATCTCCGGTAATGATCCGGAGCGCCTCAAGGTCGTTTTTGCTGAGAGCGGACATATAAACCATGTACCCTTTTTCATAGCCTGCAAGTCCCAGCATTTCCTGTCCCAGGCGCTTAAACGAATGAGTATCCGGAGATCCTTCGTCATTGTGGGACTGATACCAGTTCATCGTATAAAAGGACTCAAAACCATAACTTCCGTCAGTTGCCGTTCCGACCTTTTCCGGATAGGACGATGCGTTGCGGACAGATATTCTGTTTTCCCACAGATCTTCCATATCCTCCAGCTTCATAGCCGAAATCTCTTCCGCCGTCAGTTTTCTGTACACGGTACTCATGGACGCGGTTCCCCCCGCCGTATGCTCCGCCTGTACTGCTACTGCTGCCTGCTGCTGCGGTGTGAGTCTGAGGAATGCCTGGGCCGCCAGATAATCCAGCGCATACCCGGTATCAAACATTTCTTTATAGTAACTGTGGATTTTCTTTGCAGAGTCAATGCGCTTATAGCTGAAATTATTCGGCATCTCCACACCGATATCCATAGACTTTGAAATATTGAACACCATAACTCCATCCCTCATCTCCTGAGCAATATTTCCGTCCGCGTGCGCCTCGGCTCCGGTGCCCGGCCTTCTGCCCGCGCCTCCGTAAAAATACCTTCCGTCCTGATTGTGAGCAGTTTCATGGCTGAATGTAAAGAATGTATAGTCGCTGGTTCCCAGCGCCTCCGACCACATCCAGATCACATCATTTCCATTTGCCACAGCCGCGCTGCCATTCAGCGCATTAAGCATATTGTTTGCCTCATAGACCCATTTCATTACCGGATCCCTGGTTGTTCCCTTTTCCTGCATGCCTGCCGCTGCCGCTTCGCTTTCCGGAAATCCGAGTCTTGTATCATACTGAATATTGACAAAACTGTTGAGCTGCCGTACCGCACTGCTCATCCACTGTGACGATACGCCGTAGAAGATGCTCATTTTCTCCGCATAGGCTTCCGCAGTCTGACGGATTCTGTTCCGTTCCTGCCCGTCTTTATTCAGGTAATCCTGATACCGGTTCATACTTCCGATCATAATCTGAGACGGCACGGAAATCAGATACATATCCTTCTGAGGAGCAGTCAGAATCGGAAGTACAATACTTTTTCTTCCGTCGTCAAGTCCTTTCAGATTGTCCCAGATACGGTAACGGATTTTCCTTTCCTCATCTCCGAGGGCTCCTTTTTCCACCAGCACACCGTCAAAACTGGCTGCGAACCATTCATTGGCGTCCTGGTATCCTGCCAGACTTTCGGACAGATTTCCCAGGAAATCTGTCAGTTCCTGCCCTGTATAGTTTTTCAGCACATTATTGTAATAGGTCACCGTCCGGTTTGTATCCCTCTGTCCCGCCGGCGCCGTCAGGAGCTGGTCCGTCAGCACAGACGCCGTCATGCCACTGGAGAGGATGTCGCCGGTAAAAAACATCAGCTCACTTAAAGCGACTCCTTTGTAATCGATCCTGTACCATTTATCGTAGTAATTGTAAGCGTACAGCATCTTTTTCAGTGTATCCTCATCTCTCATCCGCTCCTCCGCCAGAGCCTGCACAGCCGGATGCGCACAGTATGTGGGATATCTTTCATCCGCCAAGAACAGTTTTTGCAGTACATCTGCCATGTCTGTCTTTATATTTTCATTGTAATAGTCCCGGTACAGGCGGCTCTCATCCTCCTGGGTCAGGCCGGCGATATCGGAGTCATAGTCATACTGTTCCGCTATTGCCGTCATCTCACTGAGAAATGTCTCATCCAGGGCGGAAGCATAATTTCCGGTCTGATACACCAGATCAGTCCCTTCCACCTGATAGAGAGGGGCAAGATTCCCCGTCAGCTTTTTATAGACAGCCGGATATTCCTGCATTGTTCCATTTTCAAATACCATCCGTATTTTCTGCACTTTTTCCGGCGCATCTTTCTCCACTCCTGTTACAAGAGCGCTGTTTTCGTCCAGAGGGAGAATAAAATTGACAGCTGCCTGTGCCAGCGTATCTTCTTCCTCCAGACGGTTGCCGTATTCCACCCACATGCGGGTATCGGACAGTGGCATCAGTTTCGCCATATTCGCGTAAGCCTGTTCCCGCTCCGGGCGGTAATTCTCATGCTTCAGCACAGTGCTGTAATTGGGAAGGCCAAAATTATTTTCTTCCACAGGCGCGTCTTTAAGGGCCGGTCTTTTTCCGTAAGCCAGTCCGTCCAGTTCCCAGATGCTTTCATCAAAATCCAGAGTATCTGTATAAAATTTCTTATCGTACACTGCGTCTGTTTCTCTGACACTGGACTGATTCTCTTCTGTAATATTCGTCTCGCTGTCGGAACCGGAATACTCATACACTTCCTTCATATTGTCCAGCACGTCAAATCCGGCAATCCGGTATCCTGCCCCTGTACTCATGCTCAGACTGTATTCAATAGCCGGACTTCCTGTGTTCGGTCCGCCGATCAGCCCGCCGTTCCCTTTCTTTGCGGGAGCGGTAATCTGAGCCTGTGTATAACATCTGCTGATAGTCCCTCCACCATGCCATCCGGTAATACCTCCGGTTCTTGCTCCCAGAGAAGGGTGGTCGTAGGTTCCCTGCACTTTTCCAGTCACATAGCAGTTTTCTATCAGAGCTCCTTTCTCTGTTTTCCCTACAATTCCTCCGACAGCCACCAGACCTCGGACAGAAACGTCCAGCGACGCGCTTTCGCGGATTGTAGAATTGACAAGTCTGCCGGCAAAAGCGCCCAGTCCGTCCACTTCGTTTGAAATTGAAGAATCCACAATAAATACATTTTCAATTACCGTACTGTTCTGAATCGTATTCGCAAGAATTCCGCTCCGTGCAGCTGTAATATCCGCATTTTCTATAACCAGATCGTAAATTCTGGCTCCGCTTAACGTATTAAACAAAGAAGTGGGAAGATTTTTTATCCGGTATCCGTTTCCGTCAAGCTCTCCGGTAAAGGTGCCTGCCACAGCCGCTTCGTCTGCCTGAATACCGGACGCGTCCAGATCTTCCGTCAGAGTGAATTTCCCTTTCGGATCGGCTTTCATCCTGTCAAAAAGCTCCTCTGCACCGGTAATGAGCGGATATTCTCCGTCTCCATCCCGGTATGCTACAGGAAACGCGTGTCCGTATTTCCTTGTTCCGTCTTTCTCATACTGAACCAGATCGTCCTGATCCAGTACCGCATAGACTCCGCCGAAATCTTCGTCTCTCCGGAATTCCCGGATTCCCGCGTAAAAATCCGGCAGGCCATCCATTTCAATTACAGCATAATAATTTTCCGTATCCGCCGGCAGCCCTCCCGTAATATCCAGAACATCTACTTCCTTCCCTGTATTTCCTCCGGTCTGTCCGCCTGTATAATAAAGTCTCTCTGCCGTGATATTTTTCAGTTCCAGCACATCTTTTGAAGCGGAAACTGTATTCGTATAAAGCACTGCATCTTTATATTCATTCGACTGATCATCCAGCGCGTCTGTATCCCTGTCATAATCTGCAGTTACAGTAATAACATAATTCTCCTCTGCAGTCAGAGCCGCCGACACTTCCTGTTTTCCCGCAGCCGCAGTCTGATCCAGAAGGCTTCTTCCACCCTCTTCCGCGATCTGTACCCGGGCATTCTCAAGAGCGTTATCACCGTCTGCAATCTCAAACCGGACGAGCAGTTCATCCTGCGCTGTCTTTTCCCAGTCAATATTTTCCACCGATGGGACGGATTTCAGCACTTCCGTCTGCAGTTTCGCGCGGTCCGCCTGCTCTGTATTTACCACTGTACCGTCACTGAAAACGGCCTGGAACAGTGTAAATGTATGCACTCCTGCTTTATCCGGAGCAGGCACAGACACTTTCCATATCCCGCCAGTCTGCGCATCCCCGGTCTGCCGCTCCGGCTTCACTTCCAGATGGCCGACGACAAGTGAGGTAAGTTCACCCTCTGCGTTATGCTCCAGTTCATAGAACAGATCCGTCTCCTCTCCTTTTTCTATATAAGATCTATCTGTCCGGCTGTCCGTAATCAGCACCCGGGGCGCTGCCTTTACCGTCTGTTCTGCCAGGATCTTTCCGCGCACTGTCTCTGTTCCGTCTGCTGAAAGATCACAGTCTGCCGTAATCTGCACCGTATATCCGCCTGTCAGGCCGGTATCGGAAAGCGGTATGATTTCCTCAAACAGTCCGTCATGCAGATCACTTTCACTGAAAGCCAGCTCTCCGGCAGTCTGCCCGTCCGCTTTTTTGATCCGCACCTTCCGGTCTGAAAGGGCGCTGTCAGGGTCATCCAGGCGGAATGATACAAGAAACTGTCCTTTTTCCGCATCTTCCTGCACGGTCAGTTCCTGAATTTCCGGCACTGTTTTCTGGATCAGAACCTTGATTTCATTTCCATTATTTAAGGAAAAGGATTTTCCATTTTCCAGAATGACCTGTTCCACCCGGATCACGTTCTCTCCGGTTGTGTCAGATCCTTCCAGAACGGCTCTGTATCCGTTATCCGTCCTGCTGACCGGACAGGTCTTTCCGTTCACCACGATCCGATCCGGCACAAACCCGGTGGCATTTGTACTTTCAAATGAAAGCACGATGGGCTGGTTTCTTCCGAACCGGTCGGTCCGGGTTCCGTCTTCTGTAAGAGTCTGCAGCCTGTCAAAAGTAAACCGGTAATCCAGATTCAGTTCAATTTCCTTTGTCACCGCAAAGCTTCCGCTGTTTCCGCCTTCTGCCGGAAGTTCCCCGGATTCCCGGTCATAGTTTACAGTAATATATACCAGATACGGAGTATCTTCTTCCAGATCAAGCACAAATTCATTTCTGCCTTTTCCGGCTTCATCCTCCAAAATCAGATCCGTCTCTGAAGGAGCATCCGTCCCTCTGTCCGGCTTTTTCCCTATTTTTATTCCCGCGCCGGTCACTGCGGAATCCTCGTCTGTCAGGACAAAAGATACTTTCATCCGGGCTGTATCCGTCAGCTCTTCTGCCAGAAATTCATCCACCTGAGGCATACTCTTAAGCACATCTGTCTTCTCTGTATAGTCCGTCTTCACCCTCTGTCCGCCTTCAAGCTGCACTTCTGTAATGTGAAATTCTTTCACCCCGGAAGTCTCTCCCACATCCGGGCGGACCGTATACAGGGAGGAATCTCCTTCCGTCTCTGCCCCATACTCCTGTCCGTTGACCGTCACTTTTTCAATCCGGACATCTTGAGAAACCTCTGCATAAAACTTCAGCTCTGCCTGCTCCTGCTTTTCATAGTAGAAGCGTTCTGTAGCAGAAGACAGCTTTACCTCATAATCCACGGTCTTCTCAATTCTGCGGATCAGCAGAGAAAGGTCCGTTACCGTCAGCTTTCCGTCTGAATTCATATCCGCCGCTCTCTGTCTGCTCTCCGGCAGAAGCTCCAGACCGATCAGGTGCTTTTCCAGTAATTCCACGTCTGTATAATCTGTGCTGCCGTCATCATTAAGATCTCCTTTGCCGGGAAATGCCCAGGCGCTGCCGGCGGCCAGTACTGCCGCTCCCGCGCATGCAGCAACTCCGGTCAGAATTTTTGCCCTTCCGGACAGTTTCCGTTTCCTTCGCAGAAAAACAACAACTCCGATCAGAATGACAGATCCGGCCAGCACTCCTGCTGCCGGCAGAAGTCCGGCAAGGGTATCCCCTGCCTTCACATTTTCCTCTGTCTTCTCCTCTCCGTCTCCATTCTGAGCCGCTTCTTCCTCTGCCGCCAGGAACGGATCTGTCTCTGCAGAATCTGCCCCCTCTTCTGTCTGTTCATTGTCCGGCGTCATCTCTTCTTCATCCGGCGCCGGCTGTTCTCCATCCGTCTGTCCATGATCTGTGTCCGGATATTCCGCCACAGCGGATAATGTAAAAGAAGCATCCGCCGGCATAAAATCCTCTTTTCCTTCAGAAACCGACAGTTCCTTCACCGAAACTGACACATCGCCCTCCGGTATGGACCGGCCGGCTGTCAGACGGATCCGGAATACCGCCTCTTCTTCTGTACTTCCGGCTCTGTTGATCAGAACAAACTGTCCGTTGTCCGGATTATAAAACAACTTTTCCCAGGAATTTACTGTCTGGAAGTCTTCCCTGGAAACCTTTTCAAACACAGCGGAGTCATATTCCAGCGTTCCTTTCAGCGCATTTACTCCGCTTCTGATATCTGAATACCCGTCCAGAGCAAATGTGAATTCAATCACCTGCCCTTTTCTGACGGAATCGGCTGTGGAAGTAATTTCCATCCCGGACACATCCGCCGCGTTTACCTCCACACTTCCCCATAAGAGTCCGCATACGGTAACCGCTGCTGCCAGCAGGGCTCTTATTTTTCCCATATATCATTTCAGTCCTTTCAAAAAATTTGTCATTTTATGACCAGACTGATTGTACTTGTTTTATATATAGGGAACAATATGAAATTACTGGTAACAGGGCCTGTCATATGTTTTTCCTTACGGCAGGGATCCGCAATCCGCGTCAAAGAAAAACAGACTCTGCCCTTTTATTTATTCTGTCTGATTTATATTGACAGATTTAATATACGCAAAGTCTGTTTTTCTTTTATTTGAATCGTATTTCTGTTTTATTGATTCTTTTCAGATCAATCCTTTTCTTCCGAAGGTATTTTATACATCCAGATATGAGGGCATCCCTCCTCAAATCCGATCTCTCCATAGGGCTGATATCCCTGTTTTTCATAAAATTCCTTTGCTCTGACCTGCGCGTGAAGAACAACCCGGATTCCTCCCTTTTCCTTTACTGCCCTTTCCACCGCTTTCAGCAGTTCCGTTCCGATATCCCGCCCGCGGTATTCTTTCCTCACGGCAATTCTTCCTGCAATATAGTCGTTCTCTGTCTTATCATCTTTGAAAAAACGGCAGGTCCCCACCGGTTTATCACCGTCAAACGCAACAACATGCTCTGCATATGAGTCAATGTCATCCATTTCATTTTTAAATCCCTGCTCCTCAACAAAAACCTCTGTTCGGACCGCCGCCGCTTCCTCCGGCAGCGTGCTGTAAAACTTAATCTCCATATTCCCTCCCACAATAAAAGGCACTCAGGAATTAACCTTATAACACAGAATGTGCCGTACCTGCGGTTAACTCTGAATGCTTTCATAAGGCGCCTTACCCGGTGATAAAGCGCGGCAGATAATATTTTTCACCATTGTAACAACAGAGCAGCGAAAAGTCAATTTGAATTTACCTGTGGCATGCGATTGAAAAAAAGTCCGAAAATGTCAGAATACGAAGTAAGAATAAATCGTTTTCGGATAGCGGCTGCGGGAAATTTCAGCTCCGTTCCGCATAATAATTAAAACTACAAAACCCTGAGCACAGGCTAAAAGCAGGATTTTCAATGGAGCTGTTCGAACGGAACGTGAGTTTCCATTGAAAATCCTGTTTTTAGCCTGTATCCAGGGTTTTGTTGTTTTACTTATTCTGCGGAACAGAGATCAAAATCTCCCCAGCCGCTTCCCGAATACGATTTCTGTTTACTCTGTATCAAAGTATTTTCGGACCTTTATTCAGCCACATGCTACAGATAAATCCAAATCCGTCAGTTTATACTTCTCTCCACATATGTTGTATGCAGAATATGATGCGCTTTTTCACTTCCCGGCTCTCCCAGATATTCTTCATACAATTTCTTTATCGAAGGATTTTCATGGGATTTTCTCAGGGTCTTAGCTGCGTCGTTATCATACAGTGCCTTCGCGCGGATGGCTTTCACATCTTCAAAATTTCTCACATCCGCGTGCACCTGGGGCTGGCCGCCGCCGTTGACGCATCCGCCCGGACAGCACATGATCTCTACAAAATGATAATCTGCCTGGCCCGCACGGATTTTGTCCATGATTACTTTTGCGTTGCTTAAGCCGGAAGCCACGGCCACTTTTACATCCGTTCCTGCCACGTTATATGTGGCTTCCTTGATGCCTTCTGTTCCGCGCACTTCTGTAAACTCCACATTTTCAAGCGTTTCTCCGGTCAGTTTTTCCACTGCGGTACGAAGAGCTGCCTCCATAACGCCTCCGGTAGCGCCAAAGATCACGCCGGCTCCCGTGGACTCGCCCAGCGGATCGTCGAATCCTTCCTCCGGCAGAGCCCGGAAGTTGATGCCAACCTTACGGATCAGCCGTGCCAGCTCTCTTGTAGTGATAGAGATATCCACGTCCGGAACACCTGCGGCGTCCTGATCATCTCTTTGGATCTCAAATTTTTTCGCCGTACAGGGCATCACGCTGACACAGACGATATCCTTCGGATCAAGTCCCATCTTTTCAGCATAGTATGTTTTTGTCACTGCGCCGAACATCTGCTGGGGAGATTTACAGCTGGACAGGTGCGCCAGCTGATCCGGATAGTAATGTTCACAGTACTTGATCCATCCCGGAGAGCAGGAAGTTATCATGGGCAGTACCCCGCCGTTTTTCACCCGGCCGATAAACTCATTGGCTTCCTCAATAATTGTAAGATCGGCGCTGAAGTCTGTATCAAATACTTTGTCAAATCCGATCCGCCTCAGTGCGGCTGCCATCTTTCCTTCTACATCCGTTCCCATGGGGTATCCGAATTCTTCCCCGAGAGCTGCACGGACAGAGGGGGCAGGCTGCACAACGACATGTTTTGTTTCATCTGCGATTGCCGCCAGTACGTCATCCGTATTGTCTTTCTCATACAGGGCGCCTGTGGGACAGGCAGCAATACACTGTCCGCATCCGACGCAGCTGGTATCTCCCAGCCCCATTTCAAAGGCTGAGCCGATAAATGTGGCAAATCCTCTGTTATTCGGGCCGATCACTCCTACAGACTGTACCTTCTCGCACACTGCAGAACAGCGGCGGCAGAGAATACATTTGTTATTGTCCCTGACCATATGTACAGCGCTGGTATCGGGCTCATAGTGGGGCATTTCTCCTGCGAAATGATCTTCATCCTCCACGCCCAGTTCCTGGCAGAGCTCCTGCAGTTCACAGTGTCCGCTTCTGACGCAGGACAGGCATTTCTTGTCATGCACAGACAGAAGAAGTTCCAGCGTCCGTTTCCTCGATTCGATCAGTTTCTGCGTATTGGTCAGAACTTCCATGCCTTCCGATACAGGATAAACACAGGCAGCCACCAGATTTCTTGCGCCTTTTACCTCTACCACGCACATGCGGCAGGCGCCGATCTCGTTGATTTCTTTCAAATAGCACAGGGTGGGAATACGGATTCCCGCCGCATGTGCGGCTTCCAGGATTGTAGAGCCTGCCGGAGCAGTAACATTTAAGCCGTTAATTTTCAGATTGACATTTTCCATCTTCTCTACCCTCCTTATTCTTTATAAATCGCGCCGAATCTGCATTTTTCCATACAGGCGCCGCATTTCACGCATTTTTCAGGGTTAATCATATGAACTTCCCTTACGCTGCCGATGATCGCATCTGCCGGGCAGGTTCTCGCGCAGAGCGTACATCCCTTACATTTATCCGGATCAATCTTATAGTGAAGAAGCTCCTTACAGACGCCTGCCGGACATTTTTTATCCACGATATGCGCAATATATTCCTCTCTGAAATACCGCAGCGTGGAGAGCACGGGATTGGGAGCCGTCTGTCCAAGCGCACACAGAGAGCTGGTCTTCAGATGATTGCACAGCTCTTCCAGCCGGTCCAGATCTTCCATCTCTGCCTGTCCTTTTGTAATCTTTTCCAGGATTTCCAGCATACGCCTTGTTCCGATCCGGCAGGGCGTACATTTGCCGCAGGATTCGTCTACTGTGAACTCCAGGAAAAACTTGGCAATATCCACCATACAGGTGTCCTCGTCCATAATGATCAGGCCGCCGGAACCCATCATAGAACCGATGGCGATCAGATTATCGTAGTCTATGGGCACATCCAGATGTTCCGCCGGAATACATCCGCCGGAGGGGCCGCCGGTCTGGGCCGCCTTGAACTTTTTCCCGCCGGGAATGCCTCCGCCGATCTCTTCCACGATCTCCCGCAGTGTAGTTCCCATGGGGATCTCCACCAGACCGGTGTTGTTGATCTTTCCGCCCAGAGCGAATACTTTGGTTCCCTTGGACTTTTCTGTTCCCATAGATGCGAACCATTCCGGCCCGTTTACAATAATCTGGGGAATATTTGCAAATGTTTCTACGTTATTTAATATGGTCGGTTTCTGAAACAGACCTTTAAGCGCCGGGAACGGCGGGCGGGGTCTGGGCTCTCCTCTGCTGCCTTCAATGGATGTCATGAGAGCCGTCTCCTCGCCGCACACAAATGCACCTGCACCGAGTCTCAGTTCTATATCAAAATCAAATCCGCTTT
Organism: Mediterraneibacter sp. HA8405; assembly: GCF_056148955.1. NCBI lineage: Bacteria > Bacillati > Bacillota > Clostridia > Lachnospirales > Lachnospiraceae > Mediterraneibacter > Mediterraneibacter sp. HA8405. The sequence continues at coordinate 1,550,416 of NZ_CM148758.1, read as the reverse complement.
CAAAAATATTTTGCCCGAGAAGGCCATATTCCCGCGCCTGGGCAATGGCAATCTCAAGACGTTTTACGGCAATGGGATATTCCGCACGCACGTAAATATATCCCTGGGACGCCCCGATCGCGTATCCGGCAATGGCCATAGCCTCCAGCACCGCATGGGGATCTCCCTCCAGAATCGAACGGTCCATAAATGCTCCCGGATCTCCCTCGTCCGCGTTGCAGCAGACATATTTCTGATCCGCCTCATTTGCCGCCGCGAATTTCCACTTCAGTCCGGTGGGGAAACCGGCGCCGCCTCTGCCTCTCAGACCGCTGTCCAGCAGGATCTGTATCACATCTTCCGGCTTTTTCTCCGTCAGCACAATGCCAAGAGCCTCATAGCCTCCGGTTCCTATATATTCCTCAATATCTTCCGGGTTGATCACACCGCAGTTGCGCAGGGCAACCCGGTGCTGTTTTTTATAAAAATTCGTCTCATTAAGAGGAGTGATCTTGTCTGTTTTTGTTGTCTCTTCATAGAGAAGGCGGGTCACAACTCTTCCTTTCAGAAGATGTTCCGCCACGATCTCCGGAATGTCGTCTTCCTGCACCATGGAATAAAAGGTTCCTTCCGGATATACGATCATAATCGGTCCCAGGGCGCACAGGCCGAAACAACCGGTCTTTACCACGCCGACTTCCTCGGAAAGTCCCTGAGCCGCAATCTCTTTTTCCAGTCTGTCAATAATTCTCTGGCTGCCGGAGGAGGTACATCCTGTTCCGCCGCAGACAAGTACATGTGAACGATACATATTCTTCCACCTCCTCTTTCTACTCGGCTTTTTCCTGAGCGGCGCTCAGCGTATACTTTGTCACCACCTGTCCGCCCAGCAGATGAAGCCGCAGCACTTCCAGCGCCTTCTCCGGAGTCATTTTCACATATGTCACCTTTTCTTTTCCCGGCGCCATCACTTCTACGATGGGCTCATACTGGCACAGGCCGATACAGCCGGTCTGGGTCACATTGATCTTATCGCTGAGACCCTGTTCCTGAACCGCATCGGAAAGCGCCGTAAGCACCGGTCTTGCTCCGCTGGCAATTCCGCAGGTAGCCATACCTACAACAACCCGGGTCTGCTTTTCGTTTTCGGCGCGGACGCCGACCCGTCCCTGCATCTTTGCCCTGATTGCACGTAATTCTTCGAGAGATTTCATAGCTTTCCTCCAATTCTGCTTTCAATTCTTCTGTCTCTTTCTGTTCATGTTTCCGATTGGTCTGTTCTTAACTTCCACTTTTTCATCTTTATTCATTATCTGAGATCTATATATCCGCTCCTTCGTCCGTGTCTGTTTTCCCCGACTCCAGATATTCCTTTATAAATGCAGACACTTCCGGTTCACGAAGAGATATCCCTTCTCCCAGAATCTCCCGGATCTCCCGGGTATCCAGGACAAAACACTTTTCTCCATATCTGTATGTATACCGGAAACGGATATGCCCGTTAAATACAATCAGCGTATGAATCACTGAACTGATATCCCCCAGCGGCATTCTGTCAATGTGAGACAGTCCGAATACCGCTTTTACTGTCGTTCCTTTTCCTTTTTCTGAATCAATCTGAAAGCTGCCTCCCGTACTCACCGCCGCCTGCCGGAAAAACGGGATTCCCAGTCCCACTTTCCGTGTGGTTCTTGTGGTGAAAAACGGATCTTCCGCATGAGCCGCTTCCTCCGCCGTCATGCCCCGCCCGTTGTCTCTGATCGTTACTGCCAGAATGTCCTGCGCAGGCTGTACGTCCACTTCAATTTCCACAAGAGAGGCCTGCGCCCGGATAGAATTCTCAGCTACATCCAGAATGTTCAGAGAGATCTCCGGCATCATGCGCTTACTCGTACTTTGCCAGAATTCCGTCCAGATCGTCCACTGTGAGGCGGCCGTAGACTTCGTCGTTAATCATCATAACCGGGGCAAGCCCGCAGGCTCCCACGCAACGGCAGGCGTCCAGAGAAAACTTACCGTCCGGCGTGCATTCTCCGCCTACAATGCCAAGCTTTTCCATCAGTGCATTGTAGATATCTCCCGAACCTTTGACATAGCACGCCGTGCCAAGACAGACAGAAATCCGGTATCTGCCTTTCGGATTCAGCGTAAACTGGGAATAAAACGTGGCGACGCCGTAAATTTTTTCCATAGGGATACCGGTTTCATCAGAAATGATCTTCTGCACTTCCATCGGAAGGTATCCATATATATCCTGTGCCTTCTGCAGAATCGGCATCAGGGCACCTTTTTCATTTTTCAGCTCGGAAATTACTTTCAAAAGCGCCTCTTCCTGTTCCTTTGTTCCGGAAAACGGAACGCTTCCTGTTTTAGCAGCCATTCTTCAACCTCCATTTCTCGCATATATTGGTGCTCATTACAACCATGATAGCATAGGGCATCACAAAATACTACCAGAATATTTGTGAAATTTTGTGAAAAATTTTAATCTTCCAGATTATTTCTTTTATTTTCGCAGTGCAGAATATACAATTTCCTGTTTCATTGCTTTTTTTATATGTAAATGTTATACTGAATGAAACTTTTGTGTGAATTCCGGCAGAATTCTGAGCGGCAGCTGTCAGCCGGCAGTTCACCGGCGATTACTTCTTTTTTATAAGATTTTATTTACAGGAGGGTTTATGACAATCAGAGAGATGCAGAAAATTCTGGACGCGCAGTTTCTGTACGGAGAGGAACTGGAGGATGTGGATGCGGAATTTGTCTTTTCCGCCGATATGATGAGCGATGTGCTCGCCTACTGCGGCAAATGTTCCGTCCTTATGACAGGTCTGTGCAATCCCCAGGTGGTCCGTACCGCCGAGATGCTGGACATTGTCTGTATTATCTTTGTCCGGGGAAAAATGCCGGACGAACACATGCTTGCCCTTGCCATGGAAAAAGGGATCGCGATCCTTGCAACCGAACACTATATGTTTACGGCATGCGGCCTGCTTTACGAACACGGACTCAGAGGAGGTGCTTAGATGGGCGATCAGCTGATATTCACCTACGACATAGACGGCAGCGACTTTACCCGCGCAGGTGAAGCCAGCAGTTCTGTCAAAAATAAATTGAAAATGCTGGGAGTAAACAGTGAAGTCATCCGGAGGGTGGCCATCGCCATGTACGAAGGCGAGATCAACATGGTCATCCACGCCGACGGCGGCCAGATCACAGTCACTGTTTCAGATGACGACATTGTCATAGTTCTCGCTGACAGAGGCCCCGGCATACCGGATATCGGGAAGGCTATGCAGGAAGGCTATTCCACGGCCAGACCGGAAGTCCGCTCCCTGGGCTTCGGCGCCGGAATGGGCCTTCCGAACATGAAGCGCTATACCGACCAGATGGAAATTGATACCGTCGTCGGGAAGGGCACTACCATTACCATGAAAGTAGCGTTTTAAAGGAGGTGCGTCATTGAACAAAGACAAATTTATCCGTTCTGTCCGACTGAAGGAATCTGCCTGTCAGGGATGCATCAACTGTATCAAGCACTGCCCTACACAGGCGATCCGGGTGCACAACGGAAAGGCGCACATCATAGATAAATTCTGCATTGACTGCGGGCGGTGCATCCGCTACTGTCCCCACCATGCGAAAATTGCTATCTATGATCCCCTTTCCGTAATCAATAATTTCAAATACACTGTCGCCCTTCCGGCCCCTTCTCTCTATGCGCAGTACAACAATCTGACCAGCACGGACATTGTACTTAACGCACTTCTGAAACTGGGATTCGATGACGTATACGAAGTAAGCGCAGCAGCAGAACTTGTATCGGAGGCTTCCAGGGAATACATAAAAACTCATGAAAAAGAAGCGCCCTTTATCAGCTCTGCCTGCCCTTCTGTCATCCGTCTGATCCGTGTGAAGTTTCCCGCCCTGCTCTCCCGGCTGCTTCCCATCAAAGCTCCGGTGGAAGTCGCGGCAGAAATTGCCCGGGCCAGGGCCATGAAAAAGACCGGACTGAAACCGGAGGAGATCGGTATTATCTTTATCTCTCCCTGTCCGTCCAAAGTCTCCTATGCAAAAGCGCCTCTGGGCATTGAAAAAAGCAATATTGACAATGTAGTGGCCATCAAGGATATCTATCCCCTGCTTCTGCCCCATATGAAGCACGACGAAAGTCAGCTTACACCGCTGTCCAACTCCGGCAGAATCGGAATCGGATGGAGCAGCGCCGGCGGAGAGGTAGGCGGACTCCTGGTGGACAACTATCTGGCGGGAGACGGAATCGTCAATATTCTCCGGGTTCTGGAAGAACTGGAGGACGAAAAGCTTCACGGACTGACCTTTGTCGAGTTAAGCGCCTGCACCGGCGGCTGCGTCGGCGGCACTCTCACCGTGGAAAATGAATATATTGCCGCCACAAAGACAAAGCGTCTCGCAAAATATCAGCCGGTGTCCAAAAACCACTTATCTGACAATCCGGAAATCGAAAGCATGTACTGGGCGGATGATGTGGACTACGAACCGGTCTTCCGTCTGGGCAATACATTCAAGGAAAGCCTGCGCATGATGAGCGAAGTAGAACAGCTCACCGCCCGGTTCCCGGGTCTGGACTGCGGTTCCTGCGGCGCTCCCACCTGCCAGACTCTGGCGGAAGACATTGTCCGGGGAGACGCCACGCCGAACGACTGTATCTATGTTCTCCGCTCCAATATCGCAGACCTTTCCCAAAAAATCCGGCATCTCACCCGGGAAAGAGAATCCGGGGACAGCATGCCTGAGGAAGACAAAGTTCTCCTTCGGAAATACATCAGCGAACTGACCACGGATCTGGCCTCCTTCGGGGTGCCGGAGAGACAGAAAAGAAAGGACTAGGTGATCCACATGAAACTGCAGACAATACTGAAACTGCCGGACTGCCGTGTTCTGTCGGAAGGCAGGCCGGAGCGGGAAGTCACCCGGGTCTTCTGCTGCGATCTTTTAAGCATCGCCATGAGCAGAGCCCCCTCTGACAGTGTATGGGTGACGGTAATGGGGAATAAAAATACAGTAGCCGTTGCCTCGCTCGCTGACGTAGCCTGTATCGTACTGGCAGAGGGCGTCTCCATGGACCGAGATTCTCTGGAGAAAGCGTCGGAAGAAGGGATTGCAGTTCTTTCCACAGAACTCCCTGTCTTTGACATGGCCCTGAATATTTACAGGGCGGGCATGGAATGATCCCTCTTTTTTATGACCTGCACATTCATTCCTGCCTTTCCCCATGCGGGGATGATGACATGACTCCGGCAAATCTGGTCGGGATGGCTGCGGTCAAGGGACTGGATGTCATTGCTCTGACGGACCACAACAGCTGCCGGAACTGTCCCGCTGCCCTCTATCACGGAAAAAACTACGGCGTCACTGTAATTCCGGGTATGGAACTGACCACTGCGGAGGAAGTCCATGTGATCTGTCTGTTTCCCACACTGGAAGGCGCACTGGCATTTGACGCCTATGTATATGAGCGTCTCCTTCCCGTTCCGAACCGGGAGGACATCTTCGGGAAGCAGCAGATCATGGATAAGAAAGACCAGGTGACAGGCACGGTAGAAAACCTGCTGATCAACGCCACTTCCATTTCCTTTGACAACGCCCTTCCTCTTGTGGAGTCTTTCGGAGGCATCGCCTACCCGGCTCACGTAGATAAATCTTCCACAAGCCTCCTTTCCAACCTGGGCTTTGTCCCTCCGGACAGCAGATTTTCCTGTGCTGAATTTCATGACTTCCGGAACCTCCACCGGATCCGCAGAGAGCATCCGTATTTTGAAAAATGCCATGTAATCTGCTGTTCCGACGCTCACTATCTGGAGGATATCCACGAACCGGAATACCAGATTCTGTCCGGCTCCCGGAAAATCAAAGATATTCTGAAAGCCCTTGCGCGGTGTGAATAATAGCAGCAGAATTTATGTTCACGCCGCGCTTTCTTTTTATCCGCGATTTATTCATGTCGTTCATAATTTTAAGAAATGTTACTAACAATCCCTTGCTTTGTCTATTTCTCCTGCTATAATAAGTTTGGAAATATTTCTTTGGCGGCTGTCCGGCGGGACGGCCTGCCTGATCATATTTTTTCTAAGGAAGGAGACTCATCTACATGATACATGTTACAGAAACTATCAAATATGTCGGAGTCAACGATCACCAGGTAGATCTTTTCGAAGGCCAGTATGTTGTGCCAAACGGAATGTCCTACAACTCCTACGTCATTGATGACGATAAGATCGCTGTTATGGATACTGTGGACATTCACTTCACTCACGAATGGCTGGACAATCTGGCAAATGTTCTGAACGGAAGAAAGCCGGATTATCTGATTATCCAGCACATGGAGCCGGACCATTCTGCAAATATTGAAAATTTCCTGAAGACCTATCCGGATACAACTGTTGTTGCCACAGCCAAAGCTTTTGCCATGATGGACTGTTTCTTCAGCCTGGATCCTGAGGTAAAGCGTCTGGTAGCTGAAAATGGCTCCACTTTATCTCTTGGAAGCCATGAGCTGACTTTTGTGTTTGCTCCGATGGTTCACTGGCCGGAAGTTATGATGACATATGACAGCACAGACAAAGTACTCTTCTCCGCAGACGGCTTCGGAAAGTTCGGCGCCCTGGATGTGGAGGAAGACTGGGATGACGAAGCCCGCCGCTATTATATCGGCATTGTCGGCAAATACGGCGCGCAGGTACAGGCTGTCCTTAAAAAGGCTGCCGGACTGGACATTCAGACCATCTGCCCGCTGCACGGCCCGGTACTGAAGGAAGATCTGGGACACTATGTCGGAAAATATGATGTCTGGTCCTCTTATACAGTAGAGTCAGAGGGAATTGTAATCGCATATACTTCCGTATATGGTAATACAAAGAAAGCCGTAGAAATGCTTGCCGAGCTGCTGAGGGCCAAAGGATGTCCGAAGGTGATTGTTCACGATCTGGCACGATGCGATATGTCACAGGCAGTTGCTGATGCTTTCCGCTACGGCAAACTGGTTCTTGCCACCACAACATATAACGCGGAAATCTTCCCGTTCATGAAACAGTTTATCGATCACCTGACAGAACGCAACTATCAGAAGCGCACCATCGGTCTGATCGAAAACGGTTCCTGGGCTCCTCTTGCCGCTAAGATTATGAAGGGCATGTTTGAAAAGTCCAAAGACATCACCTGGCTGAACACAACTGTAAAGATCAAATCTGCTGTCAGCGCGGAAAACAAAGATCAGCTTCAGGCAATGGCTGACGAGCTCTGCCAGGAGTATATCGCCCAGTCTCCGGAAGCTGCCAACAAGAATGATCTTACCGCTCTTTTCCGTATCGGATATGGTCTGTATGTGGTTACATCCAACGACGGAAAGAAGGACAACGGTCTGATTGTCAACACAGTAACACAGCTTACCGACACGCCGAACCGTGTAGCTGTGAATATCAACAAAGCCAACTACTCTCACCACATTATCAAGCAGACCGGTATTCTTAACGTGAACTGTCTGTCTGTAGACGCGCCGTTCAGCGTATTCGAGAGATTCGGATTCCAGAGCGGACGTACAGTGGACAAATTTGAGGGCATCACGCCGGTACGCTCGGACAACGGCCTGGTCATCCTGCCGAAATACATCAACGCTGCCATCTCTCTTAAGGTTGAGCAGTATGTTGACCTGGACACACACGGCATGTTTATCTGTTCCGTGACAGAGGCCCGCGTAATGAGTGATAAAGAGACAATGTCTTACACATATTATCAGAACAACGTAAAGCCGAAACCGGACACAGAAGGAAAGAAAGGCTTTGTCTGCAAGATCTGCGGATATATCTATGAAGGAGATGTACTTCCGGATGACTTCATCTGCCCGCTCTGCAAACACGGCGCAGCTGACTTTGAGCCGATCCAGTAATCCGGACCGGAGCAGCATCACCGGAAGTTCCAAAAGGCACATTCCGGGATTATAAGCGGTCGCCAAGGCCTCGGGCAGGCCCGGACTTTGGCTCGTCGCCAGTACAAAAAGAAAAGCGGATTCGGCTGTCCGCTTTCCCTCGATATAAAAACCGGAAACGGAAGAAAACAGAAAACTGCCGGAACCGCAGCGCATATCAGCGAACTGCGGTTCCGGCAGTTTTTTACCGAATATCTGCCTGATCAATAGATCTGCTCACAGATCTTCCAGCTTCTCAATTCTCTGCCGCACTTCTTTTACCCTTCCCGGGCTCTCCCCGCCGGAACCGATTCCGATTACCACATCATCCGTCAGCACAAGGGCCGGGAAAAAAAAGTCACAGAGCGTTTTATCGTCTGCCACATTCACCGGAATTCCCCTTTTTCTGCACTCCGCGTACACGGCTCGGTTTACTTCCCGGTCGTCTGTGGCGGCAATGGCAAACTCCATCCCGTCCAGATCGGAAGGACGGTATTCCCGAAGTAAAATTTTTATTTTTCCTCCTTCGGCAAAAAGAGCAATCTCCGGGCATACCTGAGGAGCAGCCGCATGAATATCCGCGCCGAACTTTACAAGGGCTTCAATCCGCCTCCGGGCGATCCGCCCTCCGCCCGCCACGAATATCTTCCGGTCTGTCAGGTCGATAAACATAGGAAAATATGGTCTTTCCATCTCACTCCTCCATCATATACAGCAGCGCATTGCAGATGCATGCCGCAATATTGCTGCCGCCTTTTCTCCCCCTTGCCACAATGCAGGGGACGTCCTTCAGATCCAGTATCATTTCCTTCGCCTGTACAACATTCACAAAGCCTACCGGCACCGCGATAATCAGCTTTGGTTGCAGCTTTCCTGCCTCGATCAGTTCGCAGAGTCTGACCAGAGCTGTGGGGGCATTTCCAATTGCAAAAATACCATTCAGCCCCATCTCTGCCACCTTGTCCATACTTGCACAGGCCCGGGTGGTCCCCCTCTCTGCTGCCATCCCGGCCACGTCCTCGTCTGACATAAAGCAGTATGCCTGACTCCCATACTGAGCCAGTTTCTTTTTATTGATTCCTGCTTTTCCCATCTGGGTGTCCGTCACTACCGGGGCGCCCTGCCGGAGCGCTTCCAGCGCCTTCTCCACGGCTCCCCGCGAAAATACCAGGTTGTCCGCATAGTCAAAATCCGCGCTGGTATGAATGCACCGTTTGACAATGGGTTCCGTGCCGGGCATCAGAACTTTACCCTTCTGCCTCAGTTCTTCCGTTATGATCTCAAAACTTCGCTTTTCAATATCCGCAGGCCGTACCTGCTCCAGTTTTTCATGCATAGTGCTATTTCCCACGTTCTAAATCTTTATTATCTTTATTCAAAAAATCACTTTCTACTTTGAAGTTCATCCACATGCTCTTTAATCACCACATCAATATATTTCTTCCACATTGGTGCATCTACCATGTCTCTGTTGGCTTCACATTTCAGAAGTAATGATTGTAATCTTTCCGGCGTAGCTTTTTCCGCTTTGAACAACGCTACAAAATATCTCCGGAACTGTTCCAATGTAAGTGGCACAATATCCAATCTCTGTTTCTCATCATCCTTTGTATACCAGATACCATGGCGAAAAGTTTCTGCAGTATTGGTATCAATTTTTATCGCAATAAACATCCCATATACAGGCTTGTCATATTTCAAAACAGCATCCGAAACATGACGCCGAACCGGTTCCCCTTCCATTGCTTCCTGTCGAGATGATGTTGACATTGTAACTTCTGTCAAAATAGTGAAATCCTTATACTCACAATATAAATCACCTTTTCCTCCTCCTGCTGCCGATACAGGCAGAAAATCCGAATCCAGGCGAAAACCCCGAACTTCATAAGGTTTATTAACCATATGATCAATCGCAAGTGCTGCTCTCCACAATACCCATTCAAGATATGCCGGTGTTTCATCTTTTGGCACTTCGATGGCATTATCCTCATCATAAACATGCTTCCCGCCGCCCTTGATAAGAAGTGACATGTAATCGGATATTTCCTGCCATTGTTTACACTGTTCTTCTGCATAAGCAATTTCATTCGTCTGAGCCAGTATGTTCTCCAATCGTTGTCTGGCTATATTAATTTCGACAGCATTAGTTAATGGGAGATCTGAAATATCGAATACTATATGACGTTCCCTCATATGCACCATCAGATCGTCCAATAAAATTTTCGCGATAAGAATATCGTCTGTAGGTAAAGGAGCTCCATTACAGAGTTTTTGGTACTCATTTATAATTGGCTCTGTACTTGCAGTAACTTTAGAAAGCTTCTCTGCAAGAATATGTTTTGAAGGAACAATTATAAGGCCTCTTCCTTTACGCTGAAGTACGCCTGAAATACGAAGATATCTCATATTCATATCGCTATAATCCAAGAAGTTATCGCTTTTCCTGTCATAATTTTCGCCTCTTTTGGCAATCTCTTTTTTATCAAACGATCGTTTTGCTGGTGCAAGTGCCCTCCTGCCTCTTAAATCAAGAATATTGTCAACAACTTCATTTAAATTATAACTTGGATTTGTTGTATGTCCCCATAGAGCAAATTCAATTCGACTGAGTTCAGAAGAGCCTGTTCTTCTTTCTAACTCCAACATAATTGCCAATATCCATCTTAACGGAGAAAAATAGCCTTTCCCACCCGGCATCGGAAACTGCTCCACACTCATCGCACGTAAATAGCATTCCTGAACAGCAGAATAAGTATCTGCTTTTAAAAATATTTTTCCAAACGGAGTAATGTCATCAATCCGTCCTAGTGCTTCCTGCTTTCCCTCTGCCTTTCTTACCTGAGGATAAATAAAACCATTTTTGGCAAACATTAGCCTCCATTTTCGGGCATGACTTCCGGATTCGTCTTTTCCACTTTCATTCTGAATTATGCCTTTTTCATTAAGCAGATTCATAAAACCAATTTCATTTTCTTTACCATGAAGATTTCCAATAAACGAAGATTTTGCAAAAACTGAAAATCCTTCCTGAATTCGATTGGGATTTCTTAAACCGGTATTTCCGACCAACCAGATATTAATTTTTTCGTTCATAATGCCCCTCTCTTATCAGAATCCAATAAATAAGTATTCCTGCACTTTATTCCGATTACTTTTCGCCCTACTTTGGTTGCCAAATGAATAAGTATAATTTATGGGAATCACTTCAACATGTTTTTTATATTTTGCCAAAATAGCTACCATTTCATCCTGTGCAGGCAAACTGTTTGAAGAATATGATACAATTAAAATACTGTCTTTAAACTTTTTAAACAGTAGGTCAAAAGCATCTGATGCTCCCTTTCGTGTTGAAAAAGGTGTTGGATAAGACTTGAATTTTTTTGTCAAGGTATTCTGCTGAATTTCTACACCTTTCCAATCACGGGCAAGGCCTTCTACAAAATGATAACGTCTGACATATTCATTATCAGATAGCGGTGAATAATATGGAGGATCTATATATACGAGATCAGGAGTCTCGACTTTTAATTCCATTGCATCTCCGTGCCTAGCTTTATTGGGCTTACCATTGTCAAATACCGCGTAATTTACAGCCTGTACTGCTTCTAAAAAATGCTGTTCCAATGATTTCTTTAAATCTTTTCTACCGTCATTATACCGGTTTCCGGTATAGGTAAAGATCCCTCTGGGACGTTTTTTAGTACATGCACGAATCAAGGCTGTCATGGCGATAGCATGCCTATATGGATCTTTGATTGATGCTATATTCATTCTTAAAATATCAATCAGATCATTTTCCTCATCTGTATAATATAAGCCCTGAAATGTATCAGCCACAAAGTGATCCGATTCTTTCCGCGGTATCAAAAGCTTTTCTGCTTCATCCATAGATAAAGTAATTCCATTATTTTCAATCATTGCTTTTGCAAATGTCGCAGACATAGCCATATAATCATTACTTACTACCGTTTTCCCCTGAGCTTTAAACATATATCCCACAATGCCCGATCCGGCAAATAAGTCTACTACTGTATCAAACTGAAATTGTGATGCAACGGCCCAAATTTCAGAAAGCAATTTGCTTTTAGAACCCATAAATCTTGTAGATGGATATTTATATACCTGTTCAGGTAATATTTCTGGAACAAACTTAAACATCGCCTTGCCTTTGGGAAGTGCTGTAACAATTACATCTTCTCCTTTTCGATTACTGCCACTGCAGGATATATATCGTTTTGTCTGAATCACTTCAATGCTAAAAGGCTTATATAATTCATGCACAAGCGGATGATTAGAATTTGTTAAAATTACATAACATCCCATTTCATGCAGACGTAAGACTTCTTTAGCTAATTCCACATGGTCTTCTTCATAAAACTGTTCTTTTGTATATCTCTTAAAATCAGAATATTCCGAAACAGGCAGATAAGGCGGATCTAAAAATATAAAATCCCCCGGCCTGGCATACTCTTTCAATACTGACAGATAATCGCCACAAATTATATTTGCTTTCCGTAATACATTTGATGCCGCATACAAGGCCTCTACATCACAAAACTTTGGAGCCTTATATTTTCCAAATGGAACATTGAACTGTCCTTTTTTATTCACACGATATAGTCCGTTAAAGCATGTCTTGTTAAGATAAATCATCCTGGCTGCGGCTTCAGCCTTCGGCAATTCCTGCCATTCCAAAGCACGCACACGGTAAAACATCTCCTGTGTATTCTCATATTTCTGCAAATAAGAAATTACTGCATCGACGTTATCTGCAACTTGCTTATACATATTGATCAATTCCGGATTACTATCTGCAATAACTGCATCCTCAGGATTTAATGCAAAGAACATTGCTCCGCCGCCGATAAATGGCTCAATATATCTACCGTACGAAACCGGTACTTTCGGCAATAATTCTCCTAACATCTGTGTCTTTCCACCTGCCCACTTTAATATGGGTTTCGCCTGCAGGCATTTTTTCTTTTCAATTATTAATTCCGCTGCGCTGTTTCCTTTCATCACGACTCAATCTCCGTTATCTCCATAATATCACTTATATCACATTTTAAAGCTGTACAAATTTTTACCAACACATCTGTAGTAACATTTTCATTCTTTCCTAACTTAGCCACAGATGCATGACTAATACCAGCAGCAACACATAAATCTTTCTTTTTCATATCCCTGTCTATTAATAACTTCCATAATTTCTTATAACTAATTGACATTTTGCACCTCTTACATTCCATACCAGTGAACATCAGTTCTTTTATCAACTTTATTAAGTATACCTTAAGAATTCAGCAAAAGCAACTTAAAATTCATCATTTGCTGAATTCCAGAAGATAAACCGAGCACGGATATTTTTCCACCGCAAAAGTTCTAAATCACATATTTATTTATATAATACGAAGATATATTCATGAGACAACATCAAAAAATCTTTCTTCTTTTCTTTCCAGTATTCTGTAGATCTACAATTATGCTGCTGTTTGATAATAATCTCTTTTAATTGAAAACCTGTTCCAATAAAAACATTCATAGTATCCATTCCTAATGGCCGAACAGAACCTTTTTCTCGTATATCTCCAATCATAAATGCACAAATCGACTTATTTTTTAAAATCCTATATGCCTCTTGTGCCACATCTTTCATTGCAAAAAGAAATTCTTCATAATGTAGATGTGATACATCCTCAACAATATCGGAACTATATTCGATTATATTGGCATATGGTGGATGTGTACAAATCATATCTATACTATTGTCTTTAAGAAATGATAAATCTCTTGCGTTTCCCTGTTGTATAAAAATCTGGGATTTTAAATTATTTGAAAAATTCAGATTTGAATTAGATAATTTAATGGATTCGGGATTAATATCTATACCAATAGCATTTCTGCCCAGAAGTTTTGCCTCAATCAGTGTTGTTCCACTTCCCAGGAACTGATCTAATATCCAATCATTTTCTTTCGTATACCTTAAAATTAAATTTCTTGGAACATAAGGAGTCCAATTCCCCCTATATTTACCTGAATGTGTGGCCCATTTCCCTCTATCCGGGAAGGACCATATCGTCGTTTCCTCTAATTTGAAATTTTCAGGTTTTTCTCTTATAAAAATCATTCCCTTCTTTATATGATTTTACCATTATAACCTACAAGCAAATCGCCGTCTATTAAATCTATATAAAATATTACCCCTATTCCAACATATCTTCTTCATGGTAATTAATATCTATATATCTTCATTTCACCCTCCGGGCAATCCCGCAGACCACCCGGTCTGCCCGGGCCGCCTCCGCCGCCAGCTCTGTACAAATCCGTCCCACAGCCTCTCTGTACTCCCGGTCAGAAGCGTCTATGGGGACAAGACCGCAGCCGATCTCATCCCACACAAGAACAATTTCTCCCTGCCGTTCCAGAATCAGATCCGTCAGTTCTTCTTTTTCCCGTCCCGCTTCCAGCCAGCGCCGGATAAACAGATGAAAACGGTTCATTCCCTGAAATGTATGGATCTCATCCAGGGAACAGATCCCTCCGTCCGTCCAGGAGAGTCCGGGATACTCTGCCGACGCCCAGGCGTATTTTCCCTGAAATGCCCCGCCTGTTACCAGCTTCAGTTCCTGTCCTCCTCTGACGCCGCAGGGAATGCCATAGACCACCTCCGTCACCTGGTCCGCTGTCTCTGCCAGAGTCCGGTTGATCTCTCCCAGGATCCTTTTATACTCTGTCATCTCGTCTGTTTCCCCTCCGTTCTCCGAAGGAACTTCCGAAAACACCTCATTGGTCACCACCACTACAGCGGCGCAGCTGTCCTTAAGCATCCGGACTCCCTCCGTCACCGCATGTGCCGTATTTTCGCCTGCCCCTTCCGGCTCATACATCTCATTGGCTGTCAGATTGGACAGACACTCCAGCAGAACGCAGGCGTTCTCAGGCAGGAGATTCTCCCGGATTTTTCCTGCAATATCCGTATACCATTCCAGCGTCTGAAATCCCCTTGTCTCCCTCATCTTCCTGTGACGTTCTATTTTTCTGAGCGTCTCTTCTCCCCGGGGGATCATGGCGGCAATATAGAAAAGAGGAAGTTTCGTGCCGGCTTTTCTGCTCAGTATCCGGTGGATCCGGCAGATGTGTTCCTCCGCGTAGGCAGACTTTCCGCTGCCGCTTCCTCCTGTAACCAGTTCCAGCATGTTTTCCTTCCTCCTTTGTCCTTATCCATTTGTTTATTTGCTTACATCCGCATACCGGTATTCCAGACCTCCGGTGGCCGGGTTCCGGGTAATACCGGTAATATCCGGATTCACCAGATTTACGCCCTTCATGGCATAAAGGGGAAGGATGTAAAACTGCTCTCCCACCGCATACTGTTCCGCCTGGTGCAGCAGCTCCGAGCGCTTCGCAGGATCTGTCTCGGAATCAGACCGGGCCACCAGGCTGTCGTACTCTGCGTCCCGGATGCCGCTGCAGTTGTACGTACTGTTTGACAGAAGCATGGACAGGTAGGTATAAGGATCGGCAAAGTCTGCCGTCCAGTTCATTCTGCACAGGTCAAAGTCTCCTGCATGGCGACTGCTGTAGTTCATCTGCAGTTCCTGGGCCTCCAGTTCTATGTCAATATTCAGGTTCTCTTTTAACTGTTCTTTCAGAACCTGGGCCGTATCTGAGTCCATTTCCAGAGAGGGATAACGGTATGTCAGCACCGGAAAGCCCTCGCCGTCGGGATAGCCAGCCTGGGCCAGAAGCTCCCGGGCCCGGCTTACATTTTCCTCAAAAGGCTGCTCTGCGCCGTCCGTAAAATATTCCCCTGTGTTCTTATCTTTCATATATTTGGCCACCAGATTGTACGTCGGTTCCGTATCCTCTCCCACAATCCTGCAGAGTTCTTCCCGGTTTACCGCCAGATTGATGGCCTCCCGCACCCGCACGTCGCCGAGGGGTTCTACATTCAGATTGAAATAAATATACCGGGTAGCGATCTGTTCCGTCAGATAAAGATCCTCTTTTCCCTCATACAGTTCCATCACTGTGGAAGAAAGGGATGTGGCCACATCCACCTCCCCGGCTTCGTAGGCGCTGGCCATAGTCTGGGTATCGGCGTAAAACCGGAAGGTGATCCGGTCCAGATTTACCGCGTCGGCATTCCAGTAATTTTCGTTTTTCTCCAGAACAAAATACTGATCCGGTACATACTCCTTCAGGAAAAAGGGCCCGTTGGAAAGGCTGGTCTCAGGATTTTTGTCCCAGCCGCTGTCCGCAGAGTCCGCGTACGTCCGGCAGGAGGGCATATATACAGGAAGACGCAGCAGATCCAGGAAATACACACAGGCCTCATCCAGCCGGAAGATGAGCGTATAATCATCCGGCGTCTCCACCCCCAGACTGTCCATGTCCGCCTCTCCATTGTATATCCCTTCCGCATTTTCAATGGGGAAAAGGTATACCGCGTATCCGCTGCCGGAAGCCGGGTCCAGGGCCCGTTCTATGGTATTGCGGAAATCTCCGGAGGTAACCGGCGTTCCGTCGGACCAGAGGGCGTCTTCCCGCAGATGGAAGGTCCATACCCGGTTGTCCTCACTTACCTCATAGGACTCGGCAGCCCGGTACTCTACTTCACCGTTCTCATCAAAAGTGAG
Organism: Mediterraneibacter sp. HA8405; assembly: GCF_056148955.1. NCBI lineage: Bacteria > Bacillati > Bacillota > Clostridia > Lachnospirales > Lachnospiraceae > Mediterraneibacter > Mediterraneibacter sp. HA8405. The sequence goes on along the minus strand of NZ_CM148758.1, from coordinate 1,533,856 downwards.
CAGTTCATCCATTGCGGCCGGGGCATAGGAAAGCCAGCTCAGGGCAATGGAGCCTGCCGGGTCCAGGGTTCCCGTGTCACTGCTGATGGCGATGGTAATCTCCTTCTCTCCGTCCGCGCTTTCGCCGCTGTCCTGTAAACAGCCGGTCAGCAGCCCCGCCGTCAGCGCCGCAGTCAGAAGAACCGCCCACAACCGGGGCAGGGTCCTTTTTGTATTCTTCCGTGTTCTCCTTCTTTTACTCATGTCGTTTCTCCTTTTTCAGACTCGCACATCCGTCTATATCTGAGATGTCATTTTATAGCCTTCTGCTCTTCTGCCGCTGTGTTTTTCCGAGTAGAGGAAGCATTTTACCGTCCGCTCTCCGAATACATAGCTGTCCGGTGTTTCCTCCCTGCAGCAGTCCATGGCGTAGGGACAGTTTTCTGCAAAAGGACAGCCCCTCTGCGCTCCGCTGTCTCTGCCCGGCAGCTCCGTACTTTTCTCCCGGAAAGAGATTCCTTTTCTCCGTCCTGCCCGCAGAGGATCCGGGGCCGGCATGGACAGGAGAAGCTGCTTCGTATAGGGATGCCAGGGATCGGTGCAGACCGATCTGGTTCTTCCTGTCTCCACCAGTTCTCCCCGGAAGAGGACGCCCATTCTGCCGCTGATCCTGGCGACTGCTTTCATATCATGGGAGATAAACAGACAGGTCAGGGCCTGCTCTCTCTGCAGAGTTCCAAACAGTTCCAGCAGTCCGTCCCGGGTGGAGGCGTCCAGGGAGGAAAAAGCCTCGTCACAGATCAGAAGCTCCGGATCACAGACCAGAGCCCGGGCAATGCCGGCCCTCTGCCGCTCTCCGCCGGATAATTCCCGGGGATACCGGTTCCGGACCGTTTCCCTGAGACCGGAAAGCCGCAGGGTATCCTCTGCTTTCTGTCTGCGCAGCCGGGGATCCGGCACGGTTTTCCGGATGGCTTCCTCCAGAGCCTGCCCCACCGTCAGACAGGGGTTCAGAGCCCCATAGGGATCCTGAAATACCATCTGCGCTCTTGTTTTGCTTCTGTCATCTATCATTCCGCTGTCGGGTTTTAAAATTCCGCTTAAGATCCGGGCGAGGGTAGTCTTTCCGCTGCCGCTCTCTCCCACCAGGGCAAATGTTTCGCCTTTGTACAGTTCAAAAGAAAGATCCCGGATGCCTTCTTTCGTATGATATTCTTTCGTCAGGTGCTCCGTCCGAAGCAGAATTTCCTTCGCCGCCTTTTCTTTCTCTGTCCGGAAATGCATTTTCCCGGCGTTTTTGATCAGCTGTTTTGTATATTCCTGCTCCGGGGAGTAGAAAATCTCCTCCGCCGTGCCGGACTCCACAACCTGTCCTTTCTCCATCACATATACGCGGCTGCACAGAGAGGCGATCACGCCCAGATCATGACTGACCAGAAGAAGCGCTGTTTTCGTCTCCCGGACCACTTTCCGCAGCAGCCCCAGAATCTGCGCCTGCACTGCCCCGTCCAGGGCGGTGGTGGGCTCGTCTGCAATAATCAGCCGGGGATCACAGGCAAGGGCAATGGCGATTACCACTCGCTGCTGCATGCCGCCGGACAGCTCAAAAGGATACTGCTTCATCCGAAGCGCCGGATTACGGATTCCCACCAGATCCAGAAGTTCCAGAGCCCTTTTGACCGCCTCTTTCCTGGTGCATTTTCTCCGGTTTCTCACTGTCTCGGCGATCTGTTTTCCGATTTTCACAGAAGGATTGAGGCAGTTCTGGGAATCCTGAAAAATCATGGCAATATTGTGCCCCGGAACGGGAATCTCCCCGTCCAGGGACAGATTTTCATATTCCACTTCCGCATTTTCCGCAGAAATTCCCATAATCGCCCGCACTGCCGTACTTTTCCCGCAGCCGGACCGGCCCACCAGCCCGGTGATCTCCCCCTCTTCCATCGAAAGAGAAAGACCGCTGACGGCGTCAAAACTTCCTTTTTCCGTATGATATTGTGCGTTCAGATTCTGTACATTCAGCACGTTCATTTGCTTTCTCTTCCTTCCGTCATCATCCCGGCAGGCCGGCTTTTATCAGCAATAATATTATCCCAATGGTACAGCGTCCGGTTTCCCCCGGCGCTTCCGGTCTGATTTTCCAGCACGGAGCCGACCGCATTCAGACACAGAAGCATGACACAGAGCACCACAAGGGGACAGGCCATCTGCCAGGGATAGAGTACCATCTGGCTTCTGGCCTCCTGGATAATGGTTCCCAGACTGGCCGCCGGAGCCGCGATTCCCACTCCCAGAAAACTGAGAAAAGACTCTGTAAAAATCGCCTGGGGGATAAGGAAAATCAGATTGACCCGAATGGGCCCTGCCGCATTGGGCAGCAGATGGCGGAACAGAATACGCATGGAGGACAGGCCTTCCATTTTCGCCGCACAGGCATAATCCGTCTCCTTCAGTCGCAGGATCTCTCCCCGCACAATCCGCGCCATATCGACCCAGCCAGCCACGCACAGTCCCAGAATAATACTTCCCGGACCCGAGCCTGCAGCCAGCATAATCAGGATGACATAGATCATGGAAGGGATGGAAGAGATGATATCACCGATCCGCATCAGCACCATATCCGCTGCTCCTCCCAGCCATCCGGAAAACGCGCCAACAAGAATTCCCAGTATTCCGTTGATCAGCGCGCTGGATATGCCCACAAGCAGGCTGATTCCCGCACCGTACCACACCCGGGCAAATAGATCCCGCCCGAACCGGTCCGTCCCGAACCAGTGGGTCAGGGAAAAGGCCTGATTCCGGATGTCCCCGTTCTGTTCTGAATAGGAAAAGGGCCAGAAAAGAGGCACCAGCACCGCCAGCAGCACCCATACGCCCAGAATGATTCCATACACAAGGAGCTTTCTCCGGTCTTTCCGCGAGAGCCGGGAACCGCCGTGTGCTCCGGCTTTTCTATGTTCTTTTTTTTCCTGATTCTGTGAGGCAGTTTCTCTGCCTCTGAAGTGAAAAATGAAGTTTCCCAAACTGCCGCCTCCTTCTGTCCGCTCTTTCAGCCCGGAGCTTTCTCTCCGCATTTTCTTCTGAAAATCTTTTCTGCTGTTTCCCGGGTTCCTCCGGTCTCCGTCACTGCTCTGTCAGGTTTCACCGGAAACAGCTCTCCGCGTCCGGGGATCCAGCCACGCGCACAGAAGATCTGTCAGCAGATTTGCCAGGATCACCACAGCTCCCATAAACACAGTCAGTCCCAGGATCAGGGTGTAGTCCCTGTTTGTGATGGAATTTACAAATTCCCGTCCCAGCCCCGGAATATTAAAGATACTCTCCACCGCAAAACTTCCGGTAAGCAGATAAGCCATAGCCGGTCCCAGATAACGCAGAACCGGAAGGTACGCATTTTTCAAAGCGTGGGTAAACACGGTACGGCTCCGGCTCAGCCCCTTCATCCGGGCAAAGACCACATATTCTTTCCGGAGTTCCGTCTCCAGAGAATTTCCGGTCAGCCGGCAGATCACTGCGGCGGGATACAGAGCCAGAGCCACGGTAGGAAGCACATAGTGGGCCGGTGTCAGAAGACCGGATACCGGAAGCACCTTCAGTTTCATGCTGAATACATACAGGAGAAGAAAGGCTGCGGCAAATCCGGGAATGCCTGCCGCAAGCATTTCTCCTGCGGAAATCACGCTTTTCACCGCTCTGCGCTTTGTAACCGCCCGGAGGATTCCCAGCCCGGTTCCCGTGATTACCGCCGTCAGAAGCGCCGCGATTCCCACCGACGCGGTCAGCGGCCAGGTCCGCCCGATAATTTCCGCCACGCCGGTTCCCGGCTCCGTGTAGGAAATGCCCAGATCTCCCTGCAGCAGATTGCCCATGTAGGAGAAATACTGGGAAATCAGCGGTTCACTCAGCCCGTACTCCTTCTCAAGGGCGTCTACCACCTGCTGGGAAACCGCTCCGCTCTGGAACGGACTGCCCGGCATAAAATGAATGAGAAAGAAGGTCGCCGTAGCCAGTACAAAAAGGGAGAGAATCCCTGTCACGATTCGTTTTCCTGTATAGCGGAGCATTTCTCCTCACCTGCCTTTCTCATTCGAATATGGATATAAACCGGCGCTGTCTCATACAGAAAATCAGACAGCCGGAAGCCGCTTCTTTATTCTTTGCCTATTCTGCAATATCCGCCAACTGAAAGGGAATCACTTTTTCCAGATCAGAAAGACTCATCTCCACCTGGTATCCGATTTTTCCTCCGCTGAATATGATCCGCTCACAGTCTGCGGCGGACTGGTCTATGGTTGTCACAAACTGCTTTTTCATTCCGATTGGGGAACATCCTCCGTGAATATACCCGGTCAGCGGGAGCAGTTCTTTGGACTTGATCATCTCAATACTTTTCTCTCCTACAGCGCGGGCCGCTTTTTTCAGATCCAGTTCCTTTTTCACCGGAACGACAAACACATAGTTTGCTTTTGACTTGCCCACGGTAACCAGCGTCTTAAACACCATGTCCGGATCCTGATTCAGCGCCTGGGCCACCTCCACGCCGCTGATGGCTCCGGTACTCTCATAATTGTGGCTGATATAGGTAATCTTCTTCTGATCCAGTATGCGCATTACATTGGTTTTATCCTTGTTTTTACTCATTCTCCGTCCTGTCCTTTCCTGCTTTTTTCAGACCCTCATACATTTTGGAGGAAACCGGAAGATCCAGCCCCAGTTTCTTTCCTTCGTGAACAATATATCCGCTGAAGGTCTCTGTCTCCGCCGTCCTGCCTGCCCGGATATCCCTCTGCAGGGAACTGGTGGCATTTCCGGCCAGTTCCTTATAAAATCTGTGGATAATGGCGTCAACATGTTCCTGAGTTACCGCCACTCCTTTTGCAAGCGCTACCTGCCATGCTTCGTTTACAAGAGCCTCATATTCCGCTGCCTTCCGGGGATCCCTTCTCAGTTCTCCGATGGTATTGTCGTAATATGCCGTCGCCACATTGTAGGCACAGTTCAGAATATACTTGCGCCAGATTTCCACTTCAATCTCGTCCGACACCTGATGGTCAATATCCGCCGCTCTCAGAATCGCCGAGACTTCCCCGATCTTCGCCTTTTCTAATGCGTCTGCGTCCGTGATCCCGATCCGCAGATTCGCGAAATCTCCCTGCTGGGTAACAGAATAATCCTCATTTGCAAAAGAGACAATATAGATCAGAGAGTCCACCACTGTGCCTCTGCTGATCAGAGAACGGATTCTGTCACCGGGATCCACCCCGTTCATTACAGGAATAATTACCGTATCCTCTGTTACCGCATGATCCATCTCCCGGCACACATCCTCCAGGGAATAATTTTTTACACAGACAAAAATGTAATCCTGCTCTGTCATGCCGGAAATCTCTGTCACCGTCTCGGGATGCACCGTGATTTCCCCTTTGTATTCGCTGTGAAGCACCAGGCCGTTCCCAAGAATCGCCTCTTTTCTGGCTCCTCTTGCCGCCAGAGTAAGATGGGGACACACCCGGCCCAGCATCCCGGCCAGAAAACCGCCTACGCCACCGGCGCCTACAACAGCGATCTTCTTCTCTGTCAGATCTGTTTTATATGCCTGATTTTCTCTCTTTTCCAACTGTCGTCACCTTCCTTCTGCCCTGTGTTTACCAAACCGGCAGTTCTCTGATTTTACAGAGAATCTCTCTGCCCGCCTGCCACTCGTCCTCCGCTGCCAGGGCGGCAAAGCCCCGGCCGTTTCCGGCCTGCCAGTCATAAAAGCCATGCTCCCCTTCCGCCAGTCTGTGCAGGGCGGCCATAATCGTTCCGCCGTGAACCACAAAGGCGATACTTTTTTTCTTTTCTGCAACGCCCTTATGCAGCCATCTGCGGACCCCTTCCGCACAGCGGCTCCGGAATGTTTCCTGATCTTCTCCTTCCGGAAAAGCCAGAGTGCCTCCGCTCTCAAGCCATGCGATATAGGCCGGATCGTCTTTCAGCTCCTCATAGGTCTTTCCCTCAAATCTGCCGAAATCACACTCCCTGAGTTCCGGTTCCGTTACAATCTTCTGTCTCGGATAAATCAGTTCCGCCGTCTGTACACAGCGTTTCATGGGACTTGCCACAATCATCTCTGCCGGCGGATAAAAAGAGGCGTATTCCCCGTCTGTTTCCTTCTGATTTTTCAGATACATTTCTCTTTTCTTACGAAAGGAAGTTACCGCCCTGTGAGACAGGGTTTCGTCCGTCCTTCCGATATACTGCTTCTTTTCATTTCCCGGCGTGGGCAGATGCCGGATAAAAATCACTTCCATAGGAAACCTCCTGCCAGGACAAAGGCTGCCAGCATTCCCAGTTCGCAGAGCTGGAGGAAATACCCGGCCAGATCTCCCGTCATCCCCCCGAACTGCTTTTTACACAGGCGGTAATAGTAAAGAAAAATCACAGCCGCGGCCGCCAGCATTGCTGCTCCCTGAGCCGGAGACAGAAGGCACATCAGAATTCCGGCCAGAGCCGCCCATATAAAAAGCACAATCCGGACTCTGGTCTTGTGGGCGCTGTCCTGAAATGTCCGGAGAAGTCCGCTGTTTTTCGCCGCCGGAAAGGTCACCACCGAGATCCCGCTCAGCGCCCTGGACAGCACATACATACAGGAGGCTGCCGCCAGAGTGTTCCGGCAGTTTCCGCTGCCCGGCACTTCGCTCCACAGAGCAAATGTAATGAGAAACCAGCAGCACAGACCGATCACGGCAAAGGCCCCGGTGTGGGGATCTTTCAGAATCTCCAGCTTTTTCTCCTTACTTCCCCAGGAGGCAAGGGCGTCCGTAGTGTCGGCAAATCCGTCCAGATGAATCCCTCCCGTCACAAAAACGGGAATCAATGTCATCACGGCGGAAAAAAGGACGGCTCCGCAGTCGGTTAATCCGAGAAGTTCCGCCGCGGCCAGATACTGCAGAATCCCCACAGCCACGCCGACGACCGGGAAAAAGCACATCGCGTACTTCATATTTTCTTCCTTCCACTCCACTGCCGGGACCGGAATTTTCGAGTACATGGACAGGGCCACTGCCAGTGATTTTACCAGATGCATTTACTTCAACTCCTCATATTGCTGTACATGGATCTCATCAAAGGTGCTCATCTTCCGGTACACTTCCAGTCCCATTTCCAGAAGGGGAAGGACTGCCACCGCTCCGCTTCCTTCACCCAGAGACATATTGCACTCAAGAAAAGGCGAAAGCCCCAGGGCTTCCAGCACCAGTCCTCCGGCAGGTTCTCCCGAACGGTGGGAGGGCAGCATGTAGTCTGACGCATCCGGCGCCAGACGGGCCGCGCAGAGAGCCGCCACAGACGAGATAAAGCCGTCGATTACCACAGGAATCCGGCAGATGGCCCCGCCTAAGAATACTCCTGCCAGACCTGCAATGTCCAGGCCGCCGACCTTTGCCAGCACATCCAGAGGGTCCTCCGGATCCGGCCGGTTCAGACTTACAGCCTGCCGGATCACCTGAATTTTCCTTGTAAGCCCCACTGTGCTCAGACCGGCTCCCCGTCCTGTCACCGTCTCCGGATCACAGCCGAGAAGAACCGACGCCAGGGCACTGCTGGTAGTAGTATTCCCGATTCCCATTTCTCCGGTGGCAATCAGATCATATCCCTTATCCGCTAGCTCTTCCACAATACGGATACCTGTAAGAACCGCGCGCGCTGCCTGCTCCCTGGTCATGGCAGGATCCCGGGCCATGTTGCCGGTACCCCGGGCGATCTTGTACTCTGCCCTGGTCAGGCCGGGGACGTCCGAGGCAATGCCGATATCCACGGGAAACAGATCCGCTCCCGTCACCTGTGCCATCATACACACACTGGCAGCGCCCCGGGTAAAGTTCTCCGCAACAATCGCCGTAACTTCCTGCCCCGTCTGGGTCACTCCCTCGGCCACCACGCCATTATCCGCGCACATGATCACAAGGGCTTTCTTATCAATGCCAAAATCCACCCTGCTCTTCATCCCCGCCATCCGGATCACCGCGTCTTCCAGCTTTCCCAGACTGTGAAGCGGCTTGGCCACCGTCCGCCATCTCTCCTTAGCCATTTCCATATAATACCCGTCCGCCGGGCTGATTTTTCTCAATTGTTCCTGCAATTCCATATTTTTCTCCCAAAGGGGACGGACCCCTTTACCTCAAGTTGTCTGACTATTCCAGCCAAAGGGGTCCGTCCCCTTTGGCTGAAGTTTTCTGATAATTTCTGCATTTTTCCACAAATCGCTCTGCGAATTCCCTGCATGAGGGCAGGTACAGATGGGGGAATCCTGCGAAGAGATTTTTTTCTGCGTGAATGCAGTTCCAGCTCCGTTTTCCGTCCGGCTTGGCAGCTGTGCAGCTGCTGCCGTTATCTGTGCTGTCCCAGTAGTGGAACTCGTGTCCCCTGATTTTTTCTCCCGGCGCCAGCCAGCCGTCTGCCGCTGTGTCCGGTCCCCCACCATGATTCCGTCCGATCTCCACATAACCGAACCGGGACAGCCGGCCTGTGGGGAAAGCTTTTCCTCTGATGATCCCTGCCATGGGCCATTCTCTGCCGTTTTCATCCTGCAGGGTTTCATGCAGATACAAAAAGCCGCCGCACTCGGCCAGACAGGGAACGCCTTTCTCTATGGCCTGGCGGATGGAATCGCTCATACTGCGGTTAGAAGACAGCTCTCCGGCATACAGTTCCGGATAACCGCCGCCCAGAATGATACCGTCCGCTTCGGGAAGCTGCCTGTCTGAAAGGGGACTGAAAAATACCAGACAGCATCCCAGTTCTTTCAGAAGCTCCAGATTGTCTTTGTAGTAAAAACAGAAGGCCCGGTCCCGTGCCACGGCAATACAGGGACCGTCCGGACACTTTCTGCTCTCCGGGCCGTCACAGCCGCCGCATCTGTCCGTCCGCTCCCCCTCCTGCATCACCGCACTTTCGGCAATCTGCAGGATCTGATCCAGATCCACTGTCTCAGACAGAATATCTCCCGCTTTTCTGATCTGCTCTTTTAATCCGTCTGTCTCTTCCGGCGTCACAAGTCCCAGATGCCGGCTTTCAAAAGAGAAGGCCGGATCCCGTGGAATATATCCGAGTACAGGAATCGGATGTCTCATGCTTTTCAGCTCCCGCTCCAGCATCTCTTTCAGCCGGGGATAAAGTCCTGCCGAAACCTGATTTAACAGAATTCCCTGTATCCCGCTGTCCCTTCTGTACTCCGCCATTCCTTTTATCACTGCGGCCAGGCTGAGCGCCGCACCCCTGCCGGAGACAACAAGGAGCACCGGAAGCTTCAGCGTCCGGGCCACATGATAGGAACTGGCCTTCGCCGAGTCCAGAGACATGCCGTCATAATATCCCATCACGCCTTCCGTAATCACAAGATCTGCCCCTTCTCCGTGGCGGGCATATATTTTCTCAAGGATATCTTCGTCCGAGAAAAACAGATCCAGATTTTCCGAATCCACCCCCAGCACCTCCCGGTGAAACATGGGATCAATATAGTCCGGACCGCATTTGCAGGCCTTCACTGCAAGCCCCTTTTTCTGGAAGGCCGCCATAAGGGCGCAGGAAACTGCTGTTTTTCCGCTGCCGCTGGCAGGCGCTGCCAGAAGAATACCCGGAACGCCTTTGTTCCTCCCGGCAGAAGATCCCTTCGCTGCATCATTCTGAACCACTTCCCTCTGCTTCTCCATCTGAACATCCTCTCTTTTCCACGCCGGCGTACCCGGCTTATAATCCGCCCCGGTCCTGATCGGAGTCTGTCTCCTGCTCTGTCCCGCCGGCCGAGACGATATACACCGGATTCAGTCCCGTCATCATATGATATCCGGCCAGCTCTCTGGACCGGGATACACACAGCTGGGTGATCTCCATATGGGGCAGAAGCCCTTCCTGTCCGGCATCCATCACTTCCTTTATGGTTTCCATGGAAATGGCATTGATCACAATACGGACCCGGGGATTCTTCCGGATAACGGCTTTCAGGATTTCCTGCAGCCTGCCGCCGCTGCCGCCGATAAATACATGGGTGGGCGGTTCCAGATCATCCAGTGCTTCCGGCGCCTGCCCCTCGATAATGCGGATGCCGTCAGCCCGGAACTTTCTCCGGTTCTGCGCAAGCAGCTCCAGAGCCTGGGGATTCTTTTCCACCGCGTACACCCGGATCCGGTCGCTGCAGCGGGCGGCTTCCACAGACACGGAACCGGTCCCGGCTCCTATGTCGTAGACAACCGCATCCCCGGTCAGATTCAGACGGGCCAGACTGACCGCCCGCATTTCCTCTTTGGTCATGGGAACCTTTCCCCGGATAAACGCGTCGTCCCGGATGTGGGGCTCTCCCCGGTTTTCCGGCCGGGGGTTTTCGATCAGCGCCGTACACAGGCCTTCCACATCTTTATCACTCAGTTCTGAAGGCCTGCCGGAAATGATCTTTTCATCCGGATAGGACAGCCTGCTGCCCGCCCGGACTGTCACATCATCCAGCCCGTATTCCCGCAGTTTCTGAAGCATCCGGCTGCCGGTATCCTTCCCGCCCAGCAGAAGAAATGTCCTGGCGCTGCGGGAAACGGTCTGAATAAAGTTTTCCTCCCGCCCGTGAAGGCTCACTATAGAGGCGTCCTCCCAGGCAGTCTGAAGCCGGGCCGCCAGATAACACACCGAGCTGATCCCGGGTATCACTTCCACGTCATACAGACCGGGGAATTCCGCCAGGCGCTGTGCCAGCTTCCCGGCCCCGCTGTAAAATCCCGTATCTCCGGAAAAAAGTACGCCGATACGCTGCCGCTTCTTCTGTTCCTGTATCAGAGAAACAATCTCCTCCGTCACATATGCCTCCGCATATTCCGGCTCTTCCGCGGTCCCGGATTCGCCCGGTTTGTCCGGATTCTGCCGGATTTTTCTCATCTTCCGGAAGGTCTCCAGCATCCGCCGGGCGCCGATCAGATAATCGCAGCGCTCCAGCGCCGCTTTTGCCTGGCCGGTCAGGGACGCTGCCGTTCCCATTCCGATTCCCACAAGAAAGATTTTCTGTTTTTCTGTCTGCTGATTTCTGTTCTCACACATCTTTATATCCTCTGGGCGTAACCATCCGCCCGTTCAGCTCCACAGTCTGTGCGTTTCCGATAAATACAGTAGAAAACATATCGGTCCGGGCGTCTTTCAGCTGATCCAGCGTAAGGATCTGTACCGCCTCTCCTTCTCTTCCGATATTTTTCGCAATTCCGCATACATTGTTCCCTTTCCGGTATTCCAGTACAATGCGGCAGGCCCGGTTCAGATAGTCCGCCCGCTTCTTACTGGATGGATTGTAAAGGCAGATCACAAAATCCGCAGCGGCCGCCGCCCGGAGACGCTTTTCAATGGTCTCCCAGGGAGTCAGCAGATCACTGAGACTGATGACCGCGAAATCATGCATAAGAGGCGCGCCCAGAAGAGCCGCTCCGGCTGACGCGGCAGTCAGTCCGGGGACAATCTCGATTTCCGTTTCCGGATACTCCTTCCCGATCTCGCAGATCAGCCCGGCCATGCCGTAAATGCCTGCGTCCCCGCTGCAGACGAGAGCCACATCCTGTCCTTTTTCCGCCTCTTCAAATGCCATCCGGCAGCGGTCCGCTTCCCTGCGCATGGGAGTCGTTATGAATACCTTTCCCGGAAACAGATCCCGGATCAGGTCAATGTATACGGTATAGCCGATAATCACCGGGCAGTGCTCCAGCACTTTTCTGGCCCGGATGGTCATCTGATCTTCTGCTCCCGGTCCCAGACCTGTCACATAAATTTTATTCATCGGTTCCTCCTTCTTCCGTCCCTGTTCCGGCCGGTTTCTGCTGTTCTTCTGTCCCCTGCCGGAATTCTGTGGTAAAGGAGGGATCGTACAGTTTTGACCGTTCATATTCCCCCTCCAGCACTTCTCCCACAACAATCAGCGCAGTCTTCCGGACGCCTTCCGCCCGGGCAGTTTCCGCCAGAGTCTCCACCGTACATCTGAGCACCTTCTCCTCCGGCCAGGTGGCCTTGTACACGACCGCCGCAGGGGTCTCCGGCGGATATCCGCCTTTGATCAGTTCTTCTGAGAGCTCCGGAAGCATTCCGGCGCTTAAGAAGATCACCATGGTCGCCCGGTGTGCCGCAAAGCTTCGGATAGACTCCCGCTCAGGCACCGGCGTTCTTCCCGCCATGCGGGTGATCACCACAGACTGAGACACGCCGGGAAGCGTATACTCCGCGCCAAGGGCTGCGGCAGCTCCGCAGAATGAGCTGACTCCCGGGCACACTTCATAGGCAATGCCCTGTTCATACAGACAGTCCATCTGTTCCTTTATGGCTCCGTACAGACAGGGGTCGCCTGTGTGGAGACGGACGACCTGAAGCCCCTGTGCCTCACCCTTCTCCATTACATCCAGCACTTCTTCCAGTGTCATTTCTGCGCTGTTGTAAACTCTGCAGGATTCCCGGCACAGAGAAAGAAGCTTAGGATTCACAAGGGAACCGGCGTAAACCACCACATCTGCCTCCTGCAGAAGCCGCTGTCCCCGCAGGGTAATCAGATCCGCCGCTCCCGGGCCTGCTCCGACAAATGTAATCATGGTCTGTTCCTCCTTTTCTTTTCCCCGCTCTTATCTGACCGGTCCTTCACTACCAGAAGGGAATAGTACCCGGCCTGATCCGGTATTTCTTCCCTGCTCCGGAAAATCCGCTCTCCCTCCATGCCACAGTTTTCCACCATCTTTGCTTCCAGTTCCTTTTCCCGGAGGAGGGCTTTCACCTGTCCCATCTTCCTTCCTGCCTTCATCAGCACTTTCGTTCCCGGAAGCTCCAGCCCCTCTTCAATATCATAGGACGCCGGAAGAATATGAAGTTCTTCCCGGTTCTCCGCCAGAGAACAGTCCAGCCGGGCGGCAGCCGCACAAAAGGAAGTCACTCCCGGAACAAGGGCCGTTTCATACCCCATCCGTTTCAGCCGTTTGTGCACATACATGCAGGTAGAATAAACAGAAGGGTCGCCCAGGGTGAGAAATACCACATCCCTGTTCTGATCCAGCAGCTCTGCCACCTGGCCCACGTCAAGATCATGAACCGCTTTCAGTCGCTCCCTGTCTTTGATCATAGGCATGGGGAGAAACAGCACCTCTTTCTGCTCCGTCTCCGGACACGCCTTCCGGGCAGTCTGGTATGCCACGCAACCCTCCAGATATCTGCTGTACCGGCCTTTTTCCGGACAGCTGTCCCGTACCGGCTCCTGAAGTTCCGGATCGGATACGGGAACCGCAATCACACTGCTCTCCCGGATCACACGGAGCGCCTTGCATGTAATCAGTTCCGGATCACCCGGACCTACCCCTGCCCCTGTAAATTTTCCACTCATATCTGTGTCTCTCCTTCTGTAATCTTCTGAAGCAGCTGCCCGGCTCCGGACGTCTCTGCCCGGATCTGGTCTTCTGCAGAAAACATAACTGCCTCAACCTCCAGTTCTCCGCCTGCGCGCTGCCTGAGATAAAATTCTATCCGCTCCATCACTGTCCGGAGAACCGGCTGCAGAAGCCCTTCCCCGCGGAGAACAGCCGCAGCCTCGGAAGTATTGATGCAGTTCATAATCCGCTCCACGGTCTTCTGCCCTGCGCCTGCCAGCGCCGCGTGAGAGGCAAACACCTCCATCCGGCAGTCAGCCTGTCTGGAATGCGTATTCATGACGCCGGCCGCCAGCTTGATAAATTTGCCCATATGCCCCACAAGAAGGATTCCCTTCATTCCCAGAATCTTTCCGAAGTCAATGGCCTCTCCCACATAATTGCTGCACTTCACGCACAGCCGGGGATCAGCCGAAAGCTCCTCCTGCAGGAAATCGCTGCCGTAGTTTCCCGGCGTTACAAAGCACCTGAGAGAACCGCTCTCCCGGATCATTTTCATTTCCAGATAAATGGTATCCGTCAGAGCTTTTTCACTCATGGGTTCCACAATTCCTGTCGTGCCCAGAATAGAAAGACCGCCTTCAATTCCCAGCCGGGGGTTAAAGGTCTTCTTTGCAGTCTCCTCTCCTCCGGGAACGGAAACCGTCACCTTTATATTTCCGCTGTATCCGTATTTCTCACACATTTCCAGAACACCGTCCCGGATCATCCGGCGGGGCACCTGATTGATGGCCGCCTGCCCGATCTCCTGCTCCAGTCCCGGCCTGGTCACACGGCCCACTCCGGGCCCGCCTTCAATCACAATCCGGGGGCCCGCCGGACCAGCCCCGCCGGTTTTCTCCACCCGGACAAAAACAAGCAGACCGTCAGTCACATCCGGATCGTCTCCGCTGTACTTCCGGACCGCGCATTCTGCATACGTATCCTTCCGGGTAATCTCTTCAAGATCCAGATACAGCCTGATCCCTTTCGGCGTCATCAGCCGGATCTGACGGATCTCCTCCCGGCCCAGAAGCATCCGGGCCGCCGCCTTCGCCGCCCCGGCCGCACAGCTCCCGGTCGTATATCCCAGCCGCAGACCGGAACGGGTTGTCCCGATATCGTGATTCATCTCTCTTACGCCTGCTCCTCTTCTGTCTCAAGCTCTCCCAGCATCTGCGCGGGATTATCCGCTGCCTTCACTTTCCCGAAAGCCCGGACGATTACACCGTTCTCATCAATCAGATATGTGGTACGGACAACGCCCATTGTCTTCCTGCCGTACATATTTTTCTCTTTCCACACATCATAGGCCTGAATACAGGACAGTTCCGGATCGGAAAGAAGGGTGAAGGGAAGGTCGTATTTCTCTTCAAATTTTTTGTGGGATGCCACGCTGTCCTTACTCACCCCGATAACAACCGCGCCTTTCTCTGTAAACTGAGGATAGAGCTCCCCGAACCCGCAGGCCTGCTTTGTGCATCCCGGCGTGTTGTCCTTCGGATAAAAATACAGGATTACTTTCTTTCCCCTGTATTCCTCCAGTGTGTGCATGGTTCCGTTCTGATCCGGCAGTTCAAATGCCGGCGCTTTTGTTCCGATTTCCAGCATAATTGTCTCCTCCTTCTTTTTCCAGGCAGGCGGACATCTTAAAATCCGCGCTGCTCTTTTTTGTACCGGCGACGAGCCAACGTCCGGGCCTGCCCGAGACCCTGGCGACCGCTTACAATCCCGGAATGTGCCTTTTGGCACTTACGGTGATTCACCTTCCCGGCTTTTTATATTCATCCTTCAGCCGCTTCTTCAATATGCTCCAGAAAGATTTTCCGGATTCCTTCCAGTTCTCCCAGACCTTTCAGAATCACCCGGACCTCATAGCCTTCTTCTTCCAGCCTGCTTTTCCACGAATCTTCCTCTCCCGCCATATCATTTTTGGCATGATCGCCGGCCACAAGCATAAAGGGCATAAGCACCGCCTTTTTCTTTCCGGAGATTTCAAGTCTTGCCATGACATTGTTAAGCTCCGGGAAACTTTCCACCGTTCCCACCAGAACCTGTGTATACCCCAGGGCGTGGAAGGTATACTCCAGCGTGGGATACGCAGAGTTGGCGTGGTGGTCTGTACCGTGTCCCATCAGAACAAGCATCTCGTCCGGATCCAGCTCTGTCTCTGTCATTACTGCGTGAACCGATTTTTTATAATCATCCACAGTACTCAGAAGAGGCTTTCCCGCGCGGATCTGCCGGAACAGTCCCATGTGTTCCATCAGACTTTCCATCATAGCGTCATTTTCAATCCCGTTAATAATATGAGTGGGCTGGACGATTACTTCCTCCACACCGTCTGCCGCCATACGTTCCAGCGCCTCTCCCACTGTATCTACTGCAAGACCGGCTGTCCGCTTCAACTTACGGATAATAACAGAACTTGTAAAGGCCCGGTATACGCCGGCCCGGGGAAACTTTTCCGCCGCTTCCCGCTCAATCACCGCAATCGTCTTTTCCAGTGTATCCAGATGGCTTGTACCGAAACTTACGATCAGAATTCCTTTTTTCATACCGCCTGACTCCCTTCTCTGTCTGAACGCAGCCGTCCGCAAAGCCCAGACTGCTGCGTCTGAAAATTTCTTATGAAAGCATTTCTGCCAGTTCATCCATGCTCCCGGGGATCTGACCTCCGGAAAGCACTCCCTTATCTTTAAGTTTCTCATAGATCCGCAGGACTGCAGGACGCTCAAGACCTGCTTTTTTCAGCGCATTTTCGTCTTCGCACACTTCCCGGGGCGTACCCTGGCAAATCACCTTTCCTTCATGCATCAGCACGATCTCGTCCGCCCATGCCCAGGCATAGTCAATGTCGTGAAGAGCCATCAGCACGGTGATCCCCTGCTCCGTCAGCCCCCGGATCAGCTCATGGACTTTCTTCGTATGGGCTGCGTCAAGAGCGGAGGCCGGTTCATCCAGAATCATAACCTGCGGATGCATAACCAGAATATCGGCAATGGCCACCTGTTTTTTCTGTCCGCCGCTCAGAGCGTGGGCCGGCCGGTCCTGAAACGGTGTGATCTTCAGCTCACGGATCACTTTCTCTACCTCCCGCCGGGCAGTCTCTTCCTCCACGCCCAGATTCAGGATCCCGAAAGAGATCTCCTGAAAGACACTGGCGGAAAACAGCTGGTTGTCCGGTTCCTGGAATACGATTCCCACCTTTTTTCTCACATCCAGCAGGCCTTTTCTTGTATAGGAGACAGGTTCTCCGTCAATCAGCACTCTGCCCTCATCCGGCCGGAGGATTCCGTTCAGACACAGAAAAAATGTGGACTTTCCGGAACCGTTGCCTCCCATAAAGGCCACTTTCCTGCCCCGCCCGATCCGGACGCTCAGTCCGTCCAGTGCCTTTCTGTCATTTTCTTCATAAGAATAGGACAGGTTTTCCGCCTCGATCACCCAGTCTTCTGTATGGTTCATATCACTCTACTCCCTATTGTAACAGCCAGCAGTATAATTTCAAATACCGCAATATAACATATTTCTTTTCTGCTCACCGGCTGCTCCTCTGAAAGCACCCGGATAGTTCCGTCATAGCACCGGGACTCCATTGCGTCATACAGGGCGTTCGCTCTTCGGAAAGCCCGGATAAAAAGGGCACAGCCCATACTGCCGAAGGCCCGCACCTTTGTCCGGTAATTCCGGTTTCCCAGACGGGATTTCTGAGCAGTCGTTATGGCAGACGCGGTTTCCAGAAGTACGAAAATAAACCGGTAGATCAGCAGCATCAGCTCAATCAGCAGAGCCGGAACATGCAGTTTCCTTAAAACTTCCAGTATGTCCGTCATTGTCGTATTCAGCGACAGAAAATACAGACAGCTGACCGCTGAAAGCGCCACCGCCCACAGCAGCGCGCCGTCCGTTACAGAATCTCTGCTTCCGGTAATATACCAGTCTCCGACCGGAAACGCAAAGGCGTCCAGGGGCGTCTTTGAAATATTTACAATCACCGCCGCGCTTCCCAGAATCAGAAAAGCCAGAGGCACCATAAGAAGTCTGATATAACGGGAAAGGGGAATCCCCCCTTTCCTCACCGTCAGTATGCCGTTTGCCGCAAATGCAGCGGCCGCCGCTGCAGGGGAGCGGCCCGCGACGCAGATCACAAGTGTAACCACGGTATACAGAAACTTCTCCGACGCATTCACATATCTGAGCCGGGAGCGGTAGCACAGCTTGTCAATTACAATCATACTGCAGTACCGCTGCCCTCTCTGCACGTGCTTCCGGCCGCTGTCTCCTCACCGTGCGGCAGAAGTTTTCTTCCGGCTGTGTTTTGGGGCGTATTATCTGGTTCCTCTTTCATCCACTTCTTCCGTTCCACAAAACGGCCCATAAAAAATGCAATGACGCCCACGCCGATTCCGGTCTGCACACAGAAAATCAGACTTTCCACCTCGCCGGGCAGTTCTCCTCCCAGCGCGGTTTCCAGAACCGGAGTAAACCAGGGTTCATATTCTCTGTTTATTTCAGCTGCCATCTCGCTTCCCGCATTATCTGAGCCGCCAAACTTTGCGCCTTTTAAGACAAACAGCGGCACAACTGCAATGAAAATGGCTGAGGCTAGCAGAATCAGTACGGTTTTCGTATTTTTGCTCATCTTACCGCGCCTCCTTCTCTTTGAAAAACCCAATGCTCTTTAATTCAGGCTTTGCATATGTCTCCAGCCCGATCACAATCACCACAGTCAGAATTCCCTCAATAACAGCCAGCGGAAGCTGCGTGGGCGCGAACACGCCAAGAAACTTCACCACAGAAGCCCCCACGCCGCCTGCCTCAGACGGATAGGCCAGGGCAAGCTGAATGCTGGTTACACAATAGGTAAACAGGTCTCCCAGAAACGCTGCCAGAAAGATTCCCACTCTTCTGTTTATCTTTATCTTCTGACAGAGTCTGTAGATTCCGAAAGACACCAGCGGCCCTGCTATGGCCATGGAAAATGTATTGGCCCCCAGTGTGGTCAGCCCTCCGTGTGCCAGAAGCACTGCCTGGAAAATCAGTACAATAATTCCCAGTATACTGACAGAGGCCGGGCCGAACAGAACCGCTCCCAGACCGGTTCCTGTCATATGGGAACAGCTTCCTGTTACAGACGGAATCTTCAGAGAAGAAATCACAAAGATAAACGCTCCCGACATGGCAATCAGCGTCAGATTTCTCCGGTTTTCCTTTACTTTGTTTTTCAGGGAAAAGAAGCCCGCAATCAGAAACGGCAGGCAGATAAGTCCCCATGCCACGCAGTATCCTGCAGGCAGGTACCCCTCCATGATGTGCATCGCATTGGATGCAGGCGCGACGGCAAACACTGCGGCAAGCGCAATGGATGCCTTGAGTAAGTATTTTTCTTTTTTCGGCATTTTTCTCTCCTTTTTGATCATAATCCCGTAATCTCTCCCGGGTCCTTTGAAAGTGAATATTCTGGCTCAGGCATCATCACAGATGTTCCGCCTTCCCACAGGCTGCCGCCCGCAGTGACCTCTGTGCCGTCGTCCTCCTCTTCTGTATACTGTCAGAAAACATAATGGCGTGCTGCCGCTATGCTCTCTGCACGCATTCAGGCGTGGCGCAGAATGGAACATTGCTCCTCCAATACAGCAACGGGTATTGCGCGGGATTCTCACCCGACTTCCTCGTATCTTTTCAGATAACTGATCTTTCAAATATGCCAGACCCGGCATTCGTACAGCTTCCGGCCCGGCGGCCGTTATTTTCAGAAATGCTGTACCGTATCCTAATATTCGATCCCTTTCCGGGCCTGAACGCCCCGGTCAAAAGGATGTCTGATCTTGCGGATTTCCGACACGTAATCTGCCAGCTCCACAAGACGCGGATCCGGATTCCGCCCGGTCAGGACGACCTCCAGCCCTTCCGGTTTCTCTTTCAGGAAACAAAGCGCCTCTTCCTGCGGAATCAGGCCGTAGTTATAAGCAGCCATAAATTCGTCCACCACAAGCACATCATAAGAGCCGCCGGATATCAGCTGCATTGTCTCTTTCCACAGCTTCCGGTACATCTCTTCTGCCTCCTTTTTTTCCTCAGCATTCAGTGAGGAATAGAAACCATATGATTTTTCCAGGTGAAGAACTTCTATTTCAGGAATCTTATCCAGAACCTTAAGTTCTCCGGAATTTTCATTTTTCAGGAAACGCGTAAAAAGAATCCGTTTCCCCCAGCCTGCTGACCTGACGGCAAGCCCTGCTGCGGCTGATGTCTTGCCCTTGCCGTTTCCGCAGTAAATATGAATCAGACCGGAATCCATAAACATTGCTCCCTCCTGTAAAATCCTACTCATTTTAACACATCGCTTTTCCATTAACAAGCCTGAGAGCTGTCTCTGCAGACCATCTCTTAAAAACCGGCGCTTCCGCTCTGGTCTTTTCTGGTGTTTTATGCTATTCTGTCTGGGAACAACCGGACGAATTTATTTATGGAGGAAACAGAATATGAAATTTACATTTGCACACAACAATCTGAATGTATATGATCTGGAAAAATCACTGGACTTTTACAAAAAAGCTCTCGGACTTGAAGTTGTCCGCACAAAAGACGCCTCTGACGGAAGCTTTAAGCTGGTATACCTGGGAGACGGCACAACGCCCCATCAGCTGGAGCTTACCTGGATGCGGGATATGGACCGCCCCTATAATCTGGGAGATAATGAAATCCATCTGGCTTTCCATGTGGATGATTTTGACGCGGCTCACGCAAAGCATCAGGAGATGGGATGCATCTGCTTTGAGAATCCGAAAATGGGAATCTATTTTATCGCGGATCCGGACGGTTACTGGCTGGAAATTGTTCCGGGAAAATAATTCCGATATAGGATAGAATTTCATATATTAATAATACTTTCAGAAATATTTGTAACAAGAAAAGCCCTGCGGAATTCCCGCAGGGCTTGTTTGTTTTTTTAATATGGATAACGAACGTAAACCATTCCGGACTGTACCGGCCCGATCTTTACAACATCACCGGTGTGCGGCGCGTGAATCATCTGTCCATTTCCTATGTAGATACCGCAGTGAGTAGCACTGGTACAGACATCACCCGGCTGTGGATTGCTGACTCTCGGCCATCCAAGGAACGTATATGTGGTTCCGATTCTTGAGTAACTTCCTGTCAGACAGTAACCGACAAATCCGGAACAGTCAAACGTGCTCGGTCCTGTTGCGCCCCATACGTAAGGGCATCCCATTTTTCCGTAAGCCCGATCCACGACTGTATTTCCGGTGGACACACTGTAACTTGGAGCTGAAGAGCTTCCGCCTGTATTCGTTGTCGTGCTTCCGCCGCCTGTATTCTGTGCTGCCTGAGCTGCTGCCTGACGGGCTGCTTCCGCCTGCCGGGCCGCCTCTTCTTCTGCTTCCGCCCTCTGCGCTGCTTCCTGAATCATTTCATCCAGATTTGATATGTCGTCTTTCTTATCATTAATCGTCTCGTTCAGTTTTTTCTGCTGAACTTCATTCTCGGCTTCCAGTTCCTCCAGATTCGCTCTCTCTGTCTCCAGTGTATCCTGAAGATCCTCAATCTCTTTCACAGTATTTGCATACTCATCAAGCTGATCCCTGTCATATTCATGCACCTGCTGGGAATACTCAGCCTGTGACAGTATACTGGAAATATCTCCGGATGTCATAACCTTTTCCATTGTGGCCGTTCCGCTGCTGGATTCATACATATATTTGATTCTCAGCTTCATGGCCTCATACTGTTCGTCTTTCTTTGCTTCCGCAACCTTCAGGTCTTCTTCTGCCTGGATGATTTCTTCACCTTTTGCAATCAGATCCAGCTCCAGCTGATTTGCCTTTGAAATCAGATCATTCAGCTCTGTTTGCAGATCGTCCAGTTCATCCTGTGCAGCTTCCTTCTGTTCCTTCAGCTGTGCCTCTTCCTCTCTGGCCGAACTCGGCTCTGCAAATACAGGTGTAACGACCATAGAGCAGACCAGAGCGGATGCGATCAGCATGTTATGTACTCTTCTTAATCTCATCTTTTCACCTTTCCTTATAATATTATCTATATCCCCACACATATGCATAATACAACATCAAATACTGTTTTTCAACATTATTTCCCAAAAAGGCATATCCGCAGGGTAACGCAAATTATCTTCTGTATAATACGTAATAAATTATAATAAAGATCCGGCAAAATATCAATACTTTTTTAACATTTCCGTAATATTTCTCGATTCGGAGCTGAACTGATCTTCTATATGTTCAGCCCTTTATCCGTCTGATAAAGGGCTGAACGGAATCTGAAGGATATAATTTATGTATAATTAACATTCCGACCAGGCATTTTACACATTACAGTTTTTACGCTTTTTCAGACAGATCACTGCCCCCGCCATAACAGCTGATACCGCCATCACCGCAAAGACGGTTCCTATCGGGGACAAATCTCCCGTCCGGACAGCAGCGGCCGTTTTCTCCGCGCCGGCAGATTCACTGTTCCTGTTTTCTTCTGTAACAGAACCGCTGCTATTACTGTTCTCTTCTTCCGCGCCGGATGTATCAGAATAATCTTCATCTGTTCCCGGTTTCTCTGCGTCAGAAACCAATATCAGCGCATTTTCCGCCTCCTGCAGCGCCTTATATGCATTATACACTTCCGTCTGAGTCGCATCCTCATTCTCCAGAACTGCCTGCGCGTCTTCTATCGCCTGCTGCAGTATGAGCCACTGATCTGCCGTATAATCTTCCTCATTCGGAATATCTCCGCCGGTCGTCACAGCGTCCAGCAAATTCTGCAGTTCGTCCTTATTCACAACGGATTCGGTATCCTCCACTTTGACATAAGCATGATATCTGTAGTTATATGCGTCATACATGGGATAAAAATCAAGTCCGTTCGTCGAAAGATGTGGTACATCCTCTTCATCCGTTCCCGTTATAACAGTTACTGATTCTTCCAGATCATCACTGAGCACCAGCGTATACCAGTTCATCGGTTCATATGTATCTCTGTCGTCTTTGGCAACCATTACAAGCGATCCGTACATCAGAGAAGCGACCGTACTGCCGTCCACCTCATCCGGTGTCTTGTCAAGATGAAGCGTGTAGGGCATATTAATTGTTATAACATCACCTGATTCCCAGGTGCGGGTAATCTCAACGTATGTGCTTACTTCCGGATTTGTACAGATTGTTTCTCCGTTTACCCGAACTTCAAAACCATCTGTTGCCCAGTAGGGGACTCTGAGTTTTATTGTAAATTCACCGGAACCTGTAACAGTAAGTTTGGAATGTTCGGACGGGAAATCTGTCTCCTGTTTTACCGATACACCCATCTCATCCCAGGTCACTGTTGTCGGCATATACAGGTTTACGTACAGCGTATCATCCGACTTTGCATAGGCCGCTGCCTGATATTTTACATGTTTTTCCATGCCGGTTCCGTTACAGCATGTGAAGCCGCCGTAATCAGTATCATAGTCCTTTGACTGCCCCGGATCTATCGGCAGCATATAAGTTGTTCCGTTGTGCATATACTCTGTAGTATCATGGCTTTGAGAAGCCGCGATCTGATTGATCAGTGTTCTTTCATAATAATCCATATATTCCGCATTATCCGGGTCATAGTTATAAAGCTGCTATGTCAGTTTGAGCATATTATAGGCCGCGCACGTCTCACAGTTTTCTCCGCGGCTTTCATTGCCGAGAATATTCTGTCCCTGCGTATACGGATCTTTGAATGTCTCTCCTGTCCCGACGCCTCCGATTGAATATGCGTAACGGTCCGTCACGATCTCCCAGAAGTTCTCCGCCACATTATAATAATAAGAATCCCCTGTTGCGGCATATTCATGGATTGCGCCTACAATCTGCGGAATATGCTGATTTGCGTGGCGGTCGGCCACATCATCCACATTAGCGGCCAGGTTGTCAAAGAATGTGCTGTTATCAAACATCTGAGCCGCTTCCAGATATTCTTCCTCACCTGTAATCTCATATAATGTCGCCAGCGACTCGTTCATTCCTCCGTACTCACCCGCAATATACATAGACCACATCTGCTCACGCTGTTCCTCCGTCGTACAGCCGCTCAGTCTCCTGTAAACCCATAAGCCGAGATCTTTTGCCGCTTCCTCTGTTACAGTTACCGTCGCCGTAACCTCTACATCATAATCTACGATCTGACCGGTTACCTCAACTGAATCTCCCACTGTGGCAAACTGATCGACAGTTAAATCCACAGGCCATACTACTTTTTCTTTTCCTGTCGTATCATCTTCATATGTGACCTTCACATGTCCCGGCAGAGAAGGAAGTGTTCCCGGCTGCGTCTCCACTGCAATATCTTCTGTAGCTACAATATCATTTTTTTCGTAAACAGGAACTACTGTCGCCGTAAATTCTTTTGTAACAGAAAGCGCGCCATAAGATATCGTTGCCGTCAGGATCACTTCCGTGGGATCACCTACCGGCCTTGTGACCTTGCCGTCCGCCGCTATAATATCAGGTTCCGAACTTTCCCATGTGATTGTGGAACCGTATTCTCCGGCTGAAGGCAGATTCAGATTGTCACTGACTGCCGCCAGTCCTGATAAAGTCAGCGCTTCTGCATCTCCATTGACGATTTCCTCAGGTGTAAGCTTTTGCTTTACAGTTACTTCAAACACCTTTGTGTCTGTCACATCACCGGACTGAAGTGTTACCGTCAGAGTTACCTCCGCATCTCCTTCTCCTGCTTCCGGCCTGGTGACGCTGCCGTCACTGCTGATCACATCCGGATCAGAACTTTCCCAGCTGATATCAGAACCCGCGGCTCCTTTTACCGGAAGCGTCAGATCTTCCGTAACCTCAGTTACATCTCCCAGATCCAGCCATTCTTTATCTCTGGCTACCTTTTCGTCATCCGGAATATTAAATTCTTCAGAGACTTCATCTGCCGTCATTGCATAATCATAAATCTTAAAGTCCGCGACCATACCGCTGAGAATATCATTTTTAAACTGTCCGTATCCGATCAGAGCGTTGTCCGCTCCTTCAAGAACAGACAAATCCACATCTGTTTTCTCTGTGCCTATCAGGACACCATCCTCATAAAGGGACATCTCTTTTTCCGAACCGTCAAAAGTTACTGTTGTAAACACCCATTCCCCTGTCGCTAATGCTTCGCCTTTTCCCGGGCCTTTTTCATCACCCCAGCCACTGTCCGTTATAGCCGCTGTATAACCTGTGTGTCCGTCATTATAGCCGTCCGCGATAAGATACATATAAGTCGTAGTATTAAAGTCAGACTCTCCGGCTTTAAAGCCGAAATCCCAGATTCTCTGATATCCTGTGGACGCGTTCAGGTAAACCCAGCAGCTGACTGTGATATCTTCCAGGTCATTAAATACACCGGAAGGAAGTTCTACATAAGTATTTGTTTCGCTGGGCTGTCCGCCCTCCATTGAATAGGCCGTATAGTCGGTGCCATAAATGTTTACAGAACTTGCCGTGGCCTGTGAACCTGTGGGCCGGACAACGCCGGCATGTCCGTTCCCGCTCATATCATTTACAATCGTTCCGGTACTCAGACTTTCAAAATCGTACCATAATATAAGGCCGTCGTCCTCCCTTGCCGAAGCCCCGTCCGTACTTTGCTGCTGCCCTTCTTCGGCATTCACTGCGTCCGGCAGCGGAACAGCAGTTACTGTTACTGCACATGCCAGCCCGATAGCAGCTCCTTTCTTCATCCATCCTCTGAATTTTTTCATGTCTCTCCCTTTCTTTTATGTATTTTTCTTCAAGCTTAAAAATATTGTTTGTCCATTTTGTGTTCAGTGTGTGATTATCCGTAAATAATCATAATTTTTACGGATATCAGGCCGTTTTTTTGGTTGTTTTTACTTTTATTATCACACATCGGGAGCGCCAATGCGCCTATATGCACAACAACTGCTTTTATTCAAATTCAGAAATTCGGATTTGTCAAAGTGAACTTCCGGTATCGAAAAAGAAAAACAGAGGACAAAGAAGTTTTTATAAGACGAATTCAGAAGAGGGGGACAGGGAATTCCCTTCGCAGATCCTCATAAGACAAAAACAGCGGGGAGCTTTAACGGCGGAGACGGCAGGTGATCCAGACAGTAGTGATGCTTTAGATCCAACCAGCTGCAGTCGGAACAGCTCCGGTTTTTTCCTGTTTTCTGAAATTCGGAATTGTCGGGGATACTGCTGACTGGATGTGCGCAGAAAACAGCGGGATACCGCCGATTGGATGCGACTTTTGGAAATGAGGGATGTGTGCTTTTGGTGACTTTGGAGCAGATATTAGAAAAACCAAAAACCTGGCGGCAGGCGTTAAAATTTACAGCAGAATTGTCTGAGCGAATGCGAGTTTTCTGCTGTAAATTTTGCTCTTAGCCTGTCGTCAGGTTTTTTAGTTTTTCTTTATCTGCGGAACGGAAACAAAAGCACACATCCCTCATTTCCAGATCCGATTATCCAATCTCCTGGTATCCAGGTGTTTTCGGACGCCTCTCCACTCACAGCTCTCCGACAAATCCGAATCTACTGCACTGACAGATTAGTGTATCCCATAAGGCTTTCATCAATCTCTTTTGCTGCCTCCCGGCCTTCACGGATAGCCCATACGACCAGGGACTGACCTCTATGCATGTCGCCTGCAGTAAATACATTCGGCACGCTGGATGCATAGTGTCCTTCTTCTGTTTTTACATTGGTCCGCTGGTTCACTTCCACGCCGAAAGCTTTCGTAACATAATTTTCGCTTCCCAGAAATCCTGCCGCAATCAGAACAAGATCTGCGTCCACAGTATATTCTGATCCCGGGATCTCAACCATCATCATTCTTCCGGTAGCCTCGTCTTTTTTGCTTTCCAGCTTCACAAGCACAGCCTTACAAAGTTTGCCTTTCTTATCTTTGACAAACTCTTTTACCGTAGTAGTGTAGACACGGGGATCCGAACCGAACACCGCAATGGCCTCTTCCTGACCATAGTCTGTCTTACAGACCTTCGGCCACTCCGGCCAGGGATTGTTCTCCGCTCTTTCATCCGGAGCCTTGGGCATCATCTCAAGCTGAAGTACAGATTTGGCTCCGTGACGGATGGATGTTCCAACGCAGTCATTTCCCGTATCTCCGCCACCGATTACGATTACATTTTTTCCTTTTGCAGAAATATATGTGCCGTCTTTCAGCTTCATATCATTTGCCCACAGCGCTTTTGTAGTGGATTTAAGGAAGTCCACCGCAAAATAAATTCCTTCCGCATCTCTGCCGGGAGCTTTGATGTCTCTTGGATTGGAGGCTCCACAGGCCAGAAGAATACGATCGTACTCTTTCAGAAGAGCCGCAGGTTTCACATCTTTTCCTACATTGCAGCTGAGACGGAATTCCACGCCTTCTTCCTCCATTACTGCAAGCTTTCTGTCAATATACTGTTTTTCCAGCTTCATGTTGGGAATTCCGTAGCGGAGCAGTCCGCCGGCTTTGTCTTCCCGTTCAAAAACTGTTACAGAGTGTCCGCGCTTATTAAGCAGATCAGCCGCTGCCAGTCCGGACGGACCGGAACCGATTACAGCAATCTTCTTTCCCGTACGCACTTTCGGCGGATTCGCCTTTGCATAGCCTTTCTCATAGGCATTTTCTATAATTGCGTACTCATTGCTCTTTGTAGCAACTGCCTCCTGATTCAGACCGCATGTGCAGGCTTTCTCACACAGTGCCGGGCATACTCTGGAGGTAAATTCCGGGAAATTATTTGTCTTAGCCAGCCGGTAGTATGCTTCCTCCCAGTTTCCGTTGTAGATCAGATCATTCCACTCCGGAACCAGATTGTGAAGAGGGCATCCGCTTGCCATGCCCATCAGATTTTTGCCGGACTGGCAGAAGGGAACGCCACAGTCCATACAGCGTGCTCCCTGAAGTTCCTGCTCCTCCTTGGAAAGAGACGTGTGGAACTCATTGAAATGACGGATCCGCTCAAGCGGCTGTTCCGCAGTCTTGTCCTGTCTTGCATAATCCATAAATCCTGTTGCTTTTCCCACTTTTCACCGCCTCCTATCTTCCGTTTTTAATCATGTTGAATGCTTCAATTTTCGCTTTTTCACGGCTTAAACCTTTCTCCTCCATCTGGATAATGGCCGCCATCATTTTCTCATAATCTTCCGGAATGATCTTCTTGAATTTCGGCAGATATTCCTCAAACTTATCAAGGATTCTCTTTCCGGCTTCCGAATTCGTATAGGACACATGTTCCTGAATCATTCCTTTGAGTTCCTGCACGTCATATTTATCTGTCACACGCTCAATGTTAACCATGGCCTTGTTCACCCGTTTATAAAGGGTGTTGTCCGTATCCAGCACATAAGCGATACCGCCGCTCATACCGGCCGCAAAGTTCTTGCCTACCTGGCCCAGAACAACCACACATCCGCCGGTCATATACTCACAGCCGTGATCTCCCACGCCTTCTACAACCGCCCGGGCTCCTGAATTGCGGACACAGAATCTTTCTCCCGCCACGCCGTTGATATAAGCTCTTCCGCTGGTAGCTCCGTAAAGAGCAACATTTCCTATTATAATGTTCTCATCGGATTTGAACCGGGTACCGTTCGGCGGGCACACAACCAATTTTCCGCCGGAGAGGCCTTTTCCGAAATAATCATTACTGTCGCCTGTAAGCTCAAGTGTCAGTCCCTTCGGAATAAATGCACCGAAGCTCTGTCCGCCTGCGCCCTTACATTTGATTACAAAGCTGTCGTCTTCCAGACCTTCCGGATATCTCTTCGTAATTTCCGAGCCGAAGATCGTTCCGAATGTACGGTCCGTATTGGATACATCGACTTCCAGGCTCCTCTTCTGCCCCTTCTCCAGAGCCGGAAGCAGTTTCTTAACAAGTACTTTTTCGTCCAGCGTTTTCTCCAGTTCAAAATCAAACCGTTTCTTCGGGTCGAAAATCATGCCTTTCTTTTCTTTGGCGTAGGGATTATAAAGCACGCTGCTCAGATCAAGAGTTGCCGCCCGGTCTGATGTAGGAGTGTCCTTCACTTTCAGAAGATCTGTTCTTCCCACCAGTTCATCTACAGAGCGCACACCCAGTTTTGCCATATATTCTCTTAATTCTTCTGCAATAAACCTCATGAAGTTCATTACATACTCCGGTTTTCCTGCAAAACGCTTTCTGAGCTCCGGATTCTGGGTAGCCACACCAACCGGACAGGTATCCAGGTTGCAGACACGCATCATAACGCATCCCATAGTTACCAGCGGAGCTGTTGCAAATCCGAATTCCTCCGCTCCCAGGAGCGCTGCGATTGCCACGTCACGGCCGCTCATCAGCTTGCCGTCTGTTTCAATACGCACCCTTTCTCTCAGTCCGTTCTGAATCAGAGTCTGATGTGTCTCGGCAAGTCCCAGCTCCCAGGGAAGTCCCGCATTATGAATAGAACTTCTGGGCGCCGCGCCGGTTCCTCCGTCATATCCGGAAATCAGAATCAGTCCTGCTCCGGCCTTTGCCACACCGGCAGCAACCGTTCCAACACCTGCCTCAGATACAAGTTTTACAGAAATTCTGGCGTCTTTATTCGCATTTTTACAGTCATAGATCAGCTGCGCCAGGTCCTCAATGGAATAAATATCATGATGCGGCGGCGGTGAAATCAGGCTCACACCAGGAGTAGAATGACGGGTCTTCGCGATCCACGGATACACCTTTCCGCCCGGAAGGTGTCCGCCTTCACCCGGTTTTGCGCCCTGAGCCATCTTGATCTGAATCTCCTGCGCGCTAACCAGATACCGGGATGTAACGCCGAACCGGCCGGAAGCCACCTGTTTGATGGCAGAGCAGCGCTCTGTATCCAGTCTCTCGATATCCTCTCCTCCTTCACCGGAGTTGGACTTTCCGTGAAGCCGGTTCATTGCAATTGCCAGAGTTTCATGAGCTTCTTTCGAAATGGAACCGTAGGACATAGCGCCGGTCTTAAACCGGGTAACAATGGAGTCCACACTTTCCACTTCTTCAACAGGAACTCCTTTCTTCGGATAGTTAAAGTCAAGCTGACCTCTTAAATTAACCTTCTCTCCTTCTTCGTCCACCATCTTTGTATATTGCTTGAACATCTCATAATCGCCCCGTCTGGTGGACTGCTGAAGCATATGAATAGTCTGAGGATTGTACAGATGCTCCTCTCCGCCGCTCTTATATTTATGTCTTCCCTCGCTGTCCAGAGTCATATCAACACCCAATCCCAGGGGATCGAATGCTTTCGAGTGGAAGGCTGTATAGTCTTCCGCGATCTCCTCAATTCCGATACCGCCTACGCGGCTTACCGTATCGGTGAAATACCGGTTAATGAAATCCTGTTTCAGTCCGATTGCCTCAAAAATCTTCGCACCCTGGTAAGACTGAATCGTAGAAATACCCATTTTGGATGCAATCTTGATAATTCCATGAATAATTGCGTTGTTGTAGTCATTTACCGCCGCATAATAATCCTTGTGAAGGAGTCTGGATTCGATCAGCTGACGGATGGACTCGTGGGCAAGATACGGATTGATTGCACAGGCTCCGTATCCCAGCAGT
Organism: Mediterraneibacter sp. HA8405; assembly: GCF_056148955.1. Taxonomy (NCBI): domain Bacteria; kingdom Bacillati; phylum Bacillota; class Clostridia; order Lachnospirales; family Lachnospiraceae; genus Mediterraneibacter; species Mediterraneibacter sp. HA8405. The sequence continues at coordinate 1,503,907 of NZ_CM148758.1, read as the reverse complement.
GTAGCAAAATGATGTACTTCTCTGGGCTCGCCGCTTTCCAGAATCATAGCCACAGAAGTTCTCTTCTTAGTGCGGACCAGATGCTGCTGCAGGCCGGATACAGCCAGCAGAGACGGGATCGCCACATGGTATTCATCTACATCCCGGTCAGTCAGAATCAGGATATTGGCTCCTTCTCTGATAGCACGGTCTGCCTCAATAAATACATATTCAATTGCCTTTTCCAGACTTGTGTTTTTATAGTATGTGATCGGAATCTCGGCAACTTTGAAACCTTCCACATTCATTTCCTTGATCTTTAACAGATCCGTATTGGTGAGGATCGGATTATCCACCCGGAGCATCTTGCAGTTCTCTTCTTTTTTCTCCAGCAGATTACCATCTCTTCCTACATAGATCGCCGTAGAAGTTACAATCTCCTCGCGGATTGCGTCAATCGGCGGGTTTGTAACCTGAGCGAACAGCTGTTTGAAGTATCCGAACAGCGGCTGATGTTTCTGAGAAAGAACAGAAAGCGGCACATCGATTCCCATTGCGCCGATTCCTTCGCTTCCATTCTGCGCCATGGTAAGAATAGATGTTTTTACATCTTCATATGTGTAGCCAAACGCTTTCTGAAGCCGTGTACATTCTTCTTTGGAATACCTCGGTATATCTTTGTTCGGTATTTTCAGATCTTTCAGATGGATCAGATTTCTGTCAAGCCACTCTCCGTATGGCTCTTCGTTTGCATACTTCTCTTTCAGTTCTTCGTCGTCAATTACTCTTCCTGCCACAGTATCTACGAGAAGCATTTTGCCCGGATGAAGCCTCTCTTTTACAAGGATCTTGGATGGTTCAATATCCAGCACACCCACCTCTGAAGAAAGAATCAGGTTGTCATCATCTGTAATATAATATCTGGAAGGCCGAAGACCGTTCCGGTCAAGCACCGCACCCATCACATCTCCGTCAGAGAACAGAATAGAAGCCGGTCCGTCCCAGGGCTCCATCATAGTTGCATAGTACTGATAAAAGTCTCTCTTATTCTGAGACATGCTCCTGTTATTTACCCAGGGCTCCGGAATGGCAATCATTACCGCAAGGGGCAGTTCCATACCGCTCATTACCATAAACTCCAACGCATTGTCCAGCATAGCGGAATCGGAACCGGATGTATTAATTGCAGGAAGAACTTTATGCAGTTCTCCTTTCAGGCAGCCGGACTCCATCGTCTCTTCTCTGGCTCTCATTTTATCCGCATTTCCCCGGATTGTATTAATTTCTCCGTTGTGCACAATAAAACGGTTCGGATGGGCTCTCTGCCAGCTTGGCGCTGTATTTGTACTGAATCTCGAGTGAACCATTGCAATAGCAGACTCATAGTCCTTATCCTGAAGATCACCGAAAAACTGACGAAGCTGTCCTACAAGGAACATTCCTTTATAAACAATTGTACGGCTGGACAGGGATACCACATAAGTATCATCGCTGCTCTGCTCAAATACGCGGCGGACAACATACAGTCTGCGGTCAAAATCCAGACCTTTTTCCACTTTCTTCGGCCGCTCAATGAACGCCTGCATAATGCACGGCATGCAGTCTACAGCAGTTTTTCCCAGTATTTCCGGATGAATCGGCACTTCACGCCAGCCCAGGAAATTCAGTCCTTCTTTTTTTACAATTACTTCAAAAATATTTTTTGCCTGATTTCTTTTCAGCTCATCCTGGGGAAGAAAGAACATTCCCACACCATAATCTCTCTCACCGCCCAGAGTAATACCGAGAGGCTTACAGACTTTGCTGAAGAATCTGTGAGAAACCTGCAGAAGAATACCGACTCCGTCTCCGGTTTTTCCTTCTGCATCCTTTCCTGCTCTGTGTTCCAGGTGCTCTACAATCCGGAGGGCGCCCGCAACAGTATCATGACTTTTTACGCCTTTAATATTTACAATTGCACCGATTCCGCAGTTATCATGTTCAAAGCTTTCCCGGTACAGTCCCTGCTGGCTGTCAATTTCTTTCCTCATAATCCCTGTCCTTTCTTTTTTATTTTGTCTTTTTCGACTATACATGATTTTTACCCGTTTGTAAACAAGAAAAATTGTTATATTGTCAGATAATTCGATAATTAATTTATTTATATAAATTTATCTGATAATTTACTGTTGTGGCAAACAATAGGAATTTATTTTATAATTGCTGATTTTCTTTGTTTTTTTGTATTTTTATTATATATAAGCGCAAAAAAATACGGCAGGATTCATCTCCTGCCGCACACAATTTAAAATTGTTTTTTTATTAAAACATATCTCCGGGATTCCCTGTCTCTGATTTATTTTCTTTCTGCACAGGTCCTCCGGTTCTCTGAATCATTACATACATTACGGAGCAGATAAACGCTCCTATAATGACCGCTCCCGCCATTCTGAGCGGAGCTTGTCCAATCCATCTGAACACCCCGGTTTCCGTATAGATCAGTGAACTGCAGTTGGCAATCACATGAAGAACCGCCGGCGCTTTCAAAGATCCGAATTTCTCATATACATAGCAGAGAAAAATCCCCAGCAGCAGCGCATAAACCATCTGCGCCCCGTCCTGATGCATTAAAACAAAAAACAGGGAAGACCACAGCGCCGCATACCAGAAACTTCGATTTTCCATAAAACGCCGGAACAGTACTCCGCGGAACATCAGCTCTTCCGCAATCGGAACTATAATCCCCAACACCAGAAGCTGTACCGGAAACGGGGGAGAGTAGACAGTCAACGACGAACTCTGTGACTGTCCGTTATAAAACGCCAGCTGCACCATGGCGGCAAAGCATGTGGCCGCTATGCTGACAGCCAGGCCAAAAACTACAACTGTCCCGTATTTTTTCAGAGGAGCTTTTTCCGAAGTTTCCACACCGCAGACTTTCTCCAGCTTTCTGTCCCTGGCAAAGAAAACCGCATTGATCGGTATCGTAATCAGGGCGGCTACTCCGGCAATCTCTGTCGCATAACGGAAAACCTGTTCCATAGCAGGCTCCATCAGCGTCCAGTACTGCTGTGTCATCTCATCCATTGTCATAGCCTGCTGTCCGATCAGCTGTTCGTATGTATCCATCAAATACGGAAACGAAAGGATAAGAATACCGATGATCTCCACAACAAGTCTGACGCCCATATAAATCAGAATCGGCGCTGCAATACTCCAGAACGGACTTTTTCTATGAATTCGATTCATGGCTGTTATTCCCCGCTTTCTGCAGAATCCACTTCCTCATCTCACTCTCTTTGCCCTGCACTGTTCCCTGCACCATTTCCGGTCTTCCGCCTCCCCGCCCATCGAAAGCATGGTTAAATTCTCCCGCCAGAGAACGCACATCCATCTCCCTGCTGCCTATGACATAGCGGTAACCGTCCCGGTCGCCGCCCGAAAATACCGCGCAGAGAACCCGGTCCTTTTCAAGAACCCGGTTCATCAGGTGCCGCATGGATTCCCCCGCGAACTCGTCTGTAAAAATGCAGACCACCTGCTCTTCCGCGGGAATCATATCTGCTCTGTACTGAATCAGTTTCTTTTCCTTTTCGCTTATTTCCTGCTTCAGTTCTCCGCATTCCTGCCTCAGATGCTCTACAGCCTCTGCAATTTCATTTTCTCTGGCACAGAGCATGGCGGATACAGACTGAGCCTCCCTCTGCTTTGCTTCATAATCCAGAAGCGCACGTACGCCGCAGAGCATGGTCACCCGCACGCCTCCTTTATATTTCTGCACGCCGGTCAGTTTGATCAAACCGATTTCTCCGGTATATTTCACATGAGGCGCACAGCAGGCGCATACATCATATCCCGGTATAACCACAATCCGCACCTGGCCTTCTATCTCAATTTTGCTCCGGTATTCCATAGAAGCAAGCTCTTCTTCCGAGGGATAGAGAACCTCTGCAGGAAGGTTTTTCCAGACCGCCCGGTTAGCCTCCCGCTCAATCTCCTGAAGTTCTTCCTTTGTAATAATGCCGTTAAAATCCATAGTACAGTCTTCGCTGCCCAGATGAAATCCTACATTATTATATCCAAAGCGGGCATGCACCAGACCGGACACGATATGTTCGCCTGTATGCTGCTGCATTTTCATGAACCGCTCTTCCCAGTTAATCCGGCCCGACACGTTCCGCCCGACCGTAAAATATTCCGGAATATGTTGACTTTTATCCTGCATTATATGGAAAATACGGCCGTCTTTCTCCTGCACGTCACACACCCGCATTTCATCCAGCGTTCCGGTATCCGCATACTGACCGCCTCCTTCAGGAAAAAAAGCCGTCCGGTCCAGTTCCACTTCATAATGCCCGTCCCGTTTCTCGCAGGATACAACTTCTGCCGTAAATTCTCTCAGATGGCTGTCGCTGTAAAAGAGTTTTTCCGTCATATTCTATCTACTTCCTTTCCATCGTCCGTCCCGGCTCTTCCTGCAGTTTTTACATCCGTTCCGGAGCTTCAAATCCCAGCAGATCAATACAGGACTCCAGCACTTTCTTTGTCAGTACAAGAAGAGAAATATATCCGCTTCTTCGAACAGCATCCTCCTCTGCCAGAATCTTTGTCTCATGGTAAAACTTATTAAACTCATTGGCCAGATCGTAAATATACGCACAGAGTTTATGCGGCGCCGTCTCCTCATACACTGTATTAATCACATCATTGTATTTGAGAACCTGAAGCATAAGTGCCTTCTCATATTCTCCTTCCGGAGAGAGGATCTTCAGATCAGAGAGATCGCCGCCCATTTCCTCATATTTACCGAGAATGGACTTGATCCTTACAATTGTGTACAAAATATACGGTCCGGTATTTCCTTCAAAGGATGTAAATCTGTCCACATCAAAGATATAATCTTTGGAAGCCTGGTTGGACAGATCCCCGTACTTGATCGCAGCCAGTCCGACAGTCTGCGCCGTCTTTCTCGCCTCAGACTCTTCTACTGTACGGTTGTCCATAATCTTTTTATACATCTCATCCTCAATCTCACGGATCAGATTTTCCAGGCGCATCACACCGCCTTCTCTTGTTTTAAACGGCTTGCCGTCTTTTCCGTTCATCGTACCAAAGCCCAGGAATTCAAGATCTGTCTCCGGCCGTACAATTCCTGTTTTCTTCGCGCAGCGGAACACCTGGATAAAATGCAGCTCCTGTCTCTTGTCTACCACATAGATTACCTGATCCGGGTGGAACTCTTCCTCCCGGTCCACCAGAGTGGCAAGATCTGTCGTATCGTAGAGAGCTGCGCCGTCTGATTTCAGAATCATACAGGGCGGCACTTCCTTATTGTCCGACTCTTCCTGTACATCTACCACAAGAGCGCCCTCGTCATAACGGGCAAAGCCTTTGTCCTTCAGCATCTGCACCATATCCGGAATAAACTTCTGGGCATCCGCCTCCCCTTTCCAGAGGTCAAAATGCACATTCAGCTTTTCATAGTTCTTCTTCAGATCCGCGACGGATACCGCCATAATATGTTTCCAGATCGCTCTGCATCCCCGGTCTCCATTCTGCAGAAGATAGGTAGCATGCAATGCTTCTTCTCTGTAATCTTCGTGCTCTTTCGCGTATGCGCTGGCCGTCGGATAAATCTCCTCCAGTTCCCCGATGGTAAAGGGCGCTTCCTCCGGATATTCTCCTTCAAAATTCTCATCAAAATACGGAAGATCCGGCTGCCTTTTCTTAAGCTCTGTAATAATCAGGCCCATCTGGTAGCCCCAGTCGCCCAGATGAATATCACCGATCACTTTATTTCCCTTATACCGCGCAATCCGTTTGACACTTTCTCCGATAATGGCTGATCTGAGATGTCCCACATGCAGCGGCTTTGCCACATTCGGTCCGCCATAGTCAATAATAATGGTTCTGGGATTCTCTTCCTCGTTCACTCCCAGCTTCTCATCCCCGGCCATTTCATTCAGGTACGCAGCCACATAGTCCGGAGAAAGCTTCAGATTGATAAATCCCGGCTTCACTACATCCACAGAGGCAAAGCAGCCGCAGTTCTTCATCTGCGCGGCCACATCCTCCGCAATCATAAACGGCGCTTTCCTATATTTCTTAGCTCCCGCCATAGCCCCGTTGCACTGGTACTCGCACAGGTCCGGCCGGTTGGACAGCGTAACCCTGGCCAGTTCTCTGTCATATCCGGCCTTCTCAAACGCTGTCTCCATCTCTATCGTAATCAGTTCCAGTAATGTCTTCACTTTATTTTCACACTCCTTAATCCATATGAAAGATATTCTACCATGTCTGCAGGGTAACGGCAAGTTTTGGTTGAAAATTTGAATTTGTGCATTTGAATTTGTGGGTGGAGAAAGTTTCCGCCGGGGAGTCCGGGTATGGTGCCGGAGAGCACGCTTTCGCTCGGATCGCGGCGCAGCGGTACATAAGAGCGCAAAAGACGCGCTCTAAGTGCCGGCGCCGCTTTACGGCTCTCCATCACCATACCCGCACTCCCCGGCTGCGCTTTCCCGCTCACAATTCCAAATTCAAACAAGAAGAAACGAAGCCAGAACTTTATCGGCTGACACAAGACTGTATTCCGCGCTGCTGTTTGAAAGCAGGTGCATTTTCCTGTTTCAAAAGCGGAAATCGGATGAATAGTTAGCCGTAGTCGAAATAGTTCTGTCTTTGTTTTTGTTTGTTGAATTTGAAATTATCAGTGGCAGTGCCGATTGGAAAAGAACAGAAAATGGCGGAATACGGACGATGGGATGCGCCTTTCGGATAGCGGCTGCGGGAAATTTCAGCGACTTGGAGCGTAATTTAGTAAAACTTAAAACCCTGAGTACAGGCGTTAGGATTTTCAATGGAGCTGTCCGAACGGAACGTGAGTTTCCATTGAAAATCCTGTTTCTAGCCTGTGCTCAGGGTTTTGTAGTTTTAATTATTACGCGGAACGGAGCTGAAATTTCCCGCAGCCGCTATCCGAAAACAATTTATTCTCACTTCGTATTCTGACATTTTCGGACTTTTTTCAATCGCATGCCGCAGATAAATTCAAATTCATCTCATTTTCTGATGATCCGGATCCCTGTTCCAAGTCCCATTCCCGCAGCGGATATGGCTGCCCCGATCGGGATCATTATAAATTCGGGCATGTTAATTTTATTAAATGTAATCATATTCGCCACACTGAATGTCGCATACCCGGCAAGCATATACATAACGCCATAGGCAGCGACAGATATCCATTTTTTCCTGCCCCAGTAATTATTGATCCCTATTACAAACGAGGTGAAAAATGTTGTAATCGGCAGCAGTATCCAAAGATATACCACACTGTATCCCATAGCATCCGAGCCGCTCTTAAAAACCCAGAAGGAAATAAGAGCAGCCGCCCACACTGCCAGGTAAGTAAAAACCGGCAGCAGACCGGATAATTTATTGCCGCTTTTCGTTGTATTCATATCCGTGTTTTCCCCAGGACACTTCAGATAACCTGGTTCTGGATGTTTGCTTTTTCTTCCGGTATCCATTTGATTCCCTCCCTTTTCCTGTATGCGCATTTATTTCTTTTATCATAAATGTCCCGGAAGATCCTGTCTATCATTTTTTACAGGCAGAATACCTTACGGCAAAATATTTTTTCATTCCGACAGTTTTCGCAGATTCTTCGTATATGGAGACGTCTTACAGCTGCTTTTTCTTTAGATTTATTTTTTTTAGCAAAAATCCCGGGAGGATACTGTAAACAGCATCCTCCCGGGATATGTCTGAAGCGTCTGAGCGGAGTCGAACCGCCGCACATGCCTCCGGAGGGCATTGCTCTATCCACTGAGCTACAGACGCATTCCGGCTGTCTGAGGGAACACATCTGCATTCCCTCTTCAACAGCCTTAATTATCCTAGCATAATTTCGGGGAAATGTAAAGATTTATTTTCCTCTTCTCTTTTGACGCCGTAATACTGTTTTCATTCCTGCCACGGCAAATCCGGCTGCTGCAGAGGACGCGGCCATCAGAGCGGTTCCGCTTATATCCGGAAGTTCATCGCCTGTTTTTACCGCTTCTTCCGCCCGTTCCCGTATCTCCACCATCTGTCCTGCATCTTCAATATCGTCATGAGATGAGAGAAGAGTATCACCAAGATACAGATATTCATATATGACCAGGCGTTTTCCTGCGAACAGCAGAGAATCCAGAGCAAATTCCATTTCTACCGCCGTTTCGGACTGGCGGGGAGTAAAGCGTACTTCTGCTTCCACAGGCTCTCCGTCCGCCAGGAGTGCTTCACCTGTGGCAGCATCCATCACGATGCCTTTCAAAGTGTATTCTTCTCCTTTATTCAGATATTCCAGCTCAACAGTATCTGTTATCGCAGACTCCTCGCCTGCTTCTGTCCATTTTGCTCCGCTCTTTTTCCAGACCGCCGCTGTATCTGTAATAGAAGATCTGTTATTTTCGATCATTACTTCCACGCCCTTTCCTTCTCTGTATTCCACCTGCACTTCATAAGGAGATAACGGGAGCATATACCCTGCAGCCTGTTTTGTTTCCACAATCTCGTACGTTCCGGGAAACAGCTCCTCCGAGCAGGCAGTGCCGTCTGTACCGGTAACCATGGTTCCCGCCTTTTCTCCCGCTTTCATCCGCAGGGTACCGTCAGGTGTTACAATATCTGTTTTTGCTATTATGTCAAAATATACTCCTTCAAGTCCCTTTCCTGATTCTGCGTCAGTCTTTTTCAGCCGGATCTTTTCCATGGCCGGTTCATCTTCAAACTCTACCTCGACAGGCTCCTGCCAGTCATGGCCTTCCTTTACCTGGAATTTCAAGAGCTCTTCATTCAGGAGATATCCTTCCGGTGCAGTAATTTCCCGAAAATAATATGTCCCCACCGGAAGCTTTTCCGGAAGAATGAAGCACCCGTTTTCATCTGTGGAAAATGTATGGCTCTCCATTCCGGAAGGATAATGAGCCGTCATAGTCAAAGGATTTTTCTCTGCATCCAGCAGTTCAAATTCTGCGCCGGCCGCCGGAATCACTTTTCCTGTAGTACTGTCCTTTTTGATCAGTTTTACCGGAGAAAATATCTGTTTATTCTCAAGGATGTAATACAAAATTTCTCCCTCCTCATCTATGGTCACTTCAAAATCATCCACGGGCATAAATCCTTCCGGCGCGTTTTCTTCACTTATTGTATAAGTATCATAAACCAGGCCGTTCCGTCCTCCTTCTGAATTTCGGTCAGTAGACGCACAGCCGTTTTCATCTGTTTCAATCACCGTTGTTTTCCCGGTAGTCTTTGATGTTATCCTGAACCGGATTCCCGGAAGCGGACTTTTCTGTTCCTGCTCTGAATCCGCATCCTCCCGGAACTTTACAATCTTAATATGTCCTCTTATTACCTGATCAAGAATTTCCGGATACTGGAACACCGTATCTGTCTGCCCGCTGCCGGACACAGTCACCTGTCTTACGATCACTTCCTCATTCAGAAGATACCCTTCCGGCGCTTCTGTCTCTTCAAAGGTAACCGTACCCAGAGGGAGTACATTTTCTCCGGAAGCCGTCTGGTAGAAAGGATCTCCGCTTACCTTTGCTTTTTCAGAAAGGATTACTCTGCCCTGACTGTCGGATTTCATCACCCACGTTCTGGCAGCCTTTACTCCTGCCTCCGCGGGATCCGTATCATAATATCCCGGATAAAACCGGACTGTAAACAGCGCATCTGAAAGCACGGCGCTGCCCTGGCCTGCAGGTTTCCCGGTATCTGCATCGGCTTTCTGAAGGATCAGTTCTGCCGGATAATAGTAAGCTTCGTCCGTACAGGAATACGTAGACACCTGATTATTTTCCACAACAATGTTCTTTTTTTCATAATCCAGAACATATCCCTCCGGGCTTTCAAGTTCCCTGATTTCATACTTTCCGATCCGTACGTTGTCTGCCCTTCCATACCCGTCCCGGTTTGTCGTAATGCGGTAAGAAGGCGTATCTTTTCCCGGTTCAAACAAGCCGAATACTGCTCCTTCCAGAGAATAACAGGCACTGACGTCTGTCCATTCCGGCTGTCCGGACTTTTTATATATCTCCACTGAACCTGTCAGGGCTTTTCCCGTGCCGCCCATTACCTGTCTGCTGCCGCTTGTATTAAAGATAAAAGCATTGAAATACTCCGGCGGCTCAGGCAGGGAACGGATATTTGCCGCTTTCTGCTTCAACCCGCGGATCTGTTCATCGGAAAGTCCGATAAATGCATTATTATTTTCCAGGTAAAAATATGCCGCAATACAATGGCTCATGCAGTATTCATCTGCTTTTACCATCTTCCCTGAGAATCCGAAATACCCGTACTTTTCAACATAAGCCTTATAGCCGGGGCCTCCGTACAGATAATACAGCGCCTTTCTCAGGCTGCCCGCTTCCAGGCGCTGCGCTTCATATGCTCCGGATGACGGCCAGGGTTTGGAAGGTTCGAGACAGTAGGCAGTCTGTCCGTCCACCGTATAAAACCGGGTATGATAGCTCCCGTAAAATACTTCTTCCCCGATATCAAGATTCACCGTAATCTTTTCTCCCGAGGAGGAATCGGCCATCAGCCGGACTTCTTCACTTTGTTCTTCTGCATGCACAAAAAAAATACCTGTTGCAGCAGGAACTCCGGCAAGTATAAACAGCGACAAAAGAACAGCCAGAAATCTTTTCACACAGATCATCCTATTTGCGCCTCCCTTCTCTGGCACGTGTCTAACTGCAGCGTGCCGCTTCCGCGGTCGTAAAAGTAAGCCGAATCGCCCAACACTTCCTCTGCCGCCACCTGAGTTTCATTAATCTCCCGTACCATGGCATCCATCTCGCTGCATGGAATGCCGGCAGAAGCCGGCACAATCACCACTTCATGCACACTGCTGGGCAGGACAAAAAAATCATCTTCTAAAATACTTCCGATCATTTCGAGAATATGGGGATATGCAATACAGGCCGCTCCATAGCTGCGGATCCGGTTGGAAAGCACATACATCTGATCTCTGGCTGTTTCCGGAGCGTCCAGCAGATTCTCTCTGTCTCCGGAAATCTCCGTACCGGAAAGGCACTCCTGCAGAGCATACCGCATCGTCAGAAATTCTGCCGGAAGCAGGCGCTTAACATTTTCGACAGCTGCCTCCCAAAGTAATTTTTCCTTTACACCCCACCGTTTTATATGATCAGTTTTTACCGGCATCGCCGCTGTTCCGTCACTGCTTACTTCCAGAAGCACATAAAAGACCACAGAAAGATCCAGAAACGACCTGTGAGGCGTATCTCTGAGGAAGCCCCGGTTCTTTTCCGTATTGATCAGCTTGAATACAATTCTGTCCTTTACCCCTTCAAACTCCAGAAGCCTGCTGCAGTCCCACGGTTCATCTCTGCGGATGTTCCGGTAGAACTGCATCAGCAGATCAACGGTTTCCTCTATGGTCCGGCCCTTTCTGTACTGATCGTAATATTCTTCCAGATAGATAGTCGGCGATATATTTATACCGGGCGCTTCAATAACGACACCTGTCCTCTCTGTTCCGTTATTTTTCACTGCTGTATAGCAGGAAGCTCTCACACCTCCTTCCATTTTCTGATTCAGATTTTTCTCTACCGCGCTTACAAACTGCTGATAATTCATTCTTCTCCTTTCATGACGCGGTTCATTGAATTTAAACGAGAAAAGCGGTACGAACTGTACCTTTGAAAAAAATGATTTGAATGTTATTATGTGCTCTTGATTATAGACGAGGCGCCGCCAAAAAGCAATGCGGCATATTTCACAAAAAAGAAGGGCGGCGGAATCTGCTTTTTTGTCACAGATCCTGCTGCCCTTTTTAATTCGGTTATACTCTTGATAAGTATTCGCCTGTTCTTGTGTCGATCTTCAGTACATCGCCTGTCTCACAAAACAGCGGAACCATTACAACAGCGCCTGTCTCAACTGTTGCCGGCTTTGTTGCGCCCTGTGCCGTATCTCCCTTGAATCCCGGCTCTGTTTCTGTAATAGCCAGTTCCACGAACAGCGGCGGCTCAACGGAAAATACATTTCCTTTATGAGAACAGATCTTTACAGTCTCGTTCTCTTTTACAAACTTCAGAGCATCGCCAACCACATCTGCATTCAGCGCGATCTGATCATATGTCTCCATATCCATGAAGTTGTACAGATCTCCGTCCTGATACAGGTACTGCATATCTTTTCTGTCAATGTGTGCATTTTCAAATTTTTCAGTAGGACGGAAAGTCTTCTCAACAACACCGCCGCTGATAATGTTTTTCAGCTTGGTTCTTACAAAAGCCGCGCCTTTTCCCGGTTTTACATGCTGAAATTCCATAATCTGATAAATATTTCCGTCAATTTCTACGGTTAAGCCGTTCTTAAAATCTCCTGCTGAAACCATCTATAATCCTCCTTCAATTACGCCTTTACTCAGCGCTCCACTCTATACATTCTATAATATAATTCCCTATTTTTCAATCCTTTTTTTACCTGCTGTCTTTTTCCGTCGAAACAGGGTGGGAACAATACAAAACAGGGAGCCTCAGTTCTTATTTTTCTTCTTTGCATAAAAATAAAGCACAATCTTCTCCAGCCGTCTTTTCAGTACTATCTGAATCTCTTCTTTCGGATGAATGGGCCGGACAAGAATGTTGTGTATGCCTGCCCGCTTTGCCCCCCACACATCCGTAAAGAGCTGATCGCCGACAAAAAGCGTCGTATCTCTGGTGGTTCCCATGATCTCCATGGCCCGGATATAATTTTTCGTAGAAGGCTTGTGCGCATTATAGATATAGTTTGTCTGAATATCCTTGTTGAACATCTTCACTCTCGCTTCCTGATTATTGGAAATCAGGCAGGAGGCAAATCCGATCTCTTCCAGTCTCCGGAAAAGCTTCCGCGCCCTCTCGTCCGCAGGCGCTCCGTGAGGCACAAGAGTGTTGTCGATATCGAAGATAACTCCCCGGTATCCGTCTTCATATAACTTTTCAAATGGGATGATATATGTAGATGCAACATACTCATCCGGAAAAAATCTGTCAAACATTATTTCCCATCCAACTCCATCAGCTTTGAAATCAGTTCCTCACAGATCTGCAGAATCGTTTTGTTGTCTGTCTGTACTACAACATCTGCTGCCGCCTCGTACTTTTCCCGCCGCTGCTCCATCAGACCTGCAATAAACTCTACGTTTTTGTTTCCGTCAAGAATCGGTCTGTCGTTGCTGTCCTTGACTCTTTCGAAAATCGTCTCCGGGCTGGCGGTAAGGAGAACAACTCTCCCGTTTTTCTTCATTTCAACTACATTTTCCTGGCGGAGAGCGACGCCACCGCCGCAGGAGATGATACAGTTCTGTCCGGTCTGAAGTTCTTTCAGAAGATTTGTTTCAAGGTTCCTGAAATACTCTTCCCCGTATGTAGCGAAGATATCCGGAATACTCATTTCTTCTTTCTCTGCAATCACCTGATCCATCTCTACCAGTTTCATATCAAAGACCGTGCTCAGATAATCGGAAATCGTTGACTTCCCGGAACCCATAAATCCGATCAGGACGATATTGTATGAGAACAGCTTTCTCGCCTGGATCCGCTTGCTGTTGCGGAGAATTCTCTGAAATACATCCTGTATTTCTTCCTGATACTTATTATCTCTAAGCTTCTCCTCCAGCCTGTTCTGCTGTTTGGCTTCCTGAGCCGGCTGGAGTATGGGCATTCCATATGTTTCTTTGTAAGCCATGATCTTCTCGACAATCGAATTTCTTTCCACCAGCGCGTCAATAATTTTATCGTCACAGATGGCAAGCTGTTCACGGTACATTTCCAAATCGTTCATTTTCATCCTCCGTCTGTAAAGCGGATCCCCATCCGCCTTGGTGCTTCTTCCGGACGCAGATTTCTTCATGTTCCGGCAACAGAAAATTGCCTGTTCCCCGTCCGCACAGTACATCATATTATAGCAATTTTCCATTGTTATGGCAAGGATGAATCAATCCCTGTAATTCTGCGCAGTTTCTTTTTCTATCCGTTTTGCCGCGGGCCGCTTCCCGCGCCGCTGTACTCGCATTCTTCAAGCCTTTCATCCGGCAGATGACACCTGCGGCGTTCCTTTTCCGCCAGCCTGCTTACAAATACTGTGGCCGGATGGTGCAGGATTTCTTCCGGCGGCGCGTACTGCTGGATTTCTCCCTGATCCATGACCAGCACCTTTGTTCCAAGTTTCAGCGCCTCTGAAATGTCATGTGTCACAAACAGTACGGTAATCCCGGTTTTTTCGTAAATCCGGCGCAGCTCTGTCTGGAGCTGTGTACGGGTGATCTCATCCACAGCTCCGAAAGGCTCATCCATCAGGAGGATCTCCGGAGATGCTGCCAGAGCACGGGCAATTCCCACTCTCTGCTGCTGGCCGCCGGAAAGTTCCGCCGGATACCGTTCTCTCATTTCTTCGTCCAGGCCAACGATCCGCATCCATTTACTGACCGCTTCCTTTGTCTTCTTTTTATCTCTTTTATTCAGCAGATCGGGCACATAGGCAATATTCTGCTCCACCGTCATATGGGGAAACAGGACGCTGCCCTGGATGGCATAGCCGATATTTCTCCGCAGAAGGGTCTGGTTTTTATCCCGGATGTTCTCTCCGTTAATCAGGATGTCTCCCGCCGTGGGCTCCAGCAGGCCGTTGACCATCTTAAGGGCCGTTGTCTTGCCGCATCCGGATGATCCGATAATGGTGATAAATTCTCCTTTTTCTACAGAAAGGCTGAAGTCCTTCAGTATTACTTTTTCTCCGTAGGCTTTCCGCACATGGCGGAATTCAATCATTGTCTGCATTTCGTATCCTCCTTACTCTATAAGCCCGTGTGATGCAAGAAATTCTTCTGCCACATCTTCCGGCTCCCTGTTCTCTGTCTCCACCGCATAATTCATCTGTGCCATATCGCTGTCCGAGATCAGTCCGGTTACTTTTTCGAAAACTCCGTTCAGCTCCGGATGCGCTTCCAGCACCTCGCTGCGCACCACATTTCCGCACAGATACGAAGGGTAGAACTGTTTATCATCTTCCAGTACCACCACATCCGCCGCGGAGAGCTGTCCGTCTGTGGTAAATACAACCATAACATCAATCTGTTCCTGTTCCAGCGCCTGGTATTTCAGACCGATATCCAGATCCATTGTCTCCTTAAAATTCAGGCCGTAAGTATCGCAAAGGGCCTCATAGCCGTCTTCACGTTCAAAGAAATCGTATTCCGCTCCGAAGACAAGCTGATCCGCAGCGGCCGCAAGATCGGAATAAGTGTGAAGATCATATTTTTCCGCAATCTCCCGGCGCACTACCATCCCATAAGTATTATTGAACCCGTACATGCCGGTCCATTCCATGGAATAATTATCCTTGTACTCCTGCCGGAGCTGATCAAACAGATCCTCTGTATACAATTCCTCGTTTTTCAGCACCATATTCCAGGCAGTACCGGTGTATTCCGGATAGATATCAAACTCTCCGCTTTCCATCGCAGGCTGAATGTTGGAAGTACCGCCGCCCACGCCCTGGGTCAGCTCCACATTCAGATCCGTGTCCTGCTCAATCAGGATTTTCAGCATCTCGCCTATTACATACTGCTCGGTCATAGGCTTTGTCGCGATATGGATCGTTTCTCCGGTATTTGTCCGGAATACCGCAGTCACAATCAGCGCGGCGCAGATTACTGCTGCAGTTCCCGCAGCCATAATCCGATTTGTCCGCTTCGCTTTCGCGCTGCGCTTTTTCATCCGCCGCTCCACAAATCCAAGCAGGAAATCAACCACAAGGGCGAGCACTGCGATCAGCAGGCTTCCTGCCATGGTCATTGCCGCATTATTGGTGGTAATTCCCCGGTAAATGGCAACGCCCAGACCGCCTGCGCCGATGAAAGAGGCAATACCGGCAAGGGCAATGGTCATAGTTACCATGCTGCGGATCCCGGACATAATCACCGGCATGGCAAGGGGCAGCTTGATCCAGAAAAGGATCTGGAGCCGTGTGCTGCCCATTCCTCTGGCCGCCTCAAGAATGGCCGGGTCAATATTGGAGATTCCCGTGTGAGTATTGCGCACCATAGGCAGCAGCGCATATACGGTAAGCGCGATCACGGCCGTGGCATTTCCCACGCCGGAAAACGGTATCAGAAATCCAAGCATAGAAATGGAAGGAATCGTATAAAGGAAATTAATCACCGCCAACGCCGGCTTTGCCGCCCGCTGAAATTCACTGATCAGAATCCCCGCAAGACCGCCTGCAAGGATGGCCATTGCAATGGCAAGGAGAGAAATCTCCAGATGTTCCAGAAGCAGCCCGGCAAAAAAGTCCGTCCGCTCCGTAAGCAGCGTCCATATGTCTTTCAGCATCTTTACTCACCTCTTCTCTGAATTGCTTTTACCGGACAGTTTTCAAAGCACAGTCCGCAGTGCAGACAGTGCTCCTGGGTAACTGCAAACGGAGTGCCTTCCGCAATGCACTGCTGAGGACAGATCCTTTTGCACTTTCCGCATCCGATACATGCGTCTGTAATCTCAAATCCCTTCTCCGGTTTCTCTGCCATTCCGATGGCAAAGCTCTCTCTGTATATCGGGCTCTTTCCAAGATCAAAGAACTCAACCTGCCCTTCTTCAATACAGAAGGGCTCCAGAATATACCTGCTCTCTCCCGGATAGACATCATTCATGGAGGGATTTTCCCGGAAAATCCGGTCGATCCACTTTTTCTGATCCGCCAGTCTCTTTACCTTTCCGGAAAGGCGCACCATCTGGTATTCCCGGTTCATACCTGTAATCTCTGTCTGAGGCAGGTTCTCAAGCTGCCGGTAAAAATTCTTGCCGCGGGCTGTGCAGAAATAAAGTTTTTCCTCTTCCACCAGCATAACGTCAATCATCCTCGCATGAGGCATTCCCTTCTCATCTACTGTGGCAAAGGCCACATCCTTAATATCCCGTAATATCTGCAGGCACTCTTTCGCTGTCATTTTTCTCCTCCTTTTTTCTGAATACAAACCGGACCTGCGAAGTCCGCTATGCCGCTTTCGGACATACTAAATCATATTTTTCTCATTTCTATCTATTCCCTGTTCTGTCCATCTTTTTCCTCAGATTTTCATATGTTCCCTTTCACCGCCTCTGATGTCTTTGTAAATTCCCGTTTTAATGTAATATTCATTGTTACAACTCATGCTGTTAGAATACCACGCCTTTGTTGTAATGTCAACAGTTACATTTTGATAAATTCCAATTTTACAGTAATTTTCTCCCAAATACAGAATGTGGGATAATCCCCGCCGCTTCTTACGAAACACAGGCAGGTCTTATCCCACACTCACCCATATCCATTCTTCTCTTCTGTTCAGAAAACAAGCTGCACCAGCAGCATATAACACACCGTACCTCCTGCAATGGAGAGAAGCATCTGCCGCTTCCACACATGCAGAAAAATAACCAGCACAATTGAAATCAATTCCGGCAGGCCGTGGCTTCCGGTAAATATACTCACATTTTTCAGGCTGTAAATTACAAGCAGCCCGAACACTGCGGCAGGAAGGACTTTTCCAAGATACTGTATATATTTCGGCGTCGGCTTTCCTGCCGGGAAAATCAGAAACGGCAGGAACCGCGTGACAGCCGTTCCAAGGACCACCATTGCAACCGTAATCATCTGTTCTGTCAGCGTCATTGTACTTCTCCTTCCTTCTCAAGAGGTCTTCTCATTAATGTCAGCACCACAAGAAGCGCCAGCATGGCCGGTATAATAAAGTTGTCCGCCCCGAACGCGATCAGGCACAGCAGGGAAATGCCCAGACCCAGAATGGAGCTGGTATGGTTCTTTTCTTTCAGCCACTGCTCCATAAAAATTACCACGAACATGGCGGTCATTACAAAATCAAGCCCCTCTGTATTGAAATGAATCAGTGACCCGAAGATGCCTCCCAGGGTTGCGCCTGAAAACCAGTAAAAATGGTTTAACAGCGTAACAAAAAACATAAACCAGCCCCGGTCCACATTCTCCGGGATATCGGCAGTATAATTAATAGAAAAACTCTCATCGCACATGCCGAAAATCAGATAGACTTTTTTCCATCCGGTGCCGCGGAACTTGTCCAGCATGGAAATCCCGTAAAACAGATGCCGGGCATTGATCATCAGTGTCATGACAAACGCCTGCAGGGGATTGAACGCCCCCAGAAGCATATTGACAGTTACAAACTCAATAGAACCGGCAAATATCGTAATGCTCATCAGCATGGGATACCAGAAACTGAAGCCCGAAACGTTCATATAAATCCCATATGTAATCCCGAGAAACCAGAATCCCGCAAATATCGGTATAGTATAAGGGAACGCTGTCCGAAAAGCCCTTCTGAGCATTTTTGATCTTGTCTGCATAATCATCCTCCCAAACCTTTGCTGCTATTAGATTAGCATTGTGTTTCCATATATTCAACAGTATAAAAGAAAACCCGCCGCTTTGCCGTACAGGAACCGGCAGGCGGCAGGTTATTTTTCCGTACATTTCCCGCAGTCAGAACAGCCGTTGCAGGTAAGACGGCTTCCGCATTCCCGGCATGTAACAGGATGGTAATGAGGCACATACAGATTCTCTTCAGGAATATCATATCCCCATTCATCTGTCAGCCGGAAATGAATTTCTTTCCCCCGGAAGCTCAGGCCGGACCGGAAAGCCTGCCGGGACTGTGTTCTTTTATCCGGAATGCGGTAAACTTTTTCATTTTTTATGAAATACGTTCCAGTCTCAATAAAGTTAAAAGTGACATTATATGCCCGACACTGGTCACTTAAAAGTTTCACCCATTCATAGCGGCACGGACGGGAACCGTCATAATTTTCTCCTCCGCACATCACCTGCTCAATCTGCCCTTCCGCCAGATATTTTCCGATATCCACCGGTCCGATCAGCGGAGCGGTCATAATACCTTTATGCTTAAAGGGCAGTTCAAATAAAAGCGGTATCCGTTCATCTGCCCGCCTCTGGTTCTCGCAGGTTACATTAAAGAAAATATTTTCCCAGCCGGTTCCCCAGTCATAGGGGAGACAGGATGATACCCGCTGCGGCCGTTTTGTCAGAAGGAAAAACTTCACATCTTTCCTCTGGCGCATGATGGCCCATGCCTCGTCTCGCCAGGCATCTGCCTCTTCCAGGAAGAAATCTGACGTCATACAGACCCGGATCATCTCCCCGCTGCGCACCTTGTACTGCCCCTGCCGGTTTCTGGACAGAGGATAGCGGAAGCCGTTCTTCGTCCGGTAGATCCGGCTTCCGTCCTGCTCCCGCATCCGGTCAAGGAAATACATATAACAGTTTTCGCAGCCCTCTGAACACTTTCTGCAGCCGTGCCACGGATTCCAGATATCATGCATCCGCTCCGCCTCCTTTCCGGCAGACATTTCATATCTGCTCTGATGATCTTTGCCGTTTACTTTATAAGGGAAATTATATACAAGCCGGGGCAGGATTCTTACAAAAGTGCCATCGCCACCGTACCGGCGGTGAGCAGCACAAGCCCCAGTGCTTCTTTCCTTCCCAGTTTCTCGCCGAACACAAAATAGGAAAATGCCACCGTCACAAGCACGCTCAGTTTATCGACCGGCGCTACAATGCTGGCCGGTCCCTCCTGAAGCGCCCGGTAATAGCAGAGCCAGGACGCGCCCGTGGCCACACCGGAGAGACAGATAAACGCCATTTCCTTTTTTCCGATCCGGGCAGCCTCTTTCTGTTTTCCTGTCACAAAAACCATGCCCCATGCCATAATGAGCACCACGCATGTACGGATAGCGGTTCCCAGATTGGACTCCACGCTGGAAATGCCGATCTTTCCGAGGATCGCCGTCAGACTGGCAAAAAATGCAGAACCCACTGCATAGAGAAGCCACATAACTGATTCCCTCTTTCTCGTTTTACATATTCAGCCGGTATTCTGCGCCGGGACCCCGGCACTGCCTCTATATTAACATGCCGGACAGCACGGACGCAATCGTCTCGATTTTCTTTACGGAGTACATTTGAATAAGAACATGTGGTACAATGGTTTAAGCTGTTGAACCAAAGGAGTATAACTATGATGGAGCACGAAAGAGAACTCTCTCAGCTCGCTGAAGAGTTTGAGAGCTGCCGTCGGATAAATAAAATGAATGGAGAAAATCGCATGACAGACTTAATGCAATTAATGAAAGAACGCCACAGTGTACGCCAGTACGAGGACAGACCGCTTGAGGACGGCGTTGTCTCCGCACTGGAAGAGGAGATCAAAGCATGCAACAAGGAAAGCGGGCTGCACATCCAGCTTGTGAAAAATGAGCCAAAGGCTTTTGACAGTTTTATGGCTCATTACGGAAAGTTCAGCGGCGTCACAGACTATATCGCCATGATCGGGAAAAAGGGCGCTGATCTGGACGAAAAATGCGGATACTACGGAGAACGGCTTGTCCTGAAAGCCCAGGAGCTGGGTCTGAATACATGCTGGGTCGCCATGACCTACAGCAAAGTAAAGACCGCTTTCACCATAGACAGCGGAGAGAAGCTGTGCATTGTCATTTCCCTCGGATACGGAAAGACAAAGGGCGTACCGCATAAGTCAAAATCAGCGGACGCCGTGACAAAAGCCGACGGCTCCGTTCCCGGCTGGTTCCGGAAGGGAACAGAAGCCGCCCTTCTCGCGCCTACTGCAATGAACCAGCAGAAATTCCTGTTTACACTGAATGGAAACAAAGTCTCCGCGAAAGCCGGATTCGGATTTTATTCAAAAATTGATCTTGGAATCGCAAAATATCACTTTGAAATCGGAGGAGGAAAAGAAAATTTCCAGTGGGCGTAAGCTTTCACCGGGTATCCGATCTATATGCGCGAAGCACTTCTCTCCCAGTACCCGGAATACAGGGCTCCCAGCCACTGGCATGATGATATCGAGTTTATCTGCGTACTGTCAGGCGGGATGAAATATAATATAAATGGAGAAATCGTGAATCTGAAAAAAGGAGAAGGGATTTTCGTCAATTCGGGGCAGATGCATTCTGGCTTTTCGGATAACGGACAGGAATGCGGCTTCCTGTGCCTGCTCTTCCATCCCATGCTGCTGTGCTCTGTATTTCCGTACGAAAATGATTTTGTGACGCCATTGATTCAAAACAGCCGGACGCCTTATCTGCTGCTTTGCCCGGAGCAGGCACCGGCAGCTGCCTGGCAGCAGGAGATTCTGTCCCGGCTTCGTCTTCTGTACCGGAACCGGAATTCCCATACCGCTCCTCTGCGCGCCCTGTCGTCCTTCGCCCTGATCTGGTCGCTGCTGCTGGAACATGCACCGGCGGACAGCGCGAAAGGAAAGCGGCAGAGTCAGGATCTGACAATTGTAAAAAACATGACCGGATTTATTCAGAAAAATTACAGAAAAAAGATCTCTCTTGCGGAGATCGCTTCGTCCGGCGCCGTAGGACAGAGCAAGTGCTGCAGACTTTTTGCCAGATACTTTTCCCAGTCGCCGAATGAATATCTGAATCATTACCGTCTGAGTAAAAGTCTTGATCTGCTTCACAATACAGATATGTCAGTTACAGAGATCGCTCTGTCCGTCGGATTCGGCGGCGCCAGCTATTTTGCCGAAACATTTCGCAAAAGGATGGGGATAAGCCCCACGGAGTTCCGCAGGCGGGATCAGTAAACCGCTTCGAGCTCCACCGTGCCCGAGAGTTGTGATATTTCTTCCTCGCCTGACACTGCGTGGCCCAGCTCATAAAGCGACGGATTCTCGCTGTATTCACCGTAAAACATAACCACATCTCCCCAGGGCGCATAGTATGCCAGGGTTCCGGTCTCCACCCCCGCCAGAGGGGTATCTGCAGTGTCCAGAGCTTCGGGATAAAATATTTTTTCATTGTCGCTGAAATCCTCGATCTCGACGGAAAGCGGCAGCTGCGCATAGAGATCTGCCGCTGCTGTGCTGTCATTCAGTTCAAAAATTATTTCGCTGCCGTCTTCCGCCAGGACCCGTATCTGTCGTTTTTCTCCAGACATTGTTTCGTCCTCCTCTCTGTCTGCAGTCCGGTTATCCGGATCTGCTGTTTCTTCCTGACTTTCCTGCAGAGTTTGTTCATTTTCTCCTCCGTCAGTTTCCTGTGTGTTCCTGCTTTGCCGGCTCTCTTCCGCATCCTCTCTGTCCTGAGAAGAAGCGCAGCCCCCGGCCAGAAGTATTGTCAGAGCTGCAGACGCCAGCATCCATCTCTTTTTCATTTTCCACATCACCTCGATTTCTGTTCGTCACTCTGTCTGCTGTTTTCTATCTTAAAACGCAGATAATCCATGCGTTCCAGCTGTTTTTCCCGGAGATGAATCTCGTCCAGCGTAATTCCTCTCTGCCGGTTAAGCATCTGCATGCGCTGCTCTGCCGTATCTTCTTTTTTCAGGAACAGCCGCATGTATTCCTCTACTTCACTGCTGTCAAATCCGATATCATGAAGGGTCATGATCATGCTCAGCCGTTCAATGTCCTGATCGTCATACTGCCACATGCCCATCACTTTCTTTACAGAGCCGCACAGTCCCCAGCTCTCATATTCTCTGAGTATCTCCAGCGGGATCTTATACCGCTCGCTTGCTTCCTGTATCGTCATATTGCGCTCCCTTCTGCCTCCTGTCCCGTCACTGGACAAAACGGATATTATAGAGCCGGTACACTTCCGCCAGGCTCCGTATCTTAAGAATCTGACTTTTTCCGCTGTCCATCCGGCTGATCTGCACCATATCTTCCGGCGCCAGTTCAAAGTCATCTATGTCAAAATTCTGCCGGATTCTTTCTTCATGCACCGATTTCGGAATGGCAATAATGCCCTTCTGCCTGAGCCATCTTAAGATAACCTGCGCAGGCTGTTTCCCGTATTTTTCCCCGATTCCCGCAAGCATCTCGTTGGTAAATATGCCATTTGCGCCTTCCGCAAAGGGAGCCCATGCCATAGCTTTTATATCATACTGCTCCATCACCTCTCTTAAATCTTTCTGCTGGCAGAACGGATGAAGCTCGATCTGATTTACCGCGGGCACAACTTCGCTGTTCAGGATAAGATCCACAAGCCGGTCGGCCTCAAAATTGCATACTCCGACTGCCCTGATCTTTTTCTCCCGGTACAGTTCTTCCATAGCCCTCCAGCTTCCATAATAATCCCCGTAAGGCATATGAATAAGATACAGATCAAGATAATCTGTCCCAAGATTCTCCAGTGTCTTCTGAAAAGAGAGCTTCGTCTTCTCATACCCCGCGTCCTGGATCCATACTTTGGATGTAAGGAACACTTCCTGTCTGGAAATACCGCTTTCTCTTACTGCTTCCCCTACCGCCCGTTCATTGCCGTAGCAGGCTGCAGTGTCAATCAGGCGGTATCCTGTCTGCAGGGCCGTAAGAACACTTTCCCTGCATTCTTTTCCGTCCGTAATCTGGAACACCCCGAAGCCAAGCCGGGGCATTTCTGTCCCGTTATTCAGACATATTACACATTCATTCCTGTTTTCCATTTTCCGTCTTCCCTTTCTTTTATCCGATATTTTATCTGTATAAATAAATGATATATTCATTCACATGCCGTGTCTAATGCTTGTTTTTTTGTTTCAGAAATGCTTGTGCCGTATTTCTCATTTTCCGGGGTTTCCTGATAAAGTCAATCACCGGAAGTGCCAAAAGGCACATTCCGGGCTTGTAAGCGGCCGCCAGGGCCTCTGGCAAGCCCGGACTTTGGCTCGTCGACAGTACAAAAAGTGGATGCTTCCGGCACTTCAGCTGAACGCCGCCGGAAACATCCGCACTTTTTTATGTATCACTGTTCTTTTTCCTGTCCGTCCTGTACTGCACGGTTCTCTTTAATAAAACTGATAAACTGCCGCGTCGTGCGTGAAACAATCTGCGCCTTTTTCCAGACGATTACCGCTCCTGTCTCCAGGGCCGGCGACAGCGGAATATATTTCAGTTCATCAAACCGGTTCTGCAGATGAAAGCAGAGCGCCACTCCCATCTTCCTTTCAACCATAACGGCCACATTATTGATCAGATTATATGTACCGATCACATGGATCTGATCATAATAATCTCCGAACCATCCTTCCAGCTCATTTTTGACAAGAGGCCTCTGTACGAGAAATACCGGCACATCCAGCAGATCCTCCGGCGTGATGGATTTTTTCCGGGCCAGCTCAGAGTCTTTGCGGACCAGCACGCCCCACCGTTCCTTCCTCCGGAGACGGATGAAATTATATTTCGAGATATCCACCGGCTCCGTCAGCAGTCCGATATCCAGCAGTCCCTTATCCAGCCGGTCTTTTATATCATCTGCGTTTGCCGTATACAGATCGTACCGGACCATGGGGTATGTATCAGTGAACCTTTCCATAACATCTGCCAGTTCCTGCACGCTGTTTGTCTCCCCGCTTCCAATCGAAATGTTTCCCGAGAGTTCTTCCTCACCGTGCCGGAACTCATTTTCTGCCTTGTCCACAAGCTGGACGATCTCCTGAGCTCTGCGCTTCAGAAGCATCCCGTCCTCTGTCAGACGGATGCTGTGGTTGCTCCTTTTAAATAATTTCGTCTCCAGCTCCTCTTCCAGCTGCATAAGCTGCCGGGAAAGGGTCGGCTGGGTGATATGCAGAAGTTCCGCGGCTTTTGTTATGTTTTCTTCTCTTGCCACCATTAAGAAATATCTCAGCACTCTTATTTCCATTGTCATACACCTCATGTTGAGAATATCATCCCGTGCCGGATTTTTCAATCTGTTTTATCTGCATTTTCTGCCCAGCTCGTACGCCAGCTTGGGGTAACGGCTGTGTCTTGTCATGGAGGGACTGCCGCATCCTCTGCCCAGCACCATTCCCTGATCCTGAAAGTCCAGATACCGGACCAGCGTCTTATAATGGCTTTCCAGAGCGTCAAACGTCCAGTCGTCACTGTTCCAGGCAACGGTCAGAAGCGCTGATTTCATATGCTTTCCTGTGATGCTGCTGTTATATGCGCAGAACCGGTCCACCACGGTCTTCAGCTGGGCAGACATGCCATAGTAATAAAGCGGCGTCGCAAAGACAATCATATCCGCGCCAAGAACCGCGGCCCTTATCTCCTGATTGTCGTCATGCTGTATACACGGTCCCTCATAACCGCACGCCACACATCCTGTACAGGGATTTATATTCATATCTGCCAGGTCGAATCTCAAAACGCTGTGTCCCGCTTCTTCCGCGCCCCGGGTGAACTCCTCTGCCAGAATGTTCGTGGAACCGTTTTTATTTGGGCTTCCCTGCAAAATAACGATCTTCATAATCATTTTCTCCTTCCATTTTTCTCTGTCTGTTTTTCTGTTCTGTCTCAGAAAGAGTACAGGCCCCTTCTGAGAAACCGCGAAGCCAGCTATCCGGTTATGACAGGCAGCGGAGCGGACCGCGGATATCCGCCTGACCCGCGCCTTCCTTACAGGACTTCAGATACCCAGCTCTGTATCTCTTCCCGGGAGGAAGACGCGTCTTCCTCATAGCAGTCAAAGATATTGTCCGAGATCTCCGCATCCGGCGCCGCTTCTGTAATAATTTCCACACTTCCGGCCAGTCCGCCTGTTCCGTGAGAACAGAACAGATATACCTGTTTCCCTGACAGATCATTTTCTTCCAGAAAGGTCAGAAGGGGCATGGGTACTCCGTACCACCAGTAGGGATAGCCCAGAAAGACAGTATCATAATCACTCAGATTTTCCACACTCTCCTCCAGTTCCGGCCTTGCGTCATCCCGCCGCTCCTGATTTGCCCGGTCCAGACATTCGTCCCAGTCGCTGGAATAAGGCTCTGTCACCTGTATGGGAAACAGATCCCCGCCGGTCTCTTCCTGCACCCATCCCGCCAGCTGCTGTACGTTTCCCGGCGGGATCACACTGGGAGACGCCACTGCGTCCACATCATCCGCCAGTATGGCATTGTCCGCCCACAAGAAATAAGCCACCAGAATGTTTCCGGACGTCTGCGGGGCATTTTCCTGAAGTTCTGATGTGTCAGCCGTGCTTTCGTCTGCCGCCGTACCGCTGTCTTCTCCTGCCCCGGTGCGCTCTTCCTGTACATTTCTTTCCCTGTTATCTGTATCTTCTGTATTTCCGCAGCCGGATGCAGCGGCTGCAAAACATATACATAAAATCAATGCTGATATTCTTTTTTTCATCTCATCCTCCTGCTGACTGCCTGCCGATATTCTGCTTCTTCTGTTTTATTTCTGTATCTTTACAGCTTCTGGCTGCCGGCAGACCAGACGTGTTTTTCCTGTGCCTGCTCTGCTGTATTCTGTGCCATAACGCCTACCAGCCTGTGGGGAACATAGGGCTCTTCCAGATAGCTGATCTCCTCTTCCGTCAGACAGATATCTGCCGCTTTTGCCATGCCTTCTACATGAGACAGCTTTGTCGCTCCTACTACCGGCGCCGTCACCTTCGTAAGCAGCCAGGCAAGAGCAATCGCGGTCATAGACACTCCCCGTTTTTCCGCCAGTTCTGCCACACGGGATATAATCACACCGTCTTCCTTTTCCGTAGCGCCATATTTCAGTTTCGCGTAATCATCTTCCTGCAGCCTTTTTGACGTCTCTCCCGGCTTCTTTGAGAGGCGGCCGCCTGCCAGCGCGCTGTAGGGTGTCATGGCAATATTGTCCTCCCGGCAGAGCTTCGCCATCTCCCGCTCCTCTTCGCGGAAAATAAGATTGTAATGGCCCTGTATGGACACAAATTTTGCAAATCCCTCTTTTTCCGCAAGAGCGTTCGCCTTGGCAAGCTGGTAGGCAAAGCAGTTGGAGATACCGATATATCTTGCTTTTCCGGCTTTCACTACATTATTGAGTCCTTCCATGATGTCATAGAGCGGCGTCGCATAGTCCCACATATGATAGATATACAGATCCACATAATCCATCCCCAGGTTTTCCAGGCTCTTATTGATCATCTTTTCAATATGCTGCTGCGCGGACACGCCCTGCTGAATCTCTTCCGGCGTGCGCGGAAGGAACTTGGTGGCCACAACGACTTCGTCCCGTTTTGCGAAGTCCTTAAGCGCCCGGCCCAGATACTGCTCGCTTGTACCGCTCTGGTACGCAATCGCCGTATCATAAAAATTGATGCCGGCATCCAGAGCCCGGCGGATAATCTCCCGGGTGTGCTCTTCATCAATCGTCCAGGTGTGCTGTCCGTTTCCGGCATCGCCGAATCCCATACAGCCCATACAGATACGGGAAACATTTAAATCAGAATTACCTAATTTTGCATACTGCATATTTTTCTCCTTCCATTGGCAACGTAGTCGAACCGGGGATTCCTGCGTCCCTGTTCATAGTTTATACATTTATACATTTTTGAATATCTTCTGTAATTTTATTCTGACATGGCGGCGGCATCAATTCAAATACTTAAATCTTATGTTTTTTAATGCTCGCAGAGCATTTCTTTTCAGCCATCCACAAAATTTCATATGCGGTAAAGTAACACAGAAATTTGACGGGCAGCAGTCCACCATTCCGTAATTCTAAAATAAAGATATATACTTACGCAACCAGACCTAACATTTTTTGCCCGCCATAGTTGGTGGAACTTTTGAAAAGTCAAAAGTATAATGATATCAGGAGGTGTGAAAAGTATGAAAATGCAGAAAAATAATATCGCCTGTAATTTGACTGCACTGCGGCAACTTAATAAATTCTCCCAGGAGGAAGTAGCAGAGCGAATTGGAGTTTCCCGGCAGGCTGTTGCAAAATGGGAAGCCGGTCAATCAGTACCCGACATTCTGAATTGTGACGCACTGGCCAAACTGTATAATGTGGATCTCGATGATCTAATCCATTACGACCAGGAGCAGACTGGCGAAAGCATACCGCCCAGGGGTAAGCACATATTCGGAACCGTTTGCGTAGGTGAACGCGGTCAGATCGTACTTCCCAGGCGGGCCAGAGATGTATTCAAAATTAAGCCCGGAGATATGTTAGTCGTTTTAGGGGATGAAGATCCGGAACATCCGGGAATCGCACTAATGAAAGAAGATTTTTTTCTGGGTATTGCCCGGCTGTTCAAAACTGCTTTAAATATGACAGATGCCCCTGACAGAAAGGAGAAAAAATAATGGAAGCTGTATTAAGCGTTCAGAATATTAATAAACACTATCCCGGATTCACTCTGGAAAATGTCAGCTTCTCGCTTGCCCCTAACCGCATTATGGGGTTGATTGGTAAAAACGGGGCAGGAAAAAGTACAACCTTGAAAACTATTCTTAACATAGTGTCGCCAGAAAGCGGAAGCGTCACCATGTTCCAAAAAAATTTCTATAAATATGAAAAAGAGTGTAAGCAGCGAACCGGTGTTGTGTTTGGAGGAGTTGATTTTTATCCGCTGAAGAAACTCTCTGCTATCACGGCTGTTACTCGAAAATTTTATACAAACTGGGATCAGGCCCAGTATCAAAAATATATCAGGCGTTTTGCTTTGAATGAAAGTAAAAAAATCAAAGAACTTTCAAACGGAATGAAAGTCAAATACCTGCTTGCGCTGGCATTGTCCCACCATGCTGAGTTACTGATTCTGGATGAGCCGACTTCTGGTTTAGACCCGGTATCCCGTGAGGAACTGCTTCATATTTTCCGGCAAATTGTGAAAAACGAAAAATGTTCTATTCTGTTTTCCACACATATTACTTCTGATTTGGACAGATGTACCGATGATATTACCTATATTCAGAATGGGCAGGTATTGCAAAGTGCAGATAAGGATACATTTCTGCGTTCTTTTGAACATTTGAAAACCCCAGATGATACGGGACCGCTCACTTTGGAAGAAATTATGCTGCGTACAGAAAGGAGTGAATGGGATGATGAAATTACTGTATAAGGAAGTGAGGCTTGCAGCTCATCCAACCTCTATTGTCTTTGCCTTTCTGGGCTGTCTTGTTCTGGTGCCGTCCTATCCTTACAGTGTAATTTTTATGTTTGGCTGTTTGGCGCCTTACATCACGTTTCTGAATGCACGGGAAACAAATGATGTCTGGTATACAGCTGTTTTACCAGTAACAAAACGTGAAAGTGTTCTGGGGAAATGTCTGCTTGTTGTTTCCTTTCAGTTGTTTCAGCTGCTTTTCTCTGTCCCATTCGCACTTTTGCGAAACACCCTGAATATAACAAATAACCCTGTAGGTTTAGACGCGACCATTGCGTGGTATGGTCTGGGGTTTTTCTTATATGCGGTATTCGATTTTGCATTCCTCACGGCATTTTATAAAAGCGGCTACAAGGTTGGGAAATCATTTATCCTTGCCGCAGGTCCTGTCGTTCTTCTCATGGCAGCGATAGAAGCAGCTTCCCACATTCCGGCACTTGTCTGGATGGATAGCTGCCAGCCAAAGCATCTGCTGATGCAGCTGCCGATTTTAACAGCCGGAATTTTCTGTTATAGTATATTTATTCCATTGGCATATCGGATTTCCATAAAGCGCTTTGAGAAAGTTGACCTGTAAACTCAATATCCACTACACAATCCAGCCGGATCCGCCCTCCGTCCTCCAGGATAATCTGACCGGCATCCGGATCGATCCGCCGGATCTTTCCCCTGGCCGTATGATAGGCTCCGCCGGATTTTTTCTCATCCTGGACAAAATAAGTAAGCACAATCTCCGGTTTCTCTCCCGGAAGAGCGCATGCAAGCTGAATTTTGTAATTCAGCTCCTGTTTTTCATCCTCCGACAGATCCGGCTCCTCATCTGTCAGCCGGGCCGTCTCCTTTATTACATCTCCGTATCCGGTCAGCGCGGCAAAGGGAGCGAACTGTGCCGCACGGTCGGATACCGGCATGTGTGGATGAACGGAAGAAACGTGGTGAGGAAGATGAATAATATCCCCGTACTTTTTCTCTGCATCTTCTGTCTTCATGCTTTATGACCTCCGATCTGGCCGTTCCTGTCCCTGGCAGTCGCCCCTTCTTCCAGATTCATTCCTTTCAGAACAGCATTTTTTCCGAACTTTTTCTTGATCTCCAGCACTGCTTTCTGCATCTTCCTTTCCCGCTCCAGCTCCGCCTCCTGCTTCTCCTGTTCTTTCTGCAGGGCGGCATAATCTGTAAAAAGATCCATCTGCTCGAACCGGGGTTCATTCTGTGCCTCAGCTTCCGGGATGACATGTGCCGCGGCCATACTCAGTCTCCGCACCAGGAGCTTTTCATCTGCGATACGGTCAAAGAGTTCCGCGACCGCCTGTATAATCTGCCGTGTCGAAGAAGTATACTGCTTCAGATTGACTGTGCCGTGGGCATGCTTTGGTATCTTTCTTCCGTAACGGTCCGTCTTCACCTCTCCGCCGTATTTCTTCCGAAGGGCAGGATCCTTCAGATTGTCAATATCATATCCTACCGTCAGAACAATCTGATTGGTAACAAGCCCCTTCTCTACCAGATCCAGCGCAAGCAGATCCGCCATCTCCTTCGCTGCCAGTCTTGCCTTTTCAAAGGGATAGGCACACTGAAGCACCTGTCCGGAGCCCACGCTGCTGCTCCGGGGCCGGTATGCTTTAATGTCCGCAATCGTACATGGCTCCCAGCCCCACGCATGATCGATCAGAAGTTCTGCGTTGACGCCGAACAGACTGTACAGAAGATCTTCATTGTAATAATCTGTCGGTTTGCCCAGAGAACAGCGGGCAATATCTCCCATGGTAAAAAGTCCGTGTTCTTCCAGCTTCTTCGCATAGCCTCTGCCCACCCGCCAGAAGTCTGTGAGCGGCCGGTGGGACCACAGCAGTCTCCGGTAGGACATCTCGTCCAGCTCGGCAATGCGCACGCCGTTCTCATCTGCCGGGATATGCTTCGCCTCAATGTCCATGGCGACTTTACAGAGATACAGATTCGGTCCGATTCCCGCCGCGGCAGTAATGCCGACAGTCTCAAGCACATCACGGATCATCTTCACAGCCAGCTCCCTCGGGGTCATCCGGTAAGTCCCCAGATAGGACGTAGCGTCAATAAACACCTCATCGATAGAATAGACATGGATATCCTCCGGTGCAATATATTTCAGATAGACCTCATAGATCTCGCTGCTGATCTGCATATAACGCGCCATCTGAGGCGGCGCAACAATATAGTCCAGCGCCAGAGACGGATCCTTTTCCAGATCCGGAGCCTGGCAGGATGCTCCCGCAAGCTTGTGCCCCGGAGCATTCTGCCGGCGCCGGGCATTGACTTCCCTGACCTTCTGCACCACCTCAAACAGCCTCGGCCTTCCCGGGATATCATAAGCCTTCAGAGACGGGGAGACCGCAAGGCAGATGGTCTTCTCCGTCCGGCTTTTATCCGCCACTACCAGATTTGTAGTCAGCGGGTCAAGTCCCCGTTCCATGCACTCCACGGAAGCATAGAATGATTTCAGGTCAATTGCAATGTAAGTTCTCCCATCCATTCTTTCCGCCTCCCCGTATGATTTCATCCTCTTATATTTTTATCCTCTTTTATAGAAAGAATAACACAATTCCCGAATCCGAACAAGTGTTCTTTTCCATTTTTTATATTGTATTGCTCTTTCCCTGAACTGAGATTATAATACATATGCTGATCAGCTCTGTCAGAAAAATCACAGAATTGTAACTTAAGAGAGGTATTTTATGGAAACAGTACATCAGACAAAAAACGAAATCACCGAAGGAGTTATCTGGAAGCAGCTTCTGCTGTTCTTTTTTCCGATTCTGATGGGCACATTTTTTCAGCAGCTTTACAATACAATCGACAGCGTGATTGTGGGCCAGTTTGTAGGAAAAGAGGCTCTCGCCAGCGTAGGGGGCTCCTCCGCCCAGATTGTCGCTCTGGTTGTCGGTTTCTTTACCGGGCTCTCTTCGGGAGCCGCAGTTGTCATCGCCCAGTTTGTGGGCGCCCGGAAGGAAGAAACCGCCAATGCCGGGCTGCACACCGCGTATGCCATCGCGGCGGCCGGCGGAATCGCTCTTACCTTTATCGGGATCCTGACGGCTCCCATTCTGCTCAGGCTTATGAATACGCCGGCCGATACTATGGACGGCTCCCTGACTTACCTGCGGATTTATTTCGCGGGCATTCTGTTTGTGCTCATCTACAACATGGGCTCCGCTGTTCTCCGTGCTGCAGGGGATTCAAAAACGCCCCTGTATATTCTGATTATCTGCTGTATTATCAATATTATACTGGACACGGCTTTTGTACTTCTTTTCCACATGGGAGTCGCAGGCGTCGCTGTAGCCACACTGACCGCCCAGGCTGTCAGCGCTGTTCTCGTTACGCTCAAGCTGATGCGCTCTGACGGAATTCTGCATCTTTCCCTGAGAAAAATCCGTTTTCACGGTTCTCTTCTGAAGCTGCAGCTGAAACTGGGACTGCCCACGGGATTTGAATCCGTTCTGTTTGCGATTACAAATATCGCCATTCAGACCGCCATCAATACATTCGGCACAGATACCACCGCTGCATGGTCTGCATACGGCAAGCTGGATGCCATTTTCTGGATGGTCAGTACCGCGTTCGGCATCTCCATCACCACTTTTGTAGGGCAGAACTACGGCGCGGGAAAGCTGGACCGTGTGCGCAGGAGCACACGAATCTGTATCTGCATAGATCTGGCTGTGTCCTTTGTTCTGGTGGCCCTGCTTATTCTGGCAAGAAGTCTTCTCTTCCGGCTGTTTACTTCAGATGAAACGGTTGTGCAGATCGGTTCCGATATGCTGCTGTTTATCACTCCCTGGTATATTGTCTATGTGTTTATCGAAGTGCTGAGCGGTTCCCTGCGGGGCCGTGGAAATGTAATCGTTCCTGTGGTAATCACCCTGGTCGGAGTCTGCCTTCTGCGGATCGTCTGGCTGGCAGGCGTGCTGAAAATCTCACCGACCATCCATGCAATTATCTTCAGTTATCCCGTAACATGGGTTATCACGGCTCTTGCCTTTATCGCATATTACCTGTGGCAGAACAGACGATACCAGCACAGATCTTCCGATACAGTCAGATAAGCCGCTTTACACAGCCAGATGCTGGCTGTCTGACAGAAACATCCGGCATCTGTTTTTATTATACCGCAGAATACTTTCTCTCATTTCAGGACAATAATGCGGTCATACTCCGCTTCTGCCTGTTTCATTCCGTCCGCGCTCAGGCTGCTGGTCACATACACATCCGGCGCCCACAGAAAATATCTGCACACATACCTGACTTCACCACTTGACACCTGCCCGTTCTCATCCGGCGCCACAATCAGATATTTCCTTGTATCTGTCTCCCCATTTTCATACCAGTGATCCCCCGCAATCCTCTCCACCTGCCCCGGCAGGGAAGTTTCATATCCGGCGCGGATACTTCGCAGGCCGTTAAATTCTGAATATAAAAAGTTTATCCCGAGAATCACCGTTCCAAGCACCGCCCACTGATATCTGCGTTTTGCCCCGGGGGAGGAGTATGCCCGGTATGCTCCCCGCTCATCGATGTCCACCGCGAAGGATTGTTCCAGATCCACTGTCGTCCCCATAATCAGCGACCCTGCGAAAAGGACTGCCGCGCTGCAGGCGTACCTCTCAAAACCTGCCAGCCTCAGCGCCTCCTCTGCAGGCATAGAAAAAAGATACAGATACAGCATTCCGGCGTAATACAGAACCGTTACGGCAATACCGGAAACAAGAATCCATCCGAGCCTCCACTTCTTTTTCATCCTGAACCGGGCGTACAGAACCGCTCCCGCGGCCAGAATCAGACTCAGAAAGATAATCTGCAGCGCCCGTCCGGAAGGATCAAAAGCGGCCTTCAGAAATGCTTCTGTCACCTGTCCGTAAAGCTCTCTTCCCACGGGCGCTCCATAATCTCCGGCCGCCTGTTGCGCGCCTGCCGTCAGCCACTGGCCGAACTTACCCTCAAAGCCTGCCAGATCCGTATTCAGATGATGCTGCCACGCCAGAACAGGTAGCGCGCTTCCGGCAGTCATCAGTGCTCCCCATAAAATCACTCTCATTCTGCATCGCATGTCCCGGAACAGTTTCCTGCGGCTGTGCAGCTTCACGTTTTCTTCCGACTTTCCTCCGCATATCTTCCGGGCGTTCTGCCGTTCGGTCCGGAATAATATCCACAGGGCGTACGCTGCCACCGTGCCGGCAAAAAATATTCCCGTGCTCTTGACGATTCCTGTATAGCCAAGAAGGATTATCTGGAGGAGACAAAGCCTCTCCGGCTCTTCCCGGTACCGCCAGGATACTGCCAGGGACGCCATTGCCAGCAGAGGCAGCAGAAAATCCACCAGCAGATTATTTATCCGAATGGTCAGATTCAGATAGGACAGAACTGCGCACCCCATTCCCAGAAAAGAATAAAGCAGAAATCTCCTCCTCTCTTTCACAATACCGAATACTGCATAGAAACAGGCGAAAATCAGGCTGTTCTGCGCAAGAATCATCATGCCCTGAGAATGCCCGGCAAATCTGCAGACATAATAGATGAACAGACTACTGCCCGGCGGATAATCCCGGAATGGTATCAGGATGCTGTCCGCCCCCGGGAACCTGTCCGCAGACAGCAGATATTTCACGATCAGCGCCCAGTGGGAAAAATTGTCATAATGAATCATCTTAAGATTCAGAGAAAGAAGTGCAAATGCCATCGTTCCCAGGACAAAGCAGAACCCGCACAGACTCCCTTCCGGCAGATGTATTTTCCCTCTTATGAAAAAGACAAGAAATACAGCGAATCCTGCCACACCGCCCAGAAGCAGCAGATCCGCCGTCAGCGCCAGACAGTTCAGCAGTCCTCCCCAGAAAAGCACAAGGCCGATTCCTGACATAGAGACAACCGGCACGAACCATTTCCGCACTTTCCCGAACCGGTAAACGACAAAAAAATATCCCGGGAATGACAGGAAAAGCAGGAAAGCTTTCCCCGAATTCCATATCAGTTCCACCTGCTCACCTTCCTTCCAGTTCTGTCCTTTTCATGCTTTCTTCTTCCTCCGCTCCCGGCGCATCCGTATATTGCGGTATATTTCATCATAAACAGTCAGCCACGGATCGATTTCCCGGGGAAGCGAGTGTTTCCGGTCATGAATAATCTGCAGCCACTGCCTCCGGTTTCTTTCATCTACCGGAGAAACCACTGCCGCAAGAAGCTGGCCGGACTCTTTTCCTTCCTTCAGAGGTTTCTCCCTGCTGTAAACGCATGACGCATTGAGAACTGCTTTATAATGGTCTGAGATAACCGCAACGTGAAATGTATCTCCCTTTTTCACAGACAGTTTTTCCGGAAGCCGCAGTGAAATTCCCTCTTCCGACACATCCGCCGTTCTCCCCCTGCGGTATTCTCCCCGGCTCCATATCTCCGCTTTTTCCTCTGCGCCGATCCTGTCTGAAACACGCTGTGATTCTCTTCCCATCATAAAAAAAAGCGCGTACAGAAGAGCCACCAGGTTATACCCCAGCCAGAACAGGATCACGCTGCTGTACACCAACGCCATTCCATACTTGCCCCGCAGGAACCGGATCAGGGACAGAACGGTAAGGATAATCAGAATTCCGTGAGGAATCAGGTAACGGGCGGATGTGGTCTTTGCCCTTTGCTTCCTCTTATCTGTTACTTTGAATTTCTTCTGGTGAATCCCCACCGATTCCAGAAAAACCGGGATAATCAGATAGGGGGCAAGGATGGTATCTATAATCTGGCTCCAGCGCAGATTCCGGATATTGGTGCTCAGATACCCCATAGATACACGGCTGCACACATATGACGGCAGCCAGAACAGCAGCAGCTCTCCAAACCCGCATTCCACCAGCCGGAACCCGAACAGGGCAAAGAGGACCGGAGCCAGGATAAAGATCATCCTGCACAGAAAAGACCACCAGTACAGATAGGAATTCAGATAGGACAGACGCGCCGCGGCCGGCAGTTCTTTCGCGAATACCGGGTTCGTATTCTGAATGCTCTGGATTACGCCCCTGGCCCACCGGATCCTCTGCCCGATCATGCTCTCTACCGTTGTAGTGGAAAGTCCTGCTGCCAGGACTTCCGTTGTGGCATAAGTGATATACCCTGCTTTCTGAAGACGCAGACTTGTTTCAAAATCTTCGGTCACCGTATCATACGGGAATCCGCCGATCTCTTCCAGTGCCGTCCGCAGGATGACGGTATTGCTTCCTGTATACACAGCAGTATTGGAAGCATTTCTCATTACATTGATCTCCCTCGAAAAAAAGTCCTGCTCATTGGGAATATCCTTTTCCGAAAAAAGATTGAACTGAAACAGGTCCTGATTGTAAAAACTCTGAGGTGTCTGTACCAGTCCCATCTTTTTCTCCGGTATAAAAAAATAGGGGACTGTCTTTACCAGAAACTCTCTTCTCGGAATCATATCTGCGTCAAATGTAGCAATCAGCGGAGAAAACGTGCAGGAAAGAGCATGATTATAGTTTCCTGACTTGGCATGCCGGTTATCTGAAAGCCCCAGATACCCCACGCCAAAATCCTCCGCAAGCTTCCGGATTTCCTCCCGGTTTCCGTCATCACACACATAAATATGAACTTTTCCCTTATCCGGATATTCCAGAAAGGTACAGGCATTGACTGTCTTATAAAGAAGCTTTGCGGATTCATTGTGGGTAGCAATAAACACATCCACGTCAGGAAACCGTTCCGGGGGAACCTCCGGAAGATAAATTTCAGACCTGCTGCTTTTCATCCGTCCGGCCATCAGCTCCGCCATCCCCAGAAATGTTACCGTTTCCGCCAGAACCAGCGCGATCCCCGCCGCGGCCTGCAGAAAGCCGGCGCTCCAGGGAAGAGTAAAAAAAATCCTCCATAACAGATAAACCATGGAAAAGAAAATTGTCATCAGAAACCATATGTTTCTCTTCTTTTCAGATGTCATAGGCTCAGCCGTCCTTTCTTCTTTTC
This sequence comes from Mediterraneibacter sp. HA8405, assembly GCF_056148955.1. Classification (NCBI taxonomy): domain Bacteria; kingdom Bacillati; phylum Bacillota; class Clostridia; order Lachnospirales; family Lachnospiraceae; genus Mediterraneibacter; species Mediterraneibacter sp. HA8405. Next base: position 1,466,996 of record NZ_CM148758.1, on the reverse strand, counting down.
TGAAACACCCATCTTTTCTGCGCCTGGTAAGAAAAAATGAACAGAATGCCGTCACAAAGAAGCTTTGCCGCGGTCGGTTTTATGTGAAAAAATTCGGAGACCGCATATACTGAAAAAGCAGACACTGCAGTAATTCCGACACACAGAATCAGGTACCGGACAGCTTCCTTCTTTTTTCCCGAGGACCGGCAATGGTCTTTTCTCTGCTTTCTTCCCTTCACTTCTCTCCGGAAAACCCAGTTCCTGTTCAGAATAAAATTCACTGCCGCAGAAAGCACCCGCGCAATTACGGTAGCTGCGGCAATCTGCCGGAACTGTCCCTGCTGCCCGGGACCGAAAAAAAGGGAAAGCAGAGAAGCGCTCCGGATATGAGTAAAAGTTTCATCAAAAAGCCAGAAAAGAAACAGATCCAGCAGTGCGCACAGCAGAGACGTGAATACAAATCTCCCGGGGCCGCCGAAAAGCGCTCCCGTAACCCGGAGGCTGTCCTGAACCGGCCTGAAATGCGTACCTGCATTTTCATTTAGGTAAACCGTCTCAATCTTTTCCGTCCGCACGGGTATACCCTGTTCTGCGCACGCAAAGAGAACGCGCGTCTCATACTCAAACCGGTCTCCGGGAATTTCCAGCATCAGATCCAGAAGCATTCCGTCAAATGCCCGGAATCCGGTCTGAGTATCTGCCAGATATATGCCGCTGAACACCCGGAAAAGGACGGATGAAATCCGGTTTCCCAGTCTGGATTTCCAGGGAACCTCTTTTCCCGAAAAATCGCGGACGCCAAGAACCAGCGTATCCGGATGCTTTTCCGCTGTCCTTAACAGCCGCACTCCATCCTGCGGAAGGTGCTGACCGTCACAGTCCAGGCACAGCACTCTGCACGCTTTTCCGGCAGATTCACGCACATACCGGAATCCTGTTTTCAAAGCCTGCCCCTTTCCCCTGTTTTCTCCGTGATGCAGTACAATACATCCTGCCATCTTTTCGATCCGGTCAAATATCTCCCGGTAGTCCCTGCCGGATCCGTCGTCAATAACTACAACCTGCGACGGAATTTTCTCCTGAAGCTCTCTGATCTGTCTGCACAGTCCGGACTCCGGTTCCAGAGCCGGAATGATAATATATGTCCTCTTCATTTTCCGTCATCCTTTCCTGTCTGTCTCAGATGATACAGCCGGCTTCCCTTCATCTGGCCGGTCGCCGCCCAGAATCCTGCTTCTGGGGCAGTCTGATCTGCATCCGATACACTCCCTTCTCATGCAGTTAATCATTTTGCTGTTAATATAAAAGCGGTCTTTCCCCAGATATTTTGAAATATACAGCGCCGTATCCGCGCATTGATACAGATGCCTGTAATCCCGGATGCTCCCATCCACAGGAACCGCTCCAATGCTGGCGGAAACCCGGTATTTGTCATAATCTTCTTTCAGTGCGCTGCGGATATCCTCAAGAAGAGCGCTGAACTTTTCCTCCAGGATTTCCTCCGACACAGAATTGCAGACAAGAACCACGAATTCATCCCCGCCAAGCCGGCCTGTGACATCCTCTTTTCTGAAGGCTTTGGACAGACACTGCGCGAATTTCTGAAGGGCCCGGTCTCCCTCCGGATGTCCTTTAAAATCATTGATCTGTTTAAAATTATCCAGGTCAAAAAGGATCAGCGCCCCGCCCGGATGCTCTTCTTTCAGAAATGCTTCTGCCCGGCGTTCAAAGCCATTTCTGTTGTACAGGCCTGTAAGCGGATCATAATCCGCCTCTGTCCGCGCGACAGAAAGCTGATCTTCCATCCGGTCCATTCCCTGTGATTTCTCCACATACTCCCGTTCAAGCTGAAAAATCATTTCCATCAGAGGCCTGAGCTCCGGGATCTCACTGCCGTCTTCTTTCAGTTCCCGCCCGCCCCGGATGATACGGCAGATCTCCTCCGTGATCTGCTCAAAATGGCTGAACAGATATTTTTTCAAATGATGCCGCACCATCAGCACAGTCAGTACGCTGATAAATCCGATCACTGCCAGTCCGATCCAGAATGTCAGAAATATATTGCCCAGCACCCGGTTCATACCGGAAAAAGCCACCAGATACATCTCATCCAGCTCTCTTACCACCGCGCTCTGAAAGGCTCCGTTGACCGAAAGCAGCACTGGCTCCCCTTTTGGAAGCCGGGCAAGATAATCCAGCATCTCTTCACCCTCACTGACATCTTTAAGCCGGATCTCCTGACTATTGTTCTCGGTGATGCCGAAAACTCTGCCCCTTTCCTTACCAACTGCAAAAATGCTGGTCTCATATTCAGTTGTTGCCTGTTTCAGGATTGTTCCTACCACTTCTTTCCCGTTTAACAGTCCTGTCCGGGACATATCCGCGTCGATCCGCACTGCAGCGAACCGTTCCGACTGTGATCCCGCGGCTGCGTAGAAATATTCCGGCCGGTTCTGAAAATCCGCCCTGTCAATCCGCACTGCAGTACTTTCCCCTTCTGCCGCAGTTTTCAGCTCCTCCATCAGTGCTTCCTCTTCCCGGATTCCCTGCAGAGTTTCACTTGTACTTAAAAAAATTACTCCCTCTGAATCAATCAGGGAGATCTCGCCCGCCTTCATAAGTCCCTTCAGGATCTCCAGACCGTTTCTGTCAATCATCTGCGTATCGTGTGCCGCAATATACTCCACCGCCCGGGCACGGTTTATATAATCTTCTGTCAGATGCTCCAGATTCTCCTCATATTCCTGTGAGGCCTGTTCCAGATTTGCCTCCACACTCGTCAGAAGCTGATTCAGATATCTGCCGTTTTCCTCTACTCCCCTCTTATAAAGACTGACAGCAAAAATCAGCACGGTCAGAACAGCGGAGAACAGAAATGTGGCTGCAAGTCTTTTATACAGCCGTTTCATATGCACCCCTCCATCTGATATACTGTTCTTTCGGCAGCGGTCTGGAAAAGTAATACCCTTGTCCGAAATAACACTGGTGCTCCACAAGAAAACAGATCTGTTCTGCCGTCTCCACACCTTCAGCCACCACTTCCAGCCCCAGGCCTCCTGCCATTGTAATTGTAGACGCAAGAATAATATCCGCTCTGGGATCTCCGATTCTGCTGACAAAATGCCGGTCCAGTTTCAGAATATCAAAGTGGACTTCCTGTAATAATTTCAGAGTAGAACAGCCGGTTCCGTAATCATCCATGGCAACCCTGTATCCCTCCTCCTGCAGATCATCCGCAAGCTGTATTATCCCTTCCCCGCCGTTTTCTTCCGCAGATGTCTCCGTAATTTCAAAAGAAAGATCTTGCCGGGTCACTCCATACTGTTCTGTAAGCCTCCGGAACCGCTCCGGAGTCTCCCGCCTTTCTGCATGCAGCCTGGATAGATTCACTGATACAGGACCAAATGGAATCTTCCGCTGTTTCGACTCACTGATGTCCTGACAGACAATCCGCATCACTTCCGCATCCAGCAGAGCCGTGAGTCCCGCTTTCTCCAGAAGCGGAATGAATTCATCCGGCCGCACCAGACCACTGTCCTGTCTCTGCCAGCGAACAAGCGCTTCTGCACCTCGTGGAACCCCTGTCCTCATGTCAACCTGAGGCTGATACCAGACATGAAACTCTCTGTTCTTCAGTGCCTCTCCAAAGCGTTCTGCCGTCTCCGATAATCTGTCTGTTCCCATAAAAGCCTCCGTATTCCTGCAAATGCATGCTCCTGTATCATTAGAATGCCTGAAAGCCGGGAACTTTATACCATACTTTTTTTATCACAAAAACGCTGCCCCAAAAACCTGTTTTTTATTTTTCTTTCACCCACGGAAATATAAGGGTAATCTCAAATATATTCTCTGTCTGTTTAACCCTGAAGTATCCGTTCATTTTTTTCATCATCTTCTCCACATTATGGAGGCCGATATTCGTGCTGCCCTCTGTTTTTCTCCGGTCTTCCGTGCTGCAGCTGATCCCGTTTCGAAAGGCCAGACCTCCGTACTCTTCTGTGTATATGGTTTCTATTCGTACAGGCATACTCTTATCTGCATATTTTTCGATATTGGAGACAATGTTGTCCATAATCCTGTTTATATACTCTTCATTTACACGGATCTGCCTCCTTTCACTGCCTGATCCGGTGTCCGGCCGCAGTCCTACTGTATATCCGCGCTCACCCAGATAAGCTGTCATTTCCGAGAGGGGATCGTAAAAGAGCTCCCGCAGTGTCTGCGGATCCCCGAGCTCTGCTTTTGTTTCCTCTGTGATAAGGGCATATTCGAATATATTGTCTGACAGACGTTTGATCTGACGTGCCTTTTTCTCGATCTTGCGGACATACTCCATAGCCTGCCGCGGGTCTTTTTCTGCTTTCTTCCCGAGTATCTCCGTATAAATGAGCAGTGAAGTAAGCGGAGTTCTCAGATCGTGGGACATCTCGGTTATCATTCTGCGGTTGGCGGCTGTAAGCTCTGCTTCTTTTTCATTGCTCTCTCTGAGGGCCATGCGCATATTGTCAAGTCCGCGCGCAAGTAGAGAAAGCTCGTCCTTTCCCTGTACTGTGACCTGATAATCGAGATCCCCGCTCCCCAGGATCTCACATTCAGCTTTCAGTCTGCCGATATACCGCACGGGTTTCCGTATGCCCAGTATCACAATTGCGACAAGCAGAATAACTGCGAGGAGAATTTCCGCTGTCATGGCATAACTGTATAACGGATATGAGAAAAATCCATACAGAAATACATCCGCCGTTCCATCTGCAAATTCCGCTGTATAGTAATACTCCCAATCGTAATACGCTCCCTCCGCCTCTGCGTCTTCCACAGCAGCATCGGGATAATTGGAATCATAGGTAAGAATCTCGTCCTTATAAACCTGGATGGATACAATCTTCCGCTTTCTCACCCATTCTGTAAGTTTTTCCGAATCGTTCGACGCCGCTTTGGTTTCGTCTATGTAGTCCTGAAGATCCTGTATATACGCTTCGCTCAGTTTTTCAATGTGGCTGCTGTCCGAAAAAATTTTTGTAATCATCTGTTCACCCGCATAGTTGATCACAACAAAGAACAGACCGGATACCGCCACTGCGGCAAGCAGCAGCCCCGCCAGTTTAAAATACAGAGAGTGCATCTTCTCCCTAACGTTCTCCAAACCTGTACCCCTTTCCCCACACTGTCAGAATGAGCTTCGGATTCTTCGGGTCTTTTTCAATCTTTACACGCAGTCTCCGGATATGTACCATCACCGTAGAATTGCAGTTATAAAAGTACGGCTCGTTCCAGACGCTTTCATACAGATTCTGAGCAGAAAATATCTTGCCCGGATATTTCATCATCAGCAGCAGAATATTGTACTCAATCTCTGAGAACTCCACATTTTCACCATTTATGAGTACTTCATTAAACTCTTCGTTAATCCGTATGCCCGCCTGCTCAATGTATTTCTGCGTCTGCTCCTCTTTGGGTTCTTCTTTACACCTGTATATCTTCCATCTTCTGATTAGCGCCTTTACTCTGCCGAGGAGTTCAGAATAGGAAAACGGCTTTGCCAGATAGTCGTCCCCGCCAGCCATAAGACCGATCAGCTTATCTGATTCCTGCGATCTTGCCGTCAGAAACAGAACCGGGACATAAGAAATCTTCCGGATCTCCTCGCAAGTTTTAAGTCCGGATATTCCCGGCATCATTACATCAAGTATGACGAGATCCGTCTCCTCTTTCATAAGCTCAAGACCTTTCCTTCCATTCTCCGCCTCCGATACAGAATACCCCTCTCCTTCCAGCAGGATTCTCACTCCTTCCCTTATATCCGCATCATCCTCTACAATCAATATTTTTTCCATGAATCGCCGTACCTTTATCTTTCCACAGCAGAACAGGTGCAGTTCCCTTCCGGGAATACACTCTGCTGCCGTTCTTCTCTGTTCTTAAACTCATATATCAGCGGGATTTTCTGCCGGAGTTTGTACCGGATGAATTCCTGTTTTTCCCTGAGGCGGCTGAGTTTTTCTTTCCTGATTTTTTATTGGATGAACTGCTGTTTTTTCCTGAACTTCTGCCCGTAGAATCTGCAAAACTGCCTCCGGTACTTTTTTTACTGTTGCTGCCGGAGCTGTTCGTTCTGTCAGAGCTGCCCGAATTCCTGTTCTTAGAATTCTGACCGGTGTTTCCGGATTTTTTGTTATTGGAGCTCTGACCGTTGTTACGCGAATTTCTGTCGGAATTACTGTCTGAGCTATTGGAAGTATTTCCCGATCTGCCGTCAGATTTTCCTGTCGAAGAACTGTCTGAACTTGTGCTTGTAGAACTCTTACTGTCTGACTTCTTAATGTCATTTCCTCCGCAGGCTGTGGCCGACACTGCCATCATAGCCACCATTCCCAGAACCAGACCTTTCTTCATAAATCCTTTTATCTTCTTTTCTGCTGTGTTTCTTTTCTGCATATTCCTTGTCCTCTCTTTCTTATAGCAGGATTTCAAAGGCTTCTCTGTTATGACTGTTCCTGCTGTCTCTGCCTTTGATGGTTCTTATTATCAGGCACAGACCTTAACCAATCCTGAACGAATTCTTAATAAATCTGAAATCCTTTGTTTTCCTGAAGAAAGGCACATATTTATTCTTCTTTTCCCGGGCGCTTTTCCGCAATCTCCAGATCATACGAACAGTCCGATTTCTGTTTATACTCATCCCATCCTTTCCGCACTGAGCTGTTTTGTATATTTTATCATCTCATGGACGACATAGACCGCAACAATGAATTCTGTAATCGGCATTGCAAACCAGATCGCGTTTCCGCTGAATACTGCCGGAAGCAGATAGATCAGAATGCCGCCGACAGATACCTGAAATAAATCGTTTTAATTCTGCCATTCAGAAAATCCATTTTCTCATCCTCCTGTAATAACCTGATAAAGCAAAAAACCGGATAAGGAATAAGCATTGCAGCTTATCTCTTATCCGGTCTGTCATTTCTTTTGAATGACCTTCCCTCCGAGGTTCAGGCGTCTCAGCCTGCCTCTTATCCGGCTGATACTGTTTTTTCCTTAACAGACAGCCCTCCGAGCAGTATTATGCATAACATATTGAATTTTATTTGTCAAATGTTCCTTCCCTTATTTTATAGATCAGGTAGTCCAGAGAATCCAGACTCTGCTGTTTCTCATGAATTATTTCAAGCACTTCAAAACGGAATTTCCGCAGAATACGTATCATTTCGTCTTTTTCGTCCTCTTTCTGCAGTGTCTCCAGCTGTCTCAGATTTTCTTCGTCCATCCCTGCTTTCTGCAGAAACCGGACCGTTTTATCCGGTAATGTCATCTCCGTCCTCCTTACCTGAAAAAGTGTAAGCACATAGTGGAAAAATATTTTTCTCTCTGTACTTACATTATAGTCCGGCCCGCATACCGTGTCTAATACCTGATATATATTTTACAACATACCTTCCGGGCATGAATTTTCAGCTGTTTTTCTTCTCCTGAATTTCCTTCTCTGTCAGGCATTTTCGTATATGACTTATAAACTTTTCTGCCGCTGTCCCGAATGGCTGCTGCCGTTTCCACGCCAGAGCGCAGGTTGACGCCAGTTCCGGTTTCAGCGGCCGGCACGTCAGTTTGGTCTGATCCCAGAAGTCAGCGGAGCCGCATGTATTGATAGAATAGGCCAGCCCCTGATTTGCCATAACTGCGCTGCTGGCAGGAAGATTGCTTGTAAAGAGCACCTGGATCTTATCATAGTAATCCCCGAACCAGTTCGCGATCTCTCCCTGTATGCTCGGCCGCCTCGGCATAATCAGCGGCACGCCCACCAGATCTTCCGGCGTGATGTATTCCTTTGCGGCAAGGGGCGCGTCCGGGTGCATGGTAACCACGCACCTTTCCGTAACCGGAAGCCGGATAAAATCATATTTTTCCAAATCCACCGGCTCCAGCAGCAGACCGATATCTGTCAGTCCTCTGTCCATCCGTTCTTTTATATGATCTGCCGTAGCCGTATAAAGGTCAAAGGTAACCAGAGGATACTTTTCATGAAAAGTCCGGATCAGTTCCGGAAGCTTCTGGACCGACCGCAGATCACCGCAGCCGATCGCTACCACTCCTTCCACCTGCTCATCCTGTTCTATCAGTTCCCGCTCTGTCTTGTCTACCAGCTCCAGGATCTCCTCTGCCCGGCGGCGGAGCAGCATTCCCTCATTTGTAAGGACAATTCTCCTCGTTCCCCGCAGGAACAACTTTACTCCCATTGACTCTTCCAGCTGCGAGAGCTGACGGCTCAGCGTGGGCTGTGTTATATGGAGCACCTGCGCTGCCCGTGTGATGCTCTCCTCTCTCGCTACCGTCAGAAAATATCTCAGAACTCTTATCTCCATAATACAGTCTCCTTCTTATCTATCCGATTACCCGGAATTCTTTCCATCTGCCTCTGCGGAAACGGATCCAGAAAATTACCGCCCGGATCATCCAGTCCAGACACATGGCAAGGGCTACTCCGATTACCCCCAGATGCAGCCGGATGCCGAACAGAACCGAGAAGACAACCCGGCATGCAATGGTAGAGAATACACTGACATACATAGTAAATTTTACGTCTCCGGCAGCCCGCAGTCCGTTGGCCAGCGCGCCTGAAAAAGGATAGAACAGCGCGTTGAAAACGTTGTGTATGAGAACCAGTATTACCACCAGCCGGGCCGCCTCATCCGACAGCGCGTACCCTTTCAGCACAAAAGGCGCTGCCAGCAGGATCAGGCCGTTCCAGAGAATAGAGGCAAGCAGGGTAATCCGCAGAAGTTTTCTCATATAGTAATCCGCCGCCTCTGTGTCTCCCGCTCCCATGCACTGGCCGATCACGGTGACAAATGCCAGCCCCAGAGAAGTTCCCATCAGCGCCGCCACGGACCAGAAGCTCTGAGCCACGCCATTGGCCGCGATCTGCACAGTCCCGAACAGTGCGGTAATACTGCTGAGAGCTACTTTCACCAGCTGGAAGAGTCCGTTTTCAATACCATTTGGTACGGCAATTCCAAGGATCCTCTTTACCATGCTTCCGTTCCGGCAGAAAATATTCTTCCATGTCAGATATACGCGAACCGGACTTTCTGTCTCTGTCCCGCCGCTGTTTCCCGTCATCCTGTCTTTCTGCCGGAAACAGAGAACGACAATAACCGCCGCTGAAAAAGATCTTGCAATCAGGGACGGATAAGCAACGCCTGCCACTCCTGCGTGAAATACAAAGACGCCCAGTGCATTTCCCGCAATATTAATCATATTCGCGGCAAGAGAAAGATGCATGGTCACATCTGTCTTTCCCATACTCCGGTAAATGGCCGCCCCGGCGTTGTAAATGGCGATTGCCGGATAGGAATAAGCGGAGATCTGAAGGTAAGTCACACACGCCTCCATCACATCCCGGTCCACCTCGCCGAACAGAAGCCTCAGAAGCTGCCGGTTCAGTATCAGACAGACGGTCATTGCCGCCGCGGAAAAAACCGCCGCAGTCATCACAAGCTGCCCCGCCGCCAGACTCCCGTTTTTCTGATCCCGGCTTCCGATATACTGGCTGACCACCACAGCGCCGCCTGCCGCCAGAGCAGAAAACAGGAAGATAAACACTGTATTGAACATATTTACAAGAGAAACACCGGATACCGCTGCCTCCCCGGCGTAACTTACCATAAATGTATCTGAAACTCCGACCAGCACTTCCAGCAGCTGTTCGAAAAAAAGCGGAAGTATAAGCAGTTTCAGCGCATGATTCGAAAAAATCTTTCTCTCATCCGGTACCGCTCCGGCCGGTTCTGTAAGCCGGTACAGCAGCTGTTTCATTGGTTCTTCCTCCCCGGCAGATGTTATCTTTCTTACAAAATAAAGTATAATTCTTTGGTTCCGATATATCCAATACTTAATTTCAATAGACTTTTATGCCCTGAAAGCATCAAAAACCGCAGGAATACTTGCGCCGAATACTTGCGCCGCATCCCCACGGTTTTTCTGTTAATCTTTCTTCTTTTTTCTATTGTCTCTTACATGTTTTCAATCAGAATCTGTGCCTTTTCTGTATGACCGCAGAATTATTGTTTTCTCTTCTACTGTCCTGCCTTTACTTCTTCAAATTCTCTCTGAATCTGTTCAGAAGGCTGCGGCGTCAGCAGCGACACCACCACAATGCACAGGCAGGAGAAGAGAAATGCCGGCAGCAGCTCATAGATATCCCACAGGCCGCCCAGGGGACGAACCAGCAGATTCCATACAAAAACCATTCCGGCGCCGCCCAGCATGCCGGCAATCGCTCCGGCTCTGGTTATTCTCTTCCAGAACAGACTGAAGAGCATCAGCGGTCCGAACGTAGCGCCGAATCCGGCCCAGGCGAAACTTACAATCGTAAAGATAACACTGTTCTCATCCAGCGCAATGATAATTGCCACAACCGCGATCAGAAGCAGCGTAATTCTTGAAATATTCAGCACTTCTCTGTCAGACGCCTTTTTGCGGAACAGTCCCTGGTAAATGTTCTTCGCGAATGCGGAAGCCGCAATCAGAAGATAGGAATCCGAGGAACTGATCGTCGCCGCAAGGATGCCGGCCATTACGAATCCCGCGATCAGCGGAGGAAGCAGGTTCGTGGAAAGAAGAATAAATACGTTCTCCGCGTCTGAAGATGTTGTAAGAGCCGTCGGATACAGGGTTCTTCCCACCAGGCCGATAAATACTGCGATAGTAAGTGAAATCACAACCCATACCGTTGCAATACGGCGGGAACGCTTCAGCTCATCTTCGTGGCGTATTGCCATAAACCGGAGCAGTACCTGAGGAACGCCGAAATATCCCAGTCCCCACGCAAGAGCTGACGCGATGGGCAGGAATCCATAAGATGCCGCTTCTCCGAAAAGGGGCACGCCTCCGGCCGCCTGCTGCACACCGTCAACCGTCTGGGGCGAGGCAATCCCGAAGAAATCAAGAAAGCCCGGTATACCTCTGACATTGTCTATAACAGCGCCAAGGCCGCCCGCTGAGATGGTTCCCACACAGACGATAACCCCCAGCGCAATAATCATTACCATAGCCTGCATAAAATCCGAAGCGCTCTCCGCCAGGAATCCTCCGATAATCGTGTAGATCAGCACAAATACTGCTCCGATAATCATCATGGGGATATAAGGCAGATCAAACAAAGTAGAAAACAGCTTTCCGCAGGTTACAAGGCAGCTGGCCGCATACACGGTAAAAAAGATCAGAATAAATACAGCCGCTATCGTCATAATAACTTTCCGTTTCTCATGGAAACGGTTGGAAAAATATTCCGGCAGCGTGATTGCGTTTCCTGCCTTTTCACTGTAACGGCGCAGCCGTCTGGAAACGATCAGCCAGTTTACATAGGTCCCCACTGCCAGACCGATTGCCGTCCATGCCGCGTCCGCGATTCCGCACCAGTATGCCACGCCCGGCAGTCCCATAAGCAGCCACCCTGACATATCGGACGCCTCCGCGCTCATTGCCGTCACCCATGGTCCCAGGCTTCTGCCTCCCAGGAAATAGGCGTCCGAGCTTGCGTTTGCCTTTTTCGCAAAAGTAACTCCTAAAATAATTACCGCCGCCATGTAAATAATCATGGCAGTCAAAATCTGTAAAGTGTCTCCCATTCCATAGTATCCTTTCTGTTTTTCATACCGGCATACACCGGCGCTTTTTCCTGTGCCTGTTCCGGAAAAAACAGTTCCCGGAATCATCCTCTGTACACAATATGAAATTGATTATAAACAAATTATAAAATTTTGGCAATCCTTTTCTGAGTCTCTGCTGTCCTTTCTCAATATTCCGGAGGATCAAAGCTCAAAATTCTGCCGGGACAGTTCCTGTCCCAGATTTTCTTCTGAAAAACGGAAAATCAGATCTTCTCCCTTAAACCAGACCAGATCTAATGTAAGGCGCATAGCTCCCTGCAGATCCGGTGGTTCCGCGGCATAAACGGATTCTTTCCCGCCGTCTGTTTCCAACGCCCGGTAAAGTACACACAGCAACTCACGGCACTGATCCTCCTCCCGGATTTCCATCCCATATATTTCCTGCCTGTCCTTCCCCGCAGCTTCTGTCTCCTCGGGCTTCTGCTTTCCGGAATTCTCTGTTCTGTCAGTTCCGCAGTTCCAGTATACCTGAACCGAAGATACATTCCGCATCAGTCCCTGAATAAGCGCCTGCGCAAGGGTATAAAAGGCATCCAGCGCGGATTCCGTCTTATCTTTCCCGTCTTTCAGATCCAGGAAAAGCACTGCACGTCCCTTCGTCTCCTCCTCATATTCCTTCACCCACAGACTGTCCCTTCTCGCCGTCTGATTCCAGTAAATATGGCGGACCGAATCTCCGTCTCTGTATTCCCGGATCTGACGTACTTCTTCATAATTATTCCCCGGCAGAAAAGAAACCTGCGGATACTGATCTTCCAGGCCGTCAGAATCCGATTCTTTCCTGATCTGCATTTCATACCGGGGCGGAAACACAAACACATCTGTCTTTTCTTCCACTCTTCTTTTTCCGGAAAACAGCGAAAGATAATCAAACACACGGAGTTCCTCTGAGCGGTAAGAAATAATTCCACAGTGTTCCTGTCTGTCCTGAACGGAAATGATATGCTCGCCGCATTCAGTGCTTCTGTATACTTTCCGCTTTTTCACAGCCTTTCCGTTCCGGAAAATCTGAAACCGCAGCGCAAATCTGGTAACCGGAAGCCTGCCCCGGTTTTCTGCCTTCAGCGTCCAGGTGAAAGGACGGTCCTTTTCGGCAAAAACAGTCTTCTCCTCAACAGACACGCTCAGATGTTTCTTCAGATACCGGCTCAGGATAAACATAACCGGTATCAGAAAGAGCTGTGTCAGAAAGAGAACCATCAGAGCCGGATTTTCATACATGCCGGCAATATAATATATAAAAATGAGAAGGGCGAGAAACACAGACTTTCTCATCTGTATCCCTCCCCCATCGGCGGTATTTCTGTATTTTTTATGATTTCATCTATGATCTGTTTCTTTGTCTTTTTTCCATTTTCGCAGTTCCTGAGAGAAGAATACGGTGTGACACTACATAAGGGAACTGGCCGCTTACATCCAGAGGCGTCACATAATCCCTTCCCTCCATCCAGGCAGCGGCCTTCGCCATTTTCACCAGCGCAATGGTAGCTCTGGGGCTTGCGCCTCTTGCGACTGCGGAATGATCTCTGGTCGCCCGCACCAGATTCAGAAGATATTCATACACAGAATCCTTCATATACACCTGATAAATTTCTTTCTGCATGTCCTGAAGCATCCCGCCAGTCAGTACCGGCTGTATCATCCGGTACTTTTCATCCGGTCCGATACCCTTTGCCATGGCAAGCTCACTCTCATAATCCGGATATCCCAGACTCAGACAGACCATGAAACGGTCTACCTGTGCTTCAGGAAGATACTGGGTTCCTGTGGTTCCCGCAGGGTTCTGTGTTGCAATAACAAGAAACGGAGAAGGCACCTCTCTGGTCACTCCGTCTACAGTTACTTTTCTCTCCTCCATAACTTCCAGCAGGGCTGACTGGGTTTTCGGGGAAGTCCGGTTGATCTCGTCCGCCAGAAGCAGGTTGCAGAAAACGCTTCCCTCCTGGTATACAAATTTTTCTTCCTCTCTCCGGTAAATCGAAAATCCGGTCAGATCCGACGGAAGAACGTCAGGGGTAAACTGTACCCGGCGGTAGTCCAGCTGCATCGCTTTTGAAAAGGCTACCGCAAGTGTTGTCTTACCCACACCGGGAATATCTTCCAGAAGCACATGGCCGTCTGCCAGAAAAGCAGTCATGATCTCTTTTATCTCTTCACTTTTTCCTAAAATCACATGGTTCACCTGCTCCAGCACCTGGCGAACCGCCTTGTTTTTTTTCTGTTGTCCGCGTCTGATTCATATGCGTTAGACTCCATATTTCTCCAGGGCATACAGCGCAGCCCCGGCAGCTCCTACAATTTCAGGTTCCTCACAGATATAAAGCTCTGAACCGATCTTTTCTTCCACGGCCGTAACCGGTGGAAACAATCCAGGAAATATCTTCCCTGACAAGACCTGCCTTTTCCAGTACATCCTTTAACACTCTGTCGGCGCTGACTCCGGATTTCGCGCCTGTACGCACCACAGAGAAGGCTCTGATCTTTCTGTCCTGATCCATAATCACTGCATTGGTTGATGTAGAGCCACTGTCTATTCCCATTACATACATTGTGCCGTCACTCCTTCTTTGTTTTTCCGGTCTGTGCCTTTCCGCGGTCAGCGACTCCAGAAACGCCTCGATTCTTGTCCGTACCTGTCCGCTGCTCTGACGGGTGTAGTCTGTCTCAAGCAGAAGCATGGGACGGTCCAGCCAGTTTTTCAGCCAGGCATATTCATAGGCATAATTGTCACAGAACTGAACTGTGTGATAGATAATCCCGATATTGACAGCCCTGTCCTTTACGGCATACTGCTGTTCTTCCTCTTTCTCCTTTAAATATGCGGTAAATTTTTCTTCATCAAATCTTTTTCCGGAAAATGCTTCATACTCCCGGATCATAGCCCGGATCCGCTGTTTGTAAAGTGTGATTCCCGCGTCTTTCGTAATCCGGGGCGTATCCAGCATATAGATGAATTTGTCCGGGAACTCTTCTCTGAGTACGTCGTAGAGCCGGCGGATGCTGTCGCAGCAGGTCGTCAGGATCACGCCTTCATAATCACTGCTCATGACCTCTTCCAGCACGCCCTTTGCAAAGCTGCAGATATTCGGATGCATCCGGATCTCGGCCTGGTTAAAATTGGTCACATCCGGTTCGATCCGCTCCATCTGAACTCCCATGGACTCGAACACTTCCACCGGAGCGTATTTACATATATAACCTAACATGCTCTTTCCTGCTCCTCCTCTGTCAACCGGCCTGCGCTGCTCTTTTCTCCGTCCGCCTCTGTTCCGTTTTCATTTTCCAGCATCTCCAGGAATGCTTCCAGCCGCGTTTTGATCTGTCCGTCATGGCTGTTTCTCCGGTCAATGCCGTCGCCGTCAAGGATCAGCATGGGAATATTCATCTCATTCAGCTTTTCCTTGAGCAGAAGACTGCCGCCTGAGGATTGTTTGCATCCCCAGTGGCAGAACTGGATGACCGCATCCGGATGAAGCGTATCTGCCAACTTCCCGACCATATCCGCCTTTCCCGATATATTCTTCCAGAGCCCTGAGCACCGCGTCATTTTCAAATGTTCCTCCCTGTACCACAATCCGGTCTCCCAGGGAATCTACGTTGGAAAGACGCACAACCTTTGTAAATACGTTTTCAATAATCGATCTGCACAGGCCTGCCATAATATCTTCCGCACGTCTGCCGTTTCTCTGTTCCGTAATAATACTGCTGTTCATAAATACCGTACACCGGCTTCCCAGCACTGCGGGATGCCGGGACGAAAATGCCGCGTCCGCGATCTTGTCCACCGGAATATGCAGGGAAGACGCAAAGTTTTCAAGGAAAGATCCGCAGCCGGAAGAACATGCCTCATTCACGAGGATATTGGTAATAATCCCGTTCTCCAGCCAGATCGCCTTCATATCCTGGCCGCCGATGTCCAGAATAAAAGAGGCGTCTTTTACATATTTCTCCGCTGCCCGGGCATGGGCTACTGTCTCTACCGTATGGTACTCTGCCCGGAATGCCTTTGCGAACAGCTGCTCGCCGTAGCCGGTAGTGCCTGCCGCGATAATATGAAGCCTGCTTCCCGCCTTTCTGTAGCGTTCTCTCATATCAATGAGCGCACGGCGGGCAACCTCAAGGGGCGAACCTTCATTCGGCGCGTAAAACGTATCCAGGATCTCTCCGTCTTCTCCAAGCAGGACAAATTTTGTAGTCGTGCTTCCGGAATCAATTCCCAGCCATGCGGAGATGTCCTTGTTTTTTTCAATTCCGGCATGGCGGGGTTCTGTTTTTTATGTCTTCTGCAGAACTCGTGCCGCTCTTCTTCCGAGGCAAAAAGCGGCGCGGCCTCTTCTCTGCTGTTCTCTGTTATGACGGACTTTTTCTCATTCAGAATCTGAAGCAGCTTTTCCGCCGTACAGTCTTTTCTCCGCGCAGGAATATTTACGGCGGAGACTGCCGCGCCTCATCTTAGCATCCTGTCCTCCCAGTTCAATGGCTGTACCGATATTTTCATACTGACTTTTCAGAGCCTCCGCATTTGCAGCTACCTCCTGAATAAACGGAACCCCCAGCTACTCTGCTATGGGCTTTGCTCCGGAACCGATCATGCCCACTCGAAACAGAGTGTGGGGGAATTGATTTTTTAGCTGCTCCAGCACGTAAATCACACTTTGTACCTGATCCGCCTGGTGCCTTCTGTAATCAGAATAAAGAATTCTGCCGTCACACGGATCCACTACCGTAACCTTCGTTGTGGTAGATCCGATGTCAATGCCTGCTGTCAGATTTTTACAATCCGCAGCTCTTCTCTTTTCATTTGTCACTTTATCACTTACTTTCTCTTCGGTTATCTCTGTAAAAGGGAAACCCTTTGCAACTGTTTTACTACCGCTTTTGCCGAATTTACAACCGCGGATCTTTTTTTCTCGAATATGACGGATAGTCGGCCTGAAATTGTCCTTTTTACATGCATATTGCTCATTACGCTGTTTTCTTTTTATTCGTCAAACTCCAATGTCAGATACTTGAAACGTTCGTCATGCCATTTTTTTACAACCTTTCCGGATCTGGTTTTCAGCCGTTCACGGTTCGTGAAATTGCCGCTGGCCCCATAGGCGTGTTCAAGCATGTACCAGTAGGATGTGGGAAGTTTGTTTTCCTCCACCTGCAAAATATCGCCGATCTCACAGCAGTCCGGCGTCTCAGTAGTAAAGTCCATTAATCTTGCCATAATTTCTCAGCTCCCTGCTTTTATATTGTAAGTACTCTGCTGTTTCTGCATGCTATAACCTCCCTGTTTCTTTACTTTAAGCCAAACTCTACAGGGGGCTGGGCACTGCAGTGCTCCCCGATTATTTTTTCCATCCAGATCATGTGATACCAGTTTCCAAATTTATACCCGCATTTATGAAATTCTCCCACTTTTACAAAGCCCAGATGCGCATGGAACTCTGCGCTGTTTCTGTTGAGATACCGGTCTTCCTTTTCCGGATACCCGATGCAGGCATACAGGTTTAGTATGCCCGTTTTTTTGAGTCTGCTCTCCAGCGCTTCATAGATTTTTCTCCCCAGTCCGCATTTCCGTGCATTGCGGTCAAGATAAACCGTCAGCTCGCATGACCAGTCGTAGGCGGCGCGTCCTACAAACGGTCCTGCATAAGCATAGCCTTCAATTACTCCGTCCCTTTCAATAACCAAGTATGGATACCGTGCCTTCGTCTTCTTTATCCGTTCCTCAAACTCCGCTAAAGATGGAACTTCATATTCAAAAGTGATTGCTGTTTTCTTTACATAATATGCATATATTTCCAACAGCCGCGCCGCATCTTCCAGCTGCGTGTCTCTGATTATGATGTGATTCATTTTAATCCTCCGGTCTGGACAATGTGATTTCCTAAATTATAACAGCTGTCATCCCCGGTTACAACATCTCTTCAGAAAGCACAGCGGAATATTAACATCAGTTAAAACCGTGAACCCCCATATGGGGGTTCACGTGTTGTTTTTATTTCTTCACATCCAGCAGCTTAGTTCCCTCCGGCGGATTGCTGTCCACTGCGCCTACAATCCTGTGGGGCACATATGGCTCTTCCAGGAATGCAATATCTTCTTCTGTTAATTTCACCGAAAACGCGCCGGCGGCGTCATCAAAATGGGATGCTTTCGTAGCCCCGATGATCGGCGCTGTTACTCCTTTTTCCCATTCCCATGCCAATGCGATCTGCTGCATTTTTACGCCATATTTTTCTGCCAGACGATGAACCCTGCGGACGATTTCCATATCCTGTTCCTGAGTCCGGTCATATTTTCCCATAGCTGCCCGGTCTGTCTTACTGCGGATAGAGTCCGGTTTCCGTTTTTTCTCGGACTTGCTGAAAGAATTAATATATTTTTCATTTTTTCCTCCATACAAAAGCCAGAACCATGAAACGATAAAAAGTCCCATGGTTCTTGGCAGATTATTATTTCATTTCTTTTTCCCAGTAACGGATCACATTGAGCTGTGCCTCGTCACCCAGCTTCTCGATCGTCTCAATCTCTTCTGCGGACAGCTCAACTTCTGCTGCCTTCACAGCATCCTCTACCTGGTAAACTTTCGTCACTCCGATGATCGGCAGCGTGCCTTTTGCAATAGCCCAGGCGATCGGAATCTGTGCAGCCGCCACATGATGGCGGTCAGCGATCTCCGCCAGTCCGGCGTTCAGTTTCTCCAGCTGTGGGAGCATCGGATTGTAGGTTCTTCCCCGGTCAGAGTCTTCCGGGAATGGATGCTCTGTGCCGTACTTCCCGGTCAGGGCTCCCTGCTCCAGCACCATATAGGAGAAGAAAATGATATCATTTTCTTTGCAGTAGTCCAGTATTCCGGAAGTTTCCGAAGACCGGTTCAGAAGGCTGTAGTGATTCTGGATCGCAGAGATCTTCAGGCCCTCTTTTGCCAGAATGTCAGCCGCTTCTTTGATCTCCGCCAGGCTGTGGTTTGAAAGACCGATCTTCCCGATCTTTCCGCTCTTTGCAAGAGGGATCAGCTCTTTCACCCATTTCGGCGCGTCCAATGGATTGTGAATCCAGTAGAAATCCATATAGTCTGTCCCCAGCAGTTCCGCGCTCTTCTCATACAGCGCGGTCACAGCGTTCTCTGCTGTCGGATCCGCACACTGCGGTGTAAATTTATCAGAGATCAGATAGCTGTCCCTGGGAACTCCTCTGAGAAAATCCCCCAGAACCTTTTCCGAAGTTCCCATCCCGTACACATACGCAGTATCCCAGAGATTCAGTCCTTCTTTCATGGCCGCGTCGAATACCGGCCTGAGAGTTTCCGGCGTAAGAGTTCCTCCAAATGTACCATCGTTTCCCCATGCCCATGCTCCAAGAGCGACCTTAGGCATTTCTTTTATTTCTGCCATGTTGTTTTCCTCCCGATATTCTGCTACTCGCTTATATTCATACATTTTCCGATCACATCGCCTGTCCGGAGATACTCATACGTCGGCATCTCAAAAAGAACCGGTTTCAGTGTACGGTAATCGATCTTCCCTGCATCGTTCAGCACGTTCTCTTCTGCATAAACGCCGTCAATCTTACAGATAAAGCTCTCGAATCCTTCCGTTTCATAGATATCATCTACGATACAGTCCATGACTACCGGAGCCTCGTCAACGACCGGCGCTCCTGTCCCTTCTGTGTGGTACGCGAACATATCGGATTTATCCACCTTGTTTCCGCTGACGCATCCTGTACGGTCCGCTTTCTTCAGCATTGCCTCATCCACGATATTTACCGTCAGGGCACGGGTTTCTTTGATTCCCTGATTCGTATAATGGGGTTTTGCAAGGCTGACCATGATCCGGTCGTGGCCGATGATCCCCACATGCCCTGCCAGGACATAATTCGGTTTTCCGTTTACCATCGTTCCCACTACAACAAGCGGAGTAGGATAAAGCGCAAGACTTTTTCCAATATTCTTTTTCATGATCTTTTACTTCCTTTCGGTTTCCATTCATTTCAGTTTTCTGACAGGTTCTTTTCTGTCTTCACACATATTGTAAGTCCAGTCAGTTTCCGAGTCTAATACCTGTTCTTTATCATTTATCATGCATTTTGTGAATGATTCTTTTTTCACAGAATCTACTTTTCCAGATTCTGCTTCAGCCATGTCTGTATCATGTCATGCAGATCTTCGCTTCCGTTTTCCAGCACATACAGACTGCTTCCCATTTTCGCTGCCGGGCAGAGATCCCGCACTGCCTGTTCCATCCAATGATCCTCTCCGCCGCAGTGGCTGAAAAAAGGGAGAACAGTCTTTCCGGTCAGATCATTTGCACCCAGCCAGGACGCCACAGGCGGGGCAATGGTACCACACCAGTTGGGAGACCCGACAAAGATCACATCATACTTATCCGCGTTTTCGTCAACGGGGAACAGCAAAATTTTCTTCCCTGTCCTGATTTCCTCCTTCACCTGAAGCAGCAGAGTCTCAAAATCTGACGGATAAGGCTGTCTCGGATAGATCCGGCTGAGTCTGCCCCCGGTCTGTTCCTGTATCATTTCTGCAATCCGGCGGGTTTTTCCGGAATAGGAATAGCAGACAATTAAACTATTTTCTTCCATACACTTCATCATCCTTTACCTCTTGTTTTTCAGCATCCGGCTGTCTGAGTGTTCTTTCGTCCATTATCCTATGATTCTTACGCTCTGTCTAATACCTGTCTCTTATCATAAACTATTCCTTTCACGTATGATAAAATCCGTCTCAATTTTGGCCCTCAATTTTGCCGCGAAAAATATCGTTGAATTTTACAGCAGATCGGGATATACTGTGGTTAGAAAGGAGTTGAGCAATATGCCAAACATCAAGCCTATTTCTGATCTGCGAAATTACAGCGAAGTACTGCGTGATGTAGCAGTCGGCGCTCCTGTCTTTCTGACGAAAAACGGGCGGGGCCGTTATGCAATTTTAGACATACAGGATTTTGAAAAGACACAGGCGACACTCCGGCTGATGAATGAACTTGCAAAGGGCCGGAAATCCGGCGAGGAGAAAGGCTGGCTGACATTGGAAGCTGTGGAGGAAACCCTCGGGATTGTGAATGAATAACCTTCACTTATCCCAGGAGGCACAAAGAGATCTGGCCGAGATTAAGATTTATATTGAGAAGGAACTTCTGAACCCCTCTGCGGCTCTGGCAACCGTAAGCAAAATCACAAAAAATCTTCGTATTTTAAGGGAATATGCAAATGCAGGAACTCCACTGTCCTCGATTGCAGACGTGGAGAGCGATTACCGCTTTCTTGTGAGCGGGAATTATCTGAGCTTTTACCGTACCTATGGAAATGAGGTCTATGTGGATCGTATCCTCTATGCCCGCCGTGATTATATGCGTATCCTGTTCGGGGATATTACGACAGAAGAAACTGATAAATAACCAGACTATTTTACAGTTTTTGAAATTTCTGCTCCTTTTTATAGCTTAAAATTTGCCGGATTCTACTGTTCCTGTATCGTCTGTACGAAAAGAGATGCCGCCTGAGAAAACAGATGATTCTTCTTCCACAGGATCACACTTCTTGTAATATGTGCCGGGGTAATCTGACGGAAACAGAGTGCCGGATCCGCATGTATGGACAGGGCGCCGTCCAGACAGACCGCGCAGCCCATCCCTGCCTGCACCAGCAGCGCGGCGTTGGAAAGAATATTATAATAAGCCGGAATATTCAGATGCTGTTCCTCACACTGCATCCAGTGGAGGATCTGATCTTTGGCTTTCTCTCTTCCCGGCATGATCAGGGGATACTGCTTTATATCCTCTGCCGTTACAGTTTCCTTTCCGGCAAGTTCATGGTCCTGCCGTATGAGGATACCCCAGGTTTCCTTCCGGGGAAGCCTTACATATTCAAATTTCGCTGTGTCGATAGGCTCCATCACAAGACCCAGATCGAGCAGCCCGCGCTCTGTCATCTCTTTGATGTTATCTGCCATGCCATTATAAAGATCAAACTGAACGTTGGGATATTTCTCCCGGAATTCTTTCATATAAACAGCCAGTGTGCGCCCGCCCAGCGCTTCTGTGGCGCCGATCCTGATGGTTCCGCAGATGATATCCTTCCGGTCTGTAAATGTATGTTCCAGCTTATCCGCAAGTTCTACAATCGTTTCCGCCTGCTGTCGGAACAGAAATCCTTCATCTGTCAGAGTAACAGAACGTTTTCCCCGTATCAGAAGCGGCGTTCCCATCTCATCCTCCAGCTCCATCATCTGGCGGCTGAGAGTCGGCTGGGTAACATGAAGTATATCCGCAGCTCTTGTAATGTTGCCTTCATCCGCCACAGTCAGAAAATATCTCAGTACACGCA
This sequence comes from Mediterraneibacter sp. HA8405, assembly GCF_056148955.1. NCBI lineage: Bacteria > Bacillati > Bacillota > Clostridia > Lachnospirales > Lachnospiraceae > Mediterraneibacter > Mediterraneibacter sp. HA8405. Next base: position 1,445,013 of record NZ_CM148758.1, on the reverse strand, counting down.
GTTCCATGCCGTTTCCTCCTTCGCTTCAGTTTCTGCACAGAAAAACTATTTCTGCTTTTTTCCTGCCAGGCATGAAAGCTTTTATGCTTTCCCGATTCTACTTTACCAGTTATTCTTCTTTGAGACAAATGCTTTTATTATATTGTCTGCCATTGATGACAGGCATAACGCTGTTCGTCCAGTATCCCACAGTATCCCGAACCGGATACCGCGGCTTTGTCTGCAAAGGTTTCCTGCACCGGCAGGAGTATTCCTCGTTATCTGAACAGGAGCAGCGGCTGCATGATTATTCGAATTTCCGATCATACAATAACGCGGCGATCAGTACCACAAAACAAGAACCCGCATTATGCACCAGCGCCCCGGTAGTAGGAGTCAGCACTTCCATAAGTGACAGTACGATGGCCACAAAGTTAATGCACATGGACAGTGTGATGCTGGCCTTGATTGTCCTGACCGTTGCGTTGGACAGCCACTTGAGATATGGAATTTTTGAGATATCGTCACTCATCAGCGCAACTTCCGCAGCGTCTACTGCGATATCACTTCCCATGCTTCCCATTGCTACGCTCACATCCGCAGTCTTCAGGGCCGGCGCGTCATTGACGCCGTCCCCGATCATGCAGACCGTATGGTTTTCTTTCTGCAGCTTCTCGATATTCTGCACCTTTTCTTCCGGCAGCAGCTCTGCACGCACCCCGGAGATTCCCACCTGTTTTGCAAAATAGTCCGCCGTTTTCTGATGGTCGCCGGTGAGCAGGACCGTACGGGTGTCCATATCCGCAAGGCGGGAAACCATGTCCTTTGCTTCCGGGCGCAGTACGTCGGACAGCGCGATAACGCCGATACATTTCCGGCCGTCCGCCACAAGAATAGAGGCTTTGCCCTGGGTCCTCAGCCGTTCCAGTGCAGACTGAACCTTCTGGCCGATCGAAGCTCCGTTCTCCACAAGGAATTTCTCATTTCCGCAGATCAGCCTGCGTCCGGATACTTCCGCCAAGATCCCTTTTCCGGCAGTCATTTTAAAATCCTCCGCCTCCGTCAGTGTGACTCCTTCTGCCGCCGCATAAGCCACGATCGCCTTTCCCAGAGGATGTTCGCTTCTGGCTTCGGCAGAGGCAGCCAGAGCGAGCAGTTCCCTTTCGCTGACATTTTCATCAAAAGAAATGATATCACTGACGTCCAGACGCCCGTAGGTCAGAGTGCCGGTCTTGTCGAATGCGATGATATCTACCTTTCCCATTTTTTCAAGGGCTTCACCGGACTTGATAATCACGCCGTGCTTTGTCGCCTGGCCGATGGCCGCCATAATGGCGGTGGGCGTTGCCAGCACCAGAGCGCAGGGGCAGAACACCACCAGTACGGTCACGGCGGTAACAATATTTCCACTGAACACATAGGCAAGAACTGCTATGAGCAGAGCCACCGGCACCAGCCAGCTCGCCGCTCTGTCGGCGATCCGCTGCATGGGAGCCTGCTTATTCTCCGCGTCCTGCACCATGCGGATGAGCTTCTGCAGGGAACTGTTTTCTCCTACTTTGGTCGCGGAGATATCAATGGAGCCGAAACGGTTGATCGTACCGCAGAAAACCTCTTCTCCCACACTCTTATCAACCGGCAGGGATTCCCCTGTCATAATAGACTGATCGACAGATGTCTCGCCGCTTAAGATCGTTCCGTCAACAGGGATCGTCTCGCCGGGCAGTATACGCAGGAGATCCCCCTGCCGGATCTCCTCTGTCGGTATCATTTCTTCTTTCCCGTCTTTCAGCCGCCGGCCTTTTGTCGGAGCAAGGCTGATAAGCTTTTTCACTCCTTTCTTTGCACGGTTGGTTGTGGCTTCCTCCAGAAGCGCGCCGATCGCCATGATGAATACGACCTCCCCCGCTGCGAAAAGATCCCCGATGGCGATCGCGGCGAACATGGCAATGCAGATCAGAAGGGCGGAAGATATTTTACTGATGCCGGGATTATGGATGATCCGCCAGACCGCCAGATACAAAAGCGGGATGCCGCTGATGACGATAGTTGCCCATGCGGGATCAAACGGCAGAAAAGAAAGCCGGACCGATGTTCCGCCGAACTCTTCCATCAGGTGCGGAACAAGATCCAGCAGCAGGAATGCCCCCGCCACGATCGTCATGGGAAGCCCTGCAAGAAAATCATTGAGTTTTTTTAACATAGTAATCCCTCCATTCCCGCCAGATGTGAACTGTAATTCATTCCAGACGCAGCAGCTTTACGCTTGACTCGCATTTACATCTGTCATACAATTAATTCGATAACAAACATTTTGTTCTTTTTTATTGTAGGCATGGAAATGAAGAAATACAATGGATAATATTGTTCCCGTGTTCCGTATGGAACATTTTTGAAAAATTGTACGGAAAAGGAGTTATTATGGACAGACGGCAGCAGAAAACAAGAGCGGCTGTTTTTCGCGCATTCAGCACGCTTTTATCAGAAAAAAGTTACAGTAAGATCACAGTACAGGAGATCATTGATACCGCCAATGTAGGCAGGACTACTTTCTATGCGCATTTCGAGACAAAGGACGATCTGCTTAAAGCCCTGTGCAAAGAGCTTTTCGATCACATTATCAGCAGCGCGGCAGACTGCACCCACACCCACGGACTGTATTCTGACGGAAATGCGCCGGAATCCGTATTCTGCCATTTACTGCAGCATCTGCAGGAAGACGAAAATAATATCCTCGAACTGCTCTCCTGCGAAAGCAGCGAGATTTTTCTGAGGTATTTTAAAGACAGCCTGAATGAACTGATACAGGATCAGTTTGTGGATCAGAACAGAAAGACGAATACCGGTATTCCCCGGGACTTTCTGGTCAACCATATCTCCGGCAGTTTTGTGGAAATGGTGCTCTGGTGGATCAAGGGCCGGAGAAAACAGGCGCCGGAGGAACTGGACCGGTATTTCCGCGCGGTTATTGAACCGATCTTATAATCAATGTAACCAACTGTTTTTCACGAAATACAGAAATGTTTTTCGTCACTTTTTCACGAAATGCGGAAATGTCTGCCGCGTCTTCACCACATATCGAAGCAGAAGAACTGCCAGCAGGAAGATCCACGAGAATGCCTCCGCATAGGCAACTACCATGTTTCCGAACACCGGTTTAAACGCATAGGAGCAGAGAATCCTTACCCCCAGAGACAGGATGCCTGCAATTCCGGAGAAAAGCATATCGCCCCGTCCTTCCAGACAGCCCCGGACTGCCATGCTGATCCCATAGATCATGTAAAAACGGGAGATTGCATGGAAGAACTCCTTCCCAATGGCAGCTGTATCAGCGGTGATCCCGAAAGCCGCGATCAGCCTTTCGCCGAGCAGCAGGACGAGGGCGGTCAGTCCGAGGGATATGACTGCCATGATCACAGTGCCGGCACGGAAGACCTGCTTTGCCCGCTCCGGCTTTCCTGCGCCGATATTCTGCGCCACCACCGTCGCGATCCCCGAACCGAAATTGATGATCGGCAGGAAGATTACCGTATCGATGCGATAGGCCGTGGTGATCGCCGCCACCGTCTGTTCACCGAATCCGTTCATGAACTGCTGGAGATAGATATTCCCCGCGGAGCTCACGCCGGACTGAACTGCCGACGGCAGTCCGTAGGCAGCTCCGCTCTTCCACACGGTTTTATCCGGCAGATTGCCTGAAAACGAGAATCTGAGAAATGGATATTTCCTTACTGTATACACGATCATGTAGACCGCCATCGCAGCCTGTGAAATTGCGGTCGCGGCAGCCGCTCCCGCCGCGCCGTATCCCATGCCGGCAACAAAAAGAAGATCCAGAACCACATTCACTGCCGAGCAGACCAGTATTGAGAAAAACGGCGCACTGCTGTTGCCGATTCCCCTCAGCACCGCAGAATATGTATTATAAACGGCGATAAACGGAATCGGTCAATTGAAAAATTAATTGCAACATTGAAGTTGTAACTGCACCCTGTTTGTGTTGCCTTTTTTACCGTGTCCTGCCTTCTCTAAAATTCCGGTTTATTTCTTAAGCAAAGCCGGTGTAAGGGTTATGGAATCGGGCGGGATCTTCTCAAGGCCCAGGAGGTTCGCAATCTCCTGACCGTAGATCTTGATACTATCTTCGTAATGCTTTCCGTACTGCTCTTCTCAATGAACTTGAAGACAGGATACTCTTTCTTTTGCACATAGAAAAAGAACGTATCAGCTTTCCGATACGTCCCCGCTTTTCTGCGATTCTTATTCTATCGCGTAATTTATATTTCACAGATTACTTTATTCAATTATTTTTACAGAATATTGATTCTATCTGTTTTGAATATGTTTCATTTCCTTTTTCTGTTTCTCCCGATCTTTGGAAAGTTTCAAAGCCAGGCTGCGGACTCTGTCAAAAGATTCCAGTTCGCTTCTCAACAAAACATAGACCATTTCTGAAAGATCTTCTCTTTTATCATATCTTCTGAATGCTTCTCTGTACTTTCCAGTCGGCCGGATTGAGACAGGCAGCAACCCGTTATTGATCAGTTGCTGATTAATGATCATCCTCCCGGTTCTTCCGTTCCCATCTGCAAAAGGATGGATCCGTTCAAACCGGATATGATTGGCTGCAATTTTTTCAAAAATCTCTTTCACTGTCACCGATTCTATATTTGTTTCTCTGATCCAGCTTTTCATAAGTTCCGGAATATCCTCCGGATCTGGCGGATAGTATACAGCTTCCGACAAATTGCCAATATAAACCGTGGTGTCTCTATACTCTCCCTGCATATGTCTGATATAGCCATTCGCCTTCTGGATCCACTCTTCATCAATGACTGCCTTTGCAAAGGGAAGCAGCATTTTCTGAATTGCATAGTACACATTTTTGGCGTCTGTATATTCTGAATAAGTATGGTTCGATCTTACTTCATCGTAATCGATCACTGCAATTGTTTCTTCCAGCGACAGTGTATTCCCCTCGATTGCATTTGTACTCCAGGAAAATCTCTTAGCAAAATCTTCGACAAACGGCTGACTGATCAGCGGATTTTCCATTAGCTTAAAAATTTCCTCTTTTTGTGTTTCAATCTGTAAGATTCTATTTTTGTTGTCAAATAATGGCATGGTATCTGCCTCCTAATATATAATAAAATGAGTGGTTTCTGCTTTTCTGATATTATCCTGCTCACAAAAGAAACAGCCTTTGTCCTGTGCATTCCTAGCTTCTTTTTCCACATAGTATATCATAGAATCATAGTGATATCTATCAGAATATCAGCATAGTTATTGTTCCTCAAAATAAGTGAATTATCTTTTTACTTATTTTTAAGAAATTCAAAGTGCCATTTAAAAATACCTTCCGGCACTTTAAACGGCACATAAAAGGCAGGATATCCAATACCCTGCCTGTTTCCAAAATATTCTATTTTTGCAATTACAGTCCCAGTCCATTCACCCAGTCCTGGACATCTGCATCATCCACTCCTGACCGGAATCTCATGCCGTCCTGCCAGTCGCCGGTTCCTGCCATATCCGCCAGAAGCTGTCCGCTGTCCCCGATATCTGAGGAAGAGGAAGTACAGAACGGAATCACTGTCTTGCCGGTAAAGTCATTGTTCTCCACGAAGGTATCCACCGGCCATGCGGCGATGCCCCACCAGATCGGATATTAAAATGTAGCCCGTCCTCTCCAGCCCTTGAAAACACTGGGCTTAACTGCTTACACAAGTGTGTTTTCTGTTCTTTTTTAATAGCATATTGCTCCGACCTTTCCCATTTATTGTACTCTGGTTCACCCGTTTATACAAATACCTATGTTTAATGCTTTTCCATACGTTTTGTGAATGATAAGAGACAGCGGTTGGTTGATCCGCTGTCTCTATGTATTTTCCTATATTTTATTTTTTACAGGTTTCGAAATTCACTCCGGCTTCTCTTGCTGATAATCTTCTGCAATCTCTGATTTTCAGCATGGAGTGCCTGATTTTCCTGCCGGAGTCGGAAAATTTCTTCTTGAAGGAGATCGATCCGTCCTTCCATTGCTTTGTCTAAAATGCCTCTGCGGGGATTGATGGTTCCGGCCTGCTGTTCCATAGCCCGGTCAATCTCAACCCTCACGATGGGATTCTTATAGAAGAATCCTCTGGAAGCGCCTGTCATTTTTACGAGCTGCGGAACCGATACCCTCTCTCCCTGATCCAACAGTTTGCGGATTGCCAGTTTCGCCGCAGCAATCTTTTCATCGCTTCGTTCCCGGTTCATTTCAATCATCCTGTCGTATTTGTTCATATTCTTCACCCCATCCATCTAAATTTGCGAGCAGGATTCTGGTCTGTTGTTCCCGTGCTTTTCGGGTTTCTTCAGCCAGAAGTTGATTGCTCATTTTTCTGTAATGCTTTACTGCGCTTATGTTTTTATGCCCCAGAAGTTTTGCAATCGTCCAGTCATCCAGATGCATTTCTGTCAACTTAACTCCGTAAGACCTCCGGAACATATGGGAACTGAATTTAAACAGTTTCCCATCATCATCCCGCAGATCTTCACTTTTTATCAACCGCAGCACCTTGTGCTTTATGGTTGTATATTGAAGCGGGCGGCTGGGAGCTTTGGCATCCACGAAGTCATCGCTGTTTCCTCTGCCGGATGAACCATTGGTGTTGATATAGACAAGATATTCTTCCAGCAGATCCCGGTCAACATCGGCGCAGGAATTGATCTTTACGCCTTTCTCCATCAGGTATCCGGAAAACTTCCGGATGGAAGTCAGCTCCCGTTTCACGGTTCCGATTTTTTCATATTTTATATGCAGGAAAATTGCCTGTTTCACTTCCTCCCTTAGACCTTCCTGCAAGATTCCGGTAAAATCCAGAGTTTCCGTTTTATAAATCGGATTTTCTTTAATAGGGATATCCAGTTTTTTCAGAGCCCATATATCCTTTTCCCGCTCCGGTCGCATATCCTCCGGCTGAATGAAACGCAGGAAGCGTTTCAGGTGCTGAAGCACAGGAGCATCCGTCCGGCTTATCGTTCCATACAAAGTTTCCTTCTCTTTATAAAATGGGATACCATTCTGCAGCATCCATATCTTTAATAGTTCGATCCATTTGGATGGCTGCCAGCCGAGGAAGCTGTCAGGTATGTTTTTTCAGACGATAGTTTCCCTCAATGCCTGCGCTATCATGGTCGAGGCAGGTGACCACGGTATCGATCTGCGGATTCATTTTCAGGATATGGGTGGCTCCATAAGTGGCTGTGGAACAGAGAGCCACATAGCTGTGTTCCTGCCAGTTACCGAGTTGATATTGAGCGAAAGCATTTCCTTGATCCGCTGCCTTGGTAAACCAATGTAGCGCCGCTTTCGCATCCTTAGGGATACCTTCACCGGCCAGATAGAGTTTTCCGAGAAGATATTGTGCGTACTCATGATCCTGCTCAGCGGCTATCGTCAGATAGAGGATGGCTTTGGGGATGTCCTTCGGGAGCAGCTCTCCATTGGAGAAGACCTTCCCCAGCAGATACTGCGCTGCGGAGAATCCTTGATCCGCAGAGAAAGTAAGCAGCTCCATGGCTCTTGGAAGATTCTGCAGAAGAACGGTTCCTTCCAGCAGTGCTTTTCCCAAGGCATACGCCGCATAAGGGTTGCTGCGTGCCGCTGCTTTTTCCAGAAGGGAAACCGCACGGGGAATGTCCTGGGGAAGATCCACACCTTGAAGCAATGTTTTCCCCAAGAGGTATTCCGCATAGGGATTCTCTTTCTCCACGGCTTCTTCCAGCCAGCGCAGAGCGTACTCCGGATTCTTAGGGATCTCTTTTCCCTCCAGGAACAACTTGCCGAGAGTGTACATGGCATAATCATGGCCTTTCCCCGCTGCAGCCATGAGATAGTCGATTGCTTTTTTCACATCCCTGCCAGAGAAATCTCTGCTCAGATACAGTTTCCCCAGGCCATAGGTTTTCTGGTTCAGGATCTCATGGGCATTGTCCTCTATGGCACGGGTAATAAATTCAGAGGCAGCTCCCACAGTCTTTTCTCTCTGGTAGTCCTCATACTCCAGCATCGCAGCGCTATCTGGAAAATCCCGCAGGATCTTTTCAATGAGCTTTTGGTGTTTCACGGTTGCTGGAGCCAGCTTGAAAGACTCATCGATCTTCTCCACACCTTCACGGGTGGCGATGTAAGTGGCGTACCCATCAATGGGCTTTTCCTGATCTGGTTTCAGGTACTTGAATTTGGTGACCAGACGGGCCATGGGAAACCTCCTTCCGTTTTAGAGTAAAGAAAAAGCAGGAGACCTCACATAAAAGATTTCCTGCTGGATGCGAATCATATTCTGTTCTATATCATTTGATGGCGGATCAGAGGATTGCTGTAATCACTCCCACTGCAAGACAAGCTGGCAGTCCAAGAAGCATACCAATACAGGACTGCCTGATATGAAAACGATATTCCTTATATTCTTCCATATTCTCTGTGCCTGGTATCCTGACTTTTTTTGAATGACAAAACCAGATGCAGTCAAGAACAAGAGCGTCATACCAATCAATGATCAGCCAGATCAGGTAGGAATCCCGAAACCCTTTCCAGAATGTATTTGCTCCATTAAACTGTTTCAGGACAACAGCGAAGATGAACACAAAAGCAAGCAGAGAGATTCCCTTTCGGAGGATATCTGCCCTGGTGAAGCGTTGTTCTCTTTTTTCGATCAAGCCTAATTCCATACATTTCTCCCGTATGGCCGGGGGATAATCTCCCACTGAGGTAAGGGGATTTTTCAGCATCAGTGACACAATCAGGATTGTGAATAACAAGACACCAATCAGACTTTCTATCATGACCGCCATATTCGCTACACCTCCGATATCCATTTTACCGTTTTGCGAAAGGCATCTTCACGGCTATGCCGGCAGTCCTCCGGATATTGTCTCTCAATTTTAAACATTTTCAGCTTAGGCGGATTTAATGGGACAAGAATGTGGCTTGCTCTTTCATATTCCAGGACATCCACCCGGAATGTAAACCGGTGCTTTTCCAGGCGGTTTACCATATATGCCACCGCCTCTTTGCTGGGCCACATGAGATCTTCCTTTGCGTAAATAAATAAAATGTTTCCTTGGATGTTCTCCACACGGATGGCTGTATCCTCATCAAAATGTTTCAGCGGTTCTTCGTAGATGTAGGATAACTCGAACTGCTGATGGAGGATGAGGTTCCGGATTGCCGGCCCATATTTCAGATGCGCTGTCATACACGGAAAATCTTTTCCCCTGTATGTGAATTCGGAAGCAGATGAAAAAGTTTTCGATGCCATGCTTTGATTCCCGTGCATGCCTCCCCATATACAGTGGATCGGGGAAAGTGCAACAACGCCGCAGATATCCGGCATAAGAGAAGCGCAAAGCAGCGCCAGTTCAGCGCCTTTTGAAATGCCGTACAGGATAATCTTTTCATATCCTTTGTTTTTCAGCCACTGGATCGCTTTTTCAAATGGATCGACAGGCACCCGAACCAATTCTTTCGGCAGCCCGTCTACGTTCCAGTAACAAATGCCTAACGCGGCGATGCCGCACCTGGCAAACATAGCGCCCACATTCATCGGGATATTTTCATTCCCTTCACTTCCGCCTACTACGATGACGACCTTTTTTGGATCATGATCCTTAACAGGGACGTGATAAAGTCCATAGAAACCCTCCTGTGCAACCGTTACATATTCCACTTTCCCAGCCCTCCCTGTTTTTGCAGCTTGGATTGCTGTCCGTATTTTCTTTCTTTATCCCATTTAGAGTCCTTTTTGCAAACATAGAAATCACACTTTTCTGCTCCCTCTGCAAGTGTACCTGTCCGGTACAACACGCCGTCCATGAGATCGACAGAAATAAAATCCATGGCACACATATAGGGTATCAGTTCTTCCAAATGCTCCTGTTTTCCAAGCGCACACAGGCCGCACCTGTGATAGTTGATGGTGTATTCGTCTGCATCCCTTCCTGGGATCGTCTCCGTCATCCAGTTGAATTCACTGTCAGACATCGTATTTGCAACTCTGTCCTTCTCGACTTTCCTTTTTTGATATTCTGTATCGAATGGATTTTTACTCCCAAAAGCTTTTTTAATGAGCGGCGCCTGCATCGTGGCTGTCACCATTTCCCCGAACTGCTCATGGCTAATCGCCCCATTCATTGCCTTATAAACTGCCATCCAGACAATGCCCCCGGAAAGACAGAGCCGCAGAGGATTTTTCGTAAAACCGCCTATGTCAGGTGTCCTCGCCAACATATCTTCAAAGTTTTTACGCGATTTCTTCTTCACTCTGGATGTATCCGTATTTTTGCAATGCGCTGCGATATATTTGAAAATAGCAGGTGTCATCGCTGACCACATCAGTTTTTCACAGATGGTGTTTTTCATATTCATGCTCCTTCAAAACGTACTCATAGACGAGGGACTGATTGCCGGAGCTATCCTGAAAAGGCTTCTCTGCCACTTTCTTAAATCCACGTTTTTCATAAAACTCCCACGATGCAAGAGTGTTTGTAAAAAGCCGCACACGATCCGCTCCATCGCCTTTTGCCCGTTTCATAAACTGTGTAACCAATGCGGTTCCCAACCCCTTTCTGTAATTCCTTCTGGACGAAAGGGCAACGAGTTCCAGATCGCATTTCCCAAAGCTTTCCTTATCCCTTTCCTGTAACTGGCGGAAAAAGGCATCAAACTGCTTCTGGAATGGTACTGACATTTTATATCTTTTCAGATAGAACTTGAGAAACATTTTACACCAACGGCCATAGTGCCTTTTTGTTTCATACTGAGCTGACAGGGCCTTGCTGAAATGTTTATCATATTTTCCACAGATAAATCCTACGACCTGATGATCCTCCGCTTCCGCAACATAGGTAAAATTACATTTTTCAATCAGGATCTGTGCGTAATCACACAGAAGTATTTTATCGTTCTGATCCACAGGGCATGAAAAGAATCCTTCGTAAAAGCAATTCCCGCAGGCCGCAGCATCTTCTTTCTTATATGGACGAACAGTAAACATAGATGTACCCTCCTATACACAATCAGGTTAGCAGCAACTAACTAATACTATATCAGGAGACGTATAGGACTGCAATTCATTTTTTACCTGTTAATCATTTGATAGTGACATGGCGGGTCATGAGAAACCTCCTTCCATTTTAGAGTAAAGGAAGAGCAGGAGACATAGTAAGAGATTTCCTACTGAATGCGAATCATATTCTGTTTTATATCATTTGATGGCTGATCAGAGGATTGCTGTAATCACTCCCACTGCAAGACAGGCGGGCAAGCCAAGAAGCATACCAATACAGGACTGCTTAATATGAAAACAGTAATCCTTATATTCTTCCATATCCTCTGTGCCTGGTATCCTGACTTTTTTCGAATGGCAAAACCAGATGCTATCGAGTACAAGAGCATCATACCAATCAATGATCAGCCAGATCATGTAGGAATCCCGAACCCCTTTCCAGAATGTATCCGCTCCATTAAACTGTTTCAGGATAACAGCGAAGATGAACACAAAAGCAAGCAGGGCGATTCCTTTCTAGATGATATCTGACCTGGGAAACGTTGTTCTCTTTTTTCGATTAATCCTAATTCCATACATTTCTCCCTTATGGCCGGGGATAATCTCCCACTGAGGCAAGGGGATTTTTCAGCGTCGGCGACACAATCAGGATTGTGAATAATAAGATACCAATCAGACTTTCTATCATGACCACCATATTTACATTACCTCCACTCCAGATGGATCATTTTGAGCATTCCAAATCGATCTGAAATATCCATACTGATTTTTGTAATGATTTTTAATCCATCTCGTTTGATAAACTTGTAATATGGTTCATCCGCCAATACTTTGACACCTCTACCTAGTGTGGTAACCAGATCTTCAGCCGAATTCACATAAAAAAACATTCGGGCATTTTCATGTCCCATCTGCTTCATATATTTCTTCTGCAACATTTTCATGCCGCTTTTATTTACCGTATCAAACACAAGCTCTATATTCCCGAAACCTTCCAGCATCTGCAGAAGGCCAAAAACTTTTTCCTCTTGAAAGTAATGGAACAAACCTCCTGCAGTAACCAGAAGAGGCGTATCAGGCATGTTCCTTCGGATCTGCCTGAGCCATCCGTCTGAAAAAGCATCCCCTGAAAGATAAGTTTCCTTCTCAGGTTCCGGGAGCAAACTGCGCCGGTATTCGATTACATTCGGAAGGTCTACAGCATACCATTGGGTTTGCCCATTGTCATTGCGATCATATGTTGTCTCCAGTCCGCAGCCCAACTGTATGACAACACCATCCGGCTTACGTTTCAGGAAGTTCTGGATATGCCGATCCATATTAGCGGAACGGGATGCAGAAGCCAGTAGCGTGTATTGACTTTGATTTCCTGTTTCCAACAGTGCGGATGGCAGCTTTTCTTTTAATGAAAGTGCTTTTTTATCATATAAAATACCCGGAAACTTTTCGCTGGCGTAAATCCTTCCCACCATAGGAATAAACATTGTATCTTCTACTATACCAAATTCGGACATGGCTATCTATCCTCCTATATGCAAATGAGTTAGTAATATCTAACCATTATTATATCAAGAGGAACCGGGGATTGCAATTCGTTTTCAATTGCTACTCGTTTTCTTCCCATCCTTTCTGCCAGCTCACCGCATCATCAAAAGAGAAGGAGCCATTCAGCCTTTTGACTTCCTTGACACATTCTCCCCGCAGGCGTTCCAGTAACACCGGATCGATGTTGTTATTCGCTGCGACCACATTCATCATGACCGCCAGCTCCACGGTGGACGGTCTGATCCAGAGCTGGAAGCGGCGTTTGATTTCTTTCTTTTCTGCCTCTGTATCCTGCATGTCTGAAATCCTCCTTCTTATTCATAGGAACCTGCCAAAGCACCGCATCATTCGTTGAAACTTCTGGGCCTTGCGGGAGTTGAAGCACCTGTCCAGGAACCTTTTGCCCAAATCCGGCACCGTAATGCCATTTCTTTCAGAAGCGGCGGAAAGCCTTGAAGCGGCCGGCTCTGCCGGACGCAGTGAGCTGGGGCGGGGCCGCCATGCGGCACCGTCCCTTTCTCCTGCTTGATTTTCGACCCTGTATCCTCACGGGCAACCGTTGCATTCCCACGAGCGGAGCCTGCCTTCGCACGGGCCGCAAACACCTCGCAAACAGGTGGGGAGGGATACTTCCCCGACCTTGCCCACAAAATCGCAACACGGGGCCGACAGGCGGCTCACAGGGGCGCTCTTTCTTCCGTCACATCTCCTGAACCGGCGGTGTTGTTTCTTCTGCTGTATCGGGAGACTGCCAGTCAATCTCCCGGTCCCGTAATGCTTCTTCAAAAATCAGTTCCCTCGCATCCATCGGAATGCTTGGCTTGATTTCCGTTCTGCACGGTAGACCGCAGTAGAAACATCTTTCAGACGGTAAGCCCGCCACTCTGGATCGCCTTGCTCTTTTACACTGATGACGCCCTCATCAAAATCAAATTCCAGGAGGGCTGTGATACGCTCATCATGTTCCATGGCATCGCACAGGACAGAGAAGGTCAGGTCATCAATGGGCTGATGCTCTCCGAAGGAAAGAGCCAGACTGTCCAAGGTCAGCCTGCCCTCATTCTCACGCATATAATTTCGATAGAGATAAGCTGCGCTGTAGAAGTTATTCCGCAGGTCAGAAGTGAAATGAAAGTCATCACCGTCCTCATGGAAATGGATCACTGCAAACCGTCTGGTGGCTTCAGCTTCTTGCTGTGCCTGTGCTTCTTCCTGACGGATCAACGTTTCGATTTCCTCACGTTTTTCTTCCGGGACGAGAGACGCATAGGTTTCTTCAAAACATTTTCGCAGTACACCTTCGATAGTACGCCCCTGATCGTTCAACACTTCATCCAGAGCAGCGAGCCGATGCTCCATCAATCAAAGTCCAGCCATCCAGGAAACCCTGCAGCCGCTCACACTCCAGAGGAGTGAGACGGCGGATCAGGTTTCTGTCCGTTTCCGGCTGGCAGACCAGGTCGGTGGCGTCTTTATATTGTCTGGCACACTCCGTGCTGGCAATGTTGTTTTCCTGGAAAGAACTCCTGCATTGCCGGGTGTAGACTGCGTGGCGGTCTGTTGTATTCAGGGTATAGCTGATATTTTTCTGATAGCCAAACCCATTCCCGCCATTTTTACTCTGCCGGTCAATGATATTTCCGGCAATGCAATAGCTGTCCGGTTCCTCCGCAATCAACGGAAGATTGTTACCGCCCGTGCCGCTTCTGGCTGACAATGTCGGGGATACCTGCAGCGGTCCGGTATAACGTCCATCGATCCCATGGTTCTCAAACAAAACCAGGGATTGTGTGTTGCCGCCCATCCCATAGGATGCGGTGACCGCCTGCGCCTTTTCCACGGGGCCGGTGAACCGAAGATCCTGCCCGTGGTTATCAAAGACCAGAGGAGGATGGCCGGACATCTGTGCCCGGAGTGTTCCTGTCACATCTATACTGCAGTCCATCACTTGGCCGCCCTGGTCATTGAGGCACATAACGGAACTTATTTCAGCCCCGCCTGAATTTCCAGCGCTTCTTTGAGTTTCTTCGGAAGTTCCTTGCCCCGTTCTGCTGACCTCCGCAGGATACCCAGGCAGGCTTTCCTGCTTAAATAATATTTCCGGGGCGGATGTTCCTCCAAAATCTGCGACAAGAAAGATTCTCTTACGTCTTTGGGGGACTCCCCAGTATTGAGCATCCAGGACTCGCCAAGCAAGGGAGAATCCAGATCCCAGTATGGTCCCAGCAGGTTTCCACCTCCCGGCCGGAGGTCGAGGAACAGACAGGGAGCGGTCTGCGATCCGGCATGTTTCTTCCAGGACAGCCCGAAAGTCTTCTCCTTTAGAGGATGAGAAAGCTCCGGGGACGTTTTCCCACACCATGAATCGGGGAATAATTCCGCAAGGGTTAGCTGTTTTACTTCCTCGTTTTCTTTTGGCATCGGTCTGTCTCATCTCCTTTATGATCCGGATCTGCTCCATAAAAAGACCGGAACGCTCACCGGCAAGCCCGGCGCGTTTTCCGGCGATGCTGAGATCCTGGCAGGGAGAACCGCCCGCGATCACATCCACGGGCGGCAGATTGGCGCCATCCAGTTTTGTAATATCTCCCACATGGAGCATAGCCGGGAAATGTTTTTTCGTTACCTCTATGGGGAATGGCTCGATCTCACTGGCCCATACTGGACGGATTCCGTTTTGGACAGCGGCCAGTGGAAATCCGCCAATCCCGTCAAACAGACTGCCAAGCCGCAGCGTGTTTCCGCAAGAAACTGCGGTTATTGAACTTTTCGCATGTCATATCACCTCTCTGATCGGTTATTTTAAGGATGGGACGGAGGCATTTCCAGCTTTGCAGGTGTCTGTTCTTTTTTCTCCGGCCTGGGCCGCCTTGCCCTGGGCGCGGGATCTGCCGGTTCGCCGGAGCGCATCTCAATAAATTCCCGCACACCTGCCGGGACATGTTTGCCATAGAATCCTTCCATGGCTTTGGTCAGTTCATCTTCAAGCTGCAGATCTTTCTGCTCCATATAGAGCCGGAGCGCAGTCAGTTTTTCCTCATCAAAGGAAATGGTTACATTGGTTTTCTTCATCGGTTCCTCCTTCACATGGAAAGAGCAGGCCCGGAGTCCTGGCTCCAGTCCTGCTCATCCTCACTTACATGATTCATTTTTGCCTGCCCCATGGGTGTCTGATGGAACACGGTACTGTCTGTGCAGCAGTTCGTCCAGTCGGTCTGTTCCATGCGGCAGCTCTGGATCAGTGCGCCGGAAAAGTTGCTGTGAGTGAAAATAGCTCCCCGGAAAGTACAGCCATCAGCCACCATCTTTTTGAAGCATGTTTTCATTGTTACTATTGTCGGTTTCGCCGCCCACAGGCTGTATCCGCGCCGGGACGGTAAATCAGGGCAAACGCATTGTACCCCCGTCTGGCAAGTTCCAGCGCCTGGGGAAAACTGTCATGCATGGCGGCAACATAGACAAAACCGCCTCCTGCATTTACAACAGCCGTCTTTGCCCCCGGTTCACCCCTGAAAAAGAACAGACCTGTATCCTCCTTTTCCGGATCTTCTTCCTTTTCTTCATCTGTGTAAATATCATAGAAGATCTGTTCTCCGGAAGTCACCTGATTTTTCATATAATTTACGATTTCAACTGTTCTTTCCGGATTTACATTGTTATACCAGATCAGGATATCACCCACATCCTGAAGTTCCAGACCGCCGTCGATACTGCGGTCCACCGGGAAAATCAGTCTGCCGTAGTCCTCAAAGGCCGGATCATTTATCACATCCGTCACTTTTGTAGTCAATGTATATTCTCCTTCTTCCGTCTCCTCCGGCTCCCCGGTCTTCCCGGTTCCGGAATATGTTTGTGTATCTGCCTGTCCTCTGCCGCATCCCGCAAGAACTGATGTCAGCAGCAGCACAAGAAACAGTACGGCAGGAAGCGCCATATTCCCGGTTATATTTTTTAAGCTTATCATCCGGCTTTCGTCTCCTTCTTTTCCTGCTTATTTCTTCGTCTCTACCTTCGATCCGCCGAATACGCCGGACATAGGCACTGTATCCAGCATCCGGTCAAGATCTTCTACTTCCTGACGGCTCAGACTTACCTCTGCCGCCTGCGCGTTTTCAATCAGGCGTCCGTATTTCCTTGTCCCGGGAATCGGCACAATCCATGGCTCTTTTGCCAGCATCCATGCAAGAGAAATCTGTGCCGGAGTCGCGTTCTTTTTATCTGCCATCTCTTTAATATACCGGATCATCTCTTCATTTTTATCGAAAGCTTCCGGAGTAAACTGAGGCATTGCGCTGCGGTAATCCGTTCCTTTTTCAAACTTTGAATCCTTATTATATTGTGCCGAAAGAAGTCCGTTTGCCAGTGGTGAAAAAGCGACAAAGCCGATCTGCAGCTCTTCCAGAACCGGAAACAGCGCTTCATAATCACGGTACATCATAGAATACCGGTTCTGCACTGCAGTGACCGGGCAGACTTTATGGGCGCGTCTCAATGTCTCTTCGTCTGCCTCTGAAATTCCCCAGTGTGTGATCTTTCCCGCCTCAATCAGCTCTTTCATGGCTCCTGCCGTCTCCTCAATCGGAACATTTCTGTCGATCCGGTGAATGTAATACAGATCCAGATGATCTGTCTGAAGCCGCTGCAGTGAGCCGTCAATAGATTTTCTGATCGTCTCCGGTCTTCCGTCCGGAATCAGCGGTTTATTTACTGCTGTGGAAGTCTCGTCAAACCGGATTCCGCACTTGGAAGCAAGAACGATCCGGTTCCGGTACGGCTTCAGTGCTTCTCCCAGCAGTTCTTCATTATCATGAGGATTCTCCGGTGTGCCGTAAACTTCCGCTGTATCAAAAAAGGTATAGCCTCTGTCCACTGCTTCGGAGAGCAGTTCTGTCATCTGTCGGGCACTGATGCTCCGTCATCTCCATTTCCCACAGATCTTTGTCTGTCTTTGCCTGGGCTGCCACAATCTTGCAGCAGTCAATAACAGAACCGCCGCCGTAGGCAAGCATCACATTCTGTCCATATCCGGAAACCGCTTCTGCCAGATGTTCTTTTGCCGCGCCTTCTCCGAAATAAACTTTTGTCGCGTACTCATATACAAATTTCTGCATTGTAGATCTCTCCTTTCTTTCTGACTGTAATTATACCCTTGTTTCCCGTCCGATTGAAGAAACAATAAGTTCCCGGGTATAAACCGACAGGTTTTATCAGAAAAATTCCCCCTTGAACGCCGCCGTAAAATAGTGTATACTTTTTATTGTGAATGGAGAATTGAGGGAATGGGCCCATATCATCTGAGGCTCATTCTTTTTTATTATCCGGAATTCTACTGTCATTTTTCTTTCTGCAGATTTTTATCTTCTATAGATTTTATCTCACGAAAAACCCGTTTTATTATTTCAGAGGAGGTAATGTGTATGGCTTTTGCCCTTTTAATGTGTTCCGCAGTTATCGTGCTTTGTATTCTGACCAACCGGTTTCTCAAACGTTTCGGCATTCCGGCCGTTCTCATCTTTATCGGACTGGGTATGCTGTTCGGAAGTGAAGGCATTGTGAAAATTCCCTTTGATAACTTCCAGATGGCTGAAACCATATGCTGCACTGCCCTGATCTTTATTATGTTCTACGGCGGATTCGGCACCTCCTACAGGGAAGCAAAGCCGATTCTTCCAAAGGCAGTTCTTCTCTCTACCGTTGGCATTCTTATTACCGCAGGACTGACCGGCCTGTTCTGTTACTATGTGGTGGGAATGAGCCTGCAGGAAGGACTTCTTGTAGGGGCCGTCTTAAGTTCTACGGACGCGGCTTCCGTATTTTCCATTCTCCGCTCCAAGAAGCTGAATCTGAAGGAAGGCACCGCCTCTCTTCTGGAAGTGGAAAGCGGCAGCAACGATCCATTTGCCTATATGCTGACAATTATCATTCTGAACTGGATGGCCGGAGACGGAGAAAATATTGTCCTTCTCGTCGTGGAAGAAGTAGGCCTGGGACTGCTTTTCGGCGCAGGTCTGGGACTGCTGGCCGTAAAAATTCTGAAAAATGTAGAACTGGAAGCCGGCGGAATCGACACCATTCTCATGATTGCTTTTGTACTGTTCTCTTACGCCGCTCCGGTGCTGATCGGAGGAAACGGTTATCTGAGCGTATATCTCTTCGGATTTATCGTCGGAAATGCCCGCTTTAAATCCAGAGTTTCCCTTGTCCACTTTTTCGAAAGTATTGATCATCTGGCTCAGATGCTCATTTTCTTTCTGCTGGGACTTCTGGTCTTTCCATCCATGCTCCTTCCGATTCTGGGAACAGCAGTGCTTGTATTCCTGGGACTGACCTTTATTGCAAGACCTGTGGCTGTCTTTCTCGTAATGACGCCCTTCCGGTCTTCCTGGCGCCAGCAGGCCCTGACCGCGTTTGCCGGCCTGAGAGGCGCCGCCTCAGCCGTGTTTGCCATTATTGCTGTAGTCAGCCCCGGCTACGCCGGATACAATGTATACAATATTGTGTTCTGTGTCGCCATAATCTCTGTCGCCTTTCAGGGGCTCCTGCTGCCCTTTGCCGCAGAAAAGCTGGATATGGTGGACGACAGCCAGAATGTTATGAAAACATTCAGTGATTACCAGGATGATCAGGAAATGCAGCTCATCCAGATCCGGTTAACCCCCGGCCACAGATATATCGGGAAAAGGCTGAAAGAGCTGAATATGGGAGACGTGCTTGTGGTGCTGATTGAACGGGGAGATGAAACGATCATACCCCGGGGAGACGTTCTGCTTCGGCAGGGAGACGTACTTGTTCTCAGCGGCGAGACATATCGCGGAGACGCCGATACGATTCTGGATGAACTGACCATAGAACCGGGGGATAGCCGCATCGGCAGACGGGTCCGGGATATCCGGGATCTCGGCGATTCGCTGATCGTGCTGATCCGCCGTAAAGACGGGAATACCGTAGTCCCCAGAGGAGACACCCGGATCCAGGAAGGAGACGTTCTGGTCATGAATACACTGGAACAGTAATATAAAAATCCCCGGGGATGCCGTTTTCAGCATCCCGGGGATTTTTATCAGCTTCCTTTCGCGATTGCTCCCGCTACATCTTTTTTAAACTGATCCCACGCTTCTTCATTCTCTACAAAATATTTCGGACAGTTCTTGCCTGTTACATCGTAGTGACGGATCACCTGATCTTCTGTCAGATTAAATTTTACACAGAGCCATGCTGTCAGCTGAACAAGAGACCGGTATGTCTCGTCTGTAAACTTTCCTGTCTCATCCGGATGGCAGCACTCAATGGAAACGGTATCAATATTTCTGGAATTTGACGCATATGCCATCTCCCACGTAGGAACGCACTGGATAATTTCTCCGTCCAGCCCTACGATAAAATTGCTGCTTGCCTCTGTCTCATGAGAGTCTTTCAGACCGTTAAAATAATCTCTGTTATTCTGCGCCGTACTTCCCGGGTTCGCCGTATAGTGAACCACAATCCCGGTAATCTCTTCTGTCTCTGTTCCCGGCCTGGAATAGGGATTCACGTCCAGCAGCTGCACATCAATCTCCGGCTGGGAAGCATCCACGTCAGCGAGAGTGTATGCTCTTCCCGTACCGGAAGCACAGCTGTATATTCCAAGCACTGCCGTCAGGATCAGTAAGACCGCAATTCCTGACCGGATATACAGTGCCTGCTGCCGGGCACGTCGGCTGCTGCCTCCAGATCGGCCTTTCCTCCTGCCGTTATATCTGCCGTACCCTCTTTTTCTCTTCATCTTCCGTCATCTGGCCTGCCCTTTCTTTTATCACTTTTTAAATAATAACACAGATTGCCGGCGGAAATATGAACAAAATCTTATGAAAAACGAAAATTTCTATTCCATATCATACTTTTGAAGCCGGCGCTTTCTCCGCCTGCAGCTGTCGGCCGCATAAGGTTTCCCCGGCCTGTTCGTTATTCCAGTACCACAGATCTTCCGGTTCCGTCACCCGGAACATGCCGGCCAGTTCTTTCCGGTCCGGGCAGATCTTTTCAAAAAGATCCGGCAGTTTTTCAAAAAATGTTCTGTCATATTTCACTGTCCTGTCATCTCCCCACAGGGCGCAGTAGAAAATTCCCGCTTCTACCAGATCCTGGAACATATGGCTTCCGTAGCTGAGCTCCGGCATATATCCTGCCCGGCTGTCGGACACTTCGCAGATCCCCCGGAATCCGGATATCTGGGCAAAGCTCACCGGCACGCCCAGTTCCGGAGAGGAAGTTCCTACTCTTCCCGGCGTCATCAGAAGAAGGTTTTTCCCTTTTCCCCTGTAATATGCGTTCACCGCCCCCACCGTTTCCGCGGCACGGGGTTTCAGCGCGTAAGGGTACTCATAGTAGGCCTTTGCGTCAATCTCCACAACCACATCGATCTTCACTTTCTCCGAGCTGCCCACAGCCGAATCCTTCAGCCGGAAAAAGACGTCCTTTTCCGGAAGCTCCGGAATCTCCGTATCTGTCCCCCGCCCGCCTGTATAGAGAGGCCGGCACTGGAGCAGATTCACTACAAAGGCGCCCTGCTCATCCAGATTTACCGTATATTCAATATCCACCGGATTGCCGTATACCCGGTCCAGAGTTTTCAGGACTTTCTGCATCAGCCCTGTAAAGTTCCGATTCTCCAGAAGTCCCTGACAGTCGGCAAACCACACCTCCCGCCGGCGGTTCATTCTTTTCAGCGCGCTTTCCGCGTCATAATCTCTTTCCATAACAGCCTTTTTAAACCACAGCGGCAGACTTTCAAGAAGAGAGTCGATCTCTATAGCGGTCAGTTCATTTTTCCCGGTATCAAGCACATCCATAATCCGCTGGGAAAAACGGTGCCTCTCTGCCGCGCTGTTCTGCATATGTACATCCGGACGGTCCAGATTGGCCAGGCGGGGATAGTCGTGATCCGGACGATCCACGGCCCGGGTTCCAAGCCCGGTCACAATCCGCAGAAGTCCCGCCCCAGGATCCATATATTTATTCCACCGGTATGAGCTGTAACTGTATCCTACGCCTGCTGCCGTCGGGAAAAACAGATCGCCGTGATAGGACCCGGATACCCGCTGGACAAGAACCGCCATCTGCTCATCCGTGTGCTGCAGCCCCCGCTGCTTTCTGTACTCCAGCGCCGAGATGTCCATTGTGCTGGCATAAACAGTCCGCACTGCCTCTTCAAAGGCTTCCAGCCTCTCCTCCGGAGATCCCTGATTGACGTGGAAAACCGATTCATATTTTCCTGCAAAGGCATTGCCGAACCCGTCCTCCAGAAAGCTTGAGGAACGGACAATAATCGGACTCTGGCCGAAATATTCCAGCACGGTCCGGAACTTCTCCCGGATATCCGGCGGGAAGCTTCCCGAAAGCAGCGCCTCCTTCAGCGCGCCTGCCTTTGAAAAATACCCTTCCTCCGTGCGCTGGGCAATCCGCGTCTCCCAGCAGTTGTTTGACACAATATA
Organism: Mediterraneibacter sp. HA8405; assembly: GCF_056148955.1. Lineage (NCBI taxonomy): Bacteria > Bacillati > Bacillota > Clostridia > Lachnospirales > Lachnospiraceae > Mediterraneibacter > Mediterraneibacter sp. HA8405. The sequence goes on along the minus strand of NZ_CM148758.1, from coordinate 1,422,965 downwards.
CGTATAAAATACATCCGATCCGATATAGAAAGAATCGTGAGGTTCAAAATAACTTCTGTACTCCGGCAGCTCTGTATGTATGATCTTCCTGGCCAGAAGCATGCCGCAGGCCTTGCACAGCGCCTCCGCCATTCTTTTTTCGTCTTCCACAAGCAAAAGTCTCATATCGGCACCTCCTGCCTTTTATTTTACCAGGAAAGATTGAAAATTCATTGAAAAACAGAATCCTGCGCCAGATATTCTTCCAGGCACAGATTCTTCCTGTACATTTCTTTTGCCGCTGCCTTTCCCACATACCGGTAGTGCCAGGGCTCATAAATAATCCCTGTGATCTCGCTTTTCTCTGTAGGATAGCGGAGAACAAATCCATATTTCCAGCTGTTCTCTATAAGCCATCTCTGTACCGGCGTATTCTCCTGCTCTATGTCAAGCTGCTGGTATCCCATGTCCACAATATCCACTGCCAGCCCGAGCTGGTGCTCGCTTGTACCGGGCAGGGCCACTGTTTTTGCCGCTTCTTCATCTGCCTTATCTTCCGGACATCCTTCCGCAATAACACGCTGCTTTTTATCTTCAAAAAGTTCCTGCTGTTTCTCCATCGTGCGGTAGGACGCGCAGATCAGAGGATTAAGGCCCTCCGCCCTGCAGTCGTCCATCATCTGCTGAAGCTGTGGATAGCATCTCGCATCAATAGCCTGATTGTTTCTCAGCTGAGTCAGATTCACTTCATACCCGTCCGGGATCTCATTCCATGGATTTACAAGAACCAGATTCCAGTCATCCGGCTGATATGAGACCTGCCGCTGGTCTTCTTCCGCCTGTGAGCTGTCCTGCCGTTCTTCTTCCTCTGCCTGATCGGCAGGAACGACAGCTGTTTCATATTTTTCACTGTTCCGAGACAGCATCCTGAGCAGACTTCCGCCTGCCCGGTAAAGCTCCACACTGCCGAAAAGCAGAAGCACTGCGCCCGCTATTGCCGCGGCTGCTGCCATTCCTGCTTTTATAAGCGCAATTTTTTTTCGTTTCATCCTGTTTGTTCCATATCGTTTTGGTATTCTTGTACGGCCTTCTGCCGTTCTTCTGTAAGACATGCTGTTCACCCCGCTGTTGTTTTCTGAACAGCATTGTATCCCGGCATGTCTTACTTCCGGCAATCTTCCGGCATCAGAACAGCATCATTTTCATTAACTCCACCAGCAGGCTTTCATCCATGGATCCAGTGAAAAATGAAGGGTAATTCTGCTTCCTTTTTCATCAATAAATGATACCTGTGCAGAAGGGACACTAACGTAATCCGTATCTTCTTCGTATTCTCCTCCGATTGCCTTTAATCCGTAGTAATCCTCGCAGAACTGACGCATCTTTTCTGCCTCTGCTCCTATATCCCCAGTGCCTGACTCATTCACCGGCGTCGCATCGCTGCTTCCATAATACAGAAACTCAAGCATTTTCCCGCTCTCATCGTCAATAATGACGGTCATTCTGACCCCGTATTCGTCTGACAGTGTACATCTCCAGAGCAGCGCAACATCCAGATTTTCCGACGAAACAGCCATAAAAGGGGCTGCCGAGCGTTCTTCGCAGGATACAGGATCCACAATTCCGTAAAGGGCCAGCTCCTCTGTTATTTTGTCCGCAATCTGTTCCGCATCGCCGCGCTCAAGTATGGTTCCGTCTGCCACATCAACATACATCTCCTGGTCATAGGCATCCGCAAGCCTGAGACGGTCCGTCAGACTGAAGGAAGACACCGTGCCCGTCTCAAATTCTTCCTGTTTGTTTTCACTCTGCCTGTCCGCAATCCGCACCGCGGCTTCCGGCATCAGAACTCCCGCCGCCAGAATCACGCAGAGAAGCAAAGCAGACAGGCTTATTATTTTCATTCTCTTTTTCACAGCGTCCTCCTTTCAGCTCAGCCGTCACTTTTGTACCTCTCCCTTCCTCACTTTCAAAAGAGAGCTCCCCATTGTGAAGCTTCACGATTTTCTCACACAGAGTCAGTCCCAGACCTGCGCCGCCCTGTTTTCTTGACCTGCTCTTATCCACCCGGTAAAAGGCTTCTGTCAGATGTTCCCTGGCCTCTCCGGGAATTCCCGGCCCGTCGTCTTCCACGCAGAGCCGGCATCCCGCATCGGTCATCCTTACGGTCACCCGGATATGTCCCCGGGATCCCAGTGCCTTCCCGGCATTGTCTACAAGATTCAGCACCAGAGAGCGAAACAGATCCGGATCCAGCATGCAGGTTCCTTTCTCACACCGTGCAGTCAGTACAATCCCCCGTTCCTGCAGCCCCGGCCTGAGATGATCCGCTATATCCTCCACAATTCTTCCGGGGCTGTGCGGTGACAGGGAGCCCTCGGTCTGCTCCGCCGCATAGATATCCAGCAGTTTCAGGGACAGACGCTCCAGCCGCTTTCCCTCCCGGAAGATATAGTCCGCCGCTTCCCGTCTCTCCTCGTCGCTTAACTCCCGGCTCCGCAGCAGATCCGCGTATCCGATTACCGAAGTCATAGGCGTCTTCAGTTCATGGGTAAAGTTCCCCACAAATCGTTCCTGACGCGCTACCGCCTCTCTCAGCTCCCGGACATTTTTTTCAATCTGTCCCGCCATACGGTCAAAATCCCTGGACAGGCTGCCCACCTCGTCGTCTGAGCGCACCCGGGAGCGGAAAGCGAAATTACCTTTTCCGATCTCCCGGGCTCCCCTGGCCAGCCGGGACAGAGGGGCTGTCAGGAACAGAGCCATACTGTAGGCCAGAACAGCACACAGCAGCATCAGAACGGCAAATACAATCCGGTACACTTCCTGCATCCGGTTCCGGTTGCGATACAGATCCGAAATATCCCGGGCCGCCGTCAGAGAGAACTGCCGGTCCCCCGCTGTAAATGTGCCTGCCGCGCAGAGGTTATTTTCCCCGCTGCCATCCCGGACCGATACAATGATCCCTGTCCCTTCTTCCGGATATATCCCCTGCTCTGCAAAATCCTGTATTCTTAAAAAGTCTGTCTCTTTTCCTCTGCTGTATATCTCCTTCCCGTCTGCCGTCAGCAGGATATCGTCCCAGTACCCTCCGTTCTGTCTGATGCTCTGTCCGATCACATTCCGGATATCGCCGGTCTCTGAGAGAAGTTTCTGAACTCCGGATATCTGCAGCGTATACTGAAGCATTTTATAAGTATTCTCCGCCGTCACCTTCTCCTGCTCCATCGTGTCCTGAAAAGAACTGACAATCAGCACGCTGCCTCCGATTCCGAACAGAATGCTCAGAAGAGCCAGCATGCAGAAGGTAATCTTCAGCCTGAATTTCATCCTTTCACCTCCAGCCGGTATCCCACTTTATTTACCGCCTGCAGCTCCCGGATCCATCCTACTTTTTTCCGCAGTCTCTGGACATGCAGGTCCACCGTCTTGCTGCCATATTCGAATTCCCCGCCCCACACTCTCTCATAGATGGTCTCCCGGTACAGGGCCGTATTCGGATTGCGGGCGAAAAACAGAAGAAGCTCATACTCCTTTCTGGTAAGGGCAATCTCCTGTCCCTCCCTTGTCACACGCATGGAACGGGTGTCTATATCCAGTCCGCAGATATGGATCTCTTCTTCCGAAAGCCGGTATCTCCGCAGGACTACGTCCACCCGGGCCAGCAGCTCAACAATCTCAAAAGGCTTTACGATATAGTCCTCCGCCCCCATCCGCAGTCCTTTTACACGGTCGCTTACCGCATTCTTCGCCGTAAGGAAGATCACCGGAATTCCCAGCGGCCGGATGTATTCCATCAGCTCAAATCCGTCAATCTCCGGAAGCATCACGTCCAGCAGAATCAGATCATAAGCCTTTGTGCCGATCTTCTCCGCCGCTTCTTCCCCGTCAGACACACATTCGCACAAATATCCCGCCTTCTTCAGACTCAGCTTCACCAGATTCGCAATGGGCGCCTCGTCTTCTGCAATAAGTATTCTGATCACCTTTTTCTCCCCTTTACTCTGATCTGTTACACAGCAAAAACAGCCCGTTTTCCGGTATGAAAACGGACTGTTTTTATATTATCATATTCAGGCATCAAAATGGCATCCTGTTTTTACACATTCGCCCCGTCTTTCAGATAAACGATCCGGTCGCAGTACTCCGCCACCTTGCTGTCATGGGTGACGATAATGATGACCCGGTTCTTCATCTTCAGTCTCTGAAAAAGCTTCATCACATCATTTCCCGTATCTTCATCCAGCGCGCCGGTAGGCTCGTCGGCCAGGATGATCTTCGCGTTTTTTACAAGAGCTCTGGCTATGGCCGCCCTCTGCTGCTGGCCGCCGGAAAGCTCACCGGGATAGGACTTTGCCTTCTCCTCAATCCCCAGATTGCGAAGCATCTTTGTGGTCCTCTGTCTGATCTTTGCTCTCGGGATTCCCTGGTATCTGAGAGGCAGGGACACATTTTTATATATGTTCATATCATCAATGAGGGCGAAATACTGAACCACAAATCCCACTTCCCGTCTCCGGTAGTTAAGCAGATATTTCTTTTTACGGAAATCCACCTTCTTTCCGCCTACCCGCAGCTCGCCTTCATCCATGGTCATCAGGCCGCCCAGGATATTGAGCAGGGTGGACTTGCCGGAACCGCTCTTTCCCATAACCGCTACCATCTCTCCCTTGTCCACCGACAGAGACGCTCCCCGGAGTGCGTGCACCGCGGCATCCCCTTTGCCAAATGTCTTATGAATATTTTTCGCTTCGATATATGCCATTATTCCTCACCCCTTATGATCTCTTTAATATCAACCTTCATCAAAATCACGCCCTTTTCAGAGAGATCTTCCTGCTCCCGATACGGAAGGTCAGGCCAGCCCCCGCAATCAGCATTTCACCAACTAAGATGCCGCAGACAACAAGCAGAAAATCTGTCAGTTTCAGCGCCACCACCAGACGGCACAGGATCAGCACGCCGATCAGCGCTCCCGCCGCAGCCAGAGCGGCCAGCGCAATCTTCAGATATTCAGTCAGCACCGAGAGCAGGATCTTCGGAGAAGAAAATCCCAGCATTTTCCCCACCTGGATCCGCTGTGCCGTATGTCTTCCCCAGTACGTTCCAGCCAGTATCATGTTAAGAATAAAAGAAAAGATAATGGCCAGATATATTTTTTCGATTACATTATTGTTTCTTTCCGGGAAGGAGGATTCCACCGCCTTGCCTTCATCATTCATCACTTTGATTTCCATCGTCCAGTCCGGCTCCATTACTTTTTTCAGCAGATCCGCGTTATTTTCCACCGCCGCCTCGGTCTTTCCGTCCACAACATACTCGCCTTCCGTCCCGGCAAGTTCCGCAGCCACGGCCATAGGGATCCACTTCATACTGTCCAGACGGGTGGCCTGAGCGCTTCCAAGCACTCCTACAACCTCAAACTTCTCTCCCAGGATGTCGATATACCGGCTGCCTCCCTCGTCATAAGCATCCTTTTCAAACCGCTGTCCGATCATGGCTTTCTTCTCATTCGAGGCAGCTTCATCTTCTGTAAAGTACCGGCCGGAAATCAGCGGCAGCTTTTTAAAATCTCCTTTATAAAACACACCTCTGGTATCCGCTTCCATCTCCAGATCTTTTTTAAATACGATTCCATTATTCCACTCATCTCCCAGCAGGATATCCCGGATCTCCTCCCAGCCGCTCTCCTCGTTGATCAGGTAGGACGCCCGCTCCGAATAAAAGCCTCGTTTGCTCTCATCCAGTTCCGTCCTGGCCTGCATATTCACAAGCACCAGAAGCGCCGAGACCAGCACAAGCACCATGTTGAAAAATAAGAGAACCGCGCTCCTGCTTATCCTGCGCCGAAACAGTTTCATACGCCGCACCTCCTCTCTGCCGCACATGATATAAAATCTGTCCCTGTTACTTCTTTTTCTCTGCTGTCACTCTTACCCCCTCTTCTGTGTTTTCCACCTTCAGTCCCACGCCGTGGAGGGCGAAGATCTGACGCGCCAGGTAAAGCCCCATGCCCAGATGCTTCTCCCGGCCTCCTCTACTCTGATTTACCGTATAAAACATCTCGCACACATGAGGCAGATGTTCCGGCGGTATAGTGTCTCCTGTATTCTCTATGGTACAGACTCCCTTCCTCAGAACAATCCGGATACGGCCTTCTTCCCGGTTATAGGAGACGGCGTTGGAGAGGATGGCAAAAAACGCCTGTTCCAGCAGTTTCCGGTCCGCCGGAAGCATCCAGTCATCCTCGCACTGAAGCGTTACCTTCAGCCGTTTCTCCTCCGTCTGCACTTCCAGCCGTTCCATCTCATCTTCAATTACACTTCTCACAGATATCAGTACATCCCCGATCTTTACCTGCTTCCAGTCCACTGCTTTGGAAGTAGTAATCATCTCTTTGACAAGGCTGTCCACTTCCTCTGTCTGACGGATGATCTGCTCCAGATAATACTCCCTCTTTTTCGTCTCCGGATTCTCTTTTATATTTTCCGAAAAGCCCCGGATCACACTGAGCGGGGTCTTGATCTCATGGGCCATCACATTGATAAAGTCTCTCCTCTGTGCTTCCAGCCGTTCTCTCTGCCGGTAAGTCCGCTCCGTGATCCAGAGCGTAAACGCCGCGCAGGCTGCAAGGAAAAGAAAACTTCCCAGCAGGATATATTTCAGGCTGTCCAGCGCCGCTATCCAGGGATGATTTTCTATCCGCAGTACCAGGGCATATCTCTCATATGGTTCCGACTGATACGGCGGGGTAATCGACCTTCTGATCTCATAACGGCTGCCGCTGCCGGTCTGATCCACAAATCCGGATACTACCCCAAGCTCAGGCTCATATTGCTCCAGGTCAATCTTTTCCGGATAATCCTGAAAAAACGAATCGTACATCCACTTCTCCCAGGTGTGATATCCGGCGTACATCCCCGGCATATGCATATACGCCTGCTGCCATTCTGCGTCTGCCGGCGGGACGGCCGGATTTTCCCATCTCCACACCTCTTCTTCACCCACGTTGACGCTGAGCGTTATCATGCCGTCCCGGTCTGATGAAGTGATGATTTCGTTCCCGTCATCCGGATCAGATGAAATACTGTCTCCATCTTCTTTATCCAGATCAGAATGGATTTTTTCCAGCATTTCCTCCTTTTCTTCCTCCTGCCCTGTATAAGTCTTCCAGTGTATCTGGTTCACCCTGATCTGTGCCGGTATATTTTCATCAGACAGCAGCGCCTCAAACTCATATTGCGGAACTGATATTCCTTCCTCCGATGCGTTTTCAGCATTTACCCTTTCAAAATCCGCCAGCTGCATGATCTCGTCCTCTGTCAGCAGCTCGTCCAGGTTCACATCTGTGTAGGGCAGCACTTCCCCTTCTGCCATAACTTCTAGATAATTTGAACTCTGCATCAGCAGATTTCCTTCTGCGTCATATACGGCTCCTGACATCAGATAGTGACCGGACTGATCCGATGTCCCGCATGACCTCAGCGCGTCCGCCAGGTACACTTCATTATATTCCGGGCCTGTGGGAGTTGAGACTCTGTACCCTTCTTTTTCATAAACAAAACTGTAATCTTCAAAAGCCTCCACTGCATGAATATAGGTCTGATCATACTCTCCTTCTATGTCCTGCTCCTCACTCCAGATCACAAACGACATGCTGGCCATATACACGGCGAGGAAAACGGAAACAATACTCAGGCAGACTTTCTTTCCCATATACAATTTTTTTGTCCTCTTTGCTGTCCCCTCTTTCCTTTTCACGGCTCCACCTCCATCCGGTATCCGGTCTTCCTCGCAGTCTGTATCATGCATCTGCTGCCCTGCAGGAACTTTCTGAGTTTCTTGATATGGTTGTCCACCACCCGCTCATTTCCTTCGAAATCATACCCCCAGAACCGGGTCAGAAGCTGATCTCTTGTAAAGATCCGATCCGGATTTTCCAGAAAGAACCTAAGCAGTTCATATTCCTTAGGCGGCATCTCACACTTCTGCCCGCAGATTGACACCTGTCCTGTGCGAAGATCCATCTCCACCCCGCCTTTCTTCAGTTTCTCCAGCGGCCGTTCGCCCCGGAGCCGCGCCATCATGGCCATAATCTTGGCGTACAGCACCGGAAGCGAAAAAGGCTTTGTAATATAATCGTCCGCTCCCGCCGCATACCCGGTCAGCTCATCCTCTTCCAGTACCCGGGCGGTAATAAAAAATATGGGAATATCGCTGTTCTGCCGGATCTTCCGGCATGCTTCAAAGCCGTTCATCCCCGGCAGCATCACATCCAGCAGAATCATCTGGTAATTGTCCGCCTCCACCTTCTCCACAGCGGTCACGCCGTCGTGAACCTGCTCCGTTTCCCATCCCTTTCCTTCAAAATAATCACTCACTGCCTCCGCAAGAAGCAGATCGTCTTCCACAATCAGAATTTTCAGTTTCATGTCTCTTTCCCCTTAGATGTAAGAATTCTTCTATCTGTAATAATACAGAAAAATTATATCCTTTCTGTATCCCCCGACACAATACGCAAAAAACTTGCGTGTCAGTCTGCCATATGCTATATTATACATAGAAAAGGGAAACCAGAAGCGGCTTACCCCGAACAATAAACTACCGCCCTAACGGGCAGCCGTCACTATTGGGAGTAGTGGCGGCCTATTTTTTTTCCCTTGAAAATCTCGTAACAGAGACCAACAAGGGCGACAATGAAAATTAACAACTGGATCAAGTCCGAATATGTAACATTCACTGGCATCCCCCTCCTTTCTTTTATACGGAGGGGCTGTCCCTCCGGAAAGATCAGAGGGTAAGCCGCCCGGCTCTGGTTTCCCTGTATTTCATTTTAGCATATACGCATTTCGCATTCAATATATTTATCAGTAAATCCAGTTTGTATAAATCTCTTCTATCTCTTCTGCGCTTAACTGCTCCGCTTCCACTGTATACGCACAGTTTTCATACACACAGTATGAATAGCTGGAACCATCTTCATACCAGTATATTTCTATCAGAGCCCCTTCCAGCTGTACGGATTCTTTTCTTCTGAAATCCGAACCCGGAGCTACTGTACTACCCGTTATTTCCGTCTCCTGTCTCAGTGTACAGATTATCCCCATATCATTTTCATAGACCATCTCATATGAGGTTGCATCTTCCTGCTCCGAAACGAGACGGTAGCCATCCGGCATACAGGCCGGGGATTTCTCCAGGAAATCTGCCCCGGCTCCCTGATTTTCCCGGACCGGAGCTGAGCCTGCTTTATCCCCGCTTCCCTGCTGTCCCATCAGAACCCCCGTCAGGATCAGTAGAACGGCGCAGGCCGCGGCCGCAGCCATATAACCTGCAGACATTCTGACGCTCTGCATCAGGCGGCCTGTAAATGCCTTCCATCTGCCTTTTTGCGCGTCCCTGTTTTCTCTGCGGATCAGCTGTTCCATCTTTTTCTCAAATTGTTCCGAAAACTGATATTCATAATCCGTGCTGTCCTCAATTCCCCGGATCAGCGCTTCATCCACAACAGGCATGTACTGATACAGCCAGTCGTCTGTTACTTTCATATTACTCATTTTTCATTTCCTCCAGCCGGTCAAGCGCTTCCTGTATCAGAACCTTTCCTCTGGCAATCCGCTGACGCACCGTTCCTTCCGGAATATCCAGAATGCCGGCAATGTCTTTATTCTCCATCCTTGCCGAGTACTTTAACAGAAAAATATCCCTGTATCTGCCGGGCAGATTTTTCAGAATATCCAGCACATCATTGTCAGCGTCCGACTCCATATACGCGGCGGGCTCAATGCGGATATCCAGATCCTCCACAGACATCTCTCGGTCAAACTGTTTCTTTCTCTTCCGGTATATGTCCACCGCCGCGTGTTTTGCCGTAACCGCCAGATACCGTTTCGTGCTCAGCGATCCGGTTTCCCCCACTTTGTCCATATTCACGGCAATCTTCATAAACGCTTCATGTACGGCATCTTCCGCAAGATAAGCATCTTTCAGTATATCCAGCGCGATCTTCATCATAAAGTGCCGGTATGTTTCATACAGGATTACAAACTTCCGTCTGTCCTCCCCGGAATCTATCATCAGCAGATATATCATCACTTTCTCCTGTCCGTTTTTCTAATACAGGGCCATATCTTCCCCGTTACTTTATATAACGGAATACGACCAGGAAAACGTTACGTTTTCTCCTTAGTTTATATTAACATAAATGCCATGTCAGTATCCTGTATTATTATTTTTTATGTACAGTGATTTTACATAGGAAATTATTATCTTTATATTGTCCCCTGCTCTTTCAGGATATATAATAAAATTCAGCAGACAAAACCGAAAAGGAGGCCTCTATGGAATTACGAGTCCTGAATTATTTTCTTGCTATTGCAAGAGAACAAAGTATTGTGCGTGCGGCGGAATCCCTGCACCTCTCTCAGCCTACTCTCTCCACGCAGATCAAAAATCTGGAAGAAGAGCTGGGCAAACAGCTCCTTATCCGGGGAACGAAAGGTTCCCGTAAGGTTACACTGACCGAGGAAGGCATGATTCTGCGGAAGCGTGCGGAAGAGATTCTGGAGCTGGTCCGTAAAACAGAAAATGAAATCACAACAAGCGATGATATCATCATAGGCGATATCTATATCGGTTCCGGAGAGACCGACGGCATCCGTCTCATCGCAAAAGCCGCAAAAGTTCTGCAGAACCGTCATCCGGGCATCCGATACCATATTTCCAGCGGCAATTCCGCACTTGTATCAGAGTATCTTGACAAGGGTCTGATCGATTTCGGTGTTGTTTTCGGAGACGTGGATCTGACAAAATACAATGCTCTGGAAACATCCTGTTCTGATGTATGGGGCGTGCTGATGCGCAGGGATTCGCCGCTGGCACAAAAAGAATCCGTCACCCCGGAAGATCTGCTGGATAAGCCTCTTATCCTCTCCCAGCAGGAGGCCCGGGGCGGAAGTCTGATCCGCTGGATCGGACAGGAACCGGAAAAACTGAATATCGCCGCTACCTACAATCTGCTTTTCAACGCCTCTCTCCTGGTAGACGAAGGACTTGGCTACGCTGTCGGTCTTGACAAAATCATCAACACCACCGGAGAGAGCTCCTTATGCTTCCGGCCTCTGAAGCCGGAACTGGAAAACCGGATGAGCATCATCTGGAAAAAATATCAGATTTTCTCCAAGCCGGCGGAAAAATTTCTGGAAGTACTCAGGAAATCACTGGAAACACCGGAAACCTGAAAACAGAATACAAAGGGGAAACCGTCATACTCCGGTTTCCCCTGCAGTTTATTATACTATACACACATTCAGAGCATTACCCGGGATCTGCCTCGCAGCCACCCCACTCTACTACAGTAAATCCTGTTCTGGCCGGAGCGTCCAGTTCCTGTTCCGGAATCTCCTGCCGACTGTCTGTCGGCTGATACGCCATAAATACACGGATTACCGTATCCGGCTTCGGTTCAATGACAAGTCCGGCATGCTCCGTATAGGCCTCTGTCTGGAAAGAAATCAGGTTATACGCATTGGCTTCCAGCCTGGGCAGCCAGTATACAATAAACTCATTGGCCTCCCTTCGGGTAAGTCCCAGCTTTGCAAGCGCTTCTTCCAGGAACTGTGCGGAATCTTCTCCCGCGACACAGAACCCTTCCGAGAAATCATACTCCCAGTCGGATGTTCCTTCCCAGTACAGATAATTGTATTCCGTTCCCGTCCGGTCTGTAAGCCTGCCGTCCGGTTTCGCCGTCACTGTCCAGCCATCGTTGTACTCCGGATAAGTGCAGGTCAGATCTCCGTCATAATCCAGCCGTACCGACACTTCCTGTTCCTGTTCAGGATACAGATAAATAACCGGCTTTTCTGCTTTCACAGACGTACTTGACATCAGACTGCCCAGAAGGAGCAGCAGCCCGACAGCGGCCGCGATACAGATTCCCCATAAAATAACAGAATAAAATTTTTTCACAGCATTCTTCCTCCTTTCATATACAGAGCTTCGTCCTTCAGAGCCCCGTGCGGAATTTCTGTCAGTTTTCACTGATAAAAATCCATGGTTTCCTTCTTACTCTATATAACGAATTTCAGGTGAAAGAACGTTACAAATTTCTTTATTTTTCTTCAAAACCAAGATAGTCCGCCGCAAACTGTTCTGCCGACTCCGCCCGGGCAGCCGCCCTATGCCACTGACTCAGAATATCGGTATTCTTTTCCTTAAGAATTCTTGTCCTTACATCTTCCGGAACTGTTCCGATATCCTCCAGAAGTTCCAGTATAAACTCTGCCTTTCCACGCGATCTGTAAAATCCGCCACTTCTTCTTTCGGAACATTCATCCGCAGCAACAATACTGATTATATCCGATCTTTTATATTTATAATACGCATTATGTATATATCGTACAAGTATTTTCTCATACGTTTCACATTAAATGCTCCTTCGGATATAATTCAGGGACCGGATAAGAGCAGTCTTATCCGGCCCCTGGATAAAAAGGGTAGGAACATCTTATTCTATCTGGCAAAGCTGCCAAATGCATCCCGAAGCTCTGCTGAAACCTCCCCGGTCGCTATCATGACATACTTCCCGTTTACAGTTTCAGCTGAAATGGGGTCCGTATTATCAAAACCTATGCTTCCACCCACAGCCAGCGCGTCGTATACAGAAGAGCCCGGGGCAAATTCATAAATTTCAACATTAGAATCTTTATAGGCAAATCCAGCTTCCGCCATAATCTTTTCTGCATCTACTTCTGTTCTCTTTCCGGACAGGACCCCCTGTTCAAGAAGATATGACTCCAGATCATCCAGTGTAGTTTCCTCTATGTTTTCGTTTTCCTGCACTGTCCCACCTGTGTTTTGGATCTCCAGCTTTTCTTTCGTATTGCTTTCGCAGGCTGACAGCGCCATTCCCAGCAGGAATGCAGCAAATAATAATAGGATCTTTCTCTTCATAATGCTTCCCTTCTTTCTTTTCAAAATTCCGTGTTTTCCCCACCGGCAGTCCTACTCTCCGTTCCTTATAATCTCCTCAATATCTATCTTCCGCAGTTTCCATGTAAAAACAGCCGCGACAATCAGCACCGACAGAAACGCCATTCCCAGAATCACCCATAGGAACATCAGATTCCACCGCATCAGATCTGTATATTTCCATATGTTAAATGCCATAGCCGCAGCAATCACAAAGAAAATTTCCGTCAGAAAAGCTCCCATGATCGGACCCGGAGACTGGCCGTTCATAAGCTCGATCCCATATCGGTGCAGATTCCGGTTCAGCTTGGCAATCACGCTCATACAGATACCGGAAATACTGAGCGCGCCCATTAAAGTGCTGGCTCCCAGCAGGATCCGCATAGTTTCCCGGGATTCTGTTTTAAAAACACGCACGCCGTAAGTACTTCCTGAAACTGTAACCGGATAGATTCCGTTTTTAGTAAATATCTCACACAGCTCTTTTTCCATCTCAGACACTTCAGACCGGGGCGTATCTCTGTCAACAGTGAGAATGCCATCCTGACGGCTCCCTTCATAATTTGCTCTCAGAAAATATGCTTCGTCCTCTGTCCGCGGTGCGTCTGTCATCTCAAGATATGGTATCAGTGCCGCATTATCCAGAATCAGCGGTGTCCCATATCCATCTTCATCCACACCCGAAATCATCTGGTCAGTCAGCACAGACGTGCCTTCCTCCAGTATGCCCGCAACCCGGAACCGGCACTGATAACCAAGAAGATAATTGTCAAGCGTATCTCCTGCCTCCAGGCAGCCTGCGAAATCATGCCCCAGAAGAATCGGAATCTCCTCTTCCCAGCTGTGGGCAAAATCTTTCTCTGTCAGAAGTTGTCCTTCTGACACCTGAAAATTAAAATGTGTTTCCGCCGGATAGTCAAACTGATAAAGATTCATGAATTCGCACACCTCTCTTCCATCCATGGCAGGGGAGTTAAACCTTTCCGACAACAATACCTGCTGTTCCTGACTGTCAAATGTATCCGGCAGACTGTCGCAGTAGATCTGCACAGACATTCCCCCATATCCAAACGCCATAAAATTCAGATCCGGATTCCCGTAAATTTCGCTGAATGCCTTAGCCAGATTCGCTCCGAAATCCGGGTCTGCGGCTTCATTCCTGAAAAATGCCTCTTCATCTTCATTGATGAAATTAATCCCGTCTACAGAATAATAATCATAATCTCCGGACGCACTGTCAAAGCCGCCTCCCGGACCGGCCGGCATCTCAAGAAAATAGCTGGATATTATGGTGCCCTGCCAGAAAAAGACAGCAAACTGAACGATCAGGATCAAATTAACAAAAAGCCCGGTTTTCAGATTAAATTTCAGTTCTTCCAACATACTTCTCATAAAATCTGCCCTCCTTTTCGCCATCATCTCTTCTTTATTTCTTTGCCTTCAAAGTACATACCGCTATTCCTCACTCCTTATAATCTCTTCGATATCAACCTTCAAAAGTTTCCGGATAAATATTACCGATACGATCAGCACAGAAAACAGCGCCAATGCCAGGATCACCAGCAGGAACACCGGATTCAACCGGATCAGATCCATAAATTTCCATACGGTAAACATCATGGCGGCAGCGATTACAAGCAGGATTTCCAGCAGAAAAGCTGCCAGAATCGTGCCAACGGACTGACCGTTCATAATTTCAGTGCCGTACCGTTTCAGATTCCGGTTCAGTTTTGCAATGATGCTCATACAGATTCCGGAAATGGTAAGCGCGCCCAGCAGGACACTTGCCCACAGCAGAATCTCCAGTGTTTCCTGAGACTCTGTCCGGAAAATGTCAAGTCCATATGTGCTGATCACCGTAGACACCGGATATAATCCGTTCTTTACAAAGATCTGACTCATCTCTTTCTCGATCTCATTTACCTCTGACCTGGGAGTATCCGCATCTACTGTAATCATACCGCCCTGAAATGCCTGTCCATAATTCGCTTCTGCCAGAAATCTTTCGTCTTCATTTCGCGGTGGATCAGTAATATTAAAAAATGGAAGGATAATCGTATAATCCAGGGACCAGGGCTCGCCTGTCGTCGAAAAAATTGTGTCCGTCAAAATCGCCGTATCCGCTTTCAGAATTCCAACCACCTCCAGCTGCAGAGCTGTACCGTACATATCAGCGTCCAGTCTGTCCCCGATATCAAAACCGCTGCCATACGCATTTCCTACCAACACAGGGACTACTTTCTGTTCCCAGCTAAAATTACAATCCGCTTCCTCCAGCAATCTTCCCTTTTCAACCTGAAAATTGAAATGCTTTATTGCCGGCAGATCAATCCTGCATACCTTTGCCTCATAACTTGTAGTAACTTCCTCAATATATGACGGAGCGGTCAGCATCTCCGGAGATGTATCTGTCGGATTGTAATATCCCGGGTATTCTGAATTACAGAAAAAGTCCAGAAGTTCCTGATCAGTAAATCTTTCGCGCAGGGTCTCGTATTCCACTGGGATAGCCGCATCACGAAATGTCATAAAATGCAGATCCGGATTTGCGTGCAGTTCACCGTATACTTTCGCCTGATTTGAAATATAGTCCGGATCACTGCTCTCATTGACAGCAGCTGCCTTTCCTTCATCATTTGAAAAGGAATATCCCAGACTATAGTATGCCGTATTACCCTGTATATTTCCTGAAATTTCGTCCAGAGGCATATCCAGAAAATAACTCAGAATCATGGTACTCTGCCAGAAAAACAGAATAAACTGAATAATCAGGATCACATTAATGAATACGCTGTTCTTTATGTTATGCCTGAGTTCATCAAATACATTACTCATAACCTCCCCCCTTTCAGCGGCATCTCTCTATATCTGCAATAATACAGAAAAAATATATCCTTTTTATATCCTTTGCCGCAATCCCTCACTCATCTCGCGGCATTGCCGCTCAGTGACCGTTGCCCGTCGGATGTCCGCTTGTGCAAGCACGGCGGACGCCCTACGGGCGTATCGCACAAAAAAAGATCGGGAGTCCGCTCAGGGATTCCCGGCCCGGTAAAGGTTCTTATTTATTTTTATTAAAATTCTTAAATACGCCCGTCAGCTCCTGCAGCGATTGTAAAATTACTCCGTCTGAACATTTACCCCGTCTCTCAGATACACAATTCTGTCACAGTACTCTGCCACTTTGTTGTCATGGGTTACAATAATAATCGCTCTGTCCTTCTTCTTCAGACGCTGGAACAGCTTCATCACATCATCACCGGTGCCCTCATCCAGCGCCCCGGTGGGCTCGTCCGCCAGGATAATTCTGGCATTTTTAACAAGCGCCCTTGCAATCGCCACCCGCTGCTGCTGACCGCCGGACAACTCGCCGGGATAAGCCTTTGCCTTTTCTTCAATTCCAAGATGCTGAAGCATTTTCGTCGTTCTCTGCTTAATCTTCGCCCTCGGAATTCCCTGGTATCTCAGAGGCAGAGAAACATTCTTGTACACGTTCATATCATCAATCAGAGCGAAGTACTGAACCACAAATCCCACTTCTCTGCGGCGGTAATTAAGAAGGTATTTCTTTTTCCGGAAATCCATCTTCTTCCCGTCCACATACAGCTCGCCTTCATCCATTGTCATCAGACCGCCCAGGATATTGAGAAGCGTAGACTTGCCGGAGCCGCTCTTTCCCATAACGGCTACCATCTCGCCCTTGTCCACGGAAAGAGACGCTCCCCGGAGCGCATGGACTGCGGCATCTCCTTTACCGAACGTTTTATGAATTCCTTTTGCTTCTATATATGCCACTATTCCTCACTCCTTACGATCTCTTCAATATCTACTTTCAAAAGTTTCCTTGTAAAAACGGCTGAAACAATCACGACAGACAGCAGTGCCAGCGCCAGAATCACCCACAGGAACCTCATATTCAGCATAATCAGATTACTGAACCTCCATATCGTAAACATCATTGCCGCTGCAATGATCAACAATATTTCTAACAGAAATGCAGCCATAATCGGATAAACCGACTGTCCGTTCATAATTTCAATTCCATACCTGTGCAGATTCCTGTTCAGCTTTGCCGTCACATTCATGCATATGCCGAAAATACTGAGCACGCCCATAATCGCGCTGGCCCCCAGCAGAATCTGCATGGTCTGTTCCGATTCCATCTTAAAAATATCCACACCATAGGAACCGCCTATTGCAGTAATCGGATACAGTCCGTTTTTCACGAATATATTGTTCACTCTTTTTGCAGCTTCGTTTACCTCAGAACGGGGCGCGTCCGCATCCACTACGATTGTACCCTGAAGCGCTGATTCATAATTAAATTCAGCAAATGTCTGTTCCGCTTCTGTCCGGGGAACATAATTTATATAGAAAAAGGGATAAACAATCGAGTAATCTAGCGTAGCAGGCTGCCCTTCCGTCTCAAGAATCTGATCCGTGGCGATCACCGTATTTTCCTCTAAAATTCCGACCACTTTCAGCTCATACATCTGTGTATAGATGGCCACTCTCAGCGTGTCCCCCACCTGAAGCCCTTTCGCATAAGCGCTTCCGAGCAATACCGGTATCTCTGTCTGCCCCTGATTAAAGATGAAATCCTTTTCTTCAAAAAGCCGGCCATCTGACACCTGTAAATAAAAATGTTCCATTGCCGCCTGATCAATTTGCTTTGCCTGGGCATCAAATACTCTCGCTATTTCCCCCGAACTATACTCATACATAATTTCTTTCAGACTTATGTCATCCGGGTTATAATATCCGGGATATGCTGAATCTACATAAAAATCCAACAGTTCTTCATCCGTAAAAACTGAACTGATTTCCTCATAATCCAGCATAGCCGATTCCTCGCGCAGCGCCATGAAATGGCATTTCGGATCTTCATGTACTTCGCTGTATACGTTTCCCAGGTTGGTCAGGAAATTCGGATCATTTGAATCTGCCATCTGAGTCTCCATCTCCTCTTCGCTGGATACTGAATAAAACAAAGAATAATAGGAAGAATCCCCTCTTATATTGTTCGAAGAAAAAGTTATCGGAATATCCAGAAAATAGCTGGATATTGTAGTGCTTATCCAGAAAAACAATACAAACTGCAAAATCAGCGCCAGATTTACAAAAGCGCCGCTTTTTATATTGTACCTCAGCTCATCTAATACATTTCTCATATCATCACGCTCTCTTTAATCCGATCTTTCTGCTGAAGAAATAAAAGGAACCGGGAACTCCGATAACAACAAGTTCCCCGAAGACAATGCCGGCAGATACAAGGCAGAAATCCTGCCATCTGATCGCAACAACAGCATGGCACAATATAAGACCGCCGATCAATATCCCGGATAAAATGAGCGCTGCCGCTGCGATTTTTATATAGTCTGCAAATACCGAGGCCAGTACTTCTTTCGCTGAAAATCCAAGAAGTTTTTCCACCTGTATTTTCTGCTTCTTGTATCTGATCCAGTAACTGCCGGAAAAAAACATATTAAGAACAAATGCGGCAATAATCGCAAAATAAATTTTCTCAATCAGAGCCGGCGTTTTGTCCGGCAGAGCCCAGTCGTCAAATACATCTTCCTTCATGTTCACGTCTTCATCCATTACCTCCCAGAGCAGCTTTGTATTATTACGTATTTCCTTTTCCGAATTTCCATCTAAAACGTAACTCCCCTCTGCTCCGGTCAGTTCTGCGGCTGCTTTCAGGGGAATCCATTTCATACTGTCCAGTCTCGTAAGCTGAGCGCTTCCCAGCACTCCGATAACCTCAAACTTCTCCCCCATTATATCAATATACCGTCTGTCTCCTTCTTCATAAACATCTTTTTCAAACCGCCGCCCTATCATAGCTTTGCGATCGTCGCTGCGAACCTCTTCCCCGGAAAAATATCTGCCGGATATAAGAGGAAGTTTTTTTAAATTCCCTTTATAAAACACCCCTCTGATATCCTCCGCCATTTGCAGATCCTTCTTATAGAGAATGCCGTTGTTCCAGTCGTCTTTCTCCAGAATATCTTCAATTGCATTCCAGTCATTTTCTTCATTAACCAGGTAGGACGCATTTTCTGAATAAAACCCTCTTTTGCTTTCCTCCAGTTCATTCCTGCTTCTGATATTTACCAGTACAAGAACAGCTGCTGTCATTACCAAAATCATATTCAGTAAAAACAGCCACGTGCTCTTACTGATTCTGTGATATGCCCATTTCATAATACACCTCCTTCTATCTGTAATAATACTGAATATTTATATCCTTTTTGTATCCTCACGGATAATCCACAGAAAATCTGTTCATACCAGCAGGGGCATGTCTTCCTCCCGACAGATTTTCCAGTCAAAAAGGCCGGAAATCCGCTCATGGATTTCCGGCCAGGTAAGGAACTTATCTATTAAAATTTTTAAATGCGTCTACAAGTTCCTGTGATACTTCCCCTGTTGCAATCAGGACATATTTCCCATTTACTGCCTTTGCCGAAAAAGGACCTGCGTTGTCAAATCCTATGCTTGCTCCTGTTGCCAGACTGTCATATGTATCAGAGTTTTTATCGTACTCATAAATCTCAACGCCACAGTCCGCATACTT
This sequence comes from Mediterraneibacter sp. HA8405, assembly GCF_056148955.1. NCBI lineage: Bacteria > Bacillati > Bacillota > Clostridia > Lachnospirales > Lachnospiraceae > Mediterraneibacter > Mediterraneibacter sp. HA8405. The sequence continues at coordinate 1,403,437 of NZ_CM148758.1, read as the reverse complement.
TATCCCGGCCTCCGCCCGCATCAGTTCCGCATCTGCGTCCGTTTTTTCCCCGGACAGGACGCCTTCATCCAAAAGATAAGACTCCAGATCTTCCAGCGTGGTATCGTCTTTTTGACTGCTGTCCGCCCCTTCGGAATCATTCCCACAGGCTGCAAGCAGCACGGCCAGCATAGATACTACAAGCAGCATAATCCATTTCTTTTTCATCGTGACATCCTCCTATCTATTCGCATTCATTCCGTCCCTTAAATACACGATTCTGTCGCAGTACTCAGCCACCTTCTTGTCATGGGTTACAATAATAATCACCCTGTCTTTCATCTTCAGACGCTGGAATAACTTCATCACGTCATCCCCGGTTCCTTCATCCAGAGCCCCGGTCGGCTCATCAGCCAGGATGATTCTGGCATTTTTGACAAGCGCCCTGGCAATCGCCGCTCTTTGTTGCTGTCCGCCGGAGAGTTCCCCCGGATAGGCCTTTGCCTTTTCTTCTATCCCCAGATTGCGAAGCATTTTTGTAGTTCTTTGCTTAATCTTCGCTCTGGGGATACCCTGATATCTCAGGGGCAGAGACACATTCTTATACACGTTCATATCGTCTATCAGGGCAAAATACTGAACCACAAATCCTACTTCTCTGCGGCGGTAGTTGAGAAGATATTTCTTTTTCCGGAAATCAACCTTCTTCCCTCCTACATACAGCTCGCCTTCATCCATTGTCATCAGGCCGCCCAGAATATTGAGCAGAGTAGACTTGCCGGATCCGCTCTTTCCCATAACTGCTACCATCTCGCCCTTGTCCGCTGAAAGAGACGCCCCTTTGAGTGCATGGACTGCGGCATCTCCTTTTCCAAATGTTTTATGTATTCCTTTTGCTTCTATATATGCCACTATTCCTCACTCCTTATGATCTCTTCAATATCAACTTTCAAAAGTTTCCGGATAAAAATTGCCGATACAATCAGCACGGAAACCAACGCCAATGCCAGGATCACCCACAGGAACACCAGGTTCAACTGGATCAGATCCATAAATTTCCATACCGTAAACATCATAGCCGCGGCGATAACCAGTAGGATTTCCAACAAGAATGCTGCCAGAATCATGCCAACGGACTGCCCGTTCATAATCTCGGTGCCGTACCGCTTCAGGTTCCGGTTGAGTTTGGTGATGGTGCTCATACAGATTCCGGAAATCGTAAGCGCACCCACCAGGACGCTTGCCCCCAGCAGAATCTCCAGTGTCTCCTGGGACTCTGTCCGAAAAATTTTTACTCCATAAGTACTTGCCACCATGGAAACGGGATATAACCCGTTCTTGACAAAGATCTGGTTGATTTCTTTCTCGATCTTATTCACCTCTGACTTTGGCGTATCCGCGTCCACCGCAATCATTCCTTCCTGAAATGCCTCATCGTAATTGGCGTCTGCCAGAAATTCCTGATTTTCATTTTCAGGCAGATCAGTAATATAAAAAAATGGCAGGATAATTGCATAATCCAGGGAATAAGGTTCGCCTGTCAGCGTATAGATCGCATCTGTCAGAATCACCGTATTCTCTTTTAAAATTCCAACTACCTCAAACTGCACGCCTGTCCCGTACATATCAGCGTCCAACCTGTCCCCAATATCAAAACCGCTGCTATAAGCGCTTCCCACCAGAACCGGGATTACTTTCTGGTCCCAGGTATAATTAAAATCTTCCTCTTCCAGCAGCCTTCCCTCTTCAGCCTGAAGTTGAAAATGCTCCATTGCCGGCATGTCCATCCTGCATATCTTTGTGTCATACTTTGCAAAAGATTCCCCCTCATAAGACGGAATAGTCAACGTTTCTGGGGGCATCTCTGTCGGATTATACTCTCCCGGGTATTGTGAATTACAGTAAAAGTCCAGAAGTTCCTGGTCTGTAAATCGTTTGCGCAGCATCTCATATTCCACTGGTATGGCTGCCACATTACTGAATGTCATAAAATGCAGATCCGGATTCGCATGCAGCTCATCGTATACTTTTGCTTGGTTTGAAATATAGTCCGGATCACTGCTCTGGTTTGCAGCAGCTTCCTTTCCTTCGTCAGTTGAAAAAGAATATCCCAGACTGTAATATGCCGTATCCCCCTGTATATTATTTGAAGTTTCATACAAAGGCATGTCCAGAAAATAACTCAAAATCATAGTGCTCTGCCAGAAAAACAGAATGAACTGGATAATCAGGATCAGGTTGATAAATGTACTGTTTTTTATATTATATCTAAGTTCATCTAATATATTTCCCATAACTTCACACCCTTTTCAGCGATATCTTTCTGCTCCAGATATACCGCACTAACCCTACACATACGATTACAAATTCACCGGCAATAATAATTCCCGCCGCCGCTGCAAGCTGGATCCACCCCGCTGCTGTGACGATCCGGGACAGGACGCCGATGAAGATCAGGATACAGGCCAGAACCAAAGAAGCACACGCGATCTTACAATACTCTGCCAAAACCGACAACAGGATCTGCCCGCCGGAAAAGCCGGACATTTTTTCCACCTGGATCCGCTGTGCCGTATGCCTTCCCCAGTAGGTTCCGGCCAGGATCATGTTGAGAATAAATGAAAAGATAATGGCCAGATATATTTTCTCGATTACATTATTATTTCTTTCTGGATATGAGGATTCCACCGGCTCCCCTGCATCATTCATCACTTTGATTTCCGTCGTCCAGTCCGGTTCCATCACCTGTTCAAGCAGGCTGGAATTATGCTCGATCAATGCTTCCGACTTTCCGTCCACGATATAGTCCCCTTCTGCACCGGCAAGCTCTGCCGCCGCTTCCAGAGGGATCCACTTCATACTGTCCATTCTGGTGGCCTGCGCGCTGCCGAAGATCCCGATGACCTCAAACTTCTCCCCCAGTATGTCAATATACCAGGCGCCCCCTTCTTCATAGATATCTTCTTCATATTTCCGCCCCAGCATAGCTTTCCTGGAATCACTGCCCACCTCGTCTTCCGTAAAATACCTTCCCTCAATAAGAGGCAGCTTCTTGAAATTCCCTTTATAGAATACTCCTCTGGTATCCGAATTCATCTCCAGGCCTTTTTTATAAACAATCCCGTCATTCCAGTCATCCCCCTGGAGAATCTCTTCTACAGCATCCCATCCGCTTTCTTCATTGATCAGATAGGAAGCCTGCTCAGAATAAAATCCTCTCTTACTGTCCTCCAGTTCCCTTCTGGACTGTATATTAACCAGAAGCAAAAATGCGGCTGTAATCACAAGAAATATATTAAATCCCAGCAGAAGAGTACTTTTGCTGATTCTCCAGTGAAATAGTTTCACAGCGCACCTCCATTCTGTAAAATAGTATCCATAGATGCATAGTCATATGCATTTATGGATATATAAAAACTACTTCTTATCTTCTGGACCACAGTAGTATAATCCACCTACTACATCGGCATGATAGCCTGATGCAATACTTCGAGTTGTACTGCCTGTAAAATTAATTGTTCTCCACTGATCATCTTCACCTATTATTGCTACTCCTGCACCCAGATATGCATTGATTCCATACCCTCTATCATCATAGGCACTTCCGCCTGTTGTAACTGCTTGTTTTAATTTGCTGTTAGTTGGATTTGTCACTAGACGGCCGGAATTATATGCATAAGTAGCCGCCTGCGCCGGCAGTAAAAACGATACCGCAAGAATCATGGCAAAAAGAACACCGGTAAATCTTTTAACTGTATTTTTGATCTTCATAACTTATTTCTCCTTTCAAATTTCTTAATTTTCTCCTCTGTTTCTCTTCTATTATCCTTTTACAATTCAAACCATTGAACTCACCTCTCCTTTCTCCTAATCCCGATCCTTGTCTTCCTTGCATCTCTTAAGCAATTCTTCCAGTCGATCCGGCTGCTCCACTTTATGTACACAAAGTGGAGCACTCTTTCCCACACTTCTCTCAGCCGTATAAACTGCAATGTTTTCAACAAGTTTTGTTAATTTCTTCATCCTTTCGCCCTCCTGACTAAAGTAATTCCTTCCAGGAAAACAGATAAGATAAGAATTCCGCCCCAGTACCGTCCCAGCATCATTCCTGCTCCGAATAATCCGTTTACAAGAAGCAGCGCCTTTATTTTCGCTCTCCTCCACGCTTTGCTGTCTTTCTGGTTCTCATAATACTCATCGTAGGGAGCAAAGCCCAGATACAATACCTCTGAAATAAGAGGCAGCACGCTATATAAGATTGGACAATGCATCAGAAAGCCCGTGCCAAATGCCGATGCGAAAACGATTGCACCTGTTATAAAGAAACACCCTGTATCGCTTCTGGCATGGGCGCCGCCCGCACACTTTCTTAAAGCGGCAAATACAGCAATCGCAGTCACGACTTCCAGCGTCTTTCCAAGAAGTGTTCCGATCAAAATATAAATAACCGCCTTGAGCAAAGAGTTCAGAATCAGTTCAATTCCATATGTAACGACAATCTCCTTCTCTTTAGAGTAATTCTCTATTCTGCTCATTTTCCTGCCAATCACGCTGGACAATTCATGCGTATAATCTTTCATAACTTTACTGTTTCCGTACCGGATGAACTTCTCTCCTCTGTTCCTTCTATGCTTTCTATTTTACAGTCTGTTCTGTCATTTTCAACGCTTTTGCATGAACGTAGCGATTTACGACATGAACGTTAAAAAACGCTGCGAAATTTCCCAAAAAATCTCACAGCGTTTTACTTTTAGTTATTTTCAATCTCCAGCCTCTGTATCACCCGGTCATTCTCAATCCTGCATTCGTGATACAGTTCTTTATGTTTGTGAATCTGTTCTTTCACCCAATACAGACCTCTGCCCCTGCCTTCTCCTTTTGTAGACCATCCTTTTTCATACATTTTCGACAGCTCCGGCTTTTCTTTGTATGTATTTTCGATCTGGAACATTGCTCCTCTGTCTGTTTTCTCCAGCCGGATATACACCGCCCCTGCCGGGTTGCAGTCTTTTGCTGCTTCAATGGCATTATCCAGAAATACTCCCAGGATCCGTACCAGTTCCTTCATATCTTTGCAGCATACTTCTATATCCCTGGGAATGTCTACCTGCACCACGATATTCCCGCACATGGCCGTCAGCACCTTCTCATAAAGAAATCCTTTTAGCTCCATGGGCCTTACATTTCTCAGAGAACTCCATGCCTGTCCTTTACTCTCCTTATCCGGCGCGGCGTCCTGAATCTGATTTTCAAAAAATACCTTCAGTTCTTCTATCCGGTTTTCATGGATATATCCTGCCATTGTGGAGAGTATATTTTTATAATCATGGCGAAAAGCGCTCATCTCATCCACCATATATTCCAGTCCGGATATGTAGCTTTTGGTTACTTCCTGCTGCCGCATCTGTGCTTTCATATTTTCTTCGCTTTGTATGGTCTTTATGCATCTGACGATCAGAGCGCTGCTGGCAGTCAGAGATATAAAAAAGAGTACACAATTCAGCACAATGGCTCTTGTACTGTATCCGGCCCCCTGTCCCATTGAGATAAGGATCAGAAATACCACCATATACAGAAACAGATTTCCCAGCAGGCCATAAGCGATCGTACTTCTTCCCTCCAGGTATTCGAGCATATGGAGTTTCTGGTATAAAAGAAGTCTTAACAGCCCCATAAACAAAAAAAGTACAATCAAAAAAGCCGCGTAAAACCAGAGAACATAGCTGCTGATCAGTTCCGCAACGCTGATCCCATACAGGAACGCAACAGCTGCCAGCAGAACATTATTCAGGAAAACCTCCATCAGATAACCCGTACAGGCCAGACATATATTCTCCACCCGGTATTTTTTCACCATCAGGGCAAGCAGCGCCAGGGCTCCCGGGATTATCAAAAGCCCGACAATATGTCCGCCTTCTGGTCCTGCCAGAGCAGCACATATCGATATATATGCGATCAATAAGATATACTGCCAGCATTTTAGTTTTTCCGTCAACAACACTGTCAGACTCACAGTATTAAAAAATCCTGACGCCAAATATGATATAAGCGATTCCATATTTCTTTTCTCTCCTCCGCTGCTACAGAAGCCCACACACTTCTTTCACCTTTCTGTAGGAAATCTCGATCTTCTTTCCGTTTGTCATAATCGCCATCCTGTTTTTCCGGTCTATTTCCCGGATTTTGTTTTTGAATATGATACAGGACTTATTCACATATATAATTCTGTCGTCCAGCATTTTTTCAATCTCTTTTAGAGACATCTGGGTGGTAATCATTCCATTTTCCGTAATAATTTCCAGCTGATGTTTGCCCTTTATTGCCTCTATACTTATAATATCCCTTCTTTTTACCCGAACCATCCGGCTTCCGCTTTCCACGAGAATGCAGTCATCTTTTTCCTTCTCCTTCAGGCTGATCCGTCGAAAAATTCTCTCCAGCCGCTCTTTCATCCTGGTGCTCAGCTCTTTACTTAAATATTCCGCCGGATCTTTTACAATATAATCCAGCACCTCAAAAGGATACTCAAACGCTCTGTATGCCCACTCGCTCTTTGAAGTCAGATATACGATGTAAGCGTCGGCGTTTCGTCTTTTCACTTTCTCCGCCAGCCCGAATCCGTCCATCCCGGAGCTGCTTAGCCGGATGTCGATGAAAAACAGCCGAATACTTCCAACGCCGTTTTCATGATCATATCCTGAAAGAGCCTCCGAATTTCCCGCGCCTTCCCTGCCGCGGCTTTCGTCTTCCAGCGTCTCTGCCGGACTGGTCCGCGCCGAGACGATACGGGCTTTAGTCCCGCTTTCCTCAATATAACGGCCAAGCCAGCTTTTCAGATGGTTCAGCTGCTCTTTTTGATCTTCACACAGATAAATATCAATCATAGCAATCTTCTCCCGCCGCTGCAGCTGTTCTATTCCTTCTCGCTTCTTCTGAGGATATCGTACTTCTCCGGCACTTCCGTAAGCCCCACGTACAGCACCTGCTTAGAATGCGGCGCGCTCACCTGCTCCTGCCCGTCCTCATTTATGATCCGCTTTACTTCTGCTTCAATGTTTCTTCCGTCCGGCTTCATAATCTCTATAGTCTCTCCCACTGAAAATTTGTTGCGCTGTTCGATCCTGCACAGACCGTCCTTTACCTGTCCGACGATTCCAAGGTAAGTATACTCCTTCCGGTAGGTATTGCTGTCGTAAATCTGAGTCTTCTCATCCGGCTTTCCGAAGAAAAATCCCGTGGTAAACTGACGGTACGTACAGTTGGAGATCTGGTCCAGATACCAGGGCATATTTTCCCGGTACAGCTTCGGATCTCTCTGATAGTCGTCAATGGCCTTCCGGTAGGTCCGGGCCACAGTCGCCACATAAAGGGCAGTCTTCATACGCCCCTCGATTTTGAAGCTGTCGATTCCCGCGTCGATCAGTTCCGGGATGTATTCGATCATGCACAGATCTTTGGAGTTGAAAATATAGGTGCCCCTCTCATTTTCGTAGACCGGCATGTACTCCCCCGGCCTTGTCTCCTCCACTACCGCGTATTTCCAGCGGCAGGGGTGGGTACATGCGCCCCGGTTGGCGTCCCTGCCGGTAAAGTAATTGCTCAGCAGGCACCGGCCGGAGTAGGAGATGCACATAGCCCCGTGGATAAAGGTCTCGATTTCCAGATCCCCCGGGATATGCTCCCGCAGTTCTCTGATTTCTTTCATGGACAGTTCCCGGGCGGACACCACCCGGCTTGCCCCCTGGCGGTACCAGAAGTTATATGTGCCGTAGTTGGTATTGTTTGCCTGGGTGCTGATATGGCGGTCGATCTCCGGGCAGATCTCCTTCGCAATATCAAAGACTCCCGGATCCGCGATAATCAGAGCGTCCGGCCGGAGCTCCTTCAGTTCCCGGAAGTACTCCTGCACGCCCGCCAGATCTTCATTGTGAGCCAGAATATTTGCCGTTACATACACTTTTACATCATGGGCATGGGCAAATTCGATTCCTTCCTTCATCTCTTCCATGGAAAAGTTTTTTGCCTTCGCCCGCAGGCCGAATGCTTCCCCGCCGATATAGACCGCGTCCGCGCCGAATATAACCGCCGTTTTCAGAACTTCCAGACTGCTTGCCGGAATCAGTAATTCGGGATGTCTGCTCATTGTTTTTCTCCTTCCTTTTCTGTCTTCTGATGCTGCTCCTGCTCTTCCTGCCGCGCCGGAGCCTGCTCTGCCTGGCTCCCATCTTTCTGCGCCGGAATCCGTTCTTCCTGATATTCCTCACTCTGCCGGGCTCCGGTCTGTTTTACGCTTATTGCCGCGCCGTCGCCCAGGGGCAGGATCGCTGTCTCCAGAAGGGGATTGTGCTTCAGCTCATACAGGTATTCCCGCATTCTCGCGTGAATGGTCCGGTTGCGGCGCTCCACCGCGAAGCGGGACTGGATCACGTCCCCATCCTGCATCACATTGTCGGAGACAAGACAGCCCCCCTCCGGGAGAAGCCGCAGCACATGGGGCAGATAGTGGATATACTGGCCTTTGGCCGCATCCATAAAGATGAAGTCGTAAGTTCCTTCCAGCTTTTCCAGCACTTCTGCCGCGTCTCCCTCGATCAGCGTGATCACGTCTTCCTTCCCTGCCCGTGCGAAATTACTGCGGGCAATGGGAATCCTCTTTTCATAATTCTCAATTGTTGTAATTCTGCACTCATCCGGTGCGTATTCACTCATCAATAACGCAGAGAAACCTATGGCAGTTCCGACCTCCAGAATGCGCATAGGTTTTTGGAGCATAAGGAGAACCTTGAGGAGGCTCTGCATCTCCCGCCGGATCACCGGCACATCCGAAGCATGAGCCTCTTTCTCAATCTCCTCAAGTATTCTGCTGTTCTCTGTATCCAGAGAATTGATGAATGTGACGATACGTTCATCTACTATCATATATTACACATCCACATCCATAATAATCGGAATTACCATAGGTTTCCGTTTTGTCTTTTTCCAGATATAATCGTTCATGGCATCGCGGATCACCAGTTTGATCCGGTTCCAGTCCGTATGTCTGCCGGTCAGGCATTTATCAAGGGCGTCGCTGACCGCCTTTTTCGCCTCTCCCATGAGCTGCTCGGACTCACGCACATATACAAATCCGCGGGACACAATATCCGGTCCTGCAAGCAGACGGTTTGTTCTGCGCTCCAGAGTCAGCACTACGATAATGATACCGTCCTCGGCCAGATGCTGTCTGTCCCGGAGTACAATATTTCCCACATCGCCCACGCCCAGGCCGTCCACAAGGATGGCGCCGGTGTGTACCTTGTCTACTACTTTCGCGGAGTCTTTATCCAGCTCCAGCACGTCTCCGGACTGGATGATAAAGATATTTTCCTTCGGAATGCCAAGAGATCTGGCAACTCCCGCATTCGCCTTTAAGTGGCGGTACTCGCCGTGAACCGGGATGGCGTACTTCGGTTTCACAAGGGAATAGATCAGCTTCAGTTCCTCCTGGCAGGCATGTCCCGACACATGGGCGTCCTGGAAGATGACTTCCGCGCCTTTCGCGGACAGCTCGTTGATTACTCTGGAAACGGATTTCTCATTTCCGGGAATGGGGTTAGAGCTGAAGATAATCGTGTCGTTCGGCTGGATCGTCACCTTCCGGTGCACGTCCGCCGCCATTCTGGACAGAGCCGCCATGGACTCGCCCTGGCTTCCGGTTGTGATCAGCACCATCTTCTCCGGCGGATAATTCTTCATCTGGTCAATCTCAATCAGCGTGTTGTCCGGCACGTTCAGGTAGCCCAGCTCTGACGCTGTGGAAATGATGTTGACCATGCTCCGGCCTTCCACTACAACCTTACGGCCGTACTTGTAAGCAGAATTGATGATCTGCTGCACACGGTCCACGTTGGATGCGAAGGTGGCAATGATCAGCCTGGTATTCTGATGCTCTGCGAATATGTGGTCAAAGGTAATGCCCACGGTCCGCTCGGACTGGGTAAATCCTTTTCTCTCCGCGTTGGTACTGTCGGACATAAGGGCGAGAACGCCTTTCTTTCCGATCTCGGCAAACCGCTGCAGATCAATGGCGTCGCCGAATACCGGCGTGTAATCTACCTTAAAGTCTCCGGTATGGACCACCACGCCCGCCGGTGAATAGATAGCAAGCGCGGAAGCGTCCTGGATACTGTGGTTTGTCTTGATAAACTCAATCCGGAACTTGCCCAGATTAATGGACTGTCCGTGCTGCACGACCTTGCGCTTTGTACTGCGCAGAAGATTGTGCTCTTTTAATTTATTTTCAATAATTCCCATTGTCAGTTTTGTAGTATAAATGGGAAGATTAATTTCCTTCAGAACATAGGGCAGAGCGCCGATATGATCCTCATGGCCGTGGGTGATGACAAATCCCTTCACCTTGGACGCATTGTCCTTCAGATAAGTGACATCCGGGATTACAAGGTCGATTCCCAGCATGTCATCCTCCGGGAATGCCAGACCACAGTCCACCACAACAATACTGTCTTCGTACTCAAAGGCAGTAATATTCATACCGATCTGTTCCAGCCCGCCCAGAGGTATGATACGCAGTTTTCCGTTTTTCTCTTTTTTCAAATTCTGAAACACCTCCATTTTAATTATGTATTTCCGCCGTTTTTGTATGATTCCGACAGAACTTCACTTACTTCCGGGCACAAAAAGAACAGCAGTTTTGTGAACTGCCCGTTGAAAAAAGAACTATGCCTTTTTCCCCCTGCATTCTCTGCATAATCCGTAGAACTTTAATTCATGGTCAAGAACATGAAATCCGGTTGCTTCCTCAATGTGATGCTCCAGATCATCCAGCAGATCATCAGCAAAAGGAATCACCCTGCCGCACGCTCTGCATATGAGATGATGATGGTTGTGTTTCGCATCTCCCTTAATCAGATGCCCGATCTCGTACCTTACACACCCGTCATCCAGATTGATCCTGTCCACAAGCTGAATCTCCCAGAGGAGCTGCAGTGTCCGATACACTGTCGCCAGCCCGATCTCCGGGCACTCCTGAGACACCAGCTCATAGACGTCCTCTGCGGTCATATGCACGCCGCTGTTCTGTTCCAGCACCGACAGAACCTTAAGCCTCTGGTGTGTGACCTTCAGCCCTTTTTCCTTTAACTTCTCTTTCAGCAGATCTTCTGTTTTTTTCTGTTCCATCAGTGTTCTTTCGTCTCCCTGCAGTAAATAAATTTATTGTAAACATCCGAAGATATTACATTTCTATACTTACATCTTCCAGCAGTTCTTCAAAAACCTTTGACACTGCCGCAAGCTCGGTTTCGTCTTCCACGATCTCATAGACGCTTTCCGGCTGGGACTCTTCTTCCACTTCTTTTAAAATGAGACATTCGCCGTCATCGTCCTCGGAGTCTGACACAAGTATGTATGCCGCTCCGTTTATCTTCGTCTCTTCCAGAACAAAGAACTCATCCTCGCCGCTTCCGTCCCGGAAGACAAATTTTACTTTTTCCATATAAAACCCCTTATAAGCTGTCCGCGTCCGGCTGCTCCTCCTTCTGCATGCCGATATAATCCAGATATCCCTGCAGAATAAACACCGCCGCGATCTTGTCGATATACTTCTTGCGGTTTTCCCGGCGGACGCCGCTTTCAATCAGCGTCTGCTCCGCCGCTACTGTGGTGAGACGTTCATCCCACATCACCACTTCCAGGCCTGTACGCCTTGTAAGCATATCCCGGAACTCCAGGCTCTTTTCCGCCCGTTCCCCGATGTCACTGTTCATATGCTTCGGAAACCCGAGTACAATCTTTTCCACGCCGTATTCCCGGATAATCTCTTCAATCCGGGCGCAGGTTCTCCTCAGCTTGTTCTCTTCTTTGCGTTCAATCGTTTCCAGTCCCTGAGCCGTAATCCCCAGGGGATCGCTCAGAGCCACGCCTACGGTTTTCGTGCCGTAGTCCAGTCCCATAATTCTCATAATGAAATTATTCCCATGAATTATGTTCGATATACGCTTTTAACAGTTCCTCTACCAGCTCGTCTCTCTCTACTTTCATCACAAGACTTCTTGCGCCGTTGTAGCTGGTAATATAGGTCGGATCTCCCGACATAATGTATCCCACGATCTGATTGACCGGATTGTATCCCTTTTCCTTCAGTGCCTTGAACACGATCTCAAGAATATCTTTTGCTGAAATCTGCGGTCCCGGCTCTACCTGAAAGAATTGAGTATTGCTTAAATCACTCATTGTTATATCCTCCTTAAACGTCATGATGCTGTTTAACTGTTCCTCTGGCAAGCCCCAGATACCCTATTTACAATTCTAATATAATACCCTGCAAAATTCAATGAATAATTTGTAAATCATTATCAACTCGAACCTTTACAATGGTATTTTTCAGGCTCTTGTCTCCTTCAAAAGCAATCCGGATATACTCTTTCGTATGTCCGGTCTGCATAGGTCTCCCCTCAATCACAGCTTCCTCTTCCACCAGCACTTCTACTTCTTTTCCCAGGAAACTCTGTTCGTAAGCCTTCCGTTTCTTCTCCCCCAGTTCGATGAGGACGGCGCTGCGCCGGGCTTTCTCCTGCTCGCTGACCTGATTTTCCATAGCAGCGGCCCTGGTGCCCTCCCGCCTGGAATATTTGAATATATGGGTTTCATAAAAATTAACTTTATCTACAAAATCCCTGGACTTCTGAAACTCTTCTTCCGTCTCTCCCGGAAATCCCACAATCACATCTGTAGTCAGGGCCGGATTGTCAAAATACCGGCGCAGGATACAGCATTTCTCATAGTACTCTTCGCTGGTATACCTGCGGTTCATCCGTTTCAATGTGTCGTCGCATCCGCTCTGCAGAGACAGGTGAAAATGGGGACACATCTTCGGAAGTTCCGACAGCGCCCGGGCAAATTCATCTGTAATGATTCCCGGCTCCAGAGAGCCAAGGCGGATTCTCCGGATGCCCTCAATCTGATGGACAGCCTGAATCAGGGAAAGAAGATGCCGGTTTCCGTCAAAATCAATGCCGTAAGAGCTCAGATGGATTCCTGTCAGCACCACTTCCTGATAGCCGTTTCCGGCAAGAGTCCGCACTTCATCCAGCACATCCTCCACCGTTCTGCTGCGGACCCTTCCTCTTACATAAGGGATAATGCAGTAAGTGCAGAACTGATTGCAGCCGTCCTGCACCTTGATGTAGGCCCTTGTATGTTCTCCGGGCTTCGTCAGATGAAGTTTCTCATACTCTTTTGTCTGTCCGATTTCTTCAATATCCTGAATATTCTTCTGAACATCTGATTTTTCTGCCGCATCTGCAGATTCTTTCTGAGCTGCTTTTTTCGCTTCGTATTCCTCCAGCACTTTTATGAGATCCTTTTTATGATTGTTTCCCAGGACAATATCAATACACGGATCTGTATTTTCTCTGGTATTCTGTGCCTGTACATAGCAGCCTGCCGCCACTACCACCGCGTCCGGATTCATCTTCCTGGCGCGGTGGAGCATCTGCCTGGATTTCCGGTCCGCGATATTGGTCACAGTACAGGTATTGATGATGTAAACATCCGCCCCTTCTCTGAAGGGAACGATCTCATATCCGGCCTTTTCCAGCATTTCCTGCATGGCCTCTGTTTCATAGGCATTTACCTTGCATCCCAGATTGTGCAACGCCGCTTTTTTCATGGGTTTTTACCTCTTTTTTCCTTATTGTTTCTTGACTTTTACCATCCCATCCCGTAGAATATACGTAGGGTTAAGGCCCTTACTTTATTGTATAATTCAAGGAGGGAATTTAAAATGAAAACAGTACAGATTTCATTAAACTCAATCGACAAAGTTAAATCTTTTGTCAACGAAATTACAAAATATGACAATGACTTCGATTTAGTATCCGGAAGATATGTTATAGATGCCAAATCAATCATGGGAATTTTCAGTCTTGACCTTTCCAAACCGATCGACCTCAACATACACGCTGACGGCAATGTTGACGACATCCTTGCAGCTTTGGATTCCTACATTATCAAATAAATAGAAAAACCGCGAAGCTGCCTGAACCAGACAGCTTCTTTTTTTGCTGTAAAACTTACCGGGGCAGACTCTTAAAAAGAGTCTGCCTCTTTCTGTCCGATGATAATTGTCTCTGTCGTATCCAGAGCCGTCTGCATCAGTTCATCAATCTTCTCTGTCAGATTCAGCTCGGATTTTTCGATCCGCTCAAGATTCGGCTTTGTAACAGGATGTTTTGCTACAAAGATCGTACAGCAGTCCTCAAACGGCTGTATGGATACTTCGTAGGTGCCGATCTTCTCTGAGATCTCCACAATCTCCCTTTTGTCAAATCCCACAAGGGGACGGTATACCGGGAGCGTACACACCGCATTTGTAGCCGCAAGGCTCTGCATGGTCTGGCTGGCCACCTGGCCGATACTTTCCCCGGTAATCAGACCCAGACATCCGTCTTTCTTCGCGAAATGCTCCGCGATCCGCATCATATACCGGCGCATGATAATCGTCAGCTCTTCGTGGGGACATTTTTCATAAATATAAAGCTGGATATCTGTAAAATTTACCACGTGGAGCTTAATCGGCCCCGAATAAACGGAAACAAGTTTTGCCAGATCCATAACCTTTTCTTTCGCACGCTCACTTGTATACGGCGGAGCATGGAAATATACCGCTTCAATCTCCACGCCTCTCTTCGCGATCATATATCCTGCCACAGGGCTGTCGATTCCGCCGGAGAGAAGAAGCATTGCGCTTCCGTTTGTTCCCACCGGCATTCCCCCCGGACCGGGGATAATCTCGGAGTACAGATAGACTTCCTCCCGGATTTCCACATTCAGACGTACATCCGGATTGTGGACGTCTACTTTCATATCCGGAAACGCGTCCAGCACAGCCTCTCCCAGCGCGCAGTTGATCTCCATGGAGTTCATAGGATACCGTTTATTGGCGCGTCTTGCTTCTACTTTAAAAGTACAGTTTCCTTCCGGGTACATCTCGCCCATATAGGAAACCACGTCCTTTTTCAGCTCTTCTATTTCCTTTACTTCTTTTCGTACAACCGGGCAGATGCCCACAATACCGAAGACACGGGAAATATGCTCCACAGTCTCCTCATAGTCATATTCTCCATTGCAGTCCACATATACTCTTCCGTGACATTTGTGGACATAGAAATCTCCGTCCACATCTGAGAGCGCATAGCGGATCTGGCGGACAAGAGCGTCCTCGAACATATATCTGTTCTTTCCCTTGATTCCGATTTCCCCGTATTTGATCAAAAACGAATGAAATTCCATGTTTTTCTCCTTTTTCTGTATATCACAGGCGGCCGGCTGTATATTTTCTGGTCAGTGCCGCGTATATTTTCGAAGTGTCGGTACACAATTATATAGTGTTTCCAGTGTATAGTCAATTTCTTCTTTTTTTGTAAACTCTGACATGCTGAAACGCAGGGTGGCATCCAGGTATTCTCTGGCCGCTCCGATTCCTTTGAGCACGCCGCTCACCGACGGATGGTTGGAGGAGCAGGCCGATCCGGAAGAAACATAAATTCCTTTTTCCTCCAGTGTGTGAAGAAGAACTTCACTCCGGATTCCCGCGATTCCCACACTGATAATGTGAGGCGCGCTGCCCTCATCGGTCAGGCCGTGCACCACTGTATTGTCAATCTTTTTTATTCCTTCCAGAAACCGGCCTTTGAGTTCCCGCATCAGGGCAGTTTTCATCTCCAGATCCCGGTAAATCATTTTCGATGCAAGAGCCAGTCCTGCTATGCCCGGAACATTCTCTGTACCGGAGCGGATATTTTTCTGCTGCTCCCCGCCGAACAGAATGGGTCTGATCTTTACATTTGGTCCGATATAAAGGAAGCCCACGCCTTTCGGACCATGGATTTTGTGGCCGCTGGCGCTCAGAAGATCGATGCCCATGCGCTTCGGCCAGATCCGGTACTTGCCGAAGCCCTGAACCGCGTCTGTGTGAAACAGAATCGACGGATTGTACTGTTTGACAATCTTTGCCGCCTCGGCGACCGGCTGAACCGTTCCCACTTCATTGTTCACATACATAATCGATACAAGTATTGTCTCGGGGCAGAGCGCATCTTTTAACGCATCCAGTTTTACTCTTCCTGCCGCGTCCACCGGCAGATAAGTCACCCGGAATCCTTCCTCTTCTTCCAGATACCGCATGGTATTGAGGATTGCCGGATGTTCAATGGATGTGGTAATCAGATGATTCCCTCTCCTGCGTCCTGCTCTGGCACATCCGATCAGAGCCAGGTTGTCGCTTTCGGTGCCTCCGGATGTGAAGAAAATCTCGCCGGGATTTACTTTCAGCAGTTTTGCCAGCGTCTCCTTCGCGTCACGGATATAATGCTCCGCCTGCACTCCTTTTCTGTGCATGGACGATGGGTTGCCATAGTCCTGACACATTACTTTATATACCAGTTCTCCCACTTCCGGATAACACATGGTCGTGGCAGAATTGTCCAGATAAACTTCCATTGTTCCTTTCCTTTTCTCTTTTCTTACTTTAAATTATGTCCCTGGCTCTCAAGATGATACATCAGAATCGAAAGGGCTGTAACTCCCGCTGTCTCTGTCCGCAGAATCCTGGAACCCAGGGAGACCGGCCGAGCTCCCGCCGCTTTTGCTTTCTCTACTTCCTCCGCGTCAAAGCCGCCTTCCGGTCCGATAAAGATCCCCACAGACTGTCCCGGCCGGATATTCCGGATAATCTCCGCCGTCTCTTCCATCCCACGCTCCAGTTCATACGGAATCAGAATCACATCCAGCTCTGACGCCTGTTTCAGAGCTTCCGCAAAGGAAACCGGGCGGCTCACCTCCGGTATAACGGCGCGTCCGCACTGTTCTGCCGCACTTCTGGCTATGGCCTGCCACCGGGCTGTCTTTTTCTCCGCCTTTTTCTCGTCCAGACGCACAACGGATCTTCCCGCCGCGAAGGGGATAATTCCGGCCGCTCCCAGCTCCACGGCTTTCTGCACGATCCACTCCATCTTATCTCCTTTGGGAAGCCCCTGAAAAAGATAAAGGGCGGAAGGCAGTTCCGTATCCGCGGCTTTTGTCTCAAGAATCTCCAGAACCGCTTCTCTGTCCTCATATCCGGAAATACGGCAGGTATAAGTAATACCCAGTCCGTCCTGGATCTGCACCTGCTCTCCCGGCTTCATGCGGAGGACATTTTTCATATGGTTTACATCTGCGCCGGACAGACGGATTATCCCGTCCTGTACCGACGATATCTCTACAAAAAAATTCTGCATCAGTTCTTCCTCGCTGTCACGCAGACCCACTCGCCCTGGTATGTCACATCCAGCACTTCCAGTCCTGCATCCTTAACAGCCTTTACAACTGTATCTTCCTTATCGTCAATAATGCCGCTGGTAATGTAAATGCCGCCTTTTTTCAACTGATGAACGATCACCGGCGTCAGTTCCACCAGCACATCAGCCAGAATATTTGCCGCCACGATGTCGTAACACTCATATCCCACTTTATCCTGCACATCCCGGTCGTCAATGATATTTCCGATCATAACCTCATACTTGTCCTGAGGGATTCCGTTTACCGCCATATTTTCCCGGGTGGCGTCAATGGCACAGGGATCCAGATCTGTTCCCACAGAATACGCGGCTCCGAATTTCAGGGCAAGCATACCCAGAATGCCGCTTCCACAGCCTACGTCCAGAATCTTTGTATCCGGCTTTACATATTTTCTGATCTGGCGGATACACAGCTGGGTAGTTTCATGCATTCCGGTTCCGAACGCCGTGCCCGGATCAATGTGAATTACCATTTTTCCGCTGTCTTCCGGCTTTACTTCCTCCCAGGAAGGAATGATCAGAATGTCGTCTACATAGAACTGATGGAAATACTGTTTCCAGTTATTCACCCAGTCCACGTCCTCGGTCTGAGACTCTTCAATCAGGCACTCGCCTACATCCACATAGGCGGACATGTCCTTTAACTCCTGTCTTACCTGACTTAAAATACTGTCTTTATCGTCATCCTCTTCCAGATAAAAACTTAAGTACGCCACGCCGTCATCCGGCTCTGTCTCCGGCAGAATATCTACAAACATCTGCTCCTTATCTGACTGGGAAAGAGGAATCTTATCCTCAATCTCCACTCCCTGAATCCCCAGTTCCATCAGCATACTGCTTACGATATCCTCTGCCTGGGTCGTTGTCTTTAACCGGAATTTATTCCACTTCATTCTTCTTCATCCTCCTGAAACCATAGGTTTAAATTTACACCGCCGGTAATCCCCGGCACCTCTCCTGTCTCACTGTACTGCCAGATCTTATATTTATACGGGCACTGGGGCACCGCGTGATAATCTGCATACCAGAAATCATAATCTGTAAGTTCTTCCATAATAAGCGTACGGGCCATCCATTTCATATTGGAATAGATCATCGGTTCATAGCCGCCCGACTCGATTGTATCGCAGAAAACCTTACAGTAATTGGTAAACTCCTGTCTTGTATTTCTGTCTGTCCGGGCATCACTATATTCAATGTCTTCTGTATCATATACTACCGGCCCGTCTATATCATAGCCGCGGATATGTTTCAGAACATACTCCGCTTCCTCCACCGCCTCAGCAGGGCTGATGGCCTGAGAGAAAAAATATACTCCCACCTCCAGGCCGGCATCCTGCGCTTCTTTTACATTTTTTTCATACATGTCGTCCATTACCAGTTCTCCGTTCTCGCCGTAGGCCCGATATCCCAGACGGATAATCACAAATTCTACCCCGCTGGCTTTTACTTTCTTCCAGTCAATCTCTTCTCCCTGGAATTCGGAAACATCTATTCCCACTCTGGAAGACACTCCGTTTTCTTCATCTGTGTAATGTTTATAGCCTGTTTTTTTATCTGTCTTAAGATAAGAAAAATCATAGGTGCATCTGGGAACATCAGCCAGCAGTTCCGCCTCATACTGTCTGCCTGCCTTGTCCTCAAATGAATAAACTTCTTTTCCGTCTTTCTCCTCAATGTCAATTCCTTTCAAGTCATCTTTCTCTGTCCCGGTTGCTTCTCCCTGCATCCGGCACCCTGCCAGAAACAGCGCCATGCAAAAAGCCAGTACTGCAGCTCTGTATTTTTTCAGCGTCATCTGTTCAAAACTCCCGCAATTATTTTCTTTCCGTTTCAATCCGCACACAGTGTGCTTACAGCAGAAATTCTTCCGTTTTGCGTTCAAATCAAAACTCACCTATTTAAGATACAACGATTTTCCTTTCCATGCAAGTCATCTCATCGCCCGGGCATATTTTTCCTCCCCGGATTACTTTCGCGAATACGCCCTCCCGGGGCATAATGCAGTCGCCCATCTGCTGAAAAATGGCGCATCCGTGGTGGCATTCCTTCCCGATCTGCGTGATTTCGAGAACAACGTTGCCGCAGGCAAGCCTTGTGCCCACCGGAAGAGCGGAAAAATCAATTCCTTCCACCACCAGATTTTCTCCAAAAGCGCCGTTTTCCACCCGGGCTCCCCGCTGTCTGAACGCTTCTATTTTATCATAGGAAAGAAGACTGACCTGGCGGTGCCATTTTCCCGCGTGAGCATCCCCTTCAATCCCGTAATCTTCTATAAAATTCCCTTCTGCCGCAGCAGTCTTCTGTGTGCCTTTTTCAGGACTTGTGCAGACTGCAATTACTTTTCCCATATATATGCCTCACTTTTCCTCCGGATTTCTGTCAGCCGCCGATCCGGGACATTTCTCTGTTTTCCCGCTGTCCGCCTTCCCCATTTTCATCTTCATTATCTTCTTCGCTGAAATGATGACAGGCGGGCTTGCTGAGAACCGTCTGTATGACGGCCTCCTGTATCTGTTTATCCGATGCTCCTCCCCGAAGCAGAGCCTTTATGTCAGTTGCTGTTCCGTACTGAAGGCAGGGCTTAAGCATTCCTTCTGAGGTAAGCCTCAGACGGTTGCATGTGCTGCAGAACTTGTGGCTGAGCGCGCTGATAAAACCGACTCTGCCCCGGAAGCCCGGAAAGAGAACATACTCCGCCGGTCCGTTCCCCAGCAGTTTCTCATATGGCTGCGAACTTCCGAACTGTCTTTCCAGTATTTCTTTTATATCTGTGTTGCTTCTTCCGGCAGACTCTTTCCCCGGTCCGAAGGGCATCAGCTCAATAAAACGTACGTCCACCGGATATTTCCGGGCCAGCTCCGCCAGACGGAGAAGATCGTCGTCTGTCCCGTCCTCCAGAGGCACGCAGTTGATTTTCACCGGAAGCCCCGGACACCTGAGAGCCGCGTCCAGACCTTCCAGCGCCTTGTCCAGACTGCCGACACGGGTCACCTGATGATACCGTTGCGCGTCCAGTGTGTCAAGACTGATATTCACGGCATCCAGACCATTGGCTGCCAGATCCCGGATCTGTTCCTTCAGCAGTGTTCCGTTTGTTGTCAGCGTTACCTGTTCCACTCCCGGAATATGCTTTAATTTTCCCAAAAGAAAAGGAAGCCCCCTGCGTACAAGGGGTTCTCCACCTGTCAGTTTAATGCGGGATATTCCCAGCTCTGCTGCTATCCGGCAGAACCGCTCTATCTCGTCAAATGTCAGAATCTCGCTGTGGGGAACGGCCGGCACCCCTTCCTGCGGCATACAGTAAATGCAGCGCAGATTGCAGCGGTCTGTAACGGACACTCTGATATATTCAATTTTTCTGCCGAACTGATCCTGCATATTTTTCTTGCGCATGAATTTCCTTTCTTTTTAAATTATTTTATTTCATCCGATTCATGTCCGCATTCTCCTGCTCTTCCTTTCAGGATCGCCAGACCGTGATCCAGAGAAGGAAGCACCGCTTCCAGATTCTCTCTGGCCGCTTTCGGACTTCCCGGCAGGTTGATAATCAGTGTCTCGTTCCGGATCACCGACACGCCCCTGCTTAACATAGCTCTGGGCGTAATCTGCAGAGATGCCAGACGCATGGCCTCCGCGATTCCCGGGACATTCCGCGCAGCCACCGCCAGCGTAGCCTCAGGCGCGCAGTCTCTGGGCGATAATCCCGTACCGCCTGTTGTAAAAACTATATCAACTTTTATCTCATCACATAATTTACAAAGACACTCTTTAATTTCTCCCATCTCATCCGGAAGAAGCATCGTTTCCACCACTTCATAACCGGCCTGTCTAAGCATATCACAGATAAGAGGACCGCTTTTATCCTCCCGTTCTCCTGCGTATCCTTTATCGCTCAGTGTTACAACCGCTGTTCTCCATCTCTTCTGCTCCATTTCTTCCGCCTCTTCCTACATCAGTTCAATTTCCCTTCGGCCGGACTTCTTTTGCCCCTGCCGTTCTCTGCCGCTGTGCCGGCCATTATATACATTTCCGCTCTTTCCGCCTGTTTTTTTCACCAGATAGATCTCACTGATCTCCATTGTCTTGTCCAGCGCCTTGCACATATCATAAATCGTCAGCAGAGCCACACTTACACCTGTCAGCGCTTCCATCTCAACTCCCGTTTTTCCTGTCACTTTCACCGTACAGGTACAGGAAATCGAGTACTCATCCTCATCCATGTCAAATGTAATTCTGCAGTTGGTCAGAGGAAGAATGTGGCACATGGGAATCAGTTCCCAGGTCCGCTTTGCTCCCATAATTCCTGCCGTGGCCGCCACGCCGAGAACGTCTCCTTTTCCTATGGTTCCTGCTCTGACCGCCTGAAATACTTCCCGGCTGACCAGTATTTTCCCGGTGGCAGACGCTTCCCGGAGCGTTTCCTCCTTGCCGGTCACATCCACCATAACCGCTTTGCCGTTTTCATCAAAATGCGTGAAGCCCATACTGTATCTTCCCCTTTATTATACTTCTGACCCGGACTGTTCCTGCAGATCTTCTGCGTCATTCAGAAATCCGTTTGTTCCGATCCACACTTTTTCGTCCATGTTAAGCAGCTCAGCCTCAATCCAGTGCAGTCCTTCCATAGAAGGATCTTCTTTATCTGTAATCTTCCATCCGTACGCTACTTTATAATATCTGACCGCATCCCGGCCGTCCTCCTCTTCCGAAGCAACCTGCACTTTTACATAGGGAATCTGGGGCCTGACCGTCCAGTCTGTAATCTCACCGGACTCGATGGACTGGCCGCCCGATGCAGAATCTTCAATATCAGCGGAAAGATATACATCACATTGAACAAACTCCATCAGCTCTTCTATCTGCCCGTCAAGCTCTTCATTTTCCTTTACTCTGTCGCAGAACAGTTCTTTCAGCCCTTCCCTGTCATGCTCCGTCAGGCAGCGGATAATTTCCTCCGACATAGGATGAATTTTCTCCGCCTCTTCTGACATCATCCCCGTCAGCTGCAGCGCCCGCAGCTGGGAACAGGACGTCAGGCACAACATTGCAGACAACGCCAGAAACACCGACGCCGCTCTTTTAAAAATGCACTTCCTGTTCATAGAAACACCGCCCCTCTCACCGGTATAAAACACACGCCCGGGAAAGCCTTTCCCGGCCCATACACTATAACGATCATACCACATCCGGGGGAAGATTTGTAGATGTGAAATTCGAAATTATAGGCGACATGGTACTGAAGAAGAGTCCGAAAACGCCAGAATACTAACAACCAGTAAATCGTATTTGGAGAACGGCTGCGGGGCATTTCAGCTCCGTTCCGCGGAATAGTAAAACTACAAAACCCCTGACACAGGCTAAAAGCAGGATTTTCAATGGAAACTCACGTTCCGCTCGAACAATTCCATTGAAAATCCTAACGCCTGCATCCGGGGTTTTAAGTTTTACTAGATCCCGCTCCAAGTCACTGAACTGCCCCGCAGCCGTTCTCCCAAAAGTTCATTTTGCCGTCCGTATTCCGACATTTTCTGCTTTCATCCAATCGGCACTGTCACCCATAATTCCAAATTCAGCAGACAGAAAAAACCGAAGACAGAACTTCATTCACTTACATTCCTCCGAATCCTGCCCGTTGTTCTGAAACAGGCTATTTCCATTTTCAATAAACCGGTCGGAAAACAGATACCCTCAGGCAAAAAAGTTCCGGTTTCTTTTGTTTTGGCGGGAATCGAAATCTGACGGGAATACCGCTGCCCGGATGCGCGCAGAAAACAGCGGAATCCAGACGGATGGATGCGCCTTTCGGAGTTCAGAATTTCCGCATCTGATCTCCGAATACGTTTCTCGCCGGTTCTGTATTCTGATGTTTTCGGACCTCATCCGACATCCATATCCCGTCAGTTCCCGATTTACGCGCAGCTCTGATCAGCGGATTCGAACTGGGAGTTATAGAGATCCGCGTAGAATCCGCCTTTTGCCAGGAGTTCTTCGTGTCTTCCCTGTTCTACGATATCGCCGTCTTTCATAACCAGGATCAGATCCGCGTCGCGGATGGTTGACAGTCTGTGGGCGATGATGAAGCTTGTGCGTCCTTTCATCAGATTATCCATGGCCTTCTGAATAAGCACTTCGGTTCTTGTATCTACGGAGCTGGTGGCCTCATCCAGAATAAGGATTTTCGGATCCGCAAGAATGGCTCTTGCAATGGTAAGAAGCTGCTTCTGTCCCTGAGAGACATTGCTTGCCTCTTCGTTCAGCTCCATGTTGTAGCCGCCGGGCAGGGTCTGTACAAAGCGGTGTACATGGGCAGCTTTCGCGGCCTGGATGACTTCTTCGTCTGTGGCGTCAAGTCTGCCGTAGCGGATGTTTTCCATAATTGTTCCGTGGAACAGCCATGTATCCTGGAGCACCATTCCGAACATTTCCCTTAAGTCACTGCGGTTAAACTCTCTCAGATCGTGTCCGTCGATCCGGATGGATCCGCTGTTTACGTCATAGAACCGCATGAGCAGTTTGATCATGGTTGTTTTTCCTGCTCCGGTAGGACCTACGATAGCAATCTTCTGGCCTTCTTTTACATTTGCGGAAAAGTCATTAATGATGATTCTGTCCGGGTTGTAGCCGAAATGTACGTGATCAAACTGTACATTTCCCTCCAGTCCTTCTGTCGATACCGGATCTGGAACTGTCTGTTCCTCTTCGTCCTCTTCCAGGAACTCAAATACTCTTTCCGATGCCGCCGCCGTGGACTGAAGCATATTGGCGACCTGCGCCACCTGCTGAATGGGCTGAGTAAAGTTTCTGACATACTGGATAAAGGACTGGATATCGCCGACTTCGATTGTATTCCGGATTGTCAGATATCCGCCCAGTATGGCTACCGCCACATATCCCAGGTTGCCCACAAACTGCATAACCGGCATCATCATACCGGAAAAGAACTGGGATTTCCATGCGGAGTTATACAGCTTCTCGTTTGTCCTGTTGAATTCTCCGATTACGTCTTCTTCTTTATTAAATGCCTTTATAATGCTGTGGCCGCTGTAGATTTCTTCTACCTGTCCGTTTACATTTCCAAGGTATTCCTGCTGTCCCCGGAAATATTTCTGGGAATGCTTCATTACAAATGAAATCAGCAGTACCGACACCGGAAGCAGAAGAATCGCCACCAGCGTCATCAGCGGGCTGATAGAAAGCATCATGATAAGAACGCCGATGATTGTTGTCACAGATGTGATCAGCTGAGTCGCGCTCTGGTTCAGGCTCTGCCCCAGTGTATCCACATCATTTGTCACACGGGAGAGCACTTCGCCAACCGGCTTTGTGTCAAAGTAATTCATCGGCATGCGGTTGATCTTTTCGGAAATCTCTTTCCGCAGCCGATAGGTGGTCTTCTGTGATACTCCTGTCATAATGATTCCCTGTATGAAGGAGCATAGCGCGCTGATCACATACAATCCCAGCGTAATCAGAAGGATTCTCCCGATCTTGCCGAAATCCATGCCGCTTCCGCCGGAAACCGTGCTGACCAGGCCATTGAAGATCTCTGTTGTGGCCTGGCCCAGAATCTTCGGTCCCGCAATGTTGAATATCGTACCGCATATGGCAAAAACAGCGACAAACAACATATGGACTTTAAACGCGCCCATATACCGGAACAGTTTTTTTATTGTGCCTTTGAAGTCCTTAGCGCTCTCCCCTGCCGTTCCGCCATGCATTCCTCTTCCCATTGGTCCTCTAGCCATTGCACTGCACCTCCTTTTCTCCTGCGCCGTCTGTTATCATTTTGCTGCTGTCTCTGCTCTTCCCCTGGTTTTCCAGTTCCGATTCAGACAGCTGCGACGCGGCGATCTGACGGTATACTTCGCAGGATTCAAGAAGCTCCTGATGGGTTCCCATTCCTGCGATTTTACCCTCATCCAGTACAATAATCTGATCGGCATTGAGAATTGTACTGATTCTCTGTGCTACAATCAGCACGGTACTGTCCTTTGTTTTTCTGCGGAGAGCCTTCCTCAGCGTAACATCTGTCTTAAAGTCAAGAGCGGAAAAACTGTCATCAAAAATGAATACTTCCGGGTGTTTTGCGATAGCTCTGGCAATCGACAGTCTCTGTTTCTGGCCTCCTGATACATTAGAGCCGCCCTGGGCGATGGGGCTCTTATAGCCCTCCGGCTTTTCTTCAATAAATTCTGCCGCCTGGGCAATCTCTGCCGCTTCCTTCATCTCGGCTTCACTTCCGTGAGGATTGCCGAACAGAATATTTGAAGCAATATCTCCCGAGAAAAGCACGCCCTTCTGGGGTACAAATCCAAGCCTTTCTCTGAGTTCATGCTGGCTTACCCGGCGGATATCCGCTCCGTCCAGTGTAATGGAACCTTCCGTCACGTCATAGAAGCGGGGAATCAGATTTACCAGCGTGGATTTTCCGCTTCCGGTACTGCCGATAATCGCGGTAGTTTTCCCCGGTTCTGCCGTAAATGTTATATCATGAAGAACATTTTCATCTGCCCCCGGATACCGGAAGGACACGTGGCTGAATGTAAGGACACCTTTCTTCCGGCCGTCAAATGTTGCCGGATGCTCCGGATCATGAATCACAGTCTGGCTGGACAGCACT
Source organism: Mediterraneibacter sp. HA8405 (assembly GCF_056148955.1). Classification (NCBI taxonomy): domain Bacteria; kingdom Bacillati; phylum Bacillota; class Clostridia; order Lachnospirales; family Lachnospiraceae; genus Mediterraneibacter; species Mediterraneibacter sp. HA8405. Next base: position 1,377,496 of record NZ_CM148758.1, on the reverse strand, counting down.
TCCTCCACACGGTCTGCCGCCACTGCCGCTCTGGGCAGCATAATGGAAAGCATGCACAGCATAAGGAATCCCATGATAATCTGCATGGTGTACTGAATAAATGCCATCATATCTCCCACCTGCATCTGACCTTCGCTTATGCCGTGGGCTCCATTCCACATAATAAGAACAGAAATACCGTTCATTACCAGCATCATGACCGGCATCATAAAGGTCATGGCGCGGTTAACAAACAGGTTTGTCCGGGTCAGATCCCGATTGGCCTGATCGAATCTCTCCTCCTCATGCTTCTGTGTGCTGAAGGCGCGGATTACAGACAGTCCGGTCAGAATCTCACGGGTAACGAGGTTCAGTTTATCTACAAGATTCTGGAGAATCTTAAATTTCGGCATGGCCACAACAAAGAGCACCAGGATTACCAGCGCGATCAGGATTACGGCAAGAGCAATAATCCAGGACATGGATACATTTGTCTGGAACACCTGAATAATTCCGCCTATGGCCAGAATCGGTGCATAGAGCACAATCCGCAGAAGCATTACCGTAAGCAGCTGAATCTGCTGGATATCATTGGTGCTTCTTGTAATCAGAGAAGCGGTGGAGAAATGATCAAACTCATTGTTTGAGAATCCTACGACCTTGTGGAACACTCTGCTTCTCAGATCCCGGCCTGTAGCCGCGCCTACACGGGACGCCAGAAAGCCGACAAGAATACTTGCCGCCATTCCGAGAAAGGCCAGCCCTACCATCTTACCGCCTGTCACAATCAGGTAGTTTATCTGAATGCTGTCCATATCCAGCCCCAGCTCTTCATACGCGGACTGAACATATGCCACCGCTGCCTGTTCCAGAATCGTATCCGGCAGATCAGCCATCTGTTCGTCCATTCCCTGCAGCATGGCTGCCCGCTGTTCTTCCGGAAGCATTTTCAGAAGATCGAAGACGGACATGTCCCCGGTCTCTGTCTGAGCCGGCATATTTGCCTTCATCTGTTCTTCAATCTGCTTTGTCATATCACTGCCGGATTCAAATCCCGCTGTCAGCATCATGGGCCCCTGGAGAATTCCGCTGATTTCTTCTTTTTTTTCGGCGCTGTCCGATACTGAATCTTTCAGCACGTAGGCTTTCATATCATACGTGCTGTCATCTTCCTCATAGGCGTCAAGCACTGTATCCTGATCCCCGGCCGGTACAAACAGAAGCAGTTTCTCCATCTCATCCGCGGAAACAGCCTCTGGGATCTGATCCTCTATGCCGCCCTGCTGAATTCCCACATTTACAATATCAGATGTGTACGAGGGCAGTGACAGATCACAGTATGCCTGTATGAACAATATTACAATGATCGCAATCAGAGCTTTCCAGTGCTCCGCCGCATATTTGAATAAGTTTTTCATACCTCTTCTTTCCTTTCATATTTTTCCAGATTATCTTTAACCTGCAGTATCAGTCTTCGAAACAGAAGCTGTTCCTCCAGGCTCATGCCTCCCTGGATGATCTCATCCATTCGTTCTCCGACATTTTTGACCGACTGAATACAGGCCTTCCCCCGCTCCGCCAGGGTAAGCCGCATCACACGCTGATCCGATTTGTCTGTTTCCCGGGTGATATATTTCTCCCGTTCCATCTTCTGAATGGCTGAAGTAATAGACGGAGCCGTCATATTCAGCTCCCTGGCCAGCTCTTTCTGAGAGATTGACTTTCTGCGGTGAAGAGTAAAAAGAATTGCCGCCTGACTGCGGTTCAGATCAAATTCCTGATACATTCCCTTCGCCGTATTTAACATCTTATGCAGCACAATGCCCATAATCCCCATCAGAGGAATATCATTTGTTTCGCAATTCATCTGCTTCCCTCCATAATATTTTCTATAGTCTTTCCGCAGATCCGGCAGCTGATCTGCCGGGAACAGAAAACGTTTAGTTAGGCAACTAAATATTAGACTAGTATTATTGCATAAAAAAAGCAAGTAAAAAAATATAATTTCACATTTTTTTCATACTTTTTACACAAATTTAGTTTTATAGCCGAATCATTTATTTAAATATCGCCTCTTCATTTGTTGATATAAACCAAAAACGCCGTCAGAACTGTCCTCCCCCGCCTGTTGACATCACAGCCTGTATGGTGGTATATTATCTCATAGTATGAGATATAAAGGAGATACAGTATGGATTACCGTAATCGTGCAGAATATTTCCTTCACTATATGAGACAGCTGAACCGTACGGCAATGATCCGTGATCTGACCAGCCTGGCCTCAGGGGAACAGGCTGTCCTTTATTATCTTGCATTTCAGCATGACGGTGCTTCCGCCGGGGAACTGACCTCTGCATTTGATATCAGAAGTTCCCGGACTGCGGCTATTCTGAATACGCTGGAAAAGAAAGGATTCGCCCGGCGTCTGCAGAATCCTCAGGACAAACGGCAGGTTCTGGTATATATCACCGAAGCAGGAAAGCAGGAGGTAAAGGGAAGATACGAAGATGTGATCAGCCGCATGGCTGAATTTCTGGAACTTCTGGGGCCGGAGGACTCAGAGGAATTTATCCGGATTGTACGGGATGCTGTTCTCAGAAATATCGGAAAGTAAGAAAGGAGTTTTGTTTTATGAAATCACTTGCAATCGAAAGGGAATTTGGCAGCGGAGGCCGTGAAATCGGAAAAAGGGTGGCAGAAAAGGCAGGCATTTCCTGCTATGACGGCAGCCTGATAGCTCAGGTGGCTGAATCAAAAGGACTGTCTCTTGATATGCTGAAAGAATATGATGAAAAAAGAACAGGAAATGTCCTGTACAATATCGGGCTTCTGGCAAGTTACAACTATAACCGCAATAATTCACAGGCATTTGAACTGTACTATGAGCTGCAGAAAACAATAAAAGCCCTGGAAATGCAGGGTCCCGCCGTGTTTATCGGCAGAAGTTCCACAGAAATTCTCAGGGATAATCCCCGTACAGTCAGAGTATTTATTTATTCCTCCGACATGGATAAACGGATCGACCGGATCGTCCGCACAGAAAACGTAACTCCGGAACAGGCAAAGAAAATGATGGAAAAGAAAGAGCGGGAACGGAGGGACTATTTTAAATTCTGGACAGACAAAGACTGGTCAGACAAGAAAAATTATGATATGGCGCTGAATACTTCTGTTCTCTCACCCGATGAATGCGCCCGGATTCTGCTCTGCGCGATTGACGCTCCGTCCGCATAGGACGTCCGGCACAATCCGGTTCTGCTCTCACAGATCCCGGCCACAAATTTTACATAAAAGTAATCCCGGGCTGCACCGCGTGCGATTCCAGAGATGAAACGCACAGGATACGGTCCGGGATTTTTCTATTCTGAAGCAGAGGATTCTTCTTTGCCGGGCTCCGGTCTTCGGGAAATCGTTCTGACGCTGATGCCGTTTACTTCTATATGATCATCTACCGGAATAACCAGGCACTGTCTTCCGTCAATAATCCTTGTCTCCACCAGATCTGCTCTGTCCGGATTTACCTTGATAATCACATCCGGCGTCTCAATATTGAACTTCTTCGTCTCCGCAATGTTGGAGGCCTGCAGCTGCCCTTTCTCTCCCGCGTTTTCCGCGAAATTTTTCTCAAAAGTCTCCATCTTTTCATTCGGGACTCCGCTCTGCTCAAATATTTTCTTCACATCTGTACAGTCAAGTGTCAGCGGCTCCGGCTCTTCTTTGTGCTCCTCCATCAGATCCGCGAGAGTTTCATGGATATTCCGCACAGTCTCATAATCCCCGTCCTCACCCAGAGTGTCCTCGATAATCGTCTGAAAAGTCTCCTTCTGGGTATCCGCCGACATGGGCGTGGCAGCTCCAAGAAGCTGTTCGATCATCTCCGGCTGAAGATCCTCGGATTTTTTCGTATAATACAGAACACTGTGCAGATCTGTTCCTCTGTCATTAAAGGCAGGGAAAAGGAATCCTTTGTCCGGCATATCCACAATCCAGTCCCGGATCCGGTCCTGAATCCGGTTATCCTGAGCGTTATAGCTGAGTCCTGCTTTTGACAGGACAACCGGACAGATGCTCATCAGCAGGTATTCGTACACTTCATCTGACGCGTCAAACATCTCCATGCCGTCTGAAGCCTTGCCCGGAATATCATACATTGCGTGGATCAGAATTATGTAATAGTTTTCTCCATAATCATAGGCTGCAATGACCTTATCATAAAATTCTTCCAGAAGCATATCGTCCTGCAGCTTGCTGTCCCGGAGCTTAAGCAGGAATTCCTGGGCGCCACCGGGCATCTCCGCATCCAGCGGAAACTCCAGATTCAGCATATTTTTCCCCACTGTTCCCGAGAGTGTCTTTTTAAAGATATCAAAATATTTGAACGCCTCTTCTTCCGGGAGGGAAAGAAACGCGTCCTTTGACTCCATCTGTTTTACTTTTTCATGATCCACATAGCACCCACATATTCTCGTTATGGCACAGTTACGGGGCGTAAATTGTTTTCGGATCTCCAGTATTTCCTTCTTGTTCATGTCATATCCTCCTCGCATATCCTCTTACCCGCGCACAGTCATACACGAATATTCTACACCTGATTTCCCGCAAAAAAAAGGTTTGATTTCCCTTTATTTCTGTGATACTATAGCGAAGGACTTAAAGCACATAGTTCACATTTTATAAAGACTATGCCTGTTCCTGCCGCCGGGCAGGAACTGTACAGTGCATTCATCCCGCGCCGTCAGGCCACAGCAGGAGCGGGTATGAATGCCTTTTTTATTCTATTACAGGAAAGGAACAAAAAATTATGAGTATTGCACCTACAGAAAAGATTTTCCCTGTTTTTCTGAAATATGTGTCTGCCAATGTTCTTGGAATGATCGGCTATTCCTGCTATATCCTGGCTGACACCTTTTTTATCGCGAGAGGAATCGGTGCCGACGCGCTGGCCGCGCTGAATCTGGTTCTTCCGGCCTACAGTCTGATGAACGGCACCGGCCTGATGATCGGTATGGGCTCTGCCGCCCGCTATACATTGTCCGCTGCGGGATCTGACAATAAAATCCACCGTACAATTTTTACACATGCGTTGTACCTGGGTATCCTGGCGGCCATAATTTTCAGTTCTGCCGGAGCGCTGTTTCCCTCACAGATAGCATCTTTCCTCGGAGCAGACGCCGATACGGTCGGATATGCCGCAGACTATATCCGCATCCTCCTCATATTTTCCCCGCTCTTCCTGGGAAATAATATTCTGCTGTGTTTTGTCAGGAATGACGGCTCTCCCCGCCTGTCCATGACGGGAATGATCGTGGGAAGTCTGACAAATATTGTGCTGGATTATGTATTTATCTATCCGCTTGGCATGGGTATGACAGGAGCCGCCATAGCCACGGCAACCGCCCCTGTTGTAAGTATGTTGATTATGTCTCAGCATTTTATCCGAAAGAAAAATAACTTCCGCCCTGTCCGGACGAAAGTTTCCCTGATCCGCTGGAAAGATATCTGCGGTCTGGGAGTATCTTCCCTGATTACAGAAATGTCTTCCGGCATTGTAATTATTGTATTTAACTTCCTGATTCTTGGACTGAGCGGCAACACCGGAGTCGCCGCCTATGGAATCCTGGCAAATATCGCTCTGGTGCTGGTATCTATCTTTACAGGAATCGGCCAGGGTATCCAGCCCGTTGTCAGCTGGTATGCCGGAGAAACCGGCCGGCACCAGCGAAACAGACTGCGCAGGTATGCCCTTTGCGCTTCTCTGCTTCTGGCGTTTCTGGCCTATGGGCTGATCAGTATATTTGCCGTTCCCATCGCAGAACTGTTTAACCGGGATCACACCCCGATCCTTACGTCAATCGCTTCAGAAGGCATGCGGATCTATTTTATCAGCCTGTTCTTCTCAGGGATCAATATTGTTGCCGCAGCCTTCCTCAGCTCGGCTGACCGGCCAAAAGAAGCATTCGCCGTGTCCATCCTGAGAGGATTTGTACTGATCATTCCAACTGCCTGGCTTCTGTCAGCCCTTCTGGGCCTGACCGGCATCTGGATGGCAGTTCCGGTAACAGAAGCACTGGTCTGTATTCTGTCAATTATATTTATTTTCAGAAAATAAGAAGAAAGGGGGACGGACCCCTTTCGCTGATATTGTCAGAATATTTCAGCGTGAGGAGTCCGTCCCTTTATCTGTATGCAGAATCTCATTTGCATTTCTGATCCGCTCTTTTGCCGGCGGTTCGATTCCCGCAAGCGGATACTCATACCCCAGCTCTTTCCACTTATATTCACCCAGAGTATGATATGGAAGCACTTCAACTTTTTGTACATTATTTAATGTCTTTATAAAGCTATAAAGTTTTTTAAGATACTTATCTGTGTCATTTCTTTCCGGCACAAGCACATGCCGTATCCAGACCGGCTTTCCTATATCAGACAGATATTCTGCCATGTCCAGAATATTTTTATTGCTCCGTCCGGTCAGGATCTTATGCTGTTCATCATCGATATGTTTTATATCAACCAGCAGAAGATCTGTATATTTCATCAGTTCATTAAATTTTCCGAAAAAAGGCTCTTCCCTTGTAAAAGGCGCGCCGCTTGTATCTATAGTGGTATGAATCCCCTGTTCTTTGGCCTTCCTGAAAAGCTCTGTCAGAAAATCAATCTGCATCAGCGGTTCTCCGCCGCTGACCGTAATTCCTCCACCGTCTTTCCAGTAGGTCCGGTAGCGGAGAGCATTCTTTATCAGCTCATCCGTACTGCGCAGCTCTCCGTCCGTCATATTCCATGTATCCGGATTGTGACAGAACTGACAGCGCATGGGACATCCGCTGACAAAAATAACAAACCGTACGCCCGGCCCGTCTACAGAGCCGAAACTTTCGGTAGAATGAATGTATCCTTGCATTTTTTCTCCTTTCGGGAACGCAGCGATCCGCGGGCCGCCCGCGGCGCTGCCCATAGTCTGTGTCTGCTCTTACAGCAAGACAGGCGGCACTTATCGTTCCGCCTGTCTCTGTTCATTCAATATCGGTCAGATGTATCCGCTATTCTTACATTCTGTCATGGCAGGTTCTTGCGATTACGTCAAGCTGCTGCTCTCTTGTCAGGTCGATGAATTTTACGGCATAACCGGATACACGGATTGTGAAGTTTGCGTACTCTTCTTTCTCCGGATGCTCCATTGCGTCGATCAGCTTCTCTGTGCCGAATACATTTACATTCAGATGATGCGCGCCCTGATCGAAGTAACCGTCCAGTACATGTACCAGATTGTTCTTTCTTTCATCGTCATCATGTCCCAGCGCTCCCGGGCTGATTGTCTGTGTATTGGAAATTCCGTCAAGCGCCTGCTCGTACGGCAGTTTTGCGACAGAGTTCAGGGAAGCAAGAAGTCCGTTCTTCTCTGCGCCGTAAGACGGGTTTGCTCCCGGAGCCAGCGGCTCGCCGCCTTTTCGTCCGTCCGGAAGAGATCCTGTAGCCTTACCGTATACAACGTTGGATGTAATAGTAAGGATAGAAGTTGTAGGCTCGGAATTTCTGTATGTATGGCATTTTTTCAGCTTGCTCATAAATGTGCGGAGCAGCCATACTGCAATTTCATCTGCACGTTCGTCGTCGTTTCCGTATCTCGGGAAGTCACCCTCCACCTCATAGTCAACAGCAAGTCCATCGTCATCACGGATTACTTTTACCTTTGCATACTTGATTGCGCTTAAGGAGTCAACTACATGTGAGAAACCTGCGATACCCGTTGCAAATGTACGTCTTACATTGGTGTCGATGAGTGCCATCTCAGCTGCCTCATAGTAGTATTTGTCATGCATATAGTGGATCATGTTCAGTGTATCTACATACAGTTTGGACAGCCACTCCATCATCTGATCGTATTTCTCCATAACCTCATCATAGTCAAGGTACTCGGATGTGATCGGTCTGTACAGCGGAGATACCTGCTGTTTTGTCTTCTCGTCAACACCGCCGTTGATCGCGTACAGAAGGCATTTTGCCAGGTTCGCGCGGGCTCCGAAGAACTGAATTTCCTTTCCTGTCTCTGTTGCGGATACGCAGCAGCAGATGGAGTAGTCATCGCCCCATACCGGACGCATTACATCGTCATTTTCATACTGGATGGAACTTGTCTTAACAGAAATATACGCCGCATACTTCTTGAAGTTCTCCGGAAGGTGTGAAGAATAAAGCACAGTCAGGTTCGGTTCCGGTGACGGTCCCATGTTCTCCAGTGTGTGAAGGAAACGGTAGTCGTTCTTTGTTACCATATGACGCCCATCCATTCCGATTCCCGCCATTTCCAGTGTTGCCCATACCGGATCGCCGGAGAACAGCTCGTTGTAAGACGGAATTCTGGCAAACTTCACCATACGGAACTTCATAACCATATGGTCAATCAGCTCCTGTGCCTGCTCCTCTGTCAGCGTTCCGTTCTCCAGATCTCTCTGGATATAAATATCAAGGAATGTGGACACACGTCCCACGCTCATCGCGGCGCCGTTCTGTGTCTTGATTGCGGCAAGGTATCCGAAATACAGCCACTGAACTGCCTCTTTCGCGTTCTTTGCCGGCTGGGAAATGTCATAACCGTAGGACTCTGCCATTTCTTTCATTCCCTTAAGGGCGCGGATCTGGTCTGCGATCTCCTCACGAAGACGGAAATCTGTTCCCTTCATTCCGTGTCTCTCATACTCGACAAAATCAGACTGTTTTTTCTCAATCAGGTAATCAATACCATAGAGAGCCACACGGCGGTAATCGCCGACAATACGCCCTCTTCCATATGTATCCGGAAGACCTGTAATGATTTTGTTGTGACGTGCCTTTTTCATCTCAGGTGTATAGATGTCAAATACAGCCTGATTGTGTGTTTTATGATATACTGTAAAGATTTCATGCAGTTTTTCACTCGGCGTATATCCGTATGTCGTACAAGCCTGCTCAGCCATCTTGATTCCGCCGTAAGGCATAAACGCTCTCTTCAGCGGCTTGTCTGTCTGAAGACCTACAACCTGCTCCAGATCCTTCATATCCTCATTAATGTAGCCCGGGCCGTAAGCTGTCAGTCCGGATACCACCTCTGTCTCCATATCAAGAACGCCGCCCTTCGCGCGCTCTTCTTTCTGAAGTTTCTGCAGTTCTCCCCATAATTTATCTGTTGCTTCTGTCGGGCCCGCAAGGAAAGACTCATCTCCGTCATACTGAGTATAGTTATTCTGGATGAAGTCACGAACGTTAACTTCTTCTTTCCAGAGCTTTCCGTTAAAGCCTGCCCACTGGTCAAAATTTGCTTTTGCCATTTTCTGAAAACCTCCTCCGTGAAATCTTTTTCCTGTTAATAATAATGAATCGGTGCCGGGTCACCCCTCTCACCTGTCATGCGCTAGTATAACATCACGTTAAAAAAAAGACAAGCCCTATTTCGATAATCATTCTCAGAAACAGCCTTGTATTTAATTTTATACAATATACACGGTATCAAACAGTAACTTTTTCGTATATCTTGTGTTTTTCTACTGTACTGCTCACTGTATATTGTTGTATTCATAGCTCTTCGGTTCCTGTATTTTTCCCGGAACAATATCCGGCAGACAGCATAAAAACGGCGCGGAGCCTTATACAGGTCATAGAACTCCGCGCCTGAAATTCATCTTATTTATTATTTATAAAGAAACCTTATTTTTTTCATTCTCCTGCATACCCCGGTACACTTTCTCAGCGGTAATCGGAAGTTCACGCACAATCACGCCCGCCGCATTCTGAACAGCGTTTGAAATAGCCGGCGCCGGAGTATTAATTACAATTTCTCCGATAGACTTTGCGCCAAAAGGTCCCGTAGGTTCATAACTGCTCTCAAATTCGACACGGATTTTTCCCACATCCAGCCGGCTGGGAATCTTGTACTGCATGAAAGAATTGCTGTAGTTCTTTCCCTTTTCGTTATATACAATATCCTCAAACAGAGCCATGCCGATTCCCTGCGCGATACCGCCTTCCACCTGAACACGTGCCAGAGCCGGATTGACTACCGTGCCGCAGTCTACAACCGCCGCGTAGTCCACCATCTCCACTGTTCCGGTTTCCTTGTCGATCTCCACCTCCGCGATGCCTGCCATAAACGGCGGCGGCGAAGTCGGGGAAGAAAATGCCTCGCTGGCAGAAAGTGCTTCATTGCTGAAACACATCACTTTATTTCCGATTTCTTTCCGGGAGATGGACTCTCCGGTCTTCAGGTTCGTCACATTCACACCGTCAAACTGAACATCCTCCACGGAACATCCCAGATAACCGGCCCCTGTGGCGCATATCTTCTCCCGCAGTGTCTCACAGGTCTTTACTACTGCCATACCCGTAACGTAGGTAGTACTGGACGCATAGGATCCGGTATCATAAGGCGAAATATCCGTGTCAACTCCGTGGACAATTATATCATCCATGCTGCACTCCAGGCATTCCGCCGCCATCTGCGCCAGAATTGTATCGCAGCCGGTTCCCATATCCGTAGCGCCGACCATCAGGCTGTAAAATCCATCGTCATTCACCTTGATGGCAACGGACCCGGTATCTACATGGGATATTCCGGAGCCCTGCATGGCCATAGCGACTCCCACGCCTCTGACTTTGCCGTTTCCACAGTCATAGCATGGATATTTTCTGTCCCAGTCAATCATTTCCTTTGCCCGGGCAAGGCACCGGTCCAGGGCGCAGCTGTCTGTTCTCTCGTTATAATAAGCAGGCATCACCTGTCCCTCACGGACCAGATTTTTCTCCCGCAGCACGGTCGGATCCATGCCCATCTTCTCCGCCAGCTCATTAACCGCGGACTCTACCGCAAAAATCCCCTGGGTAGCGCCATATCCCCGGTAAGCGCCGGAAGACATTACATTGGTATAGACCACATCATAAGTAAACCGGAAAGCGTCCGTCTTCCCGTAAAGCGGGATAGACTTGTGACCTGACAGCCCGACAGTAGTCGGTCCGTGCTCTCCGAAAGCGCCGGTATTGGACAGAGTATGAAGGTCGATTCCACGGATTCTCCCTTCCTTATCCGCTCCCACCCGGACATGCATCTCCATCTCATGGCGGGGCGAAGAGGCGGTAAGAGACTCTTCCCGCGTAAAGATAATCTTCGCAGGGCGTCCGGTCTTCCATGTTACTATGGCCGGATAAATCTCCGATACAGACGTCTGTTTCGCGCCGAATCCGCCTCCGATTCTGGGCTTGATCACACGAATCTTATGTTTTGGAATATCCAGGGCATTGCCCAGAATGCGCCTTATGTGAAAAGGTACCTGTGTGGAGGACACTACATTCAGTCTGCCGTATGCGTCCAGATAAGTATAGGTCCGGAATGTCTCCATCATCGCCTGCTGGTTCGCCTTTGTATGATACACACGGTCAACCACGTAATCGCAGGAATCAATCACCGCGTCGATATCCCCTTCCCCGCATTCGCCATGAGCGCAGAGATTCCGCTTATTGTCCGCGCCTACGTTGCACAGGCTTCTCCAATTATCTTCCGGGTGGACCAGGATGGGATTATCCTTTGCTTTACGGAAATCCAGCACCGGCTCCAGAACTTCATATTTGATGCGCACAAGCTTTACAGCTTTTTTAACCGCCTCTTCAGAAACACCTGCCACAATAGCGGCCGCGTCTCCCACAAAGCGCATCCGCCGGTCCAGAATCAACCTGTCATAGGGACTTGCCTCGGGATATGTCTGACCTGCCAGGGTGAATCGTTTATCGGGACAGTCTTTATAAGTCAGAACGCATACGATTCCCGGAACAGCCTCCGCCCGCGCCGTGTCAATCTCCTGAATCAGTGCATGGGCATGGGGACTTCTTACAAGCTTTACGATCAGACAGTCTGAAGGGGCAAGGTCATTGGTATACACGGCCTTTCCGGTGACCAGAGACTCAGAGTCCACCTTCGGAACCGGATGGTTCACATAACTTAAATCCGATAATTTTTCACAGGATCCGCTCATGCCCGCACCTCCTTCTTCTCCGGCACATTTTCTTCTGCCGTTTTTCTCTCCGCCATATAATTCTGTATTGCGCGAAGCTGTCCCATGTACCCGGTACAACGGCACAGATTTCCCGCCAGATATTCTTTGATTTCCTCTACATCCGGGACGGCGTCCGATGCTCTGCCGGATTTTTCCGCCTTTTCTTCATATTCCCGCATCATTGCAAGCACATTCATAATGAATCCCGGGGAACAGAATCCGCACTGCTCCGCTCCCTCTTTTGCCAGGAAACGTCCGAACTCTTCGGCTTCCTGTTCCACGCCTTCCAGCGTTGTCACCTCATGTCCTTCCACGCCGGCTGCCAGCACCGAACAGGACAGGCGGGATTTTCCGTCGATCCAGACGGTACAGAGCCCGCAGTTTGTTGTCTCGCAGCCGCATTTCACACTCTTGCACCCCAGATCTCTGAGCACATTCATCAGAACCGCATCCGGAGCAGCGTCCACGGCAACCTGTTTCTGATTTAATATAAACCGAACTTCCATCTATTTATCCTCCGTTAACATAGAGCTTATGGATCTGCGCAGCAGAACCTCGGCAAGATGCTGCCTGTACTCTGCGCTGCCCCGCATATTTGTTCCATAATCGAATTCCGCAGCTATTTCTTTTGCGCATGCCGCGATGGCTTCTTCTGTTTCATCCGGCTTAAGCTTCCATTTTCTCTCCGTCAGCGCCGCTTTCATCGGCCTCGCGCCCACAGAGAAATACCAGGATTCCTCTCCATGAACAATCCCGGTAACTACCGCGCAGGCGATGACAGGAAAATCTGTCTTTGTCCGGCGGACAGATGAATAACGGAATTTCCTCTTTCCTTTACGGATAATAATGGACACCAGTATGTCTCTGTCCGGTTTGCGGTTTACAAATTCTGACAGACGGATAATGCCGCCGTCGTACAGTTCCACAAAAGTATCAAGAGCCAGTAACGCGGTCAGCACATCCGAGAATCCGAACCTTCCGTAAATACTTCCTCCTACCGTTGCCTGATTGCGGAACTGCACCCCCACAATATGGCGCACAGCTTCTGCAATTCCGTCCCCATACTCTTCTCTGAGCCTCTCACACTGTTCCAGCTGCCGCAGCGTACACATGGCTCCTATCTTGAATACCTTGTCCGTTTCCTCAATCTGGTCCAGTCCGAGACCGGACAGATCAATTACGGTCTTTACCTTCGCGTTGCTCAGCCGCATCCACATCATTCCGCCCATCACGCGGCTGCTGCGCGCCTGATTCAGTTCATACGCTTCCTCCAGCGTCTTCGCCTTTACATAATTACTGATCGTAAGCACAATGGCTCTCCTTTCCTGGCTTTTTTTCTTTCTATTGTATTGTAAAACCGGGCGGGTAAAAGTGCAATTACATTTTCTCTTATCCGACAATTTTTGCAGAATTTCAGCTATTCTTTCCGGTTATACCAGTTTTTCGCTCTCCTCATATTATTTTCGACTTTTGAAGTCCGTATCTGGAAACTGGTTGACATCCCCTGATGCCGATGGTATCATTTCTTTATACAGAAACGTAGATAGAGGTCGCATTTTTTATAAGTAAGATGAAGGATGTATCAGGAGCAGAAGAGCTCATCTGAAAGGAAAGGATGCCGAAAGAGGAAGGTGCCTGAGGCCTTGTTCTTGGGCATGGCGTGAAAAATGCCATGACTGTCATCGCAGGATGGAGAGCTATCTGGATATATACAGCTTTTCAGAGAGGTATATTGGAGACGGCGCATCTTGCCGTTTCTTTTATTGTTCACCAGAGTGCAGAGGAGTCTCCGAAAGCGCTCACCATTTAAGGAGGAGAAAAGAATGGCAATTTTTACAGGCGCAGGTGTAGCGATTGTTACACCCATGAAAGAAAATCTGGAAATCAATTATGACAAACTGGATGAAATGCTGGAAGAGCAGATCGCAGGAGGCACAGACGCAATTATCATCTGCGGCACCACCGGCGAATCCGCGACCATGACAGAAGAGGAACACAGCGAGGCAATCCGTTTCACTGTAGAACGGGTAAAACACAGAGTTCCTGTTATTGCCGGAACCGGTTCCAACAGCACTGCTACAGCGGTTCAGCTTTCAAAAGGGGCTATGGAAGACGGCGCCGACGCACTGCTGCTTGTAACCCCGTACTATAACAAAGCCACCCAGAACGGACTCATAGCACACTATACAAAAATCTGCACAGAAGCGCCGCTCCCGGCAATTCTTTACAACGTACCCAGCCGTACAGGATGTTCCATTCAGCCGAAGACACTGGCGCATCTTGTAAAAAATGTAGACTCTATTGTCGGTGTGAAAGAAGCATCCGGCAATATCGGAAATGTTGCAGAAATAATGCACCTGTGCGATGGAAATATTGATCTGTATTCCGGAAACGACGATCAGGTTGTACCCCTTCTCTCCCTTGGAGGAATCGGAGTAATCTCTGTTCTGTCCAATGTGGCGCCGAAATATGTTCATGATATGGTTATGAAATATCTGGAAGGGAACGTAAAAGAAAGCGCAAAGATGCAGCTTGATGCAATTCCGCTGTGCAACGCTCTCTTCTGTGAAGTAAACCCGATCCCCGTAAAAGCTGCTCTCAATATGATGGGCAAAAATGTAGGTTCTCTCCGCGCTCCGCTGACAGAAATGGAAGACGCGCATAAAGAGACCCTTCGCCAGGCGATGAAAGATTTCGGGTTGCTGTAAGATTTCCACAGCATTCTCTGAAATCATATATGATTCAGCCGGCAGATAAAAATAAAACTGCAGAAACAGCTGCGGATGAAAAATCCGTACAGTTTCTGCAGTTTTTATGTTTCATTTTCTGTTATGAACGCTTTTTGCCGTAAAATACCAGTCCCACCACACCCGGTCCGGCATGTGTTCCGATACTGGGGCTCACATCGTTGATCACAACATTGGTAAATCCAAGGCCTTTTACCATATCCGCCACAATCTGCGCCTCATCCAGACAGTCTCCGTGAAGCACGGCAACCATGCGGTCTTTTCCGTATGCATCCAGATCAAGAGCATCTTCCATCCTGGACACCAGTGTTTTCAGGGACTTCTTTCTTCCCCTCACCGTACCGTCCGCCTTCAGTTTCCCGGATGCCGTTACAGTCAGTATCGGCTTAATATTTACAAGGCTCCCCACTACTGCAGTAGTCTTCGATACCCTGCCGCCTCTCTGCAGATGATTCAGGTCATTTACAGTAAAGGATACATTAACGTGATCCTTTTCTTCCGTCAGTATATCGTACACTTCTTCCATGGACTTTCCGGATTTCCACAATTCCACTGCCCGGTATACGGACACGCCCTCGCCGAGGGATGCATTCAAAGAATCAAATACCATGATCTTTCTGTCCGGATACTCCTCGGTCAACTCATTTGCCGTCATTACCACGTTATTGCAGCTTCCGCTCAAAGCGCTTGAAAAGGCAATATGCAGAATATTTTTCCCGTCTCTTAGCAGCTTTTCAAATTTCTCACGGATTACCCCGGGATTATTAGCCATCGATTTCGGCATTTCCCCTTTCCGCATGGTTTCGTAAAACTCATGTGGCTCCATATTGAGCTGATCACCGTAAACCGTATCCCCGAACGCATAATACTGAGGGATGATCGTCAGATTGTTCTCCTTTATAAATGCCGGAAGAACATCTGAATTGGAATCTGTTGTAATTACATAATCGGACATGATCCTTCCTCCTGTCTGTATTTATTTTCCGTATTCCGCCACGACCAATTATAGCATAAAACAGAAGGGAAAGGAAAGAAAAAGTCCGTTCCTGCCCGAGCCGTATCCGCTTATTCCGACAGCATATCCAGCCACCGCTCCGTCTCCTGCGGATCCCGGCTGTTCGCGAATACCGTCATATCATCCAGACGTATTTCCAGAACCGGAGTACAGTCATTATATAGAAACATCATACACTTTCCTGTCTCTCTTCCACGGAAATGCCCGATATTAACCTTTTCCGTGCTTCCACCGTTCGTTCGTGTGAACCGCTCATCCGGCAGCTCGTCAATCAGCTTCACCGACTGAATATCATTTCCTGAAAATTCGTACTCATATCCCGCCGCTTCAAACCGATACACTTCACCTTCTTCCTGAAAAAGAACCTGTACATTTTCAAAAGCTGCCAGAAGAGAAAACGTCCAGATTACGATTCCCGCCACAGCCGCCGCCAGGATTCCCAGGATCACTTTTACCGCAGGTCTCCCGAAATTAAAAGAATAATTCATGCTGTTAAACCTGTCCTGTACAAGAATGTGACGGTCATTCGGATTGTTATACCATCCGTATTTCCAGTATACATCATCGTCCACATAACAGGGCGCCTGATCCGCGTCCAGAATTTCCTTTCTCTTTCCCACTGCCAGTCCGAGAGGTACAAGCAGGGCCACTGCCGAAACCATGAGAAAAAATGCATAGACGCCATAGCAGCCGGCCGGCAGATCCGGACCGGATATAGATCCGCAGAACGCCAGGAAAATCCACGCCCCGCCGCTGATCCAGGAAGCCGACACCAGCCCCTGAGACCAGGCGCGTTTCATCAGCCGGTTAGCGGCAAGATTGATCTCCGTATTTTTGCTGTACACCCGGTTTGCCTGCCGTACAATTCCGACATGCAAGGCAAGAAAAAGAAGACAGGTGAACACTCCGGACACATACATCACCCATTCTGCCGTCATTTCCCCGGAACTCAGCCGGTATCTTTGCTCCATATTGTGCAGAAGAAGCGCTGTGGCCGACGTCAGAAGCACAGGCGGCAGATGCCATTTCCAGTCAAGCGCCATTTTCCCGGAAAACGCCGACACAGATGTATCGATGCGCACGGCATGCATACTCGACGCATCCAGCCAGCCCCGTTTGAGTTTCAGACGATACATCTGCCGGTGAGGAACAACAATCAGCCAGTAAAGCCCTGCTACATATCCTGTCAGCCACACGGACCATACAATAATAAACAGGGTAAAATTATAAAAGCACAGGAAACAGATAAGCATACTCAGCAGCAGGCTGATCTGATGAAAGCGTTTCCATTGCTTCTGCGTTCTGCCGCAGATCCTGGTCACTTCAGGATCTTCCACCGCATGGGCCGGAATATGAACTCCCATTACCATTCCTTCTCTGTACTCACTCTGATTCCCGTAAGAGAACCAGCAGATCGGTACAATTATCAGGTCACAGATCAGAAAGATAAAAAACAGAACCACGTCCATATCTATGCCTCACTTTCTGCCGGATGCATGCTCATAAACATTTCCTCGCAGATTCTGAGGAACTCCTCTTTCGGCATCCCTTTTATACAAGCCTCCGCAGACAGAATCTCCAGCTCTGCCTCCAGCTTCTCCCGGAACCGGCCCTCTGTCTTCTGCACCGGGCGTACGGTGGCGCCTTTCCTCCTGTCAATCTCAATAAACCCTTCCGTCTTCAGAATCTGATAGGTTTTATTTACCGTCATACTGTTGATTCCCGCATCCCGGGCCATCTGACGGACAGAAGGAAGAGATTCGCCGGCCTTCAGTTCCCCTTTCCCGATTCCGGTAACGATCTGATTTCGCAGCTGTACGTAGATCGGTATATCGCTGCTCATATCTGCATGGCCTCCGACATTACACACACTCCCGCCGCTCCTGCTGCCATTGCCTCTTCCGCCTGCTCTTCGGTATGAATACCTCCGATCGCATAGACAGGAATTTCTGCTGCTTCACACACGGACCGAAGAAAAGGCAGCCCTCTCGGAGGAAGCCCCTTTTTGCAGTCTGTTGCAAATATATGTCCTGCCGTCATATAGGAAGCACCCAAAGCCGCGGCCTCTTCCGCCTCTTCTCTGGAATGAACGGATGTGCCGATTTTTCCAAATTCTGTCAGAATCGGCCGGCCGGCATACTTTCTCAGAAGATGGAGGGGAAGATGGATCATTTCAGCCCCGGCGCTGCAAGCCTCATCAATAAAGCTGTGATAAATACACGGAACATGATGACTGCGGCAGATATCATATACTCTGGCAGCCAGATGAGCATAATCTTCCCGTGTCAGATCTTTTTCCCTTATAAGAACAGCCCGGGGATGCCGGATGCAGATTCTTTCGATCTGTTCCAGATATGGTCTTGCTGACAGCCTGCGGTTTGTCACTGCGATCACATTGCTCCACATGATTTCATTCATCATTGTTCTTCCTTTACACATAAATATAATCCGCCATTACAGGCTGGAGATGATTCTCTGTAAGCGCGTCGTAAACCTCGTCTACTGTACGTCCGTCCGAAATTTCAAACTGTTCGTCGCCCTTATCCTGCACTTCTTCCCCGTGCTCGCCGATGCCCGTACTGACTCCGGCAGAAATCTTGGTTGCCGCGATCTGAACCAGATTATCCCGGACCCTCGCGCATTCCCGGCTGGAAATCGTAATGCTGGCAAAAGGCATGAAAAGGCGGTAAGCACACACAACCTGCAAAAGCTGGGCTTCATGCACGTCCATAGGATTGATCTTATCATTGTTAATAATAGGCCGAAGTCTTGGACAGGAAAACGCGATCTCCGCATGGGGATATTTTTTCTGAAGCAGGTATGCATGCATTCCCGTTGCAAACGCATCTTTGCGGAAATCATCCAGTCCCAGAAGCGCCGCAAGTCCGACGCCCCTCATTCCGCCCATGAGCGCTCTCTCCTGGGCATGGAACCGATAAGGGAACACCCGCTTATGTCCGGCCAGATGAAGGGTTTCATATTTGTCCGGATTGTAGGTTTCCTGGAAAACCGTTACATAATCCGCTCCGCATTTATGGAGATATGCATATTCGTCAGAATTCATAGGATAGACTTCCAGACCGATGACTCGGAAATATTCCTTTGCAATTTTTACAGCCTCACCGATATATTCCACAGTTGATTTCTTCCGGCTTTCTCCCGTCAGAATCAGGACCTCCTGAAGCCCAGTCCTGGCAATGGCCGCAAACTCCCGGCGGATTTCTTCTGTATTGAGCTGGGCTCTGCGGATGTGGTTGTGGCAGTTGAAGCCGCAGTAAATGCAGTAGTTTTCACAATAATTTGCAATATATACGGGAGTAAACATGCTGACGGAATTCCCAAAATATTTCTGCGTCTCCGCCTGGGCCTGCTGTGCGATCTCTTCCAGGAAAGATCCGGCCGCAGGGGATAACAGAGCCTGGAAATCCCGCAGAGACTTCCGTTCCTGCCTGAGCGCGTGTCTCACGTCATCCGCCGTAAATGCGTCATAGTCATACGCTGCAGTCTCTGCAAGAACCTGATCCAGCATCTCAGAACCGATATTCTCCATATCCGGCAGATAGGCCATGTGGTCTGTCCGGTTCTCTTTCTGATGCTCCCGGATCTCATCGTTTAAAATACTTTCATTAATATGCTGATCTGTACTCATTTTTTGTTTCCTCCTAATCCCGCAGATATCCTGTCAGTGGCGAAGATGCACTGCCTCCTCTGGCCCTGGTCTGACCCAGACCTGCAAGATATGCCGTACGTCCTGCCTGAACCGCCTGTCCCATCGCGCCTGCCATAGCTTTCACATCTCCTGATGAAGCAATTGCCGTATTGGCCATCACGGCCGCCGCTCCCATCTCCATGGCTTCGCATGCCTGGGAAGGTCTTCCGATTCCTGCGTCCACAATGATCGGCAGGTCAATCTCATCGATCAGAATCTGGATAAATTCTTTTGTACACAGTCCTTTATTGGAACCGATCGGGGCGCCAAGAGGCATGATACAGGCAGCGCCGGCGTCCGCCATATCTCTTGCCATATTCAGGTCCGGATACATGTAGGGCATTACCACAAATCCCTCTTTTGCCAGAATTTCCGTAGCTTTGATTGTCTCATAATTATCCGGAAGAAGATAACGAGTATCCCGCATAATCTCAATTTTGATAAATTCACTGCCGCAGACTTCTCTTGCCAGGCGGGCAATCCGGACCGCTTCCTCTGCATTTCTTGCTCCGGATGTATTCGGAAGAATGGTTACGTTTTCAGGGATATAATCCAGAATATTAGCCAGTCCGCCTTCATTTGCCCGGCGAAGCGCCATAGTAACAATCTGGGCGCCGGCGTTTTCAACAGCCGCCTGTATCAGCTCCAGGGAATATTTCCCTGATCCCAGAATAAATCTGGATGTAAATTCATGGTTTCCTAATTTCCAGGTATCCTTTTCTGTGTTCATGTTTTTTCTCCTTTTTGTTTCTCTTTTTCTTTTATTCATTTTCAAGTATCAGGCTTACAATCATATTTGCCTGATGAGCCGCGCAGAGCGCCGCCCGGGCCGCAGTCAGACAGATTCCTTTCTCTGCATCGGAAGTCTCATCGCCGCAGAGATAGAAATGCTCCGTCACTTTTCTGGTACGGATCCGGTTGCTGTCACCAAATCCCGCCATGCCGCTGGCGGCCACCAGATATTTTTCCGGAAAATGTTCCAGAACCGCATTGACCAGCATTGCCTTATTCTCTGCTTTGTCGAAAGCTTCACAAATATAGCGGTCTTCCGCCAGAAGTTCCCTGACATTGCTTTCTTCTACTTTCACGCAGTCTGTGCGTATCTCCAGATAGGGATTGATCTGCAGCAGATTTTCTTTCAGCGCCTCTGTCTTCTTCATACCGATCTGATGAATGAAATACTGCTGTCGGTTCAGGTTTGTTATATCCACACAATCAAAATCAATCAGATGCAGATATCCGATCCCTGTCCGCGCAAGACTGAAGGCAATATTGGAGCCCAGTCCTCCCAGACCTGCAATGGCGGCGCCTGACCGGGCCAGAATTTCCTGCGTCTCCCGGCCGTGTCTTTCTGCCAGTGCTTCCTTCAGTTCCTCTCTTGTAACCATTTTTCAGCCTCCTCCCACAAAGCTGACCACTTCCAGACTGTCGCCGTCTTTTATCACAGTACTTTCATAGGCGCTCTTTGGAACGATCTGCCCGTTTTTCTCCACGGCGATCCGGTTTGTGCGGTATCCTTTTGCACTGACATATTCCATAACTGTCATTTCTTCGGAATAAGCTTCTTCTGTTCCATTTACACGTATCACGATATCCTGCCTCCCTTCCCGGCCGGATGCAAAGAGTAATTTTATTCTCCGGAAGAGTACAAAGTACTTCCAGGGAAATAAATCACCTGAAGTGCCAAAAGGCACATTCCGGGATTGTAAGCGTTCACCAGGGTCCCGGGCAAACCCGGACTTTGGCTCATCGCCAGTACAAAAAGAGGTTCACGAAAGAATACACCCGCGGTGGTGCACCCCTTCGTGAACCTCTGGTTCACTCTATGTCCGGCAATATTCGTTTTTCATATTAGCAGACAACCCGCATAGCCTCTGAATCTTCCAAGGCATCCGCCGGCCGTCTCTGTAAACAAAAAAATCGGGAAATGGATATGCCATTTCCCGTACATTAACGAAATCATCCCTACGTTGGCATTATCCAAATCAGGTTTCGGGTCGAAGTTCTTAACTTCCTCTCAGCCTGTATACAAGCTCCCCATTTTTCAATTTACAGTTTTAAAGTTATAAAACTTTAAAAGCAGGGGATGAGAGAATCGAACTCCCACCAAAGGTTTTGGAGACCCCTATCATACCATTTGACCAATCCCCTGTATAAAGCCTGCTCTTCGCAAGACACTTGTATATTATACTGGGCAATATAGGATTTGTCAACATTTTTTATGAGAAATTTGAAATTGTGGATGGAAGAAAGTTTCCGCCGAAAAATTCAAATCGCCTACGGCTTGCACCTCCCACACGGCTCATACCCTTCTGACAGAAGCTCTTCTCTTGTTCCTGTATACTCTTCCCGGTTCTTTTCCTTTATATCTTTTGCTCCGGAGCAGTCCGGATTATGAAATCTGCGGGTATTGGTATTCAGTATGTATGTCTGTTCTTCCGCCGGCTGATTTCCGCTTTCACTGCTCTTCGCTTCATCTCCCGGTCCGGAAAACCAGTTGTCGCCTGTGGAATAATTAATGGTAATCTCCGGCTGGACGTTGTATACATATACATTAAAACAGATGCCCTTTCCGTCATCTTCCACAGACTCTGCCTCCATCTGAACACCTGACGCCACCAGATCGTCTCCCTGAAAAACCGGCGTTACCCGGTACATAACATGATTCTCTGTCTTGTGTACATAGTCTGCCACCATATTTTCAAAAGGAAGCATTCCTTCTGTATTCATATACCGCGTCCCTGTAATCAGATTTTCTTCATTTGCATTTTCCCCGGAGAGCTGGTAGCCGATCAGATGACATCTGTTATAGAGGTACTTCCCATCCACATTGTCATAGGCTTTGTTCTCCCATCCGGTAGGCTCAACCTGACTGATCGGTTCCCGTTCTTCAGTGGGCATGAGATCTTCGCCGATACATGCCTCCGCTTCTCCGCAGCGGCCCAGCTCATCCAGTTCACTGTACTCTTCATAAGAGACCGTAACCAGTTCCTGCTCTTCAAACTCCGGCTGGTTATCATTGATCTCCACATACGGCTCGCCGCTGTATTCCGGCACATCCTGGACGGAATCATAATTTTCTGCCTGCGTGGTTTCTTCCTGAGCAGATGATACTGTGGTTTCTGAAGATTCCGGCTGCGCGCCGCCGCATGCTGTAAGAAGCAAAGCGAACAGAACAGACAGGATCAGCTCTCTGCCGGAATATTTTTCCCTCTGATTTTCATTTCTTCCTTTTGGTTTTCTCATTTTCTCATTCTCCCCGTTTCCCGAAAAATCCGCCGCAGCCGCAAAAATGCCGCCGGCATCGCCCGGACGTGCGCCTCAGCTCATATAGTTCTGCACTGCGCACGCCGCGGCATAAGCGGCGGCATTCTGGGTTTTCTGCTATCTTCTGTTCATGTTTCTTTCATCCTGTCCCTGAACCGGAACCCGAACTCTCTGAGGTTCCCGGATCAGGCCCGGGAAAAGGCTGTTCAGGATATCCTTCAGCTTCTTTCCCATGTCAGTATATAAAATAAACATATAAAAATATTCTTTCAGCATCTTTCATGTCCTCCTGAATCCATATTGAAACCTGTTTGTTTCTGGGATGTATTTTAACAGAAGGATTTCGCGCTGTCACCGCTTTTGCCAGTTATTTTATAATAATTTATACTTCGTTTATTAAGTTGAAAATTCTGTGTCCTTCGGAATATTCGTCATTTTTCTGAGCCTGCCCTGAAGGATACCCGTCCGTACCGGCCGGGCCCCTGAGCCACTCATTTCTTCCGTTCATACAGGAAACGGATATGTTCATATAATTCCGGGAAACTGATCTGACATTCCCCGTTCCATATCCTGACGGGAATCTCCGCGTCAAATCCATATATAATCGGATATTCTTCATTTTCAAAATCATACACTACAACTGTCTTCCGTTCCGGATCAATCATCCAGTACTCTCTCACTCCCGCGTTCATATATTTCTGAAGTTTGATGACAGAATCTTTCTTTTTGGTTGACTTTGAAAGCACCTCAATAACAAAGTCCGGCGCGCCGTAAACACAGCGGTTAATGATCTTATCTCTGTCGCACACGATAATGACATCCGGCTGCACCATAGTCTTATTGTCACAGTCCAGCTGGACATCCAGAGGAGAGATCATCGGAAGACATTCCCCCTTTTTCTCCAGAACATGTCCCAATAGTTTACTGTAAATAAATCCTGCGATCAGCTGGTGGGCCGACGTAGGAGCCGTCATATCATAGATCACTCCGTCAATCAGTTCCACCCGCATATCATCCGGAATCAGATAATAATCATCCAGCGTGTAGTCGCCCTGGCTTTTTGTCAGATAAGCGCTTTTCGGTTCTCTCAGGAACATTCCCTCGCTTTCTCCCAGCACCTGCTCCAGAGCCATCAGCGTCTCATACCGGGGCGTTGTGGTAATTCCGCCAAGCACTTTCTGCACGGTGCCCAGAGGCACTCCGGACAACTCCGCAATCTGAGAATAGGTATACCCCAGTTCCTTCTTCCTTTCCCGCATTTCCTGTACAGTCATATTTCATCCTCCTGTATCCGGTCATATCGCTTTTCCTGTTCCTGCCGCAATTCTTACCCCGGATTCAAAAAACTGTCGTCCCTGCCATTGGTTTCTGAGAAAATCATATCACGCAGAAATCCATTTTTCAACACTTCTTTCAAATAAATTTCCATTTTATTTCCATTTGGTGTTTTTCCGGAGATGTTCAGACTGATTTGCCGGAATCCGGTTGCATTCATCTGTCCCATCGACTAAAATAGGCATGAAAAAACGCGTAAATCTGGTCATCCATTCTGAAATTTCAGAAACATTTATTAACAACAGCGGAGGTGTTTTACTTGAAAAAAATTATGATTGTTGACGATGACGTCTGTATCGGCGATATGCTGGAAGAGCTGCTGGCAAAAGAAAACTACAGCACTGTAAGGGCGTATTCCGGAACCGAGGCGCTTCTGTACCTTTCCTCCCACAGACCGGACCTGATCCTGCTGGATCTGATGCTCCCGGGTTTAAGCGGCGAGGAGCTGCTGCCCCTGATCCGGAATATTCCGGTTATTGTCCTGAGTGCGAAGGCGGCTGTAAGCGACAAGGTAGAACTGCTGCTGGGCGGCGCTTCGGACTATATTACAAAACCCTTTGACCGCAGCGAACTTCTGGCGCGCATTGCCGTACAGCTGAGGAAAGCCGCTGCTGCCGTGGAGGATTCCCCGGTCTTTACTTTTGACGGCATCCGGCTTGATACGGCCTCCCGGACAGTTACAGTATCCGGTCTGCAGGTCCGTCTTACGAAAACCGAGTATGCCATACTGAAGCTCCTTATCCGGAATCCGTCCCAGGTGATCACCAAATCGCTCATGCTGGACCGGATCAGCGAGGACACTCCGGACTGTGTGGAAAGTTCACTGAAAGTCCACGTAAGCAACCTGCGCAGGAAACTGAAAGAGGTCAGTGGAAAGGATTATATTGAAGCTGTGTGGGGAATCGGCTTTAAACTGAATGAAGATCTTGCCGCGGAAAACGAATCTTAACTGTTTCTTTACCCTTTTCTTTACCGGTTTCTTAACCCCTGCCGGATAGAATACTTTCCATAATCAAATTTACAAAACAACTGACAGGAGGCTTGAATTATGGACTATATTCTGACAGCAGACGCGCTTTGCAAGCGCTATCGGCACTTTCAGGCTCTGGACGACTTTTCCATCCATGTGCCCAAAGGAGCCATTTACGGATTTATCGGGAAAAACGGAGCAGGGAAAACAACGCTGATCCGTCTTATCTGCGGACTTCAGGAGCCCACATCCGGCAGTTATGCTCTGTACGGAGCGCGCAATACCGAACCCGGCATCGCAAAACACCGCAGGAGAATGGGCGCGGTGGTAGAAACACCCTCCATCTATCTGGACATGACCGCGGAAGATAACCTAAAGGAACAGTACCGGATTATCGGACTTCCTTCCTTTGACGATATTCCTGAGCTTCTGGAACTGGTAGGGCTGGCTGACACAGGACGGAAAAAGGCAAAGAATTTTTCTCTTGGAATGCGGCAGCGTCTCGGCATCGCCATCGCGCTGGCAGGCAATCCGGATTTCCTTGTGCTGGATGAACCCATCAACGGCCTGGATCCTCAGGGCATTATAGAAGTCCGGGAACTGATTCTGAAACTGAACCGGGAAAACGGCATCACTTTTCTTATATCCAGCCACATCCTCGACGAACTGGGAAGGCTGGCCACCCACTACGGATTTATTGAAAGAGGTCACATGGTAAAAGAAATGAGCGCAAAAGAGCTGGATGCGGCGTGCCGCAAATGCATCCGGGTCCAGGTGTCCGACATCAGCGCATTTTCCCGGGTTCTTGATGAAATCGGGCTGGAATACAGAATTTTCTCCGATACAATGGCAGACATTTACGGGAAGATCAACATCACCCGTCTTGTTCTTGCTCTCGACAGAGAAAACTGCGACGTAATCTCGCTGACCGAGCGGGAGGAAAGTCTGGAGAGCTATTATGTCAATCTGATTGGAGGGAAGAAAAATGAGTAGATTATTAAATGCGGGTTTCTCACGCCTGAGGAAAAGCAAATGTTTCCAGGGCTTTATGATCTTTATGTTTCTCTTCGGCGGGTATATTAAGATCGCTGAATTTTACAACCAGGAGAAATATAACACATCCATTCCCCTGGACAGCGGATTGTTTGTGTACGTTACTGTAATCGGGATCCTGCTGGCAGCATTTATCAGCCTGTTTATCGGCACCGAATACAATGACGGCACGATCCGGAACAAACTGGTCATCGGACATACCCGGAGCGCTATCTATCTGTCAAACCTGATCGTGTGCCTTGCAGCTGGTCTGCTGATGTGTCTGTCCTTCCTGTGCGCGTCTCTTCTGATCGGCATACCGCTCTTAGGCCCCTTTTCCATAAATGTACAGGATATTGCAGTTATGGTGCTGGTCAGCTTTATGATGAGCTTTGCGTTTACAGGTCTTCTTACCCTGACCGCAATGATCTGCCAGAGCCGGGCTGTTACCGCGGTAATCAATATACTGGCTGTATTTTTCCTGCTTCTGGTTTCCATGGTAATCACATCCGGTTTAAATCAGCCGGAAGTATGGGAGAGTTACAGCTATATCGATGACTCCGGAAACGAAATCACTGTTCCCGCTGAGCCAAACACAGACTACCCAAGGGGTGCCGTGCGGGATGTGATGGAATTCTGCAATGACTTTCTGCCCACCGGACAGGTCATGCAGCTCTCCATGATGTCAGTAGATGAACCCGGGCTGCTCTCCGTCTACTCTGCCGGAATTCTTCTGGTGACTACGGGGGCCGGCATATTTATTTTCCGAAAGGAAAACATCAAATAAAAGATTCAGGAGGGCGTAACAGCCCTCTTTCTCTGGAGGTAATTTATGATATTCTGGTTATGGCTTCTGATCGGCATACTTGTCCTGATTCTCCTTTTTCTGGGGATCAAAATCTGTCTGCTCAAGAAAACAGCGAGAGAAATCGGTGAAAAATTTGCCGACCGTGTCGCCTCGGATACCAACACGCTCATAGACATCGGAAGCCGCGACCGGGATATGAAATATCTTGCCAAAGAAATAAATATACAGCTAAAACAGCTTCGAAATGACCGTCTGCGCTATCAGCAGGGGGACTGGGAACTGAAAGACGCGGTTACAAATATTTCCCATGATCTGCGCACGCCCCTTACAGCGATCTGCGGATATCTGGATCTTCTGGAAGACGAAGAAATGTCCGGAAATGCCGTCCGGTATCTGAAAATCATCCGGGGCCGCACAGAGACTCTGAAACAGCTGTCGGAAGAACTGTTCCGCTACTCTGTATTTACTACTGTATCAAACGGAACGGGAAACGAACCGGTTGTTTTAAACCGCATCCTGGAAGACAGTGTATCCGGCTTCTACGCCGCCCTGCGCTCCCGGGGAATTGCTCCCGTCATTAAAATGCCGGATACAAAAATCCGCCGTATGCTGAACCGGAACGCCGTCTCCCGGATCTTTGGCAATCTGATCGGCAATGCGCTGAAATACAGTGACGGTGATCTGATCATAGAACTTAATGAATCCGGAGAGCTGCTGTTCGCCAACCACGCATCCGGACTGGATGAGATCGAAACCGGACGACTCTTCGACCGTTTCTACACGGTAGAAACCGCCTCTGCCGGATCCACCGGGCTGGGGCTGTCTATCGCCCGGGCTCTGACAGAACAGATGGGTGGAAAGATCTGGGCCGTGTATGAAGAAGGGATGCTGAAAGTAAGGATAACATTTCCGGAGAAAGAGGATGGCGAGGCATAACAGCTTCTACGCCGAATATACACACCTTTCCGTAACCACTTTATCCATCCCGAGATCCCACTCCTGAGCCGGGATTTCTTCCTCCAGCATTTTCTCCCGGCACAGAGCAATTTTTCCGCATGTGGTCTGTATCAGATACCGGTCATAATATCCCCCGCCGTATCCAAGTCTTCTGCCGTCCCTGCTGCATGACAGGCAGGGCACAAATGCAAGATCAATCTCTTCCGGACGGATCAGGGCGCACGACTCTTCCGGCTCCAGTATACCGTACATGCCTGGCTTCAGCTGTTCCAAATGCGTTACCATGCGTACTTCCATAATTGCTTTTCCGATACATCTGGGAACCCCCAGCCGTTTTCCGTCAGAAAGAATGCGTTCGAGCACAGGCCGGGTATTGATTTCTTCTTCCGTACCTGCATAGCAGAAGATCGTTTCCGCGGCCCGATACTCCGGCAGAGAAATGGCACGCCGGAAGATCTGTCTGTCGGCGTCTTTTTTATATTTCTCCGTCAGGTTGCTTCTGCGCTTCTTCAGTTGTTTTCGCAGTTCTCTTTTCCGTTCTGCAGCTGTTACGTCCATATTTTCCTTTGAAGATCTATTATCCACTGTACTTTTCCTCTCCGTTTTTCCTGGTTCCCGTTTCTATTTCCCGCTCTTTTCCTCAGCCTTTTATCCGCTCTTTCTGCATTCTTTGCCGAACTCTCTGATTCGCCTTTCCTACTCCTCCGCCTGCGCGTCTTCAATCAGAAGGGAATCCAGAAAATCCATATCCTCCTGATCCGCCTCAAAAGAAGTCATGCCTGTCTTTTCCACGTGCACGGAAACATCCTTCACTTCGCCATAAAGGGAGCCTTTATCCAGTGCTTCCCGAAGGACGTCATAATAAATCTCATATACCCTGCTCTGCATCTCTTCATCTGTGGGCATCTCGTTTCCCTGCATTACGCTGTCTGTAACCTGATCCGCATACTCCTGGGCTTTCTGCTGAAATGTATCATAGGTGTCGGAAAACAATGTAATCGGCTTCACCATCACATTGACAGTATAGCTTCCATCTTCCTGCCGTTCCGGTTCTTCCACCGTATAGCTTACACTTTCAGCAAGTTCGGCAAAAAGTTCCCGGTACCGGGGTTTCAGTTCCTCCGGCATAGCCGTAGTCTCAAATCCCTCCATTGTGGCGTCCAGATTGTCCGCAAATATATTTTCCGCCTCCTCCTGGGAAACTCCGGTAATCTCCATATATGCTTCCGCTTCTCCCTTATAGGAAACATCCAGCACAGCTTTTACATAATCTGCCGCATTATACCGGTTTATGTAAGCATAGACGCCTCCTGCTGCCGCCGCGGCAAGTACAGCAAATACAACAAGACAGATAATCAGCTTTTTCTTTCTCTTTGTCATGGTTCTTCCTCCTCTTTCTGTGCAGGAAAGCAGAACCGCTCCGCACCGGACCGGGACAAAATCAGTTCCGTGTGCCGGACCTTCGGCAGAAGCACCGCATTTCCTGCTGTAATCTGCCACAGTATAGCACGTCCTCAGGAGGAAAAATGAAGAATTCTGTCACAGAGCACAAATTATGCCCGGCTTTTTATTCCACCGTCTTCATTACACAGTCTATCTCCATTGTGGAATTTGTCTCTGTATCTTCCACGACAGCCCTGACCTCCTTATAATCCAGCGGGCACAGCAGCGGCTGAAGATCAAATATTGCCGGAACAAGACGGGGCTGCCACTGAGCGATATCTTCTGGTGTATCATAGTACTTCCAGCTTACGCCGCCGCTTGTATTTGCAGGGACCGCATATGACTCATACATTTCGACCGAGATTACCGGATAATCCTGTATTCCTTTTTCCGTCTGCACACCATATTTTTCAAGAAGTCTGCAGGTCTGTTCAAAGAAAGGATATACCGGCATCTCCCAGGACTGATTCTGTTCGCCTGACGCGATCTGAAGGAAACCCAGAGGAAGCACATCTGACAGATCTGCCATCTTCATGGAAGACCGGTCGGATATATATGCTGCCGCCAGAGCCTCTTTTTCATCTGCCGTAAATTTCATATCCGTCTCTTTTATACCGTCATACCAGGAAAAGCGTGCCTGCCCTGTTTCATCCTCCTGAGGAGCCGGATAGGCAGTCTCTTTATATTCTTCTGTCTCATACACAAAAGCAAATGCCTCGAAATCCGCACGTGTCAGCGGGTATGTACGGTAATGTTCACTCCCGTTCTTCATATAATAGCACACTGTCACATTGGTATATACATTTTCCGGATCCGGCGCTGCGGATCCAAGCAGACTCTGCAGCCATGCCAGCGCCGCGGTACGGCCCTCCCCTTCCAGCCGGTACTCCGTCAGCTGAAGATCTGTCTGGTAAGTATCGCCGCTCTGAATCTTGTACTGATAGCTGCTGTGGTCCATGCCCAGGCCGTCTATACTGACCCCCACAGCTTCCGCTTTGCCCTCTTCAGGAAAATATCTGTCAAAGGAACCCGCTCCGATCAGAAAAGCTCCGCAGATACACACTCCCGCAAGTGTCTCTGCAGACAGCTGAAGTTTTCTCCGGAAGATACGGCGCACCCCGCTTTGAAATTTCCATTCAAGCAGACAATGCACGGCCAGGACTGCTGCCGCGCAGGACACAATAGCCAGAACTCCTGCTCCCAGAGTATTCTTCCCGGTCAGACCGCTTATATCAAGAATGAACGCCGCGAACCAGGTTCCGGCAAAAATCCCAAGAACGGCTTCTGCCGCGCATTCTCCCCTCGGAGACATAAAGTCTCTCCCGGTCCGTTCCGTCTTCCGTTTTTTTATAGCCGAAGAAAAGATCAGAAGCGCAGCCAGAATCCAGATCAGCGCCGCCCAGATATAGACGGGCTTAGGGGCAAAAGCCAGGACCTCATTTTTTTCATAAAGCCAAGATCCTGTCAGATATCCTGCCAGACTCAGCGGAGAGAGAATTTCCGCCAGCCTTTCCAGCAGCGGGAGCCGGTAATATGTCTGAAAACAGTTCCTTGCAAATACGTCACATACATTCTGCAGAAAAAGATCGCCAAAGCTCAGGAAAACTCCACAGCTCAGGACAGCCGAAATAATATTTCCGCAGACGGTAAGACAGACCACACCCAGATGATAAAAAATCAGGAACACTGCTGCCGCTGTCAGAATACTTTTCCCCGTATAGCTTACTGAAACTTTCAGGAACTGTATATCCAGAGATCCTTCATAAATACCGCAGACCACCAGGACAAGAATAAGAGGAGCCAGAAAATGCACCAGACCATGGACATATCTGCTCCAGAAGATCATACTTTTACTCACCGGAAGACTGTAATAAAGATCCTGCTTCCTGGACTGCAGCAGATAGAAGAATTCAAAAAACGCCAGAAGAATCCCGAGCCCTGCGCAGATCCAGACCAGTTCCATACTCCCGATTCCAAAATAGGTAAAGTCCGTATCAAAACTAAGCCGGGTAAGCATGGTTATGCCATATATAATGAGAATTCCCCAGGACAGAAACGCGCTCAGGTGTCCTCTGCCCGCCTCCTTAAACCAGTTACTGAAGCACTTTACGGATGTCATAGCCTTTCCCCTCCATCTCAGCAATAAATGTTTCTTCCAGTGTCATGGGAGCTTCTTTAAAAAATACAGGATTCCAGGTCCGGATCATCGCCTCTGTAATCTGGCCTTCTCCTTTTATCACCAGTGTTACAAAATGTCCGTCACACACACATTTAACCGTTTCCTCCCGGGCACTCAGCGGACTGATATCTGTACCTTCCGGAAAGATACACTGATATTTATGAATTTCGCCTGCACTCTCCTTCATGTCCCGGGCAGTTACAAGCCCGCCCTTGTGCAGGATTCCAATACTGCCGCAGATATCTTCCAGATCATTCAGTTTATGGGAAGCTACGGCAACGGTAAATCTTCTCTCCTGCATCTCCCGGCGGAACAGATTTTTCATTACTTCCGTGACAATAGGGTCCAGCCCGTCAAACACTTCGTCACAAAGCAGGTATTTTGTTCCGGCACACAGTGCCAGAATCAGAAAAGCCTGACGTTTCATTCCTTTTGAAAAAGTCCTGAGCGGCCTGTGCATATCCAGATCCAACGATTCTGCCATCCCGGACACTCCCGGCCTATCCATCTCCGGATACTGCCCGGCGTAAAATTCCGTCATTTCTTCCAGTGTGGCGTTTGGGAAATAGTAGGGTGTATCCGGCAGGAAAAACAGATTCTCCTTACAGCTCCGCTTATAAATCTGTTTCTCACCATCGATACAGATGGTTCCGGAATCAGCCTCAAGAATCCCGGCAAGAATACGCAGCAGAGTTGTCTTTCCCGCTCCGTTCGTTCCCAGAATTCCGAACATGATACCGTCAGGAATATTAAGTGAGATATCATTGACTGCACAGATACTGTCGAAATGTTTTGTAAGATTATTTATTTCAATCATAGATTATCTCCTTCTGTAAGATAGGAATATTATAACATTATTACAATATTATTACAATAATTGTGTATATTTAATATTTTCTTAATATTTGATTGAGAACGCTCTTATCCGCCGTGCTGCTGAAACAGACTTGCCGATTCAGCCCGCTTTCAAAAAATACCCGCTGAAATCATGCCGTATCACAGACATAATTCCAACGGGTATTATAAATTGTTTTATCTATTCTAATCAGTCAGACCTTCTATACTTTCGCCTTTCTGTATTAGAATCACTTCCGGTTTTTCCGAACTCTTTTATAAAGAACAGCTCCGCCTGTACCTGCTGCAAGTACCATAACAATCACTATTCCTGCAATTCTTCCTGTGCTAAGCGTATCACCGGTCTGCACAGCTTTGTCGCCGTCCTGTTTTCCGGAATCTCCGGATCCTGTTCCCGGCTTATTCGGATCTTCTCCCGGAGTTGTTCCCGGTTTATCCGGATCTTCTCCCGGAGTTGTTCCCGGTTTGTCCGGATCTTCTCCCGGATCTGTTCCCGGCTTATCCGGATCTTCTCCTGTAGCCGGCTCAAGTGCATCAATCGCTGCTTTCAGGTCTGCAGCTGCATTATCTACAGCTTCCTGAGATGCATCGTGTTCAGCATCAACTGCAACCGCTGATCCCAGTGCTTCCTGAAGCGCACGCCATGTTTCTGCAGTATAATCGGATTCTTTCAGTCCGTTTGCCTGAGCAATCAGTTCCTGAAGTGCCCCCTTATCAGCTACACGTACCAGCGCATCACAAGCATTATTCAGCGCCTCTGTTGCCTCGTCAACTGCGGCCTGATCTGCATTTTCATCCTCATACAGTGCTTTTGCCGCATCCAGCGCTTCGTACAGCTTCTCCAGACTTACTGTAGTATACTCAGTATCGTCAATTGCAGAAGCTTTGTCGATCGCTGCTTTCAGAGCTGTCTTATCAACATCTTTTCCTGGTTCTTCACCTGAAATTTCCTCAAGTGCTTCAATCGCTGCTTTCAGGGCTTCTGCGGCGCTGTCCACATCTTCCTGAGTCGCGTCATGCTCAGCGTCAACTGCAACGGCCGCTTCCAGAGCTTCCTGAAGCGCATTCCATGTCTCTGCTGTATAGTCAGACTCTTCCAGCTTGTTTGCCTGAGCAATCAGATCCTGAAGCTGGCTCTTATCTGATACGCGTACCAGAGCGTCATAAGCACTGTTCAGATTCTCTGCCGCAGTATCTACTGCTGCCTGTTCTGCATTTTCGTCCTCATATACGCCTTTGGCTGCTTCCAGGGCTTCATAAAGTTTTTCAAGGCTTGCTTCTGTGTACTCGCTGCTGTTAATCTCGGAAGCTTTGTCGATCGCCTCTTTCAAAGCTGTCTTATCAACATCTTTCACCGGCTCTTTCTCAGTAAACTGCCAGGACTGAACTTCCATCAGCTCATCCTTTCCTTCACCGCTGTATACGAAGAAGAGTGTATGCTCGCCTACTGCGTTTTCTACAGAGCAGGAAAGAGCAGTAAATTCATCACCATTTCCGCTCTTTACATCCAGAGTGCCGATCAGTTCACCGTCCGGGCTGTCAAGACGCAGCTCGATTGATCCGCCGGCCAGTCCGGCAATCTCAGCTTCAAAAGTCTCAGCGCCGTTCTCACCAAAATCTACACCGCCAATGGCAACCCAGTCTCCATTGTTAATGGAAGAAAGCACCATGTTATTGTCGCCAAGATCTCTCGGCGCAATACCGAAATTCCATCCGATCGTTGTTCCGGCCACTTCACTGTACGGTGAGAAAGCTTTCAGCTGTGAAACGCCTTTCATATCCGCATCAATCGGTTTGATTGATCCGTCTTCATAGTATTCTACCTCATTGATATGAGTAGAACGATAACCTTTTTCAATTCCCAGAGCTTTTCCAAGTGTCTGAGCATGATATGTAATATAAGTTGTTCCGTTAAACTCAAAGAGTGCATGATGATTGTTTCCGCCTACATTAAAGTAATAGGACGGATTCTGAAGGATTTCTCCTACGTACGTATACGGTCCCATTGGATCATCGCTTACCATGCAGCAGATAATTCCGTATCCCGGGTAACCCTCAATTGCTGAGTGATCTCCTGAGAAGTTAGAGCAGTATGTATAGTAATATTTTCCGTTGGCCTTGTGAATACCGCCGTCCTCAAACATACATGGTGCATCGATCATCTGCGGAATTCCGTCTTCATCATCAGCCAGACTGGTCATATTATCTGCAAGCTTAACAATTCTCGCGCTCTTCGGATTCAGATCCTGTCCTGCCGGCACACCGCCGCCGAATGCCAGATAACCTGTTCCGTCATCATCAACCATAACTGCCGGGTCAAAAATCCACGGTACACCCTGTACACCCGGAGTGCTTCCGTCAATCAGGGCTTTTCCGTTCGGGTCTCTCCACGGTCCGACAGGTGAATCACCTTCCAGAACACCGATTCCTCCGCCGCTGTTGCAGAAGTAAAGGAAGAACTTGTCCACACCGTCAATCTGCTTATAGGCAATTGCCGGAGCCCAGGAGAAGTTCGCCCATTTTGCAACCCCATCCGGACCAGCAACCTGGATAAATCCATGATCCGTCCAGTTCACCATATCGTCAGAAGATATAACATGCAGCCTGTTGATGTACGAATAATCATTATCAATTACATTTCCGTTCGTATCATACTGAAGCTTGTCTGCCGTCATATACAGGTAAACGCGTCCGTCATAGACAAGGGCAAACGGGTCAGCGCCGTAATCGTAGTCAATCAGCGGGTTGGAATTTCCAAGCAGTTTCGCAACCGCATTATTTTCCGGTTTTACAATAGACACATTTGCTGTTGCATTTCCGACACTGAAAGCTGCATTCGCGCCTTCTGCTGTTACATAATCCACTCTCAGAGTAACTGTAGTATTTTCTGCCACGTAATTATTCAGTTTCAGCTTCAGCGTCGCGAACAGACGGTCGCCGCTGTTGTCGGCATACCCTGTATCTTCGCCTGTCACGCTGAGTTTCAGCTGATGGTTCGCGAATGTCCAGGAAGAAGTTCCACTGACATTTTCTCCGTTAAATTCTACATCAGCCACATCAAGGATTGACGGAATATTGATGGAAGCCTCCATACTGTCTGCTGTTCCTTCCGGCAGACCGTCAATGTAAAGCGGCACTTCCAGTTCTGTGTTGATTATACCTGACACATCCTGTACATCGGCCATATTCACTTTCAGGTTTGTCTGCTCTGTATCAGCTCCGTCATTTACATGGAAATAATCCACATCCACATATCCGCCTGTTGACTGTGTCGCGTAGTTGAATATCGCGAAGCGGTAACCCATAAAGTGCGGAATTGTATAGGACATATTCAGAGTATTTCCGATCTTGTTCCATGTAGTTCCGTCCAGACTGTAGTAAAAGTCAGCGTCATCTGCATGCTGATAGAAGTTGAAGTCTGCCCGTAAGTATACACGATCCTGGTCGATGGGAATATTCTCTATTTCCTGAGCCTTACCGCCGTCTGCATTTACCATTACAATGGACTTCTGTCCATTTTCCATCTTAACGCCTACATAGCCGTAATTCGCCTGAAGGGCTGCAAGTCCTGCTACATCGCCGTTCTTCATGTTGGCCGTCTCAATGGCAATATCGCCGGAACATGTCGGGCCATATGTTCTCTGTGTCAGTGTATTTCTTGCATCCAGAAGACCTGTCGCCTTATTTGCAGTTGTCAGACGAAGATATCCGTCTCTTTCTGTCAGCGACCAGAACTTATTGTTCGGATTATGATTCCACTGCCACTCCAGCTTCAGATTGGAGCCGTTATAGTCATTTTCTCCCTTCTGAACTGTCTCCGGATTAGCAAGTTTCTTCAGAGAGATATCATCTGCATAGAAGTCAAACAGATCATTATTCTCGTCCGGATTTGCCGTCCATGCCGTTTCAATAAAGATACGGCTGGAAGACATATCCGCATCATTTGGAATAGTAAATTTACCTTCTATGGTTGTCCATTCACCTTTTTTGACATTTGCAGATGCGGCTACTTCAATACCTCTCCAGTCTCCGTTCTGGATACAGATATTAAATGTCTTATTGTCAGGGCCTTCATTATACTTCACCTTTGCAGATACCTGTACAAGCTGTCCCTGTGCAATCTTTCCTGTAATATCCTGCATCGGTCCGGAAGCAGTAGCAGTTCTGTCCGTTATCTTTGCTGCCATGTTTCCGCTGGCATGTTCTTCCGTCACTGCAGTGATTGTTCCGGGATCCTGAGTTGCCCAGTTTTCTATTCCGTCCTCGAAATCCCCGTTGACAATGAGTTCATCAGGATCAACATAGTCCTCGGCAAGAATAGACACATCATCCAGATAGAAGTCCATGAGATCATTTTCCGGATCCTGCTCAGCTGTCCAGGACGTCTCTACAAATACAAGCACTCTGGAAAGATCTGCATCCTGCGGAACTGTATAATCGGCTTCAATCGTATTCCACTCGCCTTTTGTTACATCCACATACCCTGCCGCAGGATCTGTGCCCGCGAAATCATTTGTCCCGTACTGCATCGTAACGTTAAATTTTCTGACGTCAGGACCTGTAGTGTATTTTACCTTTGCACTGATGTGAAGTTTCTGTCCCGGCTGTACTTTTCCGGTCAGATCCTGCATGGGGCCTGACGTTGTATTTGCCTTGTCATATACCAGAAGACTGCTCTCGCCGGATGCCTTATCGTCCGAAGTTGCTTTCATAGAGGCAGTTCCATTAAATGTCCGGAGTTCCCAGCCGTCCGTACCATTTTCAAAGCCGCCGTTTACAATCAGCTCTGTTGTTTTCTTTGTTTCCGGTGCGGCAGTTACAGCAGCCTGTGCCGAAAGTGCGGACACTTCTGCTGCTTCTGAATTTGCTGCAATATCAGACTCAGTATTCAGATATGGAGCTTTCTCCTCACCGTTATAAAACTCGTCTGAAACTACAATACTCTTTGTATCCTGTCCGCTTACAGGCATATCCATAGTAGGATCAATGGAGAATACCGGCCAGTCATCCTCCCATGTAACTTTGGCCAGCATAGGGATACGCCCTACTGCACCATGATCCTGGAACAGCGGCGCATACCAGTCGCCATCCGGAGTATCAACGATACCGCCCTGAGCAACACCTGCACCGTCCATCTGTCCGTCTACTACAATTCCTGTATCCAGCATCAGTTTGCACTCCCAGCCTTCTGTAAGAGAGTCAGAACGCCAGCAGATCTCCTGACGCTGGCCGCCGTTCGGCCACTGAATCATAAAGATATAGTATTTGCCGTTGATCTTGTAAGCGTGAGCGCCTTCCGCTTTGAGATTAATGTCCTCCCCATAATTTGCGTTCTCAATGATAGTCTGATTCAGACCGCCGTCTTTATATGTAACATTACCTTCTGCATCTTCCTGCAGTTCTCTTACATGCACGGAACCGGAGCCTGTAAACATATAAATGTGAGTCCCGTCCTCCTGATCGTCAAAAAGAAGGGACAGGTCGTGATTATAACCGTCCAGAACCGATTTCTTCCACACACCATTCTCAATGTCTGTGGTTGAGAATACATAGGTTTTCCCAGTTGTCTGGCTGGATGCAGATACATAGAATTTGCCGTCATGATACTTGATGCTTGCGGCCCATGTTCCGTCTCCATATGCTTCTTTTCCGTTTCTGAGGGACAGCTCATCGCTGTCATCCAGAATGTCGTAACAGTAGTTTACGATTTCCCAGTTTACCAGATCTTTGGATTTCATAATCGGCATACCGGGTGACAGATGCATGGTTGTACTAACCATGTAATAATTGTCCTCCACCCGGATTACATCCAGATCCGGCACATCCGAATAAATTACAGGATTGGTAAAAGTACCGTCTCCATTATCGGATGAGGTGCTTCCTGCAGCCTGCACCGGAACCGGCAGCATGCACGCCGCCAGTACGATCGCAGCTGCCGATCTCATAAACCGGCGGAAGCTGCTTTTCCATTTTCTTCTTTCCATAATACTTTTTTCCTTTCTTTTTCCTCTCGTTTTTGTTTTTTACATTTTAAACCGAATCACATACCATGCATATAATACGTCTGATTCCAGTTCTTATGGCATGACCTCCTTTCATTTTTCAGACTTTAAAACATATTATCACATTTTGACAAGAAATTCAGTTGATTTTTTTACTGAATATGTATGATTTTTTTTGATATATTACTCATATCATCCTTCTCCACTTCGATCCGGAAGGTTCCTCAAAATATTTTTCACACTTTGTAAATATGTTATCAGCTGGTCTGTAACTACATTGTCCATCTCAAGATAATAATATATATATGTACCTTCTTTCCGGGTTTTTACGATTCCGGCTTCAATAAGTACTTTCATATGATGCGAAACAACCGAGCGGGATAAATTAGCCTCCTGAACAAGATCAGCAACCCGAAGCCCGTTACTGTTCATCATTAAAATCATACACAGTTCCTGTCTGGACTCATTTCCCAGCGCATGCAGCGCTTTCCTGCACTTTTGAAATCTCTGCCTGTGCTGTTCTAATTCTTTATCTGTAACCTGCATATATATTTCAGTCTCCAAACGCATTATTTTGTATTATATCATAGTTTAATCGGTCTTGATTAAACGTATGGAAAATCAAGACGAATATCTTTCTTTATTACGATCTGCTTAATTTGCCCGTAAAGCGGATAAAAAAACGCCGCAGAAATATTTCTGTAAAAACATCTCTGCAGCGTATGTATTCTTGTGCCGTCCTCTATTTAAACCTTATCTTCATATATGAACGAATCTCTTCCACACATTTCTCAAATCCGAGTTTCGCACTGTTAAGCGACAGATCGTAGTTTCTCGCATCTGCCCATTTATGGCCGGTGTGATATTCATAAAAGTCCGCCCTGTACCGATCTGTCTTCTCAATGTATTTCTGCATTTCTTTTTCTGTCATACTGTGACGTTCCATAGACCTGGCCAGACAGAACTTTCTGTCCGCATGAATAAACACACTGACAACATTCGGATAATCCTTCAGAACATAATCCGCGCACCGGCCGATAATAACACATGTTTCTTTTGAAGCCAGCTCCTTGATTACCTTCGCCTGATAATTGAAAAGATTATCATCTGATACAAAATCTCTGTCTTCCGGCGGAAGCAGCTGTCCCTCATAAGGTCTGTTCAATATCCGGAACCATCCGGCTTTCCGGATTTTCTCATCCGACATACCGAACAATCTCTCATTGATCCCGCTGTCCTCTGAGGCCATGCGCAGGATCTCCCGGCTGTAACAGTTTACTCCAAGTTCCTTTGCCAGCATGGCGCCTATTGTTTTACCCCCGCTTCCATACTGCCTTGAAATTGTAATCACGATATTTTCCATGCCAAATCCCCCTATTCACCCAGATAAGCTTTCTTAATGGAATCATCCTCCAGCAGATCTTTTGCCTTTCCTTCAAGGGTAATATTTCCTGTTTCCAGGACATAGGCTCTGTCTGCAATAGAAAGAGCCTTCTTCGCGTTCTGCTCCACAAGGAGCACGGTAGTGCCGCTCTCGCTTACAGACCGTATAATATCAAATATTTCATTTACCAGAATAGGCGATAACCCCATGGACGGTTCATCCATAAGGATGATGCCGGGCTTTGACATCAGCGCCCTTCCCATTGCGAGCATCTGCTGTTCACCGCCGCTTAAAGTTCCCGCCATCTGGTTCTTTCTTTCCTCCAGACGCGGAAATCTTTTATACACACTTTTCAGGCTGTCTTCAATCTCTGCCTTGTCGGTTCTTGTATATGCGCCCATTTTCAGATTCTCATATACACTGAGTTCCGCAAATACACGCCGTCCCTCCGGAACATGCGCCATACCCATAGATACAATTTTATGAGCCGGAGTCTTCGTAATATCTTTGCCCTGAAAGATTACACTTCCTTTTTTCGGAGAAAGCAGGCCTGTAACTGTGTGAAGGATTGTGGTTTTTCCCGCGCCGTTTGCACCGATCAGCGCAATAACCTCTCCCTTTTCCACATGGAATGACACTCCTTTGATGGCCTGAATCACTCCGTAATATACTTCCAAATCTTTGACTTCAAGCATTGCCATCGCTGTTTCCTCCTATTCTCCAAGATATGCGGTAATTACCTGAGGATCATTCAGCACCTCTGCCGTTTTTCCCTGAGCAAGCACCTCGCCGAAATTGAGCACCGTCAGCTTCTCGCAGATTCCGCTCACCAGTTTCATATCATGCTCGATAAGGAGAATTGTCATATGGAATTTCTCCCGTACAAACTGGATCATTTCCATCAGACTTCCGGTTTCATTCGGATTCATACCCGCGGCAGGCTCATCCAGAAGGAGCAGCTTCGGATCTGTGGCAAGTGCCCTTGCGATTTCCAGTTTTCTCTGTTCTCCGTAAGGAAGATTGGAAGCCAGAGTCTCTGCATGCTTCTCCAGTTCAAATACTTTCAAAAGCTCCATTGCCCTTTCGTTCATTTCCTTTTCCACCTTAAAATACCGTGGAAGTCTTAAGACGCCCTCAATGGCAGAATATTTATGATGGTTGTGAAGCCCTACTTTTACATTATCCAGAACACTGAGCTGTTTGAAAAGACGAATATTCTGAAAAGTTCTGGCAATTCCGGCCTTACTGATATCAATTGTCTTTTTGCCGGTAATATCTTTCCCGTCAAGTATTATCTTCCCGGTGTCCGGTTTGTACACTCCGGTAAGAAGATTAAATACAGTTGTCTTTCCGGCTCCATTGGGACCGATCAGGCCATACAGTTCTCCTTGTTCAATGGAAATATCAAAACCGTTTACCGCGCGGAGACCGCCAAATGAAATACCAAGATTTTTTACATCCAATAACGCAGCCATTATTTTACAGCCTCCTTTTTCTTTCTTCCAAAGGAAAGATATTTTTCTCTCCACTCGATTGCCTTCGGAGCCCAGTTAAAGAGCATCATCACAATCAGCACGATTGCATAGATAAGCATTCGATAATCAGACAGGCCTCGAAGCAGCTCCGGAAGAAGTGTGAGGATTACCGCCGCAATCATGGAACCTCTGATATTTCCGATTCCGCCGAGAACAACAAATACAAGTATCATAATAGACTGGTTGTACCCGAAGTTATTTGTTGTAGCCGTCAGGGTAGACAGGTTATGCGCGTAAAGCACTCCCGCCGAGCCCGCCAGAGCCGCAGACACGGTAAATGCCATCAGTTTGTATTTCGTTACATTGATTCCGATTGACTCTGCCGCAATCCGGTTGTCGCGGATAGACATGATTGCCCTTCCGGATCTGGAATTTGTCAGGTTAATTACAATAAACAGAGTAATCAGGACAAGTATAATGCCAATCAGAAATGTAGCGTCTCTCGGTGTTCCCGTAATTCCCTGAGGGCCGCTTATAATCATTGTGCCGTCTGCGTCCAGCTCCATCACATCCTGCGTGGAAATATGAAATCCGCCGGAGTCCTTTCCGATGTAAAGTACATTTACCAGATTTTTAATAATCTCACCGAACGCCAGTGTAACGATAGCCAGATAGTCGCCTTTCAGGCGCAGTACCGGAATACCGATCAGGAGACCGAACAGTGCGGCCGCTGCAACTCCGATCAGAAGCGCCAGGAAAAATCTCAGGCCGTCAGACTCCATTTCTCCCCTCATGCACTTGGAGAAAAACGCGCTGGCAAAAGCACCCACACACAT
This sequence comes from Mediterraneibacter sp. HA8405, assembly GCF_056148955.1. NCBI lineage: Bacteria > Bacillati > Bacillota > Clostridia > Lachnospirales > Lachnospiraceae > Mediterraneibacter > Mediterraneibacter sp. HA8405. The sequence goes on along the minus strand of NZ_CM148758.1, from coordinate 1,335,486 downwards.
AAATCCGGCATGACCCAGACTCAGTTCACCGAGAATGCCTACAACAAGATTCAGAGAAACCGCCAGTATTGCGTAAATGCACAAAGGCACCATCAAACCTTCCATAAGACTGGAAATGCTTCCGGAATTAATCATTGTCTGGACAATAATACAAGCCAGAATAACAATTCCATAAGTTATTATATTGCTTCTTGTCTGTCTGCTTATTTTTTTCTTTGTTTTTGCCATGTCGTCCACCTACACTTTCTCCTGAATCTTTTTCCCTAAGAGTCCCGTAGGCTTCACCAGAAGCACAACAATCAGAACGGCAAATACAATTGCATCTGCCATCTGGGAAGAAATATACGCTCTGCCCAGAATCTCGATCACTCCCAGAAGCAGGCCGCCGATAAATGCGCCCGGTATGGAACCGATCCCTCCGAATACAGCTGCGACAAAGGCTTTGATGCCCGGCATGGCTCCCGTATACGGTGTCAGTGTGGGGTATGCAGAACACAGCAGCACACCTGCGATTGCCGCCAGAGCAGATCCGATCGCGAAAGTAAGAGCAATCGTTCCGTTTACATTAATTCCCATAAGCTGCGCGGCACCTCTGTCTTCCGAAACCGCACGCATTGCCTGACCCTGCTTTGACTTCTGTACAAAGGTCATCAGAACAATCATAATAAGAATACATGCTCCAATAGTTACAATCGTCTCACCGGATATATTTAACTTTCCCCCGGCAAGAGAAACTCCGTCCCACTTAATTACAGACGGAAATGTCTGTGCGTTCGGTCCGAATATAAGGAGCGCTATATTCTGAAGCAGATAGCTGACGCCGATAGCCGTAATAAGCACTGCCAGCGATGAAGATGCATTTCGGAGCGGCCGGTAGGCAACGCCCTCAATCACCACACCAAGCACAGTACAGACAACTACTGCAATCAGTACGCCTATAACAGGAGATAACCCTGTCTGTGATATTGCGATCAGCGCCGTATAGGCTCCGATCATAATTACATCTCCATGGGCAAAGTTCAGCATCTTTGCGATTCCATAGACCATTGTGTAGCCCAGGGCAATAATCGCATATACGCTTCCGAGACTCAGCCCGTTAATTAAATACGATATAAAACTCATACTCATTCCCTTCCATCTGTTTATCGTTTTCTGTAAAATAGCAGGTTTCTTTTCCGAAACTCATACTACTTGCTGAAAGACTCCGCACATCCACTGTATCTGTCAGCTGAGGGTAATTATATCACACAAGATACAGTCTTATCAATACAGAAAACGAGTCCACTCTGTTTCCTAAAATGAAATTTTAAATTCCACCCCTCTAAGGGACAGTAGAGTTTACTTCTGCACAGTTGATATTTACTCTTTCATATATTCATGGTATGGTTATCTCTCCTTCTGACAGCAGTAGAAGGAGGCACATGATGAGTAAATATATTCCTGGTAACCAGAAACATCTTACCCTCGAAGACCGTATCTATATCGAAAATGAACTGAACAAAGGCACATCCTTTAAAGATATTGCCAGGTTCCTGTGCAAGGACCCTACCACAATCTCAAAAGAAGTCAGGGCTCACCGGCTCTCGGATTGGTATCATAAAGGGACTTTCTATAATGCCAAAAACTTCTGTACCCACCGCTATCACTGCAGGAAGACAAATGCCTGCGGAAAGATTGTCCTGTGCGGCATCAAATGCGCATCCTGTCCTACCTGTAACCAGACCTGCAAAGACTTCGAAAAAGAACGCTGCTCAAGGCTTGACCGGGCTCCCTATGTCTGCAACGGCTGTACGAAAAAAATCAGTCACTGCACGATCGCCCACAAATACTCTTATAACGCCAGGTTTGCTGACAGGAAGTATCGGGAAACACTTCGGGATTCCAGAACAGGGATCAACATGACGAAACGGGAACTTCACGAAAAGGATCTGATCGTTTCCCCTCTGATCGAACAGGGACAGTCCCCTTATCATATCCTGACAAACCATCCAGAACTGGATATGTCCGTCCGTACGATGTATTCCTATCTTGATCAGGGACTCTTTACGGCACGTAACATAGATCTGAAGCGGAAGGTCCATTTCAAGCCAAGGAAGTGCCATAAAACACAGATCACGGACAGAGCCGTCTTCACCAACCGGTTATATCGCGACTTTTGTTCCCTCGGTCTAACAGACTATGTTCAAATGGATACCGTACATTCGTCCAGGGAATCAAAAAAGACCTTGCTGACTATGTTTTTCACCAAAGAGAAGCTCTTCCTCGCCTTTCTGATGAACCGATGCACGAAAGGCGCTGTCCGTCTTGTTTTTGACCGTCTGGAAAAGCGTATGGGAACTTTTGAATTCGCTTCCGTGTTTGAATATATCCTGACGGACCGGGGCTCTGAATTTGGTGACCCGGATGCTTTGGAGACCGGTGTAAACGGAATACAGCGTTCCAGCATTTATTACTGTGACCCGATGCAGAGCGGGCAGAAGGGCGGACTGGAGCAGACACACACGATGCTCCGGATGGTTCTGCCGAAAGGCACCAGCTTTGAGTTTCTCACACAATGGGATGTCAATCTGATCGTGAACCATATCAACTCTACTCCCAGGGAAAGCCTGGATGGAAGAACGCCATACAGCGTTGCATTGGAAACGCTGGGAGGAGAGGTCTTAAACGCATTTCAGCTTAGGCCGATTGCCCCGGATGAGGTAAATCTGACACCTAAGCTGATCCGCTTTAATCACTAATCAACTGATCGAAATCTGCTGTCAGACTGGAAGTAAACATTTCACATTTTTTAGATGTGACCGGTGGAATTCAGTCTCGCACACTATTTTTCAGCGGTCCGTTTCCTATGCCCAGAAATCAAGTATTTTTCGATGAGTTGAGCTAATTATAGCAGAAAAGAGGATATTTTGCTCAAAAATCTTCTGCAAAATCGGCAAAAAACAAAGTGTGGTGGAATTTAACTCTGCACTGGAATTTAAAATTTCAAGTTAGCGTCCACTCTGTTTTTGTTCAACAATTCAGCTATACAGCAGAAAAGACACGAAGAATTGTATTTCAGAACTACAGTCCTCTGTGAATCAGCGCCAGACCCTCTGCCAGATCTTTTACATCCATCTGTCCCGGAGCTGAAGTCTGCCCCGCTGCTCCAAAAGTCAGAGCAGAGCCAAAAACCTCCCCGCACAGCCGGCTGATACTGCCAATTCCCGACATAGACATGGTAATAATCGGTCCGTCAGCGTAATTGCTAAACATTTCTTCTGTTGCCGCAAGAAGCGTAAGCACATCCTTTCTGTTACGGGGCATTACTGCAATTTTCGGAATATCAGCTCCAAGTTCCTGCATCTTCCTCAGGCGGAAAACAATTTCTTCCCGCGGCGGGGTTTTTTCAAAATCATGACTGGAAACCACAGTTCTCACACCATATCTGTGAGCTGTATCTATAATTTTTTTTACTGCTTCATCTCCGGTGAAGAGTTCAGCGTCCAACAGATCAATCAGCCCGGTTTCCGCTGCATTCTGATTTAATTTTATATAATCCTCTGAATTTATCTGTTTTTCGCCTCCTTCCTTAAGAGTTCGGAATGTAAAAAGAAGCGGCATTTCCCCCAGTACGTCTCTCATCTCTTCCAGCGTTTCCTTTATTTTACTGAAATCAGATGCGTCTTCATACCAGTCCACACGCCACTCCGCGACCTGTGCTTTCGTTTCAGTTATTCTGCCGGCAGCTTCCAGAACCGCCTTTTTCGTCTTCTCTACAATAGGAACACAGATTTTCGGTATTCCTGTGCCGATTTCGAGATTTCTTACTTTAACCGGATTCATATCTTTCCCTTCCATTACACATTTTTATTTAAGAATGCCACAATTTCCTGTAAATTTCTATACTTTATTTTTATGAGATCTGAATTCCGTCCCTTTTCAGAGGCGCCGGAACTGAATCAAGGAATCGCAGGACATAAAAAATCCCGGTTTCTCTGCTCTTTATACCGAGTCGAAAAACCGGGAATATCTTATACTTTATAATTCTGATTATTACTCAAGAACTTTATATTTTCCGCCCTCAACCTGAACAACGATCGGGTCCTTTGACGGCTCGCCGTCTGAAGTCCAGCTGATCTGTGTTCCTGTAAGTCCGTCAACTGTAATCTCAGTCATGGATGTTTTAAGTGCGTCACAGATATCGGAAATGCTCATATCCGGAGTAACGTCCGCCTTCTCCATTGCTTCCTTCATTACATAGAGGCAGTCATATGCATCTGCCGCGAACTGAATCGGAGTATCACCAAATGCTGCTTCATAATCAGCAACGAAAGTCTGAGTCTTTTCATCTTCGGAATCAGCAGTAAACGGCGTCAGGAACATAAGTCCCTCTGCCAGAGATGCATCAAATCCGTCCAGATTAAGAATTCCGTCCATTCCGTCAACGCCGAACCAGATCGGATCAAATCCTGCATTGTTTGCCTGCGCAAGAATAAGAGATGCTTCCTGATAGTAAATCGGAAGGAATACAAGTTCTGCGCCTGCATCTTTTGCTTTCTGAATCTGAACAGAGAAATCTGTCTTGCTGTCTGCGGTAAATGCCTCAGAAGCTACAATATCCAGTCCCAGTGACTCTGCTTCTTCTTCAAATTTCTGACGAATACCTGTAGAATATGTGTCAGAGCTGTTGTAAATTACAGCAATTTTTGTTGCAATGCCGTTCTCTGAAATATAATCTGCAGATGCCTTACCCTGATCCGGGTCAGAGAAGCACATACGGAATGCATTATCATACTGAATACTCTCTACTGCTGTTGCAGACGGTGTGAACTGGAACATATTGTCCGCATGAGTCTCTTCAACTACTGCAACACAAGGTGTAGATGTAACTGTTCCTACAAGCATCTGCATGCCCCAGTCTTTCAGTGTATTGTAGGCATTTACAGACTTTTCTGCGTCACTCTGATCGTCCTCAAAGCTGTACTCGATCTGATACCCGTTGATTCCTCCGGCCTCATTGATCTCATCCACTGCAAGCTGGATACCGTTCTTTACGGCTGTTCCATAAATTGCATTGTCGCCTGTTGTAGGTCCGATTCCGCCAATATAGAATTTATCAGCGTCTCTGGAACCTGATCCACCATTATCACTTCCGCAGGCTGCCATAGATACGACAAGCGCTGCCGCGAGAGCGACACTGGCTGCTTTCTTTAACATTTTCATAATAAATCCTCCTCCCTGAAATGCTAATGTTACTATCGTACTCTTGAAGGAGGTTTTTGTCAAGTAAAAGCAGCGTTTACGCCTGATATGCCGTATTAATCGCATATCGCTGGAATATCTCAAAGGCTCTGGGATCATCTGTCACAGCATTCAGTACAAGCGGTCCGGAAAGATCCAGGCTGAAAATTCCAAGAAAAGATCTTGCATCTACCACTCTTCGTCCTGATACCAGATCGAATTCTCCTCTGACATCTGCAATTTCTCTGATAAACCTTTCAATCATTTCATAGGATTTAAACTGAATGTTCATTGTTCTTCTCATAAGATCGCCTCCCGTAAAAAAAGAGACAATAAACATGCCGTCCGTCATCGGACAAACCTATTTATTGTCTCGCGCATTCTGCTGATATAAATACATAAATTATAATATCAGATTATTCTGTATTGTGCAACTGTTTTCACTGAATATTCCTGTTTTTCTGATAAAAGCAAAAACATTTCCCGTATACGCAAAAACACCCGAAAGATTATTCTTTCAGGTGCTTCCTCTCATTCCCGGTATATATTCATGTACCTTCAAAACTACATACAAAGAATCAATCTATCATCCATCTTCACCTATTCCCGCTTTGGTTATGCCCTCGACCGATTAGTAACAGTCAGCTCCATGCGTTACCGCACTTCCACCTCTGCCCTATCTACCTCGTCGTCTTCAAGGGGTCTTACTAACTTGTCGTTATGGGATATCTCATCTTGAGGGGGGCTTCACGCTTAGATGCCTTCAGCGTTTATCCCTTCCCGGCTTGGCTACTCTGCTATGCTCTTGGTAAAACAACAGATACACCAGCGGCCAGTCCATCCCGGTCCTCTCGTACTAAGGACAGCTCCTCTCAAATATCCTACGCCCACGCCGGATAGGGACCGAACTGTCTCACGACGTTCTGAACCCAGCTCGCGTACCGCTTTAATGGGCGAACAGCCCAACCCTTGGGACCGACTACAGCCCCAGGATGCGATGAGCCGACATCGAGGTGCCAAACCACTCCGTCGATGTGAACTCTTGGGAGTGATAAGCCTGTTATCCCCAGGGTAGCTTTTATCCGTTGAGCGATGGCAATCCCACTTTATACCACCGGATCACTAAGTCCTACTTTCGTACCTGCTCCACCCGTCGGTGTCGCAGTCAAGCTCCCTTCTGCCTTTGCACTCTGCGAATGGTTTCCAACCATTCTGAGGGAACCTTTGAGCGCCTCCGATACCCTTTCGGAGGCGACCGCCCCAGTCAAACTCCCCACCTGACATTGTCCCCCAGCCGGATCACGGCTGCTGGTTAGAAACCCAGTACTGCAAGGGTGGTATCCCAACATTGGCTCCATGGCAACTGGCGTCACCACTTCTTAGCCTCCCACCTATCCTGTACATGCAATACCGAATCCCAGTATCAAGCTGGAGTAAAGCTCCATGGGGTCTTTCCGTCCTGGCGCAGGTAACCAGCATCTTCACTGGTATTTCAATTTCACCGGGTGCATTGTTGAGACAGTGCCCAAATCATTACGCCTTTCGTGCGGGTCGGAACTTACCCGACAAGGAATTTCGCTACCTTAGGACCGTTATAGTTACGGCCGCCGTTTACTGGGGCTTAAGTTCAAAGCTTCGCTTGCGCTAACCTCTCCCCTTAACCTTCCAGCACCGGGCAGGCGTCAGCCCATATACCTCACCTTTCGGTTTCGCATAGACCTGTGTTTTTGCTAAACAGTTGCTTGGGCCAATTCTCTGCGGCCTCTCTCGAGGCACTCCTTCTCCCGAAGTTACGGAGTCATTTTGCCGAGTTCCTTAACAATGCTTCTCCCGTCGGCCTTAGGATTCTCTCCTCATCCACCTGTGTCGGTTTACGGTACGGGTACCCTGCAAACAATAGCGGCTTTTCTTGGCAGTCAGCTCACGTGCTTCCCTACTTCTTTTCGGTCCGCGTCACGTCTTCGGATTGTGTACCGGATTTGCCTGATACACTCCTACCTCGCTTGCACCGGTCTTTCCATTCCCGGCTCACGCTCTCTGCCTGCGTCCCCACAGTTCTGTTACAGGATAGTACAGGAATTTCAACCTGTTATCCATCGACTACGCCTCTCGGCCTCGCCTTAGGTCCCGACTTACCCAGGGCAGATCAGCTTTACCCTGGAAACCTTAGATATTCGGCCGGAAGGATTCCCACCTTCCTCTCGCTACTCATTCCGGCATTCTCTCTTCTTAACCGTCCACGGCTCCTTCCGGTACCGCTTCGTCCAGTTAACAATGCTCCTCTACCGATTTACATTCGTAAATCCCTGAGCTTCGGCAGTGTGTTTCAGCCCCGGACATTTTCGGCGCAGGACCTCTCGACTAGTGAGCTATTACGCACTCTTTTAATGGATGGCTGCTTCTAAGCCAACATCCTAGTTGTCTTCGAAATCCCACATCCTTTTCCACTTAACACACATTTTGGGGCCTTAGCTGCAGGTCTGGGCTCTTTCCCTTTTGACCACCCAACTTATCTCGGATCGTCTGACTCCCATGCATCATCTACACGGCATTCGGAGTTTGATATCCCTTGGTAAGCTTTGACGCCCCCGCAGGAATTCAGTGCTCTACCTCCGTAAGATTAACATGAGGCTAGCCCTAAAGCTATTTCGAGGAGAACCAGCTATCTCCGGGTTCGATTGGAATTTCTCCCCTACCCACACCTCATCCCCACCCTTTTCAACGGATGTGGGTTCGGTCCTCCATTGCCTTTTACGGCAACTTCAACCTGGACATGGGTAGATCACCCGGTTTCGGGTCTGCTCCGACTGACTGTGGCCCTATTCAGACTTGGTTTCCCTTCGGCTCCGGACCTGAAGTCCTTAACCTCGCCAGCCAGCGCAACTCGCCGGACCGTTCTACAAAAAGTACGCGGTTCATCATATAAAGATGTTCCACAGCTTGTAAACATATGGTTTCAGGTTCTTTTTCACTCCCCTCCCGGGGTCCTTTTCACCTTTCCTTCACAGTACTATGCGCTATCGGTCACTAAGGAGTATTTAGCCTTACGGGGTGGTCCCCGCGTGTTCAGTCAAGGTTCCACGTGTCTCGACCTACTCTGGATCCCGCCATGTCAACTCGCCTTTCGCTTACGGGGCTTTCACCCTCTCTGGCCGGCTTTCCCAAAACCGTTCTGCTAGGCTTATTGAATCAATTCCGCGGTCCGAACCCCAGGATGCACGCACCCTGGTTTGGGCTCTTCCGTTTTCGCTCGCCGCTACTCACAGAATCACATGTTGTTTTCTCTTCCTCCGGCTACTTAGATGTTTCAGTTCACCGGGTTCCCTTCCCTGAGTTATGGATTGGCTCAGGGACGACTGAGGTTTGCTCAGCCAGGTTTCCCCATTCGGATATCTCCGGATCGATGGGTATTTGCCCCTCCCCGAAGCTTTTCGCAGCTTATCACGTCCTTCATCGGCTCTTAGTGCCAAGGCATCCACCATACGCTCTTATCAGCATAACCAAACGATTCAGATCCACGGGAATGGATCTTCCTCTACACATGTATAGCGTTACATATGTTGGCAATAGGCCAATTTATTTTAAGTCTGTTTTCTTCAGACTGTATTGTTAATGTTGTTAAATAACATTACCTCGGATGTCTTGTATAAGATATATAAGATCTTATATCATTGATTTTTCTCTGTATGCAGTTTTCAAGGTACATTTCTGACTGATTGTTTATCAGTCATCAGAACTCAAAACTTCTTTTGAACTCTGATCACTGGTAAACCCAGCGTTAACAGCACTGCCCTGCTGATTGGGTTGGCCCGACGGATTGTTGTCCGCCCATACCAGTATTTATGTTCAACTTCGATGGCGTTTCCATCTTAGTTTCTTTTCTTTAAATTTGGCGGCCACCTACTCTCCCACACCGTCTCCAGTGCAGTACCATCGGCCGTCCGGGTCTTAACCATCGTGTTCGGGATGGGAACGGGTGTTGCCCCCGGGCGCATCGCCACCAAAAAAGCCTGAGTTCTTAGCGAGGTCTTTTCGAGCTTAGAACCAGGCTTGTTCGCCGCGCTTGGTGAGGTCCTTTCGAACCTGGCAAGGCGAACCCTTCTGTTCTTATGCTCTTTCCTCGACTTGATAACTCGACAATAGACAACAGCTCTTTACTTCTTCTTCCGTTTTAGTTAGATTGCTCCAGGCGGAAAAAGTTATTTCCTCCGTTTTAGTTGGATTGCTCCGGACGGAAAAAGTTATTTCTTCCTTAGAAAGGAGGTGATCCAGCCGCACCTTCCGATACGGCTACCTTGTTACGACTTCACCCCAGTTATCGGTCCCACCTTCGGCAGCTCCCTCCTTTCGGTTGGGTCACTGACTTCGGGCGTTACCAACTCCCATGGTGTGACGGGCGGTGTGTACAAGACCCGGGAACGTATTCACCGCGACATTCTGATTCGCGATTACTAGCGATTCCAGCTTCATGTAGTCGAGTTGCAGACTACAATCCGAACTGAGACGTTATTTTTGAGATTTGCTCGGCCTCGCGGCTCTGCCTCCCTTTGTTTACGCCATTGTAGCACGTGTGTAGCCCTGCCCATAAGGGGCATGATGATTTGACGTCATCCCCACCTTCCTCCAGGTTATCCCTGGCAGTCTCTCCAGAGTGCCCGGCCTGGCCGCTGGCTACTGAAGATAAGGGTTGCGCTCGTTGCGGGACTTAACCCAACATCTCACGACACGAGCTGACGACAACCATGCACCACCTGTCTCGAATGTCCCGAAGGAAAGGTGACATTACTCACCGGTCATTCGGATGTCAAGGGCAGGTAAGGTTCTTCGCGTTGCTTCGAATTAAACCACATGCTCCACCGCTTGTGCGGGTCCCCGTCAATTCCTTTGAGTTTCATTCTTGCGAACGTACTCCCCAGGTGGACTACTTATTGCGTTTGCTGCGGCACCGACAGGCTTTGCCTGCCAACACCTAGTAGTCATCGTTTACGGCGTGGACTACCAGGGTATCTAATCCTGTTTGCTCCCCACGCTTTCGAGCCTCAACGTCAGTTACTGTCCAGTAAGCCGCCTTCGCCACTGGTGTTCCTCCTAATATCTACGCATTTCACCGCTACACTAGGAATTCCACTTACCTCTCCAGCACTCTAGATAAACAGTTTCCAAAGCAGTCCCGGGGTTGAGCCCCGGGCTTTCACTTCAGACTTGCCTATCCGTCTACGCTCCCTTTACACCCAGTAAATCCGGATAACGCTTGCACCATACGTATTACCGCGGCTGCTGGCACGTATTTAGCCGGTGCTTCTTAGTCAGGTACCGTCATTTTCTTCCCTGCTGATAGAGCTTTACATACCGAAATACTTCTTCGCTCACGCGGCGTCGCTGCATCAGGGTTTCCCCCATTGTGCAATATTCCCCACTGCTGCCTCCCGTAGGAGTTTGGGCCGTGTCTCAGTCCCAATGTGGCCGGTCACCCTCTCAGGTCGGCTACTGATCGTTGCCTTGGTGGGCCGTTACCTCACCAACCAGCTAATCAGACGCGGGTCCATCCCATACCACCGGAGTTTTTACCCCTGCACCATGCGGTGCTGTGGTCTTATGCGGTATTAGCAGTCATTTCTAACTGTTATCCCCCTGTATGGGGCAGGTTACCCACGCGTTACTCACCCGTCCGCCGCTCAGTCACAAAACTTTTCAATCCGAAGAAATCAAAGTAAAGTGCTTCGCTCGACTTGCATGTGTTAGGCACGCCGCCAGCGTTCATCCTGAGCCAGGATCAAACTCTCGTTAAAAATGTTTGTTCCAAGTTCAGAACTAACTACTAGCTAATTCTTCCCTTTTTACTGTGTTTGGCATTGAACACTTGATGAGGTCTTTCACGAATCTGGTGTGAAAGCCGTTCGACGGAGTCGAACCTCATTGTTCAATGACGTTCTTAGAAATTTTCTCTTCAAAGAAATTTTCAAGGGTTGTTGTCTATTGTTCAGTTATCAAGGTTCCTGTCGTTCTTTTTCTGCGACAGCTTTGATATTTTATCAAATCCGTTCCGCTTTGTCAAGAACTTTTTTATTTTTCTTTTCTGTCTCATCCGCTTTCCTTTCGGTCAGCTTCAAGCGACAGCCTTTATATATTATCACATCAGCAAGGCGTTGTCAACAGTTTTTTTCATCTGTTTTTTCAGCACTTCCGGCTCCTTTTTTCCACTCTCACATCCCCGGCTGTTCCGCCTCCGCGTCTCCGGCTGACATGATTTTCTGTGGCTTTTTTAAGGCCCCGTCATCAGCGACAGGTGCTATCTTATCACCCCCGGCAGTAATTGTCAATGTTTTTTCTCTTTTTTATTTATTTCAGACAATTCATGCAATTCTGACACGTTTCTATCAGCAGAGCTTCTCTTTTCTTTCCCTCAGTCGGACGGGTCTTGTTATAATCGTAAAGACGATCCAGGCGCTTTGTCTGATCTTCCATAATTTCCGTGTCTCCCGGAAGATAAAGTTCGCCTGTATGCATTTTTTCTTTCATACTGCTCATCGTTCTCCTCCTGTAATATTACATATCCCAGATCTCTATAAAAGATGTTTTGCTCTTTCCAGCACATCTATCCACTGTACTTCGCTTAAAAACTCAGGCCGATCAATTCCGTCCAGCCCGTCTGCTTTCAGCCCGAGTTCTTTTGCTGCTCTGATCGCAGCTTCTCTCAGTGTCATTTCAGACTCTGTTGTCTGAGACATTACATTATCGTAATTTACAAACGTGTGATCGTGGTCAAACAAAGGACAAAAACCAGTCAGTTTTCCGGTCTCATTTTCCATCAGGAATCCCCAGTTCTGTTCGTGCCTGTCATTATTATTCAGAATGTAATCCGCTATGTGCATTTTCAGGTAAAACTCTCTGTCTATTTTTTCCGCTTCTGAATATGGATTCATCCCATAATGAGAGCAAAAAATCTGAAACTCTTCAAAAGTCACCAGAGATATCTTCTCCGAAGTAAAAAGTTCCGAATTGACCACTGCCTCGCCTACACCATCTATCCAGGCTTTTCTCTCTTCCGTAAGATAAGTGGCAATCTCTTCTTCCGTAGAAATATGATAATGAATATGCGGAATATCAAGTGCGGTCAGTATCTGATCCGCGGGAATTTCATACTTTCCTACTTTATGGAGAAATAGTCTGTCGCCTCGTCTGATCCATCCTTTTGCACTCGCCCCCAGGGTAGTCAGCTCCGGGGTATGGATATTGCGGCGTTCTTCAGCATTCATTGAATAATGAATATTTGTTCCCGATAAGGATATCTCTGTTACAAAAAGAGACAGCGGATTATGAAACAGATTGACCTCTTTCCATGTTTTTTTGTCACCATCCTGCCTGATCCAGTATGAATCTTCCAGGCTCAGCCCCCTGCATGCCTTGCACACAGCAAACCTGTTTGTCTGTGACAGCCGCAGTGAATTTAATATTTCTTTTGCGTAGCTGCGTCCGATCGACAGAGTCCGGTTTGATGCCCATTCGATAAAATCAACAAATGTAATGTTCTCTTTTCTCAGGGCAAACGGAAGTCTGTCAAAATCAAGTATCCTGCATGTTCCGTTATCCTGTATGTCCAAAATCGGTTTATCTTTTAATAATAATTGCATATCTGCATTTCCTTTCAGCAAATCACTTTGTCCGCTAATCTTATCTTATAGCACTTCGGAGCTTCTCTCAATTACTTTTTCCTCTCTTTTCCGCATAATATCCGGGAAACACAGAAGGAAGCAACAAAAGGATCCAAAATCTAACCACCGGAAGTGCCAACAGGCATGTTCCGGGATTATATACGGTCGCCATGTTCCCGGACTGGCCCGGATTTTGGGGCGTCGCACACGCAAAAAACACCCGAAAGATTATTCTTTCAGGTGCTTCCTCTCATTCCCGGTATATATTCATGTACCTTCAAAACTACATACAAAGAATCAATCTATCATCCATCTTCACCTATTCCCGCTTTGGTTATGCCCTCGACCGATTAGTAACAGTCAGCTCCATGCGTTACCGCACTTCCACCTCTGCCCTATCTACCTCGTCGTCTTCAAGGGGTCTTACTAACTTGTCGTTATGGGATATCTCATCTTGAGGGGGGCTTCACGCTTAGATGCCTTCAGCGTTTATCCCTTCCCGGCTTGGCTACTCTGCTATGCTCTTGGTAAAACAACAGATACACCAGCGGCCAGTCCATCCCGGTCCTCTCGTACTAAGGACAGCTCCTCTCAAATATCCTACGCCCACGCCGGATAGGGACCGAACTGTCTCACGACGTTCTGAACCCAGCTCGCGTACCGCTTTAATGGGCGAACAGCCCAACCCTTGGGACCGACTACAGCCCCAGGATGCGATGAGCCGACATCGAGGTGCCAAACCACTCCGTCGATGTGAACTCTTGGGAGTGATAAGCCTGTTATCCCCAGGGTAGCTTTTATCCGTTGAGCGATGGCAATCCCACTTTATACCACCGGATCACTAAGTCCTACTTTCGTACCTGCTCCACCCGTCGGTGTCGCAGTCAAGCTCCCTTCTGCCTTTGCACTCTGCGAATGGTTTCCAACCATTCTGAGGGAACCTTTGAGCGCCTCCGATACCCTTTCGGAGGCGACCGCCCCAGTCAAACTCCCCACCTGACATTGTCCCCCAGCCGGATCACGGCTGCTGGTTAGAAACCCAGTACTGCAAGGGTGGTATCCCAACATTGGCTCCATGGCAACTGGCGTCACCACTTCTTAGCCTCCCACCTATCCTGTACATGCAATACCGAATCCCAGTATCAAGCTGGAGTAAAGCTCCATGGGGTCTTTCCGTCCTGGCGCAGGTAACCAGCATCTTCACTGGTATTTCAATTTCACCGGGTGCATTGTTGAGACAGTGCCCAAATCATTACGCCTTTCGTGCGGGTCGGAACTTACCCGACAAGGAATTTCGCTACCTTAGGACCGTTATAGTTACGGCCGCCGTTTACTGGGGCTTAAGTTCAAAGCTTCGCTTGCGCTAACCTCTCCCCTTAACCTTCCAGCACCGGGCAGGCGTCAGCCCATATACCTCACCTTTCGGTTTCGCATAGACCTGTGTTTTTGCTAAACAGTTGCTTGGGCCAATTCTCTGCGGCCTCTCTCGAGGCACTCCTTCTCCCGAAGTTACGGAGTCATTTTGCCGAGTTCCTTAACAATGCTTCTCCCGTCGGCCTTAGGATTCTCTCCTCATCCACCTGTGTCGGTTTACGGTACGGGTACCCTGCAAACAATAGCGGCTTTTCTTGGCAGTCAGCTCACGTGCTTCCCTACTTGTTTTCGGTCCGCGTCACGTCTTCGGATTGTGTACCGGATTTGCCTGATACACTCCTACCTCGCTTGCACCGGTCTTTCCATTCCCGGCTCACGCTCTCTGCCTGCGTCCCCACAGTTCTGTTACAGGATAGTACAGGAATTTCAACCTGTTATCCATCGACTACGCCTCTCGGCCTCGCCTTAGGTCCCGACTTACCCAGGGCAGATCAGCTTTACCCTGGAAACCTTAGATATTCGGCCGGAAGGATTCCCACCTTCCTCTCGCTACTCATTCCGGCATTCTCTCTTCTTAACCGTCCACGGCTCCTTCCGGTACCGCTTCGTCCAGTTAACAATGCTCCTCTACCGATTTACATTCGTAAATCCCTGAGCTTCGGCAGTGTGTTTCAGCCCCGGACATTTTCGGCGCAGGACCTCTCGACTAGTGAGCTATTACGCACTCTTTTAATGGATGGCTGCTTCTAAGCCAACATCCTAGTTGTCTTCGAAATCCCACATCCTTTTCCACTTAACACACATTTTGGGGCCTTAGCTGCAGGTCTGGGCTCTTTCCCTTTTGACCACCCAACTTATCTCGGATCGTCTGACTCCCATGCATCATCTACACGGCATTCGGAGTTTGATATCCCTTGGTAAGCTTTGACGCCCCCGCAGGAATTCAGTGCTCTACCTCCGTAAGATTAACATGAGGCTAGCCCTAAAGCTATTTCGAGGAGAACCAGCTATCTCCGGGTTCGATTGGAATTTCTCCCCTACCCACACCTCATCCCCACCCTTTTCAACGGATGTGGGTTCGGTCCTCCATTGCCTTTTACGGCAACTTCAACCTGGACATGGGTAGATCACCCGGTTTCGGGTCTGCTCCGACTGACTGTGGCCCTATTCAGACTTGGTTTCCCTTCGGCTCCGGACCTGAAGTCCTTAACCTCGCCAGCCAGCGCAACTCGCCGGACCGTTCTACAAAAAGTACGCGGTTCATCATATAAAGATGTTCCACAGCTTGTAAACATATGGTTTCAGGTTCTTTTTCACTCCCCTCCCGGGGTCCTTTTCACCTTTCCTTCACAGTACTATGCGCTATCGGTCACTAAGGAGTATTTAGCCTTACGGGGTGGTCCCCGCGTATTCAGTCAAGGTTCCACGTGTCTCGACCTACTCTGGATACCGCCATGTCAACTCGCCTTTCGCTTACGGGGCTTTCACCCTCTCTGGCCGGCTTTCCCAAAACCGTTCTGCTAGGCTTATTGAATCAATTCCGCGGTCCGAACCCCAGGATGCACGCACCCTGGTTTGGGCTCTTCCGTTTTCGCTCGCCGCTACTCACAGAATCACATGTTGTTTTCTCTTCCTCCGGCTACTTAGATGTTTCAGTTCACCGGGTTCCCTTCCCTGAGTTATGGATTGGCTCAGGGACGACTGAGGTTTGCTCAGCCAGGTTTCCCCATTCGGATATCTCCGGATCGATGGGTATTTGCCCCTCCCCGAAGCTTTTCGCAGCTTATCACGTCCTTCATCGGCTCTTAGTGCCAAGGCATCCACCATACGCTCTTATCAGCATAACCAAACGATTCAGATCCACGGGAATGGATCTTCCTCTACACATGTATAGCGTTACATGTGTTGGCAATAGGCCAATTTATTTTAAGTCTGTTTTCTTCAGACTGTATTGTTAATGTTGTTAAATAACATTACCTCGGATGTCTTGTATAAGATATATAAGATCTTATATCATTGATTTTTCTCTGTATGCAGTTTTCAAGGTACATTCAGATACGAATATCTAAAACTCTTAGAGCTTCGCATCTGCTTCTGACTGATTGTTTATCAGTCATCAGAACTCAAAACTTCTTTTGAACTCTGATCACTGGTAAACCCAGCGTTAACAGCACTGCCCTGCTGATTGGGTTGGCCCGACGGATTGTTGTCCGCCCATACCAGTATTTATGTTCAACTTCGATGGCGTTTCCATCTTAGTTTCTTTTCTTTAAATTTGGCGGCCACCTACTCTCCCACACCGTCTCCAGTGCAGTACCATCGGCCGTCCGGGTCTTAACCATCGTGTTCGGGATGGGAACGGGTGTTGCCCCCGGGCGCATCGCCACCAAAAAAGCCTGAGTTCTTAGCGAGGTCTTTTCGAGCTTAGAACCAAGCTTGTTCGCCGCGCTTGGTGAGGTCCTTTCGAACCTGGCAAGGCGAACCCTTCTGTTCTTATGCTCTTTCCTCGACTTGATAACTCGACAATAGACAACAGCTCTTTACTTCTTCTTCCGTTTTAGTTAGATTGCTCCAGGCGGAAAAAGTTATTTCCTCCGTTTTAGTTGGATTGCTCCGGACGGAAAAAGTTATTTCTTCCTTAGAAAGGAGGTGATCCAGCCGCACCTTCCGATACGGCTACCTTGTTACGACTTCACCCCAGTTATCGGTCCCACCTTCGGCAGCTCCCTCCTTTCGGTTGGGTCACTGACTTCGGGCGTTACCAACTCCCATGGTGTGACGGGCGGTGTGTACAAGACCCGGGAACGTATTCACCGCGACATTCTGATTCGCGATTACTAGCGATTCCAGCTTCATGTAGTCGAGTTGCAGACTACAATCCGAACTGAGACGTTATTTTTGAGATTTGCTCGGCCTCGCGGCTCTGCCTCCCTTTGTTTACGCCATTGTAGCACGTGTGTAGCCCTGCCCATAAGGGGCATGATGATTTGACGTCATCCCCACCTTCCTCCAGGTTATCCCTGGCAGTCTCTCCAGAGTGCCCGGCCTGGCCGCTGGCTACTGAAGATAAGGGTTGCGCTCGTTGCGGGACTTAACCCAACATCTCACGACACGAGCTGACGACAACCATGCACCACCTGTCTCGAATGTCCCGAAGGAAAGGTGACATTACTCACCGGTCATTCGGATGTCAAGGGCAGGTAAGGTTCTTCGCGTTGCTTCGAATTAAACCACATGCTCCACCGCTTGTGCGGGTCCCCGTCAATTCCTTTGAGTTTCATTCTTGCGAACGTACTCCCCAGGTGGACTACTTATTGCGTTTGCTGCGGCACCGACAGGCTTTGCCTGCCAACACCTAGTAGTCATCGTTTACGGCGTGGACTACCAGGGTATCTAATCCTGTTTGCTCCCCACGCTTTCGAGCCTCAACGTCAGTTACTGTCCAGTAAGCCGCCTTCGCCACTGGTGTTCCTCCTAATATCTACGCATTTCACCGCTACACTAGGAATTCCACTTACCTCTCCAGCACTCTAGATAAACAGTTTCCAAAGCAGTCCCGGGGTTGAGCCCCGGGCTTTCACTTCAGACTTGCCTATCCGTCTACGCTCCCTTTACACCCAGTAAATCCGGATAACGCTTGCACCATACGTATTACCGCGGCTGCTGGCACGTATTTAGCCGGTGCTTCTTAGTCAGGTACCGTCATTTTCTTCCCTGCTGATAGAGCTTTACATACCGAAATACTTCTTCGCTCACGCGGCGTCGCTGCATCAGGGTTTCCCCCATTGTGCAATATTCCCCACTGCTGCCTCCCGTAGGAGTTTGGGCCGTGTCTCAGTCCCAATGTGGCCGGTCACCCTCTCAGGTCGGCTACTGATCGTTGCCTTGGTGGGCCGTTACCTCACCAACTAGCTAATCAGACGCGGGTCCATCCCATACCACCGGAGTTTTTACCCCTGCACCATGCGGTGCTGTGGTCTTATGCGGTATTAGCAGTCATTTCTAACTGTTATCCCCCTGTATGGGGCAGGTTACCCACGCGTTACTCACCCGTCCGCCGCTCAGTCACAAAACTTTTCAATCCGAAGAAATCAAAGTAAAGTGCTTCGCTCGACTTGCATGTGTTAGGCACGCCGCCAGCGTTCATCCTGAGCCAGGATCAAACTCTCGTTAAAAATGTTTGTTCCAAGTTCAGAACTAACTACTAGCTAATTCTTCCCTTTTTACTGTTTGTTTGGCATTGAACACTTGATGAGGTCTTTCACGAATCTGGTGTGAAAGCCGTTCGACGGAGTCGAACCTCATTGTTCAATGACGTTCTTAGAAATTTTCTCTTCAAAGAAATTTTCAAGGGTTGTTGTCTATTGTTCAGTTATCAAGGTTCCTGTCGTTCTCTCTCAAGCGACAGCTTTGATATTTTATCAAATCTGTTCCGCTTTGTCAAGAACTTTTTTATTTTTCTTTTCTGTCTCATCCGCTTTCCTTTCGGTCAGCTTCAGGCGACAGCCTGTATAGATTATCACATCAGCAAGGCGTTGTCAACAGTTTTTTTCATCTGTTTTTTCAGCGCTTCCGGCTCCCTTTTTTCCACTCTCACATCCCCGGCTGTTCCGCCTCCGCGTCTCCGGCTGACATGATTTCCTGCGGCTTTTTTAAGGCCCCGTCATCAGCGACAGGTGCTATCTTATCACCCCCGGCAGTAATTGTCAATGTTTTTTCTCTTTTTTATTTATTTCAGACAATTCGCACAATTACGGCAAATACCTCTATATTATTTATCTTCTATTTCATCAGCATCTGTATTCTCCCAGTACAGGATTTCAAACCTGTCCGGATCAGCACTTTTTTGCGGAAATATATATGGAAAGGAACAGCCCTGCCAGATAAACAGCCATAACCCCTGCTGCCAGCACGCTTTCTTTGCCTGTTCCCGCGCTTATCTGCATCCCGGCAAATTCAACTGCGGGATAGGTTACAAGAACAGCCGCCAGCCAGTATCTCATACATTTAATAATGCGGGGCCAGCTGGTGTTATTTATGCGGATTCCCGGAATATTCAGACGAAATACTCCGTCACTGTATGTATGAATCTTATTTTCATCATAATATGTCGGAAGTTTCTCTTTCACAAAGCACCAGAAATAGCCGGTAAATATAAGTAACATTATTTCTATTCTTATTACTGATCGGAAATCCGAAAACTGATATCTGTCTCCCATTCCTGTTATAAACCATATTCCCCCTGCAGTTTCCAGAAAAGCTGCCAGTGTACACAGCCCGAAAATAACTCTGTTCCTTCTTTTCCTCTGCCGCGCTTTTTCCGGCGTTTCTTCCGAAAGTGCCAGCGCTTTTTTTACAATAGTTTCCACCTCTTCTGTTTTTATAGAGGAGGCAGAATCTATTTTTTTCCCTTCCAGCAGCTCGGTAACAGATATTCCCAGTATATCAGATAAAGGGGCCAGCAGAGAGATATCCGGCATACTCAATCCTCTCTCCCATTTGCTGACTGCTTTATCTGAGACAAACAGTTTTTCCGCCAGTGTTTTTTGTGTATACCCTTTCGCTTTTCTCTGTTCTGCCAGAAATGCACCAAAGGCTTCTTTATCAATCTCAAACATAATGTCTCTGTGCCTCCTCGTCTCAATCTGCGTTGAAATCCGCTGCTGAATCTGATGCTATTTTAGTTCTCAGGCTCCGGATCCGCAACCGACCAGCAGTAGAATTTATTCTTTTTTCTATTCGCTTTTGAATTTCCGGCACCGAACGAAAGATATTTCTTTCTTTTTCCATATTATTATTGATGCACGTCCGTTCTTTCTGCTATTCGCCCTGCGTCCGAGCCTGAACATAAATATTTTCTGAAAGCAAAACATGACACATAGTCGTCCTCTTTTCCATGGTATAATACAGACAGATTTTACGGAGGAACAGCGCATGAAAATTGACCGCCTGATCGGCATTCTCTCAATTCTGTTACAGAAAGAAACCATTACCGCCCCGGTTCTTGCCGAACAGTTCGAAGTATCACGAAGAACAATCAGCCGGGATATTGACACCTTGTGTCAGGCAGGCATTCCCATCGTTACAAGACAGGGAATAAACGGAGGGATCTCCATGATCCGTCTTCCGGAATTCGTTACCCGGGAAGTATTTGACTGGGCTGTCCGGGAAGCCACTGAGAAGAAAAAAACGGATTTTTCCAAAGCAGAATTTTTCACGCTTCGCGAGGGGCTCTGTGTACAATGTATGCATACCGGAAGTTACGACGATGAACCTGAAACCATACAGAAAATAGACGCCTTTCTTGAAGAACAGGGCTATGAAACGGACTTTTCCGGCTGCCGGATGCATCATGAGATCTATCTGAGCGATCCCAGAAGAACCGCACCTGAAAAACTGCGCACCGTTATCCGTCTTCCCATCCGCCGAAAGTAAGAAAGGCGGACCATACCGGAAAATTTGCCCTTGCCATTCTTCCCATATAAGATACAATAACAGCAGGTACGAAATTTTTCACGGAAAGGATTGAGAATATGGATTTTACACACAAAGAAAACGAAATTGTTCTTCTTTCAGAAGAAGGCGCTCTTCTGGCTCAGATCACATTTCCCTATAAGGGGGAAGACAAAAACACAGTGGAGATCGACCACACTTTTGTTGACACCTCCCTCCGCGGCCAGGGAATCGCCGGAAAGCTTATGAAGGAAGTTGTAAATGAACTGGAAAGCAGAAATCTGAAAGCAGTGCCCACCTGTTCCTATGCGGCAGGTTGGTTTGAGAAACATCCGGAGTACTCTCATCTATTGAAATAAGCCGGACAAGTTCCGAATTGTTTCCGAATTCTGCCCTGCACATTGTTCTTCCACAGCCGGAATGCTATAATCAGCACATCCGAACAAAAGAGCACTGCACCTGAAAGGCATCTCTTTCAGGTGTATTTTTTATGTGGAGGAACCAACATGAACAGTAAAGCGAAAAGAATCACAACCATTGCCATGCTGTGCGCTATCTCCTATGCCGTTATGGCAGTCGGACGCGTACCGGTCGTTCTGTTTCTGAAATACGATCCAAAGGATGTGATTATCACACTGGGCGGCCTGATCTGGGGACCGTTTACCGCTTTTATCGTTTCCGTAATTGTATCTTTTATTGAAATGTTCTCTGTCAGTGACACAGGTATCATCGGCTGTGTTATGAATATTCTGTCCACCTGTGCCTTTGCCTGCACCGCTTCCATAATATATAAGAGGAAGCATTCTCTGGCCGGAGCCACAACAGGACTTCTTTCAGGCTGTCTGGTCATGACTTCCGTTATGCTGATCTGGAATTATC
The DNA here is from genome assembly GCF_056148955.1 of Mediterraneibacter sp. HA8405. NCBI lineage: Bacteria > Bacillati > Bacillota > Clostridia > Lachnospirales > Lachnospiraceae > Mediterraneibacter > Mediterraneibacter sp. HA8405. The sequence continues at coordinate 1,313,908 of NZ_CM148758.1, read as the reverse complement.
TGATCACTCCGTTTTATATGGGCTATCCCCGGGAAGCTGTGGCAGAACTTCTGCTGCCCGCTTTTCTTCCTTTTAACCTGATCAAAAGCGGGCTGAATGCAGCCTTTACTTTCCTCCTGTATAAGCCGGTGATAACAGCCTTAAGAAAAAGCGGATATCTGTCCGCCTCCGGGCAGAGTCCCCGCAGACGGCATACCGGCATGATTCTTTTTTCTGTTACCGTCGCCGTCACCTGCATCCTGCTCATTCTGTCCATGAATGGTATTCTTTAGGAGAATTTATGATGAAAAAAGAAAAGAAAGATCATCCTCTTTGCATAATAACAGGAACTGTTGTCCACGGCCGGGGTATCGGTAAATTTACGGGGACACCCACAGCAAATCTGGCCCCCGCCCTGGAAACTGTCCTGCCGGAAAATGGCGTGTATATTTCAAAAATTCTCTTAGATACACAAACATATTACGGCGCAACTCATATCGGAACCCGGCCGACTGTTGACGGCAATCCGGATATTTCCGTAGAAACGATTCTTCTGGATTTTCACAGAGAAATCTACGGCTGCAAAATAGAGCTGCAACTGTATCATAAGCTGCGTCCTGTAAAAGAATACAGTACTTTTTCTCTCCTTCACCGCCAGATCCAGAAAGACTGCGCCGCAGTGCGGCAATTCTGGGGGATTCCGTCTGCCTCTTCAAAGCCGGGGGCAGAGTTGAAAATAAACGCAGCATCCCGCACGGTATCCGTAAACGGGCAGGAAGTATATCTGTCAGCAAAAGAATTCCAGGTACTGAATCTGCTCCACGCCAATCCGGACGCAGCCTTTACAAAAGAACAGATCTATGAAGCCGTCTGGGAAGAACCGGCAAACGGCTGCTGCCACGCAGTAGAAAACACGGTGTTTCAAATCAGGAAGAAACTCCGGCCCTTTTCCGGAGAATACGGTTTTATCCGAACGCTGACAGGATATGGCTATCGTTATGATCCCTGCCGCTGACCATCCTATACATATACATGCAGAACAGGCGCCGGCCTTTCAGCCTGCACCTGTTTCCCTTTTAGAATTCATATTTCTTCAGCTCACAGTTTTTTATACCAAACTTCGCGAATTCTTCATTGCTCATGTCTGTAAAATAAGACTGTACCGCCCGTGCAACTCCATTATGTGCCACGAGAAGATAGACTTTTTCGTCTGACTCTGCTTTAATTCTGTCCAGAAGATTATAGATTCTCTGACAGAAACGGATCATGGACTCTCCCCCTTCATAACTCTGGGCAAAGCACATCTTCGCCTGCCGGAACTCCTCCCCGTCCCGTGGGGTTGACTCATATTTTCCGAAGTTCTGCTCTTTCAGCTCTGATTCCACCCTCACGGGAACCCCTATGATATCCGAGACGTGTCTTGCCGTATCCGCCGCGCGCATCAGAGGCGAACAGATAATCTCATCAATGTGTATTCCTTCATCAAGAATTTTCCTTCCAAGCTCCTTTGCCTGTTCATGTCCCTTTTCTGTCAGCGCAATATCCGTAGCGCCGCAGATTTTATTCTCTACATTCCACACAGTCTGCCCGTGACGGGCAAAATAAAAATATCCCATATCGGCTCCTTTCGTATTTCTAACCTGGTTGTTTTCATTTGCCTCATATTCTGGAACTCTTTCCGGTCTTCTCACCGGGGGAAGCGCATCCATTTTATAATTTTCTCTCTATTTTAACACAAGAACTGTGTTTGAAGGAACACCACTTCTTCATTTTTTCTGCGGCCATATAAAATCCTCCGCATCAAAAAAACAGTCTTCTCAAAAACGGTCAACGAGATATAATAAGAAATATGAATGAGAAATTTTTTACACTTCCGAAAGCCAGACAGGACCAGATCGTCAACGCCGGTTTCCGGATATTTGCACATAATAGTTATAAAATAATAATACGGAAAGGCTGCAGATATGGATATTATCACTACAGAACACCTCACAAAATCATACGGCAGAAACAGGGGGATCATTGATCTGAATCTATCGGTCAGAGAGGGCGAATTCTATGGCTTTATCGGACCAAACGGCGCAGGGAAAAGTACAACAATCCGGTTGCTTCTCGGACTGATACACCCCACTTCCGGCAAAGCCTCCATTATGAACATGGACGTACAGAAGAACAAGCGGGAAATCCTTGAAAATACAGGATATATTCCATCGGAAGCTATGTTTTATTCCGGTACAACTGTATCAGAAATACTTAATCTTTCCGCAAAGCTAAGACGAAAAAACTGCCGGGAGGAAAGCCGCAGACTCTGTGAGCGGCTTCAGCTTGATCCCGGGCAGAAGACAGATGAGCTCTCGCTGGGCAACCGGAAAAAAGTATCCATTGTGAGCGCGCTCCAGCACAGTCCAAAGCTCTATATATTTGATGAACCTACAAGCGGGCTCGACCCTCTGATTCAGAAAGAATTTTTTGAAATTCTGAAAGAGCGCCGTGCCGGAGGCGCCACCATTTTTCTGTCTTCCCACATTTTGTCGGAAGTGCAAAGATACTGCAGCCGGGCCGCAGTCATCCGCGAAGGAAGACTTGTCGCCTGCGGAGATATCGCGGATCTTGCCAGAACCAATGCCAGACGCGTCACGCTGACGCTTCCGGATTCCACGCTTTTTCTTAAACAGCTCAGAGAGCAGGCTGAACAGACAGGCGGGCATAAAGGCGTCCACAGAGGACCGGAAATACGGGATCTCAAAATTGAAGGGAGCTCTGTTTCTTTCCTTTATCAGGGTGATATGAAAGAACTGGTAGAGTTTCTGACTCAGATTGCTTTTACAGACATTACAATCACAGAACCGGATCTGAATGAAATCTTCATGCATTTTTACGAATAGAAAGGGGAAATTATGACACTTCTTAAGTTTGAAATGAAAAGAAACCGGACCTCGCTGGCAGTCTGGGCAGCGGCGATTGCGCTGCTCCTTATGATCTGCCTGATCATATTTCCAGATATGAAAGATCAGGTAAACGAACTGAACGCAGCCTTTTCTTCGATGGGCGGATTTACACAGGCCTTTGGAATGGACCGTCTGAACTTCGGAGAACTTATGGGATTCTACGGGCTGGAATGCGGCAATATTCTCGGTATCGGAGGTGCTTTCTTTGCTGCGTATATCGGTATAACCGCGCTCGCTGACGAAGAAAAAAATCATACTGCGGAGTACCTTTTCACACACCCTGTCAACCGCAGCCGCATTGTATTTGAAAAACTGCTTCGCATCCTGCTGCAGATTCTCATCCTGAATGCCGTCTGCATCCTGACCGCGCTTATTGTCACTGCTGCCATAGGCGAAAGATTTCAGATGAACGAGTTTCTTCTGCTGCACCTGGCCTATCTTCTGCTTCAGACAGAAATAGCCGCTGTCTGTTTCTGTATCTCCGCGTTCCTCAGGAAAAGCGGGATTGGTATCGGACTGGGGCTGGCCGCAGTCCTCTATTTTCTGAATATCATTGCCAATATTACAGAAGACGCAGAATGGCTCAAATACATTACTCCCTTCGGTTATGCCGAAGCGGCCGACATCCTCACGAACGCAGAGATCAGTCCGGCGCCGGCCGCTATCGGTTGCGCAGTAACAGCCGCGGGAATTGCCGCAGCATTTTTCAAATACTGCAGAAAAGACATTTACTGAATGGAATATATTTATCTGAATCTGTCTTCTATCTTTGCAAGATCTCCCCGGTCTTCCACCCATTCCTCTGCATATCCGCACTCACAGCATATATATTTTATCAGCGGAACTCTGTCGGCAAGCACCACTGATGATCTCAGATATATGTTATTTCCATTGGCATATCTGCCGTTATCCGGGATCCTCGCAATCCTGTCCGAGCTGCACTTTGGACATCTGCCCGAATTTTTCATTTACAGCGCCTCCTTCTCAAAGATCAGGTCCATTTTACGTACGCATCCGTTTCATAACATCCCACCTCAGAATTCTTTCTTCTCCATAATGCGCCTGCTGCACAAATAAGAAATAATCAGAATAACCAGGGCTGCTGTCATAACACATATCCAGATTCCCATATCGCCCAGTCCGTTGAAAAACGCAGCCGCATTTTCCGTCCAGGATTCCGGCAGATATTCTATACCGCCCATAATGAGGGTATAGATCACCAGCATTGCTATAATCGCGATCAGATTGGCATACCTGGCCTTCTCTGACTCGAACTTCAGCCGCACCGGAATGGTAAAACTGAGAAAGATGACCCCAACTGCTATATAGAGTGTTCCGCTTATAAACCAATCTGTCAGGCTTTCGTTAGGAGTTGTCCGCAGAAAATCAGCTGTGCCCACTGCCATGCCGAAGCACCAGGCAAGCAGGACACTGAGAATCCCAAACACATATTTTCCCGTCACATAGCCTTTTCTGCTTATCGGAAGAGTAAAAAGGAAAAGATATCCGCTGTCATACTCGTCATAACTGATCGTACTGGTAGTAAAAAGCGCCAGGAAAATTGTAAAATATGCTGTCAGAAAAGAAGAATTCCCATCTGCAAAAATTCCAAATGCAGCGTTCACTACAAATATGGCAATCAGTATCTTCCCCTGGTTTTTCATTAACTGAAAATCTTTAATCAGCAGTCCTTTCATAAATCCTCGCCTCCGATCATCATTGCAATTACTTCATCCAGATTTCCCCGTTCCACAACTATATCCGGATAATTTTCCCGGTAATACTGTTTCTGATCAGTCAGGCAGGCATAGCCGTAGTTCTCCCGTCTTACCTTCAGAATATATTCTTTGTCCAGCCGCGCAAACTGTTCCTGATCCGCCTTGATCAGGGCGTAATTATTCAGCAGAACGTCGGTATCCTCATGAAGCACAATCTGTCCTTCGTGTATCATATAGATATCGTCACACAGCCCCTCCAGATCTGTGGAAATGTGGGAGCTGATCAGGATACTCCTCTCTTCATTCTCTTCCATATATTCCCGGAGAAGATCCAGCACATCTCGCCGTGTTACTACGTCAAGCCCTGATGTGGGCTCATCCAGAAGAAGAAACTCTGCATTGTGGGTTACAGCCGCGATTACCTTTAATTTTGCCTTCATTCCGGTGGAGAAATCTTTGATCATCTTATTCTCCGGAACACTGAACTTTCTGCAGATATTTCTGAATTTCCCCTCATCAAAATCCGGGTACATTGCTCTGAGCACCGGGATAATATCTTTCACCCGCAGATAACCGCTGAACCCGGAATTAGTCAGGGCGACCCCCATTTTCTGCCGGTCCCGGGCTGTCAGCTCAGAAGGAGATTTCCCCATAATGGAGACCTCGCCGCCATCACTGGAAATCAATCCCAGAACAGCCTTAAAGGCAGTGCTTTTTCCAGCGCCGTTCTGACCTACCAGACCGGTGATATATCCCCGCTCCACCTTCATGGAACAGTTCAGCCTGAAATCCCCGTACGCCTTTACAAGTCCTTTTATTTCCAACATTATCTAGTCCTCCATGATCAATTCAAATAACTCCCTGATCTCTTCGTCACTCATCCCGCATCTTCTGCCTTTTCCCACTGCTTTTTCAAGTCCTTCTTCCACTTCCCGGCGCTGTTCTTCCAGCATCCGTTCCGTATTTGCAGCGGCAACATATGTACCTTTCCCGTGAACCGTAACGGTAAAACCATCCTGTTCCAGATTGTCATATGCTTTTTTTACAGTCAGTGCGCTGATTTTCAGTTCTTTTGCAAGAGTCCGGACAGAGGGGAGTATGTCATTTTCTTTCAGATCTCCGGCTGTAATCCGGGCCTTGATCTGATCCATGATCTGTTCATAAATCGGTACCATTGATGAACTGTTGATTATAATCTTCATAAGTGTCCTCCTCTTGTTAAACAGTATATAACAGTATATAACTGTTGTCAACTGTTATATACTGTTATATAAAAACCAGCCGTTAATTGACTGTTTTCTGTAAAATATATTGTCACAATCCGGATCTCACCGCATCCCCGTCCTGTATCATCCGCTTCAGCCGGTCATACTCCTCGCTTAACATTTTCTTTCCGTGGCTTGTAATAATATAAGACTTTTTCCGGCCCTCCTCGGCAGTTCTGCGTATAATTCCGGTGGCCTCGAATTTTGACAGCATAGCATACAGGGTTCCCGGGCCGACAGTTACCCGTCCCCCGGAAATATCTCTGACCTTTTCCATAATATCCACGCCGCAACATTCCTCCGTCAGCGCCAGAAGGATATAATACATAGGCTCTGTCAATGTCTGAAACTGTTCTCTTGCCATCTGTCCTTTCCTTTCCGTATTTTGATTTTATAAAAGAGGCTTTCTTTTTCCTGCCATAGTTTTTCCGCTCTGTCTGCTTCCATTCCGTATGTGCTTTTGCATCTTATCCCTGTTCTGCTGTCTTACAGATACTCAGGCTTCCTGCAGCCCCAGTCTGCTTAAAGCTGCATGAAGCTGCTCATCGGTCAGCTCATCGGATTTGTACTGCAGCACCAGAACCGCATCTTTACAGCGGATGGTTCTCTGTCCAACCGCCCGGTAAATGCGAAGATTCCCTTCCGACGACCAGCCCATATCCGCATCTTCTCTTTTCTGTGAAGACCATACCACATCCGCAACCCATGGGTGATCTGTCTGGTACAGATAGTAGGAAAACTGCACATCTTTGTCCCCTGTTTCTTCCGCCAGTACAAAACTGCCTTCCTCCACGCTGCCCAGTATGCTCTGATTCGGTTCGTTATAAGAAGTATTCTCCGGAAAAAGGATGATAAGGAACAGACTGAGCACAATGTAACTGCCCCAGCCGATTCTCCTGATCTTTCTTCCGTTTTTTCTTTTTGGCCGGAAATAGTTCTCGGCAGCCTGCAGTCCGATGAAAAACAGAACTGCAATCAATGCGATAACCGCTATTTTGTGCAGACCAAGATAATAAACCCAGACAATTAAAACAGCCAGCGCTATATTCACAAATCCATTCCAGATCCTGTATCCGATCCGCAGGCCGTATCTCACCGGTTTTCCTGAAGAAATCCTCTTTTTCCCGGTCAGATACCACTTCAGCGTGAAAATATATTGCAGAACATATTCCAGAAAATAAGCAGGAAACAGAAACAGAATAAACAGATGCAGATCAGAAAAAAGCCAGTTTTCAATCCCTGTTTTTACTGCAGTAACCGGATAATCCACAGCAAATATTCCAAATATAATTGCCGGAATCAGCATTCTCTTCCCTTCTGCCTTCCATATCTCTTCCACCCGCTCCGTCTCCGTTACAATGGGAACTGCATACTCTGATACTTTCCGGAAAACACAGAATTTTCTGTTGGCGTCAACAAATTCCCATCCGGCTGCCCGGCAGTATTCTGCATATTCTTCGGTTTCTTCCTCCGGACAGAGATCTTTCTCTCTTGCCTCTGAAAATATTTCAACGTCGTATACGACATCTTCCGGCTCTCCCTGCTCGAAAACCATTCCCCATTTCCAGCCGCGGAAATGCCATCCTTTCAGTGCCATTCTGTGAAGATATTCTGCAAATGCGCCGCGTTCCATATAACGAAAGTTCACAAATCTGTAAGTAACTTTCCTGCCTTCCTTATTACGCATATTAATCCTCCTTCCGGAACTTTATTCCCGCGAGCAACGAGCCAGGCGGACATGCCCGTATGTCCATCCGGCGACTGCCGCGAGGGTCAAATACCCCGATGCCTGCATCTGGGTATTTGACTATCGAGTATCGATATTTCTGATTTCAGTATATTATCGACACTCGATATATTCAAGTTAAATGAAAGTTAAATATATTCCGTAAAAATACCGTTCTCTATTGACAAGTATACTTGGCATATAGTATATTTAATGCAAAGAAAACTTGGCATTGTATAATATATATTTTTCCGGCTGAAAGGGGGATTTTTCATGGAAAAAGAAGATATTCTGCTGAAAAGCAAAAATGACAACCGAAAGGGCGATGAACTGCAGGTTCAGAACAAACAGAATGCCGAAATGTTCGGGTATGGAAGCGTTATGTTTGTTCTGGTTATTTTAATGATAATGGGCAGCGAACTGGTCCGCGGAGAAGTGCAGATCGGATCAATGACTATGCTGTTTGAGGATTTTATCACTCTTTTAGTTGGTCTGAGCCTGGTCTGTGAATTCGGGGCAAAATTCTACTTCACCCGCAAGTGGTGGCAGCTTCTGCTGGCGCTGTTTTTCCTTGCCGGAATTATTGCCTATTTTATCCGCTATCAATTGTAAAGGGGTCTTTCCGAATTATGAAAGAAGAACTTATACTGAAAAATCATCTGAAGGAGGCGAGGTCTGAGAAGGGTCTGTCTCAGGCTCAGCTGGCCGAGATGGTAGGTGTATCAAGAAACACAATCAGTTCTATAGAAACGGGCCAGTTTAACCCGACAGCTAAACTGGCCCTGGTACTGTGTATTGCACTGGACAAAAAATTTGAAGATCTTTTCTATTTTGACTGAATCCACTTCCTGCCGGGACAGTCTCTGCTGTCCTGCAGGACAATTTTTACAGTTCTATCTTCTGATGCAGAGACATATACGACAATGTGGCCGCTGCAAGAAGTGTCTCATTTTCATCGCGGACTTCTACCTGATATACAAGAAGATTTTTCCCTTTCTTGATCTCCCTGGATTCTGCCGTCAGTTTTTTTACATTGATTCCCGGCCGCAGATAGCGGATATCCGCATCCGCAGTCGTAACCTGCTCGCCATGAGATACTGCGGCAGAGCCGCCTGTAATGTCCGCCATAGTAAAAAGACATCCGCCGTGAACCGAACCGATGGGATTAAGAAACTCCGGCTTCACTTCAAGCTCTGTGCGGGCATAGCCCTCCCGGATCTCCACAATCCTGACTCCGGCCAGATCTCCGAACCTGTTCTGTTTATTTCTCAATTCCCGCAGTTTTTCATAATCCATAATTTTGTTTCCTGTCTTATCTCTTTCGCTTACTGGTTTTCTTTTTCCATTCCCAGCGTTTTCATTGTTTCTGTAAACTCCGGCATTTCTCTGTCAATCAAAACAGGTCTTCCGTCTTTATTCAGAAAGCAGTGTGTTGTTGTTCCATACGCGCTCAGCTCTCCGCCTTCACTCATATTGTATATGTCATAGCGAAGAGTGAATTTTACCCTGCCAAACTCCTGAAGGCTGACAACAATTTTTACCTCGTCATCGAACTTCACACTCTTCTTGTACTCACATTCCGCACGGAGTACCGGACTCATATATCCCATTTCTTCAAATCTGCGGTACGGATACCCCAGCTGGTCCAGCATATCAATGCGGGCCTCCTCCATCCAGCGGATATAATTTGAATGATGGATAATTCCCATCTGATCTGTCTCATAATATTTGGCTTTTCTTATAAATTGTCTCATTTTTCCTCCCAAAGGGGACGGACCCTTTTGCAAAGGGGTCCGTCCCCTTTCACTCATATTTTCAGAATATTCCGACTGCATCCCCGATATTTTTTACTCCGATGAGTTTGATTCCCTGAATACCTTTTACCATTTTCAGGGATACTTCCGGCAGGATGCACGTTTCAAATCCAAGTTTTTTCGCTTCTGCCACCCGCTGTTCGGGCATGCTGACCGCCCGGACTTCACCGCTCAGACCGACCTCGCCGAAAACTATTGTCTTTTCGTCTATGGGACGGTTGCGGAAACTGGAGGCAATCGCCAGAACAATACCAAGATCAATAGCCGGTTCGTTCATCCGGATTCCTCCGGCGATATTAATGTAAGCATCGCAATTTGACAGGGCCATTCCCAGACGTTTCTCCAGAACAGCCATCAGCAGGTTTACTCTGTTATAATCCGTTCCTGCTGCTGTTCTTCTCGGCATTCCAAAATTGCTGCGGCACACAAGCGCCTGAATTTCAATCAGAATGGGTCTGGTTCCTTCCATGGAACAGGCCACAACTGATCCGGACGCATTTTCCGGCTTGCCGCTGAGCATATATTCGGACGGATTTTCAACCTCTGTAAGGCCGTCCTGCCGCATTTCAAATACTCCGATCTCGTTTGTAGATCCGAAACGGTTTTTCACCGCCCGGAGGATCCGGTACGATGCATGTCGGTCCCCTTCAAAATAGAGAACTGTATCCACCATATGTTCGAGGACACGGGGACCTGCCACCGTTCCTTCTTTCGTCACATGGCCTACAATGAAAATTGAAATACACAGGCCTTTCGCGAGCTGCATAAAGACATTTGTAGACTCCCGCACCTGAGAAACACTTCCCGGCGCCGAAGAGACCTCTTCGCTGTACATTGTCTGAATGGAGTCGATGATCACAAGCTCCGGCTTTTCCTTCTCAATCACACCCTGTATGGTTTCCAGATTTGTCTCACACAGAAGCAGAAGATTGGGAGAAAATTTTCCCATCCGGTTTGCTCTGAGTTTGATCTGCGACTGCGACTCTTCGCCCGATATATATAAAATTTTCTTCATCTCTGCCATCTGCTGGCATACCTGAAGCAGCAGCGTGGATTTTCCAATCCCCGGATCTCCTCCGACAAGCACAAGCGAACCGGGAACAATTCCGCCGCCCAGCACCCGGTCCAGCTCTCCGATCCCTGTCCTGCATCTGGCTTCATCGTCCGCGCTTACATCTGTCAGAGGCACGACAGCCGCTTCTCTCACAGATTCTCTCACCGCTCTGGCGGAAACGGTGGTTCCTTTTGTAATTCCAGTGTCAATCCTTTCCTCCACAAAACTATTCCACTCTCCGCAGGCCGGACACTGCCCCAGCCATTTGGACTCTTCATGGCCGCAGTTCTGACAGAAAAACACACTTTTCCTGCTTTTTGCCATAGCATCTTATCCTTTCTTTCATTTCGTATTACATTCCGGCTTTTCCGACATTAAAACAGGGTGGACACCATCCACCCTGCAGCTTTTTTCTTCATTAATACCAGGCATAACATCTCTGCGTCTGCCCGGACTGTTATCAGCACTTGGAAACTCTGACGTCCACGCTCTGATCTGCGCTCAGCTCTACACTGACGCTGAGCTTGCCGCTGAGATTTGTAGTCATTCTGCCTGCCGAAGTGCCTCCGATAAATACTTCATACTCGCTCTCCGGCTCCAGTTCCAGCGTAAACTGCACGTCTCCGCCTGCAGATACGGAAAAAGTCACTTCTGTATCGGTCTCTTTAAAATTTTCCACCGCACTTCCCGGAACAGACTCATATACAAACATACCATTTTTTTCTAGCTTTGTTATCTCTGAAAAAGTCTTTACTTTATAAATGTCTCCTGCAAATTCGCAATTATCCTTTTTTGTCTTGGATGCAAGCGTGTAGTCTCCAAAACTAAGTGTTCCGTCACCCTCTGCACGCAATAATTCTTTCACAGCTGCCATTTTTCATTTTCCTCCTAAGTATTTCATTCAAGACGGCTCCGGAGGCCTCCGCTGAAAGCGGATAATCAGAATCCAGTTCATTTCACTGCGCCGCAGTTTTCTGAAAAAAGATTTTTGCCGCCGGAATATCTGCTATCGCTATTATATAATAAAAACTTCTGATTTGCCACTGGTTTTTGACTGACAAATTATAGTTGAACCGCCGCGCCGGCCCTGTTCCGCGTCTGTTTATTTCACGACAAAACAGATCTTTTTCTGCGATACTCCGGCCTCCACGGTATCTCCGGACTTTATTTCTCCGTTTAATATTGCGTCGGCAAGCTTATCTTCCAGTTCCGTCTGCATAGCTCTGCGCAGCGGCCTCGCGCCGTATTTTGCGTCGGTTCCTTTTTCCACAAGCAGATTTTTTGCCGACTCACGCAGCGTAAGGTGAATATTCATCTGTTCCTCCAGACGTTTTGAAAATTCTCTGCTCATCAGGACGGCAATCTTCTTCATATGCTCTTTCTCAAGGGCGTGGAATACGATAATCTCATCAATCCGGTTCAGAAATTCCGGACGGAAGATTAATTTCACCTCGTCCATTACGTTCTGTTTCATCCGCTTATAATCATCGGAAGGATTATCTTTTACCCCAAATCCAAGCTTTTTCGGATCTACAATTGCCTTCGCCCCTGCGTTGGACGTCATAATAATCACTGTATTGGAAAAATCAACCTTGCGGCCCTGCGAATCGGTAATATGGCCGTCATCCAGCACCTGAAGAAGGATATTAAATACATCCGGATGGGCTTTTTCAATCTCATCGAACAGTACTACAGAATAAGGATGGGTCCTTACCTGATCGCTCAGCTGCCCGCCTTCTTCATGTCCTACATAACCCGGAGGTGAACCGATCATTTTGGAGACAGAATGCTTCTCCATATACTCGGACATATCTACACGGATCATGGACTCTTCACTGCCGAAAAGTGCTTCTGCAAGCGCTTTTGACAGTTCCGTCTTTCCCACTCCGGTAGGACCAAGGAAAAGGAATGAGCCAATCGGCCGCTTCGGATCTTTCAGTCCCACGCGCCCTCTTTTTACAGCTCTCGCCACAGCGCTTACCGCTTCCTCCTGCCCGATCACCCGCTTATGAAGTACTGTTTCCAGTTTTTTCAGTCTGTCCGTGTCGCTCTCTGCCAGCTTCTGTACCGGAATTTTTGTCCAGACAGAAACAACATCCGCAATATCTGCTTCTGTCACGACAGGATGAGACGACTGGGTTTTTCTGCGGAATCTTTTTTTCATAGATTCCAGCTTTGTCTCTGCCTGTTCCTGTTCCTTCTGAATCAGAGAGGCCTGGTCAAAGTCTCCTCTGCGTATGTTTTCTTCCTTTTGCTGTACAAGTTCCTTAAGAGACTCTTCCAGTGCGGTAAAGTTCTCCGGAACCTTATATCCCTTCAGGCTGACTGCAGAGCATGCTTCATCCAGCACATCAATGGCTTTGTCCGGCAGATTGCGGTCTGTAATATATCTTTTGGACATCTGCACCGCCGCCTGAAGTGCGTCTTCCCCGATTTCTACACGGTGATGTGTTTCATATCTTGTCTTCAGCCCCCTCAGAATATCAAGACATTCGTCTTTTGTCGGCTCTTCCACGGACACCGGCTGGAAACGACGCTCCAGTGCTGCATCTTTTTCAATATATTTCCTGTATTCTGAAATTGTAGTTGCTCCGACCAGCTGCATTTCACCCCGGGCAAGAGACGGTTTTAATATACTGGAAGCGTCAATGGCCCCTTCCGCTCCTCCCGCACCGATCATGGTGTGAATTTCATCCAGGAAAAGAATCACATTTCCCGCGGAAATCACCTCAGAAATCAAACCTTTCATGCGTTCCTCGAATTCCCCTCTGTACTTGGAACCCGCAATAAGTCCGGGCAGATCCAGGGTCAGAATTCTTTTATCTTTCATAGACTCCGGTACCATTCCGGAGGCAATCCTCTGGGCGAGTCCTTCCACCACAGCCGTCTTTCCCACACCGGGCTCCCCGGTCAGGCAGGGATTATTCTTTGTTCTCCGGCTCAGGATCTGCATCAGACGGTACATTTCCTTTTCCCGTCCGATCACCGGATCCAGTCTGCCTTCTTCAGCCTTGCGTGTCATATCTGTACAGAACTGTTCCATCATAGTGCCGCCTTTGGCTGTCTCCTGCAGCTCATCCTGATATTCTTTCGGATCAACACCGGCGGCAGTCATAATATCTTCAAAAATCTTCTGCAGATTAATATTAAGGGTAATCAAAATCTTGGCAGCCACACAGTCCACATCCCGGATTATGGCAAGAAGAAGATGCTCTGTCCCTATCTCGGAGCAGTGAAGCCGGACCGCCTCTTTCTCGCTTCCCTCCAGAATAGACTCAAAACGGGGACTCTCCTTCGGCTTTACACTGTCCAGAACATCCCCTGAGGGAGCGATCAGTTCATCCATCAGATGAAGAATCTTTTCTTCTTCAACACCATTTTTAGCAAGGATCTGTCCTGCCACACCACTGTATTCCCTGCGCAGTCCCAACAGAAGATGCTCACTCCCTATATAGGGATGTTTCATCTCTCTTGCAGTCCTGCCCGCGGCACGGATTGCCTCATCCGCCTGTTTGGTATATGATAAACGCATAAATTCCTCCTGTTGTCTGTTTTATATTCTCATGCCAGACACTTTTTAATATAAAATCTTATTCAATCCCGCAGTCTTCATCGTTTTTTATTCGTAATCATCAAATATTTCATCAACAAGTTCATGTACTTCCTGCCGTGAAATATTCTTGCAGCATCCCCGGGCAAGAACAATTTTAAGCTGGCGTCTCATTTCTTCCAGCTCTTCCATTTTATCAATATCCAGAGCAATTACCGCGCCCCGTCTCTTGTCCAGGCTGATATATCCTTCTCTTTTCAGCACACTGTAAGCCTTATTTACAGTGTGCATATTTACACCGATCCGGTCGGCCAGCTGACGGACGGACGGAAGAGAATCTCCTTCCTGTATCACAGAAGTCGCAATTCCCATAATAATCTGATTGCAGAGCTGAATGTATATTGCCTCGTCACTGTTAAAATCAACTTCAATTAACATAACAGCAAGCTCCTTTCTCTGGCGTGTTATAGACATAATAGCACAGACATCCCCGACTGGCAAGACAATTCGTTAGGTTAGAATCGATGATGGTGTAAACGAAAAAGCAGTTTATAAACTTTACAGTAAACTGCCCCTTCGTTTGCACCATTTTCGATTTGACCTAATTGAACAAAGTAAGCGGCCGGGCAACCAGTCTCTATGGATTTTTAATCTTTTGCTTCTGACGCTGATTATACCAGGGCGCTAGAAAAGATTCCTTTTCTGAATCTACAGTAATTAGCCATTTTCTGATTAATGGGCACAACAACAAAACCTCAAACGTTGAGGCTGAAAAAATATGAAAGAATGATATACTTAACACCTTTGAGGAATTTTAAGCTGTGGTTTCCCCATGCGTCCACCGCAGACTTTACATACGCAGATATTTATGCCATAAAGCAGCTCCAATACCTCTGGCATCTCTTTATTCTTTAGTCTGGAAAGATATTTCTTGCATCCGAGGAGATTTCGGCATAAAGTAAGCTTTTTACCTTTGCTGCGGGAGCAGAGCAGTCCATAATGCCGGATCCGGACAAATCCCTTTGGAGGAACATGCATCAAAAAACGCCGGATAAACTCAACTCCTGACAGAGTCAGATCTTTCCACTTCCCTTCATTCCGGTAATCCTTCACGGAAAAAGTTACGGTTTCTTCATCCACGCGGATGATCCGATGGTTGCTGACCGCAATGCGGTGGGTATATTTCCCGAGATATTTGATTACGGATTGGGCGCCATGAAATGTCTTTTTACAATAAGGAACCCATTCTGTACCATAACAGGCATCCAGCAGTTCCCTGAAGGCATAATGGTTACGGAATTTTTCGGCAGTACCATGAAAAACCAGCTTGCTCGCTTCCCATAGCTTTTTTAGTTCTTCCAGATATTTTCCACGAAATACTTTGGAAATGATCTGGACAGGAAGGAAGAAGCTTTCTCCGTTGTCTTTCCACTGATTGTCAGAAGTCAGGCCGCCACCAAGCAGAATGGCATGGATATGAGGATGAAAGTTCATCTCAGATCCCCATGTATGGAGAATGAAAATGTATCCAGCCTTTGCACCAAGATGTTTCGGATCTGCCGTCAGATCGCGGAGCGTTGCAGACGCTGCATAGTATAAGGCGTCATAAAGGAGCTTCTGGTTACTGTAAATGACCGGATTCAGAAGATCAGGGACAGTAAAAACCAGATGGAAATAGGGAGCATCCAGGACATCCTCCCTGCGGGCATCCATCCATTTTTCCTTCGGAACCGCCTGACACATGGGACAGCAGCGGTTGCGGCAGGAATTATAATGGATATGAACAGTACCGCAGTCTTCACAGATGCTGACATTTGCGCCATATGCCCCTGTTTTGCAGTTTATGATGTTCCGGGCCACTTTTGCCTGTTCGGGAGAAGGGGTATATTTCTCAAGATATGCAGGATAAAAGCGCTGAAAAATATCCTGTACTGTCGGTTTATTCATGACCGGCACCTTCTTTCCGGTCAAAGGGGCTCTGGATCCCCAGCAGAGATTTATTGCTGACATGAAGGTATATTTCTGTGGATTTGGGGTCACGATGTCCGAGCAGCGCCTGGATGTACTGACGTTCTACTCCCTGTTCCATCAGATGGGTGGCAAAGCTGTGACGCAGGCTGTGAGGTGTAGCTTTTACAGGAATCTTGGCGTCCGATACAGCCCGGCGCATCACCTTTTCCAGGGTACCCACAGACAGATAGCTGCCGGTAAACTGATTCGGGAACAGGATGCCGCGTGGCCTGCCCTTTGCAAACCAGTATTCTGTGAGGAGATCCAGACACCGTTGGGAAAGGATCGTATAACGGTCCATCCGGTTCTTCGTATCCCTCACATGGATCTGCATATTTGTACGGGAAATGTCATTATAATGCAGATGGATCACTTCGGAAACCCGCATTCCGGAAGCGTACATGGTTGCAAACATTGCTCTGTATTTAATGTCATCAACAGCTTCCAGCAGACGGTCAATCTCATCAGATGTAAGTACAGCAGGGAGTTTCCGCTCTATAATCATACGCGGGACAATAGTATCATCCCAAAGGATGTGCAGGACATTTCGGTAAAAAAAGTGGAGTGCAGAATTGTAAAGATTCAGAGTTGTCGATTTGAGTCCGCTGTCTTTTTTGGCAAGCAGGAAATCCCTGACGTCCTGGCAGGTAAGTTCTTTCGGGCATTTGCTGGTATAATTCAGGAAATAGGAAACGTAGTTTTTATAACAGTGAATGGAACGATCTTTGAGGTTGCGGATTTTTCCGGCTTCTTCAAGCTGTGCTCTATATTTTTTATACATAATGAATCCTCCATATAAAATCAGTAGTAAATCAGGTACGCTGCTTTATATGGAGGTGCATTTGTGTCATAAAACCGCTTGCCAACCAGGCGGAGGGATGGTATTCTTTTCATAGGCAGTGGGAAGGAGGCTCCTGTTTGATTGTTTGGTGTGGTAACTTAACAATACTACTATCAGGACTTACTTTCCACTGTTTTTGGTATAGAAAACAAAAAACGCTATGCGACAGCTTGCACAGGCCATCGCGTAGCGATTTTGTTCAATTCGGATTTGTCGGAGAGCTGTGAGTGGAGAGGCGTCCGAAAACACCTGGATACCAGGAGATTGGATAATCGGATCTGGAAATGAGGGCTGTGTGCTTTTGTTTCCGTTCCGCAGATAAAGAAAAACTAAAAAACCTGACGACAGGCTAAGAGCAAAATTTACAGCAGAAAACTCGCATTCGCTCAGACAATTCTGCTGTAAATTTTAACGCCTGCCGCCAGGTTTTCTGTTTTTCTAATATCTGCTCCAAAGTCACCAAAAGCACACAGCCCTCATTTCCAAAAGTCGCATCCAATCGGCGGTATCCCGCTGTTTTTGTCTTATGAGGATCTGCGTAGGGAATTTCCGGACTGAGGAACAGAAAAACGGAAGTGCAGAAAGTTTTTTGGATGCGCCTTTCAGAAGAGGGGGACAGGGAATTCTGATGACTCTGGAATGAGTTTAGAAAAATAGGAACCTGAGAATCAGCGTCAGGATTTACGGCAGGCTCTGTCCGAGCGCATGCGAGTTAGCCCGCTGTAAATCCTGTTTTTAGCTGATTCCCAGGTTCCGTTATTTTTCTTAACTCATGGAACGGAAACAGAATTCCCTGTCCCCCTCTTCTGAATCCGTCTGCTAAAAACTTTTTTCCTTCCGAATTCTGCGTTTTTCTCCGGAGATTCCCTTCGACAAATCCGATTTTCACTTCTTATCCTTCGGAAAGAGCATTTCAATTCTGGTTCCTTTTCCGGGTACACTGTCTACACTGACTTTTGCTCCATGCAACAGCGCTCCGTGCTTGACGATTGAAAGTCCCAGTCCTGTGCCGCCCCGCTCTTTGGAGTGGCTTTTGTCTACACGGTAGAAACGCTCGAAAATACGTTCCTGATGTTCTTTTGGAATTCCGATTCCGGTGTCGGAAACACTGACTTTCGGGCCTTCCAGGGTATTACCGACCCAGACGGACACCCGTCCGCCTTCATTATTATACTTAATGGCATTTTCGCATACATTATAAACCATTTCATCCAGGATCTGCCGGATGCCATAGCATTCCACCGATTCGCCTGTCACTTCCATTCTTATGTGTTTCTGTGATACCTGAGGCGAAAGCCGGCTTACAATTTCTCTGGTCAGTTCATAAAGATCTACTTCTTCTTTTTCAAGCTCAACGGATTCTTCGTCCAGTTTTGACAGTTTAATAATATCTTCCACAAGTGTAATCAGCCTTCTGGCCTCCTTGTAAATTCTCTCTGAAAAAACCGGAATATCAGCCGGACGTACCATGCCGTTTTTCATTATCTCTGCATATCCGGAAATAGACGTAAGCGGTGTCTTCAGCTCGTGAGATACATTTGCGGAGAATTCCTTTCTCATATTTGAAACTGCTTCTTTTTCCTTATTCTGTTTATCCATTGCCACAAGAAGAGGCGTCAGTTCTTCATAAAGCGTATTTTCAAGAGGATGTTCCAGATCCAGCTCATTAATGGGCCTGATCAGTTTTTTTGTCTGCCATTTTGCGAGAAACAGAGCAAACGCTATCATCAGAACAGCCAGACCTCCTATCACCGGAAAAACATTCAGCGCTGTCATGGCAAGGTTATCCATGGATTTGGCAACACGCAGTACTGTTCCATTATCAAGAAGAACTGCGTAATAATAGAGTTCCCTGCCCAAAGTGTTCGACATTCTCACCGATTCCCCGGTACCGGAGGCCAATGCCTCTTTTACCTCCTGCCGTGCTCCATGATTTTCCATATCCTCTTCTTCGCTGGAAGAATCATAAAGCACATTTCCTGAATCATCAATCTGTGTCACTCGTGTTCCTTCATCTACCTGCGACAATTTTTCAAGATAGCCGGATCCCGAAATATTCACTGCCGTACAGATATACTCCGCCTCCTGCTTTACTTCTCTTTTCAGAAGTTCCAGATTTCTGTTATATAAAATAACAGACATAATGGCATAGAAAAGCAAAAGTGTTACAGCAAGGATCAGCATCATGCTCCTCTGTATTCGTTTTCTCATGCATCTCCCCCTACACGGTATCCTACGCCGCGGACAGTCTGGATGATTTCGCCCTTTTCTCCCAGTTTCTGCCGCAGTGTCCTGATATGCACATCCACGGTACGGGTCTCACCGTCAAAATCATATCCCCAGATTTCAGTGAGGAGCTGATCTCTCGTCAGTACGATTCCCTGGTTGCGCATCAGTTTTTCCAGAAGCTCAAACTCTTTCAGTGTAAGAGAAATCTCTTTTCCTTCAACTGTCACCTCATGCTTTTTCACATTTACATGCACACCTGATATGTCCATGTCCATACGGTCTTCAACTTTTCCGCTGCGCCGCAGAACTGCCTTGATTCTGGAAACAAGTTCCATCATACCGAATGGCTTTGTCACATAATCATCTGCACCGGAATCCAGACCGATAACCTTATCATATTCTGTTCCTTTTGCTGTTACCATAATAACCGGGATACTTTTTGTCTTCTGAGAAGATTTCAGTTTCTTCAAAAGTTCAAGCCCGTCATCGCCAGGGAGCATAATGTCAAGTAAAATAAGCTCTGGCGTATCGAACGCCAAAGCTTCCATGAAAGCAGAACCGTCTGCGAACCCCCGTGCCTTGAGTCCTGTTGTTTCCAATGTATATATCACAAGTTCCCGGATGTTGTCATCATCTTCCACGCAATATATCATCCAAACTTCTCCTTCTATTATTATCATTTCTGCAGTATGTCCGACTATACCGTCACGATCCTGCCTGTTTTTCAGATCAATACAATATCCTGTCTCAGACCGGCTGCCAATTCGGGAACAGATACTATGCATGTTTCAGCCGGGTATATCTGTTCCCTGCATATGGCAGAAAAAGCAATCAGCCCTCGTGTATAACCGCGCTGTCCTTATGCACGCCTGTAATGGAAAATTCTACCCACTCAGCGATATTTGTCGCATGATCTCCGATTCTTTCCAGATATTTGGTTACCATAATCAGATCAAAGATTCTCTTGCCGTTTTCTCCTTTTTCTTCTTTAATGAAATCAATCATCTCATCACGTACTTCCTCAAAGTACTGATCAATTTCATCATCGGCTTTCATAACGCTCTGGGCAAGCTCAAGATCTTTATTTACATAAGCTGTCACGCTGTTGCGGACCATCTTGCTTACCTCGGAAGCCATAGTTCCGATTACATGAATCTCATCAGTTGCAGCAACTCCCCTGGAGGAAATAATAATCTCCGCAATATCAGACGTCTGGTCTCCGATACGCTCCATATCTGTAATCATTTTCAGAGCCGCGGAAATTCTTCTTAAATCTCTTGCCACTGGCTGCTGCTGAAGAAGCAGTTTCAGACACAGTCTCTCAATATCTTTTTCACACTGGTCGATTTCCTCGTCTTCTTCAATAATAATTTTCGCCTGCTCGATACTTCCGTCTTTAAGCGCCTGCGTTGCTTTTGCAATGGCTGTCTCACAAAGTTCTCCCATATGTGTGAGCTGCTCTTCAAGCAGATGCAGCTGCTGGTCAAATTTATTACGCATAGTTTAACCAAACCTCCCTGTGATATAGTCTTCTGTTCTCTTATCAGCCGGTATTGAGAATAATTTTTCTGTATCATTGTATTCTACAACTTCTCCAAGAAGGAAGAAGGCTGTATTATCTGATACACGGACTGCCTGCTGCATATTGTGTGTAACCATGACTATAGTATAGTCTTTTTTCAGTTCCATCGCAAGATCTTCGATCTTAGATGTAGAGATCGGATCCAGGGCTGATGTAGGCTCATCCATCAGAAGAACTTCCGGCTCTACGGCCAGCGCTCTTGCGATGCAGAGTCTCTGCTGCTGTCCGCCGGACATGCCGAGAGCACTTGTCTTAAGACGGTCTTTACACTCATCCCAGATTGCAGCATTTCTCAGTGATTTTTCGACAATATCATCCAGTTTTGATTTGGAACGCACACCGTGAGTTCTCGGACCGTACGCAATATTGTCGTAGATACTCATGGGGAACGGGTTCGGTTTCTGGAATACCATTCCGACACGCTTCCTTAACATGTTTACATCCATGCCTTTGAAAATATTCTCTCCGTCCAGAAGGATCTCTCCGTCAATACGGCATCCCTCTACAAGGTCGTTCATACGGTTGATGGACTTCAGGAGTGTAGATTTACCACATCCGGAAGGACCGATAAAAGCAGTGATCTTATTTGCTTCAATCTCAAGATTTACATCTTTCAGGGCCTTGAAATCACCGTAATATAAATCCAGATTCTTTATACTTAACTTAGACATTTCCTTTCCCTTTCTTTTACGCTTTCGTAAGTTTTCTTGCAATAAAACTTGACAGTGCATTAATACCTACTACAAGTACAAGCAGGATTACTGCTGTTGCATACGCCTGATCCATATAAAGGCCCTCACTTGAGAGAACATACATGTGAAGCGCCAGCGTACGTCCGGATCCCATTATACTGTCAGGGATCTGTGCCACTGTTCCTGATGTATACATCAGGGCCGCTGTCTCACCAACAATACGTCCAATCGCAAGGATCACACCTGCCAGGACTCCGGGAATAGCGGACGGCAGCACGATGCGGAACACGGTGCGGAGTTTTCCTGCCCCGAGTCCGAAACTTCCTTCACGGTATGAGTCCGGAACTGCTTTCAGCGCTTCCTCCGTTGTTCTCATGATCAAAGGAAGTATCATGATTGCAATGGTAAATGCACCGGCCAGAAGGGAGAATCCCCATCCCAGAGTATTTACAAAGAACAGCATGCCGAAGAGGCCGTACACGATAGACGGAATACCCTGAAGTGTCTCTGTCGTCAGGCGGATAACCTCGACAAACTTATTTCCCCTCTTTGCATATTCCACAAGAAAGATTGCGGAAAAGATTCCGAAAGGCACCGCAATAATGAGGGATAATAATGTCATAACAATTGTATTAACAAAAGCCGGTACAACCGAAGCATTTTCTGAACTGTATTCCAGAGAGAAAAGCGACGGAGTAATGTGCGGCAGACCGTTGATCAGGATATAAGCGATCAGGAAGATCAGTACAGCAAATGTAATAATCGCCGCCAGCATCACAAGCAGCATTATAATAAGGGAACCGGGATGTTTCGCATAAGTCTTGAGTTTATCGCTGAACGTTGTCTTATTGACCATTTTTATGTCTGTCTGTTTATTCATGATCCGCCCCCCTCTTCAGTAATGCTACACTTAAGTTTATGATGAGGATGAACACGAAGAGCACAACTCCTGTCGCAATCAGTGCTTCCCTGTGAAGCCCTGTCGCATATCCCATCTCGATTACGATATTTCCGGTCAGTGTACGGATACCGTCAAGGATACTTCCGGTGAGACGCGCCTGGTTTCCGACAATCATAATAACTGCCATAGTCTCACCAATAGCACGGCCGATTCCGAGGACGATTCCTGCAATCACACCTGATTTAGCCGCCGGAATGATGACGCGGAAGATACTCCGCTCTTTCGTAGCCCCCAGTGCAAGCGAACCTTCATAATAGTGCGCCGGCACCGCACGCATCGCGCTCTCTGTTGTTCCGATAATCGTCGGCAGAATCATCATACCCAGGATAAGAGAAGCAGTCAGAATACTGTTTCCGTTGCCCGGCTTGTTTACAATCCCCGCCCTGTAAAGTGCAGTTCCGAAATCACGGATAAGCGGCACAACTACGACCAGACCAAAGAAACCATAGATAACTGACGGGATTCCCGCGAGAAGTTCTGTCGCCGCTTTCAGCGGTTTGTAAATCTGCTTCGGGCAGTACATTGCCATGAAGACAGACGTCAGGATTCCGATCGGCACACCGAAAATGATCGCGCCCGCCGTTACATAAAGACTTCCCACGATCATCGGCAGGATTCCGAACTGTTCACTGTTCGGACGCCAGATCTCGCCTGTGATAAATTTGATAAATCCGATTTCTCTCATTGCAGGGATGCCATTTGCAAACAGGAAAATGCAAATAAGCGCTACCGCAAGCACAGATGCACACGCGGCTATCAGAAATACTCCCTGCATGAATTTTTCAGTCCATGCTTTTGATTTCATTTTTTCCTCCTAATGAGCCGGGAAGACATAGCTCATATCTGCCCGGCTCATAATTTAAAAGCGGAAATCTTTTCTTCAAGAATTTCTCTGTTTGTGATTATCTTAGATAGCGTCCCATGTTGTTACATCGCCAAGGTAAATGCTCTTAACCTGATCAGATGTCAGATCGTCTGTCGGGTTGTTCTTGTTTACGATAACTGCGATACCGTCTGTAGCGATTACTGTTCCCTGAAGTTCAGCAGCTTCCTCATCTTTCAGCTCTCTGGATGCCATACCGATGTCATAGCTTCCCTCAATTGCAGATGTCATACCTGTAGTAGAGTCAGATGTCTGAAGTTCAATAGATGCGTTCGGGTTAACTTCCGCATAAGCTTCGATCAGTTTCTCCATCAGCGGAGATACAGATGAAGAACCGCCTACTACGCAGCTTCCTTCCGGAGCGCTTCCTGCATATGCCTCAACATTTGCTACCGGGATGTAACCTTCATCAGAGACAACCTGCTGTCCTTCTGTGCTCATGATGAATGCCATGAAGTCTGTTGCTACCGCATTATCTAAATCCGGTTTTACTGCTACGTTGAACGGTCTGGATACTTTGTAAGTTCCGTTTTCAATATTCTCTGCTGTAGCGTCTACTCCATCAATCTTAACAGCCTTTACAAGAGAATCATCGAGAGATCCCAGAGAGATGTAACCGATTGCGTATTCATTCTCAGATACTGTTGTCATCATAACGGATGTGCTGTTTGTAGTCTGAGCATCCAGAGTGATCATATCGTTGTCATCTTCATCAACAACACCGAACAGCTCTGTAAAAGCTCCTCTTGTGCCTGATCCTTCCTCACGTGTTACGGCTGTGATCATATTTGCCGCATCCCATGAAGAATCGGAACCGGAATCTCCACCTTCAGATGAATTGTTGTCAGAACCACATCCTGCGGCAAGTGCTGCCATCATACCTGCCATAGTTAAAACTGCAATAAACTTTTTCATTCTCATCGTTCATAATCTCCTTTTTCATATATCGATTATTATGTTCTGTGTTAACCACGGTATTCATCATAAAAGGGAAATGTTAAATGTAAAATCAGGAGTATGTTAAATCTATGTAAAATGAAAAAAGCCCGGTTTTCCGGGTTTTTGTGGAAAATCCGGATTTGTCGAAGTGAACTTCCGGTATTGAAAAAGGAAAACAGAGGACGAAGAAGTTTTTATAAGACGGATTCAGAAGAGGGGGACAGGGAATTCTGATTCCCTGTCCCCCTCTTCTGAAAGGCGCATCCAAAAACTCTCCGGACTTCCGTTTTTCTGTTCCTCAGTCCGGAAATTCCCGTCGCAGATCCTCATAAACTAAAAAAGAAAGGGGTGCTTTAACGGCGGAGACGGCAGGTGATCCAGGCAGTAGTGATGCTTTAGATCCAACCAGCTGCAGTCGGAACAGCTCCGGTTTTTTCCTGTTTTCTGAAATTCGGAATTGTCGGGGATACTGCTGACTGGATGTGCGCAGAAAACAGCGGGATACCGCCGATTGGATGCGACTTTTGGAAATGAAGGATGTGTGCTTTTGGTGACTTTGGAGCAGATATTAGAAAAACAGAAAACCTGGCGGCAGGCGTTAAAATTTACAGCAGAATTGTCTGAGCGAATGCGAGTTTTCTGCTGTAAATTTTGCTCTTAGCCTGTCGTCAGGTTTTTTAGTTTTTCTTTATCTGCGGAACGGAAACAAAAGCACACATCCCTCATTTCCAGATCCGATTATCCAATCTCCTGGTATCCAGGTGTTTTCGGACGCCTCTCCACTCACAGCTCTCCGACAAATCCGAATCTATTCTACTATTGAAAGCCCCAACTCTTCCAGCTGTTTTTCGTCTGCCGGCGTGGGCGCTTCTGTCATCAGGCAGGATGCGTCTTTGATCTTCGGAAAGGCGATTACGTCACGGATGCTGTCCTGCTTTGCCATAAGCATAACAAGACGGTCCAGACCGTATGCAAGTCCTGCGTGAGGCGGTACTCCATACTTAAATGCTTCAAGCAGGAAGCCGAACTGGCTGTGTGCCTGTTCTTTCGTAAATCCAAGCGCCTCAAACATTTTTTCCTGTATGTCGTTCTGGTGGATTCTGACGCTTCCGCCGCCGATCTCATTTCCGTTGAGAACAATATCATAAGCCTTAGCGCGTATTTTTCCGAGTTCTCCCGCATCCAGGAGTGGCAGATCCTCTTCCATCGGCATCGTAAACGGATGATGCATGGCAAGATAGCGTCCCTGTTCATCGCTCCACTCAAACTGCGGAAATTCGGTAATCCAAACAAAGCGGAATTCATTTTTGTCCAGGAGATCAAGCTGTTTCGCAAGTTCCACACGAAGCGCTCCCAGGGAATCCCAGACAACTTTGTTCTTATCAGCGGCAAACAGAAGAAGATCTCCCGCCTCTCCGTTCATAGCTTTCACCAGTGCGCTCATCTCCTCTTCGCTCATAAACTTGGCGAAGGATGATTTCAGAGTTCCGTCTTCCTGAATGGCAATATACGCCAGACCTTTTGCGCCGTAATCTTTTACAAATGCAGTCAGCTTGTCAATTTTCTTTCTCGGCATGCCGCCCTGTCCCTTTGCGTTAATGCCGCGGACAGTTCCACCGTTTTCAATAGCACCCGTAAATACTCCGAAGCCGCATCCTTTTACTACTTCTGTTACATCTGTAAGTTCCATGCCAAAACGGAGATCCGGCTTATCAGATCCAAAACGGTCCATTGCCTCCTGCCATGTCATCCGCTGGATCGGAAGGGAAACATCCACATCCAGTACTTCTTTGAACAACTTCGCAAGATATCTCTCATTTACATCAATTACATCATCTACATCCACAAAGGACAGCTCCATGTCAATCTGCGTAAACTCCGGCTGTCTGTCCGCGCGCAGATCCTCGTCGCGGAAACATCTGGCAATCTGAATATAGCGGTCGAATCCGGAACACATCAGAAGCTGCTTATAAAGCTGAGGTGACTGGGGCAGTCCGTAAAAACATCCCGGATGCACACGGCTTGGTACAAGATAGTCTCTCGCTCCTTCCGGTGTAGTCTTGCCCAGCATGGGAGTCTCGATTTCAAGGAAGCCTTCCTCACTGAAAAACTGACGTGTCAGTGTCATAACACGGCTTTTCATCATAAGATTTCTCTGAATATCCGGTCTGCGCAGATCCAGATAACGATATTTCAGACGCACCTCTTCCTTTGTCTTGCAGTTTTCCTCCACCTGGAAGGGAGGCGTCAGTGATTCGGAAAGAATCCTCAGTTCTGACGGGATAACCTCGATCTCTCCGGTAGAGATCTTGTCATTGACCGCGCCGGAACGTTTTGCCACCTCGCCTGTGATAGCGACTACGTATTCTGAGCGAAGAGAAGCCGCTTTCTCAAGAAGCGCCGGCTCCGTCTTTCCTTCTTCACATACCACCTGTATAATACCGGAGCGGTCTCTCACATCTACAAACACAAGTCCGCCCTTATTTCTGTTCTTCTGCACCCATCCCATTATCGTTACTGTCTGTCCTGCATTTGCCGCAGACAGCTCGCCGCAGCGGTGGGTTCTCTTAAGTCCCTGCATTGATTCAGCCATAATTTTCTCCTTTTTCTGACAATTTCTTTCAAAGGGGACAGACCCCTTTCCAAAAGGGTCTGTCCCCTTTCGCTGAAGTTTTCTGATAATTTTATCTTTTCTCTGCCGCCTACAGATTTTCTACGGAATCGCGGTAACACTCTGTGATGTCTGTATACCCCTGTTCTGCAAGCTGTTCCTTCTGGAACTTTTTGTTCTTTTTCATGTTGACAATCATGACCTGTTTTCCTGCCCGGCGCTCGTTTCTGGCCAGTTCCAGCACTTTGAGCATGCCTTCCTGGTGCATGTTTTTTTCTACAAGAAATGCTTTCTTTACTCTGCTGTCCGGAACCTGGTATCCTCTCTCAAGAAGCAGCATGACAATACGCTCAAATCCGATGGAAAAACCAACTGCCGGAGTGTCCTGTCCGGTAAATTTTCCGATCATTTTGTCGTATCTTCCGCCGCCGCCCACGGAACCGCCGAATTCATCCATAGAGATTTCGAAAATGGTTCCGGTATAGTAGGACATGCCTCTTACAAGGGTCGGGTCGAAGAACATTCTGAAGTCTGCTTCCTTCTGACTTTCCACACTGGTGATAATCATTTCCAGTGAATCCGCTGCTTCAGGCGCGAGATAGCCCTGTAATTTTTCTTTGCATGAACGTACACCCGCCACATCGTTCGTAATCTCTTTAAATAACTGAAGATATTTTTCCACGGATTCTTCTGCATAACCATTCTCCTTAAGCTCTGCCTCTACGCCTTCCAGACCGATCTTGTCCATTTTATCCAGAGTGATGAAAATGCTGTCATAGTCTTCCTCGGGAAATCCGCTGTATGCGGCCATAGCCTTCAGAAAACGCCTGTCATTGATTCGGATGGTGAAGTTTTTAAAATCCAGCTTTCCGAGAAGTGCCGTCGTCGCCAGAATCAGCTCAATTTCCGCCAGATTGGACGGCTCGCCCAGAATGTCAATATCACACTGCATGAACTGACGGAATCTTCCTCTCTGCGGACGGTCCGCTCTCCACACATTGCCCATCTGAAGCGCCTTAAAAGGGGAAGGCAGTTCATTTGCGTGATTTGCGTAGTAGCGGGACAGCGGCACGGTCAGATCATACCGCAGGCCTCCGTCCACCAGATCCGCCTCTTCTTTTGCCTGGTCAATTTTCAGCTTTTCCCCTCTTTTCAGAATCTTAAATATCAGTTTTTCATTATCTCCGCCCTGTTTGCTGCACAGGTTCTCAATATGCTCCACGCATGGAGTCTCAATTGAGGAAAAACCAAACGTCCTGTATGTGTCTTTAATCAGACCGATCACGTAATCCCTGATTTCCATTTCCCCGGGCATGATGTCCTTCATGCCGGTAACCGGCTTCTTCTTCAGCGCCATAATTCTTCTCCTTTCATCCTGCCTGCCGTAATTATACGGCACTGCGGTCCGCCGCTTTGGCTTTCCGCTCTATCATCTCATCAATCCGGCTGATATACTCTTCTATGTTTTTCACATTCTCCACCCGGATCAGATCTGTCTCTTTTCCATTTCCCGTACTTGTCTTTTCCGGGAGCACAAACTTTGTGGACGCGCCCGCTCCGGCTGCAAGTATGGTCTGTTTTTCTTCCATAATCAGTATATTGTATATTCCGGCTTTGTCAACCTCTGCATATCCCACATTTTCAAAATTTCCCGCTATATTTTTCTGACGGTACAGATAATAGGGAACCAGCCCCATTCTGGCGGCGCCCGCGGCAGCATCGTCAACCATCCGGGATATCTCCGTATGCAGATCCGCCGTTCTGCCTTCCTGACCCATCCGGGCTGCCCGTTTAATCGCCAGGGAATGAACGGTAAGACTGTCCGGCCGGAGTTCTTTAATCTGCTGAATGGTATCCCGCATATCCTCCGCCGTTTCTCCCGGCAGGCCCGCGATCAGATCCATATTAATGTTGGCGAACCCCAGGGCCCGCGCCATATGAAAAGCATCCGCCGTCTGCTGTACGGTATGCCGTCTCCCCACCAGATCCAGCGTCTTCTGCTGCATGGTCTGAGGATTGATGGAAATACGGCTGACCGGATATTGCTTCAGTACTGCCAGTTTTTCTTCTGTAATACTGTCCGGCCTTCCCGCTTCTACAGTAAACTCCAGAGCCCCTTCCAGATCAAATGCTTCGGAAATGCTCCCCAGCAGACGCTCCAGCTGTTCCGGTTCCAGCGTTGTCGGCGTTCCTCCGCCAATATAAACCGTATCCAGTCTCCTGCCGGCCGCCATTTTGGACAGCGCTCTGATTTCTTTGATCAGGGCATCCAAGTAAGCATCCACCCGGTCTTTCCACTTCTCCAGAGGCGAAGAACTGAAAGAACAGTAGGAACACACACTGGGGCAGAACGGAATTCCCGCATACAGACTGAATCCGTTTCTGCAGTCAAGTCTGGACAGAAGTTCCTGTTCCCGGCGCGCCACCTGATACGCCAGAACCGCCTTTTCCCTGCTGACAAAATACTCCTCCTCCAGATAGGAAACCACCCGTTCCTGAACATCCACGTCAGGATGCCCTCCGGCCTCTGTCTCCTTCTCCAGACGCTGCATGGCAAGCTTTGTGGGCCGCACTCCGATCAGCATTCCCCAGGCAAGCTTTCTGCCCGTATAATCAGAAAGAATGCGGTAAACCCGGCGGGTCACCTCTCTTTTTTCTCTCTGAATGTCCCGCACATCCCCGGCATCCGGATTTATATCTTCCGGCGCAATGGAAAAGCAAGAACCCTCCGGCATCCGGATTGCCGCCAGAGTTTCTTGCTTCCCGTTAATTTTCTGTACCACCTCCTCACCCGGAAAGAAGGCTTTTACAAGATGGTACACATTATATGCATGTTTATTTTTCTGTACTTCAATTTCTATCATAATTCTCAATTTCCTGCCGTCTCTGCAGCTCTGCAAAGGCGCTGCAGCTATTTCCGGCATCACACAAACGGATTGTATTTCTTTTCGTACCCGATAGATGTCTCATCCATATGCCCCGGATATACCTTCGTCTCATCCGGCAGTTCAAACAGCCTTTCTTTTACTGAACGGACAAGCCGGCTGCTGCTTCCCGTAGGAAAATCCGTTCTGCCGATTGACGCGTGGAACAGTGTATCTCCACTGAAGAGAACACCTTCCTTTTCTATATAATAGCAGCATCCGCCCGAAGTATGCCCGGGCGTATGGATAACCCGGACCTGCATTCCTCCAAGATCCAGGATCTGTCCGTCTTTTACATACCGGGCGCCGGAAAACGTATATTCTGTTCCCATCATGGCAGACAGGTTCAGGCGGCCGCTGTTCAGGATATCTTTCTCGTTTTCAAGAGCATAAACCGGAATATCGTATTCCTTCAGCAGCCCGTCAAGGCCCATAATATGGTCAAAATGTCCATGTGTGAGAAGTACGGCCAGTGGCTTTTCCCCTCCGGTACGGATATGGGAAGACAGCTCCGGCGGCCAGGCAGCCGGATCAACGAAAAAGCACTCCTCATTCTCCTCATTTACAGCTATATAACAGTTTGTACCCATAGGGCCAAGCACAAATTTCTCGATTTTCATATTCTGCTCCTTATCCCGCTGTACGCTCAATATCCATGACGCTCTCAATCTGACGGAGTTTCTCAATAACACTGTTCAGTTCTTCCCGCCCATGAACGATAAATCCCATATCGAGAGTAGCGGTTCCTTTTTTGCTGGTCCGGATATTCATGGATTTCACATCGATCTTTGCCTCTGTAAAGACCCGGGAGACATCCATAAGAAGTCCCTGTCTGTCTCCGGCATACATGGTAAGCTCTGCCAGATACTGTCCTCCTTCACCGGTTTCCGCAGTATCCTCCCACTCCGCGTCAATCAGTCTCTCCCGCTCTGCCGCTGACAGATGAAGGATATTTACACAGTCCGTACGGTGAATGGTCATGCCCCGTCCCCTTGTGACAAATCCCACGATCTCGTCTCCAGGTACGGGATTGCAGCATTTTGAAAAACGCACCGCCATGTCGTCAATTCCCTTGACCACAATTCCGCTCTTGGATTTGCCGATGTGAACTTTCTGACTGTTGGCTTCAGATATTTTCTCCAGAATAATCTCATCTGTAATCTCTTTTTTATGTTCCTTTTCATACTCTTCCAGAAGACGGTTTACGACCTGACCTTCTTTGAGTCCGCCATGGCCGATAGCTGCCAGCACAGCATCCCAGTCACGGAATCCGTATTTTTTCTGGACAACCTGCTGATACTTCGGCTTCAGAATATCCGGCAGATTAATGGATTTACTCTTGCAGTAAGAAGCAATCAGCTCCTTGCCTCTTATAATGTTGTCTTCTTTAAATTCCCGTTTAAACCACTGGTTGATCTTATTCTTTGCCTGGGTGCTCTTGACAATGTTGAGCCAGTCCCGGCTGGGTCCCTTGGAATTCTGCGACGTCAGAATCTCAATTCTGTCGCCGTTCTGTATTTTATAGTCAATATTGACCAGTTTTCCGTTTACTCTTGCCCCTACCATCTTATTGCCCACGGCGCTGTGAATCGCATAGGCAAAATCAACCGGCGTAGAACCGTTTGGCAGGTTCTTTACATCTCCATTCGGCGTAAAACAGTACACATCTTCCGCGAACAGATCCAGATCACCTTTGAGAAGACTTAAAAACTCCCGGTTGTCGGACATGTCTCTCTGCCATTCCAGAATCTGGCGGAGCCAGTTCAGTTTCGCTTCCTGAGCCTCCATACTTTTGGCGGCGTCTGCGCCTTCTTTATATTTCCAGTGAGCCGCAATACCGTATTCCGCCGTTTTGTGCATCTCTTCCGTCCGGATCTGGATTTCAAAAGGCTGTCCGGACGGCCCGATCAGAGTTGTATGCAGTGACTGATACATATTTGCCTTCGGCATGGCAATATAGTCTTTGAATCGTCCCGGGATCGGTGTATACATCTCATGAATCACACCCAGAGCCGCGTAACAGTCTTTGATGGAATCTACAATAATACGGACCGCAAACAGATCATAAACCTGATCCAGAGTCTTATTCTGATTGACCATCTTTTTGTATATGCTGAAGAAATGCTTTACCCTGCCATACACCTTTGCCTTGATATGTGCATTTTTCATGTGTCTGGATACTTCCGCCACAATCTGCTGCACGAACTCTTCCCTCTCGGTCTTGCGCTCATTCAGTTCTTTAACCAGATTGTAATAGACATCCGGTTTCCAGTACTTTAAAGACAGATCATCCAGTTCCGTCTTGATCTTGGAAATACCGAGCCTCTGGGCAATGGGAGCGTAAATATCCATTGTCTCCCTGGCTTTTTCCTGCTGTTTTGCCGGTGTCATAAACTCCAGCGTCCGCATATTATGGAGCCGGTCCGCCAGTTTAATAATGATAACACGAATGTCCTTTGCCATTGCAAGAAACATTTTACGGAGATTTTCTGCCTGTACTTCCAGCTTATCCTGCGCGTAACTGAGCTGTCCCAGCTTGGTTACCCCGTCCACAAGAAGAGTAACCTCTTCTCCGAACTCCTGTGTAATATCCTCCAGCGTCATATCCGTATCTTCCACTGCATCGTGTAGCATGCCTGCCACAATTGTTTCTTTATCCATTTCCAGGTCGGCCAGAATAATTCCCACCCACAGAGGATGAATAATATAGGGCTCTCCTGACTTTCTCACCTGATCTTTGTGCGCTTCCCGTCCAATGCGGTACGCCTTCTCAATCATGGAAATATCGGCGGAGGGGTGATATTTCCGCACCCTGGCGATCAGTGCGCGGTACAGTTCCTCAGGATCCTGATAATCCTCAGGCGCCTTTACAGCATGGCCGTCTACTATTTCCAGATTTTTATTAAGCTGTTCGTATTCCAGAGTGCCTGCCATATCAATTCCCCCTTTTACGTATCTTCTGTAATTCTTAGCCTGGTTCAAATATACCGTAACTCTTTCCGGTGCCGGTTCTGCCCTCACTGCCGCAGTCTGCGCCGGCGGAGTCTGATATACCAATATTACTTAGTATATCATTATTTTCAATAATTTCAAATATTAAGTTTTCCGGAATTTTGTCACAGACAGAATCACCGCCATAAAAAGAACAAAGTTTTAAAGCGCAGAAAACCTACTGATAATTTACAATAGTCAGCTGCAGGGTTTTCCTGCCCATATACTCGTTTACCGCCGGATAATATGTAAATGACATAACCGGTTTTTTCTCCATCTGAGCAAGGCAGGCTTCCACATCCCCGAAATAAACAGCCTCCATCTGATTTCCCGCTGAATCCTCCAGCCTGCACTTCAGAACATTTCTGTTTTTCCCGAAAACCGCCGGCCGGATCACCCGAAGATTCTTCTCTGCAAACAAAGGTTTCGGATTTCCCTTGCCGAAAGGTTCCAGAAGCTCCAGTTCATGGATCAGATGCTCCGTAATATATGGAAACGGAAGACGCATATCTATGGACACCTTCATCTGCAGATCTTCCTCGCTCAGATCTGCCAGAGCATTAATGGTCTCCCGGAACCTCTGTACATTTTCTTCGTCGAGAGACAGCCCGGCTGCCAGCTTATGTCCTCCGAATTTTGTAAACAGCGCCCTGCATCTGCACATCTGAGCAAACATATCGTAGGTTTCAATGGACCGTCCCGATCCCTTCACTCCTTCTTCCGCTTTCGTCAGCACAAATACCGGACGGTAATATTTTTCCTTCAGCCTTCCGGCAATAATTCCGGCAATACTCTCATGGCATTCCGGCAGATATACAACAAGCACCTTATCCTCTTTCAATGAAGTAGTCTCAATGAGCCGCACTGCTTCTTCCACACCTTTTTCCGTCATTTCCTTCCGGCTGTCGTTTAGGGCCTTCAGATCTTCCGCCAGCATAACGGCTTCCCGTCTTGTTCTGGCATTCAGCAGTTCCAGGGCCCGCCTGGCCGTATCCAGCCTGCCGCTGGCATTGATGCACGGACCTATAACAAAACCGATATGATAAGCGTTCAGACGATCTGCATTAATCCCTGTACACTCAATCAGAGCTTTCAGGCCCGGATTCCGGGTACATTTAAGCATTTCCAGGCCCTGTTTGACAAAGATCCTGTTCTCGCCTGTCAGATCCATAACGTCTCCCACTGTGGCAATCGCTACGTTTTCCATCAGATAATCCACATCTTCCGGATCACGCTGCATCACATTATACAGAGCTTCGATCAGCTTATACGCCACTGCCGCCCCGCACAGTCCCTTAAAAGGATAGGCGCATTCCGGACGATGTGGATCCACAACCGCATCTGCCGGCGGCAGAATATATTCCTTTTCTTCTGCCATTTCAATATAGGGCACCTCATGGTGGTCTGTCACGATGACGGTCAGCCCGTGCTCTTTCCCGTAGGCAATCTCATCTGCCGCCGCAATTCCGTTGTCACAGGTAATAATCGTATCAATTCCCTCGTCCAGCGCCCGATCAATAAGCATTTTATTCAGGCCGTAGCCGTCTCTGATACGGTCCGGTATGTCTGTATCCACATCCGCTCCCAGCCCGGACAGTCCTTCCTGAAGAATATAGGTGGCATTCACACCGTCAATATCATAATCGCCAATTATACGGATTCTTTTTTCTTCCCTGATTTTCTCAGCAAGAATATCTACCGCGCGGTCCATATCTTTCATAAGCATGCCGTCATAGAGATCGGCAATTGTTCCGTTGAGATAAAAATCAATCTCCTCATCCCCGATAATATCTCTGTTCCGGATCAGACGCGCCGTAATCGGCGAAATG
This sequence comes from Mediterraneibacter sp. HA8405, assembly GCF_056148955.1. Lineage (NCBI taxonomy): Bacteria > Bacillati > Bacillota > Clostridia > Lachnospirales > Lachnospiraceae > Mediterraneibacter > Mediterraneibacter sp. HA8405. The sequence goes on along the minus strand of NZ_CM148758.1, from coordinate 1,279,362 downwards.
TGATATTTCTCCGCAATTCCGTTAAAATCCGCCTTCTTCATGGCAATAAACCATTTTTCCATGTCGTCGTACCTCCTGATATCCCTGAAATATTTTCAGATGTCCGGATATATTTGCTTTCAATCTCTGAAAATATTTTTCTGTCCAATAAAACAATTATAGCAATCCTGTATGTCAAATACAATAAACACCGTTTTTTCCCGCACTCTTCTCTACAAGCATCGGCTTCGGATTTTCCTTTCCCAAAAATATCAGAAACTCCGGTCTATCAGATAGTTTTTCTCTAATATATGGAAAGCACCGCCTCAAGCCCTCAGGCCGCGGATCTTTCACGGTAATATAAAAATATCTGCCGGAACTTTTGTACAAGTTCCGGCAGATATCATAATTTACAGGATATCTGTATCTATTTTATTTTGATACTCTTCTTCTTGCCGCTGCGGCCAGCACAATGGCTGCTCCGATTCCGGCAATCGGAAGCATTACATTTGTTGTATCTCCTGTCTGTACAGCCTTCTGAACCTCATCATCAGATTTGTCCTGTCCGCTTCCGGACGGAGTCTTTGTATCGTCCTGATCTGCAGGCTGCTGTCCTCCATCCGGATCCTCCGTATCATCCGGATTTGCCGGCTGCTGCGGATCTTCCGGATCCGTGGGCTGCTGCGGATCATCTTTTGCTTTCACATTCACTGCAAATGTGACTGAGTCTCCGTTATAGGATATTGTAATCGTCTGCTCACCGATCTGCTGCGCGTCATAGCCGCTTACGGTGTAACCATTCTCACCTTCCTGCAGTTTAATGACTGAAGTATCACTGTAATGCGCTTCTACAATAATTCCGGTCAGGTCAAGTTCCTCTCCCTGGACATATTCTGTCTTGTCCGGCAGATTTGCTATCGTAATGCCGGTAAACACAGGAGAGGGATCTTCTTTCGCCGTCACATTCACAGTAAAGGATACTGACTGCCCTCCGAAAGATACGGTAACTGTCTGCTCACCGATCTGCTGCGCGTCGTAGCCGCTTACTTCAAATCCGCCGTCTGCTGCCTGGATCTGATCCGTATATCCGTTTTCATACAGAGCGTTCATAATAAGTCCTGTCAGATCGAGCTCTTCACCCTGCACATACTCAAGCTTTACAGGTGCTGATTCAAGGGTAAGATCTGTAACATTTCCTTCCGGTTCCGTTGGTTCTGCCGGTGTCGTTACATTTACCTGGGCGGTTACTTCAATCGCTCTTGAACTGTACAGCTCTTTGTTTTCCGCGGTATGAAGAGTAGCTCCGCCGTCGCCGACCCAATCATCTGCATTTGCGCTGATGGACTGCACTACACCTGTAACAGTATATGTATCCGCCTCATCCAGGTTTACGGACGACAGATCCCATACAATCGGAAGCTCAGATGTTCCCATATCATATGCCAGGTTTACTTCCGCTGTCTGCGGCAGCTGTGCCTGCAGTTCCTCTGCTGTGCTTCCTTCCGTGATTTCAACTGTTCCCAGATTCTCATTTACAGCTGACGTAGCGTCCGCATTACGGATTGCGTCATACTGAGCCTTTGTAAGAGAAATGACTCCGCCGTGCTTTGTATAGGATGTCAGGAAGTAATTGGATGCATCAAGATGATCCCATCCGCTGTCCAAATCTGTAGATACCATAGGCTGATATCCCGGAGTGGGCAGATCATCTACAAAGAGATACCATCTGTTATCCACACTGTGATCTTTAAAGGATGCCGGACCTTCTACTGCTCCGTACCAGTCCGCGCCGATCGAGGTCTGCACCCGGGTCCAGTCATAGTTTGAATCTCTGTCGCTTCCCACAAGCCACCACTGTGGTTCGTCTGTATATTCCATAATGATCTCTTCGCCGGGAGCCTGGCTCTTTGTTATATGATATGTTCTGCCGCCGTCCTGAAGAATATTGGTATCAATGCATCCGTACTCTCCGCCGTCCAGCATTACTCCGCCGAATTCCCATGTATCCTGGGTAAAATCTGTTGTTGCGCCCCACATAATATCTGAGCCGCCGTCACTCTGCGTGTGAGCCGCGTCTGAATACACGTTAGAAGACCAGTATACGACAAACGCGCCCTGTCCTTCTCCATAATAATCGTCTACCCAGGTTGCCTCCGGAGCCCACATCATGCCCAGATATGCCGCTGTATTGCCGTCTGTATCCAATGATACGTCAAGCTGACGTACATTGCTCCAGGTAATCAGGTCTTTTGACTCCCATACGTTCATCTTTGTGCTGCCCTGGCTTGCCCATGCGCCCCAGTTTCCGTTATTCCAGTCGGGATCATTTGCATTGAACACTCTCAGGTCTGTAGCAATAATATAGTAGGTCTCTGTTTCCGGGTTATATGTGATATACGGGTCTCTGGTTCCTGTTGTTCCCAGATTGGAAGCCAGAATAGGTTCTCTGCCGTTTAACGGATCCCACTGTTCCGGATTGTCTCCTCTTGAAATATCAAGATAGATTTTTTCCGCATATCCTGCGCTGTCCTCAACAAAATGTACCATCAGGTATCCGTAGGGGTCGTCCGGTCCTACCTGAGCTTTTACTGTAACCGAAACAGTAATCTCTCTGGTCAGGGTTCCGAGTGTGATAACTCCGGTCAGCGTACCTGTCAGATCATCCTCGCCGACTGCCGGTGCCTGCACTTCTGCAGTAAGGCCGTCTTCTGCAATGCTGATCGCGGACAGATCAGATGAAGTCCATGTAACAGTTCCGTTATAATCCGGCAGTGTATTCTTCCCGTTTTCCAGAGTCATGTCAGTAATACCAGCCTCAATTTCATCCATCTGCTGCTGCAGAAATGTCTCCGGAACCTGCTGAAGTATTTCTTCTGCAGTAAGAGCCCGTCCCCAGATTTTCAGGTTGTCCATGGCAATCTGCGAATATTCGCCGGCCGCCCAGTTTGCCTTTCCGATCTGAAGAATACTGTTATTCCCCAGTATATCCGTAAGAGGATAGCTGCTTGCAACCCTTGAGCTTTCCATGCCGTTTACATAAATAGCTGTATCCTCCGCACTGTGCACTACATCAATATGCACCCAGTCATTTCCGACAGTCGCGGAAGCGCTCGCCGGGCGCGACCCGGCATTATTATAACGCTCAGTGGTCAGAGTTCCATTGCTGTGCATGCATCCGATGTAATGTTCCACCTGATATTCCTGTGTAGTTGTATTCGGCGCAGCAAAAAACGCCCAGTTCGTTGTAGTTCTCTCATTCTGGATGTCATAGGAAATCGTTATCTCATCCAGCCCTGTCAGAAGGCTTGTTCCATCACTCTTTGTGACATTAAGCCACTGAGAAGAAGTGCCGTCCAGATGAAGTGCTGAACTGCCGTCATAACTCTCTGTAAGAGTATATCCGCCTGCTGCAGAAGCCGTATCTGTAGTAATTTCCGCTCCTGCCGACAACCCTTCAAAGTTAAAATCAAGAAGCAGATCTGCGTCCGAAACTTCTGCCGATGCCGGTATAGACGGAACATACGCCCCCGCCATGGCAAGGGCAAGAAAAGCGGCAAGCACCCTTTTGGTTCCCGGTTTTTTCTTTTTCATTTATTCCAGTATCCTCCTTTTCTTTTTCACAAAAATTCTTCCTCCCCGGAATATATTTTTGTATATTTTTCCACTTTTTTATCATATCATTTTTACCGGACAAAAAAAATGCATTTTTCTTCTCATTTTGTTTAACATTTTATCATATTGGTAAAAACCGGATCTCTTTCTGCCGATTGCCCGATATACTTTTGCCGTCTCTCCAGCAAAGTAAAAAGACCTGTCCGGCTGAAGCACCGGAACAGGTCTTTTTACTTTTATCTTCTGTTTTTCTTTTTCTTCTTTTTGGATTTTCCGGATTTTGTGTTCCTCTTCCGGGTTTCTCCTGAAGTCTCAGATGCATTGTCATTGTTCTGAGTGACTGCCTTCTGAGAACCGTTTCCCGCCTCCTGAAGCAGAGCTGCTTTTGCGGCAGCTTTTGCTCCTGCGCCGATTTTCGTTTTCATTACATACCAGAGCGCTCCGGTTATGCAGACGGATGTATAGGCGCCGCAACCGATACCTACCATCAGAGGTGCCGCGAATTCACGGATGGAGCTGACGCCAAGTATGAACAGTGCCACAACCATAATAAAAGTAGTCAGGTTGGTGTAAATACTTCTTGTAAGTGTCTGGGTAATACATCTGTTTACAAGTTCCTTTAAGTCAACATCTTTTCCTGCCTCTTTCAGTTCCTCACGGATACGGTCGAAGATAACGATTGTAGCATTAATTGAATATCCCACAATTGTCAGCATGCAGGCAATAAATGTATTTCCTACGGAAACTCTCGCTATCACGTAGAATGCCAGCACAACAAGTACATCGTGTACCAGTGCGATTACCGCGCTGGTCGCAAAACGGATGTCCTTGAACCGGAACCAGATATACACCAGCATGCACAGGGTAGCGATTATTACCGCGACAATCGCATCTGTTCTCATTTCAGAACTTACAGTGGAGCTGATATTTTCTGTCTTGATATTATTTGCCTCCACACCATAGTTCTCATTCATATAGCTTTCGAATTCCTGACGGGTCTCCAGATCCAGAGTCTGAGTCTTGAATACGACGTCTGTACTGTCTCTTACCGTCTGTACCTGGATGTTATTGTCTCCGGTAATCTCTTCCAGATCCGGAATCATCTCATTGTCAATCTCGTCCAGTGTATATGATTCATTAAATGTAACTGTTGTCGAACTTCCGCCGGCAAAATCCAGGCTGTAGTTCATAGCTCCGATTCCTCTTGCGTGATTAATGCCCATTCCGACAAAGCCACTGAGACACAGAACAATAGAAATAATAAAGAACACCTTTCTCTTTCCAAGGAAATCGATGGGCTTTCTGGCCGGTCTTATCTTGCCGTACACTTTCGGATTATGAATGCCGATGCCGTAGAATGCATAAATAATCAGTCGTGTAATTACAAGCGCGGTAAACATGGATACCACAATACCCAGCGCCAGTGTCTGAGCAAATCCGCGGACTGTCCCGCTTCCTCTCAGCCACAGCACGGCAGCCGCGATCAGTGTAGTCACATTTCCGTCAATAATCGCGGACATAGCCTTATGGAAACCTGCATGGAGAGCTGACTGAACAGATTTCCCTTCCGACAGTTCTTCCCTCACACGGGCAAATATAATAACGTTGGCGTCCACGGCCATACCGATACCAAGTATAATACCCGCAATACCCGGAAGAGTCAGAGTAATATCAAAGGCGTTCAAAAGGAGAAGAATCAGCCCTGTATAAATAAAGAGTGCGATACTGGAAGCAAATCCGGGAAGCAGATATACAAAACACATAAAGATGCAGACAATCACAAGTCCGATAGCGCCTGCAAGAAGGCTGGTCTGAATCGCGTCTTCCCCCAGCTGGGCTCCCACTACATTGGAGCTGATCTCTTCCAGCTCTACATTCAGGCCGCCGATGCGGATTGTAGACGCCAGGTTCTCCGCTTCCTCATAATCTGTCATTCCTGTAATCTGGGCACGTCCGTCTGTAATCGCTTCATCTACCCGGGGAACACTGACCAGCTCGCCGTCATAGTAAATAGCGATAGTCTCGCTGTTGGCCTGGGCTTCTTCTGTAGCCGCGGCAAAGGCCTGGGTTCCCTCATCTGTCAGATTCAGTTCAACCACATACTGGCTGGAACCGGTTGTCTGGTCTGAATAGTTTCCGGCGGAAGCGTCTGCCACTTCGCTCCCGGTCAGGACGATGCTTCCATCCTCCTGCAGTTCTTCAATTGTCTTATTCAGCTCATATGCAGAACCGTCTGCGTTCAGTGAATAGTTCTCGGTTCCGTCGCTGCCGTACTGCCGGATAAAATACAGGGAACCCGGCTGTCCCAGTTCTTCCAGGATCTCATTTGCGTCCTGAACTCCCGGGATCTCGATGCTCACACGGTTGTCGCCTTCCTGATATGCCTGAGCCTCTGTACTGTACTGTTCCACACGTCTCTGCATCTTGTAGACAGTATCCTGCATGTCTTCCTGAGACGGCGTGTCTCCTTTTGCCTGATATGTAATACTTACGCCGCCTTCCAGGTCAAGGCCCAGATTGATGTTTCTCGCAGCTCCCATTCCCTTGTCGTTCAGACCGTGAATGGTGGTAAAGCCAAGAAACGCAATCACGGCAGCTATAACAATCAGGCTGATTATTCCTCTGCTCTTTTTCATGTCTTACATTCCTTTCTTACTTATCTGCCAGCGCAGCTTTTATCATAATGGCACATTCCACCCGCTTGCGCTCCATCTCGCAGCTGATTTCATAGGTGTCGTTGATGCTGCCGTGGAATTTATATGCATTTGCCATGCATCCTCCGCTGCAGTAATATCTGGCGAAACATTTTCTGCAGCTTTCTTTTGAGTACACACTGCATCCCCGGAACTCTTCAGCGATCTGCGGCTTTACAATTCCTTCATCCACATTGCCCATGAGGAACTCCTCCTGCCCCACAAACTGATGGCAGGGATATAGATCTCCCCATGGCGTAACCGCCAGATATTCAGTTCCCGATCCACAGCCGGACAGGCGCTTGGACACGCATGGTCCTCCTTCCAGATCAATCATAAAATGGAAGAAATTAAAACCGTTTCCGTTTCTTTCTCTGTCCACCATAATCTTTGCAAGCCTGTCATACTCCTCAAATATTACCGGAAGATCCTCCTCCCGGATGGCATACGGGTCTGTTTCTTCCCCCACTACCGGCTCTATGGAAATCTGCCTGAATCCCAGTTCCGCGAAATGAAGCACATCCTGAGAAAAGTCAAGATTATTCCGGGTAAATGTCCCTCTCACATAATACTTTTCCTGGTTTCTGCTCTCGGCAAGTTTCTGAAACTTCGGCACAATCAGGTCATAGCTTCCTTTTCCGTTCCGGAAAGGACGCATCCTGTCGTTTACCTCTTTCCGCCCGTCCAGGCTGAGAACCACGTTATCCATCTCCCGGTTGACAAATTCCTGAACTTCGTCATTTAAAAGCACGCCGTTTGTAGTCAGAGTAAACCGGAAATGTTTGCCGTGGAGCTTTTCCTGTTCTCTTCCATAGGCAACCAGATCCTTTACCACCTGCCAGTTCATCAGCGGTTCCCCGCCGAAGAAATCAACTTCCAGGTTTCTCCGGTTTCCGGAATTGGCAATGAGAAAATCAAGGGCTTTTTTTCCTACCTCAAATGACATCAGCGCCCGGCGTCCGTGGTACTCGCCTTCTTCGGCGAAACAGTACCGGCAGGCCAGATTGCAGTCGTGAGCAATATGAAGACAAAGCGCTTTGACAACCGTCTTTCTCTGTTTTACCACATCTATAAAATCTTCATAAATATCGCGGGCAAACAGACGTCCCTGCTCTGTCAGCTCAATTACCGCGTCCAGAATCTCGGAAAGCTCGTCCCATGTATAGGTCTGTCCAAGCTTTTCCCGGAGAAAATCTGTCGTTTCCTCTGACCGGAGTGTTTCCGGTGTGTGAAATTCATTCTGCTGTTCCAGTTCCCGGATTACATCATATGCGGCCTGGTCCACAACATGGACAGCACCGCTGTTTACGTCAAGAACAATATTATATCCATTATTCTGATACTGGTGTATCACAAAGGTTTCCTCTCTTTCTGTCTTTGGTACAGACAAGGTACATGCGTAAGGCAGCGGACTTTCCGGCCCGCTGCCTTACCCCCTTGTGTTCTTTTTTAACAGAACCGGATTATTTCCGGTTTTCACAGGTCTGATTACCTACTGTGCAGGATGTCTTGCATGCTGACTGACATGAAGTCTGGCACTCGCCGCATCCGCCTTTTTTTACTGTATTGTTTAATGTCTGTGTATTCAGTGTTTTAATATGTTTCATGGCTTATCCTCCTGATCTTCCTGTGCCTTCGGCACTTTATGCTCATAACATTATAGCACAGGATTTCTCAATTTAAAAGCCCCTTTTTATGACACCATGCCGCCCAGCATTCCGCCGCCTGCGCAGAGAAGAAACGTAGTCGCCAGATTCATCAGATCAGCCTGCAGGGAATGGTACAGCCCCAGCGAAATTACAATCAGTAGGATAAAATACAGAATACCCGTGACAAGTCCCCACAAGAACTTTCTGTTTCCGGTAAGTTTTCCCATTACAAAGCCTCCGGCAAAAGAGGAAATCACATATATAAGAAGGATTCCGGCATTTACCACTTCCTCACTGAGTCCCGCTTTGTACAGCAGTAAAGCCAGTACTACAAGTAAAATTCCTGTTACGATATAGGCGCTGAGAAGGGCTTTCAGAAACCCCGCCGCCCTGCGCTCCACACTTTGCTTTCTTCCTGCATTTTTCTCCATTTTCATCTCTCCTCCCGGTTACTGATCACACGGCTTTTCCCGCAGGGATCTGCGTCCCGCCGGTCATATTTACGCTCATCTGTTCAGACATGCAGCCGGAATCCGCCGCATGTCTGAACGGATACAGTAAATCATATGATTGTCCGGAAGAATTTATGACAGGAATTTACATTTTCGTTATTCCATTTGTCTCCCCAGAAAATCCGCAGCGCTCTGGGCCACTTTCTGCTCCAGTTCTCCCAGAGTACGCTTTTCATCTCTGTTAAGCAGCACTACGGCGCCGATCACATCCCCCTCACAGATTACAGGGCTGATAGCCTGATCCTGATATACTCCCATCTCCGGCGTAACTTTGACATACCCCGACTGACCGGATTTCCCCAGTACATGGCTTCTGTCCTGCAGAACTTTTGTAAATTCCCTGCTGACAGGCTGATCCTGAAGATCCTTTTTTCCGCTGCCGGAAGCAGCCACAATCTGATCTGTATCGGTAATACAAACTGTACACCCCATTGTCTGAGACAGACTTTCCGCATAAAGCTTTGCCATAGTGCCAAGTTCACCGATAGGTGAGTATTTTTTCAGTATGATTTCACCATCCCTATCTGTAAATATTTCAAGAGGATCACTTTCCCTTATCCGCAGGGTTCTCCTGATTTCCTTTGGGATAACCACGCGTCCCAGATCGTCAATCCGCCTTACAATTCCTGTTGCTTTCATCTGATTACCTCCGTCTTAGTTCATATATGCACCGTGTTCTCTGCCGCCGCAGATTTCCGGATGCAGTCAAATTTCTTAACATTGGTACTATTATCTGTAAATGAAGGCATTATATACCTTATCAGTTTTTTATGTTGAAAAATACTGTTTCCGCATAGCGCTCCGCCGTCTTTCCCGGGCCTTATTTCTTTACTTTTTTTAAATAGAAATGTAAAATAAAAGCACTAATAAAAAGGAGCAGGAAGAATGAAAGTTGTAATTGCAATAGATTCGTTTAAAGGAAGCCTGACATCAATGGAAGCTGCCGAAGCAGTCCGAAACGGCATTCTCGCCGCAAAGCCGGACGCCCGGATTATCATAAAACCGGTGGCGGACGGAGGCGAAGGAACCGTAGATGCGCTGACCCGCGGAACAGATGCCCGGCGGATTACGGCTGAAGTTTCAGGGCCGTACAGGGAACCGGTTTCCTGTTCCTATGCCTATCTTCCTGATACATACACAGCTGTCATCGAAATGGCTGCCGCATCCGGTATTACTCTGTCAGAAAAGCGGGATCCTCTCCTGGCAACATCTTACGGGACAGGACAGCTGATCGCCCACGGGATCCGAAATGGTTTCCGGAATTTTATCATCGGAATCGGTGGAAGCGCTACAAACGACGGGGGAACCGGAATGCTCCGTGCGCTGGGCTTTCGTTTTCTCGACCGGAACGGACAGGATGCAGGCGACGGCGCCCGCGCACTGGAACAGATCCGCTCCATCGACCTGTCCGGATGTATGCCGGAACTGTCCGAATGCCGTTTCCGGGTGGCATGCGATGTAACAAATCCGCTCTGCGGAAAGGACGGGGCCACTTATGTATACGGCCCTCAGAAAGGGATGGCTGACGAACTACTGGACAAAATTGATAGGGATATGAACCATTATGCCAGCCTGACTGCCGCTGTCACCGGCAGGGACTTCGCCGCCGTGCCGGGATCCGGAGCAGCCGGCGGACTGGGCTTTGCGCTGCTCAGCTATCTGAATGCAGAGCTCTTTTCCGGCGTTGGGCTGATCCTCAACGCCACAGGCGCGGAAAAAGAGCTGGAAAACGCAGACTATGCAGTAACCGGGGAAGGACGGATTGACAGGCAGACGCCTTTCGGAAAAGTACCGGCAGGAGTAGCGGCGCTCGCCGGCAGACATAACGTCAGAGTGATCGCATTCGCGGGAAGCGTATCGGAGAACCCGGCTGTTTACGCCGCGTGCAGAAGCGCGGGAATTCATGCGGTTTTCCCTGTTATACGGGAAATAACAACGCTCCGGGAGGCTATGCTCCCGGAGCGCGCAAAATCAAATCTTACCGCATGTGCAGAACAGGTCTTCCGTCTTCTCTGAACCTTCCGCTTCACGGAAGACCTGCTCTTTTGTCTTTCAATATTATCTTATTACTGCTCCATCTCACAGTACTGCTGGGCGATGTTCAGTACATGATCTCCCATTCTCTCAAAATCTGTAAGAACCTCTGAAAATACAATGCCGCTCTGGGGCTTGCATTTTCCTTTTTTCAGTCTCTGAATCTGCTTCTTGAAATACTTGTCCCTCATATTGTCAATCTTCTGTTCCATTTTTGACGCGTTTTCAAGTACCTGCGACGCATTTTCCTCGGTCACATCCCGCACAGTGTCCAGCGATGCAATAGTCTGTTTTTTCATTTCTGAAAGTTCTTCCAGTACATTATCCGAGAAGGAAAGCTGCCACTTGTTCATATCATCCGCATATCCCGCCACATTAACCGCGTGATCGCCGATCCGCTCCAGGTTTGCAATAATGGAATAATATCCGTTGATTTTTCTGGAATCTGACATGGACATTTCGGACGCCATCAGCGATACAATATATTCAGCTATTCCTTTATTCAGATAATCGATATACTCTTCCCGCTCCAGAACTTTTTTTCTCAGCTTATCGTCATAATCTATCAGCGTGGAAAATGAATCTTCAATATTCTTTTTCACCATATCCTGCATTCTTCCCACCTCATCACGTACCTGAGACACGGCTACCGCACTGTGGCCGATAGCATAGGAAGATTCGAAAGGCCGGATATATTTCATACGCAACTCTTCATCATCTTCCTTTTTGTGATCCGGAAGGATATGTTCTGCCGCCTTCGCCATATATGATCCAAAGGGAAGCAGAATACAGGTTGTTACAATATTAAATATCGTATGCGCATTTGCTATCTGGGATACCGGATTGCCCGGAGTAAGAGATTCTACAAATGCTACATACGGCGTAACCATACAGACAACGGTAAAAATAGCAGTCCCGATAATATTAAACATCAGATGAATGACTGTTGTCCTCTTGGCATTTACTTTCATACCGATAGAGGCCAGAACCGCCGTAATACATGTTCCGATATTCTGTCCGAAAAGGATGTAAACCGCGCTGGACAGCGGAACCTGTCCGGTTGCCGCCAGTGCCTGAAGAATTCCAACAGAAGCGGAAGAAGACTGAATGATTGCCGTAAATACCGCGCCGATCAGAATGCCCAGGAACGGATTGCTGAATTTCGTCATCAGAGCGATGAACTGTGGGGAATCCTGCAGCGGCTCCATTGCCGCTCCCATCATCTCCATTCCCATAAAGAGAATACCCAGTCCGGCCAGAATACTGCTTATGTGATGAACTTTTTCATTCTTCACAAACATAATTGCCCCCACGCCGATAATTGCAAACAGCGGGGCAATCGCACCCATATCAAGAGCAATCAGCTGTCCGGTAATTGTCGTACCGATATTGGCTCCCATAATTACCCACACAGCCTGCTTCAGTGTCATAAGTCCTGAATTTACAAATCCTACAAGCATAACTGTCGTAGCGGAAGAAGACTGAATGACCGCCGTAATGCCGGCCCCTACCAGCACGCCTTTAATCCGGTTAGATGTCAGTTTCTCCAGAATTGACTTCATCTTGTTGCCCGCGGCAGCCTCCAGGCCTGTACTCATCATCTGCATTCCGTACAGGAACAGCGCCAGTCCGCCAAGCAAAGAGAGGATATCTGTTATTCCCATTCCTTTTTCTCCTTTGCATATGTGCTTTCTGCAAAATTAGTGTCTAATGTGCCTGGATTTTCAGATTTCCGCAAAAATCCGCACTACAATTAAAGTAGCATGTATCTCTCCTGCATGTCAACGAATATTTAACTTTTTCTTAACACTTTCTTTTCTTATTTTTCACCTGTTTTTTACTGTTCTTTCCCATCCTTTATCACAATGCATTGAGAAAGCATATGCCGGAGACCGCAATAAGCACTCTTTTCCCTCGGATTCCGGCTTTACAACGGCACTTTAATCTGCTAAAATTTATTGCATGGCAAAATGAAGGAGTGAACGATTCATGAGTCTGACAATTCCCATTGAAACATCTGCCAGGCATATCCATATCACACAACAGGACTTCGAAACCCTGTTCGGCCCCGGAGCAAAACCTACTTTTGCAAAAGAGTTAAGTCAGCCCGGTCAGTATGCCTGCAAAGAACGGCTGACTGTCGCCGGACCAAAAGGCCGTTTTGAAAGGGTCGTGATCCTTGGACCCTGCCGCAGTGAAACTCAGGTAGAAATTTCCGTTACGGACGCCCGGAGACTGGGCATTAAAAGTGTAATCCGCCAGTCCGGAGATCTGGAGGGAACCCCCGGCTGTACACTAATCGGACCGAAGGGAAAGATTGAACTTTCCAAAGGAGTTATCGTGGCAAAACGCCACATTCACATGACTCCTGTGGACGCCATACGTGCCCATGTAAAGGATAACGATATCGTATTTGTAATTACAACGAGTTATGAGCGTTCTCTTATCTTTTCCGATGTAGTTGTACGGGTAAGTCCTTCCTATTCTCTTGCGATGCATGTAGATACAGATGAGGCAAATGCATTTGCCAATGAGGATAATCCTACCGGTGTCATCCTGAAGCTGTTCGACGGGCACACCTACAATCTGCAGGCATGGGCGGAAGAACTCCGGGCCGGAATCCACCGATAAAAATGCACGGCGGAAATAAAAACGTATTTTTTCTAAAACGAAGCCGGACTCCCCGTTCCGGCTGTTCAAATTATACAAGGAGGAACAAAAATGAGTAAAATCGATGAAGTAAGAAGCGCAATGGTTGCTGCAATGAAGGCAGGTGACAAAGAGCGGAAAGCCGCCCTTTCTTTTCTGCTTTCATCTCTGAAAAATAAAGCCATTGACAAAAGAGCAGATCTGACTGAAGAGGAAGAAGCACAGGTGATTTTAAAAGAAATCAAACAGCTGAAGGAGACTCTCGACATGACGCCGGCTGACCGTACAGATATTATCGAAGAATGCCGGAAACGGCTGAGTGTACTGGAAGAGTACGCGCCGAAAATGATGAACGAAGAGGAAATCCGCGCTGTTGTCCTTGAAGTTCTTTCCGGTCTCGGCATCGAAAAACCGGAATCGAAGGACAAAGGCCGCATTATGAAAGAACTGATGCCCCAAATAAAGGGAAAGGCTGACGGAAAGCAGGTCAACGAAATCGTTGCTTCCATGATGCAGTAGACAGGAGCAGATATTAATTATGTTTATTTTGATCTTTGAGCAGCTTGTGAAGATGTTCTTCATTATGCTGCTCGCTATTTTGTGTTATAAAATCAAACTGGTGAATCAGGAAGGGAATAAAACCGTATCCAATCTCCTTCTTCTTGTAGTCAACCCGTTCGTTATCATTACCACATATCAGACGGATTATAAGCCGGAACTTGTGCGGGGTCTTCTTATTTCTTTCGGAGCCGCCGTACTCTGCCACATTGTGGGAATCCTTGTAACAACGCTGCTGATCCGTCCGAAAGGCAGTCCGGACGCGAACATCGAACGCTATAATGCCATGTATTCCAACTGCGGATTCATCGGCATTCCACTGATCAACAGCGTGCTGGGCAGCAACGGGGTTTTCTTTCTGTCCGCCTACATTGTTGTGTTCAACCTGTTCTCCTGGACTCACGGCGTCGTCCTTATGGAAAAAAAGTTTTCCTGGAAAAACGTACGAAAAGGGCTGATGTCTCCTATGGTTATAGCGACCATAATCGCGGTTCTGCTCTTTTTCTCCCGGATTCGTTTTCCGGAAGTGGTGCTCGACTCCATGAACTATGTAGCTGATATGAACACCCCTCTGGCCATGATGGTAGCCGGTTTTTCTGTCGCGCAGACAGACATTCTGAAGATGTGTACCAAACTGCGGGTATATTTTTCCTGTTTTCTGAAACTGGTACTGATCCCGGTTATCATGATTTTCATTCTGAAAATCATTCCGCTGCCTCAGGATGTGGCAATGACGACACTGATTGCCTCTGCCTGCCCTGCCGCCACTACCGGCACAATGATGGCAATCCGCTACAAACAGAACTATACCTACTCTTCGGAAATGTTTGCCCTGTCCACGATACTGGCTGTGGCAACAATTCCACTGATTGTACTTCTGGCGGAAACTGTTTTATAAAATTCACAGTCAGGCGAATATTCGCAGTCCGCTTCGCTGTCTGCCCGTAACCGGACAGCATATATGCAGCCATTTAAAAAAGCGTAAGTATGAATCAAAGCCATACTTACGCTTTTTATCTTTATGCAGAGCACAGTCATTCAGAAAAATCCGCTGTCCGCGCCTGCCTGTCCGCCATGCTTACAGAATATCAATATGCTCTCCTGCCAGCGCTTTGTTCATGCTGCGCACAGCACAGAATTTTCCGCACATGGAGCAGGTATCGTCATGCTCCGGTTTACGGTCATCTCGGATTTTCTTTGCAGTTTCCGGATCTATCGCACATGCCCACTGAGCCTCCCAGTCCAGCGCTCTTCTGGCGTCAGCCATTTTGTCGTCAATGTCCCGCGCCCCGCGCACTCCTTTCGCGATATCTGCCGCATGAGCCGCAATCTTGGAAGCGATAATTCCCTGCTTTACATCTTCAAGATTCGGAAGAGCCAGGTGCTCCGCCGGTGTTACATAGCAGAGAAATGCCGCGCCGGACGCTGCCGCAATTGCTCCGCCGATAGCTGATGTAATATGGTCATATCCCGGAGCTATATCTGTTACAAGGGGTCCTAATACATAGAAAGGAGCGCCGCCGCAGATGCTCTGTTGTACTTTCATATTGGCCGCGATCTGATCCATTGGCATATGTCCCGGTCCTTCTACCATAACCTGAACATCTTTCTCCCATGCCCGTTTCGTCAGCTCTCCCAGACGCACCAGTTCTTCGATCTGGCAGACATCCGTCGCATCAGCCAGACATCCCGGACGGCATGCGTCTCCCAGAGATATCGTCACATCGTACTCCCGACAGATATCCAGGATCTCGTCATAATATTCATAGAACGGATTCTCCTCTCCTGTCATACACATCCACGCAAATACAAGGGATCCTCCGCGGGATACGATATTCATTTTGCGCTTGTGATTCCGGATCTGGTCGATTGTTTTTCTCGTAATACCGCAGTGCAGAGTAACAAAATCTACGCCGTCCTCTGCATGGAGGCGAATTACATCAATAAAATCTTTTGCAGAAAGAGTATCCAGATCTCTCTGATAATGAATAACAGAATCATACACCGGCACTGTTCCGATCATAGCCGGGCACTCGCTGGTCAGTTTGCGGCGGAACGGAATGGTATCTCCGTGAGAAGACAGATCCATAATTGCATGCGCTCCCATATTTACCGCTTCCATTACTTTCTGCATTTCCACATCGTAATCCTTGCAGTCTCTGGATACTCCCAGATTGACATTAATTTTTGTACTCAGCATAGAACCTACTCCCTGGGGATCCAGGCAGGTATGATTCTTGTTTGCGCAGATTACAACTTTGCCGGATGCCACAAGCGGCATCAGCTCTTCTATACTCATATGTTCTTTTTCAGCCACTTTTGTAAGCTCCGGCGTTATAATTCCCTTTCTTGCAGCTTCCATCTGTGTCGCGTATTCTCTCATTGTGTTTTCTCCCTTCTTATTCTGAGGACATGTCACATATGCCGGAGCTGTCCTTATCTCCTGAAGCGATTTCTTCTGCAGCTTCTATAAAAAGCACTATCCCACAAAATCCGGACTCTGTTCTGTGAAATAAAAAAGAAGGCATCCTTAAAGGAACCTTCCCGCAGATCCGGCATTCAACCGGTTTTATTATGCTGGCATATGTCCCTACGTTGGCATTATCCAAATCAGGTTTGCGGGTCTAAGCGATACAGCTTACTCTCAGCCCATTTATGTGAGCTCCCCGTTTGCAGTATTTTGCCTTCCTGTATTATACTGTATAATCATCCGTTTGTAAAGAAATCCTTTCTTCCGCGCCGTATTCCTGCGGCTGGCCGGAAGCTTTCGCTGATTTTATTTGTTCCTGTTCATAATTTATTCATTTATCATTAAAAAATCTTTCATTTTAATAACATGGTTTCTTCATTTGTGTTTCATATACTATGACCATAGAAAACATTACTGAAACAGACGCCACAAGTTATTTGGAATAAACTTTTTCATAATACATGCCGGGAACCGTAAAAGCGGTTGCCCGGCATCCTCCCTTTTTTCAGATATTTCCCTCCTGAAAACCTGCCAAAGAAAAGATCCGCCTCCTGCCAGTCCGGTAAGAGACGGATCTTTTCTTAAAGTATGAAACAAGAACGCTTCTCTGATTCAGTTAATAAATTTTTTAAACAGTTTTACATAGATGTGGGATCAATATACCACTTTCCGTCAATCTTGATTACCTGAATGTCCATAGAATCTTCAAATGTCTCATCTGTCACATCTTCCATACCGACAATCAGCGTAAGCTCCAGATCTTTAGCTTCTTCTATCGTCTCATCAATTCCCGCGGATTCAAACTGATCCTGAATTTCCTGAAGGTCACTGCCTGTAATGTCTTCCTCGTCATCTACCCTGAAATCCATCTGATAGCCGCCGACTTTAACGTCCATTCCCATAGAACTGGTGAACATTTCCTCCAGCATATCAGCTATTTCAGATCTGCTGTATCCGCTCTCTTCCTCAAGACTCTTAAGTGTCCCGTCAGAAAAAGCATTCAGCATAATCTCTCCGTCCTGCTTTTCCATACCTTCTACCAGACTGTCAATCGGGTCTGTGTAGGTAGAACCGGTTTTCCCGGCGCCGTTAGAGCCGCGGAATAACTGCAGGCCGAAAATAATACCGACAACAGCCGCTACAAGAACAACGACACCGACGATAACACCTATGATAATCGGCATTTTGCCTGAGCTCTTTTTCGGGCTCTGGCCTGTACCCTGAGGATAACCGCCGGCAGGCCCCTGCTGGTATGCATAATTACCTGCGGACTGCCCGGAATTTCCCTGAGTCTGTACCGTTTCCGACTGCTGAACCGGAGTCCCACAGTTCGGACAGAATTTTTGATTGTCATTCATCTGCGCGCCGCAATTTTTGCAAAACATACTTTTGCCCTCCTCTTTTCCTTTGATGTAAAATGTATTAGCAAAAACTGCAATAACAGTTTCCGCTTTATATACCGGTTTTGCAAACAGCCGGTTTCTGATTCCGGTTTATATATACAACTGGCTGTACATATGAGCCGAAATAATTCATATAGATTATAACTGATTCAGCTCCTTTTTTCTACTTATTTTGCTAATTATATCAATTTACCTGCAGACAGATATTCGCAGGCCGCTTCGACAATATATTTTGCTCCTGGGAGTTAATGTTTTTTCCTTCCGGATATATATCTGCGAATCTTTCGCAGGCAGATATAAATAAGAACGGCAGCGGCCGGTACAGTCAGAAAGAGCAGAAAAATTTCTTTTCCTCCGCCGTCTGTTAATGATTCACTGGCAATTGTTTCCGGCATCTGAAACACTGCCGGCATAAATCCCTTTTTCCCCTTTACCTTGAATGTAATACTTTTTTCTGTAAAATTTCCCGCCAGATCTTCTGCCCGCGCAATAACCGTATAATTTCCGCTCCAGAGAATCTCATACTGGAAAATACGACTTTCATAATCAAGCCGCTGTTTTTCCCCGTTTATGTACAGGCCGCTCAGCCGTTCTCCTTTTCCTTCTACCCACACAGTCAGCAGCACGCCTTCTTCATAGACGCTCCCCTCTCTCAGTTCTCCCCAGCATATTGCCGGTCCGGTATGGTCAATGGTAAATACCGCCTCAGCGGACGCATGATTCCCTGCCTGATCCCATGCGCGTACTTCAAGAAGATACCTGCCTTCCGTTGTAATCCTGGTACCTGTAAAATATTCTCTGCCGTTCAAGTACATTCTGTAAGAATTTTCCGTAAGGTCCTGTATCATTTCTTTTCCGTAATTCCACTGAAAAAGAGGAATATGCGAACCATTCAGCTGTTCCACGTAACGGATAACCGGATCGGTCCTGTCAATTATAAAGGATATTGTTTTCTCTGTACGCCGTCCGGATGCATCTATTCCGGTTACTGTACATACATATTTCCCATCTTCTGAAAATTCCACTTCAATTCTTTTTTCCCGCACTGTTCCTCTCCAGTCTTCCGGAACCGTCTCCACGACAATCTCCGTTGTCCCGTCAATCCGCGCCCGGAAAACCTTAAGGCTGCATTCTTTCAGTATATTTTCGTCTTTCAGCGTAAACACAGCTTTCCGGCATTCTCCCGCGATCATCCCGCTGCGTACTCCGGAGATCTCTGCCTCCGGCGGATGGAAATCGAGATAAAGCCTTTCTGTCAGTACCGCTGTATTGCCTGCCCTGTCTGAAACATGAACAGTAACCGGCACAGGGGAGCCGCCCGAAGAAGACTGTGCCACTTTAAAACGCAGTGTTTCCGACAGGACCTGTTCCCCTTCATATTCCCAGGTTCTTTTTGCCACAATCTGGCGTCCCGTATAGCAGGTTACCGAACGAAGACCTGATGAAAAGCCATACGCATCTTCTCCGTCTTTCACACATACTTCCACCTCCGTGCTGTTCTGCCGCCATACAGCCGTTCCTCCTGCGATCTGTATTTCCACTGTGGGCGCATCATCCTCACAGAGTATCGGACCGGCTGTATAAGTCTCACTCTTCCTTCCTGAACAATCCTTCGCATAAGCCGATATCTTCCCCCGGTATCCCGGCGGAACAGTAATTGTTCCCCGTTCTCCCGGAATCAGCTGTTCCCTGTTTCCATCCAGACAGACATAGATTGCGTCAACTCCCGAAGCCCGGTCAGTGCACTTTACATCTATTTCCACCTCTGAAGGAAAAAAGGAACGATTTCCATCAGGATAGGAAGGAATCTTTATTTCCACCTCTCCCGGCGGTTCCAGATCCACCATTATTTCTTTTCTGAGGCAGAAAACTTCCTCTTCGTCCTCCGACGATATCATCCATACTTCAAGAATATTTTTTCCTTCTTCAAAAATATCTCCTGAAATAACATGCACAGCTGATAATTCCGTCTGTCCGTCTTCTTCCTTCAATAACTCTCCCTTTTGTTCCCCTTCTTTCTCCGCTTTTTCCTGTAAATCTTCCTGTCTTTCTGCTGGCAGATCTCCTTCCTCTGTTTTACCGGATGGCAGCGATACGCGGAACTTTGTAACTGCTTCCGGCGCTTTATGTATAATCGTAATATCCGGCCCGGACAGATACCACCCCTTTTCCCCATCCGGTTCTGTACAGTGAATCTCCGGGAATTCTGTCCGGCTTCCGCCTGGCTGATTTTCCTCTTCTTCCTCTGCAAAAATCATTAAAACCCGGAGGAAGATAAAAAGAACGAAAAACACAGGCCGCATTATTTTTCGCATTTTCTTACAATTATTCTGTCCGTCCATCTTTTTCCTCCTCTCCGGCCTCACTTTCCCCTGCCGGCTGCTCGAAAGCGTTCTCTTCCGATCCGGTTCTTTGCCTGCCGGGCTCTCCCTCCAGCTCCTGCCTGTATTTTTCCGTCAGATCAAGAATGCTCTCTGAATTTTCTGCCTTTTGCAGAGCTTTTTCACCTGTAAGTACTGCCCGGGCATATTGCCCCTGTCCGGCCTCCAGTTTCATCTTCTTTTCTGCGGCCTCTTCAATCCGGCCGGTTCCCTCTTCAATCTCCAGAAGCCGGCCATATGCAAGGATCGCTTCCTCTGTCATTTCCTGTCTTTCATAGGCTGCAGCCAGTGACCGGACCACCTCCAGTTCCAGTTCTTTTCCGAGCAGAAGAGTCTGTTCATTTCCCTCAACTGTATTCTGCAGAAGATAAGTTTTCAAAATCCGGCCTGCCGCGGTAATGTATTCCTCATCTGTCATTTCTCCGTCTGTAATCGGATCTTCCTCATGTTCGGGAAATACCGCTGTATGACTTTCTGTTTCTGCGCCCCCGGTTCCTTCCCCCTCTGCTCCCGCCGCATGCCCCTCTTCTGAATGAAATTCACCTGCCGTTCTGCTTCCGGCATCTCCTTTGCTTCCCGACAGAATCACGGCCGGAACCGCCAGAACGCCAAGACATCCTGCGGCCATAACCGCAGCTTTTTTCCATCCGGACATACCGGAAAATGGCTGCCGCTTTGCCGGCGACGGAATATCCCCTGTCACCTGCCGGATATCTCCATATCCTTTTTTCTGTAATTCTGTACACCTCTCAATAACCCTGGCCATCTTCTTTTCCTCTCTTCTGGTCAGGCAGGGAACTGCCTCTGTATAAGCAAGAACAAACTGTATTGTTC
This sequence comes from Mediterraneibacter sp. HA8405, assembly GCF_056148955.1. Lineage (NCBI taxonomy): Bacteria > Bacillati > Bacillota > Clostridia > Lachnospirales > Lachnospiraceae > Mediterraneibacter > Mediterraneibacter sp. HA8405. The sequence goes on along the minus strand of NZ_CM148758.1, from coordinate 1,258,588 downwards.
TGCCATAACCAAACAGATCCATATCTCCTTCTGCTTCCTTTTCTGTTCTGCCTCCCCTTTTTACAAAGTGTTTTCTTACGGCCTTATTCTGCATTTTCTTTATTACCGGTTCATTTTCCGGAGCTTCCAGGTTCAGCAGATATACTTTCCCGTCTTCCGATACAACAATGCTGTATGGATTTAAATACCGGTATCTCTGGCCTTTCCTGCATCTGTGGAACTGATCCAGACTGATACTGATCTGCCGGAACCAGTCGAACAAAATCTCTTTTTTCTGCCGCGGATTGTCACGCAGGCAGAAAATCAGCAGTTCTCCCCTTTCGCAGTCCATACTCTGCCGGCATTGGGTTCCATGTTCAATAAACTTAAGGACTTCATACATTTCTTCCATATTCTGTTTTCTTCAGCCGCATAATGCCTGTACAGTCCGCGCAGGCCATATATCACAGCTCCATTATCCCGATTCATGTGAAAAGTCATCAGAAACTGATGTTGAAAAAAGATTAATCCGAACGATTAAAGTATTAGTATAATACCTGAATTTTTACCAAAAGGCAACAAAAATTCTTTCGTTATTTTGACTATATATTTCATTTTTTCATTTACAAATTTGTGATTATGCACTAAACTGTTAATAGAGTCGTTTTCACAGCGGAAAATGTGATAACTTTATTATGTAAAACGGAGGTATGAAAGAATCATGAAAGGAAACGTTATTGTCGGACAGTCAGGCGGTCCCACAGCAGCAATTAATTCCAGTCTTGCAGGGGTATACCGCACAGCCAAGGACCGCGGCGCCGGAAAAGTATATGGAATGCTCCACGGTGTTCAGGGGCTTCTTCAGGAGCGCTATATTGATCTGTCAGAATATATTACCAATGAACTTGATGCTGAACTGCTTAAGAGAACGCCGGCGGCATTTTTAGGATCCTGCCGCTTCAAGCTCCCTGAAATTCACGAAGATAAAGCAGTCTATGAAAAAATTTTCGGAATTCTGGACAAACTGAATATTGAAGCATTTATTTATATCGGCGGCAATGACTCAATGGACACAATTAAAAAGTTGTCGGATTATGCTATCGTAACCGGACATCCCACCCGCTTTATCGGCTGTCCGAAAACCATTGACAACGACCTGGCCCTTACCGACCACACACCCGGCTACGGAAGTGCCGCCAAATATATCGGAACTTCTGTAAAAGAGATTATCCGCGACAGTTTTTGTCTGGAATATGAAAAGGGTCTTGTATCCATCGTGGAAATCATGGGAAGAAATGCCGGATGGCTGACAGGAGCTTCCGCGCTTGCCAAAGGAGAAGACTGCGCCGGCCCCGACTTGATCTACCTTCCCGAACTTCCTTTTGATATCGAAGCTTTCAGCACAAAAGTAAAAGAGCTTCTTTCCAGAAAATCTTCTGTTGTAGTAGCCGTATCTGAAGGAATCCGGCTGGAAGACGGACGTTATGTATGTGAACTGGGACAGAGTATTGACTTTGTAGATGCATTCGGTCACAAACAGCTCTCCGGAACAGCCAATTATCTCGCAAGTTTTATTGCCGGCGAGATCGGCTGCAAGACCCGCTCCATTGAGCTCAGTTCTCTGCAGCGCGCCGCTTCCCACTGCGCGTCCCGTGTGGATATCCTGGAAGCTTATCAGGTAGGAGGCGCCGCTGTTAAGGCTGCCGATGAAGGGGATTCCGGAAAGATGGTCGTGCTCAAACGACTGTCCGACGACCCGTATCAGAGCGGAACTGAAGTAAAGGATGTGCATAAGATTGCCAATGACGAAAAACTTGTTCCCCGCGAATGGGTAACAGAAGACGGCTCTTATGTAACAGATGATTTTGTAAGTTATGTGCGCCCGCTGATCCAGGGCGACGTATCTCCTGTCATGGTGGACGGCATACCGCGTCATCTTTACCGCCATCTGTAGGAAATAGGCCGACTGGATTTAAAGGGAGGACAGCCGGAATCCGGCATACGTCCTCCCTTTTATTTTTTTATTATCTGCAAAACTATGTTTTTTCTGATTTGCTTTATCTTCCGTTGGACGCTGACGATACAATGCGCTATACTTATGCGAAAGAGAGATTATTATTCAAGGAGGACTTGTTTATGATTATTAAAAACGGCCTGATCGCCGATCCTGCCTCACAAAAAATGTTTTCTTCCGATCTTCGGATCCGGGACGGACTCATCTGTGAAATCCGCGCCGGTCTTACTCCCTCTGAAAATGAGGAAATACTGGATGCAGAAGGACTTGTCATTGCTCCCGGTCTTATCGACACCCATGTTCATTTCCGGGATCCCGGCTTCACCTACAAAGAAGACCTGCACACCGGCTCTTTGGCGGCCGCAAAAGGAGGATTCACCTCTGTTGTATGTATGGCCAATACCTCTCCCGTAACAGACAGCGTACCCGTGTTAAATGACATTCTGTCACGGGCAGAAACAGAAAAAATCCATATCTATCAGGCTGCGGCTGTCTCACGCTCTCTGAAAGGAGAAGAGCAGACAGATATGGAAGCACTTACGCAGGCAGGAGCACGCGGCTTCACAGATGACGGTATTCCGCTTCGCAATGCCGCATTTCTGTACCGGGCAATGAAGGAAGCCCGCCGGCTGGATGTTCCTATCAGTCTCCATGAGGAGGATCCTTCTTTCATTAAAAATAACGGAATCAATCACGGCGCCGTCTCCGATCAGCTCGGCATCTACGGCTCCCCTTCTGTTGCCGAAGAATCCCTTGTTGCAAGGGACTGCCTTCTGGCCCTGCGCTCCGGAGCCCATGTCGTAATCCAGCATATCAGCTCCGGTTGCTCTGTGGAACTTGTAAGAACATTTAAAAAAATGGGCGCCAGCCTGCATGCGGAGGCAACTCCCCATCACTTCACCCTTACAGATGAGGCAGTGCTCAAATACGGAACTCTTGCAAAGATGAACCCGCCTCTGCGGACAGAAGAAGACCGCCAGGCTATTATCCGCGGTCTTGCGGACGGAACTATTGATCTGATTGCCACAGACCACGCTCCGCACAGCGCTGAAGAAAAAGCCCGGTCCATAACGGCCGCTCCAAGCGGTATTATCGGACTGGAAACTGCCCTTTCTCTTGGCATCACCGAACTGGTTCGGCCGGGGCATCTGTCTCTGCTTAAGCTGCTGGAGAAAATGACAGTAAATCCTGCCCGTCTCTATCATCTTCCGGCAGGAAAAATTGCTGAAGGAGAGGCTGCTGATCTTGTCATCTTTAATCCGGAAGAGCAGTGGACGCCGGAAGAATACGCCTCACGCTCCTCCAACTCCCCCTTCACCGGGTGGAAACTGTATGGAAAAATAAAAATGACCCTCTGCAGCGGGGAAATCATATATACAGATTCGGATTTGTCGAAATGAACTTGAATTAAGAAATACCGGAAAAAATTCAGAATTTCCTGGATAGAACGGGACGGAGATACGGGATGCGGGATCCTTGTTCCACTCCGGAATCTGAGAAAAATAAAGGATCTGAAATCTGATTAAAAGCAAGGCCCGAGATGAAAACTCACTGCGTTCGGGCAGATTCATCTCAGGCCTTAACATCAGACATCAGATCCTTTATTTTTCTGACAGACTCCTCCGAGTCACAAGGATCCCGCATCCCGTATCTCCTGTGTATTCTATCCGCAAGAAGTTCCTGAATATTTCTGCTTTTTCCCAATGCAGAAGTACCTTTCGCAATTCCTCATAAAGGGAAGAATCAGGGGAACTTTACTGGTAAATATTGCACTGTGCTGATATTCGGAAGTGATGGCTGTTCCGACTGCAGTTGCCCGGATCTAAAGCATCACTACTGCCTGGATCACCTGCCGTCTCCGCCGTTAAAGCTCCCCGCTGTTTTTGTCTTATGAGGATTGGCGAAGGGAATTTCCGGACTGAGGAACAGAAAAACGGAAGTCCGGAGAGTTTTTGGATGTGCCTTTCAGAAGAGGGGGACAGGAAATTCTGATGACTCTGAAATGAGTTTAGATAAATAGAAGACCGGGAATCAGCGTCAGGATCTGCGGCGGGCTTTGTCCGAGCGCATGCGAGTTAGCCCGCCGTAAATCCTGCTTTTAGCTGATTCCCGATCTTCGTGATTTATCTTAACTCATGGAACGGAATCAGAATTTCCTGTCCCCCTCTTCTGAATCCGTCTTATAAAAACTTCCTTCCCTTCCGGTTTGTGTCTGCTGTCCGGAAATTCCCTTCGACAAATCCGAAGTTACAGTCTCTCACTGTTGCTGTTCATGTATTTGTATTCTGCCACTGACCGGTCGAATGTCTTGATATGTCCGTAAAGCCACTCAATTACATTTCTGTTGACCTGCTCCACGAATGCATTGGACGGACCTTCCTCTTCTTCCAGCATATTATACAGATCTTTTACAACTTCACGAAGTTTGTCATGCTCTTTTTTGTGCGCCTCAATTCCCGGATATCCGATGGATTCCTGCAGTTTTTCTTCTTCGCCGAAGTGGAACTCTGTGTAATCTGCCAGATAGTCCAGAGTAGTTATGGCTACTCTTTTGTCATTTCCATTTTCGCAGCTGTCCAGAAGCCTGTTAATCTTTTCAATCAGCTCTTTGTGCTGTCCGTCAATCATCTCATTTCCCGTTACCAGGTTGTCATCAAATACTGCTCTCATACTTTTCTTCCTCCTATACTTCTCTGTTTTTAAACTTCATAATCATCTCATTAGTAAGACTGTCTCTTGACGGTCCCACCGGGATTTTTTCCCGCTCAAACCATTCTGCAAGCGCAAGTTCCTCCCGGTTAAGTATAATCTCATCCGTTCCGTCCAGATCACAGTAAAACCCCATCAGCAGTGTATCGCTGAAGGACCAGGGCTGACTCTTATAATACCGGATATTCTTCACTTTCAGTCCGACTTCTTCCATAACTTCCCGCTTTACAGTCTCCTCCAGCGTCTCGCCGATCTCTGCAAAACCTGCCAGAAGCGCATATTTTTTATAAGTCCGGCCGGCATATTTTGACATCAGTATCCTGCTGCCGTCCGTTACTCCTATAATAACTGCAGGGCAGATTTTCGGATAGACCATATTGCCGCATTCTTTGCAGCGGAGCATTCTTTCTTTCCCGTCCTGTTCCAGGAGATGTCCGCATCTTCCGCAGTACTTATGGTCTCTGTACCAGATGTAAAGCTGATAACCTGTAATTCCGGCAAAAGCGCTGTACTGCGGATCAGCGCGCCGGAAAATCTCTGTATTTTCCATCGTAAATTCCGACAGCGGCTCCCGGCTGAGCTCTTCAACCAGATAATAACGCTCTCCGTCTATGGAAAACAAATAGGTGCAGTCATTATAAATTTCCTCATTCAGACGTTCCAGATCCCGGAATTTCGGAAAAACAATTCTGTCTGCCGTACGCTTTAAAAGAGCCGCATGTTCCTCATAATACAAAGCATAGCTGTCTCTGTCCGGAGGAACCGGCCGGTACTGATTGTCATAACGATGGGGCTGTATATCCTGAATCATAGTCCTTTTCTCCCGCACAGGCCCGCAGGCGGATCAAAATTCAATTCACTGCCTGCGGGCCAGATTTCTTTCCCTGTCTATGATACCATATTTTTCTCTGATTTCCTATTTTTTCTTTTTCCTCCGGAAAAAAGTGCCGCTGCCGCAAGAATTACATTTCCGGCAAAGATAAAAAAGTCCGCCAGATTGTATGTAATTGCCGACACTTTTTCATTGCCGCACTTTATGCCAATATAATCTGCAACGCCGTCCTTCGTCCACCGGTCAAAAGTATTGCTCCAGGCGCCTGCCGAAAGAAGCGCCAGGCCATTTTTCCGGAAGAAATGTCCCTTCCGGAACAGCCCTGCCGCCTGAACTGCTGTAACCGCCAGCGCCGCGAAAGCAGAAAGCTTTTTCACCACTTCCGGCCTGTCCTGCAGAAGATTCAGACACATCCCCTTATTCTTAACTCTGCGCAGAACAATCCGGTCTGTAAGATGCTTTTCTTCTCCCGGATTCAGATTCTGCTCTGTATACAATTTCAGACTCTGATCCAATGCGATCAGGACTATACTTTCACCGATAAACCATATCTTCTTCATACTTTTCCGTCCTGCAAAAGGTTGTTAATCTTTTAATTTGTCTGCTGCTTTCTCTGCGGCCTTTTCTGCTTTTTCCGCTGCCTTTCCCGCAATATCATCTACTTTATCCGCAGCCTTTTCTGCCATCTCTGATGTCTTCTTCGCAGCTTTTTCCGCCATCTCACCCGCTCTTTTTGCAGCTTTTCCTGCTTTTTCAGCCATATTTTGGGCCGCATCCGCAGCTTTTTCTTTCATATCATCTGATTTCACGCTGTCACCTGCAGTATTTTCTTCTTCCGCTTCCCCGTCGAACACTTCGCCTTCATATACCTCTTCCTCTGCTTTTGTACCGCAGTACGGGCAGAAAGACATGCCTTTTTCTACCATTTTTCCACATGATTTGCATTCAAACGCGCCCTTAAGCTCCGCAATCTTTTTGTTGAATTTCTTCATGCTGTCCTCGCGACCGCTTATGGACCGGCACAGCTGCTCCGCCTCTTCACCGACCTCTCCTCCTTCTTTATAACTGTCATAGATCATGCGTCCCATCTCCATAAGATCAACGGCATTTTCTCTTGCGAGGCCGCGCACCTTACTTTTCAAACGCTGAATTTCGATAGCTTCACTCGCCTTATTTGTCACAGTCTCCGCTGTCTCGCCAAGACGTTTTCCCAGATCTTCAAAAAAATCTTTCATCTTTCCTTCTCCCTTCTTTTCCTTTTTCTCAAAGGAATCTATCCGACAGAAACTCCGGGTTTCATACACCTTATTATACCCCATTATGCGTCAACTTCAACAAAATCGGATTTTTTTCATACTTTTTTAAGCATCTTAATTATGCTGTTTCATTTTCAGCTGTCATAGCTGACCATATCTGTACCGGCAGAAATTCACGGCATAATCTGCCCGCAGAATTCATATATTTGAGAAAAAACAAAGAGGTAAATATGACGGATTCCGAAACATGCCGACAGCATATTCTCTCCGAAGATTACCGTGATTTTATCGGAAATCATGTGCGTACTCCTTTCTTTGAAAGTATTATGCGGGAAGGGCAGTGTGAACAGGACGCCGGTTTTGACTATAAATGTTTCTATCTGCCCGCGGAGCTTGCAGGTCCTGTTACTCTCTCCCGGTTTTCCTATAATTCCATTCCCAAATGCTTTACTCCTACCAGCATGGAGACACTGAATCAGACCGGCATTCTGCCGGTTCAGAATTACCCCACTTTTCAGCTGAAGGGGGAGGGAGTCCTGATCGGCTTTCTGGACAGCGGCATTGACTATACAAACCAGGTGTTCCGGAATATCGACGGTTCCACACGAATCGCCGCCATCTGGGACCAGACTGTGCAGAGCGGATCACCGCCGGAAGGCTTCGCATATGGGACGGAATTTACCGAAAAACAGATCAACGAGGCGCTGAACGAAGAAAATCCTCTGGCGGTGGTTCCCTCCTCGGACGATACCGGACACGGAACGTACACCGCCAGCCTGGCGGCCGGCTCCGGAAATCCTCAGGAACAGTTTCTGGGCGCGGCACCCGAAGCATCCATCGCAGTCGTCAAGCTGAAACAGGCAAAGCAGTATCTGAGAGATTACTATTTCATTCCTTCCGATGCAGTCTGTTACCAGGAAACGGATCTGATGCTGGGGCTGAAATATTTGAACGATCTGGCAGATTCCCTCAGCCTGCCACTGGTTGTCTGCATTACCGTCGGGTCAAATATGGGCGGTCATATAGGTACCCTGCCCTTCTCTTACCTGATCGAGGGTTACAGTACGAAAGCAAATCATATTACTGTAATCGGCACAGGCAATGAGGCAGATAAAAGGCATCACTATTTCAACACTATAGCCGACATGGCTGACAGGAAAAGCGTAGAAATCCGGGTAGATGAAAATGTTTCCGGCTTTTCTCTGGAACTTTGGACCGATATTCCCAATATTCTGTCTATCTCTATCCTGTCCCCTTCCGGAGAAAACACATCCCGCATTCCGTTCCGGGCAGGCGCCAGTGCAGAGGTCAGTTTTCTGTTTGAGCGGACAAAAGTTTCCATAGATTACCGACTTCTTGTAGAAAAGTCAACTTCTGAACTGGTATTTTTCCGCTTTGACACACCTGCTCCCGGTATATGGAAAATCATAATTGAACCTCTGGCTCTGGCAGACGGCCAGTTTCATATGTGGCTTCCCGTAACAGAGTTTTTAAGCGGAGAAGTATATTTTCTGGAACCGGATCCATACTATACTCTGACCAATCCCGCCGCTGCAGACAGCCCGATTGTTGTCTCCTACTATAACGGAAATACCGATGCCCTTTCCCAGTCATCCGGACGGGGCTATACCCGTTCCCGGCGGATTAAACCGGATATTGCCGCGCCGGGTGTAGACGTACCGGGGGCTCTGCCCGGGGGAAGATTTACCGTCCGGACCGGTGCCAGCGCCGCAGCCGCTGTTACCGCCGGCGCCATTGCCCTTATGCTGGAATGGCTTCTGAATTATGAAAATGTTCCCGGCATAGACTCCTATCAGATCAAAAGTCTGCTGATCCTGGGAGCCGTGAGGCCGAAAACCATGGAGTATCCCAACCGGGAGTGGGGCTACGGTCAGCTCAATCTGTACAACACTTTTGAAACAATACGGCAATTATAAAGGGATGCTGCCTTCGCAGCATCCCTCTCTGAACCGTCTCCGATCCGCTTTTCATTTCATCCTTTTTATCCGAGCCGCGGAACCGCCTGGCCTCTCAGCCGGATCACAGGGCCTCCGGTTCCTTCTATATATGCCCGTGTAATGGTCACTTCGCCTATGCTGTCATCTTTTGGTATCTCATACATGATGTCCAGCATAAACTCTTCAATAATTGCACGAAGAGCACGGGCTCCGGTGTCCTTCTCCATTGCCTTTTCCGCTATCGCTTCCAGCGCGTCATCATCAAAGTCCAGCCGCACCTCATCCAGAGCCAGAAGCTTCTGATATTGTTTGAGTATAGCATTTTTCGGCTCTTTCAGAATCTTGACAAGCATATCCTTGTCCAGTCCTTTCAGCGTAAATATAATAGGCAGACGTCCCAGGAACTCCGGAATCATGCCGAATTTTCTTAAATCTTCTACAGTCACCTTTGACAGCAGATCTTTATCATGGTCCAGTTTATCTTTCAGCTCCGCATTAAATCCCATGGAAGTCTTCTTCTGCAGCCGTTCTCTGATAATGTCTTCCAGATCCGGGAAAGCGCCGCCGCAGATAAAGAGAATGTTCTTTGTATTCACCGTCGTAAGAGGCACCATGGCGTTTTTGCTGTTTGCGCCTACCGGCACTTCCACTTCGCTGCCTTCCAGCAGTTTCAGCATTCCCTGCTGAACAGACTCTCCGCTGACGTCGCGCTGGTTTGTATTATGCTTCTTCGCAATCTTGTCAATTTCATCAATAAAAATAATACCCTGTTCCGCCCGTTCCACATCGTTATCCGCAGCTGCCAGAAGCTTTGAAACGACACTTTCTATATCGTCTCCTATGTAGCCGGCTTCCGTAAGAGAAGTGGCATCCGTAATGGCCAGGGGAACATCCAGCAGTCTGGCCAGAGTTTTTACAAGATACGTTTTTCCGCATCCGGTAGGCCCGATCATAAGCATATTGGATTTTTCAATCTCGATATCATCCATTGTGTCTGTAGCCACGCGTTTATAATGATTGTAAACCGCAACGGACATAGCTTTTTTTGCATATTCCTGTCCCACTACATATTCATCCAGCCGCGCCTTGATCTTATGGGGTGCCGGAATATTCTTTATGTCAAGCTGATGAAACTCTTTCGGCTTTTCCTTTTTCTTCTTGATCTTCTGCTGTTTCGTCTGCATATTTTCCAGATCGGACATATTGACAAACTGTACGCCGGGCATGTTCATCAGCCGGTTCAGATCCACTGCTCCGCTTGTCATAGCGTCAAAACTTCTCTGCATACAGTCCGGACACACTGTAATATTATTCGGCAGATCAATCATCTTGCCTGTAACGCTCTCCGGCCGGTGACAGATAAAACAGATTTTCTCATATTCGCTGCTATTGTCATCCTTTTTCCCGTGTTCTGAAGCAGTAAGCTCATGGCTCTTTTCTTTCTCTGTTCCGCCGTCCCTCTGCTCCTTTTTTTCTTCTTCGTCTAATATAGTGAAATCGTTATCTGACATAAATAATCCCTTCTTTAACCGTAAATTGCATGCTGCAGCACAATCTGCAGACCTGTCCATATTATAGTATACTTGTTCGGATTATACAAATGAACTTTTTCTAAAACAGTTTTCACCGGGTTTTGTTCGGAATAAATCCGCACATTCCCTGATTTTCTTACTATTTTTCCATTAATTCAAGAAATTCATCTTCCGATATAATCGGAATTCCAAGTTCTTTTGCTTTCCGGTTTTTTGAGGAAGCAGAAGCCGCGTCATTATTGATCAGATAGTTTGTCTTTGAAGTGACGCTTCCTGTCACCTTTCCGCCTCTCTTTTCGATCTCCTCCTTCACTTCACTCCGGTTGGCAAAGTGATTCACGCTTCCCGTAATCACAAAATTCATGCCGCTGAAAATCTGCTCAGCCGTTCTGCTCTCTTCCTTCGGTATGCGCACTTCGTCCAGCAGCTTCAGGAATACATTCCGGTGCCCTTCGTCTGCAAAATACTCCACAAATGTCCCTGCGATTACTCCGCCTACACCGGATATCTCACTAAGTTTTTCCACTGTTGCATTCAGAATTCTCTGCGGATCCTGATTAAGGGCACGGCAGATCAACTTTGCGTTGGCTGCCCCCACATTCGGGATGCCAAGCGCATAAATCAGCCGGGGCATTGTAGTATTTCTGGCATTTTCTATACTATTCTGCAGATTGATATAGGATTTTTCACCGAAACCTTCCATATTTTTAATCTGCTCTTCGTATCTGTCCAGATGAAAAATATCCGTAAAGTCTTTTATATAGCCATGAAGAATAAATTTTTCCAGTGTCGCTTCTGAAAGCCCTTCAATATTCATGGCGTCCCGGCTGACAAACAGGGTAAATGACTTTACGTGTTTTGCCTGGCACTGCGGATTTGTACAGTACAGCGTCTTCGTGTCATTCTCCATATGGATTTGGGTTTTTCCGCCGCATACGGGACAGACTTCCGGAATATCCTTCACACCGCTCCGCGTCAGATTCCGGGCAATCTGGGGAATAATCATATTTGCCTTATATACCTCAATCCGGTCTCCCACGCCCAGTTCCAGTTCCTCCATAATGCTGATATTGTGGACGCTTGCCCTGCTCACCGTTGTGCCTTCCAGCTCAACCGGATCAAAAATGGCAACCGGGTTGATCAGCCCTGTCCGTGAAGGGCTCCATTCAATCTCAAGAAGCGTAGTTTCTCTGACCTCATCCGCCCATTTAAAAGCGAAGGAATCCCGGGGAAATTTTGCCGTTGTCCCCAGAGACTCTCCATACGCAATGTCGTCATAGACAAGTACAAGGCCGTCAGAAGGAATCTCGTTTTCCTCAATATGCCGCGCAAACCACTGTACTTCTTCCTCGATGGTTCCGGCGGTAACCGTATGATGTTCCACTACGTCAAACCCCTGCTCTGAAAGCCATTTCATCTGATACAGACGGGAATTATGAAAGTCCGGACCCTCCGCTCTTACAAGCGTAAAAGCATAAAACTTCACATTCCGCTTTGCCGTAATCTGGTTGTTCAGCTGGCGCACGGAACCGCTGCACAGATTGCGCGGGTTTTTATATCTGGCATCCACATCTTCGATTTCTTCGTTAATTTTTTCAAAATCACAATAGGATATGACTGCCTCTCCCCTTATAACCAGCTCACCCCGATACGGGATCCGGCAGGGAAGATTCTGAAATACTTTTGCATTATTTGTGATAACTTCTCCTACTTCTCCGTTTCCTCTTGTAACTGCTTTCTGCAGTTCTCCTTCCCGATAGGTAAGCACAATGGTCAGACCGTCCAGTTTCCAGGAAATCATGGCTTTCTGACCTCCCAGAAATTCTTTCAGACGCTCTACGTCCTTTGTCTTGTCCAGGGACAGCATAGGCCGCTCATGCCGTTCTTTGGGCAGCTCGCTTAACACTTCATACCCCACATTGACGGTAGGACTGGATGCGAGGGTTGTTCCCAGCTCTTTCTCCAGACTCTGCAGTTCATCGTAAAGTCTGTCATATTCGTAATTGCTGATAATTTCTGTATCTTCCTGTTCATATGCGCGTCTTGCCCGGTTCAGAAACTCCACCAGCTCCCGCATACGTTTTCTTTTTTCTTCCATAATTTCCTCCTGTCTGATGCTCTGCCCGTTTTTACGCAGACTCTTCTTCTCCGGCAGAGCTCCGGCCCGGCAGCTCTCACAGCTATTTTCCAGATGCTGTTCCCGGAGAATTCTTGATCATATCGTACAGTTCTTCCAGTTCCTGATCTGTCAGCTTTCGGTACTCTCCCTCTTTCAGTCCGCCCAGATGAATATTCATCACCCGCACCCGTACAAGGTCCTTTACTTCATACCCCAGCGCCTGACACATCCGGCGGATCTGCCGGTTCAGCCCCTGGGTAAGTATAATGGAAAAGGTATATTTCCCGATCTGTTTTACCGCGCAGGGCCGTGTCACCGTATCCAGTATAGGCACGCCTGCAGCCATATGTTTTAAGAACTCCGGCGTAATCTCATGGTCTACAGTTACTTTGTATTCTTTCTCATGCCGGTTGGCAGCACGCATCATCCGGTTAATAATATCCCCGTTATTTGTCATAAGCAGAAGACCGCGGGAGTCCTTATCAAGCCGGCCCACATAAGTCACACGAACCGGATAATTCAGGAAACGTACAATACTGTTTCTCTCCCGTTTTTCCTCTGTGCACACAATCCCCTTCGGTTTATTCACTGCCAGAACGATCATATCGTCCTGTTTCGAGACCGTTTTTCTGCCTACCTTTACTATCTGTCCGGGTATAATACGCATTCCTGTAACAGCGGGCCGGCCGTCTACAGTTACCTTTCCGCTTTCAATGAGGCGGTCAGCCTCTCTCCTGGAGCAGACTCCCGCCTCACTTAAATACTTATTCAGCCTTACCGGCTCTCTCTTCCGTATAAATTCTTCTTTTATTCTGTTACTCACCTGCAAACACTCCACTGATATTTTTGTCTGTAAAAAATGTATTTCCGCTGTACAGTACAAGCACATCTGTAATGCGGTATGTATCCATAATTTCGTCCAGCGTCTCTGTACAGTAACAGGGGTCTACAACAACAATTTCCCGATAGAAGGGAGTCAGAAACTGGATAAAACAGTCTGCAAAAGAATCTTTCACAACAAGAATCCTGTCGCTGCTGGTAGATACTGTCTTGATATCTATGACAGAGCTGTCGCCGCCCAGGAACACATTGTACTGATCTTTTGTCTCAAGCATGGAAGAATCATAAATGGAGGTTGCTTTTCTTGCTTCATCCACATAAGTTACCGTCAGATCGTTGTCTCCCGTTGTAGGAACATAGATATCAATCTGTTCTGTCTCATCCAGAAAAACGCCGCTCCTGGAAGAGAGATCTCCGTTGAAGTCATCTGATACGGTATAAGAGACGAAATTGTCTGATACATCCTCTTCAATTCCAAGCGATGCCGCCGCTTCCTGAAAAACATAAAACGCTCCCAGCGACGTCCAGTGGGGATCTGTTTTATAATATATGTTTTCCGATCTGTGCCGGTTCAATACCGACACGGCATCAATCCAGTTTACAGAATCATCCAGCTCGTTTTTCACCATACTGATCAGCTGACTCTGATCCTCCACTCCCCCGAAAAGAGGGAGACTTTCACTTAACACACAGGCTGCATCCGGAGCCAGTATCATTGAAACCGGAATATCCGGATATCTTTCTGAAAAACTTTTTATGGCTGTAAGGTTTTCGGACATCTGTCCCTGATCCGGAACCTGAATTTCTTCAAAAAGCCTTCCGTTTTTTCCGATATAAACGCCATTTTCCATATGGCTGCCTCCCAGCCGGCTTAAAGACACCTTGACGCTGCGCAGCATATCGCGGCCCACGAACTGGTCGCTTGCATAATTTTCATACCGCTCCGCAAAATCTCTTCTCACTGCATTGCTCAATGTAATCTGCGGCTTTTCCGCTAGCGCCCGGTTCTCCGTCTCCGACACCGCCCTGTCAGGGACAAGAAGATTGATAATCATAACCAGCAGCAGCACTGCCGGGAACAGGAATCCCAGCAGGCCGTCCGCCGGCCCCTTTAGTTTTTTTCTGTTTTTCATCGTTTCACCTAAAACCTAAAATATAAAAACGGATTGTATGTATCTGTTACAAGAAATGCCACCGAAATAAAAAACATTATCATATAAACGGCTGTCTCTGTCACAGCACGGACTTTCCTGTTTGAGGAAATGCCTGTTATTCCCCGAAACAGCCGGATTCCCACTGTACCGGAACAAAGAACCGCAAGGAGATACAGAAGCCAGTGGGTAATCAGCAGAAATCCCCCCTGAGCATCCGCCAGACCTGCGCCCGCCCCGATCATGGCCATCAGATACCTCACCGAGTATCCCAGGCTGGGGCTGAAGAAAAATACCCATCCCACAAGTACAAGAATGCCGGTGTATATGCGCGCCACAACTTTCGGAACTTCGTCCAGAAAAACGCCCCATACGTACTTTTCCATAACAAGTATGATTCCATAGTATACGCCCCAGACAATAAAATTCCAGGCTGCTCCGTGCCACATGCCGGTCAGGGTCCATACAATCATTATATTAAGGACATTTCTGGCCGGAGAACACTGATTTCCTCCAAGCGGAATATAAACGTATTCCCGAAACCAGTTTGTTAAAGAAATGTGCCATCTTCTCCAGAAGTCGGCAATACTGGTTGCCGTGTATGGATAATCAAAATTTTTCCGGAATTCAAATCCGAACATTTTGCCAAGCCCGACGGCCATATCGGAATACCCGCTGAAATCAAAGTAAATCTGAAATGCAAAGGAAATACACCCGATCCATGCGGTCAGCGCAGACATACTGGAGGCCGGCCCTGCGGAAATCTGCTCGAATATAGCCCCCGCCGTATTGGCCAGTATCGCCTTTTTTGCCAGTCCTATAATAAAATACCTGCTCCCCTGTCCGATTCTGCCGACAGAAAACCTCCTCTCTGTCAGCTGCTGTTCAAAGTCCGCATAACGTACAACAGGGCCTGCGATAAGCTTGGGAAACATACAGATATAAAGAGCAAAACTGAGAATATTGTTCTGAGCCTTTACTTTCTTTCTGTAAATATCTACTACATAAGACAGGGCCTGAAATGTGTAAAAAGATATTCCGATGGGCAGCGGCAGCACCCGGTACGGAATGTCCGCAGAAAACAGTTCTGACAGCATATCCAGAAGGAACCCGTAATACTTAAAAAAACCAAGAATCAAAATATTGGCCACAACGGCAAAGATTACGCTTCGCTTTGCCCTGCGCGGATCATCTTCTCCTGCCTGAATCTCCCTTCCGCAGAAATAGTTCAGACAAACGGATAAAAGCAGGAGCGCCACATATACCGGATCTCCCCAGGCATAAAATACCAGGCTTGCAATAAGCAGAACAATATTTTTCCCCTTCGCAGGGATAATGTAATATAGTACCAGTACAACCGGCAAAAAGAAAAATAAAAAAGTAACACTGCTGAATAGCATATCTGTTTCCTCCCCGCTGTGCTTTGTCTGCCGGTCTCTGCGCGTTCCGGCTGCAGACCGTCTTCAGAGTTCTTCCGGTTCTCTGTCACAGACTGCCTGCGAACGCCTCCATATACCGGTCTGCATTCTCCGAGACAGCAAAAAAGATATAGCTCCCCCTCACACTCTGTCTGACACTTTCCAGAAGCCGCGCCTGCTCCGGCGCATATCCCTCAAATATCTGCTGACGGCTTTCCACATGTTCCTCAAGAGCGTCCGTCACCTGACTGATCTGGCTGCTGTCCGCGACCTGAATAAGCAGCACCTCTTCGGCAGAAATACCGGATGCAGATGCATAATAAAGCACCCCGGAATATTCCGAACTGTTCAGTCCGAAATTCCGCTTAAGAGCCTGACTGTCCTGTCCGGAAAGATTATTCGTATCAACCGCGCTGCTCACGGCCGCGCTCACCTCATCAAATGATTTTCTGCTCACGCCGGCAAACAGCAGCAGCAGAGCAATATATCCCGCAGTCAGCATTAATACAACATATTTTGCTACTGTGAACACATACTGTCCGACGTGTTTCATAGCGCAGCCACCTCCGCCATATTTTCCGCCCATACAGAAAAGAAGGACTCCTTAAAGTGGATCCCGTCATCCTCATAATATTGATCTTCTACAATGGCGGTATTATCAATAAATCCGACTCTCCGACTGTCGCAAAGCTGTTCGAGTGCGGCATTGTACTCCGGTACCTGCTCAAAAGCAGGTTCTTCTTCGTAAACTTTCTCCTGTGCAGGAAAAACGGAATTCACAAAGATATGTGCATTGGGGATCTCGTTCTGAAGGGTTTCCAGGAAACCGCCGTATTTTTCTATAAACTGATCAATATCTCCGTCCGCGGCAGCAATATCATTCGTCCCCAACGCCAGGAAAACAATCCGGGGATGCAATTCTTTTGTCCGTTCCACCAGACCGTCATACCGATCCAGTCCGGCTCCCGTATCTGCCACAACGCTGGAAGCATTCAGAATATTATACTCTGAAAAGCCAGAAGCAACAGAATCCCCCAGTACAACTGCCTGCGAAAACCTTTCTTTCAGACTTCGGTCCTGTCCCGATGTACCGTCCTGTTCTTCCAGCCGGCTGATTTTTTCTTCTATTGCTGCAATATCTTCCGATTCCGCATTCTCTATATACGCAATTCCCTCTGATGTATCTGCATGTCCTGCCGTGAGCCGGCCAATGCCGCGGATCAGCAGTATAATCAGCAGAAGCACTGCTGCTATACAAATTCCTATGAGAATATTTCTCTGTGTCCTTCGCTTCATTTTCTTCATAATCTATCAGTTTTACGATCCTTATAAATATCAGGCGCCGCGCAGACTTCCTCTGCGGACAGCAGCTGTTTTCTTCTGTACTGCAATATCTTTTTTCATTATACACGAAATCAGCTTTTCTGAAAAGAAATTGTTCTCTCTTCCCCGACATATGGTATCATATTGTTACGGTCTGCATATGAAGTTTACCTGACTGCTGTATTTCAGTTCTGTTCAGCAGCCAGGACTTCATCACATGGCAGAACGAAAGCAGGCGTTTAAATACAGAAACGGAGGATTCCAGAATGATATCGCTGAACCTGACAGACATTAAAAACTTTATGGCCCAGCTTCTCCTGTCAGAAACTTTTGATCATTTTTCTTTTATCGAAGGAGAAATTGTTACATTTAATACATTTAAAATCGATGGATTTATCCAGAAAGACTTTTTTGATACAGAAGAAGAACCGCCTCAGTACTCATACTGGGAAAATCTGAGAGAATACTGTTTTTCCATTATCAGGGGGAAACGCACTCCACTGAGCTTTCATCTGGTGTTCAGTCTGTCGCCCTCAAATACAGAACGCCTGATTGCCCGGAATGCTCCCTCCCTGCAGGCAAAAGATGTACAAGGTCTTTATCTTAACATCCGGTATGACGGAAAATATCTGTCCTGCATTACAGGGACGTCCTTTAAAACATTTACAATGGATAAATCCCTGGAGCATGCGTGGGACGAAATGGTACAAAAATTTTTCAGACAGAAAAAAATTGAGTTTGTACTGCAATAAAATGATCACAAATCAAAAAACGGAATTGATACAGGCAGAAAGCTGCTATTAAAAAAATGCTTTTTGCCCGTACCAATTCCTGATTTTTAATCAAGATACATTTTAGATCCCATCCACTGTTTCATATGGTCAATCATCTTTGAATCCGGCTCAATATAAATACATACATTTTTCTGATCCAAAGGCATGTGAATGGCGAATACTTTTGCCGGAGAACTGCCGGAAGAATAATCATATATCTTTGACGGATGATAGGAATTCAGCCGCGGAGACTGCTTTGGAGCAATTATCTCCGCCCCCTGAATATCTATGTTCATCAGAGATTTTCTTTTCGCTTTATTATAAATCACATCAATCTGCATATCATGATTCAGCAGAGTGTACTCATATTCCACACTCAGTCTTGGAAAAATGAAATAATAAGCCAGAATAGCTATAAGCACAGCCAAAAGGAAAGACGTCATACCGATAAACGGCATACCGCCGATGGCGACAGCTATAATCAGAAGGATTACCAAAATACGGATAACCAGATCATACGGCTTCGGTTTACGTGCTACGATCAGTTCATAAAGTGCGTCATTCATTGTTTACTGATTCCTTTCTGTATGTAAATAATTCATTACCATAGTGGCAATCTTGAATGTCATAGCGTCTTCAAAAATACGCAGATCAAGTCCCGTCCGTTTCTGAATCTGCTCCAGACGATAGATCAGGGTATTCCGGTGCATGTGCAGCTGCCGGGATGTTTCCGCAATATTAAGATTATTCTGAAAAAATCTGTTAACAGCCGCAGTCGTCTCGGCATCAAAACCTTCAGGAATGTCTTTTCCGAAAATCTCGCGCAGAAAGTTTTCACAGATAGATACCGGGAGCTGATAGATCAGCCTCCCGATTCCCAGCTCATTATAGGGAAAAATCGTCTGCTCAGAATAAAACAATTTTCCTACCTTCAGGGCCAGACTTGTCTCCCGGTATGCGCCGGAAAGATCCGACAGAGAGTCCGTAACACCGCTGTATGACAGCTGAACATGTGTCAGAGCCTCTGTATTCAGTGTATCAACCATTGTCCGCGCGATCTGTTTCATGGAATTGGAGTTTTCTCCGGATTTCAGCGGACGCAGTATGGCAATCGTGTTCCCGCTCATAGGAACCAGATACGTTTTACTGCGGGACGGAAACAGGTTTTTCAGTATCTCCACCAGTGTATCATCTGCCGTTTTTGCTTCAAGGAGAAAAAGAACCCTCTTTTCATCCGGCGTTATATGAAGGCGCAAAGCTCTCTCACCAATATCATAGGAAGGAATTCCCTCTGTCATCAGACTTTTCAGAAAATCCGATTTATTATATTTTTCTTTATAAGCAGCACAAAGGCAGCGAATCTGGGAAAGAGCCAGTTCTGTTTCCTCTGGTGTATCTGTTTTTACCGATATTGTAATTCCGGTAATACGTTTCAGTTCACTCAATGCTTTATCAAGTTCCTGTATATGCTCCATAAAACTCTCCACCATATATAAAAGGCTGCACTCTTATAAGTGCAGCCTCTCCTTTTATAACCAGCGGTAATCGGTCGTCCGGATAAACCGGCCGGCAGCGAATAGCATCTTCGCAACCGCTAAGCTGCTATCCAGATTTTAAAACATTAATTTGTAATCGTCAACTCTGTTTCTTTATCGAATACGTGGATCTTCTCCATGTCCAGAGCAAATACAGCCTTGTCACCTGTTCTCAGTGTTGTACGCGGATTAACACGTGCGGTCATCTGAGTTCCCTCTACATCAAAGTACAGGAATACTTCTGCGCCAAGCAGCTCATAGACCTTGATCGTTGATTCAATAATGCTGTCCGGAGAGTTGCTGATAAATGCTTCTGAATCATGTACGTCTTCCGGACGGATTCCAAGAACGACTGTCTTTCCGTCATATCCGCCCTCAATCAGAGCTTTCTTCTTGGAAGCAGGCACTTTCAGGACATGCTCGCCAACTGTAAGTGTAACTTCGTTGTTTGCGTTCACATTACATACAGCATCCATAAAGTTCATCTGCGGAGATCCGATAAATCCTGCTACAAACAGATTGCATGGTGTATTATAAAGGTTCTGCGGTGTATCTACCTGCTGAACAACTCCGTCTTTCATAACAACGATTCTTGTACCAAGAGTCATAGCCTCTGTCTGGTCATGTGTTACATAGATAATTGTAGCGCCCAGGTTTTCATGAAGCTTGGAAATCTCGATACGCATCTGAACTCTCAGTTTTGCATCCAGGTTGGAAAGAGGCTCGTCCATAAGGAATACTTTCGGATTACGGACAATTGCACGTCCCATAGCGACACGCTGTCTCTGTCCGCCGGAAAGAGCCTTCGGTTTACGGTCAAGCAGTTTCTCAAGATCAAGGATTCTGGCCGCCTCACGTACCTTCTTATCAATCTCATCCTTGGGCACTTTACGAAGTTTAAGCCCGAATGCCATATTATCATATACAGTCATATGCGGATACAGAGCGTAGTTCTGGAATACCATTGCGATATCACGGTCTTTCGGCTCTACATCGTTCATAACCTTGCCGTCAATTTTCAGTGTGCCTCCGGAAATATCCTCCAGACCTGCTATCATACGAAGAGTTGTTGATTTACCGCATCCTGACGGTCCTACAAAGATAATAAACTCTTTGTCTTCAATCTCAAGATTAAAATCTTTTACAGCGTGAAATCCGTTCGGATAAATTTTCTGAATGCCCTGCAGTGATAAACTTGCCATTTTTATGTAGCCTCCTTAAAAATAATTGTTTTCGTTTAATCTGGTATTAGTATAATCCCTGACACAGGCACGGACAATGTCATGAGTAACTAAAAAAGGAGAATAATAATGTACATTTCGACCATACTGCCCTACATTACAGTAATTTCACAAAATTTGCCGCTGTGCATTATCACGCGATAATGCATAGCAGTCTGATTTTTTATATAATGAAATATAAACTTAAAAATTCGGGAGGAAAAAATTTGACATCAGAAGATTTTCTTAAAAAAACACTTGGAATTTCCGATCAGACGCTGCTTTGTAAGCTTGCAGATGCAGCGGAAGAAAAACGTTTAAACCGGGGTGACTTTGTTTTACGGGAGGGAGAAGAACAGAAAGAAATTTCTTTTCTGATAACCGGAATATTACGCGGCTTTTTTATTGATCTGGACGGGAACGACGTTACAGACTGTTTTGGATTTCAGCCGGGGGATCCTGCCATGACTACTTTTGAAATCGGCACATGCTCGTCAATATCGATTGTCGCGCTGACAAAATGCCGCCTGCTTACATTCCCTGTAGACACTGCGATAAAATTCATTGAAAACGAACCGGCATTAATGTATACATACAATCATCTCTTAACCGCCGCGCTGAAAAGGCACTGGGAGATTAAAACCATGCTGTATAAAAACAAAGCCGCGGCCAGCCGATAAACGGGTTTAATCTTTCCTGCGACAGAATATGTAACGGAATTTCAAATGCGGCGGAATCCGGAACGCCTGATGATTGACTCGCAAAGAGAAATTCGTTACAATAGCTGTGTTTGAATATTACTTTAGAAAGAAAGGAATATCATTATGGCAAACCCAGTTGTTACATTTGAAATGGAAAACGGCGATATCATGAAAGCAGAGCTGTATCCGGAAATCGCGCCAAACACGGTAAGAAATTTTATCTCATTGGTAAATAAGGGATTTTACGACGGACTGATCTTCCATCGCGTGATCCGCGGCTTTATGATCCAGGGCGGATGTCCGGACGGAACCGGTATGGGAGGCCCGGGATACGCAATCAAAGGAGAGTTCTCTCAGAACGGTTTCCCGAATAACCTCGCGCACGATCCGGGGGTTCTTTCTATGGCCCGGGCAATGGATCCGAATTCCGCAGGAAGCCAGTTCTTTATCATGCACGAAAAGTCTCCTCATCTTGACGGAGCTTATGCCGCATTCGGAAAAATCATCGAGGGAATGGACGTGGTAGATAAAATCGCCTGTACGGCTACAGACTTCAGAGATCGTCCTCTGGAAGATCAGAAAATGAAATCCGTAACTGTAGAAACTTTTGGCGAAGAATATGCAGAACCGGAAACATTCTGAAATTCAAAATGGGGAAAAAGATCAGCAGGGCAGGTATTCTGCCGGCTGATCTTTTTTACTTCTGATTCTCTGTATCTTTTAAATCTTCTATTTCTCCCATATCAGGCAGCCATATTTCCGATGCATCTACCCGGTTTACCACATCCTCTTCCTGACCGGCTATTGTCGAGGGTATTTCTCCCTCAAGCTGTCCTCTTACACTTTCCGCTCTCAGAAGACAGAATGATGTAAATGTCTCCACCCCGGTGAGATAATCTTCATAAGAACAGAAGGCGGTAGGATCTTTTTTCACATAGGGAGCTATCATTTTCGTAATTTCTGCCACTTTTGTCTCAAAATGTCTGTTTTCAAAATATCCGCTGAGCAGCTCGTCAAAATATTCATGATACCGCGCAAAGTACTCTTCCGTCTTCATCAGATTATGATAAAGAGGACGATTCAGCATAACCTCACCGGAAGCAGGAGTATCTATCGGATAATTAACATAGAGTTCAGCATCATTAACAGGGTCCGGCATCCCCAGGGAATAGGTGGCATACGCCAGATTATAATCCCACGGGAGAATGCTGATAATACCGTCTTCTTCATACAGAAAATAATTATGCCCGGTATGTCCCAGATAACTGTCGAGATTAACTACAAACACCTGCACTGTAAAATACCGCAGAACTTCGTCTACATTAACGGCTGACTCCACTTCATTCCCTTCGGACTCTGCAAGAATTTTCAAGGAACGGATCAGACGCCGCTGATCTGTTTCGCTGATCTCAAATTTTGCATGGCGGAAAATATTATCGTAATCTTCCGGATTATCCGTCGTATATTTCAGCGCCACATCATTATTCTCCGCTTCCAGCGAGCGGTAGTCAGGCTTATACAGCTTCCCGTAGTCTGCTCCGAAGTTCCGGCGCGCAAATGCTTCCTCCGGTTCCTCTATTGCCAGAAACAGCCCCCAGTCTTCGCCATTCACTGTTACCCATACATAACTGCACAAAGGTGAAGGCACATCCATGAATTCCATCATATCATATGCGATGTAATTTTTCAGATATGAATTATCCTGAAAAGATGAGTCGAGAGACATCTTATCAAGTCCATAATAAGTATTTCCTTCCTGAAAATGGTCAAACTCTATTTTCAGACTGTATCTGTCCAGGCCGTATTCTTCAACAAGCCTGCGGGAATTGTTCCCTTTCGCACGCAGGCCGACAGAAGAAAAAATCTCCCCGTCAATCTTGGCGTCGCATTCTATATACTCTTCTTCCGGCGCTTCTTCGAGAAACAGCTCCCAGTTTTCAACCCGCAGATCAATATGATGCACGTAACTGTCGTCGAACAGACGTACAGAATATTCCGGAACCGATGACAGAGGAGTAATTCCCAGCTTCTCCCCCATCAGAAATACTGCCGCCCCGATACATGCTGCAACTGTAAGAATGATACAGATCCGGTCAATATATCTGTGTTTCAGCATATCAGTTACCCCATATAATCCCCGTTATAAGAGACAAGAATCACGTTGCTGACTCCTTCAATCTGTGACAGGGCGTTAACAAAAGCAGATTCTCCCTCTTTAAAGCGCACCTCATAATTCAGTTCAATACATCCCGGTGAAACAGCCTTGCTTTTCAATGACATCGCTTTCACCTGTTCACTTATATATGACTCCGCTTCCTTTTCTTTTTCTTCTGTTTCACAGTGCACCACAAGAATATACGGCCGTTCTGTATTTTTACGTCCGGAAAAAATCAAAAGGACAAGTCCGATAAATACGCTTCCGAATACAGCCAGCGGTATAAAACCTGCCGCCAGCACAATCCCTGCCGCAATACTCCAGAAAAGGAACGCAATATCCATCGGTTCTTTAATAGCCGTTCTGAAACGTACAATTGAGAGCGCGCCGACCATGCCCAGCGAAAGCACTACATTGCTTGTCACCGCAAGGATAAGAAGAGTCGTAATTAATGTCAGCGCCACAAGCGTTGCCCCGAAGGCTGCAGAATACATCAGTCCGCAGTAACTTTTTTTATATATATAAAATATGAAAAGCCCTACCGCAAAGGAAAGGATTAGCGCTGCCGCCATATCGAAAATTGAAATTGCATTTGTATTCTCTAAAAAACCCGATTTAAAAATATCCTGAAATGTCATAATATCCACCTTTTTCCCGTCTGATTTTGCAGAGACCGTTCCGGCTCTCCGGATAATAAAATCCGCCGTCAGTCATACCGTCTGCAGACAGCATATTTTGAATATGCACCTGTTTTTCTGTCCGGCACCTGTACCGCCATGCGTACAATATCCGGAAGAAATGCATCATATTTAACTTCAAGAATTGTACTGCCCGGTTCCGGCTCAAGACGATGGGCTGCTGAATTCAGAAAAACTGCCGGGGAAGTACAGGTACTGAGCTTTCTGTCCAGCGTAACCCGTACATTACCCGGCGTAAATATATACGCTTCTCTCTCATAACTCACGATTGTCCTGGGCTGCAGAAGCTCTCCCTTCATCTTACTGTACAGTTCAATCATAAGCGCGTCACCGCTCTCAAGCAGAAAACGGATATTGCCGTTTAATATACTTTCTGTCTGTTCATATGTAAGGCGGGCGCTTCGTTTGGAACAGAGCCCGCCTTTTTTTATTTTCTTCTCCAGTCTGAGAAATCTCCTGTCTGTTCCGTAATACCGGATGCGGAACTTTTCTCTTTGGTCCACGCCTGAAATCTTCTGAAGAAGCGCCTTGTCTCCCGGAGTATCAAAATAAAGACTGTTTACCCGGTATGTCCCGTCCGGGCCGGCATGACTGTCCCGCCGGAACAGCCTGCCGAGCCTTTCTGATATAATCCTGTCTTCTGCAGGAGTAATAAGATGTTTCAGTTCATGCCGGAAATGAATGGGATTTTTCTCAATCATCATAGCCCGAATCACCATAACCGGAATCATTGTCATATCCTGAGTTGCCGTCATCGTAGCCGGAATCACTGTCATATCCTGAATTGCCGTCATCGTAGCCGGAATCGCCCGACTGAGCCGCTCCGGAAGATGTTGAAGTTGACGGTTTGGATGTCGACGGTTTAGTTGTTGCAGGCTTGGATGTTGAAGCCGACGGTTTTGTAGTCGTGGTCTGTCCTTTGCTGTAATTGGAATCGCCGTCATCATAATCGGTCACACCATCGCTGTTTGTTCCATAATCCGTATTGCCGTAATTTGTATTTCCATAATTTGTATTGCCGTAATTTGTATTTCCGTAATCAGTGCTGCTGTTCTTGTTTGAAGTGCTGTTGTTTCCGGTTCCGGATGTGCCTGCAGGCTTTGCGTCATCATAATCCGTTACGCCGTCGCCGGTTGTGCCATAATCCGTATCATCATAGTCCGTTACGCCGTCATTATCCGGGCCGTAATCTGTATCACCATAACTGCTCCATCCGTATGTGCTCTCTCCGTCAACTGTAACCGGTGTGCTGATTTTCTCCGCGCTGGTATATTTCTGTATCTCCGCTACAATCATATTCAGGAAATTCTCTTCCGGAAGTACTGACCCTTCTTCGATTTCCAGAGTAATCTGATTTGTTTTTCCGTCTGTTTCTTCTACAAAATATCCTGCCTTATTAATTGCGGCTACCAGATCGCCAATCACAACCCGGCATTCCTTTCCTTCGAATCCCGTATAATCGGCTATTATTTTTTCGCCGTCATCATTGCGGGCTTCAATTCCTGTTACCATTCCCTGGTCATCGTAATGCACCGCGATCTCCGGATTCACTTTAATTGAAATTACACCGCCCTGCTTTTCCTGCTGAGTCTCCGTTCCTAAACCGGATGGTGCCGCTGTTGTCTCTCTGCTTCCACATCCTGTGAAAATTCCTCCGCAAAGAGAAAGAGATAATACTGCTGCCAGTGTCGCCATTAATTTTTTCTTTGTCATAATTCATTCACTCCTTTTTTTCTTCTGAATTTTGTTTCAGCTTTTGATGTAGAATACGGAAGCAAAATCCGGAAAACGGGGTCAGAAGAAATTTTTTTTATTTTTTTATTTCCGGTTTTTTGTATTATAATGTAGATTCACCGTCCCTGTCTTCATGTTTACAATCATTTTACCTATATCTAACATTGATTTAATATTTCAGGAATATACTGATTTTGCAATTTTCTGGTTTCAGACCCCGAAAAATAATTCCACGGTTTCGTATACTTCTTACAGGAGGGAAATTTCAATGAACGGTGGCCATGAACTTGTGGAACAGGTATACGCGGCAAAGACCGATCCTGACGCGGCTGACAGTCTTATCCGCCAGTATATGGGCTTTTTACGTGCTGAGACAGCAAAATATCTTCACCGCGCTCCCATAGAGGGACAGGATGAAGAACTCAGTATTGTTCTGCTGGCCTTTTATGAGGCGATTCTCGGATATGAAAAAAACAGAGGTGCATTTCTCGCCTATGCTTCAAGAGGAATCCGTAATCGGCTCATCGACTATTACCGCAAAGAAAAAAAACATGCAAATGTAACTTCTCTCCATGAACCTGTTCAGGAGGAAGACAGCGAAACTCTGAAAATCGATCATTTAGAGCACCCCGAGAATGAAATAGAAAAAAATCATCACCGAAGCGCGGCCAGAGAAGAAATTCAGGAATTTGAAAAGCAGCTTCTTGAATTCGGCATTTCGTTCTCTGACGTGGCAGACAACTGTCCCCGGCAGGATCGTACTTTGCAGGCCTGCAGACGGGTACTGACCGCAGCCCGGGAAAACACCTCGCTGCTTGATGATCTGCTTCGCACGAAAAAGCTTCCCATAGCGGCGCTTTCTGAAATTTCCGGAACAGATAAAAAAACCATCGAACGACACAGGAAATATCTTGTAGCTGTTCTGCTTGCCTTTACTAACGGCTATGAAATCATACGCGGACACCTGTACCATCTCTAAAGCAAACCTGATACATAGCAGAAACGGAGCTGAAAATGGAAAGAAAAGCAACTTATATGGTAGTTGAAGCACATAGTGCTTATGCAGTTGTCCTGGACAACAGCGGACGTTTTATTAAAGTGGCAAATTCCGGATATGCTGTCGGAGATATCACAGATAAAGTTATTCCGCTGATCTATCCACGGGACAAAAAGAAACGGAAAAGCACAATAATCCGGCTGGCTGCAAGCCTGGCGGCCTGTGTAGCTCTGTGCGTTTTCGGCATATATGAATATCAGTATGTATATACAGAATACGGAAGTATACATATGCAGATCAACCCGGAAGTAGAAATCTCTCTGAGCCGTTCCGGACGCGTCCTGGAAATTGAAGGAGAAAACGCTGACGGCGACGCGCTCCTGCAAGGTTACAACTATAAAGGGAAAGATAAGGAAACCGTTGTAGATGAACTGGCAGATCTTGCCATAGAACAGAACTATCTTACTGAAGGCGGCCAGATCGCTGTTTCTGTAGACGCCCGCAGCAGCGAATGGGCCGACAGAATAGAAAATGAAATACTGAATGAGCTGAACAGATATCTTCAGGAACAGAATATTACAATAGAAATCGTAATCGGTTCTCTTCAGCCGCAGGAAGAGGAAGAGACAAAAGAAGTTCTTGACGAAGCACAGACAGTTACCATACCGGTTCCTCAGGCAGCGGATGAAGCAGAACCGACAGATTCCGGATATGACAGCAATGACGACGACGGGATAACCGACTACTCCGCGCCATCAGCACCTTCTGCACCGTCATCTTCTTCGCCGGCCGCGCCGGCTCAGAACGATTCCGGATATGACAGCGGCAACAGCTCCTATAACAGCAGCAGTAATAGTTCCAGCAGCGGAAACAGCCATAATGACAGTCCTTATGACAGCAGCGGAAACAGTTCTTACAGCGATACAGATGACGGTGACAACGGTAGTTCTTATGACAACGATGATGATGACGACTGAATTCCGGTAAAACAAAACACAGATCTCTTTTCAGACCTCAGAGCAGATGAGCCTGACCATATCAGGCTCTCTGCTCTGATTTTTATTCTGATCCGGACCCCTTTATTCCCTTTATATCTTGAGAAATAC
The DNA here is from genome assembly GCF_056148955.1 of Mediterraneibacter sp. HA8405. NCBI lineage: Bacteria > Bacillati > Bacillota > Clostridia > Lachnospirales > Lachnospiraceae > Mediterraneibacter > Mediterraneibacter sp. HA8405. The sequence goes on along the minus strand of NZ_CM148758.1, from coordinate 1,230,538 downwards.
CTGTTTCCATTTTATAATGTAAAATATTTTGTTGATAAGAAAAGGAGATCATCTATGAAAATCGGTTCACATGTCAGCATGAGCGGAAAAGATATGCTTTTAGGCTCTGCGAAAGAAGCTGTGTCCTACGGAGCAGATACATTTATGTTTTATACCGGGGCGCCGCAGAATACACGGCGCAAAGAAATCAGCGAGCTTAACATTGCTCCTGCCTGGGAATACATGAAAGAACACGGAATTGACGAAATTATTGTCCATGCGCCGTATATTATTAATCTGGGCAATACAGTAAAATCTGAGACTTTTACACTTGCCGTGGAATTTCTGGCAAAGGAGATTGAGCGGACAACAGCCTGCAGAAGCCATGTCCTTATCCTTCATCCCGGAGCCCATGTGGGAGCCGGAACAGAAGCCGGAACCGCACAGATCATCCGGGGACTGAATGAAGTTCTCACCACGGATACTGACTGCTTTATTGCTCTGGAAACTATGGCGGGAAAAGGATCTGAAATCGGACGTTCCTTTGAAGAACTGGCCCGCATTTATGACGGGGTAAAATATAACGATAAACTCAGAGTCTGCTTTGACACATGCCATACCAGTGACAGCGGATATGACATTATTCATCACTTTGATGAGACGATGGAGGAATTTGACCGGATACTCGGGAAAGATCAGATCGCGGTTTTTCATATTAATGACAGTAAAAATGCTCCCGGCGCTCAGAAGGACCGGCATGAAAATACAGGATTCGGACACATTGGATTTGACGCGCTGAACTATATTGTACACCATCCGGATTTCCGGACCATTCCGAAAATCCTTGAGTCGCCGTATATTCCTTCTCCGACTCTGCCGAAAAAATCTTACGCGCCTTATAAATATGAAATCGACATGCTCAGAAAAGGAACGTTTAATCCTCACATGAAGGAAGATATCATCCGGGATAACGAATCATAAACATAAAGTCCGGATATATTTTTGCCCATATATCAGTAAAAGACTTTTTTAATCATTGTTTCCACTTGACAGTTTTTTACTTTCATCATATTATTGTATTATAGATGTAATACAGTTTAATAAATATATAGAAAGAAGTGATTCAATGCCTTGGGATTTGGATAATGAACGCCCCATTTATCTCCAGCTGATGGAACGCATCCAACAGGACATTGTCTCCGGTGTTTACAAACCGGGCGAAAAGATTCCTTCTGTCCGCGATCTTGCCCTGGACGCAGCTGTCAATCCAAATACAATGCAGAAAGCGCTCTCGGAACTGGAACGCAGCGGACTTGTATACTCCCAGAGAACAAGCGGACGTTTTATCACTGAGGACGCAGGAATGCTTAAGGAGCTGAAACGCAGCCTGGCCGCCGACCATATCCGTGATTTTTTCCACAAAATGAGGCAGCTTGGCTTCAGTGACGATGAGACTTTGAATATCATACAGGAAACGATAAAGGGGGAAGATCATGAAAGCAATACTTGAATGTCAGCGGCTGACAAAGAGATACGGAAATTTTTTTGCTCTCTCGGATCTGAGCTTTACACTGGAACGGGGACAGATTATAGGGCTGCTTGGCCCGAATGGAAGCGGCAAAACGACTCTTATCAAACTTATAAACGGCCTGCTGGTGCCTTCTGACGGACAGATCGCGGTAAACGGCTGTGCGCCCGGAGTGGAATCCAAAAAGATCGTTTCATATCTGCCTGACCGGGACTGTCTTCCCAGCCAGATACGTGTAAAAGACGCACTGACTCTTTATTCTGACTTCTACAGTGATTTCAGCATGGAACGGGCAAAAAAGATGCTTGACGCACTGGAAATCGACCGGCATTCCAGATTCAGCGCTCTTTCAAAAGGTACAAAAGAAAAGGTGCAGCTTATTCTTGTAATGAGCCGGGACGCACAGCTCTATGTGCTGGATGAGCCCATCGGAGGGGTAGATCCGGCTGTGCGGGATTATATTCTCCGTACTATCCTGACAAATTACAGCGAAAATGCAACAATACTAATTTCCACTCACCTTATATCTGATATCGAAAATGTGCTGGATCATGTACTTTTTCTGAAAGCCGGACACCTTGTACTCAATGAGGCTGTAGATGAAGTACGGACAAAATATGGAAAATCTGTTGACAGTTTGTTTCGGGAGGTATTCAGATGCTAGGAAAACTTATCAAATATGACTTAAAAAATGCTGCCAGAATTTTTCTTCTTGTACACGGCATTTACCTGTTTATCTGTATTATCCTGCGGCTGCTGGTTATGAATCCGCTTGATTTCAGTGCCCCATCCAGGCTGCTCATAACCCCTTTAACTCTGATTGTCGTTTTATTTATTTTCCTGTTGACGGCAATGACACTGACAACCAGTCTGCTCATTGCACTCCGCTTTTACCGGAATCTGTTCAGCAAAGAAGGCTATCTGTCCTGGACGCTTCCTGCGGCCCCGTCAACTCACCTTCTTGCGAAATTTCTCTCCGGCTATCTTATTGCGGCAGCAGACATTATTATTATTGCGGCAGGCATACTGGTTCTTGTAACGGGATCAAATGTAGCAGATGCCTACCGGCAGATAGCTCCGGACATGGAAAAAGTATTAGGGATTACTTTAGGTTCCTATGCATTAAAACTTTTTCTATTTACAGTCATTTTTACTTTTACTTCTATTGTACAGATTTATTTCTGCATAGCTCTGGGACAGCTTTTTCAGGAACACCGGGTACTGCTTGCTATTGCCTTTTATTTTCTGGCAGGTTTTGGCGTACAGATCCTTACCACTTCGCTGCTGCTTATAACCGGACTTATCAGGCCACAGATGTTTGCTGATTCATACAGCTTCAATATGGGGCGCTATACTGACATACTTTATCTGATAACCGGAATACTCTCGATAATTCTGGCTGTTATCGAATACATGGTAACAAATTATATTATGAAGCGAAAAATCAATCTGATATAAAATACGGAATTATCGGCAGAGTTTCTGTTTTGCCTCTTCCGGGCAGCTCCGGGAATCTGCCGAATAACAAATACAAAATACCGGGATACAGGCAAAAACTTCTTTTTGTAATGTATCCCGGTATTTTTCAGCAATGCGTCAAATCAACTATTTCCGATCTGATTTACTGAATATCCATCACTTTATAATCCTGGTCTTCTACCGTTTTTTTAAGCAACTCATCCGCCACCTGGGCATTAAGCGTTAACACGGCGGTCCCTTTCTCATGGCTGACGTCCGCCCGGTCTACTTCCGGAAGGGCTTCCAGCGCCTTCTTTACTCTCGCCTCACAGTGTCCGCACATCATTCCTTCGATTTTCATTGTTTTTTCCATTGTTGTTTCCTCCTGTTTTCTTTTTGATTTGATTTTTTTATCTCTGCCTGCGTCATACAATTTAAACCAGTTGAGACGCAGTGCATTTGTCACCACGCAGAAGCTTGACAAACTCATCGCCGCCGCTCCGAACATGGGATTTAACTGAAGTCCGAAAAGGGGAATCCATACTCCCGCCGCAAGGGGAATTCCGATTACATTGTAGAAAAATGCCCAAAACAGATTTTCGTGGATATTCCGCAGGGTGGCCCGGCTCATGCGGATCGCTGCAGGCACGTCGGTAAGTCTGCTCTTCATCAGCACCACATCCGCAGCGTCAATGGCAATATCGGTTCCGGCTCCGATGGCAATTCCCATATCTGCTCTTGTCAGTGCCGGCGCATCGTTGATGCCGTCTCCTACCATGGCTACTTTTCCTTTTTTCTTCAGGCGGCGGATCACGCTTTCCTTTCCCTCGGGAAGAACGCCGGCAATAACTTCATCCACTCCGGCCTGCTTTCCAATGGCATTTGCCGTGCGCTCATTGTCCCCGGTCAGCATAACTACATGAATTCCCATGTTCTGAAGCTCTTTTACTGCTTTCGGGCTGTCTTCCTTAATTACGTCGGCTACTGCAATCACACCGGTCAGCTTGCCGTTTCTGCTGAAAAACAGCGGAGTTTTTCCGGAATTTGCAAGTGTTTCCGCCAGCGCTTTTGTCTCGTCAGGAACCTGGGCATTTTTACTGATAAATTTCAGGTTGCCGCCGGCCAGCATGTCTGTTCCCATTTTTCCGGTCAGTCCGTTTCCGGGAACCGCATGGAAATCTGTGGTCTCCAGCTCTGCACTGATCTGCTTTTCTTCCGCAAGCATGAGAATCGCATGGGCAAGCGGATGCTCGCTTTTCTTTTCCAGCGCATAGGCGCTGGAAAGGAGCTCCTCTTCTGTCACTCCTGCCGCCGGAATGAGATCCGTTACCCGGGGTTCCCCGCTTGTAATTGTTCCTGTTTTATCGAGAGCTACAATCTGCGTCTTTCCGGTTTCTTCCAGTGAAACGGCGGTTTTAAACATAATTCCGTTTTTCGCGCCGACACCGTTACCCACCATAATTGCCACAGGCGTTGCCAGTCCCAGAGCACAGGGACAGCTGATTACAAGAACGGATATCCCCCGTGCCAGGGCAAAGCCAAGGGTCTGGCCTGCTGCCAGCCATACAAGAATTGTAACAATGGCAATTCCGATTACGGCCGGGACAAAAACGCCGGACACACGGTCCGCTACTTTTGCAATAGGCGCTTTCGTTGCCGCCGCGTCGCTTACCATCTGAATAATCTGGGACAGGGTAGTATCTTCACCGACCCGGGTTGCCTCACATTTAATAAAACCGGAATGATTCAGCGTAGCTGCCGATACCTGATCGCCTTCTTTTTTGTCCACCGGAATACTCTCGCCGGTCAGCGCGGACTCATTTACCGCACTGTTTCCCTCCAGCACGATACCATCCACCGGTATATTTTCTCCCGGCCTTACTACAAATATATCACCTTTCCTTACCTGATCAATTCCTACTTCTTCTTCCGCGCCATTTCTCAGGACACGGGCTGTTTTCGGAGCAAGCTTCATCAGACTCTTCAGAGCGTCTGTTGTTTTTCCCTTTGATCTGGCTTCAAGCATTTTTCCCACGGTAATCAGCGTCAGGATCATGGCCGCCGACTCAAAATAAAACTCATGCATGTAGGACATAACGCCTTCCATATCTCCCCGCATCTGCGCGTCTGTCATGGCAAAAAGAGCATAGGTGCTCCATACAAAGGATGCCCCCGCTCCCAGAGCAACCAGCGTATCCATGTTCGGCGCCCTGTGGATCAGGCCCCGGAAACCGCTGATAAAAAATTTCTGATTAATCACCATAACAACGCCGGTAAGCAGAAGCTGCAAAATCCCCATTGCCACATGGTTATTTTCCATAAAGGAAGGGACCGGCCAGTTCCACATCATATGTCCCATTGAAAAATACATCAGCGGAATCAGGAAGCAGAGAGATGCGATCAGTCTCTTTTTCAACACAGGCGTCTCTCTGTCTTTTAACGAATCCCCGGCGGCCGCTATGGATGATCCGGCAGATCCGGCTGCTGCTGTACCTTTCCCTGCCGTTCCGGCGCCTTTCCGGGATGCGCCGTACCCGGCCTCCTCTACTGCCGCAATAATATCCGCAGGCGAGGCGCTTCCCTCCACGCCCATGGAATTTGTCAGAAGGCTGACCGAGCAGGATGTAACTCCCGGCACTTTGGAAACAGCCTTTTCCACACGGGCGCTGCAGGCGGCACAGCTCATACCTGTCACGTTATATTGTTCCATAATTTCACTCCTCCAGTCTTTTCCGGTATCTTCGCCTTATTTCATCAGCTTCTGCAGCGTTGCCACAAGCTCGTCAACGGTCTCTTCTTTCCCCGCGCGGATATCATCCGCGACGCAGGTTCTGATATGATTCGCAAGAAGGACCTTATTAAAACTGTTCAGCGCCGCGTTTACCGCAGACACCTGAATCAGTATGTCAGTACAGTAAGCATTATTCTCAACCATTTTCCGGATTCCCCTTACCTGGCCTTCAATACGGCTTAACCGGTTAATCAGATCTTTGTATTCTTTGTCTGAGCGCTCCTTTGTTTTATGGGTGCACTCCGGACAGACTTTCTTTTCTTCTGCCATAAGTTCACTCCTTTTACAGTATTTTCTTCTTTGTGTAAATTCATTCTATTATAACCCCCTGGGGGTATATATCTACTCTGTAAGTATATACCCCATCAGGGTATATTTCAAGTCTTTTTGCATAAATTTTTATATAAAAAACAGGACAGAAACAATTTGTAAAAACTGTTTCCGTCCTGTCAGTCCGCTGTTTTCTGTCTGTCGTTTTCCCGCCGCTGCAGATTACTCCACACTCTTCAGGGATTCTACCATGTCAATCTTCTTCAGTTTAAAATACATCGCTCCGTTTACAAGAAGCGAGAACAGAAATGTAAGCGCAAATCCATATATAAAACTGCTCAGATCAATATTGCGTCCGAACATTACAGACTCCACTTCTACCGTGACTATAATAAACCGGTGCAGAATCTTTCCCAGAATAATGCCGAAAACCGCTCCGAAAAGCGTAAGCAGAATATTTTCCCGGTACACATACATGGATACCTCGCTGTTATAAAATCCGAGAACTTTCAGAGTCGCAAGCTCTCTCTGCCTTTCTGTAATGTTAATATTGTTCAGATTGTAAAGTACCACAAACGCCAGCATACCCGCTGATATAATCAATACAACAATAACCGTATCCAGCGCTCCCAGCATGTTATCCACCTGTTCCCGCATATCCGTGGTATAACTGATACTTAATGCACCGGGCAGGGCCAGCGCTTCTTCTCCGATCCGCTCCGCTTCTTCCGTAGTACGGTCTGCCGTCTTATAAAAAATCGAATTGTAGTCCGGATTTTCTCCATATACTGCTTCATAAACTTCCGGAGTCATATAGAGGTAATGGCCCAGATAGTTCTCGCAGACTGCCGAAATCTTAACCGTCAGATCTCCTTTGTCTTCGTCACGTATCGTTATACTGTCTCCGGCCTTTACATCCAGCTCACCGGCCATCTTTTCCGTAATAACAGCGCCGCTGCCGTCAAGAGAATATCTCTCATCTGTAACTCTGTCTTTTAAAACAACAAAATCCTCAAATTCTTCTACATCTGCCGGAACATCCAGATATACATCATACCACTGACTGCCGTTTCCTACCGTCACCTGTGTCAGCAGTCCTTCTGTCAGGCCGGCTGTCCCGCTGTCCTTCTCAAGTTCTGATTCAATCTGATTCCGCTCCTCTTCTGTGGCGCCGCTCTCCATAATAATATTACCGTCATAAAGCTGAATCTCGCCGTACTGAATGTCCACAATAGCAAAGATGGAATCTTTCAGCCCGAAACCTACCAGCATAAGAGCCATGCAACCGCCGATACCAAAGATTGTCATAAACAGCCTCTTTTTATATCTGACCAGATTCCTCACGCTGGCTTTCCAGGAAAAGTTAAGCCGCTTCCAGATAAAACCTGCCCGCTCAAGCAGCACTCTCTGCCCCTGTTTCGGCGCAGGCGGACGCATCAGTTCCGCCGCCTGTTCCTTCAGCTCCTGATAGCAGGAAAGCACTGTGGCCAGAAGGGTACTTGCCAGGGCGGCGGCAGCGGCTCCTACTCCATAGAGCAGATTATAAGGAAGCCGGAGTTCATTCATATGCTGAAACATAATTCCATATGCGTTAATAATAATATATGGGAATACTTTCTCACCGAACAGAACACCCAACAGGCTTCCCGTAACCGTCGCCAGTAAAGCGTAGCCAAGATATTTTCCTGCTATAGAATGCCGTTCATATCCCAGGGCCTTAAGGGTTCCGATCTGTGTCCTCTGCTCTTCCACCATTCTTGTCATAGTGGTCAGACTGATCAGCGCCGCCACAAGAAAGAAAATCGCCGGGAAAACCTCGCCGATAGCTCTCATCCGGTCCGCATTTTCTCCATATCCGCTGTATTCCGGCAGATTGGACCGGTCGTATACAAGCCATTCCGGTTCTTCCAGATCCTGAATTTCCTGTTCCGCATCCGTCAGCTCCTGTTTTGCGTCTTCGATTTTCTGCTCTCCGTCCGCGATTTCCTGCCGGGCTTTTGTTTCCCCTTCATAATACTCATCCCAGCCGTCAGAGATTTCCTGCTCTGCGTCTGCCAGCTCCGCCTCCGCATCCGCCAGTTCCTGCTCCCCGGATTCAATCTCTGCCCAGCCGTTGTTAATCTCCTCCTGTGAAGATTCCAGCCGGGTCTTCGCGGCCTCAATCTGAACGTTTGCCTGACTGACGGCCTCTTCTCCCCTCTGAATTTCTTCATAAAGGGCATTCATCGCTGCAAGAGTCATCTCATCCGTCTGTCCGCCGGCCGCAAGAGCATTGTACTGTTCCTTTGCATTATTGAGCGCATCAATCTGTTCATTGAGTGTATCAATATTTGCGTTCAGCTCTTCTTCTCCCCGGTCCAGTTCTTCCTGGCCGTCTATGAGCTGCTGTCTGGAAGATTCCAGCTGATCTCTGGATGATTCCAGCTGCGCCTTTCCGCTGTCCACTTCTGCCTGCGCGTCTTCAAGCTGCTGCCTTGCGTCCGCAAGTTCTGCTTCAGCCTCTGCTTTGCCGTCTTCCAGTTCCTGCTCCGCGTCTGCCACTTCCTGCTTCGCGTCTGCGAGAGTTCTGTCTGCCTCGTCCACGATTTCATCATAACGGGCCCGCTGCCGCTCTTCTTTAATGCTCTCTACCCGATCCAGCACTTCCGCTACCCGGTTGTCATAGGCGTCTGTAAATGCAGTCAGTTCCTTAGCCCCGTCAACCTGTGCGTATATTTCCGTATAAACATCCAGAGAAAAACTTTCTTCCGGCACTACGGCAAATGCGGCCACACTGCCGTTTCCGATTGTGGCGCTTCCTCTCTGAAATGAAATATAGCAGGGACTGCTCACTGCTCCTACAATCGTATATGTATCCGTCTTAAGCGTGTCGGTAATCTCATCATCGCTGCCGCTTGAAAAAGTGATGGAATCTCCGACCTCCAGTTTTCCCTCTTCCAGATAATCCACATCTATCGCACATTCATTTTCCTTTTCCGGAAGGCGTCCCTGTTCCAGCTGTACTTCATTCATAGACGGCAGCATGGACATAACGTGCACAACGATTTTGTTCTCTCCCTCTGTACAGAGTACGTCCACAGAATATCCGCCCTCTGCCTTTTCAATCCCGTCTACATTTTCTATGGCCGTCAGGTCATCGGCTGTAAGTCCCATCGTGCTTATAACCTGGATATCCATCAGATTTTTACTGTCAAAATAGGCATCACCGGAATAGCGCATATCCGGTTCGGAAGAACGAATGCCCGAAAAGAAAGCGCAGCCGATAGCCACGATAAAAAATATAGACAGAAACCGCCCTATACTGCGCCGGATTTCCATATAAAAATCTTTTCTCAACGCTTTCTTCTTCATCTGTTTCCCTACCATTCTATCTCATCAATTGACATCGGGCGCTCATTAGTCTCCATCCGTGAAACCCGCCCGTTTTTAATGTGTATCAGCCGGTCCGCCATGGGCGCGATAGCCTGGTTGTGTGTAATTACAATCACCGTCATTCCCCGCTCCCTGCACATATTCTGAAGAAGCTTTAAAATCGACTTGCCGGTATTATAATCGAGCGCTCCCGTCGGTTCATCGCAGAGCAGGAGCTTCGGATTCTTTGCAAGCGCTCTCGCGATAGACACTCTCTGCTGCTCTCCTCCGGACAGCTGTGCAGGGAAATTATTCAGCCGGTCGCCCAGTCCTACTTCTTCCAGCACCTTGCGGGCATCCAGGGGATCCCGGCAGATCTGGAGAGCAAGCTCCACATTTTCAAGAGCGGTCAGATTCGGCACCAGATTATAAAACTGAAAGACAAATCCGATGTCCTCACGTCGGTATCCCGTAAGCTGTCTGCCAGTATATTCCGTAATATTCTGTCCGTCCACAAGAAGCGTTCCCTCTGTAGCGGTATCCATGCCGCCAAGAATATTCAGCACCGTCGTTTTTCCCGCGCCGCTGGGTCCGACAATAACGACAAACTCTCCTTTCCTGACATAAAAACTGATTCCGTCTGCCGCACGGATCTCCACTTCTCCCATTTTGTATATTTTTGTAATGTTCTGCAGTTTTACAAATTCATCCATTTATTTGCATTCTCCTGAAAAGTAATCTGATACAGAGAAAGCGGATACCATGTACCCGCTTTATTGGTTTCCTGTTTAATTATAACATGAATTTTTACCAATATGTCTGATTTCAGATTAATTTCATATTTATATGCACACTTTTTACTGTGTCTGCCGCCCTGCATTAAGCTTCGCCGAATACCGGAATAACACAAGCCCGATGAGAAACATCACGGATAACGCGCTTACGCCGATGTTAATACTTCCTGTCATCTGACTCAATACAGAAACCAGCGCTGTTCCGATAACAGATGCTCCTTTCCCGCATATATCATAAATTCCGAAAAATTCTCCCGATTTTTCCGCCGGAATAATCTTTGCAAAATAAGAGCGGGACAATGCCTGAATTGTCCCCTGGAACATACCGACAAGTACTGCCAGAAGCCAGAAATCAAATTGTGTATCCAGCCAGTATGCATAAACGGCAATACAGAAATACGCCGCAATACATATGGTGATAATCGCTTCAGGCTTTATCTTCTTCACAAGTCTGCTGAAAATCAGAACACAGGGGAAAGCAACAATCTGTGTTACCAGCAATGCCAGCAGAAGCCCTGTACTATCCAGACCCAGAGCCTGTCCGTAGGCGGTCGCCATATCAATTACTGTATAGACTCCGTCGATATAAAAGAAAAACGCAAGCAGAAAAATAAAAATATGTTTTTCTTTCGTCAGTTCAATAAAAGTTCTGCCAAGCCGTTTGAAACTGTTCCTCACTACATGGCCGTCAGCATCAGAAAAGTATTTCTGACGGTAAGAGCGCAGCAGAGGAATGGATGAACACAGCCACCAGAGTGCCGTAATAACAAAAGCCAGTATCATGGAAGTCTGCGTACCGATTCCAAGGCTGCCTGCTCCCAGAACAATACCCAGACACGCAATAAACGGAATACAGCTTCCGATATATCCCCAGGCGTATCCGTGAGAGGAAACAGAATCCATTCTCTCAGGCTCCGTCACGTCAGTCAGCATGGCGTCATAAAAAATCAGGCTGGCTGAATAACCGGTTTTCGCAAGTACAAATACACCAAGGAACCAGATCCACGAAGACAGAAATCCCAGCAGGATACAGCCAAAGACTCCGATCCCCATGGAAATGGAAAATACAATTTTCTTAAAATTCTTCGTATCGGCAATTGCCCCCAGTGTGGGGCCCAGTATTGCCACAATCAGAGTACAGACCGAGGTCGCATATCCCCAGTACGCGAGATAATCCACATCCGATATCCCCGCCCCCTCTGCAAGAGCGTTAAAATAGATGGGAAATATGGTCGATACCATCATAGTGAACGCTGAATTTCCCACATCATAGAGCACCCATTTCTTTTCCAGTGAAGTCAGCTTAAATTTCATATTATTGCTCTCTCTTTCCTTTTCTTTGATGTTCTTATTTTGTTTCTGTCACTTCTGTCTTCCGTGCTTTCTTCTGGATCTGCCGTTTCACCGGTATATCTACAGGCGAAGTTCTTCCCATTTTTCTCCCGCGCCGAATGTTCTGTGGAATCGGGAGGGCAGCTCGCCGCCCTGGAAAAGTTTTTTCTGATACTGGATAATCAGCCCTGCTGCCAGAGGAACAGCCCCGGCAAACAGACGCTTAAGAAGCCGGCAGTAGTCTCTGCACTGCGGATTCGGCTCAAGACTCATTACCATACCGTGCATGCCGTCGTAGGCGCCGATCAATTTCATGCCGCCGAAAAGCAGCTTTCTTTTTGTCTTTCCCGGAGCCAGCAGTACTTTGTGATAAAAAATCATGGATTTCATGCATTTTTCTATAATCTGGGGCGTAAGATCCTCATAAAACGGGGCAATTACCTCCCCGTTTTCTATGCTGGGATGGATATGGCCGGTTGACAGATAACGCACCGGATTGATATAGTCTTCTTTCATCAAAAGACGGTCAAACTCCATCTCAATCTCTGAATGACTGATACCGCTTGTCTGAATCATTTTTTCAATATACGGATGGCATTCGCTGTCAAGTGAAAAATGACAGATAACCCCGTAGATGTATGCTCTCGCAGCTCCGGGATTTTCTGAATTTTCAATGACCTTAACTGCGTTTTCCAAAAAAATATCTGCCATTTTGTCGTGCAGCTCATAGCCCTGCTTATTAACCGCGTTTTTTATGGCCGGTCTGTAGTAGAATAACAGATCCGGTCCGTGCAGTCCCATATCAAAAAGCTCCCTGTTTTTCTCTATCGAATTCTGAAGAGGTCTCGGCAGAGCGCTGATTACCTCTTTTCCAAATTTATAATGTGCATATGTTGTAGGCATATATACTCCTCTTTTCCGTAGCATTATCACAGACATTCAGCCAATGCTGTCCGCGAAGCCGTACTGACATGCATGACGCGGGTATGCCGCTTTTTGCACATATACACCGCCGCCTGTATTATGGCTGAACTGTCCGTTACATATTATCACATATCTGCTGTAAAAAATCCAGTTTTCACGAAACTTCGATATGTTAAATTTTTTTAACCTTTTCACGTTTCCACAATGATATTCCTTGACTTTTCCGCCGTCCGGTTCTATATTATATATTGTGCAGTCGTTGGCACATATTTTGTCCGTACAGATTATACAGCAGTTTTTCTGTACACACAACCAGGGGTTGTACTGGTTTCGACAGGGATCCTGAAGATGGAGAAGCTATCCGCAGGCTGATGCGTCAAATCGCAAATTTAAAATTAAACGCTAACGATAATTACGAATTAGCTGCAGCCTAAATGCTGCATGTCGCTCCTGACGCACTCACACATCGGGAATCCGGCATCAAACATGTGAGAAACGATGGCGGCAAAGCTTTGAGCCGTCAGGCGTAATATGAAGCTACCAAACCTGCAGGGATGTTCGTTTCCGTGCAGCAGAGGGAATCTCAAAGAACGGACTATGATAGTAGAAGTACATGGGATGGGTTTTTGGACGCGGGTTCGATTCCCGCCAGCTCCACTTACTCAAAGCCGGTCGGGTACCGGCAGCGGAGTTCGTCAGTGATCTGTCCGCTCCACTTGCGGCGCACCGGTAAGGCGCCGTTTTTTCATCGCAGGAGGAAACATAGCTCAGCTGGGAGAGCGCTCGCCTGACTAGCGGGAGGTCATGGGTTCGAGCCCCGTTGTTTCCATAGGGAAGCCGGATGAAAGACTTCCAGGATCATAAAAAATATGGGGTATTAGCGCAGTTGGGAGCGCGCCACATTCGCATTGTGGAGGCCACGGGTTCGAATCCCGTATACTCCATCAGAAAAAACCACGTATTTACGGCAGGTACTGATAATGCCGGTAAATACGCGGTTTTCTTGTTTTCTATGAATACTTGTCCTGTTTTGTTCGGATTCATATTGCCCCAGTCGGGAATACTATGGTATTCGGATCCGTCCGCGGACAGCCGTACCTATTTGTATGATGCAGTTTTTTTATATAAAAATAGAAAAACTATATACTTTTCTGCTGCTGAATTTTTTCTTCTTCAAGAACGAACTGGCGAAAATTCCGTACGCATGGCGGCATGAATACGCTGTCATCATTTACCATAAAAAGCGGCCGCTCACTTGCAGGAGAATTTATCTGTATGATTTTAACATCTAACTTTAACAGCAAATCCATATAAGGAACAACCGCAATCCCGAATCCCCGGGCTACTAATCCGGCAATAACCTGATCTTCCTCCGTTTCATAGGCGATCTTTGGTTCTATACCAATCTCGGAAAACATCTGATCTACCACGGATCGAATCCCGGAACTTTTTTCAAAGAATACCTGCGGATACGGCGCGGTTTCAGACAGATCAACCGTATGACGGGACGCAAGAGGATGGCCTTTCGGAACAATCAGAACCAGATCCTGCTTCTGGACCTGAACAGCCGTAAAATTCAGATGTGCCGGCGGCCGGGAGCAGAATATCAGATCATATTTTTTTGCTGCCAGCCCTTCAAGCAGACTCTGGGTAACTCCGGTATGAAAGGTAAACTGAACATCTGAATCGGGATTTTCTTTCAAAAAAGCGGCTGCCAGCCGTGGAATATATTCAATTCCCAAGGTCCGCAGCAGCCCCAGCCGGATCAGGCCTCCGCCGCTGGCGCTGCGCTGAAGCGATTCAATTCCCGCATCCAGTGTGGATAATGTGTACTCCGCGCAAACCAGAAATTCTTCTCCAAAACGTGTGAGGGCTGTTTTCCTCCCGCTTTTTTCAAAAAGCGGCAGTCCGAGCTCTTTTTCCATTTGTTTGATTGCATGACTTAAACTGGGCTGCGCGATACAGAGCTGCTCTGCCGCTTTTGTATAATGCTGCACGTGGGCCAGTGTGACAAAGTAACGTAAGTAAAACAGATTCATCTCTTCCCCCTCCCTGTCGTAAACATTATACGCCCGATTATAGATAAATTCTATAGTTTTATCCAAATTATTTATTTGCATGCATTCTCCGATAATACTAAGCTGAATCGGTACGAAATTTAGATATATTATGAGGAGGATTAAGGAAATGGACGAAAATGTTACCGACAGGGAAAAGCCTGTCTGCAGGGGAGAAATCGCGCTTCCGCTTGCAATCGTCATTAACAGTTTTGGAGTTGTTCTGATGTTGTATTCCGGATCCGGAATATCGGCTATCTCCAGTGTGCCCTTTGCTTTTTCTGAAGTTCTTCCGGCTCTGTCGCTCGGAACATGGACATATCTTTTTCAGGGACTTCTGATATTAAGTCTGATGTTATTGAGAAAACGTTTTGTTTTTCAGTACCTGTTCAGTTTTGCGGTAGGTTTCGTATTTGGAGAACTTCTTGATTTCCATGAACTGTGGGTCGGCATACTGCCGGACAGTTTATTATGCCGTATATTTTATTTCATTATGAGCTATCTTCTGATCAGTTTCGGAATCGCGCTCTCAAACCGCTGCTGTCTTCCCATTGTGCCAACCGATCTTTTTCCGAGGGAACTGGTACAGATCACCGGCATTCAATATCCGAAAATCAAAATATCATTTGATGTAATCTGTCTGGCCGTTACCGCCGGCTTAACGGAGATCTTTCTCGGACATCTGGACGGATTAGGAATCGGGACAATTTTCGCAGCGTTTACAATGGGAAAATGCGTGGGAATAATCGGGAACTGGCTGGATCATGGCTTCCGTTTCACTTCGTTTTTAAATAAAATTCCCGGAACCTGTTAAGCAGGGAACAGACTCTTCTGTATACAGGAAATCACTTTTCACATTTTCTGATATTATGGTAAAATATCCATGGATATTGCAAAGCGACGAATCAGCCATACAGGAGGAATATACTGTGAAATATAAAAATATTGTGTTTGATTTTGGAAATGTAATCGGAAAGTTTGACGGAAATTATATTCTGGAACAGTTCTGTTCTTCCCGGGAAGATATGGAGCTTCTCATCCCTGTCCTCTACCGCAACTGGCTGGATCTCGACGCCGGTACAGTTGATTATGAAGAAAATATCGAAACAACGGCAGCGCTGGTTCCCGCGCGGCTGCAGGCAACTGTCCGGGACTTTTTCCGAAGATGGCCGGAGTATGTCAGACCCATCCCGCAGACGTATGAACTGATTTCCCGTCTTCGGGAAAAAGGCGCGGATCTTTATCTGCTCTCAAACGCATCCACCTATTTCGCCGGTATAGCTTCCGACTGGCCCATTCTCCGGGATAACTTTAGCGGAATTATCTTTTCGGCGCCGGTAAAAATGGCCAAGCCTGATCCTGACATTTATCTTTACCTTTTCCGTACATACGGGCTGAAACCGGAAGAATGCTTCTTTATCGATGATCTGAAAGATAACATAGAAGCCGGAAGGAAACTTGGAATGGACGGGATCGTATTTACAGGAGATATAGAAGCAGTCGAAAAATATATTGAATTCTGACAATTTGAGCAAAAGGGGACGGAGCCCTATGAAAAAGGCTCCGTCCCCTTTTGCTCAAATTTACAGATTTCTTATCTTGAATTCTCTCTGTGCTTCTCTTTTCTGATCTTTTTTTGCTATATCGTTTCTCTTATCATACAGTTTTTTTCCTTTTGCCAGGCCGATCTCGACCTTTACCAGACTTCCGCTGAAATACACCTGCAGCGGTACGACTGTGATTCCCTGCTCCTTCATTTTTCCGAAGATCTTGTCGATTTCTTTTTTGTGAAGAAGAAGTTTTCTGACGCGCAGCGGATCTTTATTGAAGATATTTCCCTTTTCATAAGGTGATATGTGCATCCCGTAGATAAACACTTCCCCGGATTCTACCCGGATGAATGCCTCTTTGATGCTGCACTTTCCCATGCGCAGAGATTTTACTTCCGTTCCGTGGAGCACAATTCCTGCTTCGTACTTTTCCAGGATAAAATAGTCGTGGTATGCCTTTTTATTGTTGGCAATTAGCTTTTTTTCTGTTTTAGCCATGACAACCTCTCTTACAATCTGTTTTACTGCAACCTGTTCTGTCTTTTATAATATCATTTCTAAATTTTATGATATAATCTCAAAATTTACTGTTCTCTGTAACCTGTCCGCATCTGTCACACGGACGGCAACAGTCTGACCAAGCTTATAGGTTCTGCCTGTATGCTGACCGCAGAGTTCATAGCTCTGCTCCAGAAATTCATAGTGATCATCCCGCATATCAGCCACATGCACCAGTCCTTCCACCGTATTCGGAAGCTCCACATACACGCCCCATTTTGTCACACCGGAGATCACGCCTTCATACTCTTCTCCAATATGATTCTGCATGTATTCCGCCTTCTTCAGCCTGACGACCTCACGCTCCGCCTCATCGGCTGTTCTCTCCCGGCTGCTGCATTGAGCGGCTGTTTCGGGCAGAATTTTCCGGTAATGCTCCATTCGTTCTTCGGTAAGTCTGCCCCTCAGATCTTCCTTGATAATCCGGTGAATCTGCAGATCCGGATACCGTCGTATGGGAGAGGTAAAATGGGTATAATACTTCGCCGCCAGTCCGAAATGGCCCGCGTTGTCAGTGGAGTACCTTGCCCGTTTCATGGCACGCAGTGTAAGACGGCTGATCAGCGGTTCCTCCGGTGTTCCTTCCACTTTTCCCAGCAGTTTCTGAATTTCTTTCGGCCGCACTTCATTGCGGGTGTGAATATGATAGCCGAAATTATTAATAAATGTGCTGAGCTGCCGGATCTTTTCCTCATCCGGCTGTTCATGTGTACGGTATAAAAACGGAACCTCTCTCCAGAAATATTCCTCAGCGACAGTCTCATTTGCCAGAAGCATAAAATCTTCGATAATTTTTGTGGCGTCGTTTCTCTCATAGGGACGGATATCCGCTGCCCTGCCGTTTTCGTCCAGAATTACTTTTGTCTCCGGAAAGTCAAAATTAATGGAGCCTCTCTTGCCCCTCCGGGCGCGTACGATATCCGAAAGCTCTTTCATCATTTTTATCATGTGAACAAACGGTTCATTCTCCTGTAGCTCCTTTTCATCGCCGTCCAGCATTTTCGCCACACCGGTATAACTCATCCTTTTATCCACACGGATTACTGTCTCTGCGATCACATGATCCACCACATCTCCGGAAGAGCTGACTGTCATGATGCAGGACAGTGCCAGTCTGTCCTCCCCTGCGTTCAGGGAACAGATCCCATTGGAAAGCTTATGGGGAAGCATGGGGATCACCCGGTCCGCCAGATAGACGCTTGTCCCCCGTTTCAGCGCCTCCCGGTCCAGGGCACTTCTCTCCTGCACATAGTTTGCCACATCGGCAATATGCACGCCAAGCCTGTAATTTTCTCCCTCCCGGGTCAGAGAAACCGCGTCATCCAGATCTTTTGCATCCTCACCGTCAATGGTCACCATCTGCCACTCCCGTAAATCCATACGTCCCTGACAGTCGGCAGGACTTACGTCTTTTCCGACTCTTACAGCCTGATTCAGCGCTTTCTCCGGAAATTCCGTCTCAATTCCAAAATCCATTACAATCGAAAGGATATCCGTTCCCGGGTCATTAATGTGTCCGATAATCTCAGCCACTTTTCCTTCCGGCTTGGCATTTTCTCCGCCATAGGACGTCAGTTCTACCAGAACTTTATGACCGGTCATAGCCCCGTTTTCTTTTCCTGCGGGAATGTATATATCTTTCAGATATCTCTGATTATCCGGCCTTACAAATCCGAAATTTTTATTCTTTTCATACATACCCACAATTCTGGTAACTGTATGGGAAATAATCCGGACTATTTTACCTTCTTTTCTCTGTCCGCCCCGGGATTTTATGATTATATATTCAACCTCGTCGCCCTGAAACGCACCGTTTATATTCTCTTCGGAAATAAAAACATCTTCCTCTCCATCCGAAGGAGTTACAAAACCAAATCCTCTGGCGTTGGCCTGAAAGCTCCCGGAAAAACGCTGCGCAGCACCGCAGCTGTATTTTCCTCTTTTCGAAACAGAAATCTTTCCTTCTTCCACCAGAGCGTCCAGCACCTGCCGCAGCTCCTCTCTCTGTTCCCCCGGAATCTGAAGCAGAATAGCGATCTCTTTTATCTTCATCGGAACATAAAGGTCGTCCCGCATAAAGTCATATATCACTTTTTTTCTTTTTTCAAATGTCTGATCCATAAACCTTATCCTCCTGCTTTCCCGCCATACGGGCCGGCAGACTGTGCTCGGGCGCCGGCCGTAAGACACAGCCGCCTGAAAAAGACCGTAAGACGAGAAAAACACTCTATATCCGCATAGAGTGTTTTATCAGGTATTATCTTCCGATATAGAATATTCAATACATCCAGGTAATCCCTTGATCATTTATTCAGGAATCCCATATTAAGGACTACCGCGAGAATCATAAAGAGAATGGCAAGGAATTTTGTGGATTTCACCAGCGCGCCTTCCATTGACCTTCCTTTATTCTGTCCCCAGTATGTGTCTGCTACGCCGCTGATTGTGCCGAGTCCTGCTGACTTTCCTTCCTGAAGAAGAATAATCGCAGCCAGAGCGATGCAGTCTATAACAAAGATAATTGTCAGTACAATTCTTAAGATATCCATTGTAACACCTCCTGCGGATAAACCATAAATAGTCTAGCACAGGACGGCCCACTTTGCAAGAATTTTTATATGATTTTCCCTGCATCCTAAAATGAAATTTTAAATTCCACCCCTCTAAGGGACAGTAGAGTTTACTTCTGCACAGTTGATATTTACTCTTTCATATATTCATGGTATGGTTATCTCTCCTTCTGACAGCAGTAGAAGGAGGCACATTGATGAGTAAATATATTCCTGGTAACCAGAAACATCTTACCCTCGAAGACCGTATCTATATCGAAAATGAACTGAACAAAGGCACATCCTTTAAAGATATTGCCAGGTTCCTGTGCAAGGACCCTACCACAATCTCAAAAGAAGTCAGGGCTCACCGGCTCTCGGATTGGTATCATAAAGGGACTTTCTATAATGCCAAAAACTTCTGTACCCACCGCTATCACTGCAGGAAGACAAATGCCTGCGGAAAGATTGTCCTGTGCGGCATCAAATGCGCATCCTGTCCTACCTGTAACCAGACCTGCAAAGACTTCGAAAAAGAACGCTGCTCAAGGCTTGACCGGGCTCCCTATGTCTGCAACGGCTGTACGAAAAAAATCAGTCACTGCACGATCGCCCACAAATACTCTTATAACGCCAGGTTTGCTGACAGGAAGTATCGGGAAACACTTCGGGATTCCAGAACAGGGATCAACATGACGAAACGGGAACTTCACGAAAAGGATCTGATCGTTTCCCCTCTGATCGAACAGGGACAGTCCCCTTATCATATCCTGACAAACCATCCAGAACTGGATATGTCCGTCCGTACGATGTATTCCTATCTTGATCAGGGACTCTTTACGGCACGTAACATAGATCTGAAGCGGAAGGTCCATTTCAAGCCAAGGAAGTGCCATAAAACACAGATCACGGACAGAGCCGTCTTCACCAACCGGTTATATCGCGACTTTTGTTCCCTCGGTCTAACAGACTATGTTCAAATGGATACCGTACATTCGTCCAGGGAATCAAAAAAGACCTTGCTGACTATGTTTTTCACCAAAGAGAAGCTCTTCCTCGCCTTTCTGATGAACCGATGCACGAAAGGCGCTGTCCGTCTTGTTTTTGACCGTCTGGAAAAGCGTATGGGAACTTTTGAATTCGCTTCCGTGTTTGAATATATCCTGACGGACCGGGGCTCTGAATTTGGTGACCCGGATGCTTTGGAGACCGGTGTAAACGGAATACAGCGTTCCAGCATTTATTACTGTGACCCGATGCAGAGCGGGCAGAAGGGCGGACTGGAGCAGACACACACGATGCTCCGGATGGTTCTGCCGAAAGGCACCAGCTTTGAGTTTCTCACACAATGGGATGTCAATCTGATCGTGAACCATATCAACTCTACTCCCAGGGAAAGCCTGGATGGAAGAACGCCATACAGCGTTGCATTGGAAACGCTGGGAGGAGAGGTCTTAAACGCATTTCAGCTTAGGCCGATTGCCCCGGATGAGGTAAATCTGACACCTAAGCTGATCCGCTTTAATCACTAATCAACTGATCGAAATCTGCTGTCAGACTGGAAGTAAACATTTCACATTTTTTAGATGTGACCGGTGGAATTCAGTCTCGCACACTATTTTTCAGCGGTCCGTTTCCTATGCCCAGAAATCAAGTATTTTTCGATGAGTTGAGCTAATTATAGCAGAAAAGAGGATATTTTGCTCAAAAATCTTCTGCAAAATCGGCAAAAAACAAAGTGTGGTGGAATTTAACTCTGCACTGGAATTTAAAATTTCAAGTTAGCATTTTCCCTGCATTTTCCCTGCATTTTTCCGCGCATTTCACTGCCGGGGCTCAGACAGAGGTCCGCGGACTGTCCGGCAGGATCCCCTGTTCTCTGAGAATTTCCCGGACACGAGGATCCGCATCCGTCAGATCTCTGCACGCTGCCGCCCAGGCAAGCCGATAGCCGCCTTTGCAGTAATACCCGTCTGCCGTGCCCTCTTTCATGCCCCGGGTCAGATACAGCGAATGCCAGCTGTCATACTCACGGTCGCCGCTGTCAAATACAGGAACGTCAATCGTCAGCTCCACCACCCGGTTTCCATCACCATCGGCATACACATTCACCTTCGCCTGTCCGATTTTTTCCGTTCGTTCCTCCAGCTTTTCACTGCACAGAAAATCTGTGCAGAAGGCGTCCCTCAGATTCTCATAAGACGCAAACCGCAGCTTTATCCCGAAATCAAACTGCAGACTGCGTTCCTCCGGTGTCAGTTCTTTTTCTGAATGAAAAATTCTCATTACAGTTGTCACTCCTTCCTGTGCAATTCCAGCATGTTAAAAACCTCTTCATCAGCGCCGCAGCTCAGAAACTCAGAAGCAGAAAAAACATAATTCCCGCACACGCCGTCAGAACAACTGTCTCGCCAAATAGAATCCATTTCAGAATACCGGTTACCTTAAGGCTGTGACCGGCTCTTTTTTCTGCTTCATGCAGCATCTGCTTTAAATTCTCACACTGCATCTGAAAAAAGTGAGACTGATTCAGGAAACTTTCATTTCGTTTCTGCAGATCCTGAATATCATTTCTCTGTGCGGCTAATAATTCATTTGCACTGTTTTTGTCTTTTTGCAGACTTTGAATTGTCCGCATGTCCTGTCTGTGCTGTTCTCTGAGCTGCGCATTTTCTCCTTCATTTCTGATACAGCGCTGATTCAGCTCCCTTTCCTGTTCCTGAAACTTTTTTATCTGCCCGCCCAGCAGACTGTGTGTCTCAGCCAGTTTCCGGTACTCCTTTATATCTCTGCCCTGGGCGTCCATATTTTCCCGCATGCGGCGCAGATCAGTCTCTACACTGCTGAAAATACTTTTTTCCTGTTTTTCTTTTTCTTCCATCTGGTGCAGCTTCGTTGTCACCCGGTTGATTTCACAGGTCGCTCTTCTGCAGTACTCCTCTGCTTTCTCACAGTCTCTCGCAACAATGAAGCCGTTTTCATAAAAGAAGGCAAGGTTAAACAGCGCCTGAGGCAGATTGTACTTTGCCGCATATTCATAATACCTGAAAGCCTCTGCCAGATCTCTGGGCGCTCCCTCGCCGAACTGATAAGCGCAGCCCATGTTAAAAAAAGCCGTGGGATTGGGATTTATACATTCTGTCGTTTTCTGATACCAGTAAAAAGCTGTTTCATAGTCTTTCTGTTCATAATAGTACTCCCCAAGTTCATAGCAGGAATCTGCTTTTCCGGAATCCGCTTCTTGTTTCAGTTTTTCAAGTTCTCTATACTCAGCCATTTAAAAATCATCCACCTTCTCCCGGAAAATCTTTCTGCATAAATATTCCTTCAAATTTCTGAATATGTCCGGGCAGCGGTCTTCCAGAATACTTTCCGCACCTTCCATAACATAATTTTTAAAAAATGCCGACGAAAGCATCTGATCTGAAACAGCTTCCTCCCGCCCCAGCGCTCTGACTTCGTCCCAGATATCATAAACAAATCTGCACAGAACGGATCCCATGAAGTCCTGCGCTTCCAGCCCAATCGCCAGGCAGAGTTCCTCATATCTGCCGCTGCGCCCCCGGCTCAGATTATCTTTTTTCAGAATGTCTTTCATATTTTTATCCATGTATTTCCGGAACAGAACAGTCTCTCCCTTTTTTACAAAGCTTCCGTCCTTCTGTTCATAGTACAGAGTAAACATGCGATTCAGGAACATATGAATCATGCCCATCTCGCGCTTGCTCTTTTCAAAATACATCCGTTTCACTGCCAGGAGCGCGGTTTCAAACAGCACACTGAATCTGTCCACTCCGTCATATCTGTTCCATTTCTTCAATATAACGGTCAGATCATATATAAATTCTCCCGTCTGTTCCCTCCATCCGGCACATTCTGTCACAGCAAGACTGTTTAAATATGCCTGCATGTGTCTGCTGACTTCTTTATATATGTTTGCATCGTTTAATACAGAATTGGCAAAAAACGAATCGGAAAGCCGGTTGTCCGGCGCGTCTCCATTTCTGAACGTCGCCGCAAGTGAATACTCCTCTTTCACATCTGAGAGCAGTATTTTTACTTTGCATGGCTTCGTCATGTAATCCGTCCGTACCAGAGCCTCTCCCTGACGCAGAGAGGCGAAGCTGAGAAGGTCGTCCGGAAGCAGCATGCATGACTGCATGACCCTAATATCATTGCTGTTGTCAATCCGGTGTACAATCTTCGTCGCTGAATTTTTAATTACATCCTCCGCAAGCTTTGTAGGACTCTGATCCACAATCAGCATTCCTTCCCCGAACGCCCTGATTTCCGCCATCATATTGCTCAGTAACTCTACCAGCTGTCCCGTCGGATCCGGCCCGCCGCTTTTCTCATTCTTTTTGTTGTTTTTAAAAAGCCGATGTGCCTCCTCGATGATAATCAGATGCTCCGCCTTCTTCTTTTCTCCGCTGTCCGGAAAATGATTCTTGCGGTACTGGTAATACTGTGTCAGTATTGTTCCCATAACAAGACACTTATCCGCGTCATCCGCCAGGCCTTCCAGTTCCACAACACAGTGGTCCGTCATAAGCGCCTCATAGTCCGGGTGCGCAGTCGTATTCAGCAGAACACCTTTATACCCGTTCGCAAAGGACCGGATCCTGCTGAGCAGCGCGCCTTTATAATTGCCTTTTACTTCCTCGCTGTAGTCCGACCGTTCCAGATAATCCTGAATCTCGCTGCACAGATCTGTAAACGTAGGATAAAGATATTCTTCCGGAAGACTGTCCCTGTATATATTTACATTCCTGACAATATCCCATCCGGAATCAATGTAGATATTATACAGACACTGCTCCAGAATATTGGGCATCGCTTCTGTCAGTTCAAAAGCTGACGCAATAATTGTACGGATACTGTCTATATGATAGGCCAGGCTTGCTCCCTGAGGGAACCAGAACGGATTAATCTGCATGATACCGACATTCCCGTCTGTTTTTGCGTCCGTCTTCATTGTCAGTACTTTCAGATCCGGAAATATACTTTTCAGCGCCCGGTATTCTCCCTTTACCGGCTCTATGACACAGAACGGCAGAGACGCTCCCCGGATAAGGTGAAACATGGTATTTGTTTTCCCCCCGCCTGTCATTCCGCAGATAAAAGCATGCCTGCTCAGCGCGTCCGCGCTGAGGTAAAAAGGCGCGATCTGAAGAGAGTTATGAAGCAGATTCCCGACCTGAAACCCTTCTCCCCGGATATTTTCCGAAACAAGGGAAAACTCTTCATTCTCCTTAAAGGCAAAACCGCAGAACTCTTCAGCAGGGAAAAATAAAAGGGGAAGCACTTCTTCCTGATTCATCACAAAGCCGGTTCTGTCCGGCTCCTCATCCGACCAGAAAAGCCTCAGACCGCTGTATTCCAGTGTTCCGCTCAGAACAGACGTAAGGCTCTGAATCGTTTCTTCACTTCGGGCAGCTGCGGAAATCTGGATTCCCCATGCGGCTGTATCCAGGCTGTTCTGCAGCCTCCGCATCTCATATTCCAGCGGTTCAAGCATGTTCCAGGCATTTCTGTCCGTATCCCGCCCGCTGACCGCAATTGAAAAGGAATGATTCTCTCCTGCCTGATTCTTACCGAATACCGTATCTTTCCCTTCCCGCAGAATATTATCTTTTGGATTTCTGCTGCTGCCGAGGACTGAAGAATAATTACAGTTAAGTTCAGAATAAAATTTCAGTTTATTGTAACAGCGGGCCAGTTTCTCTCTCTGCTTTTCTACTTCATATATTCCTGCGGCGGAGAGCGGGCAGAGCCGGATGGAAACCGTAAAATCCCCGCTTGCGGGAAGCGCCTTCAGAACCGCCGTTGTCCACGATTCAAGCTTCTTAAAATCCGGCTGTTCCTTCTTCCTGTCTTTACCCGGATATATCATTCTGCCGCAGGCGTAAGCCCTGCATGGGTAAAGAGGGAACTCTCCCGCAGGCACTGTTCTGACCTGGCCATATACACTCCGGATCATAGACTCAATTACATCATCTTTCATTTCGCATGATGAAAGGACAAAATCTGTCTTCATCTGCTGATCCGCCGATACTCTGCCGGTTACCGTCAGCATAACATCTTCTTCGTACGCTGCCAGAACATGAGCCATATGCAGGGCAGCCTTCTGCAGGCTGCTGTCCTCAGAAGCTGACTTTTTATTCTGTTTCTTTCTTCCCAGCTCCTTTAGCGCCAGGCGGCTGCAGTAAGACGGGCGAGGAAGCTCAACCCGGAAATCTTTCAGCAGATTCTTCGCTTCTTCCAGAACAGGATCCAGAGATATCTTTTTCAATCCTGCATCTTCCAGATCAGCAATCGGAAAGTTATGAATAATCTGGAGGAATTCCTCCCTCCGGTCTGTATCCTCTTTCCCTGTAAATTCCGCCATATTGTCCAGGATTTTTCTTACAAATGCAGTTTCTATATTCATCTGTCAGCACCTCCGGTTACTCAAGCAGATCGTTCAGAATATTTCCTTTCAGACTCTGGAACACGCTGTCGTCCGTATACTGGCAGGCAGTGTCAAAATCCTTCTGGACAGCATTCCGGAATTCTGTTTCATATGCCGCGATTCTGTCCATCTTTTCCTTCGTCTGTTTTCCCGCGCTGTAGTTTCCCTCCGCGACTTCTTTCAGCTGCTGCGCCGTCTCTTTGAGAAGTTTTCTTATCTGTCCCCGGAGCACAAGGAAAGGTTCCTTTACGCCTTCTTTTGCGCTCTCTGTCCAACGCGTCATATTATTTGTAATCGCGCTTGTCCCTATCGTGTTTACTTCCTGAGTAATATAGTCTCTGTCGCTCTTGGAAAGCGCAAGATTAGAAAACAGCTCTCTTACACCTCCCGAACCATCAATCTGAAGATAATCCCTGGAGGAAAGAAGCGCTCCGTCCTTGACTGCGTTTCTGATATCACGGAGGACGGATTCCGTATACTTTTCAGTAATATTCTTATTAAAGTCAATGATTGCGTTAGCCGTTTCGTTCCCCGCTTCCGACAGCCTGTCCTGACTGGCTTTCAGGTTTGCCTCTATAACATCTATCTGTTTGCCCACATATGTAATCAGGCTGGTTTTCAAAGAATTCAGGGTTTCCTCCACCGAGCTGTTTCCTGCGATCTGTTTTTCATACTTCCGCAAGGCAAGACCGAGTTTTTCCGGGAAATCTTTTTTGAGGCCATTCAGCTGTCTCAGCGATTCCTTATATATCTTCTCGATTTCTTCATTAATCGCCTGAAGTATTTCCCCGTAGTTTTTGTTAATTTCTGAGACGTCGAAGGGAATTGTTCCGCACTGGGTTCTGAGCCTGCTGTAGACGTTGTAATTCTTACTGCTTTTGTCATCGATCCTTGCGCTGTTCCAGAAAAGTGAAAATTCATTAATCAGATTAATATTCTCCGTCTTGTATTCGTCAAGAGCCCTGGAAAACATCTGGAGATACCGGTCCGGCATGGAACGGAGCGCAAGTTCTGTCAGTTTTGTATCAATACTGATATGAGACATCTTGTCAAGCGCGTCTGCGATGGGTTTATCGGACGCCGCAGAAAGAGTTCCTGACAGCTCGTCAATCACATTTCCGGCAAGATGCCCCGCCGTCTCATAGCTGTCGGCCAGCGCCACGAGCGGCATTATAATATCCAGAAGCAGGCTTCTTATCTGAATAACAGCGGTCTTTGTACGTTCATATTTTCCTCTTTCCAGATATGAAGCACGAAAAAATTCCGACAATTCAGCAATGTTGGACGTATTATATTTCTTCTCCAGTCTGCTTTTTATCCGGGCAGCGGTTTTCTGCTGAATAACCTCTTCCGGCTCATCTTCAAAGTCAGCCCCGGTATCTTCATATACTCCGGCATATTTTCCGATATAATACTGGGTGCGTTCAATCGGAATGCCGCTGTACGCATATTCTCCCGCAATAGCGGAATACAGCCAGATATCTTCTGCTCTTTTCTTTACCTGAACGCTCTCAAGAATACTGAGCACTTTACTTATACTTGTCTCTTTCTGCGCAGAACCCTTCAGCAGATCCGCCTTATTGAGTACTGGAATAATTCTGTTCCCTTTATTCACAATATCCTTCAGTTTCGCGCTGCTCAGCATCTTTCTGAGCGCCATGGTGCCCACGTCTTTTACTGTATAATCCACCAGGAAAACCATAGCGTCTGACGCCTGTATCGCCTCAGTCGTAATATCGTCATGCCCTTTCAATACTTTTCCATTTACATTTTTCTCTGCCGCAAGAGCGCCCAGTCCGGGCAGATCTGTAATCACCATTCCGCATCTGAGCAGCTCACAGTCCCACTGAATCTGAACCGAATAGTTCAGGGTACCAGCCGGGAAACCGAAAAATTTCAGGGTTTCATTCCGCATCCGGTTGACTTTTTTTTCTATTTCCCGGAATTCCAGACTGTTCTGCCCCACATATACTGTCAGAAGAATCATCATGAATACCGCGATATGCTTCGGATCTTTCTCGTCAAAATAGAGAAGATCCTCCACCTTTATGGGACTTTCATTAAAAATGTCCTTCGGGGTAAAATACTGAATGTTTTCGATTACTGCTACCTGTGTCACCGCACAGGCATACTCTTTCAGTTTCTGTATATGCACACGTCCCAGATTCGCGCAGTCTATATCAAGAATCCGCTTCTTTGTATCATCATCGTTTACGGTGATCCGCACTTTATTGCCGTATATCAGCTTTGTGCTGGCGCAGGTCGTTGTCAGATTGCAGGTAGACATCAGCGGGTACCGGATCAGAGAATTGATGACGGTTGACTTTCCGCAGGACTGTTCCCCCGCAAAACCGATATTGTAGTAGAACATCTTCAGATCCTGCAGAGAATTTTTCACAGCCTCATAAGTCTCCTTGCTGTCCTGACTGATCATCCCTTCCTGTCCGAGTTCCCGCAGCATTTTCTGCCCTGCGTTATAAAGGGACGCCTGGAGAATATCTACAGCGCTGTCCCCCTGAACTTCCATCGCGCTCTGTCCGGCGCTTTTCTGATTTTCCGGATCATTCCCTGGCTTTGTTCCTTCCGGCCTTTTTGCTTTTGCTGAATTTAATCTCATAAGTCTGCTCCTTAGTATAAATAGAATTCTTTCTTTTGTACAAAATTTAAAAACTGTCCGCTATATGTCCGAAACTACAGGTTCTCTCAAAAAATACCTTCACATTTTCGTCAGAATAACTGTCGCCGGCCGCCGGCAGACCATAGCGGTCCCACATCATAAAATTTCCGTCCGCACGAAGTGTAGCCGCCGATATTTCTTTCCGCTGCCATCTCAGACAGCGCTTCTCATTTTCAAGACTGCCGGAACAGATATTTTTCATATCTGCGAAAAAATCCCAGCCGCGTTCCTCCAACGCCCTCTTAATCAGCTGCAGATGATTCTTACTTTCCGGCGCACACAGAACTTCCGGATCCTGCTGGACCCAGATCCACAGCTTATTCATTCCATAAGAGACAGGTTCAAAATCGAAATCTTCTTCCGTGCGTCCCAGCAGCATTACGGCGTCCGCCGCATCCGCCTGTTCCTGACACAGACAATCGGACAGCAGAAACTTCCAGCCCTTTTTTCTCTCTGCCATCAGATCCGCGGCTTCTTTCAGCAGTTTCTGATCTTTCGCTGCCAGGAGCCAGACCCTTTCCGTATTCAGTACCTTTTTGCACTCCTCCGCTGTATCCTTCAAAGTTTCTGAACTGTCAAAGATCACTTTGTATGGAATTTTTACATCCGCCATTATCATGTCAATCTGATGCAGGAACTGTTTCCGGTAACTCTGACGGTTTACATCGACGATTGAAATCACCCACTGCCGTATATCCGGGTTGTTCTGAAACATCATCTTATGGTACGCTTTCACCCCTCCTGAGAACGAGGTCAGAAGAACATATCTCCAGGCCTCCTGAGAATCCTCCGGATGCCGGATCCGGCATCCATTTTCGATAAATTCCCCGGAGATATCCGGATACAATACAGAGGCGCCGGTTCCCAGCAGATTTTCAATATCTTCCTTTTTCTCATAAAGCATCTGGCATTCTGAATCCACGATTACTAAATTCATCTGTACCTCCCCGTTTACTCCATTTCCTTCTGACACTGGTCAATCAGGTTTTCACTTATAGAATCCAGCCATCTGACAAGATGTCTGCTGTTGTATTTTGCCTGGTTCCCGCATACCTGTGATATGAAATTTCTCAGGCCTTCTTTCTGTTCCGCCGTGCTATAGACCTTTCTGTCCGGTTCAGACGCTATGCGGTTTATCTCGCTCTGACAGCGGAGGGCGTTTGCCGCTCCCACGCCGATAATTACAATGCCCGCCGCTTTCACCATAACAGAGACCGGTCCCATCCCCGGTATAATGATCCAGGACACCGTTTCCGCTACAGCGCCGGTGACAGCGATTCCCGCGGAAAGATTCCGTTCTCTTTTCAGGCTCTCGATCCTTTTCCTTCCGGAGGAGGCTCCGGATTTGCTTTCCGGTTTTGAAGCGCTCCGGGGTATTTCCGCGGATTCGCGCCGGCACAGTTCAACCTTCGGCATTTCTGTCTCCAGCATAACGGAGGCCCACAGTATTTCCGCCACATCCTCAGACATCCCTGACCGTACAACAAGATCTGCCGCCATCTCTTTTACTTCGCTCTTCAGAGATCTGATGTATTCATTCATGTACTTCGACTCCAGCATAATAATTGCCGAAACCACCTCTGACGGAGGCTTTTCAGATACCTGGGCTGATATTTCCCGGTATATCTTTTTCACTTCAGCATATACGTCTTTCTTCTTTTCTTCAAATGCTCTGCTGATCATATCCGGATTAAAATTTCCCATATTCTGTTCTCCTTATCTGAAAAATGTCAAAACAGCCGCTTTCCCGCAGTGTCAGGGGCTATTTCAGTCTGCTGTTTTCTTTTGCGATCTGCTCCACTTTTTCAG
The DNA here is from genome assembly GCF_056148955.1 of Mediterraneibacter sp. HA8405. Classification (NCBI taxonomy): domain Bacteria; kingdom Bacillati; phylum Bacillota; class Clostridia; order Lachnospirales; family Lachnospiraceae; genus Mediterraneibacter; species Mediterraneibacter sp. HA8405. The sequence goes on along the minus strand of NZ_CM148758.1, from coordinate 1,200,460 downwards.
CCTGATGTTCCAGTTTCATGGCTGCTGTCTCCACGCCGAGTCCTTTGTTTTCCGCCTGCTTCAGCATTCTCTCTCTGAACTCGAGCTCCTTTGCTGCCCTTTCCATTTTTTTTGCTCCTTCAGCTTCTTTTTTTGCGGTTTCTACCGCTTTCATTGTTTCATATGACATAAATCTTTCCTCCCTTCTGATAATAAAAGTTACAGTCAATTTTAAACGTATTGATACCCGGCTTCAATTCATATGCGGCGAAAGTGCTGATATATGGCGGTAAAACGCAGGGTTCTCCGGTTTTTTCGGCTTGTCTTCATTCCTGGTTTTTACTATAATTGTTTTGTCTGCAGAAACGAATTCAGACTGCTGTTTTTTCAGTAAACGAAAGAGGTGAGCGCTATGGTCTATAACGGATATATTTTATGCGGCAGCACAGATACCGCAGTATGTGCCGGACTTTACCCCTCTTTCTTTCATCCGAGAGTGAAACTTCAGATATCTTCATTTGAGGCTTTTTCAGCGAAACCAGCTGGAAACGACAATGGAAATATTGATATTATTGTTGCTGAGCTCTCTCCGGAGGATCCCTCGGAGAGCTGGTTTCCGCTTCTTCTGGAACTGATAAAAAACCAGCCGTATCTGCGGATTATTTTTGTTCTTTCCGGAAATATAACCCATGACTTTTACTGTCTGAACCAGATTCCGTTTTCCTATCTTATTCCGGCCAGTCAGGCAGAGCTTCTGCTTCGTACAGGTCTGGACAAAGCAGTGGAAGAACTTGACCGCTGCAGTTCCGTCCGGCATTTTAAAAAAGCAGGCATCTCAGCCGAGTTTTTTTCCGCTGTTTTCTTTTCAACCGATAATCTTATCGGAAAAGGATCCCACGGCTGCCACGTTCACTATCCCGGCGGACGGACGGAATACACCCGGCACTCTCTGAAAAATATTCTTTCCGAACTCCCGGCAAATTTCATACAGATCCACAAAAGCTATGTGCTGAATATGAATTACTTCGGAAAGCAGCTCCGCAGATCCCGTGCCAGCGGGAAATCACGGGACGAATATGTCAGGTTGAGTCACTCGGGATATCCGGAAGACTTCCTTATCCCTGTGGGGCCAAAATACCGCAGGAATATACTGGATTACATTCTGAACAAATATTCCTATCCGTTTCTTGCGGATGAACATGGAAAGGAGGTTTCGGAAAATGAGGACTGATATTCTGGAATTCTGCCTGAACCAGCTGTCCGCGGTTATCCTGTTTACAGTTTTCTGTGTGTGCGGCATCCGTCTGCGCAGATTTTCCGCAAAGGCGACTTTACTAACTGCCGCGGCCGCTTTTTCCGTGATTCAGCTGCCCCAGATCATGTTTCCTTCCTTCTTTTTACTGTCGGCTGAAACTCCGCCGGAAAATATAAGCATGCATATTATTTACTGGGGACTTTCCATCTGCGCCCAGTATCTGGTTCTTTTTGCGCTGACAAAAAGAGAATGGCTCCGTACCCTGTTTTTCTACTCTGTGTGGGACGCGCTGACCTCGGTAATTCTCTCGGTACTGATGGCCGGAACACAGCAGCTCTTTTCCGCGTGTTCCCCTGAGACGCAGGCAGCTGGATCTTTCATGCTTTCCGCGGCGGCTGCCGCATTAAGTATATGGATTCTTCAGATCCCCGCGGTAAATCGTCTGCGTTTTCCCGCATGGATCTATACGCTTACTGTTCTGCTCTATTCCGGCGTCCGTTTTTTCAGTACGATTCTGCTCTACAGCGCAGAAGATGAAAAAGCGGCCGCAGCCAGCTCATATACTGCCCTGTTCTTCAGCATCTTCCTGCTGCTGTTTACAGCGGCCGCATATTTCTGCATGACCGCCTTTATTAAAAAACGCTGCACAGAACTGGAAGATGCTCTGCACACGTCGGCTGCCCCGGAAGGACTGTCCTATGTTCTGCACGGACTGCGCGCGGAATGCCGCAGAAGACACGTGCGTCTCAGGACACAGACCGCATTGCCGGAACAGTCTGTTCTTTTAGACGGGAGCATACTTTTCGCAGCTGTACTGATCTTTCATATTCTCCTGGACGGCAACGGCAGGACTTCCGCTCCGGAGAATATTTCCCCGGAGATCCGGTTCACTGCGCAGGAAAAGAAAGGATTTCTTATCTTTTCAGCAAGTATGCTTGTTCCGGATCCGTCCGCTGTCCGCCGGGCGCCTTTTCCGGATTTTGCTGCTTCTGTCCGCTGCTCTCTCCGCGAGATCCTGCTTAACAGCATACTTCGCAGATGTCATGGCCGCATTCAGTATCTTGACAGCGACCTGGCAGTACGGCATCTGAGAGTTATTATCCCCCTTCCTGCATAATCGGGCAGAAAGGGGGAATCATTTCTACCGGAACAGATTCATAATAAGCTGCCACAAAAACATAACTGGCACCACCTTTCTTTTTATGATGGCACCAGTTTACTCTTTCCGTTTTTAAAATCATCCAAGTGTTTTCCGTCTTCTATTCCGACAGAAGCTTCCCTGTTTCTTCCTCCATTTTCTCCTGAATCCTGCTGATCCTGCTCCAGCATTCCTCCTGTTTCTGATATGCGTCTTTCGCATCCTGCTGCCACCGGACGTCATCCGGAGCATAGGCGTCCAGACCGCTGAATACCTGGTCTGTCATATATTCCAGTTCGTTTTCTTCCAGAGCGGCCAGGAACTCATTGGTGGCATAATACATATACCGGTTCAGTTCGCTCTGCACCTGGGACATGTATTCTGCTTCAAGCTGAAAGGCATCCGCCGTCGTCTCATCTTTCAGATCTGTTTCTTCCAGATACCATTCAAACCGCTCCAAATCATCCAGATACTGCTGTCTGTCCGTTTCTCCCAGCGCACAGAGAGCGCTGAATTCTGCCGCGGACATGCCTCTTTCCTCCATAAACGCTTCTGCTTCCTCCGAGATAACAGATCCGTATTCCGCAAGTTCAGTTTCCTCGATAGCATTGTATGATTTCCGCAGAATCTCTGCCGCCTGTTCTCTCCCGCTGTCTGTGGGGAAAAGGGCATATTCTTCTATGGCTCCAAGGGCTTCTGTATACCCGGACGCCATATCATCCTGAGGAATATACATGGCTTTGAATGCTTCTGTAAATGCTTTCATCTCCTCCGATACCGCCGGACGATCCGCCCGGTCCTGCCCGGTTTCCGCCGGAGCACAGCTCCCCGCCGTCACTGCGGTCAGCAGAACTGCCAGAAGCGCCGGTATCACACCTGGACTTTTCATCTTCTCTGACATTTTTCCTCCTTTACATGCCCCCGAGACGCATCTCCCTTTCCGCGTCTTCCAGCGCCTTTTCCATGTTTTCCTTTTCCGCCCGTATCTCCTCCTCTTCCGCGCGGATTGACTGATAGAGCGGATATTCTCTGAGCATCTGTTCATATTCCTGTCTGTATGCATCCGGATAGTCGTTCAGAACCGAAGCAGTTGTCCAGTTCAGCAGCCCGGACCGGGCGTCCAGATACTCTCTGTATCTTTCCACTGCATTTTTCCTTTCATGATCCGTGTATCCGGCAGACGGATTCAGCCTGTGGGACAGACTCTGCATATACTGCGCGGCATCTTCAAATGATTTTTCCGGAAATGTATACACATCCTCCAGATCTTCCTGTTCCAGATCAAGCCGCAGGTTCTCCGCGAGCGGCAGATACACAGAGACGGATGCCTCTTCATGCAGGCGCGCATAAAACTCACAGCTTTCCATGCCGCTGAGCATCTGTTCGTTCCAGTTTCCGTAATTCTCTTCCAGCGATCCTTCTTCCAGCATATCTTCCGCCTGGTCAAGCATGTCATACTGGGTCTGTATAACAAACCATGCGCTTCCTGTTACCAGCCCCATATTTTTAATGCTGTCTTCCACTTCTGCCCTGTCATTTTCGAAAAATGGATAGGAGATCTGTGTCCAGATCATAAATCCGGCGGTTCCCGCTCCGGCACAGACTGCCAGAATCCAGCTGTTCCTTTTGAATCTCTGTCTCGCCCTGGTCCGCATATATGTCTTTTTCCGGGCTTTTCCCTGCTCTGCAAGATAAACACACAGTTCCTGATGGCTTACCGTCCATCTTCCGTCCGAGTCCGCAAGAAGCTTCAGGGTATCTGACAGCAGACGGTTTACAGCAAAATCATACCACTGCCATATATCCGGAAAAGCGCCGCGTATTCTTGCTCCATTCCGTGCATATTCGGGGAATGCGAAGAGAAAGGCCCTGTCCTGGAGAAGGCTGTAACATTTCTCCGCGGTATGCATGATTCTTTCTGTTGAAAGGCTTCCCGCTTTTTCGCATTGTGACGCGGCTGCCGGCAGAAAATGTTCCAGCGCAAATCTGGCCGCGCAATATTCATCGTCGTCCTGCAGAATGCGTTCCAGTTTTTCCTCAATACTGATAAAATACCGGTCAAACAGATCTCTGACTCTGACCGGGAAATATTCATCCGCCCCTTCCGTCCGTTCATCAGAGCTCTCAGAAGCCATAATATCAAGATACATTCCCATAAACATCCGGTTGCTCAGAAGTCTGCCTGCATCGCTTCTCTCCGGCAGAGGGATATTCTTTTCCGCACATATCCGGCGCTGCTGTTCCCTGCTTAAGCCGATCACTTCATATATCCGGAAGTCTGTACGCCATTTTCTCCCCGGGGCAGCGTTTCTCTCTGTAAGAATAACTGCTGTGCCTTTTTTCCGCGTCAGCTCCCGGATCTCATATGTAAGATGTTTTCTGTGCCCCGCTTCATCCAGCCCGTCCAGAAGGAATAGAAATTTCCCGTCGGATTCGAGCAGACGATTCAGGCAGGTCATCTCTTCTGCCTCCTGACGGCTGTCAGGCCGGAGCTTTTCCAGAATATACCGGCGGATTGCGTCTCCTGTTCCGTTATCCCCCGTGCACGCTGCCAGCGGAACATAGACCGGAACCGGCATATGCTCATCATAATATTCCGTATACCGTTTCCATATACGCAAAAGCATGCCGGTTTTTCCCGCGCCGCCTTCTCCCAGAAGGAGCACGTTTCCTTCCCCTGCCTCTTTCTCAAATGTTTCTTCATCGATCTCTTCCATCTGTTCTGTACGCAGATACATGGAACATTTATAGTTCGGCGCGCGCATCTGCTTCTCGCAGGCCAGACGCTGCCGTCTGCCCGCTTCCCACAGCGCAGCTCTGGTAATTCCGCGTCCTTCGATTCTGGCCAGCCACTCCCGGAGATCGTTTTTCAGCTCTTCACATTCCTGATATCTCACCGCAGGCGACTGGGACAGACCTCTTCCAAGTATCTGCCGCAGTTTCATGAAAGCCGTAACCGGAATATTCTCCAGACAGGGACAGTTGTCAAGCGCCCTGTTCAGCTCCTTTCTGTTCGTCTGTTCAGACCGGGTCAGTTTTCTCCCCGTCAGCAGATAAAACAGAACCGCGCATACAGAATACAGATCTGAGGCCCTCCCGAAATATTCCGTTCTTCCCAGCATTACTTCCGGCGCGGAATATCCTTCCTTTTTCCCTGTATAAAGTCCGTTGTCCCGGCTCTCTGCGGATATTTTCCATGCGCAGTTGTAGTCAATCAGAAGAAGCCGGTATTTCGTTTTCCCCGGCATTGGAATGATCAGAATATTATCCGGGCTGATATCAAGGTGAAGAAATCCTGTGTCATGAAATATTTTTACCACGTCGGCCAGCTCTTCCATAAACAGACATATTTCATGCAGTCCAGTGTGTTCCCGGTTTCTGTACTGCTCCAGCGTAATTCCTCCGTCAAACGGATACACCGTATAAATTGTCCCGTTCATATACCAGGAATTAATATTTCCGGCCGCTGCTTCGGGATGGGCCGCAAGACAGCTCAGATGGATCTCATTTCCTGTCCGGAAACTTCTTTCATGCATCCGGAAATATTCTTCCTGCTCCGGCCTGCGGCAAATGCGCCCGTCACTGCCTCTGTATATGCCTCTGTCCTGGTGCCGGGGAAACAGCTCCTTTATCAGTACATAATGACAGTATTGTTTCTCAACCCCGTCCTGATAAACCGCTTTATATACGATTGCGTTCGAACCGCTTCCCACGGCATTGATTATCCTGTATTCTGTATTCCCAAGCGTCAGCCGGCTGCCGCTGCCAAGATACTGCCTGCCATCTTCCATAAATTCTTCCTTTCATCCGGAATCCGCCGCGGCAGATCCCTCTTCAAACAAAAGATTTCACAGTGCTTTATCTGTATTATATATCCTTTTTCTCAGAAAAGCCGCACCTATTTTCCTTCCCTTCAAATCATGTTATACTGACCATAGCTGACGAAACAGACAGGACCGGAACACCGCCGTTTTCCTTGTCAGTATTTCTTCAGGAAGAGCAACGCGAAAGGAGATTTCATATATGCGTCTGGAACTTACAGATCTTTCCGAACAGACATACCGCACGATAGGAGCTGTGGGAAAAGACCCTCTCTCAGCCATCGATTTTCTTCGCTCAGATATACAGATCAGAGAATTTTATCCTTCTCTCCGGCAGCTTTATCCGGAACCAGATATAAAAGAACGTCTTGTAAATGGTTTTTCAGAAATTTCGCCTGATACGGAACGCGCGTCTGTCATCAGACGGGTTCAGAACTGGATAAACGGGAAAAACGTTCCCTCAGGCCGCGAGGATATTTTCATCATTGTCTTTTCCCTGCATCTGTCCGAGGAAGATGCATCCTATCTTCTTGGCTTTGTGTCTGATTACGGCATCCATTACCGTTCCCCTAAGGAACTTGCCTATTCCTACTGTCTGCGCACGGGCAGAACATACCCGGAAGCCGTCCGCTTTTTCCGGGTTCTTCCCCGGGATGCCGCCTGTCAGCCAGCTGGAAGCGAATCTGCTCTGCATACCGAAGACGTATACAATCTGTTCCGCAATATCCGGACTGACAGAGAGTTCCTCAGTGAATACAGAAAATATCTGCAGGAGCTTAATTCCTTTCATCGGACTTCCTACGAAGCATTCCGTACATATTACGATATTCTGTCCCAGAATCCTCCGGAAAACCAGACCTCAGCTGAAAAGAAACCCTCTGGCTCAGACTGCAGAAAACTGTCTGTCGATGACGTGGTTTCCAGCTATCTTTCTCTGGGGATGCCGTCCGGAAAAAAACGCCGCCATCTTACTCCTCTGCAGAAAATGCTGAAAAACGGATGGCCGAACACTACCGCCCTGTCCAACATACTCAACCAGAAGGAAAATCTCACCAGAAAGCTTCTTACCCTTTTGTATATTGTCACCCAGAATATTGTTGATCCGGAATATACCGAACTGGATGAAGCCTACCTGACTCCATGGCAGCGGCTCGACGAACATCGCTGGATTCTGGATTCTGTTCTTGACAGATGCGGAATGAACACGCTTGATCCGAGAAATGCATGGGACTGGCTGGTTCTTTATTCGCTTTACACAGAACCGGATGAAGATATGGACGAAAGAATGCAGATCATTATACGGTATTTATTCAGAGGATAAGCTGCCCGGCAAATGTCCTCCCATGCAGGCATGGCGGCCGCCTGCCGGGCATATCGCGCAAAAATACTGCGGGAGAAAACTGTGTCTTCACAGATTCTTCTCCCGCAGTATTTCAGTCCCATCCGGTGCCGCCGCATATCCTGCATCTCCCTGTGCCGCCGCAGGCGGTGCATACTACACTTTCACCATAGTTGCTATATGTGCCTGTACCGTAACACTGGGAACAGGAGCCTGACCCGCTGCAGCCAATGCACATCTGCGATCCGCCGCCGTCATCCCATATATTTATACCGCCTGGACTCTGCGTTGTCTGCGTCGTATCAGACCGGGATCTGCGGGACTCTTCCTGCCTGTCGCTCCAGAAAGTCCAGATCCAGATGACAACAAAAGCCGCAATTACAATTTTCCATATGTGCTTTTTCATTTTTCTTTCCCCTTTATCAGATCTTTTTCCGTTTCCTGACTGTGATTGTAATAAAGATCCCCCGGTAAAACAATCCATATGCGGCAAAACAGGCTTGCCGGCGGCGGAAAGTTCCTTCCGTTCTTTTATTGGCTTTTCTTAATATAAAAGCAGAAAGCCGCCGTCCGGCGAATACTGTTGTATTCACCGGACGGCAGCTTTTTTTATGATTCCGCCGTGCAGAATCGGTTCTGATTATATTTTACTCTGCTTTGTCTTCAGCATATACGTCTACCAGTTTCTTCAGGTATTCGTATCTCTCCATAGCCTCCTGCTCGTTGATCGCGAACAGTTTTGCAGCCTTCTCCGGATTAGATCTCTTCAGAGCATTGTAACGAACCTCGCCGTCAAGGAACGCCTGGTAATCCTCTTCCTTCGGAGCCTTGCTGTCAAGGAAGAACTTGTTGCCTTCAGCAGCCGGATTGTAACGGAAGTTATTCCAGTATCCGCACTCTACTGCAAGCTGTTCCTCAGTCTGAGCTTTGCTCATACCTTTCTTGATACCGTGGTTGATACACGGAGCGTAAGCGATGATCAGTGACGGTCCCGGATAAGCCTCAGCCTCTGTAATAGCTTTGACTGTCTGGTTGAAGTCAGCGCCCATAGCGATCTGAGCTACGTATACGTATCCATATGTCATAGCCATGCCTGCAAGGTCTTTCTTCTTCGTCTCTTTACCGCCTGCCGCGAACTGTGCTGTAGCACCTGTCTTTGTAGCCTTGGAGGACTGTCCGCCTGTGTTGGAGTAAACCTCTGTATCGAATACCATGATGTTGATGTCCTTGCCGCTTGCAAGTACATGGTCAACACCGCCGTAACCGATATCGTAAGCCCATCCGTCACCGCCGAATACCCACTGGGATTTCTTTGCGAGGAAGTCTTTGTGTTTCAGAAGTTCTGTCTTCTCCTTGCGGTCACATCCGCATTTCTCCAGAGCTGCAACGAGCTTGTCTGTTGCTGTTCCATTTGTCGCGCCGCATGTGAATGTATCAAGGTATTCCTGAGCAGCTGCCTTAACATCAGCATCTTCTGCCTCTGCCGCAAGTGTCTCAGCGTATCCTTTCATTCTGTCTCTGATGGTATTCTGAGCAAGCAGCATACCATATCCGAACTCAGCATTGTCCTCGAACAGAGAGTTGCTCCATGCCGGTCCTTTGCCTTCCGGATTTACCGTGTAAGGTGTGGACGGTGAGGAGTTGCCCCAGATAGAAGAACATCCTGTTGCGTTCGCAATATACATTCTGTCGCCGAACAGCTGTGTAATCAGTTTTGCGTACGGTGTCTCACCGCAGCCTGCACATGCGCCTGAGAACTCAAGCAGCGGCTGTTTGAACTGGCTTCCCTTTACAGTTGTCTCTTTGAACTTTGCGACAACTTCCGGTTTTACCGGGATCTCTCTTCCGTAATCGAAGTAGTCCTGCTCGCCTGCATTTGCTTCCATGTTGCCCATAACGAGAGCCTTCTCGCCTTTCTTGCCCGGACATACATTGGCACAGGAGCCGCATCCTGTACAGTCGTAAGCGGATACAGTCATTGTAAACTTCATACCCGGCATACCGATCATATCCAGAGTCTTCAGTCCTTCCGGAGCCTGAGCAGCTTCTGCTTCTGTAAGAGCTACCGGACGAATAACAGCATGCGGACATACATACGCACAGCGGTTACACTGGATACAGTTATCCGGATTCCAGATCGGGATATCCACTGCGATACCACGTTTCTCATATGCAGAAGAACCGGACGGTGTGGAACCGTCTACATAATCATTAAATGCAGATACCGGAAGTGTATTTCCCTCCTGAGCATTTACTTTTGCCTGGATATTCTTAACGAAATCAACAACATCTTTTCTTCCGTTTTCGTCTACCTTCGGAGAAGCAAGTCCTTCGTCAGCTGCATCTTTCCAGCTTTCCGGAACAGTTACTTCTACAACCTGTTTTGCACCTGCATCGATTGCATCGTAGTTCATCTGAACGATCTTATCACCTTTTCTTCCGTATGTAGCTTTGGCAGCAGCCTTCATCAGGTCGATTGCCTCTGCCTCCGGAATAATAGCGGCAAGTTTGAAGAATGCAGACTGAAGAACTGTATTGATACGTCCGCCAAGTCCGATCTCTTTACCGATCCTGATACCGTCAATTGTATAGAATTTGATGTTGTGGTTTGCGATATATGCTTTTACCTGTCCCGGCAGATGTTTCTCAAGTCCTTCCATATCCCACGGACAGTTCAGAAGGAATGTACCGCCGTCAACAAGTTCCTGAACCATATTGTACTTGTCCACATAGGACGGATTATGACAGGCTACAAAGTTTGCCTGATGGATCAGGTATGTAGATTTGATCGGCAGTTTACCGAAACGAAGGTGAGACATTGTAACACCGCCTGACTTCTTGGAGTCATAGTCGAAGTAAGCCTGCGCGTACATGTCTGTGTTGTCGCCGATAATCTTAATGGAGTTCTTGTTTGCTCCGACTGTACCGTCAGCGCCAAGTCCCCAGAATTTACAGTTGATTGTTCCTTCCGGTGTAGTAACCAGCGGCTCGTCAGCTTTCAGTGACAGGTTTGTCACATCATCCTCAATACCAAGTGTAAATACTTTCTTCTCATCATTGTGATATACAGCAACGATCTGAGCAGGTGTTGTATCCTTGGAACCAAGTCCGTAACGTCCTGTATAGATCGGTACAGCATCGAATTTGGAACCTTTGAGTGCCGCAACAACATCCAGGTACAGCGGTTCGCCCATTGCTCCCGGCTCTTTTGTTCTGTCCAGAACAGAAATTTTCTTAACTGTATCCGGAATTGCGTCGATCAGCGCCTGTGCGCAGAACGGTCTGTACAGACGTACTTTCACAACGCCGACTTTCTCGCCTGCCTTCATCAGATAGTCGATTGTCTCTTCAATTGTATCGCACACAGAACCCATAGCGACGATTACATGCTCTGCGTCCTCTGCCCCATAATAATTGAACAGTTTATAGTCTGTTCCGATCTTTTCATTTACTTTATCCATATAGTTCTGAACGATTCCCGGCATTGCATCGTAATACGGGTTGCATGCCTCTCTTGCCTGGAAGAAGATATCCGGGTTCTGAGCGGAACCTCTCTGGCACGGATGATTCGGGTTCAGTGCATGTGCACGGAAAGCATCGATGGCATCCATATTTACCAGATCTTTCAGATCTTCATAGTCCCATGTCTCGATCTTCTGGATTTCATGAGATGTACGGAATCCGTCAAAGAAGTTAATGAAAGGAAGTTTTCCTTCCAGTGCTGCACAGTGTGCAACCGGTGTCAGGTCCATAACCTCCTGAACGCTGGACTCGCACAGCATAGCCGCGCCGGTCTGACGACAGGCATAAACGTCTGAATGATCACCAAAAATAGAAAGCGCATGGCTTGCAAGAGCACGGGCAGATACGTTGAACACGCCCGGAAGCTGCTCACCTGCTACTTTATACAGGTTCGGAATCATAAGAAGAAGTCCCTGAGACGCTGTAAATGTAGTTGTAAGGGCTCCTGCTGACAGTGAGCCGTGAACTGCACCTGCCGCACCTGCCTCAGACTGCATCTCCACAACCTGTACGGTCTGTCCGAAGATATTTTCTCTTCCCTGAGTAGCCCATTCATCAACATGCTCAGGCATAACGGATGACGGTGTAATCGGGTAAATCGCTGCGACTTCTGTGTATGCATATGAGACGTGAGCAGCGGCCTGGTTACCGTCCATGGTCTTCATTTTTCTTGCCATTTTTTGTTCCTCCTTAAAAATTACATTGAAAAAAATAGTTTTATTCACATGTATTTTCATTATATCGCCAAAAATGACAAAAGTCTATAGAGGGTAGTCGGTTTTTTTGTATATTTTGGGGTGCAGACCGAACTTATATTTAATAAGCAGATGGCTGTCCGTTCCTTTGAAATGTTTTTTTATATAACCAATATTTCCGCCTCTTACAGCCTTTCCGGCTTCCCCAGCAGCCTCCCTCTCCGGTCCATTTCTATCCGGTATTTCTCTCCCTGTTCTGTTTTTATTACCAGTGAACTTTTCCCGTTCTGAAAACATGGTTCATTCATAATGCAATATCCTTCCAGGATCAGACTTGGCCTTAAATGAATATCGTAAAAGCACCCGTCAGCGAAAAAAAGCCCTTCTGAATACTGGCCCAGTCTCTGCGCCCTTTTGCCCGTTCTTCTGATATGTCCGAAACGGTCTGCAATACAGATTTCTTTTCGTTTCCCGTTTCCTCTGAGTATAACCCAATACCCATTTCTATAGGTAACTGTAGGACTGTATTTTTCTTCTGCCACATATGAGATACCGCCGGCCTTCTGAACTTTTTTCAGTGAGCCGTACTGTCTTATGCAAAATTCCTCATCATCCCGGCATTATACACAAGTCCGGTATACGTATCTCCGAACATTTCTTTTCGGATTAAAAGGAACATACCTTCTCCTATATAAGAAGTATTCTCTTTTATATATTCTTCGTAGTTTTTTTCTTCCGCTGAATCTCCATAATACCCGCTGACAAAAATATGATCCGGTCTGAGGGGATGAATCCATTCTGCATCTGAATTTACTACTCCGATCATGCTGCAGATATTTTCTGCTCCGTCATCCACCTGTTTTATTACAAGATAATAGCCATCCCCATATGCCAGAACATGGTCAAATTCTTCTGATAACAGCCAGGGATTCCTGTTTCCATATGTCAGAAAAAACATTGCGATTACAGTCAGAGAAAAAACAAAATCAGAATTTCCCATCTCTTAATCTGCTTCTCTTCTGTATCTTGTTTCTCTTTTTCTGTATGTATATCCTCTCTGCAGTTGTGGCACAATAAAGTATAGTCCGAGCCGCTGCTTCAACAATTTCCGCCAGACGAAAGTCATGGAAAACACCGCATCTTTTTCTTATGATCCCCTGTGGAATACAATGAAAGAAAAGAAAATGTCAACATATAAACTGATAAATACCTATCACTTCAACAAGGGTACTCTTTATCATCTGAAACGTGGCGACAACGTAAACATCGCCACGCTGGCGGCTCTTTGCCAGATCCTGGAGTGCAGGATTGAAGATGTTGTAAGAATTGACTATTAATTTTAATATGCAAAAATATACAGAAAAAGAGAAGCGCCTGCATTTCCAGGAATTACAATATTCCGGAAACACAGGCGCTTCTCTCTTTCTGTCTGACTTAAACCGCTGCGGATAAAGCCGGTTTTCTGTTAACCGGCAATCTGCCTGCTATTCTTTTAAATATATCCTATGGATTATAATTATAAATATTTCTTATCGGTTCCTTCGTATCCCGGTCCACAGCCGCACCGGCAACAAAGTTTCCATCCTGATAAACTTCAACATTAACGAGCCATCTCTGGCCGGCATCCCAGATAATACACAGATCCTGTCTGTCCATGTCTGAATCCACTGTAGACATCTCAATTCTGTTCTCCCGAAATCCTTCCCGGAAGATAATCCAGTATTCCTGGTCGAATGGGAATTCTTCTTCCACTTTTTCTTCTTCGACGGGGTCTTCACCGTCTAATTCGTCTTTCCTCTCCTCTTCCAGCTTTTCGATTTCTTCTCTTTCTTCTTCCGGAAGTGTTTCCTTTGCTTCTGTGATTATCTGTTTTGCTTTCTCAGTTTCTCCTGTATCAAGATAAAGATCAGCCAGTCTCACATAAGGCTCTGCTTTTTTCGGCTCGATCTCAATTGCCTCCAGAAACGCGTCTTCTGCCTTCTCATAATCCATCTCTTCCAGATACCGGTTTCCTTCTGCTACCAGAGAATTATACTGTTTCACCTTCTGCTGAGGCAGGATCCACAGGAATACCGCGGCCACGGCTGCGCGATAACAACGAGCACCGCCGCCAGTATCAGCCATATTTTTTTCCCTTTCTTTTTCTTCTGAACAGGCGGGGTCGGCGCCCCGCCTTCCATCCTTTTCATTTCCTGTCCTCCTGGATACGGCGGCACAGCGCCGGCAGTCTGACCAGGCTGTTCCCGGCCGGACTGTTCTGTTCTGTTCTCAGAGGTGTTCCGCAGGAGCCGCAGAAAGCGGCATTCTCGTCATTGTAACATCCGCAATTCGGGCAATACATTTCTCAACTCTCCCTTCACCAAAGCTGCCATTCTTCTCTTTCTCCCATTAATGGTTCCCATACTGCAGTACCGGTAGCAAGATCCACAGTAACTTCTCCTACATGACGGTTAGCCGAGGGCATTCCTCCGGCTGCAATAATCCTGTCCGCTTCCTCCTGGGGCAGTGCATACCGTACCAGGAACCAGTAACCTGTGTCCGTCTCCTGCATTTCGCTCTCTGAGATGCTGTATGATCCCTCGTCTTCTCCAAGGCTCTCATTCAGATGCTCTGCTATAGCTTCTGTAATTTCTTCAACAGACGATTCTGCTGACAGTTCGGATTCTTCTTTCTCTTCATCTTCCGTCTCGATTTCTGCGTCTTCCTCGTCTGTCAGTTCAATCACACCCCATTTGCCCTCATATTTCACCCAGCATTTTCCTTCATGCACAGGCCGGATTTCTTCAAATACTCCAGGGGCAATAACCAGATCGCCGCCGGCGTCACGCATCTCCCAGACGCCGTCTTTTACCAGGGCTACATGTCCCTCTGAGGCGGCATAGCAGAAATCCTGAGGCTCTGTATCCACAGTGCGGTACTGCGGAACATACTGTGTCCAGGACGCGTCATATTCGATTGGAATTACTACATTTCCCTGCTTGTCCACGTAGCCCCATTTTCCGTCCTGTTCTACTGCCAGCAATCCGGAAATCTGAGAGCCGCAGGCATCATATACAAAATCTGTAGCCATACTGTCCCCATAATAAATTCCGTATCCGCCCGGCAATTCGTTCAGCCATGCACCCCAGTCCTGCACACCGTTTTCCAGTGCCTCCTCCAGTGTTATATCTGAATTCTTTACCGGAATGGCATCCTCCGGTTCTGTCCATGTCTTTGTTCCGAATGCTTCTTCCCCATATGCATCAAAAATGTTATGCAGTCCGTTACTGTAATAAAACGCACCTTTAAATCCATAGACATCTCCTTCAATTCCGATTGCCGGAATAATCTCATCCTCATACAGATAATAGCTGTCCATTTCCCATCCGTACTCCGGCGCGTAGACTGCTTCCTCTCTTTTCAGCAGATAATATCCTGATCCGCTTGTAATTTCTTTGTAATCCATTCCGCCCAGAATCTCTCCGCTCATATCAATCAGTCCGTAAGCGTCTCCCTGCTTTATAACTGCATAATCAGTAAACATCTGGCGTTCCATCTCATTGTGCGGATATTTTTTCGTACCTGTTTCTTTCAGGTAATAAATATCATCGGCCTCAATTTCAGGCTCTACAGCCCAGACATACACAGAACCTTCGCCGTTCAGTTCGTCCTTCCGCTCCTCTTCCAGATTTTCGATCTCTTTTCTTTCTTCTTCAGGCAGCGCTTCTTTCGCATCTGTAATTATCTGCTTTGCTTTCTCAGTCTCACCGGTATCCAGATACAGATTAACCAGTTTCACATAAGGCTCCTCTTTCCTGGGCTCAATTGCAATTGCCTCCAGGAACACATCTTCTGCCTTTTCATAATCCATTTCTTCCAGATACCGGTTTCCCTCATCTACCAGAGCTGTATAGCGTTTTTCCTGCTGCTGCGGCAGAATCCACAGAAATACCACAGCCGCTGCCGCCGCGGCAACGACAAACACCGCTGCCAGTATCAGCCATATCTTCTTACTTTTCTTTTTTCCCGGAACCGGAGCCGCAGGCGCTGCGCTTTGCGGCCCCTGCAGACTCTGTCCGGTCCCGTTTTCTGAAAAATCCCCGTTTAGCTGTTCATTTCCCGCTCCTGTCCGTCCTTCTGTCACATTCTGCAGGGGGCTTCCACAGGAACCGCAGAAATCGGCGTCTTCCTCGTTGTAATTTCCACAATTTGGGCAATACATTGTTCTACTCTCCTTCCTCTGACCGTTCTGCTGAACTTACAGCTGTGTTTTCTCTATATCCGACAGTTCATCAAAGTATTCGTCATTCTGAGCTTCTGTAATTTCTGTTCTTGTATCTCCCTGAAAGATAAAATAATGATTTTCATCTATTTCATTTACCGCATTCGCATACGATGTATTATCCCAGCCTACCGAAAATGCCTGGGTCAGTTCTGTACCGTCCAGAACAAAGAAGCCGCTGCCTCCATACATTAAAGAGGACCGGACATCTGAATATACAATTGCTTTATATTTCGCAGAATACCGGATATCCATATAGTGATAAATATCCTGAACCATTTTTGCTTCCTGCGCTTCACTGTCATAGGCAAAAAGCAGAGTATTGGACCAGCCCGTACCGTCATCAGCGGAATGCACCATCAGCTCCGGAATCTGATCCTGGTTAATATCGAGAATCGTATATGACTCCGGGCTTGTCAGCCATTCTGATATATAATTGTTATATTCTCCACTGTCAAGCAAATTGTCATAGGCATCCTGGGCCTGAGATGCCGCTGCCTGAACATCCTGATTTTCATCTGCCTCATTTCCGTCTTCTTCCGGCTTCTGATCCGCTTCCTCACTCTGCGCATCATTCCATGTCAGCCTCAGAGTCAGCGTCACTTCACCCAGCAGATCCGTGTCCAGCGTCTCCCAGTAATCATAAGGATATGTATCCAGGTCATTTTCACCGGTAATAAGCATGAGCATCTCCACATCATCGGTAAACTCAAAGCAGCGCAGCCATGAGTCTCTGATCTGTTCTGCTTCCCCGGAAAGTCCGATTTCATCAAGAAAATCCGCCATCTCCTGCGCGTCCTGCTCCTCGCCGCTGAATTCAGATCCTATAACTGTTTCATCCGTTCCCGCCTGTTTTTCAAAGCTTTCTCCATTATAGACAGATACGAAAGAGTAGAATTTTATCCCATCTGATATAACATGAAAATATTGTCTGAGACTTCCGCATATATAGATCTGTTCGTCATATTCATGAAGGAAAATCCCGCTTGACTCTGAATCGCCATCACCGAGCACCGGACATAATGCTGAAGTCTCATCGCTCAGAACAACTTCCCTGTCACGGTACTCATACATTCTGAGCATCACCTCATTCTGGTCCACTCTCGTATAATCATATTCTCTGGCGTCATTATTCAGGCTAAGTACAAGAAGTTCATCGTTTCCGTCATTATCAAAATCCCTGATTCTCGATGTCAGAATGCCTTTTTCCGAATGTACGGGGTCAAGGCTTGTCCATGTGGAATCGGCCCAGGGCTGATTTATATACGTACAGGTGTATTCCCCTTCTTTCACCTGACCTTCTTCCGGAATCAGCACATCCTGCACGTATGTATACAGATCATATTTTTCCTGAATCTCAGGGCTGTCCGTATTTTCAGTACCTTGTTTCAAAATCTCCACAACTTTTTCCGGTTCATTCTGAGCCTCGTAAATATCAGCCAGTCTCAGGTACGGCTCCGGTTCTTTCGGTTCTATTTCTATGGCGGCAAGGTAGCTGTCTTCCGCTTTTTCGTAATCCATTTCTTCCAGATACCGGTTACCATCCGATATATGTGCTTTATAGTTCTTTTCTCTCTGCTGAGGCAGAATCCACAAAAATACCACCGCAGCTGCAGCGGCGGCAATTATCAGAACAGCCGCCAGTATAATCCAGATCTTTTTCCCTTTCTTTTTTACAGGTCCGTTATCTTCATAACCGTTGCTCTGCTGCTCCTGACCTGCCTGCATATTCTGATAATCTTGTGCGTTCTGTTCTTCCGGCTCCTGGGAAACAGTCCCCTGCTGCGTAAACTGTTCTCCTGTATTTTCTTCCAGACGTGCGCCGCAAAAACGGCAGAATCTGGCCTTTTCTTCATTATATTTTCCACAATCCGGGCAATACATTTTCCCACCTCATTTCTTCCTTTTGTATAAAACGTATAACGCAGGAAAGCGGGTATCCGGAATCCGCATTCCCGCATTATCCTGCAGTTTTCCGCAATACCCGCTTTTATACCTGTTATCCTATTTTATGTCCGCAGTTGCTGCAGAATGCGTCGCCCGGCTGCAGCGGACTTCCGCAGTAAATACAGAATTTATGCTGAACCGGTTTCATCGGACGAGCCTGCGGCCGGGGTGCGGATGCCGGTCCCGGCTGGGGGCCGGCCCCCATTTCCGGCGCAGATTCAAACGGCGGCGCCTGCTGTAAATCCGCCTGTGACGTCGGTATTGGCTCCGGCTGCGGCACGGGTACCGGTTCTGGTTGCGGTACCGGTTCCGGCTCCGGCTGCGGCACGGGTACCGGCTCCGGTTCCGGCTGCAGTACGGGTACCGGTTCCGGCTGCGGTACCGGTTCCGGCTCCGGCTGCGGTACGGGTACCGGTTCCGGCTGCGGCGCCGGTGCTGGCTGCTGAGCGGATTCTTTTTCCAGCTCATTTTTCAGATTTGTAATCCGGTCAAACAAGGGCAGAAGCTGGGGAAGGGGGTCTTCAAAACCGCCTTCATAGTACGCTTTCCCCAGCTCAGTATAAGCCTGGTCCAGAAGTCTGCCTATTTCCTCTTCTCTGTTAAAATTTACAAGAACTGTTGCATCCTGATCTCTCATAACGGGATCCTCCTTACTGTCTTATTCTGTATTTGTAGTGTCAATATACCATCATTATACCAGGGTAAAACTGTTTTCTCTGCTGCCCACATATATCTTCGTTCCTCTGGGCAGATAATACTGTCTTCCCTTTCCAAGAGGCTGTCCGCTCTCCAGAAAAACCGCGCGTTTTTCAAAAGGCTCTGCGCAGTACTCCCCATATTCTCTGATATAGTAAATTCCCGCTGCCGCCCCTTCTTCTTCGTAGGGACTGAGCACCGCATTCCCTTCTTTTATAGAAAAGAATACTTCTTTTTTATCTGTAAGAGGATAAACCTTTCCTTCATACAGTCCGCTTTCTCCTGAAATTGCCCCTGAAAAACCATCTTGTGAGACAGGATGAACCGGTTCTGCAGCAGCCCGGCCGGATAGCGGAACTTCATTCTTCTGTTCCGGCGGCGCCCATACGGAAGGCTCCTGTTCCGGATGCATCATCTCCGGATTCCGGTAATTCTGATCCGCATATGGCGGTTCCTGCCCGGGACGGGAATAATCTTCAGGCTTCTGAACATCTGCAGTCTGACGGCGGACGACTCTGTTGGGCTCCTGTTCTCTACTCCGTTTTTTCTGCTCTGACTGACGGCGGGCACGTTCTTCTTCTGCCCGGCTGATCTGTTCCAGATATACCTCTTCTGCATTTTCTTCTTTCGGTTTTCTCCACAGAATAAGGCCAATCATAGATAAAATAAACGCCAGAGCATAGACCGCAATCCACGCGAACAACGGAATATAACTGAGTTCCAGCGCCTGATCAGCAGAAATCATAATAAGCGCCGACTGAATTTCGCCGAACTTTTCTCTCAGGATAAAGAATACTGCCAGAAATGCCCCTATATTTATCAGGCTGACGATAAGCCCTGTAATGTATGCAGCCTTTTTGCGCAAAACCGCAATCAGAACCGTTTCTATGATAATAATTCCCGCAGCTCCTGCAATAAACCATGCATATGGTTCCACATAAGTCTGGATTCCGGCATAAATCATTCCTTCGAGACTGTTTTTGTCATAATATCCGATTCCCACTTTAAATACATCCACAACTGACACTCTGATTCCGGCCAGCTCAAGCACAGGAATAAAACCAACGCCAAGGGACGCGAGTGTGAGAAGCGCAACAATAAATCTTAACCCTTTTTTCAATGTTTTCACCCTCCTTATTCTGCCTCTATATTCTGCAAAAGTCTTTTTCTCTGTTTTGGAAATACTACTGCCGTTACGATCAGGCCGATCAGACATCCGACTATACCGACAGCGCCTGTTCCCGTCATTATGATTCCCGGAGTAATCTCAATCATCATTCAAGCCAGCCTCCTTCCTTAACCTGTCCGTACACATCTTCAAGCAGCTGCATCTGTGCATCTGTGTTGTTGTCCTTTACCTGCTCATGATAGAGTTCTTCCGCCTTTTCGCAATACTCGGCGAACTGCGAATAATCACGCTGCGCGTTTTCCTTCAGTTCCTGTGTATCAATTTCCAGGAAAGCATACCGCATATAAATCCGGTAATCCTCCCCGTAAGTCTCAAGCATCTGATCCACTGTCTTACGCGCCTGCTCTATTTCCCCCTGCTTTTCATACTGGATGGCCAGTGTATCCGCAGTATCAAATGTGCCCCATCCCTGATCGATAATCTGCGTCAGCACTTCTATGGCTTCTTCCCTGTACTCTTTCTTTCCGGTTGTATCCGCCAGTTCAATATCAGCCGACGCAAGTCTTTCCAGAACCTGAAGCTGTTCTTCTGCCGGCAGTTCTTCCCGTGCTTCCAGAAGAACATCTCTCCGGGACGCGTCACTGCCTTTCTCCTCATAAATATCGCTCATCATCAGATACGCTCTTGTCTTCATTTCCATATCATCTGTGATGCTGATACACTCTTTAAATTCCTGAAGCGCCGCATCCTGTCTGCCGAGAGCATTCTCAATCTCTCCCTTTGCATAGTAAACAGAGTCTTCTGTAAGTCCGTAGTCGATTGCTTCCTGCAGTACCTTCTGTGCTTCTTCCTCATCACCGGCATAAGCCAGCGTAATGGCATAATCTCTGTAATACTCTGTGTGACGTGTCCCCATATGGAAGACATCCTCATATGCGTCGGCGGCCTCTTCATACTGTTCCAGGCGGAAATAGCTGTCTGCTCTGAGATAGTACACATCTGCCATTCTGGCCTGTACCAGATCCAGCTGTTCATTCTGGCAGATATCATAATCTATAAATGAAATGCAGTCTTCAAATTTTTCCTGTTTATACAGTGAATATGCATTCTGATAATAGCTCTCCAGAGAAGAAGGCAGCAGTTCTGACGCCTCCTCAAAAACCTGCTCCTGCCCTTCATAGTCTCCTGCTTCTATCAGACTGATCTGTTCCTCAACCAGGCCGTTGTACGCATCTACTCTCTCGCTTTTTATCCGGGATATTCCATATCCGCCCAATACAATAAATCCTGCAAGAAGTACAACCAGTACAATACGCACCGCTGTCTGTCTATGAAGCAGGCTTAAATAGCGGCTGTCCTTTTTCGGAATATTTTCCAGTGCCCGGAACATGTCATACGCAGACTGATAACGCTGGGCCGGATCAATCCGCAGAGCTCTTTCAATAACCTGTGCAAATGAGTCGCCTGTAAACTGCGCCAGATACTCTGCATTAATTCTTTCTCTGTAATCACCGACCTTCTGTCCCACAGCCAGATGATACAATGTTGCTCCCACACTGTAAATATCGGTTCTTTCGTCAATATGAACGTCCCCTGCCTCGTTCTGTCCCGATTCATGGCTCAGGGCCATGATGTACTGTTCCGGGGACGTATACCCGTTTGTGTATCCCAGCACTGCCGTATC
Source organism: Mediterraneibacter sp. HA8405 (assembly GCF_056148955.1). Classification (NCBI taxonomy): domain Bacteria; kingdom Bacillati; phylum Bacillota; class Clostridia; order Lachnospirales; family Lachnospiraceae; genus Mediterraneibacter; species Mediterraneibacter sp. HA8405. The sequence continues at coordinate 1,178,994 of NZ_CM148758.1, read as the reverse complement.
GCCCAGGTAAAAGGAAATATTAAAGTCTATCAGACAGATATCCCCCCGGGGGGTGAGCATGATGTTGGCCGGCTTAATGTCACAGTGAATCACCGGAGGATTCTGACTGTGCAGGTAATTCAGCGCGCTGCAGATCTGCATTCCCCATCTGATCAGTTCCTTCGGAGTAAATCTGTATCCCTCTGCCAGAAGCTGGGCAAAAGACTTTCCCGGCACATAGCTCATCACTGTATAGACATCTCCGTCTATCTCAAAAAAATCCAGTACCTGGGGCAGATAGGAATGATGGAGATTTTTCAGAATGTCCACCTCTCTGCGGCTACCGGTCAGCGATACCGCGCTTCTCCTGTGCTGCTTGATTACAACTTCCTGCCGCAGACGTTTATGATACGCTTTATATACGATACCGCCGGCACCTTCGCCAAGCTTATCCAGTATTTCATATGTATCTGAAAAATTCTGTATTACACTCATCTTATTTCCCCACTCTGATTGAAAACTCAAACTCCTCATCCAGTGACAGGGTAAACTTCATACCGTGTGTCAGTCTCAGAGGTTTTGTGATCTGCGTGCCGTTTACAAAGACATGGTTTGATGAGCCAAGATCTTCCAGCCAGTATCCGTCCGGCCGGATATGAATTTTTACATGTTTCCGGCTGACAGTCGGATTGTTTTTTACTACAAAATCCGCCTCAACAGATTTGCCGATAACAAATCCGTCTTTATCAACAGGCGTCTCCTCACCGGTAGATACCCTTTTTATATATGCCTGCACCTTCATATCAGGAGAAAGAAGGACTGTAGGCGCATCTCCTGTATAGATTTCTTCTTCCGGCTGCTTCTTTTCCCGGATTGGCACAACCGGCTTTCTGACAATGACTTTTTCCTGAAATCCTTCTTTCTCTCTCTCAGGAATCTGCATGTTTTCTCTGTCTTCCCATCCGTCAAAATAGTCTTTCATCCTCATTACCCTCCTGATTTTACTGGTCTTTTTGAATATACAGTTAATCTGAGTTTCTGTATCACAGATGCCAAAAGACAAAAGGCAGGCTCCGCCGCCTGCCTTCTGTTCTATTTCTCTCTGAATTTAAAAATTCTTTCCTTCTTTTTCGGCGGCTTTTTTCCTTCAATTGTATCCGGCATAGGCTCATATTTTTTTGCGCTTTTCAGCATCGGAATGCCTTTGTGATGTTTTCGTAGATACAGAAGCGCGGCTCCTGCAAATATCACAATACATCCGGCCAGAACCTGGGATACCGGGAGTCCGATTCCAGGCAGAAGAAGCTGATCTGTCCGCAATCCTTCGATCCAGACTCTTCCCAGCGCATATCCGAAAATGTACAGAAGGAACAGTTCTCCTTCGTATTTTTTATGCTTTCTGTACTGAAACAGCAGAATAAGCAGAATACAGCACCAGACAGATTCATAGAGAAAAGTCGGATGAACCTGGATATAGCTGATACCATTAATCTGCTCCATATTTTCCCGCATCAGCTCTGTCACATCTCCCGAACGCACCGCATCCAGCGGCAGACGCATGGCGAACAGACTGTCAGTATATTCCCCGAATGCTTCCCGGTTAAAAAAGTTGCCCCAGCGCCCCAGCATCTGTCCGTTAAGAAGGGCAAGCGCTATGGTGTCAAGAATCTGAAAAGGCGACAGACGTTTAATCCGCGCCAGAACAAATGTAGCTATTACCGCTCCGATTACTCCGCCGTATATGGCAAGGCCGCCTTCCCGGAGATTAAAAATATCCAGCAGATTGTCTTTGTACAGATCCCAGGAGAAAATCACAAAATAGAGTCTGGCCCCCACGATTCCGACAATTACACCTATAATTCCCATATCCAGATAATCATCCGGATTCTGTCGGGTCCGTTTTGCCTCGGAAGTCGCAATCAGGAAGCCGATCAGAATGGCGGCTCCGATAATAATACCATAATAAGCAATCTCAAATCCAAAAACGCTGACTGATTTTCCTACATGTTCCAGTTCAATTCCGAGATGGGGAAAGCTGATATCGTAATGCATGTCTTTTTTTGGCTCCCTTCTTCCAGTCTATGCATAAACGTCTGATATATTAAATCATCTGCAATGCTGTTTACACATTAAAACGGAACAACATAATGTCTCCGTCCTGCACGATATAATCCTTCCCTTCCAGACGGATCAGGCCCTTTTCTTTTGCTGCCGTATGAGAACCACAGGCCATCAGGTCGTCATAACTTACCACTTCCGCCCGGATAAATCCTCTTTCAAAATCTGAATGGATCTTACCGGCCGCCTGAGGAGCTTTCGTTCCTTTCCTGATCGTCCATGCGCGGACTTCCGGCTCTCCTGCCGTCAGATAACTGATCAGCCCAAGAAGATGATAGCTGGCTTTGATCAGCTTTTCCAGACCGGACTCTTCCAGTCCCAGATCGTCAAGAAACATTTTTTTCTCATCATCGTCCAGCTGTGAAATCTCTTCTTCGATCTCGGCACATACGACAAATACTTCACAGTTTTCCTGCTCCGCATATTTTCTGACTGCCAGCACGCCCGGATTGGATGCTCCGTCATCTGCCAGGTCATCTTCTGATACATTCGCCGCAAAAATCACAGGTTTTGCTGTAAGCAGGTTATATCCGGCAAACCAGGCCTGTTCATCCTCATCCTCGGTCACAAAGCTTTTTGCCAGTTTGTTTTCTTCCAGATGAGCTTTAATTCTGTTCAGGAGATCCAGCTCCTTTGCCGCTGCTTTATCATTGCGGGAGAGTTTCACCGTCTTTGCAATTCTGCGTTCCAGGATCTCCAGATCAGAGAATATAAGTTCCAGATTGATGGTCTCGATGTCTCTCATGGGATCAATACTTCCGTCAACGTGGACAATATTGCTGTTCTCAAAGCATCTTACCACATGGACAATGGCGTCTACTTCCCGGATATTGGCAAGGAACTGGTTGCCCAATCCTTCTCCTTTGGAAGCGCCTTTTACCAGACCGGCAATATCAACAAATTCTATAGCCGCCGGAATAATTTTCTTTGTATGATACATCTCACCGAGAACATCCAGCCTCTTATCCGGAACGGTTACAACGCCCACGTTCGGATCTATGGTACAGAACGGGTAGTTTGCCGACTCTGCTCCTGCCTTGGTCAGTGAATTAAACAATGTACTTTTTCCAACATTCGGTAGTCCTACGATTCCAAGCTTCATTTATCTTTAATCTCCTTGTGTGTATATTTGTAACGGACATTTCCGGTCCGTATGTCTGTTTTCAGTCCCTGGTCTCCATCAGGATAACCCGGCCGTAAGCGAAGGATATTTTCACCTCGTCCTCCTGGAACTCATTGCTGACACATAGACTGTCAGACGGTTTCAGGAAATGATTTTTCAGCGGATATTTTGCCCCGCTGATATTAAAGTCATCCACCGGAAGTTCCAGCGGAAACAGGGAAAAATATGGTCCGAATGCTTCCTCCCGCTTCAGCGTAATTCCCTGATTCAGAAGCCGGATCTGGTTGTGACTGTCCATAATCCTTGCATTTGCTCCTGCGTCAAGAGCAATCTGAAGGCACTGTACATTTGCCCACAAATGATCCAGACGGCTGCCCGTCCCGCCTACAATCCAGATTTCCTTTCTCCTCATATCAAGACAAAGTCTGAGCGCGATTTCCGTATCCGACGCATCCTTAACGGGGTTGAATTCCCGTATGGGCACATTTACTTCTTCCCGGTAATATGCCACAAGTCTTTCCGGCGTGCTGTCAAAATCTCCTACTATATAATCCGGCTTAATCCCGTGATCATAGAGAAATACAAGGCCTCTGTCCACCCCGATAATAAACTCCGTGTCTTCATCTTTCAGAATAGGAAGGACAAAGTCTTCCTCCAGCATACCGCCGCTTACAATTACAGTCCGTTTACTCATAATCCTTAAATATCTCCATAAACCTTTCCGTATTATCTCTGACATTTCCCCGATACACTGCAGATCCTGCCACAATTACATTTGCTCCGGCCTTCAGCACCTCTCCCACATTGGAATGATGAATGCCTCCGTCTACTTCAATATCTTTCTTAATTCCTCTCTCATCAAGCATGGATCTTAACTGTCTGATCTTCTCAATGGATCCGGGAAGAAATGTCTGCCCGCCAAACCCCGGCACCACGCACATAACAAGAAACATATCCGCCTGATCCAGATATGGCTCAAGGACATCCACCGGCGTCTCCGGCTTCACCGATATTCCTGCCTTCACACCCAGACTGTGAATACAGTCAATATCCGCCTTCAGATCTGTGCATGCTTCATAATGAACGGTGAGAATATCTGCACCGCATTTTGCGAAATCTTCCATAAGTCTGACCGGTTCCGTCACCATAAGATGAGCGTCAATTGTCTGTCCGGTCAGATTTTTTATGGAAGAAAGCACCGGCATTCCAAAGGAAATACTCGGCACAAACATGCCGTCCATTATATCGAAATGGATATACTGTGCTCCTCCCTTTTCAGTCTCTCTGATTTGTTCCCCCAAAATTTTAAAATCCGCTGAGAGAATTGACGGCGCCAGAATCTTTTTCATGCCCTAATACCTTTTCCTTTCTTCCAGTTCGTGGTACATATCCACGTAATCCCTGTATCTGATCCGGTGTATCTGCCCTGCCTCTACAGCCTCTGTTACTGCGCAGCCCGGTTCATGGATATGGCTGCAGCCGTTAAATCTGCACATTCCTTCAAAAGGCAGAAATTCGGGAAAACAATATTTTAAATCTTCTTTTTCAAGATTATCTATATAAAGGGAGCTAAATCCCGGCGTATCCATAATATAAGACTCATCTTCCAGAACAATCAGTTCCGAATGCCGCGTTGTATGGCGGCCTCTGGCAATCTTCCGGCTGACGCTTCCGGTCTCCATCCGTACCTCTGACTGAAGCAGATTAATCAGGGAAGATTTTCCCACACCGGACGGGCCGGCTATAGCTGTCGTCTTTCCTCTGAGAAGACGCTTTAAATCTTCAATATTCTTTTCTTCTCTGGCGCTGGTAAAAAGAACCGGATAACCGCAGGCCGTATATATCTCCTTCAATTCGGCAATTTCCGGGCTTTCGGCAATATCTGTCTTGTTAAAACAGAGCACTGCGGGAATCTCCCGGTTCTCCATTGTCACAAGAAACCGGTCAAGAAGATTAATATGAGGCTTTGGTTCTGTCACTGCAAACACAATCAGGGCCTGATCAATGTTGGCTACTGCAGGACGGATCAGCTCATTTTTTCTTGGGAGCAGCCTGACAATATTTCCTTCTTTTTCTTTTTCATCCAGAATCTCTATCTCCGCATCATCACCCACGAGAGGTTTTATTCCGTCCCTGCGGAAGATTCCTTTTGCTTTACATTCATAAACACCGGATCCTACTATATGAACATAGTAGAATCCGGCAATTCCTTTTACAATTTTTCCATGCATGGCAGCAATATTTTCTTTCTCTGTCCGTGTTATTCTGCTGTCAGTATCCTGTATTTTCACCTGTATCCGTACCGCTGTCCGATGTATCCGACTCACCTGAATTCTCCGATCCGACGCTGATCCAGTACTGCACTACGGTTCCTTCCGACACTCTGGTTCCCACAGTCGGAGAGATCCTGCAGATCTGACCTGCCCCGTACTCGTCACTGAAGCTTTCGCCGGCATACTCACCTACCAGACCGTATCTCGAGAGCGTCTGACTTGCCGTAGCTTCATCCATTCCGTAAATATCAGGCACATTCACAATCTTTGTCTCAGGTCCGCGGCTTACAACATAGGATACCGTAGTGCCTCGTGACACCTCAGTTCCCGGATCTATGCTCTGGGAAATTACTATGCCTTCCGCCACGTCATCACTATATTCTTCGGTTGCGCTGCCCACCAGACCGGCAGCTTTGAGAGCTGCTTCCGCATCTGCCGCGCTGCCTTCTGTCAGTTTCGGCACTGTCGCAGGCTGGGTGCCGAGACTTACGATAATCTCAACACTGCTTCCTTCATCAACTTCAGTTCCGACATCCGGATTACAGGAGATTACATAGCCTTCTTCCACATCACTGCTGTACTGGGCTTCGCCTTTTGTTACTTTCAGTCCGGCATCACGCAGCATTTGTTCCGCCTGGGACTCCTCTTTATTGACAACATCCGGCACAGCAACCGTCTCCGCCTCTTCACCGGTACTCAGTATTACTTCTATTGTGGTGTGTTTTTCTACTGTTTCATCCGGTCCCGGCGTATGACTTTTGATCTCTCCGGCCTCATATTCGTTGGAAGGCTCCTCTCCCACCACATCAAGCCCCAGCTCATACTTGCTCAGCTCATCTCTTGCCTCTTCTTCTGTCATACCACGCAGATCCGGAACTTTTACCGTATCTTCCTCACTGGATGTTCCGATCCCCGGGCCGCTGAACAAACCTACTGCGTTTCCTACCAGAAACAGAACAAGTAAGGCAATAATCACGCCGGCCACAATCATAAGAATACGCATGATTTTCTTCGTATCCGGATTTACATCCTTCTTTCTCCTGCGTCTTCTGTCATACGCGCGGCTGTCATCGTCATCCTCGTCATCGTCTTCGTCGTCATCATCATCGTAGTCATCGTCGTCATCATCATAATTCTGTTCCTGAAGCCGCCTGATCTCGTCTGTCGACATAACAACGGTCCGGTCCGAGTCATCCGGCACTGCACCCATTGCGACAAAATCACCGTCCGGATCAACAAGAGACCGTTTCAGATCCTGAAGAAGAGACGCGCAGTCGTGATATCTGCGCTCCGGATTTTTCTGAGTACATTTCATAATAATGCACTCCAGACTGTATGGAATATCCGGCACTTCCTCTGACGGAGAAACAATTTCTTCCTGAAGATGCTTCAGAGCCACAGATACTGTGGAGTCTCCGTCAAAGGGAACATGTCCGGTAATCATCTCATACATGGTAATACCAACGGAATAGATATCGCTCTTCTGGTCCACAGCTCCCCCGCGGGCCTGCTCCGGCGATGTATAGTGAACCGATCCCATAACACTGGTACTGATGGTCTGGGTTGCCGTAGTCGCCCGGGCGATTCCGAAATCCGTTACTTTTACCTTGCCTTCTTTGGAAATAATAATATTCTGAGGCTTAATATCCCTGTGTATAATATGATGATTATGGGCAGCCTGAAGTCCGGTTACCATCTGGATGGAAATACTGATCGTCTCTTTTGCCGAGAGCCTTCCTTTTTTTTCAATATAATCCTTCAGAGTAATGCCTTCCACCAGTTCCATAACCATATAGAACAGGCCTCTGTCCTGTCCCACATCATATACATTCACTACATTCGGATGCATCAGCCCGGCCGCCGCCTGGGCCTCGCTTACGAACTTCTGGATAAATACCTGATCATTACGGTAATCACTTTTTAATACTTTGATCGCCACATACCGGTTCAGCTTATGATCCTTCCCCTTATATACATCAGCCATGCCGCCGGAACCGATGCGTCCCAGAATTTCATACCTCTTTCCTAAGAAAACGCCTTCTTTAATCATAATACACTCACCTCATCCGCAAACGGTTCTACCAGTACAACACCGATATTGTCTGTACCGCCATTCTCTTTTGCCGCTGCTACAAGGGCCTGGCCGGCTTCCACAATATCTCTTCCTCCCTGCACAATATGGAACAGTTCTTCATCCTCCACCATATTGCTCAGACCGTCTGTGCACATCAGGATGATATCGCCCTTTTTCAGTCGATGCTCATAGAAATCCACATCCACATCTGCTTTTGCGCCGATTGCCCTTGTAATGATATTTTTATCCGGATGATGCTTTGCCTCCTCCGGTTTGATGCCTCCGAGACGAACCATTTCTTCTACCAGAGAATGGTCTTTCGTAAGCTGCTGAATTCCCTGGTTAATGAGATAGAGACGGCTGTCTCCCACATTTGCGAAATACATCATCTGGTTGACAATGGTCGCCGCCACCACCGTAGTTCCCATTCCCTTGAGATGGACGTCCCTGGACGCTTCTTTTATAATCTCTTTGTTGGCAGTCTTTATCGCCCCGACAAGAACCTTCTCCACGTCCTCGCCTTCGCTGTTTTTCAGCTCTCTCTGCAATACTTCCACAGTATACTTTGAAGCGTAATCTCCTGCCTGGTGACCGCCCATTCCATCCGCTACTACAAACAGATTCCGGAGGATTCCCAGCGGTTTATCTGTAGTAAAGACGTAATCCTGGTTCACTTGCCGTACCATTCCTACGTCTGTAATTGAAAATGTCCTCATAGCCTCCTCCTTCTGAGCTGTCCGCAGGCTCCGTCTATATCAGAGCCCATTTCCCTTCTTATAGTAACATTTATTCCGCTTTTTTCAAGATTATTTTTGAAATTCAGGGCATTTTCCCTGCTTGGTCTGACAAAATTCCGTTCTTTCACAGGATTGACCGGAATCAGGTTCAAATGGCAGTTCCGGTGTTTCAGAAGAGCTGTCAGTTCTCCTGCGTCTTCCGGCGTATCGTTGACGCCGTGTACCAGACTGTATTCGAAAGTCACCCGCCGCCCCGTCTTTTCAAAATATGCGTCACAGGCCGCCAGTACCTGGGACAGTTCGTATTTATTGGCAATTGGCATCAGTTTCCTGCGCTTCTCCTGGGTCGCCCCGTGCAGGGAAAGCGCCAGTGTAATCTGCAGTTTTTCTTCCGCCAGTTCCAGAATCTTCGGCACAATGCCGCAGGTGGAAACGGTCACATTTCTCTGGCTGATATGCAGGCCGTGCTCTCCCGTCAGAATGTGGATGAATTTCAGAAGATTGTCATAGTTGTCCAGAGGCTCTCCGGTTCCCATCACTACCACATTTGACACCCGCTCCCCGGTGATTTTCTGAATCTGGTAGATCTGCCGGAGCATCTCGGAAGCTGTCAGATTCCGGTTCAGGCCTCCGATGGTGGATGCACAGAAAACACATCCCATCCTGCACCCTGCCTGTGAAGAGATGCACACGGAATTTCCGTGTTTATATTTCATAAGAACGCTTTCCACCATATTTCCGTCATAGAGCCGGAACAGAAATTTGTTTGTCCCGTCCAGGGCAGAAATCTGCCGTTCTTCCATGTCCGCGGGCAGAATCTCATATTCCTGTTCCAGCTTCTCCCGGAGACTTTTGGACAGATTGGTCATTTCCGCAAAACTGCCGCAGAGCTTTACGTGAAGCCAGTCGTAGATCTGTCCTGCCCGGAAAGATTTTTCCCCGATGGATGCCATCTCCTCCTTCAGTTCTTCGTATGTAAAAGAACAGATGTCTTTTTTCATGTTCTGTCCTCCTGTTTTCTCAGTCTGGCAATAAAGAATCCGTCGCTTTTATGTACGCCCGGCAGAAGCTGGAGGCATCCGGTATCTGTACAGGCGCTCTGAAGATCCGGACAGAGACGGCTGCTTATATCTTCCGGCTCAAATTCCGGATATTCGTTTAAAAACCACTGTACATTCTCTTCATTTTCCGCATGGTTGACCGTACAGGTGCTGTACATGAGAACGCCGCCCGGTTTTACGTAAGCCTGTACGCAGCTTAAGATCTTTCTCTGAAGAGCGGCCAGCTCCCGGATATCTTCCGGGGATACCCGGTATTTCAGGTCCGGTTTTCTGCCCATTACCCCCAGGCCGGAACAGGGCAGATCGGCCAGTACAAGATCCGCTTTCCCGGTCCATTCCGGATCCGGAACAGAGGCGTCCCGGCAGACCGCCCGCACATTGGAAATGCCTGAGCGGTCAATGTTTTCCCGGATCAGCTCTGTTTTATATTCTGTCAGATCCCTCGCTTCCACCATGCCGCAGTTTTCCGGACTGCCGGAAGCTTCGGCGGCAAGGATGAGTTCTTCCGCCACATGAAGGGATTTGCCGCCCGGCGCGGCGCACACATCCAGCACCTGCGCCCCGGCCCGGGGAGCCGCAAGTTCTCCCACAAGCATGGAACTTACATCCTGCACGGCAAAAAAGCCCTCCCGGAACGTCTCAAGCCCTTCCAGGTAATCATATCCGGATATGCTCAGGGCATAAGGCAGGTAAGGATGAATCTCCGATTTCACGCCCTCTTCTTCCAGACGGCTCCGCAGTTCTTCCACGGAAATCCGGTTCCGGCAGCATCGGATTGTCAGAGGATGCTCTTCCTGCAGGGACCGAAGCATGATTTCTGTCTTTGCTTCTCCATATTCCTGCTGCCACAGATCCAGAATCCATTCCGGACAGGAATACCGGACGGACATTTCCTGTTTTCTGTCAGACGGATATGCTATGCCCGGAAGTTCTCTTGCTGCCGTTCTGAGTACGCCGTTTACGTATCCTTTCAGACCGGAAAATCCTTTTTTCACGGCCAGCTTCACTGCTTCACTGCAGACCGCCCGGTCCGGCACACTGTCCATATATTTCAGCTGGTATACGGAACTTCTCAGGATGCCCCGGATCACCGGCTTCATTTTCCGCACTTTTACTTTGGAAAACTGATCCAGAATATAGTCGATCTCGATCAGATGCTCCAGCGTTCCCTCTGTCACACGGGTGATAAATGCCCGCTCCCTTTTTTCAAGATACTGGTATTTCGCCAGTACGTCCCCGAGGATCTGGTGGCTGTAAGCCCCCTTCTCAGTCACTTCCATCAGAACCGCCAGCACAATTTCCCGTTCATTTACTGATTTAGTCATTCCTTCTTCTTCCTCCTGTCAGGATCAGCAGACGCAGAAGCTGCAGAATAGCCGACGCGGCTCCTGCCACATAAGTCAGGGCCGCCGCTCCCAGCACTTTTTTTACAGAGGAGAGCTCATCCGGATAAAGCATTCCGGAAGCCCCCAGCACGTCTACCGCTCTCCGGGAAGCATTGAACTCCACCGGAAGAGTGACCAGCTGGAAAAGTACTGCCGCAGAGAAGAGCAGGATTCCCAGATTGATCAGAAAAACAGAGGTCTCTCCGGTAATCAGAAGTCCGATCAGAATCAGGGGCCAGGCCAGAGCAGAGCCGAAGTTTGCCACCGGCACAAGGGCGCCCCGGATGGTCAGCGGCGCATATCCTCTGGCATGCTGTACCGCGTGGCCGCACTCATGGGCTGCCACACCCACAGCCGCAACAGAAGAAGACTGATATACCGTATCCGAAAGTCCCAGCGTTTTGTTGCCGGGGTTGTAGTGATCCGTAAGATTTCCCGGAATATGGATCACCCGCACATCATAGATGCCGTTCCGCCGGAGAATCTCCTCCGCCGCTTCCTTTCCGGTCAGGCGCAGTCTGCTCTGCACTCTGGAATACTTCGCGAACACCTGTCTCACCCGGGCCGACGCCGCCAGACAGATCAGGACGCCGATCAGTACAAGAATATAAGTCCAGTCATAATAGTAATAAAACATTATATCGCCTCCATTATGATTCCTGTGTTAATACGGTTCCCTCCTCAAGAGCATATCCTCTTAAAAATGCTCCGCTCTCCATTCTTTTCTTTCCCGGGATCTGCAGTTCATATACATGCAGAACTCCGTCTCCTGTCTGCACGGTGAACCGTTCCTTTTCCACTTTTATCACAGTTCCCGGAACACCCGCGCCGTTTCCTTCCCCCTCTGCTTTCGCCCGCCAGATCTTCAGGGTCTTTCCCTTCCAGTGGGTATAGGCGCTGGGCCAGGAATTCAGTCCGCGGACCAGGCGCTCGATTTTCACGGCGGACTGGCTCCAGTCAATATTTCCCATCTTCTTATCCAGCATCTTCGCGTATGCGGTAGGGGATTCTCCCTGTTTTTCAAATACCGCCGTGTGATCTTCCAGCGCTTTTATGGTTTCCACGCACAGCCGCGCTCCTGTCAGAGCCAGCTTGTCATGAAGGCTGTCCCCGGTTTCCTCCTCTGTGACGGGCACCTCGGTTTTCAGAATCATATCGCCTGTGTCCAGTCCCTCATCCATCTGCATCGTTGTAACTCCTGTCACAGTCTCTCCATTCAGGATTGCCCACTGTATGGGCGCCGCTCCCCGGTATTTTGGAAGCAGGGAAGCATGTACATTAATGCACCCGTAAGGCGTCAGCTCCAGAATACTTTTTGGCAGGATCTGGCCGAAAGCAATGACCACACATACATCCGCATGATATTTTGCCAGTTCCTCCACGCACTGAGGATCCCGGATCTTCTTCGGCTGATAGACCGGAATGCCGTGCTTTAAGGCCGCGGCCTTCACCGGGGTAGGCTGCATTTCCTTGCCCCTGCCCTTAGGCTTATCCGGCTGGGTCACTGCCAGGCATACGTCATGTCCCGCCTCTACCAGGGCTTCCAGTGTCCCCACGGAGAATTCGGGAGTTCCCATAAATATAATCCGCATTCTCTATTCCTCCGTTTCATCTTCCGGCTCATATGATACGTCATGAAGGCCGTCCTGTGTCTTATTTACATACAGTTCGCCGTGCAGGTGGTCGATCTCATGGCAGAATGCCCTTGCAAGCAGTCCTTCTCCTTCCACCTCGAAGGGCACCATATCCTGATTCAGAGCCCGGACCTTTACACGATCCGGACGGGTAACGATTCCCCACTTGCCCGGCACGCTTAAGCATCCTTCCTCCCCGGTCTGTTCTCCGGAAGTCTCTGTAATCTCCGGATTGATCAGAATAATGGGACCTTCCCCCACATCAATGACAACAATCTGTTTGAGCACGCCTACCTGAGGCGCGGCCAGACCTACGCCGTTTTTTTCATACATGGTCTCCAGCATGTCTGTGATCAGCAGTTTGGTCCGGAAGGTCATTTTTGTAACTTTTTTGCATTGTTTTGTAAGTATGTCGTCTCCGATTTCTCTGACTTCTCTGATTGCCATATTTTTCCCTCCAAATAATTTCATAAGTACTCTATTCTGTTACATCGGGTTAAAGTCAAACTGAATTCTCATTTTATCAAATCCAGAATTAATTTCAATGTATTTTTCCATCATATCTTTGATCTTCACCAGTGTATCATACCTGGGCGACTTCAGATAGATCACCCGGCGGTACACATCCCGGATCTTATCGATGCCCGGACTGGCCGGACCAATCACCTGTACCGGTACATTTCCTTTTATTCGCAGAATGTATTCTTTCAGATAATGACATCCTTTTTCCAGCAGTTCTTCATCCTCGCAGGATACATGCACTGCCGTCAGGTTCTCCGCCGGAGGATATCCCATCATCTCCCGGTAGGCGGTTTCCTGCTCATAAAACATCTCATAATCCTGAGCTGCCGCGGCTTCGATGGCATAATGGCCCGGATCGTAAGTCTGAATCACCACATCCCCCGGGCGCTCGCCTCTGCCGGCCCGTCCCGCCGCCTGGGTCAGCAGCTGAAAGGTCCGCTCGCCGGAACGGTAATCATCTGTGTACAGGGACATATCCGCCGCCAGCACTCCCACCAGCGTCACATTCGGAAAGTCGTGGCCTTTTACGATCATCTGGGTCCCCACAAGGATATCCGCCTCCTCGTTGGCAAAAGCCTCCAGAATCTTCTCATGGGCGTCCTTCTGCCGGGTGGTGTCCATATCCATCCGGAGTATTTTCGCTTCCGGGAACCGCTTCTTTACCAGATCCTCAATCTGCTGTGTTCCTGCCCGGAATTCCCCGATATAGGGAGAACCGCACTCCGGACAGCGGGTTACTTTCGGCTGTTCATAACCGCAGTAATGGCACACCATTTTCCCGCCCCGGTGGACCGAAAGAGACACATTGCAATGGGGACATTTTACCACCTGTCCGCACTCCCGGCAGGAAACAAATCCGGAATAACCTCTCCGGTTTAAGAACAGCATAATCTGCTCCTTCTTCTCCAGCCGTTCCTCCATCAGCTCCTGCAGCCTGCGGCTTAAGATTGAGCGGTTGCCTTCTTTCAGCTCTGCCCGAAGGTCGGCAATGTGAACCTGCGCCATACTCTGCATCCGGGAACGGTTTTTCATGGTAAGGAGAACGTATTCCCCTTTCCTGGCCCGGTACATGGCTTCCAGAGAAGGGGTGGCGCTTCCCAGAACCACGCCGGCCCCTTCCAGCTCCGCACGCTTAACGGCAGTTTCCCTGGCGTGGTAGCGGGGAACCTGTTCACTTTTATACGTCGGCTCATGTTCCTCATCTATGACAATCAGTCCCAGATCCGGAAAAGGAGTAAAAAGGGCGGACCGGGGGCCGATCATCACATCCACTTCTCCGGCTTTTGCCCGCATCATCTGGTCGTAGCGTTCCCCGGCGGACAGGCGGGAATTCATAATCGACACCCGCTGTCCGAAATACCGGTAAAAGCGCATTACCGTCTGATAAGTCAGGGCGATCTCCGGGATCAGAACAATAGCCTGTTTTCCCATCTGTACGACCTGCCGGATCATTTCCATATACACTTCCGTCTTTCCGCTTCCGGTAACCCCGTAAAGCAGGTACGTATTCCGTCTTCCCTCCCGGTAGTCCTGCTCAAACCGGCTGACTGCCGCCTGCTGCTCCGGTGTAAATGTAATCTTCGGCGCTTCCCTGCTGCCGCCTCGGACCGGGTTGCGGTACACCTGCTCCGACTCCAGGGCCAGCACGCCCTGTTCCTCCAGGGCGCGGATTACCGGAAGCGTAATATGCAGTTTTTTCACTGCCAGATCATATTCCAGCACCGGCTGATCCAGAAGCGCGGCCAGCAGTCTGGCTCTTGCTTTCTGATTCTTTTCCAGATAAAAGTCCAGCTTTTCCTTTCCTGCATCTTTCTCCAGAAGAAGGCGCAGATATTTCTTTACTCTGGCATTTTCCTTCTGTTTAATGGGAAGCACCGTTTTCAGGGCCTGAATCATAGTGCCTCCGTAATTCTCTTTCATCCAGGCCGCAAGGGCAATCAGCTTTGCCTCAATCTCCACGCTGTCCCTGGATATGTCTGTGATCTCCTTGACTTTTGAAAGATCATAGCTGCAGCTGTCTGTGATTCCCGTAACATAGCCTTTTACGGGCCGGTTTCCTTTTCCGAAAGGAACGATTACTTCCATGCCGGCTTTCAGCTCGTTCTCCAGTCTGTCAGGAATCCTGTACTGAAAGATTTTATCCAGTTTTTCATGTTTTATATCTATGATAATGTCTGCAAACACATTCCCACCTGTCTTCTGTGTTCTGTCCTGCTTTATGACCGTTCCTGTTTCAGCTCTTCCAGAACTTCGGCGATCAGTACCCGCTCATCCATGGGATGTTTGACACCTCTGATCTCCTGGTAGTCCTCATGGCCTTTTCCGGCAAGCACGATCACGTCTCCCGGCTGCCCGTTTGCAATAGCGTATTTAATGGCCTCTTTCCGGTCGCAGATTTCCACATATTTTCCGTCTGTTCTGCCGATTCCGATCTTTATGTCGTCGATAATGTCCTGGGGCTCCTCAAATCTGGGATTGTCTGATGTAATAATGGTCAGATCCGCAAGTCTTCCGGACACTTCTCCCATCTCATATCTTCTGTCTCTGGAGCGGTTTCCGCCGCATCCGAAGAGGCAGACGAGACGCTTCGGATTGTATTCCTTCAGCGTGGTCAGAAGGCTTTCCAGACTCATGGCATTGTGGGCGTAGTCAATCATCAGAGTAAATTCATCCGATACCTTGATCATCTCGATTCTGCCCTTTACCTTTGCCTGCTTCAGCACTTCCTTTATCTTCTCCACAGGCACCTGGAAATGACGGCACACGGCAATGGCGGTCAGTGAATTATAGACACTGAATTTGCCCGGAATATCGATCTCCACATCAAAATCCATGAGACCGGATACGTGATATGCCACGCCCAGGTACCCCGGCCGGGACACCAGCTTTACATTTTCTGCCCGCAGGTCGGCATTTTCAGAGAAACCGAAGGTCTCCACCCTGCAGGTGGCGTTCCGGAATACATCTTTGAAATATTTATCATCCACATTGGCAATTCCCAGTCTGCACTGCCGGAAAAGCAGCCCTTTGCAGCGTTTGTAATCCTCAAAATCCTTGTGCTCATTGGGCCCGATATGGTCTTTTCCCAGATTGGTAAAGATGCCGATCTCAAAAGGAATCCCTGCCGTCCGGTGAAGCATCAGACCCTGGGAAGACACTTCCATTACCACACAGTCGCATCCTGCTTCCGCCATTTCCGCGAAATATTTGTGTATGGTGTAGGACTCCGGCGTTGTATTTGCCGCCGGAATATGTTTTTCCCCGATAATGGCCTCGATGGTTCCGATCAGACCGACTTTGTGTCCCACCCCGTCCAGAATGGATTTGATCATATAGGTTGTCGTTGTCTTTCCCTTTGTACCTGTGATTCCGATAATTTTCATCTTTTCTGCCGGATAGCCGAAATACGCCGCGGACATCAGCGCCAGAGCATATCTGGTATCTTTCACAAGAATCACTGTCACATCCGCCGGGACGTCCACATTGTGCTCCACCACAAGAGCCGCGGCCCCCTTAGCCGCCACATCCGCGGCATAGCTGTGTCCGTCTGAGACAGCCCCGCTGATGCAGACAAATACAGAACCTTTCTCCGCTTTCCGGGAGTCGTTAATCAGCGTGGTGATTTCTGTCTGATCCGTTCCCTGCAGCACTTTATAGTCCAGCCGTTCCAATAATTTATCTAATCTCACAGTTTGACCTCCTTAAAGAAAAATACTGTGCAGGCATACCCATGCACAGCCATTGATATAAGAATACCACAATCATGCCTCTCTTGCAAAGGCCGCAGACATTCTTGCCATGATCGGCGTGGGACGGGGACCATTGCGGTATTCAATCACTTTACTTATGAATCCATGAAAAAAGCGGCAGGGGTCGAGGATCAGACCACTGTCGCTTTTATTCTTATGTATCGTTACTCTGATACAAGATCGTATTTTACCACATCAATCTCTGCCTTTCCGTCTGCATAGAAGGAGATCCCCTCTGCGGAAAGATCCGTATAGATTGTCGCCGTAAGCACCTGTTCTCCGTCATTTACAAATATTTCCACGCTGAAATTATCCAGAATTATGCGCAGCGTAAGTTTTCCGCCCTCCGTTCTGACAAGGCTTCTTCTCTGATGGATGATCGCCCTTCTGGAACCGGAAAATTTCCTGTCGATCTTAAGAATGGATTCATGAGGCCGGAAACTGATTGCTGTATGGCAGGTATCGTTCTGAGCGAAACGCATAGCAAACTTTCTGTACACCTCGTTGACATCACCGGGGCGCAGCGTAAGCTCCATATCGATCCGGCGGCCTTTAATTCCGTCCAGACGGATCATATCAGTAAAGGCAACATTTTCATATTCCACCCGGTTCCTGCGCATTTTTTCCAGTTCATGGATCGGTCTCTGGAGCAGCCGCCCGTCTTTTACAGAAATTTCCCTTGGCAGGCTCATCTGTCCGAACCACGGACGTTTCGGAGAGTGCAGATTACAGGTATCCCAGTTCTGCATCCAGCCGATCATGATCCGGCGGCCGTCCGGGGTCAGTATTGTCTGTGGCGCGTAAAAATCAATTCCATAGTCTATGGCCTGATTATGTTCCTCGGTAAATGTGTTTGTCTTCTCATCAAAATCTCCGATAATGCATACCGTTCCATTGCCATTATGGTACTCAAAGCCCTGAGGAAGCATATCCTGAGGGCTTACAAGCAGCACCTGCTTTCCGTCCAGCGCGAAAAAATCAGGGCATTCCCACATCCGGCCAAACCGGCCGTTGTTGCTGATCAGGATCTTTTCAAATTTCCATTTCATCCCGTCCGGGCTGCTGTAGAGAAGGATCCTTCCGTCCTTCTGCGGCGTGCAGTTGCCAACCACGCAGCGGAAAGTGCCGTCCTTCTCACGCCATACTCTGGGATCCCGGAAGTCAAAGCGGCTTCCGTCCTCCGGAAGATCCTTCTCGGTCAGTACCGGATTGCCTGAGAATTTTTCATAATCAGTTCCGTCTCCTATAGCTATGCACTGGGTCTGTACTTCACGGCTGCTGCCGTCAGACTGTGTTTCTTTCACAACCCCGGTGTACATCAGCATATGTCTGCCGGCATCCAGGGTAACAGCACTGCCTGAAAAGCAGCCGTCTCTGTCATAATCTGTATCCGGGGCGAGAGCTGCCGGAAGATAACGCCAGTGAAGCAGATCACTGCTCACAGCATGCCCCCAGTGCATCGGTCCCCAGTGTGAATCATACGGATGATACTGGTAAAACAGATGGTATTCTCCATTGTAATAAGAAAAGCCGTTCGGATCGTTGAGCCACCCTGTTCTTGTAGAAAGGTGAAATGACGGTCTTGGCTCATCTGCGATCTGTCTGTCTCTTGCCTCTTCATATCTTCTTGCATCCCTTAAAATCTGGCTCATAGGTCTTTTTCTCCTTTTTTATACATGTTAATTAGCCGATTCTCCGGCTCTGTCACTGCCGCTGAATATCAGAAAACGGGTGTTTATCCCGCATTATACCGTTGTCCCTCTCCGTATCAGAATAGGCGGAATTATTTTATGTACCGGCTCCTTTAACGGCGTCGGCCTTCTTTTTTTCCGCTCTTCCATCAGTTCAGAAAGAAGTTCCATCGCCTCACTGGCAATCACGGATATCTGCTGCCCCACAGTACTGGTAGGAATAACTGCTTCCCGGGAAATCGGCGAATTATCAAATCCTATGATCTGATAAGTTTCCGGAAGTTTTCCGTATCTCTGAAACAGAAGATTTAAAAGTACATTGGCATGTGTATCATTGGGCATGAAAATCCCCTTTTTCTTATCCGAGTATTCCCTTTCCAGATCATCTATGATCTTTGCTATGCCCTGCCGATTTTCTTCAAATGTATTTCCAAGATGTGTAAGAATCAGCCGGTAGGGAAGGTGGTATTCCTCACAGGTGTCCACAAATCCGCGAATACGCCCGTAAGCCGGAGATGTGTCCGGCAGATTTCCGTTTACATGAATAATAATGTCACAATCACTCTTTCTCAGCAGACTTGCCGCCTGTACCCCTCCCATATAATTATCTGTATTCACGCTGCAGATATACCGGTCTTCCCTTTCGATCCCGACTACAGGCACATTGTAGGAAGCGAGCTCTTCGGACGGAATCGTCGGACTTAAAATAATCATTCCTTCGATATTGTATGCCATCAGCTCTTCGATATATCTCCGTTCCACATCGGCCTTTTCATTTCCTGCGAACACAAGAAATTTGTACCCGTATTTCTCATAAGTATCCAGGATCTGGTTCAGCATCTCTGAATAATAATGCATATAAAGGTTCGGTATGATAATTCCGACAAATTCTGTTCTGCCGCTTGCAAGAATCCTTCCTACTTTATTTTCCTTATAATCAAGAGCTATAAGGGCATCTGCAACTTTCTGCTGGTTCTCCAGAGTAAGGGAGTCAGGATTGTTGAAATACCTTGAAATCGTTGTCTTGGAAAATCCCGTGTATTCCGCAATGTCTGCAAATGTCACTTTCTTTGATTTCATCAATTTCTTCCCTTCCTTTTCATAAAATAACTGTCGAGATTTATTATCTGAATGAGTATAGTATATCAGAACATATTACGATAAATCAATAAAGTAACCGGTAACAAAACCGGTTTTGTGAAATATATACAGAAATTTCAGCCCTGAAATATGACATCTGCCGAATCTGCCTTTTTCTATTGACACCGGTGCCGCAAAGGGACTATTATTGCAGTAAAGGAACCGGTTACTTAACCGGTAATATATTTTTCAAAAAAGGAGGAAATGGAATGAGAAGACGATTGCTGTACCTTACGGTAACTCTCTTCGCCGCAGCCTGTCTGTCCGGATGTCAGCAGAAAGATCCCGAGCCGGGAGACATTGCCGGATATGACGAAGGCGAAGAGTATCTTTCCATATGGGTTCACTCGATCGAGGACACAGAGGAGGGGCAGGCCTACAAGGAATCGGTGGAAACCTTTAATGAAGCCTATGACGGACAGTACTTTGCTGACATTGAGTTCGTGCCCAGAAATGACAGCGGCGGCGGTTATTCCGACAAGGTAAACGCTTCTGTCATGGCCGGCGGGCTCCCGGATGTACTTACGGTAGACGGCCCGAACATCTCAGCCTACGCGGCAAATGGTATTATTCAGCCTCTGGCAGAGCTTACAGAGGAAGAAGAGGCAGAATATCTTCCCTCTATTATTGAGCAGGGGACCGTAAACGACAAGCTGTATGCGCTGGGAGTTATGGAATCCAGCGTAGGTTTCTACTATAACAAAGACATTATCGAAGAAGCGGGAATTGAGATTCCTGACGCGGATGATCCCTGGACATGGTCGGAATTTCTTGACATTCTTGAAGAGCTGAAGCCTCTTATGGATGAGAAAAACGGTTATCCGCTGGACATGACCTTTCCGGTAGGAGAAACAAGCATCTATTACTTTGCTCCGTTTGTCTGGTCCGGCGGCGGAGAGCTTGTAAGTGACGACGGACTGACGGTAGACGGATATTTCAATTCAGAGCAGACAGCCGCCGCAATGGAATATTTCCGCACCATTGTTGAAAACGAATATATGTCCGAAGCCCCCATTGATCATCTGTTTGAGAGCGGACGCGCCGCTTTCAAATTTGACGGAGCCTGGGAAGTAAACACAGTATACACCAGTTATCCGGATATCAATCTGGGAGTTGCGCCATATATCGTAAGCGACGACTGGGACGGAGAAGCTTACACGCCTACCGGTTCCTGGGCCTTCGCGGCAACGACGGAAACAAAGGATATCGAGGGCGCCACAGAACTTGTCAAATGGATGAGCGGAGTGGAAAGCGGCATCCGGATCTGGGATATGACCAAAAACTTCCCGTCTACATATGAAGCTTTTGAAAATATAGATGTCTTCCAGACAGATGAAAACTACAGCGCTCTGTACAATCAGCTGAGCAATTACGGACATCCGAGACCGAAGACGCCTGTATATCCCCAGGTGAGCACCAGTTTCCAGGAAGTTCTGGAAAGTGTGGCGCTCAGCGGGAAAGATGTAAATGAAGAGCTTGATAAAGCTGTGGAACGGATCGACCAAAAACTGGAACGTTATACGAGGGAATAAAGGATGAAAAAGAAAAATTCAATTTTAGGAATGGCGTTTTTCGGGCCTGCACTTGTACTTCTCACTCTGTTTTTATTCCTGCCGATGCTTCTTACATTTGGTTTCAGCTTTACTGACTATTTCGCGCTGAACCCGGAGCTGACGCACTTTGTGGGACTGGAAAACTATATCAATATTTTTAAAGACGAGCTTTTTGTACAGTCATTTTTCAATACTGTAAAATTTGTAATCATTATTGTACCCCTGCAGTGCGGCGGAGCCCTTCTGCTGGCGCTGGCCATCAACAAGGCTGCCCACTGCAAGAAATATTTTAAAGTCGCGTTTTTCGTGCCGGTAGTTATGTCCCTGGCAGTTGTCTCCACACTGTGGATGCAGATCTACAGCCCGGAGGGAATCCTGAATACACTTCTGGCCCATCTCGGAATTGACGCCCAGCCGTTTATCCACAGCGCTGATCAGGCTCTTCCGTCTATCGCGATCATGAGTGTATGGCAGGGCGTCGGATACCAGATGATCATCTTCCTGGGAGGACTGCAGAACATCAACCCTGCGCTTTATGAGGCTGCCGAAATCGACCATGCAAGCGGCTGGCAGAAATTCAAGGACATTACGCTGCCGGAACTGAAACCGCTCTGTATATTTGTATTTATCACAGTCACAATCGGAGCATTCCGTATGCTGGTACAGCCAATGGTTATGACAGGCGGCGGACCGGATCACTCAACCTATACACTTGTATATGACATTTACGAAACCGGTACTGTTAACTGGGAGATGGGACTTGCGTCCACAATGGCGATCGTATTCACCGTATTTGTCGTAATCCTGACAATCATCCAGAACGTACTGACTAAGGACAAGGAGGGAAGAAAACATGTTCACAAAAAAGCAAAAGCGAATTAACTGGATTCTGGTAGCCGTGCTGCTGGTTCTTTCCATCTTCTTCCTGTTTCCGGTCATCTGGATGCTGGCCAACTCCTTTAAACCGGACGCGGCCATCACGGCAGACATGAATTCCATAGCCGCGTTTATTCCTCCGGCTTTAAGCGGGAACTTCTTTGACAACTATATATCTATTATTACAGACACGAACTTTTTAAGATACATGTTAAATACGCTCCTTTACGCGGCAATCCTCATTGTTCTGAGTATTGTTGTAAACGGACTGGCAGGATATGCTCTGGCAAAAATTAAATTTCCTTTCCGTGATCAGTGGCTTATGATCATTATCATGCTCCTGATCGTACCGACAGAGACGGTCATTACGATTCATTTCCTGATTATTGCGAAGGCCGGTCTCCTGAATACAATCGTAGGCTATATTCTGCCGCTGATCGTAAACCCGTTCAACATCTTCCTGTTCCGGCAGGTGTTCGTAAGTCTGCCGGACGATGTGTATGAGGCGGCGCAGCTGGACTACTGCGGACCTGTGAAATACTTCTTCACTATGGTTCTGCCAATGTCAAAAACAGTTGTTGCAACTGTCAGTGTATTTACTTTCCTGAATGTATGGAATGATTACCTCTGGCCGTCGCTGGTATTTACATCAAGCGATCTGCTGACGGCTCAGATCGGTCTGAACTCTATTACATCAAATGAAAATACAACGATGGGACAGACACTTGCAGTTATTACTCTGGTTACAATACCGGTCATCATCATCTACTCCCTGTTCTCGAAACAGATTGTAGAAGGTGTTACATCAACAGGTTCAAAGGAAGGATAAGGAAATGAGTTTTATAGAATTTAAAAATATATGTAAAATGTATCCCGGATCAGATAAAAATACAGTAGACAACTTCACTCTTGATATTGAGGAGAAAGAATTTATCGCATTTGTCGGCCCGTCCGGCTGCGGGAAATCCACAACACTCCGCATGATCGCAGGTTTTGAGGAGATCACAGGCGGCGAGCTCTACATAGACGGGAAAAAAGTAAATGACGTAGCTCCGAGAGACAGAGGCATCTCAATGGTATTCCAGAATTACGCGCTCTATCCTCACATGACGGTTGAGAAAAATATCGGATATGGCCTGAAAAACATGAAAATGCCGGCAGATCAGATCAAACAGAAAGTAGACTGGGCAATCAAAATCCTGGGACTGGAAGAATACCGCTACCGTAAACCGAAAAATCTTTCAGGAGGCCAGCGCCAGAGAGTCGCACTGGGCCGCGCGATTGTAAAGAATTCCAAGGTGTTCCTCATGGATGAGCCGCTTTCAAACCTTGACGCGAAACTCCGTGTCAGCATGAGAACAGAAATCAGTAAACTTCACAGACAGATCGGCGCTACTACCATCTATGTAACCCACGACCAGGTAGAGGCCATGACCATGGCTGACCGCATTGTCATTATGAAAGACGGCGTGATCCAGCAGGTCGGAAAACCAATGGAACTTTATGATCATCCGGTAAATCAGTTCGTAGCCGGATTCATCGGATCGCCTCAGATGAACTTCTTCGATGTGACAGTTGACAAAGGCACTGTAAAATTTGCCGACGGCAGCACAATGACACTGTCCGAAGGTATGATGAAGAAACTGAACGGCCGTCAGGGCGAAATGATCCTCGGCATCCGCGGTGAAGACATCAAGATGGACGCGCAGAATATGGAACTCAACAAAGGCAACGCCCAGCACGCTGTCATTACAGATACAGAGGTTATGGGAAACGAAAACAACCTCTACTTCAACTTCGGCGGTTCTCAGGCCGTAGCCCGTGTGTCCAAGTATGAGATCAGTCAGATCGGCGACCGGATCAACTTTGTATTCATGCCGTCAAAAATGCATTTCTTTGATAAAGAAACAGGAATCAACTATGCGGAATTATAAAAGAATATTATAATCATAACTGCCATGGCCTTTGTCCGGGTGACATTTCGGCCATGGCAGAATATTTGGAGGCAGTATGAAAAAACACGCATTACACTTAAAAGCGCCGGACAACTGGGTAAACGATCCCAACGGCTTTATTTACTACAAAGGATACTACCACCTTTTTTATCAGTATTTTCCCTATGAACCCCGCTGGGGCACCATGCACTGGGGACATGCCATAAGCAGAGATCTGGTTACATGGGAACACAAAGGTCTGGCCCTCTACCCTACCACACGGGCAGATTTAAACGGATGCTTTTCCGGAAGCGCCATTGAAGAAGACGGAAAACTGTACCTGGTTTATACAGGCGTCCGCTATGAAGTCGTCAATCCCGATGACCCCCACACCTGTCTCAACGAACAGTTCGAAGCTTCCCAGCTTATGATTTCTTCGGACGACGGATTCCGGTTTGACAATGAACATGACAAGGAAGTAATCATTCCTCCCGTCACAGATCCTTCCATCGGAGACCGAACCCACACAAGAGACCCGAAAATCTGGAGAGGGAAAGACGCCTGGTATCTGATCCTTGGAAGTACAATAGAAGAAAAATACGGCGAGGTTCTTTTCTACCGCAGCGAAGATCTCCATACCTGGACTTATGTAAATAAGGCATGGAAGGGGCCGGAATACGGATGGATGTGGGAATGTCCGGATTATTTTGAGACAGAAGGCGGCGGCGTTCTGCTTCTGTCGGCCATGGGCTTTCTGACAAATGGAGAAAAAGAGAAAAACCAGTCCCTCTGTTTTCCGGTATCTTTTGATGAATCAGAGTGCCGGATACAGATTCCCGATCAGTACCAGTATCTGGACTATGGCCTGGATCTGTACGCGCCCCAGACAACCCTGGATAAAGATGGCAGAAGGATTATGACAGCATGGGTTCGTATGCCAAAGGTAACAGAAGAAGGCTGGATCGGCATGTTCTGTTCTCCCCGGATGGTAGAACGAAAGGACGGACATATTTATTTCCGCATGCATCCGAATATCCGCAGTGCTTACTCCAGAATAATCCGGGATACCGCAGAGGCTTCCGAAGACGGCTACATGGCTGCTTTTGACCTGGAAGACGGCGAAACAATCGATATCGGCGGATTTCTTATCACAAGAAAAGGAAACCAGATCGTCACTGACCGCACACAAGTCTATCCCGCTAATGTTGAAGGCGCCCATCTGATTTCCGAAACGCCTGAAATCAGAGACGGCTTCCGGCTGGAAGTCCTGGTTGATCCCAATCTCATCGAGGTATATATAAACGATGGAGAATATGTGATCAGCAATGCCGTCTATGACCTTGAGAATAAGATCAGCTGCAGCAAAGATAAAGCCATCCGGCTGTCCACAACAGGAAATAACGGATAAAACCTGTTCACAGAGATCAAAAAGAATGAATCTTGCGCCTCTCTTCCAATCGTAGTAAGATTGAACTACGAATGGAAGGGAGGCGTTTCTGTATGGAATGGACACCATTGCCGGTCGGAGTGGAAAATTTTGAGGAAATTATTACAAAAGGCTATTATTATGTTGACAAAACATTATTGATAAAAGATCTGATCGATCTGCGTGGAAAAGTTAACCTCTTCACCCGGCCGCGCCGTTTCGGCAAAACACTGAATATGAGCATGCTCCGGTATTTTTTTGAAAAATCTCAGGAGGATCGTTCCCGTCTGTTTGCAGGAACGAAAATCATGAAAGCCGGAGAAAAATATCGAAAGGAAGCCGGACAGTATCCTGTAATTTCGTTGTCCCTGAAATCTATGAAACAAGGGAACTATGAATCGGCGTTTCACTGTCTGAAAGAGGATATAGCGCGGGAATTCAAAAAGCATCCGGAGATTTCCCAAAATCTGGACAGCAATGATGACCGCACAAAATATGATCTTTTGATGAATCGCAAAGCGGACGATAATGAATACCTTACATCACTGAAATTCCTCTCCGAGTGTCTGTACGCTTTCTACGGGAGGAAGACGGTCATCCTAATCGATGAGTATGACGTTCCTCTTGAGAATGCGTATTTCAGCGGTTTCTATGATAAGATGGTCCGCCTGATCCGCTCATTGTTCGAGTCGGCTCTCAAGACAAACGATACTCTGGAATTTGCAGTAGTCACAGGATGTCTGCGCATCAGTAAAGAATCCATTTTTACCGGATTAAATAATCTGAATATTGTTTCAATCATGGATACAGCCTACGCCGAACACTTCGGATTTACTCAAGACGAGGTGGATCAGATGCTTGTACATTACGGTCTTGAAGAAAATTTGAGCGCAGTCAGAGCATGGTACGACGGATACCAGTTCGGCAATACTGAAGTGTACAATCCGTGGAGCGTCATCAATTATGTAAATTCCTGCTATAACGACAAAAAAGCTCTGTTGAAACCCTACTGGTCCAATACCAGTTCCAACAGCATTGTCCGCACTCTCGTAGAACGGGCAGATATCTCGGTAAAGCAGGAAATCGAAGCTCTGATTGAGGGAAAGACAATCACAAAACCGATTCACGAAGATATTACTTACGACGATATGGACTCCACGCAGGACAACCTCTGGAACTTCCTGTTCTTTACAGGGTATCTGAAAAAGATCAGCCAACGCCAGGACGGCGAGGATATCCTTGTCGAAATGGCAATACCGAACAGTGAAGTCCGTCACATTTATAAAAACACTGTACTGCGGTGGTTTGAGGAGAAGACAAAGGAGAAGGAGCTTTCCCCTCTCTATGAAAGTATCTTAAACGGCGACTGCGATACTATGGCGCAGATCCTCTCTGACAATCTGATGGAAACAATCAGTTTTTATGACTATCAGGAGAGCTACTATCATGGTTTTCTTGCAGGGATGCTTAAAAATATCGGAAACTATATTGTACTCTCCAACCGGGAATCCGGGAACGGGCGTCCCGATATCCTGCTGAAATACCCGAGCGTCAGAGGGAAAGCTGTAATCATGGAGATCAAAATTGCCCGGACATATCAGGAACTGGAACGCAGATGTGATGAAGCGCTTAAGCAGATCGAAGACCAGAAGTATGAAGAAGCTCTGAGGCAGGAAGGCTATTCTGATATCCTGAAATATGGAATCGCATTTTACAGAAAGGAATGTATGGTAAAGCAGCCATGACAAAGTTTGAAGAATTTGAAGAAGTAATCGCCCGTCTCCGGGCTCCGGACGGCTGTCCCTGGGATCGGGCCCAGACCCATATAAGCCTGAAAAAGCCTTGTATTGAGGAGGCCGCGGAAGTCATCTGCGGCATCAATATTCTGGAGCAGACCGGGGATCCCGACAATCTGAAAGAAGAGCTGGGCGACCTGCTCATGCAGGTAGTATTTCACGCGCAGATCGCAGAGGAGGAAGGTCTGTTTACCATGGACGATGTAATCCAGACCGTAATCGACAAAATGATCCGCCGGCATCCCCATGTTTTTGGAGAAGCCACGGTATCTGATACCGGTGAAGTCCTGACGAAATGGGAAGACATCAAGAAGCAGGAAAAACAGGGAAAAGAGTGGGCAGACGAATATCTGCCCGAAGCCTTTGAGGAAGCCAAAGAACTGATCGAAGCCGCGAAAGAGCGGAAAGGGTTTAATAAACGTGAATAATTTTCTTTTTTAATACCTACAGCACTCCGAATAATGTCCCAATGTCGCCGTCATCCAGCACCCGGCTGCTTTTTCTGTCCATATTCGCAAGCAAGGCTTCCACACGATTTTCAAGGGCAACGTCAATAAATCTCCCCACATCAATTCCCCGCAGTTCAAAAAACAGGAGCGGATTTTCATCAAGCCTTGCGCCCACGCCGTACAGGGCTGCGGCAACATGCTTGCACATCAGAGCCCAGTCCGGGCAGCTGCAGTTAAAGCTGATCTCCCTCGGTTCAGGAAACAATCCTCCTTTTCCCTGAAAAAGCTCCTTCATTTCATCCGGAAAATTCCCTCCAAGCAGCGCCTCCAGATTTTCCAGTTTCTTTCCGCATCTTGAAAGGATATCCTGACATTTTTCCTCAGACAGCGGACTGATCCGTATCTCGACTTTATATGGAGTCTTACGGCTTCCCTGCACTCTTGCAAGGATTTTTCCCTTCTGGATCTTCAGATCTATAACTGAGCCGTTCCGCACATATCTCTTTCCTCTGCCCAGACGGCTCTCGTAATCTGCGTACCGTTCCAGATTGTCGCACCACGCCTTTCCCCACCATGTCTTCGCTATATTTCTTCCCTGAACCTGGACAGGCTCAAGGATCTTTCCTCTGCTCTGGGCTTTCTTTTTGCTGGCGTCGGATTTTCTTCGAAGTTCCCCTGCATCCGGCTGTTCATATCGTGGAAATTCATTCCAATACCTGCTCATACATCTTTCCTCCGTCCATTCTTACCGTCTGTTCCGTTTATTTGACCGTGCTCAACTATCTGCGTTCCAGCCGCAGCAGTGACATAAGCTCGTCGTTTCCAAGCTCAGTAATCCATTTTTCCCCGCCGGAGCCGATCACATTTTCCGCAAGCTCCTTTTTCGACTCTATAAGCGCGTTGATCTTTTCCTCTATCGTCCCTCTGCACGCCAGCTTATGCACCATCACATTCTTCGTCTGTCCAATTCTGAAGGCACGGTCTGTAGCCTGATTTTCTACGGCAGGATTCCACCACCGGTCAAAATGAATTACATGATTTGCTTTCGTCAGATTCAGTCCTGTTCCTCCCGCCTTCACTGACAAGACAATAAATGGAACATATGAATCTCCCTGAAATGCATCCACAATCTCTCCTCGCTTTGCTACCGGGGTGCCGCCGTGGAGCACATATCCGTCCGCATGAAAGATTTCTTTTAAGAAAGAGGCGAGATATTCCGTGATCTCCCTGAACTGCGTGAACACAAGCACACGCTCTCTTTTTTCATAAATTGTCTCACACAGAGATTTCAGCATCTGAAACTTCCCGCTGTCCGCCTCTGAAAATGCCTGCTGCCCCAGATACTGATCCGGATGGTTGCAGATCTGTTTCAGCTTCATAAGAACCGCGAGAACAAGCCCTCTTCTTTCTATTCCGTCTGAATTCAGAATTCTGTCTTCCATATCGGCGACAACCTTTCGGTAGAGAACAACCTGCTTTTTCGACATTTCTACATAATCAACCGTCTCAAGCTTGTCCGGAAGATCAGCTATAATACGTTTGTCTGTCTTTACTCTGCGCAGCATAAAGGGCGCCACCATTGATTTAAGGCGCGCATACTGCTCCGGATGCACGCCGAGCCCTTTCGTAAACTCCCTGAACTCTTTTGATGTGCCCAGAAGGCCTTTGTCCAGGAAATCAAATAAAGACCACAGATTTGACAGATCGTTTTCGATCGGAGTACCTGTCATAGCAATCTTCATGCGGCTTTTAAGCAGCTTTACTGCTTTGGTCTGATTTGTCAGAGGATTTTTGATCGCCTGCGCCTCATCAAGTATCACGCATTCCCACTGAATGTCCCGAAGCTCTTTTATTCTTGCGGCCATCCCGTAAGTGGTGACCGTAAGAAACGCAGATTCTTCCTTTACCTCCTGCCCCAATACGGCCGCGCCTCTGCCATGAAGAATCCTGATATCCATCCGCGGCACAAATTTTTCCGCTTCTTTTTCCCAGTTTCCGAGAAGTGATGCCGGAACGATAAGCAGTACCCGGGCATCCTTTTTCGTTTTTCTCATACGCTCCAGATATGCGAGCACCTGAAGAGTCTTTCCAAGTCCCATATCATCGGCCAGACATGCTCCGAACCCCAGCCGGTCCATATAATTAAGCCAGATATATCCGTCCTTCTGATATGGCCGCAGCTCCGCATATACAGTAGACGGAACTTTTATCCTGCGGATTTTCCCCGGATCTCTTAAATTTCTCAGAAGTCCGGAAAGCCATTTCCCGTTTGTGACAAGAGGGCCCACATCAGCATTTTTATCCTGACTGCCCATATTCATGCGCAGGGCGTCCATCAAAGTAATTTCGCCGTGGTTTTCCTCCATCTGCTTCAGCAGCTTTCTCAGCCGTTCATGATCGACTTCCACCCATTTCCCTTTCAGAAAAGCCAGTCCTTCCGTCTCTGACAAAAGCCTTCGGATATCTGCCTGAGTCAGCGGTATACCGTCAACTACCAGCCTCGGCTGCATTGAAACAATGCTGTCGAATCCCAGTACAGACGGTCTGTCTTCTCCAAGACTTACCGACATGGAAACTACCGACGCGCGCTTTCTCCACCAGTTCGGTATTCTGCACAGAATACCCGTCTTTTCTATATCTTCGATCTGCCGCAAAAATGTGTATGCCTCCTGCGTCGTCAATCGCAGAGGGTGGAACAGTTCTCCCGATTCCATAAATCCGGCAATCAGTCCCGATACCTCCGCAGCTTTATTCAGGCAGGATAAATGTTCAAGCAATTTATCTCTTTTCCCTTTATATTCAGTCAATGCATACCGCAGCGGAACATGACGTACTTTTCCGTCATCGCTTTTTGTCGCATAAGTCGCGAGAAAAGCAAACGGATAGTCGGCATCGTCCTTATTCTCCACCAGATGGAAGAAAATGCGCTCCGGCACATGCAGATCCTGATTTTTTTCTGTCAGATACAGTTCTACTGTGCCGCTGTAGCCTGCAATCTCTCTGCGGAAAATCCGGGTCAGCCCCTCAAATATATTTCTAATCCATCCTTCTGTTATATATTCTGCTCCGATAGCAAAAGGAGCACTTAATAGCAATTCTTCACACATTTCTTCTGGAACCGGCACCTGCACCTGTTCCCGCGCAAGTTCCAGTTCCGGAAGTTCAGTGAGCTGACGGAAAAATGCCGCCGCCGTTTGATAGAGGAAGCGGGCGGACTGCGTCATTTCTTTCGGAGCGGCTTGCAGACCCGTATCATAAAGAGCGGGAAGTCCGCTTTCCTTCGACCATCTTGTAATATCTTCCTGTTTCCATCCTCCGGCCGCTTCAGAGATATCCGGGCGGAAACCGTCCGGCGTAAATATAAATGATAGATTTTTATCCATATAACTGTCTTTCTGTTCCATATATGATGAAATTATTATACTAAAGACTCCGTAGTTTCTCAATCATTTATGACAACATAATATTCCGCAGAAAACGGTTTCAGCCGGAATGAGCAGCTGCCCTTATTTATCTTTACAACTTTTCTCTTCTCTTGTTCCGTACCTCCATAGCCCGGATCTTCACTGCTGAATACTTTTTTCAGCTCCTTTATGTTTTTACCCTGAATCTCAAATTCCTGATCCTGATCCGAGAAATTAAAGACCGCCATGATCCGCTCTTTTTCACTTTTTCTCTCAAATACATATACACACTTCTCCTGTGCATGGCACTCCAGCCACTGAAAGCCTTCCGTATCATAATCCATTTCAGAAAATGCCGGATGCTCCAGATAGAAGCGGTTCAGATCCTTCATAAACCGGTGGAAATCCTGATGGGCCGGATAATCCAGAAGATTCCAGTCCATTTCCCGCTTCTCATCCCACTCCCGGAAATGTCCGATCTCATTTCCCATAAAATTCAGCTTCTTCCCCGGATGAGCATACATATACATATAGAACGCCCTTGCCTGTGGAAACTTCATCTCATAATCCCCGTACATTTTCTGAAGAATCGTGGCCTTTCCGTGGACAACTTCATCATGGGACAGAGGCAGCAGATACCTTTCGTCGTAGTAATAAGACATGGAGAATGTCAGTTTATGGTAATCCCGTGTCCGGTACCCGGGAGCTGTCCGGAAATAATCCAGTGTATCGTTCATCCATCCCATATCCCACTTATAATCAAATCCCAGTCCGCCTTCTTTCGCGGATTTCGTGACTCCGGGAAATGACGTAGAATCTTCCGCGGCCAGAATTACAGACGGATGCCGTTCCTTCAGCCCCTGATTCATATATCGAAGAAATTCGACTGCATTGGAATTTACACCCCGTTCAGGCATTCCCTGCCAGTAGATAGCTCTGCTGATAGCGTCCATACGCAGTCCGTCCATATGATATTCGCTCAGCCAGTAATCCGCCGCGGACTGAAGGAAACTTCGCACTTCACCCCGGGAATGCATGAAGTTCCTGCTGCCCCACTCGCTGTTCCCCACATCCGAATGAGGATATTCGTACAGCGCCGTGCCGTCATAATTTGCCAGTGCGTAATCATCTACGGCGAAATGTACCGGAACAAAATCCAGAATAACTCCGATTTCGTTTTTGTGACAGGCATCCACAAAGGCCTTTAGCTGATCCGCTGTCCCATATCTTGATGTGGGACTGAAAAAACCGGTGCTCTGATATCCCCATGACTCATCGCAGGGATACTCATTCAGCGGCATAAGCTCCAGATAATTGTATCCGTTCTCCTTCAGATATGGAATCAGGATATCCGCCATCTCTTCATAGTTATACCACGCGTCCGGTTCCTCCGACGGCTTCTTAAATGAACCCAGATGCATTTCATAAATATTCATAGGCAGATTTCTGTGATCAGACCGCCTTTTCATCCATTTTTCATCATGAAACCGGTATCTGTCTGTTTCCCGGATAATGGACGCCGCATTCGGCCGCAGTTCCATCCCGTAACCGTAGGGATCACAATGATCAATCCATCTGCCCGTCTGATCATAAATACGATATTTGTACATCATGCCCGGCTTTGCTTCATCCGTTGCAAATTCCCAGAAATTGCCGTCATGTACGTTCTCCATGGGACTTTCTTCCCACTGATTGAACTCCCCGATCACGGAAATCCGGGATGCCGACGGAGCAAATGTGCGGAATACAGTTTTCCCCCCTTCAATATGAGCCCCGAGATATTTATATGCATCAAAAATCCTGCCGGTATAAAATCCATAAAAATCCATAATTTCCCTCCAATTTAATCGACAGCAGTTGTTTTTTGTTCTATAATCAGCTTATACGCAAAACAGGGAAAAAACTACCGGCAATTCCGGATATCTGTCGGAAAACCGACTGTTCCGCAAAAAATGTCGATTATATGGCACGCCTCATTTTGCGAACCGTCCGCCGCGAAACAATTATTAAAACATGCCTGCTGTTCCGCGGGATATTCACCATTAATATATGGGGGAAACAGGAAATGAGAAATACAGAAAAAAAGGCTGACCTGAGAATCCGGAAAACAGAAACCGCCATAAAAAATGCTTTTATCGAGCTTCGGGCAAAAAAGCCGCTGGAAAAAATCACAGTAAAAGAACTGTGTGATCTGGCGCTCATCAATAAATCCACGTTTTATACACACTATGAAGATATTTATGCGCTGTCAGAAGCCATGGAGCAGGAGACTGTCTCCTCGATTATCGGCGGTATTAATCATCTGAAGGACTACACGCCTGATAATTCCGATGCATTTACGCGTGAACTCTGCCTTGCATTTATGTCCCAGATCTCGCTCATCAAAATTCTGTTCTCCGGGAGAGGACAAAGCCATCTGGGCAGCCGTCTGGATTATGCGCTCAAAGAAGTGATCTTCCGGAAATATCCGGAATATAAAGAGGATCCGTCAAAACAGATCCTCCTCTCCTACTGTATACAGGGAACATACCATGCCTATCTGAGTAACCCCCGGACGGACACAGATACATTTGTGGAAACCGTGGAAAATATTGTAAGGTGCTTAAGGCCTTTATTGTAAAAAAGCTGAGGTGATCCAGATGATTTTGGAAACATATGATAAAGAACTGCACGATAAAACTCTGCGGCGCGAGGGGTATGAGGATGGATACAGCAAGGGAAAATCTACGGGCTATCTTGAAGGGATTAATGACGGCATCCGCCAGCTCATCTCCACTCTTCAGGAGGTTAATATTCCCCGTGAATCCACTCTTCTGAAACTTCAGGAAAAGTATGATCTTTCGCAGGAAGATGCGGAAAAATATATGACAGAATACTGGAAAGAATAAGAAATATTTCTCTGATATCTCCGGTCCATAATCACCGGAAGTACCAAAAGGCGCACTCCGGGATTACGGACGGCCGTCATCTCAGATAAGGGCTGCTGTTATATTCTTATTTCTTCCATCCGGAATTTTATCTTTCTGCACGGCTGCCGATATCCTCATCGGCAAAATATTCTTCTGCCTGCCGCGTCCAGTAATCCTTATCTTCCTGCGTGATCTTTCTTAATACTCTGCACGGATTCCCGGCTGCAATCACTCCGTCCGGAATGTCTTTCGTAACTACGGAACCGGAACCGATCACTACATTGCTGCCGATATTCACGCCGGGATTGATCACTGCATTTCCGCCGATCCAGACGTCATTTCCTATTGTTACACCCTTTGCATACTCAAGGTCCAGTCTGCGGATATCCGCGTCAATGGGATGTCCTGCCGTATAGATGCACACACGGGGAGCGATAAATACATGATCGCCGATCCGCACGTCAGCCTCGTCCAGTATGAGCAGACCGGTATTTGCATAAAAATGTTTTCCGATATAGATCTGGGTGCCTTTATCGCAGTAAAACGGCGGCACAATTACGGCGTCTTTTTCCAGATGTCCGAAAATACTCCTTAACAGCTCCATGCGCTCTTTTTCTTTCTGCCAGGGCATGGAGTTAAACTGTTCCAGAACTTCCCGGCTCTTTTCCCAGGTATTATCCCCCACTTTAAAAGGGCAGTAGATTTTTCCTGCCAGCATCCGTTCTTTTTCTGTCATATCTCGATGTCCTCCGTAAATGCGTCCAGCAGGCTGCCGTATCCGTAAAAGTTCACGACATATTTCAGGCCGTCCACTACTTCTTCTCTGGAATAGTCATGCTCTGCCAGAAATTCATCTGTCTTTCCGCTCAGTTTCTCATAGAACAGAAGAGCCATCTCAAAGTATGCCCTGTCGCCTTCTTTCAGACCGTCAATCAAAATATTCTCCGCCTCATTGATTTCCCCATCATCAATCATGGACAGCAGTTTTTTATACTGCTCTATTACTTCAAGGGATACTGGTTCTTTGTCATCTTTGTCAATATCTTTGTTAAAGATCAGCTTAATCAGTGTACGGATCCATTCATGTACGATCCGCATAATATAATCTTTATCTTCCAGCATGTCTTAAGTCCTCCGCTTTTCTACTTTTTACTGCTTTCCTGCCCGGATCATCAGCATCATAGGACGGCGCATCTCGTCTTTCATTCCCGGAACGTCCATCATCTCTCCGGATGGCCGGGCCTCTTCCAGCATATCAATCACAAATCCGCATTTCAGAAGCCCGTTTATAATCTGGGTCAGTGTGTGATGATATTTTATCACTTCACATCCAAGGAAATGTGTTTTCCTCTCCCCTGGATAAAAATAGTCATCCACCGGCCAGTACACAGGTCTGCCGCTTTCATCATAAATCCAGTCCTGTCCCACCCCTGCGGTAAAGACAGGATGTTCAATATTGAAAAGAAAATATCCGCCTTTTTTCAAAGTATGGTGTACCCGTTGAAAAACGGCTGAAATATCCGGGATATAGTGGAGCGCCAGATTTGACACCACGCAGTCCCATGCTTTCTCCGGATAGTCATACTCCTCAAGGGAAAGGGCTTCATACGTGATGCGCTCATCCTGGTTTCTCTTTTCTGCCTCGCGGATCATCCGCCGGCTTACATCAATTCCCAGAACTTTCGCTGCGCCCTGCTTCACAGCATATTTGCAGTGCCAGCCGTAGCCGCAGCCCAAATCCAATACGCGGCTGCCTTCCAGAGGCGGAAACATCCTGCGGAACTGATGCCATTCTCCCGCTCCCGCAAGCCCCTCTCTGCTTCGTGTCATCTGCGCATATTCATTGAAAAAATGCTCGTCATCATATTCGTTTTTCATATCCTGCCTACCTGTACCTTATCTGCAATTTCCGTATAACTCCACAATCTTTTCCGTCATAGCGTCCATAGACGCCTGTGCCGCAGTTTCTGTCTGCATCCCGTACTCAGCTGCCGCGCGGGCAGTCTGTTCCCCGATGCACACGGCCCGGATCCGGCTGTAATCCATCTCTCCCATAGCCCGTACAAATCCGCGGACTGTGGACGCGCTGGTAAATGTCACTGCGTCGATCTCCCCGCTCTCCAGCATATCCGTCACGGTTTCTTTCAGAACCGGATTCACCTCATACACCGTCCGGTACAGAGGAATATCCTCTGCGGTAAGTCCTGCCTCTGTAAGGGGCGGAATCAGATCTTCCGATCCTTTCTCTGCCCGGGCAATCAGCACGTGTTCTCCCGGCTGTGACAATTCTGCCAGCCTTTTCCCCAGTTCGCCGGCGCTGTATGTTTCGGGCACCGCATCGGGAAACAGGCCATGTGCTTCAAGGGCGGAAGCGGTTGCCGAACCGATCGCCCCGATCCGGACCGTTCCCCTCCCTCCCAGGACATTTCTCAGGTCTGCCTTCATTTCTTTTAATGCGTCAAAAAAGACTGCCACACCAATGGGACTGGTGAATACAAGCCATTTTCCGCAGTCTCTCTCCCTGAACTGCGCAAGCGCACATCTCAGCAGTTCATTCGGAGAAATGGGTTCCGTATGGATGGCCGGCATTTCAATCACCTGAGCGCCCAGCTCTCTCAGGCGTTTTGCAAGTGCGGAGAGGTTCTGCCTGGGCCGGGTCAACAGGAACTGACGGCCGCCTAAGATCCTGTCTTCCGCCCAGTGAAGTTCCTCCGCCAGCGCGCAGACTTTTCCCACAAGGATAATAGCCGGGGTACGGATATCCGCCCGGTCCGCTGCCTCCTTCAGAGTGCTCACTGTGGCGGTTACTCTTCTCTGCCGCGCCGTCGTTCCCCGCTCCAGCACCGCCGCAGGCATATCCGGATCCATCCCGGCATCCAGCAGTCCTCTTAATATCTTTTCCATAGAGGACACACTCATCAGAAATACAAGAGTACCATTGAGACGCACCAGAGAATCAAAATCAATACTCAGTTTGCCGTCCTTTCTGGCATGCCCGGTAATTACATGAAAAGAGGAGGTATAATCTCTGTGGGTCACCGGTATGCCCGCATAGGCCGGAACCGCCACGGAAGACGTAATGCCCGGCACTGCTTCAAAGGGAATGTCCGACTGTACAAGCATCTCCAGTTCCTCTCCCCCTCGGCCGAAGACAAAGGGGTCTCCGCCTTTCAGGCGAAGTACGTTTTTCCCTTTTTCCGCCTCCCTCACAAGAATCTGATTGATCTCTTCCTGGGGCACCGGATGCTTTCCCGCATGTTTGCCCACATAGATTGTCTCTGTATCCCGTGGAATGCGGCTCAGCAGTTCCGCGCTGATCAGGGCGTCATAGACGATTACATCTGCCCGTTCAATCAGTTCAGCAGCCTTCACTGTCAGAAGTCCGGCGTCCCCCGGACCTGCGCCGGCAAGCCATACTTTTCCGGTTCTGCCGCTGTTACCTTTTTTTCTCTTCTTTTCTGATCCATTCTGATTTACTGTCATTGTGCTGTTCCTTCCTGGATTATTTATCCCTGTTCCATCATCCGCAGCGCCAGCGTCTCTCCTGCCTGCCGCGCTTCAGATATGTCAGTCACAAAGGTGTTCACCGAGTACTCCCGGGAGTCCTCCTTATAATAGAGTCCTGTCAGTTTCAGTTCACTGCCGCTTATCTGCGCATGGGCGGCACAGGGTGAAGTACAGTCTCCTCCGGTCACCCGGATAAACTGCCGTTCCGCCTGCGCTGCTGCCCGGCTCTCCGGCGCGTCTATCCGGGCCGCCCAGCCGTAATTATCTCCTTTTCTTCCCTGTACGGCCAGAATGCCCTGGCCTGCCGCCGGGATCATTTCATCCACTGACAGATAACGGCTGATTACCGATTCCATCCTGAGCCGCTTCAGTCCTGCTGCCGCAAGCAGAGTTGCGTCGTAGCCCTCTGTCTCCAGTTTTTTCATTCTTGTCTGCACATTTCCCCGGATTCCCCGGAAGCTGCAGTCCGGCACCAGTTTTTCCATCTGTATCATTCTCCGCCTGCTGGACGTACCGATCAGAGGATGTTCCGGAAGATTGTCCAGATCCGGCCGGTACAGAAGCACGTCCCTGGGGTCTTCCCTTTTCCCGTATGCCAGGATTGGCAGCTCCGGATTCTCTTCCATAGGCATATCCTTCAGGCTGTGCACAGCAATATCAATCCGTCCGTCCAGAAGCGCCCGGTCCAGCTCTTTTACAAACAGCCCTTTTCCGCCGATCTTCGCCAGGCTTTTATCCAGGATCTTATCTCCTGTTGTTTTCATTGTAATGATCTCAACCTTCACTTCCGGATCGCACCTTAAAATCTGATCCCGGATGATCTCTGCCTGTCTTACCGCAAGCAGGCTCTCCCTGCTGCCGATTCTGATTACAGACTGCATGGCGCATCATTTCCTTTCTCTATAATCTGATAGATTCGTTCCATATCCAGGCTCTCCCGGATAATATCCGCAAGCCTGTCATACTGTTCTTCCTTATATGCTTTCCAGTCCCTCGCCTGAATCTGTGACGGGTCGTATCCTTTGCGCTTCAGAAGCGCGCTTATAAATCCTTCGGCACAGCCCGGAGCGTCAAAGATGCCATGGACATAACATCCGTAAACATTGCCCCGCTGCGCCCCGTCCGGGCGGAGCCGGCCTGCTCCGGATATATTTTCTGCCTCTGTTATATCAGTAAATTCCACAAGTGATCCGGCATGGGAACTTCCCACGGGATCTTCTCCCTGCAGAGGCGAACTTTCTCCCATATGGATCTCATATCCTTCAAATTCCATGCCGGACAGATCTTTCAGTATTCCCCGGAGTTCAAGGAAATGTCCCTGTATTCTTGTCCGTCGCTTTTCCAAGGTAAATCTGGTCCGGACCGGAAGCAGCCCCATCCCTCTGACCGTTCCTTTCTGCTCCACGCCCTCAGGGTCGGAAATCTCTGCTCCCAGCATCTGATACCCGCCGCAGATGCCGAACACAATGCCTCCTTCTGACGCGTACCGCAGTATTTTCGCTTCCAGTCCGTTCTGCCTCATCCATAACAGATCCCGGATCGTATTCTTGCTGCCCGGCAGGATCACAGCGTCCGGCTCTCCGAACTCTGCCGGAGAACTGACATATCTGACCCCTGCTTCCTCACTGGCTTCCAGAGGAGCAATATCCGTAAAGTTGGAAATTCTGGGCAGCCGGATCACGGCCACATCCACAAGCCCTGTACTCTGCTTTTTCTGAAACCGTTCCGTCAGGCTGTCCTCTTCGTCAATATCCAGATAAAAATAGGGCACCACTCCCAGCACGGGAATCCCGGCCCGCTCCTCCAGCATGGCAAGTCCCGGCTTCAGGATCGACACATCCCCCCGGAATTTATTGATGATCAGTCCCTTGATCCGCTGCCGTTCTTTTTCTTCAAGAAGCATAACCGTGCCGATCAGCTGGGCGAACACACCGCCTCTGTCTATGTCCCCGGCAAGCAGGACCGGCGCGTCAACCAGCTCCGCCAGCCCCATATTTACAATATCATCCTTTTTGAGATTGATCTCCGCAGGACTTCCCGCCCCCTCGATCACAATCACGTCATATTGCCGCTTCAGTTTCTCGTATGCTTCCATTATATAAGGAATATATTCTCTTTTATGCCGGTAGTATTCCACCGCCGGCATGACGCCGACAGGCTTCCCGTTCAGGATCACCTGGGATCCGGTATCGTTGGTCGGTTTCAGCAGAATCGGATTCATAGCCGCGGAGGGTTCTATTCCCGCCGCTTCCGCCTGCATCACCTGAGCCCTGCCCATCTCCAGACCTTCCTTTGTGATAAAAGAATTGAGGGCCATATTCTGGGATTTAAAAGGCGCCACACGATAGCCGTCCTGCTTCAGGACACGGCACAGTCCGCCTGCCAGGATGCTTTTCCCCGCATTTGACATCGTTCCCTGTATCATAATTGAG
Organism: Mediterraneibacter sp. HA8405; assembly: GCF_056148955.1. NCBI lineage: Bacteria > Bacillati > Bacillota > Clostridia > Lachnospirales > Lachnospiraceae > Mediterraneibacter > Mediterraneibacter sp. HA8405. Next base: position 1,139,222 of record NZ_CM148758.1, on the reverse strand, counting down.
CCTTTCATCTGCCGGCCTCCTTTATTATCTTCTCAAGCGCCTGGATAAGGATCTGATTTTCCCTTCGTCCCCGGACTGCGGTCCGGTACCACCCCTTTTCCAGTCCTCTGTAATCCGAACAGTCCCGGATTAAAATATTATGCTTCTTCAGCTCATGAAACAGATCGATCCTGCTGTGCATCAGAATATAATTTGCATCCGAAGGAACATATTCAATCCCCAGCCGCTGCAGCTGCTCTTCCAGAAATCTTCTCTCCTCAGAAATAAGCCTGCCCGCTTCTCTTACCCGCGCTTCCTCGTCCAGCGCCGCAATTCCCGCTTCCTGGGCAGGAACGGACACGCTCCAAGGCTGACGCATCTGCTCCATCTTCTCTGTCAGACCAGCGTCCGATGTAATCCCGTATCCCAGCCTGAGTCCGGGCATGGCGAAGGTTTTCGTAAATGCCCGCACAACAGTAAGATAAGGACAGCGGGCCGTCTCATTCATTACGGAATGCTTCTCCGGTTCTTCCAGAAGCCCGGCGAAACATTCGTCCACTATAAGGCGTATCTGAAACTTTTCGCAGAGCCGGATCACTTTGAGAAGAAGCCCTCTGTCGATTACAGCTCCCGAAGGGTTTCCGGGTGAACACAAAAAAATAATATCTGTCTCTTCATTCAGTTCAGACAGAAATCTTTCGTCAATACAGAAAGAATCCTTTCTCTCTGTCTCATAATATTTTATTCTGCACCCCACCGTATTCAACGCCCGCTCATACTCTGAAAAAGCCGGCACGGGAAGAAGAGCCTGCTTCGGCTTTTCCGCCAGTACCAGCGTATAGAAAATTTCTGCCGCTCCGTTTCCGAATACATAATAGGCTTCCGGCAGTCCCTGACGCCGGGCCAGTTTTTTCCGCAGTTCTCTGCACTGACAGTCTGGATAGGCTCCCGCCTTCTCTATTCCCCGCTTTGCCGCCTCCGCCACATACTCTGACATTCCCAGAGGATTGACATTTACTGAAAAATCCACTACTTCTCCATATGTATATATATCTCCGCCATGACTGTATCTCATGCTGCTCCTCCCAGAAAAATCAGAGCGGCCTTTATGCCCCCGCACAGGAACAGGACCAGAAGCGCCGTCACATACATCAGTCTCTGTGTCCGCCGGATATCCTGTGGTTCAATCGGACGCAGACTGTCCCCGATAAATTCTTTTTTATATAATTTCCCAAAGTACACTGCATCCCCGGCAAGCTGCACCCGGAGAGCGCCCGCGCAGACGGATTCCGTCTGGGCCGCATTTGGACTTGCGTGTTTTTTCCGGTCTCTTCTGTATATCTTCCATGCGTTTTTCCCGTCCAGCCCGGTCAGATATGCCGCCGCGATCATAAGAAGAGCAGTAAGCCGCGCGGGAATATAATTAAAAATATCATCCATTCCGGCCGGAACGCGTCCGAAGTACAGATATCTGTCATTCTTATATCCCAGCATGGAATCCATTGTATTGACTGCCTTATAGAGGAATCCCAGCGGCGCGCCGCCGATCATCAGATAAATCAGAGGCGCTGTCACACCGTCGGAAGTATTTTCGGCCACCGTCTCCACCGCCGCTTTGGTTACCCCTTCCGCACTCAGGCTCTCCGTATCCCTTCCCACAATCATGGATACAGCCCGGCGGGCGCCGGGCAGGTCATCCTCCTGAAGCCGGTCATATACTTTTCCGCTCTCCCTGCACAGACTCCTGGCCGCCAGAATCTGAAAGCACCAGAAGGCCTCCAGCACGAACCCCAATCCCGGATGAATCCTGTATGCCAGAAAAAGAGCCCCCAGAGGGAACAGAAAAGACAGCCCTGCAATAACCAGCCAGAGAGTCCCTCCTGCCGCCGTCAGATGTTTTTCTCCGCATATCCTGCGCAGAATCCGTTCTCCCAGCTCAATCCCTTTTCCGATCATCCGGACCGGATGATAGATCCACGCCGGGTCTCCGAATATAAAATCTAAAATAAAGCCTGTCACGCAGGCCGCAAGTGAAATCATCAGTTGTGCCACATTTCTTTCCATCCTTTATCTGTCTGTGCCCCGGATACTCCGGCTATGCTGTCTATCATAACACATTGTACCCGGCCTGTGAAATGAAAGTCAGACGGATCCGCAGAAACCGTTCTGCGCTTAAAATTCCATCTCCAGTCCCACGCACAGCTGATGAACTGTGCCGCCCAGCTCCCGGGAAAGAATCCGGTAACCATTATCGCCGGTGCAGTGCCCGGTATAAATCTGCTCCACTCCTGTCTGCCGGAGCTTTTCCGCGAATGCCCGGATATAATCGTCGTCTTTATTGTGCAGATGGAACCCTCCGATCATGGCCAGAACCCGTCTGCCCGGATACTCCGCTGATACTTCTCTGATAATGTTATCTGCCCCGCCGTGGGAGCAGCTGTTCAGTATGACAATGCCATCCCCGCACTCCAGCACCAGACTCTGTTCATGCGCAAAACAGTCCGTCATCCATCCGTCATCCTGTTTCAGAAACATCTTTTCTCTTCTTCCTGCCTTTTCAAGCTGCGGCGTATGATGTGCGATAAGCCGGATGCCTTCATCCAGCTCCTGATCTCCCCGCACACAGACCAGTCTGTCCCTGTATTTCTCCAGCATGCCTTTCCGGATTCCGATATATTTCATACGGCCCTCTTTGACCCGGTAGCAGTTCTCCCGGCAGGATTCCTGCAGCCAGAGCTTTGCCCTGCTGTTTCTGTCAAGAAAAACAGACATCCCGTCTGCATGATCATAATGGGCGTGGGAAAGGACCGCATAATCCACATCTGCAAGACTTAAGCCCAGTTTATCCGCATTTTCCGCGAATATTCCCGACTGTCCCGCATCCAGAATCAGCTTCCGCCCGTGATATTCGATATAAAAACTCAGGCCCCACTCACCGGTAAGGCCGTCTCTTCCGATATTGTCTGTCAATACTGTTATTCTCATATTTTCCCCGGCACAGTCAGTCTGCGCTCTCTTTCTTCCTGCTCTCAAAATAAATAAACCGGTCGATGGAATCCAGAATATCAGCGAAATCCTCCCGCGGCGACTGATCAATGTACCGGCTGAGTATCTCCTGTTCCTGCTCTTTGTACCGGCCGTAATAAATGTCGTACAGATTGTGGCCCCGCAAGTGAATCCGGATCTCCTCCATATGGGCTTTTACATCCTCAACTGTCTCAAAATCCCGGCCCAGCACTGCCAGCAGTTTCTGTCCGCTTCTCAGCCGATGGAGATACTCTCTCCATTTCTCAAGAAAGATTTCATAAAACTGCTCCTCCGACTCTATAACCCCGATCCGGGCCATCACCTTCGGATCAAGGAAATAATTTTCAAAAGAATAATATTTCAGAATCAGCACATTCTTTTCCGTAACCCGGGGCAGACGGTCCACATCCTCCTCATTTCTCCGGGCATAATACTTACAGAGCTGGGATTTCAGTTCTTCACTGTCCTTCCCGTCGCCGTCCCGGATCATGAGAAAATTATCCCGGATATAAATCTGATTCATATATTTCAGATTTGCATAGGTCTTGATGTTGGTACAGCTGTTCGTCGTAATAATCGCGATCCGTGAAAGCTTTCCCTCACTGTCATATGTCTCTGAATAATATTTCCGGATCAGAAGCGGAAGCCGGCTCTTGTCCTGCTTACCTTCTACAATAAACACGAAATTTACATTCATCAGGTCATTGGCTGAATATCCCAGATCATCCAGAACAGCGCTGATATCTGTTTTCTCCCGCACCTCCGACATGCCGTCGTCATTTAAAAATACCTGCCGGATCTGCCTGCTGTTAAAATTGGACAGAAGATTCGGGGAATGGGTGGAAAACATGACCTGATTCTTTCTGGACAGCCGGTACAGAATATCTCCGGAAACTTTCTGAAGCTTCGGATGAAGAAAAATCTCCGGGTCCTCCACCATAATAATATCCGCATTCTGCATGCCCTCTTCTTCATAAGCTTCCAGAAGAGACAGCATATAAATACTCCTCATTCCTTTGCCCATGCTCCCTGCCGGACGTTTCTCCTGATATCCCGCCTGCCGCACTTCTGCCGTTACAGCCAGCGTCCGTTCAATATCCAGATTCATGGAGTAGACGATCTCATCCCTGCCCCCGTTTCTTCGGAAATTTTCATTGACTCTCCGGGAAAATGCGTCCAGATTCAGATTGTACAGCTTATATTCCAGCAGTTTTGCCGCCTCAAATGCATTCAGCTCTTCCGTTTTTTTCTTATGAATCAGACCGATACAGGAAAAACAGTGATTGCATTCCTTTGCCATATCAAACATACAGTACCCGGAACGCATCTGCTTGAGCAGATCATCCTCCTGCATCATCAGAAGGTCGGCCTGAAACTTCTCCAGATTCCTCTGGGTATCCATAAAATAAATATGGGGAAAGATCTGTGGAATGTAGCTGTTGTTTTTCTGATATCCGTCACTGTAACGGATCCGTCCCTCCCTGTTGACGGAAAACTCAAAAGCCAGCATGCCGCCGGACGCTTCTCCCGGTTCAAAGGAAGGCAGCTTCCTGCAGAAATCCCGGTACCATGCCTCATATCTGCGGTAGGAGCTGACCAGTCCGAATCGGTGAAACCGCTTCAGGTCTTCATCTGTAATCTGAAGTACTGACTGAATTTCCACATTCGGAAAATTTTCCCTGAAGTCCTCTTCCTGCACAGTATAGTCCCCGCCCACGGCCCGCACAGCGTCCAGGACAGCTGTTTTGCCCGTGTCGTTTTTTCCCACCAGTATAAGCGCATTTTCAATATCCCGGATATGCATGTCTCTGATGGACTTGAAATTCCGGATTCTCAGATCTGTAATCTGCATCCTTTCGCCTCCTGTCATGAATCTTCCTGCAGGCCTCTGATACAAAATAACTTCTGAAACAATACTTTTTATAATGAATAAATGGATTCCAGCATATGAGTGCCGCTCTCTGTCTTAAACACGCGTTCCCGGAACTTACATATGGCCTCATGGCTGTACTGTGATTCGTCCGCATTTACCAGATAATCCGCTTCAAGTAGAATCTGATAATCCATTCCTTCTACATTTGTATATGTATGATGGTGTGTCACCAGGTAGATAATCCGCTCTTCCATTTCTTCCGGAAGGGTAAATTCTGAAAGAAATGTCCTCAGCAGATCTTCGCTTTCCGCCTCCTGATGATTCCCGTTTGTATTTCCGTACTTCTCCCGGCAGAGCGGACAGGCAATATCATGGACAATCGCCGCGATCTCCAGTGTATCCTGAGTCTTCTCATCCAGCCCCTCCAGACGCCCGATGGTCTGCGCGTAGGCATATACTTTCAGGAAATGCCGCACGTCTGAACGGTTTCCTCTGTAAAAATCAATCATCTTATTCACAATTCTTTCTTTCATGCTTCTGCCTCCTGTCTCCATTCTGTAACACAGCTTATATCCTTCCGCGGCCGCGGCGCGGGATTTTCATCTGCATATCCCACGGCCAGCGCTACGTAAAGCGCGCCTGCATCTCCCAGCCATTCTGTCAATTCATCATATGCGAAATAAGTATCACAGATCCACAGACTTCCAAGTCCGAGCTCTGTTGCCGCCAACGTCATATTCTCTATTGCCGCTCCAACAGACTGCGCATTACAGATTTCATAAATTCTTTCCTCAGCGTCCATCTTCTCCCGGATATCTGTTCCATTTCTGTTTGTTACAAATATAATCACCGGTGCCTGTTTCATAATACTTAAAGTATATTCCGCTCCCTTCAGCAGTTTTCTGCTCTCTGGAAGCAGAGGATTTATTCTTTCCCGGTTCAGACCGTCCTCCATAACATGAAGCATCTCTTTTTTCGCCTCTCCCTGAACAACTGTAAATTTCCAGGGCTGCCTGTTCTTGGACGACGGAGCCAGCGTACCAGCTCTTAGTATTTCCTCTATATATGGCCGCGGCACTTCATCTGTCCTGTATCTCCGAATACTTCGTCTGTCCTTTATGGCATCTATCATAATAACAAAGTCTGCCTTTCCTGATCTGTATAATATCTTCTTTTCATACTGCCAGATTATTGTATCATTCTTCACAATCCAGTGTCTATACTTTTGTACAATATGACTCTGTAACACCTCGGATAGCACGTACTGCGACTTTGCGAATGGCGCGTGCCGGGTTGTTGCCTTGTTTTCCCATATCTCATAGATTATAATGAAGGTGTAATTATTGAAACGTGAACCACATAATGTTCAGGGATATCCTGACAGATCAAAAAGCAGAGGTGATCCAGATGATATTGGAAACATATGATAAAGAACTGCATGATAAAACGCTGAGAAATGAAGGTTATGAGACTGGTAAAACTGCAGGTATCTCTTCTGAACGTGAAAACGGTATTTCACGGCTTCTGTCTGCTTTACAGGAGCTGAACATTTCCCAACGGGATGCATATACAAAACTGAAAGAAAAATACAGCCTCTCAGATGAAGAGGCTGAAAAATATCTGAAAAAATACTGGGAGGTAGTGTAACTCTTCTCAGTATTTTATTCTGCCGACTATATCATCATAAACAGAACTTCCATCCAGTATGGTTCCGAATGTATCAACCCACATCGGTATATATCCGCTCCTGTGAGCAGTCCGCTGTGATCCGATATTCGTTACAGACGCAGAGTAGAACGGCACAATATCCCGTTCCGTAAGTTCATTCGTCAGCCTGCTCACAAGATAAGTTCCCACTCCTTCTCCCCGATATTTTTCTCTGACGTCAACGCCAACCTCCCAGAAAGAATCTACAGAAGTTCCTGACGCCCCGGCTATACCGATAATATCTTTTCCATCTCCTGCAATGCAGACTGCTCTTGCTACCGTGCTGCCGTCCTCTTCAAAAACCAGTGAATTGTCAAAACCTGTCAGGCCCTGCAGAGCCAGGATCTCTTCATCCAAAAGGACATCACATCTGTACCGGAAGTGTACCGATGCATACTGACAATGTCCGTAATCCGGCACATAATGGATTGTCTGCCCGTATACAAACGGCAGTTCAAATATCTCGTCCCTGCTCTTTCCCTGCAGAAGCCATCTGAGCCTGCCGGACAATTCTTCCGAAGAACAGACCGCAACGCAGTTTTTATAAGCCAGTATTTTGAGATACGGCTTCTTTGCGTCTGCCTTTACAGTGAAAACTGTCTGATTCCCCCTCAGGCAGGCTTTGCTTAAACAGAACTGACCAGAGAGCAGTTCTTCTATTTTATTTTCAATTAACTGTTTCATAACCCTTCCTCTCAATATAGCCGGTCCAGCTGCCGGGATATGCGGTATCTGACCGCAAATGCCGCGGCCTCCGCGCACACGGCAAACAGGATCACCCATCCCGGGACAGGGATTTCCAGCTGAACCCGGCATAAAATCGTAACCGCAAGAAATATTCCTGCTATAAGCTGGATAAACTCCATAATCCGTTTCCGTTTTTCTTCCAGTTCTTTCCTGCTTTTTACAATATCGGAATGAAACGGCAAGTCATTTTTTGTGAATTCTTTCAGATCCTCATCTGATATCAGTTCGTCCAGACTGACGTCCAGCTCCACTGCCAGCTTTTTCGCCATAATAAGATCCGGGCATCTGCTGCCGTTCTCCCACCGGCATACAGTCTGTCTTGATACATACAGCTTATCCGCCAGCTGCTGCTGGGTCAGTGAATGCTCCTCTCTCAGTCTTTTGATATTATCACCTAATGCCATATTACACAGCCTCCTTTTCTTTACTTCAACTATATAACACTGCATTCTGAGTGAAAAGTTCCATTCCCGATTCTGTATGTTTCCATTCCGGTAACAGTATATTCCTGCCGGTCAGACTGCCGTTTACAATCCGTACCGTTCTTTAAAGTCCTCATACTGCTGTTCCCGTAATTCTTCCACTCTCTGTTCTCTTGCCCGGTCAGCAAAATGAAGAGGTATGGATGCCACAGCCAGAATGAGCACGCCACCGATTCCCATCAGAATCAGCCAGCGGATTCCCGCGCGAAGCACAGGTCTGGTCATCATCTGATTGAGCTCATTGATATTGAGCACCTGTGCGTATCTCTTTTTCCCGCAGCAGGGACATTGGAATTTTTTTGCATAATAACTGTACTGCGGACGGTTTACAGAAGCCCCTCCCTGTATTTTCGTTCTGGTTACACTTCTGTATTTTGACATATAGCTTTTTGTAAATTCTTCAGCACTCACTTCATACTCCGTACCGCATTTTTCACATTTCACATGTCCGATAAAATCAGCCCCCGCAACTACATCCCTGCCGTGATGTATAAACTGAATACCGCAGAAAATAACCCAGGCCAGCAAAACGAGGCCCATAATTGTCAGTATAATAATTTCGGCAAACATTAGCCGATTCCTCGCCATCTATAATTTATTTACCAGTTCATCCTCTCTGTTTCCAGAATCCTCTGAATCTCTTCCTCGCCGTATGACGCTACTTTGTCAAAGCTGAAATTATCAAAACAATTTCTGAATATCTCCCTCTTCTGGATCATCATATTCCAGTTAAGCCCGCACTGCATGACTTCCATCATCAGAAATTCAAACTGCTTCCGGTCGTCATGCACCGGAACGCCCCACTCTTCATCGTGGTAACGGATCATCTTTTCATTGCACATACACCAGGGACATCGCTCCATATCTTTCCTCCATTTCCCGATCTTTCACCGGTTTCTCTTATTCACTGATGCGGTAATGCCCGATAATATCATCCCGGCTTTCAAGGATATCCTCCTCATAAGACTTCTGAAACGGGCCATTATGATGAATTACATAGGACACACCGTCATCATTCCTCTTATCAGAAACAATCCCAATATGATTCTCGAAAATTACAATATCTCCGCCCTGCCACTGATCGATATCATAAATATCTGTTGTAAGCGGGATCGCCGTATGGGCAAAATACACTTTCAGATTGTTCACTCTCCGGAAATCAATGTTAATGTCAGGCTTCTCTATGCCATAATCCTGAGGATGTGCATTTATATCTTCTTCCACCAGTTCCATAAGATCATAACCGGCGCTTCGCAATGCATTTGCCACAAGATCCGTACAGACGCCATACTCATCGTCAGGGTATCCTGTAGAATAATATTTACTTTTATAGACCGGTTTTGTGGCGATATACTCTCTTGCACCCTGGAGAATATCCGTCTGATCGTCAATCCCGTCTCCGTCCTTATCCACAGAACTGTGGATGTCGGCTATACCGAAGTCTTTATTCTCTTTCGCCTGAACCGGCGCACTGCTTGTTCCGATAAAAAAATAACGACAGCGCCAGGCAATACACCCGGCTGCAGTCAGCAGGATCAGAATAACTGCTGAAATAATGATTTTTTTCCTGGGCATAGGTTATCGCCTCCTTTTTCACAAGTTCTGACCAGAAGTTATCTCTCTATAACAACAATCAGCATATTGATCCCTTTCCTTTCCATTTCATCAGATATTCTTTCTCGTCTGTACTTTTATCTACAGTCCTGTCTATGATCTGAAATCCTTCCCGCTCATAAAATCTGACAGCGCGCTCATTCTTCCGGTATACATTCAGCGTCAGCTCCTGCTTTTTCTCCTTAACAAAATCCAGAAGCGCTTTGCCGATTCCTCCAGACCGGGCTTCTTTTCGTACAAAGATACCGGCGATATATTCCTGATCCAATCCGACAAATCCCTCAATCTCATTTTTACATTCGTCCATATAGACGTACACTTCCGCCTGAAGCAGCATTTTCTTTACCGGAAGGAAATTATTTTCCCAGTATTCTGCGGGAATAAAGTCGTGGGCGTCTCTGTTTGCATCCAGCCAGATTTGTGAAACTGTATCGATATCTGTTTTTTGTAATTCTCTTATCATATTCTATACTCCACAAATGAATGACTCATAATATAATACATTTCCCGGCATTCTATTTCCAGAATGCTTCTATATTTTCTGATTATCTGAAATACAGAGGCATTACCTGCCCCTGTATTTCTGTTTTCATTTCCTATCTTAACACGGGCAAATATATCCGTAAAGCATAAGCGGCAGCGATTATTGCCTGTATCGCTGCCACTTATATCTTATCCTGTTTTTACTTTTCCTCACACGTAAAGTACAGTCCGTCTTCTGAAAAATGGACTGCAACATTTTTCTGCCTGTAATAATCCTCAATACACTTCACAGCGTTCATTTTCCTGTCATCTGTCAGACAGCACTCTCCCGGCGGTTCTATACATCCTGTATTTTCATCTTTATAAGATACATGGTATCTGGTATCTTTTCTTTTTAGTTCGGCATTCAGAAGTACAATATCGGCATAATCAATCTTCATAGAATTCCTCCTTTTTAACCGGAAGAAAGGGTTCAGCCCCGGGTTACCGGAAGAAATGATCTCCGATCTGGTAACCGCTGCCCCCTGCGCTGAAGTAAAGGCAATCTCCTACCGGATTGCTGCCGGCAAGTGCATCTTCCGCAGCCTGCATGGCGGAATCGGTATATCCTCCGCTGGCAAGCACAGAATCCAGCCACCCTGTCATTGCCGGAGTAAACTGTCCCGACTGGTATATAACATCTGTAATTGTATCCGGATATGAACTGCTTTTTACCCGGTTCATTACGACTGCTCCGACTGCAACCTGTCCTTCATACGGCTGATTTCCCGCCTCACAGAAAATCAGCGCCGCAAGCAGTTCTTTATCCGCCTGAGCGGCGGCTTCCCGCGCTGCCTGTTCTTCGGCAAGTCGCTTCGCCTCTTCAGCTGCTTTTCTTTCTTCCTCCTGCTTCTTCAGGTAAGCGTCCTGTGCTTCTTCAGCCGCTTCTTCCGTTCTATTTAAAATTTCTGTATGGATTTCCTGCGGAATTTCTCCAAAATCCCACTCTGCGTATACCGGTTCTCCTTTTCTCATCAGAAGTGATATATGGTCACTCTCCGCGGCAAAACTTGTAAACCCTGTCAGAAGCGCTGTGCTGGCAGCCGCAAGGTACAGGGTCAGGATAAATCTCCTGTTTTTATTATATTTCATATACTCCTCCTCTTAACTTATTGCAATATCTTTATGTAGTTCTTAATTAAATATATGCATTATTTTCATTTATATTACAGATATTACAAAAATGTTACGGAGGCTATTCTAATACAAAATATTTATCTTGTCAACTTTTTTATTTCATTTTTATTTTCCCCTTTTATCGCACAAATTCAGTCCGTCTGTATTCAAATAAAAAAATCTGCAGAACACGCTTTACTATGTGGAAAAAGGAACTCTTTCTCCAAAAATAATGAAAGCTGTCGTTTTGCAGACTTTTCCAAAAAATATTTATTCCGATGCAGATATTCTAAAAACCGTCCCGGCCCATCCGGCACAAAATGAATTAACGCATTCTGAAAATCGGACTGATTTTTTTATAAATCAGGAATACAATTACAGACACCAGTATACCTTTCAGAAGATTAAATGGCGCCACTGCAAACATTACAAATGTAGAAATACCTGTAATGCCGGAGTTTACTGCCGTTCCCATCGCAACCAGTTTATCCATGGATAATCCGAATGCCACAGCATAAGTCGGAAGAAGGACGAAAGCATTAATAACACAACCGATCACTGTCATCAGCAATGTTCCTGTAATCATCCCGATAAGCGCATTTTTTCTCGTTCTGTTTCTCCGATAAATAAGTCCCGCCGGAACACAGAGAGAGCAGCCGATTATAAAATTGGCAAGTTCTCCGACCCCAGCAGTATCAGTTCCTGTAATCACGAAATTAAGCAGTATTTTAACCAGCTCAATCAAAGCCCCGGCCAGCGGACCCATGGCAAAACACCCCACCATAACCGGCACTTCACTAAAATCAATTTCATAGAAAGCCGGTGCAAATGGCAGAGGAATTTCGAAAATCATCAGAATTACGGCTACCGCTGCCAGCATTCCGATTTTTACAAGTGCTTTCACTCCGAATTTTGGCTCTGCGTGAATCATTGTTTTTGTTTCTGTACTCATTTTTCATTGCTCCTTTTCTTCCTGCTCCGCAGGATATAATATTATTTGGAAAAGGAAATCTTTCAGGAGAACCGCCTCAGGAACTTTTTCTGTGAGCTGCTGCGTCAAAAAACCCCGGACAATGAATGTCCGGGGTACTGAATCTGCTCCTTATGGCTCTGCTTACGGAATACTAAAACTCCATGTAAGTATATTCTCTTCTCTCATCCAGACTATACTGTCGGTACCGGAATTCTTTCTATCACTAAAAAGTCACCGGTTCAGCCGCCTCAAGCGGGTCGCGGACTATACCGCCGGTTGGGACTCTCACCCGACCCCGAAGATCTATTACTTTTTCCATCATTTAATATAATCCTTTCTGCTCCTGATTTCAAGTATTTTTTCTTATTATTGTACTTCCCGGCTCATCTTTTATTGCCATACCACGTTTGACTGCTTCACATTTTTTTTCACTTTTGTTCATAATCCATTCAAAACTTCATCACACTTTTTACACAACTAATTTATATACTATAATTGTTCTTAAGAAGAACACTTTTTCATAAACTTTTTCCCCCTTTGAGTCACAGAAATGTGACTCTTTCCTTTTGCAGAGAATTATTCCAGTAATAAAATATATCCCCTCAGAACAAAAACGGGCAGTTCCGAAGAACTTCCCGTTTTTCTACATAATAAACAAAGCAAGCGCCTGCCGGCGGCTTTCCTTCTGTGTGTTCCATATCAGTCGGTATTCAGTTAATTATTCTTCCGCGCATCTTTCCCCACACGTGCGCCTGAACATAATCATATGCCATGTCAAAAATAAACAGTCCGACCTGGCCTCCCGCAAGCACACCGGCCAGAACTATATCTGATATAGCCTGCGCAAAAAGAAGGTTTCGGAACACAAACACTATCGGGATATACATAATATTAAAAATCACATATTTTGAAACCCAGAAGAAAAGCTTTCTTTTCTTCATTTCGTGTCGTTTTTCCAGCCATCTCCACACCGCTTCAATTCCCCAGATATAAAATCCCATCGCGGCAAATGTAATTACATAAAATTTGTTCGGTGCTGTAATAAATCCAAGCAATACGGCGGCAATGTAAAAAGCTGCTCCAGCCCGCAGACCGAACTCACGCACAACAATTCCCACAAAAAAGGATGCCGCCGCAAGCAGAAACAGTGTACTTGTCTCAATAATGCTGCCAAGGGCCATGAAAACTACTGACAGAGCCAGAAGCAGGCCTCCGAATGCCATCGTTTTTGCTTTTACATGCATGAACAAAGATCTCCTCCCATACATTCACATAGCTGATCCGCAATACACAGGTCACAGCACATATTTCCTGTACCGCAGGAATAACCGCCTCCGTAACCTGCCCCATAGGGACTGCTCTGATATCTTCTGCTGCTGAAGTCAAGCTGATTTAAAAGCTGTCTGTACTGAAGATTATTCGGTTCCATATTCACAGCCTGAGCCGCATGGTCTCTTGCAAGAACATTATTTCCCAGTCCCGCATTTGCACATCCGCTCAGGTAATACCACATTGCCGATCGCTCCGGTATTTGATCCAGTGTATTAAGTGCTTCCCGAAACCGTCTGCTGTTGATATAGTTTACCGCTGCCTGAAGTCTGGGATCCGGTGCGCCGCTCTGAGAAGAACTTCCGCCATAAGAATAACTGCCCGAACTGCCGGAAGATGAGCCTCCATAGGAATAACTGCCTGAACTGCCTGACGAGCGTTCATGCATAATCGTGTCATATGCTTCCTGCACTTCCTTAAATTTTTCCTCTGCCAGATCGGCCAGAGGATTATCTACATTGGCATCGGGATGATATTTCCGCGTAAGGTCACGGTATGCCTTTTTTATCTCATCATCCGATGCACTGGGAGACACGCCCAGCACATCATATGGGTTTTTTGTCATTTTTCCCTTCCTCACTTTTCTTCATCTGTATCTTATTATAGCGATTCCAGACTCCATCATACAATATATTTCTCAAAATGTCCACATCTACCAGGCATGGAAGACGCTCAAATTCTGCAGTACTCTCCGCAATCATCATGCACAGAATCTGCTGCATCCGTTCCTCATAATCTTCTTTCTCATAAATTTTCTTCAAAGGATTGTATCTGCCCTTCTCCATATCATCTGGAAGATCTTCATAAGCATCCATAATATATATATATTTTCCGAGAAAAAATCCCATCTTTCTGAGACTTCGCTCCCATGCATCTTCACGGTACACGAACAGTTCTTCCATCAGCCGCCCGAAACACCCTGCCGTACGGTCAATATCTGTACTGCCGGCTTTCTCACATTCTGCCAGAGCCTTCAGTTCACGCTGAATAGCCTGGCTCTGCCTGGGATAAGCTTCCGCGATCTTCCGGGCTTTTTTCCGAAGCAGATTCCCTGTCATCAGACTGCTGACTTTCCTTTCATCTTCCCAGTCATCTTTCATATGATAATATGCCAGCAGCACATTCATTGCCGCCGCATAAGATGTAATCTCATTTCTGAGCATCCGCTGCTTTTTAACGGGATGAACCTTGCAGCGATGCATCTCTGTCTTCGTCTCTGTCTCATACAGGGAAGACAGCAGGATAACCGCAAATGTCATATCATAGGTCAGAGTCATCTGTCCCATAAAACCATACTCTTCTTTCAGAGAACGGCAAAGTCCGCAGTAATATGCCTTATATCTTTTTAAATCTTTCACCTTCAATTCTGGTTCACAGATCATAACATAGCCAAACATGGTTTTTATCTTCCTTCCCGATTACGCAGACCTTTATCCGGAGCGCTGTCTTCTGCTATTATAGCACGCATATACCGGGCCATTCATAACATTTTTATAAAATAATCTGTAGCACTTCTTTCAATCAGGGTTATTCTTTTTACAAACTCTGCCCGGGTGCCGGTAAGCCGGCTCTACAGCAATTTGTTAACCATATATATATTTTAGTTGACAATTGGTCTGCCATGCATTATATTGTCTTACAGAAAAACCGGACCATCTGAAAACACAGGCAAATTGTTCTGCCATATGTCACTGATGATCCGTTAACAAGGAGATAAAAAACTATGTCTGAATTCAGAACCGGGGGCCGCACTGCGCCATCCCGCACTAAAATGTTGACCGTTACCGGACTGATGACCGCCGTCATCTGTATCGTGGGACCTGTCTCAATCCCGATACCGGTAAGTCCTGTTCCTGTCACACTTACAAATTTTGCCGTCTGCATAGCTGTCTATGTACTCGGTCTGAAAGCCGGAACCGTAAGCTGTCTGATCTATCTCTGCCTGGGAGCTGCCGGACTCCCTGTATTTTCCGCATTCAGCGGAGGTATCGGAAAACTGGCAGGACCTACCGGCGGATATCTCGTCGGATTTCTTTTTCTTGCATTGATTCAGGGTTCCCTGATGTTTCGCTTTCCCGGGAAGAATGCCGCAGCCGTAATCGGTATGATCCTCGGAACTGCCGTATGCTATTGCTTTGGAACCGCCTGGCTGGCCGGACAGATGCATCTGTCCTTTGGCGCTGCGCTGACTGCCGGCGTAATTCCCTATCTGCCCGGAGACGCTGCAAAAATCATCCTCGCCGCTCTGGCCGGTCCGAAACTCAGTACAGCGGTACGAATAATATAAGAGAGGTTCCTCAGACACCTCACCCGATATACTTGCAGGCTGCCAGAGCCGCAACCGCGCCATCGGCAGCCGCCGTTGTAAGCTGGCGCACTTCCTTTGTCCGGCAGTCTCCTGCCGCAAAGATTCCCGGCGCAGACGTCATGCAGTCTTCCGCCGCAAGTATAAACCCGCTTCCGTCCAGCTTAACTACATCCGCAAAGATCTCATTCTTCGGAATCTGCCCTACAGCAATGAATACTCCGGCTACATCAAGTCTGAAATCTTTCCCTGTCTTTTTATTGGTCAGAATCAGCCCTTCCACCATATTGTCACCCAGGATGTCTTTCACTACGGTGCTCAGAACAAATTCAACATTTTCTTTGGCGGAAAGCCGTTTTACTATACTGTCCTCCCCGCGGAATTCGTCTCTCCGATGTACCAGATAAACTTTATTGCAGTAATTAGACAGAAATTCTGCATCCTGAAGAGCAGTGCTTCCTCCGCCGATCACAGCTACGTCCCGTCCGCGGAAAAACGCGCCATCGCAGGTAGCACAGTAAGAAACTCCTGCTCCGGTCAGCCGTTCCTCATTGGCAATTCCCAGATGTCTGTGCGTCACACCTGTTGCAAGGATAACGCTTCTGCAGGGATATACTCCCCCGGTCGTCTCTACTACTTTAATTCCATCCTCACTTCGAATCCCTGTTACCTTTTCAACCACAGTCTCCGCCCCCAGCTTCATTGCCTGATCGAGCAGATTCATGGAAAATTCACTGCCGCTTACGCTGGCAATTCCCGGATAATTTTCCACATTCGGCGACGATGTAATCTGTCCGCCGAAATTGCCTCCTTCAATAATAATCGTTCTCTTTCCGGCCCGCTGACCGTAAATAGCGGCCGTCATCCCGGCGGTTCCGCCTCCTACAATTCCGATATCGTACATAAATCAGCCTTCCTTTTCTGCATAACTTTTTATATTTGATGCATTTGCAAATTTTGAAACTTCACCGTCTTTTACCACAATCAGCGTAGGCGCCTGCATCACTCCGTACTGTTCCACCAGTTCTCTGTTTTCTTCCGCATCTACAATCTCATAAGGAATATGTGCTTTCTCAAGAGAATTTGCAGCCACACGACAGTTCGGACATGTTCTGGTCGTAAACAGAAGGGTTCTGGTTCCTTCTGATCCCGCCTTTGCCTTTGCTTCTTCCTGGGCCGCGGCCTGGGTTCTCGGACGCATATGGGAGTTTGTAATATCATATACCCGGCGTTCCCTGAACTCCTGTGTCTTTCCGTCATTCCAGTTTTTCACCGGACGGTAATATCCCGTAATACGGCTGTAAACTTCCGTCTCGGCTCCGCAGTACGGACATTTGTACTGCTCACCCGTAATATAGCCATGATCTTTACAAATCGAATAGGTGGGTGACATTGTATAGTAGGGAAGTTTATAGTTTTCTGCAATTTTTCTTACAAGAGCTGCCGCCGACTTCCAGTCAGGCAGTTTCTCGCCCAGGAATGTATGGAATACGGTTCCTGATGTGTACAGAGTCTGAAGTTCATCCTGTATATCCAGAGCTTCAAATACATCGTCTGTATATCCTACGGGCAGATGAGAACTGTTGGTATAATAGGGTGTTCCATTTTTCTCCGCTGCCGTAATAATATCCGGGAACTGTTCCACATCGTGTTTCGCCAGACGGTATGTGGTTGATTCTGCCGGCGTTGCTTCCAGGTTATAGAGATCACCGTACATCTCCTGATAATCCGACAGGCGTTCACGCATATGATTCAGCACATCTTTCGTAAACTGCCGGGTCTCCGGCGAAGTCAGGTCTTTCCGGATCCATTTTGCGTTCAGACCCGCCTCATTCATGCCGATCAGGCCGATTGTGGAGAAATGGTTGTCGAATGTACCAAGATATCTTTTTGTATACGGATAAAGCCCTTCGTTGAGAAGCTTTGTTATTACTGTACGCTTGATGTGGAGAGAACGTGCTGAAATATCCATCAGCCTGTCGAGTCTCCTGTAAAAGTCTTCCTCATTTTCCGCCAGATATGCGATTCTGGGCATATTTATTGTGACGACCCCTACAGACCCGGTGCTCTCTCCGCTTCCAAAAAATCCGCCGGATTTTTTGCGCAGCTCTCTCAGATCCAGACGCAGTCGGCAGCACATGCTCCGCACGTCGCTCGGCTCCATATCGCTGTTAATGTAATTTGAAAAATACGGTGTGCCATACTTTGCGGTCATTTCAAACAAGAGCCGGTTGTTCAGCGTATCGGACCAGTCAAAATCTTTTGTGATCGAATACGTAGGAATAGGATACTGGAATCCTCTTCCTTCTGCATCGCCCTCAATCATTGTTTCAATAAACGCCCGGTTGATCATATCCATCTCTTTCTTGCAGTCGCCGTAAGTAAAGCCCATCTCTTTTCCGCCCACAATTGCAGGAAGGTTTTTCAGATCATTGGGCACGGTCCAGTCCAAAGTAATATTGGAAAACGGCGCCTGAGTTCCCCATCTGGACGGGATATTTACGCCATAGATAAATGATTCGATACATTTTTTTACCTCGGGATAAGTCAGATGGTCTGTCTTTACAAAAGGCGCAAGGTATGTGTCAAAGGATGAAAACGCCTGTGCACCCGCCCACTCGTTCTGCATAATCCCCAGGAAATTGACCATCTGGTTGCAGAGCACGCTTAAATGCTTCGCCGGCGCTGATGTAATTCTTCCAGGGATTCCGCCCAGCCCTTCCTGAATCAGCTGCTTTAAAGACCAGCCTGCGCAGTATCCGGTAAGCATGGACAGGTCATGAATGTGGATATCCGCATTTTTGTGAGCTTTCCCGATCTCCTCATCATAGATCTCGGACAGCCAGTAATTTGCCGTAATGGCGCCGGAATTGCTCAGAATAAGACCGCCCACCGAATAAGTTACTGTGGAATTTTCTTTTACGCGCCAGTCCGTTACTTTGACATAACTGTCCACAATTTCCTTATAGTCCAGCAGGGTAGAATTAAGATTGCGGATTTTCTCCCTCTGTTTTCTGTATAAAATATAGCCTTTTGCCACATCGTCATATCCTGCCTGAATCAATACGGACTCAACACTGTCCTGAATATCTTCCACCGAAATCAGTCCGTCACTGATCTTCGGCTCAAAAGCCGCCGTTACCTTCAGCGCCAGCATGTCAATAATATCCTGATTGTAGTTCTTCTCCTGCGCCTCGAAAGCCTTCCGGATTGCTTCACTTATTTTCACAAGGTTAAATTCCGCGACCTTGCCGTCTCTCTTTTTAACCTGATACATATTCACCTTTCTCCTTTCCCTCTTCTGCATCATTATCTATTCCGTTCTCTTTCCCTTTAAAGGGCGTCTGAACTCATTCTATCATTCATGTATATTTTATGTCAACAAAAAACACCAACATCTAGTATGTTTCTTTTTTAACAAAGACTAGATATTGATGTTTTCTGCATTTTCCATATTTTGCCGCATATGCCGGCGCCGGGGGATTTCCGGTCAGTCAACTCCCCGCAGCTGTGCTCCGGGGATATATTTTCTTACAATTGCCAGTGCCTGTTCCAGAATATCTTTCGTATAGGCCCGAAGGCCCGGCTGTATCACATCCCCGGAATCCACAAAACACTGGAGATAATATTTTTCCGCTCCCCTCAGCCAGCGGCCGATTTCTTCAAAATCATCTCTTTTGTGAAACTCCCGCACCACCGTGGTACGAAACTCATAAGGCACGGCTCCTGAGATAAGATACTCAACGCTTTGAATAACATTTTCCGGATTATACTCCTTGATTCCTATAGTCATCCCATACTTCTCCGGTACATTTTTGATATCCATGGCCACATAATCAATCAGTTTCCGGTCCGCAAGATATTTCAGACGGTTCACATTGCTTCCGTTGGTATCCAGTTTGATCAGATATCCCATTTCCTTTACTTTGTCCATGAACGTCTCCAGATCCGGTGACAGCAGCGGCTCCCCTCCGGTAATGCAGACGCCGTCAAGAATTCCCTGCCTCTTCTTCAGAAAAGCCAGCACTTCCTCCCGGGAAATATCATTTGCCGGATCAATATGCGTCACAAGAGAAGCATTGTGGCAGAAAGGACAGCGGAAATTACAGCCCGCAAGAAAAACCGTACAGGCCACTCTGCCCGGATAATCTAAAAGAGTCAGTTTCTGAAGTCCCTGTATATTCATAGTCTCTCTCCTAATGGATCCTGCGTTTTTTGCTGATATCATTGTAATCGTCTGACAACTTGAGCAAAAGGGGACTGACCCCTTTTACTTTAATTGTCTATAAATTTCTGGAAACTTCAGCGCATGCTTTCATTGCCTCTATTACTGCGCTGCGCAGTCCTTTTTCTTCAAGAACCCGGACTGCTTCGATTGTTGTTCCCGCCGGAGAGCATACCATATCTTTCAGCTCGCCCGGATGTTTTCCGGTTTCAAGCACCATTTTCGCGCTTCCGTAAACTGCCTGGGCAGCAAACTGGTAAGCCTGCTGTCTTGGCATGCCTTCTGCCACTGCTGCGTCTGCCATGGCTTCAATAAGCAGAAATACATAAGCCGGAGAGCTTCCGCTTACAGCTACAACCGCATCAATCAGATGCTCCGGCACGACTTCAACTTTTCCGAAAGATCCCAGCAGTTCCAGTGCATATTTTTTTTCGTCTTCTGTAACATAGGCATTCGGGCAGGCCGCTGTCATTCCTTCTCCTACCAGAGCCGGTGTATTCGGCATAGTACGGACAATTTTAACCGGCTTCTGAAACTGCTCTCCCAGCCATTCCAGAGTCTTTCCCGGCGCAATGGTTATAACCATCTGTTCTTCCCGGATACAGTCTCTGATTTCCGCAATAGTCTGCGCATAGAACTGCGGTTTTACAGAAAGGATAAGCACTTCTGACTTTTCGGCCGCCTCTTTATTGTCCGCGGTCACGTTAATTCCGTATTCCTCCTTCACACGCTCTCTGCTCTGCGGCATAAGATCTGCGCCGATTATCTCCTCCGGGGCAATAAGACCTTTTTTAATAATGCCTCCCATAATCGCTCCTGCCATATTCCCTGTTCCGATAAATCCTAATTTCATTGTCTGTTTCTCCTCTCGTCTATTGAAAATAATGTCTGACTAGTACTTTACGTCAAAGCTGCGTTCCTCTTCCAGCGGGATTTCTTTCGTGTCCATCCATTCAATTGATATAAACCGGGAATGGTTCATTCCTGTAAGCAGCTTGTTAATCAGCTGCTCTCTTCCCTGAACTTCCATGGTTACCGTTCCATCCCAGTCATTTTTTACCCACCCGGTCAGTTCCAGGGAACGGGCAAGATATTTGGCTGTATACCGGAATCCCACTCCCTGTACACGGCCGTAAAATACGATATGTTTTCGAACTTCTGACATATACGCTTCCTCCGGAAATAAATATACGCTTTATGCTACTGCTGCGGATTTCCTTTATCGTCAGCGGCCACTTCCGTAATGGATTTGACCAGTCCCGCAATCTCCTGAATCTGGGAGGGAACAATAATCTTGGTGGCCCTGCCGTCCGCAGCTTTTTCAAATGCTTCCAGGCTCTTCAGAGTCAGAACGGCGTTATCCGCTCCCGCCTCTTTCAGGAACCGGAGGCCGTCTGCAGTTGCCTGCTGGACTTTCAGAATTGCCTCCGCTTCACCTTCTGCCTCGCGGATCATCTTCTCTTTTTCTGCCTCTGCCTTCAGAATTGCGGCCTGTTTTGCCGCCTCTGCCTCAAGGATTACGGACTCCTTCTGCCCCTCTGCCACAAGAACCGTAGATTTCTTCTCACCTTCCGCCCGGAGAATAGCCTCACGTCTCTCACGCTCTGCTTTCATCTGCTTCTCCATAGCATCCCGTATCGCCGTCGGAGGAACAATATTCTTAAGCTCTACCCGGTTTACTTTGATTCCCCAGGCATCTGTTGCCCGATCCAGTTCCGCGCGCATTTTTGTGTTGATCGTCTCACGGGACGTGAGCGTCTGGTCCAGCTCCAGATCTCCAATAATGTTTCTGAGGGTAGTAGCCGTCAGATTTTCAATAGCAATAATCGGGCTTGCCACACCATAACAGAACATTTTTGGATCCGTAACAGAATAAAAAACAACCGTATCAATCTGCATGGTTACGTTATCTTTTGTAATCACAGGCTGCGGCGGGAAATCCACCACCTGCTCTTTTAAATCAATCCGCCGCGCAACCCGGTCAATAATGGGCAGTTTAAAATGAAGCCCTGTATTCCAGGTAGTAAGGTAAGCGCCCAGACGCTCCACAACAACCGCTTGCGCCTGATGTACAATCTTGATACACGAAATCAGAATCAGTACCACAAGAACTACAAGAACTAAAACCAGAATAACCCCGATGCTGATAAATGAATAATTCATACTGTCTCCTCCTCACATTTTTCTACAATCAGTTTTACCCCTGAAACAGCCACAACTCTGGCAAGTGCGCCCGCTTCAAATATATCACTGTCATTTCGGGAACGGACCGTCCACTCCTGTCCGTCAACCACACTTTTTCCGGTCTGGTCCAGATTATCTACTTTTTCTGTAATCCGTATAACCTTCCCGATCTCTCTTTCATAATTTGTTCTGACCCGTTTTCTGTTGAGATGCTTCTCTGCCCACGGCCGGGTAAAGATAAGCAGAACAACGGAAACCGCCAGAAAGATGATGATCTGAATGATAAGATTCGCCCCCAGGACATTTGCCGCCAGCGCGGCCAGCGCCCCTGCCGCGAACCAGATCGTAGTCAGACCGACTGTGATGATCTCAATCACCAGCAGCAGGATAAACAGCCCCAGCCAGATAAGATTCAGCATGGCCGGAGAAATGTTCAGAATATCTGCTCCCATATATTATCTCCTTTTCGTAAAATATTGTTTCAGATTCGGTTTTATTCCCCCTCATCCCCGGAATAATCCACATCATAATACCCTTTGGCAGAAGCCGGAATCACAATCCCGCGCCCAACAGAAATCTCTGTTCCTTCCGGAAGGAAAACCGATTCTGTCAGCGGATTCTCCTGTATCCGGGATCTCCCTTGTTACATACTCATAGGGATCGTAATCAACATCTTCGTCATCATAGGAATCACCAAAATATGTATATGTATCAAAAACCGAGCCGGAATCTGAAGAAATATCCTGTATGACTGTCTGTACGACTTCTATTATCGTAGGCAAAAACGAGAACATTATAATCAGCAGAATAACAATTATTGTAAGGCGTCCGCTTTTTGTTTTTCTATTGTTTGCCGGACGAACCGCACGCCCCGCGCTGTAACTCCGCTGTTTTTGTTTCTGTCGGCCTTCCTCCTGTGACGCACCTCCTGAATAAGCGGTTTCCCGTTTATAAATCGTATTGTCCAGTCCGCAGAGTATACACCGTCCTTCTGACAGCTTCCCTCCACACAGACTGCATCTCCATTTTGCCATAATCACCCCTCCGGGAAAGACTTATAAAAATATATAAGCAATCCATTTTATTATATCACTTTTTTCATCCCGTACAAAATCAGTATAACAGATAACGTTCAGAATGTTTCTTAAGATTTTCCGTCTGTCATATCTGACACATCTGCCTGATTTCCTGTATTGTATATTTTCTTCCGATATGTTACACTCATTTTTAACAAGACACACGTTCTGACGGCAAAGGGCATCCTGAGTCATAAGGCGCAGATATAGATTAAGATCTGAAGGGATTTTCCCCCTTCTTTTTCCTGTCTTCGCGCCATATGGCGCTTTTTCTTCGTCTGCTTTCCCTTTCCTGCTCTGAATATGTGCCAGTTTATTTTAAGGAGACTGACAATGGATACGAGAATCGCTTTAATAGGAATTATCCTTGAATCCCGGGAATCTGTAGATGCACTGAACCACCTGCTCACTGAATTTGGTGAGTACATCATCGGACGGATGGGAATCCCCTACCGGGAAAAAGGGATTCACATTATCAGTGTGGCGCTGGATGCCCCTAATAATGTGATCAGCTCTCTTTCGGGAAAGCTGGGCATGCTGCCCGGCATCAGCACGAAAACAATTTACGGCAGAAATATCCCGTCTGCAAAGTAAAGGAGAAACAGTCATGGGTACAGATACTGATTTAAAAGTCCTGATCGACCGGCTGGAACAGACCCGGACTCTCTCCCGGGAGGAATGGAGCATACTGATCCGCGGCCGCACGCCGGAACTGGCGGAATATCTGTTCCAGAAGGCAAGAGTCATCCGCATCCGGCATTATGGCCGGGATATTTTTATCCGGGGACTTATTGAATTCACCAATTACTGCCGGAATGACTGCTATTACTGCGGCATCCGCAGAAGCAACGGATGCGCTGCCCGTTACCGGCTGACAGAAAAAGATATTCTGGCCTGCTGCGAAAACGGCTACCGGCTTGGTTTCCGTACTTTTGTCCTCCAGGGCGGCGAGGACGGGTGGTATACGGACGATCGGATGACCGATATTATTTCTTCCATCCACAGTGCATGGCCGGACTGTGCTATCACACTTTCCATCGGAGAGCGTTCTTTTGAGAGCTACCGGCGTTTTGCCCTGGCCGGAGCGGACCGTTATCTGCTCCGCCACGAAACTTTTGATGAGGCACACTACCGGAAGCTGCATCCCCCTCATATGAGTGCTGCTCACCGAAAGCAGTGTCTGTGGGATCTGAAAAGACTCGGCTATCAGGTGGGGACCGGATTTATGGTGGGATCCCCTTATCAGACCCCGGAAAATCTGGCCGATGATATGTTGTTCTTAAAGGAATTCAATCCCCAGATGGTAGGAATCGGCCCCTTTATTCCTCACCATGGCACTCCTTTTGCAGGGAAACCGGCAGGAACACTGGAGCTTACTTTGTTTCTGCTGGGATTAATCCGACTTATGCTTCCGCGTGTTCTTCTCCCCTCCACCACTGCTCTGGGCACGATTGCACCGGATGGAAGGGAACAGGGAATTCTGGCCGGCGCAAATGTAGTGATGCCAAACCTTTCTCCACCTCAGGTACGGGAAAAATATCTGCTTTATGACAATAAAATCTGTACCGGCGACGAAGCTGCCGAAAGTCTGAAAAGCCTGAACGCCCGCATGAAGTCAATCGGATACAGGCTGACCATAGCCAGGGGCGATTCGCTGAACATCTGATCTATTGCCACAGAAACATCCGGCAATGTGCAGAAATACCGCCGCACAGAATCCACCCGGTTATCCTAATCCATACAAATTCTGAATCATATAAAATAGAAAACAGGAGGAAATTTACAATGTACGATGTAAACTCGAAATGCGCAGATGATTTTATTAATCATGAAGAAATTCTGGACACGCTGGCCTATGCGGATGAAAATAAGGAAAACATAGAGCTGATTGACGCGCTGATTGAAAAAGCGAAAAAAAGAAAAGGGCTTTCCCACCGGGAGGCATCCGTTCTTCTGGCCTGTCCCATTGAAGAGAAAAACCAGGAAATCTATGCTCTGGCTGAACAGATCAAAAAAGATTTTTACGGGAACCGGATTGTTATGTTCGCTCCCCTTTATCTGTCCAACTACTGCATAAACGGCTGCACCTACTGTCCTTACCACTCCAAGAACAAACATATTCCCCGCAAGCAGCTTTCGCAGGAGGAAATCCGCCGGGAAGTTATCGCCCTTCAGGATATGGGCCACAAACGTCTGGCACTGGAAGCCGGAGAAGATCCGGTGCGCAACACAATGGATTATTACCTGAAATCTATTGAAACCATTTACAGTATCAAACATAAAAACGGCGCCATCCGCCGTGTAAATATTAATATTGCCGCCACCACTGCAGACAATTACAGACTGCTGAAAGAAGCCGGAATCGGCACATATATCCTGTTCCAGGAAACGTATCATAAAGAGAGCTATCTCGAGCTCCACCCCACCGGTCCGAAACACGATTATAATTATCACACAGAAGCTATGGACCGGGCTATGAAAGGCGGAATCGACGATGTAGGCCTTGGCGTACTATTCGGCCTTGACAAGTACCGTTATGAGTTTGCCGGGCTGCTGATGCATGCCGAACATCTGGAAGCAGCCTTTGGCGTAGGTCCTCACACAATCAGTGTACCCCGTCTGAAACATGCAGATGATATTGATCCGGATCAGTTTGATAATGGAATCGATGACGATACATTTGCCAAAATAGTGGCCTGCATCCGCATCGCCGTGCCTTATACCGGCATGATCATTTCCACAAGAGAAAATCAGGCTACAAGGGAACGGGTTCTTCACCTGGGCATTTCCCAGATCAGCGGCGGTTCCCGCACAAGTGTAGGCGGCTATTATGAGCCGGAACCGGAAGACGCCAGATCCGAGCAGTTCGACGTCAGTGACAACCGCACTCTGGATGAAGTTGTAAAATGGCTGATGGAGATGGACTATATCCCCAGCTTCTGTACAGCATGCTACCGGGAAGGTCGTACCGGCGATCGTTTCATGTCCCTGTGCAAGAGCGGGCAGATTCAGAACTGCTGCCACCCGAATGCTCTGATGACACTAAAAGAATACCTGATGGACTATGCTTCCCCCGAAACAAAAGCCATCGGCGACCGACTCATTGAAAAGGAAGTTCTCAATGTTCCAAATGAAAAGGTAAGAAATGTTGTACTCGAAAATCTCCGTCTGATTGAGCAGGACAACAGAAGAGATTTCCGATTCTGATTAAAAACAGCCGTAACAGCGGATATAAATCTCAGCCGTGAATAATTATCAGATATAAAGAGCCGTAACAGGAGCAGTTCAGCATATCATTCCCTGACCCGCTCCTGTTATGGCTTTTATTTTTTCTTCTGTCAATAAACAAACTGTGACTTTAATAAGTATTCTGAAAAAAAGTATACACAATCCAGATTATATGAGCCGTAAATACAAACGAACTGTCTGTGAATTGAAGCAGAACTCCAAGTATTCCTAAAATAATTATCCCGAAAACATACACCGCTGCTTCCATTCTCCCCTCTTTTCCTCCTATGTATATTTCATTTTGACATTTAGTAAATGTCATTTAATTCTGGTTTTAGCATATCCTGATTTTATTGACAATCAGTAAATGTCAAAATATAAAATCAAGGAGTTTCTATGTACAAGAACAAATCAATTGAAGGGAAAAATAATATCTGCGGAGAAAAACTGGCTGCACTGAGAAAGCAGGCTCTTCCGAAAATGTCCCAGAGAGCCTTTGCCGATAAACTGCAGCTGCTGGGTATCGATCTGGACAAAAACGCAATACAGAGAATCGAATGCGGAAAAAGATTTGTAACAGATATTGAGCTGAAAGCCTTCGCACAAATACTCGGAATCACAACCGATGAACTGCTGGACGAATCATAATTTAAAATTGCGATGGAAAAATTAAAACCGGAAAACCGGCGTTAAGATTCACAATGGAATTGTCCGCGCGAACGCAAGTTTCCATTGTAAATCTTGTTTTTAGCCGTTTTTCCGGTGTTTTCGTATCTTTTTTGTCCATATGTCCCAGATAATTTAAATTTTACGCTTCATCAATCGCTTTTCCGATATCGTGGCGCATGTATTTGTTTTTAAACTGCACCCACCCGGTTGCCGCGTATGCGTTTGCCCTTGCTTCTTTCAGGTCTTTGCCTTTTGCTGTTACGCCAAGCACACGCCCGCCGTTTGTCACAATTGTATCGCCGTCAAATTTTGTTCCCGCATGGAAGCAGTAGTATCCTTCATGTTTTTTAAATTCATCCAGTCCGGAAATGGGGAATCCTTTGTCATATTTTACCGGATATCCCTCAGATGCCAGTACGACGCAGACTGCCGCGTTATCTTCAAACTGCAGATCGATCTGATCCAGTGTTCCGTCAATACAAGCTTCCACTACGTCAATGATATCGTTTTTCATACGCGGTAGTACTACCTGAGCCTCCGGATCACCGAAGCGGGCATTGTACTCCAGAACCTTCGGTCCGTCTTCTGTCAGCATCAGTCCGAAGAAGATTACCCCCTTAAATGGACGGCCTTCCGCCGCCATAGCGTCAACAGTGGGCTGATAGATATATTTCTCGCAGAATTCTTCCACATCTTTTGTATAGAAGGGGCTGGGTGAAAAGGTTCCCATACCGCCGGTATTAAGACCTGTGTCGCCGTCTCCCGCGCGTTTGTGATCCTGTGCGCTTGTCATCGTCTTTATCGTTTTCCCATCTACGAATGACAGCACAGACACCTCTCTGCCCGTCATAAACTCTTCGATTACCATCTCATTTCCGGCGGAACCGAATTTCTTATCCAGCATAATTGTCTTTACGCCCTCTTCTGCTTCCTGCAGATTTTTGCAGATCAGAACGCCTTTTCCGAGGGCAAGTCCGTCAGCCTTGAGAACAATCGGAAATCTCGCCGTCTTCAGATATTCCAGAGCCTTATCCGGATCTGTAAAGTTTTCATATGCTGCTGTAGGAATGTTATACTTTTTCATCAGATCTTTGGAAAATGCTTTGGATCCTTCCAGAATCGCTGCGTTTTTCCGTGGTCCGAAAGTGCGGACGCCTGCTTCTTCCAGCACATCTACAAGACCGCCTACCAGAGGATCGTCCATTCCCACAATACACAGATCAATCTCTTTTTCTTTTGCAAATGCGGCCAGCTTATCAAACTCCATTGCTCCGATATTCACACACTCGGCATACTCTGCAATCCCTGCATTGCCAGGCGCGCAGTAGATCTTGTCCGCCTTCGGGCTTTTTGCCACACTTGAGGCAATGGCATGCTCTCTTCCGCCGCTTCCAACTATCAGTACCTTCATAAAGCATCCTCCTTTTTACTGAAAAATGCGTCTGCTCTGTCCACAGACGCATTACATTTACGCATTTTCCATGCGCCTATCTCCATATAATAATACCGTCATATTCTACTCTTCAAGAACCGTCCGGTTATCCACGACCCGCACTTTTCCGTTGGCGATCAGATCAATAGCTTTGGGAAGGATCTTCCACTCCGCCTGTTCCATCACCCTTCTCTGCAGAACTTCCGGGGTATCTCCCTGCTGAACCTCCACTGCTTTCTGTAAAATGATGGGACCGGTATCGGTTCCCTCATCCACAAAATGCACCGTAGCTCCCACTACTTTTACGCCGCGGGCAAGAGCCGCTTCATGAACCTTCAGTCCATAGTAACCTTTTCCGCAGAAGGAAGGAATCAGGGAAGGATGAATATTGATCATCCGGTTCCGGTAGCGCTCGATCATGGCCGGTGGAATCACTACAAGGAATCCCGCCAGAACAACCAGATCCGGGGAAAGCGCGTCAACAGCTTCCAGAAGCTTTTCATTAAACTCCTCTCTGGAATCATAATCCTTCGGAGAAATGTACCTGGCCGGAATGTTGTTCTCCCGGGCCCGCTCCAGCGCGTATGCATTTTTATTGTTGCTGATCACGCCGGCGATTTCCGCGTTTGTGATCTGTCCGTTTTTCACACTGTCGATAATGGCCTGAAGGTTTGTTCCGCCTCCGGATACCATTACAACAATCTTCATGGGGCCGTCCTGTCTTAACATAAGTCCACACCCTTTTCTCCGGCTTCAATCCGTCCCACCACATAGGGAGACTCGCCGGCAGCGCGGATGGCTTCCATTGTTCTGTCCACATCCGCTTCGTCAACAGCCAGAACCATGCCCAGCCCCATATTATATGTATTGTACATCATGTGCTCTTCAATACTCCCTTCTTCGGCAAGCATGTCAAAGATGGGCGGCACCGGATAGCTGTCCTTCTGAATCACTGCCCGTGTGCCTTCCTTCAGCATACGGGGCACATTTTCATAAAATCCGCCGCCTGTAATATGGCTGCAGGCCTTTACTGTAACACCGGCCTCTTTTATGCTTTTCAGAGCTTTTACGTAGATCTTTGTGGGGGCAAGCAGCGCTTCGCCCAGAGTGCAGCCCAGCTTATCATAATATGTCTCAAGAGACTCCCGGCTCATATCAAATACTTTTCTTACAAGTGAGAATCCGTTGCTGTGAACGCCGGAGGAAGCCATGCCGATGAGCACGTCTCCCGGCTTCAGATTTTCTCCGGTAATCATATCCTTCTTATCGCAGACTCCCACTGCAAATCCGGCCAGATCATACTCATCCTCTGCCATCAGACCGGGATGCTCCGCGGTCTCGCCGCCGATCAGAGCCGCATCTGACTGAAGACATCCTTCTGCCACTCCTTTTACAATCTCCGCGATCTTCTCCGGTTCATTTTTCCCGCACGCAATATAATCCAGGAAAAACAGCGGCTCTCCGCCTGCACATGCAATATCGTTTACACACATGGCCACCGCGTCTATACCGATTGTATCATGCTTATCCAGCACCATAGCCAGTTTTACCTTTGTACCGCATCCGTCAGTTCCGGACAGAAGCACAGGCTCTTCCATTTCTTTGATCTTTGCCAGAGAGAAAGCGCCGGAAAACCCGCCCAGGCCTCCAAGGACCTCCGGACGCATGGTTTTCTTTACATGCTCTTTCATCAGTTCCACCGATCTGTAGCCGGCTTCAATATCAACACCTGCGTTTTTATAATCCATTGTGTTTTCTCCTTTTATTTTCCGCTGAGATACGCCTCATATCCTACTTCTTTGAGTTTGTCTGCCTTTGCCTGTACAGTATCCTTCATTTCTTCTGAATATGCTTTCAGTTTTCCAAGGATCTCATCATCAGACACTGCAAGAATCTTCGCCGCAAGGATCGCAGCATTCATTCCGCCGTCAATGGCAACTGTGGCAACCGGAATTCCCGGCGGCATCTGTACGATTGAATAAAGTGCGTCCATACCATCCAGATTTTTGCCTGACATAGGCACTCCAATGACCGGCATGGGGAACAGTGCGGCGCACATGCCCGGAAGATGAGCAGCCATTCCCGCTCCTGCGATTATCACTTTGATTCCCCGGCTCTCTGCTGATTTTGCCCAGTCAAAAAACACATCCGGCATACGGTGTGCGGAGATAATCGTCATCTCATAATCAATTCCGAATTTTTCAAGCATGGAGGCAGCTTTGCTCATCACTTTCAGATCCGAGTCACTGCCCATTACAATTCCTACTTTTGGCATTTTATGTCCTCCTCTAATGGTTTGTTTAAAACTTCAGTTCCCGGTAAGACAAACTTTCCGTCTTTTAATAGTATAATGGCTTTCCCTTCTTTTGTCACTACACTTATTTCTTCTAACTCATCATAAGGAAGGGTTATATCTGTGTGACAGTGAAAATAGGCCTTTGATACATCTTCTTTTCTCTGAATGGAAATGGAATTATCTTTCGCAATGATTTCCTTTCCGTTCGGATTATATACCCGGATGTCTTCACTCCAGGAATAACAGGTGTCGCCCACCGCAAAATGGGGACCTGTTTTCTCCGCGATCAGAATGGGCATTTTATCTTCTATGCCGTATTTTCTGGCAGCCACATAGGCGGCAGTGTTTGTTCCGATGGCAAACTCGCCGAGGGGCAATGTATCATGATTTTTCAGTACATTGTCATAAATGTACTTCCGGTTTTCCTCTTCGCTTTCAAAATTTCCGCATGTATAGCCTGTAATTCTTCCTTCACTAAAAGTCAGTTTCAGATCACGGAACTGCAGGCCTTCCAGATAAACGCGGCTTACATGGAGCACTCCTTCAGTCCCCTCCAGACAGGGTGAGGTAAACACCTCGCCCACCGGTATATTGACATCTGCCACACAGTTTTCAAACAGAGTCTCTTTTTCCGGAACATTAAGTTTTCTTAATTTCACCCGCAAATCTGTCTGGTTCTCTCCTTTGCCCAACACACGTACATAGTCTCCCTGATCCAGAGCGTCAATAAGGTTCTGCTGCACTTTCGTATAAAGGCCGGCATCCAGAGTGTTAATCCGGATTACTTCATTAAAGATCTCCGGATAATTCTCTCCGATCTCCGGAACAGGCCAGGCGATAATGGTAAAGCTTCTCTCTTCGCCCTTGATATACTGGTTCGTCAGCTGGCCGGAACGGCTGTCGTACTCCAGAGCAAGTCCCCGCTGGCTGTCCGAATATACCGGCGCCGCCTCATTCGTCTCCGGAGAAAAGGGCTTCTCCCCGAAAGTTTCCATACAGGCCGGCCCTGCGAATCCTGCGGCCAGCTCTTTATTCTTCTCATAGACAGTTTTCGCCACTTCCAGCCTCCGCTCGATATAACGTTTATCCAGAAACAATGCCTGATCCTGTCGGTGGTCGTACTCATACTGCTGGTTTGCAATGGCGCCGTGATAACCGATTTTATACTGCTCCCTCTTTGTAACTACGCTGGACGCTGCCCGGTAAATTACCGGCTCAAGACCCATTTTTCTGAAATTTTCAATGGCAAACCGGACTACCTTCTCAAAGCCCAGGGTATAACGGATATTAACCGTCGATTTAATGGACAGATCCTTTCCGGTATTGATAAAACCGATTCGGAAGCCCTCTGTATAGACGTCCGCCATTTTTCTCAGAGTCTCTTCCGGCAGCGTCCGCAGATAATGAGCCGTGCCCAGTTCATTTTCCGTGATATATTCCCCGAAAGAGTAGAGATAATCATCTGTGTCCAGATCCGCATGTTCTATAATATCAGCCGCAAAGGAGCACTCCGGGTTAATCTGTTCTTCTATCCGGTCCGCCAGAAATACATCGCAGTAATCACTGGCATACCAGTACAAAATATCTCTTATCTCTTTCGGCTCCGGTTCTTCTGTATTTTCAAAACAGTTATACACCTCGATAAAAAGCTCATACAGGATGGTCAGATAATCCATCCTGTTTTCAAAAGCATAAGGGATGCCGCTTCGCGTCTCCGCGCAGAGCAGGCTCAGCAGCCGTCCCATTTCCAGCCCCAGCTTCTCCGCCGCATAGGCAGGGTTGGCATAGTTCTTTTTATAATGCTCTCCCAGCAGGGCGCTGTACAGAATTTCATTCAGGCTCTGCTTCTGCTTCAGGCTGTATCTCTCCCAGCTGCCGTCCGCAATTTTCCGTCTGACATTTTCCAATTCAAGAAGAAAAATCGTAACATCCTGGAAATAACTGAGATATTTTTCCGGAACCGTCTCTTCCGCTACGATTGATCTCAGCCGGTCAACCGCCAGAACATGCCTCTCACGACATGCTTCATTTCTCTGCTCTAACATTTCTTCTTTGCTCATCTCAGTTCAAGCCTCCTATAAAAACTGCCAGAAATACAAGCAGTACAACCGCATTTATCGGCAGTCCGATTTTACATGTAAGATGATTTTTCTCCCTTTCCTTAAAGCCTTGTACTGCAGAACGAATTCCGCATATAAGCAGAATAATCGCTGTCACTGCGGCGCCTCCCACAATTCCCGCAGCCGTTCCTCTTGTCAGATACGCATATCCGATACTCCCTGCAAGAATAATAAATCCTGCTCCTGCACACCAGCAGGACGCAATTCCCATACGTGAGTGTTTATAATGTCCCTGGCCGTATTTCTTTGTTCCCCGCTTTTTTTTCTCTTTATCTCTGCGCTTTTTTTCAGCGTCTTTTTTCTCTCCGAACATGATATCTTCTCCTTATCCCATTGCATATCGCAAATAATATATATCCAAGTATTCCGCCAATGGTATTCAACAGAATATCATCCACATCAAAACTGCCCACCCGCGTAACAAGCTGTACAAGCTCTACACAGAGGCTCAGACCGAAACTGCAGAACAATGTTTTGAAAAATCCCCGTCTTTCCGCTGCCATTGAAATAAAAAATCCGTATGGCACAAAAATAAGAATGTTCCCGAACAGGTTAGCAAACACCGCAAACATTCCGAGTTGTTCCCTGTATGTAATAAACCGCCTGATTTCCCTGAACAGTTCAAGATTATACCGGTAATCCTCCCCTGTTCCCGTCCTGCCGTACCACTCGGCCAGGAACAGAAAGTAAACCAGAAAAACAATATATAAAACAAACAGAACTTTGCCAAACGTTCTGATAATCCTTGCATGTCTTGTACTCAATTCTATACTCCTCAAGAAGGGCACGCCGCCGCGAAAGATACGCGATTCCTTCCGGACAGGAAGCGCTCTTTTTCCGGATAGCGCCCCTCTCAAAAGGGGACTGACCCCTTTTGAGAAGTGTCTGTCCCCCGTTAAAATGTAATACTCTTTTTATTTTTCAACAGAACCGCGCCATTTACAATGGAAAGAATTCCTGCTGTTACCCCTACAACTAAAATAATAATTCCAAGAACCAGGCTTCCGGTACCGCTTTTTTTCATCGCAAGATAAGCTTTTTCCATAAAACGCGCCTCCTTATCTGACTCCATATGTTTCATAGTATGCATCAATCGCCGCTTTTAATGTATCGTCAATCACAACTTTTCCGTGATATGGCCTGTTGTAAAGATGCTCTACGACCTCCTCCATTGTCACAATTGCCGCTGTGTCAAATCCATATAAGTCTCTGATCTCATCCAGCGCGCACTTTTCACCGCCTTTTCCTACTTCCATACGGTTCAGGGATACCATAAGTCCTACAATTGTTACATCTGCCGCGCCTCTCACTTTCGGAACAGTCTCTTCCATCGACTTTCCGGATGTAGTAACGTCTTCAATCATAATCACCCGGTCTCCGTCTTCTAATCTGCTGCCCAGAAAGCTTCCCTTATCTGCTCCATGGTCCTTTTCTTCCTTCCGGTCTGAACAATAACGGACTTCTTTCCCGTACAGCTCGCTGTATGCAATAGCGGTTACAACTCCGAGCGGGATTCCTTTGTATGCCGGTCCGAATAATACGTCAAAATCATCGCCGTATCTTTCATGAATTGCCTTCGCATAATATTCCCCCAGCTTCTTTAACTGGGAACCTGTCACATAAGCTCCCGCATTCATAAAAAACGGAGATTTTCTTCCGCTCTTTAGTGTAAACTCTCCGAATTTCAGCACATCGCTGTCCACCATAAATTCTATAAATTCCTGCTTATACTGTTCCATATCTTTCAAACCTCCTGCTTTTATATCAGCGGGTGTTCCGCCTGATTATTCTGTAAAGCGCACACATATATGATCTGCATCCGAATTTTCTCCTGTATCCGCTTAACGTTTTATCTGTAAAAAGTATGTCTTTAAATTTTTCTCAATTTTACCATAAGTTCCATATATTTTCAATTAAGGAATCCCCGCATATAGGTAAGCGAAAATATCAGGGCATATAAAACCCCCCTGCAGACAATGCTGCAGAGGGTTCTTCTTGTTTTATCACGGCTCGCGCACAAAAATCATGTTGCTCCGTACCGGACTGATCTTGACCACATCTCCTGTCTGCGGCGCATGAATCATCTGTCCGTTTCCTATATAGATGCCGCAGTGAGTTACTGTTGTGCAGATATCACCGGGCTGCGGATTACTTACCTGCGGCCAGGTTATAAAATCATAGGTTGTATATGTATGTACATACTTTCCTGAAAGCGCATAACTTACCAGTCCTGAACAGTCAAAGCTGTTCGGCCCGGCCGCGCCCCACTGATACGGAAGTCCGAGCTTGGAGTAAGCCCTGTCCACAACAGCATTCCCTGTAGATGAATCATAGGAAGGTGTACTGTTGCTGCTGCCTCCCGAAGAACTTCCTCCACCCGAGGAACTGCCGCCTGAGGAACCGCCGCCGCTATTCGAAGAATTCCCGCTGCTTCCGGAACCACTGCTGCCGGAGCCGCTGCCGCCGGTTGTTGTTCCGCTTCCTGAACTGCCGCCGCTGTTCGAAGCAGTACTGTTTCCGGAACCGCCGCTGCCGCCTGAACTACTGTCATCTGCCTCAGCTTCCTGCTGAGCCTGGGCCTGGGCTGCCGCCTGCTTCCTTGCCTCTTCTGCTGCCTGTCGCTGCTGTTCTTCCTGATACTTTC
Organism: Mediterraneibacter sp. HA8405; assembly: GCF_056148955.1. Taxonomy (NCBI): domain Bacteria; kingdom Bacillati; phylum Bacillota; class Clostridia; order Lachnospirales; family Lachnospiraceae; genus Mediterraneibacter; species Mediterraneibacter sp. HA8405. Next base: position 1,103,674 of record NZ_CM148758.1, on the reverse strand, counting down.
TGGCAGCATCCTGAATCATCTCATCCAGATTGGAAATATCATCTTTTTTGGATGATATCGTTGTATTCAGCTGTTCCTGCTGAATCTCATATTCAACTTCCAGGCTTTCCAGATTTGCCATTTCTGTTTCAAGAGTATCCTGCAGATTTTCTATCTCTGTTATCGTGTCTACATACTCCTGCAGCTGCTGCCTGTCATATTCATGTACCTGCTGGGCATATTCGGCCTGCGCCAGTATGCTGGTAATATCCCCGGAAGAAAATATCTTCTCCAGATCGGCAGTGCTTCCTCCGCTTTCATACATATATTTGATACGAAGCTTCATGGATTCGTACTGTACTTCTTTCTTTTCTTCTGCCGCCGTAAGATTTTCTTCTGCCTGACTGATCTCCTGTCCTGTAGAAATCAGTTTATCTTCCAGTTCTGCCGCTTTTGATATCAGCGTGTTCAGCTCTTCCTGCAGGCTGCTCAGCTCATCCTGTGCGTTTGATTTCTGATCCTCAAGATTATCTTTCTGATTCTGAATATTTTCCAGTGTATCAGGTGCTGCAAATACCGGAGTCACTGTAACTGCGCATACAAGTAATGCCGCAATGCAAGTCCGGCGCATTCTCTTTAACTTCATTTTTTCACCTGCCCTTATTCTCCGTTTACTCGTTTCATTTATACGCATAATACAACAGAAAAAAATATTTTTCAACATTATTTCCGGTCTTGGATTTTTTTGGCAGTTATTGTTTTATCTCATTTCACGCAACCTGTCATATCCTTTACAGAGTTAAAACCATACTTTTGCATATAGGCCTCAATGCCTTCTGCCACTTCCACTGCCGCTGTCGGATTATAGAAATTTGCAGTACCCACAGACACAGCGCTGGCTCCTGCCAGGATCATTTCAATGGCATCTTCAGCTGTGGCAATCCCGCCCATTCCGATAATCGGGAGGCGAACCGCATTTGCCGCTTCGTACACCATGCGCACGGCAATGGGATGAATCGCCGGACCGGATACGCCGCCTGTTTTATTTGCCAGAAGAAATGCTCTTCTGTGAATATCGATTTTCATTCCTGTTATAGTATTAATCAGTGAAATCGCATCTGCGCCTCCTGCCTCTACAGCTTTTGCCATCTCGGCAATACTTGTCACATTAGGACTCAGTTTCATAATAACCGGCTGCTTTGCATACTTTTTTACTGCTCTGGTAATCTCTTCCGCAGCTTTCGGATTCTGGCCAAAAGCGATTCCGCCTTCCTTTACATTCGGACAGGAAATATTGATTTCCAGCATATCCACGTCTTCATCTGCCAGACGTTCTACAACTTCACAGTAATCCTCTGTAGATTTTCCGCAGACATTTACAATAATCTTTGTATCATATTTCTTCAGAAACGGAATGTCTCTTTTACAGAAAAGATCAATTCCCGGATTCTGAAGTCCCACTGCATTCATCATTCCAGAGCAGGTCTCGGCCACTCTGGGAGTGGGGTTACCCTCCCAGGGGATATTTGCCACTCCTTTTGTGGTCACTGCTCCAAGTCTGTTCAGATCGACAAACTCTGAAAATTCTTCTCCCGATCCGAAGGTGCCGGAAGCTACGGTCACCGGATTTTTCCACTCCACGCCTGCAATATTTACTTTCATATTCATCAGAGCTCCACCTCCGTTGACAGGAATACCGGACCATCCTTACAGATCCGCTTATTATTTACATTGCTGTGAGAATCCTTCTCTTTTGTTTTGCACACACAGGCAAGACAGGCGCCGATACCGCAGGCCATTCGTTCCTCCAGAGAAAGATAACACTCCGCTCCCTTTTCTGCGGCATAGACCTGCAGTGCGCGGAGCATGGGAGTTGGACCGCACGCATAGATCACATCTGCCTCAAGACCGTTTTCCTCTATCGCATTCATAACATTCCCTCTGGTCCCCGCACTTCCGTCTTCCGTAGAAATATACAATTCTCCGTTCTCTTCAAACTCCTGTCTCAGGAACGTCTCCTGATCTCGATAGCCTACAATAATCTGTTTTTTCTCACAGTTCAGCTGCTTCGCCAGTTCAAGAATCGGCGGCACGCCGATCCCGCCTCCGATCAGAAAGGCCCGTTTCCCTTCTGCCCGTTCCAGAGGGAATCCATTGCCCAGAGGACCGATAACCGGGATTACATTCCCCGCTTTCATCCGGGAAAAAATCTCCGTTCCCGTCCCCGGCCCGGTAACCCGGTATACTACCCGGAGAGCGCCTTTGTCCCGGTCAATTTCGCAGATACTGATAGGACGTGGAAGCAGTCTGCTTCCATCATTTGTATACATAGAAATAAACTGTCCCGGCTTTGCCTGACAGGACGCTTCCGTCTTCAGCCACAGGCTGAAAATGCCGGAAGCGATCTCTTCCTGGGAAAGAATCAATGCATTTTCCTTTTTTCTGTTCGTCATATTATCTCCTTTTTCTGACAATTCTACCCAAAGGGGACAGACCCCTTTGCAAAAGGGTCCGTCCCCTTTGCCCGATATTATCAGAATATTCTTTATTTTTATTTTACCTCCAGAGCGCCGCTGATATCTGCTATCATGTCTTCTACTGCTGCCCGGGATGCCTCGCCGAAATTCTCTGCTCCGTATTTTGAATATGCTTCCTGTTTATAAGCTGCAATAATTCCTCTGGATGAGTTTACAATTGCCCCCAGACCATCCTCATTGAAGAAATGAACCAGATCTTTTCCTTTGCCTCCCTGTGCGCCGTATCCGGGCACCAGGATGTAGGCCTTCGGCATAATCTTCCGGAGTACTTTTCCCATCTCCGGATATGTCGCTCCCACGACCGCGCCGATGTAGCTGTATTCATCTCCCATGCATTCTGCGCCCCACTGAGCCACTTTTTCTCCCACCAGTTCATACAGCGGTCTGCCGTCAATCAGACGGTCCTGAAATTCGCCGCTGGAAGGATTGGATGTCTTTACAAGAATAAACAGGCCCTTTTTTTCCTCTTTGCATACATCAATGAAGGGATTCACGCCGTCGGATCCGAGATAAGGATTCACGGTAGCAAAATCTTCGTCAAAGGGAACGTACTCTTTTCCTCCTACTTTCACCCTGCCGAGATGTCCTGCCGCATATGCTGCCGAAGTAGAACCAATATCCCCTCTTTTAATATCTCCGATCACAACCAGATCTTTTGACTTACAGTAATCCACGGTCTTTTTAAACGCCGCAATTCCCGGCACGCCGAACTGTTCATACATGGCGATCTGCGGTTTGACAGCCGGGATCAAATCATAAGTATTATCTACGATTTCTTTATTAAACTGCCAGATTGCCTCCGCGGCTCCCTCCAGAGTTTCACCGAATTCTGCGTATGCCTTATCCTGAATGTGCTGAGGGATATAATTCAGCATCGGATCCAGTCCCACAACAATAGGCGCGCCGGTCTTTTTGATCTTTTCTACCAGTTTATTAATCATATTGTTTCCTCCGTTTTCCCAAAGGGGTCAGACCCTTTTTAAAAAGGGTCTGACCCCTTTGCCTTATATTTTCAGAATTGTTTCTCTTTTCGAATATATAATATCATATCTTTTCTTCAGAGTAAAACAAAACGGATGGAAACATGCGCCGCCGGAACCCCATTATAAAAACCGGCTTTGCTGATCTGCCGGAACAGCAAAACCGGTTTTCTTTTCAGAGAAGTATCTCCGCCAGGCCTCCCGGCGCCAGCAAAGCAAAAGGATAGAAAGGAATATTTCTGATTACTCCGTAAACAAGTACAAGAATCAATATTACTATCAGCAGTCTGACACTGATTTTTCTGTCTGTATGATTTCCGCCCGTTACCGTCCAGTCTGTTATTCTGACTGCAAAATACAGGCCAAACAGAGGAAGCAGGAGAACGAACACGGGATTATAGCAGAAGGCTTCCACAAAATAGAACTGAAGAATGGCTCTGCATGCTCTGCCTGCTCCGCATCCGGGGCAGTATAAGCCGGTAATCTCATACCAGGCGCACACAAGAGGAATCGGAAATCCGGAATAGAAATGAAAAAAGGCAGCAGCTGCCGCCAGGATTAACCCTGAGCAAAGCACAAGCATGATCCTGTATTTTCTGTTCTTTTTCAGTATCTGACCCATTCTCTGTTTATCCTGCCTCTCTTCTTTCTGAGAAATCCGTATTCCTGAAATATTCCTGATTCGCCGTTCCTATGTTCACAGAACAGATTAATAGTAATATGTCATCCGGTGGATAACATCATATATACCTCCGTAATAGCCCGCTCCTGATATAAAGATAAAAAGGAATACCACAATGTCAAAAATAATACCCACTGCAAAAGCAACAATAATCCAGATTCTTGCCGTCTTTGCGGCGCTGCGGGCTTCATCGATTTTTCCCTCAGAAACCAGGCTGTTAATTTTAACTGCATATACGATCGCTACAATACCAAACGGCACACAGCAGCAGACGGTGGAAAGGATTGACAATACCAGATACGGCACCCAGTTTACTGTTTCTCCCGTCCGGACCTGCTGATACAGCTGCTGCGGCTGCTGATATTGATATACAGGCTGTTTCTGTGCCGGCTGCTCCTGTGCCGACTGCCTGTCCGGCTGTGACGGAATCTCAGGCCCCGCACTAACCGGCTTATGTTCCGGAACCTCCGCCGGTTCTTTTGCCGCCTCCTGCGCCGGAACTTCTTCTGTTTTTTCTGACGGTTCCTGTGCAGGTTCTTCCATCAGTTCCTGCGCCGCTGCTTCTGACGGGGTCTGGCCGGACTCATTCTCCGCACCTTGTTCCAAAGTCTCTGCCTGTTCATTTGCCGGAATGTACTCCGGAGTATCCGGCCGTTCATTTACCAGAGTTTGCTCCAGAGACTCCGGCCGTTCATTTGCCAAAGGCTGCTCGGCAGACTCCGGCGCTACATATATGATCTGTTTTGCTCCACAATATGGGCAAAACTTAGTTCCGCCCGGAATTTCCTGATCGCAGTTCACACATTTCATCATCTGACTTGTTCCGCAATATGGACAGAACTTCGTTTCATCCGGAATTTCCTGCCCGCAATTTACGCATTTCATGACTTCTACCTCGCTTTCGTTATGTATTCCTGCATTTACTATAATATCATCAGTTGTAAGAAATAGTTAATCAATTTTTATTCTGTACTATTTTTCTTTTTTCCGCTCACATTTTTCCCGGATTCTTTCTTTGTATTTCCCAGCCTGATCTTCTCCAGCTCTCTTGCATCTTCCTTCTGCAGATAATCGAAAAGGTAATTTCTGAGACTGCCTTGTTTAAGATGTTCTCCTCTGAGCTCGCTTAAAGCAGCCTCCACTTCTTCTTTCAGCCCTGCTGCTGAAAGTCTGTTCGCGCCCTGGCCCAGAATAATCACCTGCTCCAGCGCGTCTGAAGTGGCAACTGTTACCTCATGGCGCCGCCCCATTTTACGCACTGTTTTTTCAATATACTGATCCGCCGTCTCGGCCTCCCTGGTATATACTACATAAATATTATGATACTTCAGAACCTCTCCGGGATTTCCTTCAACTTTATACGCATCAAACACAAGAATCAACGTACATTTTCTATACCCCTGATAATTGCAGAGAATATCCATCAGCCTGCCTCTGGCGCCGGAAATGTCTGTTCCTGCTAATTCCCTCAGCTCTTCCCATGCAAAAATGATATTATAGCCGTCAACGAGAAGATATTCCTCCCCGTCTGTTTTCCGCTTTCCCTGTCGCGCCCATTTTTCCCGGATTCTTCTGTCTTCCGCTTCCTGGGAAATCCGGCTGTCTGCTGCTTTACTGTCCCGGGGAATATTGCCGGCAGAAGAAGCGTGAACGGTAACAGCGCCCTGGCTTTGTTTCTTTCTCACCGGATCCGGCGTCGGCACATATATGGCGTCCAGTTCCTCCCGGGTAAGCTCTATCCTTGATCCCGTATATCTCTGGACAACAGGCTGATATGTTTCTTCTACTTTTTCTCCCCGGTCATAGGCACTTTCCAAATGCATATATTCTTCCACCTGATCCCAGGGCACAACGAATCCGGCTCCATGGGCACAGAATACAGAATCTGCCGGATTCTCTGTATCCGCCTCCGGAACATATCCCAGAGCCGCCGTCACTTCTTCTCCGTTATGGCAGATATCGTATCCCTTCAAAGTAAGAAAAAGTCTGCCTCTGCCCCCGGTATAGGAAGCAAATTCTGTCTGATATCCCCGCATTGCCGACACCGGAGCGCTTCCGCACAAAACAGCCTGGGTCTCCTCTGTCCGGGGCGGATCAAATGTACCGTACATTCTCTGTACATCGGTCATTGCTCTTCCCACGCATTCTGAAGGCATCTCCATACGGAATTCGTAATAGGGCTCCAGAAGCACGCTCCGGGCCTTCATCAGGCCCTGGCGCACCGCCCGGTAAGTCGCCTGGCGGAAATCTCCTCCTTCCGTATGTTTCTGATGAGACCTTCCTGACAGAAGGGTAATCTTCATATCCGTAATCTGAGAACCGGTCAGCACCCCTCTGTGAGGCTTTTCTTCCAGGTGGGTCAGAATCAGACGCTGCCAGTTCCTGTCCAGCACATCTTCGCTGCAGGCAGACGCGAACTGCATCCCGGATCCCCGTTCTCCCGGTTCCAGAAGCAGATGAACCTCAGCATAATGCCGCAGCGGTTCATAATGCCCGACACCTTCTACCGGCTCCTGAATTGTCTCCTTATAGACGATCTTCCCTTCTCCGAACTGCACGGCCACTCCGTACCGTTCTTTAATGATGCTGCGGAGAATTCCGGTCTGCACCTCCCCCATCAGACGTACCGATATCTCGCCGGTTTCTTCTTCCCATATAATATTAAGCTCCGGTTCCTCTTCCTCCAGCCTGCGCAGATTGATCAGCATCTGATGCACATCGCAGTCGTCCGGAAGCTCCAGAGAATAGGTCAGCACAGGCTCCAGAATGGGAAGTTCCGATGCTTTTTCCGCGCCAAGCCCCTGTCCCGGCCTTGTCTGCTCCGGCCCGGTTACCGCGCAGACCTGCCCGGCTCCCACTTCCTGGACAGGTTCATATTTTTCGCCGGAATAAATCCGGATCTGATTGATCTTCTCTCCCGTATCTTCCAGCACGTCTTTCACCCGCAGGCAGCCGCCGGTTACCTTAAGATAAGTCAGCCGGTTTCCCTGACCGTCCCGGGCGATCTTATACACTTTGGCTCCGAATGCATCCGGATAATGTATCTCAGGCGCAAGCTGTACAATGCCGTCCAGAAGTTCCTCTATTCCTTCCGCCCGAAGCGCGGAACCGAACCAGCAGGGAAATATTTTCCTTTCGGCGACCGCTGTTCTCAGGGTCTCTATGCAAATGCGCCCTGTATCCAGATATTCTTCCATCATTGTTTCCCCGCAGACTGCCAGATTCTCCAGTTCCTCCGGCGACGCCTGCTCCTCCGGCAGAATCCGGGTAAAATCAATACACCCTTCGCCGAACCGCTCTCTCAGTTCCCGGAGAACCGCGGACTTGTCCACCCCGTCCTGGTCCATTTTATTGACAAAAACAAATACCGGAATCTGATATCTCTTCAGAAGCTTCCAGAGCGTCTCCGTATGTCCCTGCACGCCGTCTGCCGCGCTGATGACAAGCACCGCGCAGTCCAGCACCTGCAAGGTCCGTTCCATTTCCGCGGAAAAGTCCACATGTCCCGGCGTATCAAGGAGAGTAATTTCCGTATCCTTCCAGGTAAGTACTGCCTGTTTTGAAAAAATGGTAATTCCCCGCTCCCGTTCCAGCTGGTATGTATCCAGAAAAGCGTTGCCGTAGTCCACTCTTCCCATATCCCGGATCGTTCCGCTTAAGTAAAGCATACCCTCGGATAATGTGGTTTTTCCGGCGTCTACATGGGCAAGCAGGCCCAGATTTATATGTTTTGACGTTTTTCCCGCTGATCCGTGCTGTTTATAATCAGACGTATTTCCCATAGAAAATACCCCTTTCTGTCTATAATTATGCATTCATAATCATAGCACAGAAAGGGGTATAAGTCGATAAATCATTATTTTCCGTGATTGGTGCGGACTGATCTGTTGCTTACTTTAATCTGTATCTGCGTCCTTTGTTTTTTCCTTCCGCATTTATTCTTCCTGATTTTACAAGTTCATTTACCAGAGCTCTTGCCCTTGACTCTTTTACACCGATAACTTCTGCCAATTCGCTTGTTTTATATTCCTGATCCGGAGTCATATATTCCAGAATACGTTCCAACTGCATCTCTGTTTTTTTTGTCACTTTCTTTTTATCGCCATTTTTTATCGCCGCTTTTTTAACAAATGACAATTTCAAAATGGTTCTATCTGGGCCGTATTCTTCTATAACTTCCGGCTGTTTCCCGGATTCTCCATTACGATAGAATCTGCATCTTTCCGGATCATAGTCCCTCTCGGAAAATAAAAGTCCGTATTTACAATACAGTTTGCCAAAGCTTCTCTCAATGCCTTGTGTACAGGTGTATCATCTACCCGAGTTATACCATCCAGCTTAAAAGGGATCTTCAAATCTTTTACAAGCTTTCTATAAACGCGGAAGAAAAAATCAAATAAATTTCCCGTCCAGTCGCCTGAGCTGGACTGCAGTCTGTCCGTCCAGCGGATCGTCGGATCGAGAACTTCCCTGTAGTCCAAAAAATACTCAGGAAATTCATATAAAATCTTATACTCTTCTCCAAACATAAGAAGTCCTGCAGCCGTAGGATGCAAAGTATGATCTCTGACAAACATCTTTGCAGCGCCTATCCTCTCTAAATATTCTTCATCGCTCAGCCTTTCCCATACATGTTCTGTTCTATAAGCCATGTGCCGATTGCGGTAGGCATGCACAGTCTCTGAATTAAGCACTTGAAGAGACATATCCTGCAAAATTTTCATATCTGCAGTTTCTTCCGGCTGATCCCGGAGCATTGCGAGCACCTCGCTGCGGTCACAGTGATAATCGCCCTCCCAGTTTCTGCGGAAGGTTCCACTAAACATATCTCCGTTTATATATACCGGCTTCTGTTCACGCTTTGCCTTTGGAACATGAATAACCATTATAACACTGTTGTTTTCTCCATATATCTCCAAATCATTATCTGTCAGCAGATTTACCGAAACCTTATTTTTATTATTAATCGTATCCCAAAAATCTTTTCGCAGTTTTGCCGCATTGTCCAACCCGGTCATATACCAGCTGCCGTTTTTATTTTCCTTTACACCTAGAATAATGACGCCGCCATAGCAGTTAGCGAAAGCCGAGTATGTCTCCCACAATGAATTTGGGAGTCCCCCTTTGGCTTTTTTGACTTCGCGGCGGTTATCTTCACGGTAGGAATCAAATTGGGACATATCAAAATTCACAGATTTCACCTCTCTCCATATGCAATTATCTAATCACATCTCTGTCAGTTTTTCCGTCAGATCACGGGTAATGCCGATCCTGTTTTCAAACATCAGATCCCATATATCCAGACATTGTGCCTCATACTCTTTACTTTTTTCATTATCAGTATTACAGACTTCATCATAGAGCGCAATCATCAGTTTAGGCAAATTATATTCAATAAGATAATCAGCATCCGAAACCTTTTTCTGGGCTTGGAACATACTTTTTCCTGTATCTATTATTATTTCTGCATAATCAGATAATTTTTGTCCCTTTTTTAAATAATCCATAAATACATACAGTAATTTACCGCCTACATCGGACGACATTAATTTCTTCAAGAATTCCTTATCTCTTTTCAATTCAATTCTTTCATCATAGAAAGCGCGCGCCCATGTGTGATCCAGTTCCATACTAATCCCTAGCTCAATAACATTGTATAAGGCAGCTTTTACTTTGGAATTGTATTCTTCAAGTCCCAGATATACAATAAACATTTCCAGCAATGCATTTGCCTGCTCTTTATTCAGACTTTCGATTTGATTTATAATATTTTCAAAAGCATCATATCGTAAATATATTTCTGCTATAGCATATCCAGAAATCTGTATCAGTCTTTTATCACTTGAAAAAAATGCTTTTTCCAAAAGACTTTTCATTTCCGTTTTATGCTTTTCATACTCACGTACAAATAGCCATTTACTTCCTCGGTATCCAATAGTTCTGTTATCGCTCTTAAAGACAGATAAAACATTAGATACTGTCCATGCCTTATCAATATTATAGATTGGCCATAGCGCATCAAGACTGGCAAAACGAACCGCTGTATTTTCATCCTGCATTAATTTTATAATTGTTAGTTTAAATTTTACAAATAATTCTTTTCGCTCCCACAACAGATGACCAATTGCACTTGCCGCAACGCCTCGTGTACAATTAAGTGCATCTGTTTCCAAAGTCTCTACAGAATTCATTGTTTTCGTATCATTGGATACAATACAACTTTCTCCCGGCTTAGGATTCTTATGGTTTCCGGCTATATCAATCAGCATTTCTATTACGGCATCTGACCATGATACATCTTTGCACCTTTCAATAATACGGCAAATCATTTTTGCCCTTTCACTTTCATAATCATATCCATATTTTTCAAACAATTTCTCAAGAAGCATAATATCAATCTCATCCAGATGTTCGCTATAAGCAATACCATCAAACAAAGCATTCACATACTCTTCAATAACCTCACAGTCAAAACCAAGCATATTCTGTAGGAATTCTATTGGTTTCTCAGAAACCCTTCCTCTAAAATCCGATGCAAATTCAAATACTGTACTTTCTATAAAACCACCTTTCACTTCTTTCCAATGATCCGTTCTTTCCTTTGGAATTTTCTTGTTCGTTATTATTCCTTTCCAATTTCGAAAAGATAATTTTTTACCGGTAACAGGTGACCACACGCTGCCACCATGGCCATCATTATAATGATAAGGGGAATATTTCCCCTGGATTGAACGTTGTAAAACATTTAACAAATTGCATGCCTCTCGACTCATCCTTTGACTGGGTAAAATCCCCAGCATTTCTTTCTGAAAAAATCCCCAGAACCGCCAGGTAGCAATTCCTCCATTTTTCTGCTTTTCCCGATTAAATTCAATACGTCTTTTAAGACTTCTTTTTGCGTTTGCAGAAATGAAATGAATAATTTTATATTCTATTTTTTTATAACGCTCTTCGCTGCATCTGGCTGTAATATCTCTTACCAATTCTTTACTTAACAAAAGTGAATCTCTATTTCCACTTGTATCCTCTATCATTGTTCGTTCAAGTCCAGTGCATAAATAATCCACAATATAATCCGAGTACTGGTTTGGTAAGTATTTCAGTGCATCTAAAACAATCTCATTGTGCAGATGCATGCCAGTTCCCATATATGTTTTAAGAATTTCCATAAATTCCTCGGGCTGGTTTTGCGCATATTTTCGATTCGCTTTTTTCAGAATTTCTATACACGTTCTCTCAAGCGCATATTTACTCATGTATTGTGCAGACCAAGCATATATCGTCGTTAAATCAGATTTATTTAGCGGAACACAGGGCAACAATATCGAAACAATCTCCCTGTAAGATGAATTAAATAGTTCCGTATCTTCTGAAACTAGTTTTTCCTCATACCGATAAAACGTTTTCCCGTTTCTTTTTTTCTGTTTTCCTAACATGAGTGCCAGAATACGCACCGTGCGTATCTGACATACTTTAAGCATCGATATAATATCTATGTTGTACTCTAATAAATCAGGATATCTATCATACACCTTTAAACGTAATTCAAACAACTCATCGCTGTCTTCGTCTATATTTCTTAAAAAACAGTTTCCCCATTTTATATTTTCCTTCTCTTTCAAGGCGTATTTTTCTATAAATCCTATATCAGCATTATCAAAATCTGGTGAAATGCTGGCATACAATCGAATCACCTGATCTTGCAATTCCTCATTTTCCATCCATGTATCTAAGACACCTGCATTTCTTAAAAATATCAAATATTGTTTCTTACCCAATACGACTCCATCAAGAAAATGGATCTGCCATTCTGGATTTTGTATATATTTTTTTACAAATAAAAATATCTCCTGATCAGGCTGTTCTATCTGGGATAATATCTCTATAAACACATATTTTAAATTGAATCTGATACTCCCTGAATTAAGAAGCATTTCTCCCATGCCCAAAAATTTTTCAGGCCATATTTCCTGTAACTGCTGAAAAAGCATCTGAACTTGATATCTGCGCCCGGGCGTCTGTTTTTCTTTTTCTCCGATAATTTCTTCAATACTACAATCTTTATAGACTTTTTCCAGCATATTCTGTACCAGAAAATAATCTAAAATTGACTGATGAGCCAATGAAACCACATTATCGTTCACGGCAAAAAATCTATTCGTCTGCAGAAAGTCACAAGAATCACTCGACACATTCAGCAATGCTCGTGGAACTGTTATTTTTCCATATTTATCACAAAAATTTACAAATTTATTTTTTACTTCATTTAGCTTTTCTTCTTGAATCCCGGCCTTTGCCGCTTTACTTAGCAGCTCATCCCACCATCTTTGGATCAACTGCTGCGTCGTCTGGATCTCAGAATAGTTTTTCGCTTTATCTAATTGTTCCCATATATAAAGATTGCTCGCTGTCTGCAGCAAACTTTTCAATTTTGCATGCAGAAGATTATATGTATTTCCTACAATCTTTTTTTCTTCATCAGCACTCAATTTACCTACGGCAATCTTTTCCCATTCTAAGGAAACAATTCCTTCTTCGCGTATGAATAACCTATTAATATTTCGATCATTTTCAAGATCATATGTCCGGCAGACCATAACAACAGAAATTTTCTTGTCACGCTCCAGATTAATGTTTGCCACTTCACGGATGATTTCCATGCACACTGATAGAGCTTCGCCAGAATGTGACTGTGTCCATCTCAGCGCATCCAACTGATCTAATATAAGTACACCGCTTCTCTCTTTCGCGACTGCATCCAGACAATACGAGACCGAATCCGGTAATCCTATTTTCTTTCCCCAATTGCTCGAAGTTTCCTCTGGCACTCTATGATCAAGTTTTATCGCCAGATATGGTATACTTAAGTCCTCAAAGATTTGAATAAGATTTTGTATACATCCGCTTTTACCTTCTCCTGCTTTCCCATGTAATATGACTGACTTGCCCTCTGATATCGCCTTTTGGCAATATTCTGCCTGACTGCGGGGCAGAAGCTCCTTTGAAAAGCCGAAAAAGGTATTACAATATTCTTTATTTAACTTGTCAATACGCGGCAAGATAGTATCGTCTCTTGACAAATTCCTGTAAACAATACCAGTATCATCACAAAATTTCTTGATACGCAACGCATCTATTCGCTGTCCATAGATATCCTCTGTCAATATAAATCTCAAAAATTCAGCATAGATATCTTCAGGATTTCCAACATACCTCATGCTAATCTTATCGAGAATCATTTCTTTTAACTGAGCATCAGGGATCTGACGGTAATGGCTTCGGGACAGGTAGTTTATCGCAAGTTGTATATCTTTATCCTTTTTTTCATCCAGTCCCATTACTTTACAATATTTTTCAAAAAAATCTTTTGTATTTTTCCCTGATTTTTTAATCTGATATTCATAAAAATCTTTTGGCTTAGAATTGTCAGTATCCTTTGCTTTCTGTATCAGATCTTCAAATACGGTAAACGACAATGGAGAAACTAATGCGACATGATTCTGTGGGGAAAGTTCCAACTGTTGCTTCCAATTTGCAAATATTCCTTTTGCATTGACCATACTATATGTCCATTGATCTTCATCTCCATATCGCCCTTTACACTGCTGCCCTTCACGTGTACCGTCTAAGTTTCCAATCCAAAGGTCTACACCTTTTTCATCTTCACCTATAGCTTCGATCATAACATATGAAATTTTTTCCTTCACTACATCTAGCAGATTATAGATAATCCAATTATACTCAAAGCGATTTCCATATTTATCTGCCCTTCCGCCTTTTTCATATGCCATAAATCTTCCTCCTAAGTTATTCCTTAAAGCTAACTTGTCCGTTCATCAGTAGTGGGAGTAAAAAATTTCGAAGAGATGTAAGTTCATCATTCTCTTTCTCTAAATTTAACCATATATCATATATTATTTCTGTTGCTTCATAATATTTCTTCAACACCTTGTCAGGCACGCATATAATATGCGTTTTATCAATTATTTCTTTATTAATGTGAGGCTGTTGAGCGCCTGTTCGTAATGACATATATCTATCAACTTGTGATAGTAAAAAAGGGTATAAAAAAGCTGTATGGTATTGCTCATTAGGAATTATTGCAACTACCGACTGATTAAAGCAAGCATCTATCCCCAATATTGCGGGTCTAATATAACGAGTAATCGAAAGCAAAACACTTCCTTTTGGTGCAAAGGCAGTCGCTGAATTTTCCTTGCCAAGTTCTGTTATCTTTTTTTCTGATTGCAACACCAAGGAAGATTCTAATTCCCCCGAACTCAACCACGGAATGTTCCCATTCCAAAAATCTTCCTTTTTTGTATTCGGCGTTCCTCCTAGTAATGTAGTACAGGTTTCCTCAACCTTTTTTACCTTCCACCCATCTGGAATTTCTCTTTTCACCTCTTCATTCCAAACCATCTTACCGCCCGATGATTTATAAGGTTTCCCTTTTTCATTAGGAAATTCAAATTGCAAAAACCAGTAATCATAGATTGTTTTTGCCATTACCTCAAGCTCAGAATTTATTTTATTATTAATTTCTATTTTATTATCAATACAGGAGAGAATTTGTGCGACTTTATTTTGTCTGTTTATATTTGGGAGTTGAAGTTGTATACCTGCTAAATTTTCTTGATTCAATTTAGGTTGTGCTGATCCGGTAATATATCCCCTCAAATCTAAGATACTCAGCAAATAATATATGTATCGCAAATTGTACCCTTTTTTCTTACCTAAAATATGTGCATGATTATTAACCCAGAACTTTCCTTCTACCCATGTTGCAATATTTTGCTGCAAAGATTTTAAATTATTTCCATCCTCCGCAATTAGAATATATTCACCATCAAAAATATAGTTTTCTACATAATCTATAATACCTTGTGCTCCATAATACGGGTATATTTTCTTTAATCTTTTTCTTTCTGATGAGGATAGAGGAATTCTTTTTGAATCTAAAATTTCAACACACTCTTTAAGTTCAATCATATCTTAACTCTCCTAGCCGTTCTTCAATTTCTTCTTCCAACCTTTTTCCCTCCGCAAAATACTTCTCAAGCCTGAAAGAATACGCCGCCATCCTCTGGTTAAATTCCTCCGGACTCAGCTCCACATACTCAATCTTGACTTCAAAATACTGCCCAGCCGATAAGGAATAATTCTTTCCCTGAATCTCTTCATAAGATACCTTCACACTGAAATCTTCTACAACTTCCTGATTGATAAAGGTATTCTCTATTTTTTCAACTTCCTTTTCACTTAAGACTGTTCTCTGATTCTTTCCCTCTTTTCTCTTCTCGCCAAGCTTAGAAGCATCCACAAGCATTATTTTCCCGTCTTGATTAGATTTATCTATAAAAAGCACCGAGACATTCGTTCCTGTATTTGCGAAAATATTGGACGGCATCGAAATCACACCTTTCAGCCAATGCTCGTCTACTATTCTCTGGCGCACTTTCTTTTCAATTCCTGACTGTGCCGTAATGAAACCAGTTGGAACTACAATCGCTGCCTTCCCGTCATCTTTTAAGCTCCAGAGAATATGCTGGATGAAACAGAGATAGATTGCCATAGACTCTTTCTTTTTATTTGGAATCTTCGGCACACCTGCGAAAAATCTGTCAGTATCCGACCACTTCTGTTCTATCATATCCCGTGTAGCAGAAAAATCCATTTTAAATGGTGGATTAGAAGTAATATAATCAAATTTTTTTACTCCAGATCCCGGCTCATGAGGAATATTATAATGTGCCGGAGTGTCCAGTGTATCGCCTTCAATAATATTGTCCAAAGAATTTGTCAGTCCGTTCAGCAACATATTAATCCTAAGGAAACGCGATGACTTTCCTGAGATATCCTGCGTATATACCTGCGCCCTGTCGCCAAAAGAGCCCTCTCCCAGTTCATTTGCAAGATGAAGAACTAGAGAACCCGATCCTGCTGACGGATCATATATCTCATAGATCTTGTCCTCTACCGGCGTCATATTCACCAGTATTTTCGCAATGATACTGGAAATCGCCTGCGGAGTAAAATATTCTGCATAGACCCCGCTGGCAACATTATAGTCTTTGATCAGATATTCAAAAATTGCACTGTAAAAATCAAAATTATTCTTAAAGGCTTCGCCAAAATCAAACTTATCCTGACTTATAATCCCAAATATATTCTTAGCAAAATTATTCCTCTTGGATACCTCTACATTTTCTGTAATCCTTGTAAACAATGGCTTTCTTCCGCCATCCGCTGTATCAATACTAAACTCTTCGTTCCGTGGATAATTAGATATGCGTTCCAAAGCATCATCAAAAAGACAATAAAAATCATCATTCCCTACCTCATTAATTAAACACTCAATTGTATCTTCATACCTAAACGCCACATCCCGGGGATAAGAATCATAAAAACCTGATAACTCATCTTCCTTATCATTAAGGACTTCTTCACTACTAAGCCCTATTTCATTAGCAAAATCTTTCAGATTTGCCATGAATTTATCGTTCAAGAATTTATAAAGAAACACAGATGTAATAACTACCTCTTCACTTGCCTGATTAGAAAGACCATTCGTCTGGCAGAGCCCTTTCAATTCATCAATCATCTGTTTTATCTTTGTTTCCAGCGTAAATATATCCGGCATTATTTCGTCTCCTTTATCATTTAAACAGTTGAATATTTGTATATAAGTCATTCAACAGTTGTGTATAAAATCCTTTTATCTTACCATATAATTTTTCTTTAAGCAGAGTCTTGGTCACTTTTGTTTTCACAGAATCAGCAAAATTCTTTCGCCCCTGTACAATAACGACTTCTTTATCAATCACATCTTCTATGGCGTTGTATATAAGAACCAATGTCCTTTCAATTTCCGACTTATCAGCAGGATATGTCTCTATAGCATCCTGATATGTTTTTACAAATGCATAGTTTCCACCATAAATTTTTGACAATCTTTCATTTTCGTAATTGATATTCCTTGCCCGCTCCAATGCCTCCAGCAGCTCATCTGTGATGGAATCCAGATCGTTCAGATCTGATATGGAAAGATCATTAAAAATCTTCTGCAGCAGCTCATCAAGTTTCCGTATCTTGATATCGCCTTTATTTTTGTTCTTTTTAATCTCGTTCTGTATACTTCTGACCACATCTGAAAAACGCTTAAATTTCGGATTATCCTGCGTTATCTGTCCCAAGTCCATGATAATAACTTTAACTTTAATAAACTCATATAAGATTTCTACAACTTCGTCATTAGAAATCACGTCCATCATACTAACCGTGTTTGTGGACAGATTTATAAAATCGATTCTCTCCTGTGTTACTTTCAAAAGCTTCTTGACCTTCTGCGAATCAATGTTCGCGGCATAATCCATAGCTCTGGAAAGGATAAATTCTGTATGACACTCTTTAATGCCATTTATAAGGCGTTTTATTTTGAGCAGCGTTTCTTTGTTATAATAAGTAAGCTGTTTAGAAAATCTTTCCAGATTATCCGTTGAAATAATATCTTCCAGATCATTCATATACTTATGATATTTTCTATTGATATCTTCTTTGTCTATAACAAGTCCGTTTAAGGAGCCTTCGTTTTCTCCATTATCATTAAGGTCCGCTTCCAATTCTTTAATGTACGCCTCTATCGTCTTATCGTATTCCTGCTCAATATCTACAAAATCAACGATATATCCGTACTTATATACTTTCCCGTTTTGTGATTTATAAGGTCTGTTTACTCTCGAGATTGTCTGAAGAAGAGACTGGGCATGAGGACCTCTCAGAAGATACATCTTCTTGAGACGCTTTACATCATATCCTGTCGTCAGCATCAGATTCACAATCAACATATCCGGAGTAAATGTCTCCCTAAAATCAAGCTGATTATTTTTATTGATCTTTTTCTGCTTCGGATCGTTCGTATCAGTAATAACAAGTCCCGTAACAATTTTTGAATTTGTTTGAAACCATTCGTGTACTTTTTTTGCCTGGGGATTGGTACGGCAGACAATCATTCCGCCAATAGTCGGGTCTGAATTTTGAAGGCGAAAATTCACAAAATCTTTTTCGATAAATCTCCCAAGAGCATCCACATATGCATCCGATTCGTATACATCTTTGTCTTCCAGTCTGTTATCTTCTATTTCCAGATTCTTTTTGATTTCTGATTTTGCAACAGTGTCTATATTTTCCTTTTTAATTCTGAGTGTATAGCCATCGGCAATAGACTTATCAAAAAAGTATTTATGGATATAGTCTCCGAATTTCAAATTAGACCGTTCTTTTTTCGACAACAACGGCGTACCGGTAAGAGCAATATATACACCATCTAAATCACACGTCATTAGATTCTTAAAAAATTCACCTGTAGTCGAATAGCTTCTGTGGGCTTCATCAATAAAGAAAACTCTCTGGACTTTCGCCTTATATTCATTCTTTGCTTCTGGCATTTTTCCTTCAAATTTTTGAATGTTTACGACACAGATTTCCCCTATGGATTTTGTTCCTACATTTGTAGAGAGAGATTTGTTCAATTCCTTTGTAAACCCTGTTTTGTCCTCACAATTTACCACCTTTAATCCTCTGTTCGTAAATTCGACACTTGCCTGCGTCAACAGATCCAAACGGTCAACTACAAAGAAAAATCTTGTACTCACCTTCTTTTTTGCATAGTAATCACGCACCACACGGTTGGAAAACGCTGCAAGAGCAGTTTTCCCAGAGCCCTGTGTATGCCATATAATTCCACCTTTTCCGCCAGATTCCAGCCGTTCTATTATTTTTCTTGTGGCAAAGAACTGCGGGTATCTCATAATATGTTTTTGCGGAACTTTTTCATTTATGTACATGATTCCGTATTGTATAAAATACAGAAAACGTTCTTTAGCAAATACAGATGTGATAAATCTGTTACATGGAGTCGTTGGCTTCAGATTTTCTTGAAATTCTGCTGTATCTGTTTCCATCGGATTGTAACCGCAGTCTTTCATCACAGATTTAACAGTATCATCTGTCACTTCCTGATATTGGTAATTTATATGATATAGTTCATCATCTTCTCTAAAAAATGAAAAGCTTGTATTGTTTCCGTTCGGCGTTGTATAAAATGACCCTGCCTTCACATCCTCTGCGTCATCATCTTCCTCGTATTCCATATTATTGGAAAAAGAGACAAGCTGAATCAGGTTAAAAAACTTTCTGTAATCAGGATTTTTCAGGCGTTTATTAATCATTCTGTCAAACTCAGCCTGTATACCTCCCTCATTATTCGGTTTCTTTACTTCCAGAAAAGCCAATGGCATTCCGTTGATTAATACAGTAATATCCGGCCTAAATGAACCTTCTTCAGTTCCCTTAATCACACTGAAAGGCAATTCATCCACAACAGCAAAATCGTTATTCTCTATATTCGCAAAATCGATAAGCTTTACTCTGTCCAATGGATCAATAATCCATTTGTAGAATTCCTTGCCCAGATCATTATTCTTAATTAAATTATGGATATTTACAAGGATCTCCTTAATTTCATCATAAGAAAATTTTCTGCCATTAATCTTCTCCAAAGCGGGCTTAAATCTGTTTACAAAAATTTTCGTGTTAAAGCCAATATCAATGTCATCTGTTTTTAAAGACTGATAATGATACCCTAACCTTAAATATTGAATTGTAGCAGGAATTTTCACTCTTGTATCTTCGTTAAATACATTCATTCTTTTTCTCCTTAACCGCTTTGTTACCTTCATTAATATCTTTAATATATGTAATTTAGGATATTAGATATCATTCTAACACCCTTTGTATACCTTTTATGATAATAACTTGTCCATTAAAAATACAACAGATTTTCCACCCACTGTCTGGAAAATCTTCAACCCTGATTTGTAAATCAGATTGATTTGGCTTTCCATTGTCTCACTTTGCCTGCCCTTCCGTAGGCAAGCAGGCCCAGATTTATATGTTTTGACGTTTTTCCCGCTGATCCGTGCTGTTTATAATCAGACGTATTTCCCATAGAAAATACCCCTTTCTGTCTATAATTATGCATTCATAATCATAGCACAGAAAGGGGTATAAGTCGATAAATCATTATTTTCCGTGATTGGTGCGGACTGATCTGTTGCTTACTTTAATCTGTATCTGCAGTCTTTGTTTTCCCGGCAGTCTCTCAGTTATTCACCTTATGGTGCACAACATAGCTCTCCCGGTCAATTGCCCGGAACTCATATCCGTTCTGCTGATAATATTCGATAATGGAAGGAAGGGCCTCCACTGTCTCATGTTTGGCTCCGGCGTCATGACAAAGCAGCATAATATGATTAAGCTTATCTGTCTGAGAGTTTTTAATCAGTTCATCTTTTCCTTTTCCCGCTCCGTCGCCGCTGTCAAGATTCCAGTCATAATACTGATATCCTTTTTCCTTCACCAGATTTACAAGCTCTGACATGATCCCCTTACAATACTGGGCAGAAACCAGATTGGAAGCGCCGCCCGGAAACCGGATAAAACAGGGAACAAAACCGAGCTGTTCTTTCGCTATCTCCCCTATTTTTTCCAGATCCTCAAAATACGCATCCACTGATGCATATACTTCGGAATATTTATGGGAATATGTATGAAGTCCGATCGTATGTCCTGCATCATAAGCTTCTTTAATCAGATATCTGTGGCTTTTATCTTCTCCCGTAATAAAAAATGTTGCTTTCACATTATACTTTTCCAGAATTTTCAGAATCTCTTCCGTATTCTCAGAAGGACCGTCATCAAAAGTCAGATAAACGACCTTCTCATCATCTGTCACTTCCGTTGTGCCAATCGGTACACCCGGCTGAACCGATGAAGCTTTCTTCCTTTCTTCTTCCGCTTTTCTGACTGCCGCAAGCTTCGCTTCCTCTGCCTCTTTTGCTTCTTCCTCCGCCTGCTTTTCTGCCGCGATTCTTTTCTGCTCTTTTGCCGCTTCCCGCGCATTTGCAGCCATACAGAAAATAGTGGCCACTATAACAAAAAAAACAAGTCCGCACAAAACAAGTGCGTTCCCGTTAACTCTCCTTGCTCCCCTTCTGTGCATTTTAATACTCTCCTCATCTGTATAGCTGTCTTCCGCCCTCTTTCACGGCGGAAATTCCAGACAGCTCCGTTGCAGTGCTAAAGCAATTATAGCTTTTATTCTTTAAGAAAGAGCTATCTTTTTTTTAATTTTTGTTAAGTTTTCATGTCAGCTGAACATGCTCCTGTGATATACTTGTGATAAGTAATATACAAAATGCCATAAACGGCGGAATGGAGACCATTATGAATTATACACATATTGTTTTCGATGTAGACGGAACACTTCTCAATACTGCTCATTGCATTCTTCAGGCGTTAAAAGATACACTCAAAACCGTCAGCGGAGCAACGTATGAGACGGATGAACTAAACTTTGCTCTTGGAATGACCAGTGAAAACGTTCTCCGGCACCTGAATGTAAAAGAAGAGATTATTCCATCCGTCATAGATGCCTGGGTAAAAAAAGAAGAAGAATGCTCCGATCTCATCCAGCCGTTTCCCGGTATTGAGGCCCTGCTCACACAGCTGAGAGACGCCGGGACAGGGCTTGGCATTGTCACCTCCAGAACTCACAGTGAGCTGGAACTTGTTTTCCGCCCTTTTTCCCTTCTGCGCTTTTTCTCTGTAATTATCTGCGCGGATGACACTTCCGAACATAAGCCATCACCTGCCCCGCTGCTTAAATATATGGAAAAAGCAGGCGCCGGACCGGAACAGGTTCTTTATGTGGGAGACAGCGCCCAGGATATGGAATGTGCCGGGCGTGCCGGAACCGCCGGGGCACTTGCGGTGTGGGGTACGCGTAATCACGAAATACCGGCCACATATTATCCCGCGCATCCCCTTGATCTTGGCAGGCTGATCCTGTCCTGACAGAGTTTACACGCCTTTCATGGAAAGCTGTATTCTCTTTTTCTTCAGATCTACGCTCAAAACTCTGACATCCACAATATCGCCTACGCTTACCACTTCCAGCGGATGCCGGATGTATTTCTCTGTCATCTGAGAAATATGCACCAGTCCGTCCTGATGGACACCAATATCTATGAACGCGCCGAAATCGATCACATTTCTCACAGTTCCCTTAAGCACCATACCTTCTTTCAGATCCTTCATGTCCAGCACATCAGTCCGGAGAATGGGACGCGGCATCTCGTCTCTGGGGTCTCTGCCCGGCTTCTCCAGTTCTTTTACAATATCTCTGAGGGTAATCTCACCGATTCCCAGCTCATCCGCCGTTTTTTTATAATCCCGTATGGTCATGGACAGACCGGCAAGATGATGCTCTCTGATATCCTCCGGCGTAAAGCCCTGCTTTTCAAGCAGCTTTTCCGCCGCTTCATAAGACTCCGGGTGAACGCCTGTGGCATCCAGCGGATTGGATCCATCCTGAATCCGCATAAATCCGGCACACTGTTCAAAGGCTTTCGGCCCCAGCTTCGGCACTTTCAGAAGTTCTCTCCTGTCTTTAAACCGGCCATTTGCCTCCCGGTATGCTACGATATTTTTTGCAATCGTACCGCTGATGCCTGAAATATAGGAAAGCAGCGGAGCCGAAGCTGTATTCAGATCCACACCCACCTTATTGACGCAGTCCTCCACTACACCGGTCAGGGATTCGCTGAGCTTCTTCTGGTTCATATCATGCTGATACTGTCCCACGCCAATGGATTTCGGGTCAATCTTTACCAGTTCGGCCAGAGGATCCTGAAGCCGTCTGGCAATAGACGCGGCGCTCCTCTGTCCTACATCGAATTTCGGAAATTCCTCGCTGGCAAGTTTGCTTGCGGAATAAACAGACGCCCCTGCTTCATTCACAATGACATACTGCACTTTTTCCGGTATTTCTTTTAAAAGTTCCACAATAAACTGTTCCGACTCCCTGGATGCAGTTCCGTTTCCGAGAGAAATAAGAGAAATATGGTACTTTGGTATGATCTTTTTCAGAAGATCCTTGCTTGCCTGTATCTTCTTCGGAGTAGTAGGTGCCGTAGGATAGATCACGGTAGTTCCGATTACTTTTCCTGTTTCATCCACTACCGCCAGCTTGCACCCGGTACGAAAGGCCGGATCCCATCCCAGCACAACTCTGCCCGCGACCGGAGGCTGCATCAGAAGCTGATGAAGATTTTTCCCGAACACCTGAATTGCTCCATCCTCCGCCTTCTCAGTCAGATCATTTCGTATCTCTCTTTCAATTGCCGGAGCAATGAGTCTGTGATAACTGTCTTTCACTGCCTCTTTTATCACCGGAGATGTAAAGGGATTATTCTCCCGCAGTGTTTTTTTCTCCAGCCAGGCTATAATTTCCTCCTCCGGCGCTTCTACCTTTACAGTAAGAATCTTTTCCTTTTCTCCGCGGTTAAGAGCCAGGATCCGGTGCCCTGCCAGTTTTGATACCGGCTCCTCAAAGTCATAGTACATCTCATAAACAGATTCCGCGTCCGGATCTTTTGCTGCAGAGACAACTTTTCCCTTCTTCATTGTCGTCCGGCGGATCCATGTTCTGTAATCCGCATTGTCTGATATAGACTCCGCAATAATATCCTGTGCTCCCGCAATGGCATCCGCTTCTGTCGCCACGCCTTTCTCCTCTGAAATATAGAGACGGGCAGCATTCTCAAGCGGTTCTCCCGTCTTCTGAAGCCAGATCAGTGCCGCCAGCGGCTCCAGTCCTTTCTCTTTGGCGATCGTCGCGCGGGTTCTCCGTTTCGGACGATAAGGACGATACAGATCTTCCACAGTCACCAGTGCCTCCGCTGCCAGAATCTGAGCTTTCAGTTCCTCAGTAAGTTTTCCCTGTTCTTCGATGCTGGAAAGCACCTGTTCCTTTTTTTCCTCCAGACTTCGCAGATATAGCAGGCGTTCATGGAGCTTTCTGAGCTGCTCATCGTTCAGTGACCCGGTTGCCTCTTTCCGGTATCTCGAAATAAAAGGAATCGTGTTTCCCTCATCAATCAGTTTTACGGCAGCATCAATCTGCCACCTCTTTACCCCAAGTTCCTCTGTCAGCTTCTGGTTTATATCCATACGTGTATATTCCTCTCTTTGCATTTCAGTAAATACGGACAGAAAACGTAATCCTTCTCTGCCCGATTTCCTATCATTCTATCATAAAACAGATAAAATGCACAGAATTATTCTTCTCAGCCTTTTTTATTATGCAGAAAAAACTGCCGAAAAATTTCAGGCAGTTTTTCCGTCATATATACTTTCTGTTTTATTCTGTGAATTACACACTCAGTTTTCTGTCCGCCAGCCATCCCGACACTAGAAACAGCCCTCCGCAGACAATGATATAATAAAGAATGTTCCAGATATCCCATCCAAAATATCCGGTTCCTCCTACATGCGGCAGCAAATCGGAAAAACGGTATCCCCACTCCACTGCCACATTAATCAGGAAGAAAAGAATAAAGGCAAACAGTCCTGCAAATCTGGATTTTACCAGAACGGTACGCGCGAGAATGACTGCCAGAAAACCGATCAGAATAATCAGTACCCAGGAAAGAAACAGAATAAATGCCGCTTCCACCAGAATCATCCAGTCAAAATTCGCCTCCGTAATCGTCCGCATCAGATTTTCAAATACATGTACAAGCGCTTCAATTTTTCCCGATCTCCAGACAGCGGCCATCAGGTTCAGGCTGCCTGCCGCGAAAAACAGCGCAAATACAAACAGCATCTGCAGAATCGCGGAGATAAATTTCGCTCCCAGAATCTCCCAGATCGATTTCGGGACCATAAAAAGCATGTAGCTCTGCTTTGTCCTTAAATCTCTGTTAAACACAAGCACGCTCTCCACACCTGTATAGAAAAGTACAAGAACGGCAAAGATATACAGGAAAGCCAGGCTCAGAGCCGTTACCGTATCGCTTTTAAATAAAATTCCTCCCCAGAATGCAATAATTCCGGCCACAAGCAGGCCCAGGATTACCAGCCTTGATGTGCGCTGCTTCTTCCATTCATATTTCACAAGTTTTAACATCTTTCTCCTCCTTACATAACCGACAGATAGATCTCTGCCAGGGATCTTCCGCCTGCCGCTCTTTCCTGCTCCAGGTTGACAAGCTTAACCAGTTCTCCGTTTCTGATAAATATGGCTTCTTCGATAAACGTCTCCACTTCTTCAATCAGATGGGTAGAGATAACAAAAGTTCTGTTTTCATCCGCCTCCTCAAGAATCAGAGAAATTATATCTTCTCTTGCCTTATAGTCGACGCCGTTTAACGGCTCATCCAGCATGCAGAGTCTGGAGGCTCTGGACAAAGTGGCCGCGATCCTGAGTTTCGCGTTCATGCCGCTGGAAAGATTCCTCGTCTTCAGCGAATCCTCCAGACCGAACCGCCGGACAAGCTCTTCAAATTTCTTTCTGTCAAAGTCCTCAAAAAAATCAGCATAATATTTTCCCACGTCTGCCACGTTCATATAGTCGTAGAAAAACGACTCCGTGGACATATAGGCAATCTCGCTTTTGTCTCTGTACCCCAGCAGATGCCCATTGTAAAGGATCTCTCCCTGAGTCGGCTTTGTCAGGCCTGCCGCCATCTTCATCCATGTCGTCTTTCCGCTTCCGTTTTCGCCAAGAAGCCCATATATCTTTCCTTCATCCAGACGGATACTAAGGTCTGAAACCGCCTTTTTCCCTCTGTATGTTTTTGTCAGATTCCTGCATTCCAGTATCATTCCTGTTCCTCCTTATAATCTGTAACCTGAGATATAATATCCTCTTTCCGGAATCCCAGATCTTTCATTTCCTTCATAAAATTTCTGAGAAGTTCCTCTGCCATTTCACTTTTCAAATTATCAAACATCTCTTCCTCCTCTGAAACAAATGTACCGATTCCCCGTTTCGTGTAGCAGCAGCCTTCATTTTCCATTTCTCTGTATACCCTGGCCGCAGTATTCTGATTTACTTTGAACAGTACGGCCAGATCTCTGTTTGACGGCATCTTCTGACCTGGTTTCAACTCGCCTTTTATCATCTGTTTCTTCAGCTCGCGCATAACCTGCATATAAATGGGCGCATTTGAATTATATTCCATGTCATCCCTCCTTTTTATGATTGGCTATTCCGCAGTTTTTATCTTTGCGGATAAACCATAAGAGCATCTGAAGCTTATTGCTGTACCAGTGACATAGTTGGATAGTACACTAGTTTTCTATGTGTGTCAATATTTATTTTATTGTTTTTTGAATACAAAACGCGGACACCTTCCGGGAAATTACCGGAGAGCACGCTGTTTCTGCCGAAAATCAGTAGTCATGTCTTTCTTGTAATGCTATAATAATTCAAAATATTTTATACGGAGGCTGACATGAATTTACCAGATTATAAGAATATAAAAATTGCGTTTTTTGACATAGACGGTACAATGATCGATATCGGCAGCAGAAAAATTACGCCGAATATGCTGGAAACATTATCCGGACTTCAGAGAAACGGCATCAAAATCTGCATCGCGACAGGACGCCCGCCGGCAATTCTTCCCCGTTTTCAGGGAATTGATTTTGACGCATACCTGACATTTAACGCATCCTACTGCTACACAAAAGAGGAAGTTATATTCCGCAATCCTATCCCTGCCGCCGATGTGCAGACTGTTATCAGGAATGCGGCAAAAATCCACCGTCCTCTTGCCCTGGCCGGAGCCGACCGCATGGGCGCAAACGGAAGCGACACAGACCTGGAGGATTACTTTGCCATCTCTCAGCACAATCTGGAAATCATTGAAGATTTTGACGAATTGTCAAGAGAAGAGATATTTCAGATCATGATCGGCTGCCGGAAAGAAGAATACGCAGCTGTTCTTGAAGATGTAAAAGGCGCGCGAATCACCGCCTGGTGGGACAGGGCTGCAGATATTATCTCCGCAACCGGCAGCAAAGGATATGGCATTGAAAAAGTTCTGGAATATTACCATCTGGATAGAAAACAGGCAATCGCGTTCGGAGACGGGGCAAATGATATTGAAATGCTGCAGACTGTCGGTCTCGGAATTGCCATGGGAAATGCCGGGGAAGATGTTAAAGCTGCAGCTGACCAAATATGCGGCACTGCGGCAGAGGACGGAATCTTTACTTACTGCCGTAATCACGGACTAATCTGAGAGGAACTCCATCAGAACCGGCTCCTTGCGGCTCCCTGCTCCGGAAAATCTTTCTCACAAAAAGTCATGTCGGTTCTTCTGCAATTTTTCAGAAAAACCGACATGACTTTTCTTTATTCAATTGTGTACAGTCCGCTCTATCTCAGAAATTTCTTTATCAGTTTCAGCTTTGCCTCACTGTATGGCGGATAACCCGGTGATATACTTTTTCCCGGAGGCTTCTCATAGACTGCCCGCAGATGAGTAAATGTATCAAATCCATATTTTCCATGATACCGTCCCATCCCGGAATTACCGACTCCTCCGAAAGGAAGTCTGTGATTTACCAGATGATCTACCGTATCATTTACACACACTCCGCCCGAACATGTATGTTCCAGGATCCGATCCCGCACATCTCTGTCCTCTGTAAATATATACAGAGCCAGAGGCCGCTCTCTTTTATTCACAAAATCCAGCGCTTCCTGTAATTTCTTATAGGAGAGCACAGGCAGAACCGGTCCGAACAGTTCGTCCTGCATGGAGACCGCCTGATCCGCCGCTTTTCCTGAAACCGATCCCAGATCCAGGATCGCGGGACCGACGAATCTGCCTTTCTTTGTATGCTTTCCGCCGTATACAATCCACTCTTTATCCGCTTCCAGTATGTCCGCCAGCCGGCTGTAATGCCTGTCATTTACAATCCGCCCGTAATCCGGATTATCTGCTATGTTCTTTCCGTAAAGATCCTCTGCCGCCTCTTTCAGACAGATAAGCAGCCGATCCCTGACGTTCTCATCAGCCAGTATATAATCCGGGGCAACACAGGTCTGGCCTGCGTTAAGAAGCTTTCCCCACATAATCCTTCTGGCGGTTGTCGGCAGATCTGCGCTCCTGTCCACAATAACCGGACTTTTTCCGCCCAGCTCCAGCGTTACCGGAATAAGATTTTCCGCTGCCGCTTTCATAATAAGACGTCCAATCCGCGGGCTTCCTGTAAAGAAAATATAATCAAACCGCTGTTTTAAAAGGAGCTGATTATCCACCCTGTCTCCCGCCGCGCACCAGATATATTCCGGACGGAAGGCATGCAGCAGCATACGACGGATAACCTCCGATGTATGCGGAGTCTGTTTCGATGTTCTGACTACCGCGCAGTTTCCTGCCGCTATGGCGCTTATAAGCGGTTCCATCAGAAGCTGAAAAGGGTAATTATACGGACCGATTATAAGAACTGACCCATAAGGTTCCTTCCGTATCCGGCTCCTTCCCGGCTGCATATAAACCGGCGTGGGCACGTACTCCTCCCGGGCCCATTTTTCCACATTATGCATTGCCTGTGAAATGCCTGCAAGAACAAATCCGATCTCGGTCATATACGCTTCCGCCCTATGCTTCCCCAGATCCATTTTCAGCGCCTGCTCCAGTTCTTCTTCATAGCAGCGAACTGCCCTTTTCAGATGCTTCAGAGCCTTTTTCCGAAAAGAGATATCTTTTGTAACACCTTTACTGAAAAACTTTTTCTGTCTTTGCACAATCTTTTCAATGTCAGCGTACTCACTGTCTCCCATAACGGCTTCTCCTTCCCTCATAGTTATTTTTCAATAGAACCGATTCGTCTCCGGATCAATATTGCCGCTGCGCATACCAGAGCCGCAGCTGCCGTTGCGATCTGCCGGATAATATCCGTCTCCGTTATATTATCCCCTGTTTTCGGACTTGTATATTCTGATGGAACAGATGAAACTACAGTGCTGTTTTCACCGGCCCGGTTCAGTTCAAGCCGTGAAATCTTATCCGTCATTTCAAGAGACGGCGGAAGATCCGTCCGCATCTCTTTCATTTCCACAAGAGCATACAGGCTGAACTGATCTGTTTCAAACACGGCCATGCCATCCTGTACCACGAAAGAAACCGGAGTCATTCCTCCGTCTGTACTGATGTGATAAACAGCAAGCCGGGACAGATCATATTCCTCCGGAACCGGCATCCGCACTTTTACATTTCCCCCGGGCTGTACCGGCTGCATATCGGAAAAATCCGGTAAGGAGACAGAAAAGAAACTGATATCATACACCTGAAACTGATCTGCCGCAGCCGACAGCAGCGTCTGCAGAAGATTATAGTTTTCTCCGCCGGTCAGGGGAGTTACTATCATCAGGGTACCGGCAGGGAAAACTCCTGCAGCTGCTTCCGCGCAGATTCCTGTGGCAGGATCGGTCTGGGAAAATGCCTGTTCTGCCGGCATGCCGCCTCCGTCCTCTTCGCTCTGCTGACCGCCGCCGGTATTCTGCGTTCCGTCCGTTCCGCCGTCTTCCTGTCCGCTTTCTTCCTGCGTCTGAACCGGATTCTCCTGCTTATCCTCTGATCCATTCGCTTTCTCTTCTTTTTCGTTCTCTTTCTCTCCGGCCTGTCCGGTTATTTCCGTTTCATCTCCGGGAGTCTCTTCTTCCGTAATTCCGGAGTCATTCTGCCCTTTCTGCAGGTCTTCATTCCCGCCGGACAGATCTGCCGCGGATAACTCCTGAGCCTCTTCCCGGGTATCTGCACCCGGCACGCTTTCCGCCGATGCACTCAGGGGCCGGACAGATACCATGAGCATACCGGCAAGAGCCAGCGCAGAAATGCATTTTCTCAGATATTTTTCTCTTCTTTTCATACTGCCACCTCCTGCTCCGGATTTTTTCTTATTCATTACAGTTTATCGCATATTCTCTCTGCCATGCAGATCTGCTTTTTATTATAGCACAATTCTGCCGGCTTTTGAGCCGCCCCTGCCGCTTTTTCACTTTATTTCTCCCCGGCTCCGCCGTCCTGTATATTTTCTCATTTTTCAGCAGACTGTGGCTTCTGTTCCGGTTTCTCCGCCTTTGCAGACCAGCGGCCCGGCCCGGGGCCGTCGGGGATCCCGGCTTTCCATTTTGGCCGATTCATGGTATACTTAAGCGAAGGCAGAAAAGCTGAAACTGCATACAGAGCTTTTCTCGGCACGGCCAAAAATCAACTAAGAAAGGAAGCATACTATGTGGGCTTACAATGAAACTTTTTACCAGATATATCCCATTGGATTCTGCGGAGCTCCGGTACACAACGACGGAATTACCGAACACCGTATTCTGAAAATCGGGGAATGGGCAGAATATCTTCAGGATCTTGGCATCGGTTCCATAATTCTCAACCCGATTTTCGAATCGGATAATCACGGTTACGACACAAGAGATTTTATGAAAATTGACTGCCGTCTGGGTACAAATGAAGATTTTAAAGAAGTCTGTCAGACACTGCACCGGCACAATGTCAAAATCATGCTGGACGGTGTATTCAATCATGTAGGGCGCGGATTCTGGGCCTTTAAAGACGTACAGGAAAAGAAATGGGACTCCCCGTACAAAGACTGGTTCTGCATCAACTTTGACGGAAACAGCGGCTACAACGACGGGTTCTGGTATGAAGGCTGGGAAGGACACTACGAGCTTGTAAAACTGAACCTGCGCAACCCGGCTGTAACAGACTATCTTCTCAGCTGCGTGAAAATGTGGATCGAGGAATTCGGCATCGACGGGCTTCGCCTGGATGTGGCATATTCCCTGGATCACGATTTTATGAAGTGTCTCCGGCATTTCTGCGAAGAAATCAAGCCAGGATTCGCTCTCATCGGCGAAGTACTTTTTGGCGACTATAATCTGATTGTAAATGACGAAATGCTCCACAGCTGCACTAACTATGAATGTTATAAAGGCATTTATTCCAGCTTCAACAGCATGAATATGTTTGAGATTGCGCACTCTCTGAACCGTCAGTACGGCGCGGAACAGTGGTGTCTCTACCGGGGCAAGCATCTGATGAACTTCGTGGACAATCACGATGTAACCAGAATTGCCAGCATACTGACAAACAAGAACCATCTGCCCCTGGCTTACGGCATCCTCTTCGGAATGCCCGGCATCCCCTGCATCTATTATGGCAGTGAATGGGGTGAAGAAGGCGAGAAAGCTCCGGATAATGATTATGCTTTGCGTCCCTGTTTCGAGGCTCCCAGTCCGAATGAACTGACCGATTTTATCCGGAAACTGATTGCTGTCCGCAGAACCAGCGACGCTCTGTGCAACGGCTATTACAAAAATGTAGTAATTACCAATCACCAGCTTGTCTTTGAGCGCAGAACAGATCAGGATCGTGTTCTGGTTGCAGTAAACGCATCGGATACTCCATATACTGCAGGCAGCGGGGAGCTTCAGGGAGAATATACCGATCTGCTGAATACCGATACAGGAAAAGATGCGAAAGCAGTTTCTGAAAATAAAGAATCCTCTGAAGATTCCGTTTCTTCCGGAACCGTATCTTCTGCATCCGCGGAAAAGATTTCTCTTCAGGGTCAGCTCCATATGCCGCCTTACAGTGTACAATATCTTCGTGCTGTATAGGCAGGCATTCCGGCTGTACCGGGCGATTCAATTTTATGTGACCCTCCTTATACCGGCAGACCGTCTATATCCTGTCACAGGAGAAAGACGGCCCGCCGGTATATTATCCGGTATATTATAAAGAAGCAGGAGTCAGACAGCCAGAAAATGCCGACAGAAACCGCCCGTTTCACTCTTATAAATTTTTTTTAATTTGGGGGTTTACAAATAGAATTCAATGTGATAAGATATCACTTGTCGAGCGGAAGTGGCGGAATGGCAGACGCGCTAGATTCAGGTTCTAGTGGGAGTTAATCCTGTGAGAGTTCAAGTCTCTTCTTCCGCATCAATCCCGTAATCCAGGTGATTACGGGATTTTTGTTTTATTCGCGCAAATACGCGTAAAGCGGGACCTTGATTCTGGCAGAATAATTCCGAAATACGGAATCTGTATTGCATTTCAGAATGCCGTGCGGCACGAAACACTGCGTCCGGCCGCAGCAAAAATGCATATTGAAATTCACGCCCGCAGTGCTATAATAATTTGTATGGAAGCATAGCTCAGCTGGGATGAGCGTTCGCCTCACACGCGAGAGGTCACGGGTTCGAGCCCCGTTGCTTCCATTTTATTTTCCGGACTTTTCTGTCCGGTTTTTTATTGCCCTGTTTTCATCTGTCCGGGCTTCCGCATCCTTTCCGCTCTCTTACCGGCCATGCGGAAACTTTCTCAGCGCTGTCTCTCTCCGTCCGTAAGTACAGTGGAGTGCAGCAGATCAGTCAGAAGTTCTCTCGCTTCCTGGCGGATCTTTGCCAGAGGGGTATTATCCTTGTGTGACTCATTGACAAACCCCAGCATTCCAAAGCACACAAAACCAGCGATCTTTTTGGGAGAGTACTTCAACCGGAGCCTTTTTTTCACATGAAGCGTATGCATCTCCACCGTATCGAGAATAATGCTGTACAGCCGGGAAGCCAGATATGGATTCTTCTCCGGATTCGCATGCTGAAAAAAAACAAACCGTTCATAATATAGTTCCAGGATGCTGTCCAGCATATTCACATACCCGGCCGCCAGTCTCCCGGAAGGATTGTTTTCTTTCTGTCTCCGGTAATAGTCCTCTGTCCCGATCCGCAGCATATCGTCAAATATTTCATCCAGAAGCGCATACTTGTCATTATAGTGGGAATAAAATGTAATTCTGCTGATCTCAGCCTGTCTGCACAGTTCTGTAATAGAAATGTGCTCAAAATCCTCTTTTGAAAGCATTTCAATCATAGCCGCCTTCAGACTTCGTTTTGTCTTCGTAATACGTTTATCTTCCATTTCCTTACACCTTTGGTTTTTCTGTATAAATAGCTTACATTTTACAGTTTTTGTTCATTGTTATTCTGGTATCGTTTTGCTATAATTTTAACACCTGTTAAAATAACGATCAAGCAAAGGGGGAGTATTATGTCTGGAATTGCAGTTATGACGGACAGCAACTGCGGTATTATGCCGGAAGAAGGCAGGAAACTGGGAATTCACGTCATTCCCATGCCTGTAATCATCGACGGCCGCACTTACTTTGAAGGAGTGGACATTACCGCAGAAGATTTTTACAAAAAGCAGGCCGCAGGGGCGGAAATCACTACGTCTCAGCCATCCCCCGGCGATGTCACTGCTATGTGGGATAAACTTTTGAAAGATTATGACCAGGTCATTTTTATTCCCATGTCTTCCGGTCTGAGCAATACATGTCAGACTGCTGTTATGCTTTCAGATGACGACACCTACAGCGGAAAGGTATTCGTTGTGGACAACCACCGCATTTCGGTGCCCCAGCTCCAGTCGGTATATGATGCCGGGGCCCTGGCAGAGGAGGGGAAAACAGCAGCAGAAATCAAAGAGATCCTGGAAAAGGAAGCTCTGGACGCCAGCATCTATATTGCCGTAGATACGCTGGAATATCTGAAAAAAGGCGGACGGATCACTCCAGCCGCGGCAGCAATCGGCACCGTACTCCGGCTGAAGCCGGTCCTCACCATACAGGGCGGCAAACTGGATTCCCGCGCCAAAACCAGAGGCATGAAATCAGCCTTCCGTACCATGCTTCAGGCGGTAAAAGATGATATTTATTCCCGTTTTTCTCATCTGAAGGAACAGGGTGTGCTGAAAGTAGGAATTGCAAATACTCCAATGGATCCGGAT
This sequence comes from Mediterraneibacter sp. HA8405, assembly GCF_056148955.1. Taxonomy (NCBI): domain Bacteria; kingdom Bacillati; phylum Bacillota; class Clostridia; order Lachnospirales; family Lachnospiraceae; genus Mediterraneibacter; species Mediterraneibacter sp. HA8405. The sequence continues at coordinate 1,069,770 of NZ_CM148758.1, read as the reverse complement.
GCCCTGGAGGCGTTCCGTTCTGAGATGAAGAAAAACTTTCCGGATATGGAACTGGTTTACTCTCCGCTGACTATGAGCATTGGAACCCATATCGGGACAGGCGGTCTGGGAATCGGAGTTTTCCGCAGCCATATCTGACCTTTTTCATTATATCCATATAAAATAAAAAACCGGAGGAATCCTGCGCGTCTGCGCAGAATCTCTCCGGTTTTTCACAGATCTTTCTTCTCTGTTTTTTTCATTAAACTGGCTTTTACCACAGCCCCCTGGCCGTACCGGGCGTTCAGCTCATCCAGCGCTTTTTTCAGCTTTCTGTGCTTTTCATCCGGTTCTTCCGGGGGCACAATGTCAAAAATGGTCAGCTGCTCCGGCTCCGACTCGTCCGCCAGCTTGGACGTTCTTATCCCCAGCAGCCGCACCGGCTCCCCGGTCCATACTTCCAGAAACAGGGCACACGCCGCGTTATAAAGCACTTTTGGATCGTTGGACGGTTTCTCGAGCTGTTTCTGATGGGAAATAGTACGAAAATCATAATACTTGATCTCCATACTGACCATTCCCGCCTTCTGTCCAGCTTTTTTAAGCCGGTTTCCCACACTTGCAGCAAGTTCCCGAAAGACTGCCTCTGCTTCTTCTGCGGAAACCGCATCTTCAGAAAGTGTCGTGGAATTTCCGATTCCCTTTGCCTGTTCCGGCTCAGACTGTACTTCGGCGGTTCCGATCCCGTTCGCGAATTCCCACAGCATTTTCCCATGACTCTTCAGATGCAGAACAATCAGATCCGGATCTGCCTGAGCCAGAGCCCCTATGGTATTGATTTCCAGCTTTTTCAGCGTTTCCACGCTGGAACGGCCGGCCATGTACAGTTCCCCGATGGGAAGCGGCCACATCTTTTCCCGGATCTCCTCCGGGAACAGCGTATGTATCCGGTCCGGCTTTTCGAAATCCGAAGCCATTTTGGCCAGAAGTTTATTTGTCGATATTCCGATATTTACCGTAAATCCGAACCGGTTCTTTATCCCGTCCTTGATCTCAAGGGCGCCGTCCACCGGCGAATGGTAACGGGACGCAATGGATGTGAAATCCATGTAGCACTCATCCACACTTACCTGCTCAATCTCAGAAGTAAAGGTGCGCAGATACTCCATCAGCATCCGGCTCTTCTCCCGGTACATTTTATGATCCGGCGGTTCCATCACAAGATTGGGACATTTACGAAAGGCATTCGCAACAGGTTCCCCTGTGCGGATGCCATATCGTTTTGCAGCGGGAGATTTTGCCAGCACCACCCCGTGGCGGGACTTCTGGTCGCCGCCGATAATGGCCGGTATCCGGCGCAGATCTACTGCTGCTCCGTTCTTCAGTTTTTCTACCGCTGTCCAGCTTAAATAAGCCGAATTTACATCAATGTGAAAGATAATGGGCGTCATGCGGAATGTATTCCTTTCCTTTTCCCGATCATCTCAGCGCAGTCTGTCCGCAAATCCCGTTACTGTTCCGTTTCCACATGGACAATCTGCCCTTTAATGTCTGCTTTCAGTTTTCCGTCAGCAGCGTCGATCAGAATCGTGTCTCCCCGGCCTACATTTCCGGCCAGGATCAGTCTCGCCGCAAGGGTCTCCACATTTTTCTGCAGATACCTTTTCAGAGGCCTTGCGCCGTACATGGGATCATAGCCGCCTTCCACAATCAGATCTTTGGCCTTCTCCGTCAGCTCGATCCGCAGTTCCTTTTCCACAAGACGTCTGTTTACATCCGCTGCCAACAGATCAATAATGGCACGGATATTCTCTTTCGTCAATGGCCGGAACATAATAATTTCGTCCAGACGGTTCAGAAATTCCGGTCTGAAATGAGCCCGGAGATCATTCATCGCCATCTCCTGGCATTTACTGTCAATGGTTCCGTCGTCTTTGATGCCTTCCAGCAGATAGCCTGCTCCGATATTGGAGGTCATAATAAGGATCGTATTCTTAAAGTCCACAGTACGGCCCTGAGAGTCCGTGATTCTTCCGTCGTCCAGCACCTGAAGGAGAACATTGAATACATCCGGATGAGCTTTCTCGATCTCATCGAAAAGTACAACCGAATACGGTTTTCTCCTTACCGCCTCGGTAAGCTGTCCGCCTTCATCATACCCTACATATCCCGGAGGCGCTCCGATCAGTCTGGACACGGAGTATTTCTCCATGTACTCACTCATATCAATACGGACCATGTTATTTTCGTCGTCAAACAGACTGGCCGCAAGTGCCTTGGCAAGCTCAGTTTTTCCTACTCCGGTAGGTCCCAGGAACAGGAAGGAGCCGATCGGTTTGGACGGGTCCTTGATGCCGGCTTTGGAACGGATAATTGCCTCCGTTACAAGCTCTACGCCTTCGTCCTGGCCAATCACACGTTTGTGCAGTTCTTCTGCCAGATGAAGAGTCTTGTTTCTCTCACTCTCGTTCAGTTTTGCTACCGGAATTCCGGTCCACCGGGAAATAATCCGGGCGATTTCCTCGTCTGTCACTGCCTCATGAACAAGAGACAGGTCTTTTTCCTTTACCTTCTCCTCTTCCTCTTCCAACTGTTTCTGAAGCTGAGGCAGACGGCCGTACTGAAGTTCTGCCGCTTTATTCAGATCATATTCCCGCTGTGCCTTCTGAATATCCCGGTTGACCTGCTCGATCTCTTCCCGGATCTTCTGGACACGTTCCACGGAAGTCTTCTCATTCTCCCACTGAACTTTCTTATTCGCGTACTCATCCTTCAATTCTGCAAGCTCCTGCTGCAGATGTTCCAGACGTTCCCGGCTGAGCCGGTCTTCTTCTTTCTTCAGCGCCTCTTCCTCAATCTCCAGCTGCATGACACGCCGCCGCAGCTCATCCAGCTCTGTAGGCATGGAATCCAGTTCCGTCTTGATCAGCGCACAGGCCTCATCCACCAGGTCAATGGCCTTATCAGGAAGGAAACGGTCCGAAATGTAACGGTGGGACAGAGTTGACGCCGCTACAAGGGCGCTGTCCGTAATCTTAACGCCATGGAAAACTTCATACCGCTCCTTCAGTCCACGAAGAATAGAAATCGTATCCTCCACTGTAGGCTCATCTACCAAAACCGGCTGGAACCGCCGTTCCAGAGCCGCGTCTTTCTCAATATACTGCCGGTACTCATCCAGTGTGGTTGCGCCGATGCAATGCAGCTCGCCTCTGGCAAGCATAGGCTTAAGCATATTACCGGCGTCCATTGCACCGTCTGTTTTACCTGCTCCCACAATTGTGTGCAGCTCATCGATGAACAGAATGATCTTGCCGTCGCTGTTCTTCACTTCTTCAAGCACCGCTTTCAGACGTTCCTCGAACTCTCCGCGGTATTTCGCTCCTGCCACAAGAGCGCCCATGTCAAGAGAAAAGATTGTCTTTTCCTTCAGTCCTTCCGGGACATCCCCGCTGACAATCCGCTGGGCAAGCCCTTCTACAACTGCGGTTTTACCGACGCCCGGTTCTCCGATCAGCACCGGGTTATTCTTTGTCTTACGGGACAGAATCCGGATCACATTGCGGATCTCTTCATCTCTTCCGATTACCGGATCCAGCTTCTGCTCTCTTGCTCTCTCCACAAGATCCTGTCCGTATTTGTTCAGCGTATCATAGGTTGCTTCCGGATTATCGCTTGTAACCCGCTGGTTGCCTCTTACAGTGGAAAGCGCGTGTAAAAATCCTTCCCGGCTGATGCCGAACTCCCGGAAAAGCTGTTTCATATCTTTACTTGCATATTTTAACAGGGCAAGAAACAGATGCTCGACAGACACATACTCGTCTCCCATCTGTTTCGCCTCATCCTCTGCATGGATAAGGACATTATTGAGATCCTGTCCTACGTAAGCCTGACCGCCCTGGACTTTCGGCCGCTTACCGATGGCCTGCTCAACTCTGTTGATAAAGAGCCTGCCCTGGATACTCATCTTTTCAAGCAATTTTAAAATCAGGCTGTCATCCTGTGTCAGCAGAGCATACAGCAGATGCTCCTGCGCCAGTTCCTGGTTGCCGTTATCTGCAGCAGCCTTTTCACATTCCTGAACCGCCTGAAGTGATTTCTGCGTAAATTTATTTATATTCATGGCTTCTCCCTCCTTTTCGCCACGTGTAATTCCGTGTTCTATTAGTAATATAGCAATAATTGTTAGCCAAGTCAAGTCTCGAGTGCTAATTCAGCATAGAAATTTCTAAATAATTTCTAAACCAGATTTCCGGGACACCGTCACAGATTTTTCAATCCTGTTATAATACTTATCTATATTTATTTCTACTTAAAATGCAGATTCCATGATATAATTATCAGAACGGACGCCTGTCTCTGCCCTGCGCCCAAAAAGAATTCATTTATTTCAGGAGGCTGTTCTTCTATGAATCCAACTGTCAGCATTATCGTACCTGTATATAACGCGGAATCCAGCCTGTCCCGCTGTGTGGACAGCATTCTCGGCCAGGAATATCAGGATTTTGAACTCCTGCTTGCAGATGACGGAAGCACGGACCGCTCCGGCAGCATCTGTGACGCCTACGCGGCTTCTGATTCCCGTGTAAAGGTGATTCACAAATCAAATACAGGAGTCTCAGACACAAGAAACACCGCGATCAGCCATGCCTGCGGAACATACCTGCAGTTTCTGGACAGTGACGACTGGATTACCCCGGATGCCACGAAACTTTTTGTCCGGGCCGTGGAAAATACACAGTGCGACATGGTAATCGCGGACTTTTACCGGGTTGTCGGCGAACGAGTTTCCCACAAAGGTGATATTGACGACAACAGCGTTCTGACCCGGGAAGAATTCGCGGGACATATGATGAAAAACCCCGCTGATTTTTATTATGGCGTTATCTGGAACAAGTTATACCGGCGGGATATTGTAGAAAAATATAACCTGAGGATGAATACTGAACTGAGCTGGTGCGAAGATTTTCTTTTCAATCTGGAATATATTCTACATGCGGAAACCTTTTACGCGCTGAAAGCGCCTATCTATTATTACGTAAAAACAAAGGGCTCTCTCGTATCCCAGAGCGCTACAATTGTAAACTCTGTCCGCATGAAGCTTACTGTTTTTGAATACTATAACCGTTTTTACAAACATGTGCTGGATGAAAAAGAATATGAAAAAAACCGTTTCCAGGTATACCGGTTTCTGATCGGCGCCGCAAAAGACGGCGCTGTACCGCCCTCCATACTCCCCGGAGCCACAAAGCTCGGCAGGGAACGGACGCGCATATGTCCGGAAGCCGTAACAGGAGAAGGGATCCTGGCTTCCTCCTACCGCAGCCGCAAGCTGCTGGACCGGTATCTGGAAATTGCCGCCCTGAAATACGGGCTTTCTCTGGAGGAAATCCGGATGATTATGTTTCTGGATCATGCCCGCCAGATCAATACAAAGAAAGATCTGGCCGACTTCACAGGCATGACCATGCGCGCCCTGACACTTATGCTTCAGAAGCTGGAAGCAAAAAAGCTGATCCGGACCACGGAGCATCCCGCAGAGAAGAAAACAAAATCCGGCGCCCCCGTCCATTCTCCGCACAAGCTCCTGGATATTGTATTTCTTTCCGATTCGGAGCCCATTCTCCAGGAACTCCAGACCGTACAGAATGATTTCGATCAGGTTCGTTTTGCAGGCATGGATGATGAGGAACTGGTACAGTATGCTGTCCTCACCGAAAAAATCCGCCAGAACATCCAGGAAACTCTTCTTTAGTTCTCCCCGATATCCGCAAAATCCGTTGCCACTCTCTCCTGAAAGCGGAGGTCGTGATCAACAGCCAGCATGGTCGGGCGGCAGCGCAGCAGGAGCTGCTCAATCTGCATCCTGGAGAAAATGTCAATATAATTCAGCGGCTCATCCCAGATATACAGATGAGCCGGCGTCAGGAGTCCTGCCGCGATCAGGATTTTCTTCTTCTGCCCTTCCGAATATTCTTCCATGTTTTTGCCGAACTGGTTTCTGTCCACATCAAGTTTCCGAAGGACTGCGCAGAACAGACTTTCATCCAGGTCTTTTTCCCGGCAGAACTCAAAAATACTCCCTTTCAGGAAAGACGTATCCTGGCTCACATAGGAGATCACGAGTCCCGGCGCGGTATACAGACTTCCGCTTTCCACACAGAGCCTGTTTCCCTTCTCATTCCTTCTGTTCTCATATCCGGCCTGGCGAAGTATCATTTTCAGAAGGCTGGACTTTCCGCATCCGTTGGCGCCTCTCAGAAAGAGCCGTTCCCCCTGGCAGAGTTCGAAATTCAGATTTTCAAAGATACATTCCCCTGCCCCTTCATATCTGAGAGCCAGCTGCTCCGCCCGCACCAGTGTCTTTTTATGATGTTCCAGAGGCATAATCTTCAGGTTCTCCACCGACTCGATATCCTGCAGGAGACCTTCCTTTTCCCGGATCTCCCGCTGTATGCGTCCCTGCATCTGGCGGACTCTGCTGTTCATCTTTTTCGTCTTCGCCCCGATGTAAGACCGGGTTGCAATGGACCGGTCATGCTCCCTGACCGGATCGAATCCAATCTTCGCCCCCTCGTTTTTCTCTGCCCATCTTGTTGTCTTCTCCGCCGCTTTTTTCAATTTCCCGATTTCTTTCAGATGTTTTTCATTTTCCTTTCTGGCAAAGTCATCTTTTCTTCTTTTGTTTTCCTCCCAGCTTGAAAAATTGCCGCTCTGTACTTCAATACTGCATCGGTTCAGTACCAGCATATGGTCCACACAGGCGTCCAGCAGATCCCGGTCATGGGATACCAGAATAAATCCTTTCTTGCCCGACAGATAGGTTTTCACGCTCTCCCTGGCGTGCTGATCCAGGTGATTGGTCGGCTCATCAATCAGCAGAAAATCATTTTCCCCGGAAAAGAGCACCGCCAGCATAATCTTGGTCCGCTCTCCAAAGCTCAGAGTTTCAAAAGGACGGTATAGCGTCTCCGCATCCAGGCCCAGCTGATCCAGTTCGCACAGAATACGCCACTGCTCACATCCCGGTTTCCACTGTTCTGCCAGTTCCGCCCCGGACTGCCCCATCTCTTCCAGCCCCATCTGATATGGGAAATAGTCGAACCTCGTACTGCAGGCAATGGTGCCGCTGTACGGATACGCTCCCATCAGCAGACGCAGAAATGTGGTCTTGCCCTTTCCGTTTCTTCCTGCAAATCCCAGTTTCCAGCTGGTATCTACTGAAAATGATACATTTTCAAAAACCGTGTCCGGACTTCCCTCATAAGAAAAAGTGAGGTTGTTTACACAGATCTGTGACATACACATTCCTCCTCTCATGTGCTGTCAGAGACAGGATATATCTGTAAACTTCCTCACTTTTCGTATTCTCTGTATGACTCTTATAAGTATCCGCTCCGCCGCTGCAGACAGAAAACAATACTTTCCGGTTTTTCCACAAAAAAAGAGAGGCTGTGAAGACTTCACCTGCTTCCGGCAGCATAAAACAAATATCCCCTTCCGGGTAATATACCTGTCGTTTCACGCTTGCAAAAACAGATTATTTCTTCATCTTTTCACCTCTTCCTTCAAATCTGCATTCATTATATGCCCGGATTGTCCGTCTGTCAAACACTTTTCAGACATATCTTCATTTTCTTCCGTACGTGCCGGCTTGTGAATAAAAAGAATATTTTATATAATGGATTTGATTTTTATATGGAAAAGATTCGCTCAGAAGCGTCCTCTGCAAAACGGCTGAAAATGGACTGAGAGGCCGTTTTTCCCCGTTTTCATGCATGTGCAATCTCCGGTTGCGCATTTGCAACCGTATTTTGGTGGCCTGCAACCGCGGAAAAATGTATTCTGACAGTGAAGGGAGGAAACAAATATGACCTTTGGAGAAAAAATACAGAAACTGAGAAAAGAAGCCGGCCTGTCTCAGGAAGAGCTGGCCTGTCAGCTGGGAGTATCCCGGCAGGCGGTCAGTAAATGGGAACGGGACAGCGGATACCCGGAAACGGAAAAGATCATACACATGAGCAGACTTTTTAATGTAACCCTGGATTATCTGCTCAATGAAGAAAATTCCCGCAGGGACCAGGACAGCGCCCCGTCCCGGACAGAAGAAGAAAAAGGGGTCTATGTAAGTCTGGAAACAGCCCGGGGATTCCTTGCCTGCCAGAAAGTACGATACCGGAAGATAAGCCTGGCAGTCTTCCTCTTCATTGCAAGTCTGGCCTTCTGCTTTATGGAGGCTGAAACCGGCATTCTGATCTTCATGATTCTTATAATTGCCGGAGCAGTACTTTTATTTTCGGTAAAACTAAGCGACTACCCATACCGCAGATTATGGAGCGAACCGCTTCTGTTTGACAAAAATATTCTGTCAGAACTGACCGCCGAATACACAAATTACAGAAAAAGAGCACATACAGGAATCCTTACAGGAATCGCTCTGATCGGAATCGGCATCCTGTTTCTCCCGCTTCTCCTTCCGGCAGAGCAGGAGTTCTGGGACAGTGTTGTTCTGGGAGCTGGAATGATTCTGGCCGGAGCCGGCGCGTTTCTGTGCATCTATCTGACAGGCATGATAAAATCCTACCGGTTGCTTATCAGAAACACAGATCAGTTATAATAATATAGATTATCCTCCCCTTCAGAAAGGAGTGAGTTTTTCATGAAAATAAAGAAAACAGCAACAGCACTCTGTGCCTTAGCCGCCGTTCTCCTCTGCGGCTGCGGATCCGGTCCGGCCGTCCTGTCTCCGGACCTGCCGGATATTTCCGGGGATTCCGGAACATTTTCAAAAGCTCAGAAGATTACCATTGTCCCGGCAGACGCAGAAAAAACAGGCCGAACTATTACCGGAAACAGAGAAATCGATGCCTTCACAGTGGAAATGGAACCGGAAAACTGGAAAATAGAATCAATCCCTGAAAGCGCAGAAGAAACCGGTACTTTTCAGTTTGCCCAGGAAGAAACCATAAAGCTTGGACAAACAGAAAACAACGGCCACATGCAGACTCTGTGCGAAATAACCGTCTATGACAGTCCTTATATCAAACTGCAGCTTTCCGGATTCTATCATCCGTCTTTTTCTTTTAAAATCAGCCCGGAAGCCGCGGATTATCTGAATGGATATGTGTAAACCGACAACGTCAGTATGCAGGAGTATTCTGCTAACTTGAAATTTTAAATTCCAGTGCAGAGTTAAATTCCACCACACTTTGTTTTTTGCCGATTTTGCAGAAGATTTTTGAGCAAAATATCCTCTTTTCTGCTATAATTAGCTCAACTCATCGAAAAATACTTGATTTCTGGGCATAGGAAACGGACCGCTGAAAAATAGTGTGCGAGACTGAATTCCACCGGTCACATCTAAAAAATGTGAAATGTTTACTTCCAGTCTGACAGCAGATTTCGATCAGTTGATTAGTGATTAAAGCGGATCAGCTTAGGTGTCAGATTTACCTCATCCGGGGCAATCGGCCTAAGCTGAAATGCGTTTAAGACCTCTCCTCCCAGCGTTTCCAATGCAACGCTGTATGGCGTTCTTCCATCCAGGCTTTCCCTGGGAGTAGAGTTGATATGGTTCACGATCAGATTGACATCCCATTGTGTGAGAAACTCAAAGCTGGTGCCTTTCGGCAGAACCATCCGGAGCATCGTGTGTGTCTGCTCCAGTCCGCCCTTCTGCCCGCTCTGCATCGGGTCACAGTAATAAATGCTGGAACGCTGTATTCCGTTTACACCGGTCTCCAAAGCATCCGGGTCACCAAATTCAGAGCCCCGGTCCGTCAGGATATATTCAAACACGGAAGCGAATTCAAAAGTTCCCATACGCTTTTCCAGACGGTCAAAAACAAGACGGACAGCGCCTTTCGTGCATCGGTTCATCAGAAAGGCGAGGAAGAGCTTCTCTTTGGTGAAAAACATAGTCAGCAAGGTCTTTTTTGATTCCCTGGACGAATGTACGGTATCCATTTGAACATAGTCTGTTAGACCGAGGGAACAAAAGTCGCGATATAACCGGTTGGTGAAGACGGCTCTGTCCGTGATCTGTGTTTTATGGCACTTCCTTGGCTTGAAATGGACCTTCCGCTTCAGATCTATGTTACGTGCCGTAAAGAGTCCCTGATCAAGATAGGAATACATCGTACGGACGGACATATCCAGTTCTGGATGGTTTGTCAGGATATGATAAGGGGACTGTCCCTGTTCGATCAGAGGGGAAACGATCAGATCCTTTTCGTGAAGTTCCCGTTTCGTCATGTTGATCCCTGTTCTGGAATCCCGAAGTGTTTCCCGATACTTCCTGTCAGCAAACCTGGCGTTATAAGAGTATTTGTGGGCGATCGTGCAGTGACTGATTTTTTTCGTACAGCCGTTGCAGACATAGGGAGCCCGGTCAAGCCTTGAGCAGCGTTCTTTTTCGAAGTCTTTGCAGGTCTGGTTACAGGTAGGACAGGATGCGCATTTGATGCCGCACAGGACAATCTTTCCGCAGGCATTTGTCTTCCTGCAGTGATAGCGGTGGGTACAGAAGTTTTTGGCATTATAGAAAGTCCCTTTATGATACCAATCCGAGAGCCGGTGAGCCCTGACTTCTTTTGAGATTGTGGTAGGGTCCTTGCACAGGAACCTGGCAATATCTTTAAAGGATGTGCCTTTGTTCAGTTCATTTTCGATATAGATACGGTCTTCGAGGGTAAGATGTTTCTGGTTACCAGGAATATATTTACTCATCATGTGCCTCCTTCTACTGCTGTCAGAAGGAGAGATAACCATACCATGAATATATGAAAGAGTAAATATCAACTGTGCAGAAGTAAACTCTACTGTCCCTTAGAGGGGTGGAATTTAAAATTTCATTTTAGGGCAGGAGTATTCTCATTTCCTGTATACTGACGCTGCCGTTTTTTTATGTTATAATTTCCCTGTACATGTAAAACTTAACTGCTAAAAAAATCATTCAGGAGATCATATTATGAATATAAAGGTAATGAGAGCAACCGAGACATGGCAGCAGGCCGGAGCCTATTATGTCCGCATTCAGGCAATGGCAAAGCAATACAGTATCACACTCCGGAAAGAATTTGATGAACACGATACGCCGGACACCAAATATATCGTACTGCTGGACGGGGATTTTCCTGTCGCGACGTGCCGTCTGTACGAACTGCCGGAAGATAAGGCCGGGCTTCCCACTATGATGCTCGGCCGCATTGTCGTACTTCCGGAATACCGGAAACACGGCCTCGGCCGTCTCATCGTCACCGAAGCGGAAAAATGGGCCAGGGAACTGGGCTGCAGAAAAGCCGTGCTGGACAGCCGTGATGTGGCTGTCGGTTTTTATGAAAAGCTGGGATATACCGCTTACCCTGACAAAGTTGTAACCGGATGGACATTCACCTGTATCCATATGGAAAAAGTACTGGAATAATTCCGTTCTTAAAATCTCTGCAAAATCTGCATTGTACTATTTTTTCGGATAAAAAAGGCGAAAGAATACTAAAATTTACGCTCTTGATTTATACTACATTTGTGATATTATTGTACCTATGGCACAAAAGAGTCTTTTATTGGCTGCATATAAAAATGAGGTGACAGAATGCTACACGATACAATGTATATATGGCTGGGTTACTTATCCGGCAGCGTATTGTACGCCCGGGTATTTTCCAGACTGTTTCAGAAAGAGAATATGCTGGAACAAAGCAAGGATCATAATCCGGGAACGGCAAACGCCTTTATGTACGGCGGGTTCTGGTGCGGTCTTCTGACGCTGCTGTTTGATCTGGGGAAAGGATTTTTCCCCGTGTACCTTTTCGTACTCTACAGAGCACCGTCTCATCCTGCGCCTTTTTTAGCGGCGCTCGTTATAGCCGCTCCGGTAATCGGTCATATTTTCCCACTGTTCTATCATTTCAGGGGCGGCAAAGGGATTGCTGTTACATTCGGCTGCCTGCTCGGACTGTACCCGGTATTGCATCCGTTGTTTATTCTGGCGCTTTGTTTTATTTTCTTTTCCAGCATATTGAAAATCTCGCCGCATTTTTACCGCACTATTTTTTCTTATGCATTTTCTCTTGTGATTATGATCAGAGAAATTGACACAGACGCCATCGTGCTTGGTTTTCTTCTGATCAGCGCAGCCGTGCTTATAAAAATGCTTACAAGCAAAGAAGAGCGAGATAAACTGGAGGTGAAACTTCTTGGACGCACTAATCCTTTCCTGCGGGACAGGCGGCGGACATGACGCTGCCGGAAGCGCTGTCGCCGAGGAACTGATAAACCGGGGCCATCATGCAGTAATGCTGAACCCCTATACTTTACAGAGTGAACAGTTAGCCGAAAAGATTAACCATATCTATATATCAACCGCCCGGAAAGCACCGCTTATGTTCGGCGCGGTTTACAGAGCAGGACAGCTTTACAGACAGATGCCGTTCCGTTCTCCGGTTTATTTTCTCAATCGGCTTATGACTTCCATTATGGAGGAATACCTTACTCAGAACCATTTTGACATCATTATTACACCCCATCTGTTTCCTGCTGAAATCATAACCGCAATGAAACATAAGGGGTTATGCCCGCCGAAAACGATTTTTATTGCAACAGATTACACCTGTATTCCTTTCACCGAAGAAACAGAATGTGACGCCTATGTTATACCGGCGGCGGAACTTGCAGAATCATTTACCGGCCGGGGACTTCCTGCCGAAAAACTGTATCCTCTCGGCATCCCTGTGCACAAATGCTTTTCTCAGGGGGAATCCCGCAGCGAAGCCCGCGCACGGCTGGGATTAGATCCGGACAGGAAATATATTCTGGCAGCCGGCGGCAGTATGGGCGGCGGGGAAATCAAAAAAGCAATCTACGCGCTCACGGATCTGACAGCCGACCGTACAGATACAGAACTTATCGTCGTATGCGGCTCCAACAGCCAGCTGTATGACGAATTGAGAGCTCGGGATCTTCCAAATGTGACCGTGATCGGTTTTACTTCCGACATGGCGGGATATATGAAGGCCGCTGATCTGTTTGTCACTAAACCCGGCGGTCTGTCTTCCACAGAAGCGGCTGTATGCGGCGTTCCCCTCATACATGTCGCGGAAATACCGGGATGCGAAACTTTTAATGCACAGTATTTCAGCTCCCGGGGCATGGGCAGGCTGTGCACCACATCCGTAAACGGGCTGCAGGCTGTCTTCGAACTTCTGGATGACCCGCAGGCCCGGAACAAAATGCTGAAAAATCAGAAGGCTTTTATTCCGGCAAACGCTGCCGCTCAGATCTGTTCACTCGCAGAAGACATGGCAATGTTTCACGAAAAGGGAAATATTTCCATCCCGGAAATAATACGGCCCGCCACATCATAGAAATTTTTTACAGGAATCCCCCTCATGCAGGACATAAAAATACCAGCCTGCATGAGGGGGATTTATTCGTATGATGAATATATGATGATGCGCGAAGTACGGTACGAAGCAGTTTCCCGCCGTCCCTCGTTTATTTTGCTTCCTGACTGCCAGAACTTTCAAGCATAGCTTTGATATAATCCTCCACTTCATCGAGTGTAGTTGCGTCATCTATGCTTCCATACGCATCTCTGAAAAAAACAAGACCGTCTTCTGTCTCAAGAATCCGGTGACGCCTGCTTTCATAGATGAAACAGTGCTTGTGTCTGTTGCCCGGAATCCTTTGACAACGACTAACTATCGTTGCCAATAAAATATGCATAACATATAAAGAGCAGTTTGCGGAAGAGGTAACTTGAAAGCTTGAATGACGTCCGAAAGAGATAAACCTGCGCACAAGCGCAGCAGGTTAAAAAACAAAAGAAAAACCGCAAAGCCCGTATTTCAGACTTTGCGGTATCGCAATAAAAAAATCGGAGTGACAGGATTCGAACCTGCGGCCTCTACGTCCCGAACGTAGCGCTCTACCAAGCTGAGCCACACTCCGATTTGCAATAGAAAATATGCTCCGCATACTTTCTCTCGGGAAAAATAAGGAATCTGCCGTCCGGCAAATTCCCAGCTACGGAAAAGGGACTTGAACCCCTACTAACAGAGTCAGAGTCTGCTGTGCTGCCAATTACACCATTCCGCATCACTTCGCTTGTCTCTCGCAAGCAACATGGTTATTATATCAAACTTTGCGGAAAAATCAAGCACTTTTTTAAATTTCTTTATAATTATTTTTTACTCCGCTTTTTTCTGAATTTAATTTTCTTTTTCCAGATTTTTAAAATATTTTTACATTTTTAGTCATAGAATATTCACATATTTTCATTAGACTATATCTGGAAATGGTGGATAAAACTACCGCACCTCTATAAATGCGAAAGGAGTGTCTGCTTATGGTAACCGGAATTTTAAATGCAGGATCAAATTCGGATGTTTATATCAGGGATAACAGGAAATTCAATAATATAAGTGTCAGGTCAGGACAGTATCTCTATCTGGCCGTCCATGATTGCTGGATCCCGGTAATCATCAGATTCTCTCCCGAATCAAAAAGCTGGGTTTTTCAGAATCTTGAAAATATAAACGTCAATGGTCAAAAGGTTATGATAAAAAATTAGGATGCGGCAAACTGAAGTTTCCGCATCCGTTTTTTATTCCGGCCATTCTCCGTCAAATACTGTTTCTGCCGGTCCTGTCATATATACGGTATCATTCTCACGATCCCATCTGATATACAGATCGCCGCCCAGCAGATGGACGGTAATCTCATCTTCCGTCAGGCCGTTCAATACACACGCCACCGCCGCAGCGCAGGTTCCTGTGCCGCAGGCCAGGGTTTCTCCCGATCCCCGTTCCCACACACGCATCTCCGCAGTACGCCGGTCAAGTACTCTGACGAACTCTGTATTGATCCGCTGAGGGAACCGTTCATGATTCTCAAAAGAAGGCCCGATCTGTTCAAGAGGAAGCTCCCTGACATCCTGATCCACAAAAATTACAGCATGAGGATTCCCCATAGATACACAGGTCATGCGGTATTCTTTTCCATCTACCATCAGAGCCTCATTTACCACCCGGCTCCCCTCTGCCTGTACCGGAATCTTGTCAGGTTCCAGAACCGGTCTGCCCATGTCGACCTTGACAAGACTGACCTTTCCATTTTCCACAGTAAGATCAAGATACTTAATTCCAGCCAGCGTCTCTACTGAAATATGAGTCTTATCCGTCAGCCCGTAATCATACACATATTTTGCCACGCAGCGGATACCGTTTCCGCACATCTCGGCCCGGGAGCCGTCTGCATTGTACATCTCCATCTCAAAATCCGCTTTATCTGAAGGGTTAATCATAATCAGACCGTCTGATCCCACCCCGAAATGTCTGTCGCTGATTTTCCTTGCCATTTCCGGCGGATCGGCAATCTTTTCCTTCAGACAGTTCACATAAACATAATCGTTTCCGAGTCCCTGCATTTTTGTAAATTTCATATTACTACCAAACCTTTCCTCTCTAAATTATTCATCCAGAATCATCAGCACCATCTGTGCTGTCTCCAGCATATTAGTTCCGCTTTCCATACTGTTTTTCTGCAGATACCGGTGCGCCTCTGATTCAGACATGTGGTTTCTCTCCATCAGGAGAGCCTTTGCCTGATCAATCACGGCTTTCTCCTCTGTACTTCGTTTCCGCACAGACTCCCGGCGTTTCCGCCGTCTTCTTTCAAGAGACTGCGTCATCATTTCCAGTGTATTGACCAGATCATGTACCTTGATAGGAGACGGAAGCCCTACTACTCCGGATGGCAGATCATCCATCCATTTATCCGGCGCGGCGGTAAGCAGCATTTCAAACGGTTCCGGAAGCAGTTCTCTTAGTTCCGTGTACTGCATATCCTGCATTTTATAGCCGCAGACAACGATACCTTCCCCCAGCGTGTCGGCATACTGAAGAGCTTTTGCTCCGGTCAGGCAGACTGCAGATACATTCATGCCTGCCCGCACCAGAATGTTGCGTATATTTACTGCGTTTTCACGTTTTGAAAACACGACAATAATATTGATCAAGTCTACCTTTCACCTCCCGCTGCCTGCTCTGCATTTCTGCCGGTTTCCATGCAGATGCCATAGAAATCAGTTATACCCTGTGAAGATAGTTTGCGATTTCCCAGTCCGTCACCTGCATGGAATAAGCCTGGTACTCCTGCCGTCTCGCCCGGATAATTTTCTCTGCAAGATCTTTTCCCAGCACCTGCTGTATAAACTCATCCTTTTCCAGCTCATCTACAGCGTCTTTCAGTGTCCGCGGCAGTTCGTCTATTTTCAATTCTTCCCGCTGCTGCCGGGTCATTTTCTGAATATTCCTGTCAATACTGTCCCGGGGCTCAATCTTATTCCTGATTCCGTCCAGTCCCGCCATCAGAAGCACTGCCAGAGCCAGGTACGGATTTGCCGTGGAGTCCGGACTTCTCAGTTCAATTCTGGTATTTTCTCCTCTTCCCGATGGGACACGTACCAGCGGTCCTCTTGTCTTTGACGACCATCCGATATATACCGGCGCGTCATAACCGGGAACAAATCTTTTATACGAATTAACAGTCGGATTTGTAATACATGTGATTGCTTTTATATGCTTCATCAGTCCGCCGATAAAATAATAGCCTTCCCGGCTCAGTCCGTTTTTGTCGTCCGCGCTCTGGAAAGCGTTTACCCCGTTTCTGCTCAGAGACAGGTTGATGTGCATGCCCGATCCGTATGTCTCCGTTCTCGGCTTCGGCATAAATGTAGCATGAAGGCCATGCCGCTTTGCAATGGTTTTTACCACCATCTTAAATGTCATCAGATTGTCTGCCGTCACCAGCGCCTCGTCATACCGGAAATCGATCTCATGCTGGGCAGGCGCGATTTCATGATGCGAAGAAGTAATTTCAAATCCCATATCTTCCAGAGTCAGCACCATATCTCTTCTTGCATTCTCCCCCAGATCAAGCGGACCTACATCAAAATACCCTGCTTTTTCATGGGTAAGCGTAGTCGGCAGGCCGTCGTCATCTGTATGAAACAGGAAAAACTCACACTCCGGCCCCACATTCATGGTATATCCTTCCTCCGCTGCCTCGGCGATAGCTTTTTTCAGAACATATCTCGGATCCACTTCGTAAGGTGTTCCGTCCGGACGATAGACATCACAGATCAGACGGGCCACTTTGCCCTGCTGAGGTCTCCACGGAAAAATCTCAAAAGTCCGGGGATCCGGATACAGATACATATCCGAGTCTTCCTCACAGGAAAGTCCCTCTACAGAGGAAACGTCAAACATGCAGCGGTTATCCAGCGCTTTTTCCAGCTGGCTTACTGTTACAGCCATATTTTTCATCATCCCGAAAATGTCTGTAAACTGCAGGCGGATGAAGGCTACATCTTCCTCCTCCACAAGCTGCAGGATATCCTCTCTTGTGTAATTATGCATAAATGAAACCTCCTTTTTCATTTTGCTCCTGTTAAGACAAAAGGGCGTTCTCCGCCTATCGGAAACGCCCTTGTTTCATTTTTTCATTATATCCGCTGGCTGCGCGGTTGTCAAACCTTATTCTGGTTTCAGTCCTTCTTCAGCCACAGAAAGCTCCAGGAAGGAAGCAGTGTGCTGCGGATCTGTTCTGTCCTGCCTGTCACCAGATTCTGATAGGGCCGAACTTCCGGCATCCAGACTTCTTTGTCCTGATCGCTGAAATTAAATACGGCGTGAAGCTCCTCCCCTTCTGATTTTCTCACAATCCAGAGAATGGATGTGTCGCTGTAATCCTTTGTAAATACTTCTGCATCTGTGCTGAATACAGATTCATTTCTGCGGATTTCTTCCAGCTCGCTCAGAGCGTGGAACAACCGGCCCTGAACCGTATTTTTATCTTCAATATTCTCTACAAGATCCCAGTTGAATTTTCCTCTGTGAATATAGCGGGAATCCGGGGCTTTCTCCGGGTCATCCTTATAAGTATAATCATTGACCTGCCCCACTTCGTCTCCGCTGTAGAGCATCGGAATTCCGGACTGCGTAAACATATAGGCGTGCAGCATAACATCTTTCCTGACCGCATTGTCCATTTTCTCCCCGTTCTGCTCGAAACCTGCGCTTTCTATGCCGCACATGGACGCAGTAGTGGCACAGAATCTTGCGTCTCCTGTCACAGGATCTTCATTGTAAAGTTCACCGCGGCTGACACTGCCTTCTGTCTTACCCTGGAAATAATCATTCAGATACTTTTTATGCGGCACTTCCTGCATGCCCCACGTCTCCAGGGTATCGTAATCCAGTCCCCATCCGATATCGTCGTGGCATCTGAGATAATTCAGGAATGTATACTCTCTCGGAAGCGCGCACACAATATCCATCTGCTTTCTCAGGAGACGGACGTCCCGCGTGGCGACTGTATTCCATGTGGTAGCCATTGTTGTCACATTGTAGAGCATGTGACACTCCGGCTTCTCAACCGTACCGAAATACGGAGCCACCTTGTCCGGCTCCATAACAACCTCTCCGAGCAGCACGATTCCCGGGCAGACAATTTCACCGATCATACGCATCATACGGACGATCGTGTGTACCTGCGGAAGATTCCTGCAGTTTGTACCCAGCTCTTTCCAGATATACGGCACCGCATCGATACGGATGATATCCATTCCCTGATTAGCCAGGTACAGGAAGTTATACATCATCTCGTTGAATACGCGCGGATTGCGGTAGTTCAGATCCCACTGGTACGGATAGAATGTGGTCATCACATAGTGGCCGAGCTCCGGCAGATAAGTAAAGTTGCCCGGCGCTGTTGTCGGGAACACCTGCGGCACCGTCTTTTCATATTCCTGCGGAATGGAAGGATCTGCATAGAAGAAATACCGGCTCATATATTCCCCGTCTCCCTGGCGCGCCTTCACTGCCCACTCATGATCCTCTGATGTGTGGTTCATGACGAAATCCATACAGAGGCTGATGCCTTTCTCATGGCATTTCTCTGCCAGCTCCGACAGATCTTCCATCGTTCCGAGTTCTGGTTTCACCTTGCGGAAATCAGCCACCGCATACCCACCGTCTGAACGACCCTTCGGAGAGTCAAGGAACGGCATCAGATGGACATAATTCACATTACATTTCTCGAGGTAAGGGAGCTTCTCCTGTACACCTTTGATATTTCCGGCAAAATTGTCGATATACATCATCATGCCGAGCATATCACGCTTGCGGTACCATTCTCCCTCAGCTTCACGCTCCGCATCAAGCGTTTTCAGCTTATCATTACGCTCATCGTAATAGCGTTTCATCTGATCGCACAGCTCTGCAAACATATCATCGTTGCCGTACAGTTCCATATACAGCCAGCGGAGCTCATCATGATGGCGCTCCAGCCGCTGTGCAAAGATTCTGTCATTCTCCTCTTTCTTTGCCTCCTCGGCTGCCTTTGCCTCTTCTTCTGCTTTTCTCGCCGTCTCGGACGCTTTCGCCTCTTCTTCTGCTTTTCTCGCCGTCTCGGACGCTTTCGCCTCTTCTTCTGCTTTTCTCGCCGCCTCGGCTGCTTTCGCCTCTTCTTCTGCTGCTTTTCTCGCCGCCTCGGCCGCTTCTGCTTCTTCTGCTGCTTTCACCGCTGCCGCTGCTGTCTCTTCTTTTACCGCTTCGACAGCCGGTGCTTTCTTCACGTTCTGCGCTGCTGTTACTGTCTTTCTGTTAGCTGCTGCATGCTTCTTTCTTGCAGTTCTTGATTTCTTTGCCATGATACTATCCCCCGTATATTAATCTTCCTGGACAAAGTGCCATTGATATGCCTGATACTCTCCGTGGAGTACAGGTTTCGGCACGCCCGCTTCCCTGAGAGCTGTACTATTGTACAGTTTTCCGGTTGTTGTCTCACGGTACATTGTATTCTCTTTCAGTCCTTTGACTTTAATATAATCTACCGTCATATTTGCATGTTTCTTAATACCAACCACCTGGACCAGTGCTTCTTTCTGATCTTCTGATACAAACTCCCATGCTCCCTGGTTGTCCGTCTGAGGATTCGTAAGGCGGTAATAAAGTCCTCTCTGCACGAGAGCAGCGAACTTCTTGTACTCTGCTATCTGTCGGCGAATCTCTGCTTTTTCTTCTTCACTGAGTTCATTCAGATTCAGCTCATACCCGAAAGTACCGGCAAGAGCCACTGTTCCGCGTGTCTTCATCGGTGTCACTCTCTCGGTCTGATGATTCGGCGAAGCAGATACATGGGAACCTACGCAGGAAGCCGGATAAATAAACGATGTACCATACTGAATCTCCAGTCTGTCGATCGGATCCGTATTATCGCTGCACCAGATCTGCGGCGTATAGTACAGCATACCGGCATCAAAACGTCCGCCGCCGCCACTGCATCCTTCAATCAGAATATTCGGATACCGATTAACCAGACGCTCAAGGAAATCATAAAGTCCCAGCACATAATCATGCAGTACACGCCCCTGGCTGTCCGCTGTTGCCGAATAAACATCTGCAATACTCCGGTTCATATCCCACTTGATATATTCCACATTTCCCTGATCCAGTACCGAACAAATCTGGTTGTAAATATGATCTACCACTTCTTTTCTCGAGAAATCAAGGACAAGCTGATGTCTGGACCGATTTGGCCGGCGTCCCGGTATGACAAAGGCCCAGTCCGGATGTTCACGGTAGAGGTCGCTGTCTTCATTAACCATCTCGGGCTCGATCCAGATACCGAATTTGAGGCCCATGTCATTGATCTTCCCAATCAGCTCACCAAGTGTACAGCCCAGTTTTTCCTCATTGACCTTCCAGTCTCCCAGTCCGCGCAGTTCGCTGTCACGCTTTCCAAACCAGCCGTCATCCAATACAAACATCTCAATTCCCAGTTTTGCTGCCTCTGATGCCAGCTTAAGAAGAGACTTTCCTGTGAAATCAAAGTAAGACGCCTCCCAGCTGTTTAACAGGATAGGCCGCACAACCTCTTTATATTTTCCTCTACACAGGTGCGTCCGCATGCATCGGTGAAGATTTTGAGAAAGCCTTGCAAGACCTTCGGAAGAATAACTCATGATGACCTCAGGGGACTGGAATTCTTCACCTGCGCTGAGCGGATATGCAAACTGTTCCTCAGAAAATCCCATCAGGAGTCTTGTCTGATAATACTGATCCTGTCCGGCTTCGCTCTGAAAACCGCCACTGTAGACAAACGCCATCGCATAACAGCTTCCCGCATCTTCCGTTGCCTCATGTTCCGCCATAATAACTGCCGGATTATACTGATGACTCGACGATCCTCTCAGGCTGCCGATCTTCTGTACGCCGTGTCCGACCGGCATTCTCTGCATATTTCTCTCCATGGCATGGCGTCCGTAAAATGTAATAAAATCATATCTGCCTCCCACCATATCCAGGCATGCCGGCGCAAGCTTCTTCACGGAAATATGTCCGCTGCTCGCATTTACGATCCGCACACTTCTTGTAATGATATCATACTCCGGAAGCACACCATAGAGAAGCACCGCCCGAACTCCTGTCACGCGGTCTTCCAGCACCACCTCAAGCGTCTGAGCTTCATCGTCATCCGCATATACAGCCGGAAGCCTCTCCAGAGCATATTTACCGTCACGTATGCTATGGCTTTCATACCGGAAATCACTGCAGTAAGTATGATCCGTATTTTTAATGATACACGCCGGAGTACGGTAATCTCCAGTTCCCAGAGAAGGGAATTCCTGAGGCAGGGAATCCATGGAATACGTCTTGTCGTTTCCGGCGTCATAAGGATTTCCGGAAAAGCCTCTGTCATAATATGTCAGAAGATAGTCCATGCATCCTTCTGCGCTTTTCCCGTAATACAGGTGTAAGAGAAATCCATATTTATCTACCTGCATCTGATAAGTTGTATTTTTGGTCTGCAAAGTAATTGTCTTCTGCGCCTCGTCATATACTATGCTCATAATCTGTCTCTCCTGATCTGTGAATATTATCGATAAAGATATCGATGTCTTTACTTCAGCTTTTGAAAAGGCAACCATTCACTCACTGCCTGTCCCCACTGATGAACTGTTACGAAAAAAGGGCAGGTGAATGTACTTTTCATCGCACATAACACCCGCCCGGGTAAGACGCGCGGATGCGCATCAGGGCTCACTTATTTCACAGCTCCGTTTACCACTCCGTTGATAATATGTTTCTGGCAGATTACATAGAAGATGATAATCGGGATCAGAGCCAGCAGATAGGATGCAAACGCCAGGTTGTAGTTCGTACCGAACTGTGTCTGGAACGTCAGCTGTGCCAGAGGCAGCGTGTTTGATCCTTTTCCTGACATAATGATCAGGGGAGTCATAACATCGTTCCATACTGCCAGCGCCGTAATAACCGCAACTGTCGCATGCATGGGCTTCATGATCGGGAAGATAATCTTCCAGAATGTGCGCCATGTGCTCGCTCCGTCCACTCTCGCCGCTTCTTCAAGTGCGATCGGGATATTTACAAGGTATCCTGTGTAAAGAAGTAAATTCATCGGCATATAGAATACCACATAAAGAATGATAACGCCAGCCCAATTATCAAGATGCATCTCCGCAGTCTGTTTTGCCAGAGGCATCATCAGGATCGCGAACGGAACAAACATACCGCTTACGATAAACAGATATACCAGATTGTAAACCTTGCTGTGCGCTTTATTTCTTCCCACTGCGAATCCCATCAGAGAATGAAGCAGGATACACAGCACGACCGTACTGATCGTTACCAGTAAGCTGTTCCCCAGAGAACGCCAGAAGTCAGTCAGTTCCATTGCCTGTGCGAAGTTGCTCAGGCTCCAGTGTGCCGGCAGGGACAGGATCCCCGAGATACTGTTGGTCATCTCAGACGGCTGCTTAAATGCGATTACAATCGTCATATACAGCGGAAATGCTACTGTAATAAGTCCGATAAACAGAAGGATTGTGATTGGCCAGTTTACTCTTGCTTTCATTTTCTCATACATTATAACTGCTCCTCCTTCTTACTTGATATAGTCATCTGCGCTACAGAGATCGCCACGATTACAATGAAGAATACAACCGCGTTCGCGCTCTGATATCCGAAGCTTCCGCCTGAAAGACCGTTGTTGTATATCAGGTATGAAATAGACTCTGTGCTCTGCTCCGGACCGCCCTTTGTCATAGCCATGATCTGGTCGAATACCATCAGGAAATTCTTTACACACAGAACCATGTTGATGGTGAAGAACGGAATGATCAGCGGGAATGTAAGGTATCTGAACTTCTTCCATCCTGTGGCTCCGTCAAGGTCTCCTGCCTCATATACATCTTCCGGCACTGTCTGCAGACCGGAGATGTAGATGATCGTATTCATAGCGATAGACTGCCATGCGCAGACGATCACGATTGCGATCCATGCCGTCTTGCTGTTAGAAAGCATACTTCCCTGTAATGCCTCGATCCCGAGCGCATCGCCAAGCCCCGGCAGAATGTATGTAAAGAGGTACTGGAAGATGTAACCTACAACCAGCGCTCCGAGTACGTTCGGTACGAAGTATGCCGCTCTTAAGAATGTCTTGCCCTTGATCCTGCTGTTCAGGCCCAGCGCAAGGATCAGACTGATCACATTCGTCACGATTGTAGCCGCAACAGCCAGTTTGATCGTAAAGAGGTAGGATCCGCCGATTCTCGGATCTGTAAACAGATCCATATAGTTGCGGAAGCCTACAAAATCGTATGTACCAAATCCTTTAAAGTTCGTAAAACTGTAAATCACACCGCGGATCAGCGGCACTGTGTTAAAGCAGACAAACAGTGCAAGGATCGGTATTGTGATCAGCATATAAGTCCGCTTGCTGTCATTTACTTTTTTCATAATCTTCCCACTCCTTTCCTACTCGGCGGTACCGTGCTCTTCGTTGTATTCCTGGACTGCACGGATGATATCTCTGTTATATCTCTGCCAGCGTGTATCAAAATCTTTGAGGAATGCGTCCGCATCCTTGTTGATCAGATACGTCTGGATGAGTGCGTCTGCCGCCATCTCTGAAGGATAGTAGTGATCCTGATAGTCCGTCATGTTTCCGGACTCGATAAATGGTGTCATGCCGTCGAGCATCGGAGCAAGGTCGAAGTCTCCGTCTTTACACGGAACCGCATTCTGGTCGTCAATATATGCCTGGATGTTCTCATCCGCCATCAGGAAGTCGAGTACTTCGTATGCAGCCTCCTTGTTCTCACACTCCGCCGTTACTGCAAACATAAGATCCACGCCTGAATTCAGCGTATTCTTCGACGAATCGTCATTTCCCGGCGTCACGAATGAATCGATGTTCATCTCCGGATTTACCGAAAGGATCTGCGGTACTGCATAGCTTCCGATCGGGTACATTGCGGACTCACCGTTTGCAAATGCCGTACATGCATCGTTATAGCCGTATGCGAAGGGATCTTCAGGACCGTAACTTACCAATTCCAGACATTTCTCAGCCACTTCCACATACTCTTCTGAGAATGTTGTCTCACCTGCATTTACCTGCTGACACGTGTCTGCCGGCGCCAGATCGACTGCAAGAGAGTTCCACGGAGCCAGACAGGTCCATGTATCACGGAACCCGAAATAGAACGGCAGGATTCCTTCCGCCTGGATCTCCTCGCACAGATCGATCAGTTCACTCCATGACTCCGGAATCTCCCAGCCATGCTCCTCAAACATATCCTTATTGTAGAGAATACCCGCTGCATTCGCCACATAAGGTACGCCGTATGTGCCGTCTTTCGGCGTGATCTCAAGATTCTCCAGAATATCGATGTACGACTGCTTGACATCTGAAAGTCCCTCATAATCCGATACATCCGCCAGAATATCAGCGTCCACATAATAAGAGTAATTGATGTCCCCCCCTATGCCGATGATGTCCGGGTAATCTTCACGGATGAATCTCGTCCTCATAATCGTACTGGCATCGTTCGGTGAACTGATCGTCAGATGAATATCATCGTGGGTCGCATTGAACTGTTCTTCCACCTGATCGAAGTATGTTGCCGCCTCCGGCTTGTACTGCAGGATCTCAATCTCCGTTTTTCCGCTGTTCTCATCCGAACCGCATCCCGGAAGAATGGCTGCTGCAAGCATAGAAACCGCAAGCACCGTACTGATCACCTTTTTCTTTTTCATAGTAGTTTCAGCTCCTTCCTTTAACTATTTACGCTTATGAAATGATTATAACATTCTAAAATATTTCTAAAAATATCTATATTTTTCATATTTTATACCAAAATGCAACTTATATATAATTTTCGAAAAGTACAGTCGCATTTTGGTATAATTTAAGTTATAATCATTTCCACACCATTAAAATTTTACCTTTAAAAGAGAAAAGGAGATTCCCATGAACAATTCACTGTTTTCTGTGTTTCCAAACGAAAATTTTATAGATCTGGGACTGTATCAGTTTGGAAAGGAACAGTGTGCTCCCGCACATTCTTTCGGGCCCACATCCCGGAATCACTATCTGTTTCATTATGTCTTATCAGGGACAGGGAAACTGATGGCAGATGATTCCAAAGGCCAGACACACGAATATCAGATCCGGAGCGGGCAGGGATTTATGATTTTTCCGCGTCAGATTAACACATATGTCGCGGACCCGGTTCTTCCTTGGGAATACGTATGGATTGAATTTGACGGAATGCGGGCCAAAGAAGTTATTGAAACGGCCGGACTGACTCCTGATCATCCGGTTTATCACGCAACTTTCAAAGATCTGCGCGAAAACATGATGAACGAAATGGTATATATTGCCGAGCATGGGAAAGAGTCTCCCTTTCATCTGATCGGGCATCTTTATCTCTTTGTTGACTATCTTTCCCGTTCTGCATCATCTATGAATATTTCATCTAATGGAAAAGTACGGGATTTTTATATAAAAGAAGCGTTAAACTATATTGAACAGAACTTTCAGAATGATATTTCCGTTGAAGAGATTGCTGCGTTCTGCGGTCTGAACCGCACATATTTCGGACGAATTTTTAAAGAAACCGTAGGCAGGTCTCCGCAGCAGTTTCTTTTATCTTACCGGATGTCAAAAGCAGCAGAACTTCTGAAGCTCACAGTGCTTTCCATCAGTGATATCGGAAATGCTGTAGGGTATCCAAACCAGCTTCATTTTTCCAGAGCCTTCAAAAATGTATACGGTGTCTCACCGCGGGAATGGAGAAACAAAAACAAAAGGATTTCATAAAAAAGGGCCTGTGTCACGCACAGGCCGCTGTTTTTTTCTTCTTCTGCTCTTTCACGGTAATTTCCCCTTTTGCCTCCGGAATATCCCGGATAATCTCTCCCACAGCCGGAACTGTGATATGCCCGGATAATAGATTTTTAATACTGAATACCGGCGTAGTGATAACAGCTTCCACTTCAGAACGCTCAAAAGCCAGATCGGTATCTGTCATTTCGCAGTCGACAAGTCTGAGACCTCTGCAGTAGCAAAGAGGCTGGGTGCCGATAATCCGGCAGTTTTCGAAGGTAACATTCTCACTGTACCAGGCCAGATACTCACCTTTAACTACACTGTTTCGTACCACAACATTTTTCGCATGCCAGAAAGCATCTTTTGTATCGAACCTGCAGTTTTCAAAAACAGCATTCTCAATATACTGAAATGAATACTTTCCTCTCATATCCACATTTTTGAAATGCAGATTATCGGACCGCATCATAAAATATTCGCTCTGGACCGTGCAGTCTTCCATCTCAATTCCGCGTACGGACCACCCGAACTCAGGTGAAATAATATCGCAGTCCTTCATTTTCACCTCACTGCATTCTCTGAGAGCTTTGATACCGTGAAGACTGCTGCCGGTTATTTCAATATGATCGGAATACCAGAGAGCCGCGCGACAGAGCTCCGTCATTTCTGAGCTGCTGATTTTCAGCTTGTGATCATGCCAGAACGGATAGCGCAGATTAAAAAATCCATGCTCCACCTGTACGTCCGAACATTCTTTAAAGGCACTTTCCCCGTCGGCAGGACCGTCAAATGAACAGTCTTTTACGAATATATTCTTGCTGCCGTAAAGAGCGCGTTCTTCATCAAATGTTTTATTCTGTATTAATTCCATGATGGTTTCCTCCTTTAATTCATCTTTACTTTGCTGCCATATTTTTCTGAATCTGATAAACCAGATAATCCAGACAGTCAATTCTTTTCTCTTCGCTGTGTATCCGGTCTAAAAGCCGTTTTCTGTGTATAGAGAGAAGCTTCAGCTGCTCCTGCGTATCTCCGGTTCCCTCAAGTGTTATAAAACGTTCGGCCGTCTCTCTGTCGCATCCGGCATCCTTCAGATTCTGTATTATTTCCTGAAGAGTTGTATTCCTGTTTTCCATATTCACTCCCCGTCCCGCCGACAAAATACTATTATTTATCTTTCCATATACAGTGTACTGCCAAATACGATTGATAACAAATACTTATATTCTATGACTGTATATAGCAAAAACGAATGCAATTTTCATTGCATCCGTTTTCCGGTTAATTGAAATCTGAAAAGATCTCATCCATTCTTCTCCCTTCCTGTTTCCTAAAATCTTTTCATGCCCTCCATGAACTCTTCTACATGAGGCAGTTTTTTCATTCGTCTGAGCTTTATCCCTGATTCCTCGCATACCTGCTCCAGAGTCGCCTCAATCACCACACTTTTCACCCGTACTTCTTTCGGTGCCCCATGCTGCAATATAAACGAAAGGAGCTCCTCAGCCAAAATAATTTTTTCATCATCCTCGGGTCCTGTCAGCTCCACTGCCAGCATGAGCCCGGACTGCGCATCAGCCAACAGACAGATCCAGGGATTTGCAGGGCAGTCATACTTAACGTCCTGTACCTGTGCATTCAGCGGGACAATATCCGCTTCAAGTACTGCACTGCATTTTTCTGAATTCCGCAATTCTTCCAGCACTTCCTCGTCCGTAAGCGTAAGCACAGGGAAATTATGGCCTGTAAAGGGCAGCGGCTTTGCCTCGCCTGTCTCTTTCTTTCCTCTGACAGAATAGAAAAATGTCTCTTCGGCTTCAAATTTTACCTGAATCTGATGGTCTCTGTAATACAGAATGGCATCTTTCAGAAGCGCCAGATATGATGTCATACGGCGCACTTCATTCTGATCCATATTGTATGGGAAATACCCTTTTTTGAAGGACAGAAAATACAGCCACTGGTTTCTTCCTCGGAACTTATAGCCCAGTTCTTTGACAATCCTGCGCTGTTCTCCGGACATTTCCTCACGATTTCCCCAGTAGCAGGTCAGATTATTCTGACACGCCATCGCAAAATCAGACGGAATGTTCATATGGTCTGAAAGTGTAAGCATCATAAAATGCCGGATCAAACTCATCTGCCGTATAGCCTGTATTTTCCAGCCATTCTGCTGTCTCCTCGTACTCCTCATGAACCGGATCTTCCAGCACTTTTAGAATATGATAATATCCGTAAAGCCCGCCGCAATCCTCAAACGGACAGGCGACTTTCGCTTTCACCACAACCGGATGCATTTCATCGAAATCCGTCAGCACAGACTCCACATCTACCCGGTGCTCCCAGTCATCGCCAAAATCATAAATATATGTAAACCATTTGGTATGCTCCATAAACGGATCGATCAGAGTCTCTGCTGCTTCTTCAGCATCAGGGCCAAAAACAGTCCAGTCATCATCTGTGATTTCCTCAATCCTCATGCCAAGATCACGGAACTCAAAGGAAAACAGATGTGATCCGTTCCATCCCATAATCTCATTTAACAGTACGCCCAGCTGGGAAAATGTTATTCCCGCCGGAACAATACATCTGCGCCAGATCGGCGGATGCGCGTTTTTGATTGATACTTTTAGCTGGTACGCTTTCATATGTACTCTCCTTTTTCAGATTATTCAAGATCAGTCTCAGAGGTCAGACTCATTCTCAGATATACCATATCGACAAGCTGTCGCCCGCCCTCATAGATCGGATGGTCATAATACTCCGTGAAAAATCCTTTCACCACATGGGATCTCCGAAATCCGCAGCTTTCATAAAACGGCACCGTCAAGGGGCTGTCCCCTGTGCCGACCTGCATAATATCATAACGACCACTATAAGTGTCTGCAAGAAATCGGATCATTCGTCTCCCATATCCACGTCTCTGAGAGTCGGGCGTTACGGCAAGATTCTTGATCTCCAGTATTCCGTCTCCCTCGTCTGTCACCACGCATTCCGCTTTAATACCGTTATCGTCAAGAACGTACATAATTCCCCTCTCAAGATACCGGTCGATCATATCTTCCTGTTCATCCGCAAGCAGAAGGAGATCCAGATACTGTTTCTTATTCTCTTTGATCTCTCTGATCTTCTGTTGCTCGTCTGTTAAGTATCGGCTCATTGATTTTTTCTTTCTCCTCCGATTCCCCGCAACCTGTGATTACCCATGGTCCGTTTTCACACGTAAATCTGGGATCCCGTATAAACGTGACAAAAAGATGTGCAATGCATCTCTCGATCTGTTCTCTCTTATCGCTGTTTTCAAATGCGTTCAGCTCATCCACGCTCACTCCTGCATAGCGTGCGATCGTCTCTTTCGGAATGTCAAAGACGCGGGTCAGCTCGTCCATCAAACCACGATAGTAAGTGTCTGATACAGGCTTTTCATGCAGCAGAAGTATCAGAAATATATTAAGGTATTCTGTCCTTGAGAAATCCGATGGCAGGTTTCCGTTCAGGTATTCCTGCAGTTCCGGCTCCGGCAGTTTCGTCGCCCGGCTTATGGCGGCAAGAGGGAAACCCTCGTCTATACATCTTTTCAATAATAGCGGGAGATCATCTATCTCTCGCATTCCCGGCCCCGGTTTTACTTCTATAAACTGATCTTTCTCTTCTACATCCATCCCATTCTATCCCTCCACCTGATTACTCATACCCCACGATGATCTTCCTGCATTTCATTTCCACAATATGGACATTTCAGCATCTGCCCCTTCCCCATTTCTTATTTGTAAATATATTAATTATTTTACAAATTTTATAGCGTCCTGTAACTTTTGTCTTCAACCTGTATAACCTGCTTATCCGTGATTACTTCCAAATCCAGCCTGGAATTATATTCTTCAACTGCTTTCTCCGCCGCTTCTCCCATTTCCTCATTTCCGATATGCGGCACAATATAAAAATCCACCAGTCCCAGACCGGTATAATCCGTCAGCTCCGGCGCTTTCTCCGGGCTGTCCATACCGACGCAGTAACCAATATCCGGGCAGGCTATGATTGCTCCCGCAGATTCGCCTATATACAATTTTCCTTTATTGACTTCCTGTATTAATATTTTATCTGCCCCGGAACGTCTCAGCTCCTGTAAAAGGTAAAATGTATTTCCGCCCCCGACAAATATAATGTCATTCTTCGTCAGGGTACTTACTATCGACTCATAAGAAGCAGTGGAAACATCCAGCGCCTCAACTGTGAGCCCCAGACTTTCCAGAGTGTTTGTCTCATCCTCGATCATTCCCTCTGTCTCTTCTGCAATGCCTGCTGTGGGGATATAAGTCACTGTTTTCCCCGCCAGTTCCGGTTCAATTGTCCTTACCAGATCTGTAACCTGATAGAGCATGGATACCAGTATCAATTTCTTCATAACATCTTCACACTCCTTACTTTATGTCTCGTTTTCATAATAGAACTCTGTCCACTTTCCCCTGTAATCAGAAACTGCCTTACGCGCCCATCGTCAAGTATGTAAAAATTTTCCATAAACAAGGTTGTCTCTGCCATTTCATCACCCTCTTCTATTCATTACAGATCTTTCATCGTCAATATAGAGCCCAGAATATAACCGCACTCCCATTCCGAAAACTTCTGCGGATCTCTGAAATACGGATGCTTAAATATAACACCGAATTCTCCCAGATCATAAAGCGGCATCTCATCTTTATCAGTCTGCGTCGTCTCAAGAGCTTCCGGCAGGGCATCTCCGAACACCTCTTCGTCACTGTACAGTTCCCTGTAAAAATCCGGCAGGGCGGTAAATTTTCCACACATCAGGAAGTCAAATGTCCTAACATAAACTTTTCCGCCCTGCACTTCTCCGTCGTCCGGTATATCATGGACTTTTTCCTCCGCATGCACACGCATGGGATCAACTCCCACAGAATCGAAAAATGCTTTCTGCTCTTTTGTAAAAGCATTCACAAATCGCTCATTTACTGTCCGGTCCTCTGCGAAATCATTCTGTGCATACAGTTCCTTTGTCGCTTCTATATCAATATCCAGTGTCCACGGATAAAAATTAAATATCATATTCACCTTTTTCCTTTCACGTTTCTCTATACTGCCGGAAAGAGCTCTTAATCCTGCTGAAACTCTTTTCTCAGAACCTCTTTCGGAGGCTCGATCTCATTTGCGATCGAATGTTCCGTAAGTTCGGAAAGAAGTTTTATCTTTCTGTTGAGCAGCGGTCTCATACAATTGGGCACGTGCTCCTGATGCGCCCTGTGGATCGCCACGCACTCCTTGCAGTTGCCGTGATAGCGACAGGCCTTTTTACAGGGGCAGTGATCCTTAGCCTTATATTCCTCCCGGAATTCTGCGGCAAATTCCTCCTGCAGCCTGAGTCCCTCTTTGCGGTTCCCCTTGTGGAATTCTTTCATAGCATCAAGTTCTTTCTGATTTCCCTCAATAATCATTTCTTTTTCTTCCTTTCGTGAACAGATACTTGCCGGACAGCAAACATCCGCCTTATTTTTTCAGTCAAATAATGTTTTCCAGTTTTCGGCGGCATACGCTTCAAAACACATCTCAATCTGTTCCTTATTATTCTTTTCCTCTGCCAGTTCCGGAAGTTCATCAACGCTGAAATAGCGGCTTTCTGTCGTCTCTATATTCTCCGCAAACCTGCCGCCTTTCACGGAGCACAGAAAAAATATCTTGCACACTTTATAGGCGTAAACCGGCCGGTTGTGTTTTTCTCTGTCCTGCACGGCAATTATCAGTTCAGGCGATACGTCCAGTCCTGCTTCTTCTTTTACTTCTTTTATTACATTTTCCGTAACGGATATATCCACATCCGCCCAGCCGCCGGGAAGCGACCATCTGCCGTCCTTTTCTTTTACCAGAAGTATATTTCCGTCTCGGAAGATCGCCGCTCTTGTATCGATCTTTGGAGTCTGGTAACTAATCTCACTGCAGAACAGATCTCTGACCTTTTCGATGGGAATCTCTGATTTATAAGAGATCATTTCCGCTGCAATGGTCCGGATTCTTTCATACCTTTCCTTATCAAATTCATCTTTGCAGTAGTAAAGTCCTGCCTGTGCGATACTCTGCAGTTCCACAGCCCATTCAAGCCATTTTTCATTCTTATCCATATGTGAAATTCTCCTACACAAATAATCGGTACCACTGATATCCGATGTAATAAAATGTCTCCCTCAAAAGGACAAAATTCAGTTTTTATATAGTTTCTATTTCAGTTTTCCGCAGTCAGCTATATTCAGCTATCCTCTGTTTATAAATAACTCCAAAGACAAATTCCGTGAATAAAAGCCATAATAAACGGCCCCACCGTTCTCATTCGCTTTTTTATATATATGCCGACAATTCCATCTGCCAGCTGAACGATCAGCATTGCCAATGTAACAAGCCAAAGGAACCCGCTGTTTTTTCTGCACAATGGAATCGCGGAAATCAACACAAGCGCCAGGCTTCTCGCCATCATATACAAAGCATTTATCTTTGCTTCATCTGTTTCTTTTCTGACTGTGTGTATCGAAAACACCAAACCAAGAACAGCACTTAACAATGTTGCAAAAGCCATTATATAATAATCCAATTTTTACGCTCCTTAAATATTGCAAAATAACTCTTCTCTATTTTTCCCGGACTCACTCATCCGGCTGCTGTCCGTCATGGGCCTCCCACTGGCACGCTGTCAGCTGCATATGAGAAAACACTGCCCTGAAAGAGGAGTCCTCCGGCGAACAGGCATAGATGCCGAACCGGATCTTTTCCTTGCCTTTGTGCATATGGCAGATGCGCATCTGCCGGAAATGGACCCCGTCCTCAGAGCACTCTATACAGTAATCATCTTCTCTGCGGCTGAAACGATACCACATGGACTTCACATCAGCGCCTATGACTGTAGTTGCCCAGTCAGAATATCCTCCGTTTGTAACCACGCTTCCCAGATGCTGATACTTTTCATTTTCATACTCAATAGAACCTTTCAGCCAGTTCTCACTGTCCAGATACATCACGATACCGCACTGGTCAAACCGATGGTGACTCTCCGCGAAATCGGTCTTTACTATAAAACTGAAATATTTTTCATCTGTCTCCATCTGAAAGACAGGCGCGTTGTCGTTCCTGAAATGATAATAAGTTCGCTGCCACAGATCTGTATGCGGCTTCGTGATTATCTCCACTGTATCGTCTGTTACCGTGTAACTCTCCGGTTCTCTTGTCCATCTGAACTTACTGAAGTCCATATGCTTCCTCCTTTATCCATACACCCGGTTCACTTTCCGTATTATTCTTATGCCTGACAGATCAGCCTGGCGTATTTTCTTTCTGAATCCTCAACTGCCCTTATTGTACCAAAAACATATCTGAAAAGCTATATTCTTTCCCCTGCTCTGGCAATACGTATCTTAATCGAGTAGGAGGGAGTGATTAACTCCCGTCCTCTCACAGCACCGGACATACGGTTCACGTATCCGGCGCTTTCAATAGTTGACGTGCAGAGACTGATACGCTGTGGCTAAATCGTAGAAGCCCCAGTTTATCAGCCTTTCTTTTGTTAAAGCTCTTTGTACGATCCCGCTTCCTGCCATCCTCCATCACTCCACTTTTCAGATATCGCTTTACCATCTGTATGACCCTCTCGTGCGCTCAGCATTACCTCTCGGCAATGGTTACTCCTTTCGGAGCATTCCGCACAGACCTCCCTGGGTACCACACGTTTCTTTCCCTCCATCCATCTGCCGCATTTACTGCACATGATTCCGTGTAGCTATCGGGCTTCATCTTGTATGGCAGACTTACCCTCATGCACAGCCTTCTATACGATTTCTGTCCGTCAGACCATATTATGACGTCACACTGATAGCGGTGCGGCGTGAGAAAAGCCTCCGATTTCTCGGGGGTTTTTCTTTATTTCTGCACCAGTTTTTACTCTTATGATAGATCTTCTTATCTCATAGAGCCGCATATTTTTCGTCACAGATAGGTGGTTTTCTATTTTTGCGCCATTTCTTCAAATTTGTCTTATTCGAGCAAAATCATAAATTGGTGCAAATAAGCATAAGTCGCACGGCTTCAAATACACTCTAATATATCAGTTATACGAGTTGTTTTTACGGTATGAAATAAAATCGCTCAAAGGTTGATCTGATGCCGCTCTCCAATACGTTTTTCCATTACATGCCCCGCCGCGAATAAAGTTCGCAGCTCCGGATGGCGTATTGAATATGATGTCCCGGATAACGACCGTTCCGTCTGCGTTCAATGAATCGGCGTGCTCTTTTCTTGACTTTCGGATACTACTTTCGCTTGATGTGATTTTGGGATCTAGCATAGACCCCTCAAGAACAACATATTCGCATCCATTTTGAACTTTCATTTTACCATCTGCGACTCCATTTGAAAGATAAAAAATCTCATCGGTCTCGACAGTATAATTTCCCAGATGAGTATAGCTTTTTGAGTGAACAGGATCGCCTCCACTAGAGCTCGGTTCGTCTTCCGGGGCATTAATCTCAGCATTTTCATCCATCTCAGCAATTAGCTTCAGATAACGAAAAGCTTCTTCTGGTTTCATATTGAAAAATTCACGATTTTTGCGAATGCGCTTATCTGCTAAATCTGTAAGAATTTTATGGAGGCTAGATTCAATATAGGAATACTTGCTGCTCTTTACTGTGGCATAGATCTCAAACGGTAGCGGCACGGCAGTATTATCTAGCTCTTTTGAGCGAACATCTACAGGCCTGGAGCTTTTCCCGATTTTAACCCAGTCCTCGCGGAAGCTAGGATTCGTTAAAATATATACATATCCCTTTTCTTGCATGTTTTATTTCCCTCTCGTTTTGCGGTAAGGTATCGAATTGATAGGTTTATTGTATCACGGATAGAATACATGAAAAAAGAGCGGTCATTACTGGCCGCTCATATTTTTGGTATATAGTTTGCCGAGAGATTAGATGGAAATTTTTATCTTTTCACCATTCTTGAACTCAAAGATAAGATTCCGCGGATTTACAAGAACTCGCTCAACGAGAGAATTCCATGTCGCAGAGTCGAATGTTGGCTCCGCATTAAAGGATTCAAGCGCCTCAATAAATCGGGATAATTTTTCGCGAACACCTACGAGGCGAAGTTCCTGTTCTTGAAGTTCTGCGATATTATTCTTCTGCTGCTCAATTTGCTTC
The DNA here is from genome assembly GCF_056148955.1 of Mediterraneibacter sp. HA8405. Taxonomy (NCBI): domain Bacteria; kingdom Bacillati; phylum Bacillota; class Clostridia; order Lachnospirales; family Lachnospiraceae; genus Mediterraneibacter; species Mediterraneibacter sp. HA8405. Next base: position 1,034,395 of record NZ_CM148758.1, on the reverse strand, counting down.
GACATCTCTTCGAATCGCTGGCGGTAAACCTGTTGATCTTGGGAGATGTAGGCGTTTTCGCGCACGAGGGCCTGGATTTTAGCCATGTCCTTTGCTAGCGCTGCCTCCGCCTTCTCGCGCTTAGAGCGCATTTTTTCGAGAGTGTCCGCTTCGTCCATCTGTGTTCTACATGCTGAGATATACTTATCTTTGTCTGCTAAAAACTCAGACAATGCTTGAAGGTAGTATTGAACCAGATCGTCCTCAGAAAGAATCGGCGTGGAACAGTTGTTGCTGCCCTGGTAGCGTCGATTGCAATACCATACATCCTTACTATGCTTTTCTTTGGCGTGATAGATTTTATGCCCATAAAATGAACCGCAATCTCCGCAGACCAACTTTGTGCAGAATGGACTGCTATTTCTGAGACCTCGGCGCATTTTAGAACGTCGCTGTAATTCAACCTGTACCAGATTGAAAACATCTTCATCAATGATTGCTTCGTGCGAATTAGTGACGTAATATTGCTTAACTTCACCATTGTTTTTCTTGACTGTTTTTGAGAGATAGTCGAGAGTATAGGTTTTCTGCAGCAATGCATCGCCCTTATATTTCTCATTGGAAAGAATGCTCCTGATTGTACTGACAGACCACACATCCTTACCACCTGGAGTTTTAATTCCACGTTCAGTAAGTTCTTTCGCAATATTACGGATGGTCATGCCATCAAGGAACATACGATATATTCCTTTTTGCTTTCCGGTATTCTATCACGGTTTAATTGCCGGGCATATACACTATAATCAAGCGGATGCGCTTAACATATTGATTTACGGAACACTTGCAGACGAAGAGAATGCTTGGCGATTCAAAGACCGTCAAGCAGCCAATAAGTATATTAGTGGAGCAGAATGTATTCCACTCGAATGTCGTAAAGAAATATTTGAACTGCCTGACAGAGATCTTCTTGCTCGTATCCAGAACTTGAAAATACAAAATATTAAAACTACCATATCTGCATTTCATGAGTTTCTGCGAAATAAGACTCATGCCAGTAAAGAAACAATTTATTCTTTAGAGAGTAGCGTGCAAGAATCAAAGGATCCATGCCAGTATTATGTAGTCGCCTTAAGAGAAGCATTATCTTTTACGAAAGTTTCAAAAGAATATATTACAACGCAGCTTAAGAACGAATTACATAACTTACATAAGAATAGCGATGTGCCAGATTTATTCCTCTTACGAGAAGAAGCTCTTAAACGAGGACTAGCGTCAATTTCCATGACGCCCGACAAGACCTTTTTGAGTAAGATAATTGGGCGAGACGAAATTGTGCAATCTATCTGCGACAGGCTAAAAAAAGAGAGGAAACACATACAACTACGCGGTATGGGCGGTATTGGAAAATCTGAAATCCTCCGTAAGGCTTATAGCTGGTTTCTCGAAAATCCTGGGGAGCACTTCTATGCTCATATAGCGTACCTTTACTATTCGGGTAATTTTAAAGCCGACCTTGATCATGCAATTGACTACCCCGGGAAAGAAGCCAGCGCCAATCCCATCGAATATCTGAAGCATTTGGCAAACACATCTAAGGTTCTGCTGTTTGTCGATGATGTCCGAAATCAGGTGCCGGATAAAAGTGGAATCTATGAGGAGGACACTTCATTTGAAGAAATAGTTGGATCGAATATTTCCATCTTATTTGCCTCGCGCATTATGCGCATGGATTTTTCGCTAGTTAGCGTAAAACCGCTCCCCATAGAATCATGCGTTGATATTTTCTTACGAGAATATAATGCCAATATCGATGACGATATTATGACGGAAAATGATGCTGGATGCTGTACTGCCGAAGCCTTAACTGCAGAAGACAAAGAGCGGCTCATTCAAATAATTGATGGACGCGCCGGACGCAATACGCTGGTTATTAACCGCTTGGGTGCAATGGCTCGAGATTATAGCTGGACGATTATGCAATTGGAAAAAGAACTCATAGATAGAAATTTCAATATTCGGCAAGGTTTATCTGAGAACAATGCAGAGTATATGGATGAGCAAACACTGCAAGATGAGCTAAACAAGCTTTATAACTGTAAAGAAATAAAAGACTCTGCTGAGCGCAGCATCTTAGAGGGTTTCGCGCTACTGGCCGATGTTCCTACGGATATCAATACTTGCGCTGAATGGTTTAGCCGAGATGCAAAAATTGACAAAGATCACTGTCGCGATGCAGTGGCGCGTTTAATGCGCCGTAGCTGGCTATTAAACTCAAGATCAACGCAAAATGGAGCCACTATCATTAATTTTTCTATGCACAACATTGTGCGTGCAGCCATAAAAGCCCAAATTAGGATTAATAGAGAGGAACACCAGGACTTAGTGATGAAAGTTTGGACTAACTTAACGATTGAAGTACGAAAAAAAGATGAGACCGAAGCCCAATGGGGGGATAGGATGTATGCAGTACCGGGAGAGTGTGTTCGATTCCGCATTGGTATCAGAAATATGAGCTCGGAAACGTTTAGGAATCTGACTCTGCGGGATGTTTTACCGACCGGGCTGTCCTATATAAATGGAAGTACTAGGATATACAATGCGAAACACCCCCAGGGGGTAACACTTAGCGATAATATCATCACAGATATGGGCGTTAATATTGGCGACTATGCCCCGGGTGCTAATGCGTGGATTTATTTCGATACGGTCACTCCCGAGATGGCGAGCAACGAAAACATAATATATAGAAATATAATTCAGGCGTGCGGCGGCTATGGCTCAAAGGAGAAGTCAGCGGATGTCATAGTGGATGCCTGCGAGGCCTAAAAATCTGAGTTTCACTCAACGCATTTTGGTTTCAAAAGAATAATTCCTTCCCATGGTTACGAAAAATCCTCAGCACCGTTGTGGGCGCTGAGGATTTTTTGTTTTTATTCTATATCAGTGAATCGAATTAGAACAGGACTGCAACAGAAAAGACCGCATTGCTACGGCCTTTTCTTTCCAGTTTTTGTCAGTATCTATGCGATTTTATATAAGTTTGTTACCGCATTTAGAACAGAATTTAGCGTCTGGAATTACTTTTGTTCCACAGGCTGGGCAGAAATTCAGCTTTTTCTCCGGCTTCTTGTCATTACCGCCCGAAGGCTGTACATTATTTTCTGCCGGCTGATTTGCATTCTGCCCTTCCTTGTCAACTTGACTCTGTTCACTCATCTGTCTTTGTTCTTCATACGCCTCTAAGTATTTCATGTTCCTGTACTGGGCACCATATGAAGCAAAGTAGAAATCAGGGAACGATATCATGCTGAGTTTTGAAGGATCGTCGCTTTTCGCTATTATTTTCTTTCCACCTAATACGTCCGCATTAAAATCAGCAGAATCCTGATCCTTTTCGTCGGTCATGGATGCACGGATTCTGGCTGCCTTTTTGAGAATCATATTTGCAAGGGTCTCCGCATCTGCATCCTTTGTATTGACATAGAGATCCACCAACCATACGGTATTTTGGTGATCCTTGTATGTTATTCTCAACGTTTCGTTGTCCAAAAACTTGACCTTATGATCATAGCCTATGGATACGATCCATTCATATCGGATGTGTCCCGCATGCGCCTTTTCCTGTCTGAGTACGGCTCGTATTCCGCGTTCTGCATATGTAAGGGCACTTGCTATCATCATAGTAGAAAGATCTCCAATGCCGATCCATCCTGCGCTTCTGTCCTTATTATACTTAGGATTGATCACAGCGATTCTATCATCTGTGACATAAAGGACATAATCACCGCAGGCTGGATCTGATATTGCTTTTGTGAATTGCTTTTCCCCTTTTTTACGCATTGAAACGGAAAGACCGGTCATTCTGATGCGCAGCACTTCACCATCTTCCGGCTCTAAGCAAAGGGTCTTATCCTCGTTGATGTTTGCGAAAATATATGGGTGAGACGGTTCCGCGCTGTTTGCCAAAAATAAAAACGGATACTCATCCACTGTCGGAAATTTTCTTCTAAGTTCTTCCTTTTCGCGGGCTTTATTCGCCTCTTCCTCTTCTAGCGATATCTGTCCGGCTGCAGTTCTTCGTTCATTCTCCGCAAGGCGTTCCTGCTTTTCCTTCGCCTCGGCCTCTTCATTCTTCACTTGCGACTCAACGATTTCGGATCTCTTCTTTTTCAAAAGCGGATTCTCATCCGCAGCAGGCGCTTCTGAACCGCCTCGCACATCAATTCCCATAGAACGCAGTACATCGGCAAGATAACAGTCCTTCAGATTTTGTTTTCTAATCTCTTCGCTCGGAGCAAGCGAATGATAACCCACAGTTTCCCATTCTTCGGGCCGCGCCATCGGCTGCTTGCATTTCCTATCTGTTGGAATTTCTCGTAACCATGTATAAGGATCGATTTCACATAATAGTTTTTCAAACGCTGTAAAAACAAGATTCATTTCCTTGCCGTAGAAGATCGGCTCTTTCAGCATATATACCTTCCATTGATCAAAGTAAAGCACGAATCGCACACAGCCCGATTCCTCCGCGGCAATCTTGATGGAATAAAAAGCGGCTCCGGAAACAGAAATGGTCATTGTATTTTCTTGGAAAAATCTGTAATCTGCACGTGCTTTTTTTAATTCACCCAGCAATGCTTTGTAATGGTTCAAAATTTGCGCTGCGCTATCTGCTCGCAACGTATATTCATACGCTTTCTCACAGTAAAATTTCTCTCTTTCCGCTGCCTGCTGATTGGCTAAAAGCTTTCTATTTGTATACATGTTATCTCCTCCCGCATTTTGTTATTTTTTAAATTCGGTTCCACCGATGTTAATCACCTTTCCCGACTGCGAAAAGGATTGCTCCCAGGTGTATTCCTGACCAAGCAGGTTATATGTGATGATGATTTGATCACCGTCGATCTGATATGTGCCGCTGGCATTGATACCAAAAGCAGACATGGTCACCTGGTCTCCGTCAAAGGTAAACGATTGGGAAATAAGACCTTGAGAGTGATATGTGCCATTGAGCTTTGAGCCTCCGCAGGCAGTCAGCATCGTGACACATAGGATGACAGTCAACAGTACGGATAATAGCCGCAGGTTTCTTTTTGTTTGCATAAAATGTCCTCCTGATTTATATCATAAATTCTTTTGTTTCTGTCATGTGAATAGTTCGTAATGGTTTCTGTCCCTTGATAGGTTGCATGTGCGGTTTTGGGAAAGCTGACCGATAGCGTTCTTTTCTCTGAAAATTTTCCGCAGGCAGTCAACATGGTGACCGCAACGCACAGTATGACAAGCAATGATATAAACTTTTTCATTTTCATCGTGAAACACCTCCTGCTTAATAATAAGAATAGAAAACCAGCAACGGGATTACATATGCCAGAATTGCAAGGATTACACTCAGAGCCGTCCATACAATTACACCAATCAGCGCGCCTTTGCCAGCCGATTTTGCTTTCAGCGGCGTTTGATCCTTCCAAACCAAATAGAGAATCAAGCCGACTATCGGGAAGAAAAAGCTGAGCGCCGTCATGCCGCCGGAGGGCGCATCCTGCACATATCCCATCTGCGGATTTACCTGCTGCTGAAATACAGGCTGCGCACCTTGTGAAGGTGTTGTGCGCTGCTTGCCGCAGACACTACAAAATTCTTCACTCTCCGACAGTTCTTTGCCACATCCGGTACAGAAAACCTTTTGTGCGGAATACATTACAGGAGCTTGCCCATACTGGTTCTTTTGATTTTTCTCAGTCGAACGAATAACCCAACGTACAAGTAAGACGATCCCTGTTACAAGAAGTAACAATACAACAATAATAATCAAAAACATAAAAAGACGTGCAGTCATAAAGAATTCCTCCTAATTTTGTTTGAATGGTTTATCTCAATATCAATAACATCATTTCATAGGTTGATATAGTCGTCTTGCTCCGTATACCCACTTTCTTTGATTACGGGGCGCTTTGTCCCACAAGCGCAGCAGAAATCCTCATCCGGTGAAAGCTCCCTGCCACAGCCGGAGCAGAAAACCTTTTGATTTGCAGCATCCGGTTCGGCCCGAGACGGTTCCGGGCGTCTAGTACCGCAGCCTGCACAAAACACCTCGTCCGGCAGCAGTTCCCGGCCGCAGCCAGAGCAGATTACTTTCTGAGCAGCATCAAAGGTGCCAACGCTCTGATAGTCTGGCTGTCCGTAAGGCTGCCCATAAGGCATTTGGTAGACAGGTCTTTCCTTTTTATACGGATGCGTCAGCCACCAACCCAAAAGGAAGGTCATAGGAATCAGGAACAGGACAGATAAACAGTATAAGTCGCTGCGCATAAAATAGATGTTTCCTACAAGATGCGCAAAGGCGATAAGGATACCGAGTATGCCAGGCAGAAACCACAGCCTGTGCAGCCCACGCTTGTGCTCACCGTTTCCGGCACACGGCGTGATCGCCATGAGGGTAAGGAGCAGATAGCATAGAATTTCCAGCACATAACAGCCGCAGATGCCGATTGCCCACATCATCGGGCCAAAATGAAGCTCATACTCATACACATCAAAAAAACCCCGGGAACTGCAGTTCAGAAGAAAGCTCACAAGCGTAAAAGCGGGCAAAAGTGCTTGAATTGCCAGTGCGCCTGCCAGAAGGCTATTTCGCTTCCGCATGAACAGCAGAACCGCCAGCAGGATCATGCTGCCGATCAGCAGAACTTGGTAGAGGATATGGAAAACAGAGTAGGTGCCGCCAAACTCTACCACCATGCGGTAGCCGATTTTACTGTCCATCCAACCGCTTCTGACCCGCAGCCGATATAAATTGGTCAGGAGACCAAAGGCCAGGATCACCGCAAAAATAGATGCGATCGGAAATTTTAGTTTTTTTGTTTCCTTCATTTTTCTTCCTCCCAGGAATGTGATTAGAACACCAAGAATCGCGACCGCAGCCAGCAAAGCAAGCTGCAACCAATTTCCTGTCCCATTGACCGGAGAGATACTTCCGTCCGGGTTGACCTTTCCGCTGATTCTGTCTCCATCCATGAGCAGCAGCTCCGGCGTCTGCGGGCCGCTTCCGGCCGAATCGGCGGCAGGCAGCTCCATGGAGAACACCTGACCGGTTTTAATCTCCACATCGGGGTATTCCGCGGCACCATAGCTTTCGCCGCTATCGTCAAAGGATACCGTGGATACCGACATTTTGCCGTCATCTGTCGCCGTAATGCGCAGGGAATACGCCTCCGGGCTGTCAAAAACAGCGATGTGCTTGGAATCCTCCACCACCATCAGCGCCACCTCCGGATTGGCGGCGAGAAGCTCCTCATCCACCTGATTGTCTGTGATCCGGCCAACGACCTCTCCGTTCTTCAAAACCTCAACATCCACGGGGCACCAGACGGATGAGCCGAAATAAGGATGCTTACACGATATGGCGCCCTCCACAATGGAACTGAGGTAATTTTCAATTAAATGATTGTCACATGAAAAAGGATTCGTCGTGTAAGGATGACCAAACTGATCAATATGTCCGAATTTTCCTTTCCCGGAATTACCGCTGGCGGTAAAGATTGGCCAGCCATTCGGGCCAAAGGTGTCATAAAAATTATAAATATTATGAATGTTTTCATATCCGTCCACAACTGAAGTTTTTACATCGATGGAGTCAATGGCACCATAGGTATATGCAAAAACATCCTCATTGGATAAGTAGTTACCCCACCACTCATACAGCGTAAAGTTGGCAGCCACAAGGTTGGCACCGGCACCGCCAAGGCTGTGACCGGTGACAAAGACCTTAAGCGGCTTATCCAGCAAATCGGGATATTTCCCGATATATTCGCTAATGCCGTCATTGATCCTCAAGTAAAATCTATACGCATAGTCATAAGCCGTATAATTGAAAAACGGATCCTTTATATTCATAGCATCCGAAAAGGCCTCATAAGGATTTGCGGTGCCTCTGGCGATGACAAACAGCACCACAGCATCCTCCCCGTTGAGTCGCATCTCCTTATGTGCAACGGCAAAGGCAAACATTTCATTTTTTTCAATATTATGGAGACCGCAGCCATCCACCCCAATTTTCTGCAAAAGATCAACAGTATCCTGTTCTGATTTTTCCACCGCACAACTTAGCATCGCGCCGAGCGTTGCCAGCTCGTTATCGTATTCATAGGCCGATTTCTCAAACAGGCTCTCTTTGAAATCTACAGTTGCTCCGGCATAACTGACCGGAATCCCTGTCTCCTCCTCTTCAGAATCACTATGCTCAGCATCCGAAACCCGCACATAGTCTCTGTCCGGCCACCAGCCGTCCGGATAATCCGTGACAATCCTGTCGTCTTTCAAGTAATGAACGATGCGGTCGGAGCCGGTGCCGTTCTGAAACGGCTCCGAAGCCGTGCTGCTGTCATCCTTGCTCCAGACGAAATCCCGGCTGTCATATTCGCCGGACGCTTCGCGGAACACATACTCACCGCGCACCTCGCTGTCGTTTGACTCCTTGACGATATACAGCTCTCCCTGAGCTCCATCGTCGTATCGGTAAGTGCCGAGCCAGTCCGCCGGGCTTATTTGCGCAGATAAATATTCAATTTGATAACCGCAGGCTTCCAGGAAATCTCCCCATCCCTGGCGAATCGCGGTAAAGGGCTGCAGAGGCATGGCGTTAAGCTCTTCTGTTGTTGCGGTACGCAGATATTCAACCTGTCCGTCCGCACTGAATGCATAGACATAGGCCAAGGCGGCATACCCGCTCGCTCCATTTGTGATAATCAGCTCCGGGTAATCGTCCCCCGCGACATTGAAAAGGCAGGCCTGCATTTCTGTGTCGTCAAAATATTCCTGTCCCATGTTCCGAAAGCGCCCGTTTAAGAGGAAATTCGCGAATTTGAGGTTCCATGGATTCGCGTCCACATCCTCCAGATATACATCGGAATCCGGTGTCATATATCCGGCAATTTCCAAGGCATCCTGTTCTACGGATGCCGGGACGTCGATTGTATACTCCACAGCGAGGAGCATCAGCTGCTGCGGCATATCGTCCCTGCTGTAAAAGGCTACAATAGATTTTTTATCGGTCGGCTGGAACAGTTCGTAAGGTTCGAAATCGCCCACACCGTAGCGATAGTCACTGTCGTAGGAATACTGGCTGATACTAAACCGGTATCCTCTGGTCTGTGCCGAAATTGCGGTTTCATCTGTGGCATCGTATAGGCCACGAGCATAAAAATTTATTGTATTGGTTCCTTCAAAGCTGACTTCTTCCCAGCTGTATTTCTCCGCAATGGAGCCTGGTATCGTAATATCAAAACCGCTGAAGATTTCTGTTTGTATGGTAACTTCCTCGGACTCAGATGCCGCCACGGCAGAAACCGGCAGACAGAGCAGCAGCATAAGCACCGCCAGAATCATGGATATTTTTTTCTTCATAGAATCCCCTCGCTTTCAGACCTTTTACGAGACACCTGGATTGTTCGCAGCAGGCTCCTCACTGGCTTGATACTCAATTTACATCGTTCTCCTCGGAAAAAATCAACTTATCTCCATCGATCACATAAGTGCCACTGGACGAGAGGCCAGTCCCTGTGTAGGTGAACGAAAAATGTGTTGCATCTATCGTATAGGTATAATCAAGCCAGCTTCCGTCCTCGGCTCTAAAATTCATCGTGCCGTCTGCATTCAATCGGATAAGATAATGGGGGACATATTCGGCGTTGGGCTGGGATATTTCCAGCGTCCATTCGCCCAGCATAGAGGTTATGTCAAATTCCGATTAATTGGTCTGCGTTGATGAATTCTCTGGAACCGCAATCCCCAGCTCATTCAGCATATTTACCATATCTATCTGGAGCGATTCCCTCATTTCTTCCTTTATGTTTTCAAAATCATCATAGTAGGCAAACTGGGTATTGGTGTAAAACTGGGTCTCCTCGCATTTTGTAAATTCCATCCCATCCGGAAGCTGGTTCATATAAAAGGCGTTGTTTTCATATTGATAGACTTCTCCAAATTCCCTATTCTCGTTGAAACCGTATAAATGAACATACACGGGATTTTGATCCAGAGAATCATATACCGGAACATACAGGTTTCCGCCATTTTGATAAAGGCAAAAGCTCATGGCAGCCTCATGAAACTCATCCCGGGTTTTTTGAGAAAAAAGCTTAACAAGCCCACCGTCCTCCACCGTAAATATTTCAATATACGGATAGATACCGTTTTCTTCCGCGGTATAGAGTATCATCAGTTCGTCAGTGCCATCCTGATTAAAATCCTTCAGGTCAATTTTGAATACGCCTTGTGCGTAGAATTCATTATCGGATCCGCCAAAGGAAAGGTTGCCGTATCTTCCTATGAAGTTCTCTACCACATCCGCATACAATGCGGTTGTATTGACTGTATCCTGATCCTCCAATGAATCCTCCGCTGAGGCGTCCTGATCGGATTCTCCAAAATAAATCATCGATCCGCCTTGTTTATCTGGTCGGAAGCAGTTATACCGATGACTGGTTGAATCATGCTGCATCCAGCATGCATCATTGGCTCCAGCATAAATCAAATCCGGGATCCCTTCAACCTCGTCAAAAATCGTTTCCTCCAGGGTTTCTGTATTGAGGAAGCGGAGGGTCATATCCTTAAAATAGTAGAGTCCATTCTCGCACAGGGTAAATCTGTTATATGTTTCCTCGTAAGATGCAAGGTTTTCTATAGATCCGTCCTCAATGTTTAACCGGTAAATATTGTCTAAATCCGCATAATACAGATAATTGCCTTTGGGAATAAAGGAGGAATATTTTCCCCTATCATCATCGTCCTCGGATAGCACTTTCCCGATTTCCTCGATCTCAGATTCTTCCGATTTTCGGTACAGGGTTTCACCCATGAGATTATTCTCGATATCGGGAACAAAGTAGTAATAGTATCCGTCATTATACGCTGCAAAGCAGGCAGGCCCCTCAAGGTCAAGAAAATCCTCCTGCCTGCACAGTTCACCGGTATTCAGATTCAGCCGGTAGAAGAAATAGCTGTTGCTGAAGATGAGATAATCATCAAAGAAGTAAATGCCTTGCGTTTGAGACAGTAGTTCGCCATATGCATTGAGCTGCTCATAGCTTACAAGGGTGCCGTTTTCCTTGCCGTCCTTGCTGAGCCAATGGATCTCGTATTCTTCTCCCTGCTCTGTGGCTTTTGTGATTTCCATAAAGCAGATTTTATCGTTCCAGAGGAAGATATTGCCCAGGGTATACTGGCTCCATCCATCGCCTTTTATTTCCTCTGATTCATAGAGAAGCTCCGGCTTCCCGCTCAGATCATTGCGAACCCGCTTAATGCAGGGCTCCCAGGATTCGGTCTCGCTTAGAAAATATGTATACTGGTCATCGTAAACAACAGAGGATCCCAGAGGGACAGAGCCGACGCTGTCGCCGTCGCCCTTTTTCCCAAAGGCAAAAATCAGGACAACCGCCAAAACAGCGATCAGCACGCCGCTAATGGACAGGCCGATTGCAAGCCCCTTTTTGGATTTTTTCCCGGATGCTTTCGCATCATGGCTTAATTCCCTACGGGAATGCTGCGCCTCCATAACCGGCTCCGGCTTCGGCGCCTGGACATTTACCGTTTCGTCCGGTATGCCTGCCGGTTGCTGCGGCACCGGCAAAGCTTCTTGCGATATCTTTACAGGCGCACCACACGCGCTGCAAAATTTCGCGTCATCCCGCAAAGGATTTCCGCATTTTGAACAGAACATAATCTCTACTCCTCTCGCTTGCCGGAGACAAACGCAGTCCCAGCTTATTTTTCCATCCCATTTTACCTGAACTGACATAAAAGCACCCCACACAATCAGGTAGTTTTCGTGAAAAAATTTAAAAACACGATGGATACTACCTTTTTGTGTGGGGCGGATTTGATCTTTCATGCTATAATATTCTTATCGTTATCTAACTGCACAGATTGGTTAGAATCATCTTTTCTAAGGGGGAATCCGATGGGCGAGCGAAAAAAATCCATTGTCCGGCTTTTTGAGGCAGCGGCGCTGTTATTTGCAGTCTCCGCATACCGGCAGCTTAGTATGCGGTACTGGCCGGAGGATTCTCTGCGGCCATATCTTGTCTGGGCGGTCTATATGCTACTCCTCTTTGGCTGGCAACATACCATTACAACAAAAATCATGCAGAAATCCATGCGCGGCCACCTGACTGCACAAAATATCGTCAGTATCCTGTATTTAACGGTCCGCTTCGTTCAGGATGCTTTCCTCTATGTCAATATTCCATGGATGCGCTTTACTGGATACTTTATCAATATCGCGGCTGTCTTCATACCACTGTTCGGGTTTTACAGCGCATTCTATCTTGGCAAGCCGGAGGATTACCAGATCAGCAAAAAGTGGTATCTGCTCCTAATCCCGGCATGTTTTCTGAGTGTGACAGCATTGAACGATAATCTGTATCATTTTTTCTATTATATCGTGCCAAATGAGCCACAGCCGAATTTATACTTTCATCCATACATCGGCACATACATCGTCCATATATGGGCGCTTAGTATGATTGCATATCAGGTATATTTCATTTATCAGCGAAATGGTACGACAAAGTCAGACCCGCTTTACAGAAAGCTGATTCCCTTCTATGAGCCGATTTTACTGCTCCTGTTCAGCATCCCCTATGCGGCAACGGCATACGTTGTTCGATTTGAGCTTGTGGAATATTCAGCGGGACTGATTTTCATTCTTGTGCTTTGCTGGGAGCTCTATATCCTGACCGGACTGATTCCCGTCAACACGCAGTACAGTGAAGTATTCCGGCGTTCTACAGTGGCGATGCAGATTCTTTCACCGACCGGTGAGCGGATTGCAGTATCGGAAAATGCGGCGGAAATCACGCCTGCTATGCTGGAAGCTCTAAAGCAAAATCAGCATTTTTCTGCTACGGAAGATATTACCATGAACCTGCACCAAATCCCGGGCGGGTATATGGTCTGGCAAACCGATCTCTCGCAGATCAATCAGGCTTTACGAGAGCTTCAGAGACTGAATGCGGAATTGGAAGAAGAACAAGATCTGCTGGCACAGGAAATTCGAATTCAATCGGATGAGACAAGTATTCAGGCACGCAATGATATTTATGACAGCCTATCCTCGGAGGTGTCTGGGCAGCTTACCTTGCTGACAGAACTTTTATCAAAAGAATCCCTTTCAGAGAACGACTGGAACCGCATTTGCCTCATCGGCACGTATATCAAGCGGTTCTGCAACTTGCGGCTCACTTATCAGGAGCAGCAGACGATTCCGATGGGTGACTTAGCCATTAGCTTGCAGGATATGGCGAAATGCATGAAGAATCTTGGAATCATGACAAGTTTGGATTTTTGCCCCACATTGAATTTAGAACCAGAGCTGATTCTTCTCATTATGAAAGCCTTGGAAGAGATTTTAGAGGAGGCAGATTTTCGTCTGACTTCTGTGGCAATCCAAATCAGCGATACGGTTTGCTTTGAGATTACCGGTACAGCCTGCGAGTTTGTTTCCCATTCTTTGGAAGGCGGATATAGCCTTCAGACAGAGAAAATTCCGGCAGGCTATCGGCTTCTACTTTTGAAAGAAGGAGAGGTGGGGCAGTCATGAAAAAGAATATGTCAGCGAAAATGATTAAAAAAGCCATCGACTCTTACCCCGGCGGAATCTGTTTCTCCGCATTGGATGGGCGGGTCATTCTTGTCAATGAGAAGATGAACAAGCTGGCGCTGGAGCTGACTGGACATACAATTCTAAACGCAAAGGCGGCATGGGATGAACTCGCACACTTTGCCAATAACGGCAAGGCGGAAAAGCTAACCCAATCCTGGCTGCCAAAAGATACGAACAATGAAAATGAAAGCACCCACCAACAGTTGTTCTTCCGCTTCTCCGACAACTCGGTCTGGCGTTTTGAGCTGAGGTTTCTTGATTCCAATATCGTTCAGGTTGAGGCAGCGGAAATTACAGAACTCTACCGGCTCAGCGAGGAACTGTACGAGAACACTATCCGGCTGCAGGAGATTCAAAAGCGGCAGAAAGCCTTGCTGGACAGTATCGTGGAAATCAATTTGAATAAAGAGATTCTTGCCGCGAAAATGCATATCCATGATGAGCTGGGGCATTGTTTGCTGGCCACCACTAAGGCGATTACGGAAGACCGTCTGGCTGAGAACGCTGATGTACTGAGGGAAAATTGGAACAGCGCCATTCATGATTTTTCCAATATCTCTACAGTATGGACGGTGCCCGATTCCTCTCTGCAGTCTGAACTGATGCAGGTTGCGGAGCTGATTGGCTGTAAGGTTACCTTCCTTGGAGAACAGCCCAAAAGCCGCAAGGCATTGCAATTACTATATGCCGCCGTTCGAGAGGCACTCACCAATGCGGTACGCCATGCGGATGCTACGGAACTGACGGTAAAAATCGAGCAAGACGAGAAAAGTTATCATATAGAGATATCCGACAACGGCGGCGTATCTGTTTCAAGTATTACCGAGGGTAATGGCCTCAGCGCATTGCGTCAGCGGCTGGAGCAGGAAGGAGCTACCCTGAAGGTACTCTGCGACAACAGTGTTTCCCTGCTTGTGGATATTCCCTTTGATTTTGACGAAGCTCAGAAAGGAGGACGAAAATGATACAGGTTTTAGTAGTAGAAGATTCCAGGATTACCCGGGACGCCATTGAAAGTCAGATTGCCAAATCAGAAAGATATGTCCTGTACGCCTCCATAGAAAATGCAGCCAATGCAGAAATTGCCTGTCTGCGTGGAAGTGTCGATTTAATCTTGATGGATGTATGTACGGCTGACGAAGAATCCGGCCTGAAAGCTGCGGCAAAGATCAAACAGTACAATCCTAAAATCAAGATTGTCATTATGACTTCCATGCCGGAGCATTCCTTTATTCAAAAGGCAAAGACATGCGGCTGTAATGGCTTTTGGTATAAGGAATATGGCAGCACTGCCTTGATGGAGGTTTGCGACCGGGTGATGAATGGTGAATTTGTTTATCCCGAGGACGCGCCGGTGATTCGTATTGGGTACAGCAACAGCGCCGAGTTTACCAGTCGTGAATTTGATATTATCCGGGAGCTGGCGCAAGGCAGAAAATACGAAGAGATTGCGGCAGATCTGGATATTACGCTAAATACAGTCAAGTACCACATCAAGAATATTTTGCAGAAAACGGGCTACCAGAACACCTTACAATTAGTGGCCGAGGTGGTAGAAAAACGATTAATTCTGCCGAAATATTGAGGAGGAGAAAAAACATGAAAAGAAAGTTTTTACAGATTTTGTCCGTTTTATTGATTATGTCGTTACTTTTAATGGGATGCTCTCAACGGAATATACAAGATTCTGAACCATCTACCAGTGATAATACGCAAGAAGAAAATACTCAGACGGAACAAACGGAACAAACAAATGAAACTACAGCTAATGCGGCATCTAAAGATTCATTAAGAGTTTGTGATACGCCTCTGTTTTCTTTTGAACTGCCAGAGGATGCGTATTACAAAGGATTTAGGGAGGAAGATGACTTCAATGGTACTGGCTACCATTCGGTTTCAGAGGACTTCTATAACGAATATGCTGAATATATGAGAAATTACTACAAAGTTGAAGACTTTGAAGACGACAACGCTACAAAAAATGATCAAATTCTGCGAGATAAAGAGCATTTGTGGTTTGATATTTATCATGGTAAATATATATACGATGCCGTTAATGAATTATCTGATCCTTATGAAATTGCAAAAGCATCATACAAGAGCTATCTTGAAACGGGTTACGCTCCCGACACAGAAGTTCGATGGTCTGAAATCATTATTGACGGTGTTACAGCCTACCGTATTGAAGTTTATCCAGATCTTTCTTATCCTTCTGAAAAATTTGGAGGAATGCCAGGAGAATCTACGGACTATATCTATTTTACTGGGCCACAAGGAGAGCCTTTCGGTATGACAATTCATTATCTGGATGAATCCGATTATGAGGCTACTCAATATCTGCTTGACCATTTTCACTTTAAATAATAAATAGAGCGTGGAGGTATTTGGCTTGTTAAGTCAAATACCTCCACACTTAGAATCTTTTATAAAAAGTTTGTCGTCAGAACACCCTGCAGTAGTAGCCGAGATAGTGGAAAAGCGATTGATTCTACCGAGATATTAACACTAGACTTCCTGCAAAATATGCCGTAAGCTATACTTCTAAAAAGGAGGGTGAGGAAATTTATCAAGACATGCAAAAGAATGCATTCTTAAAGTTCTTCTTTGATAAGAAAGAGTTCGAAAAAGACGAGAACTTCCGAAGTCTTAGTCTCGATGAACGCAAACAAAAACTCGTAGATATTCTAGATGAAAATCAATTCTATCTCAATTATGCTGAGATGAACGATGCGAAATACCATGTCAGTGACGCAGAAAAAGTTTTGACAGACCGCTTCTATCAAACTAACGAGGAAAGCGAAGATGTCGAAGAATAAAGTAAAAGTTAAGGATACTCTCGAAAACTTTCTCTTCAATCAAATTCAAAACGATCCAGAATTTATAGAGTTTGCGTCTACTTATGAAATTCCGACCTATATTACAGAAAATATTAGTCGCACTTTGCGCCCATATCAAGAGGATGCGATAAAGAGTTTCATTTTTCTATTCGAGAAAGACAAAGCACAGGCTAAGCATTTACTATTCAATATGGCTACGGGTACAGGTAAACCACGCAATGTATTATCAATGTATTATCGAGCCGAAAGGCGGACACATCCTAGAGCATGACCAATGGAAAGAGGATGCTCTTTTAGATATTCACGAGAACTCAGGAGTTTCTTATAATTCTACTAGGAAAGATACAAAAGCAGATATTGAGTTTATGGAAAAAATAAAAGCTCAAGGTTACCAGGAAGTGAAGAATATCGGACTTGTATTTTTCAATTCAGACTCAGAAGAGAACCTGTTTAAATTCGTCAACGATTTTGAAAGGAAACTTTTATAAAATAGTACAGAATAGTGTTTTTGCAGCCAACCTTTCTTACGATATTTTAAACGTTATCCAGTTTAAAGTTTTAGTAATATTTCTACTCCGATTTTTGGCTTGTCCGCTTCGCCTTTCAACTCGCAGTGCTCTGTTTACGTAAAACGATTATAAGGATTCACTCTGATCTAATAAAACGGCGACTATCAAACTTTAGTACCGCGCTCCTAGATTAATGATAAAATTAGCGCAATTTCTTATTTTCTCACGGCTTCTACTCTACATACAACCGCAAGGCAGGGCTGTGAGATTTTTGTCTAAAATTGGTGCAAAGTTTCACTTTAAATATAGGCTGAAAAAACTGGTGCATATAGATATACCGTACAGGCACGTCTGACATAATTGGTGCATACGTTTTTCGTATATCACGCAAAAGAGTTAAGCGAAAAAGCAAGCCGTGCGAAAGTTTTTCTTGTATCAAGGGTGACGTCATAAGACAGATGTTTGCCCGTGGGTTAGTAGGTTCCCCACATCCGGCTTCCTTCAGATTCCACCTCACGATCGACACCCTTGCCTTCGGCTACATCCTTCCCGCTACCGGGCGGATTTAGGACTTGCACCTTTAAGAAACGTGCGCCGCCAGGCGCACCATGAAAAAGCGGAAACCGTCTCCGGTCCCCGCCTTTTCATAACCAGCTTATTCTGTTTTTTCCACTCCGGGCAGTCAGTTTGACGTAATACTTGTAAGAAAAACATATGTTGCCATATCTTCCATATAAGTAATATAACCGATCATTTCCGCGAGTTTCTCATTCCGAGGATTCTGCTTTAACTCCTTCATCTGCTTTTTCAATTTGCGTTTCTCGTCTTTCGAAAAGAACGGATTCAGATTCCTGGACTCCTGTAAAACGCACAGGAGCGCCATATCCTGAGAAGTCATCTCTTCTTCCTCTGTAATTACGGCTTTCAGAGTCCCGATCAGTTTCTCTTTATATTTCTTTTCCGGGATATATACCTGCTTCGGTCGGAACAGACCTCCCTCTTCCTCTTTCGCAAGCCCGGCTTCCTGCAGGGATCTGCCTATCAGTTCCATAAGCTGTCTGCATCTGCTGCCCGAATGCCAGTCTGTCATTATTCTGTTTGCGTAGCGATGCTTTTCTCTCAGATATATGTACAGCGGGCGAAGATACTCAAGTTCAGCGGGCAGGTCTTTCACCACCACAGTTTTCTTCTTTTCTTCCTCAATCACTCCTGCCGCAAGAAGCTCCATAAATGCCGCCGCTGCAAGCCCTGCCCCGGCTTCCTCTCTGTTCATCGCCGGCAGCATACCGTATTTATCCGTCACTAATATGTAGTATTCCTGTGCGATTGATTTTCTGTTCATAATCTATTCCTCCGAAATTTTTCCGCTTTTGCACTCGTATATTGTAAGTCCGGATATATCTTCTCTAAGATGGCTTTACACCCAGAATCCAGAGAAAGAATAAAGATACTGCCAGAGCAATCACTCCTGCCCCGATCGCCAGAAATATTTTCTGATACCGTCTTTTCCCTTTCTCTCTGTTTTTTTCAATCTCACTGAGACTTTTTCCTTCCAGAAAAGCCTGAATTTCACGGAATGTCTGCGTGTCAAACTTCCGTTTTTCTTTTTCAACCCGGTAAGCCACGAAAATCCCCGCCTCCAGGATTATGATCCAGATCACCATTCCCACATAGGATAAAAAATGCACTAGCGGAACAGGGGTGATAAGGATCGCCAGAAACAGCACGGTAAATACGATACTCAGACGTTCAAACTCTTTCCTGCCGTCACTGCCGTTGATCTGCTCTGTCATCTTCTCCACATCTCCTTTGATTAATTGATCCAAAGAGACTTATCCCGTAATTTTCTGAGCACCTGCACTGTATCCTGAGGAATGCACCTGGTGGTATGAGAGAGCAGCGTGCCGTCTAAATCAAAGAATATCGCTTTTATCATAAATGTTCTATTCCCTCCTGACATAAACCAGTTCTGTTATCCCGTTATATGTCCTCGTATATTTCAGCTGAAGCTGTATTTCTGTTTCTCTTTTCCCGAACAGCGGGATACCGTCCCCCAGAATCGCCGGTATGATAGAAATATAATATTCGTCAATCAGATTTCCCTTAATCAGCGGCTGAATGATGCCGGCTCCTCCACAGATCCAGATATTCTTTCCCTGCATTTTTCTCAGCCTCATAATCAGTTCACAGGGATCTTCCCTGACAAATCTGATCTTCTCTGCCGGCTTCTCGTTTCTATGGGTTATGATGTAGCTTGTCAGATTTTCATAGGGCCATTTTCCAGGCGAAAGTTCCGTTATGACCTGTGCATAGGTCTTCCACCCCATTACAACAGTGTCGATGTCTTTTACGAATTCTGAATAGGTATCCACATTCTCTTCATCCGTGTCCTGGCCTGTCAGCCAGTCCACACTTCCGTTTTTGTCAGCGATATAGCCGTCAAGGCTCATGGCAATATATAAAATAGTTTTTCTCATGTTTTATTCTTTTCCTTTATGAATGTGCATGCAGCACTCTCCAAAGACTCTTCCATACTTTTCCTGTATTCATCTGCCGGAACCCGCCGTTTATCCTGAAACCAGACTGCGGCATTTTCTATTAATTCTGGCCGATTCTTTATATTTATAATCTTATAATTATCCATTTTAATGTTCCCCTGGCCTTTTTATAACTCCCCTATGAATGTTCCTCCGCATACCTGAGAAGTTCCGCGTCTTTGACCAGTATTTCACACCCCAGTTTTCAAAGTTCCATTCTTCCATATATTCATTACACTCATAGTCAACATAATAGAGAACACCTCCCTGCATGATAAAATTTGTGGGAAAATAATCAATATTTGTATTTGCTGCATACAGCAGACGGCACATCGCTTTTACCTGACGCAGGCACTCATCCAACGGCTTGTCCTTTAAGACCATTTCATAGACCGTATCCCCCTCTATATATTCTTTTACGATTCGTTCATTGTCCGTATCCACATCCAGCATCTTAGGCAAGGAGATCCCGATTTCTTGCAGCCGCCTGTAATCATTCATCTCTGCTTCTATTTTATCCCCGAACTGATAATAATCACAGGGCTCATGATGAATCTGTTTTAACACAACTTTTCCCTGATCAGATTCTGCCAGATAGGAATATCCGCCCTTACCTTTTCCCAGCAATTTCAATATCCGGTATTCTTTTCCGTTTACTTCCAATACTTTTCTAAAATCATAAGCCGCCGTAATTTTAATGTCCATCTTCTATTTCCTCTTCCACTCCTGTATTTTCGGGCAGTTTCATTTCATACTCCATTTTTACAAAACCGTATTTTTCATATAACGGACACCTCATATCTGTCGCTTGTCATTCCTTTTCTCTGGCTAACTTGAAATTTTAAATTCCAGTGCAGAGTTAAATTCCACCACACTTTGTTTTTTGCCGATTTTGCAGAAGATTTTTGAGCAAAATATCCTCTTTTCTGCTATAATTAGCTCAACTCATCGAAAAATACTTGATTTCTGGGCATAGGAAACGGACCGCTGAAAAATAGTGTGCGAGACTGAATTCCACCGGTCACATCTAAAAAATGTGAAATGTTTACTTCCAGTCTGACAGCAGATTTCGATCAGTTGATTAGTGATTAAAGCGGATCAGCTTAGGTGTCAGATTTACCTCATCCGGGGCAATCGGCCTAAGCTGAAATGCGTTTAAGACCTCTCCTCCCAGCGTTTCCAATGCAACGCTGTATGGCGTTCTTCCATCCAGGCTTTCCCTGGGAGTAGAGTTGATATGGTTCACGATCAGATTGACATCCCATTGTGTGAGAAACTCAAAGCTGGTGCCTTTCGGCAGAACCATCCGGAGCATCGTGTGTGTCTGCTCCAGTCCGCCCTTCTGCCCGCTCTGCATCGGGTCACAGTAATAAATGCTGGAACGCTGTATTCCGTTTACACCGGTCTCCAAAGCATCCGGGTCACCAAATTCAGAGCCCCGGTCCGTCAGGATATATTCAAACACGGAAGCGAATTCAAAAGTTCCCATACGCTTTTCCAGACGGTCAAAAACAAGACGGACAGCGCCTTTCGTGCATCGGTTCATCAGAAAGGCGAGGAAGAGCTTCTCTTTGGTGAAAAACATAGTCAGCAAGGTCTTTTTTGATTCCCTGGACGAATGTACGGTATCCATTTGAACATAGTCTGTTAGACCGAGGGAACAAAAGTCGCGATATAACCGGTTGGTGAAGACGGCTCTGTCCGTGATCTGTGTTTTATGGCACTTCCTTGGCTTGAAATGGACCTTCCGCTTCAGATCTATGTTACGTGCCGTAAAGAGTCCCTGATCAAGATAGGAATACATCGTACGGACGGACATATCCAGTTCTGGATGGTTTGTCAGGATATGATAAGGGGACTGTCCCTGTTCGATCAGAGGGGAAACGATCAGATCCTTTTCGTGAAGTTCCCGTTTCGTCATGTTGATCCCTGTTCTGGAATCCCGAAGTGTTTCCCGATACTTCCTGTCAGCAAACCTGGCGTTATAAGAGTATTTGTGGGCGATCGTGCAGTGACTGATTTTTTTCGTACAGCCGTTGCAGACATAGGGAGCCCGGTCAAGCCTTGAGCAGCGTTCTTTTTCGAAGTCTTTGCAGGTCTGGTTACAGGTAGGACAGGATGCGCATTTGATGCCGCACAGGACAATCTTTCCGCAGGCATTTGTCTTCCTGCAGTGATAGCGGTGGGTACAGAAGTTTTTGGCATTATAGAAAGTCCCTTTATGATACCAATCCGAGAGCCGGTGAGCCCTGACTTCTTTTGAGATTGTGGTAGGGTCCTTGCACAGGAACCTGGCAATATCTTTAAAGGATGTGCCTTTGTTCAGTTCATTTTCGATATAGATACGGTCTTCGAGGGTAAGATGTTTCTGGTTACCAGGAATATATTTACTCATCATGTGCCTCCTTCTACTGCTGTCAGAAGGAGAGATAACCATACCATGAATATATGAAAGAGTAAATATCAACTGTGCAGAAGTAAACTCTACTGTCCCTTAGAGGGGTGGAATTTAAAATTTCATTTTAGGTTCCTTTTCTCTGCAGATATATAATCTTGAATCTCTTCTCCGAATATGCTATATTTTTAATAGAAAAGGAGCAGCCGCCCACAAGGGGTTGACCTCTTAAGCAGAATAATAAGATTACCACCCGGCTACTTGGTCAAAGTTTTGAGGGTGGTTTTCTTATGCTTAATGGATTACTTCAAATTCGCAAATACGAATGTCAGCAATGCCAGTATGAACATACCAAAGGCCATCAGGTCTTTAAAATCAAATGGTTTCTTGTCCATCAGCATCACCTCCCATTCTATGTAAGAATAGAGGTCAGCCACCCTGCAACACGGTTGCTCCGTAATTCATCCTATCATAATACGCTTTGCGTATTCAAGTTCTTTTTCATGGCTATTCCGCACTCAAATGCCAGCGCCATATATTTTTCCGCCCCCATTGCCACAGCTTCCTCAAAGCCGACGACACAGGCAGGCGCGCCTACTCTCGACTGGAAAAAAGCGATCTCCGTATTCTTATAGCGGATCTTATAGACGGGCATTGCTCCGTTTGCGGTATCTAGTTCCGCGATCTGCTCTACATGTTCCATGGAAGCAAATTTCCGGATAATATTATCGGAAAATGTGGATACGCAGATCTTCGGAAAATCTTTTATCTTCTCTGTCGTATCCGCCGGATTGATCAGTGCCGGGGCAGACAGATCTGCCCTTTGAAATATGGTTTCCACAGCCATTGCTTACTACTTTCTCCAGGTACAGTCCACACCCTTTTTCATCACATAGTTTGTCAGCAATATCCCTTTTCTCTCCACCTGCTGCTCCTGCACAACCTGATAGCCTCTTTTTTCAAAAAACGGCTTCGCCGTAAGAGACGCATGCGTTGTAAATTCTGCCACGTCCGCTGTCTGCTCCAGCCTGTCACAAAGTGCTGACGCAATTCTGCGCCGCTGAAAATCTTTGTGCACATACAGCCGGTCAAGGTACCCTGTACCGTCCATGTCCGCAAAGCCCACAATCTGTTCCGCTCCATTCCCCGGATCTGACGTCATCACCGCAACCAGTGTCCTGTGCTCCCGGAAGGATCGGTCCCACGCTGACAGATTTATATTCCCGTCAGCCCACGCATCCAGCTGTTCTTCCGTATAATCCGCCGCATTGACAGTGTGTACTGTATTGTAGAAAAGTTCTGCTATCTCTTTTATGTCTTCCCTTCTGTATGCTCTGATCTCCATATCTGTACTCCGATTTTCCTCCGCTTTATTCCATCCCGGTGTTTTCAGCTTAAAGAGCCGCCGCCCCATTCCTTTTTTATGATACTTTTCCAGAAGGTACAGAGCTTTCAGTTCACACCGGCCGCTGTCCAGCTTTTTCAGTGCTGCTGTCCCAATCATATCTTCTCCGTCAAAAAGGCACCAGAAATGCTCGAAATATCCCAGAACATTCCTATACATTTTATGACGGCCGTCCGGCTCAAATTTTCTGTCTGACTGCGGCAGACATATTTCCAGAAACTGAAGCAGTCTGTCTGATATTGTGCCTCGTACTTTCGAATCATAAACATATTAGTCTCCGTCATTCGTTTTCTCATCCTCAACTTTATAACTGTCTCTGTTCAGCCGTTCCACTGCCTTCATTTCATTTTCTTTCTTCACAAGAAATATCACCGCATACATGCTTTCACAAATTTCACGGGCACATTCATCCGTTCTGCGGCCTGCTCCGGTGTCATTCCACTGTCCAGGAAACGTCTGCAGACAACTTTCATATTTTCTCCGACTTCGATAATATGCCTGTCCGGATCATAAAAGCGCACTACTCTCTGGCCCCAGGAATGTTCCTTCACCGGATGCACATATTCAACGTCACACTCTTTCAGTCTGTCTGCAAATTTGTCAAAATCATCTTCTTCAAAATATATCTCAAAATCATTGCCGCCATACTCCCTGCAGAATAAATGCGGATATTATCAGCACCGCAAGCACCCGAACGGCCATACTGATAATCTCGGTCAGATAAGAGGACTGTCTGGTTTTTTTCATTCCCCTGATAAAAGGGATATCATATCCCAGTGTAAATGCTGTGTTTATAATAATTTCAATAATAAAGAGCAGAATCAGATTATTCCTGCTCCCATAGGAGACTCCCAGGCCAATATGCGTAATAACAGATTCCGGAATATTATTCCAGTTTGCAAAAAACAGAATGCCGGTCACTGCAATCATTGCCCATGTAATATAATTTATAATTTTTTTGATTCTATCCATCACTTTCCTCGCACAACAGCAACAACACAAATTCTCAATCTTCCAGTTTCTTCACTATATCTTCCAGGCATTCCGTATCTACAAAACTGACTTTTTGTCCGTACGTCTCGATCATTGCCCGGGTATCCGCATCCTGCTCACCAACCGGCTGTTTTTTCACCTGTTCATAGAGCAGTTTCATCATCATCCTGTGTCTGAAACTCAGCTTTTCATAATCAATCCCGCCCCTCAGATGATAGAATTCCGTTTTATCAGCAAGGGCCTTCGGAATCTGTCTGAGCGCGGACGTCCTGATATTCTGTATATTTTTTTCATCAGCCGGATCGGCAAGTCCTACGGTTATTACAACAAATTTTTTACACTGATCCGCCGGGATCTTCTTCGCTGTTCTGGCCATGCCCATAACACCGCCTGCGTAAAGTCCTCCCACATAGATAATCCTTTCATATCCGACCGGTTCTTTCACCTTATCGTACGGCAATACCTCAGATTTCAGTCTCTCTGCCAGCACCTCTGCATATACTTTTGCCGTTCCATAGCAGCTTCCGTATATAATAATTGTTTCCATATGCTTTTCTCCCCGGATTTTATACTACATTCATTTTCTGTAATCGCTCTCTTTGCCAGGCAGAATGTCTACTCTGCAGACACCAGTTCATCTGAATAGTATACGTTCAGATAAGGGAGCCGGGAGGGATCTTTTTCTATAAAGAGCTCATCAAGATAATGCCCGTTCCGGATTGCGGCTGCCGCTATCATAATAATCAGAATCAGCAGCACAGCACCGACAGCTGCCGCAATTTTTCTGTTTTTTCTCATCTTTCCTATTCCTGTTTTATATAATTAATCAGCGACTCCAGATACTTTCTGTCTGTCCAGTCGCATTTCTGTCCGACCGCGCACATGAGTGCCTTCATCCAGGGCTCATATGTGGACGGATCCTTTTTCCCGACTGCCTTCTGAAGCATCCGGCACATAGTACGGTCTGTAAATGTCATGCCCTCTTCATCCCAGGCTCCCCGCCCGTAAAACATGGGAATCTCTTTTAAGTCCTCTTTCAGATTGTGCTCTTTGATCTCTCCCAGCGCCTTTTCATCATACGGAGAAGCGCCTACGCAGAACACTGCCGTCCGTTTTCCGGCAAGCATGTTTTTATTCTTCCTGAGATAAGATACCCCGGCGATTCCCGACGCATAGACCGCGCCGCACAGCACCACTGTATCATAACCGTTTATTGTGTCTGCTTTTGCCTTTTTTACTTCCATTACTTCAAAACCAGTCGCCTCTTCGAGCCACTGCGCATATTTTTTTGTACTTCCGTATTTTGACTGATAAAGAATAATACCTTTGCTCATATTTTTAATCTCCAAACGGCTCCACTTCTCCTGCGTCCGCCGTGAATTCATACTCCAGTGACGTGTCCTCTGCTACCGCTGCCGCTGCCCGCATTTTCTTCATGCCCTGCACCTCCCATCTCCGTCTCTGGGTTCATTATAATATAAAAGAGAGCATAAAAGTATATTTTCTTCCATGCTCTCTGCAATCTAACTTATTTTTTACAAAACGGTTTCCGCCCTTACGGCTTTTTCCTCCGCCAGCCGGTCATTCGGAGGGATTCATCTGCAGGTTTACCATATGGGGATAGATTTTTCCGGTTCGCATCAGTTCCTCCGGCGTCCCCTGTTCCGCAGCAACGCCTTCCGAGAGAACCACCACCTTATCTGCTCCGCTTACCGTGCGCATGCGGTGGGCGATAACAAGCACGGTTTTATCCTTTATCAGCCTTGACAGCGCAGTCTGTATCAGTGTTTCATTTTCCACGTCAAGACTCGCAGTTGCTTCATCCAGCAGGATAATCGGCGCGTTTTTAAGGAAGGCGCGGGCAATGGAAATCCGCTGTCTCTCCCCGCCTGAAAGTTCGCATCCGTTTTCTCCGATCATGCTGTTATACCCTTCCGGCAGCTTTGCGGCGAACTCTTCGCAGTTTGCCAGTTTTGCGGCCGCGATCACTTCCTCATCTGCAGCGTCCTTTCTTCCGATCCGGATATTTTCCATAATTGTGTTATTAAACAATGTTACATCCTGGAAAACAATGGAGTACAGTGACAGCAGTGTCTCGGGATCAATTTTTGATATATCCATGCCGCCTACTGTGATTTTCCCTTTGCTGATATCCCAGAATCTTGCGGCAAGCCGCGAAACCGTTGTTTTTCCGCCGCCGGAAGGTCCTACCAGAGCCGTAACTTCTCCCTGACGCGCTGTAAAAGATACGTCTTTTAAAACGCTTTCTCCGGTATTGTAAGCGAATCCCACGTGATCGAATACAATGTCATACCCCTGATTTGTCAGCGTACTGCTGCCGGTCTGAACCGGATGATACAGAATTTCATTCATACGGTTTATATTTGTCCGGGTGGAAATCACAGCCGCCAGATTCTGCAGGGCTCCCTCAAGA
The DNA here is from genome assembly GCF_056148955.1 of Mediterraneibacter sp. HA8405. Classification (NCBI taxonomy): domain Bacteria; kingdom Bacillati; phylum Bacillota; class Clostridia; order Lachnospirales; family Lachnospiraceae; genus Mediterraneibacter; species Mediterraneibacter sp. HA8405. The sequence continues at coordinate 1,007,640 of NZ_CM148758.1, read as the reverse complement.
GGAGCGTACAACCTCGACGCTACCAGCAGAAACATGAAGAACAGCGGAACATCAATTTCTCCCCGGATGAGCAGCACAGAACCTGTAAGCGCCACTGTTGCTATCCCGAATTTTAAAATCAATGTAGATGAAACAACAAACAGCGCTGTCCCGAGTTCTGTTATAATATGTCTTTTTTCCACATTGTCTATTTTTTTATCCAGGCCTTTCAGATAGCCGGCTTCCGCATTATTTGCCTTCAGATCCTGCAGACTTTCAATGCACTCCTGTACGCCGTCCTCCAGCGCTATATTTGCCGCCGAAGCTTTGCGGTTAAAATACTCCTGGATCCGCGCGGAAAACAGTGTGATCATAAATGCCACCGGCAGAACCCACACCGCCGCCAGAGCCATGCGCCAGTCATAGGCAAACAGGCACACCGCAATCAGCGTGGTGGAAATGATGGAACCGGCCAGAGCGGGCACATAATGGGAAAATGCCGTTTCAAGGGTAGCACAGTCGCCCATAATCGAACTGGTCAGATCCGCCAGATCTTTTTTCCCGAAAAAGGACAGGGGTATTTTCCGCAGCTGCTCGGCAAGAGAGATCCTTCTGACTCCGCTTTCCACATAAGTGGCCAGATACGTGGCGTTATACTGAAACCAGGTTACAATAAATATAAGGATAAGGCAGCCGGCTGCGCCTGCGCCATACAGTACAATCCTTTTCCCGTCCACTGCCCCGTTCATCATGTCAATAACAAAGAAATACAGAAGCCCTACGGGAATCATAAGGGAGATATCCTGCGCGACACATGCAATGCATCCCTTAATCAGATCGATGGCTCCCTGCCTTGATAATGCAAACCGTCTTTGCAGCATCCTGATCATGCTCTTACCTCCTTTTCAATCTTCCATTCCGCAGCTTCGGAATAATTCTTCCACATGCGTGTAAAGATACCGTTTTTCCGGATCAGTCCGTCGTAGTCTCCGCTTTCTGCAATCTCTCCATCCCGGAGCACATAGATGCAGTCCGCGTCCGTAATCGACGACAGCCGGTGGGCAATCATAATGACTGTTTTTCCTTTGGAGAGCTCCGCCAGGGCCTTTCCTACCCGCGCCTCATTGTCCGGGTCGGCAAATGCCGTAGCCTCGTCAAGGATCAGAATGGGCGCGTTTTTCAGAACAGCACGGGCAATGGTAATCCGCTGCTGCTCGCCGCCGGACAGGTATACCCCTTTCGCGCCGATCACTGTATCGATTCCATCAGGCAGCTTTTCAATGATATCCGTACACTGGGCCGCTTCCAGCGCGCGGATGACCTCCTCTCTCATGGCCTGCGGCTTTGCCATGCGCACATTTTCCAGCACAGATGCTTTGATCAGACGGCTTTCCTGGAAAACAAAAGATACTTTATCCATCAGCGTTTCTTTCGGGATATTCCGTATATCCGTATTTCCGATTAATATTCTTCCTTCCTGGGGATCAAAAAATCTTGCAATCATCTTTGCAAGGGTGGTTTTCCCTCCGCCGGACGGGCCCACCAGCGCCGCCTTCTGTCCCGGCGCAATGGACAGCGACACATCATTGAGCGCGTTTTTCCTGCCTTCGCCTCCCGCGCCGCTCTTTCTGTCAGTATCATAGCTGTAGCTGACATGTTCAAATACAATAGAATTGTCAGACGGGGCACACTTCTCTGTGCTCCGGGGCAGGGGCTTTTCATTGAGCACTTCATCAATCCTGCTCAGGGCATCATTTACAATCATTGCGTCCTCGCTCATAAACATAATTTTTGTAAGCGTGGTACCGATTACCGGAGTGATCACAATATAGAAGATAAGATTTAAAAGCAGTCCATCCGTCACGCCGCCTCTGGAAAAAATAATGCCTCCGGCAATGAGAAAGGCAAATGTGCCGTTGATTGCCGTCGTATAGAACATCATGGGCAGCCTCAGAGCTTTCGTATATTCGATCACCCACTTTTCGTAATTATCAATGGATGCCTTGAAGCGTTTGAATGAAAAAATCGTCTGTCCGAATGTTTTTACAACCGGCACGCCTCTTACGTATTCCACCGCTTCGTTTGACATATCCGCAAGAGCATTCTGGTATTCTTCCATTTTCTGTTCCATACTCTTTCCTGTCATTTTCATCATAATCAGAAATCCCAGTACAACAGGAACAAGGCTCAGAAGACCAAGACGCCAGTCAAAAGCCAGCAGCAGAAAGAGCAGTCCTATGGGAGTGGCTATGGCGCCCGCCTTATCGGGCAGCCTGTGGGCAAGATAAGTTTCGGCCGCGCTGCCGGAAGTATTTACAATCCTGCGCAGTTTGCCGCTTCCATACTTTTCTGATGTCCCAAGGGGCAGTTCTGTTATATGGCGCATCAGTTCTTTGCGGATATTGGACGCAATACGGAAGGCGCTTAAATGAGAACACATCAGAGCCGCGATATAAACAACAACCGAGAGTACCGCAAACAATACCGCCAGCCAGCCGCAGCCTGTAATATTTTCCGCCTGAGAGAAATCCGGAGCCGCCTCCAGCACATCGTGTATAATCCGCCATATATACCAGAACGGCACCAGTGCAAGCAGAGCGCTCACCACAGACAGAATCCAGGAAAGATATGTAAGAATTTTATGCTTTCCCGCGTATCCCAGCAGACGGGATAAATTAGACTGTTTCTTCATGTAGTAAAACCTCCTTGAATTTTTTATGATATGAGGCCTGTATACATCCTCTCATATCCCTCGGATTAGCTTATACGATCTTTAATTAGTTTTAACTAACTTCGATCCAAATATATATGGAAAGCTGATGCTTTCCACATATCTGAAATACAAAGTAAACTTTCTGATTCCCTGCCCTGCGACAATATCTGCAGCATGCCGGGAAGCCGGCCATTCCGGCCTACTGTCCCATAATTTTCATCCATCCGGCCGTATAAAAAGCCCGCATCTCCTGCAGATAATACTCTGCCTCCGGGAGCGGCATCTCATGGATAATCAATTCAAAAAATGTATTGAACATGCCGGTAATTAATATATGTTCCAGCCTTTCATCAATATAAGGCGACGGTCTTCCTATTTTTTCGAGCACCGCCAGGTAATCATGGGTTCCCTGAGTCTCTATTTCCACCATTTCATCAATCATTCCTGAAAAACGGGTTCCCTCCGAGTGGCAGAGAATAAGCTTGAACTCATTCAGATGCTCATAGGCATACAGAAGCATTTCATGCATGCACTCACCGGAAACAGAACTCAGATTATCCGGCTGCTCCTCCGGCGGCAGAGCGGCGAAATCATACTGCGCCTTGCGGAAACAGTCCATAAAATAGTCATACTGCTCCCCCACCAGCGCCTCAAACAATTCCTCTTTGCTCTTATAGTATCCATAAAACGCGCCGGTCGTAACACCTGCCGTTTTCACAATATTCCGCAGAGAAGCAGACTGATATCCCTTTTCAAGGAATTCCTGCATAGCTGCTGAAAGAATCCGTTCCAGTGTTGTCTTTTCTGTTTCACTCATCGTGACGCCTCCGTTATAACAGTGTTATATACCACTGTTATATTTTATGATGCATTCAGTATAATGTCAATAGATTTTCCCACTTTGTATATATGATAAATAATCATAAATTCTCAAAAAATATCTGGATGAAGGCAGTCTGATCCGGGAAAGCCGGGGAATCTATTCTTTTGCGGACAGTATGACAGTGCCAAAGACTTATAATGTATTTTATCTAAAGGAAGAATTATTTCATGTAGAGTTCCACCGGATCAAACCGTCCTTATGGAGCATAGGAATGATGGAGATGGTCTCACCGCAAGGCGGAAAAATCATAGTCTATGACAGAGAACGGTGTATCTGTGATATGATACGGAGCCGCAAACAGACAGACCCACAGGTTTTTAGCCAAGCGGTGAAAGAATATTTTGCTTCCAAAGAGCGTGACAACATCCGATTGATGGAATATGCCAGGAAATTTCACATTGAGGAAAAAGTACAAGAGTATATGGAGATATTATGATGAAAACACCAGAACAACTAAAAGGAGCCATTCGCAATCTGGCAAAGAAGAAAGGAATCCGTCCTTCCTCTCAGAACATACACTCATGCACATCTTCCTGCTCGATCTTCCGTTCTTCCAGAACCTGCAGAATTCTGTCCCGGTCCTCCAGAGCCGCGCACCAGGCCATGCCGCAGCCTGCGGATATGCTTCTGGGAACGGGAATCAGCCTGCCGGGAGCATTGTGTTCCCGGCAGGCTTTCTCCATAGCCATTGCATCTGCAGTTGTGTGAAATGTTACAACCAGTTTTTTCTCTTTTTTTCTCATTGTTATTCAATTACCACGGCAAAACCGTCCGGAATCTCTGTCGAGGTATACTTCTTTCCCCGGTCTTTTGCCAGTTTCTCCACGTTCATTTTCTGATGAGGCTCTGTCACAAGTACTCTGACCGGCCCCTTTGTATTTTTCAGCGCCTCAGCCGTCAGCATCAGAGGCTCCGGGCAGGACAGCCCTCTAGCATCTACTTCTTTCATAATTCCGTCCTTCTTTCCGGCATGACTTAATACTGAAGTCATGCTCTGTCTGATTTTCAGTCATCCGCCGGCAAAGCGGCGGACGTTTTTTTATTTTCCTTCTGATCTTTTATTTGCAAAGGCAATGATAAAGCACACCGCAATGCAGATAATCACCGCCGCTTTTCCATAAAACGGCACTGCTCCTGCCACCACTTCCTGTGTCTCTGCGTTCAGAGCTGTACCGCTTGCAGCCAGGCCGAAATTGTGGGCCAGAGCCGCCCCGATAAACATACCGATCACCGTCATGGCAGAATCTGAAGATCCCTGTCCAGCCAGAATCAGCTGGCGCAGAGGGCATCCGCCTGCAAGCACTGCAGCGAATCCTACCGCGTACATGCCCAGGATATTCCACAGGTGCTCGGAGTGAGCGATAATTCCCGGCGTGTCAAACGCGAAAGTAAAGTTGCCTGTGGCAATGTTGTAGATCAGCATTACTACGAAAAATCCGCCGATAATGGTCAGCAGGTCAAAATTTTTCATCAGGATCACGTCACGGATACTTCCTGCCAGACACATTCTGGATTTCTGGGCAAACGCGCCGAAGATCAGTCCGCCTGCAAGCGCCAGAAGAAGGGGCGCGTGCATACTTCCCGGGCCGCTTGTGCTGCTCTTAAGCAGAGGCGTCGCTACAGCCAGTACCAGAATGCCAAGCATCAGCGCCGGAAGCACGCCGCCGCTGACACGGTTGGTCAGATGTGCCCGTCCCAGGCTGAAGCCTTTCCTCAGTGCAAATACTCCGGTGCCAACACCCAGGATGAATCCGATCAGGGCAACCCAGGCGTTCAGATCCCCTGCAGACATGCGGATAATCATGCGCAGCGGGCATCCCAGAAATACCAGAGAGCCGATGGCAAGGATCATTCCCAGGATAAAACGCACTGCCGGCGATGAGCCTGCTGTGGAACGGTACTCTTTTGTAGCCACTGAAATAAGAAAGGAGCCCAGCACCAGTCCCATAATTTCCGGTCTTGCATACTGAACCGCTTCTGCAGAGTGCAGTCCCAGCGCTCCCGCGGTATCGCGGATAAAGCAGGCAATACAAAATGCCATATTGGCCGGATTGCCGAACCAGGCCAGACATACGGCCACAAGGCCGCAGACGATGCCGGCAAAGGCCAGTTTCTTCTTTGAGTCAGATAAATTCATTGTTTTTCCCTCCGTCATTGGTCGTTTACTAATTCCTTTATCGCCTGTACGGCTGTTTCGACTTCTTCTTCCGTATTGTAGTGAGAAAAACTGAATCTTACCGCGCCCTGGCCGGTTGTCCCCAGCGCCCGGTGCATCAGCGGCGCGCAGTGGGCGCCGGGCCTTGTCACAATGCCGTATGTCACACTCAGCTCATCACTGACTTCCGAAGAGTCATAATCCCCGATATTCAGCGACACAATGGGACACCGCATGTCCGCGGAAAAGTCTCCGTATACCGTCACTCCGGGGATCCGGGAAACACCTTCATAAAACTGCCGCATTCTGCTGAGTTCAGTTTCACGCAGCACATCCGGGCCCTTCTCTTCCAGCCAGGAAACCGCCGCGCCCAGTCCGGCAATGCCGTGCCCGTTCAGGGTGCCTGCCTCAAGGGCCGTAGGCATAAGATCCGGATGACGGGGATTGTATGTATCCACGCCGCTTCCTCCGGAAAGGAGATGCCGGATAACGACGCCCGGCCGCACATACATGCCTCCTGTGCCCTGGGGCCCCAGCATTCCTTTATGTCCGGTAAAGCAGAGCACATCAATTCCCATTTTCTGCACATCCACAGGATAGACGCCCGCCGTCTGGGACGCGTCCGCCACAAGCAGAATTCCCTTTCTGCGGGTAATCTCTCCCACCCGTTCCAGGTCGATCATATTTCCGGTCAGATTAGATGCATGGGTACAGACAACGGCTTTTGTATTATCTTTTACTGCAGCTTCTATTTCCTCATATGAGATATTTCCCTTTTCATCACAGTCAAGAATGGTAAGTTCCACGCCTCTTTCCCGGCATTCATACAGGGGCCGGAGCACTGAATTGTGTTCCAGCACTGTTGTAATCACATGATCGCCCGAAGAAAAAAGTCCCTTTATGGCAATGTTCAGACTCTCCGTGGAATTGGCGGTAAACACAATACGGGAGGCATCTTCCCCGTGAAAAAACCGGGCAAGCTTTTCTCTTGTCTCATAAATTACGCGTGAGGCATTCAGCGCCGGTTCTGACGCGCCCCGTCCCGCGTTTCCGAAAGAATCCATTGCCGCAAGAACCGCCGCTTTGACCGGCTCCGGCTTGTGGATTGTGGTTGCCGCGTTATCCATGTAGATCATATTTTTCCCCCCTTCCTTTCCGTGATGATAAAGAGGTTTTTACGCCTCTTCCTGTATCTAAGTATACGTGTTTTTTACATCGGCAGTCTAATCGAAAAGCACGATAACTGCGGATTGCTTATAGATAAAATCTATAAATCAATTATCCTGTCTGTTCTGTATCAGAAAGATAAATTTCTTTTACAGTCCGGATAAATTTCTCAGCCCCGGGCAGAGACGGATAGCTCTCGTCAAACACCAGGCTGATATCTCTTTTTCCCCCTGTTTTTCCCAGTGGAAAGGCAAGAAGCCTTCCTGCGTCCACTGCATCTCTGACAGCCAGGTCAGACAGAATGGAAATCCCCATACCGTTTTCTACGGAGCGTTTGATCGTCTCCTGGTTTTCCATAATGGCGGCCACATTCAGCTCATTCATGTCCATTCCCATCTGCTGCAGAATCTTCCGTGCCTCCTGTCTTGTCCCCGAGCCTTCTTCACGCAGAATAACCGGCTCTTCCTTCAGCCATCCGGCAGCAGCGTCCGCTCCTTTTGCTCTGTATTTCTCAAAGGCAGGAGTAATTGCCACAAGTTCATCCTGATAAATGGGAACATAAGTGCAGTTTCCTTTGTCAATCTTCGCGCCCGCCAGTCCCACGTCGGCCCTGTGGGAGGCGATCATCTCCGCCACTCCTGCACTGTCTGTCTCAAATACCTTCAGCTTCTCTCCCGGATAATTTTTCCGGAACCGGACCATAATATCCGGCAGAAGATACTGGGATGGGATCGTGGAAGCCGTTCTTCTCCAGTTCCAGCATCTGTTCCGCATAAGCGTACAGCTCCTTTCCGTCATCCGAGAGAGCGACTCCCTTTGTGCTGCGTACAAACAGACAGGTATTCAGTTCCTTTTCCAGCGACGCGATATGCGCGCTTACCGTAGGCTGTGTGAGGAAAAGCTGTTTCGCCGTCAGCGAAAAACTTTTCGTCTCAGCCACCCCTGCAAATGCTTCCAGCTGCTTCAGATTCATCTATGCTTTCACCCTCTCACTCTCTGCTTTTTCCTTTTTTGTAATGCCCCTCCGGTCCGTATATTCCAGAATCAGTCTGGCATTTTTCCGGCTGGTATCAAGCAGGCCGCATACCTGAGAAATCGTTATTTTTCCTTCCCGGTCAAGGGCCTCTCTTATTTTTCTCACAGCCTGTTCCATCAGCTCCGGAAGTGTATAGAAGTCCCCCGACAGATACAGGATTTTCCCCTGAAGTTCCAGAAGCCGCAGGATCTCCATGATGTCCTCTTCCGTCTCCCGGCTCCCTGCGCTGCGGGCATCCGCTCTGCCTTTCTCCCCGACTTCAGAATTCAGTTCCCTGAGACTTAAGAAATGGTAGCCCGCCTTCTCTGCCGCTTTGGAAAATACAGTATACACTTTCCGGTATGCCGCATCTTCCTGCGGCTCATACCCTGCAGGAGCAATCAGTCTGCCTCCCGGCTTCCAGGACAGCGTCTCCGCCGGCCGGATCCTGCCGCAGTCAACACTGTCCAGAATATGCCGCTGCACAAGCCGGCTGATATAAGCGTCCGCCGCTTTTTTCAGTCTGCCCGGCGCTCCGGACTGCAGCTGTGCCTCCGGCATTCCCAGCCGGTAAGGGTACTGTTTCAGATACCGGTATATTTCCTCCAGAACTTCCTTCCGGATCCGGGATTCTGCCTTCCGGTGCAGAAAATATTCTGTCCCGTTTACATCCAGGCCGTATACCGCCCCCGTCTCTGTCAGGTCCGTCATAATCCGGCCCGCCGTCTCTTCCGAAACTCCCAGTTCAGCGGAAAGTCCGGTCAGATCCGTCAGATCCGCTCCCCGCTCTTCTGTCAGAAGATCCGCCAGTTCTTTGGACCCGGCTGTCTCTTTTCTTCGCAGCCGCTCCAGCGTTTCTCTCCGGAAACGCTTTTCCCTGGGCCTGTCTGTCTCCAGCACAATGCCTCCGCCAATGGTCTCCAGCGGAGAATAAAAGCGCAGGACAAACCGGTCTCCCCGTCTGAGCGCCGCATCGGCATCCAGCCGGAGACAGGCATATCCTTCTTCTCCCGGCAGGAGCTGATCCGTATCCAGGAGCACCACTCTGCAAAGCATCTGGGACGTGCCGCTGTAAAAATGAAGCCGGCTCTGATTTTTCACAATTCTCTGTCCCTGTTCCAGGAGCTTAATCCTGACGTTGATTCCCCTGCCGGTTTTCAGGCTTCCCGCAGGCGCCAGCACACAGCCCCTGCGGATTTCCTCTTTCTCAATCCCGGCCAGATTCAGCGCCGCCCGCTGTCCGGCCTCACAGATATCCTCCTCTTTTCCATAGACCTGTATGCCCCGCACCCGGCATGTTTTTCCTTCCGGAAATACAGTCAGCTCCTGACCTTTCTCAATCTGCCCTTCCAGCATGGTCCCGGTCACCACCGTTCCGAACCCCTGAACCGTAAACACCCGGTCCACCGGAAGACGGGCCAGCGCCTCCTTTTTCCGCGCCTCATCCGGCTTTTCTTCCTCCGTTTTCCCGGCATAGGCGCGGATCCGGCTTTTCAGCTCGTCAATTCCCTGTCCTGTACGGGCGGAAACCCGTACAACCGGCACATCACCCAGCCCGTTTTCCTGCTGCTCCTTCCAGATTTCTTCCTCCACCATCTCCAGCCATTCTTCATCCGCCAGATCACATTTATTCAGAACAATAATATAATTTTTCACTCCCAGAATCTTCAGAATATCCATATGTTCCCGGGTCTGGGGCATAATGCCCTCATCGGCGGCAATCACAAGAAGCACCAGATCCATTCCGGCCACACCCGCCGTCATGTTGTGGATAAATTTTTCATGCCCGGGGACATCAATGATTCCGGCCCGGGTTCCGTCACCCAGATCAAAGGAAGCAAAGCCCAGATCTGTTGTAATCCCCCTCTGCTTCTCCTCCGGCAGACGGTCTGTATCCTGTCCGGTCAGTGCCGTGATCAGAGCGGTCTTGCCGTGGTCAATATGGCCTGCTGTGCCGATTACAAAATGCTTCATAGACCGCTTCCTTTCTCCGGTTCTGCTTTCTGTTCCATTCCATCCGGCGCCTGGAATGTTCCGGGAGAAAACAGTTCTTCCCCGGAAAACAATTCAGCCAGATATTCCCGGTCTGTGTCGCTTACCGTCCGCATATCCACCAGGAACCGGTCCCGGACGATTCTTCCCAGCACCGGAACCGGCAGGGTTCTCAGTCTTCTCTGGAGCTCCGCCGCACTGATCTGTCCTGCGTTCTTCCCGGTAATTTGCCCTGTACTCTTCCCGGTGATCTTCCCCGGCCGGACACACAGGGCGAAACTGCCGATCTCCTCCTCCGGCAGAGCTCCTCCTCCGGCTCTGGATGTGCAAGGCTCCACAGTAACCTGTACCGGTATTTCCCTGCATTTCTCACCGTACTTTTCTAGTCTCTTTTTCCTGATCTCATCTGCCAGTATTTCCGCCTCCTGCCGCACTTCTTCCGCCGGCCGGGTCAGCATCCGAAGCACGGGAATCCGCCGGACCGCCCCGTCCGGATTCAGGTATTCCAGCAGCACCTGCTCCAGTGCCGCGGCCGTAAACTTGTCAATCCGCAGCGCTCTGGCCAGCGGATGTTTTCTCATCCGGTCCAGAAAACATTTTTTTCCCACAATAATTCCGGCCTGAGGGCCTCCCAGCAGTTTGTCCCCGCTGAAGCAGACCACATCGGCTCCGGCAGATACAGACGCCTGCACGGTGGGCTCTCCCCGAAGGCCGTACCGGCTCAGATCCACCAGCACACCGCTTCCCAGATCCTGCACCACGCAGATGTCTCTCTGTTTTCCCAGAGCACACAGATCCTCCAGGGGAACGGACTCAGTAAATCCTACAATCCGGTAATTGCTTGTATGCACTTTCAGAAGTACTTTTGTCTCTTCATTAATGGCATTTTCATAATCAGAAAGCCGGGTCCGGTTGGTTGTTCCCACCTCTCTGAGTCTGGTGCCGCTTTGTTCCATTACATCGGGAATACGGAATTTTCCGCCGATCTCCACCAGCTCGCCTCTGGATACAACCGCCTCGCCTCCCCTGGCAAGAGCGGTCAGAATCAGCAGCACGGCGGCGGCATTATTATTCACCGCAAGGGCAGCCTCGGCCCCGGTAATCCGGCAGAGCAGCCGCTCAAAATGGGAGCACCGTTCTCCCCGTTCTCCCGTGTTCAGATCCAGTTCCAGGTTGGTGTATGATCCCGTGATTTTCCCGCCCCGGAGGCCTGCCTGTTCTCCCAGCGGCGCTCTTCCCAGACCTGTGTGCAGAATGATCCCGGTACCATTTACCACGGAAATCATTTCCGGCCGGAACAGTTGTTCCAGCCGTTCATGTACCCGGCCGGGAAGCTGCTGAATCGTCTGCCCGATTACTTCCGCCCCTTCTTCTTCTCTGCCCCCGTCCGCCAGTTCTGCTGCCTTCTCCCGCAGTTCCTGCAGAATCTCCTGGAGAATTCCGACAACAGCCTGACGTCCATACTTGTCTGCAAGTTCCTGTATCTCTTTTTCTTTTAGCAGAATATCTGTCTTCGGTATCATGCGATACATTTCATTCTTATTCAATCTGTGTTTCTCCTGTTCTCACCTGTTTGTCCGCCGCTCAGAATGACGGCGGTGTTTCTTCTCCGTCCGAAGCCGGACAAAGACAGAAAACGGCAGAGAGACTTTTTCCATATCTCTCTGCCGTTATCACATTATCACAGCTTTATACAGCGGCATATCTGCCTGCCGCATACAGTCTGCTCCCGTCCCGCTGACAATATCCGTAATACCTGTCAGTAATACCGGGCAGAACTGCATTCTTCTGCTACACCAGTCGGACAAACACATCCTGCTTTTCCAGAACACGCCCGATGACGGAAACTTCGGTTTCCAGCCCGGCCTGTTCAAGACTGCGGAGAAACTCTTCTCCTTCCTCTTCAGGCACACTGAACAGAAGGCCTCCGGAAGTCTGGGGATCGCAGAGCAGGTCAATCCATACCTCCTCCACATTTCCTGTATCCAGGCCGTCTCCTGCATACTCTCTGTTCCGGTACGCTCCTCCCGGCACGAGTCCCATGCGGGCATAATCCGGCGCCTCTTTCATATAGGCCACATCCCGGATATGGATATCCAAAGTCACGCTGCTGGCTCTTGCCATCTCCATGCAGTGCCCCAGCAGCCCGAATCCTGTCACATCTGTACAGGCATGTACGGTAATATTTTCCGCAGCCTGTTTTGCCTTTTTATTCAGGGAGGACATAACACGAACCGCTTCTTTTTCCGCCTCCGGGGAAGCCATCTGAGCTTTCACCGCTGTATTCACCACTCCGCTTCCGATCTGTTTGGTCAGAATCAGCACATCTCCGGGCCTGCATCCGTAGTTCCGGTATATCCGGTCCGGATGGACAAATCCGGTTACCGACAGGCCATACTTCGGTTCGTCATCCTGAACAGAATGTCCTCCGCACAGAACCGCTCCCGCTTCCAGTACCTTGTCCGCTCCGCCTCTGAGAATCTCTGACAGAATCTCCGGATCCAGACAGTTCGGGAAGCATACAATATTAAGAGCAATCTTCGGCTCGCCGCCCATAGCGTATACGTCACTAAGGGCATTGGCCGCCGCGATCTGGCCAAAGGTGTACGGATCATCCACCACCGGGGTGAAAAAGTCCAGTGTCTGTATAATCGCAGTGTCATCCGATATTTTGTAAATTGCTGCATCATCTGATGTCTCGACTCCGACGAGCAGACGCTCGTCTGTGAATTCCGGCAGCTTGCCCAGAACCTGGGCAAGGGTCTCAGGACCTATTTTCGCCGCTCATCCGGCGGTCTTTGTCATCTGTGTCAGATGGATCTCTTTATACATGCCCGTACACCTCCTTTCTTCAGAATAAATTATTCGTCCTGTCTTGTCTTTAAGGACGGATAACTTTCCCTGCATTCTGCAGTGTTTCCACAATGCTGTACATATTTGTGACTGTTCCCACTGCCAGTTTGTCCTTTATTCCATAAAAATCAAGGCAGGTTCCGCAGGTCATAATTACAGTCCCCTGCTCCTCCATTTTCTTCAGATCTTCCAGGGACTCAGAGCCTTCCACTGTCAGCTTCGCGCCTCCGTTATAAAAGAGAATTGTCTCCGGAAACCTATCCAGCTGTGTTACGGCAAACAGAAAGCTCTTCATAAGAATCCGTCCCAGCTCATCATCTCCGTCTCCCATCCGGTCAGAAGAGACCGCCACAACGGTTCCCTTATCTGTCGCGCATTCCTCACAGCAGATTTCTGTTTCTTCCGCGCTTTCCCCGGCTTTTCCGGAACCGTCCTTCGACGGCTGAATCAGAATCCGGTACTCGCCCTCGCTCTTCTTTTCCTGTGTAACAGAAGTCCCCAGGCTCTCTGCCATCTTGGTTACATTTTTTACTGCTGTCTCATTGTCCACCAGCACTTCAACTGTATCCTGCCCTTTGTTCTCCTCCAGGGCCTTCTTCGTCTTAATAACCGGTATGGGACATGCGTCACCCATTGCATTTACTGTAATCATGGCCGTAATTCTCCTTTTTATTTCAAAACGTCTTCTTTGTCTGTACATCAGCATTTTACTCAGCGCCGCGCAGGCCGTAAAGGCCCACGCTGCGCTAAATTCAGGTTCATTATAACACTTCTTAAGTATTACGGGCAACAGACTTCTGAATTCATGACTCCTGCTTTTTGTCTCGCTTTTTTTGGCAATACAAACACAGCCGAAATGTCCTGCTTCGGAGCTGCTGTCGCTGCTGCAGCTGTGTGAATGCAGGCTCTTGTACGGTTAAAATATGATAATTCTTATTTCAACCGTAGCTTCTTTCTCCTTCCTACCGCTCAAAAGCCAATATTTCTTATTTTAACCGTAGCATCTCACTCTTTCCTACCGCTCAAAAGCCGATACTCCCCATTTCAACCGTAGTATTCCCCTCTTCTCTACCGCTCAAAATTCAATTTCTCCTGTTTCAACCGTAGTCTCCCACTCCTTCCTACCGCTCAAAATTCAATTTCTCCTGTTTCAACCGTAGTCTCTCACTCTTCCTTACCGCTCAAAAGCCAATATTCCTTATTTCAACCGTAATTTTTCCCTCCTTCCTACCGCCGAAAATTCAATTTCTCCCATTTCAACCGTACCTCCCCGCTCTTCCCTATCGCTCAGAAGCCAGCCTCCCCTGTTTCAACCGTAACACAGCCGGCATTTTGAGACTTTATACATGCAGGTACTGCTGCCGGGCTGAATTGTTATTCTTCACCACTTTGTATAGTCTCATGCAGTGACAGACTATTTTGTGTACTTTCTGTGTACAGCCCCCGGAAAACGTGGTAAAATCGTTTCGTTCGGGTTTTATTCCCACATATCAGAAAATCAGGAGAATGATCATGAATTCCATTCATACACAAAACAAACATATTAATCTGCATGCTCTGCAGGAAGGGCTGCGGGACGGCATTCCCATTGCGCTGGGATATCTTGCCGTTTCCTTTTCTCTGGGCATTGCGGCACAGGCGGCGGGCCTGACTCCTTTTCAGGGATTTCTGGCAAGTATCACGACTAATGCCTCTGCAGGTGAATACGCATGCTTCATGGCCATATCCACCGGAGCCGCCATTACGGAGCTGCTGCTTATTATGCTGATCACCAACGGCCGGTACCTGCTGATGAGCTGTTCTCTCAGCCAGAAATTTTCTCCCGGGACGCCTCTGCGCCACCGGCTCCTGGCCGCCTTTGCCATTACAGACGAAATCTTCGGAATCTCCATTGCCAGAGGCGGATATCTGAATCCGTATTACATGTACGGCGCGATTCTGATCGCTTCGCCCTGCTGGGCGCTGGGAACCGTTCTGGGCATTGTGGCCGGAAATATTCTGCCTCTCAGAGCGGTAAGCGCACTGAGCGTGGCTCTGTACGGCATGTTTCTGGCTGTTATCGTTCCCCCGGCCAGAAAGGAAAAGATCATCGGCGTGCTCATTGTAGTCAGCTTTGTATTAAGCTTTGCTTCGGAACACCTGCCCGTTGTCTCTTCCCTTTCCTCGGGAACAAGAACCATTATCCTGACCCTGGTGATTTCGGCTGCGGCCGCCGTCATCCGTCCGGTAAAACTTACAGAAGAGGAGAAGTCTGATGAGATACAGTAATTACATTTATATTTTTATCATGGCGGCTGTTACTTACGCGATCCGTGCCCTGCCGCTGACTCTGATCCGGAAACCGATTAAAAACCGCTTTCTTCAGTCTTTTCTTCACTATGTGCCTTACGTTACGCTTGCGGTTATGACATTTCCCGCCATCCTTACTGCCACACAGTCTCCTGTGGCCGGGGCCGCCGCGCTGGCGGCAGGGATTGCGGCGGCCTGGCTGGGAGCCGGACTGCTGCCGGTGGCCGCGATCTGCTGCGGAGTAGTATTTGTACTGGAGCTTTTTCTCTGCTGATGCTTCTGCGATTTCTGATCTGTCTTCTGCGCAGTATAAAGCAGGGGCGGGGACTTGCCTGATCTGATTAAATCACAGGAGGATTGTAAATGTGGCGCCTCCTCCCGGGGTGTCACTGACCTGAATCCTTCCCTTCAGCATCTTTGTCAGTTCTTCTGCTATACTGAGACCCAATCCAAAATTCGCCTTATTCGTATGCGACTTATCCCCGCTGTAAAAACGGTCAAAAATATACTTTTTGTCTTCAGCGGAAATCCCCTGCCCGTGATCTGTTATGGAAAAAGAAATCTGTTTTCCCCTGGGGGCAGCCTTTATTTCAATCAGCGAATTATTCTCCGAGTGCTGAATGGCATTATCCATAAAGATGCACAAAATCTGGAATAACCTGTCTTTGTCCGTTGTTAATGCCGGATAAGTGTCCTCTGACAGTTCCAGTTTCAGCTCAATTCCGTTTTTCAGACAAGTCTGTTCATAGGTTTCGTAAAGCGTAATCAGCAGCGTGTCGATTTCAACTTCACTCTTATGTAAGGTCCATGCCTTTGCGTCAGAAGAAGCAAGAGTCAGCATATCCTTTACTAAACGGGACAGTCTCATACACTCTGACTCTATAGTGCCCGCTGCCTGCTTTGCTGTTTCATCCAGCGACCTGTTGTCCAGAATGGAATCTGTATTTGCAATCATAACAGCCAGCGGGGATTTTAATTCGTGGGATGCCGTGGCGACAAAATCTTTCTGGCTTTTCAGGATACGTTCTGTGGGCATAAATGCCTTTCTCAGCAGAAACCGCATTATAACAAGCACACCTGCCAGAGCAAGCATCCATGCGGCAGAATACCGCGGAAGCAGTCTGACTAAAATGGTTTTCAGATCTGAAACCGGATAAATGAAAGCAGCCTGATATTCATACTGTCCCGCCGCGGCAATTGACGCAGGGATTGCGTAATAACAGTTCTGCTCTGTACCGGTTATTTCATAAATTCCGCCCTGTGACGTAACTGTGCCGTCCTCCTCTCCTTCCGGAACAATCTGCTGCTGACTGTTCTGCTCTGAAATATCCTCCAGCAGTATATCTGTCTGCGCAGGAAAAGCAAAATCACTCTGGTAGATCTCCTGTCCTTCGGTATTTTCGATTACTGCATACAGATGATATTTTTCCTCATAGGAGCGGATCGTGTTTTCCATATCCGACGGGGTATTTTCGAGCTGATAGATCAGCAGCGTAGTCATCCTCTGAAACATCGTACTTTCATTTGTTCTGTCCGTACTGACAGCACTGACCACCGCAAAGGATATCACAAAAGTAATGATCAGCATGACCGAAACAGTAAAAAGAATATAGAGTTTTTTATATAGACTATTCAGCATGGTTTTTCTCCAGTTTATATCCTGCTCCGTAAACCGTTGTTATTTTACAGAAGCTGTTCAGTTCTCTCAGTCTCTTCCGCAGAAATGATATGTAGTTATCCACATTTCCCGCTTCTACTTCTGATGAAGTGCCCCAGATTTTTAAAACCAGCTGCTCTCTGTTAAAAAGCTTTTCAGGGCTTTGGATGAGTACAGAAAACAACTCCGTTTCTCTGGCCGTAAGCTGTACGGATTTCCCATCAGAAGATAACTTTCTGTTTTCTTTGTCAAAAGTCAGATCCCCGTACTGCAGCTTTCCGGACAGCTGCAGATCCGCCGGGCGTCTTGTCAGTGCCCGGACTCTTGCAGAAAGTTCTCTGATATGGAAGGGTTTTACCAGGTAATCATCTGCTCCCCCGTCCAGGCCTTCTATTCTGTTGTCCAGGGCGTCCATGGCGGTAATAATGATAACGGGAATGCGAATTCCTTTTTTTCTCATAGCCTTAATAATCGTCAGACCGTCTATAACCGGCAGCATACGGTCGATAATCGCAAGATCGTAAGCGTACTCTGTATTCAGCGCATAAAACATGGCTGTTTCCCCGTCGCTGACACAGTCCACAATATACTTTTCTTTTTCCAGAGCTTTCTGTATCACTGAACAAAGCTCTGCATCATCTTCTACAAGAAGTATTTTCATATTTCTCAGTCCCTCTTCTTAAATTTCTCCCTATTATATCAGAAAAAGTCTGTAAAAATCCTCTAAAAAGTGTTTCGGACTTTCTCAGGATTTACAGGATTTTTAGAAAGGTTCTGTTCTAGAATAAGGCCGCATCAAAAATGAAAGGTGGAATACAGAATGAAACGAAAAATTCTCAGAAGGACAATTTTAACAGGATTATGTATCTTTGCACTGGCCGGCTGCGGACAAAGCGGCTCTGACACGCCCCGGACGCCGGTACAGTCTGACAGCGCCGGCGGCAGCTCAGGCGCCCCGGACACTTTCGCCAGTAACAGCGGCGGCAGTATCATTGACTCCGCGGCCCTGACCGGAAATGTAATCGACTTTTCAGACAGTGGCTGTTCTGTCAGTCAGGCACAAAAAATTGAAGGCGGCGCCGCTTTAAAATCGGAAGCGGAGGGGCAGGAAAATAAAGAAAACGCCGTTACTGTGAATTACAGCGCTGACTGCGAATTTCTCCTCGCTGAACTGAACACACAGGCTGAAGATCTCACGAATGTAACCCGCGGCTCAGTTTCTGATATAAAGAAGCAGTCGATAGTTTATGTGTACGGTAATTTCATCGACGCTCATAACTTAAACGCAGACAAAATTATTATTGCCCGTTTTGAACAGAGGTGACTGCTATGAAATTTTATCAGCTTGCACTGAAATATCTGCTGAGAAAGAAATCGAAAACATTTTTACTGTTTTTTGTGCTGCTGCTTGTAAACACAATGATTCTGAGCATCTGTATGATCCTGCGGGCCACAGATAAGTCCATGCAGTCCATGCAGGCAAAAATGTCCTCGAAAATCATTGCCGAAGTATCAGACGCGAATACCGGGATTACGGATGCCGAGGCGGAACAGATCCGGAATCTGCCGGACGTGGGCTTCGTAAACCGGATCGGAAGATATGAAGCATTTCCGTCAGATTTTTCGCCGGTTACCGCAAACGCTTCTTCGGAGGAAGATAACCGGAAAGTGGCCCTGCTCTCCTATGATGATCTGGAAAAGGACAGTCCGTTTTCTGAACTGCAGTATCATCTGACTTCCGGCGGATATATAACAGAAAATACAAGAGGCGCCGTTATTCATGAATCACTGGCGGCTCAGAATGGGCTGCAGATCGGAGATAAACTGGAGCTTTCCGGAGAAAACGGCGATACGGTGTCTGTTACGATTACAGGACTGTTCCGGTCCGCAGGGAGAATTGAGGATAAGCAGCCCGCCGCGGCGACAGCTGTCAACCGGATTGAAAACCAGATTTTTATTGATAACGGAACCTGTAAAGAATTGCTGAAGGACAGCAGTTTTTATCAGCTTTCCATCTATACAGAAAACCCGGAAAACATAAATTCTCTCCGGAGTCAGGTTCAGGAAATATCAGGCGGCAAAGCAGATATCCGTACGTCGGACGCTCTTTACCGGCAGATGTCTGCTCCCCTGGAACAGATCAGCCGTACAGCAAAACTTATGCTGGCGCTGACTTTATCAGCAGGTACCATCATCGTCTCTCTGCTGCTGTGTATGTGGATGAGGACAAGGCACAAAGAAATGGCCGTCTTTCTGAGTCTGGGAAAGAAAAAAAGCAAAATCATACTGCAGGTATTCTGCGAGTCCGGAATCGTTTTTCTTGTATCTGTACTCGCTGCTGCCCTGGCAGGAAACGGTGTTCAGACATTTTTGCAGGATATGATTTCCGGCCCGGAAACAGCAGATACGGGACTGACTGTCCTGCTGGGAATAAGGGATGTGGGCGCGCTGGCGGGATTGGGAACCATCCTTGTTTTCATCGCTTTATGCGTCTCGCTTATTCCGGCATTAAGAGCAAATCCAAAGGATATTTTAGCAAGAATGGAGGGATAACAGATGAACTTTTTCAAACTGGCAGAACGCTCTGTCTTAAGAAAACCGGTAAAAAGTATTCTGCTTTTACTGATTGTATTTGTAATCAGTACCCTGCTTTTGTCCGGTATGTCGTGCAGAAATGCAAGTGTAGAAGTGCAGGATAAAACCAGGCAGGCAATCGGCGCCGGTTTCCTGCTGGAAAAGAATGACGAATACAGAGCGAAACGCATTAACGAATTATCAGAAAAGCTGGGAGAGAAAGAAGGAGAGCTGGACGGCTATTATCAGAAGAAAATTGTCGTAAACGGGAGTATAAACTGGAATACGGGCACAACCAATTCTTTTGAAACACTGAATCTGAAAGATATTGAAAAAATCTCTGAAACAGAGGGAATAAGCGACTATAATATCACGACAGCCATAACCGCTGTCAACCCTGTTAATTTCCGCAGAATCGAGGACAAAGACACAGACCAGAGCGCGGACGAAGGCGGCGTAAGTCTGATCGGGAACCGGGATATGAAGATGGATACCAACGTCCTCTCCGGAAATCTCCGGATCAAAGAAGGCCGGATGGTACAGCCGGATGATACGGACGTGTGCGTAATTTCCCAGGAGCTGGCTCAGGCAGATAATCTGAAAATCGGCGATAAACTTTCGTTCAATGATTACCACGACAAAGAGAACTCGCCAGCTGCAGAAGCAGAGATTATCGGGATCTACCAGGTCAGCCAGAAAATGAGCCCGCTCATGCAGGGGGATACCTACCGCTCTGAAAATGTAATCTTTACAGATTTATACTTCCCTCAGAAAGCAGAGGGCGAAACAAGTCCTCTGTTCCAGAGAGCATATTTTAAAGTCGGAAATGTCAATGATTACGACACAGTAAAAGAAAGAATAAAAGAAGCAGATATAGACTGGCAGCAGTACGATTTAATCGATAATAATGGAAATTCCGAAACCATGTCCTCAAATTTCAATGATCTTGACAAAATCAGCGAAACAATGATTGCTGTTATTTCTGCGGCCGGCTTCTTTATCCTTATTTTCGTTTTTCTCTTCTGGATCAAAAACCGCGTACACGAAATCGGCGTATTCCTTTCTCTGGGAATCTCCAGGCCGGCAATTATCGGACAGATCTGGACCGAAGCTGTAATGACGGCATTTCTTTCTGTCCTGCTGTCCTTCGCGGTTGCTCCCGCTGTATCACGGACAGCAGCAGATTATCTGGTTGCCCGTCAGGTACAGCAGGCCGAAGAGAAAGCGGAAAATGACAGCGGAAAAGTAGCGACCGAATATACCGCCCCGCAGCAGAATGTGCAGAAAGTAAATGTAACCATTACTCCTGCCATGTATCTTGCCGACGGAGCAGGCGTACTTCTGCTTATTACTTCATCTGTCATGATATCCGGGATATCGGTATTAAAAAGGAATCCAAAGGATATTTTATCGGAAATGAGTTAACACAAGGAGGATCTGACAATGCTGGAAATAAGAAATGTATATTACGCTTATAAATCCAAAAAGAGCAAAACCATTCTGAACGGTGTTTCCGCTGTTTTTGAAGAAGGCGTTTTCTATTCAATTATCGGTGCAAGCGGGGCAGGAAAAACAACTCTTTTATCCTTGCTGGCGGGATTAGATGTCCCGCTCAGAGGCACCGTTCTCTGCAATGGAGAAAATATTCAGAAAAACGGATTAAACTACCACAGAAAACACAATATCTCTCTGGTCTTTCAGAATTATAACCTGATTGATTACCTGACTGCCGTGGAAAATGTAAAGCTGGGCGGCAGGAAAAATCCGGAACGGCTGCTCACAGAAGTCGGTATTGAAAAAGAAGACTGGAAAAGGAATGTGCTCCAATTATCCGGCGGCCAGCAGCAAAGAGTTGCCATCGCCAGAGCTCTGGCCAGCGACGCTCACGTACTGCTGGCTGACGAGCCCACAGGCAATCTTGATGAAACTACCGCAGATGAAATTATCACTCTCTTAAAAAAGACCGCCCACGAACTCGGCAAATGCGTGATCGTTGTCACACACAGCCGGCACCTGGCAGAAGAAGCCGATCAGGTGCTGGAAATAAAAAATGGTGCCGTCTCCGTCCGTTCTGAGTGATATAGATTCGGATTTGTATAATTTGAGAAGGGACGCCGGCTATATTCATATCCTGAATCCAGGCAGCAGTATCCCTCACAATTCCAAATTGCAAGAAGAAAGCAGGAGCTGTTCCGACTGCAGCTGGTTGGATCTAAAGCATCACTACTGCCTGGATCACCTGCCGTCTCCGCCGTTAAAGCACCCCTTTCTTTTTTGGTTTATGAGGATCTGCGACGGGAATTTCCGGACTGAGGAACAGAAAAACGGAAGTCCGGAGAGTTTTTGGATGCGCCTTTCAGAAGAGGGGGACAGGGAATTCTGATGACTTTGGAATGAGTTTAGAAAAATAGGAACCTGAGAATCAGCGTCAGGATTTACAGCGGGCTCTGTCCGAGCGCATGCGAGTTAGCCCGCTGTAAATCCTGTTTTTAGCTGATTTCCAGGTTCCGTTATTTTTCTTAACTCATGGAACGGAAACAGAATTCCCTGTCCCCCTCTTCTGAATCCGTCTGCTAAAAACTTTTTTCCTTCCGAATTCTGCGTTTTTCTCCGGAGATTCCCTTCGGCAAATCCGAATTTAATACCGATTATCGAATATCCTTGTGGATTTTTTCTCGCTTCTCGGCAGGTCGCCCACAGACACCGGTTTTACATGCACCAGTATACCGATTTTTGTCTTGAACGCTTTCTGGATTGCCTCTTCTGCCTGCTTTTTATCCACGCCCTTGTTTACCTCTACAAATAAGGTGCACTCATCTTTTCCGAAGAGGTGGTCCAGCATGAACTGGTATTCGCTGGACGCCTCAGGCACTTCTTTTAACATTTCCTCGATCTGGCTGGGGAAGATGTTGACTCCCTTTACTTTTACCATATCGTCGGTACGTCCGATCAGAGTATCAATCCGCGGGAATTTAGAACCGCACCTGCACTCGCCGGGGATGAATCTTGTCAGATCATGGGTGCGGTACCGGATCAGCGGCGCGCCCTGTTTCCTCAACGTCGTAATAACCAGCTCACCCACTTCACCATCCGGAACAGTTTCGCCGGTTTTCGGATCCACGATCTCAAAATACAGATAGTCATCCCAGTAGTGCATTCCGCACTCATACTCACAGCTCATGGCGATTCCCGGTCCGTATACTTCAGTCAGTCCGTAGATATCATACAGCTGTACTCCGAGCTCGGCGGCAATACGGGCGCGCATTTTGCTTCCCCATCTCTCTGAACCGATCACACCTTTTTTCAGATGAATCTTATCCGTCAGTCCTCTTTTCCCGATCTCTTCTGCCAGAAGGAGCGCATAGGAAGAAGTCGCGCACAGTACGGTTGCTTTCATATCCTGCATCATGCGAAGCTGTTTTTCCGTATTTCCCGGGCCCATGGGAATGGTCATGGCTCCCAGATACTCCGCCCCCGCCTGAAATCCGATTCCTGCAGTCCACAGTCCGTATCCCGGCGTGATCTGAATCCGGTCAAGGGCTGTAATTCCGGCCATCTCATAGCAGCGGGCAAACATCTTCGCCCAGTCTTCCACGTCCTTCCGTGTATAAGGTATAATAACCGGAATTCCTGTTGTTCCCGAGGAAGAATGAATCCGGACGATTTCCTCATCTGGTACTGCCTGAAGTCCCAGGGGATATGCTTCCCTCAGATCACCCTTCCAGGTAAAAGGCAGTTTCTCAAAGTCTTCCTGGCTCTTAATTGATTCTACGTCAATATCCTTGAATTTTTCTTTGTAAAAACAGTCCTTTGATGTAAGCTGACGCAGGTTTTCCTTGATCATCTCAAACTGCAGCTCCGTCATTTTCATATTACATTCCTCCTGCTTTCCGGCCAAGCATCAGGGCCTTTTCATTTAAAGCAATAAACTTTTCTTTCACATTCTTTCTGACCGCGTCCAGCATTTCCTCCGGCGTGATGCCGAGCACACCGCTCTGCGCCGCCGCGCCGAGGAGCGCCACATTGAGCACTTTCGGCGAACCCGCTTCCCTGCAGATCGCCTCCCCGTCAATGAGGATCAGCTTTCCTGCATGTTTCTCCAGGTAAGCAGTCATTTCTTCCGCATTATAACTGCTTCCTCCCAGACTTGCCGTTACAGGTTTGACAATCCGGCTGTCAGCAATAACAAGGCCGTCTTTTTTCAGATAAGGCAGGCATCTGACCGCTTCTCCCGGCTCAAAAGCCAGGATCACGTCCGCGCTTCCCACAGGAACCTGAGGAGAATAGATATCATCTCCAATCCGCACATGGCTGACAACGGAGCCGCCTCTCTGGGCCATGCCGATGGTCTCGGCGGTCCGCACAAAATTTCCTTTTTCCATAGCAGCATAGGCAATCAGTCTGGAAGCCAGTACAACCCCCTGGCCGCCGACGCCGCACAACAGACAGTTCTTATTCATGACAGTCCACCTCCCCGATTGCTTCAAACGGACACACAGCCGCGCAGACACCGCATCCATAGCACAGCGATGGGTCAATTTTTACCGTATCCCCTTCTGTTACAATGGCCGGACAGCCCAGCTCTTTAATGCATACCTTGCATTTCCGGCATTTCTTCTGTTTTACTTCATAACATTTTCCGGATCTGGAAACCGCGATACAGGGAGAACGGAAAATCACCGCGCGCACGCCGCTTCCCTGCGCGGCCTCTTTTACCGTATTAACCGCTTCATTCAGATTCAGGGGATCACACTCATAAATCCGCTCCACGCCGATCCCCCGAAGAATGGCAGGTATACTGATCTTTGCAGCCACATCTCCCATAATGGTCTTCCCGGTTCCCGGATGAGGCTGATGGCCGGTCATGGCCGTAGTCGAGTTATCCAGCACCACCAGCACAATATCATTTCCATTGTATACTGCATTTACCACTCCGGTTATTCCGGATGCAAAAAATGTGGAATCTCCGATAAAGGCAAAATTTACAGCGTCCGGCTCGATCACATGAAGTCCCTGGGCGATAGTCACTCCTGCGCCCATACACAGGCAGGTATCCACCATATCAAGAGGCTTTGCATTTCCCAGGGTATAGCATCCGATGTCACCGCTGAATACCGCTTTTTTACCCTTCATAGCCTTTTTCACGGCATAGAAGGAAGCCCGGTGGGGACATCCGGCACAGAGCACCGGAGGACGCACGGGAAGTTCCGGAGCATCTGAAACGACCTCTGCGGCGGATGAATCAGCCGTCGTGTCATTCCCTTTTTCCTGCAGGAAACGTGCAAGATCTTCCCGGATACTTTCTGTGCTGTTTTCGCCGGCATTTTTCGTATGCCCGGTAAGCTTTCCATATATATTTACCGGCAGATGATGCTTTCCGGCAATCTGCAGCAGCTGTCTTTCAATCATGGGATCCAGCTCTTCCAGCACAAGCACCTCATCCAGTTCTTTCAGGAACCGGACTGCCAGCTGCTCCGGGAAAGGATGAGGCGTTGAGATCTTCAGAAGAGGAGTTCCTTCCGGAAGCACTTCTCTTGTATAGGCATAGCTGATGCCCCCTGTCACAATTCCCTTCTTTTTATTTCCCTCCAGAATAAAATTCCGTTCATAACCGGACAGTATTTCCGACAGTTCCGCGTTTCTCTTTTCAATCTTTACGTGATTCAGATAGGATGTGCGCGGAAAGATAACCCAGCGCATAGTATCCTTGATAAATCCTTCCGGCTCACTCACTTCCGGCTCCGGCAGAAGCTCGATGCTGGCACATGCATGACAGACTCTTGTAGTCGGACGGAACAGAACCGGCGTCTGATATTTTTCCGAAAACTCAAACGCCTCTCCGATCATCTCATAAGCCTCTTCCGGTGAAGACGGATCAAATACCGGAAGTTTTGAGAACTGGGCAAATGTTCTGGTATCCTGTTCTGTCTGTGAAGAAATCGGGCCGGGGTCATCCGCAGAGACAATCACCATGCCTCCCTTGACACCCATATATGCCAGGCTCATCAGAGGATCCGATGCAACATTCAGCCCCACCTGTTTCATGGTAACCAGCGTCCGGGCTCCGGCGTATGCCGCGCCTGCTCCTACTTCCATGGCTGCCTTTTCATTCACGGACCACTCAACATGAATACGGCCGTCATTATGCTTTGCAATCGTTTCAAGTATTTCCGTGGACGGGGTTCCCGGATAGCCGGCCGCCATACGCACGCCTGCGCGGATTGCGCCCAGGGCGATGGCTTCATTTCCCATCACAAGTATCTTTTTACTGCTCATATGTAAAAGCGCTCCTTTTTTTCATACTATTTTCGTATTTTACCACACTAAAGTAAGAAAAGAAACAGAAAAAGAAAAATCTCTTTCCCGGAGATAGGGGGTATGGTATAATAATTGCGCTTCACGGCGCTTCCTTTTCTGCGCCGTAATATAATGACTGTGATAACATTCAGGGAAAGGAACATAAAATATGTGGATTGCAGATAACTGGTCAGACTATGAGGTTATTGACTGTTCAAAAGGGGAAAAACTGGAACGCTGGGGAGACTATATTCTCGTCCGTCCGGATCCTCAGGTCATCTGGGACACGCCCCGGAAACACAGAGGATGGAAACACCGGAACGGCCACTACCACCGCAGCAAAAAAGGCGGCGGTGAATGGGAGTTTTTCAGTCTTCCCAAACAGTGGCAGATTCATTACGGCTCTCTTACCTTTAATCTGAAGCCCTTCAGCTTCAAGCACACCGGTCTTTTCCCGGAGCAGGCCACCAACTGGGACTGGTTCTCGGAAAAGATCCAAAGCGCCGGACGCCCCGTAAAAGTGCTCAATCTTTTTGCCTACACCGGAGGGGCCACGCTGGCAGCAGCCGCGGCAGGGGCGCAGGTCACTCATGTAGACGCGTCCAAAGGTATGGTCACATGGGCCAAAGAAAATGCCGTATCCTCAGGACTGAAAGACGCGCCCATCCGGTGGCTGGTGGACGACTGTGTGAAATTTGTGGAACGGGAAATCCGCAGAGGAAATAAATACGACGCTATTATTATGGATCCTCCCTCCTACGGACGGGGACCCAAAGGGGAGATCTGGAAGATCGAAGATATGATTCATCCGCTGATTCAGCTGTGTACGAAGATCCTGTCTGACAGACCGGTCTTTTTCCTGGTGAATTCCTATACCACCGGTCTGGCGCCGTCTGTGCTGACTTACATGCTGGCTACGGAGCTGAAACCATGGAAAGGGCATGTCCGGGCTGAAGAAATCGGACTTCCGGTAACCGAATCCGGACTGATTCTTCCCTGCGGCGCCTCGGCAAGGTGGGAAGCGTAGACGCATATGCAGTCACAGACCGGCTTCTGCAGCAGAAAGCATTTTTTAAACATACAGGGGGATAAGATAAAATGAAACAACTGATACAAAAGAAAGCGGCAGAATATTTCTTTTACTTTATTCTGTATTCCTTCATCGGCTGGGTCTATGAAGTGTTTCTGGAAGTTGTAGTTTACCGCTGGGGATTCTCCAACAGAGGGGTTCTGTTCGGCCCTTACTGTATCATATACGGCGTGGGAGCTCTGATTCTCATTTTCACCCTCGGCGGATTAAAGAAAAAACGAATCTGCCTGGGCCGTCTGTGCATCACGCCGATTCTTGTTTTTATCGGAATTGTGGTAATCACAACCGTACTGGAACTGGCCGGAAGCTATATCATGGAGCTTCTCTACGGAGAGTGGCTGTGGGACTACACCCGTTTTTCATTTAATTTCCAGGGACGCGTTGCCCTCAACCCGAGTCTCCGTTTTGGTGTGGGAGGCATGATTTTCCTCTATGTATTTCAGCCTCTCTTTGAAAAACTTACAGCCCGCTGGTCTGACCGGATTCTTTATACGGTCAGTACCATACTGGCGCTTTTGTTCCTGGCAGATGTCATTTTTACACTGCTTTGATTTTACTGAATATTTCTCCGATAGGGGCGGCAATGCTCAGTTCGGCGCGGACTGTCTTTGCCGTCTCTGATTTATTAATCACAACCAGATGTTTTCCGCCGAAATAATCAATAAATCCTGCTGCCGGATACACAACAAGAGATGTGCCGCCGATAATCAGCGTATCTGCCGCGGCAATAGCCTCTACGGCGCCCTGGATTGTCTTCGGATCCAGTCCTTCCTCGTACAGAACCACATCCGGCTTAATCACGCCGCCGCATTCACAGCGGGGGATGCCGGAAGTCTTTTTTACATACTCCGCGTCGTAAAATCTGCCGCACTCCATACAGTAGTTCCGGTGGATGCTTCCGTGCAGCTCATACACATTTCTGCTGCCTGCCGCCTGGTGAAGCCCGTCAATATTCTGGGTCACTACCGCAGTCAGCTTTCCGGCCTGCTCCAGCTCTGCCAGCTTATAGTGAGCCGGATTGGGCTTTGCGTCAAGGATCATCATTTTCTCTTTATAGAAGTCATAAAATGCTTCTGTATGCTGCATGAAAAAGCTGTGGCTTACCACCTGTTCAGGGGAATACTTATACTGCTGGTGATAAATCCCGTCCGCGCTTCTGAAATCCGGGATTCCGCTTTCCGTGGAAACTCCCGCGCCGCCGAAGAAGACAATCCGGCTGCTGTCATCAATAATTTTCTGCAGTTCTTCTATTTCCTTTTCATACATGGCATATCTTCTCCTTTCATCCCTGTTCTCTGGTTTAATCTGCCTGCAAATGTCCCTTTTCGATATGTTTATCCATAATCTCCAGCATTTTCTCCCACACAATCTCCGATGTCTCAGGGATGCGCGCGTTGCGTCTGCATACCTGGGATTTGTGTACGCCGTGCTCTTCCCAGCTCTTTCCATCAGAAGCGTCATTCAGCATAAGGGGCTGGAAATTATCCAGCAGATGGGCGTATTTTGCTTCCGCCGTCTCATACGCTTCAAATTCATCCCACAGCTCCCGTAAATAAGTTCCCTGGTCTTCCGGCAGTATTCCGAAAATCCGGTCCGCGGCCTTCACCTCCCGCTCTCTCTTTGTCGCTGCCCCTTCTGTGTCGTACGCATAGGTATCACCGGCGTCAATTTCCACCAGATCGTGAATCAGAACCATTGTCATAACCCGGCCCAGATCTGCATATTCCTTCATATGTTCCTTCAGAAGCACTGCGGCCAGTGCCAGATGCCAGGAATGTTCGGCGTCATTTTCCTTTCTCTTCCCGTCTGCCAGGTAAGTCTGTCTGAAAATATTTTTTTCCTTGTCCACTTCCGTCAGGAATGCGATCTGCTTTTCCAGACGGCTTTTTTCTTCCTGATTATTTTTCTCCATTATACTCATCCGCCTTTCCTTCTCTGCTTTCTATCTGCCATTATAGCACATGTTTTCCGCAGCGGAATATTTTACTTTTCCTCCATGTGCGGATTCCCGCATAATCCCTTTCCGGTTTTTCAAAACCGGCCCGGACAATTTCCCCGCGAAGCACAAAAATCCCCTGCATCCAAAGCTGCTGCCTTGTCATGCAGGGGATTTTCCCGCTTTTTCATATTTTACAGGTCAACTTTTCCTGTTGTGTCGCCGTTTACTACATAGTAAGCTGCAGACTCTTCCGGTTTCAGATAGATTTTAACATCCTTCATATCGCCGACTTTGTTCTTAAGAACTTTTGTCCAGATCTCTTTAACTTTCTGGAAAATCTCTTTCTCCGTGTACTCTTTGCCTGCAAACTGAAGGAAGATTTCTGTCTTAACCTCAGCCTTTTTTGCCGGTGCTTTCTTAGCCGCCGGTTTCTTAACTGCCGCTTTCTTAGCCGGAGCTTTCTTTTCAGCCGTCTTTGTCTCTGCTGCCTTTGTCTCTTCTGGTGTATCTACTAAAACTGCTGCTTTTGTCTCAAGCTTCTTTGTTGTGTCTTTTTTTGTCTCAATGGCTTTCGCAGTCGCTTTTTCTGCCTTAACTGCCGGTTTTGCTGTTTCTTTTACTTCAGCGGCCGGCTTTACTGCTGCCTTTTTTTCAGTTGCTGCCTTTGTTGTTGAAGATGCTTTTTTTACTGCCATACTTGTTTTTCCCTCCTAAAACTAATTCCAACCAAGTATTTTCCGCCGCCGGCATATTACTGCCGGTGCCGCTTAGACTTCATCTTATTCCTCAAAGTTCCAATGGGATTGTACATCATTTTTTTGTAAACGTCAAATTTTTTATTCATTATCCGGGTTTATCCGGTCTTTTTGCTTTTTTCGCCATATCCCCTGAAAAAATCAGACAGTCCGTTCAGCGTCTTTATCAGTACCGGAATTTCCTGCTCATCCAGATTTTCAAGTACAGCCTCTGTCATTTTTTTATGGTATTCTTTATGATGGCTGAAAGCTCTTTTCCCTTTCTGAGTAAGACCGATAAACACAACTCTGCGGTCTTCTTCACTCCGTTTTCTGACTACATATTTCTTATTTACCAGACTGTTGATGGCCGTGGTCAGGGAGCCTGCCGTTATGCCCAGTTTTTTTGCCACAACAGACATGGTATTCCCTCCGGAAAGACCGATTGCCTCAATGATATGCATATCGTTGTTGGTTATATCCTTGAATTCGTCGGTTATAATCGCTTCTTCTTCCAGCTTCAGTATTTCGTTAAATAAATTGACCAGAATATCATTGATTGTTTCATATGCATTCACCGGTCTGTCTCCTTTCTTTCCGGGCGGTCTTCTCAATGCGCAGCATTGGAACACCTGTTTTCAGATAAGGCCCGCAGGCAAATCGAAAGCTTTCATTCTTCTTTGCCGCGTTCAGGCAAACAGCGCCTGCATTACCTCACTGACTGTCTCTATTTTCTTTGATTTATATGCTTTTGCTCCGCAGAACAGAAGTCCTTTTTCCACATTTCCCTTTACCGCGTCAATCAGGCTGTCTGTAATGCAGTATGGGATCTGGGACGGGTTACATTTTGCCAGACATCCGTGACAGGGGCTGTGTCCGATCTTTTCCCCGTTCATCACACGTTTCATCAGAGGATTTATAATCGCTCTGCCCGGCATGCCCACCGGACTTTTCACGATCTGAATATCTTCTTCTGAAGCATTGATATAAGCCTCTTTGTACCGGATATCCGCATCGCATTCCTCTGTAGTGACAAACCGTGTAGCCACCTGTACGCCGTCCGCGCCCAGCGCCATCACACGCTTTACATCCTCGCTGTCATAGATTCCTCCGGCCACAACAACAGGAATCCGGATCCCATATTTCTCTCCATAGCCTTTCACAGTAGCTATTATCTTTTTAATTTCTTCCCCATAGGACTCTTCTGTATAACTGCAGAGCTCTTCTTTCTGGAATCCCAGATGTCCGCCTGC
This sequence comes from Mediterraneibacter sp. HA8405, assembly GCF_056148955.1. NCBI lineage: Bacteria > Bacillati > Bacillota > Clostridia > Lachnospirales > Lachnospiraceae > Mediterraneibacter > Mediterraneibacter sp. HA8405. The sequence goes on along the minus strand of NZ_CM148758.1, from coordinate 977,050 downwards.
CAGAGGTCCTTCAATCACCACAAGATCAGCCGTACGTCTGTACTTCCGGTCCCAGTATTTGAGAATCACTTTTGCGGATCTGTCAGTGGAAACAATCGGCGCTATTTTCGTCTGACTCCCCTCCGTCAGAGCCGGCAGATCCGTAGGAAGCCCGGCGCCGCAGATAATGATATCGGCTCCGGCCTTTACTGCTGCCTTTACATGAGCCGCATGCTCCTTCAGCGCTGTCATAATATTGTATCCTATGATCCCGTCCGGAGAGATGGCTCTGGCTTTTTTCATTTCACTTTCAATGGCTCTTATATTTGCCTGGGCCGGATTTTTATCAAATTCCGGATCTCTGTAGCCGATCTGGGCCGTGGAAATGATCCCGATACCGCCTTCTTTTGCTACAGAACCGGCCAGCCGACCCAGACTGATACCAACGCCCATTCCCCCCTGTATAAGTGGAAATCTGGTGATTTTATCACCTATCTTCAGATTTTTCATGTTATCCTCACATTTCATTTTACAGCAGCGGATCTTCCCCGGCCGTCCGCAGGATTCTCCCGGACGCCCGGCAGCCCGATGCGCAATTTATATATTCCGGAATCTTTTATATCGTCTGACGGTCAGTTCCTCCGGATCCATAACCGTATATTTTTCAAGGAAATCCATGATCTGAACTTCCAGATCCATCGTCACCGGTTCCATGGTTTCCGTCGTAAACTCCTCCGGCTCCGCAATAACCTGTTCCACAATTCCAAGTTTCTTCAGATCATCTGCTGTCAGCTTCATTACCTCAGCCGCCTCAGCTGCCCGTTTGCTGTCCTTCCAGAGAATACTTGCAAATCCCTCCGGCGAAAGGACAGAATAAATGGCGTTTTCCAGTATCCATACTTCATCGGCCACTGCCATGGCAAGTGCGCCGCCGCTGCCGCCCTCACCAATCACAACGGAAAGCACCGGAACTTTCAAACCGGAAAGTTCATACAGATTTCTTGCAATTGCCTCTCCCTGTCCCCGTTCCTCTGCTTCCAGTCCGCAGAACGCGCCCGGAGTATCAACAAAACAGATGACCGGCCGGCCGAACTTCTCCGCCTGCTTCATAAGACGAAGGGCTTTTCTGTATCCGTCCGGAGAAGGCATGGAAAAGTTCCGGTCCAGATTTTCTTTTGTAGTCTTTCCTTTTGCCTGGGCGATCACTGTCACCGGCATGCCGTGAAAGTGAGCGATACCCCCTACAATCGCATGGTCATCTTTAAAATATCTGTCTCCGTGGAATTCCATAAAATCATCAAACAATGCCTCTATATAATCGGTTCCTACCGGACGGTTTTTCTTTCTGGAAATCTGAACACGATCCCATGCGCTTAAGGATTTTTCTGTTGTTGCAGACCCGGCGTACATTTTACGCGCCGCTTTAACATTTGTATCCGAAAAACCTTTTTCACAATGCATCTTCAGGATCTGACCCAGTACATCTTTCATTTCTTCCCGTTCAATAATACGGTCCACAAAGCCGTGCTCCAGCAGAAACTCCGCTCTCTGAAAGCCTTTCGGAAGCTTCTGCCCTATAGTCTGCTCAATAACTCTGGGCCCTGCAAAACCAATCAGAGCCTTTGGTTCTGCAAGAATAATATCGCCCAGCATGCCGAAACTTGCCGTAACGCCGCCGGTTGTAGGATCTGTCAGCACAGTAATATACAGAAGTCCTGCATCGCTGTGTCTTTTCAGCGCTGCCGCAGTCTTCGCCATCTGCATCAGAGAAACGATCCCCTCCTGCATCCGGGCTCCTCCGGAACAGGTGAAAATAATTACCGGAAGTTTTTCTTCTGTAGCACGTTCCACCGCGCGGGCGATCTTCTCCCCCACAATATGTCCCATGCTGGCCATCATAAAACGGCCGTCGCAGATACCAAGCACGGCAGGATTGCCGTTGATTGACACTTTCCCGGTTACAACCGCCTCGTTCAGGTGTGTGCGTTCCTTCAGCCCGGCCACCTTTTCTTCATATCCTTTAAAATCAAGGGGATTGACAAAAGCCATATCCTTATCCCACTCTTCAAAAGAGCCTTCGTCTGCAATCATCTCCACACGCCGGTAAGCATGCACGCGGAAATATCCTCCGCATTTCGGACAGATATAGTATCCGTTTTTCACATCTTCCGCGATAATCGCGGCGCCGCATTTATTACATTTGCGCATCAGTCCCTGGGGAACTTCCGGCCTGGCACTCTTCAGCGCAATATAATGCTGACGGCTGCTTGTTTTCTTAAACATATTCTGTAGCTTCATTTGAGATTACCTCCAAAAAGGGGTCAGGCACTTTCCAAAAGGGGTCTGACCCCTTTGGAAAAGTGCCTGACCCCTTTTGGTCAAATTATCTGACAACTTACATTTTTTCTATAAACTCAATATCAATGTCTCCTGATACGAAATCCGGATGATTCAGTATTTCGTACTGGTAATCCACATTTGTATCAATTCCTTCTATGATCACTTCTCCCAGTGCGCTTCGCATCTTGCGGATGGCCTCGTTCCTGTTTTTTGCGTGAACAATCAGTTTTGCCAGCATGGAGTCATAATACGGAGGCACGGTGTACCCACTGTAAATCGCCGAATCAATGCGCACTCCCTTTCCGCCGGGCAGATACATATCTGTAATCGTTCCCGGCGACGGGCGGAAATTTTTCTCCGGGTTTTCTGCATTGATACGGCATTCAATCGCATGCCCTGTAATCCGGACATCTTCCTGCTTATAGCTCAGCGTTCTGCCGTCTGCAATACGGATCTGCTCTTTCACCAGGTCAATACCTGTAACCCACTCGGTTACCGGATGTTCTACCTGGATTCTTGTGTTCATTTCCATAAAATAGAAATTTCCGTTCTTTTCCAGAAGAAACTCAATTGTTCCGGCATTCGTATAATTCGCTGCCTTCGCTGCCTTTACCGCTGCTTCTCCCATTTTCTGACGAAGCTCGGGAGTAAGAGCGACAGAAGGAGATTCCTCGATCATTTTCTGGTGATTTCTCTGGATCGAGCAGTCTCTTTCTCCCAGGTGAATCACATTGCCATGCTGATCTGCCAGAATCTGAAATTCAATGTGCCGCGGATGCTGTACAAAGTGTTCAATGTACATGGTATTGTCGCCAAAAGCCATCTGGCTCTCCTTCTGAGCTGTCTTGAAGCTGTTCTCAAACTCTTCCGGCGTCTCGGCAACGCGCATGCCCTTTCCGCCGCCGCCCAGAGCAGCCTTTACAATAACCGGATATCCGATCTCAGCTGCCACTCCGGCGCCGGTCTCTGCGTCATAAATCGGATCCTTGCTTCCGGGAATAACCGGAACTCCGGCTGCAACCATTGTATTTCTGGCTTCCGCCTTATTTCCCAGTCTCCGGATTACTTCGGAATTTGGTCCTATAAATGTAATATTGCACTGTTCACACAGCTCTGCGAATTTGCTGTTTTCCGACAGGAAGCCAAATCCGGGATGGATGGCGTCCGCACCGGAAATAAGCGTTGCGCTGATAATATTCTGCATATTCAGATAGCTCTCAGAAGACGGAGCCGGACCAATACAGACAGCCTCATCTGCCAGCTGTGTGTGCAGCGCCTCTCTGTCGGCTTCCGAATACACCGCAACTGTCTCAATCCCCATCTCGCGGCATGCCCGGATAATGCGGACCGCTATCTCGCCGCGGTTTGCAATCAATACCTTTCCAATCATCTCTGCACTATTCTCCTACCATAAATGTCAGCTCCGCACTGACAACAACTTTTCCATTGACAGAAGCGATTGCTTCTCCAACTCCTACAGGTCCTTTGCGTTTGATAATCTTTGTCTCAAGTTTCAGTGTATCCCCCGGGAATACCATTCCCTTGAAACGACATTTCTGAACACCGCCGAAGAAAGCGATCTTGCCTTTGTTCTCAGGGACACTTAAAATCGCGACAGCCCCTGCCTGAGCCAGCGCCTCAAGGATCAGCACGCCCGGCATAACCGCTTTCTGCGGGAAATGTCCTTTAAAAAAATCTTCTCTGTAAGTTACGCATTTATATCCCACCGCAAATTCGCCCGGCTCATAATCCTCGATCTTGTCAAGGAGAAGAAACGGATGTCTGTGGGGAATGATCTCCTGGATCTGCTCTATGTTCAAACTGTTCATATCCTGTGCACCTCTATTCTTAATATAGGCCGGCATGTGTGCTGCGCCGCTTCCGTCCGCTCATGCCAGCTCAAATCCGCTGCTCTGCAGCTCCTTTTCGCTGTATGGCTGCCGCCATATGCCCCGCATGTGCTGTGTACTGCACGCTTCCGTCCGCTCATGCCAGCTCAAATCCGCTGCTCTGCAGCTCCTTTTCGCTGTATGGCTGCCGCCATATGCCGGTATAAGGTTTTTGACCGCCTGCGGACCAGTCCGCGCGGCTCAAAAACCTTATGCCGGCGCATGTGCGGACTAGCTGATGACAAAGAGTGGCTGGCCGTATTCTACTGCCTGGCCGTTTTCTACAAGAATTTCTGTTACGGTTCCTGTGAAATCACTTTCAATTTCGTTCATCAGTTTCATTGCCTCAACGATCGCCAGCACCTGGCCCTCTTTTACGCTGTCTCCGACTTTTACAAACGGATCCGCGTCTTCAGCCGGAGCGGCATAGAATGTTCCGACCAGAGGAGATTTTACAACTTTTCCTTTTACTTCACTCTCTGCAGATACTGCGGCAGAAGCCTCTGCATCTGCCGGTGCGCTGACCGGAGCCGCAGCCGGAACCGGAGCCGGTGCTGCCGCCGGCATTACTGCCGGAGCGATAACAGGCGCTGCTGCCGGAGCGGCCGGAGCCTGTACCTGAATAATTTTGTCACTTGTTTTTTTCAGAGAAAGCTTTACGCCGTCTTCCTCATATTTGAATTCTGTAAGCTCAGAATCTGAAACAGCCTTTACTAATTCCAATACCTGCTCAACCTTCATTGCACGCACCTCTTACCCTTCATATTTCTTTAACAACAGTGTCGCGTTATGTCCGCCGAATCCCAGAGAATTCGTAAGGACATAATTGATATCCTTCTCAACCGGAGCTCCTACCGTGTAATTCAGATCGCATTCCGGATCTACATTTTCCGTACCTATTGTCTGATGGATAAATCCATCCTGAATACTCTTCACACATACGACAAATTCCACACCGCCTGCCGCGCCCAGCAGATGTCCGATCATGGACTTCGTAGAGTTGATCTGCACGTTCTTCGCCGCGTCTCCAAGAGCATATTTGATTGCTCTTGTCTCGAACAGGTCGTTGTGATGTGTGCTTGTTCCGTGGGCATTGATATAATCAATCTGTTCCGGCTCCACGCCTGCTTCCTGCATGGCCAGTTTCATAGCCATTCCGGCACCTTCGCCGTCCTCTGCAGGGGAAGTAATGTGGTATGCGTCGCCGGTTGCGCCATATCCCACAAGTTCCGCGTAGATTTTCGCGCCTCTTGCTTTCGCATGCTCCAGCTCTTCCAGAACAACAATTCCGGAACCCTCGCCCAGAACAAATCCGTCTCTGTCCTTGTCAAACGGACGGGAAGCGTGTTCCGGATCATTTGTTGTGGAAAGCGCCGTCAGTGCGGTAAATCCTGCAATTCCCGTGGGGCATACAGAAGCCTCTGTACCGCCTGCCACCATTACGTCCGCGTCTCCGTACTCGATCGCGCGGAATGCGTCTCCGATACAGTGCGTACCGGAGGCACAGGCTGTTACCACGTTTGTACATTTTCCTTTCAGGCCCAGCTGAATGGAAATATTACCTGCCGCCATATTGGAGATCATCAACGGAACCATCAGCGGGTTCACCTTATTCGGTCCCTTTGTCAGGATCTTCTCATAGTTTGTCTCCACACACTGAAGGCTTCCGATACCGGAACCCACAATAACGCCGCAGCGGAACGGATCTTCATTTTCCATATTCAGCTCTGCGTCTTCGAAAGCCTCTTTCGCCGCAGCAACCGCATACTGTGAAAAAAGCTCCATTCTCTTCGCTGCCTTAAAGTCCATGCGCTCCTTCGCAACAAATCCTTTTACTTCTGCCGCAATCTGCACTTTGAACTCAGACGCGTCAAATTTCGTAATCGGTCCGATTCCAACCTTACCTTCTTTAATTCCGGCCCAGAACTCCTCCACCGTATTTCCGATCGGCGTCACAGCACCCAGCCCGGTCACTACAACTCTTCTCTTCATAAAACAATTCCTTTCCCAGAATCAGATCTCCTGTTTTCCTCTCAACTACATTCTTTTCCTGAAGATTCAGTTTTCTGTACAATCCGTCAGGATACTGTCCGCAGAAATGATGCAGACAGTATCCTGCTCCCTTGCAGAAAACTGATCTTACATGGCCATTCCGCCGTCTACATTGAGCACCTGTCCTGTGATGTACCGTGCTCCTTCTGACGCCAGAAATGCGACTGCATTTGCGATATCTTCTGTCTCTCCGAATTTTCCGAGCGGAATCTGCGCTACTGCGCCTTCCTTTACCTTATCGGAAAGCACTTCTGTCATCTCTGTATTGATAAATCCCGGAGCAATTGCATTTACTGTAATGCCGCGGGATGCAAGCTCTCTTGCCGCAGACTTGGTCAGTCCGATCACACCTGCTTTTGACGCGGAGTAATTTGCCTGTCCCGCATTCCCGAGAACACCGGATACGGAAGACATGTTAATGATTCTTCCGCCTCTCTGCTTGATCATCTGGCGGGCCACAAAGCGGATACAGTTAAATGTCCCCTTCAGGTTTGTGTCCAGAACCGCGTCATAATCCTCTTCAGACATCTTCATCAGCAGGCCGTCTCTTGTAATTCCTGCGTTATTTACCAGGATGTCCACGCTTCCAAGTTCGGAAACGATCTCTTTGAACATTTCCTCGCAGGCTTTGTAATCTGATACATTACACTGTTTAATCTCAGCTTTTCCGCCTGCCTGCTCAATCTCAGCCTTTACCTCTTCCGCCCGCTCTCTGGAGCCGTTATAGTTGATCACAACGGTTGCTCCTTCAGATGCCAGCCGGATCGCGACGGCTCTTCCGATTCCTCTGGAAGCGCCTGTCACAACAGCAACTTTTCCATTTAACATAATTCACTTACCACCTTATCTACATCTTCCCATGTGCCGATATTATAAACTTTCACGTCCCGGTTGATCTTGCGCATAAATCCCGCCAGTGTTCTTCCCGGTCCAATCTCTACAAACGTGTCAACACCGTCGGCAATCATATTTTCCACACTCTGCTGCCATCTGACGGAAGATGCCACCTGCTTTGCAAGCAGCGCCTTTGTCTGACTGATATCCGACACATATTCCGCCGTAACATTTGTTACATACGGGATCTGAAGAGGAGACAGTTCCACGTTTTCCAGAACTTTTCCAAGCTCCTCTCCGGCTTCTGTCAGCATGGGAGAATGGAACGGACCGCTTACATTGAGCGGCATTACTCTCTTTGCCCCGGCTTCTTTGAGAGCTTCAGAAGCCTTCTCCACACTCTCTTTCCATCCGGTAATAACGATCTGTCCCGGGCAGTTGTAATTGGCGATTGTTACGCCATCGATTTCGTTTACAACTTTCTCTATAGCGTCGCCTGTCATTCCAAGAACCGCCGCCATGGATCCTTTTCCTCCCGGAACCGCGTTCTGCATGAGAATACCGCGCTTTCTTACTGTTGCAATCGCGTCTTCTGTGCTCATGCCGCCTGCGGAAGCAATGGCGCAGTACTCGCCCAGACTTAATCCGGCTGTAACATCCGGATTCAGGCCTCTTTCCCGTACCACATGCTCCATAGCCATACATACTGTCACCAGAGCAGCCTGTGTGTATTCTGTCTGATCCAGCTTATCATTTTCTTCAAAGCATAATGCTTTCATATCTATTCCCAGCAGTTCGGTGGCTTTATCAACCACCTGCCGTGCTGTTTCACTCTGTTCATAAAAATCTTTGCCCATTCCGGCTTTCTGGGCTCCCTGGCCCGGAAACATAAATGCGATTTTACTCATAAAATCCTTTTCCTCCGATCAGGTCATCTGTCTCCTTCACCAGTTTCCGGATCAGGTCATGACATGACATTTTTTCTTTTACCATACCTGCGATCTGGCCTGCCATCACGCTTCCGGTCTTTACATCTCCATCTACAACGGCTCTTCTTAAGCCGCCCAGAGTCAGGTGCTCCAGTTCCTCAAAAGAAGCTCCCTCCTGTTCTTTCTGAAGGTACTCTTTTGTCATCTGGTTTCTCAGAGCTCTTACCGGATGTCCGGTGGATCTTCCCGTTACTCTGGAATCAATGTCTCTTGCCTTGATGATCATGTCCTTATAATTCTCATGAACCTGAGACTCATTCGTAACTACAAAGTGAGTTCCCATCTGCACGCCCTGCGCGCCCAGCATGAATGCCGCAGCAATTCCTCTTCCGTCTGCGATACCTCCTGCCGCGATTACCGGGATGCTCACCGCATCCACAACCTGCGGTACAAGTACCATAGTTGTGTTCTCACCGATGTGGCCGCCTGCCTCTGTTCCTTCAGCAACAAGCGCGTCCGCGCCGCATCTCTCCATACGTTTCGCGAGAGCTACGGATGCGATTACCGGGATTACTTTTACTCCGGCTTCTTTCCACATCTTCATATATTTTTCCGGAGATCCGGCTCCTGTCGTAACGACTTTGACGCCTTCCTCCACGATCACTTTCGCCACATCATCCGCATAGGGACTCATCAGCATGATATTCACGCCGAAGGGCTTGTCCGTAATCTTCTTTGCTTCTCTGATCTGGTCACGCACCCATTCAGCCGGCGCGCTGGCTGCACCAATCAGCCCGAGGCCGCCGGCTTCGGATACGGCGGCTGCAAGATGATATTCAGCAACCCATGCCATTCCTCCCTGAATAATCGGATATTCAATTCCTAATAGTTCGGTTACCTTTGTCTTCATACTAACAACCTTTCTTTCTAAAAAAATAAATGAATTCTTTTCCTGTACGTTTCTGCTTATCCGCTGGTCAGGCGGATATCTGCAATCCGCCCCGCGGCTTCAGTTTAATTTATTTATGTGCTTCCAGATATTTCACAACATCACCGATTGTGTTGATCTGCTCAAGATCCTCAGACGGAATCTCCACGTCAAACTCTTCCTCAAATGCCATTACCATTTCAAATAAATCCAGGGAATCTGCACCCAGATCATCTTTGAAGGATGTCTCCTCTGTCAGCTCTGCCGCGTCTGCGTTTAATGATTCTGCTACGATTTCTTTGATTTTCTCTAACATGGTTCCTTTTCCTTTCTTTAAATAAGATTACTTTTGCCCCCTCGCACCAGGGAACGGTTGCTCTCCCATCCGGGAATATTTATTTTTGTAATCCGGCCCCGCCGGTAATTACCATTCTGTCATGCAGATCTTAATGCCGTTATATCATGCTACCACTCAAAAAGGCATGCCGCCCAGGTCAGACCTGCGCCGAAGCCGGAAAGTATAAGTTTCTGTCCTTTTGAGAACTTATTATTCCGGTTCATCTCATCCAGAAGGATAGGCACGGTAGCAGCGGATGTATTTGCATACTCCTCCAGATTCATGGGAAATCTGGAAATGTCTGTGTGCAGTCTCTTGGCTACCGCTTCTATAATTCTCCTGTTTGCCTGATGAAGAATAAAATAATCAATATCGTCTATTTCCATTCCGGCTTTTTCAAGCACTTCCTCCACAATCTCCGGGACCTTGCGCACAGCAAACTTAAATACGCCCTGGCCGTCCATATGAATGTAGGATTCTTTATCTTCCTCTCCCGGTTCCCGGCCTTTCCGGTGTCTGCTCAGTCCTGTAAGAGCCGGCCCTTTGATGCCGTCTGAGTGAGCTGCCATTATACACGGCTCGCCCTCTTCTGCCTGAAGAATGGCGGCTCCCGCTCCATCTCCGAAAAGGATACAGGTGCCTCTGTCTGTCCAGTCCACCATATTGCTCATGCTGTCCGCGCCGATTACCAGAATGGTCCGGTACAGCCCCGCGCTTATGTATGCCTGGGCTGTGTTAAACGCAAGTACGAAACCTGTGCACGCCGCATTCATATCAAATCCTGCCGCGTTTACTGCTCCGATCATCTTCTGCACCTCACATGCCGCGCAGGGAAATACTGTCTCCGACGATGAGGTCGCAACAAGAATCAGTTCAATTTCTTTCGGGTCTATGCCGCTCTGCTCAACAGCCCGCAGCGCTGCCTGGCCTGCCATATAGGAAGTCGTCTCGTCTTCTATGATATGGCGTCTGGCAATCCCCGTCCGCTCCCGGATCCACGCGTCATTTGTATCCACAATCCTGGACAGGTCGTCATTGTCCATAATATGGGGCGGCACATAAGAACCGGTTCCGCAAATTTTTCCTATCATAACTATTCTCCAACTCACCAAATTACTTTGACTCTTAAATACTTTGACTTTCAAAGTATATCACATCCTGTTCAATTGTCAATATATATTCCGTAATAATTTCGTAATAATTTTCGACATAAAATACGCCCGTTTTTCAACATAAAATAAAAGCAGAACTGAAACTGATTTTTCCTTCGTAAATCAATTTCAATTCTGCCTCTATGTACCAGAACATTCTTTTCTGTCTCCGGCTATTTCATCATAATCTCTGAAATGGCATCCAGAATCTTATCGTGACAGCCGCCACAGCCGGTAGAACAATGGGTAACTTTCTGAACCTCGTCAAAAGCTTCCAGAACATCACTGAATGAAGTCATCTGATGCAGAGCATTCTCAACATCCGCATAAGACACCTGCTTACAATTACAAATCATTCCTGTCTGCATAGCACACTCTCCTTTCTTCTACACCTATCATATACTACGGCAATAAAAAAAGCAATTTGAAATTTTTTATCAATAATTTCCAGTATCGCGCTGCATAAAAATCAACGGCGGTAAATTACAACATCTTTACAAAATCCAGCAGTTCTGCCAGCGTCCCCACATACTCCGATTCAATCGGCAGATTTTTCTTATTCTCCATTGTATCCGTTACAAGATATGTTTTCACGCCCAGACTCCGGATGGAAAGATCTTCTTCTACATCATTGCCCACCATCAGGCACTTCGACGGATCCAGGTCAAACTGTTCCAGTATTGCCTGAAAATACTTTGGATTCGGCTTGCAGTACACGCAGTCCTCATAGGTCGTAATCACCCTGAAGTCCTCCGCGTCCAGTCCGGCCCAGCGGATCCGGTTCAGAGTGGCGCACCGGGGAAACACCGGATTTGTGGCCAGATAAGTCTTCAGTCCTCTGGCTCTGGCAGCCTTCACAATCTGATCAGCCACAGGTGTGGGACTGGTCGTGCAGGCCGCCTGATTAAAAGCGTCTCCATAAAAAGAAAGGGCAATCCGCTCGGACTCTTTCGCCGGAACAGGCAGATCCTTATCTATATAGCTCCAGAATGCTTCCCGATTCGTCCGGGAGCCGTCGTTTTTCACCATCGCCTCATATCCGGCCCAGACAGAACCGATAAACTTTTTCGGGTCAATTGACACTCCCTGCTCCATATAGGATTTTGCCAGCAGCGGCATATAAAAACGTACAAACTCATCCTGTACCATAGGAAGCAGTGTGCCGTCAAGATCAAATAAAATATGTCTGATACTCATCTTCGGTCTCCTTATATAGTTTCATCTTTCTATTATTATAATTCTTCTTTTCGTTTAGGCAACCTTTTTTGCTTTCAGTTTCAGCTATAGAAACATTTACCTTAGCCTAATAATACACGTCCTCCATTGTCTGACACTCTACGGCATAACCACTTCTGCAAAAAAAAATGCTTCAACCCATTATTTACAAGGATTTGAAGCATCTCGCTCATGCCGCAGACCGGAATCGAACCGGTACGGGTATCACTACCCACGGGATTTTAAGTCCCGGGCGTCTGCCAGTTCCGCCACTGCGGCAGCTATAAAATTAGTTTTCTTATCACAACTGATAAGAAAAACGACCCAGAAGAGACTCGAACTCTCGACCTCCGCCGTGACAGGGCGGCGCTCTAACCAACTGAGCCACTGGGCCTTACTATATTATATAAGAAGCACTCAGCAGCTGACTTTCAGCGCTTATGTGCAAGTGGACCTTCGGGGACTCGAACCCAGGACCGACCGGTTATGAGCCGGTTGCTCTAACCAACTGAGCTAAAGGTCCAAAATGACAGCTGTTCCTTCCGGAACAAAGCCGATGATCGGACTCGAACCGATAACCTGCTGATTACAAATCAGCTGCTCTGCCAATTGAGCCACATCGGCGTATTTTGTCTTTTGCGGAGCAGCTGATTTGTAATCAGGCTCTGCCTGCGATTGACGTGGTCAATCTTACTGAATTGAGCCACATCGGCAGGTACAATGACCCCGACGGGAATCGAACCCGTGTTACCGCCGTGAAAGGGCGATGTCTTAACCGCTTGACCACGGGGCCATATCAATCTTCCACTGAGAAAATACCACTCAGCGGCAAACTATATACTATCATAAACACATCGCTTTTGCAAGCATTTTCTTTCCTCTTTTCTTATCTTTATTCCTTCAAATGACAGCATATCTCAACACTGCCTGCATACCGGATCTATCGCAGCACAATTATACATTATCCTGACTCCTGCAGGTACACTCTGCTTTTTTAATTTTCACAGATAAAAGCAGTGCCCCGGACTTTATCCGGGGACACTGTTTTTTCAATCATTTTTAATTATAATTTACAGTCTCAGCCGCGTTTTCTTCTGTAGATTACAGCTCCTCCCATAACAACGGATACTGCCAGTAATGCAACCATTGTTCCGATCGGAGTCATATCGCCTGTCTGAACTGCTTTGTCCTGATCTGCAGAGCCGCTTCCGCCGTTATTGCCGCCTGTTCCAGGTACATCGCTCGGATTATCCTGTCCCGGTTTATCTGTTCCAGGTTCATCTGTTCCAGGTTCATCTGTTCCCGGCTCGTCTGTTCCGGATACAGGTTTCAGTGCCTCTTCAGCCTGCTGAAGTGCCGCAAGCGCTGCATCAACATCTTCCTGAGTTGCATTCACATCTGCCAGAACTTCCTTTGCATTTGCGAGTGCTTCCTGATAAGCCTGCCAGCTTTCTTCTGTATACTTATCTTTCTCAGAATCTGCCAACGCATTATCTACAGCTGTCTGCAGTTCTGATTTGTCTACCGTCGGTGCGATAGTGTTGGCAAGAGCTGCCTCCAGTGCTTTATATGCATTGTAAACATCAACCTGTGTTGCCTCTCCATTGTCCAGAACCGCCTGGGCGTCTGCAATTGCCTGCTGAAGCGCTGCCCACTCTTCTTCACCATAGTTTTCCTGTAATGCATCTGCCGCAGAATCTACCAGTGCCTGAAGCTCGTCTTTATTCACTACAGACTGGGTTTCTTCCACTTTCACATATGCATGATATCTGTAATTGTAAGCATCGTACATCGGATAGAAGTTCAGTCCGTTTGTTACAAGATGCGGAACAGATCCGTCTTCAGCATCCGGTCCTGTTACAACTTCAACAGAATCTTCCAGGTTCTCGCTGAGAACTACTGTGTACCAGTTCATCGGTACATATGTTTCTCTTGTATCTTTTGCTACCATTACAAGCGGACCATACATCAGAGATGCTACTGTGCTTCCATCCACCTTATCCGGTGTCTTATCAAGGTGAAGTGTATACGGCATAGTAATTTCTACAACATCTCCGTCGCTCCATGTGCGGTCAATCTCAACGTATGTGCTTACTTCCGGATTTGTACAGATTGTTTCACCGTTTACCTTAACCTCAAATCCTTTTGTTGCCCAGTATGGAACTCTCAGCTTCATTGTAAAGTCGCCGGAGCCGTTTACAGTAAGTTTAGAATGTTCAGACGGGAAGTTTGTCTCCTGTTTTACGGATACGCCCATCTCATCCCATGTTACTGTTGTCGGCATGTACAGATTTACATATAATGTATCAGCTGATTTTGCGTATGCAGCTGCCTGATATTTTACATGGTTCTCCATACCGGTTCCGTTACAGCATGTGAATCCGCCGTAATCATAATCGTAATCACGTTTCTGGCCCGGATCGATCGGAAGCATGTAGGTTGTACCATTGTGCATCCAGTCTGTTGTATCATGGCTCTGGGAAGCAGCGATCTGATTGATCAGAGTTCTCTCATAGTAATCCATGTACTCTGCATTATCCGGATCATAGTTATAAAGGTCTTTTGTCAGCTTCAGCATATTGTAAGCTGCACATGTCTCGCAGTTCTCACCACGTCCTTCGTTTCCAAGGATATTATTTCCCTGGCGATAAGGATCTTTGAACATCTCACCTGTTCCAACGCCGCCAATTGAGTATGCATAGCGCTGTGTTACGATATTCCAGAAATTATAAGCTGTATTATAGTAAGATACATCTCCTGTTGCAGCATACTCATGGATTGCACCAACGATACGCGGAATATGCTGATTTGCATGTTTGCCCTGAACTACATCGATATTAGATGCCAGATCTGCAAACCATGTTTTGTGATCAAACATCTGAGCCGCTTCTTTGAACTGATCTTCATGTGTAATCTCATACAGTCTTGCAAGTGACTCGTTCATTCCGCCGTACTCACCTGCAATGTACATTGCCCACATCTGCTCACGCTGCTCTTCAGTTGTGCAGCCGTCAAGTCTTCTATAGATCCATGTACCGATTCCTTTCGCAATTTCAAGAGCTTCTTCATTTCCGCCATACTGATAGCAATCGATCAGACCTGCAGTAATCTTATGCAGTGTATAATACGGTGCCCAGATTGTTGCGTATGGAGTATACTGTTCAAGCAGTGCGAACTGATCCGGTGAATATGCGCTCAGGAAACCTTCACCCCATGTGCTCGGATCTGTGCTCCACTTGGACTGTGCGGCATCATTCGGTGTACACTTGGTCTCAAATTCTGCCGGATCACCTTTGGACAGAGCCTGGAGTTTTCCAAGTTCGGTAACCATGTAATCCATTTTCTCTTTGTACTCACTCTCACCTGTTGAAGCATAAGCCTGTGCCAGTGCAGACAGGAAGTGACCGGTTGAGTGTCCTCTTAACAGACCTGTCGGTTCTTCCCAGCCTGTCAGCGGCTGAGCGCCTTTTGTATCCTGTCCGAATGCCAGACGGAAGTTATACAGCATTCTGTCGGCATCCATAATCTTCAGATATTCAAGATCACGTGCCATGTTCTGTCCGAAAATTGTATTTGTTCCGTCAAGAGTGATATCACTAAGATCAAACTCTGATGTCATAGGAGCCGGAACTTCTGACATTGTATCCACTACAGATACACTGGCTGTTACTGTAATATCGTAATCTACAATCTGTCCGGTTACTTCCACTGTATCACCTGCTGTAGCAAACTGATCTACTGACAGATCTGTAGGCCATACAACCTTTTCTTTTCCGGTTGTGTCATTTTCATATGTAACATCAACATATCCCGGAAGAAGCGGAAGCGTATTTTTCACTGTTTCTACAACAACAGGTTCTACTTTGACAATATCTGTTTTCTCATATACAGGAACTACTGTTGCTGTAAACTCTTTAGTTGTAGAAAATCCATCATAAGAGATCGTTGCTGTCAGTGTTACATCAACCGGATTGCCAACCGGTCTTACTACTGTACCGTCTGTTGCAATAATATCCGGATGAGAGCTTTCCCATGTAATTGTCGATCCTCTTTCACCTGATGTCGGAAGTGTCAGATTATCATTTACTGCTGCAAGTCCTGAAAGCATCAGATCTTCTGCATCACCGTTTACAATTTCTTCTGCTGTAAGCTGCTGTTTCACAGTTACTTCAAATGTCTTTGTATCACTTGCGTCACCCGATGTAAGTGTTGCTGTCAGCGTTACAACCGCATCGCCATCTCCAGCTGTAGGTCTTGTAACAGTACCATCTGTTGCAATAACATCTTCATCTGAACTTGCCCAGCTAATGTCAGAACCTGCTGCTCCCTTGGTAGGAAGAGTCAGATTATCAATTACTGCGCTCAGATCGCCAAGATCCAGCCATTCTTTATCTTTTGCAACTTTCTCATCGTCAGGAATTGCGAACTCATCCGCTACCTGCTCTGCTGTCATTGCATAATCATAAATCTTAAAGTCAGCTACACGACCATCCATGATCGGGTTATTAAACTGTCCGTATCCGATCATAGCGTTGTCCGCATCCTCCAAAATGGAAAGATCTACATCTGTCTTCTCTGTTCCGATCAGCACACCATCTTCATAAAGAGACATTTCTTTTTCAGAACCATCGAAAGTCACTGTTGTGAATATCCATTTTCCGGTTTCAAGAGGCTGCTGCTTTTCCGGGCCTTTCTCATCGCCCCATCCGCTGTTTGTAATAGCTGCTGTGTAACCTACATGTCCCTGATTTGAGCCGTCGGCAATCAAATACATATAGGAAGTTGTATTAAAATCAGATGCACCTGACTTAAATCCAAAATCCCAGATTCTCTGATATGCTCCACCGGAAGTATCCATATTTACCCAGCAACTTACTGTCATATCTTCCAGACCATTGAACACACCTGACGGGAGCTCCACATATGTATTTGTATCACTCGGAGATCCGCCCTGGAAATCATATGCAGTATATTCTGTTCCGTAAATATTCACGTCTGCTGTTGTTACCTGTGAACCTGTCGGGCGGACAACTCCCGCATAACCGTTTCCGCTCATATCATTAACAATTGTTCCTGATTTCAGACTTTCGAAATCATACCAGAGAACAAGTCCGTCGTCCTCTCCTGCAGCCATTGCTACATTCGACAGCGGCAGAGCCGTCGCCGTCATGGCGAATGCCGCGCCAAACGCAATTCCTTTTCTTATCAAAGACTTAACTCTTTTCATTTTTTCCCCTTTCTTCGCTTTAAATATTATGATTAGATATTTTTCTCAGATTCAGCATTGCTGTCGTTTCTGCACATTGACTGAAACTCAGAAACGGTGCCTGCTGTATCGTCTCTATATCCTACCTCCTTTCTTTGTCTCATAAATTAAGGCTGCATTTTCAGTTTACAGAGGAATCTGAAGCTTTTCATTCTAATCTGTCATTCCTGCCTTCTGTATACCGCTCCGCCTTAATTCACTACCATGGTCTCTCTGAATGCCGTTGCGGCTTCCGGAGCAAATCTGATCATGCAAAAAGATTCTCCCCTGTCTTCACACCGCCCGGATATCGAAACGTTTTACCCACCGGCCGTTTCATTCAGATTTATGTTAAAGTTGGAACCCGCAACAATCATCTTGACTAACACGCTTTTAAAAAAACGCCCTGTTCGCTCTGACTGTCACAGGATCTTCCCATGTGTAGCTTGTCCACTTCTTGTTTGAGGCGCTCTTTTCGTAATACCAATAGAACAATACCCCATTATCATTACACATTACACTTAGTATAATCTTTCTGAATTTCAGTTACGATAGATTTTTTTTAGAATTTCATTGAATTTTTTTGAAATATAAAACGTTTTACATTCACTAAATGTCTCTTTTCCTGTGTCTGAATTCTTTCGGCGAACAATAATTATATTTCCGGAACAGATAGCTGAAATACTGAGGATCATTATATCCCACTTTGTATGCTATCTCAGCTATTTTCAGAGAAGAACACAGCAGCAGTTCCCTTGCTTTCTCCATACGCACTTCCGTTAAATATTCAACAAACGTTCTCCCGGTCTCCTTGCGGAAAACAGAGCT
The DNA here is from genome assembly GCF_056148955.1 of Mediterraneibacter sp. HA8405. Lineage (NCBI taxonomy): Bacteria > Bacillati > Bacillota > Clostridia > Lachnospirales > Lachnospiraceae > Mediterraneibacter > Mediterraneibacter sp. HA8405. The sequence goes on along the minus strand of NZ_CM148758.1, from coordinate 959,323 downwards.
GAAATAGCTGGAATTCATATTTACATATGTGGCAACCGAATTCAGAGATATATTTTCTGACATATAATGTTCTTCCACATATTTTTTGGCGGTCTCTATAATACGCGTATATTTGTTTCCGCTCACCGCGTTGCGCCGCTCCAGCGTATCTGCAAGCATATCGTGAAGTATCACTTTCATCTGCTCCAGTGTATGAGCGCGCTGAATCCGCTCTATAAATTTTCCTATGTATTGTTCCTTTATTCTGTCAATTCCGTTCTGTTTATAAAAGGAATTGATGGTAATAAAAATGTCCACCGACAGATACTGTCTCATCAATAAGGACTGAAAATGTTCTTCCGGTATTTCCGAAAAATAAAAACCTATAAAACTATCAAGTTCTTCCACAGAACCTTTTACCAGAAATCGTTCGATAAGCAGTCTGCTATATTCCATTTTATCAAGATTCTCCGTGCTCAGAGATTCTTTTTCCTCCAGGCTGTCGTCCTCGACAACAATAATCTGGCCGGGATCAGAAATAAATCTTCTTGAAAAAATTCTGTCTGCAGTTTCAAATGCATTCTGCAATTGGCTGATCTGCCGCACACAGGATCCTGCTCCGCCAAAATACTCCAGTCCGGGATATTTCCTGATTATTCTCTCCAGACTGTTTTTCAGACGAATCGTCTCATCTCGGATTTCCTCCATGCTTTCGGCATGCAGAAGAAAAACCCATCGTTCGGAACTGCTTCTGAAACATGCAGCGACCTCTTTAAAGTCCTTATCTACACAATACTCAATTTCGCATCCTGCTTTCTCTGTTTCATCCCCCAGCTGATCGTCCCGGCCCGTCCACACCCGCAAAAACAGAAACCGATATATCCCCGGTCCCAGCTGTATCCCGATTATTGCTGCTCTTCTATGTGCTTCGTCCTCGGATATTTTTCCCTGAAGCAGTTCATTCAAAAGGCTCACTTTCATATGATTTAACATCCTGGAGTCAAACCTTTTCTTCCATTTCTGAAGTCTTCTGCCTTTTTTCTCTTTTTCAACCGCTTCCCGCAGCTGATTCAGACTCTCGGAAAGAATTTCCGGCTTAACCGGCTTGAGTAAATAATCGGCCACTCCAAGATTAACTGCCAGCCGCATATACTCAAAATCTTCATATTCACTTATAATTATAATTTTCGTGTCAGGAAGAGCGTCTCTGATCAGCCGGCTCAATTTATATCCGTCTATTACAGGCAGCTGAATATCTGTTATCAGTATGTCAGGTTTTTCCTTAAGGATTTTTGTGTATGCCTCTTTACCGTCCGCTGCCTCTCCTACGAATTCATACTCGCCGTTTTTCCTGTCAAGCGCATCTCTGACTGTATCACGAACAGATGATTCGTTCTCCGCAAGAAATACCTTAATCATATTTTTCCCCACTTTTTTTATGTTGCTTATAATTTTACCTTCTTTATTTCTATCAGGCAATTCTATTTTTCTCTGAAAAGGTTTATTTTTTCAGATTTTATGCATTTTCTATTTTTCTTCTTAATCATCAGATGCTTGTTTTCGGCAAACGAAAATCGGAATTTCTTATAAAAAAGCCCGACAGTAAAACTTAACATTTACCATCGGGCAACACACCGGAACCCATCCAGCAACGCAATTCCGGTTCATTTTTCGATTAACAATCAAATGACTGCTTTTTTCAGCAGACGGTCTATTTTGCCCCCAAGGGGCATGTTACAAAGTCAAAGCCCCCGATGGTCTTTGGCTCTCGCGGCAGTCGCCAAATGGACATGCGAGCATGTCCGCCAGGCTCGTTGCTTGCGGAAATAAATAAAACCCGTAAACGTTGAATTTACGGGCTTTGTGAGCTCCCCCTGTTGGACTTGAACCAACGACACTTCGGTTAACAGCCGAATGCTCTACCGACTGAGCTAAGGAGGAATATTTAATTATAAGATACATTCATGTACCTTCAAAACTACATACAAAGAATCAATTTATCATCCATCTTCACCTATTCCCGCTTTGGTTATGCCCTCGACCGATTAGTAACAGTCAGCTCCATGCGTTACCGCACTTCCACCTCTGCCCTATCTACCTCGTCGTCTTCAAGGGGTCTTACTAACTTGTCGTTATGGGATATCTCATCTTGAGGGGGGCTTCACGCTTAGATGCCTTCAGCGTTTATCCCTTCCCGGCTTGGCTACTCTGCTATGCTCTTGGTAAAACAACAGATACACCAGCGGCCAGTCCATCCCGGTCCTCTCGTACTAAGGACAGCTCCTCTCAAATATCCTACGCCCACGCCGGATAGGGACCGAACTGTCTCACGACGTTCTGAACCCAGCTCGCGTACCGCTTTAATGGGCGAACAGCCCAACCCTTGGGACCGACTACAGCCCCAGGATGCGATGAGCCGACATCGAGGTGCCAAACCACTCCGTCGATGTGAACTCTTGGGAGTGATAAGCCTGTTATCCCCAGGGTAGCTTTTATCCGTTGAGCGATGGCAATCCCACTTTATACCACCGGATCACTAAGTCCTACTTTCGTACCTGCTCCACCCGTCGGTGTCGCAGTCAAGCTCCCTTCTGCCTTTGCACTCTGCGAATGGTTTCCAACCATTCTGAGGGAACCTTTGAGCGCCTCCGATACCCTTTCGGAGGCGACCGCCCCAGTCAAACTCCCCACCTGACATTGTCCCCCAGCCGGATCACGGCTGCTGGTTAGAAACCCAGTACTGCAAGGGTGGTATCCCAACATTGGCTCCATGGCAACTGGCGTCACCACTTCTTAGCCTCCCACCTATCCTGTACATGCAATACCGAATCCCAGTATCAAGCTGGAGTAAAGCTCCATGGGGTCTTTCCGTCCTGGCGCAGGTAACCAGCATCTTCACTGGTATTTCAATTTCACCGGGTGCATTGTTGAGACAGTGCCCAAATCATTACGCCTTTCGTGCGGGTCGGAACTTACCCGACAAGGAATTTCGCTACCTTAGGACCGTTATAGTTACGGCCGCCGTTTACTGGGGCTTAAGTTCAAAGCTTCGCTTGCGCTAACCTCTCCCCTTAACCTTCCAGCACCGGGCAGGCGTCAGCCCATATACCTCACCTTTCGGTTTCGCATAGACCTGTGTTTTTGCTAAACAGTTGCTTGGGCCAATTCTCTGCGGCCTCTCTCGAGGCACTCCTTCTCCCGAAGTTACGGAGTCATTTTGCCGAGTTCCTTAACAATGCTTCTCCCGTCGGCCTTAGGATTCTCTCCTCATCCACCTGTGTCGGTTTACGGTACGGGTACCCTGCAAACAATAGCGGCTTTTCTTGGCAGTCAGCTCACGTGCTTCCCTACTTGTTTTCGGTCCGCGTCACGTCTTCGGATTGTGTACCGGATTTGCCTGATACACTCCTACCTCGCTTGCACCGGTCTTTCCATTCCCGGCTCACGCTCTCTGCCTGCGTCCCCACAGTTCTGTTACAGGATAGTACAGGAATTTCAACCTGTTATCCATCGACTACGCCTCTCGGCCTCGCCTTAGGTCCCGACTTACCCAGGGCAGATCAGCTTTACCCTGGAAACCTTAGATATTCGGCCGGAAGGATTCCCACCTTCCTCTCGCTACTCATTCCGGCATTCTCTCTTCTTAACCGTCCACGGCTCCTTCCGGTACCGCTTCGTCCAGTTAACAATGCTCCTCTACCGATTTACATTCGTAAATCCCTGAGCTTCGGCAGTGTGTTTCAGCCCCGGACATTTTCGGCGCAGGACCTCTCGACTAGTGAGCTATTACGCACTCTTTTAATGGATGGCTGCTTCTAAGCCAACATCCTAGTTGTCTTCGAAATCCCACATCCTTTTCCACTTAACACACATTTTGGGGCCTTAGCTGCAGGTCTGGGCTCTTTCCCTTTTGACCACCCAACTTATCTCGGATCGTCTGACTCCCATGCATCATCTACACAGCATTCGGAGTTTGATATCCCTTGGTAAGCTTTGACGCCCCCGCAGGAATTCAGTGCTCTACCTCCGTAAGATTAACATGAGGCTAGCCCTAAAGCTATTTCGAGGAGAACCAGCTATCTCCGGGTTCGATTGGAATTTCTCCCCTACCCACACCTCATCCCCACCCTTTTCAACGGATGTGGGTTCGGTCCTCCATTGCCTTTTACGGCAACTTCAACCTGGACATGGGTAGATCACCCGGTTTCGGGTCTGCTCCGACTGACTGTGGCCCTATTCAGACTTGGTTTCCCTTCGGCTCCGGACCTGAAGTCCTTAACCTCGCCAGCCAGCGCAACTCGCCGGACCGTTCTACAAAAAGTACGCGGTTCATCATATAAAGATGTTCCACAGCTTGTAAACATATGGTTTCAGGTTCTTTTTCACTCCCCTCCCGGGGTCCTTTTCACCTTTCCTTCACAGTACTATGCGCTATCGGTCACTAAGGAGTATTTAGCCTTACGGGGTGGTCCCCGCGTATTCAGTCAAGGTTCCACGTGTCTCGACCTACTCTGGATACCGCCATGTCAACTCGCCTTTCGCTTACGGGGCTTTCACCCTCTCTGGCCGGCTTTCCCAAAACCGTTCTGCTAGGCTTATTGAATCAATTCCGCGGTCCGAACCCCAGGATGCACGCACCCTGGTTTGGGCTCTTCCGTTTTCGCTCGCCGCTACTCACAGAATCACATGTTGTTTTCTCTTCCTCCGGCTACTTAGATGTTTCAGTTCACCGGGTTCCCTTCCCTGAGTTATGGATTGGCTCAGGGACGACTGAGGTTTGCTCAGCCAGGTTTCCCCATTCGGATATCTCCGGATCGATGGGTATTTGCCCCTCCCCGAAGCTTTTCGCAGCTTATCACGTCCTTCATCGGCTCTTAGTGCCAAGGCATCCACCATACGCTCTTATCAGCATAACCAAACGATTCAGATCCACGGGAATGGATCTTCCTCTACACATGTATAGCGTTACATGTGTTGGCAATAGGCCAATTTATTTTAAGTCTGTTTTCTTCAGACTGTATTGTTAATGTTGTTAAATAACATTACCTCGGATGTCTTGTATAAGATATATAAGATCTTATATCATTGATTTTTCTCTGTATGCAGTTTTCAAGGTACATTCAGATACGAATATCTAAAACTCTTAGAGCTTCGCATCTGCTTCTGACTGATTGTTTATCAGTCATCAGAACTCAAAACTTCTTTTGAACTCTGATCACTGGTAAACCCAGCGTTAACAGCACTGCCCTGCTGATTGGGTTGGCCCGACGGATTGTTGTCCGCCCATACCAGTATTTATGTTCAACTTCGATGGCGTTTCCATCTTAGTTTCTTTTCTTTAAATTTGGCGGCCACCTACTCTCCCACACCGTCTCCAGTGCAGTACCATCGGCCGTCCGGGTCTTAACCATCGTGTTCGGGATGGGAACGGGTGTTGCCCCCGGGCGCATCGCCACCAAAAAAGCCTGAGTTCTTAGCGAGGTCTTTTCGAGCTTAGAACCAAGCTTGTTCGCCGCGCTTGGTGAGGTCCTTTCGAACCTGGCAAGGCGAACCCTTCTGTTCTTATGCTCTTTCCTCGACTTGATAACTCGACAATAGACAACAGCTCTTTACTTCTTCTTCCGTTTTAGTTAGATTGCTCCAGGCGGAAAAAGTTATTTCCTCCGTTTTAGTTGGATTGCTCCGGACGGAAAAAGTTATTTCTTCCTTAGAAAGGAGGTGATCCAGCCGCACCTTCCGATACGGCTACCTTGTTACGACTTCACCCCAGTTATCGGTCCCACCTTCGGCAGCTCCCTCCTTTCGGTTGGGTCACTGACTTCGGGCGTTACCAACTCCCATGGTGTGACGGGCGGTGTGTACAAGACCCGGGAACGTATTCACCGCGACATTCTGATTCGCGATTACTAGCGATTCCAGCTTCATGTAGTCGAGTTGCAGACTACAATCCGAACTGAGACGTTATTTTTGAGATTTGCTCGGCCTCGCGGCTCTGCCTCCCTTTGTTTACGCCATTGTAGCACGTGTGTAGCCCTGCCCATAAGGGGCATGATGATTTGACGTCATCCCCACCTTCCTCCAGGTTATCCCTGGCAGTCTCTCCAGAGTGCCCGGCCTGGCCGCTGGCTACTGAAGATAAGGGTTGCGCTCGTTGCGGGACTTAACCCAACATCTCACGACACGAGCTGACGACAACCATGCACCACCTGTCTCGAATGTCCCGAAGGAAAGGTGACATTACTCACCGGTCATTCGGATGTCAAGGGCAGGTAAGGTTCTTCGCGTTGCTTCGAATTAAACCACATGCTCCACCGCTTGTGCGGGTCCCCGTCAATTCCTTTGAGTTTCATTCTTGCGAACGTACTCCCCAGGTGGACTACTTATTGCGTTTGCTGCGGCACCGACAGGCTTTGCCTGCCAACACCTAGTAGTCATCGTTTACGGCGTGGACTACCAGGGTATCTAATCCTGTTTGCTCCCCACGCTTTCGAGCCTCAACGTCAGTTACTGTCCAGTAAGCCGCCTTCGCCACTGGTGTTCCTCCTAATATCTACGCATTTCACCGCTACACTAGGAATTCCACTTACCTCTCCAGCACTCTAGATAAACAGTTTCCAAAGCAGTCCCGGGGTTGAGCCCCGGGCTTTCACTTCAGACTTGCCTATCCGTCTACGCTCCCTTTACACCCAGTAAATCCGGATAACGCTTGCACCATACGTATTACCGCGGCTGCTGGCACGTATTTAGCCGGTGCTTCTTAGTCAGGTACCGTCATTTTCTTCCCTGCTGATAGAGCTTTACATACCGAAATACTTCTTCGCTCACGCGGCGTCGCTGCATCAGGGTTTCCCCCATTGTGCAATATTCCCCACTGCTGCCTCCCGTAGGAGTTTGGGCCGTGTCTCAGTCCCAATGTGGCCGGTCACCCTCTCAGGTCGGCTACTGATCGTTGCCTTGGTGGGCCGTTACCTCACCAACTAGCTAATCAGACGCGGGTCCATCCCATACCACCGGAGTTTTTACCCCTGCACCATGCGGTGCTGTGGTCTTATGCGGTATTAGCAGTCATTTCTAACTGTTATCCCCCTGTATGGGGCAGGTTACCCACGCGTTACTCACCCGTCCGCCGCTCAGTCACAAAACTTTTCAATCCGAAGAAATCAAAGTAAAGTGCTTCGCTCGACTTGCATGTGTTAGGCACGCCGCCAGCGTTCATCCTGAGCCAGGATCAAACTCTCGTTAAAAATGTTTGTTCCAAGTTCAGAACTAACTACTAGCTAATTCTTCCCTTTTTACTGTTTGTTTGGCATTGAACACTTGATGAGGTCTTTCACGAATCTGGTGTGAAAGCCGTTCGACGGAGTCGAACCTCATTGTTCAATGACGTTCTTAGAAATTTTCTCTTCAAAGAAATTTTCAAGGGTTGTTGTCTATTGTTCAGTTATCAAGGTTCCTGTCGTTCTCTCTCAAGCGACAGCTTTGATATTTTATCAAATCTGTTCCGCTTTGTCAAGAACTTTTTTTATTTTTCTTTGTTTTTCGCTGTCCCTCATGAGTCAGCTTTAATATATTACCACTTTCAATCGCTATATGTCAACTGTTTTTTACAGTTTTTTCAACTTATTTCTCAGTTTCCATTATGCAATTATATATGGTGGTTTTGCATGATATCATCCACCATTCAACTTGCCTTTCATAAAACATACTTCTCATTCCTTCCAGAGACAGGCACCCCTGTTCTGAAGAGAAAAAGAAAAACTACTGGTTTGCTTCCAGCAGTTTCTGGATAATATCAAACGGAGAAGGAGGGATTTGAACCCTCGCGCCGCTACTAACGACCTACTCCCTTTCCAGGGGAGCCCCTTCGGCCAGCTTGGGTACTTCTCCACAAAGCGGAGAGGGTGGGATTCGAACCCACGCGCCCTTTCGGACAAACGGTTTTCAAGACCGCCTCGTTATGACCACTTCGATACCTCTCCATCTCTCACCGTATAGTGAGTTGAATTGTAACACCGCTTTTTGCGACGGTGTTTATTCTATCATATACCTAAAACTTCTGTCAATAGATTTTTCAGATTTTATACTGCAGTTTGTAACAGTTTGTCAGGACGACCGGATTGCCGGGTTTTGTATCGCAAAAAAAACAGTTTATTCAGCATTTTCAAATCATAAACATAAGTCCGGATCAAGAAACTTATCTCTGCAAAAACCCTTCTCCGATTTCCAGATCTTCAGGTGTAGTAATTTTTATATTTTCATAGGAACCCCGAAAAAGTTTTACCGGGAAACGGAGCATCTGCTCTACAGCCATGGCATCGTCTGTCACACCGATATCTTTTTTCTGCATAAGCCGGGAATATGCTTCTTTTATCAAAGATGTTTCAAATACCTGAGGCGTCTGTATCATCCATAATGTATTTCTATCGGGTGTCGCCTTTACAAATCCGCTCTCATCCGCAATCTTTATAGTGTCCTTTACCGGCATACCGGCTGCGCAGGCACTGTGCTGAGAGACGCAGTCGTATGCTCTTTCAATTATCCCTGCGTCAACAAATGGCCTGGCTCCGTCATGAATGAACACATATCCTTCCGAAGCCGCCTGAAGGCCGTTCCAGACAGAATGATACCGTTCCGCTCCGCCTTCCACAATTTTTTTCACCTTGGTAATATGGTAAGGAGACAGAATCTGCTCCCGGCAGTATTCCTCTTCTCCGGCTCCGGTTACAAGGATAATCTCATCAATATAATCTGAGTCCTGAAATACTTCCAGAGAATAAACAAGCACCGGCTTTCCTCCCAGAAGAAGATATTGTTTATGCACTTTGGAACCCATACGCTTTCCGCTGCCCCCGGCCAGCACAATTGCTGTACAATACTTTTTCTCCACTGTCTTACCTCTCTCCCAGTTTCAGATTCGGCACCGCATTCAGATCCCAGCCATGGCGTGTTCCCGCAAGGAACTCATAATAACCCGCCGCGCCTATCATTGCCGCATTATCTGTACAGTAAACCGGCGAAGGATGAAAAAACCGGATCTTCCTCTCTCCACACGCCTGTTTCATTGCCGCGCGCAGCGCTGTATTGGATGCCACGCCTCCTGCAATGGCAAATTTATATATACCGAAATTTTCTGCCGCTTTCATAGAATTTTCCACCAGTACTTCCACAACCGCCTTCTGGAATGAGGCTGCAATATCTGCAGGATCATAACTCTCCCCTTTCATTTTGCAGCCATTGATATAGTTAAGTACCGCTGATTTCAGTCCGCTGAAACTGAAGTCATACTCTGCTCCTTCGATGTGCGCTTTTGGGAATGTAATGGCATCCGGGTTTCCTTCCTTTGCGATCCGGTCTATTTTGGGACCTCCCGGGTATCCCAGACCGATAGCTCTCGCCACTTTGTCATATGCCTCTCCGGCAGCGTCATCTCTGGTTCTTCCCAGGATCTCATATTTCCCATAATCTCTTACAAGAACAAGATGAGTATGTCCGCCTGATGCGACCAGACATAAAAAAGGCGGTTCAAGATCCGGATGTTCAATATAATTTGCCGAAATATGTCCCTCAATGTGATGAACACCAACAAGGGGCAGCTGCCGGGCATATGCAATCGCTTTTGCCTCAGCAACACCTACAAGAAGCGCGCCTACAAGTCCCGGTCCGTATGTTACTGCAACAGCATCAATGTCTTCCAGGGTAACATCCGCCTCTTTCAGGGCTTCTTCTATCACCTGATTAATCTTTTCTATATGTTTTCTGGATGCAATCTCCGGCACAACTCCGCCATACAGTTTGTGAAGGTCAATCTGGGATGAAATAATATTGGACAGTACTTCTCTGCCATTATGCACGACTGCCGCCGCAGTTTCATCACAGGAAGACTCGATTGCAAGTATATTAATATCTTTGATTTCTTTCATCTTGTTTCCTTAGCCTCCTCAAACATCAGCTCCGTTGTCATTCCATCTTTTCCCGCCTTGGCAGCGGGAAAAATTTTGCGCACTTCCTCCATATACTGCTCTGGCCGGGTCAGAGACGGACTGTAGTGTGTCAGCCACATTTCCCGGACCTGAGCTTTTTTTGCCAGGGCCGCCGCCTCATAAAATGTCATATGCTTATACTCCACGGCCTTCGCTGCCTTCTCCTTTTCACCATACATGCCTTCGCAGATAAAAAGATCTGACTTTTCAGCATTTTTCCAAATAGAATCTGCAGGTCTGGTGTCGGTAGTATAGGTCAGCTTGATTCCTTTCCGGGCAGGACCCAGAACCATATCCGGAGTAAATATTTTTCCATCCGCTTCAATGATCTCTCCGGCCTGCAGTCTGCTCCAGTATGGAAGAGGGATCCCCTGTTCCTTCGCTCTGACAGCATCGAATTTTCCGGCTCTGTCAATCTCCAGTGTATATCCGTAACAGAGTACATTATGATTTACCCGGAATGCCTTCAGGCGGTAGCCATTCAGCTCAAATGTCTGCTCCGCGCCCTGGATTTCTTTATATATAACCGGAAAAGGCAGCTCCGGAGCAATTACCCGCAGACTGCTTACCACCCGTTCCAGTCCCTTTGGACCGATCATAGTCAGAGGCCCCCTCCGATCCGCGTTCCCCATTGTAAGCAGAAGGCCGGGAAGGCCGCTGATATGGTCGCCATGATAATGAGTAAAGCAGATCACGTCAATCGGCTTAAAACTCCATCCTTTTTCTTTCATCGCAATCTGGGTTCCTTCCCCGCAGTCAATAAGCAGGCTGCTGCCGTTAAACCGGGTCAGCAGAGCCGTCAGATAGCGGTACGGCAGAGGCATCATTCCCCCGCTTCCCAGCAAACAAACATCTAACATACTATTCCCCGTTCTATTCTTCAATTCTGGCAGGTATCTGAAAAGAAGCCAGCAGCTCATCATAACAGGATTCACATAAATCAAAACTGTGCCTTTCTCCATCCTTTTCAGAAAAATATCCCCATGTGTAATCCACACTGAATACCCCTTCCCCGGGGTATCCGGCAACCGCCGGGATTTCCCTGCCACATTTGTTACAAATTATTTTTTTAATCTCTTTTGTTTCTTTTATCTGATACTGGCGCATACAATTTCCTCCTGTGTCCGCGGTGTTTCCATCGCTTTTTCTACGTCCACACTATAACATGAACACAGGACAATTCCCAGTGGGAACTTCTGCCGGAACTGCAGAACAGTTTCCAGAAAAGGAAACGTTCTTTCTATCGTGTAACCCCTTCCGGATTTCCATTCTTCTTTTCTGCAGGACGACTCATCAGAATGGCGTCCTCCTCCGGATCTTCGTAGAATTTCTGCCGGATTCCGTCCTCTCTGAACCCTGCCGATTCGTACAGCGCTCTTGCTGCTTTATTGCTCACCCTTACATCAAGAAGGATCCGGGCAATCCCCTGTTCCGCGCATTCTTTTTCCAGCGCCGCGAGAAGGGCTTTCGCGGCTCCCTGCCTCTGCAGCTCTTTTACCACGCCGATTCTGGCGATCTCCGCTTCTCCGGCCGCCGCATATGCCAGCAGATACCCGGCTGTACGTCCGGCTTTCTCCGCAATAAGACATATGGTTCCCGGCTGCTGCCATGTTTCCAGCACCGACTTCTCACTCCAGGCGTCCGGAAAAAGCTGATGTTCCATTTCCGCTGTGACGGCCGCGTCTTCCATAGTCATCTTCCGTACCTCAGGCACTGCATTTTTCTCACGTTCCGCTCTCTCACGTTCCGCCTGAGATACCCGCAGGTATTCGGGTTTATGCTCTGCCGCCGTCTCGTAATTTCCCATCTCATAATACCGGATCCCCAGAGCACCTACCACGGCGGCTCTCTGCCGGTTCATATAAGACGGCGCAAAGGAGCATGGAACCTTCAGATGCTGAATAAGAATATCACGGTACACCGGCACTCCGTCCCCGAGAAATATAACAGGACGTCCGTAATTGTTCAGCCGACGGATCAGATCACTCACCGGCGCTGCCATCTGCATCTTCAGAACCCTGAAAGCGTATTCCCGCACCTGATTTTCTTCTGTCCCTGAATCTTTCGTTGAAAAAGTATACAGTCCGGTATACACCTGATTTCTCCGTGCGTCCATAATCGGACAGATAATATCCTGGCATCCGTACACACTATAAGCCAGCGCATCGACCGTCGGCACGTGAACCAGCGGCTTATTCAGCGCAAGGCCCAGGCCCTTCGCCGTTGCCGAGCCGATTCTCAGTCCCGTAAAAGATCCCGGACCGCCCGATACCGCTATGGCATCAACTGAAGCAATATCCATTTCGACCATTTCCAGCATCTCGCTTATCATAGGAAGAAGCGTCTGCGAATGGGTCTTTTTATAATCCACTGTATACTCCGCAATTGTCCGGTCATCCTCCACCAGCGCCACGGTGGCCGTCAGCCCGGAACTGTCTATCGCTAATATCTTCATACTGTTTCCTTTCTGCAGGCTGCTGCATCTCTCCTGCATCTGCGCTCTGCGCGCAAAGGCGCTGCCGCAGAAACAGACGGGATCTCCTCCATCTCTGCGGCAGCACCGCTGCTTTATCTTCCCAGTTCTCTGATTGTGATTTTTCTGTAATCAAAGCCCTGTTCCAGATCCTTTTCTATCCGGACCTCTGTCCGCTTTTCCGGGAGAATCTCTTCAATCAGATCTGCCCACTCAATCAGGGACACCCCGTCCCCCATAATATAATCATCAAATCCCACTTCATCCATCTCTTCCACATCCCCGATCCGGTAGACGTCAAAATGGTAAAACGGGAGCCGTCCTTCTTCATAAACCTGGACAATTGTAAATGTAGGGCTGCTGACCGGTTCCGTAATTTCCAGTCCTCTGGCAAGCCCCTGGGTGAACACGGTCTTGCCCACGCCAAGATCTCCCATCAGGGTAAATACCTGTCCGGGGACAGCTGTCTCGCCCAGCTTTCTCCCTGTCTCAAAGGTCTCCTCCGGGCTTCTTGTCTCTATAACCATACAGGTTCCTCTTTTCCGGATTAGTGGTGGAACAGGCGGATTCCTGTAAACGCCATTACCATGCCGTACTTATCACAGGTCTGGATTACATTATCATCTCTCACGGATCCGCCGGGCTGGGCAATGTATTTCACACCGCTCTTATGCGCGCGCTCAATATTATCACCGAACGGGAAAAACGCGTCTGAACCAAGAGCTACATCTGTCATCTTATCCAGCCATGCTCTCTTCTCCTCGCGGGTAAATACTTCCGGTTTCTCCGTGAAAATATTTTCCCATGCGCCGTCCGCGAGTACATCCATATATTCCTCACCAATGTACAGATCGATGGCATTATCTCTGTCCGCGCGCTTGATTCCTTCTTTGAACGGCAGTTCCATTACCTTCGGGCACTGTCTGAGCCACCAGTTGTCCGCCTTCTGTCCTGCCAGACGCGTACAGTGAATACGGGACTGCTGTCCTGCGCCGATGCCGATTGCCTGTCCGCCTTTTACATAGCAGACGGAATTTGACTGCGTATATTTCAAAGTGATCATGGCAACTGCCAGATCCATCTTCGCCTCGTCAGTCATATCTTTATTTTCAGTCACAATATCTGAGAAGAAATCTTTGTCGATATTGAGTTCGTTTCTTCCCTGTTCGAAAGTAATGCCGAAAACTTCCTTGTGTTCCAGAGCCGCCGGCACATAATCCGGCTCGATCTGGATTACATTATAATTGCCTTTTTTCTTCTGTTTCAGGAGTTCCAGCGCTTCCGGCTCATATCCCGGAGCGATCACGCCGTCGGATACCTCTCTTTTAATCAGACGGGCCGTGTCCACGTCACACACGTCGGACAGTGCGATAAAATCGCCGAAGGAAGACATTCTGTCCGCGCCTCTGGCTCTTGCATAAGCGCTCGCGAGAGGAGAAAGATCGCCCAGATCATCCACCCAGTAGATCTTCGCAAGTGTATCAGTAAGGGGAAGTCCTACGGCAGCTCCTGCCGGTGATACATGCTTGAATGATGTAGCTGCCGGAAGTCCGGTCGCTTTTTTCAGCTCTGATACAAGCTGCCAGCCGTTAAATGCGTCCAGGAAATTGATATATCCCGGCCGGCCGCAGAGTACCTGGATAGGCAGGTCACTTCCGTCACTCATATAGATTTTTGACGGTTTCTGATTTGGGTTACATCCGTATTTCAGTTCTAATTCTTTCATCTTTACCTCCTGTGCCGCGCTTATAAAGCGGTATAATCAATGATTTTTGTTAACAATTTTTGTCTCGTATTTTCCTGTCTCGATATCAATATAGCGAACGAAAAGGGATACTTTGTTATCTTCGTTCAGGCTGTTCCACAGAAGCTCTGTAAAGCTGTCCATATCATCCGGAATACCAATCCGTTTCGGTTCTCCCTCAAAGCTGGGGAGCGGATCGCCGTCACACATATAAGTATGAATAAAACGTCCCTCACCGGCAGAAGGATTTTCGTAGGCAAATGTATATCTGCCGCATCCTTCCGGTCTGCCATTGTCACTTTTCAGAATTGACATGGCGAAATTATAGATACCATTTTCGATATGCATGATACCCGAAATACGCGGAGTATAATTGGGGCCGTCCGGCTCAAACTCCCGGCTGCGCAGAGACTGCTCAAATGTAAGCTGTTTATCCATTCCCTCATAAATCGTATCGGTCTGATCTCCGTTTGTCACAATGGTTTTATTGCCCAGCACCCGCACCGGCGCATAGATAATCAGGCTGGGATCTGTCAGTTTTGTCGGATCAAAAGCCTGTGTACGGATTCCCTCTCCGTCCTCCACGAAAATACGGTTGCGGCTGTTCTCACTGCGGCCCATAATAAAATAGGCAGTAACAGCTTTCTTCCCATCCGGCGTTCTGCCGATAATGATTCCTCTTCCGGGGTAGGAATTATTCCTTAATTCTTCTTCAATAGACAGCTTTTTCATTTTACTGTGTCTCCTTTCCGTTTTTTTCATCTTCTTCCGTTTCACACCGCTTTTTCTTCCCGCCGCCGGAGTCTTCATCCTCTTCTTCCGGCTGCTGCTCGATCTGCAGCTCCACTCTGGTAATACGGTTATCTTTCACTTCCATTACGTTAAATACAAGGTTGTCCTCCCGGATCACATCCCGGTCTTCCTTTGCCGGAATATGTCCCAGCTGTTCGATCAGGTAGCCGGAAAGCGTATCATAATTTTCTGTTTCCAGCTTCAGCCCCAGCTCTTCATTCAGATCCTCAATCAGAATTCCTCCGTCCAGAACATATTCATTTTCACTGACTGCCTCGATCTCAGGAACGACTTCCTCATATTCTTCATTTATATCACCCATGATCTCCTCAACAAGGTCTTCGATTGTCACAATTCCGGAAAAGCCGCCGTACTCATCTACCAGTATGGCCATGTGATGCCGCTCCGCCTGCATGGTGCGGAACAGTTCATCCGCCTCTTTCGTCTCAGGCACAAAAAACGGTTTGTGAAGCATTTCCCGTATGTTTATCTTGTCAAGGCCGGATCTTCTCAGTTCAATCATCACGTCCTTTACGTGAAGCACGCCGATAATATTGTCAATACTCTCTTCGTAGACCGGAATCCTGTTATGTCTTGTCTCAAGAATCTCGTCGATCAGTTCGTCAAACGGTTCTTCGATATCTATCGTTACCACATCACGTCTGGGCACCATAATTTCTCTGGCTGTCCGATCGTCAAAGGCAAACACCGAGTCGATCATTTCACGTTCCTCATCATCAAAGGTGCCGCTTTCATTTCCCATTTTCAGAAGAGCCTTAATCTCCTCCTCTGTCACCGCTTCTTCCTGATCCTCCGTCTTCATTCCCAGAAGTCTGAGCACCAGTTTCGTAGATACGGAAAGCAGTTTGATAAATGGTGAAAGTATAATGGAAACATAGTGAATCGGCATTACTGTCAGCATACAGAACGACTCTGCCTTCTGAAGAGCGATTCTCTTCGGCACAAGCTCACCAAATACCAGATTGAAAAACATCAGGATAAGTGTTACTCCATTGTGAGCGATCTGCTGGCTGTAAGGAATATCAAATCCTCTCAGCCACTGTGCCAGCGCCGGCGATATACCTGCTGCCGCAGATGCAGATGAATAGAAACCTGCAAATGTAATGGCCACCTGAATTGTAGAAAGAAACTTTGTAGAATCATCAAAAAGTTTCTCGATCACCTTTGCCTTTCTGTTGCCTTCCTGGGCAAGACTTCGGATCCGGTTTTTATTCACCGATACAACAGCCATCTCCGCCCCGGCAAAAAAAGCATTCATGAGAGTAAAAAACAATAAAAGCAACAAGTCAAATAAAATTGAGTTCCCCGCAGGGTCTGCGTCCATAAAAAATAACTCCTCCTAAATAAAATATTCAGGAGAAGTATATCATGCACTTAGTTTTTTCGCAATACATGTTCCTCAATAAACTGCGTCATCTGTCCCGCAGGAATTCCAAGCGCAAAAGAAAATTCACTGTACAGAGCATGTTCAAGAAGCATCTGATATTTCCGGTCAACACTGGTAATACTGCCCCTGCGCTTGGTTCTGTTATATGTTGTTTTAAGCACCTTTACCCAGTTTTCCGGACAGTAGTCAGCAATACAGTCTCTATACTCCTGTTCCCTGAGTTTTTCATTTTTTACCTTGAGCACTTCAATGTCTGCTATCCGGTCAATCAGATTTAACGCTTCCTCTCTGCTGACAGGCTTTCTGATATTTGATTCATCATCTGTAGGCACATATGCGCGGTCTCTCTCATCTTCCACCGACTGAAGCGTATAATATTTTTTCTGCCTGTCAGCGAAAGAAAAATCAAGAGTACCAATGTCTTCCACTTTGTACAGCCCTCTGCATTTGTAAACAACCGCATCTCCTCTATTGAGCATCCAATTCCTCCTTTTCCTTACCAAGAACACTCTTCCCACTTCACTGCTGATAGTATAAGTATAGCCAAAGAAAGACCGGTACAACGCTGTAACGGCCTTTTTCTGCGGTCTCACTGAAAATATTTTAACACAATTCGGACTTTAAAGTAAGATATTTTGACAATTTTCGCATATTTTTGTAAACATCTGCCAATTGACATCTATATTTTTTTGTATACTTTTGCATATAAAAGCCACCCCCGCAGGACTGGCCTGAATCAATCAAGAGTCGAGCTTCTGCACACACATTCTTCCGGTTTAAACACACTGTCTGCTGCTTTATCCGTCTCTCCGCCCTCCGGCTCCGCCGCTTTCTGCGGACGGAACTCTATATGTCCGTTCGCGGCGTCCATGCCGTCTACTATGGCCAGTGACTCCAGCTGAAATCCCAGATTTCTTATCATTCTCCCTCCTGACTGGAACCCTTTTTCTATGGCAATTCCGATTCCTTCAACTGTCGCTCCCGCAGACTGCACAATTTGAATCAGCCCCTGAAGCGCACATCCGTTGGCCAGGAAGTCATCAATAATCAGAACATGATCCTCTGGAGTCAGAAACTTCTTCGCTACTATTACATGGTTAATACATTTGTGCGTAAAAGATTCCACTTCCGCCACATATACTTCCCCGTCCAGATTAATGCTCTGGGACTTCTTCGCAAACACAACCGGTACATTGAAATGCTGGGCCGCAATACAGGCAATTCCGATCCCCGATGCTTCAATTGTAAGAATCTTATTAATGGGCTTCCCTTCAAATCTCCGTTTAAATTCCGCCCCCATCTCGTTCAGCAGCCCGATATCCATCTGATGGTTTAGAAAGCTGTCCACCTTAAGCACATTTCCTTCTTTTACAACTCCATCTCTCACAATTCGTTCTTCCAGAAAATTCATCTTTCTCCTTCTTCCCGCAGATAAAGAATCTTCTTCATCCGCATTTTATCCTTTCCAACGGATTATAACTTCCGTCTTTTCCTGTAAATCACCTGTACTGCCGCATCCTGCTTTTCAGCAGTTTTCATATCTACTGTTCTTTCTCCTTCTGCGCGTCCTCCTCCGGCTCAAATACAGTGAACACTCTTCTTAACAGATAAGAATTGACCCATGCAATCAGCGATACTCCGAACAGAAACCACAGCGGCACTGCCAGCATCAGCGTCATTGTATTCCATAGCGATGCAATTACGGCCACTACTACAACAGCCACCATCAGAACCGTATACGGAAGTTTTGCAATTGTAAGAATCAGTGCGTTTTTTAATGTGGCAGATATCTTATTCTCATACCGCGCTGTCAGCGGGAACACATATATCGTAACGGACAAAAGCAGAAATCCCACGATCATAAAAATAATTCGAAGCACATCTCCGACTCCTGCTCCCATCATTCCTGCAATTCTGAAATCAAGCCAGCAGAGCACACTGAAAACCGCAATAATCAGCCAAATCACCGTACTCTGTTTAAAATTCTCTTTAAAGGCTTTAAAAAAGCCTCTGAAAATATATCCTTCCTCATTCCGGACAATCTTCAGCATAACCGTGTACAAAGCCGTTGTTGACGCCCCGATTGTCACAATGGGAATCGAACAGATCACCCACAGCACATTCAGAAACACCATATCGCAGATCTTACTCAAAGCCCGCATGACAACATTGTCCATCAAATTAAATCTCATAGTAATCCTCTCGCTCTTATCTGATACATATTTGTTCCAGTATAGCACAGATAAACAATGAAATGAAGCACAAGTTCGGATTTGTCAAAATGAACTTTCACAAGGAAATATCCGAAAATATCCAAAACTTCCTGAATTGAACAGGACGGAGATGCGGGATGTAAGATCCTTGTTCCACTCCGGGATCTGAGAAAAATAAAGGATTTGAAATCTGATTAAAAGCAAGGCCCGAGATGAAAACTCACTCTGTTCGAACAGCTTCATCTCAGGCCTTAACATCAGACTTCAAATCCTTTGTTTTTCTGACAGATTCCTCCGAGTCACAAGGAACTCACATCCCGCATCTCCTGTGTGTTCTATCCGTGAGAAGTCCTCGAATATTTTCAGCTTTTCTAATAATGAAAGTTACTTTCACAAATCCTCATAAAACAAAATCAAAACGGAACTTTCCCGAATTCAGGGCACAAAAAAAGCGGGTGATGGGAATCGAACCCACGTATCCAGCTTGGAAGGCTGGTGTTCTACCATTGAACTACACCCGCATCATCTCCGACACAAGTGATATAATACCACAGCTGCGTTCATATTGCAAGCTTTTTTTACTATAGTTTTTACTGGTTTTTTCACTTTTGCTTGTCAAACGCCTGCATTCCGAATATGATAGATAAGAATAATCCGGCAGATTATCGAAAACCGGCCGAAAGGAGGCAAAGTACCATGAATTTTTCTCAGCTTGCAAAGCTTCAGACACTGAAAAAACATCTGGATATATTTCAGAAAAACCATCCAAAATTTCAGCATTTTTTAAATGCCGTCTCCAGAGACGCGCTTCGGGAAGGCTCTGTTATAGAAATCAAGGTCACATCCCCGGAGAAGAAAACATATATTACCAATCTTAAACTCAAAAAAGATGATCTGGATTTCCTGCAGGCTCTGCAGCAGCTCAGGCGCTGAACCGCCGCCCTTCTGCGGTTCGATGCGGACAGAGAACGATTTTTAAAAGAGATTTCATTTATATTTTTTCGTTTTGTTGTTTTAACAACATATTATCTCTGTCCGGCATTTTATAATAACTGATGAAAATCAAAGAAAAAAGCGAGGAGAATATCAGATGATCAGAAAAATAATTCAGATTGACGAACACCGGTGCAACGGCTGCGGGCTCTGTGCTTCGGCCTGCCACGAAGGGGCTATAGGAATGGTAGATGGAAAAGCCCGGCTCTTAAGAGACGACTATTGCGACGGTCTCGGCGACTGCCTGCCCGCCTGCCCGGTAAACGCAATCTCTTTTATAGAAAGAGAAGCCGCAGCCTACGATGCGGAAGCCGTAGAAAAAAACAAAAGGGAAAAAATGCAGAATAATAAAGCTCCGGCTCACGCCTGTCCCGGAAGCCTGTTCAAAGCACTTGACCATCCGGATCCGGCAAACACATCTGCTCCTTCAGAAGCTCCGTCGTCTGTGCGTTCCATGCTGGGCCAGTGGCCGGCTCAGATCAGGCTCATACCGGCCGGGGCGCCCTGTTTTGAAAATGCGTCTCTGCTTATTGCCGCAGACTGTACCGCTTATGCATATGCCCGCTTTCATGAAGAATTTATGCGCGGAAAGGTTACTCTGATCGGATGTCCGAAGCTGGATGACACCGACTACTCCGAAAAGCTGACTGCAATTATAAAAGAAAACTCCATCCGGGATGTAACCGTGGCGCGGATGGAGGTTCCCTGCTGCGGTGGACTGGAAAGCGCCGTAAGAAAATCGATTCAGGACTGCGGGAAGTGCATTCCCTGCCAGGTGACGACCATCTCAATTGGCGGGAAAATACTGTAATTATACAAAACAACTGACAGCTTCACACAAAAGAGATTTTCCTGCTGGTGAAGCTGTCAGCCTTTTTGTACGTTTATACAGCTTTCTTCTTTTTATTTTTATTGTCTGTCCCGAACAGAAATGTTGTTTTGTTCTCAGACCTTATTTTTTCCTGTGTAAAGTATCTTGCGTTGTGCAGCGTATCTGCCAACATCATCCGCCAGGCTCTTACTTTTGAGGACAGCCTGGGTTTTCTGAGTTCGTCTTCCATGCTGTGCTCATTTGTATAAATTTGATACTGAGTTACTACCCAGCAGATGAGAAGAAAGGTAAACGCCATCAAAAATGTTACAATAAAAACCTTTGTCATAAGACCCTCTCCTCTCTGTTCTATTATAACTAAATTTTAGAACTTTTTGAGGGAATAGTCAATATTTTCAGTTTTTTTATTTTATTTATATCTGTTTTCAAATATTTTTTTGCAGTCTCAAAGCATAAACTGTTTTTCCGCAGCAATATCAGCCAGTATATACAGCCCGTTCTGCCTCATTGACTCACCGAATTCCTTTATTCATTTACTTTTTATCCACGCCGGCTTTTTTACATATATCCGCAAGGCAGCATCTGTCGCAGTGAGGCTTTGTTCTCGCCGTACAGACATCCCGTCCGTGATACACAAGCCGGTGACAGAAATCGCTTCCTTCTTCCGGAGGAATGATCTTCCACAGCGCCATTTCTACTTTCTTCGGCTCTTTGATTCCATCCACAAGTCCCATCCGGTTGACAAGGCGTATGCAGTGAGTATCTGTAACTATGGCCGGTTTTCCGAAGACATCGCCCATAATCAGATTGGCGCTTTTCCTTCCTACTCCGGGCAGTTTAAGCAGCGCGTCAAAATCATCCGGTACATTTCCGCCGTATTCATCCCGCAGTATTTTCATACAGGCGCTGATATCTCTGGCTTTACTGGCTCCAAGACCGCATGGCCTGACTATATCTTCTATATCTTTGACGTCCGCACCGGCAAGCGCATCCACATCGGGATATTTTTCATACAGTCCTTCTACGACTACATTCACTCTGGCATCTGTACACTGAGCCGCCAGTCTGACGCTGACAAGCAGCTTCCATGCCTGATCATAATCAAGGGTGCACCCTGCATCCGGATATTCTTTTTTCAGGCGCTCGATAATTTCCAGCGCGCGCTGTTTCTTTGTCATGTATTTTTCCCCTTCTGTCTTTACTGTTTTCCATTTATTATCTTTTTCAGTTCGTCCAGCGTCTCCTTAAATTTCCCGGAAACTGCAGTGGGATTTCTCCTGAGCATCTGTACAATACGCAGATAACGCCTGTCTGAACGTTCGTTCATTTTCTGGAACTCGCGGGAAATATTTTCTTTTATTTCCGAAAGATCCTGTTTCCATTTTTCAGCAGCCCTGCCATTCAGCTTTAAAGGAAGATTCTCCCTTACCGCCATCTCAACTTTGGCAGACAGTTCTTCCAGCAGCTGTATGCGTGCGCGGCGGACAGCGCGGATCTTCTCCAGGTATAAGTCTCTGCCAAACGTTTTTCTGGTCTTCCTTTTTTCCGGACGGACTTTGTTCAGCACCGCAATTCCGTCCGTAACCTGATGAAGTTTGTCCTGCAGCCGCCGGAGCTGCTCTCTGGTTTTTTCCGCCTGGGCAAGGAGCTGCTTCATATCCAGAGCTTCTCTGAAGGAGAAAATAAAGTCTGCTGCCGCACCCGCCGTCAATACTCCTGCGGTTCCTGCAGCCATATGATCGGGCAGCATAAGAATTGCCGATTCAACCGGAGGGTGAACCACAAATACCATAAGTACGGAAAAACATCCCCAGCACAAAGATGCGGCAGGGCAGATATAGCCTTTCAGATTCAGCTTCTGTTTGCTGTAATCCCAATATTTTACATGAAAAATACTCTCCATCACAACTCCGGTAATAAACTCCAGAGCCGTAGCTCCTGTCATGCCGAGAGCGAAAACAAGGATAATATGATCTCTTACTCCCATGGTACAGAACAGAACCATAACCGCTCCCGAACCATAAAGAGGAAGAAACGGGCCATGCATAAATCCCCTGTTTACAAGACGCCGTTCTTTCACTGAGACATAACAGCTCTCCCACACCCAGCCCATAAAACTATATAAGAAGAAAAACAATATCCACCGTGAAACAAAATATAGATGCATCCTCTGTCATATCCTCCTGTCAGATACCCCGCCATTCATATCCTCCTGCGAAATTCTGCAATACCGGATATTCTTCTGTCCACAGCAGGCTATTTTTCTTTATTTCTTCTTTCAATGTCCATAATCAGATCCACTCTCCGCTGATGCCGTCCACCTTCGAACTCCGTATTAAGCCATGTATCGACAATCATTTTAGCCAGCTCCGCACCCACCACTCTGGCGCCGAAAGCCAGCACGTTACAGTCATTATGGGCTCTGGACATCTTTGCCGTAAACGGCTCACTGCATACGACAGCCCGGATTCCCTCGACTTTATTTGCCGCGAGAGAAATGCCCAGTCCTGTGCCGCAGATCAGAATCCCTTTCTCCACTTCGCCTGCCGCCACAGCCCGGGCTACCTTTTCTCCATATATGGGATAATCGCAGCTCTCCGGTGAATTTGTCCCATAATCCACCACCTCATGTCCTTTTTCTTTCAGGAAATCAATAATTTCCGCTTTCAGCTCCAGAGCTGAATGATCATTTCCTATGCCGATCTTCATATTTCACAACCTCCGTATCCTGGCCGGGCTCTGTTCCTTTCCGGCAATAAATAATGTAAGCGCAGAACTGTCCGGTCTTATTTTTCCAGTCGCTTCTGCTGAAAATCAAAAGCGGCTTCTCTGTGAAATATCATAACAAATTCCCCATATAAACGCAATAAAAACGACATATTGAACAAAAAAACAGGCTTCGACCAGAAAAAGGCGCCGTTTTCCACGACGCCTCTTCTACTGTATCCGCGCTGCTTCTACTGCTTCTCCAGCAGTTCTTTTATCATCTTTGTCACAGATGCCGGATCTGCCTTCCCTTTCATGGCCCGCATGGACTGTCCCATGAGCGCGCCGAAGGCTTTCTGCTTTCCCCCCTTATAATCAGCCACGGCCTGCGGATTGTCAGCAAGCACTTTCTCAACTGCCGCTCTTAAGGCGCCTTCATCATTTACGGTCTTAAGGCCCTGTTCTTCCACATATTTTTCCGGATCCACATTATCTGTAAATATCTTCTCGAATACTTTTTTCGCCACAGAGCTGCTGATCGTTCCCGTATCTGCCAGATCAATCAGCTTTGCCAGATTCTCCGGGGAAAATGCCAGCTCCTCCGCCTCCATTCCCCTCTCCTTCATCAGGCGGAACATTTCTCCCATAATCCAGTTGGATACCTTCTTCGGTTTGCCGCAAAGTTCCACGGTCTTTTCGAAAAGATCCGCAACTTTCTTGGATTCGGTAATCAGCTCCGCATCATACCGGGGAATGTCAAACTCCCTGCTGTATCTTTCCAGCTTTTCCGGGCGCAGTTCCGGCTGCCGTGCCTTCACTTCACGAATCCATTCATCGGAAATTACGACAGGCACCAGATCCGGTTCCGGAAAATAACGGTAATCCTGGGCGTCTTCCTTGGAGCGCATCGCATAAGAGCTTTCTTTATTATCATCCCAGCGCCTGGTCTCCTGCACGACTTCTTTTCCTGCTTCCAGAAGTTCAATCTGACGGGCCCTTTCTCCTTCGATGGCATGGGCAATGGCTTTAAATGAGTTCAGGTTTTTCATCTCAGTTCTTGTGCCCAGTTCCTCTGTGCCGGCTCTGCGCACCGAAAGGTTTACATCCGCCCTCATGGAACCTTCCTGAAGCTTACAGTCCGATACACCCAGGTACTGAGCAGTCATCCGCAGTTTTTCCAGGTATGCGATTACTTCGTCAGAGGAACGCATATCCGGCTCTGACACAATCTCAACCAGGGGCACGCCGCTGCGGTTATAATCTACAAGGGAGGTGTCATCCCACTCATCATGGACCAGTTTTCCGGCGTCCTCTTCCATATGCATTTCATGAATCCGCACATTCTTCTTCCCTGCCGCCGTCTCAATTTCTACGAAACCGTCTCTTGCGATGGGGAGATAGAGCTGCGAGATCTGATAGTTCTGGGGATTATCCGGATAGAAATAGTTCTTCCGGTCAAACTTGCACACCTGTGTTATTCTGCAGTTTGTGGCAAGTCCCAGCGCCATGGCATATTCCACCACTTTTTTATTCAGCACCGGAAGGGAGCCCGGCATACCCGTACACACCGGACAGGTGTGGGTATTCGGCGCGCTTCCGAATTCTGTACTGCAGCCGCAGAAGATTTTTGTCTTTGTCGCCAGCTCGATATGAACTTCAAGTCCGATCACGGTCTCATACTGTGCCATGATCAGCCCACCTCCTTTCCGGTCTCCATGGCCGCTCTGATATCTGCCATCTTTTCATACTGTTTGCCTGTCGCGCACTCATAAGTGTATGCTGCGCGGATCAGGGTTTTCTCATCAAATGCATTTCCGATCAGCTGCATGCCAATGGGCAGTCCTTCTTTATCTTTCCCGACAGGTATGGTCATGCCCGGCAGTCCGGCAAGATTTACGGAAATGGTGTAAATATCTCCCAGGTACATTTTCAGCGGATCGCTCAGGCTCTCTCCCAGCTTCGGTGCTGTGGTGGGAGCCGCCGGTCCGAGAATCAGATCGTATTTCTCAAAAGCCTTGTCAAACTCCTTTTTTATCAGGGCTTTTGTCCGGAGCGCTTTCAGATAATATGCATCATAATATCCGGAACTCAGAACAAAGGAGCCCAGCATAATCCGCCGTTTCACCTCCGGACCGAACCCTTCTGACCGGGTCTTTTTATACATGTTGTGCAGCCCTTCATAGTTTTCTGTCCGGTATCCGTATTTTACGCCGTCAAATCGTTCCAGGTTGGAACTCGCCTCCGCTGAGGCAATGGTATAGTACGCCGGAATCGCGTATTTTACAAGTCCAAGATCGAACGTCTCTACAGATGCGCCCTTTTCTTCCAGAACTTTTGCCGCGTCCTGCACTGCCTGACGCACTTCCGGATCCAGACCTTCCCCGATATAATCTCCCGGGATTCCGATCTTCAGCCCTTTAACGTCCTCTGTCAGGGCGCTCATGAAATCGCAGTCTTTTCTCTCAACAGATGTACTGTCCTTCGGGTCGTGGGAGGCAATCGCCTCAAGAAACGCCGCGCAGTCCGATACATCCTTCGCAACCGGACCGATCTGATCCAGTGAGGATCCGTATGCAATCAGTCCGTATCTGGAAACCGTTCCGTATGTGGGTTTCAGGCCCACTACGCCGCAGAAGGAACTTGGCTGCCTTATTGAGCCGCCGGTGTCAGATCCCAGCGCGCCGAAACACTCGCCTGCCGCCACTGCCGCACACGATCCGCCGGATGATCCCCCCGGAACATGTTCCGTATTGTGGGGATTTCTTGTAGGGCCGTAATAGGAAGTCTCTGTGGTACTTCCCATGGCAAATTCATCCATATTTGTCTTTCCCAGGATCACTGCTCCTGCCTTCCGCAGATTCTCAACTGCCTGCGCCGTGTATGTGGGTCTGAATCCGGAAAGAATCCGGGAACTGCAGGTAGTAAGCTGTCCCTTAATGCACATATTGTCTTTTATGGCTACCGGCACACCTGCCAGCGGACCGGTCAGCTCTCCCGCATCAATCTTTTTCTGGACTTCTTCCGCCTGCGCGTATGCTCCTTCCTCGTCCAGCGTTACATAACTGTTTATTGCCGGCTCCGCCTCTTTTGCCCGGTCAAGTGCCGCTTTTACGGCGTCTTTTACCTTGATCTCACCGGCTTTTATTTTTTCCGACAGCTCTAAAGCTGTAAGTTCTAATATTTTCATCCTCTATGCCGCCTTTCCTCATATCTCTGTCCGCTTTATCCGATCGTTCTCGGTACTTCGAAGCTGTCTTCCTTTCTCTGGGGCGCATTTTCCAGAGTTTCTTCTCTGCCGTCGCCGTTTGTCACCACATCCTCGCGGAACACATTATTTACCGGAAATACGTGAGACATAGGTTCAATTCCGGTTGTATCCAGTTCATTTAATGTGTCGATATAATCCAGCATCTTTTCCATGTCCGCTTTGGCTTCTTCTTTTTCTTCATCCGACAGTTCCAGCTTTGCAAGAATTCCCACGTATTCGATTGTCTCGTCTGATATTTTGTTTGCCATATCCATCTCTCCTTATCTGGCTGAACTTCTTTTACACATATGCCGGCTTTCACGCCGCTGTTATGGCTCCAGTCTGCTCATATCCCTCGGAAACAGTGTCGTTTCCCGGACATTATCATCACCGGTCAGTTTCATGGTCAGACGCTCAAGGCCGATTCCCAGTCCTCCGTGAGGCGGCATGCCGTATTTGAATGCGCTCAGATACTGCTCCATTCCTTCGTCTGTCATTCCCCGCTGTTCCATTTTTTCCAGAAGGCTGCGGTAATCATGGATACGCTGGCCTCCTGTGGTGATCTCCATCCCCCGGAACAGAAGATCAAAGCTCAGTGTGTACGTGGGATCCTCCGGATCGTCCATGGCATAGAACGGACGTTTTCTGGACGGATAATGTGTGACAAATACAAAGTCAGCATCCCACTTTTCCTTTGCATATCTGCTGATCAGCACTTCTTCCTCCGGCTCCAGATCATACGGGCTTCTTATCTTCCGTCCGTACTCTTCCGACACCAGACGTTTAATCTCATCAAACCGCACTGCCGGGATCTGGTCGGTTTTCGGAATCTCAACTCCCAGGATCCGCAGTTCCCGCGCGTATTCCTTTTCCAGAAGCGCCATTGTATACTGCAGATATCCGGTTTCCATTGCCATAATATCTTCAAAACTGTCAATATAGCCCATCTCAAAATCAAGGCTTGTATATTCATTCAGGTGTCTCTTTGTGTTATGTTTCTCCGCCCGGAATACCGGCGCCGTCTCAAACACTCTGTCAAAGACTCCTACCATCATCTGTTTATAAAACTGAGGACTCTGCTGGAGAACCGCCGGTCTGTGGAAATACTCCAGGCGGAACAGGTTCGCTCCGCCTTCCGCGCTCTTCGCGCCGATCTTCGGCGTGTGTATTTCTGTAAATCCTTCTCCGTACAGAAAATCCCGGAATCCTCTCACAAGTCCCTCCTGGATACGGAATCTTGCCCGCTCCCGGAGATTGCGAAGAGAAATGGGACGGTAGTTCAGCTTTGCCTCCAGAGAAGTGTTCATTTTCCATTTTGCAATGGGCAGAGGCATGGGCGCCGCAGGCTCGCTTAAAATACGGATTTCCCGCAGACGGATCTCAATTCCGTGGGGCGCTTTTCCGGACGCCGCGACAACACCTGTTACTTCCACGGATGCAGCCTCTTTTACATCCTTCAGATCAAATCCCGCCTCGCCTTTCTCATACACGCACTGTATGAGACCGTCCCGCCTGCGCAGGATCACAAAGGCCACGGTTCCCATGTCGCGGATTGTGTGCACCGCGCCGCTGACTTTTACGGTCTGCCCTTTTACCTCTTCCTTCAGCAGTTCATCAAGTTCCAGACATTCTGATTTTTTTACACCTTTTACCATTTCCATTTTTCCTTCTCCTTTCATCTGACACGCCGTACTTTCCACGGCACTATGATATACCCTTATGGTATTTCAGATGCGCATCCCGGGAAAAAGAAAGTCCCGGGATACTTAAGTATCCCGGGACGGAAATTATCAAGATAAAATCCGCGGTACCACCCGCATTGAACCTCTGCACTAGGACTCGACCTGCGCCTTACGGCTTGCTCTCATCAAGTGCTTTCGGTTCCACTCTCTGCATGTTAACGGATGCTTCTTCCGTACCGCCCTACTCAGTTTCAGACGGTCAGCTCCCAAGTGTTCCCTTAGTTTCCTCCGCTGTCCGGCGCTCTCAGTCGGTGACGCCAACTTCCTGTCAGTTTCTGAAAACCAGAGTCTTGTTCATCGCCTTTCTCTATTTCAACTCTTTAGCCAGTTAAAATATGTTTTCAATATTACCATACCGTTTTTTATATTGCAAGAACTTTTTTTAATTTATCCTGTTCTTTTTTTGCAATCTTGTTTTATTTTTCCTGCAAAATCCTCTGTTAAATCATTGTTTTTTCCGGATATATGATATATATGCGAGAACATCCTGCATTTTTCTGCAGGATGTTCTTGCCGGGCTCACAGATTCAATTGTTCCCGCAGCACTTCCACGGCTTTTTCCAGCTGATTGTCTGCATCGGGGTTATTTTCGTCATATTTATATTCTATTTCCACGTCCGGCGTCACGCCGGTACCATTAATGCTCCTGCCACTGGGGGTATAGTATTCCGCAATTGTCAGTTTCAGACAGGTTCCGTCTCCCAGACTGATCAGCTGCTGAACTACACCTTTTCCGTAAGTGGTAGTTCCCACAATCGTGCCTGTGCCATAATCCTGTACCGCGCCGCTGAAAATTTCCGATGCGCTGGCGCTGTAGCCGTTTACAAGCACAGCAAGCGGCTTTTTAAACTCATTTGTGCCGTCACAGGTCATCTCTTCTGTATTTCCGTTTTTATATTTGATCGAAATAATAGGCCCCTCCGGCAGAAGGAGTTTCAGCATGTCAGTCACTGTATCCACATTTCCGCCGGGATTATTCCTCAGGTCGATAATCAGTCCCTGCATATTCTGTGCTTCCAGATCGTCCATTGCTGTTTTGAACTGCTCATATGTTACATCGTCAAATTCACTGACCGATATATACCCGAGCTGTCCGTCCATCATCCGGTAATCTACGGTCTGTACTTCTATCGTATCCCGCACAGCCGTCAAGTCAACTTCCTTGTTGTCCCGAAGTACTGTCAGAGTGACTTCCGACCCTTTCTCACCCTTTACATAAGACACTACCGTATTCAGGTCTTTCCCCTGAATATCTTTGCCGTCAACCTGAAGCAGGATATCATCCACCTGCATTCCGGCTTTATCCGCAGGAGAGTCCTTATATATATTTGTCACGGTAATAGTGCCGTCCGGTCCCTGACTCATAGTAACGCCGATTCCACTGAACTCACCGCTGGTAGATTCAAATAACGCCTGCGTCTCCTCTTCGTCATAATATTCTGTATAGGGATCCCCGAGAGCCTCCGTATATCCGGAATACAGCCCTTCTACCAGAGCATTACTGTCAATTTCATCTTCATAGAGGTAATACTCGTCTATAAGTCCGTTGATCACATCCAGTTTGTTTTCAACATCTTTCGCAGACACGCCTGAGGAAGCCAGACTGTTCCCGATAACCCAGCTCCTGATTCCGAATGCCGCGGCAATGATCACAAGCATTCCCGCCATGCCGGTCAGTACGCCCGCGCCAAATCGCCCCTTGTGTTTCGTATGTCCTTCCCGCGTCCTGTCCTGAGAAAATCTGTTCTCGGCTTCTCCCCGTCCGCCGTCTGCCGGAAGCTCTTTTTCTGTCTTTTCTGTTGTGTCCATCTCTGTCCTGTCCTTATCCATATTTTCATACCTCTCCTTATACACTATGGCTCAAATAAAGGGAAAAAGAAGGACAAAGCGGATTTATCCTTCCGCTTTGTCCTCCCCCATCCTTTTTACACATATCGTGCAATACGATGTAATAATTATGCTATTCAGAAATATCAAAAACATTCCTCTGTCTGCTTAAACTTTCAGATGCTTGCGTACCGTAAAGAAACTTCCCAGGAAACCGATGCCG
Source organism: Mediterraneibacter sp. HA8405 (assembly GCF_056148955.1). Lineage (NCBI taxonomy): Bacteria > Bacillati > Bacillota > Clostridia > Lachnospirales > Lachnospiraceae > Mediterraneibacter > Mediterraneibacter sp. HA8405. The sequence continues at coordinate 929,164 of NZ_CM148758.1, read as the reverse complement.
ATTCCCATAAGCAGACCTATCGGCAGCAGATACCGGTATACAGTTGTTACCGGAAGGAAGTCGATAATATTCTGGAGAATACTGAATTTGGTCATCACATACTCTACCGCTCTCTCATACAGGAAATACAACAAAGCAAGCGGTATTGCCGCTCCGAAAACACCGATAATCAAACCTTCCAGTACAAACGGTGAACGGACAACAAAATCCTTCGCTCCGATATATTTCATAATCGCAATCTCTTCTTTTCGTACGGTGATACCCATCGTAACCGTATTGCTGATCAGGAAAATCGACACTCCAAGAAGAATGGCAATAATCGCAATCGAAACATATGCCACCAGCATGTTTACGCTTGAAAGCGTATTTGCTACCACATCCGACTTGTTAACTTCACGTACTCCGTCAAGTTCCTGTGCAAATTCTACAAGTTCATTCTGTGTTGAAGAAAGGGAGCGGCTTCTGGCGATCAGATTTTCATCATCGTCCATTGTCTCCATATAAACTTCGTAGTTATCAGAATTGGCAAGCGGATTATCGTTCTTAAATCCCTCGGCCAGTTCCGGATTATCGCCAAAATACTGTTTCTGGAACTCCTCCCACGCTTCATCGGCAGACACATAATTTACTCTGGCTACGCCTTCATGATTTTCCAGCTCCTGGCCAATAGCTTCTTTCTGTTCATCGGTAGCATCCTCTTCGAAGAACACCGTTATGGCAACGCCTTCTTCAGCAGTTCTGATAATATACTGAAAATTTAATATAATTGCAAAAAATAATCCAAACAGGAAGATACAAGCTGACATCGTCGCAATGGATGCGAGAGAAAACATCTTGTTCCTCCAGATATTCTTGACGCCCTGTTTTCCAACGTATCCTAATGTACTAATCCTCATCTATATACCCACCTTTTTGTTCATCACTAACGATTACGCCCTGTTTCATCGTAATAACCCGTTCATTCATCTCATTTACGATCTCCTGGTTATGTGTAACAACAAGAACTGTTGTCCCCCGTTCATTTGCCTCTTTCAGGAGACTCATAATCTCCCAGGAATTTGTGGGATCCAGGTTTCCGGTGGGCTCGTCAGCCAGCAATATGGCAGGTTCATTTACAATAGCTCTCGCTATAGCAACACGCTGCTGTTCTCCGCCGGATAATTCCTTCGGGAAAGACTTGTATTTCTGTGCAAGACCTACCAGAGAGAGCGCTGCCGGCACTTTCTTTTTAATTACCCGGGTAGGCGTCTCTGTAACGCGAAGCGCAAAAGCTATATTCTCATAAATATTTCTGTCCTTCAGGAGACGGAAGTCCTGAAAGACTACGCCTAATCCTCTTCTGTATTTTGCAATATGCCGATGTTTCATCCGGTTCAGATTCTGTCCGTTTACAATAATCGTCCCTTCTGTCGGATTTAACTCCTTCATTATCAGACGGATCAACGTAGATTTTCCTGATCCGCTGTCGCCGACGATGAAAACGAACTCTCCCCGTTCAATCCTCACGGACACTCCATTAAGAGCTGCATGCCCTTTGGAGTACTCCTTCGTCACATTTCTTAATTCAATCATATGTTCCTCCTAATTATTCATACTCCGCTGCATGTATGGACAAATCCGCTTAATATTCCAGCGACTCCATGTATTTCATGTATTTTACCACCATGAGAGCAATCTTAAACGTAATTGCATCCTCAAATACGCGGAGATCCAGCCCCGTGCTTTTCTGCAGTTTGTCCAGCCTGTATACAAGAGTATTCCTGTGAATATAAAGCTGTCTGGATGTCTCTGATACATTGAGACTGTTTTCGAAAAATTTATTAATGGTTGTCAGCGTCTCCTCATCAAAGTCATCCGGAGATTTCCCCTCAAAAATCTCTTTAATAAACATCTTGCACAGCGGAATCGGGAGCTGGTAAATCAATCGTCCGATTCCAAGTGTTGTAAACGCCACAATATCCTTTTCGTCAAAGAAAATTTTACCCACGTCAAGAGCCAGCTTTGCCTCTTTATAGGATTTGGAAACCTCTTTAATATCATTGACGATCGTGCCGTATGCAATCCTGATATGCTCTTCTCCGCCCTCATTCCGAAGCGTATCCAGCATATCTTTCGCCATTTTTTCCAGTTCCCTGTTCCCGTCCTTTTCAGTAAGTTCCTTTACAACTATAATATTCTTCTCATCAACAGCTGTAATAAAATCCTTTGACTTCCCTCCGAGAAGTCCTCTCACATTTTCAAGGGCGGCATTATCCTTTTCGTGCGATGTTTCAATAATAAAGATAACACGTTTTACTTCTGTGTCAATATGTAATTTTTTTGCACGGTTATAAATATCTACCAGAAGCAGGTTGTCCAGCAGAAGATTTTTAATAAAATTATCCTTATCAAAGCGCTCCTTGTAAGCCACAAGAAGACTCTGAATCTGGAAAGCCGCAATCTTCCCCAGCATGTACACGTCTTCGCTCTCCCCGTCTGCAAGGAGTACATATTCCAGCCTCTGTTCATCAAATATCTTGAAGAACTGACGCCCCTGAATCACCTGACTGTCCGCCGGAGACTCTACAAATGACAGCACTGCCTCACTGTAGTCATCTTCCGCATCAAATGTAGCGGCAAGCTCCTTTCCCTCCGTGTCAAGGACACAAAAATCAATCCGGGAAATTCCTTTCAGTCCCTCTATGGTGTTCTGCAGTATCTGATTTGAAATCATACCTTTTCTCCTCCACTCCTCCGGGCATTCTCATGTACATTTTTCACAAAATTTCACCCGCGAAAACATTTCCTTTCACATACTCATGTACTATATTAATGCAAAACAGCAAAAAAAGAAAGAGGAAATCCATTTTTTTTATGCATTTCCTCAAATCTTTTACAAAAAATTCACAACTCCGTCCTTTATACATTGTTAACAAAACAGTATGCGCTCTCTATCTCCCCTGCTCTTCTTTGTTCTGATGCTCCACTCTGTACCAGAAGAGTTTTTTCTGCAGGAAATGTTTCAGTCTGCCTGCCGGGCCTTTATTCTCATATTGCTGTGCAAATACCGCGCCGCATCCGAGCCATACTCTCACGTTGAGGAGTGCCTTATTCCGCGAGATAAACTCTTCCTGATACGGTGTATGAAGCACAGACAGAATGCAGTCCGTCTCTGTTCCGTTTATCTCATTAATTACATTCTCTTCCCGGGCCTCCTGGGGATCCAGAACTGAATATCCGCTGAATCGGATGCCGCGGTTTCTGTTTCTGAGCAAATTCCGGGTTTTTAAAAACTCTTCTTCACTCTCCGCAAGTATATAAACATTTTTCCGCTTTTTTTCAAGATATTTTATAAACATCTTTAAAAAAGTTCCTTCTTCTGCTTCTTTCAGCTTTGTTCTGTCACTGATATCGGCAGCTCTCAGAATCTCCGCTTCCCCCGGAAGCAGCATTGTCAGCTCTCCTGCCAGCTTTTTCCATCCTTCATCTTCTCTTTGCTCCATCAAAGTATTCATGGATATGATCTCTATCGTATCAATAGAGTCACTGTCAAGAAACTGTATTGCCTGTATCATGGCATTTTTAACCGTAACACAGTCCAGATTCAGATCCAGTATATTGATCTTTTCTTCCATAATAAATCACCCATATTCTTCCCTGGCCGTACAATTGTACCAAAGACAACGGGTTTTGTAAAGACGCCTTCAGACATCCTTCCCTGTCCTTTTCCTTTTCGTGACCATACCGCCGATCCTTCCTGTTTCCTTCGAAGTCAGGGATTTCCATCCATATTCCAGCACTTTGTCAAGCAGTCCCAGTTCAGCTGCTATTTCATATTTCGCCATCTCCTCCGGTTCCAGATTATTCAGGTCGATCTTCTTTTCTTTCTTCCTTGTCACAATACCCCTTCTTTCCGTTTTTCAGGAGTATTGCCGGAAAGTTGTCAGAATATTCACCAAAAAGGGGACGGAGCCCTTTCTAAAGGGGGCCGTCCCCTTTTCTCGTTGTCAGAAAAGTCTGTCAAATCTTTCCATTGCTTCTTTCGTCTTTTCATGTGTTCCGAAAGATGTAAGCCGGAAATGATTTTTTCCGTTTACGCCGAAACCGGCTCCCGGTGTTCCCACTACCTGGATGTTTTCAAGCAGGTAGTCAAAGAGTTCCCATGATTCCATACCGTTCGGGCATTTGAACCAGATATACGGAGAGTTTACGCCGCCGGTAAATGGAATATTCTTTTTCTTCAGAGTCTCGGCAATCACGCGGGCATTTTCCATATAGTAGGAAATGTTCCCCATGCATTCCTTCATACCCTGCTCGGTTAATACCTGCGCAGCTGCGTACTGAATGATATAGGGCGTCCCGTTGAATTTTGTAGACTGCCGTCTGTTCCACATATCATGGAGACTCAGCTGCCGTCCGTCAGATACAGTAAATACCAGTTCTTTCGGCACAACCGTATAGGAGAAACGGGTTCCGGTAAATCCTGCTGTTTTGGACAAAGAGCAGAATTCAATGGCACATCTTTCTGCACCCTCTACTTCATAGATGCTGCGGGGCAGTTCCGGCTCGGAAACAAATGCCTCATATGCAGAATCGAAGAGAATCACTGCTTCATTTGCCAGAGCATAATCCACCCATGCCTTCAGCTGTTCTCTGCTGTAGCATGCTCCGGTGGGATTATTCGGCGAACACAGGTAAATAATGTCCGCTTTTACAGAATCATCCGGCATGGGGAGGAAATTATTCTCCTCAGTTCCATTCATATAGATGATCTTTTTCCCATCCATTGTATTGGTATCCACATATACCGGATACACCGGGTCAGGTACAAGAATCACATTATCTTTTGCAAACAGTTCTGTAATATTTCCGGTATCGCTCTTTGCTCCGTCAGAGATAAATACCGCGTCCGGATCCACGCTTACGCCGTTTCTTTTATAATAATCCGACACTGCTTCCCGAACAAAAACATATCCCTGCTCCGGCCCGTATCCTTTGAATGTTTCGGATACCGCCTGCTCGTCCACCGCTTTATGAAGTCCGTCAATGGCGCTCTTTGTCAGCGGACGTGTTACATCGCCGATTCCCAGACGGATAATATTTCCGGCCTTGTCCGGATTGTTCTCTTCATATACTTTTACTCTGCGGGCAATCTCTGCAAAAAGATAGCTGTCCTGTACGTTCAGATAGTTTTCATTTAATTTGGGCATTTTCATCTTCCTTTCCATATAGTGCGGACATCCCGCGCTGTTTATACATGAGAAAAAAGCGGGATGACTCTGCCGTACCGCCCCATTGCGGCAGGACAGGGCTCAACGGGCCCGCTCTTTTATTTGCATCACTATATTATCAGAAACTCACGAATTTTTAAAGCACCTGCATGGAATTCTTTTCTGAAATTTTATTTTCTTCCTTATACACGGGTAAAACCCACATTTCGATTCACTAATATTTCGATTTACTAATATTCCTATTCGCTAGTTATATAAAAACATTTCGCTGATGCAGCAGTTCACCTTCTCCTTATCTTTCATCCCTTCAGCAGCTTAACTGCCACTACTGCCAGAATCACGCAATGTGCCACAAACATTACCGGCACACCCACCACAAATTTTGCCTTTTTTGTCTTGTGCCGGAACATAAGCATCGCCGCAAGGGCGCCCAGAGAACCGCCGGCCAGGCTCAGAAGGAGCAGCGTTCTCTCCGGAATCCGCCACTTTCCTGATCTGGCTCTTCCTTTATCCAGCCCGTACGTCACCCATGTCAAAAAATTAATCACAGACAGATAATATCCCAGAAATTTCATACCCCAATCTCCTTCCTCAAAGTAAAAGAATATATAATCTTCTCTTTCACCGGTTTTTCCGTAAGCTGTTCCAGCGCCCGGGCATAATAGTCCAGCTGGGCATGATATTTTTCTTTCAGTTCATCTGCCGCGCGCACCTGATCTGTCTTATAGTCCAGAACCACCAGACCGTCCGGCTCTTCAAAATACACATCAATAATTCCCTGGACCAGTATGGTTTCCCCGGACTGATCCTCGGGATATATTTCTTCAGCGGGCACGCCGAGGACAAACGGCTGCTCCCGGTACAGTTTCCCCTGCGCCGCTGCCGCTGCCATACGCCGGCCGCTTTCACATCCGAGGAAATAAAGGATATCCTCCATCCGGATACAGTCTGCCATCTCTTCTGTCAGTTTCCCCGCGGCTCTGTAATCTTCAATGGCCTGTGCCAGCTTCTGTTCATCATACTGCTCTGTAAAGTCCAGAAGCTCCAGCAGTTTATGATAAGCGCTTCCCCGGGAAGCTCCGGTCAGCTTCTCTTCCTCTGTCAGGAAACGGGGAATCAGAGGAACAACATCCGGCTCCTGATACATCTCCTCCCCGGACTCTTCCACAAGCGCGGTCCGCTTCTTCAGCTCAGATACCGTAAACTTCAGTTTCATCTGCCCTTCCTCTTCCCAGGGGTACACATAATCCATCTGTTTTTTCAGCTGTCCGGCATACTCCGGCGCATGATGCCTTGTACAGTCCCAGTGTTCCAGTGTATCCCGGGCCAGCACATCCGCAGTACGTTCTGCTTCCTTTTCACACTGAAGATCTTCCGCCGTAAAAAGGCGAACATCCACCGGGCAGCCCTTCCGGATCTGTCCGTTTTCTCCGGAAAATACTGCCGGTACAATCCAGTCCAGGCAGTTCTTCGCCTCTTCCAGACGGTAAAGCTCCATCCTGTCCGGTCTGTTTTCTTCTCCATCGTCCTTCTCTTCTCTGTTCCCGGCTTCGCGGATTCTCTCCTCCAGATCCTCTGTCACCTCCCGTACGCCGGTGAGAATCAATTTTTCCTTCGCCCTTGTCATCGCCACATAAAGCACCCGCATCTCCTCCGCCAGGCTTTCCAGAGATGCCTCTTCCTGTATCATCTTTTTCAAAAATGTAGGCGCCTTCGTCCGCTGTTCCAGATCCATAACATCCAGCCCGGCTCCCAGCTCCGGATGAAGGATTACGCTGCCCCGTACATCCTGCATGTTAAATGCCTTGCCCATGCCCGCGGCAAAGACAACAGGGAACTCCAGCCCTTTGCTTTTATGAATGCTCATAATCCGCACCGTATCCGCCTGCTCATCCAGAATACCGGCTTCTCCATAATCCACGTCATATTTCCGGATCTGTTCAATATAGCGGATAAAATTAAAGAGCCCTTTATAACTTGTACCTTCAAATGCCGCAGCTTTTTCCACCAGCATGTCCACATTCGCCTGGCGCTGCGCGCCTCCCGGCATGGCGCTGATATAAGTGCCGTAACCGGTCCTCTCTATCACTTCGCCCAGCAGTTCGTGAATGGGAGTATAAGGCACTTTCCGGCGGAAATAAGTCAGCTGTTCATAAAATTCCTTCAGCTTTTTCCTGGCCGCCTTGTCTTTTTCTGTTATTTCCTCTGTCTCTGTATATTCTGCTTCCGCATACCGCGGCGCGGCTGCATAAAAAGGAAGTTCCGGAAAAGCCAGACGTATCCGGGCCAGTTCTTCTGTATCCAGCGCGCCGAACGGAGACGTCAGCACAGCGGCCAGTGGCAGATCCTGTCTGGCATTGTCCAGGATCCGCAGATAATCCATCAGTACACTCACTTCATAGGTCTCAAAATACCCTTCCCTGCTCACCGAGTAAGCCGGAATTCCTTCCTCCGCCAGAACGGAGGAAAAGCTTTCTGCCCACCCTTTTATGCTCCGGGTGAGAATTACAATATCCCGGTACTGTACCCTCCGGTACGCTCCTTCTGTCCGGTCATATACCAGCCCGCTTTCTGTCAGCTCCCTGATCCGGCGGGCAATCATCCGCGCCTCTGCCTTTTTTTCATCCCTGCTGCCGTCTGCGTTCCGCATGGCCGCCTCTTTTTTATCCATCAAAAGAAGCTCCGTCCGATAGGAAAAGCCGCTGTCCGGCTCTTCCGGTCCGGCCGGGAAGTCCGCTCCCGCATAGAGCGCCGCATTATCGTCATATTCGATTCCGCCGAATCCCCGCTGCATGATCTGTTCAAACAGGTAATTCACACTGTCCAGCACTTCCGGACGGCTTCGGAAATTTTTATGCAGATCCACTCTCTGGCAGATGCTGTCGTCCAGAGTATATGTATCATATTTCTCCATGAACAGCTCCGGCCGGGACAGACGGAACCGGTAGATGCTCTGCTTCACATCTCCTACCATAAAGATATTGTTCTGTCCTTTTTCCATCCGGGAGACACTTGTAAGGACAGCCTCCTGAACCAGGTTGCTGTCCTGATACTCATCAATCATGACTTCCTCAAACCGTTCCTGATATTCCTCCGCCACAGGAGAAGGCGCCAGGCGTCCGTTCTTTTCCTCCGTAAGAATGGCAAGGGCAAACTGTTCCATGTCATTAAAGTCGATTATATTCCGGCTTCTCTTCTTCTCGTCAAGCAGCTTTGAAAACTGGTTCACCAGCCCGGAAAGCGTTTCCATGGAACCGGAAGCATCCCGCATATCTTCCGCCCACACCTGCCAGGGAGCATAGAAATATGCATCCTGCATGCCTTCCACAAGCTTTTTTGCCTGTTTCCGCAGTTTCTTTACCTCTTCCTTTTTCTCCGGAGATACTGTCGCATCCCTTTTTGTGGACAGTCTTTTCCAGGCAAATCCGGTTACCGCGTCATACATAGCTTCAAAACTTTCCGCTTTTACAATCCGGTCCAGATATTTCCGGTCAGATTCAATCATATCCGCATACATATAAGGACCGTCCGGTTCCTCGCAGACCTCCAGCGCCCGGCTCAGAATTCCGCCGATCTCTTTCCCCCGCCGGCGTACCCGAAGTTCTGCATTTTTCACAAATCCAGAGGACAGCATGTTCTCTTCTTTATACGCCCGGACACAGGATTCCAGCCATTTCCCGGGCTGAGGATAACTGCAGGAAAACTCATACAGTTTCAGAATCAGCTCCTCAATCCGCCTGTCATTTCTTCCTCTGCCGAATTTTTCTACAAACTCAAGGAATCTCTCGTCCCCTTTTTCATAGCATTCTTCCAGAAGCTCATCCAGAACATCCTGCCTGAACAGCTTCAGTTCTCCTTCTTCCACAATACGGAAGCCCGGATCTATGCCGATCACATGGAAATGGTCTCTTATCACAGAAAGACAGAAACTGTGAATCGTCGTAATGGGCGCAGTGTGAATCAGCGCCGCCTGCTGCTCCAGTCTGGCGTCTCCCGGACGCTGTTCCAGCTGTTTTTCGATGGCCGATCCGATCCGCTCTTTCATCTCAGAGGCCGCTGCTTCCGTAAATGTCACAATAAGCAGCCGGTCCACATCAACCGGCCTGCTGACATCGGTTATCCGCTGTATAATCCGCTCCACCAGCACTGCGGTCTTTCCCGAGCCTGCTGCCGCGGACACCAGAATATTCCGGTCCCTCAGATCAATGACTTTCTGCTGCTCTGCCGTCCACATCGGAGCCATGTCCCGTCACCTCCTTTTCTTCTGCCTTCTCCCTGTCTTTTCCGGCATTCTCCCGGCTGTCATCTCCTGTATTTTCCCCGGACTCTCCCGTTTTCAGCCGCATCCTTTCCACAGCCTCTTCCAGAGAATACTTCTCCAGCTGGCGGTACCGGCATCCGTCAATTCTTGGATCAAAGCCGCAGATATCTCTGCACTCACAGTAATCACATCCGGTAGCGCCGTTCAGCTCATACGGCTCTGCCTGTACTTCCCCCTCATACATTTTTTCCTTCAGTTCCGACTCCATAATCTTCGTATATGCCAGCATTGTACGGAACTCGCCGGGGGTAAGGACACGGGATGCCTTGCTCAGCGAACCATCCTTATTTCTGCCTATGGGGAAGCGCACGGAACTGCCGGACAGGCCGCGTTCCAGATGGTCCACCACCTGATCATCCCCGTTCACCAGTCCGTCCAGACGCAGTTCTTTCAGCATACTGTTTTCCACCTCTTCTTCCGTATCCGCTCTGTTCACAAAGGGATCCTGTATACGGTAGTAGAAGATTCCCGCCGGGCAGATTTCCCGGTTCGGATGTTTCTTTTTCTCGATTTCCAGGGCTGCATTGAGATACACCGGAAGCTGAATCTGCAGGCCGTGGTAAAACGCGGTAATATCAAAACTTTTCATCCCTGTTTTATAATCTGTTACCTTCACATACACTTTATTTTCATCTTCACAGGTATCAATCCGGTCAATTTTGCCGCTTCCGAATTTCAGTTCATAGCCGCTGGGCACAAAGTCGCCCTTTTCCAGCTGCCGGGTCAGCGCCCACACAGACCGGCGGATCAGCCGCTTTATCCGGTGGATCATGTACTCATTTCTTGCGGAACTGTAGAGCACTGTATTCCCGTAATCTACAATGCTCTCCTCCACACTTTCATCAATCAGCGCATCTCTTTTTTCTTCCGGCATCTCTACCCAGCTTAAGTTCTCCCGGTCGGCTTTCCTGGAGAAACGCTCCAGTGCCTGATGCGCAATATTTCCCAGATCCAGCGCCTCAAATTCATACTCTTCCCGGTCTGAAAGTTTCAGACCATACCGGAGAAAATGGGCGCAGGCGCAGGAAGCGAACTGCTCCAGTCTGGTCACGCTGATCCGGTCCGGTTCCGGATAGAGCTGCTTTGCCGTCTCCGGTTCCAGAGGCTTCGTATTGTTTCTCTTAAAGCCCGCACTGACAATCCGGTGAAGACCGGGCGCGCTTTCTTTATCTGCCGCATACCAGGTATACAGCTCTTTCCACTCCCTGCTGACGCCGTACTGTCTGTCCCGGACCCCTCCGGCCAGCCACTGCATTCCCGTCCTGGGGGTAAGCTCCCGCTCCGGCATGGCTTTTTTCTCTTCATCCTGCACGCAGATGCCGGGGAACAGCCGGCGGATGTCCTGTACCAGATAAGCCGGCCTTATGGTTTTCCCGGCTCCGGATACTCTGGACCAGGATACGGACAGATATTCCGCCGGTTTTGTCAGATTCAGATACAGATAAAATTTCTGAATATAGATCTGCTCCTTTGCGCCCGGCGACAAAGCAATCCTCTCCGCCCGGAACTGTTCCCGGTCCCGTTCTGACAGAAGCCCCCGGCTTCCTGCATTTCCCGGGAGCAGTGTATCATTGGCCCCCACAAAGAACAGGGCTCTGATATTTTTGATTCTGGTACGCTCCACATCTCCGATCACCAGCTGATCCAGACTGGGCGGAATCACGCCTACTTTGGCCTCTTCCAGACCTGCGTCAAGAAGCTCGCAGTATTCCTTCAGGGAAATCTGCTCATCTCCTAAAAGCTCTACAAATTTATCAAACAGTTCCATTACAATCCGGTATACCTGCGCATTCTCTTTTGCCAGCGCCAGTTCTCCCTGTTCCTGAAAATCCAGTTCCATTTTTTTCAGTTTTTCCTGCAGCTTTTCCTGTACGAGATACTCATAAACCGCCAGTGTCACATCCCTGACCGTCTTTTTCCTCTGCTTTAAAATGCCCATAAGCCCGGCCGTCTTTTCCACAAAAACAACCCGCAGGTGATTCAGTTCCGCCAGCTCTTCCTCATCTGTATTCCCGGTACGGCGCACCCATGCCTGCTGCCATTTCTTATACCCCTTAATGCCCAGAGCCAGACAGTAGTTTTCCATACGGTCCACCTCGTCGCAGTCAAACCCGCACAGCCCGGTTCTCAGATGCCGGAAGACACTTTCATAAGTAAAATTCTGTTCCGCCATTTCCAGAAGGCTCCGCAGGTACTCCACGAAAGCGTTCAGCAGGATGCTCTTCTTATGATCCATAAAAACAGGAATATCGTAGAGACTGCAGGCCTTTTCCAGAGCGTCCGCATATACGTCCATATCCGCGGCAATTACTGCGATCTCCCGGTACCGCAGACCTTTCTCCCGCACCAGTCTGCGGATGCTCTCTGCCACATACCGCGCTTCTCCTCTGGGATTGCCTGCTTCATGAAGGGACACCGCATTCTGTGAATCCTCGAAAGTTTTTCCCGAATACCGGAACAGTTCCGACTCCAGGAAGGCCATCCCCGGGTTATTCCGGAACCGGCGCACCGGTTTTCCGTAAAGGTATACCGGATCCTCCATCTCCGCGCCCGCTTCCCGGGCTGTTTTTACCAGGGAAACCGTCATCTGCTTGCTCATGGCGAACATCTGGTATGGATGGCGGCAGACAAAGGGATCTTCCCGTTCATCCATCTCCACCGTGATCATTACCTTTTCGCACACTTTCAGAAGCTCTCCCATGAGACGGTTCTGGACAGGAGTAAAGCCGGTGAATCCGTCCAGCGCCACAACGCTCCCTTTTAAGATTCCGGAAAAGGGCACGGCGTCGCTGAGCACATCCAGCATTTCCTCTTTGGTGATGTATTTTTCACTCAGATATGTTTCAAAACCTTCATAGACATTCCGTATATCTTTCAGTTTATAGTACAGATAGCTTTCCGGATTCAGCGTGTTCATAAATTCATCCAGCCGTTCAAAACCGACACCGTACTGGGTAAATTCTGAAATCACGGATTTCACTTCACTGATATAGCCCTGCTTCTTCAGATTTCCCTTCAGAACTGTAAGCTCTTCTTCACACTCTCCGGCGATCCTGCGGAGCACCAGATTCTTTCCTTCATCATCAAGCACAGTCCGGTTATCCTCTCCCAGCTCCTCAAAAACCCGGTGAGCCAGTCTGCCGAAACTCAGAACATCCACATTCATGATCCCGCCCCTGGGATGGGCCATACACAGATCTTTCTGAGTCTGCATGGTAAACTGCTCCGGCACAACCACAAGATAATTTTTCTCCGGATGCCGCACCGCCTCTTCTACAATATAATGATATAAATAATAGGATTTTCCGCTGCCGGAATTCCCGAAAATAAACTGTAAGGACATATTGGCCTCCCACCTGCCGATTTTCCGCTGCTTCTGGCAGTACGCCGCTGACTGACGGCATTTTTTTCACGATATCATTATACTATCCGCCAAATAATCGGACAAGCCGCAAATCTTCTGTATGGTTACAGATTATTTGTGATTTTGTCACAGAAAACTTTATAATATATGCTATACTAAGGATATCCTGAAAAGGAAATGATATAATGATCAGAAAAATACTTGTTTATTTGAAGGAGGATTCAATTATGGCAGTTATTAAATTAACAAAAGATAATTTTGACCAGGAGGTTATGCAGTCTGACAAACCGGTTCTCATTGATTTCTACGCAGACTGGTGCGGCCCATGTAAAATGATGAGCCCGGTTGTGGAAGAAGTTTCCGACGAAATGCCTGACGTAAAGGTATGCAAGATCAATATTGACGAAGAGATGGATCTGGCTCAGAAATACGGCGTTATGAGTATTCCCACCTTTATCTCCTTTAACGGCGGAGAGATCAGGGGAAAACAGATCGGAGCCGTGCCAAAAAGCGCACTGGTTGATCTTCTTAAATAATACCGGAAAGGCACGCCAAAAGGATGCGCGGACCGGTAAAGCAAGACCTGAGATGAACTGCTTTTCTTCAGCAGTTCATCTCAGGTCTTAATATCATATCCGGATCTTTCCGCTTTATAATACCGGTCTTTTTTCTTTTGAATAACCGGGCACTCTTCTGCGCTGAGGCGCATATACAAACTGGTAAAGCACCCAGGCCATAATACAGGCTCCTACTGTATCCAGAACAGAATGCTGTTTTAGAAACATAGTCGCCAGAATAATAAGCCCGGCCAGCGTGTAAACGCCAAAACTTACAGTTCTGTGCTTCTTTAATTCTCTGCTTTCAAACACTGCAACGCACACGCTGAGCGAATTGAACACATGCAGGCTGGGGAATACATTTGTACATGTATCTGTGCGGTACAGCATTCTCACCATATCTACAAAAATATTATCCCTCTCAAACACTACCGGCCTTAAATCCTGCCCGTTCGGGAAAACAGTCGATACAAGCAGGAATATTGTCATACCGCTGAACATAAACGCTGCCAGTCTGTAAAATCCGGGCACATCTGTAAAAAAGAAATACAGAAACGCTGCCACAATAAAGAAAAACCACAGCAGATACGGCACGATAAAGTATTCAATAAACGGAATATATTTATCAAACTCTGTCTGAACAACATAATAATGGGTTGTCACATGCTTCTCGAGCCAAATCCACCATGGAAGATAAATAAACAGATACAGGAACACCCATGCATGTTTATATTTTTTTATAAAATCAAAAAATTTCTTCTTCCACTCCATAGTCCGCTACTCCCTTTTCCGGGTCGTTCCGGCCCGGATAAATCGCCTTACCGATAATTCGTTTCGATTATAGCACGATTCTTATAGAGCAACAACCGGCTTTATAAAATCCTAAGAAATCTTTAGATTCTCTTATCCTGCGATCACTTTCAGCTTTTCACCCAGGGGCCCCGCTTCCGGACAGAACCGGAACCCGCCGCCCATATACTGTTATTCCTCACTTTTTCCCTCGCAAAGAGTACTGTCCAGGTATTTCCCGAGTGAACGGCTCATGTTCCCCTCAAAGTCCACCTCTCCGTTTCTTAAACACCATTCAAACACATTCCCGATCACAATCATGCGTATATCTGTAGTAAACTCTTCAATTTTTACATTCAGACTGACAATACCCGCGGCAATAGCCTTTTCCACGTATGTCTGCACTGTCACAATAGGATATGGCCTCTCGGTCCGGATCGCCGCATTCAGGGCCTGATTTTTTGTATCATAATAACCGGACATGAATTCAACTCCCAGTTCCCGGCAGTATTTCACATAATTCAGATACACCTGAATAATTCCCTTTCTGACTCCGGCTGCATTTTCCGGCATCTCCAGCAGATCCGGATTAATTGTGGGCTGATCCTCTATATAGTATGAAAGCAGGTCATCCTTTGTCCGGAAATGATGATAAAAACTTCCGTTTGACACCCCTGCCTCCTCACATATGTTTTTAATGGATAATTCTTCATATCCCTTTTTCTGAAGAATCCTTTTCGCAGCCTGGAAAATCTTTTCCTTTGTCTCCCGTGACTTCTGCTGCTGCCTGGATAATTCCACTTTTTCACTCATAGCTGTACTCTCCTGTTATTCAAACGGCCCTTCACGAAATGTTCTGCTGCATTTGCCAAAGCCGTTCTGCCGCTCCTTCCGAGGGCTTTTTTGCCAGCCGCAATTTTTTTCTGACAGATACCTCCGCAGCGGTACTTTTGTGGACAGTATAGCACAAAACCATACCGGATTCAAGAAAACAGAGCGGGCTCTGTCTTTTGCCGCCAAATTTCATTTTCTTTCTCCCCAGTCCTGACGCAATTTCCCCGCAGATGGTTTTTTCTCCACCCCCGCGGTTTTCAGATAGGGGGTGAAAGCAGACGGCATGGGATATTTTTCTTCCAGTTCATCACGTTCTGCAAAAATCATATTTCCCGGCATGCATTTTTCAAGCTCATCCACCAAAATCTCATATCCGATCATATGCCATTCTACATGACTGAAAATATGTTTTGCATTACCCAGGCTTCTGATCCGTACCGGAACCAGCCCCAGAGACTTCCCGTATTCTACTGCTTCATCCTGGCTCAGATGCCCTGTTACGCCGGGAAATTCATACATGCCTGCCAGAAGCCCGCGGTCCGGCCTCTTCTGTATTGCCGCGCACCGGCTGTCACAGAATACAAAAACAGTCCGTTCTTCAATCCTCCGCGGCCTGGCCTTCTGCCGAACCGGATACGCTCTCGGGTTCCCCTGTTCAAAAGCAAGACAGAGATGCCGGACCGGGCATTCCCCGCATTTTGGCTCCCCATTGGGCAGGCAGACAACTGCGCCCAGCTCAATGAGACTCTGATTAAAGTCTCCCGCAGCCTCCCGGGGGATAATTTCTTCAATCAGTCTCTCGATTTTTTTCTTCACTGAGGCTTTTGTGATATCCCCCGGATCCGCGAGAATCCGCGTCACAACCCGCAGAACATTGCCGTCCACTGCTGGTTTGGGAATGTTGTACACAAATGAGCTGATGGCTCCGGCCGTATAATTTCCGATTCCTTTCAGAGAATGAATTTCTTCATATGATTCCGGAAAACGTCCCCCGTATTCGACCATGATCTGCTGCGCAGCCTTCTTCAGATTCCGCGCTCTGCTGTAATAGCCAAGGCCTTCCCAGAGCTTCAGCAGCCTCTCTTCCGGCACTTCCGCCAGAGATTTCACGTCCGGCAGCTCTTCCAGGAACCGTTCATAATAAGGCTTTACAGCCTCCACCCGTGTCTGCTGGAGCATAATCTCAGAAATCCATACCCGGTAGGCATTCATCCGTTTCCGCCAGGGCAGATCTCTTTTCTTTTCCCGGAACCACTCCACCAGCGGTTCCGCTGCCTCTTTCAGTCTGGGACTCCCCAGAACCACATCCACCGGATCTGCTATGGCAATGCTGTCCGATTCCACCTCGCAGTCATACGCCAGAATCTTTACCCCTGCCGCCGCTGCTTTGACAAGCGCTTCCGCAAAAGCAGGATGGGTATCCGTATTGGGTGTAAAATACCGGACATCCTTCATCTGAATGACAAAAAATACACAGGTCTCATATCCTTCTTTCCCGGCACGGATCAGTTCTTCCAGATGTTTGACTGCCCGGTCGCTGGGCGCGTCCGGGAACCGGCAGGCTCCGTCTTCTTCCAGCGTCACTCCTTTGACTTCTATGAATATCTTTCTGTCCCCTGCTTCCACATACAGGTCGAACCGGGAGAAACCGTAGACAGTCTCCGGCCTGATCAGGGTCACATCCGGCGCGAAATTCCCCTGTTCGATCCATTCTCTTACCACCTGGTTCGGGATCTGGGAATCCATATTGATGAGCCGTTCCCCCTTTTCCACCGCGATCAGATCCCATTTGGTTTTCCGCGCAGGATTTCCGCTTTCCTGCACATAGATTACTGCTCCGGGAATCAGCAGTTCCGCACAGCGCCCTGTATTTTTTACATGAATCGTCTCTTTCTTTCCATTGATCATGGCATACGCAATAAACCGGTTCGGCCGCTCCAGAAAAACAGCCTTCTCTATCCGTTCATATTTCATAATTTTATTCCTGCTCTCCTCCGCCTTCTCCCGGACGGTTTTCTTCTTTCTGATATCTGAAAAGACCAGGCCTTTGTACAGCCCGGTCTTATCATCTGTATTTTACAGCAGTCTACTATAAGATTTTCGAAAGGAATTCTTTCAGGCGCGGATCTTTCGGATGCTGGAAGAACTCCTCCGGAGGCGCCTCCTCCAGAATCTGTCCGCCGTCCATGAACAGTACCCTGTTGGCAACTTCTCTGGCAAATCCCATCTCATGTGTGACAACCACCATGGTCATGCCTTCCTTTGCCAGCTTTTTCATCAGATCCAGCACCTCGCCTACCATCTCCGGATCCAGAGCTGACGTAGGCTCGTCAAAAAGAATCACGTCCGGATTCATGGCCAGAGAACGGATGATTGCCACTCTCTGCTTCTGTCCGCCGGAAAGGGTGGAGGGATAGACATCCGCTTTGTCATCCAGTCCGATTCGCTTTAACAGGGAGAGGGCCTGCTCTTTTGCCTCGCTCCTGATTTTCTCTTTTGTCTCAGTAATGGGTATCAGGTCTTCCTTTTTGCTGCGGAACACATTTTTCAAACGGGTTATTCTGTTTTTCCGCTTTGCCTTTTTCAGGTCCTGGCATCTCAGATAGGCCGGCGCCATCATTACGTTCTGTAGCACTGTTTTATTATTAAACAGATTAAAATGCTGAAACACCATTCCCATATGGCGGCGGTGCAGATTGATATCGACCTTCATATCAGCTATATCTACACCCTTGAAAATGATGCTTCCCGATGTAGGATCATCCATACAGTTCAGGCACCTGAGAAATGTACTCTTTCCGGAACCGGAAGGGCCGAGCACCGCAACGATATCGCCCTTGTTGATGGTGATATTGATTCCTTTCAGGACCTCAAGGCCCCCAAAGCTTTTCCTAAGATTAATTACGTCTATCACTCTTCCTCAGGCTCCTTTCCAATAATCTGATAAGCAGGGTAATCACAAATACGATACCTATGTAGATCAGGGCCATCACCAGATACGGAACCATGAACTCATAGTTATTTGTACCGATATAGTTAAACGCCACGTAAAGATCTGCTGCTCCGACAAAGCTGACTACCGATGTCTCCTTGACCAGGGAAATAAACTCATTTCCCAGAGTAGGCAGAATATTTTTTACTGCCTGGGGAATCACAATCTTTGTCATACTTGCCCCAAAACTCAGTCCGACTGCCCGTCCCGCTTCCATCTGGCCGGGATCGACAGACTGAATGCCGCTTCGCATAATTTCCGATATGTAGGCGCCGCTGTTGAGTCCGAACACAAGCATGGACACCTGCACTCCCGTCATATTCCATCCGATAATCGGAAGCAGTACATAATAGAATACAAGCAGCTGCACTACCATAGGTGTTCCTCTGAAAAGATTCACATATAAGCTGCAAATGCTGTTTACTATTCTCGGCAGCAGTTTGTATTTCGGAATCACCCGGAATGTCGCGATCAGCGTACCGATCAGTATACCGATAATCAGACCGATCACCGCGATAAGAATCGTGTTTTTCAGGCCTTCCACTACTCTTACATAGCCGTTCTGTTCTATGAAGATCTCTAAAAATTTATCTACCTTCTGACTAAAATTACCCATTGTCTTCCCTTCTCAAAAGAAGGAAAATGCCTGCACCCGCGCCGGACGCTTCTGATGCCTGTATTTTCCTTCCTGACTTCAGTCCTGTGTTTATTATTTTACTGCATCTCGTTAATTGCTTCTGTAATCGATGCTGCCGGAGCCGCGTCAATAATCACATAGTCAATGTTTCCGTGGAGCATATCCTGTACCGCAAGAGATCCGCTCTTGTATGACTGGCATGTGGCGTCAAGTCCCGGGAAGCCCAGATCTTCACTGCCCTGTACATAGCTCTGTCCGGTTGTACCCTGCTGTACTCCGATCTTTACGGAAGAATCCAGCTCACCCAGCGCGGCCGCAATAGACTCCGCATCTGTCATATCATCAAATTTTGTATTGTCACTCGGAACAATCAGACGCTGAGACGCCTGATAATATGTATCTGTAAATGTCACATATTCTTTTCTGTCCTCGCTGACAGTAAGACCTGCCATCGCAATATCGCATTTCTGCTGTCCTACTGACAGACACACCGCGTCAAAATCCATGTTCTGGATCACCAGTTCCTGGCCCAGTTCATCGGCAAGCAGCGCCGCGATCTCCATATCAACGCCAACATAGCTGTCGCCCTGCATATATTCAAAAGGTTCGAACGCCGCGTTTGTCGCTACCACAAGCTGATCTTTGGACTCATCCAGCTCAGCGGACTGTACCGGTGTAGGCTCTCCGTCTCCGAAATATTTGTCAAAAATCTCCTCCAGAGTTCCGTCATCCTTAATTTTCTGAATAAATGCATTCACCTCATCAAGGAGTTCCGGCTGTGTTTTATCCACGCCGAACGCATATTCCTCACTGGTAAGATCCACATCAATTACCTTCGCGGTCTTCGCGCCGCTTCCCGCGTCATTGCTGTCGCTTCCGCAGCCTGCTGCCAGACCTGCTACAAGGGCCGCGGAGAGAGCTACTGCTAAAAACTTTTTCATGATTTTATCCTCCATATACTTTCAGGTTGCATAATCATACAGATTATCTTCATAATTCTAACACGTTTCCGTCAAAATACAAGTCCAATTCCAAAAAACGAACTGCTTTTATGCCATTTTTCCCGCTTTCCTGTACCTTTTTCCATTATTGATATTAAAGCAGGGAGACAATTCCGAAATAAAGCAGTACAACAATACCCAGTACGATTCTGTAGTAGCCGAATACTTTAAAATCATTCTTCCTGATATAGCTCATCAGGAATTTGATAGCCACGATCGACACTGCAAAGGAAACCGCCATCCCCAGTATCAGGAGAACTGCCTGCATCACTGTAAAATCAAATCCGAATTTGACCAGCTTCACCAGACTGGCTCCAAACATAACCGGTATGGCAAGGAAAAATGTATACTCCGCCGCAAGACTTCGCGACACGCCAATCATCAGCGCGCCTACAATTGTTGCGCCGGAACGGGATGTTCCCGGAATCAGAGCCAGCATCTGAAATACACCGATAATCAGAATCATGGGAACTGAAAGCTGGGACATTCTGGTCACCTTCGGCTTTCTCTCTTTCTGGTAGTTTTCTACTACAATAAAAAGAATACCGTACAATATAAGTGTAATCGCTACTACATACCAGTGATACAGCCACTTGTCAATCAGATTGTCAAAAAGCAGGCCTATCACTCCTGCAGGGATACAGCCGATCAGAACTTTAATCCATATCTGCCAGGTCATCATCTTCTGATTCTGCGTTTTCTTCGGAGAAAATGGATTCAGCTTATGAAAATATATCACAACTACAGCCAGAACCGCTCCCAGCTGAATCACCACCTGAAACATCTCGAAGAACGCCTCACTCTGATTCAGTTTTAAAAGTTCCTCCAATATGATCAGATGTCCGGTACTGCTGATCGGAAGCCACTCTGTAATGCCTTCAACAATACCGAAAATTATCACTTTTAATACGTCTAACATCTTTTCTTCCTCCTCTTAAATCTTCCGGACTGCTTTTTATACTAAAGCAAATTTTTCAATGGCTTTTGCCGCGCCTTCATCCTCATTGCTGGATGTAATATAATCAGCCGCCTGCTTAACCTGTTCCTCTGCATTTTCCATGGCAACGCCAAACCCGGCTTCTCTCATCATTGCCGTATCATTATCTCCATCTCCGCAGGCCATAATTTCCTCTCTGCGTATTCCCAGGATCTTTCCCAGAGTAATCAGTCCGGTACCCTTATTTACCCCCCGGGCGTTAACTTCTATATTGTACTTCAGGGAACCGACAAGCTCCAGACCTTCCACTTCTTCCAGTTCTTTCCATGCTCTCTTCCGTTCATCCATATCGGCAAAAAGTGCCTGGGTTTTATCCATTCCCCTGTTTTCTTTTGCTACCAGTTCAAAAATATCTTCAACCGGGATCCTTGTTGTCCGTATGTATTCCCACATATTCGGATTTTTGTGATACCTTTCCACATGAAGCATTTTATCTGCCTGGGCATATCCCTGTCCGTCAAAATATACTTCCTGTAATGTATCATATTTTCCGCATATTTCCAATGCTTTTCCGGCCAGTTCCGGCGAAAGAAGCTGCTCCTCAATTACTCTGTTTTCATCCCTGTCTATGATCCTGGCGCCGTTTGAAGTAAGGGCATACCGCATCCCCGGGAAATTCCTCAGTTCCTCCGGCACGCCCAGCCATGGCCGTCCTGTAGCAACCAGAACTACAATCCCCTGCTCCACGGCTCTTCTGAGTACGTCCTTCGTATATGGAAGAAGTTCCTTTTTATCAGTCAAAAGCGTTCCATCCAGATCAAGCCCCACCATTCTTATCTTTCGATTCACTTTTTCGTTCCTTTCATTATGTAATTTCTGACACATCGGATATCCGCACGCCTTGCGTCGTTTTCCCCGCAAATCGTCCGGACAGCCGCGAATGTTTGTCTATATTTCATAATTTTTTTCTTCCATTGTAACAGAGTTTGATTAATAACGCAATTTATAGTATAATAGATAACCGGCAACTGATAACGTTATATTTTACCGGCATTCCGGAAAAATGTAGTCTGAAAATTGCTATATGAAAGGATTTGAGATTATGGATATCAGTAAAAAACGATGGCTCCAGGCAGGCCTCGCCCTGTTTTGTTCTGTCGCAGTCACGCTTTCTGCTCTTCCTGCTCTGGCAGATGAAGATATCGAAAGCCTGGAAAACCAGACCTCGGCCCTTGAAAATGAACTTGCGGGTATCAATCAGGATATTCTTGATCTGAACGATGATATTAACACCGCAGAGATGCAGATCGAAATACTCCAGGGCGAAATCGGACGTACATCTGATGCTCTTGCTGAAGCCGAGACAAATGAGCAGCAGCAATATGAGGATATGAAAACCCGCATTAAGTATATGTATGAAAACGGCAACGCATCACTGCTTGAGATGCTTTTTTCTGCCGAAGACATGACAGATTTTCTGAATAAAGCGGATTTCATTGAACATCTCAGCGAATATGACAGAAACGCATTGAATGAACTTGAGAATATCCACCAGGAAATCGCAGACCAGAAAACCGCTTTGGAAGAGCAGCAGGCCTCAATGGTAGATCTGCAGGCTGAACTGGAGAAGAAAAAAACTGAGCTTCAGGCAAAGGCTGACGAGACCTCCACAGATCTTAAAGAAGTAAACGCAAAACTTGAACAGGCAAAAGAAGAAGAGGCCCGGCGTCTGGCTGCAGAAGAAGAGTCCCGCGAGACCTCCACTTCCGGTTCCGGAGGCACTACAAGCGGAGGAGTAATTAATGCCTCTGTCGATGAAATCACTTTAATGGCCGCCCTTCTTGACTGCGAAGCGCATCACGATTATGACGCCATGCTTGCCGTAGCCACCGTAATCATGAACCGTGTGGAAGATCCCCGGTTCCCGAACACAATCAAGGGCGTCATCTTTGCGAAAGGCCAGTTTGAACCAGTGTGGACAGGACGTCTTGACGCAGCTCTTGACCGCGGTCCCACCAGTCTGGCAGTTGAGGTAACGGAAGATGCAGTCAACGGCAAAAGACTGGCTTCAGTTGCAGACTGTTACTTCTTCCTGTACGCGCCATATACAGACAGAGACGGTGTCATCATCGGAGATAACGTATTCTTCCGCAGCTGGTAGATTCGGATTTGTCAAAGGGAATTTCCGGAGAAAAACGCAGAATTCGGAAGGAAAAAAGTTTTTAGCAGACGGATTCAGAAGAGGGGGATACCGCCGATTAGATGCGACTTTTGGAAATGAGGGATGTGTGCTTTTGTTTCCGTTCCGCAGATAAAGAAAAACTAAAAAACCTGACGACAGGCTAAGAGCAAAATTTACAGCAGAAAACTCGCATTCGCTCAGACAATTCTGCTGTAAATTTTAACGCCTGCCGCCAGGTTTTTGGTTTTTCTAATATCTGCTCCAAAGTCACCAAAAGCACACATCCCTCATTTCCAGATCCGATTATCCAATCTCCTGGTATCCAGGTGTTTTCGGACGCCTCTCCACTCACAGCTCTCCGACAAATCCGAAGTTTTATTGGTAATCGATTACATCAATCCATTTCATAAGGAAATCTTTATGCAGCTCATTATTCTTGGACAACTGTGTCGCAGCCACAATCGGCAGCCACTGCTGCACGTACTGCTTTGCGGTATCACTTTTTTTGCAGAATAACTTCAGATACAGGTCTGCCGTATCCTGGTCTTTGAGCGCAAAGAGCAGATATGTCATAGCCGCATCGGCGCTTGCGTTGCCCTGTGTGGCATGTGCCCAGTCCACAACTGTCATCTTCCCGTTCTTTCCTACGATAACATTACTGGGATTAAAATCGCCGTGGCAGACTTTATTGTGCTTCGGCATACTCTCCAGCCGGGTCAGAAGCTCATAACGCATTGTAGCATCCAGCTCTTTCAGGCCGTTAATCTGACGGCTCATCTTATCTTTCATGCCTTTCAGAAGGGGTGATGTCTTGCTGTGCACCTCCAGTTGAAGATCCACGAAATCCTCCATATATTTTTCCATATTCTTCTTATCTGAGTTCATCATCTCCTCCAGGGTTTTTCCGTCCTTATACTCGATTGAAATCGCCCATTTTCCGTCAATCTGTACAACTTCTTTTACTTTCGGTATATCCAGTCCGGTCTCTTCAATACGGGCCGTAATCAATGCTTCATTAAACACATCGGACTTCGGATGAGTTTCAACAAATACTTTTACGATACTGTCATCGCATCTGTAAACTGTCTTATATGGACGTTTTACAATAATATTTTTTTCTTCCAGTTTCATAGATAAGGACCTCCTTTTTCTTTGTAACCGGATTCGGCCGCTCTGCCGAAAACCGTATTATTTTCAGATAGTCTCATTATATAATATAGAAATCTGAAATGTAAGCCTCCAAGAGTAATTTTGTATATTTTTTAACTATCTTTTTATATTGAAAAATATCGTTATTTTTTTGTCAATATTGAAATTCAACAAACTTCTACAGTCTTATCCGTTCCTTTTCCTCAAAAAAACTGTCGGAAAGGTAATGCGCAGACTGCGTTTTACTTTTCCGACAGTTCTTAATTTTATCTTTCAGCGCTCAGAGACGCGGCTGTCCGGGAGGAACTTTTTGTTTTATTTGCCGTAGTAGCATTTCAGATAGATTTCCTTGATTTCCTTAATCAGAGGATATCTCGGGTTCGCAGCTGTACACTGGTCATTAAATGCCTGCTCACTCATTTCATCCAGAGTTTCAAGGAAGTATTTTTCGTCAATGCCATAATCCTTAATCGTCTTTTTGATGCCGATCTTTTCTTTCAGATCTTCCAGTTTTGCAAGGAAATTCTCAAATACTTCTTCATCTGTACTGCCTGTGCATCCTGCATATCTTCCCAGCTCCGCGTATCTTGCCAGAGCATGCGGATACTGATACTGAGAGAATGTTCCCATCTTTGTCGGAACTTCTGCTGCGTTATATCTCATAACTTCAGTCAGAATTACCGCGTTTGCAACACCATGGGGCAGGTGATGGAACGCTCCGAGTTTATGGGCCATGGAGTGGTTTACTCCAAGGAAAGCGTTTGCAAATGCCATACCTGCCATACAGGAAGCATTGTGCATTGCCTCACGGGCCTTCGGATCGTTTGCTCCATTCTCATATGCTGACGGAAGGTTTTCAAATACAAGCTTAACGGCTTTCATTGCAAGTCCGTCTGTAAAGTCTGTTGCCATGATGGATACATATGCTTCAATAGCATGTGTCATAACATCAATACCTGATGCGCTTGTCAGCCCCTTCGGAGCCGTCATTGCATTGTCCACATCGACGATCGCCATGTTCGGAAGCAGTTCATAATCGGCGATGGGCCATTTTACGCCAGTCTCTGCATCAGTAATAATAGCAAACGGCGTCACTTCAGAACCTGTTCCTGAAGAGGTGGGGATTGCTACAAAGTACGCTTTTCCGCCCATCTTCGGGAATGTGTACACTCTCTTGCGGATATCCATGAAGTCCATGGCCATGTCTTCGAAGTTTGCCTCCGGATGCTCATACATCAGCCACATAATCTTTGCCGCGTCCATGGCGGAGCCGCCGCCCAGGGCGATAATTGTATCCGGCTCAAAGGATGCCATCTGTTTTACGCCTTCCTTAGCGCACTGCAGTGTAGGATCCGGCGCCACATCGTAGAAGCAGGTATGCTGAATGCCCATTTCGTCCAGTTTCTTTTCGATCGGCTCTGCGTATCCGTTTTTGTAAAGGAATGTATCTGTTACAATGAAGGCTTTCTTCTTGTGCATTACATTTCCGAGCTCTGCAAGAGCAACCGGTGTGCAGCCTTTCTTAAAGTATACTTTTTCTGGTGTTCTGAACCACAGCATATTCTCTCTCCTCTCGGCAACTGTCTTGATATTCAGAAGATGTTTTACCCCAACGTTTTCTGATACGGAGTTTCCGCCCCATGAACCACATCCAAGGGTAAGAGACGGGGCAAGTTTGAAATTGTAAAGGTCGCCGATACCGCCGTGGGAAGACGGAGTGTTGATCAGAACACGGCATGTCTTCATAGCCGCCGCATGCTTTGCAATCTTCTCTTTCTCGGCAGGATTGATGAAAAGGGAAGATGTATGACCGTATCCTCCGTCGGCAACAAGCTGCTCTGCTTTTGCAATGGCCTCATCAAAAGTCTTCGCTCTATACATAGCAAGTACAGGAGATAATTTTTCATGAGCAAATTCTTCTGAGATATCCACAGACTCTACTTCACCGATCAGAATCTTTGTGTTCTCCGGCACGTCAACGCCTGCCAGCTTCGCAATCTCATACGCTGATTTGCCGGGGATCCTGCTGTTGAGAGCGCCGTTTATAATAATCGTCTTACGTACCTTATCCAGTTCCTCGCCCGGTTTCAGGAAATAGCATCCGCGGTAGGCAAACTCTTTTTTCACTTCGTCATATACACTGTCCAGTACAGTTACCGACTGCTCAGACGCACAGATCATACCATTGTCAAATGTCTTGGAATGAATGATCGAGTTTACTGCCAGTCTGATATCCGCTGTATCGTCAATGATAACCGGTGTATTTCCGGCGCCTACGCCCAATGCCGGTTTTCCTGATGAATATGCTGCTTTCACCATTCCCGGTCCTCCGGTTGCAAGGATAATGTCTGACTCTCTCATAACTGTATTGGTCAGTTCCAGAGACGGTGTGTCGATCCATCCGATAATTCCTTCCGGCGCTCCTGCTTTTACTGCCGCGTCAAGCACAACTTTTGCCGCCGCGATGGTGCATGCCTTTGCGCTGGGATGAGGACTGATAATAATAGCATTTCTTGTCTTCAGACAGATCAGCGTCTTAAAAATCGCCGTAGAAGTCGGGTTTGTGGTCGGAATAACGGCCGCGACAAGTCCGATCGGCTCTGCAACTTTTTTAATTCCATAGGCTGTGTCTTCCTCGATCACGCCGCATGTTTTTGTATCTTTGTATGCGTTGTAAATATACTCTGCAGCGTAATGGTTTTTGATTACCTTATCCTCCATTACGCCTCTCTGCGTCTCTTCCACAGCCATTTTAGCCAGGGGGATACGCTGTTTGTTTGCTGCCATAGCAGCCTCAAAAAAGATTTTGTCCACCTGCTCCTGTGTAAATGTAGCAAAAATCTTCTGCGCTTCGCGCATTGCTTTCATCTTCGCCTCCAGCGCCTCAACGCTGTCGACGATCTCCGGCACTACTGTCTTTTCTTTCTTTGCCATTTTGATAATTCCTCCTGTAATTGAATCAACCTGTTTTTAATCACTGGAATAAGTATAGTTCCTTTGTTAAATATTTGTCAACCCGACATTTGTTAATATTTTAACGTTATTTTTTTAACATCATTTGTGCATTTATAACAAAAACACTTCCCTCCTTTCCTTTTTCTGGGCTTTTTTCTCTTTTCCGGACTGATCAGATACAACAATGATGAATATCATTACTAAATTCCTGCTGATCTTTTATCTCTTTAAAAAACGATTATCTTAGCATCAGAATAACACTTTGATATAGAAATCACAAGGTGAATTATTTAATAAAGCTGATGTGTAACAAAAATCCGTTCTATTTCAGCGCAAAAATAAAGCGCTAAATCTGTACTACTGCGGACTGCCAGTACAGATTCAACGCTTTTTTACCTGACGGTAAATAAATTATTTTATTTAATTATACAAGCTCAATCAGAACTTCCATGGCAGCATCGCCTTTACGCTGACCGATCTTGATGATTCTTGTGTAACCACCATTGCGGTTCTCATACTTCGGCGCGATCTCTGTAAACAGTTTTTCTACCATGTTCACATTCTTTGTGTTCGCTTTCTTCCCTGCTGCTTTTGCCGGAACTTCCTTAACCGGGCAGAGAACTTTCAGCATCTCACGTCTTGCGTGAAGTCTGCTCGGCTGATCCTTTTTGATCTTCTTCTCAACCTCGTCGTAAACTGTAACTTTCTTACCGTCTACAACTTCTTTTACTCTCTTGCCGTCTTTGTCCTTGCGCGGAACTTTCGCTGTAACTGTTACTTCATCGTAATTATCTTTTTCTTTTACAGCCAGTGCAATCAGACCCTCAGCAACTTTGCGGATCTCTTTTGCCTTCGCCTCTGTTGTAACGATTTTTCCGTTGTTCAGAAGCGCTGTTACCTGATTTCTGATCAGAGCTTTTCTCTGACCGGAAGTTCTACCGAGTTTTCTATACTTTGCCATTTTAAATTTCCTCCATTATTTACATCTGGTTATGCATCTTCGGGCTTACTAATCAAATGCTCCCGCCGCCCCCTTCGGACTTACCGGCGGGACATGACATTTCCCATGCAGGGCTTAACTCGCCGCCCTGTATCTAATTCCATCTTCCTGTTCATTATTCAGGAAGAGGCATCAGGACTCCGCCTTATTATTCGTCGCCCTGGATTAAGTTGTATCTTCTTGACCCTGCGGCTCAAGAATCAGCATCAGGACTCCTCGCTATCACTCATCGCCCTGATTTAGTTCTAGATTCAGTTCTTTCAGCTTAGCAAGCACTTCCTCCAGAGATTTACGTCCCAGGTTACGAACCTTCATCATATCCTCCGGAGTCTTGTTTGTAAGCTCTTCGACTGTATTAATTCCGGCACGTTTGAGGCAGTTGTAAGAGCGAACGGAAAGTTCCAGCTCGTCAATACTCATCTCCAGAACTTTTTCTTTCTCGTCATCCTCTTTTTCGATCATAACTTCCGCTGCCTGAGCAACTTCTGACAGATCAATAAAGAGTTTCAGATGTTCACTGAGTACTTTTGCTGCAAGACTGACAGCCTCATCCGGCTGCATAGTTCCTTTCGTCCATACATCCAGTGTAAGCTTGTCATAATCCGTAATCTGGCCTACACGTGTATTTTCCACAGTAAGATTAACACGCTCAACCGGAGTATAGATGGAGTCAATCGGAATCACGCCGATCGGCATATCTTCCGTCTTGTTTTTGTCTGCGCTTACATAGCCTCTGCCATTTGAAATGGTAAGTTCCATGTAGAGCTTGCTGTCGCTTCCGCCGCTGAGCGTAGCGATAACCTGCTCTGGATTTACAATCTCGATATCGGAATCAACCTGGATATCGGCACCTGTTACAACACCTTCTCCCTCAAATTCGATATACGCAGTCTTCACTTCATCTGACTCAGATGTGTTTTTGATCGCCAGAGACTTCAGGTTCATGATAATCTCCGTCACATCTTCTTTTACGCCCGGGATGGAACTGAATTCATGCAGAACTCCATCAATCTTTACAGAACTGATGGCTGTTCCCGGAAGAGAAGAAAGCATAATTCTTCTCAGGGAATTGCCCAGTGTAGTTCCATACCCTCTCTCAAGGGGTTCTACGACAAATCTTCCATACTTCTTATCATCTGAAACATCTGTAATTTCAATATTAGGCTTATTAAAATCAAACACTACACAGACCCTCCTTATGGGTTTAATATGTTGAGGGGATACTAAGTTACAGCCGATATTACTTTGAATATAACTCGACGATTAACATCTCATCTACCGGTACGTCGATTGCTTCTCTGTTCGGAAGTTCTTTTACTGTACCCTTGAGATTCTCGGAATCAACATCCAGCCACTCCGGAACCATGTTTCCTGCTGTAACTTCAAGAATCTCTTTGTATCTCTGTGAGCCTTTCTTGTTTTCTTTGATCTCAATTGTATCTCCGGCTTTTACAAGGTAAGACGGAATGTTTACCTGTTTGCCGTTTACAAGTACATGCTTATGATCAACGATCTGTCTTGCCTCTTTTCTTGTTCTTGCGAATCCCATGCGGAACATTACATTGTCCAGTCTGGACTCCAGAAGTCTCATCAGGTTCTCACCTGTCATACCTTCCATCTGTTTTGCCTTTGCATAGTAATTTCTGAACGGTTTCTCAAGAACGCCATAGATGAATTTTGCTTTCTGCTTCTCGCGAAGCTGAAGGCCGTACTCACTCATCTTTCTGTTTGATCTCTTTAACTGTCTGTTAGATTTTTTACTGATTCCGAGATAAATCGGATCCATGCCTAATGAACGGCATCTTTTAAGAACAGGAACTCTGTTTACTGCCATGTCTATCCTCCTAAATTTATATACACCGCGGCTTCACTTTACGCCGCCCTGATTTCTTTACATTGTACAATAACAGTTGTATGCTGAAAATCTCTGTATCCTGAAATTAGACTCTTCTGCGCTTCGGCGGACGGCATCCGTTGTGCGGAACCGGAGTTACGTCCTTGATGCTTACTACATCAATGCCGCATGCCTGAAGAGCACGGATTGCTGCTTCTCTTCCTGATCCCGGTCCTTTTACAAATACATCTACTGTCTTCAGACCATGTACCAATGCTGCCTTTGCTGCTGTTTCAGCTGCCATCTGCGCTGCATACGGAGTAGATTTCCTTGAACCTCTGAATCCCAGGCCGCCTGCACTTGCCCATGAAAGAGCATTTCCCTGTGTATCTGTTAATGTAACGATTGTATTATTAAAAGATGACTGGATGTGTGCCTGTCCTCGTTCAACGTTTTTCTTGACACGTTTTTTTGTTACTTTTTTTGCAACTTTCTTTGCCATTTAAACTAACCTACTTTCTTATTTCTATTTCTTCTTATTAGCTACTGTTCTCTTCGGACCCTTACATGTTCTTGCGTTTGTCTTTGTCTTCTGACCACGCACCGGAAGTCCTTTTCTGTGACGGATTCCACGGTAACATCCAATCTCTTTGAGTCTCTTAATGTTAAGCTGGATCTCTCTTCTGAGATCACCTTCAACTACCTGTGTCTCATCAATTACTGCGCTGATCTTCTTTACTTCTTCACTTGTAAGATCTCTCACGCGTGTGTCAGGATTCACTCCTGCTTCTGCCAGAATACGGTTTGAACTTGTTCTTCCGATTCCATAGATATAAGTCAGACCGATTTCTACACGTTTGTCTCTTGGTAAGTCTACACCTGCAATACGAGCCATGTGTCTTTCCTCCACTTTCTTTTTTCTCGTTTTCGGTCATACATTCATCGGGTATGACCTCCTATTGTCCCAAAAAGAGGCTGTGAATGCATACAGATCTCCCTGTTTTTTCAGCATCCTACCGGGTTTACCGCCCCGATATCCCAGCCCAGGCATGTCTGGAGACACGCCCTTTTCCCGGCACGGATCAGAATCTGTCCGCCATGCAAGCGCCGGGTATTTTAAGCAATATACAACTGCATCTTCCATACTCAATGTGATATGAAGAAAATGCACAGAACACTCCTTCTGCAGGTACCTGCGTGCAGAAACGGTGTATCCTTACTTGTATATTAAACAGCCCTACACGCCTCCTGGCGTGTCGCGCTGTCAGCCGCCTAAATTAATGCACAAACTAAGAATTGACGTTCGCCTCACTAAGCTCGAAAAGCTCTCGCCGAGTTCGCCGAACAGGCTTCACACTAAGTTCAAGCCGCGCTTGGCAGCTTGCTTTCACTAAGTGTTCTAGCCCTGACGCTGTTTGTGCTTCGGATTCTCACAGATTACTCTGATGCTTCCTTTTCTTTTAATAATCTTGCATTTCTCACAAATTGGTTTTACTGATGATCTAACCTTCATGTCAAATCCTCCTTCCCTTCTTTGCTCTGCCTTTGTTTCCGCCGCTTTTGGACACACCAACCCAAAAGCGACCATTTCATAGTATAGCATCAAATCTCTAATAAAGTCAATAACAAATTCTTTTTTTCTCTATGTGCTTTCGGTTATTTATCTCTCCAGATAATTCTTCCCTTGCTCAGATCATACGGGGACATTTCAAGTGTTACTTTGTCTCCCGGAAGAATCTTAATAAAATTCATACGGAGTTTTCCGCTGATATGAGCCAGTACAACGTGCCCGTTTTCCAGCTCCACTTTAAACATTGCATTCGGGAGTTTTTCCACTACAACTCCCTCGATTTCGATTACGTCAGCTTTTGACATATTTAATCCTCCCGCACCTGAGGCCTTGGGCCTTCACTGCTCTCTAAATTTCTGATTACTTTTCTGATTTTTTCGTCGCTGTCGGGACACTGAATCCCGGCTTTCAGAATAGGCTGAAGATGTTTTCTGTTTTTCTTTTTCATCCGGCAGAGGGGTTTTGAAGCCCCGTCTGCCAGATAAACATATTCATTTCTGACATCGCCTATGACATATATACAGTCTTTGTCCCGGCCTGCTTTTGACTTGACAAGCATTCCGCGTTTCAGTTCCATTGGCTGCTACTCTCCGAGTATATTTACAATTGCAGCAAATACGTCATCGATATCAATTGTTCCGTCAACCTCTTTTAAAATGCCTGACTGGGTGTAATAATCAATCAGAGGCTGAGTCTGCTCATGGTATACGCCAAGTCTTTTCAACACTGTTTCCGGCTTGTCATCATCCCGAAGAATAAGACTTCCGCCGCATTTATCACAAACATTTTCTACCTTTGTAGGAGCATATACAATGTGATATGTCGCTCCGCAGTCAACACAGGCTCTTCTTCCGGACATACGATTTACGATATTTTCGTCCGGCACCTCTACATTAATGGCATAGTCCACTTTCTGTCCCATTTCTGACAGTGCTTTGTCCAGAGCCTCTGCCTGGGGAATTGTTCTCGGGAACCCGTCCAGGACATACCCGTTTACACAGTCATCCTGATTTACTCTGTCAACAACAAGATCAACAACGAGTTCATCCGGAACAAGCAGGCCCTGATCCATATAGGTTTTGGCCTTTTTCCCGAGCTCTGTACCGTTTTTGATGTTAGCACGGAAAATATCGCCGGTAGAAATATGCGGTATTGAATATTTCTCCGCGATTTTCTTTGCCTGAGTACCTTTGCCTGCTCCCGGCGCTCCTAACATGATAATCTTCATAATCCACTCCTCCTATCCTGATTGATTTGTTATCAGCCAAAGCGTCCTGCGCTTTGCTCTCTTTATAATGACGGAATGCCCGCTGTGTTTTATCCCCTTTCAGGGATAAAACAGGGCGAGCTGAAATGTTCTAATATCCAAGGAAACTGTTTGACATATTGCTTCCCTTATTATTCAAAAATCCTGTGTAATTTCTTACAAGCATCTGTGATTCGATCTTCTTGATGGTCTCAAGAACAACGCCGACAATAATGATTATGGATGTTCCTCCAAATGAAACGGATGCTCCGAATACACCGTTGAAGAAGAACGGAATGATCTGTACAATAATCAGGCCGCAAGCTCCGATGAAAATAATGTAGTTCAGTATTTTCTGGAGATATTCAACTGTCGGTCTGCCCGGACGGATACCCGGAATGAATCCGCCGCTCTTTTTCATGTTGTTTGCAATTTCCATCGGATTAAATGTAATCGAAGTATAGAAATATGCAAAAAATACTGTAAGTAAAATATACACAATAAGTCCAATTGAGTAAACCGGATTCTGCGGATCAAACCAGTTATTTGAGTTCATGCCGGCCAGAATTCTGCTTCCGACTCCCGTACCGTTTCCTTTACCAAGGAACTGTGCGATAATGATCGGAGTCTGCATCAGAGAAGATGAAAAGATGACCGGGATAACACCTGCTGTATTTACACGCAGCGGAATATGCGTGGACTGTCCGCCGTATGTTCTGCGGCCCTGTACCTTTTTAGAGTACTGGACTGCAATTCTTCTCTCACC
Source organism: Mediterraneibacter sp. HA8405 (assembly GCF_056148955.1). NCBI lineage: Bacteria > Bacillati > Bacillota > Clostridia > Lachnospirales > Lachnospiraceae > Mediterraneibacter > Mediterraneibacter sp. HA8405. The sequence continues at coordinate 895,820 of NZ_CM148758.1, read as the reverse complement.
GCTCTGAAGAACTACAACAAATGTAATAACAACAAGCAGAATCACAAGAATAATAACTGCTGCAAGTACTGCAAACGCAAGTTTTTTACCCTGAATGAACATCGTATACAGCGTTACAAAATCATCCGGAATTCTGGAAAGAATGTTAATGAGAAGTACGATGGATATTCCGTTACCCACACCTTTCTCAGTAATTCTCTCTCCAATCCACATAAGGAATGCACTTCCCGCAGTAAGCGTGCACACAACAACTGCACAGTTTACGAAGTTGTATTCTTCAAGAAGTCCCTGACGTCCGAAACCGACAGCCATGGCAATTGACTGGATAAGCGCAAGCGCTACAGTCACATATCTTGTAATAGCCGCGATTTTCTTTCTTCCGTCCTCACCTTCCTTCTGCATCTCCTCAAGTTTCGGAATTGCAATTGTGAGGAGCTGCATAATAATGGAAGATGTAATATACGGTGTAATGCTCAGGGCAAATACCGACATATTTGTAAAGGAACCGCCGGTAAACGCATCAAAAAAATTGAGTGCGTCACCGGTCTGCTGCTGGAAGAATTCCTGTATAAAGGTTGGATCAACGCCCGGTGTGGGCAGCTGTGATCCAAGCCTTACAACAATAAGCATTGCAAAAGTATAAAAGAGCCTCTTTCTTATGTCTTCAATTTGAAATGCTCTCCGTACTGTCTTCAGCATTAGATCACCTCTGCTTTTCCACCAAGTGCTTCAATCTTCTCTGCCGCTTTCGCGCTGAAAGCGTTTGCCTGAACTGTAAGCTTCTTAGTTAACTCTCCATTCCCAAGAATTTTAACCCCGTCTCTCGGGTTTTTCACGATACCGTTCTCAATCAGGGTTTCAACAGATACTGTAGCGCCGTCCTCAAATCTCTCGAGAGCGCTTAAGTTGATGCCAACGATTGTTTTAGAGTTCCTGCATGTGAATCCTCTCTTCGGTATTCTTCTGTATAAAGGCATCTGACCGCCTTCGAATCCAGGTCTTGTAGCTCCTGAACGTGCCTTCTGGCCTTTGTGTCCCTTACCGGCTGTCTTGCCGTTTCCGGAACCGTGACCACGGCCTCTTCTGAAATTATCACTCTGTTTAGAACCGTCTGCCGGTCTTAAGTTTGATAAGTCCATGACGTTACCTCCTTATCTTTTTATGCCTCTTCTTCAACCTTTACCAAATGTTTAACCTGCTGTACCATACCTCTGGTAGCTGCATTGTCCGGCAGTACAACTGTTCTGCCTGTCTTCTTGAGACCAAGAGCCTCAACTGTCTTCTTATGCTTTGGTATGGCGCCGATTGTAGACTTTACTAACGTAACTTTCAAGTTTGCCATTTCAATCTTACCTCCTTATGTGACAGATCTGACTATATTGTAACAGATTCTGTCTGCTTAGCCCATGATCTCTTCGATAGATTTTCCACGAAGTCTTGCAACATCCTCAGGAGCCTTTGTTCCCTTCAGGCCTTCGATTGTAGCAAGTACGACATTCTGCTTGTTGTTTGAACCAAGAGATTTAGTACGGATGTTTTTGATACCCGCCATCTCAATCACGGCACGAGCCGGACCGCCGGCGATTACACCAGTACCGTCCGGAGCATTCTTAAGAAGTACAGAAGCGCTGCCGAACTTTCCAATCACATCATGAATTACACTTGCGTTATTGTCAAGAGTAACTGTGATCATTTTTTTCATAGCGTCTTCTTTTCCTTTGCGGATTGCTTCCGGGATCTCGGTAGCTTTTCCCAAACCTGCACCAACATGGCCGTTGCCATCACCGACAACAACTAAAGCTGTAAAACGGAAGTTACGACCACCTTTAACAACTTTGGTAACACGTTTGATTGATACCACTTTTTCTAATAATTCCATCTGACTAGCATCAATACGTTCCTGTCTCATCTGTGTTCTCCCTTCCCTAGAAATTCAGCCCGGCTTCTCTAGCCGCGTCTGCCAGTGCTTTGATTTTACCCTGGTAAATGAAGCCGCCTCTGTCAAATACGACCTCAGTGATGCCTTTTTCTTTCGCTTTCTCAGCGATTACTTTTCCAAGGTATGCTGCCGCATCAACGTTGTTTGTCTTCTCAAGCTCTGCTTTCACGTCTTTCTGAAGAGTGGAAGCCGCTACAAGAGTATTTCCGACAGTGTCGTCAATGATCTGAGCATACATATGATTATTACTTCTGAACACAGCTAAACGCGGTCTCTCAGCAGTGCCGCTGAAACGGTTGCGTAATTTCATGTGTTTTTTTCTACGAATTTCGCTTCTTGATTTCTTACTAACCATTTTCACACTCTCCTTATTTATTTCTTACCAGTCTTACCGACTTTACGTCTGATGACTTCATCAGCATACTTGATACCTTTGCCCTTGTACGGCTCAGGTCTTCTCTTGTCTCTGATCTCTGCCGCATACTGTCCGACTTTTTCTTTGTCGATACCTTTTACAGTGATCTTGTTCTGACCTTCCAGAACAGTCTCAACGCCTTCCGGATCGATCATCTCGACTGGATGAGAGTATCCAAGGTTCAGTGTCAGTTTATTTCCTGATTTGGCAGCTCTGTAACCTACACCATTTACCTCAAGAACTTTCTCATATCCCTGAGTAACACCGATTACCATGTTATTGATCAGTGTTCTTGTCAGACCGTGAAGAGATTTCATTCTCTTAAGATCGTTCGGTCTTGTTACAGTTACTTCTTCGCCTTCAACTTTGATTTCCATTTCTGTCGGAAGCTCTTTTGTAAGAGTTCCCTTTGGACCTTTTACAGTCACTACATTGTTCTCCGCAACTTCTACAGTTACTCCTGCAGGAATTGCTACGGGCAGTCTTCCTATACGTGACATACCTGTTTCCTCCTTAACTTAAATTTTCGGAGCGAATGCTTTAGTCCGCTCTGTTTTCAGTTGCATGCGCCTTCCGGCTCGGGGGTTTTTACAAGGAAGTTCTTGTCGCTGCGCTCCAAGAACAGCCTTCTCACCAGGCTCAGCCGACGCTTACGCTTGGCTTTGCCAGGTGTTCAGTACTTAACTTACCAAATGAAGCAGAGTACTTCTCCGCCTACGCCGAGTTTTCTTGCTTCTTTATCTGTTACGACACCTTTGTTTGTAGAAAGGATCGCTGTTCCAAGTCCTCCGAGAACCTTCGGGATATTCTCTGTGCTTGCGTAAACACGAAGTCCCGGTTTGGAGATTCTCTTAAGTCCGGAAATAACTTTTTCATTCTTATCCACGCCGTATTTCAGTGTGATGTGGATCGTCTGGAAATGTCCGTCTTCTACAAGATCATATTTTGCGATATATCCTTCATCAAGCAGGATGTTTGCGATAGCAATTTTCATCTTGGATGCAGGTACATCAACTGTATCATGTTTTGCAGTATTTGCGTTACGGATTCTTGTAAGCATATCTGCAATCGGATCGCTCATAGTCATTGATAGATATCCTCCTATTCATTCTTCATCTATTAACAAGGAAGTTCTTGTCGCTCCGCTCCAAGAACGGCCTTCTCACTAGACTCAGCCTGCGCTGACGCTTGGCTTCGCCAAGTGTTCAGTGCCTACCAGCTTGCCTTCTTAACACCAGGGATCTGTCCTTTATATGCCAGTTCGCGGAAGCAGATACGGCAGATTCCATATTTTCTCAAATACGCATGCGGACGTCCGCAGATTCTGCAGCGGCTGTACTCTCTTGTAGAGAATTTCTGTTTACGCTGCTGTTTGATTTTCATTGATGTCTTTGCCATGAATTTCCCTCCTTACTTTGCAAACGGCATATTGAACTGTCTCAATAATTCACGTGCTTCCTCATCAGTTTTGGCTGTTGTAACGAAGATTACATCCATACCTCTGACTTTGTCGATCTTGTCATACTCGATCTCAGGGAAAATCAGCTGCTCCTTGATTCCAAGTGCATAGTTTCCTCTTCCGTCGAATGCGTTCGGGTTTACACCGCGGAAGTCACGCACACGGGGAAGCGCAAGGTTGATCAGACGGTCAACGAACTCATACATTCTTTCGCCTCTCAGTGTAACCTTGCATCCGATCGGCATACCTTCTCTGATTTTGAAGTTAGCCACGGAGTTCTTTGCTCTTGTAACTACTGCCTTCTGACCGGAGATCTTCTCCATATCAGAGATGGCAGACTCTAATACTTTTGCATTATCTCTTGCCTCGCCGACACCCATGTTGATAACAACTTTGTCAAGCTTCGGCACTTCCATAATATTTTTATAACCAAATTTTTTGATCATTGCGTCAACGATCTCATTCTGGTACTGTTCTTTCAGTCTACTCAAAGTCCTGGACCTCCTTCCTTGAATTAATCAATCACTTCGCCTGTTGTTTTCGCAACACGTACCTTCTTGTCGCCGTCCATCCTGAAGCCTACTCTTGTCACCTTTCCCTTGTGAACATACATAACGTTAGATGCATCAATGTAGCCTTCCTGATGAACAATACCGCCATTCTGGTTTGCTGCGCTCGGCTTTGTGTGCTTTGTCAGCATATTGACGCCTTCAACCAGGACTTTACCGTCTTTTTTATTTACGGCAATAACTTTGCCTTCTTTGTCTTTATCTTTTCCGGCGATTACCCTTACAGTGTCGCCTGCTTTAATCTTCATTGTTGACATTTACGGCACCTCCCTACAGTACTTCCGGAGCCAGGGAAACGATCTTCATGAAGTGTTTCTCTCTGAGCTCTCTGGCTACTGGTCCAAAAATACGTGTTCCACGTGGGTTCATATCGTCTTTTATAATAACAGCAGCATTTTCATCGAATCTGATATAGGAACCGTCTTTACGGCGTGCGCCCTTTACGGAACGTACAACTACAGCCTTTACGACATCTCCCTTTTTCACAACGCCGCCTGGTGTTGCATCTTTAACAGTCGCAACGATCACATCACCGATGCTTGCATATCTTCTTGTAGAACCGCCAAGTACGCGGATGCACAGAAGCTCTTTTGCACCTGTGTTGTCAGCTACTTTCAGTCTGCTTTCTTGCTGTATCATGCAGGTAAACCTCCTTCAAAATTATTTTGCTTTCTCCATGATTTCCACAAGTCTCCATCTCTTGTCCTTTGACAGCGGCCTTGTTTCCATAACTTTTACTGTATCTCCGATCTTACACTCATTGTTCTCATCGTGAGCTTTCAGTTTGTAAGTTCTTTTTACGATCTTCTTATAAAGCGGGTGTTTTACATGGTCCTCAACCGCAACAACGATTGTTTTATCCATCTTGTCGCTGACAACCTTGCCCGTACGGGTTTTTCTAAGATTTCTCTCTTCCACGGTTTATGCTCCTTTCTTATCTGCCTGCTTCAGTAATCAGAGTCTGAATACGAGCGATATTCTTTCTAACTTCCTTGATTCTGCTTGTATTGTCCAACTGGTTTGTGGCATTCTGGAACCTTAAGTTGAAGAGTTCCTTCTTAGCAGCTACTAATTCCTGATTTAATTCCTCTACGGATTTTCCTCTTAATTCTTTTACAAATGTATTAGTTTTCACTGTTATCACCGCCTTCTAAGTCTGCGCGAGAAACAATTTTGCATTTGCAAGGTAACTTATGCATTGCAAGTCGAAGTGCCTCTCTAGCTGTTTCCTCTGGTACTCCTGCAATTTCAAACATTACACGGCCCGGTTTAACTACTGCTGCCCAGTACTCAACTGTACCCTTACCGCTACCCATACGAGTCTCGGCCGGCTTAGCTGTGATCGGCTTATCCGGGAAGATCTTGATCCATACCTTACCGCCACGTTTGATGTAACGTGTCATGGCAACACGGGCTGCCTCGATCTGGTTGGAACGGATCCAGCACGGCTCAGCCGCAACGATACCGTACTCACCATATGTGATCGTGTTACCTCTGAGAGCTTTTCCCTTCATGGTACCACGGAACTGTTTACGACGTTTTACTCTTTTTGGCATTAACATTATTTATCGCTCCCTTCCTTATCTGCTTTAGTCGGAAGAACCTCGCCTTTGTAAATCCAAACCTTTACACCGACTTTTCCGTAAGTTGTGTCAGCTTCTGCGAATCCATAATCAATGTCTGCTCTTAAAGTCTGCAGCGGAATTGTTCCCTCGCTGTAAAACTCTGTACGAGCCATATCTGCGCCGCCCAGACGTCCGGATACGGAAGTCTTGACTCCCAGTGCGCCTGCCTTCATTGTTCTTGACATGCAGGACTTCATGGCACGTCTGAAGGAGATACGGTTCTCAAGCTGCTGGGCAATATTCTCAGCTACAAGCTGCGCATCCTTGTCCGGTCTCTTGATTTCCTTGATGTCTACGATCAGCTTCTTGTCAGTGAACTGTCCGAGTTCTTTTTTCACTTTCTCGATCTCAGAACCGCCCTTGCCGATTACGACACCCGGTTTTGCTGTATATACAACGATCTTTACTCGGTCGGAAGCTCTCTCAATCTCAATTCTGGAGATTCCGGCACTGTATAATCTCTTCTTTAAAAATTTTCTGATCTCGTGGTCTTCAACCAGGTTGTCAGCGAAATCTTTCTCTGCATACCATCTGGAATCCCAGTCTTTGATGACGCCGACTCTCAAGCCATGAGGATTAACTTTCTGTCCCATATTGCCCTCCTATCTTTCATTCAGCACAATTGTGATGTGGCTCATTCTCTTCTCGATTCTGTAAGCCCTTCCCTGTGCTCTCGGTCTGATTCTCTTCATTGTCGGTCCTTTGTTTGCGTAGCACTCCTCAATGTAAAGGTTGCTTGCGCTCATGCCATTGTTATTCTCAGCGTTTGCGATTGCTGATTTCAGCAGTTTCTCTATCACTGTTGAAGCATATCTCGGATTGTAAGCCAAAATACCGAGTGCTGTTGTTACATCCTTACCTCTGATGGCGTCAAGAACGTAGCAGGCCTTCTGTACAGATATTCTCGCGTAGGAAATCTTAGCTGAAGGTCTTGTATCTTTCTGCTCGTTTCTCTCTCTTTTGATCTGGGATCTATGTCCTTTTGCCATGGATGAACCCTCCTTTCAAATATACGAATCTTATCTGACTTTTGACTTCTTCTCGTCTTTGCCGTGTCCTCTGTAAGTTCTTGTCGCAACAAACTCACCGAGTTTGTGTCCTACCATGTCCTCTGTAACGTATACCGGCACATGTCTTCTTCCGTCATGTACGGCAAATGTGTGGCCGACAAATGACGGGAAGATTGTAGAACGGCGTGACCATGTCTTTATAACTGTTTTATCACCTGATGCATTCATAGCGTCTACTTTTTTCAGTAAGCTTTCGTCTGCAAATGGTCCTTTTTTAAGTGAGCGAGCCATAGGTTCTAACCTCCTTGTGAATCTAATTATTTAATCGCTTTTCCGTCTCTTCTTCTTACGATCAGCTTATTGGAAGCTTTTTTCTTCTTGCGGGTCTTAAGACCAAGCGCCGGCTTGCCCCACGGAGTACACGGACCCGGGCGGCCGATACCAGTCTTACCTTCACCACCACCATGCGGATGGTCGTTCGGGTTCATAACAGAACCACGTACTGTCGGGCGGATACCCATGTGACGTTTACGTCCTGCTTTACCAATATTGATCAGGTTGTGTTCGCCGTTTCCTACCACACCTACAGATGCGCGGCAGATGATCGGAACCATTCTCATCTCACCTGACGGAAGTCTCAGAGTTGCATATTTTCCTTCTTTCGCCATAAGCTGTGCGCTGTTTCCGGCAGAACGTACAAGCTGTCCGCCTTTTCCAGGATAAAGCTCAATGTTGTGTACCTGTGTACCAACCGGAATCTCAGAAAGCGGCAGGCAGTTTCCTACATGTACCTCTGCCTCCGGTCCATTCATAACGGTCATACCGTCTTTCAGTCCTTCAGGGGCAAGAATATATGCTTTCTCGCCGTCTGCGTAGCAGATCAGCGCGATGTTGGCACTTCTGTTCGGATCGTACTCGATGCCGACTACAGTTGCCGGAATTCCGTCTTTCTTTCTCTTAAAGTCTACGATTCTATATTTTTTCTTAGCTCCGCCGCCACGGTGTCTTACAGTGATCTTTCCCTGTGCGTTGCGGCCAGCCTGTCTTTTCTTGGAATCCAGGAGGGATTTCTCAGGAGTTGTCTTTGTGATCTCAGAGAAATCAGAACCTGTCATCTGTCTTCTGGAAGGTGTATATGGGTTATAAGTTTTGATTCCCATTACTTTCTCTCCTTTCGTTAGCTCTAATTATTCGTTTCACGGATTTGCACCGTTTAATTTCATTTCTTACAGACCCTCAAAAATCTCGATGTCTTTGCTGTCCTCTGTAAGCTGTACAATTGCTTTCTTTGTCTTTGCTGTCTTTCCGAATGTCATACCACGTCTCTTGTTCTTTCCTTCAAGGTTCATGGTATTGACACTCTTAACCTTTGTTCCGTCGAACATTTTCTCAACAGCTTCTTTGATCTGATTCTTTGTAGCCTCTGTGTGTACAAGGAATGTATATTTCTTGTCAGCCATCAGATCCATGCTCTTTTCTGTGATAACCGGTTTAAGGATTACATCATAATACTGAATATTTGCCATTATGCGTACACCTCCTCAATCGCCTCAACAGCAGCCTTTGTTGCGATCACTGTGTTGTATTTCAGAACATCATATACATTAATTGTATTTGTACGTGCCGTTTTTACATCCGGAATATTTCTTGCGGAGATCTCAACATTTGTGTTTCCATCTTCCAGAACAACCAGCGCCTTGTTTACATTCAGGTTGTTCAGAACTTTCTGGAACTCTTTGGTCTTAATCTCATTAAAGCTCAGTTCATCAACTACGATGAATTTGTTTTCTTCTACTCTGGAAGTAAGTGCAGACTTCAGAGCCGCTCTCTTCTCTTTCTTGTTCATCTTGAAGGAGTAGTCTCTCGGAACCGGAGCGAATACAACGCCGCCGCCTGTCCACTGAGGAGCTCTTGTTGAACCCTGTCTTGCGTGGCCTGTTCCTTTCTGTCTCCACGGTTTTCTTCCGCCGCCGGAAACTTCAGAACGTGTCTTAGCTTTCTGTGTTCCCTGACGATTATTTGCAAGCTGATTTACAACTGCCATGTGTACCAGGTGCTCATTTACCTCAACACCGAATACAGCATCATTCAGTTCGATGGTATCAACTTCTTTACCTTCGATATTGTAAACAGATACTTTTGCCATCTGTGTGTTCCTCCTTTCTTATTGTCACCCTTAGCAGCTCTTAACGGATTCTTTGATCGTTACGAGGCATTTCTTCGGTCCCGGTACAGAACCCTTGATAAGAAGCAGGTTGTTCTCTGCATCAACTCTTACAACTTCAAGATTCTGAACTGTGATCTTCTTGTTACCCATCTGTCCGGGCATCTTCTTTCCTTTGAATACCTTGCTCGGGTCAGATGCAGCACCGTTAGAACCAGCGTGACGATGGAACTTGGAACCGTGTGTCATAGGTCCTCTGCTCTGGCCGTGACGCTTGATTGCGCCCTGGAATCCTTTACCTTTGGAGATTGCAGTTGCGTCAATGTGATCGCCTACTTCGAAGATGTCTGCTTTGATCTCCTGAGCCAGTGCATATTCCTCTGCATTGTCAAATCTGAACTCTTTTACATATCTCTTTCCGGAAACGCCAGCTTTGTCAAAATGGCCTTTCTCAGCTTTTGTCACACCGTTTCTGTGTGCAATTGCTTTCTTGCCGCTGCTGTCTTTTGTGACAATCTTCTCTTTCTTGTCAACAAATCCAACCTGTACAGCGCTGTAGCCGTCGTTCTCAACAGTCTTAACCTGTGTTACTACGCACGGTCCTGCCTGCAGAACTGTTACCGGAATCAGACTTCCGTCTTCATTGTTGAAGATCTGAGTCATTCCAACTTTTGTAGCCAAAATAGCTTTCTTCATTATAATTACCTCCTGTGATTTACAGCGGAACGCTTTCGCGCTCATCCTAAATGTTAGGACGTTACTGCTTTAATATAATGTAGCTGTCCGTATTATTTGGACTTCATTTTGATATCAATATACACACCTGCCGGCATTTCCAGTCTGGAAAGCGCGTCAACCGTCTTCTGTGTCGGTGTGATGATATCAATCAGTCTTTTATGAGTTCTCTGCTCGAACTGCTCTCTGGAGTCTTTGTACTTGTGTACAGCTCTCAGAATTGTCACTACTTCTTTCTTAGTCGGCAGCGGCACCGGTCCGCTCACCTGTGAACCATTCTTTTTTACAGTTTCGATGATTTTTTTTGCGGATGCATCAACCAGCTGGTGATCATACGCTTTCAGTGTGATTCTCATTACTTGACTTGCCATAAAAAAAGTCGCCTCCTTTTCGTACTTGTAACTCAGTACGACAAGCGGTGACTGTACACTCTCCCGTGTGTGTCGTGAGAAACATACACGGCGCTCCCGTTTTTTCAACTCCTGCCGCAGACTTCCGCCCGCATGCAAAAACGAGATACTGTTGTGATTCGTACAGTGACTTGTCGCCAGTTTCCTAACTTGACATTCGCTCCACGGAAAACCTGCCTTGGCTTATGCTTTTACTCCGGCAGCAACCTCACGCTTCATTGCTATCATGTCACAGCCCTATTAGTATAGCGAATCACGGGATTTATTGCAAGCAATTTCGAACAAATTTTGTATTTTTTTATGTACAATTTTACTTATTGCCAAAATTACCTGTGTCTAATATAATAAGTATGTATATGCCTGTCAAGGTGTAACACGTTTCAATTAATAAGGAGTACAAATGAAAAGGGGAAGTATACCATGGGAGAAGTAAGCGGCGACACAATACTGTACAAAAATGATGGTTCAATTATTGAACTTTCCGGTTCGCTTCATGAGAAAAGAGACACACCGACAAGAGGAATTCCACCCCTCAGCCAGGAGTCTGTCGCACCTGATCTTTTTGACGCAGAAGATCTCGAGGAAGCGGAAGAGCTTGAAGAAGCCGAAGATATTTCTGAAGATACGGATTCTTCCGAAACGCACACAGAATCACAAATCAATCAGAGCAACTATCTGAGATATCTGTCCGAACTTCGGAAGGCTGACAGCGAACTGGCCCTTGCGAAGGCGGAATCCGCCGAGCTGGTCCGCCTTATGGACAGCTACAAAGAACACTACTGCCAGTATGAGAAAATGATTCATACTCTTGTGCAGGGCAGCACTTCAGCCATGAATCAGCAGCTGAAAGATAATAATGAAGCTGTAACACAGCAGCTGGAGGCAATTACTGCTCTGGGCAGAAAACTGAAGAAAACAAGCGCGTCTCTTGACTCACACATTGATGCCGAAATACAGCGTCTTACCAAGTCGCTGGCAGAATCCATTGAAGGAAGCATCAAAGATTCCTGCGACAAAGAGCTTGCCAAGGTAGGCGAAGCCACTCAGGTTCTGCATGATTACAGTGACAAAGTAAAACAGCAGCACAGAAAATTTGAGCGTCTGGAAGGCTTAAAATTCGGTCTTTTCATCTTCAGCAGTATTTCATCACCAATTGTTCTTATTCTGCTGATACTGAATATGCTGCATATTATCTGAGCGGGGCACACACAATTTATAAAAATAAATATATTTGACATTTTTGTTTTAACATGCTAAAGTGTATATGACTTGTAAAAACCAAAGGCGGTTTTCTTTTAGGGGAAAACTGTCTTTTTTTATTTGTTCAGAAAAGCTCGAATGATTTTTCATGGAATATTATGCCATATTCCCCGGAAATACCGCCGCATTTTTACAGGTTCAGCTGCCGGCTGTTTCGCCCGTCCGGGAACTTTCCCCCAAATAGTTCCCCGGAGGCACTTCGGCCCTGCCTTCCTTCTATTATAAATAAGGATAATTCCCCAGTTATTCGCAGGACCGCAGACCGGCAGCAGAGGAAATCCTCTCAATTACATACCAGAAAGAAAATGCCGCTGTCTTCCAAACCTGACAGTGGCATTTTCTTTTACAAAAAACAATTTATTCATTAATAAAGAGACCAGATTCTCCGTTTTTCCAGCGACTCTTCCGAATTTCCGTACACATACCAGTTATCACTGCTTTCTCCATACACATACTGTCCGTCCTCTACTCTGATACACTGAAATGTTCCACTATCTGCATGTATTGAGAATGTACGGATTTTTCCATCTCTGCAATAGGTGTCATAAGTAAGATCACCATCAAAATAATTATCTTTTATGTTTCCCTTATAGGTATAATTCTCAGTTTTATCATCCGGGTTCACAAAGGAATATGTGCATTGTCCGTTTGCCTTATCACGCATCCAGTTTCCGTCTGTCACTGTATATCCGTCTGTATAGCTGTTGCCAAACTGTACCCCTTTGCCGTTTCTCCAGTTCTCCGTAATTTCCCCTACATAAATTCCATTCAAGGAAAGGATCACTCCCGAGCCCTCTTCTATAAAACCGCTGATCTGTCCGTTCTGATAATACACATCGTCACTCAGCCCCAGGGCACTGCTTTCATTTTTAAACCACTGCAGTACTCCTGCATAATCTTTCTTCTGCATCATAGTATACAGTTTTGCCAGATGGCACCTCAGTTCCAGTTCGTGTTTGACTGTATAAGTATACTCGCCTTCATAACCGGTTGTATTAAGCCACTGTATCGCCTTGTCATACTGTCCCTGATCGAAATACAGATCTGTCAGGCTGTAATATGCGTCGTCCACAGAAGGATCCACCTCTATCGCAGAAAGGTAGTCTGCCTCTGCAGCCTCTGTCTGGCCTGCCTGAACATTTTCTTCAGCCGAAGCAATCAGGGTATAGTAATCCCTTTTTGTCTCTGCATCATTATACAGTTCTTCATATTTTTCATAATATGTATCATCAGCATTTGCCCTGCCCTCATCCAGTACTTCCAGAGCTTTTTCATATTCCCCCGTTCCATAATATGCCGCTGCCAGATATTCATATCCGCGGCTATCATCCGGATACTCCTCTATCAGATCCTCAGCGCTGACAATTACATTGTAATTTTCAGCGTCCAGCGCCATCTCCACTGATTCAAATGCATTTTCTTTTTCTTCCGCCTTCTTCTCTCTGTAATCCCATATAAAGTACACGATCAGACCAAATACAAGCGTAACCCCCGCTATATTATAGAACCATTTCTTTGTTGACCTGCCGCTTTCTGCCGTATATGTTCCGGATGCTTTCTTAGCCGGAGACACTGATGCGGTTTTCGGTGTTTCTGCCGGCTTTTTTGTTTCAGCAGTGCTTTTCTTTTCCGGTGTTTTCTCTGCCGCTGACGGCCCTTTTTTCTCTTCCGACACAGGCGCTGTCTTCTGCGCTTTTTGCGGAACAGGATCCGGATCCTTGCGCACTTTACCCATCTGTTTATATTCCTCAAGGTCTACAAACACTACTTTACTTTTGTTCTCATCCTCATTCACTTTTCATCCCTCAATTTCTCTGATATTAACCGTATATTTATCTTTCCTCAAGCAGACTGCTGATCTCCGGGAAAAGTTCCACACTCCGCTTCAGAATCCCTTTTATATATGCTATCAGAATTCCATAATTTGTTATAGGAACCCCCTGATCTTCTGCACAGCTTAACCGATATTTCATCTCTCTTTCATTGAGCATACATCCGCCGCAGTGTACAATCAGCTTATACTCGCCAAGCTCATCCGGAAACTGTGTTCCGGAAGTCGTTTCAAACTGTATCTCTTTCCCTGTATACTCACGGATCCACCGAGGAATCTTTACCGTTCCGATATCATCACACTGCCGGTGGTGGGTACACCCTTCACTGATCAGAATCTTATCTCCATTTTTCAGCTTATCCAGTGTAGTCACGCCTTTTACCGCCATCTCTAGATTTCCTTTGTATCTGGCAAAAAGTATGGAAAATGACGTCAAAAGGATATCCTCCGGCGTATCAGCCGCAACCGTTTCAAAAGCCTGGCTGTCGGTAATCACAAGCCGGGGCTTTTTGCCGAGACTTTCTATGGTTTCTCTGACACGGTCTTCTTTTATTACAACAGAAACAGCATCTGCCTCCAGGATATCACGTATTGTCTGCTGCTGCGGCAGAATCAGCCTTCCCTTCGGAGCCGCGCTGTCAATAGGCACTACCAGCACAATAAAATCAGAAGGGGATATCATGTCTCCTATAATCCGGCGCTCCAATTCTTCCGGTTTTGCAATCTGAGCGATCCGTTCTTTCAGTTCATTAATGCCGGTGCCGTCTGCCGCGCTTACCGACAGCAGCTGTTCCCTGCCGATTCCCAGCATCTGAATTGTCTGTTCCTTTATCTCTTCTGATGCCAGATCCTGTTTGTTTAATACAACCGTATACGGAATCTGTTTTTTTCGTATTTTTTTCAGCATTGCCGCATCTTCCTCTGACGCCCCGGAAAGGCCGTCTATCACAAGCACGGCAGCATCTGTCTTGTTGAGGACCTGATAACTTTTCTTTACTCTTAACTTACCCAGCTCTCCTTCATCGTCAATTCCGGGCGTGTCCATCATAACGACCGGTCCGAGAGGCAGCAGCTCCATAGATTTGTAGACGGGATCCGTCGTTGTTCCTTTCACTTCGGAAACCACAGCCAGATCCTGTCCAGTCACCGCGTTCAAAACACTGGATTTTCCCGCGTTTCTTTTTCCAAAAAAGCCGATGTGCACTCTTTCTGACATCGGCGTCTGATTCATGCTCATTTTTCATTCCTTCTTTTAATTACTTTTCTGGCGGGGACATGTGGGAATCGAACCCACCCGGGACGGTTCTGCCGCCCCACACAGGTTTTGAAGACCCGGAAGCACACCAGTCGCTTTTCTGCCCCCATACATCTAATCTCTCCGGTATTTCCCGAAGGGGTAAAAATAATCCGGCCTTCCAGTAATATAATACGCTATCCCCCACCCATACTGCAAACATTATTTTACCCCCGGCTGACAGCAATACATACTGCAAAAACATAAAACGCCTTCGTTTAAGCCATATGTATTCTGTCAGCCGGGGGTAATAATTACGCATAACCGCCATAGCCGGAACCACCGTATCCTCCGCAGCACAGGCCGCCGCCTCCGCAGCACAGATTGCACAGCAGATTTGCCACACAAAGTTTCACGCAGCAGCTGCTGTCAAAAGAACCCGGATATCCATACATCGTCTGCCGCTGCTGATACCAGGTTCCGCCGCCCTCCATCCGCTCCAGCAGCATCCGGTACTGCATGTTTTCCGGCTCCAGCCGAACCGCCTCACGGGCATGTTCCAGAGCCGTCACATTGTTTCCAAGACCGGAGTTCGCAGAGGCGCTGTAAAAATACCAGAGCGCGTTTCTTTCCTTGATTCCGTCCAGAACATTCAGGGCTTCCCGATAATGTCCGCTGCGGATATAATTGGCTGCAGCCTTCAGATGCGGATCCGTTGTTTCCCGTCTGCTGTCAGACTCACCGCTCTGACCGTAGCCGCCATATCCGCCAAAAGAGCCAAACCCGCCGAAAGGACCATAACCGCCATAGAAACTGCCTCCGTAGCCGGAACCGCTTCCCGAAGAGCTGCCTCCGCCGCTGGAAGTATAACCCCGCTCACGCTCATCCATAATCTGCTGATATGCCTGCTGCACTTCTTTGAACTTTGCCTCCGCTTCATCTTTATGTGGATTATTTATATTCGCATCCGGATGATACTTTCTGCTCAGACTTCGGTAAGCCTTTTTCAACTCATCATCCGATGCATTTCTGTCTACGCCTAACACACTGTATGGATCTGGCATCTTCTCTCATTCACTCCCTGTTCTGCGCTCAGCTGTTTTTTATAAAGGTAGTATTACATTTCGGACAACGGACTTCAATCTTCCCTTTTCCTTTCGGAATCCTGATCTTCTGTCCGCATCCCGGGCACTTATAGATGTGATAGACTTTACGCTGCTGCCACATATACTTCTGTTTCCGGAAAAAATTTCTGATACCGTTGGTTTTAGCCAGAAAGGCCTCATTTTCCGCATAGCGCTTTGACACATTTCTGGAAAACACTCTGAAATACCCCCAGATTACCAGAACCCAGCCGAGGAAATACACAATAAGTCCCAGAACACCCCAGTTAAAAAATGCTGATACAAGAACAACGACAACACCGACAATAATCAAAAACTTAGAGAGCTGATCAATCCCGTATCTTCCCTGCATGAAACGTATTAATTTTTCTTTCATTTTCCTCCATCCTTCTGAGTAAAACCATGTACAGGAACCCGGCCTGCTGACAGCCTTTTCTCCCGCACACTGACATTTATGACATTTACGATATATTTTGCTCTGTTTTCTTCTTGTTGTCAATTGAAATAAAATGAAATAATTATTAAGAATTTAAAATATTCTGGCATATTTCATCGGAAATCAAATAAACAATCCGGGAATCATTTATCATAACATACCTGTTCCCATCCGCATTTTCATCGCCGATATAAAGGGTAAGCACCTTTTCTTCCCCGTCATCTGTATATACCGCTTCAACTGTAATACGCGACTCTTCATCAAGGCCAAAGCTCCCCAGATCCTCATCAGAAACCAAATAATCGGCAGCTTCAGAAAGGGTTACAGCGCCCAGACCGCCCGCCACCGCGGCAATACCCTTTCTCTTTCACCACGGCGGCGAATCACTTTATCGTCTCTGTCCGGTCCGCCGCAGCGCGGAAAACTGATTCTGTCACAGGCAGTCGCGGACAATTTCCGCTATAATTCTCTGTCCTTCCTGATCCGGATGCACGCCATCACTCTGTACATGGGCGGAAACATCGGATGAAGCCAGGTCCGCAACCGCGTACCCATACTCCTCCGCATGACTGTCTATGATATCATTCATATTCTGAATAATATCGCCTACCGCCTGGCTTACAGGTTCCGGAAGATTCATTCCGACAGCAGGATTATATATATTATTCACCACAATTCCGGCGTCCCCCCTCTTAACCGCCGCTATAGTATCCATCATTTCAGTCCATTCTTTCTCAAAGGAATGATAATCCCATTTCCCCAGAGCATCAATTACACTGAAAATCAGAACCGGATTCTCCTTCACCCGTTCTTCCAGTTCCGCCAGAGCCTGATCTGCGCTCTTAAATCCGGTATCCATATCCAGAATCCGCTGAACCACCGTCTTGCATTCATTCAGCAGATCATTGGAGCCCGTGCTGATAAGAATAATATCTGATTTTTCAAGACTTCTGAGCGCATCGTCCCGGACCAGTATTTCTTCATTCATTTTTTCCGTATCCAGACCATTTCTGGCATAATTTCTTAATTTATATCTGCATCCGTTATCGATAGCTGTCTGTTTTACCGCAATTCTTCCATAGCACTCTATCCAGACTGACTTGTCCCCGGAATACCCTTTCGCAATACTGTCTCCCAATACAGTACAGAATATCTCTTCCCGGTTCTTTGTTCCCGATTCCGAAGCTGTCCGGACAGTCTCCGTGGGGACTGCCGATTCTTCCGCTTTTTTAAGAAATATAGCCAGTACCGACGCAAACAGGACAACTGAAAGAATCACTGCCGCTTTTCTGTATTTTTTCATAACCAGATCATCCCTTCCTCCGGTCTTTCATTCACCTCTGCAGAGGCTCCGGCCGCCTGATAGAAAAGGATGCCGTAAAATCCGGCTTCCTTACACAGATTTCACAACATCCCTTTTATATTGTGTCCTTACTGTACAGCTTCATACCCGAACAGCTGCAAAATCATTTTTCCCGGCTCAAATCTTTATAATAAGCACCGGTATGGGCGGATGGCTGGGGCGGTTTATATACTCCGCCTGTATCACCAGAAACTCTCTGGGATTCAGTTTTTTCAAAAAAGAGAGAACCGTCTCTTTTTCTTCAAACCCACTGTCGCCTCCACTGTAAATACAAAGTGTCAGAAGTCCTTTTTTCTTTAGAAGTTTCAGGCCCTCTTTTATCGCTCTGACAGTCGTTCCGGCCTTTGTCGCTATTCCATGGCTGCCTCCGGGAAGATACCCCAGATTAAACACAATGCAGGAAACACTTTCCTCCCGGGCATATCGGGACATATACTCATGCGATTCCATGAACAGAGTACAGCTTTTCTCAAGTCCCTCCCGGGCCAGCCTGTCTTCTGTATTTTTCAGGGCCTGCTCCTGTATGTCAAAAGCAAGCACATGTCCGGACTTTCCCGCAAGCCGGGCCAGAAGGAGCGTATCATTTCCATTGCCCATTGTGGCATCAATACACAAGTCGCCTTCTCTTACCTGCTGCCGTATAAAATGCTGTATCCATTCTGTCACCTGCAAGTTTTCCATGCTCCTGCGCTCCTTTAGTCTGCTGTTTTATTTTTTGTTCTCCACAGCCAGATTGCAGCTACAATTCCGATAATATAAAGAATATTGACAAGTACTGTGGGCTCGTCTTTCAAGAATCCGATTACCGCCACAATCGCGGCCAAAGATACCGCCAGCTGAAAAGCCGAGAGTATCCGTTTCCCGCGCTCGTCCCTGAATTTCTGCTCATTCTCATAGCGTTTCTGTTCGAGAAGAAGATAATCCATCAGATGTTCATCATCAATTCTGGAAAGAACAGCCTGCTCCCGGATATATTTTCCTTCTCTTGTGAAATAATCAAAAAACCGGGGGCCGCGTTTCTTCTTTTCCGGATCAGCCCCTGCATTGTCTGCCGGCTCCGGATCCGGTTCCTGCTCTTTTTTTGCCGGTTCCGGGTCTGGCTCAGCTGCTTTTTTCACCGGTTCCGGATCTGGTTCCCGGGTCTCTCCGGCCGGTTCCGGACCTGGTTTCGCATTTTTTGCTCCTGTTCCGCCGCTCTCCGTACCAGTTTCTGTTGTATAAGCAGTTGTTTCTCCCGATACCTCGGTATATAATCTATCATAAAGCGAAGTATCCGGTGTTTCTGAATCAGGCTGTCCGTATTCTGCCTCCTGTTCCGCCTCTTCCCGCTCATTTTCCGGAGTCATTACGCTTTCATATTCCTCTTCAAGTATCGTTGCCGCAGAATTCTCAGCTGCCGGATTTTCCTCTGTACTCTTTATTGTTTTTTCTTCTGCCATGACGCCTTCTCCTCTCTTTTACAGCATCGTTACAGCTTCACAATTGTCGGTTCATGTTCCATGGCCGGGATGATCTTATCTGTCAGATCTCTCATATCAAAGCGAATACTGGATGTGTTAATACATGGATGACAGGCAAAATATGGCTCCTTCAGAACATCTTCATCAATAAGAAGCCGCACCTTTTTCCCCCTGTCATTCATTAATCCCATCACACTCACCGAACCCGGCGTAATATCCAGATACTTTTCCATATATTCCGGTTTTCCAAAGGACAAACGGGAAGAACCGATCTGAGCGGACAGATACTTTGTCTTAAAGGGCTTCTCCCCCGGTATCAGAAGAAGATAAAAATCTGTCTCCTGCCGATTGCACAGGAAAAGATTTTTACAGATTGCCGCTCCTTCTCCCAGGGTCCGGTCAATCTCTTCACAGGCTTCCATTGTCATGGCCGCCTCATGGTCAATCCGCTTATACTGTACTCCCAGAGAGTCCAGAAAATCATATACTCTTATTTCTTTTTCCAGTCTTCCTTCTGAAATTTCCGGTCTTCCGTCTACTAACTGCATCCCGTATTCTCCTTCGTCTTTTTTATTATATTCTTATTTTATGGGATTGTCATCACCATAAATATTCCCGCCTCATAAAATACCGGCAGCGTCTCATCTGCGTTCTGTCCTGCTGAAACACTATAATTTCAGGCTCCTGTACCGGTTAAAGCAGGCAAAGATCTCCTGCCTTCTGGGCCTTGCCATACCCGCAACAGAAGCACGGCTCTCGCAGAGTTCTTCCATAGACTGACGTTCTATAACCGACTCCAGCTCATCCACAATCCGGCGCAGGTTTTTCCTGCCGTCCAGAATATTTTTCTGGGCATATTTCACACAGTACCCCAGCGCTGTCACCTGCTCACTGTCTGTAATCTGCTCTACGTACCTGAGATCTATCGTTTCCTTATTTATCATTACGCCTTCCCGGGCAATCGTCTTCATCTTAATCCTGTCGCCGCTTTTAAATGCCTGCGACGGTCCGGGACATCTGGAAAAATCCGGCTTTCCGGCCGGTGCGTCCGGTCCGCTGAGCACAGGGAAACTTTTCGCTTCCTTCTTTGCATACACAGTAATATCCTTCGGCACATATCTGTCCATCTGAATAATACTGTCAGCAATATGAAAATATGCTCCTGAACTTCCCGCGACAATAACCGTAGAAATCCCGTAACTTTCATACAGTTCCCGAATCCGGTCGATAAACGGCGTGATCGGTTCCATATCCCGGTGAATCACTCTCTGCATCAGCTCATCCCGGATCATAAAGTTCGTTGCGCTGGTATCTTCGTCGATCAGAAGGAGCGAAGTCCCCGCCTCTATGCTTTCTACAACATTCGCCGCCTGAGATGTGCTTCCGCTGGCGTCCTCTGTGACGAAATTAACCGTATCTTTTCCGTTCGGCAGATCATTGATGAACATGGAAATATCCGTCTTCCGGATGCTTCTTCCGTCTTCAGCCCGAATCTTCATGGCTGTATCATCTGTAATCACATACTCTCTTCCGTCCCCTGCAATATGATTGTAAACGCCCAGTTCCAGCGCCTTCAGCAGTGTGGATTTTCCGTGGTATCCGCCGCCCACTATGAGGGTAATTCCCTTCCGGATACCCATGCCTGTAAGCCTTCCTTTATGCGGCAGATCAAGAGTCACCTTCAGTTCTTCAGGGGCTTTGAATTTCACGCCGCCTTTCATGGGACGGGAAGAAACGCCGGATTCTCTTGGCAGAATGCTGCCGTCCGCCACAAAAGCACAAAGTCCCAGCTTCGGCAGCATTTCCCGGATATACTGCTGGTCTTCTGCCAGATCAATAAGCTCCCTCAGCCGTTTCGGGTCGAGATTTTTATAAAAAAGAGAATCCCTCACACAGCTGGGCAGAAAATCAAACAGGATCTTCTCCAGTTCCCGGGCATTGATGGTACGCCCGTTGGCCGGAAAGCCCACTTCAAACCGCATCACAATGTCTCCATTCTCCGGGTTCAGTCTGCATGCCGTCCTTTCCAGCACTTCCTGACCGCAGCGGCTCACAGAGATTAACCCGCTCTTTCCCGAGCCTTTGGCTTTAAAAGCAAACTGCTCCGCCTGCCTGCCAAACTTCCGGGTCAGTTCATCCTGAAGTATGATTCTCTGATGCCTGTCCTTATACAGTTCCGGAGGAAATGCCGCTGTCTTCCCCTTCACATGAATGCTCAGTTTTGACGGAGAAGCAAAGGGATCTCCCTGAACATGATCAATTGACAGAATGTAACCGGGGAACTGGTACATTCCTTTTGTATCTTTGTATGCCGGATAGCCTCTGTGGTCAATCCGGGAAAGTAAACTTCTTAATTCCGCTGATGTCTGCATTATTTCTCCTTTCGTGCGGGAATATCGTTCAGATAATTTTCTCCCTTTCCTGTTTTAATTCGTTTTTAAGTATGCCCCCATTCCGGTCTTTCTGTCAATCTTTAACTGAAACAAGTAAAAACAAAGAAGCCCCTTCCCGGGAACTGAATAACAGTTCCGGGAAGAGGCTCCGGCCTTCTTACATATTTTTATTTATTATACTTCGAAAATCAGATCTCCGTAAGACGGCATCGGCCATGCCTCTTTGTCCACGATCATTTCCAGCTTATCTACCGGAGCGCGAAGTGCTTCCATTGCCGGGAATACGTTGGAATGATAGAAGTTTGCCTGTACGGCGCCTTCTTCTTTTGCAGCCGCCTCGTCTGTTACTTTGACCAGCGCGTCCAGGGCGGTCTTTGTCTCTCCCATAAGCTCTGTCACTTTGTTCAGGCAATCCAGCTGAACGGACGCATCTGCGCCTGCAGCTTTAACTGAATTTACCGTATCCGCCAGTGTCTTTGTATACTTAATAAACGCCGGAATAAACTGCTTGCTGGCCATGTCGATCATTGTGCGCGCCTCAATATTGATTGCCTTAGCATATGTCTCATACTGGATTTCCGCGCGGGACTCAAGCTCGGACTGCGTAAATACATGGAAGCGTTCAAACAGAGAAACTGCTTTTTCTGTTGTCATGGCCGGAATTGCTTCTACCATGGACCGGATATTCGGGAGACCCCTTCTCTCGGCCTCTTTTACCCATTCTTCCGAGTAGCCGTCTCCGTTGAACACGATTCTCTGGTTTTCTGTCGCGTATTCTTTGATCAGATCATGTACCGCCTTATCAAAATCATCTGACTGCTCAATTGTATCGCAGGCATCCGCAAAAGATTCAGCAACTATTGTGTTAAGCACAATATTCGGAGAAGCAATGGAATCCCTGGAACCAACCATACGGAATTCGAATTTGTTTCCGGTAAATGCAAATGGCGATGTTCTGTTTCTGTCTGTAGCGTCTTTTGCCAGCTCCGGCAGAGATCTTGCTCCGGTCTCAAGCTTTCCGCCCTTCAGGCTGTGAGTTGCCTCGCCCGTGCTGATCAGCTGTTCCATTACATCTTCAAGCTGTTCGCCAAGGAATACGGAAATAATTGCCGGCGGCGCCTCGTTCGCTCCCAGTCTGTGATCATTTCCCGGATCCGCGGCAGACTCTCTTAACAGATCCGCATGTCTGTTTACCGCCCTTAAGATACACATGAGAACAAGAAGGAACTGTGTATTTTCATGAGGAGTCTTGCCCGGATCAAGCATATTGATTCCATCGTCTGTTGTCAGCGACCAGTTGTTGTGCTTACCGGATCCGTTTACACCTGCAAACGGTTTCTCATGCAGCAGACATTTCATGCCGTGCTGGCAGGCAACTCTCTTCAATGTCTGCATTACAATCTGGTTATGATCTACAGCAATATTTGCCTCTGCATAAATGGGCGCCAGCTCATGCTGCGCGGGAGCGACTTCGTTGTGCTGTGTCTTTGCTGTAACTCCCACTTTCCACAGTTCTTCATTGACATCCTTCATAAATCCGGCAATTCTCTGGCGGATTGTTCCGAAGTAGTGGTCGTCCAGTTCCTGTCCTTTCGGAGGCATTGCGCCGAACAGAGTACGCCCTGTATAGATCAGGTCTTTTCTCTGTTCAAACTTCTCAGCATCTACAAGGAAATATTCCTGCTCCGGTCCGACCGACGGAGTAACCTTTCTGGAAGTTGTATTTCCAAACAGGCGGAGCAGACGAAGCGCCTGCGTATTAATTGCTTCCATGGATCTTAAAAGTGGGGTTTTCTGATCCAGCGCCTCGCCGGTATAGGAGCAGAATGCTGTCGGAATGCAAAGCGTGGCTCCTGCCGCGTCCTGTCTTACAAATGCCGGAGACGTGCAGTCCCACACGGTATATCCTCTGGCTTCAAATGTCGCTCTTAATCCTCCTGACGGGAACGAAGATGCATCCGGCTCTCCTTTAATCAGTTCCTTTCCGGAAAAGCTCATCAGAACCTTTCCGCTGGGAAGCGGTGCGGAGATAAAGGAATCGTGCTTCTCCGCCGTAACTCCTGTCAGCGGCAGGAACCAGTGTGTATAGTGGGTAGCGCCTTTTTCAATTGCCCACTCCTTCATCTCATGCGCAATAACATCTGCAGTCTCAAGATCCAGATCTTTTCCTTCTTCGATTGTTTTTCTGAGATTCTTGTAAACCTTTTTCGGCAGACGCTCCTGCATTACTGTATCATTAAAAACATTTTCTCCAAAGATCTCAGATACATTGATCAGTTCTGTACTCATCTCAACCATCCTCCTTTTTACTTAAGACCCCGCCGTGAGGATGGCTCTCTCTGCCCTGCAGAACATCGTGAGAATCCCCATATAGCGAAAAAAGGGCACTCCAATCTATATTGGAACGCCCTTGTTCTTGTCTACGTCAGTCAGTATAACGCAGCCTTGTAAAAAAAGCAAGCAGAAATTCAAAAAATTTTTCAGGCCTT
This sequence comes from Mediterraneibacter sp. HA8405, assembly GCF_056148955.1. Classification (NCBI taxonomy): domain Bacteria; kingdom Bacillati; phylum Bacillota; class Clostridia; order Lachnospirales; family Lachnospiraceae; genus Mediterraneibacter; species Mediterraneibacter sp. HA8405. The sequence continues at coordinate 871,904 of NZ_CM148758.1, read as the reverse complement.
TCCTACAGAGCCGAATAATTCCATCTTTTCTTTTACTTTCGCGATAATTGCTTCATATCCCGGTTTCAGGACTTTACGCGGGTCAAATCCTTTGCCGACTTTGTCTTTTCCTTCTTCAAAGTACTTACGTGTTGCTTCTGTGAACACGATCTGGCACTCTGTATTTACATTGATCTTCGCAACTCCGAGAGTGATTGCCTTTTTGATCATATCATCCGGAATACCTGTGCCTCCGTGAAGAACCAGCGGCATGTCGCCCGTCTTCTGCTGGATTGCATCCAGAGTTTCAAAGCTCAGGCCTTCCCAGTTGTCCGGATATACACCGTGGATGTTTCCGATACCTGCTGCCAGGAAGTCGATTCCCAGATCCGCAATCATCTTGCACTCGTCCGGATCCGCGCACTCGCCTCTTCCGATTACGCCGTCTTCCTCGCCGCCGATTGCGCCGACCTCAGCCTCGATAGACATGTTGTTGTCATGAGCGATTTTAACCAGCTCTGTTGTCTTCGCGATGTTCTCCTCGATCGGATAGTGAGATCCGTCAAACATGATAGATGAGAAACCAGCCTCAACACATTTCAGGCATGCGTCGTAGCTGCCGTGATCCAGATGCGTAGCAACCGGAACTGTAATGCCAAGTTCTTCGATCATTCCGTTCACCATGCCAACGATGGTCTTGTATCCGCCCATATATTTTCCGGCGCCTTCGGATACTCCGAGGATAACCGGAGAATTGCACTCCTGAGCTGCTGTCAGGATTGCTTTTGTCCACTCAAGATTGTTGATGTTGAACTGGCCTACAGCATAGTGGCCTGCTTTTGCTTTCTGAAGCATTTCTGTCGCTGATACTAACATATTATTTTCCTCCACTTCTTACTGCCCCGCCATTTTCCTGTGAATCAGCAGACGGGGTTGTCTAATTTTTTAAGCTTTTTTTATTATAGCCCATCCGGGGTAAAAAAACAAGCGGCATATATGCTCAGCAGTTTTAAACGGTAAAAATATATTTGCCTGCCATATGCCAATGAATTTCTAAGAAAAAATAAGTTATCCACAACACTGGTTTTTCTTCCGAACTTATTCACTTTTAAGGCCCTGATGACCGAATTTCCTCTTTTTGTAGATAATTCAGTTCATTTTCCTCTTGGCAGGCACCACTTCCTTTGCTATACTTATCTCAGTTGAATGACTGTGTATTTTCATCAACTGGGAATATATCTTCTTTTGTTAGTTGCCGTCCAAAGCTGGCTAACAAATCAGAAGATATATTTTTTTGCTTCTTTTTGATCCCATTCTTCTCCAGATAATAATACTCATACAACTGTTTCACAAAATCCGAGATCTGTGCCATTAGATAATGGTTCTTCTGCGCCTGGTCATCCCAGCTGCATGTATGGGTAATGCTTCCCTGCCAGTTCTTCTGCCGGTTAAATCCTTCATTCTCTATCTTCCAGCGCTTTCTTCCCGTTTCCGCCATCTTTTCCGCATTCCCTTTGGTAATCCTTATGCTGCTCAGCCATTGGAATTCTGTTGTTTCTCCAGCCTTTTCTTCCCGATATCTTAATACGTGTACCGGTTTGCCATCATAATCAATATCATTCACGAATTCGGCTTTCTCTGTTTTCCCTTTTTCCGGTATCTTTTCGTATTCTTCCGCTATGCTCGGAATACTTCCCTTTTTATACCGGATCAGGAATTCCCACTTATATTCCCTGCACAGATCCATAACCGGTTTTGATGCATACAGACTGTCTGCCAGCAGCAGGATCGGCAGCCGGGGAAATCTTTTCTTGATCCGTCCTGCCAATCGGGTAAATGCTTTGGTCTCACAATCCTGTTTGATCTCCTCCGCACTCATTTTTTCCTGGCGTTTCCGGTCTTCCCCGTTATTCTCGATGAATTCACTCCCTATACTGGCTACCAGCTTTTCTCCAAAGAAGATCTTCGCCTCCAGCACATCCCGGTGATACAGTGTGATCTCTTTGTCTGTTCCCTTATTACAGCACCGTTCCAGACAATGCTCATTCAGTTTTCTCTGTCCGCAGTATAGCTGTGTCCCATCCACTATGATCAGCCATTTTTTCTTATATCTTGCATCCTCAAAGCATCGTCTCCGGATCAGATGATACACCAGGTCCTGCTTGATTTCTTCCAACTCCATAGGAGCAAGCCTTTCCAGATACTCATTCTCTGTTACATGATGGGGAACGTATTCCCCGGCTTTTTCCCCTATAAATGCAGACAGATTTTTAGAAACCGTCTCTTCATTAAACTGTTCTGTCATCTCCTGCATACTGTCAATCCCCGCGATTCCCTTATAATATAAAGTCCCCAGCATCATCCGGTTTGTATATGTGATATAGCTCGGATGTCGGGGATCCTTTGTTTGGGCAAACTTCCAAAACAGCTGACTATAATATCTGTTTTGGATTTTATTAAGTTCTCTAATTGGATTTTTTTCAAGTTTCTTTTGTATTCTCTGTTCTTTTCTTCCCATTTCAGCCTCACCGCGAAAAAATTTTTTGTAATAATTCTATTTTCGCAGTGAAGCTGTGTATTTTCAATAGATTTAGTGCGAATTATTTTTACCTGTCAAAGCTGTATGCTCAGTCAGCTCTGACGAGCAAAATATATTCCGTTTATATAAAGCGCGTCTTTTAGGCTTTTCTACTCGTTGCATCTGACTGTTCGTTCTCTAAAAGCCGGAACTTCCCCTCTTTTCCCTTTATGCACCCTTCTTTTCCCCTTATCTCCCCTCATCACTTCCTTTCTTTAGCTGCACGCAAATCTCACTTGTATTTTTTTCTCCAATTCTGATTCGTTTTCTTTTATCCGTCGGTTTTTCCATGCATTGAGCAGGAGCCGGTGCTTTTGCGTCCTGCTCTGTTTTACTTTCTTCCACAACCTCTCACATGCTTCTATGATCTGCGCGATCATGTGTCCAATCTGTATCACATAATAATGGTTCTTCATCCCCTGGTAATCATGGCTGAACCGGTGTTCCAGATAATACCCCTGCTTTTTCTGTGTATTGAACCCTTCGTTTTCTATCTTCCATCTCCATCTTCCACGTTCCACTGTTTCTTTTACATTTCTCCCCGTAATACTCAGATCCGTTACATACAAAAATTTCTTCTTCTCTTCCTCTCTCTCGTATTCTATTACGTTGATACTCTCTCCGCGGTAATCTATCCCTGTAACATAGTCATAAACTCCTTCCGGCTTTTCCTGCCGGTTCTTTTCCCGCTTTTTTAATACCTGATACTCCTGGTTAATACTGGGGATGCTCCCTTCCTTATACCGTAAAATATATTTCCATTTCTTCCTGCGGCATTCTTTAAAAAATCCTTCACTCGCATACAAGCTGTCCCCGCAGATACATATCTGCAGCATCGGGAATTCCTGTTTCAAACGCTCCATCAGCCGCTTCGCACCTTCCTGCTCACAGTCCTGCTTATCCACTTCCCGCTTTTCATTCTCAATAAACTCTGTCAGGATGCTCACCTGAATCTTTTCGTGAAGAACGACCTTCGCTTCCAATACATAATAGTAGTACTCCGTATATTCTTCCTCGGTTCCTTTCTTCTTTCGACAGAACAGGCTGTGTTCCCCCAGATCTTTTCTGCTCCGATACAACTGTGTCCCATCTATAATAATCTGCCAGTACTTTCCTCGAAGCCGCGCATCCTCGAAAGCTCTGCTCCGGATCAGCCTGTATACCAGCCGACATACAACTTTCTGTAGTTCATCCGATGAAAACCGTTTCAGATAATTGTTGATCGTTTCCCAATAAGGCAGCTCCCTTAGTTCTTCTCCGCACAACATCCCAATATTTTCAATTACAGTTTCATCATTAAATTCTCCGCTTGTACTCCTCATGCTGTTGATATAAAATATAGATGATAGGATCCGTGTCATCAGTAAGACGTGGTTGCTATAGATAATATAGCTTTGGTGCCTTGGATCCTCCACCCGCTTTAACAAGGATAAAAGTTCTGGGAAAAAGTGGCGGATAACTTTTACCAATTCACAGGCAAGGTTAAACCGTGCCAGGTGTTCCCTTGATTCTTTTCTCTTGATTTTTTCTTTTGTTTTTGCTGGAAAAACCTCCCTTCTTTCGGGCTTGCGAAGAAAAAAGTTTTTGGGCTAACTTTATTATCTCGCAATTCTCCTGAAAAAGGGAGGTTTTTATTAATAATTATTTTTGCTCGTCAGAGCTGTATGCTCAGTCAGGCTCTTTCGGATGCACTTCACCGGCCTTCCGGTAAACAGACGCGGACATTGTTCCGTCACATCCTGATCTCTTTGAGCCGGCCTTCTCCTCTCAGATATTTTCTGTAAATAAAAATGAATACAATACTGGATACGCAGGCTGCCAGTCCGTCTGCTACAGGTTCCGCGTAAAAAGCCGAGCGGGCAGTCAGAAAAAGAGGCAGGATACAGGTAGCGCCGAAATACAGGATCTTCCTCAGCAGCGAAAGGCTCAGGGATATCTTTGTCATGCCAAGCGCCGTCAGCCCATCCACAATCACATACTGGAAACTGAGCGGAATAATCATCATCGTAAACACTTCAATTCCCCAGACCGCCAGTCCGGCGTATTCCGGATTTCCTGTAAAAATACGCACGAAATACCGGGGCATAACCCGGGAAACGAAAAACATAACCGAAGTAAAACAGAGACACAGCATGAACACCCAGAAAAACGTTTTCCTGATACGGTCCGGCCGGTTCGCTCCATAATTAAAGCTGATCAGCGGCTGAGAACCTCCGGTAATACCCAGCATCGGAGATGTGATCAGCAGCATATAGCTCTGAACGATCGTCGCCGCCGTAATCAGCGTATCTCCGTATTCCCGGCCTCCGTAATACTGCAGAACCGCATTCAGGGCAATAATGATAATGCTGTCCGTAGCCAGAATCAGGAACGGGGAAAATCCGATTTTCACAATCTGTCTGCATGTCCCGGCTTCCGGTTTCACAAGTCCCAGAGGCACCCGCATTTTCTTTCTGCGCAGCGTGCACAATACAAAAAGGCAGGAAGAAATCTGCGCAATCACGGTTGCCAGAGCCGCTCCGGCCACATCCATGTGAAAGAGAAAGATAAAGACCGGATCAAGAACAATGTTGACCACCGCTCCGATCAGAGTCGTCAGCATCCCCAGAACCGGAAATCCCTGCGCTGTGATAAAATAGTTCATTCCCATAGATAACAGAGCAAAAAACGTTCCCGCTGTATAAATGGTCATGTATGTATCCGCATAGGGAAATATTGTCTCACTTGCTCCGAACCAGTTCAGCAGCTGATCCCTGGTCAGCAGAAACAGAACTGTCAACACAAGGGATACAATAATGAGCATGGAAAAACTGTTTGCCAGCACTTTCCGCGCTCCTTTCTCATCTTCCGCACCCAGCCGGACCGAAAACAGAACCGAGCCGCCTATGCCGAACAATGTTCCAAAAGATGACAGCAGAGTCACAATCGGCGCGCAGACTCCCACACCGGCAAGGGCATCCGCGCCTGTACCGGGAATATTCCCTACATAAATTCTGTCTACAATGCTGTACAGCACATTAACAAACTGTGCAAACATAAATGGAATGGATATTTTTAATACGAGCAGCGGAATAGAATCCCTGCCGAAATCATTCATTTTCTTCATCTTACGTTCCCCCTCTTTTCCGATTGCTTCCGTCGCAGGCACATTCCGGGATTGTAAGCAGTCGCCAGGGTCTCGGGCAAGCCCGGACTCTGGCTCGTTGCAGGCGCAAAAAAAAAGTCCGAACAATCGGACTTTTCAGTGACTCCGAGGGGAATCGAACCCCTGATTCCAGCGTGAGAGGCTAGCGTCTTGACCGCTTGACCACGGAGCCATATTCTATTCGCTGTTTGGTTGTCCCTCACAGCGAATATTACTATATCATATACATTTGTAAGATGCAAGTAGTTTTTTAATTTTTTTTATTTTTTCAAAAACATCTGCTTTTCAGGCAAGAAAATCCGGTTTTCCTTTCTCTAATCCCTCTTTAACCATAATCTGAAGCGCCTGCTTTTTGTTTTGTATCAGTACATGGTCATGGACTCCCCCAAACTCTCCGTCCAGAGTCCAGGGAATCTCCTCAACAGATTCAAAGTGAATTTCTCCGGTTTTAAATGAGTACATTCTTTCTGAATTGATCTGTTTCATCACAAGGGCCCCTAAGATCTCATTCAGTTCGATAGGATTTTTCGGTGTTTTAATCAACGTCACCTCAAATTCCCCATCGTCAAACACCACGTCTCTGCCGATTATTCCTCTGAAGCCCCCCACAGATCTGGAATTTGTTACCATGCCAAATATAAACTCATCTTCAAACTCTTCCCCGTCATGCTGAACTTTTATGCGGTAGGACGGAATATTAAATATTCTCTTTGTCCCCTCCAGCACATACGCAAGGTGGCCCAGAATATTTTTCATACTCTGTTTTGTCTCATATGACACGTCCGTAAACAGGCCGAATGCCGCGATATAAATGAAAAAATCATCGTTAAATCTGCCCACGTCACATGCAAACGGAATTCCGTTCACTGCCGTGTCTGCCGCTTCAAGAATATTCCTGGAAATATGAAGACTGCTGGCAAAATCATTGGTTGTTCCTGTAGGAATATATCCGATGGGAACTTTCTTTTCCCTGTTTTCCATTCCGGAGACAACTTCATCCAGTGTTCCGTCCCCGCCGCTGCATACAACCAGATCGTATTCTCCCGTATACGTTCTGGTTTTATCCAGAGCATCGTGATATTTCTGCGTCGGATATACGGTCACTTCATACCCGGCTTTTACAAATATATCCAGCACATCCGCCAGTTTTGGCTTCAGCTGTCCGACCCCGGAAAGAGGATTATAAATAAACAACAGTTTTTTCACGTCTATACTCTCCTTTCTGCAGAGCAGCGCCCTGCGTCTCTCTGTTGGTCCGCGCTGTCTCCGGTACTTTACACTGCCGCCTGTACCGCCGGGCCTTTTACCGGTTATAACAAAAGGCTGCACATAAGCACAGCCTTTACGTCGGTTTCTTTATCTATTCTGATACTGCTTTTCCGCGAATTTATGTATTATACCACGTCAAAAAAAGTCTTTATATCTTCCGCCGCTTTCTTCTCATCCTCACCGTCCGTCACAACAGTAAGTTGTTCTCCCCCTGACAAGGTCAGGCTCATCATACCCATAATACTTTTCGCGTTAATGTTCTTCTCGCCCACCTGGATATATACCTTGCTGGCATACTGACTTGCCTTCTGTACCAGCAGTGCAATCGGCCTTCCATCAAATCCTCTGTCTGATCTAACTACAACAGATGTCTTAATCATATTAATCCTCCTTGTTCTTGCCTTACCCGATCTGCCATTTCGCTCAGCTTCCGCAGTCTGTGATTGATGCCTGATTTGCCCACCGGAGGTGTCAGGGATTCCCCCAGTTCTTTCAGCGTAGCGTCCGGATTGGCAAGGCGGGCAAGGGCAGCCTCCACCAGTCCTTCCGGCATCTTGTCAAAGCCTATCGTATCCCGGAGATAAGTAATATCTTCAACTTGTTTCACAGCCGCTGAAACCGTCTTATTAATATTGGCAGTCTCGCAGTTTACTTTCCTGTTTACGGTATTGCGCATTTCCTTGAGTATTCTTACATTTTCAAGAGCCATAAGCGACACATGCGCTTCCATAATATTCAGAATATCTACTATCTGGGAGCCCTCTTTCAGGTAAACAACAAATGATTTCTTTCGAAGCACTATCTTTGCGTCCATACCGAAACCGCACATAATATCGCAGATCTGTCCGGCCATTTCTTTTGAGCTGCACACAATCTCGAAATGATACGACTTGTTTGGATCGCTCATGGAGCCTGACGCCTGAAACGCGCCTTTAAGGAATGCTCTCCGGCAGCAGATCTGCTGCACGATCAGAGGATTCACGGCATGTGCGTCATCGGCAGAAGATGAATTTTCTCCGATCATTTTCGTTGCCTGGAGAATCCGCAGCGCGTCTTCATGCCGCCTGACGACAACCGCATAAGATACGCTCTTTTTCGCCACATTTCTCCTGACAGAGATATCAGTCTTTATATTAAATGTTTTTTCTATCAATGTAAAGACTTTTCTTGCAACAAGAACATTTTCCATATGGATTTTTATCCCGCAGCGGTCAAACCGGTTAATCACAACCGTTCCGCACAGTCCGATAAAAGCTGCAAGCTCCGCGATCCTGCAGTGCCTGGCCGGACTGATATTTTTTGCCAGTTCTTCCCTCACATTTCCAGAAAATGACATATCCATCACCTTTCTGTACCCGGCCCGGCAGCCGGCTGTTATTTTCGTTTTGTAACAGCGTCCTTCCCAATATCCCGGTGTTCGATACGCACGCCGTAATTTTCCTGTTTTTCCAGCATCTGATACAATGCATTGGCAATCGTTACTGACCGGTGCTTGCCGCCGGTGCATCCGATGGAAATCACCAGCTGATTTTTCCCTTCCAGGATATAGTTCGGAATCAGAAATTCTACCATATCTTTCAGCTTATTCAGAAACAGCCTGGCTTTTTCATTCTCCATTACATAATCCTGCACTTCCGGATCATTTCCGGTCTTTGCCCGAAGTCCGTCAATATAGTAGGGATTCGGCAGAAATCTTACGTCAAATACCAGATCTGAATCCTGCGGTATGCCGTACTTAAAGCCAAAGGACATAACCGTAATATACAGATTGCAGAAATGCTGGCCCTTTACAAAGATTTTATCCAGCTCAATCTTCAGCTCTCTCGTCAGCATTTTGCTTGTATCCAGAATATAGGTTGCTTTCAGCTTCAGGAACATAATCCGTTCCCGCTCTTTCGCAATACCTGTATCCACCCGCCCGGATCCGCTTAAGGGATGCTGGCGCCGGGTCTCTTTGTACCGCTTTATCAGCACGTCATCGCTGGCGTCCAGGAAAAGAATTTCATAGGCAATTTCTTTTTTATCCATTTCCCGCAGCACGTCCTGAAGGCCTGAGAAATCCTGACCGCCCCGCACGTCAAGTCCCAGAGCCGCCTTGTCCACGTCTCCCTCCTGCCCGCCAAACAGCTCCACAAACCGCATCAGCAGCGGAATTGGCAGGTTATCCACACAGAAATAGCCCATATCTTCCAGCATCTTCAGAGCAGTCGACTTTCCTGCTCCTGACATTCCTGTAACAATTACCAAACGCATTTTCTAAAATTCTCCTATTCTCTTCACTTCCGGTTCAAGATCCACGCCGAATTTTTCCTTTACACGCGCTCTTACCTGATCCATCAGCTGTATTACGTCCGAAGCGGTTGCGCTGCCCCGGTTAATCACAAATCCGCAATGCTTTTCAGATACCTGGGCATCTCCCACACGAAATCCTCTCAGTCCTGCATCCTGAATCAGCTTTCCTGCGAAATATCCTTCCGGCCTTTTAAATGTACTTCCTGCACTGCCGTATTCCAGAGGCTGTTTTGACACCCTCTTTTCTTTCAGCTCATCCATACGCGCGCGGATATCCTCCTTCCGCCCTCTGTTCAGTTTCAGGACAGCCTCCAGCACAACATAATCGTTTCTGGCGATCACACTGGTCCGGTAGCTCATTCCCAGTTCCGATACGGGAATATCCAGTGTCTCTCCTGCAGGAGTAAGCACACGCGCGCTCTCCACAACCTGTTTCATCTCACCGCCGTAAGCCCCGGCATTCATCCTGAGAGCCCCGCCCAGTGTTCCCGGAATGCCGGAAGCGAATTCCAGCCCTGTAAGCGATGCCTCCAGGGCTGCGGAAGCTGTTTTTGAAAGCAGAGCGCCCGCCTGTGCATACACTCTTTCACCTTCCGTGCGCACTTTATTCATCTTTTTAAAAATCTGGATAATTACCCCCCGGTATCCCTTATCGCCTACAAGAAGATTGCTTCCATTTCCAATAATATAATAGGGAACATTTTCCTCCCGGCATAACTTTATAATCCGGCCGACTTGTTCTGCCTGATCCGCAGTAACAAAATAATCTGCCGGGCCCCCGATCCGGAATGTAGTATGCCTGTTCATAGGTTCGTCTATAAAAACATTTTCCTGTCCCGCGGTTTCACATAATGCTTTAAATAAATCCATAAAAATCTCCGTTTTCTCTTAATTTTCTCCGGCTTTTCTCCCCTGAAAAGCGCTTTTTCAGAGTCGGAACAACACGCCTTCCTTCCCCCGAAAGGTATGTAGACATTATAGTGCAACTGGTCCGCAAAGTAAAGAAGCCTGCCGAAATCTTGCAAAACACGTACAGACAGTGTATAATAGCCAGGTATCTGTATTTTTTTATCAGTGCCGTAAACGGCATTCCACTATGCAAAAGGAGTGAACAAAACAGTGGATTCTGGTGACAGTTTTCTATTTATTATATTGATTATTCTTTTAATGTTATCTGCATTTTTCTCATCTTCTGAGACAGCGCTGACAACCGTAAATAAAATCCGTCTCCGTTCCCTTGCAGAGGAAGGAAACAAAAGGGCAGCTATGGTTCTTGATATTACGGAAAACCATACGTCCAAAATGCTCAGCGCCATTCTGATCGGCAACAATATTGTCAATATTTCCGCATCATCTCTTTCTGCTACACTTGCATACGCCTTCGGCGGATATATGGTCAGCATCGCGACAGCGGTTCTTACTGTGGCGATCCTTGTTTTCGGCGAAATAACGCCAAAAAACTATGCCACCGTAAAAGCGGAAAAACTTTCGCTGAGATATATTCCTGCTATCCGCTTTTTTATGACTATTATGACTCCGGTCATATTTATTATTAATTTGTTCTCCCGCGTAATCATGTTTCTGCTCCGTGTGGATCCTGCTGCCGCCGATAAGGCAATGACAGAGGAAGATCTGCGTACAATTGTTGATGTAAGCCATGAAGATGGGATCATCGAGTCGGATGAAAAGGAGATGATCTACAATGTATTCGACCTGGGAGATGCCAATGCCAAGGATATTATGGTACCCAGAGTACATGTAACATTTGCCAATGTAGACAACACCTACGATGAGCTGATTGAGATTTTCCGGGAAGATAAGTTTACCCGTCTTCCCGTTTACGAGGAAAACCCGGATAATATTGTCGGAATCATTAATATGAAGGACCTCCTTCTGTACGACAGAAGCGAGTCCTTTAATATAAGAGATATTATGCGCCAGCCGCATTTTACTTATGAATATAAAAATATTTCCGAACTTCTTGTGGAAATGAGAGATTCTACGTTCAATATTGCCATTGTCCTGGATGAATACGGGGAAATGGCCGGACTGATCACACTTGAAGATATTCTGGAGGAAATCGTCGGAGAAATCCATGACGAATATGACGAGCAGGAAGATGACAGGATCCGGCAGATTTCGGACAATGAATATATCATAGAAGGTTCCCTTAACCTGGATGATGTAAACGACCGGCTGGGCACTTCTTTCGAATCAGAAGATTATGATTCGCTGGGCGGATTTATTATCGAACAGCTTGACGACCGGCTTCCGGAGGTAAACGATGAAGTCACCACAGAGGGCGGAGCCCGCCTTGTTGTGGAAAAGCTGGATAAAAACCGGGTGGAAAGCGTACATGTGTATCTGCCCGAACCAGAAGACACAGAAAACAGGGAATCAAAATCCGGAGAGGAGTCTTCTGCTGACGCAGCCGCTGAAAATAAAGCGGAAAATACAGCGTCCGAAAATGAATAAACTATATTATCAAAGGCTTTGACCGGACATAAAAAGCAGGCTGACCGCCATGATATATTTATTCAATGGCAGTCAGCCGTTTTTTTGCATGTTTCTTGCCGTCCTGCATGCACGTTTTGCAGTATTTCGCATATTCTATTACAGAATAATCAGGAAAAGGAGCATGATCTATGCCCTATTCTATTATGCTCGATGCAGGTCACGGGGGACGGGACCCGGGTGCAGTATACAACGGAAGACAGGAAAAGGATGATACGCTGGCCCTCACTCTGGCCATCGGCGAAATTCTTCAGAACCGGGGAGTTGATGTAGAATATACCCGGACAACAGACGTATATGAAACACCGTACCAGAAAGCAATGGAAGCCAATGAGGCAGGAGCGGACTTCTTCATTTCCATTCACCGCAACTCTTATCCCACTGACAACGCGGTTTCCGGTGTGGAATCTCTCGTATATGATCTGTCCGGAATTAAACTTCAGATGGCAGAAAACATAAACTCCCAGCTGGAATCAGTGGGATTTGTAAATCTGGGGGTCAAAGCGCGCCCCGGGCTGGTCGTCCTGCGCCGGACAAAAATGCCGGCCGTACTTGTGGAGGTCGGATTTATTAATTCAGACACTGACAACTACCTGTTTGACAACAATTTCGATGACATTGCTCTGGCAATCGCGGATGCAATCCTGGATACACTGGGCGTTGACGCGGAACCCGGTTTTCCCGTTGACCAGGGTACATCTTCCCGGGGATATACCGTTCAGGCCGGAGCTTTCCGAAACGGCACATATGCAGACCGCCTTCAGAATGAACTGGTCGCCCAGGATTTCCCTGCCGCCGTATCCCAGGGAGGCGGACTGTACCGCGTTACTGTAGGTACATTTCCCACACTGGATGAGGCCGCACAGATGGAGCAAAGACTCAGAAGAGCCGGGTATCAGACAGTAATTATAAGTGAATAGATTCGGATTTGTCGAAATGAACTTGAAATAAGAAATACCGGAAAAAATTCAGAATTTCCTGGATAGGACGGGACGGAGATACGGGATGCGGGATCCCGTATCTCCTGTGTATTCTATCCGCAAGAAGTTCCTGAATATTTCTGCTTTTTCCCAATGCAGAAGTACCTTTCGCAATTTCTCATAAAGGGAAGAATCAGGGGAACTTTACTGGTAAAGATTGCACTGTGCTGATATTCGGAAGTGATGGCTGTTCCGACTGCAGTTGCCCGGATCTAAAGCATCACTACTGCCTGGATCACCTGCCGTCTCCGCCGTTAAAGCTCCCCGCTGTTTTTGTCTTATGAGGATCTGCGAAGGGAATTTCCGGACTGAGGAACAGAAAAACGGAAGTCCGGAGAGTTTTTGGATGCACCTTTCAGAAGAGGGGGACAGGGAATTCTGATGACTTTGGAATGAGTTTAGAAAAATAGGAACCTGAGAATCAGCGTCAGGATTTACAGCGGGCTCTGTCCGAGCGCATGCGAGTTAGCCCGCTGTAAATCCTGTTTTTAGCTGATTTCCAGGTTCCGTTATTTTTCTTAACTCATGGAACGGAAACAGAATTCCCTGTCCCCCTCTTCTGAATCCGTCTGCTAAAAACTTTTTTCCTTCCGAATTCTGCGTTTTTCTCCGGAGATTCCCTTCGACAAATTCGTTAGGTTAGAATCGATGATGGTGTAAACGAAAAAGCAGTTTATAAACTTTACAGTAAACTGCCCCTTCGTTTGCACCATTTTCGATTTGACCTAATTGAACAAAGTAAGCGGCCGGGTAACCAGTCTCTATGGATTTTTAATCTTTTGCTTCTGACGCTGATTATACCAGGGCGCTAGAAAAGATTCCTTTTCTGAATCTACAGTAATTAGCCATTTTCTGATTAATGGGCACAACAACAAAACCTCAAACGTTGAGGCTGAAAAAATATGAAAGAATGATATACTTAACACCTTTGAGGAATTTTAAGCTGTGGTTTCCCCATGCGTCCACCGCAGACTTTACATACGCAGATATTTATGCCATAAAGCAGCTCCAATACCTCTGGCATCTCTTTATTCTTTAGTCTGGAAAGATATTTCTTGCATCCGAGGAGATTTCGGCACAAAGTAAGCTTTTTACCTTTGCTGCGGGAGCAGAGCAGTCCATAATGCCGGATCCGGACAAATCCCTTTGGGGGAACATGCATCAAAAAGCGCCGGACAAACTCAACTCCTGGAAGAGTCAGCTCTTTCCACCGCCCTTCGTTCCTGTAATCTTTCACGGAAAACGTTACGGTTTCTTCGTCCATGCGGATGATCCGATGGTTGCTGATCGCAATGCGGTGGGTATATTTTCCGAGATATTTGATCACGGATCGGGCGTCATGGAATGTCTTTTTGCAGTAAGGGACCCACTCTGTGCCATAGCAGGCATCCAGCAGTTCCTTAAAGGCATAATGGTTACGGAACTTTTCAGCAGTGCCATGAAAGACCAGCTTATCCTCTTCCCACAGCTTTTTTAGTTCCTCCAGATATTTTCCGCGGAATACTTTGGAAATGACCTGGATGGGGAGAAAGAAGTTTTCCCCGTTGTCTTTCCAGTGATTGTCAGGGGTCAGGCCGCCACCCAGAAGAATGGCATGGATGTGAGGATGGAAGTTCATCTCGGATCCCCATGTGTGGAGGATGAAAATATATCCGACCTTTGCGCCAAGATGTTCTGAGTCTTCCGTCAGTTCACGGATCGTTGCGGACGCTGCATGGTATAAGGTGTCATAAAGAAGTTTCTGGTTACTGCAGATGACCGGGTTTAAAAGATCAGGAACGGTAAAAACCAGATGGAAATAGGGAGCATCAAGGACATCTTCCCTGCGGGCATCCATCCACTTTTCTTTCGGAACTGCCTGGCACATGGGACAGCAGCGGTTACGGCAGGAATTATAATGGATGTGGACGGCTCCGCAGTCTTCACAGATGCTGACATTTGCGCCATATGCCCCGGTTTTACAGTTTATGATGTTCCGGGCAGCTTTTGCCTGTTCAGGAGAAGGGGAGTATCTTTCAAGATATGCCGGATAAAAGCGCTGAAAGATATCCTGTACCGTCGGTTTATTCATGGCCAGCACCTTCTTTCCTGTCAAACGGGCTCTGGATCCCCAGCAGGGATTTATTGCTGACATGAAGATATATTTCTGTGGATTTGGGGTCACGGTGCCCAAGCAGAGCCTGGATGTACTGGCGTTCTACCCCTTGTTCCATCAAGTGGGTCGCAAAGCTGTGACGCAGGCTGTGGGGAGTCGCTTTTGCCGGCAGCCCGGCATCTGACACAGCCTGGCGCATCACCTTTTCCAGTGCACTTGCGGTCAGATAGCTTCCGGTCCATTGATTAGGGAACAGGATGCCGCGGGGTCTGCCCTTTGCAAACCAGTATTCTGTAAGGAGATCCAGGCACCGTTCGGATAAGACTGTATAACGGTCCATCCGGTTCTTCGTATTCCTCACATGGATCTGCATATTTGTGCGTGAAATGTCGTCATAATGCAGATGGATCACTTCGGAAACCCGCATCCCGGAAGAATACATAGTTGCAAACATAGCCCTGTATTTGATGTCATCAACGGCATCCAGCAGACGGTCGATCTCATCGGCAGTAAGGACAGTCGGGAGTTTCCGCTCCATGATCATGCGTGGAACTATAGTGTCATCCCAAAGGATGTGCAGGACATTCCGGTAAAAAAAGTGGATTGCGGAATTGTAAAGATTCAGCGTTGTCGCTTTG
The DNA here is from genome assembly GCF_056148955.1 of Mediterraneibacter sp. HA8405. NCBI lineage: Bacteria > Bacillati > Bacillota > Clostridia > Lachnospirales > Lachnospiraceae > Mediterraneibacter > Mediterraneibacter sp. HA8405. The sequence goes on along the minus strand of NZ_CM148758.1, from coordinate 856,414 downwards.
AGTCCGCTGTCTTTTTTGGCAAGCAGGAAATCCCTGACATCCTGGCAGGTGAGCTCTTCCGGGCACTTACTGGTATCATTCAGGAAATAGGAAACGTAGTTTTTATAACAGTGAATGGAACGATCTTTGAGGTTGCGGATTTTTCCGGCTTCTTCAAGCTGTTCTATATATTTTTCATACATAATGAATCCTCCATATAAAATCAGTAGTAAATCAGGTACGCTGCTTTATATGGAAGTGCATTTGTGCCATAAAACCGCTTGCCAACCAGGCGGAGGGATGGTATTCTTTTCATAGGCAGTGGGGAGGCTCCTGTTTGATTGTTTGGTGTGGTAACTTAACAATACTACTATCAGGACTTACTTTCCACTGTTTTTGGTATAGAAAACAAAAAATCGCTATGCAACAGCTTTCCCAAGCCATCGCGTAGCGATTTTGTTCAATCCGAATTATTCTGTCAGTCCCTCTGCTTTGATGACGTCGATTACCCCATCCACATATTTCTCGCAGATTTCGTCTGTAGCGGCTTCTACCATAACACGGATTACCGGCTCTGTGCCGCTTTCTCTCACGAGGATACGCCCTTCGCCGCCAAGTTCATCGGCTGCTTTCCGGACTGCCGCCGTGACTGCCGGGTTTTCTCTTGCGGTCTTTTTATCTTTTACCCGGACATTCTTCAGAATCTGAGGATAAATCTTTACCTCATCGGCAAGTTTGCCCAGAGACTGTTTTTTCTCAAGGATTACTTCCATAAGCATCAGTGAAGTAAGGATTCCGTCTCCGGTTTTAGCATGTTTGCTGAAAATGATATGTCCGGACTGCTCGCCGCCCAGTACAAATCCGTTTTTCATCATATTTTCATATACATATTTATCGCCCACTGCTGTCTGTTCATATTTCATGCCGATCTTATCGCAGGCTTTGTACAGACCCAGATTGGACATAACCGTTGTAACAATTGTGTTATCCTCCAGACGGCCCTGCTCCATCAGATATTTTCCGCAGACATACATGATCCGGTCGCCGTCCACTACATTTCCATTTTCATCTACGGCAATACACCGGTCCGCGTCTCCGTCATAAGCGAAGCCTACGTCCAGGTTGTTTTCTTTCACAAACTGCTGGAGTACATTGATATGAGTCGAACCGCAGTTCGTATTGATATTTGTTCCGTCCGGTTCATTGTTGATCACATATGTTCTCGCGCCAAGGGCATCAAACACACTTTTCGCGATGGAGAATGAACTTCCGTTGGCGCAGTCCAGTCCCACCTTCATATCTTTGAAAGAGCGGGTTGCCAGAGAAATAAGATGGCCGATATATCTGTTCCGCCCGGCAGAATAATCTACTGTGCGTCCGATATTTTCCTTTACCGCCAGAGGAAGGTCCCCGGTTTCTCCGTCAATGTATGCCTCGATCTTCTCCTCGACTTCTGCCTCCATCTTGTGTCCGGCGCTGTTGATGATCTTGATTCCATTGTCGTAAAACGGATTATGGCTTGCGGAAATCATAATACCGCAGTCGAAATTTTCTGTTCTTACCACATAAGATACGCTGGGAGTTGTAGTTACGTGGAGAAGGTATGCGTCTGCTCCGGAAGCAGTCAGGCCTGCCGCCAGCGCATACTCAAACATATAGCTGCTTCTTCTCGTATCCTTGCCGATTACAACCCTGGCTTTATGATCCTGTCCGAAATACCAGCCGAGATATCTGCCTACTTTAAATGCATGTTCTACCGTCAGGACTACATTCGCTTCGCCGCGAAAGCCATCGGTTCCAAAATATTTACCCATAACTTTATCCTCTTAATCTCTTCGTTTTATTTGTATGCCTTAAATCAGATGAAAATATCTGTTTTTCACACAGTCTATATTATATTACTATTACAAAGAAGTTACAACTATTTCTTGTTTGTTACATAAGGATATGACTTCTTCTTTACTTTCCTTTACTTTCTTTTTACCTTTAACGGAAATATCTCCCCACAGAGAAAGACCGCTTCTCTTTTCGCCTTGCCGGGCAGCAATACAGACTGATAATATCTGCCCGTTTACGCTCAAAAGAGCGTTTACGAACCGGGCTTTTTCCGATATACTGTTTATGGAAAATAAATCTGTTATTTGGAGGATATTTAATATGATAAAACTCATAGCCAGTGATCTGGACGGCACTCTTCTCCACAACGGAGAACAGAGCCTGTCTCCCAGAGTGCTGGAACTTGTACACAGACTGACAGAAAAAGGAATCCGGTTTATCGCCGCCAGCGGCCGGCAATATGACAATGAACAGCGCCTTTTTAAGGGAATTGCCGACAACATTTCCTATATAGCCGAAAACGGCGCTCTGTGCGTTCATGAAGGAAAGATAATCTTCCGTTCTCTGCTCAGCGATGATCTGATTCAGCGCATTATCGCAGAGATCAGAAAAACGCCGAATTTTGACATTCTTCTTTCCAGAGAGGATACTTCCGTAATCGAAAACCGTAATCCGGCATTTGTAAACCATATTTGTAATGTAATGGGAAATACAACTGAAATTGTAGATGATATTTCAAAGACGAAAGGGCCTTTTATTAAAATCGCGGTCTGCAATCTGGTTGACAGCCACCAGGTCATCCTGGACTATCTGAACCACCTGACTGACCTGTTTGCCCCGGAAATCCGAGCTGTTACTTCCGGGAATATATGGATTGATTTCATCCCGCCTAATGTAAATAAAGGGACCGCTCTTCAGACATTTCTTGCTTATTTTCATATCAGCGCGGAGGAATGTATTTCTATGGGCGATCAGTACAATGATATAGAGATGCTGGAAGCAGCGGGGACAAGCTATGCTGTCCCCGGCTCGGCTCCCGGCGTATCGGATCACTCCACACATGCCGGGATATTTGCTGAAGATGTGCTGGAAGAAGTTCTGAGGGGAATGCAATGAATGAAATCAGGCACAGAACGGAATTCCGGATTCCGCTCTGCGCCTTTTTCTTTTCTGAAAATATACTCATTTTATTTTAATTCTATTACTGCATAGGGTTTATTATCCCCGTCACAGAGCTCAACCACTGTCCTGTCATTTTCCTGAGACAGACGGGGAAAGATCATGTCACCCAGCACGGCTGATTTTTTGTAATCCACTCTTACCTGACGGATCTGTACGTCTCCCGGAAGCATTTCCAGAGCCATCTGCACATACTGGCAGTTGTTTACATGCTCATTTGTATCGATATGATACTTCCGCACCGGGAAAGGTTCCCGCTCCCCGCTTTCTGACGGAAGCTCAATTTTTCTCCCCTCATAGGGCATGTCCAGAGGAGCTTCTGTTCCGTATGGTTCGATATGCTCCGGAGTCGGACGGGCGGGCCGTCCTTTTTCCAGATCCATAAATACCCAGATGGAATTGGCGCAGGCAATCTGTTTTCCGGCTTCAGCTTTCATATAGAAGTTACGATTTCCGTAAAGGCCTTTGAACTCCGTAGCAAATGTACCTGTGGTAATTTTTTCGCACAGTCCGGGATAACGGTTTACTATGATCTGCCAGTAGGAAAGCACCCATGCTTTCCTTTCCTGTTTCAGCCGGTTCATTCCCAGCCCTATCGCTTCTGAATGAAATGTGCTGCAGTCCTGGAAATAATTAATCAGCGCCGGCAGCGTCATGGTTCCTCTGTGGTCAATCTCACTGTAGCGGACTCTTGCGTCAAATTCAAATCTGTTATTCTTCACGCCTGTCATACAAGTATCACTCCTTATTTTTTGCAACATAATCGTACTCGGCAGTTATTACGCACTCATATCTGGGATCTGCTTTCTTCAGCCGTTCCGCCAGCTTCTGAGGGAGTTCTGCCCTCATCTTTTCATCATATTCAATAGGAATAACCATATCAAAGATAAGGTTAATCTGCTTTTCTCCGTGGACCACGCGAAAATCATGAATCGAGCATGCCGGATCCAGTTCCCGAAGAATCTGAACCGCCCTGTCCCGGATCTGAAGCACCCTCTGATCCTTCATTTCTACCGGATCCATATGAATAACCAGGAAAATTCCCAGCTTCTTCGCTGTATCCCGCTCAATCCGGTCAATGATCTCATGGGACTGTTCAATATCCACATCATTTGGCACCTCGGCATGGATAGAAGCCATACTCCGGCCCGGCCCGTAATTATGTACAATCAGATCGTGAGTTCCTTCGATGCCGTCATAGCTCTCTACAAAACTTTTGATTTCTTCATAAACTTCCGGATCAATTGCTTCACCGATCAATGGTTCCAGCGTATCTCTGGCAATTCCCACGCCGGCCCACATAACAACCAGCGCAACACCGACGCCCACAATTCCGTCGATATTAATTCCTGTCAGACGGAAGAATATGAGGGAGAGAATGGTCGCTCCCGTTGTGATTACATCTCCCATGGAATCGGCAAAGACCGCCATCATCACTTTAGAGTTGATCTTCTCACCCAATTTCCGGTTAAACAAGCCCAGCCACAGTTTAACAGCTATGGAGAGTATCAGAATCACTACGGAAACTGTCTGAAAATTCAGCGTCTCCGGTGTCTGGATTTTTCCGATGGAATCTTTCAGAAAAGTGAAACCGACCTCCAGCACAAGGAAGGAGACGACAAGAGCCGCAATGTACTCGATTCTTCCATGTCCAAAGGGATGGTCCCGGTCGGCCGGTTTTTCCGCCATCTTTACTCCCACAAAACTGATAATGGAAGAACCGGCATCCGAAAGGTTATTGAAGGCATCTGCCGTAACAGATACACTGTGCAGGATAAATCCGACCACAAATTTTACCACAAATAAAAAAACATTGCAGAAGATGCCCACAATGCTTGCCAGCACACCATATGCCGTCCGCACGGACATCTTCTCCACTTCCTTATAATCCTTTATAAAATGTTTTATCAGAAATTCTGTCATTTTATATCATTTTATCTCCTGTTATTTATTTCTATCTTCTACCAGAAAAACCAGCTTATTTTAAATCCGGATGTGGCAGTAATACCGGAATACTCTTCTTCTGTCAGCACATTTTTCAGCTTCTGCCTGCCCTCGTCCGGCAAAACTGCATTGGTGGAATCCAGAAAACACAGATTCGGATAAAGCACGCACCACCAGTTATGCCCTTCTGCCGCGCCGATTTCTACCCTCAGAGCTTCATAGTTTCCCGCCGGAAATGTAACGTCTCCATATGTTCTGTCCGGGAAAAAACAGGTAGTCACTGCCGCATTAACCGTTTTGTCCGAACCTGCCTTTGCAAGCGTCGCTCTGCCTATCTCTTCAATTTCATCTGTATGTTCCCGCGCCCATGCGGCTGCCTGGGAAGCGTCCCCGCTTTCCGGCATCTCGTCGGCAAAATAATCCAGCACTGCATCCCGCACCTGCAGTTTCAGCTCCTGATCCTCATCACTGTCGCTGTTTGCCACCACATGAAACCGCAGAACCTCACCGGCCAGATGCTGCTGCAGTTTCAGCCGCTGCGCAGCCTCCACATGCCGGCAGGCAATTCCGGTCACAAGAGAAGCCGTCAGCACTGCAAAAAGAAAAATCAGTTTCTCCGCATTTCTTTTGATAAACAATCTATCTGAAAACTTGCTGCACATTATGTAAAACCTCCATATTTGTTTTAAATATACAGAAAGTATGGACAAATATGGAAATTTTATTCAAAGGGGACAGACCCTTTTGAAAAAGGGTCTGTCCCCTTTCGCCAAAGTTTTCAGAATTGTTTCTGAAACAATCTGCGCCCTTATTCTTTTTCTTCTTTATGTCTCAGAGTACCCACTACTGTGTCTACCTGATTATTGATATGACGGCCGGTGATTTCTGTAGCCTTCTGCTTGTCCTTCGCAGCTATGGAATCAATCACAGCCTGGTGCTCCTCTATCAGCTGAGGATAGCACTCTTTCTTTTTGAGATATTCAATCCGGTACCGGTACATCTGTTCCCGCAGATTGTTCAAGAGCTGAATCAGTCGTTTATTGTCTGTTGCAGTATATATAACATCATGAAAGAGCACATCCGCCTGAGCAATCTGGGTAATATCATCACTGTCCAGCACTTCCCGGAATTTTTCCGCTGCTTCTTTCAGCCGGACAAGTCCTTCTGCATCCATGCGGTCGCAGGCCAGCTGCACTGCCAGTTCTTCCAGCGCGCAGCGGACTTCCAGCACATCTCTGAGATTTTTTTCTGTGATCTCCGCCACTTCCGCACCTCTTCTGGGGATCATGAGAACCAGTCCTTCCAGCTCCAGCTTGCGTATGGCTTCCCGGATCGGAGTACGGCTCACACCCAGTTTATTTGCCAGCTGAATCTCCATCAGTCTTTCTCCTGGTTTCAGCTCTCCCCGCAGTATAGCCCTCCTTAATGTGTTAAACACAACATCTCTTAATGGAAGATATTCATCCATCGTCACTTCAAAATCTGTTCCCATTCTAACTCCTCCTAACACTGTGTATGCCTGTCACATACACCTGTTTTGTCAGTGCCTTGTCCCGGATTCTTCTCTGGGCATTCTTTGCGTCAATCCGGCTTTCGAACAGCCCGAATACCGTAGGACCGCTTCCGCTCATCATTGCATTGAGAGCCCCTGCCGCCTTCATCTCGTTTTTGATTTCTTTAATTACCGGATGCATGGGGATCGTCACATTTTCCAGTACATTTCCCATGGCATCTGTAATTGCTCTTAAATCTCCGCTTTCCAGCCCCCGGATTATTCCGTCAATGTCCGGATGAACCGCTATTTCTTGTGCGTCAAGCGCCTCATAAACCGTTCGGGTGGACACGCTGACCGGCGGCTTGGCAATAAGCACCGTACATTTCGGCATAGAAGGAAGAACGCTCAGCCGCTCTCCGATCCCTTCTGCCAGGACGGTTCCCCGCATAATACAATACGGCACATCCGCTCCCAGCTTTACCCCCCGCTCCATCAGCCCGTCCATGCTCAGTCCCAGTCCGAACATGCGGTTCATCCCAAATAAAACCGCCGCCGCGTTGGAGCTGCCTCCCGCCAGACCGGCCGCTACCGGAATATGTTTTTTTAATGATATCCTTACTCCTTCCTTTATAGCAAATTCATCCTGAAGAAGTTTTGCAGCCTTGTACGCAATATTGCCTTCACCTGTAGGCAGATACGGGAGATTTGTAACAAGCTCAACTCCCGGTTCCTTTTTTCTGTTCAATCTCACCTCATCGTAAAGATAAATAGTCTGCATAACCATCCGCACCGTGTGATAGCCGTTTTCCTGCTTTCCAAGCACATCCAGCCCAAGATTAATCTTTGCCAGAGCCTTCAAATCCATCTGGTTCATCCTGTGTCCTCCATATAGGATCAGACCTCTTTTTATAAAGAAGTCTGACAATTCTCCCCAAAGGGGTCCGTCCCCTTTGAGCGGAAATATCAGAATTGTTTCCACAAAGGGGGGACGTGTCCTTTTTTGTATCTTGTATACATTATTCTTATAGTATACTCATATTTTCTTTAAAAATCAATAATTTATCCCCCGATTTGATTTTTTCGCTTTCCAGACCATTTACTTCCATAATTCCGTCTACTGTAGTCATATATTTTTTTGCCAGCCCCCAGAGATCTTCGCCGTCCTGTACAATATGCCCTACAATTCCCGGCCTTTTTTCCTGCTTTTCCAAATCTGCCGGCCGCAGTTCCACATTTGTGATTACTTCCGCGGATACAGGGTTCCGCAGGAATGCGTCAAATGCCAGTACCGCCTTAACTTCTACGGCTTCGCTTCCGGCCAGGGTTACAAGCAGCTGCTCTACATGGCAGGACAGACTGCTCCTTACGTTCTCCGGCATTTCCGGACACTCTGTCAGATAACTGAAGGGTACCATTCCCTGCCAGCTTCCGAACGGTTCTGTGTCATCTGCCCTTACATACAGGAAGGAAACATGCAGAATACCTTCCACCCGGATCCCCTCCGGAGTATTCTGCGTGCCTTCCACCTGAATACTTCCGGAGGAATGGATAATCTGCAGTACGTCGTCTTTCAGCTCTGGAAGGGAAAGGCGCTCCGTTATCTTGCACTTTGACTGATTCTGCATAAGCAGCTCTTCATATTCTGCCTGCCGTGTATCGAATACGCACTCTTTTTCCAGAGAATATAGATCGCTGAGCAGTTCTGTTTCCTCTTCTCCATACAGATTAATCCGCAGAGCCAGTGAAGCCTCAATACCGAGAATACGCATTTCCCCGTCCTCATCCATACGGATGTCAATCAGAGAATCCTCAAGTGAATGCTGAATATGGTAGTACATGCCGTCGGCAGCGCCTTCACAGGGAATCCGTCCTTCATAGGGGACAGTCTGAGAAATCCAGTCCGTCTTCTCCTCACCGGACAGATACATACAGAATACAAGCAGTTCCCCGCGTATCTGAAGTTCATCTCCCGCCGGCCGGATGTCCATTTTTCTGCTGCTGATATCAGTAAGCAGAAGCTGTCCGATGCTCTCTTTTGTCCCGGGAAGTATAACTGCTTCTTTGATCCGGTATGTATCTTTTTTTGCAACTGCCAGCGTAAGCAGATTAATTTTCTGCTTTTTGCGGTAAACAGGGATTTCGCTTTCAATATCCACCGTTGTCTCTTCATCCTTCAGAGTTTCCCTGTCTACCTCCATTTCCACCATTACTCTGAGGTTCAGTTTTCTTGAATGAACCACTGACACTGTAAATTCCGTCCTGACATTCTGGATATAATAAGACTCTCCTTCCGTCCCCTCTGCGTAAACCATCTCTTCAAACGGTATCTTCCCATCCAGCACTGCCGGCCGCGGATCTGCAGACGCAGTTACGTAAAGGATCTGAAAATATACTTTTCCCGTAACTCTCACATAATTTTCCACAGGCCGTATATCCTCTGTCCTGACCTCTGCTGTGCCCTGGATAACTCTTCGCACATCATCTTTCGTCTCCGGGACATTGTAATCCTCATCCAGATAAAACTGGTCAAAGATTCTCTTTCCCTCCTGTGTATAATGAACCGGTTTTCTGATCAGCTCCATCATTCTCCTCCTCGACAAATTCTAATCTTTTAATTAAATATGACATCTTTTTCAATATATTCCAGCTGTACTACCACATATGGATATGTAACAGTTTCTTCTGTTTCTTCCCCCTTTTCCGGTCCCATCAGACTGGTGTGAATGCAGACCGCACTCCCGGTCTCATACAGAGAGTTCACCTCCACACTGTAGCCTGATGTAGGCTGGCCTCCATATCCCTCCGCAATATAAAGAACTCCCTGATCTCCATAGGAAAGCTGAAACGGTTCCTCCTTTTTTTCTTCAATCACCTGGCTCAGCTCAGACGGCACGGATTCCTTATCCAGCACTGTAAATTCCAGATCTCTCAGCTTTTCTGATGTATCTGTCTGCCTGACGCACCCTGAAATGCAGCCTGAAAGCGCCAGAACTGCCATGCTCCATGCAAGGCAGACAGAACGCTTCTTCCGGGCTGCTGTCTTTGCTTTCCTGATTTGATTCAACTCCTTATCCACAGTCTGCCTTTTACTTCCGTCCTGTTTCATATTTTCCGGATCTTTGTCCGCGGCACCGAAACCGGACCCGCTGTATTTCCCTATATCATATGCACGGTACAGCCCGGCTATTCTGTTAAAATGGCTGTTACAGAAAATATAAATATTCGTTAAATCAAACTACAATCTTGCAAAGCGGCTTGTTTTTTCCTATTTACCGCTGTATAATGATTTTACGCTTTTTCAGAGCAGGAAAACGCGGCCTGTTTTCCTGCTCTGTACTTTCGTTTTACTACACAGAAAAAGAGGTTTTTAACTATGCTTCGCTTTATATGTATCGTAATATTTCTGATCGCATATCTTATTCTTACAATTCCGGTTCTCATTGTGGAATGGATTATCGGAAAATTTAACCTTTATGCCCGGGATATCAGTTCTCTGCGTATTGTCCAATGGGGATTCAAAGTTATTCTGAAAATAACCGGTGTCAGGACAACAGTCATAGGAGAGGAAAATATTCCGGATGAAGCGGTGCTTTTTGTCGGCAATCACCGCAGCTATTTTGATATTCTGCTGACATACAGCAGATGCAGAAGACTGACCGGCTATATTGCCAAAAAAGAAATGGAGCGATATCTTACCCTGACCAGCTGGATGAGACGTGTATACTGCCTGTTCCTGGACAGAAAGGATCCGAAAGAAGGATTAAAAACCATTCTGCAGGCTATCGACTATATTAAAAATGGAATTTCCATCTGCGTTTTTCCGGAAGGCACGCGCAATGAAGGCGAAGAGCTGAGCATGCTGCCGTTTAAAGACGGCGCTTTTAAAATATCTACAAAGACCGGATGCCCCATTGTTCCGATTTCCCTGAACAACACAGCAGAAATCTTTGAAAAACATATGCCCAGAATAAAGAAAACCCACGTAGTAATTGAGTACGGAAAACCTATCTATCCGGATCAGCTGGATAAAGATACCAAACGTCATATCGGCGATTATATTGAAAATATTATCCGTGAGACCATACACAAAAATGCGGACCTGGTTTAAGCCGGATCCGCATTTTATATTTTCCGTCTGAAGTTTTTTCTCTATCTCCACACAATATCCGCCTCTTTCCTGGGGGCGGTTCTTTTGTATGTAACTGCCGGATATCCTGCCAGCATACAACATACAAGAGGTGTATCCGGTATACCCAGCCATTCTTTCAGAACGGGACAGGCCTCTATAATCCGGGCCAGATACCCGCTGTAAAGTACGCCGGCACCTTCTGCCACCGCCATATTCTCTATATTGGCTGCCGCCAGCCCACCGTCCAGAGGATTGTCCGCGGCGATCAGAACGCAGGCCGGCGTATTGAAAAACAGCCCGTCATCCTTCGGATCTTTCTTTCTCCTTCGATAGAGAAACTTGAACATCATAGCATAATGAGGCATCTTTTCTTTCATCTCATCCGCGAGTTCCGGCACCTGCCGCCAGAGCAGATCCTTAAACTCCTCCAGATCCTCCTGAAGAACGATAAAATGGCATGCCTGCTGATTTTTTGCCGTAGGTGTATACCGTCCGGCCTGCAGAATCCGCTCAAAACATTTTTTCTCCAGTTTTCTGTCCTGAAAATTCCTTACACTTCTTCTGAACTTTACTGCATGGAGAAAATTCTCAGGCTGCACTTTAAAAGTTTCCGGATCATATTCTTCCACATCATCCATATCATACTCCGGAATACTCACAGCTTTCCCGGGACAGACCGCCACACAGTGGCCGCACTGAATACATTCCCCGGACCAGACCGCTTTTCCCGCTTGAATCCTGATTCTGGATGCCGGACAGTCCTTCGCGCAGAGACCGCAGCCGATACACTTCTCTTCATTAATTATAACCATAGTATTTTTCTCCTTTATCTCAATACAGAAATTATACCTGCTCCAGTACATTTTTTCAAATAAAGACGAATTCGGATTTGCCGGGGAACTGTGAGTGGAGCGGCGTCCGAAAACACCTGGATACCGGGAGATTGGATAATCGGATCTGGAAATGAGGGATGTGTGCTTTTGTTTCCGTTCCGCAGATAAAGAAAAACTAAAAAACCTGACGACAGGCTAAGAGCAAAATTTACAGCAGAAAACTCGCATTCGCTCAGACAATTCTGCTGTAAATTTTAACGCCTGCCGCCAGGTTTTCTGTTTTTCTAATATCTGCTCCAAAGTCACCAAAAGCACACAGCCCTCATTTCCAAAAGTCGCATCCAATCGGCGGTATCCCGCTGTTTTCTGCGCACATCCAGTCAGCAGTATCCCCGACAATTCCGAATTTCAGAAAACAGGAAAAAACCGGAGCTGTTCCGACTGCAGCTGGTTGGATCTAAAGCATCACTACTGCCTGGATCACCTGCCGTCTCCGCCGTTAAAGCACCCCTTTCTTTTTTGGTTTATGAGGATCTGCGAAGGGAATTTCCGGACTGAGGAACAGAAAAACGGAAGTCCGGAGAGTTTTTGGATGCGCCTTTCAGAAGAGGGGGACAGGAAATTCTGATGACTCTGAAATGAGTTTAGATAAATAGAAGACCGGGAATCAGCGTCAGGATCTGCGGCGGGCTTTGTCCGAGCGCATGCGAGTTAGCCCGCCGCAAATCCTGCTTTTAGCTGATCCCCGGTCTTCGTGATTTATCTTAACTCATGGAACGGAATCAGAATTTCCTGTCCCCCTCTTCTGAATCCGTCTTATAAAAACTTCCTTCCCTTCCGGTTTGTGTCTGCTGTCCGGAAATTCCCTTCGACAAATCCGAATCTGTTTAGTTCTGCGGATGACTTTCTCCCCACAGTTTATCTGCCGTCGGTTTCCAGTTTTCTGCGTAAGGCCGACATCTGTCGCACAGATCGTCTACGCTTTCCGGATCCTGATAATCTGTATTTACAGCTCCGGTATCTTTGACCAGTTTTCTCAGGCGTTCCGGATTCTCCAGCATGGGGCAGGGGCGCAGATGGTTATTGTTAAAGGGCTGATTGTCGTGGTATGCCTGGAAGATGGGGCTTCTCAGCGCATCCAGCAGTGAACAGTCGTGAATGTTTACATTGGAGTAGTGGATAAATACACATGGCTCCACATCCCCCTTTGCGTTGATGTGCAGATATCTTCTGCCGCCGGCAATACATCCGCCTACATACTCTCCGTCGTTCTGGAAGTCCATGCCGAAGATCGCCTTGGTCCCGCGGAAATGACGGATGCGGTGGTACATTTCTTCTCTCTGTTCCGGTGTGGGAAGCAGGTCTGTCACTGCGCCGTGTCCTACCGGCATGTAATGGAAGTACCATACAAACAGAGCGCCGCTCTCGATCATCATATCGTAGAACGCTTCACTGCTGACATCCTCAAAATTCTGGCTTGTGTAGCAGACGGAGATTCCGAAGGGCAGTCTGTGCTCTTTCATCAGCTCCATTGCATGGCGTACTTTATGGTATACACCGTCTCCTCTGCGGCCGTCGTTGGCTTTCTCGAATCCTTCCAGGCTGATGGCCGGCACAAAGTTCTTTACCCGCAGCATTTCCTGGCAGAATTCCTCGTCAATCATTGTACCATTGGTAAATGCAAGGAACTCACAGTCCGGATGCATCTCGCAGATCCTGAATATGTCTTTCTTACGTACCGTAGGCTCGCCGCCGGTGTAAATATACATATAAGTTCCCAGCTCCTTGCCCTGACGGACGATAGAATCAATATCCTCCAGACTTAAGTTGAACTGATGTCCATATTCGGCAGCCCAGCATCCTGTACAGTTCAGATTGCATGCCGTAGTAGGATCAAGCAGGATCGCCCAGGGAATATTGCAGTTATATTTCTTTGCCATCTCATCCTGCACGGCGCTTCCTTTCAGACTGGCATTTGTAATGAAGTTCTGGAAAAATGCCCGGCGCACGCCCGGATCCAGCTCATAGAGCCTTAAGATCAGCTGATACCAGTTATTCTTCTGCTCAATGGCTCCTCTGATCGCGTTCCGCTGGCTCGTATACCAGTCGTTCGGCATAAACCGGTCCACAAATGCCATCAGCTTCGGAATGTTTTCCTCCGGATTGCCTTCCAGATATTTGAGCGCCTGGTTTACTGTAAATTCCTGCATTGTTTCTTTAATTGACTTTCCCATTTGTATTTCCACCTTTCTTTTCTTCTGTACAAATACTATTTTGGATTTATATGATTTATCACAGGGCAGAATACTTACGTATCCCGTCCCATGTACTTAATAGAAAATTTCCGGTCACGCATTTAATATCCGCATGAACTCCTCGCCTGTGATGGTTTCTTTTTCATAGAGATAATCCGCCAGCTCGTTCAGCTTCGTCCGGTTTTCTTCCAGAATCTTCGCGGCCTTCTCATGCTGCTTTTTCACAAGCTCCACCACCTGACGGTCAATCTCGGTCTGGGTTTCCATAGAGCAGCTTAAGGATGAGTCTCCGCCCAGATACTGGTTGGTCACCGTCTCCATGGCCACCATATCGAAATCTTTGCTCATACCGTACCGGGTAATCATGGAACGGGCAAGTTTCGTTGCCTGTTCAATATCATTGGATGCTCCGGTAGACGCGGAGTGGAACACAAGCTCCTCTGCCGCTCTTCCTCCGGTCAGAGTGGCGATCTTATTCTCCAGCTCTTCCTGGCTCATCAGATAGTGATTGCCTTCCTCAACCTGCATGGTGTAGCCCAGAGCGCCGGATGTGCGGGGTACAATCGTAATTTTCTGAACCGGAGCGGAATTGCTCTGTTTCGCCGCCACAAGAGCATGGCCGATTTCATGGCAGGCGACAACTTTCTTCTCCTGATCGGTAAGAATCGCGTTTTTCTTCTGATAACCAGCGATAACAACTTCAATACTCTCTTCCAGATCCGCCTGTGTCACGAAACGCCGTTTCTCTCTTACCGCCCGCAGCGCTGCCTCGTTGACAATGTTTGCCAGCTCCGCGCCGGACGCGCCGGACGCCATACGCGCGATCTTGTTGAAATCTACGGTCTCGTCAAGCTTTACCTTCTTTGCGTGAACCTTCAGAATCTCTTCACGGCCTTTCAGATCCGGAAGTTCCACCGGAACTCTCCGGTCAAACCGGCCCGGTCTGGTAAGCGCCGGATCCAGAGACTCGGGGCGGTTTGTCGCCGCCAGGATAATTACACCGTTGTTTGTCTCAAATCCGTCCATCTCGGTAAGCAGCTGGTTCAGTGTCTGCTCCCGCTCATCATTGCCGCCCACACGGCCGTCACGCTTCTGGCCGATGGCGTCGATCTCGTCGATAAATACGATACACGGCGCTTTTTCCTTGGCCTGCCTGAACAGATCCCGGACTTTGGAGGCGCCCATGCCGACGAACATTTCCACGAACTCAGATCCTGACATGGAGAAGAACGGCACATTGGCTTCTCCGGCCACAGCCTTTGCCAGCATGGTTTTACCGGTTCCCGGAGGGCCTACAAGAAGGATGCCTTTGGGCACCGCCGCGCCGACTTCCCTGTATTTGCCCGGATTGTGCAGATAATCCACGATTTCCGCGAGATTTTCCTTCGCCTCGTCTTCTCCTGCCACATCAGAAAACCTGATGCCTTCCGAAGACTTGACATAAACTTTCGCATTGCTCTTTCCGTTTCCGAATATCATGGAATTGGGACCGCCTGCCTTTTTCATCAGCTTTCTGGACATATACTGTCCGATCGCGATAAAGATCACAACCGGAAGGATCCAGGAAAGAAGAATGGAAAGAATGGGCGACATCTGTTCTACGATCTGTCCTGAAAATTTCGCGCCCGAGTCATACAGCCTCCGGGTCAGATCCGGGTCCTCCACCATTCCGGTTTTGTATATGGCGCTTCCATCTTTATCAGTAAAGACAATCTCATTGTCCTCCTGATTGATTTCCACCTGACCCACATCTTCTTCCTCTGTCATCTCAATAAACCGGTCATATCCGACTTCTGTAACACGCCGTTCCGCCGCCCACGGCATAAGCAGAAAATTAAATATCAGCAGGACGGCAAGCACGATTATATAATAATAAATCAATGGCTTTCTCGGTTTTTTTACTTCCTGCATTCCGCATCCTCTCCTTTCCTCTGTGCTGATTCTGTGTCTGCACTTCCTGTCTCCTGTTCCGTATCAGTATTTTCTGATGATTTCTGGCGGTCCAGTGCTTTCAGAGCAGAGATCAGCGCCTGCTGCATGGCGAGAGTGGCAAAATCCATCGCGAACTCCGCATAAAGCATGTCTGCCTCTTCCTCATCTTCCCGGGAACTGCTGTCCGAGGTGTGCAGATCCCTGACAATCTGTTTCCTCATGGACTCTCCGATCTTCTTTCTGTAGTCCAGCTGCGCCTGTGTCAGTCTGGTCACAGCCTGAGAACGGCAGGTTTTTGCTTTTTCCTCCAGCAGCAGTGTGTTTTCTTTATACTCTTCCCGGGCTTTCTGAAGCTCGGAATGAATCTTATCTCTGCCGCCCTGTTCACAGATCCGGATCCTGCACTGCAGTTTTCCGTACTGCTCTTCCATCTCATATAATTTAATTGCGAATACACTATCATCAATATTCATGGAAAGCCTTCCTCCTTTCCGGCTCTGAATAAAACCTACATTTTTTATATAGCAGAATTTAATTTCTGATGCGACTCTCAATTTTGCGGATCTGTCCTGACAAATCCTCAGATCTGTAAAAAAAACTGACAGATCCCGGATATTGTAAAGACAGACCGCAGAAATTATAAGTGGCAGGGAAAACATTCTTCAGCTATATTGAAATTACCGGAAAACATCGGCGAAACTCATGCAGAGAAGCCGGACCGATACAGAAGATTGAAACAGATTATGCAATTCAGGAAAGGAGCAATGACATATGAGATGGTTTGACTCAGACTTTGACTATGTACAGGAAATGATTGACGCCTGGAACAGAGGGCGGAAAAGGATGCGTACAGTATACTTTATTCTGGGAGCGCTGCTGCTTATTGCCGGCATCCTGACCGCTGTATTCCCCATCGGAATTTTTGCCGTTATCCAGTATCTGGCTGCAGCCGCTGTAATCGGGATCGGGATTTATCATTTTATTACATTTGCGTCTATGACCTACTATTTCAGAGATTATATGCTGATCATATCAGGTATACTGAATGTACTGATTGGTATTATGCTGCTTATTATGCCGATCCAGCTGACCGTACAGGTTGTTACATTCATGCTGGCCTTTCTGCTGATCTTTAACGGAGCAGAAAAACTTTCCTTCGCGTCACGGCTCAGATACTACCGCATCCCTCATGCGGGGGCTCTGACATTCAGCGGCGTCCTTAATATTATCCTCGCGGCAGTATTTCTGCTGCTGCCCTTCGTCTCGGCGCTGGCGCTGAACTATATTCTGTGCGCCTACCTGGTAATCATGGGAATCGCTCTCCTGATTGAAGCGGCGGGAATGCGGAAAATTGAGCTGTAAAAACGCCGGAAAATTATTAGAAAAGAGGGCGCCGCTCCATCATCCGGTGATGGGTCGGTACCCTCTTTCTGTGCTTGGACATAAAAGAAGGACTCCTGCTCCACAGATAACTCGCATCTGTTTTGCAGCGTCCCTTCTGTCCGGATTATTATTCTTAAACCTTTATGACTGTTCACCAGGAAATATCTTTCCGGTAATAATTTTCTCCATCTGAATAACCAGTTTTTCTTCATCCAGATGAGGTTTTCCGACATACTGAAGCAAAACCCCCACCATTCCGCTGGCATAAAATCTCAGCATTACTTCCATATCATCAACACTGACACGAATGTCCTTTCCCTGTCCCCGGGCCATTTCCGCCAGATAGATCATGACAGACTCTGTCAGCATGGCTTCGATCTGGACCCACCTGCGGGAATAAAGCAGTTTTTCCAGCTTTATCCTGTTCTGTCTGACGAAAATCACATATGCCGTAAGCGCCCCTACCCGGTCTTCCGCCTCCAGGCTCCGACGGGCGAGTGCCTGCGTTGACCGGCGGAACGTCCAGTCCAGTACATCCATAATATCCCGGAAATGATAATAAAAGGTCTGCCGGGAAATATGGCACTCACCGATCAGTTTTGTCACTGTGATCTTATCTATGTCTTCCTTTTCAAGCATCTGGGAAAAGGTATCTGCAATCATTGATTTCATGTCTTCTCTCATAAGGACTCCTTTTCACGAACACAGTATGATTTACTCCAAAAACATATTGCTATTTTATTACATCTTTTTTTCAAAAACAAGTCACTTTTTTGTGTTTTAAATAGCAATCTTTTATCTGTTCTGCTCAGAATTTTCAGTTGTTCCGTCTGAAAGTTCTCACAAAAAAAGGGCCCGGCACTTTGTGCCGAACCCTCTTTTTATTTCTTAATTCTTTTCGACAATCAGCCCTCAATTGCAATGGTCTTCTTTGTCTCAACCGCTTTTGCGTCCTTTTTCGGAATGCTCAATTTCAGAATACCATCCTCAAATTTCGCCTTAATGTCTTCCTGGGTCACTGCATCGCCCACATAGAAGCTTCTCTGCATTGCTCCTGCATAACGCTCTCTGCGGATATATTTTCCTTTCTTATCCTGCTCGTCCTTATCCAGTCCCTTTGCCGCTGAAATGGTCAGATAACCATTTTCAAGATCTACGTTGATTTCATCTTTTTTAAATCCCGGAAGATCTACGTCAAGCTCATAGCCTGTATCATGCTCCCTGATATCTGTCTTCATCATATTTTTTGCATGTTTGCCATACAGCGGATTCTTTCTTCCCCAGAAATCTCTGTCAAACGGGAAATCCATCCAATCATCATCAAATAAGTTTTCTCCAAAAATACTCGGCATTAACATAAGTCATTTCTCCTTCCTGAATGAAACAATGAATTAAGTTTTATATGAGCCGTTTTCACGGCTGCCATCAGCACTCTTGAAGTTGTCTCAAGTGTTGTGAGCTGATTCAACGCGGGAATCAGAAGCTTATCCGGAACCTTCGGCATGCCGCCTTATCTGTTTCTTTTGTTCCTCTTCCTTTGTTCTAGTTGTAATATAGCACCCACTGTCAGCACTGTCAAGCCTTGAGTGCTATTTTTTATTTTTTTCCGGAACTTCCTTCCGCCATCTGATCAGTATCATCGGAACCTGAAACGCGAGCATGGCGATCCAGCCCGCAAAATTGGCCCATGCAAGACATTCAAACCCTCCGCCCAGCATATGGATCATGATCCACGCAGCCAGAAATCTGACCGCCATATTCAGCACTGTACTGAACAGGGTCACTTTCAGATCTCCCAGTCCCCGGAAGAATCCCTGGATCACATTTGTCGCCGACGGCATAAAATACATAAACGCAATCAGCTGAAGATAGGACACGCCCAGACTGATGACCTCCTCAGATCCGTCACTGACAAAAAGCTGCATGATCTGACGCGCAAATACAAACACGGCAATCGCGATCGCTGTCGTATAAATTACCTGAAGGATAATGGAACTTAAAAACCCTTTCTTCATTCTGCGGATTTTTCCCGCGCCTCTGTTCTGAGCCATGAACGTAGTCGCCGCATGGGCGATATTTCCCTGGGGCGTCATAGCGAAATCATCCACCCGGTTAATAGCGGTAAATGCCGCGATAAATTCAACGCCCTGCACATTTACCACAGTCTGCACACAGATCTTTCCCAGCTGAATGCACATCTGCTGCAGCGCACTTGTTATTCCGTATGTAAACGTTCTCCACAGTATGGAAACATCAAAAATTCTCCATTTCTTTCCGAGACAGAGAAGGGGCACTTTCTTCTTAATATAAATCATACAGAACAGGCAGCACAGCCCTTCGCTCAGAACTGTAGCCGCCGCGCTGCCCGGCACACCGCATTTCAGGACGACCACGAAAAACAGATCCAGCACAATGTTAAGAAAGGCACTGATAATCAGAAAATACAGCGGCACTCTGCTGTCCCCCAGTGCCCGCAGTGTATTGGAGAAAAAGTTGTAAACAAAGGTAAAGATCAGACCCATGAACACAATCCGCAGATACATTCCCGCAGAATCCATAATATCCGAAGGAACCTGCAGAAGATTCAGCAGCGGACGGGCGAAGAGAATCAGCAGCAGGGAAACGGCAGCTGAAAATGCCAGCCCGCCCAGCAGGGTTGTACTGATCTGGCGTTCCAGATGTCCGTACTTCTTCGCGCCGTACTGGGTGCTCATGAGAATTCCCGCGCCCATGCACATTCCGCTGATAAAAAGGATCACCATATTCATAACCGGTCCGGCGGTCCCCACCGCGGCAAGCGCGTCATCCCCCACAAATTTTCCTACAATTACCGAATCCGCCGCATTGTATGTAAGCTGAAACAGATTGCCCAGCACTAGAGGTATTGTAAATTCCGTTAACTGAGGGATAATCCTTCCCTCTGTCATATCCGTCGTCATTGTCAATCATTCCTTTCAGACGAACATTATACCACTATCCCGGAAAACGGGAACCACAGAAAAGAAAAAATTATGCTGATGCCGGATTTTTGTTTTTCTTTTGGAATAAATGGACATAATAATGCTGTCAAAAAGAAAAAGGAGGTTTCCGGAATGGATGAACAGACAAGGAAACTGCTGGAAGAATGCAGTATCGGATGTAAAATGGCAGTAAACAGCCTGGAGCAGATCACCGGATATATCAAAGACAGTGATCTGAAAAAGCTTGTGGAAAACTATATTTCCCGCCACAAAGACCTGGAAGCTGAAGCAGTAAAAGCGCTCCAGAATTCGGGAAATGACGCGAAAGATCCCGGCGCTCTCTCCAGCGCCTTCGCCTGGTTTACTACAGAAATGAAACTTACATTCAACGACGATAACACACAGATCGCCAAACTGCTTATGGACGGCTGCAACATGGGCATCCAGACTCTTGGAGAACGGATGAATACGCTGAATCAGGCGGACAGCGGCGCTCAGGCGCTGGCCCGGAAAATCATAAAGGCTGAGCAGGATCTGATGAAAGAACTGCAGGCATATCTGTAAAAGGAAGCTGAAAAATAAGAGGATATCGCTCCATCACCACATTTGATGATTTTTCGGTATCCTCTTTTCCTCCTGTCCTGCAGCAGCTTCCTCTATATTAATTATTATGTTACTTACATATCAACACCAGAATAACAACATACAAAACTTTTGCACCAGCATTCTTATCCTGTGCTATTTGGCAAATTTTCACGAGATAATCACGAGATAAACTCATGGATTCATCTCCCACAAATCCTTGGTTTTATCGCTCATTTTTCAATCTTTCCCTGATTTTCACGAGATAACCACGAGATAAACTCATGTTACTCTTTTTTTCAATACATCCATCATTATCTGCAGCTGGGTCAGAAGCTCTACACTTTCTATTTCAACAATATACTTTGTTGATGGACCGTTTCCTATCTTTCTTATTCATAATAATCTCATTACGCGGTCTTGAATCCCCACCCATCAGAAACTGCTGTGGAGACACAAGCATCTTGCCTGGATTTATAAAACTGAACCAGCCATCATATACATCAATTTTTACAGAAGGATAACCTTGAACATAATCAGCATGTGCCAAACAATTAACGAGTCCCTCCCTGATCGTCTCATCAAATTCTGATAAGGGTATTCTTAATTGACCGGAATCTAAAGCAAAAGATTCCTGCAGCAAATTTTTTATCTTTTCATACACTATATTATAAAAATTATAGATATTCATCTCATAATCACTTGGCTCATCATCAGAAACCCGATCAGACCATCTCGGATTATTTCCCCTTCGATTAAAAAATCCAAATGATAATGTGGGAATAACTCTTTAATGGAATTACATTTTCCCAAAAACAATAATATTCCCCGTCTGATTTTCAATTCTCCGGTATGACGATCTTTATAGCATGCTCCTATTTCAGTAAGAAACTCAGAATTTTCCATCTCTATGAATTTTCTCTTAGGGAAACGTTTACTAACCCGCTCTTTGAACGTAATGATGGAATCCAGATCCAAATCGTCTATTGTAAAATTATCCGCTGACAGACTATCTTGATTTGGCTGTGCGTTTCTTATAAATGCAGACAATTCATCACGAGTTGTTTTTCGATCGCCATCTCCCGTTCTAATCCAGGAATTTTCTAATTTACCACCTATAAAAACCGGCTTCATACTTTCGGCTGCCTCTTTCACATATACTATAATGACAGTTTTCCCATCAATAATATATGTATTCACATCCTGATTATCTACATTTTTATAGCTTACTTTATTACTATTTGAAAGTTGATCCCACAGGCTGGTTAATGTTTTTTCCGGATTTCCAACACCCACTATTTCATTTTGAGGATAGGTCTCACGAACCCCTAAAATAATCCAGCCTCCTGACGTATTACAGAATGATGAATAACTCTCCCAAAACGCATTTGGCAATTCAGAGGCTGTTTTAAGTTCAATATAATATTTTTCATGTACATTTATTAACCAGATATCGAGGAACTGCGCAAAAAATACATAGAGAATCCCCCCGAAGGAATGACATCCGAGGACATTCGCCATATGAGCGAGGATGACCTTCTGGATATGGATTATTTTCTGAATGAAGACGACCCTTTTGACGATTTGTTTGGAGAAGAAGGTTTTTATATCTTCTAAATCTAACCATCGTCCTATTGTCATGTCCATTCCCCTGTTGATCTAACATATGTTCGATCAGCAGGGCTTCTTTTCCCCCTTATCCAAAATCGGAATTTCCTATAAAGTAAAAAAACCGCCGCACTGATTCCTCGCTCAGTGCGGCAGCCTTCTTACGTTATATAATATATCAATGCCTGAAAACCGGGATTATTCTTCAGATTATCCTTCTATCGCGATGGTCTTCTTCGTCTCCACAGTCTGGGCGTCCTTTTTCGGAATGCTCAGTTTCAGGATACCATCCTCAAATTTCGCCTTGATGTCTTCCTGTGTTACATCCTCGCCTACATAGAAGCTTCTCTGCATTGTGCCTGCATAACGCTCCCTGCGGATGTATTTGCCTTTCTTGTCCTGCTCGTCGTTACTCGTTCCCTTTGTAGCGGAAATGGTAAGATATCCGTTCTCCAGTTCAGCTTTGATCTCGTCTTTCTTAAATCCCGGGAGATCAATATCAAGTTCATATCCTGCGTCATGCTCGCGGATGTCTGTCTTCATCAGATTCTTCGTGTTCTTCGTGTATGCGGGATTCTGCCTTCCCCAAAACTCTCTCTCAAACGGGAAATCCATCCAGTCATCATCAAATAAATTCTCTCCAAAAATACTCGGCATTAACATAAGTCATATCTCCTTTCATAAAAGGAACAATCGGAATAACACTTTGTTTTTCTGGTTCCTTTCCTTTGTTCTAGTTGTAATATAGCACTTGTTATTAGCAGAGTCAAGAGGTGAGTGCTAATTTTTTAAATATTTTTTTTGGAAAACCTCAAAAAAGCTTGATTTTGCGGGCTTTTTCGGGCTTTCCAATTTTTTGATTTTTTCAAAAAATGGCTTACTACACCATTTTTACACCATTTCTACACCATTTTCAGAATCGGGGACCTCCAAAATCCCCTGTAAATTCAAGGAAATCTGAGTTAATTTACTACACCATCAAAAGCAGAAAAATCTGATTTTTTTGCGATTTTCACTCCAAGGCAATCAAAAATCTCTGATTTGAAGACTGAAAATCCAGTCACATGATTTGAACCAGATCCATCTTCGCAATCTCTTTTTCAATCCTGGACCGGTCTGTAATATGGTTATAAACTTCCATGGTGACACTGATATTCGCATGTCCCATCACGTACTGAACGACCTTCATATCCAGATCTGTCTCTGCCATCCGGGTACAGGCTGTATGTCTGAGAATGTGGGCGGAGATATGAGGCAGCTCTTCCGGCTTTCTCCTCTCCCGCTTTGCCCGCTCATTTTCTTCCTCGTTATACGCCTTCACAATATCCCGGAGAATAAAGTTCACGGTCGTCGGCATCATAGGACGTCCGCTCCTGCTCATGAATACGAAATTCGAAAGCCCTTCGATCTTCACATCCCTGGGAATCCCCATCTGAAAATTCAGCCGTCTCTGAGTCTCAAAGGCTTTTGCCACCATTTTGCTCATGGGAATCTCCCGGATCCCGGCTTCTGTCTTCGGCATGGTCACATGAAAATCACACCCGTCTCCATAGTTCTTATAAATCAGCTGATGATTCACGTATACAGTCCGGGTCTTCAGATCCACGTCCTTCCAGGTGAGTCCGATCAGCTCCCCACAGCGGAGTCCGGTTCCAATCATCACCTGCAAAAGTGGCAGATAGATATGGAATACCTCGCTGTTCTTTACATAGTTCAGCAGATTTTTCTGCTGGTCAAAGGACAGGGCGGTGCGTTTCTTTTCCGGTTCTCCATAGTCTCCCAGCGTTCTCTTGGCCGGATTCTTCCGGATGATATCGTCATCTACAGCCACCTCAAAGCTCGGTAAGATCATATTATGGAGAAACTTGATGGTACTGTGGGAATATTTCTGTTTGCTCAGCCGGGAATAAAACAGGCGTACATGAGATGGTCTTACCTGTACCACTTTCATCTGTCCGAGTTCATTCCTCACAAGACTGTTCCACATCCTTCTATAATTGGCTTGTGTACTCTCTGCCAGCTTTCTGGTATCCATGTGGATCTCAAACAGGTCATTGAGAGTCATGTTCTTGCATTGGGTATCGGTCAGAATTCCTTCGCTCTGGTCTTTCTCAATCTCTTTTTCTTTTTTCCTGAGTTCAGCCAGATCCGGAGAATAAACGGCCAGACGTCTGCCAGTCCGTTCATCTTTGTACCGATACATATAGAGTCCATCCTTGCGCTGGGATTCCCCGGTCCTCAGATTTCTTCCTCTATTGTCTTTTCTTGCCACAAAACCATTCCTTTCTAGAACAGTTCAGCCATCTGGTGCCAGGAGACGGATTTATGCTTGCATAAAAATCCGGTGACTGACATCCAGATGTGATGAGCGCCCGTGAATGAGCAAAACAATGGCGGCAGCCATCATTAGCACGTAAGTGCGGTTTTGCGAATGGCGCGTGCTGAACTGTTACTTCTGTAATACCCACACCTCCCTGTTGTGGGGAATGGTCTTGTCCTGTCTATGAAAAGTATAGCACAAAACCATCCCCACGCACATCCGTGTTCCTCTATTCGGCTATTGCTTCCAGATATTTCTCCACCTTTTGTACGGAGTACAATACACGGCGACCGATGGTGATCCGGGCTCCCGCATCTTCCGCAATCTTCCTTGCAGTCATCTGTCCGCAGGAAAGCATAGCGGCCAGACCTTCAATATCCACTGCCAGACGGCAGTTGCTCTCTCTTTCTTTTGTCTGTCTCATTTACCTCATCTCCTCCTTTACTCTTTTCTGCATCCGCCCCAGCTTTTCCTGAGCCGTACGTTTTCGAAAACTCTCCCCTTTAAACTGAACCGGCACGCACATCTCCAGCAACCGGTCATAAATCCTGGCATGCGCTGTATCCTGCGGATTCTTTAACTCCTGCAGTGTCAGATTGGTTGTCGCGATCAGGGGCTTCCCGCTCCGATATCTGCCGTCAATCACCGCATAGATCTGTTCCAGTCCGTACTCTGTCCCCCGCTCCATTCCAAAATCATCCAGAATCAGCAGCGGAACTCTGCACAGATTTTTTATGTATGTGTTCTTCTCTGAAAAATTAGCAGACAGATCATTCAGCACTTCCGCAAAATTGTTCATACGCACTTCTATCTCTTGTTCCAACAGTGCATTGGCAATACAGCCCGCCAGAAAACTTTTCCCGGTTCCCACTGCTCCCCAGAAGAGATAGCCTGTATTCTCCGCCTTCATTGTTTCCCAGTCTTTCACATACAGCTTTGCAAGCACGGTATTTTCGGAAAGCCCTTTATCATTCTCAAATGTCCATTCCTGCATGGATTTATTTAAAAAACAAACTTCCTTAAATTCTCTGACCACAGCTTCATGACGTTGCTGTTCCTGATACTGTTCCTCCTCTTTTCTCTTTTGTCTCCGGCACTCACATTCACGCGGATGTTTTTTTATTCCCAAAACTCCGACTTTCTCCTGATCGAAATAAGCCTCCTTCGGTTCATGGCATTGTCCACAATACAGGAGCCCGTCTTCTCCGATGTAATCCTCCCTGGTTCTTTCTCCCGGTTGCATCATGTTCTTTACTGTTTCTTCTACCACCTTGTTCATAGACTTTCCTCCTCACTGCAGGTATAATCCGGAATGTTTTTTACCGGGGCTGACCGTTCTGCCCATCTTCTCAAGGTAACGGCATGATCAGCATATTGCTTTCCACTGGAACGCATATAACTGGACAGCTCCTCGATCAGCCTGTCTATTTCCCGGATCTCCTGTTTCAATTCTCCATATTCTGTTTCGGAGAGAAACACATTGTGATATTTGCCATAGGCAGAGCGCGTTTCTCTCTCTTTATTTGTTTGACTATATATCAAGTAACTATTATTTAAGTAATTAGGGGATACTTTTCTATCCATCACAGGGACAGGTTTCTTTCCCTCATAAGTATCATTTTCTTTCCCTTTGAGGGACACTTTTCTTTCCTTCACAGGGAAACTTTTCTTTCCCTCTGACGGGATTTTGACATACAGCAGATTCGGTTTTGAAAATCCCTGCTTTTTTCTTACCAGAAGTCCAGCTTCTTCCAGTTCATTCAATGCCTTTTTTACAGTCATGTGACTCTTTCCAAGATCGTCAGCCAGATAAACAATGGGATAAACCACAAAAATGTGTCCATCCTCATCCTTCCACCCTGTCTTTCTGGAAAGGCTCGCCCGATCCAGCAACAGAGCATACAGAACCTTGGCTGTCTGAGTCAGTTTCATATTCAACAGAAACCGTGGGTAAGGAAGATACACCGGAATCTGGGTCTGATCCGTCATGTATATCATCTGATCTTTATTCTTCACATCCATCCTTTTGTTTCTGTCTGATCTTCCGCCGGCGGCTTCGCTTGGATTCATAACAGGGGCAACAGACAATCACAGTCCGGAAACTCTGCTTGCAGTCTCCGACGCATTTCCGGCAGATGTCATTGTGGGCGATGCGCCCTCTTTCATTGAGAAAAAAGGCCAATTCCTGTTTTCTTTTCTTGCTCATTCTCGGCACAGACATTCCTCCTTCCAGCCATCCTGCCAGTACCTGGTACAGGACAGCGAAATATGGTCGCGTTTCGGTATCATTTTTTGCATTTTTTGCCCTTTACGACAGGCTTTTTTGACCTCAAATATATTTGCCTGGGGTTTATCCTATCTGACGGCAGAAAACGCTGTTTGGTCATGTTTCGGTATCGTTTTGGAACAATTCATCTGGACTACTTTAACTGCCCCGGTAATCCCGTTCAAAATCCCCTGCCATCTTCAACACTTCTTCCCTGAGTGCAAATAATTCTGCGATGCAGTGACGGATTTCATCCTCCATAGCCAGCGAACGTTCCCCGCCCGTATTGAAGTACCGTGCAATCTGATTCAGGTTCACACCGATCTTTCCATATGCCCCCACCAGACTTCGCAGTTCTTCCATATCGGCAACCACTTCTACTCGATGCACGATCTCCTTTTCCACCAGCAATTTCCGCAGGCATTCGGATTCTGGACACCCCCAGAATCTCCGCCTTCCTGTCCAGAAGTTCCAGCTCAATATCCGAAAGCCGGACTCCGACAAAATGCGGATGGTTCAGTTCCCGTTCTAATCTCTTTTTTCTCATGGCTCCTCCTTTCTTCTCTTTTCTGTTACTTCAGTAACATCACAAATGGGAGAACCGGCAGTCCTGCCGAAATCTTCCCTTTGTGCTGCGTCCCACTTTCCAGTGGACGCCAATATCTGCCAGATTGGCAGATCATCGAGGGTATGGGGAATCGAAATCCCAAGCAAGAGCCCTACACAGGAAAACACGATAGTGTATTACGGGGTGGATCTTGCTCTGAGAAAATCCCCATCAAGAGCTCAACCTGTAAGTTAGGGGGGCTGCCAGAAATGGCATAACCGCTTAACACGGGTGGATCTTGCCCTATAATATCTACCCCCTCACTTAACGTAACCGGGAGCAGCTATTATACAGGGGCAAAAAGAAATAATTTTATTTTTATCAACCAGATCCGCTCTTATCTTTTTTATTCTTCAAAGATCCCCTCACTTAACCCAATTGTCAGAGGCAGAAATACAAGGAGATTCGAAAAATCTTTTAATTTTCTGCTTCAAAAAATATTTCCCCTCACTTATAGAAAGGAAATCCGAGGATTATACAGTGTTTGGAGACAAGTTTCTAAAAATATGCATAAAAAAACGCACCCAGTTTCAAACTGAATGCGTATCGTCCATATTCAACTTATGATTGAAAATGCATTTTATTATATTGCATCTTCGCCATATTTTTCTCGAATCCTTCGACATAGATCTTCCCAGCCAGCATCTAATTCTTCTGGGGAAGATTCTGGTATATCTATATCTGCATATTTCTCGTTTACTTCCTCTTCTATCTTTTTGGCATAAACGGACATTAAGTCTGGATATTCAAGTAGCATCCGATTAAACAAATCATCTGCAGCCGTTCCCAGTTCCATGCAACGATCCAGGACAGAATCATAAATCTCTTGTGTCATGGGAACTTGATAATCTATCGCTGCTAATTGTTCATCCGTAAATTCAAATATCTCAATAAAAAATTTACAAAGTCTCTTATTTATTTTTTCCCCTTCATGCATAATAGGAGCCTCCCGTTCACATATCTATTATACAGCATTGTGGGTATCTCCACAATATTGTTTTTCAACGGTAGCTCCTATAATTGAATTATCTTTAATCGGAAAGGGGTGTTCAATATGATAGATTTTAGTCCACTATGGGAAACCATGGAACAAAAAGGGATCACTCAGTACCAGCTTTTAAAAAGCGGTATCGATAATAAAACCTTGGATTCTCTGAAAAAGAATAAGAACATTACACTGAACACCCTAGAGAAACTTTCAAGAATATTAGAATGTGACGATTTGAATAAGATAGTAAGATTTGATAATTAAGGCTACTGCAACAAGAGGTTACAGTAGCCTTAATTATCTTTTACTTCACTAACATATCCCTGTTATCAATTCTTATTATACTTTTAGAGTCATTAAAAATTCAGAATTCTATATTCAAGTCTTTTATGGAATTGCTACTCTAGTTAAATATGTTGAGAACTTTAAAGTTATTTGTTCTGCAAACAAATCATCCAAATGAAAAATTCGATTACTTTTGTGAGTGATAAGATATGTTATTGGAACTGTAAAATAGTGTTTAAAATCAATAACTGCATTTTCTATTACAACATCTTTATTGGTTTCAACTGTTAACGCATGAATTCTATAGTGCCAATCCCTCTTTGCAACCTTATAGTCATCCCCTTGATAGGTATTCTCACTTTCAAAATTTAATGATAGTTGCTCAAAAGCGTCCTTAATATGTTGTCCCGATTTAGCTGCATTATGTTCATAGATTGGACACATTAATATTGATGGCATAAATTTTGCTGGTTTTCCAGCTCCATTCTGTACAAGTTCTTCCATCGCTATAACATCGCATGCCTGACTAATAATAATAGCCAAAGGGAATTCATACTCAATAATATTTACACCTTCATCGTCTTCAGAAACTATATAATTATACTTTACATTTTCAAATATATCTCCTTGACAAATTTGATCTGTCAGTTTACTTCTAAATGCTTTGGATTTAGTTGCCATGTTCTTACTTCCTTAATCTATATGTTCGTACTATCACCTTCTTCGGCGCAGTATATGAGACAGTGTCCTGGTTTATCTCATCACCATCCCCCGGCTGTTCTGCATAAGTCATCGAAGGAATATCTGTACTCACATTTAATATAACTGTACTTTCAGGTACTTTTTGCTTATAAAGTCCTGTTTCAGCATCTTCCATAGATTCCATAGATTCAAGATACTTACTCACTGTCCCATCACCTCACGTAAAGAATCTGTAATAGACTGCTCAAACAAGACTTGGATTTCGCAATGCCCCTTATCAATTACTTGAAGAATTTCATCAACCGAATCAATAATTTCATTGGAAAAGAAATCAATATCTAAAGCAAAATCATTTTTTTTCAAAGGATTGGGATATTCTGGATTAAACATCCCGTATCTAAAATTCATAGTCATTCCATCAACACGATACTCATCCATATGCATAGACCGTATCAGACAAGGTGTTTGCTCTTCATTAATTCTTACATACAAAGAAGATGCAATTTCAGAAACAAAATAGTTTTTTTGAAGTTTGATTTTAGATGAATCAAAGATATTAATATAACGAACTCCCGTTCGATTTGCGGAAACTTTATTTTTCTGGAAGAGTGCAAACAAGATTGACTGAAACCATTTCATATGGTCTTCAAAACAAGTATACTGGTTAATTTCAAATACGATAAACTTGTTTGATAAAATCAACTTATTTCTATAATCATTAGTAAAGTACTCTCTCTGTATTCCCTCCATAATTTCACCGTTAGCATTAGGCAAACCATTGTTTTTCTGATCAAATACGACATTGATAGAATTAAAGCGGATAATTTGGTCTTTACCTCGTCGAGGAAATATTTTGAGTATTTCTTTTTCAATACTCTCATCAAACACCATATTGGTCTGAATAAATTGAACAAAATCAATCCGAACAATAACCTGATTAAGAAAACTATTTCTATAGCATATAGAAGAATAATCTAACATAAATAGTACCTCCATTTGGTTATATTTTATCATATACTTTACGCATAGTATATGTTCTATTATTACTTTCTTAGTCGTTTATAAATATCCTCCAAAAATACCTGCATCAGTTCACGTTTCTTATCGTCGTTATCAAGCAGGAGTGCAAAAAAATCCTGATTCTGCTCATACCCGGCAATCAGAGCATCCTGTACGGCATCAAAATAGGCGAAACGGAAATCTTTCAGTGAGTTATTTCGTGCACTGTCCCGCAGATGTCCGTTCTTCAACAGAATATCTCTCATTTGCAGAGCGGACTTGGAGGCCACGTCAACATCGAAGTTTTTGTTATACGCTGCATTGATCTCATCGATGATCTCGGAAAGCTTCTTTTTCACGGCCTCATCCATAAAGACCTCATTGGGTGTCGGCAAGCTGACCTCCGGCCTGGATTCAATCTCGTGTGTGTTTTCCCCGGTCTTTTTCTGACGGAAGTTCGAGGCCGTGATTTTGTCCGCAATATCAAAATCATTTCCACCGCTGCCCACTTCAATTTCCTTAACGAGGTACGAAAGGAAATTGTATTTCTTGTGCAGATCCACGCTTTCAAAGCAGGTTGCCTGAATCAGAAAACTGTAAAACCGCAAGAAACGCTTGATAGTTGCACGAATTTCCAACTTTTCCAGTTCCGGCTGGCGATTGATGATTTGCAGGGATTTATCCAGCAGCGCCCACATCCGAGCCTTTTCTTTAGAGGTTCGTTTATCCTGATACAGGTATCCGTTAAATTCCTCAATCTCGTCAATATCCAGGAAATTATACTGATCCACCTGAGCTTCCACCGTTCGGATATCCGAAGGGGTGATCGTCTCGTTTAAAATTGTCTCGGTATAGAACGGAGCAAAGGATGCTTGAATATCCTCATATTCATTTTTGAAATCCAACACAAAGGTTTTCTTATCATAGGGCGCACAAATACGGTTCAGGCGAGAAAGGGTCTGCACAGCATTGACTCCACACAGGCGCTTGTCCACATACATGGCGCAGAGCTTTGGCTGGTCAAATCCGGTCTGATACTTATTCGCCACCAACAGCACCTGATAGCTGTTGCTATCAAACACTTCTGGCAAATCTTCTTCCTTAATGCCGTTCATCACCGCTTCGGTGTATTCGTGGCCATCCAGAGAGACCTTGCCCGAAAATGCAACTAGTGCACGAATACCCGTGTACCCATGCTTGGAAATATAGGTCTCAAACTCGTTCCGGTATTTGACTGCTGCCTGCCGTGACGAAGTAATGACCATGGCTTTTGCCTTGCCGCCCAATTCCTGCATGATTCTGTTTTTGAAGTGCTCAATAATGATCTCCACTTTCTGAGCAATGTTGGTATCATGCAGTTCAATATACTTGGCAATCTTGCGCTTTGCGGCAATCGTTTCCAACTCAGGATCGTCCTCAATGGCCTTATTGAGTTCAAAATAGGTCTTATAGGTCACATAGTTTTGCAGCACATCCAGAATAAAACCTTCCTCAATCGCTTGCTTCATGGAATATAGGTCAAAGGCAACCTTTTTTCCCTCTTCATTCAGACAGCCGAACAACTGCAAAGTAGTCGGTTTCGGAGTTGCGGTAAAGGCAATCATGGAAACATTGGGCTGCTTTCCACTGCGGGCAATTTCGTCCTCGATAATATCGCCCATGGATTTTTCCTCTTCCGATACATCAACAGGGGTAGCCTCGCTCAGTTTGCGGCTCTCCGAAAGAGCATACGTCACCGCTTCCATGGCAGTTCCGGCGGTCGAAGAATGCGCCTCGTCGATGATCACGGCAAAGGTCTTGCTTTTCAGCTCCTGTACCAGTTCCTGAATGTACATGAACTTGTGTATCGTTGTCACAATAATTTTGGTATTGCCGTTGAGGGCATCCGCCAGATCTTTGGAAGTGCATTTTTCATCCATGACCTTGATAAGCCCTGCTTTGTGCTCCAATGACAGTACGGCGTTCTGAAGCTGACGATCTACCACGATACGGTCAGTAATGATGCAGACCGTATCAAAGATGACTTTGTTTTCCCTGTCGTGCAAAGAGGCAAGACGGTGTGCCAGCCATGCAATGGTATTGGTTTTGCCGCTGCCTGCCGAGTGCTCAATCAGATAATTTTTCTCGCTATGGTGTTCTACGACATCTGCCACCAGCTTGCGCACGGCATTGAATTGGTGATACCGGGGGAAAATCAGCGTTTCCTTGGTGACACGCTTGCCGGTATCCGGGTCTTTCTTGGTCTCCTTTTGCAGGAAAATGATTTTATCAATCAGATACAGCACCGTGTCTTTTTTGAGAATGTCTTCCCACATATAGGAAACATTGATGCCGTTTTCATTGTGCGGGTTGCCCTTGCCGGAGTGAATACCAACGCCGCAGCCTTTATTGAACGGCAGAAAAAAGGAAGATTTTCCTTTCAGATTGGTGCACATATAGACTTCGTTCAAGTCCATGGCGAAGTGAGCCAGGCAGCCCGCCTTGAATTTCAGCAGACGGGTCTTGTAATCCCTCTCAAACTTATACTGACGGATCGCATCCTCATAGTTCTGTCCGCTGGTGTTGCATTTCAGCTCAAAGGTAAAAATGGCAATGCCGTTGAGGAAAATCACAAGGTCAATGCGCTCACCCTCTTTGTGCCAGACTTCCTCCATCACTGAAAGGACATTCTGCTGATACAGCGCCTCCGCCTTTGGGTTGAAGGTGGTGGCAGGTTTGCGGTACATAAGGGTCAGAGATACACCGTTATCAAACTCCACGCCGTGCTTCAGTACGTCCAGCAAACTGCGGCTTTTCTTGTTGACCTCATTGTTGATATAGTTGAGGATGGTCTGGTGGGTCTTGTCGCCATAGAGTTTTTCCAGCCGTGCCAATGCATCCGGTTGGGTGGCTTTCAGAAAGGAAAACAGCAGTTTCACATCCATGCCGTAGCCGGGATCGTAAGCAGTAGAGGGGCGCACCTGATAGCCGTTTTCCTCCCGCAGCATTTCCAGTATGTACGCCTGATAATCTGCCCGTTCTTTTAACTGTCCTGCTTTAATAGCCATCTTACCGCACCTCCTTTACTCGTTTTTTGCCGGTGACATATTCGTAGATGAGGGATTTTTTGTGTTGTTGAATAGTAGAGAGCTGTTCTAGTTTCTTTCCTATAATCTCATCTACAGAACTTGTTGCATAATCAAGATATTTTGTAATGGTTTCTTGTTCGTTTATTGGAGGAAAAGAAATTTTGATATTTCCTAAATAAGCATTATTAACTATGGGTACGGTGGTATATAACGCATTATCTTTTATACTATCCATACCTGCCAACAAACTGTATGCAATGTATTTGCCATTTTTATTATTATTAGGTTTAATACCTGTAATCTGTTGATTACTATAGCAAGTGTTAGGACTAAATCCAATTTTCCCAATTGATGCTATTCCTACAAAAAGAACCGTATTTGCAGGATATACCTTTATATTCTCTCTATGTATTGTGTCAAAATCGATACTTTTTTCAGCCAAACCTAATTTAATTGAACCATCGTTGAAATCGGCTGGTGTAAACCATTGAATACCATCATTATCAAAATTAACTCCTTCATTTCCAGGCGGAGTTGTTCCGGTTTGTAATTTAGAGATATCTTTAACTCGCAGTACTTTCCAATGTTCGGGAACTTTCCCGATCCACTCGACTCCACTGTCCTTCATCGGCACAGACTTATCCAGTCCCTTGGTTACCGTTTCGGTAATCAGGGATTTTTTATATTGCTGCAAAAGTTCAATCTGCTTTTCTAAATCTGCGGCAATGCTGTCAATTTGGGCACATTCTTCGTCGAGAAAATCTGCGATGGCTTGTTGTTCCTTTGACGACGGTAACAAAATAAGCATCTTTTTTAATTCTTCAAAAGTTAAACTTTGTCTAACGCCTTGCCCAAAGGCATAAATTTGTTTACTTGTATCGAATGCATATAGATACCAATGATAATAGGAAGGAGAACCACATTTCAAACGTATCGTGACATACGCTGATGTAATAATTCCTTTTTCTTCCTTGACTAATCCTGTTCGCAAACTTACCTGATCATTTTGCATATCAGTTAATCGAAGTACAATATCATTTTTTTTAATAATATTGTATGTATCAAAGCTTTCAGGAATTAGTCCAAAGACACCTTCTATGTCCTTTTTCACTATTTTACCATAACTAAGAGATAACAGATTTTTTTCCTTTGTACCTGAGTTTTTTTCTTTGACCTGATCAAAAAGAGTTTGTAACCGTGTGACTTTCCAGCTTTCTGGAATATCCCCAATCCACTCAATCCCACTGGGTTTCATCTGCTCAGCCATTACACTCCCTCGCTTTCCTGCAAGGCTGCAATTTTTTCGGAAAGGGATTTTTCCAGTTCCATAAACTGTGCCAGCAAATCATCTGCCTTTTCTGGCTCCTTGTACTCATAGAAGAATCGGGTAAACGGGAACTCTGCGCCCAGTTTTTCCTTGTTGGTGGCGCTTTCCTTTTTCTCTGGGTCATATTCATAGGCCCAGATAGCATCCGGTACATGGGGATATACTTCCGCCTCAAAATAGTTTTCTGGGTTCTGGGTGAGCTTGATAATCTCGGTGTCCTTAGTGGTGGTATCCTTGATAATTTCGCCCTTTCGATCTTTCTGAACCACAGCGGTTTTATCCATCACCGCCAGCACCATGGCAATGCCCGTCAAACGACTGGTAGACATCCCCTCCACCTTTCCCAACAAGGATTTCAGATGCTTTTCAAACTCGCTGTAATCCATAAATACACGGTCAGAACAGTTGGCTTCCAGAATGGCCAACACATTCTCCACAAACTGCTGCCCCGCCAGATATTTCTGGTATTTCTTCTCGTCGGCAGCACTGCGCGGATTCATCTCTTGCAACTGTTCAAAATCCGTCTCGTTGAAAATGCTGGAGTTTCTGGTAAAGTAGCTGCTGGTTCGCAGCCGCTCAATACTTTCCGCATTAAGCACGCCCCTGCGCTGCAACGGCTGATAAACCGCATACTCCTTGTACATAAACTCCTCGTTGGGGAAAATCTTGCAATACTGATTTTCCTCAAAGTTGGAGTACAGCTCGGTGATTTTCTTCATGCTTTCCCGGTCAATTTCACGACGTTTTTTGCCCAAAGATTTGCGCAGGGGCTTCCACATATCCATCGCATTGATTAGCTGCACCTTTCCACGACGGTCAGGGCGCTTGTTTCGGGACAAAATGAAGATATAAATGCCGATGTCGGTGTTATAGAAAAGCTGGGTAGGCAGGGCAATGATGGCCTCAACCAAATCTTCCTCCAGCATCCACCGCCGAATCTGGCTCTCACCGCTGGTAGTACCGCCGGAAAATAGCGGAGAACCATTAGTAATGATCGCTGCACGCCCGTTTTTCTCGTCCAGTTTATTGATAGCGTGCTGCATGAACAGCAACTGGGCGTCACCGGTTGCAGGAAGACCGTGTTCAAATCGCCCACCCTTTTTATTTTCCTCACGAACAGCCTTCTCCTGACCTTCCGGTGCATCTTTGCCGCCCCAGGGGGTACCAAATGGAGGATTCATAATCACCAGCCGCATCTTCTGGTCCGGGAAGCAGTCTGTTTTCAGGGTGTTGGCCTCCTCATCACCCATAATGTTCTTAATATCTTGCCCTTTGATCAGCATATCTGCCAAACAAATGGCATAGGATTCCGGATTGATTTCCTGTCCAAACAGGCGCACATCCACATAAGGATTTTTGCGGTGCAGGAAGTCATAGGCAGTGGAAAGCATACCTCCCGAACCACATGCAGCATCCAGTACGGTTGCAATCTTGCCTTCTTCTGTCAACAGGTCATTGCACCCCTCTGCCAGTAGCACATTAACCATCAAGCGAATCACTTCACGGGGAGTATAGTGATCACCAGCCTCGGCGTTTTCAGAAAAACGACGGATAATATCCTCGAAAATGTAGCCCATCTTCATGCTATCCACATGAGCAGGATACAAATCCAAATCAGAGAACTTTTTAACCACACTGTAAAGGCGGTTGCTCTTGTCCATCTTGTCGATCTGGGTACTGAATTTCAGGAGCTTCTCCAGAATCAGCTGGATATTGGCGGAAAAGCCTTCAATATAGGACTTAAGGTTGGATGCAATGTAGTCGCTGTCATCTAGAAGGCGTTTCAGAGTGAATTCACTGGTATTGTAAAAGGGGTATTGGGAAACCTGACAAAGAAGTGCAGCCGGGAGATTCGGATTCTGTTTGTGCTTTGCTACAACTGCATCTTTGGTAGCTTCCAAAGCGCACTCAAACCGGCGAATGATGACCATGGGGATAATAACATCCTTGTATTTATCCGAGGTGTATGCACCACGGAGGGAATTCGCAATGGACCAAACTAATCCAACTTCTTTGCTTACGTCAATGGACGTATCATCAAACATAACTTCGTAAAAATACGTATCTCTCATTTTGTGGGTTCTCCTTCTCTATTCTCTTGAAAAGACGCAAATAGGGCGGCAACACTTTCAATCTGATCGTGAGTCAGATTACAGCCTTCCAGCTTTCGCATTGCATCTACTAGATCCTTGTTTTTTGTGATGGTTCGGCAAACGTCCGGCGGAGGGACTTTTCGAATTGCCATGTACAGACGATCCATGTGACGACGTGTCTGCCAATCCGGCTTTAACTCCTTAATCAGCTTGTCATAGACCTCTGCTGTTGGAGCATTGACACCGTCCTCTATGTATTTCATATTGGAACGAGGCAAACCAACTCTTTTGGCCAATTGAGATTGGCTGGTCATTCCACGACAATCACGAATCAACACGCCGAGTTCTATTATCATATCTTTAGCTTGTTGATCTACAGCCACTATGTTTGGCAATTCGGTACCTCCTTTCACTTTTTGTTCTATGTTCTATAACATAGAACATTTTACCAGCATAAGACTAATAAATCAACAAAATTTCCCAAAAAACTCGCTCTATCTGCACATAGTTACAGCTAGAGCGAGTGTATATATTATTAAAGTTCTCATAATCTTATCCGATTAATTTTCATATTTTAAATATTAATGATTCTTGCAAAAAATCACACTATAAAGCAATAATAATCCTTTACAAGAAATACATATCGGAATCAGAAGATTTTTATACATCCATTTACCATCACTTGTCGTCTTTGTGCATTCAAAACGGCTTCATATGTTTCATCCAAAAGATCAATTTTCTTTATCTCTATGCCAAATTATCTGATACTCTCAGCAATAAACGATTTTCCTTTAAGATATTCTTCTATTTTGTCGTCAAGAATAACAAGCATATGTTTTTTACAATAATAAATCGTTTTTCAATGTATCAATATATTACGCTTTTTCATGTATTAAGTTGATTCTTCGTTTTATAAAACTATATTTTCTCCGGTTTACTTATTTCCTAATTATCTCGATCCAGCTCAATAATCGCTAGCCTGAATCCCGGTTGCCAATAATTAATTTCAGCTTTATAAACCGGTATTCCCTTTTTATCACATATATCCATAATTTGTTCTTGATTATTTTTTTCACACTGCGATCCCAAAATTACAGTTTTCGGTCTTACTCTCATATAACTAAGCCTAGACGGTTTCTCCAAACTAATATGTCTTGGAATCACACGCCATTCCCTTTCATATGACCAGTCCTGTGACTTTTCTAATAAAGTAGTTCGAAGTTTTTCTACAGATAAATGACACTGTGGGGGTTTTACATCGCCTAAAGATTTCATTCGATAAGCTCTAACATATTCTTCTAATTCTTCAGTAAGATCTAATTGTTGATCAACATAATTTACTGGTCGCAATAATGGTTTTTTTGTGATAACTGTATTATCTGCAGTAAAATTATCAGCATTAATAATAATGTCTCTGTCATAAATAATAGCAAATCCTTTATGATTGTCTGCGTAATGCGACCACATCAACATTGATAAATAATCTTCTGAAAAACATATAATTCTAACATTATTTCTAAGGGACTCCTTTAATTCTCTTGCCGCATTATGTATAGACTGAAAAAAATTCTCTAAAAAATCATTTTTTTTATTACCATACCACATAGCAATGCCAAAAGAAGCTAAAAATTTATCTTTTTCATCTAAACGCTTAAGATAATTTTCCATTCCTATATTAAGATTTTCTGCAACATCACCTAATATTCTAAAATAGTTTGCATATAAAAGTGTATCATACGGATCATTAAAATTAGCTGGTGTTGAATAGTAAAGACGATCTTTTTTCAAATTTTCAATATTCTGTAAAGTACAGGATCTATATCTAGTTAACGTGTTTTCCTTTAGCAAAGCGGACATCGTAAAATCATAATTATAAAAATCAGGTGGCATTTGATTATTATTCATAATAAATATTCCTTTCCCCTAAAATCTACTGTTAATGAGAACACCATGTTTTGTATACCGAAAAGGGACTGCGAAATCAACATCTTATTTTTATAATTAATATTACCAAATTCTTCATCTTTCAGCAATTTTACTACACCATTTACTACACCATTTTTTCAAAAAATGACGATTTTTGACGCTCCAAGACAAAAAGTAAGAACCCGCAAAAACCTTGTAAAATAAGGCTTTACGGGCTCTGATACCACAGGACAAAACCACCACAAACGAGCCAAGAGGTAAGTACTAATTTTAAGGACATAGAATATACATCTTGCTCTATTCTACCCTTTACAATTCCTTTTTTATCTTCTCAACCACCCCCACATCCGCCGGCAGCCAGTCCACACTATACAATTCCTCTTTTGACAGCCATCTTGCCGCCTCATGCTCCTTCAATTCCAATCCGCCTTGCATAATCTCACACCAAAAGCAGTCCATAGAAAGGTGAAACTTCGGATAATCATATTCAATCGTATCAATTAATTTCCCCACCTGAATCTCCGTATCCAATTCTTCCTTAATTTCTCTGGCAAGTGCCTGTTCAGGTGCCTCTCCCTCTTCGATCTTACCGCCCGGAAATTCCCATCCATCCTTGAATTCTCCATATCCTCTTTGAGTCGTAAAGATTTTATCGTCTTTTCGAATTACCGCGGCTACCACACGTACAGTTTTCATCACATTTCTCCATTCTGTTTATTCTATATATTCTTTCATTCTTGGTATCAATCGCTCACAATATAATCATAGATATCGCTTCTTACCGGTACATCTAAGCGATAGTCTATCTCAAAGGCATTATCTTTTGTTTTTTCCATATAAATCTGTCTCGGACTTCCCTCTGCAAAGATCTCTCCCAGAAAGTAAAATTCCTTTGCTTCATTATCATCCTTATTTTTTCTGACAAACAGAAAAATCCGATTATCCTTATCCTCTTCGGACTGCTTATAAATATGAACAGCATCACTGGATGTGATTTTTCTCGGATGTTTGGAAAGTGCAATTAAATGACTCTCTGATACAAAACGATCTTCATAAGCAATTGCATCTTCCGTTTTATGATAATTAATAAATACCGGAAGCGTTTTCGTGTCGTTGTCATAATAATAGCCGCCAATATTCTGCGCATTTAAGTTCTTATTCCAGTTAAGCAGACGGCATACATCCTCATATGTATACTTTTGGTATAACGTAAAATTGGTATCCTTATAAATTTCTTTATATTTTTCCTTCCACTGTTCGATACCAAAATCCAATAATTCCAAAACCATTTCCTTAAAATCTTTATTTAAGAGTTCCTGCTGAAATGGTGTGGAAAGAGAATAACTTCCATCTGCATTTTTCTCTATCAGAATACAGTCCTCATATTTCTTTCGCTCTTCTTCTTTCGGAAATTCATTTCTTAAATTGCGGACTACTGATCGTTCCACCTGCTCATCCATATTCACATTATACTTTTCCTTCAGAAGCTCCTGGTATCGTGAAAGACGATTTTTTCGACTGATCAGCATTCTCAGCATTTCCATCTCATGAATTCTTTTGTAAGCTATCAGTTTTTTCGAAAAATATTCAATAATCAGCTCTTCCTGTTTCGTCAGCTGCACATGATAGTCTGTTTCGTATTTTTTCAAAAAGCCGTAATAAGATCCACATTTTTCAAAAATTTTTGTTACGTCTATAGATCCAAATTCCTTAAAATCCCGTATTGTCGGAATTCTTCCCAACTTATATTTCAAAGTTGTATATGACTCTTTTAGCAGCTTCATATCATTTGTTCTGGCTGTATCAATAGAGGCATATATTCTCTTTTTTGAAATTTCATCAAAATGAATGGTGGAACTTCCCGGAATGACTCTTGCTCCTTCCACTCTTTATTCTTTGTAATGGCACTGAGTGTCATATTCGAGCTTCCGATAATGATCCGGTAAATTTCCTCTTTGCGAAAAATATATCCCTTTGTATGGAATCCGCCTGTCTCAGCATTTGTAACATACATTCTCAGTTCAATATTTTTTAATCCCGCCAGCTTCTCCAGGGCCTC
The DNA here is from genome assembly GCF_056148955.1 of Mediterraneibacter sp. HA8405. Taxonomy (NCBI): domain Bacteria; kingdom Bacillati; phylum Bacillota; class Clostridia; order Lachnospirales; family Lachnospiraceae; genus Mediterraneibacter; species Mediterraneibacter sp. HA8405. The sequence continues at coordinate 815,659 of NZ_CM148758.1, read as the reverse complement.
CGGCTCACTGAACATAAGATAATTTGTCGTCAAAATTTTCCCGGGAATATTCTTTTGTTCCAACTCCTTTAAAGTCTGAAGAAGCGGGGTAATTCCACTTTCAGTGATAAAAGCTACACTAATACAGAATTCCTCACATCTCTGCAATTCTTCCTCGATTGAAACGAGTACCTTTTTCCCGAGCTTATAATTATTCGAAATAAATTCCGGTCGATAGGCCAGGTTGGAATTTATTGTATGATCCAGATAAGCAGTCTGAATCGCTGTCTGAAGTGTTGTTATTTTATCTTCCTGTAACTGCATCAACAGGAACCTCCCTGAAATATTATATCGGAAACCAGATTTTTCTCTCCAGATTCATAATTCACATTTATCTCAATTCTATCAAATTTTTATACTTTCCGCCATCTCTTATTTACTGCAGCTTGGTCTGCTTTCCTTACGCCATTTCTGCAAAAAACCAAACCATTTGACACTCTCAGACAAAAAAGGAGCCGCGCACCAATTTTTAATCATTGATGCCGAACCCCTTTAATAAATGTTGCTGCTTGTGTTCCTGCTACGGTGCTTTTCCGGGCAATCAGATCCTCCGTTGTTTTTTCATGTAAATTTTCCGGAAGGGTAACCTTAAAATCTTTTGTCAGACCGCTGCATCATAACACTTCATCAGTTCGCTGATGTCTTCATCCATTAACCGTCCCTGGCGGATATCCGCCTCATTTCTCCCGAGTATCTTCCCGGCCTGTCATGCTCTGTTATTCCTCTTCCAAAATCTCATTATCCAGCTCTTCAACTTCTTTCAGAGTCATTTCAAGAAGCTCCGCGATCATCGCAAGGCTCATCCCCTTCTCCTTCTTTTTCCTGATAAGCTTCTGCAGAGCGCTTCGCTCTCCCTGCGCTTTTCCCTGTTTTATTCCCTGCTCTATTCCCTGCTTTACTCCCTGCTCTATTCCCTGCTTTATTCCCTGCTTTATTCCCTGCTCTATTCCCTGCTCTATTCCCTGCTCTATTCCCTGCTCTATTCCTTCTTCCATTCCCTTCTTCAGGCCATACTCTCTTGCACTCTTCATCTGTGAATTATAATCTCTTATTGCTTTTTGGCGGGCCTCATATTCCAGCCTTTTCTGTTCATCCATACTGAGTTTTTTCAGTTCATCATATGCCTCTTCAATATACTCATCTTTCTTCGCCATATCTTCGAACTCCTTTCGGTTCTTCCCGCCGAAAAAGCGCATCCAGCGGATGACTCCCTCTTCATTCTGATCCCCGGGAGGCAGCTTTTTCAATTCAAGGATATGCAGCTCCATCAGGTCCGTATACTGTTCTCCGGTTTCCACATCACAGAAAGCAATCTTCCGGTAACACTTTTTATCCTGAGGAAAATGGATGAAATCCAGGATGCTTACATGAATGCATTTCTTAAGTACATCATAGTCTTCACCCTCTTTGATCTGCCCGCTGTACGTTTTGCTTACATAAAACAGTACCCGGCTGGACCAGTAGCCAAAATAAGCGACCTGCATCTCCATATTGATTTTTGATCCGTCCTCCATCTCCACCATCACATCAAGAATCCCCAGCTTTGCATCTTTTGATTCTTTCTTTGTGACATTCGGAATGAGTGTTGTCTTTCTTATCGCCTTCGGATCTTTTCCCATGATCGCCGCAATAAATCCTTGTCTGACTTTCGGATTCTGCATCAGTTCTTTAAAACAGAAATCCACGGTGGGAAGCATAATAAAATTTTCACTGTTTCTTTTGTCCATATATCTACCTCCTATCTTACCACGTTCTCCATTTGAAAAAAACAGAAACCTTGGAATGTTCGGACAGATCTGTCCGCAAGAACCTGACTGTTCAGATTATCAGAATACGCTCCGTACTTCGGAGCATGGCCGGAAGCTTCGATAAGATAAATTTCCGGACCGCTTAAGATTTTCTCAGATACAAAGACACCCGAACCAGGAACTGTTTCGGATGCCTCTACAATACCATATCAGATTTTCAGATACAACAGCCGGACAGTATAAAATCCGGTTATCAACAAACTTACACAAGTTATAAAAAGTTATCCACAGAGGGTTGCTTACCAGCTGCATCTTCCGCAGTTCGTGCACGGAATACAGCTTCTCTTTTTGATTTCAGCTTTCCAGGGCAGAATTTCCACAGAAGACGCTTCTGATTCGTGAATTATCCATTTCTGATCTCTCACCTGAAAACAGATTTCCCCGCTGTCTATTCGGATCTGTACCGGATCAATATGAATTTTTTCCGGATGCATGCAATTCTGATAAAGAACAGGTGAAATTTCCGTTTCCCCGTTTCTGATCCGGAACACATGAGAAGCAGTGATTATCAGAAGTCCACCGTCTTTTTCTTCCGCGATTCCCGGCGGCGGCACGCATGGATACGGATACTCCATATCTACCCTTATCATTCCCAACGCTGTCCGTCTTTCCACTGCCTGTCTTCCGTGCTCAGTCTTTCCGCTATCTGATAAATTTTCCTTTTCTTTCATTTTCTGAATTTCCTTTCGGCTTTTCATTTCCTTTCCCTATTATATCTCTTTCACAATCTGATGTATAGACGGCGTATACGGTAAAGCGGCTCTCCATATCCGCTCCACTGCAGCGTCTGATCCTTGGCCAAATCTTATTTTCTCTGACTGGACTTATGAAATAATTAAGAGCACTACCATCAAAGTCACTATTTTCTCACCGGCTTGATTTACTTGTTTTGTAGCCTGATCTGTTTCCTTCCAGGTATACTGACATTTACGTATATGCATTATTAAAATAAAGAGGTAAACTAATATCAAACAAAAGAGAAAGTCTGATACATATGAATATATTAGTGTTAGGCAATGGATTTGATTTAGCCCATAAACTACCAACTGCTTATGAAGACTTTTTAAACTTTACTGACGCCTTTATAGAATATAAGAATAAAGGGAACATTTTCGTGGCGGAAGCTTCACCAAAAACGAAAAGTTATCTTAAGGATTTGTTCAACAGAGAGTCAACAGACGCTGAAGCACAGAGCATTATCCACGAAATGGAAAAGTCTATAACTGATAATGTGTGGATTACGCATTTTAAAAACATTAAAATAGGACAGGGCTGGGTAGATTTTGAAAACGAAATTTCCAGTATAGTGCAGGAGTTTGAATCTGTTCGCTCAGAGATAATCGATAATATTAATCTTGTAAAAATAATCGGACAGGATACTTTTATTTCAATGGTACACGGCAGACATCCGCACATAGTTCTGCAGCAGCAACAGGATGCAGTATAGCAGAGGACGTAAACAATTTTTTACCCGGCGCTGAAATACACCTGACTTATAATGAAAAGAAGCACAATAATAATGAAAACTCCAGCGAGAGCATATGCCAGACCCCTTAAAGAATCCCGCCCTCTTTGCGATGTGTCTTCCTGATACGGTACATGATCCCCGAAAACTTCTGCATAATCCTCTTCAGGTCTTTGCTTCGAACGGACATTTGCAGCCTTATAATACAGCGCAAGTGGATCACTCTGATTCATAATACGTGAATAAAAATCATCAAGCCAAAGGGCGTCTTCCGGGCTGCACATATTTTCTTCTGCGCAGCCCGGTTCATGTACAATCTGGTTTCTTACCCAGCGATAGTGTTTCAGCTTTTTCAGGTCCTCATTCCACCCTCTGACAAGACAGACTCCGCGGGGAGTATTTATCATTTCATCAATATAGGCGGAGACCTTCCTTTCATCATTCAGAATTTCGCCGCAAAGTTTTTCCAGATGTTTATATGAATCAATAAATCCCATAATCCTGCCCTCCCAGATTCTTATTTTCCTTAAAGGTACATTTTTCCGCCGGATACTTTCCCGCGTGCTCCCCGGCCGTTTCCCTTATATATTTCATCATACATGTTTATCCGTCCCATTACAAGATTTTTACCCCCGGCAGACGAATCCTTTCAATCTGTTTAATTTTTTCTTAATTAAACATCACGTAAATTGAATCCTCCTGCACTTTCATATATAATCGAAACGAAAAATCAGACTGAACAAGTCGTAATTTAACCGGAGGTTTCCATGAAATACCTGATCGATTTTGCCGTTCTGGCACTTTTATATATTTTTGTATTTTTCAGAAAATGGAAAATAAAAGGAAATGATGTATTGCTTGTCAACACACTGATGTATATATATCTATCTTTCGTGCTGTATTTCACCCTGATGCCCGTCATAACATCTGTCCCGCTTATTCTGAACCATTCCTATGCGCCTGTGAATCTGGTGCCTTTTATAGATGTTTCAGAAGGGAACGGGGACTTTGTAAGGCAGGTAGTCCTGAATATCATTATGACCATCCCATTTGGATTCCTGTTACCTTTAACCCGGAATCGGACTGTTAAGTTTGGCCGGACTGTATTTTCCTGCCTTCTGATGAGTCTGGGCATCGAGCTGCTGCAGCCGATTATCAATGATTTCAGATCTTCAGATATCACGGATCTGATTACTAATGTAACCGGCGGAATCATCGGATATATTTTTTACGTTGTTTTCAGGCCGGTTACGTTCCGAATTCTGGATCATCTGACAAAGAGGGGCTGCGCTTGATACGTCAGGCCCTCGTCCCCCGCAGATATCCTCGGTTCTTTATCATCCTGCGGTTTCCTCCTTTTCCGGCTCTCCTTCCAGTTTCCACCCCATCAGCAGCTTCCCGATCTGTTTCGCAATCAGTCCCACCAGCAGGGCCGCCGCCACAGTTCCTTCCCTCACCCCCTGCAGATGTCCGGTAAATGTAAAGGACAGAATACACGCAATCACAACAAGGGTCACGTCAAACCCGACTTTCATATACCCGAATTTGATTTTCGGAAGCACTTTGCAGATCGCCAGCACAACACCCTCTCCGGCCAGCACAACTACTCCGGCCTTCACTTCCAGGCTGACGCCCGCTGCCACCAGCAGAATTCCGATGAGACAGACAATCCACTGCTGCCAGTAAGTACTGCAGTGAATCCCCCGGACCGCCCACACGCCGAAATCCGTCAGGTAACCGAAGAAAACCGCCACCGGCAGCTGCATCAGCTGGATCGGATGATAATTTCTTCTTAATATCAGAATCTGAAGGAGAATAAACACACAGTGCATAACGATTGTCGCTGTTCCCACCGTCAGCGGCGCGAACAGGCTGACCACATAGGGTACACTTGAAATAGGGGATGTTCCCAGACTTGCTTTAATAGAGAAAGCCACACCAAAGGCCATAATCGAAAGGCCCGCGAGAAGAAGCAGATACCGCTTCGCGATATAAACAGGTAATTTGTCCAATTTTCCTCATTCCTTTCATAAACATGAACATGCCCGGCACCTGAGATGCCGGACATTCGCTGACGCTTTGTAATTTTCAATCCTGTTATCTCTCACCTATGATACCACGATTTTCTGAATTTCTCAAATTTCCCCCTTTGAGCTGTATCGTTTTTGTCAGGCAGATCTTCACAGTCCGCTTTACTGCCTGCCATAACCGGGCAGCCGTTTCCGGCTTTTCCGGTTTACGCGGCGCTTGTGCGGTGGAGCTGCTCTCTCTTCAGAGCCTGCTCATACTCTCTCAATTTCTGCCGTGCTTCCGGTCCCATATTCTGAGGGATCTGGATCTCAATTACTGCGTACTGATCCCCTCTTACGGACGGATTGCTCACAGACGCGGCTCCTTTTCCTCTCAGACGGAGCTTTGTTCCGGGCTGTGTGCCTTCTTTGATTTTACACACTACATCCCCGTAAACCGTGTGTATTCTGGCTTCTCCGCCGAATACAGCCGTCGTATACGGAATCCGTACGGTTGTATAGATATCCATACCTTCTCTGCGGAATCCCGGCTTCTCCTGCACAGTTACCTTCAGAAGCAGATCACCCGGTTCTCCGCCGCCGCTTCCCGGCATGCCTTTTCCTTTCAGACGGATGGATTTGCCGGATTCAATTCCTGCCGGGATTTTAATATCCAGCGACTGTTCCTTTCCGTCAGAGCCTCTCAGATGAATCCGCTTTGTGCCTCCAAGTACTGCTTCATCAAAGGTCACATTGATATCCGCATGGAGGTCTTCTCCCTTCATCCGGAAGCCGCCGGACCCATATCCGCCGAAGCTGCTGCCTCTTGTGCCGCCGCTGTGGAAACCACTGTTCTGAAAACCGCTGCCCCAGAATCCGCCGGAGCTTCTTCCGGAACCGCTTCCATTAAATCCGTCTCCGAATATACTGCGCAGGAAGTCGTCCATATCTTCTCCGCCTTCAAAATGGAATTCCTGATAGCTGCCGCCCGGCCCGTAAGACTGACGGTAAGTTCTTCCGCCCTGTCCGCCGAAGCCGCCGTATCCGCCGCCGGCCTGAGGGCCGCCTTCCTCAAATGCAGCATGGCCGAACTGGTCATATAGTTTTCTCTTTTTATCATCACTTAATACATTATAAGCTTCTGTAATCTCTTTAAATCTTTCTTCCGCCTGCGGATTGCCTGTATTACTGTCCGGATGGTACTTTTTGGCCAGTTTTCTGTAAGCTTTTTTTATGGCAGCGCCATCCGCTCCCCTGCTGACGCCCAGCACATCATAATAATCTCTTTTTGCGCTCATTTCATTCACCCTCCTTCACAGTCTCTGCCGAAGAAAAACGAGAAACCTTTCCGCGGCCTCTCGTTCCCTTCCCTTTTATATCTGAATCAACCTGAATCCCTCAGTGTTCTATCTGTAATATAGCACTTGTTTTCCGTTCTGTCAAGGTGCCCTCACAGACAAGATTTCTTTATTTTGTTTCAATTCCATTAAATTTTCTTTTTCTTTTCTCTGACTCATTGACAGAAAAACCTAACTTCTATATACTTTTTTCTATCGGCTTTCTGAAGGATGCCGGAATGTACTCTGCAGCACCGGAAGAAGGTTTTCAGAAGACGCCGGGCCGTCTTATCAGAGCCGTAACGCACATCTGTCAACTATGTTTATGAAAAAGGAAGATACCAATGAATTCAGAAAACAAAACAGAAAATAAAATTTTAACGATTCCCAATCTGCTCTCGCTGTTCCGGCTGATCCTCATCCCGGTTATCATCTGGCTGTACTGGTTCCGGAAAGATTACTTTCCGGCCGGAGTTCTGCTGATTATCTCCGGGCTTACTGATCTTGCCGACGGATATATCGCGCGGCACTTCAATGCGGTAAGCAATGTAGGGAAAATCCTGGATCCCATAGCAGACAAGCTGACACAGGCGGCCATGCTCTTCTGTCTTGTCACCCGTTTTCCGCTTATGGCGGCGCCCTTTGGATTTCTTGTGATTAAAGAAGTCTTTATCGGCACAACCGGTCTGCTGATGATCCGGAAAACAGGAAAAGTTGTGGGAGCGGACTTTCACGGCAAAGTTGCCACGACTCTGCTCTATGCCATGATGATCCTTCACATTTTCTGGATCGATATTCCGTCCGCCGTTTCTGCCGTGTCAATTCTTATCTGTCTCGTATCTATGGCTTTTACTCTGCTTACATACGGGTCAAGAAATATGCGGGTGCTTCAGGGCCAGGAAAAACTGGATGAAAAATAATTCTGCCTCTTGACAACGGTGCTATACTATAGGTGTAACAAAGAAATACACTTAACAAGACCTATTTGTTCGTACAAAGTGGAAGGCTGCTAAGCGTGATTCAGTGATTGGAGGAAAAGATAAATGAATACTTTAAAAGCTGAAAAAAGAGACATGACAATCAAAGCCAAGAAACTTAGACGTGAAGGATTTGTTACGGGATGTATATTCGGCCGTGAACTGACAGAATCAATTCCGCTGCAGATGGAAAAATCTTCCGTTGAGCGTCTTCTCAAAACAGAAGGCAAGGGCGGACAGGTTATGCTGGAAGTAGACGGCAGAACATACGACGCACTGATCAAAGAGATCGATTTCAACCCGCTGAAAGGAACCATTGACGAAGTGGATTTTCAGGCGCTGGTAAGCGGAGAGAAAGTACACTCCACCGCGGAGATCCATCTGATCAACCACGAAAAACTGGAAGCCGGAGTAGCACAGCAGATGCTCCATGAAGTATCCTTCAAGGCTCTTCCGTCCGCGCTGGTTGATAAAATCCAGATTGATATCGGCGATATGAAGCCCGGCGACACCCTGAAAGTAAAGGATCTTGATATCGCGAAGAACAAAGACGTAGACCTGATGACAGATCCGGAAGATGTTGTCGTAACTATTACAGAGGTCCACACAGCTGCCGCAGAAGACACCGATACAGAAGAGACAGCAGAAGAATAAGGAACAGATTCCTTTCACCCCGGAATTCTGAGCGTTCAGTTTTCCGGAGTGTATTCCACATACAATATAAGGGTTCAGAACCTGAAGAGGTTCTGAACCCTTATATTGTATGTTTTATATTACAGATGCCGGGCGGCCGCCTTCCGACCGGATCCCCGGATTCATTTGCCGCCCTCATAAGGAAATATCTCCTGTAAAGACACGCTCCTGCTAGAACGGTCCGTATCCGATCCCGTATGCGATCATTACCAGCACAAACGCGCTGACTATAAATCCCAGATAAATCTTCCAGCAGAACTTCAGCCAGGATCCGTAATCGACTCCGCACATGGACAGCTGAATCACCGCGCTGCCGGGCCAGAAGCTGTTCGTGATGCCGTCGCCGTACTGATACGTCAGCACCAGTACCTGCTGGTTGATATTGAGGATCTTTCCCAGAGGCTGCAGGATCGGCATGACAATAACAGCCTTGCCGCTTCCCGATACTACCAGGAAATTAAAGAGCGTCACAAATACAAATATAATCAGAAGCGCAAGGATCGCGCTCTTGTTCTGCAGAAGCTGAGCCATTCCGTGTACGATGGTATCCATAATGCATGCCTGATTCATCAGCACGACTACCGACTGGGCAAGTCCCACCGCGAATGCCGCGGCAAATACCCGGACCGCGCCTTTACAGAAGAGCTGGCACGCCTCGCTGGGCCCGAACCGGAAAATGATCGACAGCAGGATTCCCATGATTACATAGATCGCCGCGATCTGGGGGAAGGACCATCCCAGTCTGATGCAGCCGTATCCCTGGGCAATAATAATTCCCAGAAAGACAAGGAGTCCCAGTACTTTTCTCGGCGTCATTTCTTCCGTGTCCGTCACCTGATTCTCCGCCTTCATATTCAGATATTCATCCTTCATCAGGCTCAGTTCCGGATTTTTCTTGATTTTCCGGCAGTATGCGTAAAGTCCCGCCAGTCCGATCACATAGAATACCGCCAGACCCGCGGCCCGGAATCCGATTCCCGAAAACAGGGGCAGCCCCACGATCTGCTGGGCCACTCCGGTGGTAAATGTATTCATCAGGCCTGAGGTAAAGCCAACCGTACTTCCCACAATCGCGAGCCCGGTTCCGACCATCCGGTCATATCCCAGCGCGAATCCGATGGTTACGGCAAGGGGATAAAACGGATATGCCGCTTCCCCGTATCCCAGCACTCCGAAGATCACAAAGATCGTATAGAAGATGCAGACCACGGAAAATTCTTTTCCTTTTGTCTTCTTCAGAATCGCGTTGATCCCGGCTCCAAAAGCTCCGCTGACCTCCAGAAGATAAATCATCCCCGAACTGATAAAAAGCGTGCCCATAATTGTGGCGCCGTTTACGAACCCGGTGTAGACTGCTTCAAAATAATCCATGAATCCGATGGGATTCTCATTTTCAACATAGGAAAATGTATCCGGATCGATTACAGTAATTCCTGCGCTGTCCTCAATCCGCTCATACATTCCGCTTGGTATTATGTAGGACAGCACTACGATAAACAGCATAATAACAAGAAGAATGATAAATACATGGGGCATGTGAAAGCCCTTTTTTTCTGCTTTCTGTTTCATTTTTTCTTTTCCCTCCCATGGTCTCTCAGCCAGGATACCGCCACATTGGCATGCACTGCCGCTCCGATCGGCAGTACGGCTTCATCCAGCACCATTCTCGGGCTGTGAAGCGGAGCATTCCCCGGCGCTCCTGCTCCGATAAACGCGAACATGCCCGGAACCTGTTCCGTCACATATCCGAAATCCTCTGTTCCTGTCATGGGAGGAATCTGTTTCACATTGTCCTCTCCCACAATTTCACTGATATACGGCACGGCCTCCCTGCAGAATGTCTCGTCCGTCCAGGTACAGGGCGTGTGGAAGACGGTCATCTCATACTCCCCGTTCCAGGCCTTTACATAATGATCCACCAGTTCCGGAATCCGTCTGGTCAGACGGGCTGCCGCCTCCACGTCCTGGGTGCGCAGTCCGATATGAAGCTCCGCCTCATCCGGTATAATGTTGACCGCGGTTCCTCCTTTTGCCACGCCGCAGGTCAGGGCCACCGCGGCGGCCGGATCTGCCTCCCGGGTTGCCAGAAGATTCACCGCCTGATAGAGCTGATTCATAATCATCAGCGGATCCACACAGAGCTGGGGCTGGGAACTGTGTCCCCCTTTCCCCTTTATTTTCACGATAAATGTATCCAGGGAAGAAGAATTTACTCCCACAGCATACCCCACCTGGCCGGTGGGATCCACGGACTGTACATGCAGGCCGAAGGCAGCGTCCGGTTTCGGATTTTCCAGCACCCCGTTTTCCACCAGGATGCGGGCCCCCGCTCCGGTTTCCTCGCCTGGCTGAAACATCAGCTTCACCGTACCTTCCAGCTCATCTTCCATTTCTTTTAAAATCCGGGCAGCTCCCAACAGCATGGCCGCATGGCTGTCATGGCCGCACATATGACCGTATCCGTTTTCCGAGCGGAACTCCAGGTCATTTTCTTCCTTAATCGGAAGCGCATCCATATCCGCCCGCAGCAGGATACAGGGTTCACCTTTCCCGATCACGGCAGTTACTCCTGTAGCCCGTTCCATCCGCGGAAATCCTGCTCTGATATAATCTTCCGTCATCTTCTCTGACAGTGGTCCTCCACAGGGCTGCCAGGGAATCCCCATCTCGTCCAGCCGGCGGCAGATATAGGCGGTAGTCTGCGGTACATCTGTCCCGATTTCCGGAATCTGATGAAGATATCTCCGGTCCTCTCTGATCTGTCCGAACAGTTCCTCCGCCCGTTTCTTTATCTTCCCGGCTTTCTTCTGCTCATTTTCCATAATGATCTCCTCAAAAAGCAAAGAACCCCGAATTTCAGACATTCCACATTCGGAGTTCTTTTATAATTATAACTGCTAATGAATAATTATTCTAATGTTATCACTTTCCCCAGAATTTATCAATGTTTCTGTTAAGATTTTGCAAAAATATGTAAAATTGCAATAACCGCTACCGCTGCATTCGCAAATTCACGAATTTTCAGGATGGAAATGAAACGCATCCTGACAAATCATTCCACTTCTGGTATGATTATAACATCGGTATGTACAACGCCATACCTTTTTATCAAAGGAGTGTGAAACATCATGTCATCAGACAGACACTTATTTACAAATGGAAACATTTTTACCTCCGCCGGTGATCAGCCCTGCGCGGACGCGATGGCAGTAGAAAACGGCCGCATTCTGTGGATCGGAAAACAGCCAGAAATGCCGGAGTCCCTTTCCTCCTGCCCTTCTGTCACAGATCTGGGCGGCAGGCGGGTCATCCCGGGATTCATTGACGCGCATATGCACCCGGTTATGCTGGCGGATATGCGCAAACAGATCACAGTCATGCCCCCGGCGATCAATTCGATAGAAGAACTTGTCTCAGCTGTGAAAAAGCGCCGGGAAACCCAGAAGCCCGGAGAATGGATCAGCGGCTGGGGCTACGACGAACACGGCCTGAAGGAACAGCGTTCTCCCAGCCGGTATGACCTGGACCGGGGATGCAGCGATTCACCGGTCTATATGCTGCGCACCTGCGCGCATATCTGCTGTGTCAACAGTATGGCCCTGAAGCTGGCCGGAATTGACCGGAACACACCGGATCCGCCGGGCGGAGAAATCGAGCGCGGAGAAGACGGAGAGCCCACCGGCGTTCTCAAGGAAAATGCCCGCAGCCTTATCTCTGTCCTGCTGCCCCCTGAGTCCCGGGAGCAGAAAGTACAGAACCTTCTGGAGCTGGGCGGTCTTCTCACCTCCCAGGGAATCACCGCCATCTGCGATATGGGCAACCTGGACCATGAAGATAATCTGCCCATCTATGAGGCGGCGGCAGAAAAAGGGTTCCGCCAGCACGTCGGAGTCTATTATATGTGGGATTTCTTTGCGGACGACAAAGACTTCCATATCCCCCCGGAACTCCTGGACCGGAACCGCTCGATTTTCGCGGCCGGTCTGAAGCTGATCGGCGACGGAAGCGTCTCCGGGCGGACCGCCTGGATGAACCGGCCTTACCCCGGCACAGACGGGGAATACGGCATTTCCGTATGCAGCGACAATCTGGTGGAATCCGCCGTTTCCTTCTGCAGGAAAAACCACTGTCAGCTCTCCATGCACGCCATGGGCGGACGGGCAATTTCCCGGATGATCGACCGGGCGTGCCAGGAGGAAAAATGGACGCCGGAGGGCATTCCCTACGTCAGAATCGAGCATGCCACAGATCCCTCAGACGGCAGTCTGAAAAAAGCTGCCGGACACGGCATTTCCTTTGTAACACAGCCCATTTTCCTGTACGCGGAAAGTAAAAGTTATCTGTCCAATCTGGGACAGGAGTGGACCCGCCGGTGCTATCCCATCCGCCATATCCTGGATGAAGGAGTTGTGCTGGGATTTTCCACCGATGCCCCGGCCACTTTCTGGGCCGTGCCTTCCGATCCGTTCCCGGGCATCAAACTGGCGGTAACCCGCACTGCGGCTGACGGCACTGACTGCGGCAGGGATCAGGCCGTAGACGCGGAAACCGCTGTAAGACTCTACACCGCCGGAGCGGCGCAGGCCGCAGGTTTCCCGGACATGGGAATGCTGGTTCCCGGATACCGCGCGGACTTCGCAGTGCTCAGCGATGATATTCTGAATATTCCTCCGGAAAAGATCGATCAGATCCGGGTGGAAGAAACCTATATCGGCGGGGAATGCGTTTACCGCCGGAACGAAAAATAACTGCAGCAGTAAATAATGAGAGGAAAGAGGAAATTTATATGTTTGAATTACCACGCTACAAAGAACCTGATTTTTCAGATCCCGGATTTGCCAATGCGCCGGATGCCGCATACGGAGAAGTTACCATCGACGGCGTTGCCCCGGAAAACTACCACAGCACTTCCATGTATCCGGAGTATTTTAAAATAAACGGAACCTGGACACTTGCCAGAGAAAGCCGAATGGACTCCAGTGTCGTCCTCCGCGACAGCGGAGAGCTGGACGTGGTGGAAAACCGCAATCTGAAAAAGGGAGACAAAGTGATCCTGGGCCGTACTGAAAACGGGGAAGAGGGCATCTACCTGCACAGCACCGGATTTGAATCACCGGAGGAGGCAGACGGCGACCAGTTCGTTTTCCGGCAGGGCCGAAGCAGGGAGACTTCTTATGCCAGAGATTACGACCGTCTTTTTGAGCTGCTCAAATACGAAAGAGAACACGGAAACATTCTCTGGGTTATGGGACCTGCCTTTTCTTTCGACGCTGACGCCAGAAGAGCCATGCAGGCCATGGTGGAGCACGGATATGTAGACGGTCTCATGGCCGGGAACGCGCTGGCTACCCACGACCTGGAAGGCTCCATGTTCCACACGGCTCTGGGGCAGGATATCTACACGCAGAGATCCCATCCCAACGGCCACTACAACCATCTGGATGTAATCAACCGGGTGCGCAAAAGCGGCTCCATCGCCCAGTTTATTGAAGACTATAACATTGACAACGGAATCATGTACAGCTGTGTAAAAAACAATGTTCCCTTTGTTCTCACCGGCTCCATCCGGGACGACGGTCCTCTGCCGGAAGTCATCGGGGACGCTTACGCCGGACAGACAGCAATGCGCGGCATGGTGAAAAAAGCAACCACCGTAATCTGTCTTGCCACCATGCTTCATACCATTGCCACAGGAAACATGACTCCCTCCTACCGTGTGCTGGAAGACGGTACAGTCCGACCGGTCTTTCTCTACACTGTAGACGCCGACGAATTTGTAGTAAATAAGCTGCTGGACAGAGGCAGCCTGGCCGCTACAACAATCGTAACCAATGTACAGGACTTCATCATGATCGTAGCCAAAGGACTGGGGATTCTGTAATCTGCGGCTGATGAGGCCGTAGTGTGGAGATCGTCCGAAACCACCGGGATACATGGTGGATGTTTACGTATTCCGGGGAAGAGGTGGGGAAGTTCGGTTCCGTTACCACGGCTAAGTAAAACTAACAACCGGGAATCTGGCTAAAACAAGATTCACAATGGCAACTCGCGTACCGCTCGAACAGTCCCATTGTGAATCTTAACGCCTGATTCCCGGTTTTAAGTTTTACTAAAGCCGTTCAAAAGTCACCGACCTCCCCCACCTCTTCCCCCGGAAGGTCGCATCCATCCGTCAGTATCCCGCCGCTTTCTGTGTTCCTCCAGACAAACAGCAGCTTCGTCAGCTGCAGATCACAGAAAAAAGAAGCACTCCATACCAGTCCGGGCCCTTTCCCGACACACTCCCGCCTTCCCGGCGTCCTTTTGCCGTTTATAAATTCTGTAATCTCAGCGGATCAGAATTTCATAGCTCTGCTGGAATTTTTCTCCTCCGGCAACTTTGTTTACACCATGTTTTTCAGAGAGCTCGGAAGTGAATCCCACATCGTCGCATCTGCCCATCCACGGTTCCAGGCATACGAACGGCGCGTCTTTTACGGACCAGATGCCGAAGCTGGGGAATCCCTGGCACTTCAGTCCCACATAGGGAGTGCGGTCTTTATGGCACAGCCATACTTCTTCAATCTGGCCGCCGTCAAAGATCATGGCATCTTTTTCAAACATTTCTTCTGTAACCGGAACATACCCTTCTTCCAGTTTCAACTCATAAACGGTATCCGGATCGGCTGCCGCCTGAGGCAGATCAATAAGAATATAATTCAGAGAATCTTTCCCCGGGAACCACAGCAGGTAATCTGATTTTTTCTCATTCTTCTCCGCGAAACGGAACGCCGGATGCCCGCCGATTGTAAAATACATTGTTTCATCTGCAGGATTTTTTACTTCCCACATTACCTGTATCCTGTCTTCTTTCAGAACATATGTAACCATGAGTTCAAAATCAAAGGGATATACTTCTTTTGTATCTTCTGTAGAGACAAGAAGAAATGATGCCTTCTCTCTGCCTGAAGCAATACAGCGAAATTCACTGTCCCTGGCAAACCCGTGCTGGGCAGTCGGATACTGAACTCCGTTAATAAGCACTGTATTCCTGTATGTTTTTCCTACATTTGGAAAAAGTACTGGTGAATGTCGCTTCCAGTATACCGGATCTCCTTCCCAGAGAATGTCTGTTTCCGTCTTTCTGTCGTAAATCCGGGTCAGCTCTGCTCCCAGTTCTGCTATTTCGACACAGAATCTTTCATTTTCAAGTCTCATACAGTTCTCCTCCTTTAAATAATTTTATATTATGTCAGCAGTATTTCCGCCTGTCCGCCTATTCTGCGCTGTCGGCAGAGTCAGAAGTATTCCCTGAGCCTGTGTCTTCCGAGCTGCTGTCATCGGAACTGCTGTCCGTCTGTTCTACCTGTACGCACTGGTCAACCAGGTACTGCATCACAGCGTCCTGACGGATTACATCTTTCAGGAGATCCTCTCCCACTGATTCTGCATAAGCTTCCACATCTGTTGTCCCGGCCATAACTGCATAACGGAGCATTCCCTCCTGATACTCTTCTTCAGAAGGCTCCAGATTCAGTTTGTCTGCCAGAAGTTTTACTGCCTCCTGCGTCTTGACAACATTCTGCGCGCTCTCCTTCATCTGTGCGTCAAAGTCTTCCCTTGTCATGCCTATATAATTTTCTATAAATGTATCCAGATCAAGTCCTACGCTTACCGCGTACTGATTATAGTACTCCTCCCCGTCGGAGATCTGGGCCTCTACCTCGCCCTCCGGATACTTCTTTGCTTCTATCTGATCCATAAATACGTCCTGCATTTCAGTTGCCAGCAGCTGATCAATGCAGAACTGGCGGATCTCTTCCTTATATTCATCTACTGTTTCAGACTCTTCACTGTTTTCCTTCACCCATTCATCCGTCAGTTCCGGAACTTCAGATGTGTAGATCTTGTTCAGCACAATGTGGAAGTCCGCAACAACGCCGGACATATCCGGGTTCAGCGAATAATCTTCCGGGAATTGAACCTGAATATCAAATTCATCCCCTGTATTGTGTCCGACAATCTGTTCTTCGAAGCCTTTATAGTCATCTGTCGCCCCGATCATTGCTCCTGAACCAAGCTGGAAAGCATATCCCTCTGCCGATCCCCCGCTGAATTCTTCCCCGTCTATAGTACCGGTGAAATCAATATCTACCATATCTCCGTCCTGAGCCGGTCTGTCCGTAATGGTCTCTTCTTTCACTGACATCTGCAGACGGATCTGGATTTCCGAATCAATGTCATCATCCGTTATGTCCTCCGGAAGCACCTGGGCAACTTCAAGGCCCTTATACTGCTTCACCGTCACATATTCATTTGACAGCTCTCCCGAGCATCCGGCAAGTGAAACAGCCAGAACACCTGCCGTAAGTAATGTAATCAGTTTCTTCTTCATTGTTCTTCTCCTTTTTCCGCGCGTATTATTTTTTTTGCGCTGTATTTTATTTTCAACCGTCTGATTTTCCTCTGTCTTTTACAGAAGAGGAGAAAGCAGACGCGAAAACTGCTCTTTTGCTTTAATCACAAGGCTTCTCTCGTCATATACTTTTCTCGTCACATGGGTACACCGGGTCATATCATTTTCAAAAGCGCTTTCCAGCCGCTGCACGGTTCTCTCACTGTAAATCACAGCATTTACCTCAAAATTCAGGCCAAAACTGCGGATATCCATATTTGCCGTACCCACGCAGGCTACCATGCCGTCTACACTCAATGTCTTGGCATGAAGGAATCCGTTATTATATACGTAACATTTGGCGCCTGCCGCCACCATGTCTCCGATATAGGAGTATGTGGCCCAGTAAACAAAAGGATGATCCGGTTTACACGGAACCATAATACGGACATCAATTCCCGATCTGCTTGCGATTTTCAGGGCATCCAGTATGGATTCGTCCGGTATAAAATACGGAGTCTGAATATATACATGATCTTTTGCGCTGTGAATCAGACGCAGGTAATTGTCATGGATCGTCTTAATCTGGGAGTCCGGTCCGCTGGAAATAATCTGCACCGGGTCTCTTCCCTTCCGCAGATACACAGGAAGCTCAAACAGTGTATCTGCCAGAAACAGATTTTCTTTTGCGGCATAATTCCAGTCCAGCACAAATCGGACCGCCAGTGATGTAACGGCGGCTCCTTCGATACACAAATGTGTATCCCTCCAGTAACCGAACTTTTTATCCCGGCCAAGGTACTCCCGGCCCACGTTAAACCCGCCTACAAAGCCGATTCTTCCGTCGATTACCACTATCTTTCTGTGATTTCTGTAGTTTACGCGAAGCTGAAGCTTTCCCAGAAGAGCCGGGAAAAACTCCGCTACCATAATCCCCTCTGCCTCCAGCCTCTTCCAGTCTTTGTTATGCATGGTTCTGCATCCCATACTGTCAAAAAGCACCCGGACCTGAACTCCCTCCCGGGCTTTCTGTATAAGAACCTTTTCTATTTCCTGCCACAGCTCATCATTACGGATAATATAATACTGCAGATGGATGTATTTTTGAGCCTGTTTCATCTCGTCAATGAGTGCGCGGAACTTTGCCTTTCCGTCCGTATAAATCCGGATATCATTATTATCCGTCAGAACCGCTTCCCCTGCTTCCAGATTATAAAGAATCAGGTCCTTAAACCGGTTCATTTCCGGATTGGCCAGGCGCAGCCTTTTGTGATATATGGTTTCCTCCTGCCTCCGGACCGCATATTTCAATTCGCCCTCAATTTCTTTTGCCTTGAACATCCTGCTTTTATGAAAATCCTGTCCGATGACCAGATAGAGAACAAATCCTAAAATCGGTATAAAATACATCAGAAGAAGCCAGGTCCAGACTGTCTGCGGGGATCTTCTCTGAAAGAACACAATAATAAGCGAAAGAAAGATGTTAATAATGAACAGATTGTCCATAATGAAATCAGAAACCGTCACCACTCCGCTCCAAATTGTTTCCGCCATATAGTAAAACTCCTTTATTTTATGCGGCCCGCCGCATGCAGTACCGCCGGCATACAAAAAGCCACTATACACAGTATACTCGTTTTCCTGTTGAAAAGTAACCCCTAAAATTCCACAATTACTTGCACATCAAAAAAAACAATGTTACAATACTACAAGCATAACAGCAAAATATTAAAGGTTTAGGAGGGTTTATTGTGAGTCCATTCTGGATTGCAATGATCGTAATCATTGTCATATTAGTCGTAGCATGTATCGTGTTATATTTTCTGGGTAAGAAAGCCGAAAAAAAGCAGGCTGAACAGCAGGAGCAGCTGGATGCCGTTGCTCAGACCGTCAGTATGCTGATTATTGATAAAAAGAAAATGAAGCTCAAAGAGGCGGGACTGCCCGCCGTAGTTCTGGAAAACACGCCAAAGTATCTCCGACGCGCCAAGGTTCCCGTTGTTAAGGCAAAAGTCGGACCGAAAATTATGACTCTGATGTGTGACGGCCGTGTATTTGAAGTAATCCCGGTAAAAAAAGAAATCAAAGCCGTAGTAAGCGGTCTTTACATAACCGGAATCAAAAGTGTCAGAGGCGGTTCCATCGAAACTCCCCGGAAAAAGAAAAAAGGCTTTTTCTCACGTTTCAGAAACAAATAAAAAAATGTTGGAAATCTGTATTCGGCATACAGATTTCCAACATTTTTTAATTCAGGACTGAAAACTCTCCGCTGTTTTTCGATACAATATCCATTCTGATCTTACAGTCGGCCAGCGGTTCATGATTTACATCCAGCTCATAATCGACCTGAACATTTATTCTGTCATCTTCCACACTGACCTCCATGTTTCTCGTATTTACCCCTACCAGCATCTGCCCGTATGGCGTGCGGTAATATGTCAGGTTTTTTCTGTTCTTTTCAAAAATCATATGCGAACTGGACAGCCCGCTTTTTACGATTTCAACACTGTCCGTACCGGTAATCTTAATTCTGTTCTTTATCGTTCCGGCCATTCCCTCCAGCACTTCATCGTAGATAATATAGTGTTTGCCGCCTTTACAGTAATAACTTGCGGGAGTTACTACTTCAATTGCGTCCCGACCGGATTCCATAGCCTCCGGTGTTTCTTCCGGCTCCGCCATAATATCAATATGATGCCCGGAAATACTGACTAATACATCCTTTGTCATGTTTTAAAATTCCTCAATATTCACCACATTCGTTGTCGGCACGTCAAAGGGCATCACTGTATTCGCAAATCTGCGGAATTTTTCCGCCGCGTCGCTTACATAGAACGAATAAGTGCTGTGGCTCCCTTCGCCGCCTTCATTCGCCATATCATGTTCGCTTAAAAGTTTCTTCAGATCCATTGCCGTCTCATATGCCGGATTGACGATCTGTATCTTATCCCCCATATATGCGCGGATCTTGGACCGCAGCAGAGGATAATGGGTACATCCCAGAATCATTGCGTCAATATCCGTGCTTCTCATAGACTCCAGATAATACTCAATTACTTCCTGCGTAACCACATGCTCCTTAAAGCCTTCTTCCACCAAAGGAACAAAAAGCGGACATGCTTTCTCAATCACTGTAATGTCCGGGGCCATCTCATGGATAACCCTGGTATATACACCGCTCTGTACAGTAGCGTCTGTTCCCACAACCCCTACCTTGCGGTTTCGTGTCGCCTCTACAGCTGCTCTGGCTCCCGGAATAACTACGCCCATAATCGGAATGTCAAATTCATCACGCACCGCGTCCAGGGCAAGGGCGCTGGCCGTATTACAGGCAATCACAATTGCTTTTACCTGTTTTGTCTTCAGGAAACGAATGATCTGTTCCGAAAAACGGATAATGGTGTTCTGGGACTTACTGCCGTAGGGCACACGGGCAGTATCGCCAAAATATACAATGTTTTCATCCGGCAGCTGCCTGGAAATCTCCCTGGCAACCGTCAGGCCGCCCACCCCGGAATCAAAGACTCCTACCGGGGCCGTCTTCCTGCTTTCTGTACTCACGTTTTCTAATCTCCTTTAAACCGCATTTAACTGAAACTCATGCGGCTTTTTTCCGGTATTTCCGGATTTTTTAAAGCGGACATACAGGTCCGCTTTTCTGCTTTCTTTTTGAATTTAAACCAGATCAGATTACAGTGCAAGTGTCTTCGCAACATCGTACTGATACTGCGGAATTGCTTTTTTCATAGCCAGCGCCTCTTCAATATCAAAGTCCACATACTGACCGTTCTTGTAACCTACCACACGGTTTGTTTTTCCCTGACAAAGAAGATCCACAGCCATGGCCCCCATAATTGAAGCATAAACTCTGTCTTTACATGTAGGGCTTCCGCCGCGCTGCATGTGTCCGAGAATTGTTGCTCTTGTTTCAATACCGGTTGCCTCTTCAATTCTTTTTGCCATGTTAATTGAATCTCCGATTCCCTCCGCATTGATAATAATATAATTCTTCTTTCCGCGCTTTTTGTTGGCCATAATGTCAGCGATAATAGCTGACTCATCGTAATCGTGCTCCTCCGGCATAAGAATACGCTCTGCTCCGTTCGCGATACCGCACCACAGAGCCAGATAGCCGGCGTCACGTCCCATAACCTCAATGATGCTGCAGCGCTCATGTGAGGTCGATGTGTCACGTACTTTATCAATTGCTTCCATTGCCGTATTTACAGCTGTGTCAAAACCGATGGTATAATCTGTACAGGCAATATCAAGATCGATGGTTCCCGGAACACCTACTGTGTTTACCCCAAGGTTCGCAAGCTTCTGCGCTCCTGCGAAAGAACCGTCTCCGCCGATAACAACCAGACCATCGATACCATATTTCTTACAGATAGCGGCAGCTTTCTGCTGTCCTTCCTCTGTACGCATGGACTGGCAGCGCGCCGTCTGAAGAATCGTACCTCCACGCTGAATTGTATCGGATACGTCGCGGGCCGACAGGTCAATGATCTCCTCCTTCAAAAGGCCGTGATAGCCTCTGCGGATTCCGCGGACTTTTAATCCCCGTGAAAGCGCTGTTCTGACAACTGCACGGATTGCTGCGTTCATTCCCGGAGCGTCTCCTCCGCTTGTAAGAACTCCTATTGTACGGATGCTGTCTTCAATTTCATCCAAATATCTTTCTTTGTCACTCATGTTGTTTTCTGCCATCTTATTTTCCCACCTTTCTACTGAAAATCAGATAAATGCCAAACCCGAGATTATTCTACCTTATTTAGAAATGGTTTTCAATAGCTTTTTCAACCACTTTCACCCGGCTTTCACCGTAATGATTCATCAATCTGCTCAGAATCTGCGGGTTTATCCGTATATTTCTGTTTTTCGGAAAACGTTTTACCGCCCGTTCTTTCGAGCAGTATATCACAACCTCGTCGTCTCCTTCAGAATCCGCCAGATACCCGTATACAATTTCCTCCTCATCCAGGTAAGATGCCTTATCCGGAAACTGAATCCACAACTCCTTTTTTGTCCTTTCAAAAGGGATCACTTTTTCGCAGATCAGCTTGCTGGCCTTTTCCTCTTCCTCAGATACCCGTCCGCGGATAAATACTTTGCTGTCCGGCTCCAGATACTCCCTGTTCTTCTCATAGTCTCTGGGAAAAACCACAACCTCAACGGTTCCCAGAAGATCCTCTACCGTGACAAAGGCCATCATCTGGTTCGTTTTTGTATGTTTCACCGTCTTATCTGTAATCATCCCGCCTATGATCTCTTTTGCGCCGTCCCGGACTTTCGTTCTTCCGGTCTCTTCATCCGGCTGAAAATCCGCGGTGGTAGCTGAAATCATTTTGCGCCATTTCCCTTCATATTCTTCCAGAGGATGCCCGCTGATATATATCCCCAGAACCTCTTTTTCAAACGCAAGAAGATTTTCTTTTGAATATTCTCCCACATCAGGCAGACGAATCAGGAATTCTTCTTTCTGGTCATCGGAAGCCATATCAAAAAGGCTCATCTGTCCTGCCATAGAATATTTTTTCTCCTGATTTACATGATCTACAATCTGAACATAAATGCTCATAAACTGTTTTCTTGTTCCTCCCAGCGTGTCCAGAGCGCCTGCTTTGATAAAGTTCTCAATGGCCCTTTTATTCAGCACATCTTTTGCCGAAAGCCGGGTAATAAAATCCTCCAGATTTCTGTAGGTCCCGTATGCGTTTCTCTCTTGTACAATCGCCTGAATCACCGGCTTGCCGATGCTCTTAATGGCCGCCAGTCCATACCGGATATTGCCGTTGTCAACCGAAAAATCTGCTTCCCCCTTATTAATATCCGGCGGAAGAATGCGGATATTCATCTGCCGGCAGGCGTAAATATATTCTGCCACTTTTGAAGGGTTTTCAATCACGGATGTCATAAGCGCAGCCATAAATTCCACAGGATAATAATATTTCAGCCACGCAGTCTGATATGCTACAACAGCATACGCCGCCGCGTGCGATTTGTTAAACGCATATTTCGCGAAATCAATCATTTCATCATATATCTTGTTCGCCGTCTTCTCATCAATTCCGTTTTTGATACATCCCGGAACATTTGCCGTTTCATCACCGTATACAAAGATCTGGCGCTCCTTCTGCATTACATCGCCTTTTTTCTTTGACATGGCGCGCCGTAGCAGATCACTTCTTCCAAGAGTATATCCGGCCAGATCCCGCACAATCTGCATAACCTGTTCCTGATACACGATACATCCGTATGTGGGTTTGAGAATCGGTTCCAGCTGGGGGCAGTCATAGGTAATGGAAGACGGATCGTTCTTTCCCCGGATGTACTGGGGAATAAAGTCCATCGGGCCGGGCCGGTACAGAGAAATACCGGCTATAATATCCTCCAGACTGTGAGGCTTCAGTTCTTTCATGAAGCTCTTCATCCCCGCGCTTTCAAGCTGAAAGATTCCGTCTGTTTTTCCGGTTCCGATATAATTTAAAACCGCCTGGTCGTTGTAGTCGATTTTTTCTATATCAAGAGACGGCTCTTTTTTTCCGGCCATCTCCACCGCATTTTGAATCACTGTCAGCGTACGCAGCCCCAGAAAATCCATTTTCAGCAATCCCAGTTCTTCCAGGGTAGTCATGGTGAACTGTGTGGTTATAGAACCGTCGGCCGCCCGGGATAAGGGCACATATTCATCTACAGGCTTCTGACTGATCACCACTCCGGCGGCATGCATGGAACTGTGTCTTGGAAGTCCCTCCAGACGTTTCGCCATATTGATCAGATCTTTCACCTGAGGATCTGTTTCATAGGTTCTGCGCAGTTCCGGATTCTCCACCAGCGCTTTATCAATGGTTATATTCAGTTCCTGGGGAACCATTTTGGCAATGGAATCCACAAACGCATAGGGAAGGTCCATGACCCGACCCACATCCCGGATCACGCCCCGGGCCGCAAGTGTTCCGAAAGTAACGATCTGAACCACCCGGTCTTTTCCGTATTTACGCACAACATAATCAATAACTTCCTGCCGTCTCTCAAAACAGAAATCCACATCAATATCCGGCATGGAGACACGTTCCGGATTCAGGAAACGCTCAAAAAGGAGCTGATACCGTATGGGATCAATAGTTGTGATTCCCAGACAGTAAGACACAATACTTCCGGCCGCCGAACCTCTGCCCGGACCTACAGCAATGCCGTGGTCCTTGGCATATTTAATGAAGTCCCACACAATCAGGAAATAGTCTACATATCCCATATTTTTTATGGTGCCAAGTTCAT
Source organism: Mediterraneibacter sp. HA8405 (assembly GCF_056148955.1). Taxonomy (NCBI): domain Bacteria; kingdom Bacillati; phylum Bacillota; class Clostridia; order Lachnospirales; family Lachnospiraceae; genus Mediterraneibacter; species Mediterraneibacter sp. HA8405. The sequence continues at coordinate 791,676 of NZ_CM148758.1, read as the reverse complement.
AATCAAGCCGCTCTTTCAGTTCATCTGACGGATCCGGATACCGTTTTTCCAGCCCCTCCCGGCAGAGTTTCTGCAGATATTCCCAGGATGTATAGCCGTCCGGCACATCATATTTCGGAAGTTTGGTCACACCAAACTCAATCTCCACATGACACCGGTCTGCTATTTTCTGCGTATTGTCCAGTGCCTGCAGCGCATAGGGGAACAGTTTTTCCATCTCTTCCGGAGATTTCACATAATACTGACCGCCTTCATAACGCATCCGGTTTTCATCTGTCAGTTTTTTTCCGGTCTGAATGCACAGAAGAATATCATGGGCCTTGGCGTCTTCCGCATAGGTATAATGAACATCATTCGTAGCCACAAGTTCAATGCCGGTCTCCGCTGACATCTTCAGAAGCTGTTGATTTACCAGTGCCTGATCCGGAATTCCATGATCCTGAAGCTCAAGGAAATAATTTCCTTCTCCGAAAATATCTCTGTATTCCAGTGCTGTCTTCTTCGCCTCTTCATACAGCCCTTTTACAATATATCTCTGCACCTCTCCTGCCAGACATGCGCTCAGGGCAATCACACCTCTGTGGTATTCCCGGAGAAGTTCTTTGTCTACTCTGGGCCGGTAGTAATATCCGTCCACGAATCCCTTTGAAACAATCTTCATCAGGTTGGCATACCCTTCATTATTTTCCGCCAGCAGGACCAGATGATAATACCTGTCGTCCCCTCCCGTCACTTCCCGGTCAAATCTGGAATTTGGGGCCACATAGACTTCACACCCGAGGATCGGGTTGATGCCCTGCTTTTTTGCCTCCCGGTAAAAATCAATTACGCCGTACATTACTCCGTGATCCGTAATCGCCGCGCTGTTCATTCCAAGCTCCCTGACCCGGGATACATATTCTTTTATTTTATTTGATCCGTCCAGCAGACTGTACTCCGTATGGACATGCAAGTGTACAAAACTCATCCGTTCCTCCTGATAAAAACTTCCGCTGTGCAGTATTTCAGTATACTCTGTTGAAGCTATATTATATGCAGCTGAACTGTTATGCAAAAAAGGGCGGTTTCCTCTCCGGAAACTGCCCTCTGCATCACTCTTGTTTCACATCCTCCTGTCAGAGGAATATGATTCGGTTCCAGGTCGGCCCTGATAACCTTATTTTCCTCCGTGCATCATAAAGTTGATCAGCTTATCTGTATCTTCCGGCTCATATGCGATCACTTCCAGCTCCGGAATCTCTCCGTTTGAAAAAATATTCGCCATGGACACATACTGAGAAAGCTTTGACTTCAGGTTCAGTCTGTCTCCCTCGCCTGTAACAAGCTCAACCTTACCTTTGCAGGAATCAACTACTTTAAAAAATCCTTCGATGTCTGATATATTCTGAACTTTCATTTTCTCTCCTCCTTAATGAAGCTTCACATTACGGTTACTCCCAGGAATGCTGTATCCGCACTCCTATTGCTTATTATACCCTATTTCCCGGGGATTGCAAGTTTAATTTCGGATTTGTCGAAGTGAACTTCCGGTATCGAAAAAGGAAAACAGAGGACAAAGAAGTTTTTATAAGACGGATTCAGAAGAGGGGGACAGGGAATTCTGTTTCCGTTCCATGAGTTAAGAAAAATAACGGAACCTGGAAATCAGATGCTGTGCCGACTTCTTCACCATTCAGATATAAGGACGCAGTCACGCCGTTTATAACTACAGCAAGATGCTGCCACTGCCCTGTCTGAAGTATGGCGCCGGCATTGATCTGAGAACTGTCGCCCTCGACCCATGTCAGTTCAGAAGGATACGTGATCTCAATTCTGTCTCCGGCATTTACGGTTACGGCAATATAACTTCCGGCTGTCACTGCGTCAACAGCTTCACCGTTAATCTTAACTGCCGGATCTTTTACCCAGTCCGGCACACGGATATTAAGTACTGTAGCTGCCGAAGCATCTGTCACTTCCAGAACAATCTCATCAGTTTCCGGATAATCCGTTGTCTGTTTCAGATGGATTGTGTTTCCGTTTTCCAGAGTAATATTTACTTCAGTTTCTTTTATTTTTTTCGCTTCAGATCGTTTCTTTCTGTTTTTTCCAAAACAGGCTCCTTTTTTGAGAGTTTTTAATATCTGTCTTGCTGCATATATGATTTTTTTCTCTTTCAGCCGAAGATAGTATCCGGAGATATCCGTCCATGTAAGCATAACGGCCGCCTGCCGGGCGTATCGCGCACAAAGCCGCCGGTCACCCCTGACCGACGGCTTTGATTCTTGCTGCCTATGCGAATAAATATCAGATTTTAAATATTTTTCCCTCTGTTTCGGCGATCCTGATTTTCCCCTGTTTCAGAAGCCTTCCTACGCCTCTTTTGAACGCCGCCTTGCTGACTCCGAATTCCTGCCTGATTTCCTCCGGATCAGATTTGTCTGTAAACGGCAGCATGCCGCCGTTTGCCTCAAGTTTTTTCAGAATCATCTGTGCGTCCGTGTCCATCTGCTCAGGAATTCTTCCCCGGATACTCAGGTCCAGTTTTCCATCCGTTTTAACCGCGGTTACCCTTGCTTCGATCTCCTGACCGGCTTCCAGGCGGCCTGACATTTCACTCCGCGGAATCAGAGCCGAAAACTGATTGTCAACGGCTACAAAGGCGCCGTATTCTCTGTTTATCTCATAGACGGTTCCTTTTACCATATCATTTCTTTTGTACGGGGAATCTGTGCGCAGCAGAGAATAAATCCGCATAGTCGCGCAGAGCCGCTGACTCTTATCAATATAGAGACTGACCAGACATCTGTCTCCCTTCGCCACCCTGGAAGTCTGCTCCCTGAATGGAAGCAGGAGGTCCTTTTCAAGCCCCCAGTCCAGGAACGCGCCGACTCTGCCCACATCTACAACATCAAGCACCGCCAGCTTTCCCAGCGTCAGCTTCGGTTCATTTGTTGTAGCGATCAGGCGGTCCGAAGAATCCTTATAAAGAAAGACCTCCACAGGATCTCCCGGTTCAATCCCTTCCGGCACCTGCTTCTTCGGAAGAAGCACTCGCTGCGTATCATCCCCCAGATACACCCCGAAATCCACTACTTTGACAACTGTTAATACTTGTTTTTCTCCTAATTTCATACCTTCGTCTCCTTTTGGGCAGCGCATCCTCACGCTGCCTCTGCTTCCGCTATCGTATACTATGGAAACCGGAATGTCAATCAAATCCACGTTATTCTCTCTGGTTTTCCTTCAGGTATTTCCTCCGGTTTCCTCACAGTTCAAAAAGACTCATCTGATGACAGGCCTCTTCCTTCTTTTTTTCTGCGTTTTCTTTCTGAATCAGATTGTCGTCAAGTCCGCGCAAAAAGTCCGAAGGTTCGCCCGACGTGGTCAGAACAAGCTCTTCTTTCGCCCGGGTCATTCCCACATAGAACAGCCTGCGCTCTTCTTCCGGGTCCTCCGGATGATTTTTATTTTCCAGAGGAATGCTGCCCTGGTTCACTCCATAGATAAAGACCGCCGGAAATTCCAGGCCTTTGGAGCCATGGAGCGTCATAATTGTAACCGCTTCCGCCATATGCCGTCTGTTCGGCGACCTTTTCAGGTCCCCCTCCGCGCCAAGTGCGAGCATGTTCATAAACTCCGTCATACTGCCGCAGAATACTGTCATCTGAAGGAGTTTCCGCATAGGCTCACATGCCTCAAGATGCATTTCCTTTATCCATTCTTCTACAAATTTTACCGGCTTTTTCTTCTTATATAAGGGGCAGAATGTTTCCGCCGCTGTGGACAGAATTGCTTCTGTCACAGGATTCCATTCCAGCTTCCAGACTGAGGCGGCACTCTCCTGCGCCGCGCCTGTATCAGCCGGGTTTTCCAGGTACCGGAAAAACGACAGGCTGCCCTGTACGGTTTCATCTTCCAGAAATTCTTCTCTCCCCGCCCGGATATAGGGAATACTTTCTTTCTGAAGGCACTTTTCGATCAGATCTGCCTGACGATGAGTACGGCAGAGAACTGCAATGTCGCCAAAGCCGCGCACTGTACGTTCTCCGTCCTTCCACACCGCCTGATGTGCCTCCAGCATCCCGATTCCTCCGGCCATCCGGTTGATTTCTTTCGCAATAAATACAGCCTCTCCCATAGGGCTCCCCGCTTTTACCAGCCGAACCGGAAGATTATCCGGGCAATTGGGATGCAGATCCGCCCTGTGCTCTGTTACTGTGGAAAAGCCCGCCTGCGAATCAGGCGTGTCGGTATTTCTCCTTTTCCGGTTCTCCCAAAGAGCAGCTGCCGCATGGATAATCTGTGGTGAAGAGCGGTAATTTTCCTTCAGCCGTATCATTTCCAGATCACTGTTTTCCGCAGCCAGCCGTTCAAAGCAGAACGGATCCGCGCCCCGGAAACCGTAAATCGCCTGATCCGGATCCCCGATTACGAAAAGTTCTCTGCCCGACCGGCTCCAGATGCGGATCAGACGCTGCTGGGCCGGATTAATGTCCTGAAACTCGTCCACCAGAAGATACCGGAACCGTTTTTTCCACTTCTCCGGCACATTTCCCTGTTCAAACTGTTTCGCGGCGCAAAGAAGCAGATCGTCAAAATCATACAGTTTCTGTTCCTTCTTCCGCTTCTCATAGTTTTCAAATGTCCGTTCCCAGACAGGATCCGTACCGCCGGCTGCCTTCCCGGCATCCGCGGCGCCCGACTTCCGCGCGGATACCTTTTCCAGGAATTCCTTAACACTTTCGGTCATTCCTGTTTCCGCGGAAGCCAGAGATGCCAGATGCTTCAGTTCCCCTTCTCCCGCCAGGCTGAACTCCGCCTCCTGATCTTTCAGAAATTCCAGACATATCGCATGAAAAGTCCCGATCTGAACCGCACGGACTCCCCGTTTCTTCCCTGCCGCCTTCCCAAGCCGCTGACGCATCTCCTCTGCAGCCTGATTGGTAAACGTTACCGCGGTAATCTCAGAAGGACTGACCCGGCGGTTTTCCAGAAGATACTGAAGCCTGGATGTCAGTGTTTTTGTTTTTCCGGTTCCCGGGCCGGCTTTTACGGCAATTTTAGCCGCCACAGAAGTAACTGCGCGCTCCTGTTCCGGATTCAGCGCGGTCCGCGCGCCCAGTTTCGCTTTCTCCTGCCGCGCTGCCGGCTGTTCCGCGGATATTTCTGTCTCTCCGCCGTTACATGGGGCTGTTCCGGTGTTTATCGACCGTATAGCGTGTTCGTCTTTTTCTGATTTGCTCCTGTCAGCTGTCAGATCTCCCAGCAGGCTGAAGAAATCCATCTGCCCCTCCATATTATTCAGTTCGTCGTCGCAGAAGAGCCGGATAACCCCATATTCCCCGTCAAATCCCGGAATCCGTTCCACTTCTCCCTGCCGGAGCCTGCGGATTCCTTCCGCGATCCTTCCGCCGGACACCCGCCGTATATCCTCCAGCGGCAGATTTCTCAGAATCTCAAATTCCGCGCCCAGTTCCTCGAGCATTTTTTCATATTCTTTCTGAACTTTTTTAGAGGCCCCGGAGCTGCCCACAGAAGCGCCGATTACTTCCGGAAGAGGCACAAGACTTTCAAATGCTTTCGCCCCTTCCCGGATATATCCTTCTTCGCGGTCCGCCAGCTCTTCCACACGGTGTGAAACACCTATAGTCAGTTTTCTGCCGCACACGGGACATTTGCCGTTATACTTCATTGTTTCAGAAGGTGTCAGACAAAGGTTACATTTCCGGTGCCCGTCCATATGATACTTGCCTTCTTCCGGGAAGAACTCTATGGTTCCGTAAAGCCCCCTGCCTGTCTGGATAGCCCGGGCCAGTCCTTCATAGGACATGGGGCAGTCCAGGAGATTTGCCTCTCTCCCCAGTTTTGCCGGAGAATGAGCATCCGAATTGGAGATCAGCTGATACCGGTCGAGAGAGGATACCCGCCAGTTCATAGGCGGATCCGAGGACAGTCCCGTCTCCATGGCATGGATATAGGGCGTCAGATCCTCAAAACATTCCTCTACTGTATTAAAGCCGGAAAACGCGCCGAAGAGAGAAAAATGAGGCGTCCAGATATGTGCGGGGACATACACTGCGGAAGGGCACAGCTCCAGTACAATTTCCAGCAGATCACGACAGTCCAGTCCCAGAATCGGGCGCCCGTCAGAATGAATGTTTCCGATCTGTTCCAGCTTCACAGATATCCGTTCCGCATCTTCCAGGCCCGGAAGCAGAATAAGGCTGTGCACCTTTCTCACCTTATCATTTTTCTTATAAATTGAACTGATCTCCCCGGTAATAACAAAACGCGGGATACTCTCTCCGGGGACATGCCCGTCCCTGATACGATATTCATCTTTCAGTACGTACATTCCCTCCCCGGCAGGCTCCAGTTTTTCCTCCAGCTCCTGCCGCCAGGCCGGATGAGTAAAATCTCCGGTTCCCACAATATGAATTCCCTTGCGCCGTGCCCAAAGATCCAGATGTTCCGGAGTACAGTCTTTGCTGGTAGCCCTGGAATACCGGGAATGAATATGCAGATCTGCAATGTACAATTCTGTCACCTTCTTATCCGTAAATCCTGTTTCTGACCTGCCCAGGCAGCCGGCAGCGAAATAATGGTCCGCTGCAGTTCCGGCCGCCGCGCCGTTTCAGTAATTTTATCTATTTTAGCATGTTTCACACTTTTTGTAAAAACGCAGAAATCCGCAGAACCTGCCTGCGTCAGCTCATATTTTCATATGCGCCGCGCCATGCAATGGCAGTTCTGCGGATTTATGTTTATGTAATCGTTACTATTTTCCCCTCAGACCGGTGAAGCTCTGCTCTCAGCGTCTGATTCACCGTCTGTGCGTTAATGGCATTTCAGTCCTTACTGTCCCAGCTCATTCTGCAGGTCAGTCTGCGCCTGATCCAGAGCTGTCTTCACATCTACACCATTTTCAAAGATATCGTTCAATGTTACAGTCGTGAACATATTATTGATGGACGGATAAGAGGATGAAGCGTGTGAATCCAGACCAACAATGCTCTCTCTGATTTCTTTCAGGACATCAAACGGATTGTTTACAAAGTACTGTACATACTGGTTATCCGGGTTATTTGTCACTTCTTCATTATCCCATACTGTCGTATTGCAGGGATCGAATCCAAGCATGTTCCAGATCTCAATATTTCCTTCTTCAGAAAGTTTTGCGTATGCAAGGAACTCAGCCGCAAGATCTGAACTGGGCTTGTCTGCAACTACGGCCGTACCTGTTCCGCCGCCGCCGACAGATACTTTCTGTCCGCTCTCAAGCTGCGGAGCTACTGCGATAGCAATCTTTCCGGACAGATCCGGCATATAGCTTGTGTATCTTGACATCTGCCACATCGGCATAATCGCGCATGCGAAGTCGCCGTTGTTAAACGCGCCGTAAGCCTCTTCCTTGTCCGGATTTCCTCCCGGCACTGTTCCGATTGCGTGTGCATCGTAGAGGTCTTTGAGAATTGTCATAGCTTCAACCATCTGATCACTGTTTACCGTTACAGTATCTCCGTCTGTATACTCTCCGCCAAGTTCAGCCATCAGCAGGTTCTCTGTCCACAGAGCGCTTGTATCAGCTGTTCCCAGATATTTTCCTGTAGCTTCATAGTACTTGCTTCCTGCTTCTTTGAAGTCGTCCCATGTCTCGATTGTCGTATAATCAATTCCCGCTGCCTGAAGAAGTTCTGTGTTGTAGAATGCAACTGTAGCTCCTACGTGAGTCGGAAGTCCGTAAAGAGCTCCGTCTTTGCTGTAAAGATCCAGACGGGACTGAACGATGCTTCCGTCAGCTGTATACTGGCTTGCAGCCTCTGTCAGATCCATCAGAGCCGGTGTTCCCTGTGTAAAGTTAGCGAACTTACCCTGCTCGATATCTACAAAATCCGGTGTCCCTTCACCATCGTTGAGTGCGATCTGCAGTTTGTTGTGCATATCGTCGTAAGGCATAACGTTTACGTTAATGCTTACTTTCTTGTCCGGGTTGGCCTCATTCCATTTCTCAGCCATTGTTTCATAGAAATCACCGTGGATCTCTGTGAATGTCCAAAATTCCAGCTCTGTAGCGCCGTCTGCCGTCTTCTTCGGCTCGTCTGAGCTGTCACTGCCGCCTCCGCCGCAGCCTGCAAGACTTCCAACGATCATTGCCGTTCCAAGAAGCAACGCAACTATTTTTTTCTTCTTCATGTGTTTTCCTCCCTTTCGTTTTATTAAACGTTTTACTTGTTTTCTATAGATATATCATACACCAGCTGCTTTGTAAACACTTTTTCAGACATTATTATCAATTTTGTCTGTTATGCACTATTTTTATCTCGTTTTTTTATGCATGTCGCATAGTATTTGTATTATATAATACGTTTAATGTTTTTTGAACCGAATCACATTCCAGGAAGCTTTTCCCAGCACGGTCGTCAGGTAGCCTTCTTCAATCTTTCCACAGGCTTTCTGAATCGGGAACACCTTTTCTCCGGCTGCGTTGTTTTCCGCTTTCAGATCATCGCACGCAAGGATAATCTGCTCCTCCGCCTCATATCCTTCGAAACTTCTTACATCCACTGTCAGAGCCACATCCTCTTCCAGATTGCGGTTTACGGCGAAGATCGTCACTTCTTCCTTTTCCTCGTTAAAAACAGCTACGCTGACAATGTCACTGACTTCGCCGTGTTCTTTGGTGGAATGTACCCCGCTGTCTGTCAGAAGCTCCAGCACTGTACCGCGTCCGTATTTTGAAGCGTGCAGAAACGGATAATAGATTGTCTGTCTCCAGGCGGGTCCGTCTTCTTCCGTCATCACAGGAGCAATTACATTAACCAGCTGGGCAAGACACGCAATCTTCACTCTGTCCGCATGGCGGAGCAGAGTAATCATCATCAGCCCTACCATAAGCGCGTCTTCGAAATTGTAGTGATCTTCCAGAAGATGAGGCGCAGTCTGCCACGGATGGTTGGTCGTAATATCGATTTCTTCATCTTTGGAATGGAACCATACATTCCACTCGTCAAAACTTAAGTTGATTGTTTTTTTGCTGCGCTTTTTCGCTTTCACAAAGTCGCAGGCAGCTATAACTGTACGGATAAAAGCATCCATATCTTCAGATCTTGCGAGATAGTCCGCCGTATTATTCTCCGGATTGCCATAATACTGATGCAGGGAAATATAATCCACATAATCATAGTCGTACTCCAGAGTCGTTGCCTCCCACTGGGGAAAGGTAGGCATTTCCATATATGAGCTTCCACAGGAGACAAGCTCGATTGTGGGATCAATCAGCTTCATGGCTTTTGCGGTTTCCTCAGCAAGCCGTCCGTACTCGTCCATTGTTTTTCTGCCCAGCTGCCACTCTCCGTCCATCTCATTTCCCAGACACCAGAGTTTGATATTATACGGATCTTTTACGCCGTGGCTGATTCTCAGGTCGCTGTACTTTGTACCTGACGGGTGATTGCAGTATTCCAGCAGATTACATGCGTCGGCTGTTCCCCTTGTTCCAAGATTAACCGCCATCATCGTATCGGCTCCGACTTTTTTCGTCCACTTTGCAAACTCTCCCAGGCCGAATGTGTTCGGTTCCAGGCTTCTCCAGGCCAGTTCCAGTCTCGGTTTTCTTTCACTTAAGGGACCCACGCTGTCTTCCCAGAAGAAATTAGACACAAAATTCCCACCTGGATACCGGATAATCGGCACTTCCAGTTCTTTTACAAGTTCAATGACATCTTTCCGGAACCCGTCCTCATCCGCAGAGGGATGTCCCGGCTGATAGATGCCGCCGTACACTGCCCTTCCAAGATGCTCGATAAAAGATCCGTAAATTCTTTTATCTACAGGCGCTATTTTAAACGCTTTGTCTACAATCATTTTTGCTTTTCTCATATTTGTTTATATACCTCCTGTTGTTCCGCCGCTCTCTGTGCGGTTTCCCCCGCATCAGAAAGCGGCGGCGTTTTCCTTTCCGGGCCGCGCAGCGGCCAATAATCATAATCCGGCTCAGGCTGTCATGGCATCAGCCTTTTACAGCGCCGGCTGTCATACCTTCGATAAAGTATTTCTGGAAGCACAGGAACAGGATCAGGATCGGCAGTACCGAGAAAAATGAGCCGACAATCAAAAGATCGTAGTTGTTCCCGTACGGTGTAACCAGTGTGTTCAGTCCGATCGGAAGCGTATATTTATCGCTGGAACGCAGCACAAGCAGCGGCCAGAGGAAATTGTTCCAGCTGTTCATACCGTTCAGAATTGCCATGGCGGCAAAGGAAGGCTTCATAATCGGCATAATCAGTTTAAAGAAAATTCCGTATTCCGTAGCGCCGTCAATTCTTCCCGCTTCAATAATCTCCTTGGGCATTCCTACCAGATACTGACGGAAGAAGAAGATTGTCATAGCGTTTGCCAGGAACGGAAGAAGCACAGCTGCATAACTGTCTGAAAGTCCCATGTCGTTAATCTGTACATAAAGAGGAAGCATCAGCATCTCAAACGGCACGGACATGATCAGCAGCACGATTACGAAGAAAAAGTTCTTAAACCGGAATTCATACGCCGCAAATCCGTATGCGACAAACGCGCTGATCAGCAAAGTTCCCACAACCTGCAGCACAGTCAGGAACACACTGTTAAAAAACCACGTAAAGTAGTCGCCTGAATCCGTAAAGAGCATAATCCAATTGTCAAAATTGGCTGCTGATAAATCAATCGACAGATTCAGTCCGTACCGTACCAGCATATTTCCTTCCTGGAAGGTTCCGATAAATATCGCCCAGAACGGAAGCAGGATCATAAGCCCGACCACTACCATGAGAAGGATCATAAATATTTTAACAATCAGTTTTCCACTTTTGTTTGTCTTCATTATTTATCGTCCTCCTTCTTAAATGTACCCGTAGCGACAAGCTGCGTAATATTGATCGCAAGAACGATAACAAGCAGCACTACGCCGACGGCACTCGCGTAGCCCATATCGTTTTTCTCTATTCCCTGACGATAAAGGTATCCGACGATTGTCAGGCCGATATTGTTCGGAGAATTGTTGCCCTGATACAGCATGTAGCTTTCATTGAACATTGCCAGGCCGCCGTAAATACTGATTGTAAGTACGTACACAAACGTTGGCTTAAGCTGCGGAATTGTAATCTTAATAAATTTCTGCCAGGTCGTAGCTCCGTCAATGGAAGCCGCTTCATAATAATCTTCGGGGATGCTCTGCAGGCCGGACAGGAAATACATCATGTTGACTCCCCACCAGCGCCAGCAGGCAAGCGTCAGCAGCGCAATAAATCCTGTAGCAGCTCCTTTCAGCCATTTGACAGGTTCCATGCCAAACAGTCCGATAAACTGATTCATAAGCGCCGTGTCCATCTCGCCGAACATCAGCCGGAAAATGGTACCTGCTACAACTACAGAAGTCAGGGCCGGAATAAACAATGACGCCTTAAAAACACCCTTGATTTTTCCTCTGACCAGCTTCGAATTGACCAGGCAGGCCAGAACCATGGGGATCGGGATCAGCAGAATCAGCGTAAATATCATGTATTTAAAGCTGTTCGCTACCGCAATCATAAAGATACGGTCGCTGAAAAGACGTATAAAGTTATCTGCCGCGATAAATGTTTCCTGCCCGGGCAGAATCTTCTGCGTACTCATAATTCCCGACTTGATCAGCGGTACAAGCCAGAACACGGCGAAAGTCAGAACAAATGGAAGAATAAATACATAGGGCGCCGCCTTCTTGGAATACAAAATTTTTTTCATTTCCTCTCTCCTCCTATCTCAATAATTCTTTGATCCAGACGAGCATCTCTCCCTTTTCACGGTTTCCCCAATAACCGTAAGGAATAAATGTCAGTTCCGTCTCCCCAAGGACAGGCGGGCCTCCCCTCCTGTACAGAGTCTGTCCGTCCCAGTCTTCCTCGGATATCTTCTTTCCGGGAACTTTGAGAACCATACAGCCTCCGAGAAGCTTTTTCTCATACACCTCCTGTATCTCCTGATCTGACTGAATAAACGCAGACGCCAGATTGGAGCCGTTGTCAGTCTCCTCCAGGCAGTAGACAAGAGGACCTTTCACCAGAGCTGTTTTCCCCGAATCGGCACGCACCTGCGGATTGGCATGGACAAACTGTGCCGGCGCCTCGAAAGAAATATCCAGGCATGCTTCCTGAAAGTCTCCTTCTACTTTTGCGTATCCGTTTTCGACCGTAAAGTCTACGTTCCGGCCGTCTCTGCGGATCTTGAACTGACGCGCATATGAGGGAATACGGAAATAAAATGAAGCATGTCCGCTTTTCTCGCCTTTAACATGGAACTTCATCTGGTTTTTCCACGGGAAATCCCCTTTCAGTTCCAGGGTAAAAGCGGTTCCGTTTATTTCCACTTCTGCCTGGTTGGATATGTAGAGATTTGTATAAATCCTGTCCTTCTCCTGAAAATATATATACTGTCCGAGAGACGCCAGTGTCCGCGCAATATTTGTCGGACAGCATGCTACTCCGTACCATGTCTGACGTACTGCCTTAACGTGTTCTTTTGATGTCTTCGGCATACAGTTCGGAGGCCAGACCTCCAGCGGATTGACGTAGAAAAAGCTCTTTCCGTCCATGGCGATTCCGGAAAGCACTGTGTTGTACAGGGCCCTTTCTACAGTATCCATATATGCCGCGTCTTTTGTAATATCAGCCATTCTCTTCCCGAACATGGCAAGTCCGATAGATGCGCAGCTTTCCGAATAGTTGGAATCGTTTGGCAGATCATAGTCCGTTGTAAAACGTTCCAGTATCCCGGACGATCCGATCCCGCCTGTTATATACATCTGTTTACTTACAATATTGTTCCACAGTCTTTCACAGGCCGCGAACAGAGACGCATCGTTATATTCACAGGACAGATCCGCCATCGCCGTATACATATATACTGCCCTGACAGCATGTCCTTCCGCCTTCTGCTGCTCGCGTACCGGAATATCCGACTGTGAATACACCGGGTCATAGTTCGCGAATTCAGGCATAATAAGCTTGTATTTTTCAGATTTTGTCTCCCGGAGAAAATAATTTTCTCCCACGCCCCGGGCGTCAATAAAATATTTTGCGGTCTCAAGATATGCTTTCTTTCCTGTAACCCTGTACAGTTTCACAAGTGCCAGCTCAATTTCCTGATGGCCCGGATATCCGTGTATCTGATCTTCTCCTGTACCGAATGTTCTGCAGATCAGATCCGCGAACCGGCATACAATTTCAAGGAATCTTTTCTTTCCTGTAGATTCGTAATATGCCACTGCCGCCTCAATCATATGGCCCGCCGTATACAGCTCATGTCCTTCCATCAGGTTGGACCAGCGCATTTCCGGCTCTTTGATTGTAAAATATGTATTCAGATATCCGTCCGGCTGCTGGGCACGCCCGATCAGATCAATCGTCTCATCCGCCAGTCTCTCCAGGCCCTCGTCTCTTTCATAATTCAGTACAAATCCCACTGCTTCCAGCCATTTCGCCACATCTGTATCCTGGAATACAGCGCCGTAGTACTCGCCCTGACTTTCTCCTGCGGCAATTCTGAAATTCTCAATGCAATGGCTTGTCTCCACCCCCTCTAACTTATCGTTGAGAATATCCCACTGGTATGGAATAATCACGTCTTTGACCAATTTGATGTACTTTCTCCAGAAGTTATCCGTAATATGAATATCCTTCAGAGAAATACTTGAATTCGCTGCCTTTTTCATAATTCTCCTTCCATCCCTCTTTTTATTAAACGTTTAACGAATTTGGCAAAAAAATAATTACGCCGCGTGCATCCTCTATAAATCTCTGCGTAATCACCTTTCTTCTGTCTATTCTTATATCATAGGCAGCATGTTTTGTCAATAAAACCCTATATATATCGTTTAATATTATAATAAGTGCACAAATTCCATTTTGGATTTTTGTGCACTTATTTTTGAAATTTAACTGTTTTACTTTGACAGCATATTTTATTGTAAAATGCTTCCTGTTACAAACCGTTTTACGTCTCAGCTTTTTCTCCGGTTCCTTTCAGATCTACTACCGAGTTTCTGATAAGAAGACTGCAGGCCTCATGGATTTCCCAGGGACTGCCGGCTGTCTTTCCGGAGTCTCCCCGCTCTTTTTTCTCGATCATATCAATAACCATCTTACATGCCGTATAACCGATATCACTGAGCGGAAGAGCAATTGTTGTAAGAGGCGGTTTATAATAATTTGAAAGATCACGGTTATCAAACCCTACAACGGAGATATCCCGTCCGGGCAGGACTCCCCTCTCTTCAAGCCTGTCGTAAACACCCCCGGCCATAATGTCATTCATACAGAAAATGGCGGTAACTCCTTTTGAGAGCAGGTAATCCGTATTATTATATCCGCTTTCTCTTTTCCAGTCTCCCTGTACTACGATATCCGGATCAAAAAAAATCTTCTGATCATACAGGGCCTTCTGATAACCTCTGAGTCGGTCAAGGGTATGAATACTCTCTTCCTTACCGGTAATCACTCCAATAGACTTATGGCCCCGGTCGATCAGATAGCGGATCAGTGTATATGCTCCGTTCTTATCATCCACCGCAACAGACGGATACTCGTCTGACTTGCTGTATCCATAAGCCATGCTTGCCGGCACCGGAAGATGCTCCGGGAGAGACTTTTTCAAAATCCGCTCATGTGAAGTTACATAGACAATGCCGTCTACCTGCTTAGACAGCAGTTCCCTTATCTCTTTATCCACAATTTTGACAAAATTGTCATTTGCATAATAAGCGTCCTGATATTTCCTGTACAGACGAAGATTAGTCAGCAGAACGTGATAGCCCCTCTCTTCACAACACTTTGTAATTCCATCTATAATTCCCGGCGTACAGAAGACTGTCAGGTCTTCCGCCACAACCCCTATCGCCTGACTTTTTTTCAGTTTCAGATTTTTGGCAATGCTGTTCGGCGTGTAATTCAACTCATCTACTGCCTTTAATACTCTCGCTTTTGTTGCCTCACTTGCATTTGGCTTGCCGTTTAATATATTAGATACTGTCGCGATCGAAACACCACATTTCTGCGCAATCTCTTTAATTGTTACCATTTCTGTTCTCCTTCAATAACAATGATAAACTTTTCTCAAGCCATAATTTTCCTGCATTCTGCGTATAGAATAACATATTTTTTACATATTTTTCAATGTTTTGCGGCTTTTCAATCGTCTCAATTTTTCAACCGGATCCGCCGTACACCTCTGTTCGGAGCCTCCGTATACGGTTCTCTCGAAACCACACATGAACAGTATTCCTTTTATGAAGAAAACCGCACCGCAGTGTCAACTGCCGATGCGGTTTTCCCTCTTACTTAACAGAGCGCGTCATTTCACGAACATCGCCGTTTTTATCTGCGGCGCTTTCTCATGCCAATAATGCAGATAATTCCTGCCGCCGCAATTACAACAAGCACACCGTATACCATAATCGGACTGTTGTCTCCAGTCTGTACAGCTGCTTCGTTATTCTGCTCTCCGTCTGCGCCTGATCCGGAATTTCCGTTCTCACCGTTGCCTGACCCGTTATTTCCGTCCGGTGTCTGTCCCGGCTTGTCGTTCGGGTTTTCTCCCGGTTCTTCTCCTGGATCTTCTCCCGGCTGGGCAATCTCAAGAGCCACAATTGCATCTCCGAGCGCTGCCGCCGCTTTGTCAATCTGATCCTGTGTTGCTTCCGGGTCTTCTGCCGCCGCGAGTGCTGCCGCAAGCGCATCCTGCAGCGCGTTCCAGCTCTCTGCTGTGTAATTGTCCTTATCAAGTCTCTGTGCCACATTGATCAGAGCGTTAATTGCCGCAAGGTTTACTTCCTCAGCCGGCTCTGCTGCTTTAAGACCTGTGATTGCATCAACAAGGGCTGCCGCCGCTTTATCGATCTGAGCCTGTGTAGACTCTGCATCTTCCGCTGCTGCAACTGCGTCTGCAAGCGCATCCTCCAGTGCTTTCCAGCTGTCTGCCGTATAGTCGGACTCGTTGAGTTTCTGAGCCACATCGATCAGAGCATTGATTGCGTCAAGATCAGCTTCCTCTTTTGCCTCCTCAAGAGCGTCGATAGCGTCTCTAAGGGCTGCTGCCAGCTGATCGATCTGCTCCTGAGTTACATCGGGATCACTTACTGCCAGAGCGGCATTTACAAGCGCATTCTGCAGCGCGTCCCAGCTCTCCGTTGTATAACCGTCGTTCTGAATCTGCAGAGCTTCATCAATCAGAGCTCGAATCTCCTCAAGATTTACATCTGCGTGAACTTCTTCCAGTCCGTCGATCGCTGCCTGCAGTGCTTCCGCCGCCTTGTCTACGTCATCCTGTGTTGCCTCAACATTCTGATCAACACTGTACGCATTTGTAAGCGCTTCCGCGAATACTGCCCAGGATTCTTCTGTGTAGTCTGTGCGGTTGTATCCCTCAGCCTCTTTAATCAGGGCCTCAAGAGCCTCTCTGTCCACATCTGCCGGCGGTTCCGGTTCTGCTGCCACAAGTGCTGCCATTGCTTCATTCAGAAGAGCTGTTGCCTCGTCAACTGCTGTCTGGTCTGCGTTCTCATCCGCTGCCACAGTTTTCGCATTTTCAAGAGCTCTTGCGAAATTCGCCCAGGAATCTGCCGTATAATCTGTTTCCACACGTTTCTCTGCTTCATCGATTGCCGCGTTCAGAGCGTCTTTAACAACCGGTTCTTCTTCTCCGCCTGCAGCAGTTCCATATACTTTCCACTCAATAACACCTACACCGCATGCCGGATCGTTGTCATTTAAGAACTGCGGTTCCATTGTCATGCGAAGCGCTGTTGTGCGGATGCTTCCAAGCTCTGTTGTGTTGTACTGGTCTGCCTCGCATCCCGGTGTAACGTCTGTAAGCTCTACCCATTCTCCGTCGTCATTCAGATACTCGAATGTCACAGATTCCGGCATCTGATGTCCTCCGTTGTCCGTAAAGTAATATACATCCGTGCTGTCCAGGATCATCGGTTCATCCCATGTATAGGCAACCCATGCGTTCTGAATATTACCGTCAGCATCGTAACGGTCGTTCCAGTTGATCCATGCGCCGTTTGACAGATCGCTGGATGATGCAGGTTCGATCTCATCATTCATCTTCGGAAGACCGCCCTGGTCATAAGGTCTGCCGTCCTGGCCGTCATAGTTGCAGATGCCGGATACAGCGGCCAGCGGAGCAATATTAGTCTTTTCCTCCGGTATCGGCGCTACAGTGCCGTATACTTTCCATTCCATGATGCCCACGCCGTTGCCGTCGTTAGCCTGTTTCATCATCGTAACGCGGATTGCTGTCGTGGTTACTTCATCGAATGTGGTGTTATTGTAGCCGTCCATCGCAGTATCGTATGCAGATGCGTTTTCTACCGGCTGCCAGTTTCCTTCACTGTCAAGATACTCGTAATAATACTCGCTGGGAACCTGAATTCCGCCGCTTGTATAATCTCCCTCCGTACCATCGTACCAGAAGTAGATATCCGCTCCGTTCAGAGTTACCTCAGAGTTCCATGTATAGGTAACTGTCTCATAAGCGCTTGCATTGCCCCAGGAACCGTATCTGGACATAGACGGATTGTATGAATTCTCCGGAATCGCTCCGTCATTTACCGCACTCAGATTCTCCCAGGAGGATACAAAGCTGGTAGCTACACTTGCGCTGTATGCCAGATTTCCGTCTGCTGTCGGAAGTGACAGAATCAGATTTGCAAGTTTTGCCGCTGCTGCGTCTACTTCTTCCTGTGTCGTATCACTGCTGTCGCTGATTCTCTGTGCTTCATCAATGGCAGCCTGCAGTTCGGCGAGCTGCTCCTCGCTTGCGTCAAACAGTGACAGATCCAGATTATTTGCGCTGTCAATCACACGTCTTAATTGTGTCTTATCAATTACATTATCCGCATATCCCATAACCTGCCATTCGATCACGCCGCAGCCCAGTGTTCTGGGTGACATATTCATACGGATCGATGTTGTGATTACGGGGTCGAAGGTTGTTACATTATACTGGTTCAGTTCTGTACCGCATCCCTGTACATTCGGAAGCGGACGCCACTCTCCGTTTGCATCCTTATACTCATACCACACTTCTGCCGGAACAAAGTTTCCGTCTGTATAGTAGTATGCGTTGGACTGATAGATTGTAACTTCAGAATCCCAGTCATACTGTACCCATGCGTCTGATCCCTGCTCACCGAGCCAGTTGTGCCATACGCCGTGAGAAGTATCTCTGGAGCTTGCAGGATCGTAGCCGTCATTCAGGCCTGCCACGCCGCCCAGATCCCATGGAGTGTCAATGATAGCGCTTGGTTCTGCGATCAGAGCAATGTTTGTCGCTTCCCCTTCTGCAACCATAACTGTCACTTCTACGCGCATCTCTGTACCGTCTACAGTTCCGCCTACTGTAAAGTTTCCTTTTTCAGCATAGCTGTCTTCAGCGATTTCATCCCATGTAATACTGCTGTCCTGAATTGTGCCGTCCGGATGAATCACCTCAAGTGTCTCTGGAAGCGTCGGCGCTGTTCCCACCTGTGTGATCACAGTTCCGGCACGCTCAATGCCGTCTACATTTCCGGTCATTTCAAATGTTACATCTTCGTAGGAAGATACATCTTCATCGTAAACAGTTGACTTTCTGTCTGTTACAGTAAGCCGTACCGTATAAGTTCCAGGTGCATATGCTTTCAGCATCGCATCCGGCTGGTCTGCATTTGCAAGCACTGCGTTGCCGCCTTCCGGCTGGTCCACAATACTCCATGCATATTCCAGTTCATTTCCATAAGTAGAATCTCCTGTAGCGGAACCGCTCAGCTCAGCCACTGTGGTATTTGTCGGATTCTGTACTGCTGTCGCTTCATCAATGACCGGCGCGCTCTTCTCCGGAGCTGTTCCTACATTGATTACCAGATCTTCCGTAACACTCAGCTCGCCGTCGCTTACTGTCAGTGCTACTGTGTACTGTCCGTCAAGAGATGCTGTCGCTTCAGCAAACGGTTTGTTATCAGCGTCAAATGTAAGCTCTCCGCCTTCCGGCGCGTCTGTAACTTCCCAGCTGTATGTCAGAGTTCCGTCCGGAGCTCCGTCATCATAAGCAGATGCTTCCACGCGGAACGGTACCAGAGCCTGAGGCTCTTCATCCGCTTCAAGGGAATAAATCTTCGGAGCCTGATTCTCTCCGCCATCCATCTTTTCAATAGTAATTGTTGCGGATTCGCCTGCCGGAATAACTGCATATGCTATGCCCTCGTTTCCTGATACATAGCACTGCTCGCCTTCTTCTCCGTTTACTTTCACACTGTAGTAGCCGTCTTCAATGCCCGCGCCGCTTAATGTAATCTTTGACAGATGTCCGGTACCTGTTGTATTGCTTACAGTCAGATCAATATAATTGCCGCTCTCATCAATTACAGCTGTTGTGCAGGAATCCTGTTCCAGTTCTACATATATTTTGTCATCGATAATGTTGATTCTCTTTCCGATTCCGTCCAGCGGAGTAACGGTATAGCGGGTTCCGTCCTTGGATACTTCCGCGCCGTAGCCTGTCAGACCGAATACCGGATCTGTTGTTACGTCAGCACTGATTCTCAGCAATGATCCGTAAAGTCCTTCTTCACTCTCACCTGAGAAATCGTTCCAGCCGTTGTTCATAACACGGGTTCCGCCGTCATTTACATTCTGTGCTCCCTGACCGCCTTTTGATGCTGTGTATCTCCAGCTTACAGCTCCTACAGAATCTGCGGAAATCTGTCCCATATTAATTGCGTTGAAGTTGGAAAGTTTCGCGGCATAGTTTACACGCTGTGCCCATGCGCTGGAATCTGTATCCCAGCCGTTGTCCTGGTAACGCAGCCAGTCGTCCATGATGGATCCCGCAAGTGACGCCGTATACTGGAAATTCCACCAGCTCTCGCCGCCCCGGAATACCGGATCTGCATAATAATACCATGTGGGCTGGATACCACGCATTGCACGTGTCTTCCACTCTGCTCTTTCCATATTGTTAAGAGCGTCATCTACATACTCGCTGTCCGGATAATATTCGATCAGCGCGTTTGCTGCAGCGTAAGCACCCTCTTCACCTGTATTATCATACTCAAACTCTGAGCCGTAAGGATAATCTGCGGTAGCCATAATAGTTCCTTTAGTCAGAGCGAACTGTTCCTGAAGGGTGTCCGCTTCTTCCGTCATGCCTTCCTCACGAAGCGCCTCGATAATCTGGGGCACCTGCTGCTCTCCGTAAAAGCCGACCGCGCCGGCTCCCACGCGTTTGTTGTAAATGTTGTATGCCTTCTCCAGATACCATTCTGCAGGCTCACGGTAATCAATCAGATCCGGATATGCCTTTTCGATCCGGTACATATTGAAGAATCCTGTGGCCTCCATCATCTCGGAGAATGTTCTCGTATATGGCGAACTTGTATCGCTGTACGCACCGGATGCGCTCAGATAGTTTGCCACTATATAGTCATCCTGCGTGTTCTTCATGTAAGTATTCCACATGAAGTCGATCAGATATTTTTCAATGGACTCTACCTCTTCCGGTTCCGGATCCAGATAGTTCTTCATTGTCATGAAGTTAATGTTATCGTGGCTCCAATCATCGCCCCAGTGTGTTCTCTGGGTTGCGTCTTTTCCGCTTGAAAGATACCAGTCGCTGTAGATACCATATGTAGCGCTGTCCGGATCATTGTCCTGTGTTTCATTTACCATGAAATCAGAGTGCGCTTCGATTGTCGCGTCCAGCTCTTCCAGTACGTTGAACTCGAACTGTGTAAATTTCTCTTCGCCGTCCAGCTTATACTCCACACGCACGCTGTTGTTTCCGATACATCCGAAATTCAGTTCATAGATGTTGTGCCATTCTCCGTCAACTTCTGTTGAACTCACATATGTAGCGGAATCTGTATCCGAATGCTCTGTCGTACGGGAGTTATTTACCATTCCGTCCACCTGTTCCGGAATGTGTTCTTCATCCCAGGGATCATTCTCATGCACACACTGAATCTCTACATTAACATCTGTGATCCTGCTGGGATCATAGTGCAGATCCAGCTTTGTCGGCATATTGATCGCTGTCTGGAATCCGGGTACTGCAACTGCGTCGATCATTCCTGAATCATACAGGATAGAACGCTGATTGTTCTCACGCTCTTCTACAGAATCTGACGCATTGTTCGGGTCCTCCGCACTGTCCTGAGGTGAGTTGTCTCCCGCCCGAACTGCCGAAAACTTGAATGAGTATGTCTTGCTCTCGCCCGGCTCCAGCACAAGGCTTGTCGCATCTGTAAAGTATCCGCGGCCCGTCTTCTGGATATCTTTTGAGTGAATATAATACACCTGCAGTCCCGGGAACCAGCCACCGGTATCACTTGTCCAGTTTGCATACAGATCGCCGTTACGGGTTCCCTGTACACCATTCATTCCGCCGCCGGTACTTCCGATCCACTGATCGATGTACTCAATTCTCGCGCCGGTCTCCGGTACCGGAGTAAACATCATGTAGTTTCCTTCACCGCTGGTACGGATCGCATAGGCATATCCACTGTCCGCACCTGCAAAGGTATGTACTGTCATGCGATTATTATATGTATCGCTGATATTCGCGTACTTGTTATTCCACGGCATCGGAAGTCCTACATCGCCGAATTCAATGTACTGATCGCTTGTATTTTCCAGTGTAATTGACCAGAGCAGGGAACCGTCGTCTGTGCCCATGTCAAAAACGGACTGTACATCGAATCCCTTCATTGTACGCTCGTCTGTAGAATCCAGATCCTGTCCCTTAAAGGTGACTTCAACCCTGTCATCCTCAACATTCTTCTCAATGTAAGGATTGGACTCCAGATTCTCGGAAGCGTCCGAATACGTAGTGGAACCGCCCGCAGCCAGAGTCCGGTTTGTGTCTACTTCAACAAATCCGCTTGTGTCCTCCGGGAAAGTTCCGTCCTCACTTGTTCTGTAGGAAAAGATCATCTCTCCCATCCACTGATGAGCCGTGTTGTTCTGCTGTGCCGAATCATTGGGAAGCACAAAATTTACATCCTGACCATAGCTGTTCTGCCTGTTATTGTTAATCGTCAGAGATGAAATCTGGCCCAGATCCCCGATCCCAGCCGTAAGACTGCTATTGGAGATCTCATCGGATGAAGGCGCCGCCTCAGCCTTTGCCGCCGGAATTACCGACAGTGTGGTTGCCACCATGGCTGCGGACAGAACAAGAGAAATACCTCTTCTCCTCACCAAACGTCCTTTTTTCATAACTTTTTTCCTTTCTGCCTGTGGCTTCAGTGTACTTAAGAACGCCTCTGTACACTAATGCCTGCCCTTTAGTTACTGGCTTCCGCAGACTTCTTTCCTGTGACAAAAGAACCCTGTATCAGCCTGCAGAGTATAGTTTTGAAGCATGACCGCCGTTAGTTAAACGTTTTATATTATTTTAAGGCTTTTGCTTCTCTCTTACACCCTGTCCATAAACTTTATCGCCTCTTCTACACCACACCCTCTCCACTTTATATTTATTTAGAATAATATCATGTATTTATTATATATGCAAATAGAAATTAAACGTTTAATATTAGTGAATATGCACAATTCTTATTTTTAATTTCCAGGTCTGCTGTCCGATGAACGGATTCTCCTGTCATTTTTCCAAAGCAAAAAAAAACAGGAACAGATTTCTCCATTCCTGTTTTGCCTCTTCTGTTGTATTCACTTAAAAGTCATATGATGAAACCGGAAGATATGACAGTTTCCATTCATCTCCGTCTTTTTCGTAAGTCAGATACTTTGTCATTTCATAATTGCTTTCTCCCGGATCATCGCTCCAGTACCGCCGGTAGGTTTCTTTTTTATCCATTGTAATATACAGATCAATACTTCCGGCGTCCGGCTGTGAGCTGAGCTCTGCATTAATATTATTAAGCTGCAGGGAGATGACTCCGCTTGTCTCTCCATCGCCTGCCAGTCCTTCTACAAGACTTTCATAATCATCTTTCACATAGCCTTCATCGAGAGCCTGCTCTGTAAAGCAGCTTTCTATTTCGCTGAAGTCTTTTCCCTGAAGAGCGCTTTCCATAATCAGCTTAATGTCATCACCGGCCTGAGCAGCCACCTGATCTACTGTCTCCTGTGACGGGATCAGTGTAATATACGACTCATCAATACCATAACTGGAAACCTCAAGAAGACGATTATAATCCATCATGCCTTCTTCTGTAACTGACATCTGATACTCGCCTGTAAACAGATACGGAATAGTGATTGTCTTCATTCCGTCATCCACTTCAGCGCCTGAGCTGTCCACTTCGGTTCCGTTCAAAGTCATTTCCGCACTTTCTGGAATTGTAATCTGCACATCCTGAGCCCAGCTGTCGGAGGAAGTTACTTTCCAGTCATCCCAGAACAGGAACTGCTTTCCGCTTGTCTTTGCCACAGTCAGATAGCTGTAACTCTTTTCCGAACTTCCTTTCACACGGTATTCGATCACGTAATACTTCATGTCATCATTATTCAGCGTCTCATCTGTTTCATCAGAAACATAATCTCCCAGGAGGGAGTTCAGATCACTGAGTTCATCCTGCGCCTGCTGTACTGTATCAATAACTTTTACTGACTCATAGTCTATGATTTCATCATTATTGGCGTTTGCGTTTACATACATCTGCCTGCTCAAAAGATCGCTGTCGGGAAAACTGCAGTAATCGTATGCCTTTCCCCACTCATGATTCATAGATGCTTCCCAGTAATTCAGCGCGACTGTCTCCGGAGAGAATCTTTTTCCCATCACCATTACCAGACCTATAATCAACGCAATTGCCGCTACAGCCTCTGCTATAACCACAAACATAAGCTTTGGAAGAGGTTTTCTCTGTGCCGTCTGTTTTGACGCCGCTCCTGCCGGCTGACCCTGATAGGCATTTCCTCCATAGCCCTGCTGCCATGACGTTCCTCCGTCTGCAGGCTGCCCCTGCCACGGCTGCCCTCCATCGGAAGGCTGCCCCTGCCATGACGGCTCTCCGCCGGACGGCTGACTCTGCCATGGCTGTTCTCCATCGGACGGCTGCCCGGGTGTCTCATATTCCTGAAATTCCGGTTCTTCCGGCGCTTCAACTTCTCTTAAGGGCGTTCCGCATGCCGCACAGAAAAGATCTGCATCGTCATTTTGGGCACCACAATTTGGACAAAACATCTTTTCACCCGCCTTTCCTAATTCCAGCCATTCGCGTCTTCAAACTCAAGAAGCTTATCGACATTTGATTTTTCGGTTTTGGAAAACTGTGCTGATACCTTTTCCATATCCGACTCTTTATCCATGTTTTTGTACCAGTCATACTGATTAAAGAAATCAATATTTTCCTGCATGGTAAATTCATATCCATGGCGGGCATAAATCTCATTGATTGCTCTTCTGCATGTATCTGCGTCTGTTACAGTCTCACTGATCCTGTCGTCTGTCAGAAGGACTTTGTCGCTGTCCGGGAACACAAAACCACTGTACATGCCGTCTTCATCATCAGTTGTCTCTGATCCGCCTGATGACTCCTTCAGACTTCCGCCCGAGAAATTAACTGACGCATCTGAACTGTACTCTGAATCGTACTCAATATCAGTATATGTATCTGCATTGGCAGTAAAATCTTTCGGAACATCCGCCGTAATGTCTGCGCCTCCGAATTCCGGAAGCACAAAAGCAGCGATCAGGAGTACAAGCAGTATCACGTCCGCCACACCTGCCGCAATCGCCGCGATCAGCCAGCCGGGGGATGATTTTTTTTCATTATTTTTCATATTGGTCGCTCTTTTCTAAACAAATTACCCAATCTCACTTATAAGCGCGGTGATGAAGCTTCTGGCTAAAAGATATACAACAAGCGCGCTTATAATAGACATACACAGTTTTGCTATAAAATATGCATATGGTTTCCTGTTTTCATTCATCTGCTGTACACAGCCCTGATAAACAGCAAACTGTATAAAAGTACTGATCGGAGAAAGGAGCAAAAATGCTACAAACGCCACTTCAACTGCCATAAGTCCCAGAATTATTACAATCAAAAATACAACAGTGTCATAGATTGCTCTTGCACCTATTACATTAATCATTGTATTTACACTTGTTCTTCCTCCAAATGCTCCGGTAAGCGCTTTCATTATAACCGCTTCCAGGAAATCAATGCCTGCCGTCAAAATCAGAATCACCATAATCATGCGGAAATACGGCATATCCACCTCTGCATATCCGTGACTTGCGCTCTCTATTTTTCCTGCAATAATAGCCATTGCAATAAGTACTACAACGAGAAATACAACGGTCTTGGCTACAATAAACTCAATCCCGACCGCAGCGCTGTTAGATGCGGAAAGTTCTCTGATTCTGCTTACAGGAGCTTTCAAAATAGGTATTATCTCGGAAAACATATTCTTTGTTCCGGATACAAACTCGTCCTTCCGTTTGTTCAGCCACTCCATTTCTTTTGTAGGACCCTGCTGATAATTCTGCTGGCCTCCCGGCTGGCCCTGCTGGTAGTACTGCTGGCCTCCCGGCTGACCCTGCTGGTAATACTGCTGGCCTCCCGGCTGACCCTGCTGGTAGTACTGCTGGCCTCCCGGCTGGCCCTGCTGGTAATACTGCTGGCCTCCCGGCTGACCCTGCTGGTAGTACTGCTGCCCCCCCGGCTGACCCTGCTGGTAATTCTGCCGGCTCCCCGGCTGGCCCTGCTGATAATTCTGCCGGCCTCCCGGCTGACCCTGGGATACCCCTGCATTCTGCGCGCCGCCCGCATTCTGGGCCGTACAGTTGCAGACTTCTCCTTCCTTCAATGGTCTTCCACATTTTGTACAAAATCTTGCCATGATTCTCTCCTCCTTGTCTTTTTCTATGGCTGTCTTTCTATATTTACTGCAGACCTGCTGCGCTTACAACCCAGTCACGTCCATCTTTCACCATCGGCAGTACCTGTGTGTCGGTATCCGATGTCCCCTGATATGTAACCGCGAAATCTACTGTCACGAGGCAGGTGTCATCTCCCGTATATTCTACATCCACCACTGTCAGATCGAACTGAGGCGTCAGCCCGGCTGCCGACATATAACCGCCAAGCCCGCTGGCGAGATCCGACAGAGCCCCGAGATCAAAATTCAGCAGTTCTCCGCCAACTCCAAGCAGTCCCGAATATATTCCCTGACTCTGCTCATCAAAACATTCGAGAAGAGCCTGCTGGTCCATCCGGTTCAAAGCATCTTCCATTTTCTGAACCGTATCTTCCGGTGTCCCTGCTTTAAAAAACAACAGATACAGCATTACCGCTATGGCAATCAGCGCCGCCGCTATAAGCAGCGTCAGCTTCAGGCGGATTGCTGAACCTGCCGCCTTTCCTGCTCCCCGCACCGCTCTCCCGGCCATCTGCGCACCGCCGGCTGCCATCTGCATGCCGGATCCCATCATGTGCGCGCCGCCGGACGGATAAAAGCCCTGATTCGCCGGACCGGCTCCATATCCCGGCCCCGACATATAGGATCCGCCGGAATTGTAAGAATTATGTTGCTCGCTGCCCGGTGCCCCCGGCTGATAAAAATGTCCGTTTCCCGGCTGCTGAGCATAATTTCCCGGCCCATTTGTATGCACGTTTCCGGCATTTTCATATCCGCTGCCCGTCTGTGGAGCACCATCTGACTGAACAGTTCTGCTGCCGCAGTATGCACAAAAAACTGAACCATCCCGCAGCTGCCGCCCGCATTTTCTGCAGAACATAATGCCACCCCCTCGAAAGAAAATTTCATTTATAAATTTTTTATAAATTCACCTCTTCATTATAAAAATAAACATTTTTTTTGTCAATGTTTTAAAGATGTTCATCTTTAATAATAATGCCGGAAGGACAGCTCCATTATCAGGACAAATTAACAATTAAATTCCGCATATTTTCCGCTTCATAACAGCAAAAAACATTTCTTCACCCTCTTTCTAAATCATGCTATAATAGTCAGAAGAGCCGGCTGAAGCTTCTTTACATATAAATTCTTCGCCGTTTTCCTTAAAACAGACACATTTTCGGAGGTCAGACTATGGCAGAAAAAAATATAACTCAGAAAATCATCCTGAGCGCGGACAGTACCTGCGATCTGGATGAAGAATTAAAAGAACGGTATCACGTGAATTACTTTCCGCTCCATATCATACTGGACGGAAAAGACTATATGGATAATGTGGATATTACGCCGGAGCAGATATACCAGGCATATTATGACCGTAAGATCCTGCCGAAAACTGCCGCTGTAAATGTAGAAGAATATATCGAACATTTCAGGCCCTGGGTGGAACAGGGATATGAAATTATTCACATCAATCTGGGACACGCACTGTCAAGCGTGTATCAGAACTGCTGCCTCGCGGCATCTGAGCTGGGGCATATCCATGTAATCGACAGCTGCAATCTCTCAACAGGAACCGGCCTCCTTGTCGTAGCTGCCGGCAAAATGATACAGCAGGGTCTGGATGCGGAGACAATTGCCCGTGCTCTCAGGGAGCGCACCTCCAGATGCCACGCCAGTTTTATCCTCGACACACTTACATTTCTTCACGCCGGCGGACGCTGTTCTTCCATTGCGGCGCTGGGCGCCAATATGCTGAAGCTGAAGCCCTGCATCCAGGTGGACAACCGCGATGGCAGCATGGGTGTGGGCAAAAAATACCGCGGCGCCCTGGATAAGGTTCTTGTCAGATATGTAAAGGATGAGCTGGGCCGATACACGGACATCAGCCCGGAGCTTCTCTTTATAACCCACTCCGGAATTCCTCAGGAATATATCCGTCTGGTGAAGAAAACCGTGGAAGAAACCATGCATTTTGATGAAATTCATATTACCAAAGCAAGCTGTACCATATCCTGTCACTGCGGTCCCAATACTCTGGGAATCCTCTTTGAGACGAAAAAATGAGGCGCATACGGCCATAAGCCCGCCAAAGCCCACGGCGTCTGAGGAATACAAAAGGAAAAATCGTGAATCATAAAAGAAAAAGGAGTACACATAGATGGATACAAAACCTGTATTTCACGGAAGTGACATTGAAAAGATCTGTGAATATTACAATCTTAAAAAAGAAGATATTGTAAATTTCGGAGCGAATGTCAACCCGCTGGGTCTGTCCCCCCATGTTAAGGAAGCAATTACGGACAATCTGAATCTTCTTTCTTCCTATCCGGACAGAGATTATACCGCCCTCCGCCGGGTCATCGCCGGATACTGCGATATTCCGGCGGACTATATTCTTCCCGGCAGCGGTTCCAGCGAGCTGATTGCCCTTCTGATCGAAGTGCGCGCGCCGAAGCATACACTTGTGCTGGGTCCTACTTATTCGGAATACTCCCGGGAACTTTCCTTTTCCGGAAGTACCCAGGAATACTATCACCTGAATGCATCGGATAATTTTTCCCTGGATGTGGATGATCTTTGCCGTGTACTGGACAACGGATATGATTTTCTTATCCTCTGCAATCCGAATAATCCCACATCATCCGCTATTTTAAACAGTGATATGAAAAAAATTCTTTCCTTCTGCAGGGAAAAGGACATCTTTGTGATGGTGGATGAAACTTACGCTGAATTTGCTCCGGATATTTCTGCCGTGACAGCTATCCCCTTTACCCGAACGTATCCGAATCTTATGGTCCTCAGAGGCGTTTCCAAATTCTTCGCCGCCCCCGGAATGCGTCTGGGATACGGCGTCACGGGAAACAGAGCGTTTCTTGAAAAAATGAAGGAGAAACAGATTCCCTGGTCCTTAAACAGTATCGGCGCCTTTGCGGGAGAGATCATGTTCCAGGATCAGGAGTATATCAGCAGAACGCGAAGCCTCATTCTCTCAGAACGGGACAGAATGTACAAAGAAATCGAAAAGCTTCCTGCTTTTAAGTCCTATTTCCCGTATGCCAACTTCCTGCTTCTTAAGATTCAGAAGCCGGATGTCACTTCCTTCGATGTATTTGAATTATGTATAAAAAACAATCTTATGATCCGGGACTGCAGTTCCTTCCAGTGTCTGGACGGCGAATTCATCCGGTTCTGCATTATGATGCCCGAAGACAATTCCCGGCTTCTGGAAGTTCTCAGAACCGTTTAAGCCCGGCTGTATAAATCTGTAAAGCCAGAACAGACCTGCAGATAAAAAAGAAGAGAGTGCTGCATCGGCTGCATATACTCTCTTCCTGTTATCTGCCTGTTTCTTTTCTGCTGACTCTGCTTTTCCTGAGCAGACGCCTTTCACTCCTCAATCTCTTCTCCCAGATAAAATACTTTAAAAAATAACTCCAGGGACTCAAACAGCTCCCGTTTTTTCTGCTGAAGCTCCTTGATCTTGAGCACGCTTCCGATCTCGTCAAAGGCAAAATCCCCTTCCTCATGGTCCACTTTCAATTCAAGATTTCCACCTTCATCAAACACCAGAAGCAAAACTCCTCCCACATCCTCCGTATAAAGCACACACATAATCTGCAGCTCCTGTTTGATTGTTTCCGGAAGCGCGTCAAATTCCGGATTCAGATAAAACTTCTGTTCATAAGAACTGGCTGCGCACAAAACAATTTCGTCATTCATAATTCTCCTTTCTGACAATTTGCCCCAAAGGGGACAGACCCTTTTGGAAAGGGGTCTGTCCCCTTTGACTGAAATTTTCAGACATATCCGTATACACCGCGCACGGACACTTCTCCTGCGCAAATTTTTTCTACTGTGCCGTCTTCTCTCCGGACAACCAGTTCTCCTTTCTGGTTGATCCCCTCCGCAAAGGCCTTATACTCTGAATCTTTTTCCAGTATAAGAACCTCCCGTCCCCGGTTTATAAGAAGACCGCTGTATTTTTCCATAAGTCCCGACATGTCTTCTGTCTGCATAAATATTTTATAATCTTCCTCAAAATGCCTCATCACTGCCGCAATAACGGGAGCCCGCTTTACCCGTTTCCCGGTCTCTGAGAGGAGGGATGTGGCCGTCTGTATTTCTTCCGGAAAGCTCTGCACATTTACATTAATTCCCACTCCTACAGTGACATGGTTGATATAATCCACCTGGGTACTCATCTCCGTCAGAATTCCCACAAGTTTTTTCCCGCTGACAATAATATCGTTAGGCCACTTGATCTGAACCTTCACATCTGCGCAGTCCATGATGCCTTCCGCTACGCTGCATGCCATGACAAGCGTAAGCATGGGCGCTTTTTCCGGAGTAAGCTCCGGGCGCAGAAGAATGGACATATAAATACAGGAACCGCCCGGGGATTCCCATGTGCGGCCCCTCCTGCCCCGTCCGGCCGTCTGTCTGTCCGCAACTGCCAGAGTTCCGTGGGGGGCGCCCTCATCCCCCAGATGCCGGATTCTGATGTTTGTCGAGTCTGTTTCCGGATAGTAAACCACAGGCTTTCCTGCCCATTCCGTCTCCATCAGGCTTGCCACTTCCTCGGCCGTTATAACATCCGGTTCATCAAGAATACGATATCCTTTGCTCCGGACAGCTTCCACCTGATACCCCTCTTCCTGGAGCTGCCGGATCACCTTCCACACCGCAGTCCGGGAAACGCCGAATTTCTCACAGATTTCCTGTCCCGACACATAGTCACCGGTCTCACGAAGCATTTTCAGAATTTCCGCTTTCATAATGTAGCCATCATCACAGCTTTGATCGTATGCATACGGTTTTCCGCCTCGTCGAATACTTTTGACTGTTCGGACTCAAATACTTCGTCTGTGACTTCCATATCCTCAATACCAAACCTCTGACCCATTTCTTTTCCGATTTTTGTCTTCAGATCATGGAACGCCGGCAGGCAATGAAGGAAAATCGCGTCTTTTTTCGCATTTGCCATAACTTCTTTAGTTACCTTATACGGAGTAAGCTCACGGATTCGTTCTTCCCACACCTCATCCGGCTCACCCATAGACACCCACACATCTGTATAAATAACATCTGCGTCTTTCGTGCCTTCTTCCACATTATCAGTCAGGGTAATGGTTGCGCCGGACTCTTCTGCGTAACCCCGGCATGTCTGAACCAGTTCTTCATTCGGGAAATATTTTTCCGTCGTGCAGGCTACAAAATGCATTCCAAGTTTGGAACATGCAACCATAAGAGAGTTGCCCATGTTGTATCTCGCGTCTCCCATATACACCAGCTTAATGCCTTCCAGTTTTCCGAACCGTTCACGGATGGTCAGCATGTCCGCCAGCATCTGTGTCGGATGGTATTCATTTGTCAGACCATTCCACACCGGCACTCCCGCGTATTTTGCCAGTTCTTCCACAATTTCCTGGCCGAATCCACGGTACTCGATTCCATCGTACATCCTTCCCAGCACCCTTGCCGTATCCTCTATACTTTCCTTCTTTCCCATCTGGGAACCGGTGGGCCCCAGATATGTAGTTCCCATTCCCATATCGTGCGCCGCCACCTCAAAAGCGCAGCGGGTGCGGGTGCTGTCTTTCTCAAAAATCAGAGCTACATTTTTCCCTTTATAATTGTCCACCGGGATGCCTTTTTTCTTTTTTTCCTTCACATCCGCGGCCAGATCAAGCAGATAAACTATTTCTTCCTTTGTGAAATCCTTTAATGTAAGAAAATTTCTTCCTTTTAAATCCATAATTCTGTCCCTTTCTATCTGTATTAATGTGTGCACAAATGCCGGCAGCTTCATCCGGCTGACTGCACGGTCATACCGTTCCTCAATCAGCCTGAAAAGCTCATCTACAGTGTAAATCCTGTATTTCGAAATCCTCAGCTGCTTTGCGCAGGCTTCCAGCATGGCCATGTACAGTTCTTTATCCGTACTTCTCAGCGGCAGCTTCAATACAAAAGCCAGTTCTGCTTTCTCCATATCGCTGACGCCGCGCATCCGGCGCTCAAACCACGCTTCCTCATGCTCCTGGTCAATATAATAAATGATTCCTTCCAGACCGTAAAGCATCCGCTTAGCATCATAATAACCGATTTTCAGATTTTTTGCACTGCGTTTCCGGTCAAATTCGATAATACTTCCCAGTTTTACCCGGGGGCCGATCCTGTATACCTCCGCGTCTTCCGGCATCTTCACCCTCGGTTCTCTTCCCGGTCCGTAAATCCGTATCTCTATGATATCTGTATATCCCCGTTTCACAAGCGACCCCAGGGGCACATTGTTGATCACTCCTCCGTCAATATAACGGCGGCCGTCCAGCTTCTCATTGCGGAAGCCGATCAGATATGCGCTGGCCAGAAGATAATCCTTAAGCTTTCCCTCCGGAATATCCGAAATACTCAGATCCAGTTCCTTAAAATCTGTAAGGGAAAATGTGAGAATACAGAATTCTTTTCCTGACATTCTTATTTTTCCCTCATCTATATTTTTCTGAATGAGATTTTTAAGCGGTGTGATATCCACTCCCCGCTCAGTCAGGATCCGCCTTGCCTCTGCCAGAATCTCGCTGAACCGGTGCTCTCCGTCAAAAAGCTGTTCCATCCATGTATCATCTACATCCATTACCTGAGAAAATGAAATATTCTTCCAGATCTGCTCCGCTTTTTCCGGGTCGTCCATGCAGATCAGCGCGCCGTTCAGCGCTCCCACAGATGTTCCGGCAACGGCGTTAATCCTTACACCTGCCTCTTTCAGCGCTTTCCAGGCTCCGATCTGATACGCTCCTCTGGCTCCTCCTCCGTCAAGAACGAGACCGTATTCTTTTAACAGGTCAATCAACGGTTCCATCAGCACTTTCCTCCTGAATCTCTTATACCGGACCATATCAGTATACACTCATATGTATAAAAATGCAATATATATGTATAAAAATTCATTCTGTGTCATCAGGCAAAAATCGCCGCGGACATTTATGCCGCGGCGTATCTTATTGCTTTATTTTCTTCAGTATTTCTCTATTTTCCTCTTCTCTGTCTGGCTGCCTCAAACAGCAGAATGGAGGCCGCCACCGCCGCGTTCAGCGACTCCGTACATCCTTCCATGGGGATACGTATCCTGCAGTCTGCGCATTCCGCAACTTCCTGACGCAGACCGTTTCCTTCATTTCCGATCAGGAACGCACAGCCCCGCCGGTAGTCTTCTCCGTCGTAAGTGCGCCTTCCTTCCAGATGTGCCGCATATACGCGCAGCCCTCCGTCTTTCAGCTCCATTACCGCCCCCGGCAGATCCTCAACACGGTAAAACGGAAGCCGGAAAATAGCGCCCATTGTAGAACGGATTACTTTCGGATTATAAACATCCACACAGTCTTTGCTCATAAGTATGCCGGATGCTCCGGCAGCCTCCGCAGAGCGAAACACTGTTCCCATGTTTCCCGGATCCTGAAGATTATCCAGAACAAGAACAAGAGGCAGTCTTGCTCTTCCTGCAGCGCCGTCTCTGGCTGCAAAATGTCCTTCAAAGGGATCCTGCATAAATGCACGCTGTACATGAGTATGCGCAGCCGCTTTTTTCACACCTAATATATCCGCGAAACTGTATTCCGGCATATGTACCGCAGCCAGTACGCCCTGAGGCGTCTTTGTATCTGAAACCCGGGCAAACACTTCATCCGACAGCGTCTCCGTCCGGACTCCGGCCTTTTTGTATGCAGCTGTCTGCTCCCCGCATTTTTTTTCATAACTTTCGGATACATAAAGGCAGTCAATCCATTCCATCGGGATCTCTTCCGCCATGCGGGGCCCTTCTGCCAGGAACAATTTTTCTTCTTCCCGGATCCTGCTTTTTTCTTTTAACCGAATCAGTTCTTTTACCTTCTGGTTTGATGTACTCGTTATCATAATTCTCTCTTTTCAGTCAGCTGTTATTTTTTCTTTGAATCAAATTTTTCCAGGATGTCGTTGGCGCCGATCAGGATCAGTATACCTTCTGCCGGCAGCGGAGCAGCAGGATCAAAAGTTACGTTTACTTCTTTTCCGAGAATAATGCCTACGACATTAATGCCGAACCGCTCACGCACTTTCAGTTCCGCCAGACTCTTTCCAACCCATTTTTCCGGTACGATTGTTTCCACCATACTGTAATCGCTGGACAGTGCGATCCAGTCTGTAAACTCTCTCGCCACAAGATTCTTTGCCACACGGCTTCCCATATCAATTTCAGGATACACGACAATATCCGCTCCTACCCGCTCAAGAATTGATCCCTGAAGCTTATCTTTCGCCTTTACCAGTACTTTGGGTATTCCCATTTCCTTGCATAACATTGTTGCCATGATACTTGCCTCAAAGTTTTCGGATACGGCAATTACCACGCCGTCCAGATTTCTGCTTCCCAGAGATTCCAGTGCATCGGGATCCGATACATCCGCTTTGATTGCATAGGCAACCTGTTCCGATATTTCCTGAATTTTTTCATAAGATTCATCTACTGCAAGGACATCACACCCCATGGTTTCCAGTGTGGTCGCCACACTCCATCCAAAACTTCCGAGTCCTAAAACCGCATACTGCTTTTTCATAATTCTTTCCTTTCTG
Source organism: Mediterraneibacter sp. HA8405 (assembly GCF_056148955.1). NCBI lineage: Bacteria > Bacillati > Bacillota > Clostridia > Lachnospirales > Lachnospiraceae > Mediterraneibacter > Mediterraneibacter sp. HA8405. The sequence continues at coordinate 757,210 of NZ_CM148758.1, read as the reverse complement.
TTTCCTGTTATTCGCACAAAATAAACTTTCCCCTGTTTCCTTTTTCCAAACTATCCTATCATAACCCGTTTTTCCGGCAGTTCTCTGAACTGAGTGGACTTATTGGCGCGCCCGGAAAATACAAGTGCCATTGTCATCGGCCCGATTCGCCCCGCATACATAAGAATCATCAGGACAATGTGACTTCCGCGCGTCAGATGCGGAGTCAGATCAGCAGAAAGTCCCACAGTTCCCATTGCTGATGAAGCTTCGTACATCAGATTGAGCACATCCTTTCCCGGCTCAAAAATCGTAAGCGCCGCGACACCGCACAGCCAGAATGTAAATGTAACAACAAGAATGGTAACCGATGAACGGATTACATCTCCTTCTATCCTTCGTCCGAAACATTCCGTATCTCTCTTTCCCCTGAGAACACAGATTACAGTCAGAAGCACCATGGCCATTGTCGTTGTCTTAATACCGCCTGCTGTTCCCCCCGGAGATCCTCCAATAAACATCAGCACACATCCCAGAAGCCGGGAGCTTTCTGTAAGCCCGGACTGTGATACAGTGGCAAATCCTGCTGTCCTGGTCGTTACCGACTGAAAAGCAGACGCCATAAACTTTTCAAACACATTCATATTGCCGATGGTTTCCGGATTGTTGTACTCCAGAATAAAATATCCCAGTGTACCGGACAGAAGGAGAACCGCCGTCATGGTAATTACAACTTTGCTCTGCAGCTCCAGTTTTGTGGCTACTCTCCGCTTTGGCATCTTCTTTTTCACTACAGTTCTGATTGTAGACGCCACGTCATGCCATACTGTAAATCCGAGACCGGCTGACACGATCAGGAACATAGTTGTAAAATTAATCAGCGGAGAACTTACATACTCCATAAAACTGCTGTTTCCGATAATATCTACTCCTGCATTACAGAATGCGGAAATAGAATGGAAAATACCGTACCAGATTCCCTTGATTACTCCGAACTCGGGGATAAATTTAATCATGAACAGCACAGCGCCAATTCCCTCTACAAGGAATGTACCCTTCAAAATCCTGATGATAAATTTGACCATTCCGGACAGGGTATCCAAACCGTATGCCTGCTGGATCAATATCCTTCCTTTCATACTGATGCGCTTTCCAAGGATCAGAAAAAAGGATGCCGTACATGCAATAACTCCCAGTCCTCCGATCTGTATCAGAATCATCATAATGAACTGACCGGCCAGCGTAAACTGTTCTGCCGGAACGACCGTCACAAGACCGGTCACACAGACGCAGGTCACTGATGTAAAAAGTGCGTCTATGAACTCAATCGGCTTCTGATTACTAAACGGCAGCCAGAGCAGCACGCCGCCAAGAAAAATTACGCCGAAAAACCCCAGCGCTACAATCTGCATTGTTGTCAGCCTGACCCTTCTGGGGCTTTTTTTCTTTTCTTCCATAAACTTACTCTCCTGTTTCTTCGCTTTTACAGTCCGGCATTCCGCACACAAAAAAAGCCGGAACACCGGACTGTTCACAAGGCTATACTAACACACGCACCTGCCAATGACAAGCTAAGGAATCGTAAAAAAAGAGCCTCTGACGGCTCTCTTTTCGCTTATACTTTAAACCTGTATCCCACGCCCCAGATCGTTTCAATATACTGGGGATGTGAGGTATCGTATTCAATTTTTTCCCTGATTTTCTTAATATGCACCGTAACTGTGGCAATATCCCCGATAGACTCCATATCCCATATTTCCCGGAACAGTTCCTCCTTGGTGTATACGTGGTTCGGATGACCTGCCAGGAAAGTAAGCAAATCAAACTCTTTGGTTGTAAAGGACTTCTCTTCTCCATTAACCCACACACGTCTTGCCGTTGTATCAATCTTCAGTCCCCGGATCTCTATAATCTGGTTTTCCTCCACATTACTTCCGATCAGACGCTCATATCTTGCCAGATGCGCCTTAACCCGGGCTACAAGTTCGCTGGGGCTGAATGGTTTTGTCATATAATCATCTGCCCCCAGCCCGAGTCCTCTGATCTTGTCGATATCATCCTTTTTCGCGGACACCATGATAATGGGCGTGTTCTTTTCGCTCCGTATCTGCCGGCAGATCTCAAATCCGTCCACACCGGGCAGCATCAGATCGAGGATGATCAGATCAAATTCGCCGTTAAGGCCTTTGTTAAGACCTGTTTCTCCGTCGTTTGCCACCTCGACCTCAAAATTACTCAGCTCCAGGTAGTCTTTTTCCAGATCGGCAATACTCTCCTCATCTTCTACAATTAAAATACGCTTATTCATCAATCGGTACCTCCTGATATTTTCTTACAACAAAATACATTGTTGTGCCGGCGCCCTCTTCACTGGTGGCCCAGATATTTCCGCCATGCTCTTCCACAATTTTCTTGACAATAGAAAGGCCGATTCCGCTTCCTCCCTTGGAAGAATTTCTGGAAGCATCCGTCCGGTAAAACCTGTCAAATATGTACGGCAGATCCCGTCCGGATATGCCCTTTCCATTGTCGCCCAGTTCAACCTGAATAAAGTCTCCCACGTCCTTTATCTGCATTGTGATCTTTCCCCGAGGCTTATCCATATATTTGAGGGAATTTGATACAATGTTGTTGATAACCCTTCTCAGCTGTTCCGGATCCACTATAATTCTGCAGTCCTGCTCCATAAAATTATGATAACTGAACTCCACATTTTTGGCATCAAGTTCCATGGAAAGATCCTCCGCGCAGTCTTCAAAATAGCCTCTGGCGGATACAGTCGCGAAATTATACGGTATCCTGTTTGTATCAATCTTGGAATACAGCGTCAGCTCATTAATAAGAAGGTCCATCTCATTAGCCTTATTATAAATCGTCTTAATGTATCTGTCCATCTTTTCCGGCGTATCAGCCACACCGTCCATAATGCCTTCCACATAGCCCTTGATGGCTGTAATCGGTGTCTTCAGATCATGGGAGATATTACTGATCAACTCTTTATTCTCCCTGTCAAACTCCACCTTCTCCTCCGCGTTTGCCTTCAGCCGCAGTCGCATCTCCTCAAAATCCTGACACAGCTGCCCGATCTCGTCGTCTGATTCCTGACGAATCTCAAAATCAAGATTTCCTTCCTTAATATTTCTGGCCGCCTTCTGAAGTTTCTCCAGCGGAACAGAAACCGAACGGTATATCCAGTAAATCAGAAGCCCCGCTGTAAAAAAAACAACTGCAAGATAAAGCTGTTGAAGTTCATCCGCTTTGCCCGGAACAAACGTATGCATGGCAACCGTCATAAAAATCATCGGCAGAATCATAACCGCCATAAACACAATTACAAGTTTTGTACGAAGCTTCATCGAATTATCCTTTCTGTCAGAATATTCTTCACAAAGGGGTCCGCCCCCTTTTGCCGAAGTTGTCTGACTTCTTTCTATTTTACAGGTCTTCGTTTTTTCCGTCAACCCATTTACTTTATATCGCCGCTTCTCTCCCGGTCCTCCATCTTACGACAAAGGACCGCTCCTTCCGGTTTCCCGGAAAGGAACGGTCCTTCCTTCTTCTGATTATTTTATTCGCACTGTGGTTTTATCCGTCTGTACGTTTTTCACTGCGTCCAATCAGCTTCTTTTTTTCCGGACATACACGGCAGTTCCTGCCATTCCCAGCGCAAGAACGCATGCAGCCGCTGCTCCGAATACATTAGTTGTATCTCCGGTCTGTACAGCATTGGAGCTGTCCGCGCCATCTGTACCCTGGCCGTTTCCGCCTGTCTGCTGGTCGTCTCCGCCCTGAGGATCTGACGGCTGATCCGGTTCGCTCGGATCTGTCGGGTCAGTCGGATCACTCGGGTCGGTCGGATCACTCGGATCTGTCGGGTCGGTCGGCTGCTTCTCCTCTACTGTTACTGTAAAGGCTGCCGTTTTTCCGCCATAGGTTACTGTCACGGTCTGTTCCCCTGCTGTATCCGGGTCATAACCGCTTACTGTGTAATCTCCGTCCTTAACTTCAGCTTTGCTGCCGTCGCTGTATACTGCGGTAACAACAAGGCCGCTCAGATCCAGTTCTTCTCCCTGAACGTACTCTGTCTTTGTCGGGCCTGTAATCTCGATCTTCTCAAGGACCGGCTCCGGCTCTTCACCTTCTATTACTGTTACAGTAAATGTTGCAGTTTTGCCTTCATACGTTACAGTAATCGTCTGCTCACCTATCGCGTTCGGATCATAGCCGCTTACCGTATAGTCACCAGTCTGAAGCTCAACTTCGCTGCCGTCGCTGTATACTGCGGTAACAACAAGGCCGCTCAGATCCAGTTCTTCTCCCTGAACGTATTCTGTCTTTGTCGGGCCTGTGAGCCTAATCTCATCAAGGGTCGGTTCCGGCTCTTCTGCTGACTTCACAATTGTAATTGTATAATTCAGCGAAGTCTCATGATCCTGTGCATAGCTGGTAAGCGAAACTGCCGTTTCATCACCGTCAAGGCGAATCATGCGCTCATTGCTGTTGTCAAACAGGATATCCCCGATATAAACCAGTCCGCTTTCTTTCATTGTTGAGGCAAGCATATTAACTGCCTCAACATCTTTGCCGACTGTAAGGGTATATTCATTCACATCCGGATCAAACGCCGGCTCCAGTGTTCCCTGATCAAACGTAAGACCGGAAAGTCTTGCATCTGTATCATATGTCTGAGAAGTAATCACACGGAGACCGAACAGGCCGCCTGCGTATCCGCCGGTGCTCTGGAATTTCACCGTCACTTTCGAGGCTCCGTCCTCAATATAATCTGTAATATCATACAGATCCTCATAGAACACGTTTGTTCCTGCTGAATTGTTAATTGTAACAGTCCGAAGCAGCTGATCGTTTACATAAATCTCAAAGCTGCGGCCCTGATCGCCTGAATACCAGGTACATCCGAGATAGTTGTGCTCTGCTTCCGGATCTACGTTAAGATCATAACTCCACCAGCCGCCCGCGTTTGCATGACGGAATGTTCTTCCGTTAAATGATCCTGTGCTGGTGTCTCCGCCTGTCTTCAGATTCTTCGCGAACTCAGAATTGTTATTGTCAAAACTGTTAAGATAATCCACGCTTACTTCCTGCTCGCGGAGCGCTTCTTTCTCAGCCAGAATTCTGTCCTGAGAAGCCTGAGAATCCGGCTCTTCCAGATTCATATAGATACCGTACCTCTGCTCATGCTGCATGTAATACGGGCTGTAAATCAGTTCCTCTGAATCTGTATTCTTTAACTGGAACTGAATTCTTCCATCCTCACTATCCTCAATCCGGACAAAGTTTTCCACAATATTTGCTTTCCACTCTTCAACGGACATATTCTGAACCGTGATTGTATCTTTCGCGGATGTATCTTCAGTTCCGACTCTTACCAGGATTCCATTTCCCTGGGAAGCGTCAATATCTTTGTCGCCAAGTTCCGCTGCCAGTACAACCGGGCCATACTTGAATGCTACAAAGTTCTCATTATCTGCAGTTGACTCGATTTCCACCTGCATCGGCATTGTGTAGGAAATTTCATCTCCTGCCTTCAGACCCTCCAGTACAAAGAATCCGTTCTCTGCCGTCACATCCTGTTCTTTACCGTTTACTTTAATAACTGCATCACCTGCCAGCCACTCCGGCTGACGAAGCGCTACAGACGTTCCGTCCGCAATATCATTTACCGTATATATAACGGTATCATCGTTCGGAATGTTCGCATCCTGTGTAAGACTGATTCCAAGTCCTTCATCTTCAATGGCTGAGCTGTAGAACATATTTACATACAGGGTATTTCCCTTAATCTGATAAATATAGTCGCCCAACTTGGAGAAGTTCTCCATACCGGTTCCTGTACAGCACCAGAATTCATCATACGGTCTGTTATATACCTTGTTGTATCCGGCTGCCATCGGCTGGAAGTACATTGTTGTACCGGTCTCCGGATTCTGTGACGCAAGAATCGCATTTGTAAATGTTCTCTCAAAATAATCCAGATATTTGGGATCCTGTGTCTGATCGTAAAGCGCTTTTGTAAGTTTCAGCATATTATATGTATTACATGTCTCACAGGTCAGCGCTCCGTCATAAGATCCTTTTGTCGCGTCATAGCACAGTTCACCCGCATTGTGGAAATGCTCGCTCTGGCTGTTTCCTCCGGTGATATATGTGTGGTCATTTACCACGATATCCCAGAAGTTCTCAGCGGCAGTAAGATACATATCCAGATTGTCTTTTTCTTCCTGCGTCAGTTTATCGTAGTATTCTTCATTTTCAGTAAGCACGCTGTATCTCTTTACTGCTCCCGTGAATTTCGGAATTGTGGTATTTGCGTGTTTACCGCTGAGCACGTCCTGGCCTGCTGCCAGCTGCTCGAACAGAGACACTTCATCAAAGCACTCTGCCGCCTCTTTGATGTGATCGTTTCCTGTAATGCGGTACAGTTCATAGAGAGCCTCATTCATACCGCCGTACTCGATCCAGAGTACCTGCTGTTTATTCGGAAGATTTGTACAGCGGTTGTACAGATACTCTCCGAAGTTCTCTGCAATTGTGATAGCTTTGTTCTTTACTTCCGTATCATCTACATTTTTTGCAATGTCAATCAGTCCTGCCAGCACTTTATGCAGATTATAATATGGAACAAGTACTGTGCCGTCGTCCGCTGTAGGAGCGGTTCCGCCGTCAAATCTGGCAAGTACGCCCTCCGGGAACGCGGAAATATATCCTGCGCTCTGCGGATATGTCTCGGCATATGCATTCTGACATTTCTCCAGTCCGTTTACAGCTGCCTCAATCTGTTCCATAAGCTGTGCCTTTACATCCGCATCGTCCTCACTCAGATATGCCTGAGAAAGAGCTGACATATAATGCCCGAATGTATGACCACGGAAATTGGATGCTCCGGTTCTCTCCCATCCGCCGTATCCTTCCTCCGTAGTAGGTTCCAGTCCTGCCACATTATAGAATTCATACAGGAATTTCTCGGAGCTCAGGCTGAGGAGATACTCCTTTTCTTTTGTAAACGCATTTACCATATAATCATCAGACAGTGTAACATCATCCATAAGGCTTGTGTCTGACAGATCCATCGGCTTCTTCGCAAGTACGGTCACATCAAAAGTCTTTGTTGCCGCTTCTCCATCCATGAATACTGCAGTTGCTGTCAGCGTCACTTCTGCATCCGGTTCGCCGACCTCCGGTCTGGTAATCACACCGTTATTATCCATTGCTGTTCCTGCAGTTACTTCCCAGGTAATCACAGAACCCTGTGCGCCGACCGACGGAAGCGCAAGATTTCGGCTTGTCTCAGAAGGAATACTCAGCGCCTCCAGGTCATCCTTTGCAATCTGCGCCTTGTCAATCTCACCGCCGTTTTCTTCATACAGCGCCATTGCCTCTTCCTTTGTTGCCGTATCGTTGAACAGTTCGTAATGATCCAGCGCTGCCTTCAGATATGAGCCATTATAAGCCGGTCCATTGTAACCGATTGACTTCTGCATACTCTCGTCTGATCCGAGCACGCCGTCACGGTCATCATTAATTGCATAGTCTACTGTAGATGTCTGCTCAATACCATTGCGGTAGAATACCACTTCTTTGCTTGCACTGTTATATGTCACAACAATATGCGTCCACTCGCCCGCCGGGAAGAACTCCGAACGATTCGCCTTTACGCTTACCTTGTAAGGCTGTCCCGCATTTTTTCCCTCTCCGATGGATAATGCAAGCGGCACATTATCGTTTTCTGATGACAGATACCAGCCGTCTGTGTAGTATTCGTTTTTATTCCACGAAATAATTCCCTCACCGGTCATTGTCTGCTCCGGATTGATCCAGAATGACAGTGTCAGATTCTTCGGCTGCAGATCTGTATTTTTGCCGAGATCAATGTATGTATTTCCGGTAAGTTCCAGGGCTTTTCCGCCGTTTGCTCCTTCTACATATTCATAACCTGATCCGGAAAATTTGATGTCCGTATTTATTCCGGTACCATCTGTCAGGTTATCCTCAAACTCCAGATCCAGCACCTGGTTTTTCAGTCCGGAAGTTTCTGTTTCTTTGTTTTCCTCATAAAGAGCCAGCGCCTGTTCAGCCGTTGCTGTATCATTAAACAGCTCATAGTGGTCCAGCGCTGCGTTCAGAAAAGCATATCCATACACAGGTCCGTTGTAACCTATAGATTTCTCCATATCCGGATCTGAACCGAGAACGCCGTCCCTTCCCTCACCGACAGCATAATCCACGTTTACGGACTGTGCTTCACCATTGCGGTAAAATGCAACGTCTTTTGTTTCGCTGTCATAAGTAACAACAATGTGTGTCCACTCGCCTGCCGGGAAGAATTCCGCGCGGTTTCCTTTCACGCTCACCTTATACGGCTGTCCGCCATTTGCCCCTTCTCCTACAGAGAGGGCCAGCGGGGTATTGTCGTTTTCTGATGTAAGATACCAGCCGTCCGTATTATATTCCTGTTTATTCCAGGAAATAATCTGCTCTCCCGTTATCGTCTCATTCGGATTGATCCAGAACGACAATGTGAGATTTTCCGGCTGAAGTCTCTCATCCTTGCCCAGATTCACATAAGTACTTCCTGTCAGGCTCAGAGCCTGTCCGCCGTTTACGCCATCCACGTACTCATAGCCGTCGCCGCTGATCGAAATATCGGCTATGGTGTCCGTTCCATCTGTCAGTTCTCCCTCAAATTCCAGATCCAGCACCTGATTTTCCAGCGCGTCCCCGGCCCTGCCGGCGTCATCCGCCGCCGGAGCTGCCATTGCCGGCAAAACAGATGTCACCGTCATGGAAAAGACAGACAGGACAGCGATGAAGCTTAATTTGTTTTTCTTCATCCTTTTTCCTTCCTCCTCTACTACAATAATATACCATGTTATTTTATTATAGTAGGAAATATCCTGATCAGCCAGAAGGGAATTCCTGATTTGTAAAATTTTATCAATAATAAACAATACAAATTTTCATATTATATCCGAAATTTTAATATATTTTATTTTTTCAATTCCAAAACCGCGCATTTTGTTTGTATTTTTCTGATTTTATTTGTTTTTGATCAAAAAAAATCAACTTTTTCCATTCCGGTTTACCGAAAATATATCAAAATCCGGAATGGAAAAGTTGATTTTATTATATCATTTCTCACATTTTAAGCCGCACGCCCGTCAGGCGGCATGACAGAGACAGTTTTTTTACTTCAGGTATATAATATTACAGATATTTTTTCAATGTTTCCACTTTGTCCAGCTTCTCCCAGGGGAGATCAAGATCATTTCTTCCAAAATGTCCGTAAGCCGCTGTCTGTTTGTAAATCGGTCTTCTCAGATCAAGCATCTTTATAATTCCGGCCGGACGCAGGTCAAAGTTCTCCCTTATAATCTCAACCAGTCTGCTGTCCGATACTTTTCCTGTGCCGAATGTATCCACGGAAACAGAAGTAGGCTGAGCTACGCCGATGGCATAGGAAAGCTGAATCTCGCAGCGTTTTGCCAGTCCTGCCGCCACAATATTTTTCGCGGCATAACGTGCTGCGTAAGCGGCAGAGCGGTCAACCTTGGTGCAGTCCTTTCCGGAAAACGCGCCGCCGCCGTGGCGCGCCTTTCCGCCGTAGGTATCCACGATAATCTTTCTGCCTGTAAGTCCGCTGTCTCCGTGGGGTCCGCCGATTACAAAGCGTCCTGTCGGATTGATAAAGAATTTTGTTTCAGAATCTACCATGTTCTCCGGAATAATCGCATCAAAAACATACTTTTTAATATCTTCGTGGATCTGTTCCTGGCTCACGTCCGGATCATGCTGTGTAGAAAGTACGACCGCGTCCAGTCTTTTCGGAGTGCCGTTCTCGTCATACTCTACTGTCACCTGTGTTTTTCCGTCCGGGCGCAGATAAGGCAGCGTACCGTTTTTTCTCACCTCAGTAAGTCTGCGGGCAAGTTTATGCGCCATTGCGATAGGATAAGGCATATATTCCTCTGTCTCATCTGACGCATATCCGAACATCATGCCCTGATCGCCTGCACCGATAGCCTCAATATCGTCATCCGACATTTTATTTTCCTTCGCTTCCAGCGCTTTGTCAACACCGAGAGCAATATCTGCGGACTGCTCGTCAATAGTAGTGATCACTCCGCAGGTATCTGCGTCAAATCCATATTTTCCTCTTGTATACCCGATCTCACGCACGGTATCCCGCACAATCTTCGGAATATCAACATACGCTTTTGTTGTAATTTCTCCCATCACCATTACCAGTCCTGTTGTACAGCATGTCTCACATGCCACACGGCTCATGGGATCCTGCTCCATCAGCGCGTCCAGGATCGCATCGGATATCTGGTCGCACATCTTATCCGGATGTCCCTCTGTAACCGACTCTGAAGTAAATAATAATTTTTCCATACAATTCTCCTTTCTTTGCTTTCTCTTTCGGATTGTCCGTCCGGCCGGATCGACTGACGCAGGTCTGGTTCCGCTTTGCTCCATCTCACCCGCGGGCGTCCCGCCTATGCAGATATGCTCCTCTGGCCATTGGCACAGAGCGCCATGTCCGCTGAAGCTTATGCCCGCAGTCAATCCTGCCAAACGAAAACAGCCCGCGTAAGCGGACTGTTGATATTTCATAACAATCCTCTTATTGTTCGATTGCTCGCTCAGGTTGGCACCTTCCTTTACAGGGGTTGCCGCAGCTTCACAGATCCTTTGTATCTCCACTGCTCTGAATAAGAGAAAGTCTTATTTATTTGATTATTATCGTTCCAATATGAAACTGTACAATGAAACATGGGAAATGTCAATACTATTCTGCCCTTTCCTGATAAAACAAAACATTTTTCCGCATCAGAATCTCCTGCTGCAGAAAAATGTTTTATTATTTATCCGACCTTCAGTCTGAATTTCTGTATTTCTTTCTCACTGGACACCTTTTCAATCACTCCTCCGAGGCTTCTGAGTTTCTCCTCAAACCGCTCATATCCTCTCTGGATATATACGATGTCGTCTACAATTGTAATTCCTTCCGCCGCGAGCCCTGCAATACATAATGCAGCTCCTGCCCGGAGATCCGGCGCGCTTACGCGGGCTCCCGAAAATCGTTCCACCCCTTCAATGGTAGCAGAGTTGCCATCTACCTTTACTACCGCTCCCATACGGGCCAGCTCTCCGAGATATTTGAATCTGTTTTCAAAAATGCTCTCTGTAATGGTACTTGTTCCTTTGGCCAGTGCCAGAACAACGCCGATCTGAGGCTGCATGTCTGTAGGATATCCCGGATAGGGAAGTGTCTTTACCTGCGTGCTTCTCAGACGCCCCTTTGCCACAACTCTTACTGCATCATCAAATTCTTCCACCTCGCACCCGATATCCACCAGTTTTGATATGGTAGCATCCAGATGCTTCGGAATTACATTCATAACTGTCACATCGCCCTTGGTCGCAGCAGCGGCAAACATAAATGTGCCGGCTTCAATCTGATCCGGAATAATAGAATATTCCGACTTATGAAGACTTTTCACACCGCGGATCTTAATAACGTCCGTTCCTGCGCCGCGGATATTTGCGCCCATACTGTTAAGAAAATTGGCAACATCTACCACATGGGGTTCTTTCGCCACATTTTCCATAATTGTAAGTCCTTCTGCCATAGCCGCGGTCATCATAACGTTGATCGTCGCGCCTACAGAGACTACATCAAAGTACAGATGTGTGCCTCTTAAATGTTCTGCTTCGGCAACAATCTTCCCATGCTCAATATCCACGTCTGCGCCCAGAGCACGGAATCCTTTTAAATGCTGGTCGATCGGTCTGCTTCCGATATTACATCCTCCCGGAAGAGCTACTTCTGCCTTTTTGTACTTTCCCAGAAGAGCGCCCAGCAGATAATAGGATGCTCTTATCTTCTTGATATAATCGTACTCAATATTGAAATCTCCGATTGTACTGCCGTTAATCTTTACCGTATGCCTGTCAATTCTCTGAACCATTGCGCCAATCCCGCTGATCGCTTCAAGCATTACATTGACATCGTTAACATCCGGAAGATTATCAATTAAAACCGTCTCGTCTGTCATAATCGCTGCCGCCAGAATTGCAAGTGCCGCGTTTTTGGCTCCGCCAATTTCAACTTCCCCTACCAGCGGGTTACCGCCCTTAATTATATACTGCTCCATTTCGCACCTCGACTCCGAATTTGCTGCTGCATCCGTATTTTGCCTCTATCATTGTCGCCGGAAACTTTACCCGTCCCCTGTTCAATGTATCTTTGCATCTGTAATATTTCTGTAATATCTGTCGATATTATACCATAAAAAGAAAATTTGTAAAATTCTTTTTCCTTCCCGCACAAGACAGCGTTCCGTTCAGGCTTCGTACAGCTTTGCGGCAAATACCCCGGAAATATTCATTTCTCTATCTATAGCATGCCTGTGCCAAATACATATAATAGTCTTTTACCGGCACTTATGTCAAGTGTTTTTCTTATCCGAAGCCTTTCTGTATCCTGTCCCCGCCTGCTTTCTGTATTTTTTCTTTTTCCGTTTTTTCTGCTGTTTGCGATACTCTCCCACCGCGTTGATCACATTTTCTATTGTATCCTCAATCCGGCAGCCGTCCTCGCATACAGTAATATCCGCATATTTTTCAAAGTATGGAACCCTCTCGTTGTAGAGATCCCTGAAAGACTGGTCTTTCCTCAGAACAACGCCGCGTTTTTTCGGATTGTGAATTCTCTTTTTTATTGTTTGATAGGAAGCCTTTAAATATACAACCGTTCCGATTTCTTTGTAATGCTTCATGGCATCGCTGCAGTAAATTACGCTTCCGCCCGGCGAAATAACAGAATTCTCCGCTTCCAGATCTGCATTGACCTGATTTTCAATTTTCAGGAAACCATCTTGTCCAACTTCCGCAATGATTTCCCGCAGCAGTTTTTTCTCCTGCTCCTGAATCAGCAGATCCGTATCTATAAAATTCATTCCCAGGCGCTTTGCCACTACAATGCCCACTGTACTTTTCCCTACAGCAGGCATACCGATAAATATAAGATTACTTTTCATATGTCTCTCCCTTGCCGTTTTTCCATTCCGTATGTCAGAGTCTGAACGTCCCTGTGTTTTTGTCCGTTTTCCTCTGCGCCGGTTCCTCTTAACCGGCGCGTTTTTCTGATGATTATAACATGTTTCCTGTTGTCAGTAAAACTTACGCCTCATTCTTCTTCGTCCGCTCCTGCGCCGGTACAGTTCCTGATAAAGCATTACTTCCACCAGATCCCTGAGCCATCTGCCGCCATGGTCCGTATCGGAGGAAATTCCTGCCATGCTTTCACTGCGGAACAATTTTTTATTCCGTTTTATGTTCTCACAGATTCTGCCGCACATCATTCTGAGCTGCAGTTTATCCGGATACTGATCATAAATCATACTGCTTTCATATGCCATACGGTCGCATTCTTCTTCCACATAAGGCAGTACGTTTTTTGCGATTTCCGGATACATGCTTTTGAGATATTCAAAATCCATCCGTTCAATTCTTTCATCGTCATAGTCAAGCGTCATCGGATACGCCATATAATAAGGCAGTTTCTGATCCATTTTCTCACTCCCAGACAGACATTATATATATAATATATGCCGGAAATCCCGGGAAGTGAATTTTCCCGGAAAGATCCGGCATTGTAAACCATATATTATTCTGTCCCGAAACCAGCCGCTTCAATCGCTCTCCCGGAGTACCCGCTGCACTTCCAGCCTTATTCCTCCCACACCGATAATATCGTCCTTCTGCAGCGGCATGGGCTGCTCTACCCGCTGTCCGTTAAGAAATGTGCCGTTTCTTGAGCCCTCATCTTTCAGATAAAGCTGATCCCCTCTGCGCACAATCACGCAGTGCGCTTTCGATATCCTTTTATCCTCTGTAAGCGGAAGGTATTTTTCGTACATTTTCCCTTCCCGGGCTCTGCCGATACCTACGACGTCATAAAATACAAAGCTGTATTTTTCCCAGCTGTCAATATTCTCAAGAATAATTTTCCACTGTCTCTTTTTCTTTCTCTGGGGCCTGGAATCCTGAGGCGCCTGGTTCTGCCCCTGTTCCGGCCGGCGGACCGCTCTCCGCCTTGCTGTATCGTACTGATCTTCTTCATTCCCGCCATAGTTTGGCTGCCTGCGGCCCTTCCGGCGGGGCGCCGCATTTTCAGCCTTGCGTTTTTTTATGCTGATGAACGACCCTGCCAGCATCCCGGCACATCCGGCAGCAAGAAGAATCATTATAATCCAGTATGACATGCTACTCATGAAATTATCACTCCTTTAAATCCATATACTACTATACTTTTCCATTACGGGCAAGCACGAATGTATTTTTTATCAATCTTTGTCGACTGCTTCTCTATCCCGGTATGGCATATTCACTGCAATTATGTTAGAATAGCGTCAGTGTATCCCGGGTATATTTCCTGCAGACCGGCACGGAAAATGCAGCCCGGAAATATATACAGCAGCAAAAGGAGATTACTATGAGTACGATCCGTCCATTCCGGGCAGTCCGCCCGAAGGCAGAACTTGCCGCTTCCATAGCGGCACTGCCGTATGATGTATACAGTACTGCCGAGGCACGGGAAGTAATAGCGGAAGAACCGCTGTCATTCCTCAGAATCGACCGCCCGGAAACACAGTTTCCCGAAAACACAGATCCTTATTCTGATATTGTTTACAAAAAAGCCAGAGAAATTCTTGACGGAATGATTGCCGACGGCTCTTTTATACAGGATGAGAATCCCTGCTTCTATATATATGCGCTCACCATGGACGGCAGGACCCAGAACGGCATTGTAGGCTGCGCCTCTGTGGACGACTACCTGAATCATGTAATTTTAAGGCATGAAAACACACTGGAAGAGAAAGAAACAGACCGGATCCGTCATGTGAGCGCCTGCAGCGCCCAGACCGGACCGATCTTTCTCACATACCGGCCCCGGACAGAGCTTAAAAAAATCATAGCTTCCGTAAAGCGGTCACCGTGCCTCTATGATTTCACGGCCAGCGACCAGGTGCGCCATCAGGTATGGCGGATCGATCAGAAATCCGAAATCGAGAATATTTCTCATATTTTTTCAGATATATCCCGTCTTTATATCGCCGACGGGCATCACAGAGCTGCTTCGGCCGTAAAGGCAGGATTGCGGAAAAGAGCCGAAAATCCGGACTTTTCAGGAGATGAAGAATACAACTATTTTCTCTCGGTTCTGTTTCCGTCAGATGAACTGCATATATATGACTATAACCGGTGCGTGCTGGATATGAACGGCTATACAACTGAATCATTTCTTGATAAGATAAAGAATGAATTTGATATTGCCCTTTCAGGCCAGAAGCCGTTCAGACCTTCTCGGAAAGGTGAATTCGGTTTTTACTGCAGCGGCAGCTGGTACAGGCTGCGCGCCGAAAATGTTCCGGACGACGTCGGACCTGTCAAAAGTCTTGACGTATCCATTCTGCAGGACCGCATTCTTGACCCTGTATTTGGCATCAGGAATCCGAAATCCGATCCCCGCATCCGCTTTGTCGGGGGGATACGCGGACTGGAAGCGCTGGAAAAAATGGCTGACAGTTACGGCGGCGCCGCTTTTTCCATGTATCCTACTTCAATGGAAGAGCTGCTGGCGGTAGCCGATGCAGGAATGCTTATGCCGCCGAAATCCACCTGGTTTGAACCAAAGCTCCGAAGCGGTCTGTTTATTCATCGTTTCTGATACTGTACACATGTACATCAGACTGACAGGCATGCCGCAGCCAAAAAGAAGCGGCAATCATATTATTTTAGATTTAGAGGAGATGTAATTAAATGGAAAGAAATGAACTTTGCTGGTGCGGCAGTGGAAAGAAATATAAAAAATGCCACATGCCCATTGAAGAGAAAATGCTTATGCATGCTGAACGGGGGGAAATCGTCCCTTCAAAATCTCTGCTGAAAACCCCGGCGCAGATTGAAAAGATCAGAGAAAGTGCCGTACTTAACACTGCAGTACTGGACGAAGTTGCAAAGCATATCCGTATCGGGATGAGCACGGCGGAAATTGATGAAATTGTATATCGTTTCACCACAGAACACGGCGGCATTCCCGCGCCTCTGAATTATCAGGGCTTCCCGAAAAGTGTATGCACTTCTCTTAACAACGAAATCTGCCACGGCATTCCAGACGAAAATATTATTATCCAGGAAGGGGATATTATTAATGTGGATGTTTCCACTATCCTGGACGGCTATTTTTCCGATGCGTCGCGCATGTTTAAAATGGGAAAAGTCTCTGACCGCGCCGAAAGGCTGGTCCGCGTAACAGAAGAGTGTGTTGAACTTGGTCTGGCTGCCGCAAAGCCATGGGGACACCTGGGAGATATCGCGGATGCGATCAACACCCACGCAAAGGCAAACGGTTATTCTGTCGTAGAAGAAATCGGCGGGCACGGCATCGGCCTTGCTTTCCACGAAGATCCTTTTGTCAGCTACGTAACGCCAAAGGGCAGTGAAATGCTTCTCGTTCCGGGAATGATGTTTACCATCGAACCTATGATCAATGAAGGCAGCCCCGACTTTTTCGTAGACGAAGACAACGGCTGGACCGTCTACACCATCGACGACGGACTGTCCGCACAAATCGAATACATGGTGCTTGTAAAAGAAGACGGGATTGAAGTACTTACAAAGTAGATTCGGATTCAACAAAGTGGATTTCCGATACAAAAAGGAAAGCAGAAGACAAAAAATTTTTTGAAGACATATTCAGGAGAAACAGACAGGGGATTCTGCTTTTCTGTTTCTCAGTCCGAAAATCCTCTTTAAAAATCCTCCAGGTCTTCTCTCGGATGAAATACGCAGAAAAGGGGGCTGTAAGCCCCCTGAATATTTTCTGGTATTTCTTAATCCGAATTCATTTCAGCAAACCCAGGCCTGATATTTATGCGAAATGCCGCACTCTGAGTCCGATTCCCATGGATTCTGCCAGTTGACGGCTTGCCTTGATTTCTTCATCCGGAAGTACGTCTACCACTGTAAACCGTACTTCCAGTCCTTTTTCTCTGCATTCTGACGCAAAATCCAGCATTCCCTGAAATGCGTTTTCGAACTGCGGTCTTGTTACTTCCATATATTTCTTCTCATTCGGCGCGTTCAGACTTATGGATACTACATCCACAGCGTCCA
The DNA here is from genome assembly GCF_056148955.1 of Mediterraneibacter sp. HA8405. Lineage (NCBI taxonomy): Bacteria > Bacillati > Bacillota > Clostridia > Lachnospirales > Lachnospiraceae > Mediterraneibacter > Mediterraneibacter sp. HA8405. Next base: position 740,029 of record NZ_CM148758.1, on the reverse strand, counting down.
TGAGTTCCGGAACGATATCTTTTCCATTGTAGAGGTTTCCAAGGCCGTTGGTATTAATCCGCACTTTGATTCCATACTTTTCTTTTGCGTATTTTGCAGAGGCAACAAGATTTTCCAGCGCACAGGTAGGCTCACCATAGCCGCAGTACACCAGTTCCTGATATCCGGCAAAATCAAATGCGTCCATGGCCGCCGTCACTTCTTCAAGTGCAGGATCTTTTTTGTGCCAGAGTGTATCTGCATCTCCCACCCCGTCCTTATGACTGCGAATACAAAAGGTACAGCTGCAGTCGCATTTATTTGTCAGATTTACATAAACTTCATTTTTATACGTATATAATATGTCAGCCATTTTCTTCTCCTGCTTTCTGTTTATTTTAATCGCATCAGGCAGTTCACTGTTTCATGCCGTGCGAAACGTATCGCCAATATCCGCCTGATCTGAATTATGCCCCGCTGCTCAGATGCATCATCCGCTGTATTTTTCCTTTCACCCGTGCCCGGTCAAATGCCGCCCCTAAGGCGAAGAAAAATACAGCGCTCCCCCCTGACTGAATAAGACTTCCTGCCAGAGACGCGGCCGGAGTAATAAAAGATCCGAACAGAATTCCTTCCGCCAGATAATAGCCCGTGGCGGAAATCGCCGCCGCTGTAAAGGGCGCCGCCCAGTTTCTGATAGTCAGGATCTTTTCCTGTTTTCCCGAGAAAGGAAGTACGATCATCATTTTTATAATCACAGTAGCCGGAATCCACATAGGAGCTGTCAGCAGATCCGCCGCTCCTCCGCCAATTGCCGCCGCCGCAAGGGCATAAGGTCTGGGGAGAAATACCGCCGCCAGATAAATCAGCGCATCGCCAAAATGAATATAGCCGCCATTTGCTCCGTAGGGAATATGGCAGATATAAGCGGTCATAACCGCAATCATCGCCGCAAAGAGACCTGCAGCCGCCATTTTCACTGTCTTTTCCCTTTCTGTCGTTTTTCCCTGTATTCTGCTGTCTTTCTGCATTCTGCTCTATCCTCCTTTAAGCTTTTCCCTGTCCTGCGCCGGAGTTCTGCTTTGCCAGCATCCACAGATACTGTTCATAGTCAACTCCGTCATTTCTGGGAACGTCACGTTTTGCCGAATCCTGTATCGCCAGCTCTATAATTTTTCCGGCTAATTCCATTATATCTTCCAAAGCGTCTCCTCTGGCCCGGCCGCCGGCAATCATAGACGCAAACAGATCGCCTGTGCCGGAATAACTCTCCCCGATAAACGGAAAGGATGAAAACTCTGTCCGGCCGCCGGCAACCGCCAGATTGCCTACTTTGCGCACACCGTCTGTCTGATCTGTATAGCAGATTCCTGTCACTACTATTTCCGCCGGCCCGGCAGATGTTCTGCTTCCGGTCAGATCCCGGCACATCTGTCCGATTGCTTCCATAAGTTTTTTCTGCTCTCTGATCTCTTTCATCATTCGGTAGTCTGTGTCTGTAAGAAGGCACAGCTCCGTAAGATTCGGCGTAATAATGTCTGCTCTTCTGACCAGTTCCTTCATCATGGACAGGAGCTCCGGCGTAAACATATCGTATTTCCGCCCGTTGTCTCCCATCACCGGATCTGCCAGGAGAAAAGTATCTCCTGTATAAAAATCATCCAGAAAATCAAATACTTTTTCAATCTGACGGCCTCCGGCCATAAACCCGGTATAAATGCCGTCAAAAGATTCTCCCATTTTTTTCCATTCCTTCCGGAATTCATCCATTTTGTCTGTATAGTCATCACAAAAATAACTGGGATATCCGGTCTGCGCGCTCAGGATAGCTGTCGGAAGCGGACATGGCTGCACTCCCATCGACGCTATAACCGATATTGCCGCTGTCAGTGAACATTTCCCGAATCCCGATAAATCATTAATCACTGCTATTTTTTTCGTCATAATATCTCCTGTTTTCCAATTTCTTCTCCGGGAAATAATATCATACAACTGGCTTATTAAAAACGTCCAGTTCCGTACTTTTATACCAGTCCAGTTTGCGAAAATTCGGATTTGTCGAAGTGAACTTCCGGTATTGAAAAAGGAAAACAGAGGACGAAGAAGTTTTTATAAGACGGATTCAGAAGAGGGGGACAGGGAATTCTGTTTCCGTTCCATGAGTTAAGAAAAATAACGGAACCTGGAAATCAGCTAAAAACAGGATTTACAGCGGGCTAACTCGCATGCGCTCGGACAGAGCCCGCTGTAAATCCTGACGCTGATTCTCAGGTTCCTATTTTTCTAAACTCATTCCAGAGTCATCAGAATTCCCTGTCCCCCTCTTCTGAAAGGCGCATCCAAAAACTCTCCGGACTTCCGTTTTTCTGTTCCTCAGTCCGGAAATCCCTTCGCAGATCCTCATAAGACAAAAACAGCGGGGAGCTTTAACGGCGGAGACGGCAGGTGATCCAGGCAGTAGTGATGCTTTAGATCCGGGCAACTGCAGTCGGAACAGCCATCACTTCCGAATATCAGCACAGTGCAATATTTACCAGTAAAGTTCCCCTGATTCTTCCCTTTATGAGGAATTGCGAAAGGTACTTCTGCATTGGGAAAAAGCAGAAATATTCAGGAACTTCTTGCGGATAGAATACACAGGAGATACGGGATGCGGGATCCTTGTGACTCGGAGGAATCTGTCAGAAAAACAAAGGATCTGATGTCTGATGTTAAGGCCTGAGATGAATCTGCCCGAACGCAGTGAGTTTTCATCTCAGGCCTTGCTTTTAATCAGATTTCAGATCCTTTATTTTTCTCAGATTCCGGAGTGGAACAAGGATCCCGCATCCCGTATCTCCGTCCCGTTCTATCCAGGAAAGTCTGAATTTTTTTCGGTATTTCTTAATTCAAGTTCCCTTCGACAAATCCGAATTTCATCAACGGGAAAACGGATCTGTTGTTTTTACGGGTTTGAGTACGATTGCGGAGTGTCTGCCGATGTTCAGGATAATCTCACCGTTTTCCACAATGTATTCGCTGTAATCCACAGTATACCCTTCCTCATAGGAATAGATGAGCTGTTTCATTCTTCCTTCTTTCGGCACTCCGGCATACCAGACCGGAACTGTAATGTTCTGCATCAGTTCTTTACTGTTGTTCAGTATGACAACAATCTGTTCCCCGCCCTGAAATCTTGCGTAGGCAAGGAAATTTTTCTCTGCCTTAAGCAGCTTAATCGAACCTTTGCGAAGCGGTTTTTCTGTTTTATGGATGCGGATCATTTCTTTGTGAAATTCCAGGAGTTCTTTATTCTCCTTTCCCCAGGGATAGGTTCTTCTGTTATCCGGATCTGTAAAGCCGCATAATCCGGCTTCGTCTCCGTAATAAATAGTCGGAGATCCCACCCATGTCATCTGAACAGTCACGGCAATCCGCATTACCGCATGATTAATTCCTTCTTCTGCCGCTTTTACTCCCACCTGGTGAGCCCTCCCCACAATATGGTTTGTGCGGGTCAGGAACCGGGAGTGGTCATGATTTGAAAGCTGATTCATGGCAACCTGAAGAGACGGCGTCAGCATGCTTGCCATAAAATGGCGCATTGTTCCGACAAAATTATCCGGATTCCCCCACAGGTCTGTCCTTCGCTCATCACTGTGTTTCTCCATTCCGGTGAGGAACCAGGTCAGCGGCTCCATGAATGCGTCATAGTTCATTACACTGTCCCACTCGTCTCCCTGCAGCCATTCCACAGGATCTCCATAATGCTCTGCAAGAATCAGCACATCCGGATTGGCGCTTTTCACCTCTTTCCTGAAGCGCTTCCAGAACATATGATTGTACTCGTTACTGCATCCCAGGTCAGCCGCCACATCCAGCCGCCATCCGTCAACATTGTAAGGAGGAGAAACCCATTTCTTTCCTATGTTCATTATATATTGCTCAAGTTCCGGTGAATCTTCATAAGACAATTTCGGAAGCGTGTCATGTCCCCACCAGCCGTCATAGCTTTTGTTGTACGGCCAGGCCTCGTCTCTCTGATCAAAGAAATGAAAATAATCTCTGTACGGACTGTCCTTGCTGACATACGCTCCTTTTGGATATTCCGGCTGCTGTTCGTAGATTCTTTCCCTGTCCATCCATTTATTAAAAGAGCCGCAGTGATTGAATACTCCGTCTATAATCACCCGCATGCCCCGTTTATGCATCTCTGATACAAGATCCGCAAAAAGCTGATTGCTTGCCTCCAGGTTGCGGATATCTCCGGTACGCTTCTGATATTTTGTGGCGTTTATATTGTCTCTTGCACCTTCCGGAAGCACATCGCCGCCGTCCGCTACGATCTTTCCATAGTGCGGATCTATGTAATCGTAGTCCTGAATATCGTATTTATGATTGGACGGCGAGACAAACAGCGGATTAAAATAAATCACTTCAACGCCCAGATCCTGAAGGTAATCCAGCTTATCCATTACCCCCTGCAAATCTCCGCCGTAAAAATTGTGAATGTCCATTTCTGCCGGCGGCTGGTTCCAGTCTTTTATCTTTGTACTGGGCGAACCGATATATATGTATTCTCTGTCCTCTACATCATTGTCAGGATCGCCATTGTAAAAGCGGTCAACAAAAATCTGGTACATTACAGCACCCTTTGCCCACTCCGGTGTAGAGAACCCGGGGACGATTTTGAAAGCATAATAATTTTCTTCGCTTTCACATACGCCGCACCGGTTATAATAGCAGATCTGTTCTCCTTTTTTTATCTCAAACATGTATTCAAAAGGCTGGTTTCCCAGCTGACAGACAATTTCGTAATAGTCAAACTCTCCCCTGCAGTGCGTTTTCCACATGGCATAGCTTCTGCCGCCTGTCAGAATATTTACCTCTTCCACATCATTATGGGCTGTACGGAACCGCAGAAGAATTTTTTCATTTTCTTCCGGCTCCGGCGGGATCACATAATCCTTCGTGCCGTCACAAAACAGCGCCTCCCTGTTCATATATCTCAGCCTCCTCACTTTTAAGTTAAAACAACCTCTGCCGCATTTTGACGGCATAAGGAGCGGACGCTAATCCGCATCCGCTCCACAATTCCCGAACAGTGCCTCAAATTCACTTCTCGTTATTTTTTCTTTCTCCAGCAGAAGCTGTGCGCATGCATCCAGAACGTCGTGATATTCTTTCAGTATCGCACGTGCTTTTTCATAGCACTCATCTATGATCCGCTTCACTTCCTCATCAATTGTTCCGGCAACTTTTTCGCCGTATCCTCTCGATGTATGCCCGAAATCACGTCCGATAAATACCTCATCACTGTCATTATCATAATTAATCAGACCCAGTCTCTCAGACATACCGAATTTTGTAATCATGGACTTTGCAATGGCCGTCGCCTGCTTAATATCCTGAGAAGCCCCGGTAGTTATATCATCGAAAATCTCTTCTTCCGCAACACGTCCGCCCAGAGCCACCGTAATCTCCTGGAGCATATGTCCTTTAGTATTGAACATATCATCCTGCTCGGGAAGAGGCATTGTGTATCCTCCTGCTCCGCCTGTAGGTACAATGGACACACTGTATACCGGGCCCACATCAGGCAGTACATGGAAGAGAATCGCATGCCCTGACTCATGGTAAGCTGTAATCCGACGTTCCTTATCCGATACAATACGGCTTTTTTTCTCCGGTCCGATCCCTACTTTTACGAAAGCATGCCGGATATCCTGCTGCTGAATATAGATTCTGTTTTCCTTTGCCGCGATAATCGCCGCTTCATTAAGCAGATTCTCCAGATCCGCCCCGGTAAAACCGGCCGTGGTCTGCGCGATCTGTTTCAGATCCACATCGTCACCAAGCGGTTTATTCTTGGAGTGAACTTTAAGAATCTCCTCTCTTCCGCCTACATCCGGGCGTCCCACAATTACATTTCTGTCAAAACGTCCCGGGCGCAGAATAGCCGGATCAAGGATATCTTTCCTGTTTGTAGCAGCCATGACAATAATTCCCTCATTGACTCCAAACCCATCCATTTCCACAAGAAGCTGGTTCAAAGTCTGCTCTCGTTCATCATGTCCGCCGCCCAGACCGCTGCCTCTCCGTCTGGCTACCGCGTCAATTTCATCAATAAACACAATGCAGGGCGCATTTTTCTTTGCATCCTGGAACAGATCTCTTACACGGGATGCTCCTACGCCTACAAACATTTCCACAAAATCCGAACCGGAAATACTGAAAAACGGCACTCCCGCTTCTCCGGCTACCGCCTTGGCAAGCAGCGTCTTACCGGTTCCCGGAGGTCCCTCCAGCAGAACGCCTTTCGGAATCCTTGCTCCTACCTGTACATACTTTTTCGGAGACTTAAGAAAATCCACAATCTCCTCCAGTTCTTCCTTTTCTTCTTTCAGTCCGGCCACGTCCGCAAAAGTCACCTTAATCTCGTTCTGTCCGGACATCTTTGCGCGGCTCTTTCCAAAGTTCATGGCCTTTGCATTGGCTCCTCCGCCCTGACGGTTCATCAGGAAGAAGATCAGGGCAATTCCGCCCATTGTAATAAGTACAGGAAGCAGGACCGTACTTAAAACAGACTCCTGCGGAACCGGTTCCAGCCGGTATGACAGGCCATTTTCATCACAGAATGCCTCTACTTCCTCCACATTTGAAACATTCACTTTTCTTGTGGAATTATCGTCCTTAAGTTCAAGGGTAACAATACCGGTCGGCACAGCTCTGCTCTGCTCAATATATACGTCCGTCACATTGTCATCCTCTACTTCTGAGACAAACTCGCTCCATGTCATCTCCTGCTGATGCATCTGGAGCTGGCTTGCCATCCAGAGTACGGCGGCCACAATAACAATAAACATAATAATGGCCGGGCCGCTTGTGCCTCTGTATTTTCTGCTGTTATTCAATGCTGTTTAACTCCTTCCTATTCCACTCCTTCCACCACGCCGATGTAGGGAAGATTTCTATATTTCTGGGCATAGTCAAGTCCGTATCCCACTACAAACTCATCCGGTATCTCAAAGCCCAGGTAATCGGCTTTCACGTCTTTTACCCTGCGGTCCGGCTTATCAAGAAGCGTACACAGACGGATACTCGCAGGATTTCTCTTTCTAAGCACATCCATCAGATAATAAAGCGTATTGCCCGAATCAACAATATCTTCTACAATAAGCACTTCTTTATCCTCAATAGATTCATCCAGATCTTTTGCGATGCGCACCACTCCGCTGGACTTCGTCCCGTCGCCGTAGCTGCCCACGCACATAAAGTCCAGTGATACCGGAACCGTAATCCTCTTGGCCAGTTCGCACATGAAAAATACGCCGCCCTTAAGAATACAGATCATGTGAATCTGCCTGCCCGCATAATCTTCACTGATCTTTTTTCCCAGTTCTTCAATTCTCTGATCCACTTTCTCCTCGGGAATCAGAACTCTGATCGTCTCTGCCATTTTCTTTTTCCTCCGTTATCTTTATCTCAAGAATCCTCTTTGTCTCTTTGCTGATCTGATACCAGGCGCTCATCCTCATGCCCGGAATCCACATAACGTGACTTCCGTCCGCAATCAGAAATATCCGGTCGCGCTCCGGGCGGGGAACTTTTTCATTGATAAAGTAAGATTTCAGTTTCTGTCTGCCCCCGTTCCTGCTGATAATAAGATAATCTCCCGGACGCCTTTTTCTCACAAAAGCGGTATGTTTTATTATATCATAGTCAAAGCATTTCGTGTAACTTTTTTGCGGGATCCGGATCTCTCTGTCTTCCTCTCCGCCGTACGGCGCGGAATTATCCGGTCTGCGTTCATACACCCGGCAGCATATACGGAAAGGTGTTCCGGGAATTCTGGTCTCTCCCGGTATTTTCAGTTCTGTTTCTCCGACCCTCGTCTCTTCGATCTCTTTATCTTCTCCGCGTGAAGCCGGAGAGACTCTTCCCTCATCTCCCCGGGCAGACTCTTCTCCCCCTTTTTCCGGTATGTCCTTTTTCAGAAGCACACCCTCATAAGTTCGATATGCCGTTACTCCAAAAGGAAGGCTGATCCTTTTCCCTGCCTGTCTGTCAAACAGCTGCAGAACCGCCTCCACGTGGACTGCCTCCACATCTCTGTTTTTTCCCGCTGCTGTACAGATACATCTGTGAATAAGCTGTTTCTGAACAGCAGGCATCTCTGTCCGGAAAAATACTTCCCGTATCTCAGGAACCGGCTCTCCATCCGGAGGGAAGATCACACACCGCTTCCATGCATTCTCCACTCCCCATGAAATATAATCCCAGACTTCCTGCGCCTGCCGTGACAGTTCATTCAGATGCCGCACAGTCTCCGGATTGACCTGTGTCTGAAGAGACGGCAGAATATGGTGACGGATTCTGTTTCTTGTATAGATATCATCTTCATTGCTCATATCTCTGCGCCAGGAAATTCCTTCCTCTGACAGCGCAGATTCAATTTCCCCTCTGGAAACTCCCAGCAGCGGCCGGATCCATTTCCCGTATACCGGCCTTATGCCGCACAGGCCCCGGATTCCTGTTCCTCTCGCAAGATTCAGAAGTATTGTCTCCGCATTATCATCACAGTGATGAGCCGCTGCAATTCTGGTTCCTCCTTCCTCCCGGCACATAATCTCAAAAGCTTCCCGGCGGACCATACGCCCCGCCTCCTCAGGAGATTGTTTCCTTTTTCTGGCAATTAATTCCACATCTCTGTGAAAAACCCTGCAGGGAACATTTAACTTCCGGCACAGTTCTTTTACAAATTGTTCATCCGCATCCGCGTCCGCGCCTCTGAGACCATGATTCACATGGCAGACTCTGATCGAAAAATCATACTTTTCCTTCAATGCACAAAGCACAAAAAGCAGACATACCGAATCCGCACCACCCGATACGCCTGCAATGACCACATCATTTTCTTCTATCATATTATATTTCCGAATCAGAGCCTCTGCCTTTTCTTCTATATTTCTCATCATATGTAAACTATACCCAATTCATGCCAAAATGTAAAGCCCGCGTTCCTGTACAAAATGCAGCTGCAAAGCCGTTCTCCGGGGGCCCGGCTCCTTCCGGCGCATCAGCACTCCCATATTCCCACCGCCAGCACGGTCATATCATCAGCCGGTTCTTTTCCCGTCCAGGCAAGCACCTGTTCCAGAACATGGTGGGCCATTTCTTTTGGATTGGCAATTGTACTCCCCTGAATAATTGTTTCCAGGAGCAGATCCTGCTCGCCTACAGGCAGCGCGTCCAGTACTCCATCCGTCACCATAATCACAAAATCTCCGGCAGACAGTTTTCTTTTCACCGAATCTATTTCTATAGAATTCATCACCCCGATCGGCAGACTGGTGGAACTCAAATGCTCTACCTCATCTTTCTTTTTTATAAACGTAGATGATGCCCCGGCTTTGATAATCTCGCATTCTCCTGTATAAAGATCAAAAATTGTCATATCCACTGTAGAATAATGGATCTCTTCCCTCCCCATAACCAGTGTTGTATTGATCATCTGAATTGCCGTTTTCACCGGAAAACCGGCTTCCAGCAGCTCTTCCAGCAGTTCAATGACCAGGGTGCTCTCCCGGCACGCCTCTTCTCCTGAACCCATTCCATCTGAAAGCGCCGCCCCCTGCCTTCCTCCCGGCAGTTCCAGCATGGCAAAATTATCGCCGGATATCTGGCTGCATCCTTTCCCGATACGCGCCGCCCCCTGCATAGTATAATAAGCCGGCCCCTCCTGACATACCACCGTCATATAATGTTTCCCTATAACCTGGGCTGTGCCGCTCTGCAGAATCAGCCTTCGCCCCGCTGCGTCAGATACGGCCTTCGCAATTTCTTTCGTGGAAATCTTCTGATTTTTCATTGTTCTTGCCGTAACCTGAATCTCATACCTGCCTGCCTGTGTCATAAAAAAATTTGTATACAGCATCCGGATTCCTTTCTTCCGGAGTGCTGCGCCGATCTTTTTCTCCAGCCTCTCATCTGTAAAAATGCTGCTTTCCAGCTCTTTCGCCGTACTTTGTATCATATCCGCAAAAGTATCCATCTGTATGGCGCACCCCTCACGGCTTCTGACCATTCGGTTTACCCATATCATATTCTGCCGCGCGTCATGAAATCCCTCCAGCATCTCTCTTAAAAACCGCGGCGCCATAATACACCTCTGCATCAGCTTCCGTTTTGTCTCTGTATTCAGTTCATTTCCATAATGATCCACCGCAGAAAGAATTTCATATCCCATCTGGTACGTATGGACAAAATTTTCGCCCCAGCACCAGCCGCATTTTTCACATTTGCCGCACACTTTTTGACGAACGCGGGAAAACATGGCTTCTATTTCCTCGTCAGAAAATGCCTGCCGTTTTTCCTCAAGTCCGAGAAATGTCTGAGACAGCTGTTTCAGTGAATGTGCATATTTTTCAATCTGCTCCACATAGGGGCTGCTGTGGAGTGCCTGTCCATCGCTCATAACTCTATAGTCTCCCTTCAAAAACAGAAGACTCCAGGAGAACTTCTCCTGGAGTCTTCATTGGTAATTCTTATTTTTTCATACAAATTTCCGCACGGATCCGCATCTGTCATTCCGCCGGCTTAAAAATAATCTCGTTCGGATCAACAAGATCTAACTTTTCTTCAGCTGTTTCTTTGACATAGTCATCTGTCTTAACATATTCCCGAAATGCCGCCACTTCTTCCGAACGTTTCTTTTCATCGTCTATCTGAGACTGCAGTTCCTCCTCCTGCTCGATATACTCAGCATTCTTCGCCTGAAGTCTCAGAGAATTCACTGCAAGTACACCGGAAAGGAAAACGAGAACCGTACAGATCATCAGAACGCTTCTTTTGTACCGGCTGAATCCGGAACGTCTTTTCCTGCTCCGCTGCCGGCCTGTCCCTTTTCTTTTACTCATACAATTCACCCACTTATTAATCCCTTTTTTTGCTCCCCGTTAAAAAATATTCTATCTTCTTTTCCTGTACTTTTCAAGGCTTTTCTTAAACTTTACCTGTAATTTTCTCTCCAGACAAAGCAGGCCGAATCCCAGCGCCGCTCCTGATACAACACCAAGTATAAAATACCATCTTATACTCCCATATGTAGTGTCGTACATCTGCTTAAAAATAAATCCGCTGGCGCCGATCCAGAACAGAATATCCTCAAGCCCGGTTAAGGCTCTGCCATGTTTTATGATGCGCCGGAAGCAGATCAGAACACAGTACGCTGAAAACACTGCCATGCCTCCCAGCACCGCATATAGAAAAATCAATGCTTCACTGCCAATTCCAATCATGGAGTTCTCCTATTATTTAAACAGCCGGGAGAGGAAACTTTCACTCTGCCGTCCGGCCTGGTTTATACTGGAATAAGCGACACTGTCGATATTCCCCGACAGATCCACCTCCCCTTTCTCCACACTCAGCCGGTTAACGTGAAGATCAGTCCCCTTCACCATCAGCATTCCCTGCTCCGTCTCCAGAAGAATTTCATTCAGGTCAAAAGAAAGCACATCCAGAACCCCTGTAACTGTGCTTGTTTTCCGGTTATTTACCACAAGTTTATGTGTCTTTGCGATCCGCTGTTCCTCCATATACGCACCTCCCCCGGTACTTCTTGCAGCACCTGTTCTTATGTATATGAAAGGTTGTTTCAGCTTATGCCTGCTGACCGGAATCAGGATATCTTTCTGTTACAGATAACGAAACATGTCTTTTGCGTCTTCTTTTTTCGTTGTCTCCTGAATCTTCAGTACTTCTGCCTTAACCGCTTTATTTCCGAACTGAATTTCAATAATGTCGCCTTCTTTTACATTAACAGACGCCTTCGCCTGTTTGCCATTTACGCAGACACGCCCCGCATCACACGCCTCGTTTGCTACGGTTCTGCGTTTAATCAGCCTGGAGACCTTCAGATATTTATCCAGCCTCATCTTTTCACCTCCCGAAAAAACAGAGTCAGAAAAGGCACTTACAATGTCCTCTGCATCGTAAGTGCCTGTCCTCTCAATAAACAAAATGTCCGATTCATTTTCTCATGGAAAAAGCAGACTAGTTAATTGCATCCTTTAAAGCCTTTCCTGCTTTGAACTTCGGCGCCTTGCAGGCAGCGATCTTCATAGTCTTGCCTGTCTGCGGGTTTCTTCCTTCTCTTGCTGCTCTTTTGCTTACCTCGAAAGTACCAAATCCAACGAGCTGTACTTTATCATCAGCTTTCAGCTGCTCTGTTACAACATCGACGAACGCTTTCAGAGCCTTTTCAGAATCTTTCTTGGAAATTTCAGCTTTCTCTGCAACTGCTGCTACTAATTCTGTTTTGTTCATGAGTTAATTCCTCCTCTTTATTGTATCCACATACAATTTTATTCTGATATAAAGGGGCATGTAACTTCGTCCACATGTTTCCGCCTTTATGTACTGTTATAACGGTTCCTTACCTCTTTGTCAAGAATTTTCGGCGTTTTTCCGGCTTTTTGGCCGCACCCGTAAATCTGCCTGTTCCGAGGCAAAGCGGACTTCCGGAATCCGCTTTCCCCCTTTTTCATATATATCACCGGCAGCTCACTGAAGGTCCAGCAAAAAAACCCGCTTAAGAAAACCGTATTTTTCTTTCCACTGGTTCACAGCCGTCTCCAGTTTTTCCACATTTTTTTCCGGAAGCCATGCTTTATTTGAATGATAGTAACTTCCGGCAGTTTTCCAGAATTTCTCCGGGTATGCAAGGAACAGTCCGATATACAGCTTTTCTGTTTCTTCCAGTTTCCGTTCGCTTTCATAGGCATCCAGAATTATTTTTCCTATATTTTCTTTCCATTGAAACTTTTCCATTGCTTTTCTAATAAAATAATATAAATCATGAACTTGAATATCAATACACATATGTTCAAAATTCGTGACTCCCGTGCCCCCGGGAAGTATCAGAATATTATGATAATTGTAATCTCCGTGAGCCAGACATTCCCTGCTCACACTTTGTTCATACAGTTCCATACATCCGGAATTCTCCAGATGATCTGCCACCGTCTCGGCCATTCTGTACATCTTCTCAAAACTGTGGAGGAACAAATATTCAAATTCATTTTTAGCGACTCTGTTTCTGACAAAAGAACGGACTTTTTTCAGTTCTCTGTTGTGGCTTTTTATTTCCTCCAGCGGGTTTCTCCTGACCGGAATCCCGGTATATATTTCCCCGTATTCCTGGTCCTGAGCTGCCAGATTCATTTTCATATGAAGTACGGCAAGATTTCTGGCAGCACGGACAAGTTCGGATTCTTTTTTCAGATCGCACTCTCTTCCGCAGTACCATTTTTTCATTATATATTTTGTGCCGTCCCTCGATACGGATAATATATCCCCCTCCTTTGTGAAAACCGGCGTGTCAACCAGCATCCCGAGAGACTCCAGCCAGCTTTCCGTCCGATACAGAGAAAAAGCGCGCTTCTCTGAGATATTTGTCTCTTTCAGCAGCATTGCCCCTTCGTCAGTATCGCAAAAAAACGCACCCCTGATCCGCCGGGTGCTTTTCACTTCTAATGCATATCTCTCCAGTATTTCCTGTTCGTACTCTCTCATAGCTGCCCCCTGTCCCCGTATATTCTGGTCCTTTCTAATCTATGAAGGGGGCAGCCCAAGTATGCTTATAACCCAAGCTTTTCTTTTACATAATCACACAGAATCTCTTTGTCATTTCTCCGGGGATCATCTATCACATATTCCAGCAGCCTGCTTAACATGCTGCCCAGTTCTCTCCCCGGCTGCATTCCCAGATCCATAAGATCCCGGCCGCTTACCGCAAGCTGGCGCAGTGTGACACATTCTTCGTTTCGCAGTGCCTCCTGATACAGCTTCCTCATCGCCACAATATTTTCGATTTTTTCTCTCCTCCGGTAGGGGCTCTGCGCTTTTGCATCTGCCATTCTGACAGCCAGATAATAGGGAAAGAGATCGACGCCGATCCGGTTCATGGCCCGGCGTACATTTTCCGGTGTAGCTTCTGTTCTGTAATCATGGTAACATACAAGACGGGTTACTTTTTTTACCGTGTCATTATCAAATTTCAGTCTCCGCATAACTATCCGGGCTATCTCTTCACTGACAAGAGCATGCCCTTTGAAATGATCCCTTCCATTCTCATCCGTTGTTTTCACGGCCGGCTTTCCCATATCATGAAATAACATGGTAAGCCGCAATATTTTATCCCGCTTCACATATTTCATGGCACGTATAGTGTGTTCGGCCACATCATATTTATGATGGGGCGTGTTCTGTTCCACTCCTGTCATCGCATCCCACTCCGGAAGAATAACTTTTGTGATTCCAAGTTCATATGCATCACGGATACGTTCCGGATGAGGAGAAACAAGAAGCTTTACCAGTTCTGCCTGAATACGCTCCGCACTGATTTTCGCAAGTGTGGGAGCCAGTTCCTTTACCGCTTCTGCAGTATACGGCTCGATGGGGAAATTCAGCTGAGCAGAAAAGCGGACTGCCCTCAGAATACGCAGGGCATCTTCTGAAAAGCGTTCTTTCGGATCGCCAACACAGCGGATCAGATGATGATTCAGATCCCTCATACCGCCGAATACATCCACAAGGCGGACTTCATCATTGTACGCCATGGCATTGATCGTAAAATCCCGGCGCTGCAGGTCATCCTCCAGCCGACTGGTAAACCGCACTTCTGTCGGATGCCGGCTGTCTTCATATGCGCCGTCCACGCGGTAAGTAGTAACCTCAAAACTGTCTTTCCCTATTAAAACAGTGACAGTTCCATGCTCGATCCCCGTATCCACAGTTCTTCGGAACAGTTTCTTGATTTCCTCCGGCCGGGCGGATGTGGTAATATCCCAGTCTTCCGGGCGCCTGGCCAGAATGGAATCTCTTACGCAGCCGCCGACCGCAAAGGCTTCATATCCGTGAAGCTGGAGATTATTAATAATCATCAGCACTTTCCTTGGCAATGTTATCTTCATAACATATCTTCCTCCCCAAAGGGGACGGTTATTATAAAAAAGCCGTCCCTTTTCGTCAACTTCTTCAGAATTGTTTTAAAATTTCTTCCTCTCTTTTGTTGCAGGACAATATTATAACCTGTCTTTTCTGTCCTCTCAACCATTTTAATGCAGATTTCAGTCTTTTCTCATCGTAAAAAGCAAATGTATCGTCCAGAATTACAGGCATCGGCTCTTCCTGCAGAATATCCGCGGCAGCCATCCGGACTGAAAAATAAATCTGTTCCAGAGTTCCCCTGCTCAGACGTTCTGCCGGAATGCGCCGGATGCCGTCCCAGACAGATATCTGAAGTTTTTCCCCAATGTCCAGACGCTGATACTTTCCCTCTGTTACGGCCGCAAATATCTGCGATGCCTGTTCATTCAGATTTCCGGCTGTCTGCTTTCCCAGACTGTCTGCCGCCAGCCGCATCTGCTCCTCCGCGATCTGAAGAGCCCGGCAGCGTCCGGCCAGTTCCTTTTCTGCATCACCGGCTTCACTTTCAATCTCCGCGCAATGCTCTCTTAAATTACCGCAGCGGATCTCTTTTTCTTTCCATTCTGCCTGTATGCGTCCAATCTCCCACCGGACTCGCCGGATATCGCTCGCTTCTCCGGACTGCCCCTCTCTCTTCTGCCACCGTACATCATGCTCTTTTTCCGTTCGTTCCTGCGCATGCTTCTTCTCCAGATATGCATAACCTGCAGCCCCTGTCAGCAGAATGCCGGTTAAAAAGACAATAACAGAGAAAAATAAAAGCGCGCCGCCCGGACCGGGCATTTTCCATCCATTAAGAAACTGCGCCCAGACAAAACCAGTCACGCCGATGAACATCCCGGTCAGTCCGCCTGCAGCATAAACACCCGTTCTTCCGACAAATTCTCTTTCTTCCCGGCTGCCCGGATTCTCTGTCCGTCCCATACTTTCCAGCGCAGCTTTCTTTTCATTAAATTCAGCTGACAGAGCCGACATATCTTTCTCCAGATATGAACATTCCCTGAGCAGCTTCTGCCGCTTTTCCTCCCTGGCGCCTCTCTCTTTCTTCAGCGCTCTTTCCGCCTCTTTCCGCCTTTCTCTCAGGATTCGCAGCGCGCCATTTACATCAATGTCCCCTCCGCCTGCTTCGCAGAAATTAGCCGCATAATTCTCCAGCGCTCTTGAAAGTTCCTGCCCCGGCGCCGCTGCCAGCTGTCCGACCGAAACGGTACTGTCGTAGAGGGAAGCTGTCATATCTCCCAGCAGCATTTCCAGATCTCCGTCTTCAACCGACAGCTCTTCTCCGTCATCTTCGCAAATCAGAGAAGCGCGCTTCATATAACGGCTGAAATTCCGTTCCAGCCGGAACCGTTTTCCTCCGCAGCTGAACCAGAGAACCCCTGCGTATTTCTCCGGGTTCTCCCATGGCTCATAGCGGGTAAAGTCGTCTTTTGTCGCTGCCTTTCCCCGCCCCCGCTCCATTCCGAACAGCATGGCACGTATAAATGCATGAAGAGTGGACTTACCCGACTCATTTTCTCCATATATTATCTGCACGTCATCTGTAAAACGAATATGTCTGTCAGAGAGCATGCCAAAGTTTTTTATATAAATTTCTGTAATTATCATATTTCCCGCGTCCCGTTCTATCTGCGATTCTTCATTAACGCGTCTACACCTTCACACAAAGCCTGATACGTTTCACTGTCCCTGCCGCATCCCTCGAATCTTTCAATATACCGGCCGATAATATTTCCGGCATTTTCTCTGTACAGTCTTTCAAAATCATAGGGCGGACGCGTCTCGTCCAGAATTTCAAGAACATTTCCATCTGTATCCGTCCGCATCATATCAAAACAGACCTCCCTGTTTCTCACGCCTTGCAAAGTTATTTTGTAAATATTTTCATTTCCGTGTCCATTTATATATTCTCTTATTTTTTTCTTTACGCTGCCTGCGGTATCATCTTCGTCCACAGGAATCTCTGCATGGATGTATTCTCTGGAAGCGCAGGGGAACCACCGGACATGAACGCCTTTTTCCGTAATCTCCCCTTTTACATATCCGTGAGGTCCTGTATCATTGCGGTCTGTCGGCTCCGGCGCGCCGGCATAAAGGATCCGGTTTCTCCGCACAGCCTGAGGCTTATGTATATGACCAAAAGCAACATATGAATACCCGAGACAATCCAGACGTTCCCAGTCAACAGGAATATGCTTCTCATCTCCTCCATGGGCCAGCAGAAGTTCATACCTCTGCCTTCCTTCCGGCGTGGCTGTATTATATAACGGCTCCGTTATCTCCCTGCTGTGGTAACTCAGGCCATAAACAGCGGTCCGCAGCTCCTCAAACTCCACACATTCTATTTTACTGCCGAAAAGCGGCCGTACATTTTCGCTCCACGGAAATGTAGGGTAATAAGAATCTCTGCGTATATAATCATGATTTCCGGCAATCAGCACGACCTTTGTGTGTGTCAGAGCAGAGAAAAGATAGTTTACTTCTTTCAGTTCCCGAAGAAGGGGCTGTCTGTGGAACAGATCTCCGGCAATCAGAAGAAGATCCGTCTGTTCTTTCTGGCAGATCCCGATAATCCGTTCAAAGGTATCCCAGATTTCCTTCGGACGCTTCTCAGTATACGCTGTCCCGGCATCCGGGTGAACCCCCAGATGTACGTCGGCAATATGAATAAATTTCATTCTTTCCTCCTGTCTCTTTTTTCCGGCAAACTGTTTTAAATTACTTTTTCTTCCCGATGTTTTTCATCAGAAAAGGACGCTGCACCCCGCGCCGCGTCCTTTCGCATTTTATAATTCACAGTTATTGACTGTTCTTGGAAATGGAATTACATCACGAATGTTTCCCATTCCCGTCAGATACATAACACATCTTTCAAAACCGAGACCAAAACCGGCATGTCTGGTGGAACCATACTTTCTAAGATCCAGATAGAAGCTGTAATCTTCTTCCTTGAGTCCCAGCTCTTTCATCCGGTTCAGCAGCTTGCCGTAATCGTCCTCCCTCTGGCTTCCCCCGATAATTTCACCGATTCCCGGCACAAGACAATCAACGGCAGCAACCGTTTTTCCATCATCATTTTGTTTCATATAAAACGCTTTGATTTCTTTCGGGTAATCAGTAACAAATACCGGGCGCTTGTATACCTGCTCTGTAAGATAACGCTCATGCTCTGTCTGAAGGTCGCAGCCCCAGGATACCTTATATTCGAACTTATCGTTATTCTTTGCCAGAATATCAACAGCCTCCGTATAAGTCACACGGGCAAAGTCTGAATTTGCCACATTGTGAAGCCGGTCCAGCAGTCCCTTGTCCACGAATGAATTAAAGAAATTCATCTCGTCCGGCGCATTTTCCAGCACATAATTAATAATATATTTGAGCATATCTTCCGCCAGATCCATATCATCTTCCAGATCGGCAAACGCAATCTCCGGCTCAATCATCCAGAACTCTGCCGCATGTCTTGTAGTATTGGAATTCTCAGCCCGGAATGTAGGACCAAATGTATAAATGCTGCGGAATGCCTGCGCGTAAGTTTCTCCGTTAAGCTGTCCGCTTACAGTGAGGCTTGTCTCTTTTCCAAAGAAATCCTGGCTGTAATCTACCGTTCCGTCCGGATTTTTCGGAACATTTTCCAGATCCATCGTAGTCACATGGAACATCTCTCCCGCTCCTTCGCAGTCGCTTCCGGTAATCAGCGGAGTATGCACATATACGAAGCCTCTCTCCTGGAAAAACTTGTGAATAGCGTATGCCGCCAGAGATCTTACGCGGAATACAGCCTGAAATGTATTTGTCCTTGGTCTGAGGTGTGAAATAGTCCTTAAAAATTCAAAACTGTGGCGTTTTTTCTGAAGGGGATAATCCGGAGCGGACGCGCCTTCCACTTCCACGATATCTGCCTGAATTTCAAAGGGCTGTTTTGCCTGAGGTGTTGCCACAAGAGTACCTGTCACAATTACTGCCGCCCCCACGTTCAGTTTTGAGACTTCTGCGAAATTGTCCATTTTATCATGATAAACAACCTGAAGCGTCTGGAAGTAAGATCCGTCGCTCAACACGATAAAACCAAATGTCTTAGAATCCCGGATACTGCGGATCCAGCCCCCAACTGTCACCGTCCTGTCCAGATAATCCTCTCTGTTCTTAAATATTTCCCGAATTGTTGTCAGTTCCATACCAAAAAACTCCTTCAATCTTGTAATCAGTATGAACATTATAACACCGGAAATCAAAAGCGTAAATATATTACACAAAAGTTCCCTGCATATCCGCCACCATATCCCGGATTGTCAGACGCAGGTCTCTGGGGGAATATCCCAGCTCTTCCGTTGCTTTTTTGTGGGAAAACCTTTCTCCGCTTCCCAGTACATGAAGAGAATATGCCGTATACAGCGGCCGCTGCTTTTTACGTCTGGAATGAAGCTGCATAAACGGCGCGGCCAGTTTTGCCATCCAGAGCGGAAGCACCGGAAGTTTCTTTTTCCCGGAAACCTCTCCCGCAATATCCAGCACTTCCCGGATCTCACAGTATTTATCAGACAGGATATAGCACTCTCCTTTCCGGCCTTTTTCGGCGGCAAGCAGGCAGCCTGAAGCTACATCCCGTACATCCACAAAATCATATCCGCCTTTTACACATGCCGGAAGCGTTCCGCGCAGATATTCCGAAACCATCTGAACAAGATGATTGCCGGAGCGGTCATAAGGTCCCAGAATACCAGACGGATGGACAACCACCACATCCAGCCCTTCTTCTGCCGCTTTCAGTACAGCCCGGGTTGCCTCTGCCTTTGTCTTTGCATAACCTCCGGTCACGTAATCAGGAGAAAACATTTCCGTTTCTTTCGTAACTGTTCCGCGCTTCTGCCGGGGAATTGCATGCACTGAGCTTACATACACCAGCCGTTTTACCGGATATTCCCGGCACAAAGACAGGATATTCTTCGTACCGCCCACATTTACGTCATATACTCCCGAGGACACATGACTTGAGATATCTATAATTCCCGCCGTGTGTATAACATATGTCTCCATGTCTCCGCAGCCCGAAAACAGGGGCCGCAGAGAATCAACTTTTCGTATATCTCCCCGGTAATAGTGAACATTTCCCATGTCCTCCCGTTTTTCTTTCCCGTAAAGCAGTCCCCGCACCTGGACCGGCTCTTTCTGCAGCTGCCGGATAATCGTCCCGCCCAGATGTCCGCCGGCTCCTGTAACAATATAAAGTTTCTTCATTGTTGACGTCACCTCCGTTTCAACTTTGGATGATATCCCCCAAACACCAGACAGCATAATATTTATATCAACACTATGTTGAGTTTCATTTTCAATTGTATTATAATATCCGCAGTGTACATTATTCAATCGGCAGCTTGCCGCCAAACTGCCGGATATCGGGTATATCAGACATATTCTGTCTGTTTTGTACGGAAAGGAGTAAAATTATGGCCAGAACCGACCAGCGAACCAGACTTACACGGATGCTTATCCGCCAGGCATTTACCGGGCTGCTGCAGGAAAAACCCGTACAGAGCATTTCCATAAAGGAGCTCTGCGCCAGAGCCGGTATCAATCGGGGAACATTTTACGCGCATTACATAGATATTTACGACCTGATGGGACAGATAGAAGAAGAAATGCTGACCGATTTCCAGACAGCTCTTAAGCCTCTTCTGGATTCAGACAATACAGAACTCACTCCCCTTAAAATCACAACCGGAATTTTTAAATGTCTGAAAGAAAACGCAGATCTCTGCGCGGTTACACTGGGGAAATACGGAGACAAAAACTTTGCTACCCGGCTGCTGACAATCGGAAGAGAAAAATGTGTAGAAAGCTATTCCAAATATTTTGCCCATGCAACCCCAAAACAGATCGAATACTACTACTCCTTTGTCAGCGCCGGCTGCATCGGCCTTCTGGAAAAATGGCTGGCAGACGGAATGACAACCAGCGCCGAGGAAATCGCATCCGTTGCTGAAAACATCATGATGAAAGGGATTCACTTTCTCCAATAAATCAGATTCGGATTTGTCGGAGAGCTGTGAGTGGATAGGCGTCCGAAAACACCTGAATACCAGGAGATTGGATAATCGGATCTGGAAATGAGGGATGTGTGCTTTTGTTTCCGTTCCGCAGATAAAGAAAAACTAAAAAACCTGACGACAGGCTAAGAGCAAAATTTACAGCAGAAAACTCGCATTCGCTCAGACAATTCTGCTGTAAATTTTAACGCCTGCCGCCAGGTTTTCTGTTTTTCTAATATCTGCTCCAAAGTCACCAAAAGCACACATCCCTCATTTCCAGAAGCTGCATCCAATCGGCGGTATCCCGCTGTTTTCTGCGCACATCCAGTCAGCAGTATCCCCGACAATTCCGAATTTCATAAAACAGGAAAAAGCCGGAGCTGTTCCGACTGCAGCTGCCCGGATCTAAAGCATCACTACTGCCTGGATCACCTGCCGTCTCCGCCGTTAAAGCACCCCTTTCTTTTTTGGTTTATGAGGATCTGCGAAGGGAATTTCCGGACTGAGGAACAGAAAAACGGAAGTCCGGAGAGTTTTTGGATGCGCCTTTCAGAAGAGGGGGACAGGAAATTCTGATTCCGTTCCATGAGTTAAGATAAATCACGAAGACCGGGGATCAGCTAAAAGCAGGATTTGCGGCGGGCTAACTCGCATGCGCTCGGACAAAGCCCGCCGCAGATCCTGACGCTGATTCCCGGTCTTCTATTTATCTAAACTCATTTCAGAGTCATCAGAATTTCCTGTCCCCCTCTTCTGAATCCGTCTTATAAAAACTTCCTTCCCTTCCGGTTTGTGTCTGCTGTCCGGAAATTCCCTTCGACAAATCCGAATCTACTTCCCGAAAATCTCCGCTGCCTGTTTCATGTTTTCTATTATCGGCACTCCAAACGGGCATCTGGTCTGGCATGCGCCGCACTGGATGCACTCTCCTGCATGATGGGGCAGTACTTCATAATGCTCTCTGACTGTCTCCGGCACAGTTCCCTGGGCTTTTACAAGATTGAGGAATTTTGTGACTGAAGCCACATCAATTTTCTGAGGACAGGGTGCGCAGTGACTGCAGTACATACAGTGTCCCTTCCAGCTGATATTCGGAAAGGACGCGAAGGCAGGCGCATAGTCCCGTTCTTCTTCTGCGGCCTCCTCATAGGCAATACTCTCTTCAAGCTGCTCCACGCTGCGGGCTCCCGTCAGAACGGTTGCGACTCCCGGCCGCGTCAGAGCATAATGAATACACTGATTCACAGTCAGGGCCTTTCCGGCCGGTGAAAGTTTTTCATCCAGAAGATCTCCGCCTCCAAATGCTTTCATAACGGTGATCCCTATCCCCAGCCTCTGACAGGTTTCATACAGTTCCTGACGCTCCGGATTCATATTAATCAAATGTTCCTTATAGTTCTTCTCCGCCCACAGTTCTTCTACATCCTCACTTGCCGGCTGCAGGTCATAACACGGATTCACGCTGAACATCAGCACTTCAATGTCACCGCTTTTCACCGCTTCCAGCGCCACCTCCGGATTGTGGCTGCTCAGACCGATATGTCTGATTACGCCTTTTTCTTTCAATTCCTTTACATACGCGAGCACAGGTCCGCCCGCGACTGTATGCCAGTCTTTCACAGAGTCTACATAGTGGATCATGCCAACATCAATATAGTCTGTCTGAAGGAGAGAAAGCATCTCCTCCATGCCCGCTTTTACTTCATCAATATTTCTCGTCCTTTTATACTGTCCGTCTTTCCAGACCGAACAGACGTGAGACTGGATCATAAACTTTTCTCTTCTTCCCCTCAGCGCTTCTCCGACGCTCGCGCGTACCTTCGGGTCAGAAGCGTAAAGGTCAAAATAATTGATGCCCTGACTCTCTGCCTCGTCCAGCAGTCTCTTTGTATTGCGGCACTCATCCTCCGCAAAACCTTCACATCCTAATCCGATCTCACTGACCAGAAGCCCTGTGCTGCCCAATTTCCGATATTTCATCATTCTCCTCCATTCCTTCAGCGCCCATGCGGTCCATGTCCTCAGCACCGTACGCCTTTTCTGCTCCATATTCTGAAAGAAAGGATGCTTCAGATCCATCTTTGCGATAAATCTGAAGCACCCTGTTCTTATCTGTCAGACATCTCCATTTTCATCTTCAGCACGGCGATCATGGCAATGTCCGATTTTCCGCTTTTATTTTGCGGTTATTTTTCTATTTTTCTTTTCTTCCAGGCCACAAACAACAGTGCTGCTGCCATCAGCATTCCCGCTGCCGGCAGGAACAGGTTTGTAGTATCTCCTGTCTGTACCGCTTTGTCTGTCTGGTCTCCGTCCTGGCCGCCTGAAGGCTTCTGAGTATCTGACGGCTTCTGTCCCGGATCTGTCGGATCAGATGGATCTGTCGGCTGTTTACCTTCCTCTACTGTTACTGTAAAGGCAGCTGTTTTACCGCCGTAAGTTACCGTCACATTCTGTTCGCCTACTGTATTCGGATCATATCCGCTTACCGTGTAATCGCCGGCCTTGAGTTCAACTTTACTTCCATCGCTGTATACCGCTGTTACTGTCAGACCACTCAGATCAAGTTTCTCACCCTGAGTGTACACTGTCTTCACGTCACCACCAAGCTCGATCCTGTCAAGTGTCGGCTGAGGTTCTTCAGAAGCTTTTACTGTTACAGTAAAGACTGCTGATACGCCTTTGTATGTCACAGTTACTTCCTGCGTGCCTAACGCGTTCGGATCGTATCCTGTTACTTCGTATCCTTCTGCAATCTCTTCTGTTGTTCCGTCACTGTATACCGCGATTACGCCCAGATCGCTCAGATCCAGCTCTTCGCCCTGGATGTATTCTGTCTTGGACGGACCGGTAAGCTCGATTCTGTCAAGCGTCGGCTCCGGCTGCGGCTCATCTTTTGTAACGGTAACAGTAAATGTTGCTGTCTTTTCTGTATCACCGCTTGCAGCTGTTACAGAAACAGTCGCTTCACCTTCTGCTACAGCAGAAATTGTTACAGATGCTGTATCAGCCCCGTCTGTAATCTCAACAGCATTTCCGTCAACAGTCCATGCGTATGTCGGACTATCCATTCCTGCCGCAAGTGCGTTCAGGACAGTTGTATCGCCGATCACCAGCTGGCTGTCACCGCCGATCTTAACGCTCGCGCCGGATGTATTTGTCCAGATCAGCATCTGGCTGCAGTTATTCTGGCCTTCTACACCGTCGTTGCCGCGGTTGTTCCATGCATAGTACGGAATTGCCTGCAGTTTTGCATCAATGATCTCACCGTTGTTATTATATTTAACATCGCCGGTGATCTCTACTACGCCATTCAGAAGATCTTCATTGTAGGTAGCTGTCAGCTCAGCGTCTCTCGGGATTACAAAGTTCAGCGGGCTGAAGTTCGCGATATCAGAATTCAGCTGTGCGTTTCCTGCCATCTCAATGCTGTATACGATCGGTCCGCGCTGCAGAGCGATTCTTCCCTGGTTAGCTTCTACATTCGGGTCTGCCTCTGTCATTCTGATTTCCATCGGGATGGAAATTCTGACAACGTCGCCGGCATTCCATGTACGTGTAATTGCAACATAACCTTTTTCTGCCTCAGCTGTTACAGCTTCGCCGTTGACAGAAATTGTTACGTTCTGGTTTGCCTGTTCCTCTACCCAGCCCGGGATACGGATGTTCATTGTGAATTCCTTTTCCTCATCCGGGTTAACCGTCATCTTGATGTCGCCGTTCCACGGATATTCTGTTTCCTGGATCAGGCCAACATTTGTTCCGTCAACATTTACATTACCATCGCTTCCGATGTACATATTAACAAACAGTTTGTCGCCATGTACTGTGTACATATATTCGCTTAATTTCGCGATTGTACGCATCAGGTTCGGCGGGCAGCATGCGCATGCGAACCAGTCAGAACGCGGATCTCCGTTTCTTGCCTCAAGATATGTACTGTAGTAGAACTTATCTCCTGTCAGATTTGTTCCTACAAGAATTGCATTGTACAGGTTCTTCTCCACTACATCCGCGTATTTCGCGTCTTCGTGGATCAGGTTCATTCTCTGGTTCCAGTTTGCAAGCGCGATCGTCGCGCAGATCTCACAATAGGAGTCGTCATTCGGCAGTTCGTACGGATCACCGAAATCCTCGCCGTGGGAACGGACACCAATACCGCCGGTGATATATGTCTTTGTGTTTGCAACAGAATCCCAGATCGCGTCCATCGTATTCAGATAAGCCTCTCTGTCCGGATCATCTTCCGGAAGCAGTGTGGCAACATCTGTTACGCCCGCGTAGAAGTAGCATGCACGTACTGCATGTCCTACAGCTTCTGTGATTTCCTTGATGGATGCATTATCCTGTGAATATTCACCGCCCCAGTAACCGCTTTCACGTTCATCCATGTTCGTACCTCTGCGGTCAATCAGCGTTTTTGCTGTCTCTACATATTTATCGCCTGTGCCTTCGCCTTCATATTCCTCTACAAGTTTCGCGAATTTTACAAGCGCCAGCTCGATCTCTTCATGACCCGGAACTTCATGACGTGTTCCGTCCGGTCCGAACAGAGTTACAATCTCGTCCGCGAAACGTCTTCCGACTACATAAAGGCTGTAGTCCGGATCGCCGATTCCTTCTCTGTAACGTGTATAAGCTACAACACCCTCAAGGAAATGTCCAGCATTATACATCTCATGGTTGGAGAAGTCATGCCATCTGTGTGTTCCCGGTGAGCTTCCGCCTGCATGAGCTGTGCTTCTTAATGTAAAGTGTGTGTCGATATAACCGTCTGCGTACTGTACCTGCTCGATCAGTGAGATCCAGTAAGCCAGTTTCTCTTCCAGTACCGCCTTCTGAGCTACCATCTCCGGATCTGTATCATCATTGATTACAGACAGAGTATAGGAAATTGCCTCGATACTCTTGTAAATATCAGAATCCTGGAATACATATCCCTGGAATTCATCATAAGGCTCGCCGTTCAGCTTCGCAATTGCATTTACGAAGTTCGGCTCTCCGCCGGACGGCTGTTCGATCTGATAGATCGCTTTGTTCAGTGAATTTACAGCGTTTACTTTCTGTTTCGGATTCCAGAAGTTATCTGTCAGCTGTACATTTTCAAAGGTAACTGTGCTGTTGGCAACCGGTGTAACGACCGGCTCATTTACTGTTACTCTCGCAACCGCATCAAATGTATCATCTCCTGAAACAACTGTACCTTTTACTTCAAAGGTTGTTCCGACCTTATCTTCTGCATATAATTCCGGATCAACATCTTCCCACTCAACAGGAACAAGTTTGGAGTTAAATTTCTCGCCGAAATTAAAGCCGTTATTTCCCATCAGGTCAGGTGTCGGATCATCAAACGCGATACCATTTGCCACAACTGTCTTCGGAAGAATCGGCGCTCTTCCTGCCTCAGTTGCTGTTACATAATCGTCAATGCTTGTAATGGCATCAACTTTGATCTGCATGCTGGCTGTGCGTGATACAGTTTCTCCGTTCTGCTCACGGGATACTGTCAGATTCAGAGTACCATAACCGCTTTTGTTTGCCTGGATGGCTACCTGTGCTTCGTCAGCTGCGCCGTCGATAGACATGTACTCGCTGCCTTCTGTCAGTTCCCATTTATAGCTCAGGCCGTCAAGTCCTGTCGGAAGGCTTTCTGCTGTAAAGATTCCTGTCTCGCCTTTAAGAATTCTTTCTTTACCTGTGATCTGCGCGGAAACAAGTTCGTTCCACTCTGCAGTCATCTCTTCGCCGAATACTTCCCACTCGCCGATACCAACTCCGTTTGCGCCGGAACCGTTACGGTCAATGTTCAGACGAAGCTGTGTTGTCTTCACCGGTTCTTTGAATGTTACGACATTCCAGTAACGGTTGTTTCCATTCAGATAATTTCCCGGCTGATCGGATGCAGCGTCCGCGCTTCCGTATTTTACGCCGACAGTAGATACGTCTGCGCCCGACTCATCTGTCATATCTGTAATGGCCTGCCAGGATCCGGTCTCAAAATCATAATATTCTACGTCACAGCTCTTCGGGAATGTTACGTTTCCTGAAGCTGTCAGATTTCCGTTATCTGCCCAGTACATTACGCGCATGCCGTTCAGCACATAAGGCGCGTCCCATGTCAGCATAACCGTTGTCGGGTAAGTGCTGCTGTTCCATGTATTCCATGAAGTTCCCGCATTTGTTGCAAGCTGTCCGTTATTTACATTTGTAACCGGCGTATTCTGTGCGTCAGCGGAAGCAGTAGCCAGCGGAGCAACATTGTCGCCTGATGACTGGGCAACTTCTGTTCCGTATACTTCCACTTCACCGATACCGACGCCTGTTGAACCTTCACCATTGCGGTCGATCACAAGACGAAGTTTGCTTGTCTGAACAGACTCGTTCATGGCTACGCCGTTCCAGTAACGGTTATTTCCATTTGTATAATCCGCCGCATTTGCTCCGGCAGCATCTTTGGAGCCGAATTTCACCCCGACAGATGATGTGTCAGCGCCTGTCTCATCTACAAGCTCTGTGATGTCTGTCCATTCTTTGGACCGCTCATTGTACCACTGAAGTTTGCAGTCAGACGGGAACTGTACGCCGCCGTTATCTGACCACCACATTACACGTACACTGGAAATGTCATATGTAGTATTGCCCCAGTCAAGGTCCACAGTTACAGGATATTCAACATCCCCGCTCTGAGCCCAGGTGTTCCATGTTGTGTTGGAACCCTCTGCCATTTTTCCATCATTAATAGCAGCAACCGCGTTGTCCGGCAGCGTTGTATTTGTATATGAAGCAGTTATATCTGCCTCCCCTGCAACATTGGTGCCTGACGCGATCGTCGGATATCCGAATGCCTCCCACTCACTGATACCTACACCGTTAGTGCCGCTTCCGTTACGCTGGATCTTCATCTGAAGTTCTTTTGTAGTAATCGGCTCTGAGAATTTCACATAATTCCAGTATTTGTTGTTTCCGTTAATTCCGTTATTGGAGCTGGAATCAACTTCAGTACCAACCTCATCTGTCGCCATATCTTTCTCGTTTGTCATACCGGTAATCTGCTGTGCCTCTCCCTCTTCATCCACGTAATAAAGTGTGGCTGATTTCGGGAATGTCACATTTGCGTTGGACTCCAGCGTAGCGTTGTCCGCCCACCAGATTACCCGCATGCCGGTAATTACCTGCGCATTCTCCCATTCCAGGGATGTGATTACCGGATAGTGCTCGTCATCCGTGCCCCAGCTGTTCCAGCTCGAATACGGATCATCTGTCGCCAGTTCGCCGTCATTCATAGATGCCGGAGAGATACCGTATATGTTCGTATAAGACGCGTCCGCGGTAGCTTTCAGGGCAATATTATTGCCCGGGTTCTCAGCATCAACCTGAACTGCCGGCACTGAATTATCGCCGTCTTCCGGTGCCGCGCTGACCGGGCTCACGGGAGCCATTGTAAAGATCATCGCCGCGCTCAGAAGAACTGCTACAATTCTTTTTTTCATTTTCTCCTTCCTCCTGTAAATAAGATTTAATGATCCATCGACTCATTGCCGTTCTTGTTTCTTCTTTAATAATAGCGATCCGAATAACAGAAAAAATATACAGCATTTCTGCTGCTGTAATTTCCGTTCACTATGCAAGACACAGACCGGCTGATCATTCGTCAGGATCATACTCAGGGATAACGCATCTGCAAATGTGTCTGTGATTTGTAAACCTTTCTTTCGCCACAGCACCGGCTGCTGATACAACACGCTCTTTCCTCAGGCGTTAACAGCAGGCGCAGCTGCCGGGTCCGAAAGATTTTTCTGATAAAATGAATGCGCAACGTACTTATATTCTGCGCTGCGCTATAATTTTTTCAGGTTTTCACATCTTTATCAATTGCCATAGATGCCTTATCGCCCTATGATATAATCATACCACCGCATAAATCATCCCGCAATCTGAAAACAGCCTGTTTCTCAGGTTTATAAGTTATTTACAATACATTTTTGTGTTTTTCTTTTCGCTTTTTAATACAAATATATTTTTTGGTTCGTTTTTCTTTTTATAATTGTGATTTTTTTCAGCTTTTCCAGCTCTTTCAGTTATATACAGCACTCTGAAACTGTTTTTTCATTCAAAATATTAAACGATTTACATGGAAGTTTGTAAGAAATTCTATTTTTTTTATACATCTGACATTAAATTTCCGTCCTATCTGGCACATACTTCTTTTTTTGCCCGGCCGGCCGGAATCCATCGTGCCTGACTATGCGCACTGCCGCGCTGCGCTCACATCCTAAAACGGTATCCTTAAGAAACGTGCGCCGCCAGGCGCACATACAGCAAGACAGCCGCCCGGACGAACAAATTCGTCCGGGCGGCTGTCTTGCTGACTGTTATTTTAATAGTTATTTCCAGTCGTCAACATTCCGGATTATTCCGGTTGCCGCTCATTTTTTCTTTTCTTCCTTTTTTCGGATAATTACTGCTGCTGCAGCGGCACTTAATGCCATAACAGATACATAAACTCCCGGGTTTGCATTGTCTCCGGTCTTAACTGCAGCCTTGCCTCCTTCCTTATCCGAATCTTCTTTACTGCCTGACTGTTCCGGTTTCTTTCCCGGATCATTCTGTTTATCCGGCTCCTTCGGTCCGTCCGGTTTCTCCGGCTGTCCGGGATTTTCAGGATTTTCCGGTTTTTCAGGATCTTCCGGTTCTTCCGGTTCCTGAGTGATCTTATCGATATTGGTAATCCTGATTTCCGCTGTCACCGCATTACCTGCAGTATCTGTAAACACAGCTTTTTCTTCTGTGTTTTCCTGATATGTTTTCACAGCAATCAGACCGTTATCACTTAATATCCAGCCTTCCGGAAGATTTGTTCCGGCCAGAGGCTCATCAAAAGTAATCGTTACCACAACATCGCCATCTGTCGGTTCTTCTGTGGAATATGCCACCTCTGCAGTTGGAGCTGTCTGATCGAAATAGAAAGTATATGTCCTTTCTGTCGGATATACGCCTCCGGCAGGAGGAACACAGTCGCGGACAATCAGTGTGTTCTTTCCGTCCCCGCCGTTTCCTTCATTTAATACATCCTGTATTTCTTCAAACAGAACTCCGTCTTCTGTTCCGGCAAGCCGGAATTCTGTTCCATTCAGTACAAACTGAAGCAGCCTTCCATTATCTGTGAACTTAAGATCAAATGTTTCATTTAATAATGCGTTTTCTTCGATTGCAGTCTCTGTATTTCCGATAACAAACCATGCCGCCGGAGCTTCTGACTCAAATACAAGTTCATTATACCTGGATATAAGATCCTCTGCAGCTTTCCTTACATCTGCTCCTTCTGCATCCGGATTTTCATATACATCCTCTGCATGTTTGCAGGCTGTCAGGAAATCATCCCATGTATCATCATGCTGATAAATGTATTCCTTCCCGATTGCCTCTTCAGCAGTTTTCATTGCTTCTTCCAGAGCTGTTTTATCTACCACCAG
The DNA here is from genome assembly GCF_056148955.1 of Mediterraneibacter sp. HA8405. Lineage (NCBI taxonomy): Bacteria > Bacillati > Bacillota > Clostridia > Lachnospirales > Lachnospiraceae > Mediterraneibacter > Mediterraneibacter sp. HA8405. The sequence goes on along the minus strand of NZ_CM148758.1, from coordinate 709,578 downwards.
TGCATCAACAGCATCATTCAGGGCTTTTGCCGCATCATCAGCCTGCGTCTGAGCTGCTTCCGGATCATCCATTACTTCTTTTGCCGCTTCCAGCTTCTCCTGCATTTCCGTCCAGGATTCCTCTGTGTAGTCTTCTTCTTTCAGATCTTCTACTGCATTGATCGCGGCCTCAAGTTCCGTCTTATCCGCTCTTTTGACAAGTGCGTCTATTGCGTCTCTAAGCGCCTGTGCCGCATCCGCAATTTCTGTATCCGAAGCCAGCGGGTCGTCCAGAACTGCCTTTGCTTCCTGAAGTTTCTCTTCCATTACACCCCAGGGATCTGTCAGATAGTCCTCTTTACTCAGCGCTTCTGCTTCGCTGACCACGGCCTCAAGGGCTGATTTATCCGCCTCTTCAAACTTCTGCACTCTATAATATCCCGGCATATAAGCGGTCCGGTAGAAATACAGGTTGACTGCGCTGTCCTGATCAACTGTGAAATATCCTTCAATTCCATTTTTAATATTTCCATCCAGCGGTCCCTGATAATCTACGCCTTTTGAGCCTGTTTCCGAAGGCGATTCATAGGCAACGCGGCAGCTTAAATCGCCCATATCACTCAGCGAGAACGGTTTCCCCTGTTCACCGCTGATCGGATCAATTCCATCATTTACAAATTTAAAAGAAACTTTTACACGGACCACTCCATCTTCGCCCACGACAAACTCCTGGCCTGTAATCTCAAAATGCCCGTAGTTGTCCGGATCCATAGCATCTGCGTTAAATCCGACTTCTGTGCCTCTCAGGTCACTTTCTGCTGTCTGGATCAGTTTTTCAGCATCAACAAATGCATTATAGCAGGTGAGTATCTTTTCTGTTGACGCGCCGCTGCTTACATTCGAGCCTTCCTGGAACGCCGCAACCACCGGCAAAATACTTTCCGTGAGTTTATCACTGTATATAAATCTGCCGTCTTCCCCTTCTTTATCCGGATTATAATATGCTACCTTGTCATTAAGCATATTCAGCCAGTAATATTTTTCCAGTGTATTATACGCAGTATCCACTTCTGACTGGAATGCCATTTCATCTTCCAGCACAGTCTGAGCCCTGTTCAGCGCGTTTGTAAACCTTTTATAATATGACTGGTAAGGATAGTCGAACTGCGCATCCTTTACTTCATCGTAAAGTTTCTGAAGCGCCGCCTTATCCGTGTCCGGCACAAGAGCTTCCATTGCGTTGTTCAGAGCATCCGCCGCATCATCTGCCTCTGTCTGCGTCGCGAGAACATTATCCAGCACATTCTTCGCTGTTTCCAGTTTCTCCTGCACTGCTGCCCAGGATTCCTCCGTATAATTTTCTTCGTCCAGAGCTTCCGCTGCGCTGATTGCGGTCTCAAGTTCCGTTTTGTCAGCTTCTGCAAACTTCTGTACTTTGAAAAAACCTGGCATAACAGAATCTTCCACCGTCAGACTGATTACGCTGTCCAGAGGTACTGTCACTTCGCCGATGAATCCGTTTCCATAAGACCCATTCAGTTTATCTTTGCCGCTGATGCTTTTCGAGCCTTTCTGAGACGGCGCCTCATAGGCCACCCTGCATCTGGCCTTCGTCATCTCGCTGACGCTGTAGTCGTCCCCTTCCTCTCCCGTAACCGGGCTGATTCCGTCATTCACAAATCTGATGAAAACTTTCACATTTACATTTCCGGCCGCATCAGATACAAACTCCTGGCCTGTAATCTCAAAATGTCCGTAATTGTTTGAATTTAATGCAGTCTCTGTATCGAAGTCATTCTCCGCATTAAAGCCGACTTCTACGCCTCTGAGATCCGGATCCGCTATCTCCGCCTCATGTTTTTCGGCCTCTGTAAATCCTTCATAATAGCCTTTAAGAATGTCTGGTTCTGTATTTACATTGGCGTATCTTGCCTCCTTAAACGCAGTTACAAGTGGAAGAATACTTTCCGTAATTTTATCACTGTATACAAATCTGCCGTCCTGGCCCGACTTATCCGGATTGTAATAAGAAACTTTATCATTAACCATATTCAGCCAGTAATATTTTTCCAGATAATAATAAGCAGAATCTACATCTTCCTGTATTGCCGCGTCATTTTCCAGTACATCTGCCGCGTCTGCCAGCGCGTCTGTGAATCTGTCGCAGAAGGTTGTATTCGGATATGTAAACACCGCATCCTTCACTTCATTATAAAGCTGCTGAAGTTCGGTTTTGTCTGCCGGCGGCACCTTATCCTCAAGAGCAGCCACCGCGTCGTTGAGCTCCTGCGCGGCTTCCGAGACTTCTGACGTTGTAGCAATGACATCATCCAGAACCTCTCTGGCCTCTTCCAGTTTCTGCTGCATCGCTGCCCAGGACTCTTCTGTATAATCATCTGCAGTCAGTCCTTCCGCCCCGGCGATTGCCTCTTCAAGAGCAGAACGGTCAATAACATTCACATTGTTAATCTGTATATTCCAGAAATATGCCGTTGTTCCGTGCCAGCTGATATACAGAGAATAATTTCCCGAAGCCGGCTTTCCCGTCTGGCTTTTAATCGGGAACTCCATCTCCGTCCGATCCGGGGAAACTACAGCGCCCGCATCAATCGCGCTTTCACCTACGCCTGTACGCTGACTCTCTGCCCCCCGCAGATCTACGCCGCTGACATGGACAACCGGTGCTGCCGTGAATTTCAGGCCGGCAATTTCAGTCTTATCTTCATTTTTGCTTAAATCGTATGTTTTTCCTCCCGCAGTAATTGTGGCAACCGGCCGGTTTCCATATTCCGTTGATACAGAACCTGCTCCGTCGTCAGAAAGATATACAAAACTCCAGGTTCCTTCTCCGTCTGTCCCATTCATATCATAAATGCAGACAGCCCGGTAGTTTTTTGTCTCTCCGGGTGCCAGAGCCGCTGTATCCCAGTTATCTGTATAAAGCAGATGTCTTCCGTCCCTGTATTCATAAGTCCATTTCATCTCACCGTCCGGGACATAATTCGTAGGGCCGTTGAGTTCAACTGTAACTCTTCCATTTTCACAGGATACAAAATCTGTCATGTAAATCGGCGAAATCAGTTCTGCAAGATTCTTCTCTGCCGTCTCCAGCGCAGACAAAGCTGCCGCTACGTCGTTTGCTGAAGCCCCCTCATTCTCATATACAGTCTGTGCATTGCTCAGAGCTGTTTCCAGCGCATTCCAGCTGCTGATTACGTAATCTTCTTCATTCAGCCCCGCCATTTTTTCCACAACACGGTCAATTGCTTCTTTCAGTCCTGTCTTATCTGCCGGATCAGGTTGTTCCGGATTTTCAATCAGTTTATACAGCTCTACTTCCCCCGTGCTGACTACTGTTTCATGAGCAGAATTTAATGTCAGTCTGACACTTTTTGCAGGAACTGCAGAAAAACTGATGTCCGTCCATGTCAGAGAATTATCAGTTACTGCCTGGTCTGCTGTCTGTATATAGCTGCTTCCGTCGGCGCTTACCTCCACCAGGCAACTGTTCGGCGCGCCATTTCCCACGCCTCCGCCTGCATTTCGCGGATGAATCCGTACTTTACACAGGTTCACCTGTTCCTCAAAGGTAAACGTATACACCTGAGGCTTTGAATTCGACGGATCGGTATAATTGCTGTTTGTGTAAGTGGTTGTGTCCCCGTCAAAACTTGCTTCCAGAGTATCGCCGTCATTTGTGGGGCCAAGAGTCTTTGCCGTCATGGACGCAATTTCATCCAGGCCGATTTTTACTTCCCGGGATTCATTCTGCCCTGTCCCTGTTCCGCCGGGATCCGGAACGCTCTGAGCATGAGCGACAGCAGGAAGTGCAGAAAAGTTCATGCTGAATACCATTGCAGCACTTAACACAGCAGCAGCACTTCGTTTCAAAACGCCCTTTCCTTTTCTCATCTTTTTCCTCCTTTTCCTACTAAATAACTTCCCGGAATCTTCTGCCCTGATTTTATAAGGCTTTCGGACCCTTCTCTCAAAAATTTCTTTTTCCGCACAATATTCAGTTGTCAAATTTCGGTTAGGATCTCACTCATCGAGATTCCAAGAAGTTATTTTTCCCGCTTTCGGGGTTTCCGTTATTTTTGCCATATTCATCAATGGCAGCTACTTATATATTAGCATTTTTCACAATGTTCAGCTTGCATATTTTATCTTTTCATTTATATTAATTAGTTATTTTTGGTTTATCTTCATTTTTTTGTTTATATTTCACACTCCCGATTATCTTCGCATATTTATGTCAGATATCCACAACGCAAAAGAACATCTCTGTTTTTTCTATATCCCCTGTTTCAAAAGTAACCCGGCTATATGATACACATCAGAAATAAACGGACAGACCACCCTCACGCCTGCAATATCCATCATATTTTCAGCCATTCCACTGATTGTAAACGGAACTTCCTGACGGATCGTTTTCTCTTTTATACTTTTCGGAAACTTTACCCTGCTGTTAATAGATTCAATAGGATTTCGGTCATTACAAGCCTCAAAAATAAAAAAATCCCGAAAAACATTGATTTTTCGGGATTTTTGAGAGGCGCAGACCGGATTTGAACCGGTGCATCAGGGTGTTGCAGACCCACGCCTTACCGCTTGGCTACTGCGCCTTACTATAAATATCTGTACATGATGCACTGTTATTATATTCATGCACTTAATGAAGTATACCAGAATTTCAGACAAACGTCAAATAAAAACCTGCCCTTCTCCCGAAATCAGCTGTTTCGGGAGAAGGGCGGATCACATTTCGTTATGTGTTCAGCTCAATGAGAAATATTCGTCATGACCCTTCTTTCAGACTAATCTCTCTCCTCGCTCCACTCAAGGATTGTTCCGGAATTCGCATCGATCTCGAAGTCATACTCGATACGATTGTAGAAAATTTCTCCTTCGTATTTGTACCTTCCGTCATCTCTGTCCAGCTCAATTTTTACATTCTGCGCAGTGGCTCCGGGCACACGGTCCAGCGCGATCTGCACTGCCTCATCCTGACTGATTGCCACGCCTGCTGATGAACCGGAATTTGCGCTGCTTTGATTCTGATCCTGCCCCGCCGTATTTTCAGTAACTGTCTGTCCCTGGGCATTTCCGCTGTCGGAAGCATCTGTCTGATCCTTTTCATTCTGAACAGAATTGCTGTTCTGTGTATCATCGTCCTGAATTCCTGCATTGTTTTCGATTGCCTCTACATCAGAGCTGACAATCGCTCCGTCAGACGCCTGGATTTCGTAATCGTATTCCTTTTCTGCCGCGTCAAAGCGTATTTCATATACTTTCCTTCCGTCATCTCTGTCTTCTGATACTCTAAGTCTTGTAGTGTCGGATTCGCTGACTCCGGCGTCATTAAGCGCCACCTCCAGAGCCGCGTCTCTTCCGATGTCACTGCTGTTTCCACATCCTGTAAATGCCCCTAATACTACTGCTGACGCCAGTGCCGCTGCTGCTAAAATCTTCTTCTTCATTTTTCATTTCTCCTTTCAGATATTATTTTCTATTTTTTATTCTTTGTTTTTGTTGATTTAAATATATATGAGAAAGATTAAAGCAACATTAAAGAACGCAGTTTTTTTAATTTTTGAGCATTTCTTTTTCTCTGTCATATTCTGTTTTCAAGTTCTGCTTCCTCATCGTCCGCCGGAATGGTAAAGGTAAACCTGCTTCCCTCTGCCGGACGGCTCTCGGCCTTCACAGACCCTCCGTGGGCCTGTGCAATCCATTTGACCATAGAAAGTCCCAGGCCGGAATGGTTTTCCCCCTGCCGGCCGGTTCTGGACGCATCCGCCCGGTAAAACCGTTCCCAGATATAAGGCAGGTGCTCCGGCTCAATCCCGATGCCGTCGTCTTCCACACATCCGATAATTTCCCTGCCGGAACGTTTCAGGGAAACAATAACATGTCCGTTCTCTTTGCTGTAAGTCACTGCATTTGAAATCAGGTTGATCAGCATGCGGATATAAAAAGTCTCATCCGCCCGGGCATAAAGATCCGGTTCAATCCGGGTTGCTACCGTCACGCCGCGCCCTTCTTCTTCCGCCAGAAGCTGCTGTTCCTCCGCTGCTATGCCGGTAAGTTCGCTGAGATTCAGATATTCTTTGTTCAGCGGCTGTCTGCCCTGATCTGCTCTGGAAAGGAACAGCAGATGAGAAATAATATCCGACATGTCCCGGGCCTTTTTCTGAATCAGCATAATCTGCTCTCGCTGCTTTGCGGAAAGTGTTTCGTCCTCCAGGCATGCGCTGCACTGAGCCAGAATCACGCTCACCGGCGTACGCAATTCGTGCGACACATCCGATGTAAACTGTTTTTCTCGCTGAAACACTTCCTCCAGTTCCGAAAGCATTTCGTCAAACGTATCCGCCAGCGTGTAGATTTCATCCCCCCGTGTTCTGCCGCCGCCTGTAATGCCGATACGTTGGGACAGATCTGCATCTGTCCGGATTTTTCTCACCGTATCTGTAATTTTTTTTACCGGCATCAGCGTGCGTCTGGTAAAACGGTATCCGATAAACGCCGTTGCGACAACCAGCGCCGGCAGCAGAATAAGCGCGAACCGGATGGTAACCGTGAAGCTGGCCTCCGCATCTGTAACTGATGTAATTCCCCGTATATATACGGTATAGTCTTCTGTCAGGCGGAAGGACATATCATAAACATACCATTCTGTATTTCCTTCGGTAATACTCCTTACCTGTCCATCCGCGAAATCCGGCTGAGAATCAAATCCATAAGGAATTCTGCCATAAAGAAAATACATATCTTCATCATAAAGGGAAAGATATACATCCTGTGTCACAGAATAAAAATCAGAATCCAGCTGCAGTTCTCCGTTCCTGAGCCATACATCATCCGCGCTGTCCTGCACTCTTCTTTCCAGTCGGGACTGTGTGGATGACAATACTTCTCTCGTACTCAGCGAAAAAAGGATCGCAAGAGCCGCGCAGGTCACAAGAACCATAAAAAATGTATATAGAACGGTCAGTTTTAGTTTTAATGACAATCGTTTCATTTCTGCACCTTCAAAACATACCCGGAGCCCCGCACCGTATGAATCAGTTTTACATCGCATCCCTCGTCAATTTTCCTTCTCAGATAACGGATATAGACGTCAATTACGTTCGAGCCTCCGGCATAGTCAAAATTCCACAAATGCTGCTCCAGCCTGTCCCTGGAAAGTACGATTCCCTGATTCTGTATCATATACCTGAGAAGGGAAAACTCCTTGCCTGACAGTCGGATCTCCCTGCCCGCCCGCATCACTTTGTGAGTATCCGTGTGCACCTCCAGATCCGCCAGCCGATAGCATGCTGTCGGCGCATCCGCCGGTTTTCTCAGAAGCACCCGGATCCTGGCCAGCAGCTCCTCAAATGCAAAAGGCTTAACCAGATAATCGTTTGCTCCTGCGTCCAGCCCGGTCACCCGGTCCTCAATGCTGTCCCGCGCCGTCAGAAGAAGTACCGGAGTGGCGTCCCCGCGGCCACGCATCTTCTTCAGCACCTTCAGGCCGTCCGCCTTCGGCATCATAATATCCAGCACCACTGCGTCATACCCTGCGCTTTCCAGATACTCCAGTGCCTCTTCTCCGTCAAAGCAGGAATCCACACTGTAGTGTTCCTGCGACAGACGGGAACTGATAATCCGGTTCAGATCCTTTTCATCCTCCGCAATCAAAATCCGCATAACCACACCTCCTCTGTTTTTCCCATTGTTATCATACAGTATACCCTTGCATTTCCGCCATTGTAAAGGGAAGAACGACCGAAGATAAGAGAACATTTTTCTTGACATGGAAGAATTGGAATTATATTCTGAAAATATCATTAACAGGGGTCAGACCCTTTTGAAAAAGGGTACGTCCCCTTTAAGGAGAGTTTTCACTATGAACCACACAATTTCCAAAGAGCTTATTCATTTTATCGAATCCAGTCCTTCTTGTTTCCATGCGGTGAAATTTACAGAAGATTTGCTTTTAAAGGATCATTTTACGCAATTACAGGAAAATGAAAAATGGCAGATTCAAAGGGGCGGGCGTTATTTTGTTGCACGTAATGGGTCTGCACTCATTGCTTTTACTGTTCCGGAGCAGAGCTTTTCGGGCATGCGCATTATTGCAGGCCACAGTGATTCTCCCTCCTTCAAGATCAAGGAGAATCCTGAACTGGAAACAGAGAAGCATTATATACGCCTGAACGTGGAGGGATACGGCGGCATGTTGTGCGCCCCCTGGTTTGACCGCCCGCTGTCTGTGGCCGGAAGAGTAATTATTAAGAATAAAAAGACCGGAAAGTTTGAATCCCGGCTTGTAAATATTGACCGGGATCTTGTTATGATTCCCAGTCTCGCCATCCACATGAACCGTGATGCAAACAAGGGATATTCCTACAATATCCAGAAGGACATGCTTCCTCTTTACGGCGATATTTCTGCAAAAGGAACATTTCTGAAAATCACTGCTGACGCTGCCGGTGTAAAGGAAAACGAGATTCTGGGGCATGATCTGTTTCTGTATAACCGGCAAAAAGGCTGCATCTGGGGTGCTTCTCAGGAGTATATTTCCAGTCCCAGACTGGATGACCTGCAATGTGCCTTTGCTTCTTTGAAAGGCTTTTTGTCCGCTCCCAGAAAATCTTACCTTGCTGTTTACTGTATCCTGGACAATGAGGAAACCGGAAGCAATACAAAACAGGGAGCCGCATCCACCTTCCTGTACGACACCCTGACCAGAGCATATCGTGGTCTGGGAATGACAGAAGAGGATTATCTGGTGCACCTTGCGGACAGCTTTATGATTTCGGCTGATAATGCCCATGCCGTCCATCCCAATTATACCGATAAGGCCGATCCGTCCAACCGGCCGTTTCTGAATGAAGGAATTGTAATCAAATTCAACGCCGGGCAGAAATACTGTACCGACGCACTTTCCGCCGCCATGTTCCGGGATATATGCCGGGAAGCCGGAGTACCGGTTCAGACTTTCGCAAACCGTTCCGACATGGCCGGAGGTTCCACTCTGGGAAATATCTCAAACACACGGGTAGCGCTGAACACTGTTGACATCGGCCTGCCTCAGCTTGCCATGCACTCCCCGTATGAAACTGCCGGAACAAAAGACACCGGATATCTGATAAAAGCAGCAGAGAAATTCTTCCTATAGGGAGAATTTCTCTGCTGCTCTTTTTCTTTCCTTTATTTTTTTGCTTTTACGTTCCTTTTCTCCACTTCAGCCTGAAACTGCACGGCAAGATTCTGCCATTCCTGATAGCCTTCTTCTCCTCTGTGATCAGGCAGGGTATAATTTTCTTTTAAATATTTTCCCATATATGCAGTAACTTTCTGTGCGCCGTGGAGATTCAGATGATCTCCTTTGTCATAACTGTCTTTTTTCCAGTCGATTCCGATTTCTTTTGTCTTCATATTCAGATCAATATATGGAAGTGCGTTTTCTTTGGCATACGCTTCAATCGCATTATGTTTTTTATAGTTGTAATTATGCGGAGACGGCGCGCTCATAAGCAGAAGATCCGCGCCATTCTCTCTGCACATTTTCTTTATGTCTTCCATATAGTAATAAACAAATTCCGGAATCTGCTGCACATCTTTTGTTTCTTTCATATAGTGGTCGCTTCCTTCATAAGGAACCACTTTATCCCGTATTTCAAATCCTTTGAATACAGTACGTCCTGTGTACTTTTTCCCGTCAATAATCTGCTTCCACAGATTATGATAACGGAATATAGGGAAATAATACCGGACAGGTTCTATAATTGACATTGAGACATTAGTAAGAAATCCCGGATCACGAAACATCGCATTTGTCTCAAGAATAACCAATTTAGGCGACTGTGTTTTAAACGCCTCTTTCAGCAGAAAACAAGTCTCCTGGATCCTTTGTCCCGGCTGACCACAGTCAAATGACGTAATCCCCGTCTGATTCCACAGATCCATCGGAGACATCGAAGTATAACTTTCACTGTCTCCAATCACCAGAATGTCAATTGTATTTTCCGGTTCTGCGCCAACCGACGCAAAGGAACGGCTTCTCCCTATAATACCGTCTTTCATGCTGACAGCCACTTTCTGTATGCCAAAAGAAAGCACTCCCAGCAGCATTACAAATATTAAAACAAATAAAATAATTCTTTTTTTCGCTTTCAAACTTTCCTCCTCGGTATACTGAAAATACTCCCTTAGAATCCTGCGTATATGAGATCAACTTTCTGATATCCGTCCCCGTACGCCGCAAATATAACCACCGCCAGAATCAGCGCATAGTACGCGCACCAGCGCAGCGGAAGCCGGCATTCCGAGAGCCTTTCCCTCACACATATTCCCCGTTCTTTTATCATACCGACTACTGCCACCACAATGCACCCGGCCACAACCGCTACAATATCAGACTTCTGCAGTCCCAGGTTAAGAAGAGTTCCGTCCCACAACTGCCGGATCTGGAAATCCTCAAATATACTTCGGAACATATGGAGGCCCGCCCGGAATCCATCTGCCCGGAAAAACAGCTCTCCCACAAAAATAATGATCCATGTTTTTGTAATCTGTACTCTTCGCCATGCCCGGGAATCCTCGCGGATATGGAAGACGTTCAATGCCCGGTCCCTTACAGGCTGCACGGCAATGCCCAGCAGGATCAGGGTAAAATAATACAATCCATAGAAAATATAACTCCACCTTGCGCCATGCCACAAACCGTTGCAGATCCATACCGGCAGAAGCGCCATAGCAGAAGTTCCCAGCATGGTTACATACTTGCCCAGATGTTTTCTGCCGTACTGGTTCCATTTCTTTACAATCCCGGACATAGAAACCGGATAGAAAATATATGTCTTAAACCATACTCCCAGTGTAATATGCCATCTTCTCCAGAACTCCGCAGCATTTCTTGCGCAGAAAGGCTGACGGAAGTTTTCCGGAAGACGAACTCCGAAAAGTTCACCGCTTCCGATTATCATATCCATACATCCTGAAAATTCCATATAAAGCTGTACGGTATAGGCTACTGCTGATACGGCAACAATGAGACCGCTGTAAGATGTATAGTGCTCAAACACCATTCCTACCGCAACCGCCAGCCGGTCAGCCACAATCTTTTTCTTAAAAAGCCCCCATATAATCCGGATATATCCGTTTTGCAGATTCCGAAGTTCCAACGGCTTCTCTGAGAAAAGGGTATCAGATACATCGGAATATCTGCTGATTGGTCCTTCCATAATCTGGGGAAAAAACGCAAGGAAAAGCGCTGTATTTTCCAGATTCGTCTCCGCTTTTATCTTTCCCCAATACACATCGGCCATATAGCCAATAGCCTGCAGGGTATAAAAGGATATGCCGATAGGCATAATAAGAGACTTCTGCTCCAGCGAAAAAGGAAGATGACACATCTCTATCACGCCGGATATATTACTGGCAAAGAAATTATAGTACTTCAGATACGCCAGCACACCCAGCAAAAGCACAACTCCAAGCAGAAGCACCCGTCTGCTCTGCTTCTGGTATGCCGCTTTTACCGCCTTCCGCCCGCTCCCCGAAACTTTGGCGGCCGCTGCTTTTTCCTCCGATTTCAGCCATGCCAGCCATATACCGATACAGTGGACAAGCAGTGTGGTCGCGAGAAGATATACCAGCAGCTTTCCGCTGAACAGATAGAAAAACACATAGCCGCATGCCAGCAGCACCCGCCTGCGCCAGCCTTTCGGCGCAAGCTGGTAAACTGCCAGACATACAGGGAGGAACAAAAGCACATATAATAATGAATCGTAAGACATTGTTTAATTCTCCTGCAGTCTGCAAACCATTTTGTAAATCGCTCCGGCGGAATTAAAATTCTCCGGAATCATTTCAGATGCCTCAATCTCTATATCAAAAGCCTCCTCAAGTTCTGCTACAAGGGTGATCACTCCGAATGAATCCAGCAGCCTGTCATCAATCAGCGCCTGTTCCTTCTCATAATCAATACTGTCATCAATCTCCCGTAAAATATTCATTAAAGTTTCCATCCTGATAAACCTCCTGCAATCTCTGTTATTTCTTCTGCCGCGCGGCGTTTTCCGCCGTCACTTCCGTCCTCCGGCATATTCCATAAATATGTATCCCTCTGTTTTCTCAGCAGCTGCCAGCCTTCGTCCTGCTGATATGTCACAATCGACGGCAACGGGTGACTCAAAAACAGGGACATTCCTTCCATCGCCGAATACGCGCCTGTCCGTTCAAAAGCAAGAATTTTTCCGCTCTGCACGCCCGTCAGCTTCACATCTCTGCACAATACGTCATTTACCGTACAGAGCGCGCCGCATATCGTCCACGCTTTCTCTCTGCCCTGCTGTTCTCCCGGAAGCACCTGGAGATGCGGTTCATACATCCCGCGGATCTGTCCGTCATAATTGATCTGGTGATTTCCTCCGTCCACAATACAGTATTCCGTATCTCCGTTTTTCTTTATATCCCGGATCTGGGTCAGGTAATATCCGCACTCAGCCGCGATGGCCCGCCCCAGTTCAATTGTCACATGCCCCTTCCACTGCATGGAATCTATGGCCTCCCTGAGAGCTGTCAACCCTTCATCTTTGTATGTCTGCACGTCCTTGCCCTGAAAATACGGGACTGCAATACCAGGACCATATTCCAGACATGGAATGGACACTTTCCACTCGTCCCGAATCCGGATCAGAAGATCATCCAGCATGGAGATCTCTTTTTCCAGCTGCTTTAGCGAACGTTTCTGCGTTCCTGAGAAGTAATGGATCCCTTCTATTTCAAGGTACGGACTCATATTTACCACATTGAATACACTATGGAGCATATCTTCATCCATTCCAAACTGATTACCGCTTGTAAGTCTTGGGTACAGTCTGAGCTTCACCATATGGGCATCACTCCACTCCACAAAATAGTGAAGCTGTTTTACGGATTCCACGGTATACGCGCACCGCCCCTGACAGAATTCCAGAATCCGGAATATATCTTCCTTCTTTTTAAGTACTCCGGATATAAACAGTTTTTCAGGCGGGATCCGAAGTTTTCTGCAGATCTCAAATTCGCCCATGGAACACACTTCAATCCGATCCGCTTCCTCCGCCATGTGGGCAGTCAGAAAGGGATTTGCCTTCATTGCATAACACAGACCCACATCTTTCCCGAAAGCATTCCGGAGCCGCATGGTCTGGGCGGTCAGCCGGTCAAGATCAAAAACATACAATGGTGTTCCATAACGCGCCGCCGCGTATTCCAGTTTTTCTTTATTCAACTCTCCTACCTTCCTTTCCCGGCCGCTACTTTTTTCAGATAATCCCGGTCCGTTTTTCCGTTTTTATTCAATGGCATGACGCTCATCTGCACCAGACGTGGAGGCACCATATAAAGCGGAAGCTTTTCCTTCAAAGTTCTGCGTACTTCCGAAGACTCCACATCTCCCATATAAAATCCCACAATACGATTTCTCTCCCGGTCAAATATGCAGCAGCTTTTCTGAATATTGTCCACGCTGTTCATAGCGCTTTCAATTTCCTCCAGCTCAATCCGGTGTCCCATGTGTTTGATCTGAAAATCTTTGCGTCCGGCAAATACCAGCTCTCCGGTTTCATCAAAACATCCCATATCACCGGTTTTATATATTCTTGTCTTTTCTTTCCCATTTACAGGATACAGAACAAACCGCTGCGCCGTCTGCTCCGGATTGCGGTAATATCCTTCCGCCAGTGATTCTCCTGCCACGCAGATCTCTCCCTGTTGTCCCGGCGCAGTTATCTGCTGTCCGTCTTCACCCAGAAGAAATACAACTCTTCCGGGGAAGGCGCGCCCTGCAGGGATTTTTTCTTTGTCATCATACCGGCGCTTCACCCGGTAAAATGTACAGTTGCATGTAATTTCCGTAGGACCATACAGATTCACGAATTCGGCGTCAGGAAGGGCATCCTGCCAGATCCGAAGCTGTTTCGGAGGCATTGCCTCCCCGCTGAACATAACTTTGTTCACATACTCCGGCACCCGGTAAGCCAGTCCTTTCAGCGAGGATACAAGCGTCAGCGCGGACACGGCCCAGGTCAGTGTGGTTACTTTCCGATCACACAGATCATCCAGCAGTCTGGGCGGCGTTGAAAAGTATTCTTTCGGAATCAGCGCCAGTTCCGCTCCTGTCATTACTGCCGAATAGATGTCTTTTACCGATACGTCAAAATCAAAAGGCGCCTGGTTGCCAATTACATCAGCCTCTGTTATATGGAAGCACTCCGTAAAATGTCCGATAAACTGAAGTACTGATCTGTGGCTTACGATCACTGCTTTCGGATTCCCTGTCGAACCGGATGTAAACAGTCCGTATAAGGGATCCGCCCTGCGCCCTGCAGAACGAAGCTGTGCAAGCTTTCCCGCGTCCATTTCTGATTTCAGAAGATCTTCTGCCAGAACCGGCTTCAGTTTACCGTCCGCCAGAAGTCCCGTTGTCTCCAGCAGATTTTTTCCGTTTTCATCCACGACAACAGTCTCCGCTTCCAGCGTCCCGAAAATCTTTTGCAGCCGGTCTCCCGGATTGTCGGGATTAACAGGAACGTAAAAGCATCCTGCATACACGGTACCGAACATAGCGGCCAGCGTAACTGCGCTCTTTTCCATGAGAATAGGCACCGGCCGTCCCGCCGGAACCAGACCGGCAAGTCCGCTCCCGATTTTTCGGGCCATTACAGCCAGTTCATGCCATGTCAGCGACATTCTGGTATCAGACACAGCAGTTTTATATTTATACTTCTCTTCTGCCTGCTCAAGGCAGTCAAGAATGCTGTCATATTCTTTTTGTGTGTCATTTTTATTCAAAGTCATTTATTATCACCCCTTACGTCTTTGTTGGATTTAATTGTAAGGGACAGATATTAACATGTCCTGTATAGATTCTTAAGATGATATGTATACATTCTTAAGGTAATATGTATCCGGATTTGTATGATTGAGAAGGGACGCCGGAAGAGACCGGTGGGGTTCCGGAGACCACACTTGCGTTCGGACCGCAGACGAAGCCGGTACGTAAGAGCGCAAAGATTTGAACTGTCAGAAATATAAATGTTTTGAATTTATAGTCACACAGGCCTGTACAAAAACCACAGCAAATTCAATTGTCCCTGGTGTCTCCTGATATGATAAACTGTACTGTAAGAATATATTTATCCAGGCAGCCGGAAATTCCTGCCCCGGCCGCCTGCGTCCTGACAGGAGGGAAATATTATGAATCTTAATATCGGAATTATCGGAACGAATTTTATCAGCAGTGACTTCTGTGAAGCGGCCGCTTCTGTGCCGGAAGCAGAGCTGTATGCCGTTTACTCCCGGAAACAGGAAACCGGTGACAGATTTGCCAAAAAACACGGAATTCCCCGGGTATACACGGATTATGACGCCTTTCTTGATTCCGGCCTGAACGCGGTCTATGTGGCGTCTCCCAACTTTGTTCACTGCGAACAGACTCTGAAGGCGCTGAGGCGCGGAAAGCATGTGCTCTGTGAAAAAGTTATGGCAGTGAATGAAACCCAGGTGCAGTCCATGATTAACTGCGCCCGGGAAAACGGTCTGATCCTTCTGGAAGCCATGCGCCCGGATTTTGATCCGGCATATGATCTGATTGAACAGACTCTGTCCCGGCTGGGCCGGCTGTCCCGCGCCACATTTGAATTCTGCCAGTATTCCAGCCGGTACGACCGTTTTCTTAGCGGAGAAACCGTAAATGCCTTTAACCCGGAACTGTGCAATGCCGCCGTTATGGACATCGGCGTATACTGCATTCACTCTCTGGTGCGTCTGTTCGGAATGCCGGAACAGATCAAAGCCTTTTCCACAAAACTGTCAAACGGATTTGAGGGAAGCGGCACAGTACTGATGCAGTATGACGGCATGACGGCAGAAGCCATTTATTCCAAAACTGCAGTTTCTGTCACGCCCAGTGTAATCCAGGGAGAAAAGGGCTCCCTTCTCATCGACTATGTCAGCCGCCCTGAGACCCTGGAGCTGCGTCTCAGGAAAGGATCCCGGGATCCACTGTCAGGAGGGAGTACAGAAATGCTGCCCTATACACCGGCAGATAACAATATGATTTATGAAATAAGGGAATTTATAAGACTGATTAAAAATAAGGAAGTGAACCATAAGTATCTGCAATATTCTCTGGATACCATTCGGATTATTGACGAAGTAAGACGACAGAACGGGATTGTTTTCCCCGGAGCAAATGAAAAATAACCGGCCGGTTTACAGGAAAAACAAACAGTTAAAAAGGGATGGTTTAAAATATACACACCGAATTTTTGGCAGCTAAAACTTTCTCCATAAAATTCAAATTCCCTGCAGCAGGGAGCAGAATTTCAAAAACCTGCTCTCCGCTGCGGGGAATTTATGATCTCTTTTCCTATTTCTGTCCGCATGGTCTATTCCATCCCCAGTTTGATCTCCAGAATCCTTCTTACCGACTCGTCAATCCGCTCTTCGGTCAGTTCTCCATTTTCCAGAGCAGCCATAACGCCGTCATACGCCGCCTGAAAATCCGCCGGCATGAGAAGCATATCCACCCCCGCGTTCAAAGCCGCCACCGCAGCCTCCCCGGAGGAATACTGTTCCGTTATGGCGCCCATATTCAGAGCGTCTGTTATTACCAGCCCGTCAAAGCCCATATCCTCCCTGAGGAGGTCTGTAACCAACTGCCGGGACAAAGTAGCCGGTGTATTATCCCCGGTCACTTCCGGGCAGGCGATATGGCTGACCATAATGACCCGCAGTCCGTTGTCCGCCCCGTCCTGAAAGGGAACCAGAGCTCCGCTTTTCAGCTCCTCCAGGTTTTCCTCCACATAAACATAGCCCTCATGGGAATCTGCCGTAGTGCCTCCATGTCCGGGAAAATGCTTGTACATGCCGATAATCCCCTGGTCATTCAGCCCTTTCAGCTCTGCCGCCGCCATCCGGGATACCAGCTCCGGATCTGAGCCGAAAGAACGGTATTTCACCACCTCATTTGCCGGATTGGTCAGCACGTCCGCGTCCGGCGCCGCGTCCATATTAAAGCCCAGATCTTTCAGATAGGCTCCGATGATGC
Source organism: Mediterraneibacter sp. HA8405 (assembly GCF_056148955.1). Classification (NCBI taxonomy): domain Bacteria; kingdom Bacillati; phylum Bacillota; class Clostridia; order Lachnospirales; family Lachnospiraceae; genus Mediterraneibacter; species Mediterraneibacter sp. HA8405. The sequence continues at coordinate 692,507 of NZ_CM148758.1, read as the reverse complement.
TGCCGGTCTCATATGCCTCCTGCGTATTGCCGCCGGCGCCTACTTCACTCATGTTGCCGATCTCCGGCACGCCGAAGGCAGGATTGCTTCCCACTCTTGCTACCTGTCCGCCTTCTTCGTCCACGGACAGGAAAATGGGAAATCCGCTCCGGGCAGACGCGTACTCCTGGGTGTTTTCAAGCATGGTCCGGGTCTGGTCCGGATCCTTCAGATTCTGGGCAAAATAAATCAGACCTCCCACCGGATGTTCTTCCAGAGCCTCTCTGGTACCGTCCCCGGCCTGGATCACTGTCCCCACCCCGGTCAGCGCCTCCGGAGTAATCATAAAAAGCTGGTTTACCTTTTCTTCCAGAGTCATGGAATCCAGTACGCGGTCAATCTTCATTTCCTGCCAGGCCGCTTCCGCCTCCGGGCCGGCCCCCGATACCTCCGCAGCCGCCTGAACACCGGCTTTTGCAAAAGGCACTCCCAGGGGAAGGGGGCCGAAACTCTCTGCCCCGTTCTTCCCGGCCGGACCGGCCAGGAACCAGAATGCGCCTGCTCCCAGAAGAATGCACAGCAGCACTGCCGGAACAGTCCACAGGATCCATCTGCCGCCCTTCTTTTTCTGCTTATTTGCTCTGCCGTATCCGCTGTTTTTTCCGGAATTGTACTGTCTGCGTCTGTAATGCATGTTATTTTTCGGTCCTTTCTTTCTGTCTTTCCTGTTTTTCTTTCTGTCTGCGGTACGCCTGGTATATTCTGGAGCCGGTTATGCCCTTCAGCACATTTGCCGCGCACCGTCTCAGATCTTCTCTTTTAACGGCTCCGCTCTTTACTGCATTTTTCAGCCCGCGGACTGCGCTTCTGCCGCCCGGCATGATCAGATCATTTCCGGACGCCACAGCCCGCGCATGGCTTCCAAGTCCCTTGCCTGTGGCAAGCCAGTCCGTCATCACAAGCCCGTCAAATCCCCATTCGCACCGGAGCACTCCATCCAGCAGCACTTTGCTGTTATTTACATAAGTGCCGTTCACCTTATTATAGCTGGACATGACAGCGCCCGGCCTTCCTTCTTCAACCGCGATCCGGAACGCTCTCAGGTAAATCTCCCGCAGAGCCCGCTCATTCACATTCGCGTTGGTCCGGTTCCGGTTTTCCTCCTGATTGTTACAGCAGAAATGCTTTATGGTGGCAAAGCAGCCCCTTCGGGACTGAACGCCTCTTGTCACTGCCGCGGCTGTCTTTCCCGCAAGCAGCGGATCTTCAGAATAGTATTCAAAATTCCGTCCGCACAGAGGATTCCGGTGTATATTGAGAGCCGGAGCCAGCCAGTATGTCACTCCATAAGCCTCCATCTCTTTTCCCACTGCTTCCCCCACAGTTTCCGCGAGAGGCAGATTCCAGGACTGAGCCAGAGACAGCCCTGCCGGAAATGAGGTGGCAAACTGATAAATACATGGCTGTTTCTCCGGATTTCCCAGGCTGAATCTGGTCAGCACTTTCGGGAAATATTTCATGGCTGACATAGATGGCGCAACACCTTTTACCTTTCCGCTTCTTGTGACTGTGGACATCCGCTGCAAACGGAGTCCGGCAGGCCCGTCCGCCAGACAGACATTTGGGATTCCTTTTCCCAGCAGCCGTCCGGTAGTATAACCTGCTGACCCCGGAGCTTCGAAAAATCTGGGGCCGCCGCCATGTACTCCCGCGCCCACAAGCAGTTCACACAGCTCATCATCATCCAGAGAATCCAGAAGTTTCGAAACTTCCCCTTCGCGAGGAATCTCCGGCAGCACGTACCGGTGCGTCTTCGCCGCAATTTTCTCCGCGCTGACTGCAATCCGCTCCACATCTGTATCCTGTATATCCGCCGTATCATCCAGCTGCGGAGGATCAATCTCTTTTACTTTGCTCATTCCCCTACATACAGACCGGCAGACCTCTGTCACTGCATCCCGATCCAGCGTAAGTACGGCAGCCGGCCATGTATTCCGGCTGGATGTTCCCAGACGCAGCACATAGTCTCCGGCCTCCAGCACATAGCTGGCATCTTCTTCCCGAAAATATGCCAGATCTCTCAGATCAAAATCAAGCTGCAGCTCCATGCTTTCTCCCGGCGCCAGCTCCCGGGTCTTGCCGAATGCGGCCAGTTTCTGATACTCTTTCGGCGCCCCGGTCTGCGGACAGCTTACATAGAGCTGGACCACTTCTTTTCCCGAAAACCGGCTGCCTGTATTGGTCACTTTAACTTTTACCTGTACCGATACGGCACCGTCCGCCTGGCGTACATTCACCTGCTCCTTTTCCACAGAAAAGTCTGTGTAGGAGAGACCATAACCGAAAGGATACCGGGGTTCTACTCCGAAACTGTCAAAATAACGATATCCCACATAAATACCTTCCCGGTAATACTCTTCATCCACATTTCCGTTCAGGTAGCTGTATTCCATTGCGCAGGGAATATCTTCATATTTTCCGGACCATGTATCTGCCGTTTTTCCCGAAGGAGATATCTTTCCGCTGATCAGATCCGCGAACGCCCTGCCGCCTTCCATTCCCTGCTGGGCAAAGAAAACAACGCTGTTAATGCCATGGATTCTGTCCAGGAAACTCATGTCAAAGACTGAGCCTGTATTGATTACTACAATTGTCCTGTCATATCCTCCGGCGCATGTCTTCAGGTTGGCCAGTTCCGCGTCAGACAGAGAATATTCTCTGCCCTCAAGCCTTTTGTCTCCGCCCTCGCCTGCCTGACGCGCAATTACATAAATACATGTATCCGTATCAGAGGCCTGAATATCCGTCTCTGTAACCGGCTGCCCGAAAGGATACTGATAGGGAACACTCATAAAATTCATGATTTCGGAAGGTTTCATCCGCATGATCTTCCGCCGGAACTCTTTCCGGTACGCTTCCTCACCTTCCCGGTACAGTCCGGCATACTCCTCAATCCATTTCTTTGTCGTCACAGTAAATCCGGCCTGCTCCAGACCTTCCAGGATGGTCACTGCATGCCGCTCATTTACCTCACCTGAACCGGTTCCGCCTTTGATCGTCATCCCTGCTCCGGCTCCGTACAGCGCAATTTTCCCGGGAACGAGGGGAAGTGTTCCGTCATTTTCCAGCAGTACGATCCCTTCCAGCGCCGCCCGATAGGAAATCTCTTTGTTTGCTTCTTCCAGAGGCGTTACCCTGTCTGTAAACACCGCTTTATTTCTGATCTTTATTTTCATGGCCGGTTCCTCCTTTTTCTCTTATGCTATTATAAGGCAAACCACACAGATTTTGTAAAAAAATAAAAAAAGTATTGTTTTTTATTCTCATCCTGCTTATTCTATTATAGGAACACAAACGGCAGTCCGGCCGCGCACAGCCCTTCCGGACCGCCAGAAACATATTATAAACAGACGAGGTATACAAAATGAAACCGATTAAAGAAGGAAAAGTACGCGAAATCTATGACAACGGCGACAGCCTGATTCTGGTTGCGACTGACCGGATCAGCTGTTTTGACGTTATCCTGAAAAACATGATTACCAAAAAAGGAACCGTGCTCACACAGATGTCCAAGTTCTGGTTTAACATGACAAAGGATATCCTGCCGAATCATATGATTTCCACAGATGTAAAAGATATGCCGGAATTTTTCCGGAAACCGGAATTTGACGGAAACAGCATGATGTGCAAGAAGCTGAACATGCTTCCCATCGAATGTATTGTCCGCGGATATATTACAGGCAGCGGCTGGGCAAGCTATCAGAAAGACGGCACTGTATGCGGCATCCGCCTGCCGGAAGGGCTCAAAGAATCCGATAAACTGCCGGAACCCATCTATACACCGTCCACAAAGGCTGAGATCGGCGACCACGATGAGAATATTTCCTATGAGCAGAGCATTGCTCATCTTGAAAAGGCATTCCCGGGCAAAGGGGAAGAATACGCTTCCAAGCTCCGCGACTACACCATCGCTCTTTACAAAAAATGCGCGGATTATGCCCTGAGCCGCGGTATCATTATCGCAGATACCAAGTTCGAATTCGGTCTGGACGAAAACGGCAATATCGTGCTGGGCGACGAGATGCTCACACCGGACAGCTCCCGTTTCTGGCCGGCTGACGGATATGAGCCGGGACACGGCCAGCCCTCCTTTGACAAACAGTTTGCCCGCGACTGGCTCAAGGCCAACCCGGACAACGACTGGACGCTTCCGGATGATATCGTGCAGAAGACAATTGATAAATATCTGCAGGGATATGAGATGCTGACAGGAGAGAAACTGCAGTAATACGGTTTCAATTAAAGACAGATTCAGCAGAACCGGTCACTCCAGTCTTTCTAAATGAATACTGACATAAAATCATTCCTGCAGTATATGCAAGAACAGGAAATAGTACTGTCACAGACAGTTTTATGATATTCCACATATCAGCATTATACTGCGGGAATTTTATACTTCAGACAGCAACATTCACTTCTGCCTTCTTTCGGGTAAAAACCACCTGTTCTGTATATTTTTTTAAGCAATTCACAGGGATACTTTTCTATAAAATATCTTATTTTAACATTTCCTCTTTCTTCTCCAGAATCGCCGCAACAGCAGCACATGCCGGACAGTCACAGTATTTTCCGCCTGCGGCCTTAATCTGACGTCCGTGTTCAGCTACACCTTTTGCAGCTTCCTCACCGCCGAATACTTTCGCGCCCATCTCTGACTCCGCAAATGCAATCAGATTGTCTACCGGCATAATGTCAGCTTCCAGCTCCTCAATGTATCTGGCTGTCTCTTCCGGCTCTTTGTCTGTACCGGCAGCATCCAGCCATGCCTGCGCCGCTGCTTTTGCCTCTGCACTGCAGGAATGCGCTGCCATAAGATCCTTTGTTTTTTCAATAACAAAATCACGTACTTCTTTTGTCATAACAAAAACCTTCTTTCTTATAAATTTGTCTCTATTGTATCACAGGATCCAGGATTTTACGATATACTTCCCTTAACCGGAAAAATTATCGGGAAAATATATCAAATCCGGAATTCTGCCGGATTTACTGATGTCATTTTCTTACTGCTGCGGTATAATCCTGAAGAAGGAGGTATCGGCCCCGGTAAACGATCCGTAGAGTTTCCGGAACTTATAAAGTAAAGTCTTCATCGGTTTTAAAAACATTCTAAATATTATATCTTTACAGCAGGAGGTGAACACCATGGATGCAGAAAAATTCGGCGCTTTTATCGCAGTATGCAGGAAAGAAAAAAATATGACACAGGCAGAACTGGCACAGAAACTGAAAGTAACAGATAAAGCGGTAAGCCGCTGGGAAAGAGGAAAAGGATTTCCCGATATCAGTATTCTTGTCCCTCTGTCTGACGCTCTTGATATTTCTCTTCCGGAACTGATGAATTCCGGAAAATCGAGCAAAAGAAACGATAATATTTCTAATATTGATTTAAAATATATGATAACTGATATGGCTGAAATGGATAACAAAAACCGGCAGGACAATCGTATCATTGCATGGACTGCATATCCGGTCGTAATCATAACCGCACTCTGGGCTGTATTATCCGGTCATGCAAGTATTCTCGCGGCATGGATATTCGGCGCCGCCGTCGCTCTTGCCATAACAGGGCTCTGTCTCTTTGCCGTTAATCAGAACGATACTTCCGGCCGCAGAATCTATGGTATATTTATGATTCTCGGAACAGGACTTTCTTTACTGTTTTCATATTTAATGGGATTCAACAGTTCAATCCTGTTGTGTGTGGTATTTATCCTGTTCAGTACCGTAGTGGGAATCGCCATCCGGTAAAACAGAACATCCCTGTTTTCAGGAGCGATTCTGCATCAACACTCCTCTCTTCAGACGAAAGACCACATCCGCCTGATCTGCCAGCTCACCGGAATGGGTCACTACAATCACACACTTATTCATCCTGTGAGCACTGTCTTTGAGTATTTCCGTAATGTCTCTGGCGGTATCTTCGTCCAGACTGCCGGTAGGCTCATCCGCCAGAATAACCGGCGATTCACTGGCCAGGGCCCGGGCGATGGCCACCCTCTGCTGCTGTCCGCCGGAAAGTTTCAGCACATTGCGCCGGGTCTCTTCTTCTGTCAGACCCAGGCGCTCCAGGATCGGCAGGGGCGGCAGTTTTGATGTCAGCGCCACATTCTCCCGGGGCGTCAGATAATCAATCAGATTGTAGCTCTGAAAAATAAAAGCCACATGATTTTTCCGGTGATCGGCAAGTCCCGTTCCGGCAATATCCTGACCTTTATACAGAATCTGTCCGACTCCGGGACTGTCCAGACCTCCCAGCAGAGACAGCAGTGTAGTCTTACCGCATCCGGAAGGACCCAGAATGGCATACAGCTTTCCCTGTTCCATCTGCGCACTGACTCCCTTCAGAATCCGTTTCTTATTATTGTAGGAATATTGAACATTCTTTAGTTCCAAAATACACATGGGTATGATCCTCCTTAATTCATCTTTGTCAGTATTTCTTTCGGCTTCAGCCGCAGAACGGGAATCCCCGCGGCGGTCACAGAGAAAATAATCAGCACAGTTCCGGCGCCGTACACAAACAGAATATCCTGTCCGTTTACCCCGACCTGTATCTGCGTCAGTTCAACGGGATCCTCTGTCTGTTCCGTCTGTTCATTTCCGCTTAGCCGGGCCGCCTCATATTCCGGGGCAGCAGCCTGTTTCAGCAGATATTCCCCGGCGAATCCGGTGATGTTCCTGCTGCAGACAGCCGCAACGGCAAACGCGCAGACCGCGGTCAGGCATACCTCTGCCAGATGCTGAAGCAGTATATTCCATCTGCCGATTCCCATTGCCAGGTAAACACCGGTTTCATGTACCCGGCCCCGCATCCACATAGCAAGGATCAGGATCAGCAGAGCGGCACTGACAGCCGGAACAGCCAGAGACAGGATAACAACGATCTGTTCCAGAGCCTCCAGAGATTTCCTGGCATTTTCATAGTCCACCGCATGCTTCGTAAAAGTACACTGATCCCAGGAAACTCCTTCCAGCTCCCGGATCTGCTGAATAAGCGCATCCAGTTTTTCCGGATCGTCAACCTGAAAATCCGCAGATTCAAAATAAGCATCTCCCCCTTCCGGAAACAGTTCGCAATAACTCTGAACGTCAATAAAAATGGTATTTTCATAAAGCACATGAGAAAGAAGCACCTCATCCTCCTGTGGTTCTGTGCTTTCAAAAATTCCCTTGATCTCTACCTGCACAGACTTACCCGCAATGCCTTCCCCGGTCATTACATCATCTGATACCATCTGTTCGTTCAGACTCAGCAGTATGGTATCGCCGATCTGCAGATCATTTTCCTCCGCCAGCCAGCGATGGATCACTGCCGCATATTTTCCCCCTTCGGTTACAGGACTCCCCTCCTCAATTTCAAATCCCTTTTCTGTAAAAAATTCATCCTTCTCCGTAAACGAATCTGCTACCACTTTTCCCGCATGTTCGAAGCCTTCCACAACCTGAAAGGCGCCCTCTGTCCTGATCTGCAGCGGTGTCCCGTCCTCATGCAGATATTCTGCATAGGAGGCGGAGCGTCCGTTGTATCCTATGATTCCCGGGAGCTGCCGGATTGCCTGCAGCACCTCTCCCGTCAGCTGGCCGCCGGACGCTCCGGCATCTATGGTGAAAGCGCCCTTCAGGGACTGACGTACATTCAAAGCAGCTGTTTTTGTAGCTCTTTGGATAGAAAAACAAATCAAAAGCAACATTCCAATTACCAACAAGAGTAAAAAAAGTAAAAGGGTTTTCCCTTTTTTCCGGACGTTATACAGAACCGCCCGCCTGATCCAGTTCATCCTGTGCCTCCTCTCATTCCATCATGGAAAGAATTTCTCTGGGTTTATATCTGAAAACAGGGATGCAGGAAAGAAGAACCGCCGCTGACAGAATAAGCGCGCCGCCGGCGCATACCCTCGCAAAGTCCCACTCTGATACAGCTGCAGTCCCGGCTGCGATACCTGATTCAAACAGACCGGTAATCCATCCGGCAGACCATCTGCTCGCAAACCACGCCGCGCCAAAAGCGGGAACTGCTGTCAGAGCCGTCTCTGCCATGTGCTGAAGCACCAGCGCTGTTTTCGGAATTCCCATGGCCAGCAGGATGCCTGTCTCCCGCAGACGGCTTTTCAACCAGAAGGAAAGAAACAGAGCCACAACTCCTGCGCTTATCACTATAATAACAATAATCAGAGTCCGGATCAGAATTGTTGTATTTGATATAGAACCTGCGGCGCGCTCGTATACTTCATCATTGACTGTCACATTGAAGTTATTCCAGTTAATGCTGTCAATTTCCTGAACGCTGCGGATAATGCTCTCCAGCTGTTCCGGGTCATCCACATAGAAATCCGCATACTCATACCCCTCCCGCTCAGCTTCATCATCCACCCAGTCTATAAGAGATTTGGTCACACACATAGGCGCAAATATATAATTTTCATAGATATTGTAAGGAGCCATACTGCTCCGGTCTTCCTGTGAGGCAAGAATCCGGAACATTCCTACAATCTCCGCCTCCACACTTTTATCTCCGGCATTTACCGCTCCGGTCACCCAGTCCGGGCGGTAGATCAGCACCCGGTCTCCCAGGGAAAGACCGTGCTTTTCCGCCAGATCCTCACTGATTATAATGCCGTCCTCATCCTGGTCTGTAATGTGCCGTCCCTGCGTAAGCTGGAATGCCTGACTCAGAAAAAGCTCGTCATATTCGGTAAAAAAAGAGCCGATCACATTTGCCTGGTAATCCAGATCCGTGTCATCCCACAGGGACGTATCGTAAATCATCCTGTACGGATTTCCGGACAGATCCGTCAGATTATAATAGCCGATTTCTTTGGCGGTATATCCTTTGATTCCCTCCACTTTCCGGATCTCATCAAGCATGGCGTCCGTCACAAATTCCTGCTGAATCACAGACATACCTCCGCCCATGCTGTTCATACTGCCGGTAGAAAGATTCCGTTCCACCGTAAAACTTGCTCCCGTTGTTCCTCTCAGCTTAGCGGAAGTATTTTCCGAAGCCTCCATTGCAGAGAGACCGCTCAGCACAAATGTAGCCGCAAGAAGCAGTACCGCAAAGAGAAGCAATGTACGCCCTCTGCTCCGCAGAGTATACAGCCCCGCCCGTTTCAGTAAATTCATCGTCTGTAACCTCCTGTATTTGATAGGACGATGATAGAGGAGGAAAGTGGAGCCTTGATGAAGTCCGGAAGTATTTTCGGTGGAGCTGTCTGAACTTTATTCCTTTATACAGGCAGGAAATATTCGCCGTCACCTTTCATATGGTTCACTTTTTTTGAAAAAATTTTTCAGACATAGAAATACCGGGAACCGAACCGAAGGGTTCTGCTCCCGGTCTGATCCTGCCATGCCGGTTTCTGACGTCTCAGAAAGCCGCCGCAAACCGCACGCCCTTTTCTGTATTTTCCATTTTATATGAAATCCCGTGATGGTCAAGTATTGTTTTTGTAATATAGAGCCCCAGGCCGCTGCCGCCGCTGTTCCGGCTGCGGGACTGCTCTGCCCGGTAAAAAGGCATAAATATATTCTTCAGATCCTCTTCCTCTATGCGGGCATCCGTATTCTCAACACAGAAAACGCCATTCTTCAGGGACACTGTAATTACAGCCCCTTCTCCGGAATAGGCCGCGGCATTTCCAAGCACATTGGTGAAAACCTTTTCCAGCAGGCGCCCGTCCCCCTCATAATGAAAATCCTGCTCGATCTCCATGCGCAGCCGCATCTGTCTGTCCTCGATCCGCCCCTTTATCTTCTGGCAGCTTTTCCGGAGCATCCTGCTGATATTCAGATCTGTCCGGATCAGCTGAAAATCACTGCCGCCCATTCTTGCGGCGAACAGAATTTCTTTCACAATCTCTTCCATATCATTTACCGTCTTCATGCAGTGGCGCAGATACCGGTCCCTGTCTCTGTATTCGCCGACCTGGCAGATCATCCCCTCCAGTTCCCCTTTCATAATGGCTATGGGAGTTTTCAGTTCATGGGACACTGCGGTAAAAAAATCAATCCGCTGCTTTTCCTGTTCCCGCTCTTTTTCAATGTCCTGCTGCAGTTTTTCATTTGCCGACTGCAGACTGTCCAGCGCCTCCGCCAGCCTGTCGGACATTTCATTCAGGCTGGCCGCCAGAACACCGATCTCATCGGACCGCTTCACTTCACATTTCCATGTCATGTCCAGCCCGGTCATCCGCCTGGCAACGCTGCATATACGGATCAGCGGCCTGGAGAAATACCGGGAACAGACAAAGGCGCCCATTACAGAGATGAGAAGGATAATGGCCGCAATAAGAGGAATGAGGTTCAGCAGTATGCCATATGACTGAGATACCGGCACAAGAGAAACCTCCGCGAAAATCCGGTACGTCTGTCCATTTTCCGCAAAGGACGCTGAACAGCTCAGAGATTTTGCAGGCGTTTCCCCTGCCTCATCATCCGCGAAGTTGACTCCGAACACATTTTCCTCGCTTTCAGCATCAATCCTGACCGAGGCATTATTTTTCATGGAAAATTCCAGAATCCTGTCAGAACTTGCCTCCCAGCCCTCCGCCTCCAGCGTCTCCGTCAGCTCATAGAAGTCCTCCGTTACCTGGCCCTCCATCTCAGTCCGGTAGTTTTTCGGCAGAAAAATCAGAACCATCCCGTAAATAATAATACAGCAGCCGGCCAGAAGAGCCAGCATGGCAATAAATGTTTTCGCCTGAATGCTTTCACGGATTCTCTTTCTCAATTCTGTACCCCACCCCTCTGACCGTCTCAATATAATCCCCGCCCAGTTTCCTGCGGATGTTTTTTATATGCGTGTTTACGATCTTTTCATCTCCGAAATAATCATATCCCCAGATGCTGTCAAGCAGACTTTCTCTTGAGAATACCCGCCCCTGATTTTCCATCAGAAGCCGGAGAATCTCAAACTCACGGGCTGTCAGAGAAACATTTTCTCCGCCGACAGATACATCATAATTATCCGGATCCATTACAATATCCCGATAACGAAGCTGTGTATCTTCCTCTCCGGCGCCGCCTTTCTCCATACGGCGCAGCACCGCTTCAATCCGCCGCACAACCAGAGGCATGGAAAAAGGCTTTGTTATATAGTCGTCCGCCAGAGCGTCGAAGCCTTTCATCTGGCTGAAATCGTCATCCAGCGCCGTAAGCATAATAACAGGCGTACTGCTTTCTCTCCGGATCATTTCGCACACGGAAAAGCCGTTTATCTTCGGCAGTAATATATCAAGCAGAACCAGATCCGGACGGCATTCGCGGAATCTGGCGATTCCTTCCGCGCCGTCATCCGCGGACACAGCCCGGTATCCGGCGTCCTCCAGAAATGCCCGGATAATATTCTGGATGGGCTTCTCATCTTCAATAATCAAAATCGTTTTCGGCATCCCGCGCACCTCCCTGATGGGCAGTGTAGCACAGAAATATGGAGATTTGGTGGAGCGGCACGCCTTTTTTATCAAAAGCAGCCGGGAAATTTAATCCTTTACTTTCTGCCTCTGAATATTCTTCCGCAGATTTCTTTGCATCTGCACCGGATGGAATGCTTCATTACACGGAAGATTCCCCACATTCCCGAATCACAGACCGGATCATACCTCAGGAACTGGGGATTCAGGGAAACCCGGGCTGACGGCTTATGTTTCAGTTCGAGAGGCACGGTGGGATAATTGAAATACGGAACCGGACGGTCCGGATCATGATCCCCATAGCGGTTGTATATCCTGTTAATTTAGCGTTCTTTATACTATATGTCAGTCCCTGGAATTTGGAGAGTTCTTTTTCCGGCCGCAGGGATCAGGTTCTGATACCTGCTGTCATTTTTCAGAAATCCAAAGTTTTCTTCGTCCCGAAAACATTTCCTAAGATTTTCTTTTATTTCCCCCAGATCTTCCTCTTTTATTTCTTTAAACTCCATATGCTCATAGAGGGATGAATTTCTGAAACTTTCGATTTCTTCTACGCCGGAAATCATCTCTTCCATTGCAGCAATCACCGTATCAGCGTCTTTTTCCAGAGCAGCGATTTCAAGGAAACTCGAAACCTCGTAATATTTCCCCATCTCGAAAAACTTTGCCGCCTCGGCCTGCTTCCGAACGATGCTCCGCGCCTTTTCCATATCATTTTCTTTCAGCGCAAGCAGATAAATGCCGTGAAGTTCCATGCTTACTCTCTGATAATCTGTAAACAGAAGTTCTTCATAGGCTTTATATGCTTCCTGCATCCGCCCTGTCTCAGCATAAATCTGCGCCTGTTTCCTTTTTCTTTCCGGATTCTGTATGGAAAAATACTCCAGATATTTTTCTGCTTTATCATACTGCTTCTTCCTCATATAAAATCCGGCCAGAGAATCCGCCGCGCTCATCCGTATAGCCTCATCTTTACTGTCCAGCAGGCGTGTGTATAAAGAAGTCAGATACGGATCGTACTGCGCTTTGTCCGGAACTTCCCGTATCGTCCGGTAGGCATCAAGACAGAGCGCGAGATTCAGAATCAGCGGTTCACAGTTCGGATACTGTTCCAGCTTTTTCCTGGCCCACCCAAAGGCCTCTTCATATGATCCTGTCTTCAGCTTCTGATCCGCTTCCATGATAATTCCGTTAATCTCTTCCGCTGTCAGATCTTCCCGGTATGACAGCAGGGTATCCAGTGAAATATCCAGCAGCCTGGCAATGGGCGCCAGGAGCGTAATGTCCGGATAGGAATTTTCATTCTCCCACTTATTTACTGCCGGGGCAGTCACGCCAAGCCGGACTGCCATCTCTTCCTGGGTCAGATTCCTGATTTTCCTGTATTTTCTGATTACTTTTCCCAATGACATATGATCATCTCCTTATGCTGTTTTTGCATCGGCCTTTGCTAATACAAGAATAGCAGAGGAAACATGTCCGGGCAATTGAATCTGAGTTAAACAGGAAGTTATAAAAATTAACCGTTGTTCATGTTTCAGGAACAAACCGGTGCATTTTTATATATTTGCATTCCCATGCCGGATCATAATAATAACTGTACTCCCTCATCTGGCAGCCATGACACAGGTCATCCGCCATCTCTAGAATCACATCCTTAAGTTCCAGATTCTCCTTCCATTTCTCTTCCATAGCGCTGTACCCAAGTAGAGCGCCGAGAATATTTCCTGTCACTGCCCCGGTAGAATCGCTGTCGCCCTTATGATTCACGGAAGCAATGATTCCGGCGGAAAAATCATCCTTATACCTGAGAGCACAGTACAGAGAGATTCCCAGAGTCTCTTCCGTTACCCAGCCCTCGCCAAGAGCATGAATATTCTCCAGATCATCCGCGGCATTCTCCGACAGCTCCACCGCCAGATTCATAATGCGGATCAGTTCCTCCAGGTGCCGGTCCCCGGCAAAAAGCTGTTCCATCATATCCCGGGCATCCAGTACAATTTCCTTCAGATCCGTATTTTCATCTGTCAGAATTCTGCTGATAATATGGGGCACTGCCGCCGCAGGCATGTAGCCGAGCGAATGGCCGTGTGTAATGGCCGCAAGCTGAGCGCCTTCCAGATCCAGTTCCCGCAGCCCTCCGGAATAATTCTCTCCCGGGCGGTACAGCAGCGCAAGGGGCGCCACCCTCATAATACCGCCGCAGCCCTTGCTGTTGTTCGCAGGATTTCTGATATAGTCCTTCCGGTTATCATTCTTTGCCGTCAGAGCGTCCAGACAGGTGTTCCCAGGCGCCCGGCGGGAATACAGTTCCGGCACATCAAGCAGCCAGGAAACGCCGCCTTCTTCCGTATAGCGCTCATGCCGGTTTACTTCCCGCATGGTACTTTGCTGTGTCTTCAGCCAGTCATAATACGCGCTCTTTACATATTCTCTGGGCGGCCCGGCAATCCCCCGCATCCGTCCGCGGGTCGCCCCGGCCAGCAGACCGTTTGCCGTAAACAGCGTCATCTGCGTATCATCGGAAATCAGGGCCTTCCCTGACCGGGAATCCGTCTCATACTCTGTAATCCCTTCAGGCCCGTATGTATCAAAAATCTGTTTCTCCCTCCAGAACTCAACGGCGTATCCCAGCGCGTCGCCGGCAGCGCCGCCGGCCATACACCCGCGGACCGCATCCAGGTGTTTTTCCGTTTCCCTGATCCTGGCCTGCGCCGCCTGATTTTCCTTCTCGTCTTCTTCCCGGTAAAAATGGCTGAAATTTCTGAAAAACTGCCGGAAATTGTACTGATCCGGAGAGTGATCCAGAACCGCGAAATCGATACGGCGGAAAAAATCCACAGCTGACATGCCGTCATAATCAAACTCCTTTATCGCCTTATAAAACAGATCCGACATAACGCGCGCGTCATTGCCGAAGGCGCCGCAGCCGAATGCTCCAAGGACCAGCACCTTATAGCCAAGATACGCCGCCGTTTTCAGCATGCCGGTAATCCGTTTATAAACCATTTCCCGATACTCCTCGTCCGACATTCCTTCCAGCCCCCTCTGGACCATCGGAGCCGCGCAGGTCATAACCGATACAATAACCGAGTCCTCAAGAAGATTACCGTTCTCGTCTTTCAGGATCTCCACATCCGGCGTAATAATGATTCCGTCGGATCCCATATAAGTATGAAGATTTCTGTTGTAGGAATAGTAAGCCCAGGCCTCCCTGCCTTCAAGAGACAGAAGCAGCGAGCTCCTGCGGCACAGATCTTCCTCCTGGGCCTTTGCCCCTCTCCTGACTCCGCCGCCCGGATTCACCGGATTTGCCAGGTTCAGAACAAGGATCCGGTTCTCCCCTTTGCCCTTCAGCAGATAAGAGCATTCCCTGCAGCGTTCCACAGCAAGAGAAAAAGAGTCCATATTTACACAGTCCACACCGATTCTTCCCATAACAACGGTATGGGAAATTTCTTTGCTTTCACTGATCTTCTCAATATCGTGCGGCAGATAAACAGAAGCATGTTCCATCTGGCGGCGGGAAAGTTTCAGTTTTATTTTCTTCCCATCTGTTATGTAATACCCCTTCTCCAGGATTTCCATGGTATCCTGGAAAATATTCATGTTATTCTGACTCATAGGCGCCTCCTTGTGAAATGATATTCTGTTCTGCAGATTATAAACACATACGGCTTATCCTTCATGGTTCTTCGCCCTTCCAATCCGTATACAGACAGTATACCATGAAAACCGGTATTTTCAGAAATCATCTGCAGTACAGACAGCTCCATCCCGGGACATTCCGGCAGGTTTGCCGGCAGAATTTATCTGCCGGCCCGGACTTGCCTGAGGGAAATTTGCCTGAGGGAAATTTACCTGAGGAGAATTTTCCCTTTTCCGTCAATATCAATTTTTAAATCCTCAAAGCCTCCGGTCAGAAAGCATACCCTGTATTTCCCGTCCCTCCGGCAGAAGACCGCTTCACAGAAAAGTTCTCCCATTGCCGCCAGGCGTCTCTCTCCCAGAGCCTCCACCCCGGCCAGCACTGCGTTTTCCGCCTCCAGCTGGAGCCGTTCCGGCATCTCCCGGTAGTGCAGACAGAGGTGTCCTTCCTCCAGAGGATTTCTGCAGATGCATTTTTTAAACGCGCTCCCTGCCATCATGTACACGGCAAAAGCTGCCGCCAGCTGTCTGTCGTACTTCTTTTCACAGTTTGAATAATTATTTGCCATCTTTTCTTCCTCCTTGACAAAAAGTTTTTCAGAGCAAGCATCAAAAAACCGATTTTGCAAAAGGGCGCACTTTGAGCCTTGACTCCAAATGCACTCTCCACAAAATCGGTTATAATAAAATTCAAACTTTAATGGTAAAGAAGTACTCTACCGTTACTTATCTTATCATTCTCTGCCTTCCGCGTCAACCGGAAAACAGAAGAATTACAATAACATTTCCTCCAGTTCTCTGTGGGGCCGCGACACATCTGACTGGTAAATATCAATGCAGTTCATCAGCGCTCCGCCTTCCGCATATGACGGAAAGAGAAACCCGCACTCCGGGCTTCCCGCCTCGTAATCCCCGGTAACCGGACAGACCGCGCAGATCAGATACTCAAACATCTGCTCCGACTCTCCCAGCCTGACATGATCCGCCGCCTTGGCCGGAATATCATACCGGTCATGAAATACAAAGATCCCGTACTCATGATCTGAACGATATTTTTCTCCTGTCATCTCGTAGAAAATCTCAAGCAGGGCATCGTTCTCCAGCCCTGAGCTGCGGATTCCCAGCAGGAGCTGATACATGCTCTCCTTTCCCCTGGAATATTCAGGAATCACATAACGCTTCAGATTGCCGTTCGTCTGCGCAAAAGGAATCGCCCTGGCAATCTCCAGGTTCTTCGCCCGGTCCGCTCCCGACAGCTTAAGAAAACGGGTGTTGAATGTGCCGTCAATAAACCCGTCCGGATCCATATATGCCCCTGCGATCCGTGTGATTGAAGTCCGCTTCACTGTCATGCGGCGGGTGAGGGCAAGCATGTCCTCGCGGTCAATCTTAAGAGAACGCCGGGGTGTGTTAATGTCTGTGTTCATAGTGTTTACTCCTTGTCAAGTCAGATTCCGGGCCGCTGAGGTGTTTCAGAGAAGTTCCAGCGGTCTTTTATACAAAGGATCTGATTCACACCTGTTTTTCTCACATTATACGCTCCGCCGGGAACACTGTAAACAACCAAACCATACACAAACAACCAGAACAGATTTTTTCATCTGTTTTATCAAAGAATCTCTTGACTCTCACGCAGCGTGATATTGTATTCTTTTCTCAGAGGAACATAACAGATGCTGACCGGTCATCACTGTTCTGACCCTTTTATGAGAGGAGCTGTTTCAATGAAAAGTATAAGCCAGGTTGCCAGACTGACTGGCATCAGCGTACGGACACTGCAATACTATGATGAGATCGGACTGTTAAAGCCCAGTGAACTCACTTCATCCGGCTACCGCCTGTATGATGATAACGCGCTGCAGACCTTGCAGCAGATTCTGTTTTTTAAGGAGCTGGGATTTTCGTTAAAAGAAATCAGACAGATTCTTGAGAATCCGGATTTTGACAGAATCACCGCCTTTAAAGAACAGAAAAAATGTTCCGGCTGAAACGTAACCGAATCGAACGGCTTATACAGCTTCTCGAACGGCTTGAAAAAGGAGAACAATGTATGAGTTTTAAAGAATTTGATCTTTCCGATTACATCAGCGCTTTGGAGGATTTTAAATCCAGTCAGGCTGAAACCGTCATTGAGCACTGGGGAAGTATTGAGAATTTTGATCTGTTTATTCAGAAAATCAAGGATGATGAAGAGCATGTTGCAAGGCTTGCAATCCAGCAGTTGTATACCACATATCGGTCAGTGGTAAACTTTCTTTACGCTTAAATTCTAGCAAGTGCAAAAGAAAAAGTCCATAAAACCTTGCATTAAATTGTATGCGAAAAATTTCAAATTATTTATTAATTTACTCAATCTTGGCGTGCCGCTCGATATTATTAATCGTATTTGTTTAAGTACTGTATGGATTCACGTCATTATTCAAACTCGCAAAATCAAATTTGGTTCTATACTGTTTTGTATAGGAAATTTGATTTGTAATGGTTCTATTTGGCTCCAACTGTCTCGGTTCTATGGTCTGCCGCCGTTGGTGTTATCAATTTGTTATCATGCTGATGTTATCACGCTCGCTTAAGTGTCTGGTTCTGACATATGCCTTGCCTTCAGTCTTACATGCACATTTGAAGCTCCATATAACACATCTGTGACTGTCACTTTATCCTGATCTACAATGTAACAGACAAGATAATTGTCAATTACCATTCTGCGCATTCTCCAAGATTGTTCCGGCTCTGCCTCAAAAAACGGACATCTCTCAGGATTACTTTCCAAAGTGAGAATTGCATCTGCAATACGGTTATATTGACCCATAGCATTCTCCGGCGCCAGAAGAACATCTGCTATATAATCATAGATCTCTTCCATATCGGCAAGGGCTGTCTGGGTAATTTCTACAATCCGTTTTTCCATCACCTATGAGTCTCCCTAAACTTTTCAAATGCTTCTGCAGCGTTCTCTGTCCTTCCGGCTCTGTAATCATCATAACCCTTCTGAAGCTTCGCATGAAGAGCCGCATCTGTCATCTGAGAGGCATCTATATCTACCGGTGCCTTTGGAAGCGTAACGGGAAACGGAATCCCTCCAACTAAAACTACTTGATTCAGGAACATATCGACAGCCGTTGACATTGGTATGCCCAGACGCGAAAGAACTGTCTCTGCCTCTGATTTTAATGTGGGATTAATCCGTAGATTAAGTGTTGCTGATTTCTCCATAATGTCACCTCCGTTTACGCTTTAATTGTAACGTCTTCGTCGTTACGTGTCAATAATGAGTTGTAGAATAGTTTAATACTATTTCTTCTTTTTTAGCCCATATCGACTATAACCTCTGTATATTCTTAACTTCCTGACTTTTTCTCACTCAAACTCGCAAAATCAAATTTAGTTCTATACAATTTTGTATAGGAATTTTAATTCTATTTGATTTTATTTGTTTCCAACTGTCATATCTCTATGGTCTGTTTCTGCTAGTGTTATCAATCTGTTATCACAATTTTGTTATCATTTATATTTTTCTGTATATCAATATTTCCACCTATATCACCACAGGCAATCGAGAAGGATTTGAACATTGGGCAAAACTGAATAATCTGAAAGAAGCTGCCAAGACATTTAATTACCTCTCTGAAAATAATCTGCTGAACTATGAAGACTTCCAACAGCATATCTCTGATGTTGAAAATTCAATTAAGGCAACTGAACATCGAATTGAAGAAATCGGAAATGAAATAAACACACAGAAAGTCATCCAAAAGCATTGCGATTCTTACCGGCTCTGTCGTAAAGTTATCGAAGCTGGAAAATCAGCACCAAACCAGAAAGACTATCGAAGCAGGCACCAGGCAGAATACCAGCTCCATGATTCATTAAAAAAAGAGCTTCAGGATCTCGGTGTTACCAAAATCCCAAGCTCTGAGAAAATTCAGAAGAAAATCAAGAATCTGGAAACTGAACATGTCGCCACTATTAAAGAAAAACAGGAATTGCAGAAGAAGCAAAAAACACTGAATATAATTCAACAGAATTTTACTTCATTACTTGATTTTTCACACTTAGCTTCTCATGATCATACTCCTACGTTGTAGGTAAGATGCGTAGCATCTTACCTGCAACATTTCCAGTTATCTTGTACTTATTTCTTCTTTGAATTTGCCATCGTAGCAATATCTCCCACACCATTTAAAACCATAGTTGGACGATATGCATAAGTTTTAAGTGTATCTTTCGTTGAGCATCCTGAGAGAACCAATACAGTAGACATACCACTTTCCATACCTGAAATCACATCTGTATCCATGCGATCTCCAACCATTACAGCTTCTGCGGAATGACATCCAAGCATATTTAAACCTGTTCGCATCATCAATGGATTCGGTTTCCCACAGAAATATGCCTGTGTGCCTGTTGCCATTTCTATAGGTGCAACCAATGCACGACAAGCAGGAGCAATGCCGTTCTCAATCGGTCCGGAAACATCTGAGTTTGCTCCGATCAGCTTTGCACCTTTCAGAACCAAATTCGTTGCTTTTGTTAATGTATCCAATGAATAGGATCGTCCCTCTCCCACAACAACATAATCCGGATTCACATCATTCATTGTGATACCTACATCATAAAGTGCATTTAACAGACCGGCTTCTCCTATCACAAATGCTGAACATCCTGCCGCCTGTTCTTTTAAAAAAGCTGCTGTTGCCAATGCACTGGTATAAAAATGTTCTTCCGGCACATCAAGTCCCATCCTTGCCAGTTTCTGATTTAATTCCCGTGGTGTATACCCGCTATTATTTGTCAAAAATAAGTATTCCTTCTTTTCATCATGTAACCACTGAATGAATTCTGGAACACCTGGCAATATCTGATTGCCATGATAAATCACACCATCCATATCGCAGATGAACCCTTTTTTCTCGTTAAAATCAATTATGGAATTTCCCATATTCATATATGCCCTGCCTTTCTTTTTCTTTAGAGTACGCCTTGTTCTTTTACTTCTGAAAAATCTATTTTCTACGACCATTGTAATATCGTATCATACGCACATAAAATCAAATACATAACGGCGTGAAATCAAAGTGAATTATTCTATCAGCAGAACCTTTTATGACAATATATCTTTTACACATGTACTCCGATAGTCACTAGGCGATATTTTATATCTTTCCTTAAATACCCGGTTAAATGTTCTCTGACTTTCAAAGCCACTATCCAGGCAAATATTTGTAATAGAATCACTCGTATTTTCCAAACGATGACATGCGTAGTTGAGCCTTGCATCGTTAAGATACTGGTTGAAATTCCTATGAAATGTTTTGGAAAAGAGTCTGGATAAGACATATTTGCTTACTCCAAGGTCTTTCGCCATCTCTTCCAGTGAAAGCTTCTTTTTGAAATTTGCTGATATATAGGAAACCGTCTGGTAAATAAGGTCATTGCTCCCCACATGGCTCTTCTCTACCAGATTCAGTTTTCCTATGCAGCGTGCCAACACAATTTGAAGATAAGCCTGTGCGACTGTAATATCCGACTGTTCTGTCTCTAAAATCGCATTGATAACCCTATATACCTCCGGCTCAACCTTTTCCGCTTTGATAACTGGATATTCAGGAGCCATGGACTGCATGATATCTGCAAATTTACCAATCGTAAATGGCGATGCGATCAGATAAGTCGCTTTATTTACACCGGGTGTCAGTACCTGATAGTGATGAATAATATCCGGAAATACAAAGCCTATATCTCCTTTTTCCATATGGTAAAGTTCCTGTCCGACACCAAGCTCTAATGTTCCACTTGTTACACAAACAATCTCCAGTGCATTATGAAGATGTGGTTCAATATGTTTTGACTTTTTATTTACTGCTATGATCTCCTCTTTTGTGTCAACATATTTTAACTGCATGAAATACTCCCCTTTGCAACATTTGTCTATATCTTCTTTCGATTTGGCAAGCAATCCTTTTTCATCTATCCTATAATCAACTTGTAAACAAGGAAAGGAGGAATCGCAAATGAGCAATCTTAAAAAATATCTGAACGACCTTTTAGTATTCTACGCTGACTATTTTGAGCATCCATATCATGTATAAATACTAAAAGGACTATTTTGTGAAAACTGAATATTTTTTCTTAAGACCATTTCACAAAAATGAAGTGGTCCTTTTTTTTATAAACTTTCAATAAATCTTTTGAATGCAGCTTTCCCTTCCTCTGCCCAGTCAGCATGGGCAGCCATCCCGTTAAGCATTCCAATTGCTTCTTCTATATTCAAAATACTGTCCCCCGCTCTTTTGCCTGTTTCATTGTTTCATAATATGTAAAAAGCATTGCCTAATTGAAGATTCAATCAGACAATGCTTTTTCCTTCAAATCTTACTCCATGTCTGATGCATCTGTTACTTCATCTGCAGTAATCCCTTTTTCTGCTTTCAGTTTCTTATTTGCACCTTCTACATTCATTCTTGAAAGTACAAACATAATCAATACATCAAAGATTAATGGAAGCCACAGATACATAAACTGCATCATATCAAGTGCTGATTGTGGCTGAGTTGCATTTGTTCCTACATAGCCGCTGAACTCGAGCATCCATCCAACAACAGCTGTTCCAATACCTCCACCGATCTTTACACCAAGAGACGTACAAGAGTACATAGTTCCGTCAATTCTCTTTCCCTGTGTAAGATAAGTGTATTCAGAGCAGGATGCGATAACCGCATTCATATCTCCCTGCCATGGTCCCTGTCCTAATGCTGCAAGAGCCGTAAATGCCATCATCAGCGGAACGCTACCCATATATCCGGCAACAACAACAAGTGCTCTACCGATAACTGCTAAGATATAACCTCTTAAGTTCAGTTTGTACATACCTTTCCACTTACCAACTAAAGTTGGTGTGAAAATCAAAGCAATAATCAGTGGAATATTAACTGCCCATGCAAACTGTCCGAACAAGTTTTTGTTTTTCAGTACCCATGTCATGTAATAAATACCGGCTCCAATCATGGCACTGTATAACTGCTGTAAAATGTAAGTTCCACAGATCATCATGTAATATTTGTTTTTGATAAGAAGCTTAAATGCCTGTACCATTCCGTACTTCTCATCCTCATTTTTTACTTCTCCTTCGTTAAGTTCCTCTTCTGGAAGTTCTTTAACAGAAAGAGCAGAAATTGTATTTACAATAAGACCAATAATTGCATAAATAATTGCTACAGTTCTCCATGCAGCTGCATCTCCACCACACTTATCTACAAATCCAACTGTAATTGCCTGAATCAGAACGCTTGTTGAAAATGCAAAAATGAAACGGTAAGATCCCATCTGCACACGTTCTTTGCTGTTCTTTGTGATGAGTGATGTAAGTGCTGAATATGCAATATTATTAGCTGTATAAAACACACCATTTAACAGTGTATAAGAAATAAAGAACCATGCATATTTAGCGGTTGTTCCCCAGCTGACTGGTACTGCAAAACAGCAGACTAATGTAATGGCACATCCAATATAGCCATACAACATCCAAGGCTTTGCTTTTCCCATTTTGCTGTGTGTTTTGTCGATCATTGATCCAAAGAATATATCTGTAAAACCATCAAATAATTTTGATACGGCAATCAGGGTACCTACGACACCAGCAGCAAGTCCTACTAAGTCTGTCAGATAGACCATCATAAAAGATGTCAGGAACGCATAGACTACATTACCTGCGATATCACCTGAACCATATCCAATTTTGTTATACCATTTTAAATACTTTTTTTCTTCCATAGAATTCTTTTGCTCCTCATATTCATCGCACTTAGAATCTCAAGATGCCTAACAGTATGGTGCCTAATTCTAAATTTTTTGCTTTGTTTTTATCTGATTGTTCTGTATATCCGGACTTTACAAAACACCCAGACTCTCCTTCCTTGTTAACGGGTTACTTAAAACTTTATTATCCCTTTACATACGGAACCAGAGTAAACTGGAACCGGAATAATACATCATTAAATCGATACTGATCCAATACAACCGGACCACAACTGTTAGAACCTATTCCATTTAATGCATAGTCAACACAAAATATCACGCTGTCTGATTCTGTCAATTCATAATTATGCGTTTTCTTCTCAAGTTCTTCCTGTGTATAATAAGAAGCATTGAATGAAAATGCCTTTTCTGCGGATGCCACAATTCCATATCGGCTGTTGTTAAGCTCTACATATTCACAATCATAATGGCTTCCGTTTTCCTGTGGACGGATATAGTCCTCATGTAAATCCCCTACATTTGCCCGGTACAGACCGTGACTCGCTGCCTGATGTTTATCACGATAGCTCTCCTGTGGTCCCATTCCAAAGTATCTGGCATCTGAAAGTTTCTTATCCAAAAACATTCTCACTCCAAATCTCGGAAGATCCGGGAACTCTCCATCTTTTGTTACTGCTATATCTGCATCAATCTTTCCTGCAGCATCTATTTTCCATGTAATCGTCACATCAAGAATCTTCTGTACCGTCTCTGCCACAACGGAAGCATGGCTTGTAATCTTCACACCATGTTTTCCCTGTGCAACCTCTGTCGTATAGGCTCTTGTGTAAGCCTTATCATAGTGAGCTTTCTTCCATTCAGACTTGATGTACATATCGTTATCTGTTGGAGCTCTCCAAATATTCAACTCCATCGGATGATTCAGATATTCCCGTCCTGCAAATTTCATCTCTGTAAAGAGAGCCGTACGTCTGTCTATGGTGTAGGAAAATTCACGACCTTTGATATGAATCTGTGTATCATTTTCATTCACCTGTAATTCAGAGTTCGTTGCTGTTTTTTCCATCCATTTCTCTGCGAGCTGACATTTTGCATCTTTCTGACTTACCTCAATTTCATCAAATCCCAGAATGTGGTCTTCCTCTAACAGTGGCATTTCTTTTTTCAGATGGTAAATAAGTTTTAAATAGCATTTTCCGCTTTCTGGAACATTGACTTTCAGATTTGTCTTTCCTTCACTGTGTGGTGCCACAGACACTTCTGAAAGTTTACCTTTTCCGATTACAAGACCATCTTGCGTCAGTTCATAACTGATGTTTACATAATCATTCAGGTCATCAAAATCCATATAATTGTGAAGTACCAGCTCTCCACTTTCTTTATCATAAGAAACCACCCTTGCCGGACGATAGACATTCTTGTATTCCAAAAGTCCTGTGTGGGCAGTTCTGTCCGGATATACTAATCCATCCATGCAGAAATTGCCATCATGGATATCTTCGCCATGATCTCCTCCGTAGGCATAGATTGTCTTTCCATTCTCAGCAGTGCCATGAGCAATCGCATGGTCACACCATTCCCAGACAAAGCCGCCGCACATTTTATCATTATCCTGTATCATCTGGAAGTAATCTTCAAAATCTCCAGGGCCATTTCCCATGCTGTGGCAATATTCTACCAGAAGGAATGGTTTGCTTCCGTCCTTGTCCAGATATTCCTGAATCTCGGAAAGTGCCGGGTACATACGGCTGTACACATCCAAGTTGCTGTAATCATATGTTTCATCATAATTACGGTATCTTGCACTCTCATACTGTGTGATACGGTCCGGATCAAATTTCTTTGTCCAAGCAAGTGCTTTTTCAAAGTTGCAACCATAAGCACTTTCATTTCCCATTGACCACATGACAATACAAAAACGGTTTTTATCACGTTCTACCATGAGTTTCACACGGTCAACGATAGCTGCTTCCCACGCCGGATCATCCGCAATTTTTTCATTCCACCGCTTGAATCGATTGTAATCCGTGTCTTCTTTTCTGTAGAGCATAAATGGTCCATGAGCCTCTATATCTGCTTCATCTATCACCATAAATCCATACTTGTCACACATTTCATAGAAAAATGGTGCATTCGGATAATGGCTGGAACGGATAGCGTTAAAATTGTGCTGCTTCATTAGCGTAAGATCGGTTGTAATCTGTTCCACACTAATTGTAAATCCAGTAACCGGATCGGAATCATGTCGATTGACACCACGGAATTTAATCTTCTGTCCGTTTAAGTAAATAACCTGATCTTTGATCTCTATCTTTCTGAGTGCGATATGATCTACAATTACTTCATTTTCTGTTTCAAGGATCAGTTTGTACAGGTATGGATTTTCTGTATTCCAAAGCTCCGGACTTGCAATCTCTAACACCGCTGTTCCTTCTTCGGTAATACTTCCTACTGCGACAACTGCTCCATTTTTATCTTCAATCGAAATTTTTACATTTGCCGGAGAGTAGAATTTCACATCAAGTTCTATCTTTGCAAGCATATCCTCAATCTTTGTTTTTATATGATAATCGCTGATTGCCTGCTCCGGACGTTTCAAAATGTACACATCCCGGAAAATTCCACTCATACGGAATTTGTCCTGATCTTCCAAGTAAGAACCGTCACACCACTTCATTACCAATACTGCTATGGTATTCTTTCCATCCTGAAGAAGGTCGGTAATATCAAACTCACTGGTCATATGAGAAACCTGGCTGTATCCCACATAAGAACCATTGACCCATACATAAAAGCAACTGTCTACTCCCTCAAAATTTAAAAATGCTTTTGGTGCATTTTCATCTTTATGATAGTCAAAAGTATGTGCATATGCTCCACACGGGATATCCTGTGGTACATACGGTGGATCAAATGGGAACGGATACCGGATGTTTGTATACTGGTGTGTGTCATATCCTGCCATCTGCCATACACTCGGAACCTGAATCTCGTCAAAGTTTTCTGTATCATAATCCTTCTCAAAAAAAGATTCCTGAATATCATAGATGCTGTTATAATACTGAAATTTCCAAGTTCCGTTTAATAACTGCATACGGTCTGATTCTTCCCTGTGTTCCACCAGGTTGTCCATTCTTTTGGATGCCGGAACATAATAGGCTCTGGCTGGCATTGTGTTTTCATGCAGTACACTTAAATCCTCATAATAACGTGGTACAATCATAAATAACTCTCCTTCAATACATATACATTTTTTTATACGTTGTTCTCCCACAGCAAGTCTTGTTCTTTACTTTTTTGTTTACGTTTCTTTGTTTTTCTATACATAGCTTATCCTAATCCGCAAAATATGTCTATGAATTGGATTAGACAAAATATGCACTAAATGATACAATGGTAAAAAGTAGGAAAAGAGGTGCTGCCCTATGTATATGAATACTGGTTATCTGAACCACTCCCATATGGATTTCAAAGACAAAAGTCGCCCACTGATTGTAGGAAGCTGTGGTACTTATCGCCTTTCCAGCCATCCAAAATTACCAACCTACCGTCCAAGGGGACGCCTGGATTATCAGATCATCTATATCACTGCCGGTTGTGGACATTTTCATTTTGACAATGTAGATAATGAAACGATTGTTCCCGCCGGTAATATTGTACTGTACAGACCGAAAGAGATTCAGAAATATGAATATTATGGGGAAGATAAGACAGAAGTATACTGGATTCACTTTACTGGCAGCAATGTAAAAAATATCTTGCGTCAATATGGATTTCCGGATAAAGAACGGGTTTTCCAAGTCGGCACATCTATGGAATATGAACGGGTTTTTAAGCGTATTATCATCGAACTCCAACGCTGTCAGGATGATTATGAGGAAATGCTTGTTCTTCTGCTTCGTCATCTACTAATCACTTTCCACCGAGAACTGACACGAGAACATATCCTGAAAAACGAATACCTGGATCAGGAAATGAACACTGCAGTTACCTATTTCAGCGAAAATTATAATCAGGACATCAACATAGAGGATTACGCAGCCTCACGAGGCATGAGTGTCAGTTGGTTTATCCGGAATTTCAAAAAATACACCGGTTCCACACCAATGCAATTCATCGTAGGAATCCGGATCAACAATGCTCAGATGTTACTTGAAACAACAACCTATTCCATCAATGAAATCTCTAAAATCGTCGGATATGATAACCAGCTGTATTTCAGTCGGCTTTTTCACAAGCTGAAAGGATATTCACCGCGAGAATACCGAAAGCTGAGAAACAAATTCTGAAATCCACAAAGAGGATACCACAGAATCATCAAAGCAATGATTTGTGGTATCCTCTTCTCTCTTTTACTATTCTTATTTTACGAACTCAACCGAATAATAATACATATACTCATTATCTGTATCTATGTATTCACCTTTAATATCCTGTATCGGCAACGAACTCACTCCTTGTTCGCCATAGATCAGTGCTGCCAATCCTTGCTCTGTTCCGTATTCTATCGGGCTTTTGTTCTCTATAGACGTTGCAGATCTGCCATAATATTCTCTGTTTGCAACACCCTCCAAGATTGGCATTTCTGTCATATATTTTGAATATTCATCTGCCGCAATAAGCTTTGCAGTAAAATTATCAAAATCCGGCGTAATAACAATCAATCCATTTTTTGCAGATTTCACATCCTCATAGGAAAGTTCCAAAACCTTCTTATGAGAAATTCGTTTTCCAGACTGGTATTCTGACAAGTAAACATACAATGTTTGAAATGTATCTTTTGAATTGTATCGAAACATCATGGTTCCATCAATTCCAGATAACAATTCAGCTGTTTTCATTTCTACACTATCTGGTGCTACTGCTTCTATATAATTTTGTGGTTGCCGCAATTTATTACATACCATGATTCCAAAAACAATAACACATACTCCCACCGCAATAAGAAGTACAGCAATAATTTTCTTTAAATAACGTTGCTTATAACTGCTATCTTTGGTTATCTGTATCAATGTATCTTCTGATTTTTTTTCTACATTAGTTACCTCAATATCTTCACCTGCCAAAAATTCATTAAGACTGATTCCTAATATTTCACATAATTCTAAATACACAGACACATCTGGTAAACAGATCCCTCGTTCCCACTTAGAAACTGACTTATCACTCTTCCCCAGTTTCTCAGCGAGCTGTTTTTGAGTCATACCAAGTTTTTTTCTTTTTTCTGCAATATAGCTTCCGATTTTCACAAGGTCCATAGCCATTCCCCCTTTTGGGATTATAGTATCTATTTTCTCAGAAAAAGTACACCCCTTAATGGTAGAATCATGCTGTATTCAACAGATTTTCATTGAATTACCAGAAATTGCTGGAATAGAATCTTCTGATTTTTTGAAGGCGGAAAAAGCGGTCAACCATAAAGATCAACCGCTTAGAATTGTTATTTACCCAAAAACGAATATACCTCTACCAACAATCCTTTGCTATTGGAATTTTTCCCGATTGTATATTTCCAAATCGTATTCATCAGTTTCTTTTCATCCAACGGCTTCGATAAGTGTTCATTCATTCCAGCTTCTTTGCTTTGTTTTTTATCTTCCAGAAACGCATTTGCAGTCATTGCAAAAATAGGAATTGTTTTTGCTTCTTGCCGTTCCAGTGATCTAATTGTTTTTGTAGCAGTCAGTCCATCCATCACCGGCATCATAATATCCATGAGAATCACATCAAAATAATGCACCTCTGATTTCGCAAAAATATCGACTGCCTCTTTTCCATCTTTTGCAGTGACGACATTGATTCCAGCATTTTCCAGAATAAACTTAGCAATCTCCATATTCAACTCATTATCTTCTACCAAAAGTGCTGTCAATCCCGAAAGATTTTTCGATAAATTTTCCTCTTCCAGCGTGTCTTCTTCTTTATAATCTGAATCGAGTTCAAATGAAATTGTAACTGTGAAGGTTGTACCGACATTTAATTCGCTTTCTACCGCAATCTTTCCGCCCATCATTTCTGTGAGTTGTTTGGCAATCGGCATTCCAAGCCCAATTCCCATATAACTGGTCCTTGCACTGGAATCTTCTTGTGCGAACGGTTCAAACACATGAGAAAGAAAACTTTTACTCATACCACGCCCTGTATCTGAGCATCTAAACTTATAGGTTGCCTTTCCACCTTCACATGCTACTTCCTCTGTACAAAAAAAGATAGAACCACCTACCCGGTTATACTTGATTGCGTTTCCATCAATGTTCTGCAGAATCTGTTTTAAATGAAGTGGACTTCCAAGTAATTTACGGTGCTTGATTTTACTATGATCCACAGAAATCGTCAACCCTCTTAAGTCCGCATTCATTCTGGCAACACCATTTACTTCCTGCAGAACTGTAATTAGGTCAAAAGGTGTATGCTCAAGCGTAGTTGTACCGGATTCCAATTTATTCATATCCCTGTTCTTCCAGTTCTTTGTTCAAGTTACCAATGATTTCATAAGCCGATGTCTGTTTTACTTCCAGAAGCTCACATATATCAGCCGCCTTTAAAAAAAGTTTATTCTGCATAATCAGTACCTCCTGTATTTTGAATATTTATCTTTTCATATACTCTGTACTGACAGGTGCAAAACAGGACATCCTATTTCGGATTTTTGCAAAAATTATTTTTTTTACGGTTGCTTCCATAATGTAGCTGGTATCAGGAGCTCATTGAAAAAGGGTATAAAAAAAAACAGTTTGCTCCAACGGAAAATACTTCCATTAAAACAAACTGTTCTTTAATTTCCACTAATTATATCTTTCTGAATTTGGATGATTTTACGAAAATCTCGTCATTGTCCGGAATAAAAGCAAGAGAAAAAATAAATTTTAACTCCATTTGCACTCCACCGGGCAATTCAGAAGTCCCGCAAAGCCTTTATTTACGGGCTTTTTCGCATTTTTGTCCGCTATTCAAACTCTATCGTCCCCGGCGGCTTACTGGTCAGATCATAAAATACCCTGTTAACCCCCCGCACTTCATTTATAATCCTGCTCATTACTTTATTAAGCACCTCATACGGAATCTCCGCCGCCTCTGCCGTCATAAAGTCAATTGTCTTCACCGCTCTCAGCGCCACTGCGTAGTCATAGGTTCTCTCATCTCCCATAACCCCGACGGAACGCATATTCGTCAGAGCCGCAAAATACTGATTGATCTCTCTGTCCAGACCTGCATTGGCGATTTCTTCTCTGTAAATCGCATCCGCATCCTGCACGATACGTACTTTTTCTGCGGTAACTTCTCCGATAATACGGATTCCAAGCCCCGGTCCCGGGAACGGCTGACGGAATACCAGTTCCTCCGGAATTCCCAGCTCCAGACCCGCTTTGCGAACTTCGTCTTTAAACAGATCCCGCAGCGGCTCGATGATTTCTTTGAAATCAACGTAATCCGGGAGTCCGCCCACATTGTGGTGGGACTTAATCACTGCGGACTCGCCGCCCAGGCCACTTTCTACCACGTCCGGATAGATAGTTCCCTGTGCAAGGAAATCTACGGCTCCGATCTTCTTCGCCTCTTCTTCAAACACCCGGATAAATTCTTCGCCGATAATCTTACGCTTCTGCTCCGGCTCGGTCACCCCTGCCAGTTTGTTATAATATCTCTCCTGAGCATTTACACGGATAAAGTTCAGGTCGAAGTTGCCTTCCGGTCCGAAGACAGCTTCCACTTCGTCGCCCTCATTCTTACGAAGAAGGCCATGGTCTACGAAGACGCAGGTCAGCTGTTTTCCGATGGCTCTGGAGAGCAGTCCTGCTGCCACGGAAGAATCCACGCCGCCTGAGAGCGCCAGCAGCACTTTGCCGTCTCCAACTTTTTCGCGGATCGCTTTTACGGAGTTTTCCACGAACGCATCCATTTTCCAGTCGCCGATGCAGCCGCATACATTTTTTACAAAGTTATTGATCATCTTTGTGCCTTCCGCCGTATGCAGTACTTCCGGGTGGAACTGGATCGCGTACAGTTTCTCCGCCTCATTTTCAGCCGCTGCCACCGGACAGTCTGCCGTATGGGCGGAAATTTCAAATCCCGGCGCCGTTTTCGCTATGTAGTCGAAATGGCTCATCCAGCAGATCGTCGGCGTTGATACATTTTCAAATACTTTGGACGCGGTCTTGTCGATCAGCACTTCTGTCTTTCCGTACTCTCTGACATCCGCTTTCTTCACTTCACCGCCCAGCACATGCATCATAAGCTGCGCGCCGTAGCAGAGTCCGAGAACCGGTATTCCCAGTTTAAACAGCTCGTCTGAGTAGGTCGGTGAATCGGGCAGATAGCAGCTGTTCGGTCCTCCGGTGAGAATGATTCCCTTCGGGTTCATTGCTTTGATCTTTTCAATATCCGTTTTGTAAGAATAAATCTCACAGTACACATTACATTCCCTGACACGTCTTGCGACAAGCTGATTATACTGCCCGCCGAAGTCAAGGACGATTACTAATTCGTTCTTCAAGGCTTTCCTCCTGATTATGTGCCCCGGACGGCACGTTTTCTTTTCTCCTAACAATTATAGTTGAGGCGGCCTCTTTTTACAAGCACTTCATGATCCGGCTTCCGCTATTCCTCAATCAGTTCCAGATTTTCGCCCCTTGTCTTACACACCGGGCAGACCGGTTCTTCCCCTTCCGGCACCTCAAAAACTGCCCCGCAGATTTTACATTTATACTGTTTCACTCCGCCGCCTTTTTCTTCCTCATTGCACGGGATCAGCTTCAGCAGCTCTTCCGCCGCCTCTGCGGGAAAATCATCCGAAGGCGGATTTTTCACCAGTTCCTTCAGAAGCTGCCGGGCATTGGCGCTCTGGGGAAGCATATATCCCGACTCCCTGAGCAGGTCTTCATTTACCAGGCGGACCGATTTTGCAAATGCAGTCATCAGCCGGTACAGACCGTCAGTTTCCGCGGTCTCCGCCAGCTGAAGGGCGATCTTTTCCTGCCAGGCTTTTCCTTCTGCCAGCGCAAAGGAGGGACCGGTTACCGCTTCTGTCTTCTTCTGCTGAGGAGGGTACTCTGCGGGCACCATGGAAATGGCGCCGCTGGGGCAGGCTCTGGCACAGACTCCGCAGCCCAGACATTTCTCCACATCAATAATACTGTTTTCCGTATCGGTAGCGCCTACCGGACAGACATACAGACAAAGGCAGTCTTTTGTACACAGGCGCAGATTTCTTACAGCAATCTCTTTCATGCAGGAACCCTCCTTTCCACTTTTTCAAACTTCCAGGCAGGTACTTTGCACACAGGACACAGTTCCGGCGCCTGATCTCCCACATAGACAAATCCGCAGACCGTGCAGACCCAGATCTGCGTGTCTTTCAGAAAACTTTCTCCTTCCCTTTCGTACCTCTGAAGGAGAGAATTCAGAATATTCGTTACCTTCCCTCCCCAGGTACAAATGCGGAGGGTTCCCCTGTCCTTCTCCGCTTCCGCTGCAGCTCTGAGTACCGGATACCCTTCCTGCAGGTCATTCCGGATCAGACCGGACAGTTTCTCCATGTCTGCATCCGCCTCATCCGGCGTTATGGATGCAAAATAATCCGCTATCTGACGATACAGCGCTGCTTCTCTTTCTTTATACTGTTTTTCACATCCCCGCGCCAGATTGGAGCAGATAGCTGACATCACTCCCGGAGACAGTTTTTCCATGTCTCCGTCACGCGAAGAGACAGCTGCCCGCACAGTTTTTTCCCCGGAATCCGCGGCAGTTTCCCGGGCTTGTCCGGACTTGTCATTCTGATCTTTTACCGCAAATGCGCTCTTGCCTGCGCCGCACACGGGACAGGCCCAGGCATCCGGAAGGCCGGCAAACGGCGTCCCCTCTTTTGCCTCATCATACACATAGCCGCAAATGGAACAGACGTACTTCATAGACATCCTCCTCTCTTTTCATGCCATGTCTGATATCAGGTCAGACAGCACTGAATCTTTTTCAGCAGTACGCAAAGCATATCATTTACGCGTCTGCCTCCGCAAATATTTTCAAATAATTCTGTTCTAATTATCTTTATTTCAGAATATTTTGTCAATATATAAAAGCAGACAAAAAAGAGAGATCCCAGTATATTTTTCATACACCGGGATCCCCTGTAATCACTCTTTATTCTATTCTGCCAGTCTTCATATCTTCTCTCTCATTCAGAAACCGGCTGGCCGCCGCATTTCCGGAAACTATGCCGCATATTTGGCAAGTTCTGTCTGAAGATCTTCACAGTTGTCTGAATGCACCTGCAGTTCCAGCGTGCTGTTGAGTCCAAGATGCATAATTCCAAGCAATGATTTTGCGTCTACTACAATTCTTCCTCTTTTGACGTCAACATCAAAGTCATACCTGGATACTGTGTTTACGAATTCAACAATTTCATCCGGGGTTTTAAACGTAAGTTTCATGTCGCTCATTATTCATCTCACCTCGCTTTTCATCTTACTGTGACTGATGCCGGCATTCTGTTCGCCGTATACTTTGATTCTCACCTGAATCAAGCGTATCATACCACACTTTCCCAGTTTGAAAAGGGTGAAATTTTTTGAATAGGTAGAATTTTTTAATGAACTGACTTACGATATTCCGTCGGCAGCACCCCTACTTCCTCTTTGAATACCCGACTCATATATTTGGGATCCGCGTATCCGGTCAGCTCCGCGATCTGATTCAGTTTCAGTCTTGTATTCAGGAGCAGCCCTTTAATCCGTTCAATTCTGTAATGTCTGACTGTCTCCGTAAAACCTGTTCCCGTCTCCTTTTTAAACTGAGAACTCAGGTACTCTTCAGATACAAAAAGACGTCCCGCGATCTCCTCGAGAGTAAGACCCTGATCATAATATTTCCGTACCAGTTCCACGGCTTTCTGAACCAAAGGACTGTACCGCGTATCTCCTTCTTCCGAAAATGCATTAAAATTTATAACATTGAGAAACTCTTCCATCGTACTGCGGATCTGGCCCCAGCTCATGGCAACCGTAATTGACTGCATACAGCTCTGGATCCTGAGTTCCGATTCAATTTCATGCTGAGTTTTATACGCATTTACCACCGCAAGATTAAAGCGGATCAAACATTCCTTCATTTCCGCCGGACTGTGGGGCTGACTTCTCAGCCGGTCATAGAGCCGGTAATAACATTTCTTTATTTCCTCTCCTTCCAGCTCAAGCACAGCCTGCCTTGCCTGCCTCTCCAGCTCCGCCGGATACTTTACGGGAACCACCGCAAGCCTTTCCACGTCTTCTTTCCGTATCAGATCTCCCCGGTCAAAAAGGAGATTCCATTCCCGCATGCGTTCAATTCTTTTCAGGCCTTCCAGCAATTCAAGACCATTTTTCATATCGGCCCAGACACATACGATTTCACCCCGGAAGCTTCCGCATACCGCCGGCACCGCATGTTCTTTGAAGAAAAGATAAGCCTCCGTCTGATCTTCCATACGATATATAACGGCAGTCAGCACTCTCCATGCATCAACCTCCAGCACACAGGCAGAAAAATTTTTATCCGCCGCCGCGTTCTCAAGGAACCGGCGCACATCTTCCCGCTGCTCTGTATAATTACTCCCCAGCCATACCGTACAGACAGATATCGGCTCATCCAGCGTAAATCCGTATTTTTCCCGCGTCATAGAATGAAACCTTCCGTCCGGATGAATCTGACCGTTCAGGCAGCCCCGGAAAATATTCTCCACTGTAAATGCCGCCGCTATTGCCTGCTCATTTTCCAGCTTTTCTCTTACACTGAGTACTGCCTTTTTCAACTGAGCCTTTTTCAGCGGCTTCAGAATATAATTGTCAACGCTCAGTTCAATAGCCTGTCTGGCTTTATTAAAATCCGTATCCGCGGTCAGGACAATAACCCTGCACGAAACGCCCTCGCCGCGCAGCTTCTTCAGCATAGTTACTCCGCCCATTCTGGACAGCTGAACGTCCATAATCACCAGATCCGGACGCGCTTCACTGATCAGCTCATATCCTTCTCTTCCATCTGACGCGGTGCCTGCCACTTTATATTCCGGCCCGGACTTCTCCAGCAGCTTTATCAGCTCTTCTCTGACCTGCGCTTCGCCGTCTACGATTACAATCCGCATTCATGACTCCCTTCTCATTTGTCTGTTCGTACCGTCCCGTCAGCCACATATCCGTACGTATATTCCGGAAACGGCTGCCGCTTTTCTCCTGACAGATCCGTATCTCTGCCAGGAGAAGCTGCTTTCAGTATAACACACTATGAAGGCGGATGCGGATATTTCTCTTGCCCGCGGTATCGCGCAGAATACATAGAACAGGCAGTCCATAACAGACTGCCTGAAACTCACTCATATTTTTTATCCCTTCACCGCGCCTGCTGCCACACCTTTGATAATATGCTTCTGGCAGGCCAGGTAAAAGACAACAACCGGAATTACCGCCAGAATCAGAGCCGCCATGATCGCGCCCATATCCACGCGTCCGTAGCTTCCCTTCATATACTGAATTGCAATGGATATCGTTTTATATTTATTCAGATCCAGCACCAGATACGGAAGCAGAAAATCATTCCAGATCCACATCGTCTCCAGAATTCCCACGGAAATATAGGTAGGCTTCATAATCGGAAGCACCACATTGAAAAACGTGCGGAGAGGCGTACAGCCGTCGATCATTGCCGCTTCTTCAATTTCCAGTGGAATAGACTTCACAAAACCGCAGAACATAAAGACCGCCAGCCCGGCTCCGAATCCCAGATATATAATAATAATCCCCCACGGAGTATTCAGTCTGGTCCGGTCCGCTACCAGAGAAAGTGTAAACATAACCATCTGAAACGGCACAACCATGGAAAATACACACAGCAGATATAAAGCCTTTGTGAACTTCGTCTTTACCCTTGTAATATACCATGCGCACATGGAAGTACATACAAGAATCACAAGTACTGAGCCGACCGTAATAAAAACCGTCCAGCCGACTGCATCCAGAAGCTCATATTTATCAATCGCGGTCACATAGTTTTCTATACTGTTCCATGTTTTCTCAATAGGCAGTTTAAAAGGCTCTTTATTGATATAAACCTTTTTCTTAAATGAATTCATAAGCACGATCAGAATCGGCGCTATATATACCAGACCCAGGATGGTAAAAACCCCTGTACCGATCATGCTCAGTCTCCGTTTCTTTTTCATTTACTGCTGCACCTCCTTTGAGCGGGTCGCACGAAGCTGTATCAGGCCGATTCCGACCACAATAACAAAGAATATAACGGCCTTCGCCTGCCCGACGCCTTCCCATCCGGTACGTCCGTAAAAGGTATTGAAAATATTCAGCGCCATCATCTCAGACATTTTTGCCGGCTCACCTGCCGTCAGGGACAGGTTCTGGTCAAACAGCTTGAAGCCGTTTGTAATGGACAGGAACATACAGATTGTAATAGACGGCATCATCATCGGAATCGTTACCCGGAAAAGTCTCTGAATACCGGATGCACCGTCAATCTGTGCCGCTTCCATTACGTCTCCCGGTATAGACTGAAGTCCTGCGATATAGATAATCATCATGTAACCGATCTGCTGCCAGCTGACAAGAATAATCAGTCCCCAGAAGCCATACCACTCGTTCAGTCCCAGAGCTGTATTGTATTTTGCCAGTATTCCGTTGAAAATCAGCTGCCAGATATAACCGAGCACAATGCCGCCGATCAGGTTCGGCATGAAGAAGATTGTCCGGAAAATGTTGGTTCCTTTCATCTTCTGTGTCAGCGCCATTGCAAGCGCGAATGCAATTACATTTATTACAATAAGCGATACTACGGCAAACAGAACCGTATACCAGAAGGAATGTCTGAATACCGTATCCTTAAATGCTTCCACATAATTAGACAGTCCCACAAACTTCGCGTCTGTAACTGTGGTAAACTCACAGAATGACAGCCATATTCCCATAATAAACGGAATAATAAAGCCCAGTATAAACGCGCAGAACGTAGGGAGTACAAAAATCGGCATATACCGCCGGATCGCTTTTTCCATGAAATCCTCCTTTCAGTCACCGGAAGTACCAAAAAGCACATTCCGGGATTCTAAGCGGCCGCAGGGTCCCGTCAGGCCCGGACTTCGGCTCGCCGCTGTTTCAAAAAGCGGCGGCAGACCGCTTCTGCCCGCCGCTTTTCCTCTTACATAACACCGTTAAAATCCGGCTGTTTTTCATTTACTTCGCTGCCGCTGCCTCTGCTGCCCATCCGTCAACAAATGCGCTTACAACTTTATCCCAGTTGGCGTCTGTCTGGTCTGCCGCATAGGCCGTAAGAGCAGAGCCCACACCGTTCTTCCACTCTTCAGAAGGCATGGTTGAGAATACCCATGTCACAGGAGTTTTTCCTTCTTCCATATACTTGTTTGCTTCATTAACAAGTGTATTTTCCGACTCAAGATTAGAGGAGAACGGAATTACAAATCCCATGTCTCTGCACATTGCCTCTACTCCTTCATCAGAAGTAACGCACCAGTTCATAAAGTCAAGCGTTGCCTGAATGTCGTCTTCCGAAGCCTTCGAGTTTACACACCAGTAGTTTTCTGTTCCTGTACATACACCCTGATTTTCTTCGCCGTCAACGCCGATGTAAATCGGAAGAATGCCAAGGTTCTCGTCCCCAATGTCTGCAATGTTGTTATACTCCCATGTTCCGTTCTGATAGAACACTGCTTCTTCTGTTACAAAATCAGCTGTTGCGTCATCTGCTGTTTTTGTAGAGATCTCCGTGGGCTCACAGGTTGCATTGTTGATATACAGATCCCAGATCTGACGGTAATTGTCCAGATAAGTTCCTTTGATCGCATCTGTATTGTCGATTCCTTCGTCCTTGTACTCGTAGTAGATCGGAAGGTTAGCAAGATGTGTCTTGAATCTCCAGTCAGAGGAGCCGTCCATTCCCGCGGATGTAAATGCAGAAAATCCAAGTTCATCCTTGCGCGCCGTAATATCTTCCACGACTTTTTTAAAGCTGTCAAAATCTGTAATATCGTCCGCGGAATATCCTGCCTTCTCCAGAAGTGCTTTATTATAGATAATGCCGTAGTTCTCAATTACATAAGCAATTCCCGCCATCTTGTCTCCGTCCATCAGAGCGAAGCTGTCGTCTGTCAGCTCTCCGGCAATATCAGAGCCGGACAGATCATAGCAGTAATCTTTCCAGCTTGCCAGTCCTACCGGTCCGTTTACCTGGAACAGTGTGGGAGCATCGGTCTTTGCCATTTCTGATTTCAGTGTTTTCTCATACTCTCCTGAAGCCGCTGTCAGAACAGTTACCGGGACGCCGGTCTCCTCTGTATAGGTTTCCGCCAGCTCCTGCCAGTATTCGTCTGCCTCCGGTTTGAAATTCAGATAATAAACTTTTCCTTTCGCATCTTTTCCACTGCCGCTGCCTCCGTCACTTCCGCATCCTGCTGCCATTCCTGTTATCATTGCGGCTGCCAGCACAATTGACAATACTCTTTTCTTTTTCATATTCGTCCTCCACCTTTCTGAAAACATCGGTTTTCCTTTATCTGAGGGTATTATAGCAATGACCGCAGTCCGTCCGTTATCAAATACAAAACCTTCATTATCAAAAAAAATACCTGGCATCAGCGTATACAGGACCGTTCCACTGTCCGGTACGCCAATGCCAGGTTATTTTCACTGTTCTTCCAGAAATTTCTGAATGCTTTCGTCTTCTTTTGCCGTAAATTCCTCCGGGTTCATCTTCCCCCGGGCCAGTTCCGGCAGAATCTCGCCTAAAGTTTCTTCCTGCAGGATTGAATTCCATTTCACCTGATAATTCGGCACAAGCTGAGGGCCGTTCTTATAGGCAGCTATGTAGTCTCTCTCTGCGGGAATCATTTCTTCCGGATCCTTTGCAAAAAGTTCTTCCCTCTGCTCCATATTCAGCCGGGTACGGAGTTTTAAAAGCGCCGCCGCTCCCTCTTTTACTTCTTCACTGTAACCGGACACGATAGCCCAGCCAAAAGTCTCCGGCGAAGAGATCATTTTATTTTCCGGGAACGCGGAAAAACGCACCTTGTCCTGCCATTCCTCCGGTATC
The DNA here is from genome assembly GCF_056148955.1 of Mediterraneibacter sp. HA8405. NCBI lineage: Bacteria > Bacillati > Bacillota > Clostridia > Lachnospirales > Lachnospiraceae > Mediterraneibacter > Mediterraneibacter sp. HA8405. Next base: position 653,574 of record NZ_CM148758.1, on the reverse strand, counting down.
TGATCCATCATCCAGTACCCGTTCGGAATCATTGCCGCGCGGCCGGAAAAGAAATTTTCATAAGATACGTCAAAATCCGCATACAATGCATCCTCTGTCGTGTAGGAAAATAATCTCTGCAGAGTCCGGGCAATCCGCAGGCCGCTCTCATTCTGATAGGTTTCCGGATAGAACTCTTCCATAAATTCTGCGCCTTCTTCTGAAGAGGCAGCCTCGGCCGTGGCAATCAGCATCGGCGCCCAGGCCGTTCCTTCGGTATGAAGCGCCAGCGGCGTAATCCCGCAGCTTTCCAGCTGCTCACAGCACTTCCAGAATTCCTCCCATGTTTCCGGGAACGATTCAATTCCCGCCCGGGCAAACAGCTCCTCATTCCAGAACATGCCCGAGCAGGAGAAGGCCGCTGTGCTGATCGGTCCCAGATAGATGCTCCCGTCCTCTTCGCTGCACGATTCAAGCACGGAAGGTTCTATCATAGATTTCCACTCTTCATCCGTATAGATATAATCCGACAGTTCTTCGATCCGGCCGTCCTGTATCATCATATAGTAAAAAGCCGGAAGCATTCTCAGATCTGTAATTACCGCAGGGAGCGTGTCCGTTACATTCTGCCGTTTCAGATTCTGCCGGTACTCCTCTTCTGTCTCCATGATCCACTCCACATCTGCCTGCCATTTTCCGTCATAGATCCGGTTAAATTCCTGAATCAAAGTTTCCTCATTCCGAATGCCTGTGGAGGAATCTACAATAAGAACAACAGGAATCGATACCTCTTCTTCTCCGTCCGGGGTCTGCACATTCTTCCCAGAACATCCCGCCGCAGTCACAGCCAGCAGCAGCGCGGCCGCAGCCGCCTGCAGTCTCCTGCTTTTATGTCTGTGTCCCTGATATTTCGCCCGCCGGTTCTCATAACTGTATTTTTTTCTTTTATTGTTCATGCTGTTCCTGTCCGCTCCCTCCGGGAATCTTTATCGTACATGTAGTTCCCTCTTCCTCTGCCCTGCAGTAAAATGCCGCCCTGTCTCCATATTTCAGGCGGAGCCGGGTCAGAATATTTACCACGCCATATCCGTGTTTCTTATCCGGAAAACAGTTTTTCAGTTCTCCCACCGGCATATCATTCATACCGTTGATTTTTTCCATCATATCCGGGGCGATGGACGTTCCGTTATTGGCAACACTCAGGTATAAATCTCCATCCTTCTTCCATACTGCAATTTCTATTCTGCCTCCCACAAAAATGTCCTGAAATCCGTACTTTACCGCATTTTCTACAAGAGGCTGCAGAATCAGCTTCAGAACATAGGTATCTGCCGCGTCCACCTGGCAGTCAATTTTGTAGGAAAAAAGATCCTGATTGCGGATCTGCTGAATCTCCATATAACTCTTTACATTTTCCAGCTCGTCTTCCACTGTCACGATTTCGCTTCCCTTGCTCAGAGACAGCCGCAGGTATCTGGAAAGCGCCTGAATCATACGCATGGTTGTCTCTTCCCCGTTAATCCTCGCAAGCATGTAAATCGTATCCAGTGTATTATACAGGAAATGCGGATTGATCTGGCTGATCAGCATATTCAGTTCCGTTGTGCGCAGTTCCCGCTCCTGATCTTTGATCTCGTCCAGAAGCCGCCGGATATTGCCCAGCATTTCATTATAGGACCGGCCGATCTCATCCAGCTCCGTATTTGTGTGCAGCTCGATTGTCCGTTCAAAATTATTGCCGTCAAACTCTGTCATAGCGTCTTTTATCGTCTGAATCGGCTTTGTAAATCTCCGTGAAAAATAAATACTCAGAACAACTGCAACCGCTATAACCACAAGATATATTCCCGCAAATACAAGGAATATGGGGATCAGTCCCTGGTTCAGGACCCGGTCCGGAACAAATGAAAAAACGGTCAGTCCGCTGTCCGCATCCCGGTATGCCGACACTACGCCGCTCTTTACCCGCTCTCCGGCATATATCATCCCCGTGTCCTGTTTTTCCGCAATCTGCTCCGCCATTCCGTCCGGCACACCTTCTCCTTCTTCAAAATTCTCCGGAGCAGAAGAAAGACAGATCTGCCCGTCGCCGTCAATAATTCCTACGGCAGCCTCGTCCGCCAGTTCCGGACTTATCCCTGCTATTTCCTGCAGAAATCCGGGCTCCATTTTAAAAAACAGCATTCCGGGCCCGTGGGCGTACTCCAGGCTCCTAACATATCTCCCGATAAAAAGAGCCTCTTCTCCGGTACCGAACAGTGTATCCTCTGCCCAGAACCACTTTGTCTTTGAATATTCCTCTCCCAGATATTTTTCAAATCCGCTCTCTTCTATATCTTTATAGGACACATCTGAATAGGATCTGCTGTATACATTTCCCTTATTATCCACATAACAGTAGGCAGCCACATGGTCCAGGTCTATATAAGCAAAATACTTGCTCAGAGCAATATATCTTACTTCCTCCAGCCCCTGATTTTTCAGGCTCTGCTGCACATCATCATACAGAATACACTCTGCTGTTGTCTCATCACTTTTCCGGTACATATTTTCCAGCGTAAGCCCCATCCGTTCCGTCATAAACTCATATTTATCAATAATTGAACGCGTCAGTCTGTTCCTTACACTTATGATTACCCCCACGCTGGACAGCAGAAGCGCAAGTCCCAGAAGAGCAGCGGTATACTTCAGATACCTGCGCTGTATTCCCGATGTTTTCCTGTTCTTTTTCATAATTTCTCATACCTTTTTGTTACGTCTCATACTCTTTTCTGTATTCACTGGGAAGTCTTCCTGTATACTGCTTGAACAGATGGGAGAAATAGGACGGATTGTGAATCCCTACCGCATCGCAGATGTCTCCGATACTGCCGCCGCCTGCCTCAAGCAGCGCCTTTGCCTTCTCCATTCTCTGCTGCATCAGATACTTTTTAAAAGTCACATGAAATGTATGTTTAAACACTCTGCCGAAATAGACCGGATTCAGATAAATATGCGCGGCCACCGATACAATGGACAGATCTTCATCCTGAAGGTGATCCTCTATGTAAGCCACAGCCTCAGACATATACTCTTTAAAATATCTCGTCTCATCCTTTTCAGCCTCTTTTTCCCTTGCATCAATGGCATCACACAGGATCTTATAACATACATCTACCGTCTTCGCCGCATTCAGATTCTCAAGATTATAGTAATAATTACGGAACTTCTCTTTAATCTCTTCCGTCAGCCCATAAGAATCCTGCAGCATGAACTCACTCTTCAGCATAACGCGGTGGAGAAATTTGCACTGCCGTTCTTCTTCGTGAGGAAGACCGTAAATAAGCTGAATGAACGCTTCTTTCAGTTCTTTCTTATTATTTCTCCGCACGGCATTTACAATCAGATTATCCATATCCGCTGCCAGCTCTTCCCCCGGCGCCACTTCCACTTCTTCTGAGGCGGTAAACGCACTTGCACCGGATATACTGGCCATCCCAAACAGTTTCTTCGCTTCTATATAACTTTTCTTTATCCCTTCGATTTTTTTATATGGTTTTGAAATGGAGGCCACTACCGGGCTTTTTTCCTCTTTCTTTACATGTTCCAGCAGCTGTTTTAATTCAAGAACCGCCTCTTTATCCGTAGTCCGGATGATAAACGCGCTTTCTTCTGTTTCACCTTCTGCCCTCCAGTAAGCGAACTTCTTTCCCACCACTTCTTCCAGATGCTTCATAAGCGTAAAACGGGAAGCCTCATAGTCCAGAGAATTTGTTATCTTATAAGCCAGATCAATATCCACACATACTGTAATAAACCGATCCTCATTTCCCGGCATATTTCCCAGCGTCCGGAACACTTCTTCCACTTTCTCTTCAGGAATTCTGTTCTGTACATACTTCTGAATCACCACCTGCAGAAAACTGTCACTGTCTTTTACAAGAAGCTTTTCCCAGCTATCATACTTCGCTTCATGCTCCATCCGTTCCATGCACATCTTATACGCGCCCTGCATTGTTTCCTGTAGTTTCTCGTCCTCAATGGGCTTCAGCAGATAGGCATAGGCGCCCAGGTCGCATGCCTGCTGTGCATAGTCAAAATCCCGGTACGCACTCAGCACAATAAAAAGGCACTCAAGCTCTGTCTTCTGAATCTCTTCCATAACCATCAGTCCGGTAATCTGCTTCATCCGGATATCAGTCAGCACAACATGCGGCTTCACCTCTTCGATTACTTTGATCGCCTGCTCCCCGCTCTGCGCCGTTCCCGCCACCTGAAAGCCCATACTCTTCCAGTCATAAGTATTCAGAAGCCCCTGCAGCAAAATAGGTTCGTCATCTACAATTACCAGCTTTAATAACTTCATAAAATTCTCCAGTCCATATACTGAGTCTATCTTAACATATTCCACCTCTATTTTAATCTTTTATTTCCAAAGCCATTATAAAAAAACATACCTGTCATGCAAAAAAATAAACACGACAGAAACCTGCAGCCGGCAATAAATAAAAGCAGGACTGAAACCCGGAGGAATCCGGGGCAGTCCTGCTTTTATTCTCCTGTCCTTTTAGCCATGCTGATGAAGATACTTCTCCCTTGTCGCCATTCCGCCCCGGATATGGCGCTCAGATTTATTGGTGTCAAGCACCTTGCGTGCCTCCTTGGCAAGGGAGGGATTGATCTGGAGGAGCCGTTCGGTGACATCCTTATGTACCGTGCTCTTACTGATCCGGAATTGCTTCGCCGTCTGCCTCACAGTCGCGTTATTCTCTATAATATAATCAGCAATCTCCACGGCTCTTTCCTCAATATAATCTTTCAAAAAAATCCCCCTGCAAACATCATTTTTACAATGTATGCAGGGGAAAAGGAAGTCATGCTCATTTAACACTACTTTAGCGTCTGTATCTCCACCCGTATTCCTTTTTCAGTCTTTCGTAAATCTCGAATACTACCGGGCAGACCTCGATTACATCCAGCACACTGTAAAGGCTGTCTGCCTTTCAATCATTTCATCCAGGTACTCCAGTTTCTTCTCCAGCATTTCACGGCTTCGGAACTCATAAGTCAGAAAATCTTCCATATATTCTTCCATGTAATCCAAAACATAATCGCATGACAAATGACTGGTAAACCATGTAAACATTTCGTTTCTGACTTCTTCGGTACAATTCTCCAGTATTTCTTTCCATTTGTCATAACATGTGTTGGCGATCTGCGATGTGCCGCCGTCCGAATCATCTATATCTACATTCCCAATCGTTTTGAAAACATAATTTATCAGGTCAAATGCCTGCCGCCAGCAGTTTCTTGCCATCAATGTATCCGCTTTGTCTTCCAGCTCTTCCCGCCCTCAACCGCCTGACCAGTTCACTGGCTGCACCCTTCACACTGCCGGACGAGTCGGGGATTTTCACCCCTCAACCGTACGCCCGCCGGGCACACTGCCCAAAAACAAGCCGGGAAAAATCCCGGCTCATTTATCCTTCTGTTCATTCACTTAGAAAATATGATAATTTACAACCAGCGCAGCAAACACGATAGAAACCATCGAAAGCAGCTTGATCAGGATATTGATGGACGGTCCTGACGTATCTTTAAACGGATCTCCTACCGTATCTCCTACGACAGCCGCCTTATGACATTCGCTTCCCTTGCCTCCGTGTGCGCCGCCTTCAATATATTTCTTGGCATTGTCCCATGCGCCTCCGGCATTGGCCATAAAGATTGCCATCAGGAAACCGGTTGCCGTTGAACCGGTCAGCAGTCCGATTACTCCGTTGTAACCCAGAACCAGTCCGGTTATAACAGGGGTAATAATTGCCAGCAGTGTAGGAAGAATCATTTCATGAAGACTTGCCTTTGTACAGATATCCACACAAGTCTCATAGTCCGGATCCGCGTTTCCCTGCATCAGGCCCTTGATTTCTCTGAACTGGCGGCGAACCTCAACAACAATACTCTGAGCCGCGCGTCCTACTGATTCCATTGTCAAAGCCGCGAATACAAACGGCAGACATGCTCCGATAAAGATTCCTACAAGGACAGTGGGGTTCATTACGCTCATATCCAGAACAACTTTGTCACCGCCTACTTCCTGTACTTTCTCTACATAAGAAGCAATCAGAGCCAGAGCTGTCAGGGCTGCAGAACCAATCGCAAATCCTTTACCTGTGGCAGCTGTTGTATTTCCGAGAGAGTCCAGAGCGTCTGTACGTTTTCTGACCTCAGCTTCAAGGCCTGCCATCTCCGCAATACCGCCCGCATTGTCCGCGATGGGACCGTATGCGTCTGTTGCAAGGGTAATACCCAGTGTGGAAAGCATACCTACTGCTGCCAGAGCGATTCCATAAAGACCTCGCGTTGTTTCAATGAAGCCACCGGACAATGCATATGCCGCCATAACGCAGACTGCTATTATAATAATCGGAACTGCGGTGGAAAGCATACCAAGGCTCAGGCCGCCGATAATAATTGTTGCAGATCCTGTCTCTGATTTACCAGCCAGGTTCTTTGTTGGTTTGTATGTATCAGAAGTAAAGTATTCTGTAAAGAATCCGATCAGCACTCCTGCCAGTAATCCTGCCAGAATTGCAAAATAGAATCCGATGTAGTGTTCGCCAAGGATAAACCATACAAGCGGAAACGCAACAACTGCAATAATAACCGCGCTTGTATTTGTCCCCCGTCTCAGCGCTTTCAGCAAAGTACTCTGATCCGTATCTTCTCCGGTTTTTACAAGAAGCGAGCCAAGGATAGATGCAAGCACGCCGACTGCTGCCAGAACCATGGGAATAATTACTGCATTAACACGGTCTACTTCTGCAATCTTATTAAATGCGATAACTCCCAGAGAGCAGGCTGACAGAATAGATCCTACATAAGATTCATAAAGATCCGCGCCCATTCCCGCAACGTCACCTACATTATCACCTACATTATCCGCGATAACCGCCGGGTTTCTGGGATCATCCTCAGGGATTCCGGCTTCTACCTTTCCAACCAGATCCGCTCCCACATCAGCAGCTTTCGTATAAATGCCGCCGCCTACACGGGCAAACAGTGCCATTGAAGATGCCCCCATTCCAAAGGTAAGCATTGTACTTGTGATATCTTCAATTGAAAGTTTGAAAACCAGTTTCAGAAGCAGATACCAGATTGAAATATCCAGCAGCCCTAGTCCGACTACTGTAAATCCCATTACAGAACCCGCCGAAAAAGCAACGTTCAGACCTTTATTCAGACTTTTCTGACAGGCTGCCGCTGTTCTTGCATTCGCCCTTGTTGCAATCTGCATTCCCACAAATCCGGAAAGGCCTGAGAAAAATCCACCCGTTACAAAAGCAAACGGAACATAAGGTGTCAGGAAGCCTGTAATCGCCATCACAAGAAGGATCACAAACATAATTGCGAAAAATCCGATAAGGATTTTGTACTGGCGTCTCAGATACGCCATTGCTCCCTGATGGATGGATGCCGAAATCTTTTTCATCCTGTCGCTTCCTTCCGGGAAACGTAGTACCTTCTGCGCCCTGCTCGCTACAAAGAGAAGCGCAATGATGGAGCCGAAGAGTGTCAGTAGTGCCAATTGATTGTCCATATAAGTCTTTCCTCCATTCCTTTGAGCATTTTACCTGCCGGAATATTCAAGGCAGATATATAATAAGTATGTGTACGCAGTCTATTATAACACTTTAACAAAAATTTTAGAAGATTTTTCTTATTTTATTTCATTTTTCACACTTTTTTCATTTCAAAACAATTCGCATCTCAATCTCATTGTGCAAAATCACAGCAACTGCATATAACGCAAAAAGCATGCGGGATTTGTTAAATTCACAGACAGCGAAAAAGCAGATGAAGCAATGCCTCATCTGCTTTTTCGCTGTCTGCCGGCCGCGTCGCCGGCAAAAATTATTTAAAATTCAAATACCGCAACTCCATATGCCGGAAGCGGATATGCAAAAGAATATTTCTGGCCGTCGCATTCCTGTTTTACCGGTTTATATAACAATGGCCTGGGTTCACCCTTTCCGCCGTACTCTGCGTCATCGCTGTTGAGCACCAGTTTCATCTGTTTTCTTCTCGGCACTCCTACCCGGTAATCCGGCCTCTCCATAGGAGTGAAATTGCAGACTACAAGAAGATTCTTCTTATTGTCTTTCGAGTGACGGATAAAGCTGTAGATACTCCGGAAAATATCATCCGCATTCACCCACTCAAAACCTGCCGGTTCTGTATCCAGCTCATACATAGCCTTATTCTTTTTATAAAGATGCAGCAGTGCGCGATACCAGTTCTGAATCTGCTGGTGCTCCGGCTCTGCCAGAAGGAACCAGTCAAGCTCTCTCTCTTCACTCCACTCACGGAGCTGAGCGAAATCCTGCCCCATAAACAGAAGCTTCTTGCCCGGATGGCACATCATAAATGCGTATCCGGCTTTCAGGTTTGCATACTTATCAAACCCAAGCCCCGGCATTTTATTGATCATGGAGCACTTCAGATGTACAACCTCATCATGAGAAAGGACGAGAATATAATTCTCGCTGTATGCGTACTGCATAGCAAATGTCATCATATGATGCGCATTTTTTCTGAAATACGGATCCAGTTTCATATACTCCGTAAAGTCATGCATCCAGCCCATGTTCCACTTCAGGCTGAAGCCCAGTCCGCCGTCCTCCGGCGCTCCCGTAACCTTCGGCCAGGCCGTAGATTCCTCTGCAATCATCACAGCCCCTTTATTTCTGCCCAGAACAACAGAATTCAGATGTTTAAAAAACTCTATTGCTTCGAGATTTTCATTTCCTCCATATTTGTTCGCAACCCACTGACCATCCTGTTTTCCGTAATCCAGATACAGCATGGAAGCCACAGCATCAACACGAAGCCCGTCCACATGGAAATGCTCAATCCAGAACAGCGCATTGGCAATCAGGAAATTGCACACTTCCGGTTTGCCGTAGTCAAATATTTTTGTACCCCAGTCCGGATGTTCTCCTTTTCGGGGATCTGCGTATTCAAATGTAGGAGTGCCGTCAAAGTCAGCCAGACCATGTGCATCTCTCGGAAAATGAGCCGGTACCCAGTCCAGAATAACTCCGATATTATTCCTGTGAAGATAATTAATCATATATGCAAAATCTTCCGGAGTACCATATCTGGAAGTCGGTGCATAATAGCCGGTTACCTGATAGCCCCATGAACCGTCATACGGATGTTCGGCCATTCCCATAAGCTCCACATGAGTATATCCCATATCTTTTACATACTTTGTAACAGCCTCTGCAAATTCCCTGTAAGTATAAAACCCTTCATCTTCTCTGCCCGGATGCCTCATCCAGGAACCCAGATGCACTTCATAAATAGACATGGGATTCTCTTTGCTGTTCCATGTCTTTCTCATCTCCATCCATGCATCATCTGTCCATTTCAGATGAGAAATGTCTGTAACTACAGACGCTGTTCCCGGTCTCAGCTCCGCATAATTCGCGAATGGATCCGCTTTGAAAGTCCGTTTCCCCTGCTGCGTCTCAATGCAGAATTTATACAGATCGCCCTCCTTGATGCCGGGAATAAAAAGAGTATAAATTCCCATCGGCTCCTGGCGTTCCATATAATTCGCCTCGAAATCCCACTCATTAAAATCTCCTACCACAGCAACCCTGCGTGCATGTGGAGCCCATACTGCAAAATAAACTCCCTCCTGCCCGTCAACAGTAACTTTATGCGCTCCCATCTTCTGATAGATCTCATAGTGATTTCCCTGACCAAACAGATATTGATCCAGTTCACCGATCTCAAAAGGCTGCACTGTTTTCTTTGTACTTTTTTTGTTTCCCATAAGGACACCTCGCCGCTCGATTTTTTGCAGTCGGCCAGCCCGGCTTTTCGTGCTTTTATAAAACGTCTGTGCTTCCGCCCCATGTCTGCCGGCTGCATTTCAATATATTCTATTATACTTTATACCGTCCAAAAAAGAAAGAGAAAAGCATGTCAGCACGCAAAAATAGACAGCCACTATATGACTGTCTATTTTCTCCACTTATCCGGTTCCATATGCTTTAACCGGCCCTATTCATATACTGAAAGTCTATGTCTAAACATTAAAATCCTTCTCAGACAGAAGAATTCTGTCTGCGTCATCTGTGTTTTTGCCGAATACTCTTCTCACAAGCTTTTTCGCAGATGCCTTCTGGGAATGCGCAATAGCCTTGTCCATAATTTCCTTAACTTCAGCTACCGTAACAGCATGATCCTCTCTCTGAAGAGAATCAATCCGGCTGTAAAGAGCTAAAATTCCCATTTCGTCAATACGGTATCCGTTCTCCTGAGCATATGTCTGTCCGAAAGTCACCAGCTCATCATTAATAAAGATCGGGACCTCCAGCCGTGATGTAAACTTTCTTCGGAATTCACGGTTTGAAGACAGAAGACGATCCAGAGGCTTTCTCTGCTCTTCAAGAACAATCAGAAGCTCACCCGTGTCTTTTTCCATTGCTTTATTAAGACGCGCGACTGTCTTTTCGTCCATTCGTCCTGCCTTTTCAATGATCAGGGCTCCACCATATAACTTGCTGAAAATATCTCCTATTTTTTTCTTATTAAGAGAATCGCCGGTCACAATAGCCACTTTACCCTGACGGATATTTCTCTGTTTCTGAATTGCCTTAACTACATCAACTGCCAGTACGGTTTTTCCGTTTCCTTTATTTCCGATAATCAGAAGGTTACCTGTTTTTGACGTTCCGCCGCGGTTTGTGCAGTTTTTATCCTGCTCAAGAACATCCACAAGCTGCTCGCTCATTCCTCGCACGGGAACAAAATATGAAAACAGTTTCTTCTGTTCCTCTGTAAGTCCGGCTCTCGTGCCGATTTCACTCTGCATCTCCAGGTCATACCGTCCATGTACAATAAAACCTGTATCAGACATAGAAAGAGCATCGGATATTTCTGTAAGCGGAAGCGGAGCTGTCTTTCCGGTAGCAATCAGCTTGGCTGTCTCTTTTCTGCTAAGTGGAGTAGTGGCAGAAAGAATATCCATTCCATCATCCTCATCCGGAATCTCTCTGTCATCCGGCTCATCGCTATGCTTGGGATCTACACGGAATTCTTCTTCAATATCCGGCCTGCTGTTTTCAGCGTCTTCCTCCTCGTCCTCTTCCACTATTTCTTCCTCGTCTTCAAAATATTCCTCGTCTTCATCAAGTAAATCCGGGCCGTCAAAATACTCTTCTTCATCCGCGGCTTCCTCGTCTTCTGCGTCAAAATATTCTTCAGCATCATCAGTTATTTCATCGTCATCGAAATACTCCTCTTCATCAAGAAATTCGTCCAGATCATCAATTCGCAGCTCTTCTGTAACTTTTCCCATGTTTTCATGCGGCTCTTCCGGTTTCTTTTCTTTCTTGACTTTTGGCTCCTCAACAGGCGCAACGCCCTCAATTTCATCAATTAATCTCTGAATATCCGGTGGCAGAATCGGCTCCGGCTTTTTCTTTTCTTCTATATCCATCGTCTCCTCTTCTTCTATTTCTCCTCCCTCTGGAATTTTGCTCTCTTCCTCCAGAAATTCTTCTGCTTCATCCTCTGGGATCTCACTGTCCTCCTCTGGAAGTTCTTCCGCTTCATCTTCCAGAATCTCACTGTCCTCCTCTGGAAGTTCTTCCGCTTCATCTTCCAGAATCTCATCGTCCTCCTCCGGAAGGTCTTCCGCTTCATCTTCCAGAATCTCATCGTCCTCCTCCGGAAGGTCTTCCGCTTCATCTTCCAGAATCTCGCCTTCCTCCTCTGGAAGTTCTTCCGCTTCATCTTCCAGAATCTCGCCGTCTTCCCCGGAAAGTTCTTCTGCTTCATCCACTGAAAGATCAGCATCTTCCGGCATAGTGATTAATTCTTCTGCTTCCTCAATTAAGGCTTCTATGTCCTGATCGGGCTGTATTTCTTCTTCTGCCGTCTCAGCAGCGGAAGCCTGAACCTGCTGTTCCCAGCCGGCAAGGATATCCTCGAAACTCATCTGCCCCTTAATCTGATCATCGTCTGCCAAAACTTTTTCTTCTCCGTCAGAAACTTTTTCTTCCTCTATAACCACTGTCTCATTTTCTGTATTTTCAAGTGACTCATCTTTATCTTCTGTTTCTTCTTCATCATCCTCCGGTACAATCTCTGTCATTTTGCCGGATACAGATGCCGGTTTGTTCTTTTTCACTTTCTGCACGGCTTTGTCAGCCATCTCCAGATCTGCGACTGCCTCTATTTCTTCAATCGCCTCTTCCAGATCAGATATATCCGGTTCTTCCTCTTCCTGATCTTTTCCTGCACCGGATTTTTCCGGATGGAGCAATTGTTTTAAAGCTTCATCCAGCGGCATCACATCGCCAAGCTGCTTTTTCTTTTCAACAGGTTTTCCTTCCGTTTCTTCTGTCTCCGCAGCTACATCCGCCACCTGTGATTCTTCCTCTGTATCTTCAGGCAGTACTTCCTCCGTTTCATCATCTTCTGCTTCTGGGAGCCCTTCCACAGGGATCTCTTCTTCTGTCTTTTCTGACTGCCCGTCATCTTCACCTTTTTCCTGAGCTTCCTTTGCCTCCGCATATGTCAGCAAATCAGGCATCTCTTCTGTCTCGGCAGACGTTTTTTCAAATCTGTGATCATATTTTTCCTGCTGCGACGGAGTCAGCGGCTTATACTGCATCTTCAGCTCCATTGCCTTATATACATACTTGCCTTCACTGAACCAGAGAATAAGATCATCGCACTCTTCCAGGCACTCAGCCGTCATACCGGCTTCCTGATAAAGTTTTGCCAGTTCATATGCCCACTCTTCAATATATTCCGATTTTTTAAACTCCTCCAGAGCCTCAATCTGCTGCTCAACAGGCGCTCTCTGCTCACGCAGAATCTGATACCGCAGGATATACTGATTCGGATCTTTTGGCGCTATCTGTACAAAATCGTCATAATAATCTATAGCTTCATCCACATTGCCTGTTTTCAACGCAAGCGTACAGAGGCGGCTGATGATTTTCCTGCTGCCTTCAGCACGGTGATAAGCAATATTAAGTACGTCATAGCTTTTTTGAAATTCCCTGTTCTTTTCATATATATCACTGACCTGAACCAGCATGGAAGCATTGCGTACTCTGCGCCATTCAATTGTGTCCGCTATGTCCGCAGCTTTTCTATATGCGCCGTCTTCCATAAGTTCAAGCATCTGTTCTGTTTTTAACTTATATTCATACTTATCCACCGCATTCACCTCATTGATAAATTTGTATTTCTTCGGTCAAAATAGCTCAGCCTGTCGATTTTTACACCGGCCGATACTCTTTCAATAGTTTATCATATGAATACCTCAATGTCAAAAAAATGCACCCTCAATTGACATTGACGATGCATTTTATGAATTATTTAATTTTTTCATTATTTTTATTTTATATAAAATCGGAGGCATTTCTTGATTCTGTTCCTGTGAGACCTCTGCCATCTGTTATCTGATTCCGGCCGATTTATTAAGACCAGCTTACTAAATCTACCCTCCTTCAATAACAAATTGAGGTTCATAGTAAAATCCTTCTGTTTTAACTTTCGTTTCAACTCCGGTAACATTTCATACTTTTAAAGAACGTCCTCAGTTATTCTTCCTATAATCCTCCGGTTGCAGCAGTACCATTTCCCGATATTCCCGCCGCCTGCTGAATTATTCCTTCTATAACTGCACACTCTTTACTATGTAATGCTATTCTACTCAATGTTTCTTTACACATCTTTCGAAACTCTGCTATATGTGGTATCTATATTCAATACGTCTGCAAATGCTAAATCTTTTGATTTTCATCCAGATTCCGAACTCTCCGATTGATCCTTTTCATATTATATTTTCTGGATTATTAATCTTATCTACAGCAAAGGTCTCTTTCTTCACAGGAACTCACATCTGCCGTACCACTGACATATTGATGAAAAACTGAAATCACACTGTCCATGGGACTTACCTCCTGTTGTCTGTTATTTTTAACCTAATCGAACATCTGAATTATTGTTCTCTTAGATAAATACCCTTTTGAGATTTTTCTTTTGACTCTATCTCTTTTGGATGGTTTTATAATAGCACCGGGGAGTGTATTTGTCAACACATTTCCTTTTTTTATTTTAAATAAATTTATTATTTTGTATTTATTTTAGAATTTTCTGATTATTTATTCTTTTTATTGTGTTTATCTGGACTTGCTTCCACAACATTTATGACTGCATAAAAATATTTTCAGATAATTCAGACAGTCAGTACAGACTATCTCATGTTAATCTGTTTTTAGATGCTTATATTCACAATATATGTATTATTTTCTCTCTCAATATGCATGCTTCCCTTATGCATCCTCACCATCTTTTCCGTACTTTTCAGGCCGATTCTGCTGCTTTCAACCTCATCCCCTGAAGATTTAATACCGTTCGCAAGAACAATTTTTGTCTTTCCATGTTCCCGTTCTGCTTCTACAGTAACTTTGTGCTTTTTATCACCATACTTTAAAATATTGGAAAAAAGATTACTGAAAATACGTTTGAGCATAATCTCGTCTCCCGACATACATCCTTCCGGAAGCACCAGCGTCTGTTCTACCGAAAAACCGGCAAGACGGATAAATTCACAGTTATCTTCCAGAATATCATTTAATACCGAAACCGGCATCTGCTTAAGCTCCGCCGTCTCGTCTACTTCATATACCAGCGCATACTCAAACATCCGGTCTGTCAGAACACGGATATCATCTGCTTTATGAATACATTTTTCAACATATTCATCACGGGCACTTTCCGGACAGCGTTTTAATTTCAGAATATCCAGATAGCCTCTGAGAACAGTAAGGGGAGTTCTCAGATCATGAGAAATGGCTGTAATCAGATCCCGGTTCGCACGATGGACGCTCTCTTCTTTTTTAATGTTCATATCCAGAGTCTCCCTCAAAGAATCCAGTTCCTTCGCCAGCATCCCCACTTCACCTTCTCCGCAGTAGGGCACCGGATGCGCCAGATCTCCCTGAGCCATATTGCTGATTTTATCCTTTACCTTAAAAATCCTCTTCATCACACGGCCCATAAATACCAGGATACCGGCCAGAAATACAAAAACACAGAGGAGAATAGAAAAGATCATATAAGGATAGATAAACTGACTTCTGTGATAGGAATAGTAAATTACATCAAAAGTTCCATTTTGAAATTCAACCGGGATATCGCCGTACTGACTTCCCAGAATTTCCTGGCTCATAGACAGCAAGGAACCAAAAGGGTAAACTCTCATAATATCCGTAATCTGTCCGCAGCGGTATAATCCGTCGTCCTGTCCGTAAACATATACCCCCGTGTACTCATCTGTTACGCTGTCCAGAAATGGCTGAATTTCTTTCTGGCCTTCTGTATCATCCTCTGCGGCAGGAACAGAATAATTCTTTGCCTCCCGCTGCAGATTTTCCTCAAACTCTTCTGAATCAAACCATTTTACCAGTCCCGAACTTTCCAGAAATGTCGCGGCATCTGCCTGGTGTACCCACAGAAACCAGAACAGCCCCAGACTGACTGCGCCCATAACAAGAATCAGAAGAAGCAGTTTTGTACTGATCTTCCATCTTTTGATTCGTCTTTCTTCCAGCATCTTTTTTACACGATTCATCCGCGCCACTCTTGTTCCTCCCGGTATCGGCAGTATAACGCCTGCCTTTTCGTATTCATTCAGAAATTTCTCAAAATCACCCGCAATAGTATCCTTTTCCCCATACATTTTTTATCAGTACAGGATTTTTAGGATTTTTTTCTATCTTCCGGCGGAGATTCCGGATATGAACCATAACGGTATTTCCCGCTCCATAATAATAGGGTTCCTGCCAGACCGATTCATACAGCCGCTCCGCTGAAAATGTCTGCCCTTTATTCTTCACCATTAAATGAAGCAGTGCGTATTCCGTATCTGTCAGCTCAATGGGATTTCCATCCCGGCTGACCGAACGCCTCGTCTCATTAATTTCCAGATTATAGAAACGGATAACTGACTCTGCAGGGATCTCTTCATTTTCTGTTCTGATTCCGTTCCCTTTTCCTCCGTATGCCTGATATCTTCTGATCAAAGCCTTTGCCCGGCTGACCAGTTCATTGTAAGAAAAAGGTTTGGCCAGGAAATCATCTCCTCCGCTGGAAAAACCAAGCATTTTATCCCCCTCCTGAGATTTCGCGCTCAGAAACAAAATAGGAGCATTGCTGTACCTTCGAATTTCTTTGCATGTTTTATATCCGTTCATTCCGGGCATCATTATATCAAGGATAATCAGATCAAAATCCTGCGTTTTTGTCTCTTTTAATGCCGTATCCCCTGTTTCTGCTTCTACGATGTCAAACCCTTCTCCTTCCAGCAGAATATGAAGGATTTCTCTTATTTCGGGATTGTCATCCACTACAAGAATAGCGGCTTTCTGCGTCACTGAATCCATAGTTTTACCCCCTGTCTACTGACCGTATGGTAACACATTTTTATGAGGACTGCATATTTCTTAAGAATTCTTTAGATTCCCTTGGGGCTTTTGTTTAGAAAACCACTGTATTCTTATATGGAGAAAAAGGAGAAGACCCATGAAACAGAAACACAGTACATTTTTCAACAGACTATCTTCCGGGCTGCGGAGCCGCACAGAAGCCAAAGCATTTTCACGGATAAAATGCTGCCTGCCTCTGTTTGCTCTGATTCTGCTCTTTGCAGCCCTCATTATTCTGATGGTACCGGAAGGCGCTGTTTTCGGTTCCCATACAGACTGGCTGAGCCAGCATGTTACTCTGGCCGAAACAATCCGTAATGCCTGTCTGGAACAGCATACGCTTCTTCCGGACTGGCTGGAACTGGGCGGCGGCGCTAACGGCTACCAGTTTTCTTATTATGGATTTCTCAGACCGGATATTCTGATAGGATGTCTGCTGCCTCAGGTACCAATGGCTTATATTCTAATTGCCTATATGTTTCTGATCTACCTGGCGTCTGTACTTCTCTGTTTTTTCTGGCTGCGCTCTGAGGAAATCCGTCCTCTGTTCGCCTTTATCGGAAGTGTGCTCTTTATGACGGCAGGATCAATGTTTCACATGCATCGCCAGATCATGTTTGTTAACTATATGCCTTTTCTGCTTCTTGCTTTTCTGTGTATCTCAAAAAAGCGCACAAAATGTCTGCCGATCTGCTTTGCCTTAATTATCCTTCACAGCTTTTATTTCGCTGCCGCAGCTTTTGCAGCAGCTGGCTGGTACTGGCTCCGCCGGGAAGGAAAAGGATTCTGGAAAAAATATTTTGTGAAGAGTTATCTGGGCTCCTGTGTTCTGGCTGCAGCCATGTCAGCAGCCCTTCTCATCCCTACCGGCCTGGTGCTGCTGGAACATCGGAGAACCGGAAGCAACCCTTTGCTTCCGGAACTGTTTGCTCCAAACCCGGTACTGAACAGTCTGCTGTTCGATGAATACGGCATGGGACTGACGCTCGTCTGCCTTTATGTCATACTGGCAGGACTGGGCAGAAAAGCTTTTCGGGCGGACTGTCTGCTCTTTCTTCTTATGGGACTGTTCGGCATCTTTTCCTATGTAATGAACCTGACTCTTTACGCAAGACCGAAAATACTGATTCCTTTTATGCCTCTTGTAATACTATCGTGTGTCCGCTTCCTGCAGAATGAACCATACGAAAAAGAAGGCGGAAGGCATCATCCGTATCCCCTCTGGCCCTTTACAGTCATACTTCCGGTTGTACTTCTGTGGTTCAGCCAGGAACAGTTTTGCTGGGGACTGATGGAATCCGGTCTGCTTCTGGCATATTGTCTGATTCAGCGATACAGGCTGAACCGGTACCGCTTGTCTGTATACAGCGCTTCCCCGGAAACAGCGCCCGGGAAACACCTGTCCGCGCCCTCTCCTTTCAGGCGGATTTCCGGCTGCGCCCTGTGTCTGTTTCTCCTACTGGCAGCGCCGGTTCAGATCAGTCTGGCCACAGCCGGAACAGAAGAGTGGGTACAGAAAACAGAACTTTCCCAGGGACTCTCAAAAGATGACGTACTCTCTGCCAGAGCTTCTGATGAATCCGGTTCCGGATCTGCAGATAATTCTGCAGACGGACAGAAAGATGCTACGGCAGCTATAAAAACCACAGACTTTCCGACTTTCCTGACGGATCCTCTGTATCGTTTTGACAGTCTGACCGAACCGCTGAACAGCAGCAATGAACTGCTGATTCCCGGTCAGTCCAAAACAACGATGTATTCCTCCATTACAAACCACAGCTACTCTGATTTTTATTATGACAGGCTGCTGACGCCAATCCGCATCAACAACCGGGTTGCCTTTCTGGCATCGGACAATCCTTTCCTGTTTCGGCTGATGGGCGTCCGCTGGCTTGAAACAACAGAAGATAATGTCCCGGAAGGCTATCAGGTAATCTATCAGTCCGGCGAAAATGTGATTGCAGAAAATCCGAATGTCCTTCCCAAGGTATATTTCACAGAAGATACTCTGTCTCAATCTTTCTTTGACAGTCTGGAAACATACGACCGGCTGGATGCCCTGACCCGCTTTACAGTAGTCGATAATTCCGAAACAGACGGAGAAGGTACAGATAATACAGCTGCAGGAAACACTTCATCGGGTACCGGCGGAGACCTTTGCGCATATGAGAGCCGGATGGAAACCTGGTTTCCTGATCTTTCCGCTCTTTCTCTTCCGGAAGGCCTTGAGATTACAGAAACGCCCTTTGGTTATCAGATCACGGCTGAAAAAGAATGTACTCTTTCTGTCAATATTGAACAGCCGCCCTCCGGAAAAATTGTTCTGCTTGACTTTGAAGTGGATAATCTGACCAGCTCTGCCGTGGTAATTGATATAAATGATATTCGCAATAAACTTTCCGGCCGTTTTGCGGCTTACCCGAACGGCAACGATTGCTTCCACTATCAGTTCTTGGAAGCTGATTCCGGCAGTGGATTCCGACATCTTGAAATCACTTTTGGAAAAGGCTGTTACGCCATCCGCAATGTACAATGGCATCTTTATGACAAAGATCTGCGGGATGCCGGGAGCTATACGCCGCTTAGAACAAAGGCTGCTGACAGCACTGCGGACACGTCTGATTCTGTTCTGGTCTCCGGTACTATAGAGGCAGAAAACAGCGGGTATCTGGCCACATCCATTCCGGCACAAAACGGTCTGGAGATTCTGGTTGACGGAAAACCGGCCGACTCGGTAACTGTAAACTGTGCCTTTGCCGGGATCCGTCTTGAAAAAGGCTCACATGAAATAGAAATTCATTTTACCGCTCCGGGGAAAAAAGCCGGATGCATTATCAGCTCCGCCGGCATCGCCATGTACGGAGTATATCTCTTACTTAATACTGTAAAGAAAAGGGGGAACTAACCATGAAATCCAAAAAGGAACTGATCTGTTATCTCATCAGCGGAGGCATTACTACGGCAGTAAACTATGTACTGTATGGCGGACTGTTGTTTCTGCACCTGTCTTACATCGCCGCCAACAGTATTGCCTGGGCAGGAGCGGTTCTGACTGCATATATTCTTAACCGGCGGCTTGTTTTTCACTCGCGGAACAAAATATGGAAAGAGCTTCCCTCTTTTGCCGCTCTGCGCTTTCTGACGCTTCTTGTGGAAAATGTACTTCTCTGGCTGCTGATCGACCATCTGTATATTCTTCCGCTTCCGGCCAAACTGCTGGTCAGCGTAATAACTGTAGTCGGAAATTACGTATTCTGCAAATACGGAGTCTTTAAAAAGGAGGAGATCTGTCATGGATAAAATCAGTATTATCGTACCCTGTTATAATGAAGAAAAAGTGCTGTCCGCGTTTTACCGGGAAACCACAGCAGCAGTAAAGGACATTACAGATGCGGAATGCGAGTTTATATTTGTGGACGACGGAAGCCGTGACCGCACGCCGGAAATTCTGCACAGCCTTTCCCTGGCAGATGAACGGTGCAAATATATTTCCTTTTCCAGAAACTTCGGCAAAGAAGCCGCCATGTACGCGGGCCTTCAGAATGCGTCCGGCGATTACTGTGTATTTATGGACGCGGATCTGCAGCATCCGCCAAAGCTTTTAAAGGAAATGTACAATGTGGTAAAAAATGAAGGCTATGACTGCTGCGCGGGACTCAGAGAAGACCGGGAAGGCGAAGGGCATATGCGTAATTTTCTCTCCCATGCATTTTACAAAATAATCGGCCGGCTCTGCCGCCTGGACATGACAGACGGCGCCGGTGATTTCCGTATGATGAACCGGACCATGGCCGACTCTATCCTGGAACTGAAGGAATATAACCGCTATATGAAGGGAATCTTTTCTTTTGTAGGATTTGATACAAAGTGGATTCCATTCCACAATGTAGAGCGGGCGGCAGGAGAAACCAAGTGGACATTCCGTTCTCTGTTCCGTTATGCGCTGGACGGCATCCTTTCCTTCTCTTCCGCGCCGGCCACTCTGGCGGGAACCGCAGGATTTTTTCTCATTGCGGCCGCATTTATCATTGGAATTGCCACTCTGCTGATCCGGCACAGTCTGCCAGGCCTCACCCTGGTCATCTGCCTGCTGTTTTTCCTGAGCGGCATTCAGATGTTTTTTATCGCGATTCTGGGACAGTATATTGCAAGGGACTATATGGAAAGCAAAAAACGTCCCATCTATATTATAAAGAAAAAAGGCGGGTTCTGATCTCCCGCCTTTCGTACCGTTTTAACCGGTATGCAGGATCTGTACTTTCTGCTTTACCGGACATTTCTCCTGTTCTATGCCCCTGCCAGCCTGAGCTCTGTTTTCAGCGAACCTTCCATAGCCCCCGACTTTTTTCTCACAGCCACATCCTGGAACTGAAAATAATCCGGATGATGTCTGGACTGTGTATATTCGAACTGGACTCCCTCGTCATTAAATGTCTGGCTCGTTATAACCGCCATACAGTTATAACCTTTCAAATCAATGTATTTTTCATCGACCTGTGTGACATGCTCTACAGTAAGCGTCCTTTTACTGGTGACAATGTTCATCCCCAGCTCCTCTTCCAGATACTCATAGACGGATCCTTCCGCAATCTGCGGGGTGAGCTCCGGCATCAGCTCCCGGAGGAAATAGTTATGATCAAGGATCAGCGGCTTTCCATCCAGAATACGAAGTCTCTGAATATACAGAACTTCCGTCCCTTCCGGAAAACCTGTCCTTTTCTCAATCCTTGCATCTGCTGTAAGCTCCGTAAACTGAAGCACCCTTGTGGCGCTCAGTCTCCGATTGCGCCGGGACGCTTCTTTAAACGACTCAATCCCGCCGACCGTATACGCATTCTGATCGACAGGCTGGTAAATATTGCGCACACCCTTTCCCTGCATAGACTGAATATAGCCTTCCGACGCCAGTTCAGCCAGCGCCCTGCGCACCGTATTGCGCGAGCATCCGTACAGGCTGATCAGGTTATGCTCCGAGGGAAGCAGCTCCTGATACGCGTATTGCTCCGTCTCTATTTTTTCTTTTAAATCTCTGTAGATCATGTCATATATTGCTTTTGGCATGGCAACCACCTTCTTGTTTAAACATTTATTTTTATTATAGAAAGACACTCAAAAAAAATCAATAGAAACCGGCAAAAAATAATTGACATGTTTAAACAAGCGTGTTATATTTAAGTTGTTCAAACAAGTGCGGTTTATTTGCTGTAAAAGCAGCCGGAAACAAAATCATGGAAAGGATGAGAAAAACATGGGAAAGTATGAAAACGATGTAAAACAGCTGCTGACCCTGATCGGCGGCAAAGAAAACATCCAGGCAGTCTCCCACTGCATGACAAGGATGAGATTCGTCCTTGTAGACCCGAAAAAAGCAGACGAAAAAGCAATCGAGGAGCTGCCGAGTGTTAAGGGAACATTTACTCAGGCCGGCCAGTATCAGGTTATCATCGGCAACGACGTGGCCGTCTTCTATAATGAATTCACTGCTTACGCAGGAATTGAAGGCGTAAGCAAAGATGCCGTAAAGGCGGCGGCAAAGACAAACCAGAATCCCCTTCAGAAGATTATGGGAACCCTGGGAGAGATCTTCGCTCCTCTGATTCCGGCGCTGATCTGCGGCGGTCTTGTCCTGGGATTCAGAAACGTGATCGGCGAAATCAATTTCTTTAACAACGGAACCCAGAGTCTGGCAGATATTTCCCAGTTCTGGTCAGGGACCTACAATTTCCTGTGGCTGATCGGTGAAGCTGTCTTCCACCTGCTGCCGGTCGGAATTGTTTGGTCTATTACCAAGAAAATGGGGACCACTCAGATCCTTGGTATTATCCTTGGTCTGACGCTGGTATCTTCCCAGCTGCTTAACGGTTTCAGTGTATCTACTACAAAAGCCGCTGACATCCCGTACTGGGATTTCGGATTTGCAAAAGTAGATATGATCGGTTACCAGGGACAGGTAATTGCGGCAATGATGGCCGGTTTTGTGCTTGTATACCTGGAGAAATTTTTTAAGAAAATCTGTCCGGAAGTCATCAGTATGATCGTTGTGCCATTCTGTTCCCTTGTTCCGGCGGTTATTATTGCCCACACCGTTGTAGGCCCCATCGGCTGGGCAATCGGAGACGCAATCGGCAACGTAGTATACACAGGACTTACATCAGATTTCCGTTTCCTGTTTGCGGCGGTATTCGGACTTTTATACGCGCCGCTGGTTATGACCGGTCTGCACCATATGACAAATGCCATCGACTCACAGCTTCTGGCGATTCCGCCGAAGACTACAATCCTGTGGCCCATGATCGCGCTCTCCAATATCGCTCAGTGCTCCAGTGTACTGGCTATGTCTATTCTTCAGAAAAAAAATGAAAAAGCTCAGCAGGTTAATGTTCCTGCATGTATCTCCTGTTACCTGGGCGTAACAGAACCGGCGCTCTTCGGTGTCAACTTAAAATATGTATTTCCCCTTGTCTGCGGGATGATCGGCTCCTGCTTCGCGGCGATGATTTCTGTAGGATTTGGTGTGGAGGCTCTGAGTATCGGCGTAGGCGGTCTTCCGGGCATCCTGTCCATCAAGGCTGCGGACTATCTGACCTTCCTTCTGGCAATGGCAGTGGCAATTGTAATTCCTTTCACACTTACTTTCATTGTAGGAAAGATGAGACTTTCCGGAGAAGACCGTTACGGAAAAGAGGCCGCTGACGCTGCTGAAGCCGCACAGGATAAGCAGGCCGCTGAAAGTGAAAATAAAATTGCTGATACGGCAGCAAACGCCAGTGCCGCAGCAGATGTAAAAGAACTGAAATCTATTCTTGACGGAAGAGTAATGCCGGTTACTGAGGCGCCGGATGATGTATTCTCGCAGAAAATCATGGGAGACGGACTGGCAATCGAACCCTCCGGCACAGTTGTAAAAGCACCGGCAGACTGTGACGTAAGCGTTGTAATGGCTGACACAGGCCATGCATGCGGACTGACTCTTGCAAATGGAATTGAGCTTCTGATTCATGTAGGCGTTGACACGGTAGACATGGGCGGAGACGGATTTGAGCTTCTGGTTCAGGAAGGCCAGCATGTAAAAGCCGGTCAGGAACTGATCAAATTCGATCCGGAAAAGATAAAAGCAGCCGGACATCCCTGCACCACCATGCTGATTGTAACATCAGAAGGAAATGCCTCCGGCATCACAATGCACACAGGAATCGACGCAAAAGCAGGCGAAACTCCGGTTATCACCTGGGACTGAACCGCAGGGGATTCTCAAAAGCTTCATAGCAGAAAGGAGCATATAAAATGAGCACAGATTTCAGAAAAAGCACAGTATATCAGATTTACCCGAAGTCATTCTGTGATACGAACAACGACGGACTGGGCGACCTCCGCGGCGTAATTGAAAAACTGGATTATATCAAAGAACTTGGCGTTGATTATATCTGGCTGACCCCGTTTTTCGTTTCCCCGCAGAATGACAACGGATATGATGTAGAAGACTATTACAATATTGATCCCAGATATGGTACAATGGCAGATGTGGAAGAACTGATCGCCGAAGGAAAGAAGCGGGGGATCGGTCTGATGTTTGACATGGTATTTAACCATGTATCCACACGCCATGAGTGGTTCCGGAAAGCCATGGACGGAGATCCGTATTACAAAGATTTCTTCTTCTTCCGCAAGGGAAAAGGAAAGGATGTGCCTCCTACAAACTGGGAAAGCAAATTCGGCGGGAATGCCTGGGAATACGTGGAAAAGTTCGATGAGTATTACCTTCATCTTTTTGATGTAACACAGGCGGACCTGAACTGGGACAATGAAAATGTACGGAAAGAAATTCAGAAAATCGTCCGGTTCTGGATGGATAAAGGCGTCCGCGGTTTCCGTTTCGACGTGGTCAACCTGATCAGCAAAGCTGCTTTTGAGGATGACGAAACAGGAGACGGAAGAAAATATTACACAGACGGCCCGAATATCCATAAATATCTGAAAGAGCTTCACGATATGACATTCGGAACCGATGCGGAAATCCTCACAGTCGGCGAAATGTCCAGTACCTCCATAGAGAACTGCTACCAGTATGCCGGAGCTGATACCGGAGAGCTGTCCATGGTATTCAGCTTCCATCACCTGAAAGTGGACTTTATGGGAAATGAAAAATGGGTGCTTGTGCCTGCAGATTTCGGAAAGCTGAAAAAAATCATTTTCGAATGGCAGACAAAAATGGCTGAACACAACGCATGGAACGCCGTTTTCTGGTGCAACCACGATCAGCCCAGAGTGGTATCCCGTTTTGGAGATGAAGGGAAATACTGGAAGCAATCTGCCAAAATGCTGGCAACAATTATACACTGTCTGCGTGGAACTCCCTATGTATACCAGGGTGAGGAAATCGGCATGACAAACACAGACTTTACAGAGATTTCCCGGTTTAAAGATGTGGAGAGTCTGAACCACTACCAGATTCTGCAGGACAAGGGACTGTCTGCTGCAGATGCCCTGCGTATTGTCCAGGTACACTCCCGGGACAACGGACGTACGCCCATGCAGTGGAATGATTCCGCCTACGCCGGATTTACATCTGCAGACAGCGAAGAGCCCTGGATCGGCGTAAACAGTAATTACACGAAAATAAATGCTGCCAGCCAGCTCGAAGATCCCGATTCCATCTTCCATTATTATCAGAAGCTTATCGCTCTGAGAAAAGAAGTTGATGTTATCGCTTTCGGTGATATTGAACCACTTGCCGAATCTCATCCGTCTGTCTTCGCCTACAGAAGAACCTATGAAGGCCATGAGCTGATCGTAGCTGCTAACTTCTACGGCAGGGAATGCTGCTGGAAGGACGCGCCGGATATGAGCGGATTTGAAAAGCTGACCGGCAATTATCATGAAGAAACTGCTCCGAAAAACGGAGAGTGGACTCTGAAGCCGTATGAGGCACAGGTATGGTACAAATAATCCTGCTTAAACCAATGGCCAGATAATAAATAGAAAGAACCGGAAACATGAATACAGCGCAGTTTCTGCCGATACAGTACTGCCGCCATTTCTGTTTCCCGGTTCTTTTGTTATTTCGTTCTTTTCCTTTTCTGCATTCTCCTTTCTGCCCGTATTTACCTGAAAAACCCATTGCCATGACAAAATGAATTGTTTATACTATAAAAAGTATTTTCTCCGGAACCCGGCAAATAGTTTACTGCTGTGTGTCCGGAAATTTCTGCTCTTCTGCAGCGCACAGAGCAGAAAGGAAGGGGGATAACAGACTGATTTTACAGTCTTACTATACAAATGCTTACAAGAAAAGAAATGAAACAGAAGGGACGGCAGTCCCTGAAAAAGCACTATCTGATATTTCTAGCCGCCTGTCTTGCCGCAGCGTTCCTTGCATCAGAATTCCGCAGCGCTCTCGCTTTCACCACGATCCGGTCCTATGAACTTCCGGCAGATTTTTCCGGTACGGAAAGTCCGCCCCCTTCGCAGCGCCGGAGTATTGCCTGGGAAGATATTCTTATGAACATAGCGGAACATGACACATTGTCCGGCCGCCAGCTGTCTGAACAGATCAAACAAAACGCGATCGAGCAGGCAAAAGACGGAAATCCTATGTTTGGCCGGAGCCGCGGCATACTCTCCGGACTGGTGAACTCTGTTTCGTCCGGTTCCATAGTCGTATCTGCCGTTGCCGCCGTTACTTCCATCACCGGTTCTGAAAATCTGGGAATTCTTTTTCTGATCCTCATCGGAGAACTGGGATTTTTCCTGTTCTGGTTTTTAATACAAAATACATACCCAGTAATTATGAGGCGGATTTTTCTGGAAGGCCTGAATTACGGACGAGTAACTCCTCAGAGGTTTCTCTTTCTTCTGAGAATAAAAAAATGGCTGAAAGCCTCGCGTATTATGTTTGTAAGATATATTTTCTATACTCTGTGGTGTCTGACCATAGCAGGAATCTTTATAAAGCGGTATTCTTATTTTATGGTGCCCTATATTGCGGCTGAAAATCCGGATATGAGCGGCCGTGAAGCTGTAACTTTGTCTCGCAGAATAATGCGGGGACATAAATGGGAATGTTTTGTCCTGGAGCTTTCTTTCCTGGGCTGGCAGATTCTGGGGCTTCTCACCTTCGGGCTGTTTAACGTGCTCTATACAAATCCATATAAAACAGCTGTTTTTACTCAATACTACGGACAGCTCCGGGCACTGGCCAAAGAAAACGCTGTTCCTGTAACAGAGCTTCTGAACGATACATGGCTCTATGAAAAACCGGATCCGTCGCTTATAGAAGAAAAGTATGCCGACGTAATTTCCGTAATGAAGAACCCTGCAGATCCCGCAGGCGGTCTCACCGGATGGCGCGCTTTCTTTGCGCGGAATTTTGGCGTTCTGCTTTTTGCGCGTGAACGGGAAAAACAATATGAAAGCAGGCAGGCAGCATGGGTTAAATTTCAGGAACTTATGGATGATGCAGACGGCCGTGCCTATCCGGTCAGGCTTTTCCCGGTTCCCGAAGACAGCCGCCGGATGCTGGTGGACTCCCTTAACTATATGCGGCACTATTCCGTCTGGTCCCTGATTGTCATTTATCTGGGACTTGCCATTTTCGGCTGGCTGTGGGAAGTCGCAATGCATCTCATTACGTACGGTACTTTTGTAAACCGGGGCGCTCTCCACGGTCCCTGGCTTCCGATATACGGTCTGGGCTCCGTGCTCATCCTTACATTTTTAAACAGACTTCGCAGCCATCCTGTAATTGAGTTCTGCGCAGCAATTGTTCTCTGCGGTTTCCTGGAATACATGACTTCTGTCTTTATGGAATTTACCACAGGCGGTAAAAAATGGTGGGACTACAGCGGATATTTTCTTAACCTGAACGGACGAATCTGCGCGGAGGGACTTCTGGCATTCGGAATCGGAGGCATCGCCGTAGTATACATTCTGGCCCCGCTGATTGATAATATTATAAACCGGATCAATTCGAAAATCCTCCGGCCCGTCTGTATCGCTGTGGCGGCAGTTTTTCTGGCTGACTTCGTGTACTCACAGTTTTATCCCAATACAGGACACGGAATTACGGATATTGAAGCGCAGATCCAGATCCGGGATCCGGATGCATATACCGCTCAGTTTGAGCTTTCTCCACGGGTGACAGATAATGGCCGGACATATTATTTATAAAATCCGTCCGGGCTGCACGGCCCGCCGGCAGATAATATAAAATTTCAAAAAAACACTTGCAATTATACACTCCTTATGCTAATATATAACACGGTCACTGCGAAAACAGCGACCGTGTTATGGCCCCGTGGTCAAGCGGTTAAGACATCGCCCTTTCACGGCGGTAACACGGGTTCGATTCCCGTCGGGGTCATTTGTCGTTTTCCAGGTCAGATAATTTTCATCAAATCTGTAACGGCAGAAAAGCACTGCAGTATCCGGAATCCAGATGCCCAGTGTTCACAGTAAGGCGCAGTAGCCAAGCGGTAAGGCGTGGGTCTGCAACACCCTGATGCACCGGTTCAAATCCGGTCTGCGCCTCTTTATAAAAAGCAGCGGGAATGTCGCATATGCGATATTTCCGCTGCTTTTTCTCTAAAGATTTTCCACACAGTTATCTGTGTCCGTCTTCTTCTGTTCTTCATATGAAAATATATTTTCGATAGCCGTATTAAACACTTTCGCTATATCTGCCGCCAGTTTCAATGACGGATTATACTTTCCTTTCTCCAGTCTTACTATTGTTTCTCTTCTTACATTAACCTTATCGGCCAGTTCTTTCTGTGTCATATTTTGTTTTTCTCTGAATGCCTTTATCTTTGTAACAAGTTGCTCCATTTGATCCTGTCTCGCCTTTCTTCAGTATCCGCCTGTTTTTCCAGTCATCTCACAATAATAAACTGCGGCTGCGATAAAAGTATCACTGTATTTCTATGCTGTCAATATCTTATTTAAATAAAACACCGCCCTTATATTCAGCAGCGTTTGTCCATTATCTTACAGAATATTACAGCTGTTCCTGTACTGATGGCGGTTGCCACAATCCCTGCTCCCACAATTGCCGCCGGATTCACACTTCCGTACTGACTCCGAAAGGCAATTACATTTACCGGAATCAGCTGAAGAGAAGAAATATTGATAATAAGAAAAGTACACATTTCATTGCCGGCAATTCCTTTTTTCCTGGCCGGACCTGCCGTACGGCCGGACCTTCTCTCATCCTCCAGTTCCCGGAGTTCTTCCATGGCCTTAAGTCCTGCCGGTGTGGCCGCCCATCCAAGCCCCAGAAAGTTCGCGATCATATTTGTGGCAATGCTTTTCTGTGCCGGATGTCCTGCCGGAAGATCCGGGTAAAGGAACTTAAGCACCGGCCGAAGTTTTCCTGACACACTTTCAATTACGCCTGCTTTAGAGGCAATCTCCATCAGCCCGCTCCAGAGAGAAATTACTCCCATCATAGTAATACACAGTGTGACCGCTTCCCGGGATGAATCAATCGCCGCATTTGTAACCTCCGGTATTCTTCCGGTTACAACCGCATAAATAATACCGGTCAGTATCATACCCGCCCAAAGATAATTTAACATATCTCCGCATACTCCTTTCCTAGGACACCATCATACCGGCCAGAACCACGCTTGCCGCAAGTCCGGCGCCCGTAGCCGCAAGCGCCCCTGCCAGAGTGTATCTGGTCTTTGTGATTTTAACCGACATAAAATACACACTCATGGTATAAAAAATCGTTTCTGTACAGGACATGGCAATGGAAGCCGTCAGCCCCAGAAATGAATCTGTACCGTATTCTTTGTATACATCCAGAAGGAGTCCGGAGGCGGCGGAAGAAGAAAACATTTTCACAATTGCCAGCGGAACAAGCTCCCCCGGAAATCCTATATATGCAGTAAACCGGCCGAGAAGACCTGCAAGAAAATCAAGAAACCCGGAGGCGCGGAGAATGCCCACTGCGGTCATCAGACCGATTAAGGTGGGCAGAATCCGTATTACTGTAAGAAAACCGCTTTTTGCCCCCTTCACAAAAGTATCATATACCGGTACTTTCATCAGAATTCCGTAACAGACAATCAGAAAAATAATAAACGGGACGATAAAATCAGAGAGAAGGAGAAATACATTCATACTTTACATCTCCCACATGTAATCTTCCACGATATCAAAGGGGGCGGGCCCTACTTTCAGCACGGCCTCATGAAATTCCTTCTGTGAAAATTCTTCCCCCTTCTCGCTGATCCAGTCTTTTTTCAGTTCCAGAAACTCAACATAGCCGATATAATATTTCAGGTAATTTCCCGGAGAACCGATGATCAGTTCATAGATTCTTTCTACTGTATCCGTATCTGTAATGCCGTAGTTGCTGAAAAATGCTACAGTATCCATACGGGTCCACCCTTCATAATGAATGCCGATGTCCGCCAGGGTATACAGGCCCAGTATTATTGAATTGTTTTTCTGCAGAAGCGTGGCCTGCTCTTTGGAAAGAGGCATCAGATAATAGCTCCCCATCTCTGCATAAGTCGCCCACCCTTCTACATACCCGCCGAAACTAAAGATACTGCGGAGAGGGTCCGGATCAGTACTCTCATAGTAAATCGTCTGATACAGATGACCCGGATATCCTTCATGAGCCAGCGTAGTAAACAGAGTCAGATCATCATTCATATGTGCCCGGTTGATGTAAATTACATTTTCATTCGTATTGTCAATCGCGGGAATCATATAAAAAGCCGGACTCAGATGCTCTTCCATCTCCTCCGGCACGTATTTCACTTCCAGCGTTGTATCCGGTGCCTCCGGAAATGTTCCGGAAATCCCCTGCTCCAGCTCATTCAGAATCAGTTCTGCATTATTTTCTCCCATTTCTTTTGCCGTCTCCTGCGCTTCCTCCGCAGTAATGCCCAGCACCTGCTCCATTGCTGTAAGGTCATCTGATATCTGTCGTCTGGTCAGATCTTTCATCTCTTCCACCGAACGGTCCGAGCCCGTAGACTGCCTGACTGCCAGCTCATAATATTCCTTACCCTGCGGCAGGCCGGCAAGACCCTTTTCGTTTTGTCCCGTTCCTTTCAGTTTTTCAATTTCAGCAGTCAGTTTCTCATATGCCGGGATAATATTGTCCGATACGACAAGCGCATTATCCTGTATATAGTCACTTTTTTCTTTCTCTGTCAACTCTTCAACACCCCGTATTCGGTCCGCAAATGTAGAATACAGATAATTTCCGTCTCCCATATCCAGAAATGCCCTGCACTGTTCGATAACTGTCTCCGCCGTATAATCTGCCATAAAAAGACCTGCCTGTGATTTCGCTCTCTCAAATGTAATCAGACTGTCAAAGTATTCCCCTGTTGTTTCCAGAAGTGCAAGATATGTATCTACGTCGTCCCTGTCATAAAACTGATATTCCGAAAGAGCAACCGGGAGCTGCGTCTGCACCCCGCTGACCAGCGCAAGCGGTTCTTCGTACAGAATATAGTCCGCGCTTTTTTCCGCCTCTTTCAGATAATATTCCAAAACATCATATGTAACCTGATTCTGCACATTCAGATCTCTTTGTTCAAACTGCTCCAGTGCTTTCTGTGTGTTTTCCAGAGCCGCCTCAGTCCGGGCAGAATCCGTATCAAAAATGCCGAAAGTAACAGGCTGTTCTTCAATACCGTATGCTTCCGGATCTTTCAGGGAATAATGAAGACTGATCGTATTGGATGCCGTCTCCCGGCAGAACAGCGCATTTGTAAAATTTTCAAATTTCTCGTCTTCGCCTTCTGTACTTCCTCGCCCACATCCGCCTGTCAAGACAGACAGAGGAACTATTACGCCAGTCATTAGTAATGTAAAACATTTTTTTCGCAATTTATAAATATCTTTGAATTTATTATGAGCTCTATGCATTTCGTATAACTCACTGCCCTTTGAGATGCATTTACTGTATAGTATGATTATCCGAAACACATTATTCCAACAGGAACAGGGCACCGAATACGCAAACGATTCTCGTTTTCTATACTGGTTTTAGGATTGTTTACCGCATTTCTTTATGCTAAAATTAGAATATGCAGAAAAGAACTTGATGGAGGTGTACTGATGTCCAGCGTGACCTTTGAACACTTAACAAAAACATACCCGAACGGCTTTGTCTCCGTAGATGATGTAAACCTTCACATTGAAGATGGAGAATTTGTAGTTTTTCATGGCCCCAGCGGATGCGGGAAATCTACAATCCTCCGTATGATCGGCGGGCTTGAAGATATTACTTCCGGCAGAATCTATCTGGACAATGAACTCCTAAATGACATACTTCCCCGGGACCGGCGCCTTTCCATGGCTTTTCAGAACTACACGTTATATAAAAATTTTAATACTTATGAAAATATTGCCCTTGGATTGCGGCTGCGCAATTTCCCCCTGACTGTAATTGACTCGAGGGTTAAAACTGCTGCAAAATTTCTTGGAATCGCAGAAATACTGGATAAAAAACTCAAGGCTATCTCCGACGCGGATAAGCAGCGTACTGCTCTGTGCCGCGCTATTGTCTGTCAGCCGAAAGTTATGCTGGTAGATGAAGATTTTGCCCGCCAGGATGAAAACCGCCGTAAAGAAATGATTTCTGATATTCTGAAAATAAACAGGGTAATGAAAATAACCGTACTATATGTAACAAACAACTACGAAGAAGCTGTTTCTCTCGGAAAAAGAACTGTTTTTATGAAAGACGGAAAAATCACCCGCATATCGGAAGCCGCTGAAAAACGGAGTAAATGTTAACAGCAGAAGATCACTTCTTCTGCTGTTCCAGATAATTGTAGATATCCCGCTTTGATACTCCCCGGTCTTTTCCGGTTTTTTTCATTGCCTCCTTTTTGTCAAACCCCTGCGCCAGATAATACTGCATATGGTCGTCTATGCTCATATTCTCCCATTCCGCGCGCTTTTCGCGTTCCATATCCTCTCTGCTTCTGCCTTCAATAACAATAACGCATTCTCCTTTTGGCTCATTTGCCTCATAATATGCAGCTGCATCCTGAAGGTCCGTACGCAGGGCTGTCTCATACTTCTTGGTCAATTCCCGGCATACAGCCGCTCTCCGGTTTCCCAGCCTTTCCGCCAGAAACTTCAGAGTCTTCACAAGCCGGTGGGGAGCTTCATATAATATAATCGTTCTTGTTTCCCGCTCCAGCTCCCGGAAAATTTCCTCACGTTCTTTTTTTTCTGTCGGCAGAAATGCCTCAAAGGCAAATCGTCTGGTCGAAAGCCCCGAAATTGTCAGTGCAGTAATGCATGCCGCCGGTCCAGGAAGAGATGTCACAGGGATCTCTGCCTCACAGCACATTCTCACCAGCTCTTCTCCCGGATCTGAGATCCCGGGAGTTCCCGCATCTGTAATCAATGCAACATTCTTCCCTTCCATAAGCTGTTCCACAAGCTTCTTGCCTTTGTCATATTTGTTATATTCGTGATAGCTGGTCAATGGCGTCCTGATCTGGAAATGATTCAGCAATCGTATACTGTTTCTTGTATCTTCCGCCGCGATCAGATCTACCTCGCCCAGAATGCGTACAACCCGATATGTAATATCCTCCAGATTTCCAATGGGTGTGGCACACAGATATAATGTTCCTGGCATATTCCTCTTCTCCTTCTGCTTCCCGCAAAACAGATCTGTGATCTTCCCCGGTCACACATTCGTCCTGCCGCGTCCGCCTTCATTTCCGCCTTCTGCACGTTCATACATTATTATCGGAGGTTCCACTGTAACTCGTGACCTGGCTCCTCGCACCCCTTCAATCAGAACCATCGTCGGTTCCTTATCAATATAGGAATGTACAAACTGAATTCGTTTTGCCTCTATTTTATATGCATTCATTTTTATCAGAATCTCTGTCAGCCGGAACGGACGGTGTATCATATAAAATCTTCCTTTATCCTGCAGAAGCCTCATACTCTCCCGCAGAATATCATCCAGCGAACACAGCACTTCATGCCGTGCAATTGT
This sequence comes from Mediterraneibacter sp. HA8405, assembly GCF_056148955.1. NCBI lineage: Bacteria > Bacillati > Bacillota > Clostridia > Lachnospirales > Lachnospiraceae > Mediterraneibacter > Mediterraneibacter sp. HA8405. Next base: position 620,100 of record NZ_CM148758.1, on the reverse strand, counting down.
CTTTGTGTCAGCTGAATTTGTCAGACCGTGCCGAGCCAGCATATAAGGCGGATTTGTTGTAATCACATCAAAAAAGGCCGGCCTGAATATCTCTGCCGCCTCTTTGATGTCTCCTGTCACAATATCTATTTTGTCTTCCAGACTGTTATAAAGCACGCTTCTTCTGGCCATCTCTGCCGTATCTTCCTGTATTTCCAGTCCGGTAAAATGTCTGCCCCGGGTTTTTGCAGACAGCAATATGGGAATAATACCGTTCCCGGTCCCCATGTCCAGTACTGTTTCTCCCGGTTTTATCTTCACAAAATCCGAGAGCAGTACCGCATCTACGCCAAAGCAGAACTGGCCGGGATTCTGAATCAGTTCGAGCCCTCCGAGCTGCAGATCATCCAGTCTTTCACCCGGCTTTACCAGACCCAATCTTTTCTCATTTGTCATCTAACTTTGACGCCCTTTCTCCTTTTTCCAGCTCAGCCAATTTTTTCATTTCCTCTTTGGAAACCTTCTGTTTCTTCTTTCTGGGCTTGAATTTCAGGTCATCCGCCACATATTCCCGGATTTCTTTCTCATCGTTTTCCAGATTTACAATAACCTTTACCTGCTTTCTCAGCACACTCAGAGAGTGCACTACACCTGTTAATCCGTCTTTTGTCGTAACGGCATCTCCCACAGACGGAAGCTGGCTGTTCAAAAGTTCATATGTTTCTTCCTCATTTGTAAGGCAGCACATCAGCCTGCCGCATACTCCGGAAATCTTTGTTGGATTCAAAGACAGATTCTGTTCTTTTGCCATTTTAATCGATACTGCAGCAAACTCTGTCAGATAAGTGCTGCAGCACAGCGGACGGCCGCAGATACCGATGCCGCCGCGGATCTTAGTCTCGTCTCTGACACCAATCTGTCTTAACTCAATTCTGGTACGGAATACTGCTGCCAGATCCTTTACCAACTCGCGGAAATCAATTCTTCCGTCTGCAGTAAAGTAAAACAGTACCTTATTATTATCAAAAGTATATTCCGCGTCAATCAGCTTCATTTCAAGCCCATGCCTGCGGATCTTCTCCTGACATATTTTAAATGCTTCTTTTTCTTTCTGATGGTTCTTTTCAACTGTTCTGCAGTCCTGCTCTGTAGCAATCCTCAGCACCGGTTTAAGGGGCTGTACTACTTCCTTTTCCTTTACATCTCTTGGACCGCTCACCACTCTTCCGAATTCGACTCCTCTTGCAGTCTCTACAATAACATTATCGCCACATTTTATATCAAACTTTCCAGGTGCAAAAAAATAAATTTTCCCTGCTGTCCTGAATCTTACCCCGATTACTTTTGTCATCCTTGTCAGTTCTCCTTTATTGTCAGTAAAAGCAGTTCCATCGCCAGCTCCAGATTGACATTTGCCTTTATTCTTGATTTAGCCTTGTCCAGACCGTCAAGAATGTTCTCTATCCCTTCATAGGAGCTCTTACTTGCCCTTTCTCTGATATATCTCAGCTGATCCGAAAAAACAACTCTGTCTACATTTTTTGTTGCTTTGTAGATAAGCACGTCTCTGTACCAGATGGCAATAACATCCAGATAATCGCCTATTTCCAGTTTATATGTCATACAGTGCTTTACTGCCTCCATCAGATCCGAAACGCTCATGCTGTCAATGTTTCGCAAAAGATGTACGGCATCTTCTTTAATCTCATTGAAATACTCAGAAGTAGCGAGCATAATTGCCTTTCCCATATTACCCTGGGCAAATGCGACGCATACATCTGCTTTGTAATCCGGTATCTCCATCTGCTCCATAAGATATTTCTTTACAAGCTGATCTTTGATATTCCGAAGCTTCATCATTACGCATCTGGAACGGATTGTAGGAAGCAGCGCTTCTGCATTTTCCGTGAGGAGCATAATAACCGCATACTGAGGCGGCTCTTCCAGAGTCTTTAAAAGAGCGTTCTGCGCCTGTACACTCATCATATCCGCATCCGCAATAATATAGATTTTATATTTGCTGCTGTATGGTTTAATTACAACATCATTATTTACCTGCTCCCGGATATCGTCAACACTGATCGTATTGGGTTTTTCATGACTTACACGGATAATATCCGGATGATTTCCGCTCACTGCCTGTTTACAGGATCTGCATTTTCCGCAGGCATCTCCGTCTTCTTCTCTATTCTCACACTGCAGACTCATGGAAAAAAGATTCGCCAGAAGTTTCTTGCCTGATCCCCTCTCGCCATTCAGAATATAAGCATGAGAAACTGCATCTGCAGACACTGCGCTTTCAATATATTTTATTATATTCTTATGTCCTACTACATCCTTAAAACTGCTCATATTCATCACCTGCCGTGCATTCATTCTCTTCATCTCTGTTACATCCGCCATACTGCAGCCACCAGCTGCAGAATCTAAGACTACCTATTAAGTATAACACAATCCCCGCGCAAGATATACCCCAAAATTTACCCTTCCACTCAGGGAATCTCTGGGCTTTTCCTCTCATAGGACTTCACTCTGATCTCCCCTCTTTGACTTCTCTTTATCTCTGCTGATAAATCCTTCAATTTCACTCAGACAGCTTGCCAGATCCCTATTTTCAAACCGGATCCGTATCCCCGCCTCCTGAAGTTTTTCTTCCGAAAAATCTTCCTCGTCCGCCAGAAATCTCCGGCACAGCTCCGTATATCTGGGGTGCGCTTCCTTCCTCTCCCGTTCAATTGCGCGAAAAAGTCTTTCTCCGTCTTCTACCTGGATATACAAAGGCACAATCCTCTCCTCACCAAAATACGCTTTCAGCGCACGGTAAGATACCAGAGTACCTATCATCAGATAGTCATGTTCTTCCAGGTTTATCTGACCGTCATCTGCGGTAAAATATGTCCACACGCCGCATTTCGTATCATAGGACCGCACCTCTATAACCTGGCCTGCCTTCTCCATCTTCGCCAGCTGTTCCCGGTTTACAAAAAAATATTCTACGCCGTCTGTCTCTCCTTCTCTGATCGGACGTGTAGTATAGGGAACTACCATCCTGAGCTCCGGATTCTCCTCGGCCAAATGTTTATAAATCGTATCTTTCCCGGAAGAGCTTTTTCCCATAACATAATATATTTTACTCATTTGCCAATACCTCAATCATTCCCGTATGTTCCGTCCCTTCTATATCAAATCCCATCTCCTCATATCGCTCAATCTGAGTTACTGTCTGATCCGATATACGTTCCCCCGGTACGATCAATGGAATTCCCGGTGGATACAGGTAGGTATATTCCAATGAAATTCTTCCCTTTGCCTCTGCCCACCGTACTGGCTTGCTTCCTTCCGCCCGCTTCTGTTCTGCATCATACGCATTATATACCGTTTCATACGATACAGTGTTCTTCTCTAAAAACGGCATATCCTCTTCTGCCGTGGATTCAGAAATATCTGTAAAGTCTTTTTTATTTCTTTTCTGCAAGTCCAGTTTCCGGTCTATTTCAAATAAGGCCGTCAGAAGACGCTCTATTCCCTCCCTTGTATCAGCCGGTGATGTCATAAGGACTACATAGAAACCCGCGGCCATCTCAGCCTGAAGATGGTAATTCTCCGCCAGACACCTATACAGTTCCCGTCCGGTAAATGTGTTTCCTGAATCTGGAAGTACCGTGCCTTTGACAGAAATAACAATCTTTGACGGATCATATCGTTCCGTCCGCATCAGCTTCATATGCCGGAGTCCCTGAAGTCTTCTCCTTGCATCGTCAAGGAGAATCGTATATTCTGCAAATACTTTCTCTCCTCTATCGTTCAGCATCCGGATACACTCATCCATTCCTGCCATAAGCACGTACGAAGGGCTGCTGGACTGCAGCATATGAAGATATCTCCTTACCTTGTCTCTTTTAACGATACTCCCGTTCATATGTAGAAGCGCTGTCTGAGTAAGAGAAGGAAGTGTCTTATGCAGGCTGTGAACCACTATATCTGCTCCAAGCTGATTTCCATTCTCCGGAAAATACGGATGAAATCCCAGGTGTGCTCCATGTGCCTCATCAAGAATCAGCGGAATATTTTTTTTGTGCACTGCTTCAGCAATTTTCCTCACGTCTGACACCACACCGTCATATGTAGGTGAAGTCAGAACTGCCGCCCGAATATCCGGATATTCCGCCAAAATTAATTCAACCTGTTCTGCGGATATCTCTCCGTTCATATCAGTTCCAGGCACATATTCCGGATAAATATATACCGGATGCAGATCGTTAAGAAACACAGCATTATACACCGATTTGTGGCAGTTTCTTGCTATCAGAATCCTGTCTCCGCGCTCCGTGCAGCCCAGCAGCGCGCTCAACAGCCCTGTTGTACTGCCGTTAATAAGATAATGGGTCTCATCTGCATGAAAGGTCTCGGCTGCCCGTCCCTCAGCTTCTTTCAGTATACTTTTTGCATGATGCAGATCGTCAAACCCTTCAATCTCCGTAATATCAATCTCATACGGCAGATCTGCGTCTGTTATATTATTCCGTTTATGTCCCGGCATATGAAAGCCATAATAATCAGATGAAGCATACTTCATCAGCTTCTCATATAAGTATTCCATATCATAAACCTTTCTTTTTCCCTGATTTTTCTTATTTTATCACAGCCGCATGTATTTTACTACTCTATTGATCTACTGAACTCCTCATCCCCCCTATTACTTCTTTACCACAATTTTTTAGAAATCTTAACTTCTTTTTTATATAAACGACACATACTTCTCACATTTTCTGGTTATATTATAGGCAAATAAAGCAGTAATGCTTTTTTACAATATATTTCCTCTTTTCTCAGTCGGGTGCCCTTGCTTCCGGCTTTTTTTATTATATTTTTAATGAATAAAGCTTGAGCAGCAGAAAAAATATAAATCTTCTGTTTCTGAAATAAAAAACCGGGGAATCGCTTTCCCCGGAATCGTAATATTTACTGAGCGTGCGGGGATTCGAACCCCGGACAACTTGATTAAAAGTCAAGTGCTCTACCACCTGAGCTACACGCCCTTATTCAGTTTTGTTTTCTCCAGCTATTTTGTAATTTATTGCAGAGAAAAATGCCCAGAACCGGAATCGAACCAGTGACACGAGGATTTTCAGTCCTCTGCTCTACCAACTGAGCTATCTGGGCATTTGACACATCCGCATATATGCAGTGTGTAAGTTGCGGGAGCAGGATTTGAACCTGCGACCTTCGGGTTATGAGCCCGACGAGCTTCCAGACTGCTCCACCCCGCGATATTAAATTTTTGTCTTCTTTTTAAAAGACAAAAGCCGATGATCGGACTTGAACCGATAACCTGCTGATTACAAATCAGCTGCTCTGCCAATTGAGCCACATCGGCATATAAATGGATGGAGGTGGATTCGAACCACCGAAGCAACTTGCAACAGATTTACAGTCTGCCCCCTTTGGCCACTCGGGAACCCATCCATAAATTTTTTAAGTGGGGCCTACAGGGCTCGAACCTGTGACCCTCTGCTTGTAAGGCAGATGCTCTCCCAGCTGAGCTAAGACCCCACATACGACCCAGAAGAGACTCGAACTCTCGACCTCCGCCGTGACAGGGCGGCGCTCTAACCAACTGAGCCACTGGGCCATTTTCCAATTATTCAGGATATATATACCCTGAAAACTACATACAAAGAATCAATCCATCCATCTTCACCTATTCCCGCTTTGGTTATGCCCTCGACCGATTAGTAACAGTCAGCTCCATGCGTTACCGCACTTCCACCTCTGCCCTATCTACCTCGTCGTCTTCAAGGGGTCTTACTAACTTGTCGTTATGGGATATCTCATCTTGAGGGGGGCTTCACGCTTAGATGCCTTCAGCGTTTATCCCTTCCCGGCTTGGCTACTCTGCTATGCTCTTGGTAAAACAACAGATACACCAGCGGCCAGTCCATCCCGGTCCTCTCGTACTAAGGACAGCTCCTCTCAAATATCCTACGCCCACGCCGGATAGGGACCGAACTGTCTCACGACGTTCTGAACCCAGCTCGCGTACCGCTTTAATGGGCGAACAGCCCAACCCTTGGGACCGACTACAGCCCCAGGATGCGATGAGCCGACATCGAGGTGCCAAACCACTCCGTCGATGTGAACTCTTGGGAGTGATAAGCCTGTTATCCCCAGGGTAGCTTTTATCCGTTGAGCGATGGCAATCCCACTTTATACCACCGGATCACTAAGTCCTACTTTCGTACCTGCTCCACCCGTCGGTGTCGCAGTCAAGCTCCCTTCTGCCTTTGCACTCTGCGAATGGTTTCCAACCATTCTGAGGGAACCTTTGAGCGCCTCCGATACCCTTTCGGAGGCGACCGCCCCAGTCAAACTCCCCACCTGACATTGTCCCCCAGCCGGATCACGGCTGCTGGTTAGAAACCCAGTACTGCAAGGGTGGTATCCCAACATTGGCTCCATGGCAACTGGCGTCACCACTTCACAGCCTCCCACCTATCCTGTACATGCAATACCGAATCCCAGTATCAAGCTGGAGTAAAGCTCCATGGGGTCTTTCCGTCCTGGCGCAGGTAACCAGCATCTTCACTGGTATTTCAATTTCACCGGGTGCATTGTTGAGACAGTGCCCAAATCATTACGCCTTTCGTGCGGGTCGGAACTTACCCGACAAGGAATTTCGCTACCTTAGGACCGTTATAGTTACGGCCGCCGTTTACTGGGGCTTAAGTTCAAAGCTTCGCTTGCGCTAACCTCTCCCCTTAACCTTCCAGCACCGGGCAGGCGTCAGCCCATATACCTCACCTTTCGGTTTCGCATAGACCTGTGTTTTTGCTAAACAGTTGCTTGGGCCAATTCTCTGCGGCCTCTCTCGAGGCACTCCTTCTCCCGAAGTTACGGAGTCATTTTGCCGAGTTCCTTAACAATGCTTCTCCCGTCGGCCTTAGGATTCTCTCCTCATCCACCTGTGTCGGTTTACGGTACGGGTACCCTGCAAACAATAGCGGCTTTTCTTGGCAGTCAGCTCACGTGCTTCCCTACTTGTTTTCGGTCCGCGTCACGTCTTCGGATTGTGTACCGGATTTGCCTGATACACTCCTACCTCGCTTGCACCGGTCTTTCCATTCCCGGCTCACGCTCTCTGCCTGCGTCCCCACAGTTCTGTTACAGGATAGTACAGGAATTTCAACCTGTTATCCATCGACTACGCCTCTCGGCCTCGCCTTAGGTCCCGACTTACCCAGGGCAGATCAGCTTTACCCTGGAAACCTTAGATATTCGGCCGGAAGGATTCCCACCTTCCTCTCGCTACTCATTCCGGCATTCTCTCTTCTTAACCGTCCACGGCTCCTTCCGGTACCGCTTCGTCCAGTTAACAATGCTCCTCTACCGATTTACATTCGTAAATCCCTGAGCTTCGGCAGTGTGTTTCAGCCCCGGACATTTTCGGCGCAGGACCTCTCGACTAGTGAGCTATTACGCACTCTTTTAATGGATGGCTGCTTCTAAGCCAACATCCTAGTTGTCTTCGAAATCCCACATCCTTTTCCACTTAACACACATTTTGGGGCCTTAGCTGCAGGTCTGGGCTCTTTCCCTTTTGACCACCCAACTTATCTCGGATCGTCTGACTCCCATGCATCATCTACACGGCATTCGGAGTTTGATATCCCTTGGTAAGCTTTGACGCCCCCGCAGGAATTCAGTGCTCTACCTCCGTAAGATTAACATGAGGCTAGCCCTAAAGCTATTTCGAGGAGAACCAGCTATCTCCGGGTTCGATTGGAATTTCTCCCCTACCCACACCTCATCCCCACCCTTTTCAACGGATGTGGGTTCGGTCCTCCATTGCCTTTTACGGCAACTTCAACCTGGACATGGGTAGATCACCCGGTTTCGGGTCTGCTCCGACTGACTGTGGCCCTATTCAGACTTGGTTTCCCTTCGGCTCCGGACCTGAAGTCCTTAACCTCGCCAGCCAGCGCAACTCGCCGGACCGTTCTACAAAAAGTACGCGGTTCATCATATAAAGATGTTCCACAGCTTGTAAACATATGGTTTCAGGTTCTTTTTCACTCCCCTCCCGGGGTCCTTTTCACCTTTCCTTCACAGTACTATGCGCTATCGGTCACTAAGGAGTATTTAGCCTTACGGGGTGGTCCCCGCGTGTTCAGTCAAGGTTCCACGTGTCTCGACCTACTCTGGATACCGCCATGTCAACTCGCCTTTCGCTTACGGGGCTTTCACCCTCTCTGGCCGGCTTTCCCAAAACCGTTCTGCTAGGCTCATTGAATCAATTCCGCGGTCCGAACCCCAGGATGCACGCACCCTGGTTTGGGCTCTTCCGTTTTCGCTCGCCGCTACTCACAGAATCACATGTTGTTTTCTCTTCCTCCGGCTACTTAGATGTTTCAGTTCACCGGGTTCCCTTCCCTGAGTTATGGATTGGCTCAGGGACGACTGAGGTTTGCTCAGCCAGGTTTCCCCATTCGGATATCTCCGGATCGATGGGTATTTGCCCCTCCCCGAAGCTTTTCGCAGCTTATCACGTCCTTCATCGGCTCTTAGTGCCAAGGCATCCACCATACGCTCTTATCAGCATAACCAAACGATTCAGATCCACGGGAATGGATCTTCCTCTACACATGTATAGCGTTACACATGTTGGCAATAGGCCAATTTATTTTAAGTCTGTTTTCTTCAGACTGTATTGTTAATGTTGTTAAATAACATTACCTCGGATGTCTTGTATAAGATATATAAGATCTTATATCATTGATTTTCTCTGTATGCAGTTTTCAAGGTACATTATCTGGCTTCTTGCGAAGCCAAGTGGAGAATACGAGAGTCGAACTCGTGACCTCCTGCTTGCAAGGCAGGCGCTCTCCCAACTGAGCTAATCCCCCATATTTAGTTAATACCTTTTCAGCTAAACGGGCTTAAGTAGACCTTGCCTCTTTTAACTGTAAGGCTTACCCGTCTGGGTAAATGGGCTTAAGTGGACTCGAACCACCGACCTCACGCTTATCAGGCGTGCGCTCTAACCGGCTGAGCTATAAGCCCATTTAATTTGGCAGCCACCTACTCTCCCACACCGTCTCCAGTGCAGTACCATCGGCCGTCCAGGTCTTAACCATCGTGTTCGGGATGGGAACGGGTGTTGCCCCTGGACGCATCGCCACCAAAAAATCTTAGGTTATCTTGATAACCCAACAATAGACAACAGCTCTTTACTTCTTCTTCCGTTTTAGTTGGATTGCTCCGGACGGAAAAAGTTATTTCTTCCTTAGAAAGGAGGTGATCCAGCCGCACCTTCCGATACGGCTACCTTGTTACGACTTCACCCCAGTTATCGGTCCCACCTTCGGCAGCTCCCTCCTTTCGGTTGGGTCACTGACTTCGGGCGTTACCAACTCCCATGGTGTGACGGGCGGTGTGTACAAGACCCGGGAACGTATTCACCGCGACATTCTGATTCGCGATTACTAGCGATTCCAGCTTCATGTAGTCGAGTTGCAGACTACAATCCGAACTGAGACGTTATTTTTGAGATTTGCTCGGCCTCGCGGCTCTGCCTCCCTTTGTTTACGCCATTGTAGCACGTGTGTAGCCCTGCCCATAAGGGGCATGATGATTTGACGTCATCCCCACCTTCCTCCAGGTTATCCCTGGCAGTCTCTCCAGAGTGCCCGGCCTGGCCGCTGGCTACTGAAGATAAGGGTTGCGCTCGTTGCGGGACTTAACCCAACATCTCACGACACGAGCTGACGACAACCATGCACCACCTGTCTCGAATGTCCCGAAGGAAAGGTGACATTACTCACCGGTCATTCGGATGTCAAGGGCAGGTAAGGTTCTTCGCGTTGCTTCGAATTAAACCACATGCTCCACCGCTTGTGCGGGTCCCCGTCAATTCCTTTGAGTTTCATTCTTGCGAACGTACTCCCCAGGTGGACTACTTATTGCGTTTGCTGCGGCACCGACAGGCTTTGCCTGCCAACACCTAGTAGTCATCGTTTACGGCGTGGACTACCAGGGTATCTAATCCTGTTTGCTCCCCACGCTTTCGAGCCTCAACGTCAGTTACTGTCCAGTAAGCCGCCTTCGCCACTGGTGTTCCTCCTAATATCTACGCATTTCACCGCTACACTAGGAATTCCACTTACCTCTCCAGCACTCTAGATAAACAGTTTCCAAAGCAGTCCCGGGGTTGAGCCCCGGGCTTTCACTTCAGACTTGCCTATCCGTCTACGCTCCCTTTACACCCAGTAAATCCGGATAACGCTTGCACCATACGTATTACCGCGGCTGCTGGCACGTATTTAGCCGGTGCTTCTTAGTCAGGTACCGTCATTTTCTTCCCTGCTGATAGAGCTTTACATACCGAAATACTTCTTCGCTCACGCGGCGTCGCTGCATCAGGGTTTCCCCCATTGTGCAATATTCCCCACTGCTGCCTCCCGTAGGAGTTTGGGCCGTGTCTCAGTCCCAATGTGGCCGGTCACCCTCTCAGGTCGGCTACTGATCGTTGCCTTGGTGGGCCGTTACCTCACCAACTAGCTAATCAGACGCGGGTCCATCCCATACCACCGGAGTTTTTACCCCTGCACCATGCGGTGCTGTGGTCTTATGCGGTATTAGCAGTCATTTCTAACTGTTATCCCCCTGTATGGGGCAGGTTACCCACGCGTTACTCACCCGTCCGCCGCTCAGTCACAAAACTTATCCTTCCGAAGATCTCAAAGTAAAGCGCTTCGCTCGACTTGCATGTGTTAGGCACGCCGCCAGCGTTCATCCTGAGCCAGGATCAAACTCTCGTTAAAAATGTTTGTTCCAAGTTCAGAACTAACTACTAGCTAATTCTTCCCTTTTTACTGTTTGTTTGGCATTGAACACTTGATGAGGTCTTTCACGAATCTGGTGTGAAAGCCGTTCGACGGAGTCGAACCTCATTGTTCAATGACGTTCTTAGAAATTTTCTCTTCAAAGAAATTTTCAAGGGTTGTTGTCTATTGTTCAGTTATCAAGGTTCCTGTCATTCTTTTTCTGCGACAGCTTTGATATTCTATCAAATCCATTCCGCTTTGTCAAGAACTTTTTTATTTTTCTTTGTTTTTCGCTGTCCTTCATGAGTCAGCTTTGATATATTACCATTTTTGTAGCCATATGTCAACCACATTTTACAAGTTTTTTCATTTTTTTCTTGGTTTCCATTTCGCTACTACATATGGTAGTTTTACAAGATATTATCCACAATCTTACATTAAATATACAAAAACTACTGGGAATTTCTCCAGTAGTTTCCGGATAATATCAAACGGAGAAAGAGGGATTTGAACCCTCGCGCCGGTTTCCCGACCTACACCCTTAGCAGGGGCGCCTCTTCAGCCTCTTGAGTATTTCTCCTGATTCTGAACACCGCCGCAGAAATACTGCGGAACTATATTCTGTTCTACACGAATAGTGCGAAATTTATTATACAAAATAACCATTCTAATGTCAATGTATTTTTTTCTTTTTTTTATTTTTGTCGGCGCATTCTCTGCAGACCGGAAAAATGTATTGGCAGTACCGGAATATTTCTAAGTTTTCCCTTAAATATCCGGCCTGGCCATTTATACATTTGCATCAATTGTCTTCTGTATACGTTCCTGAACCAATGCAGCCAGCTCTGTAGTCTTCATATTTTTATACTCTTCATATAAAACAGGCTTCAGAAAATGAACCTGAACCGTTACAGGCTGGATGGTATTTGTATCAAATGGTTTAAAAGAATCAATCAGAGCGACCGGCACAACCGGACATTTTGCTTTCGTAGCAGCTTTAAAGCTTCCGCCTTTGAATGCGGCAATCTTATTTCCGTTCTTTGAGCGGGTTCCCTCTGCAAAAATAAGATAATTTCTTCCATTTGCAACTTCTTTAGACACATCAAGAATAACCCGCATAGCCTGACGCACATCATCTCTGTCAAGCATATACGCTTTCATGCAGGCGAAAACCTGTTTAAGGAAAGGAACATTTGCAACTTCTTTTTTTGCGACCACGGAAAACGGCCTGGGACATGCTTCAATTATCGCCAGCACGTCATAGAGCCCCTGATGATTCGGGAAAAACATAAAACCGTCCTTTGGCGGAATATTTTCTTTCCCATGAACATCTATATGGACATTCCCGCCACGGTTGGCATGCAGATCAATCCATTTAAGAAACATATACATATCTTCCTCTGAATATTTTTCTACATGAGAAGCTCTGTAGCACAGACGGAACCACGCAAAGGGCACCATGAAAATATTTCTCAATACCATCATCAATATCCGTCTCATAATGCCTCTTCTCCTCTTCCGCCGGATTTTAAGGCCGCCATTACAGCTCAACCTCAATCTTTCTGCCAGTACGATGATACTGCCGGTATTTCACTCCCGCAGAATCCATCATACGTTTGGATGCAATCACACCGGCTGTATCGGCGTATTTATCGCAGTCATAAATAACCTCCCTGATTCCGGACTGTATAATTGCTTTCGCGCATTCATTGCAGGGGAACAAAGAAACATAGAGTTTTGCTCCTGCAAGACTTCCGCCGCTATAATTAAGTATAGCATTTAACTCACTGTGCGTAGAATAAACATATTTTGTCGCGAGAGGATCGTCCCCTTCTCTTGCCCAGGGATATTCATCATCCGAACAGCCGATCGGGAAACCGTTATACCCCATAGATAAGATCTTATTGTCCTGACTGACAATGCAGCAGCCCACCTGTGTGTTCGGATCCTTCGAACGCATGCCGGAAAGCATTGCCACGCCCATGAAATATTCATCCCATGTTAAATAATCTTTTCTTTTGTCTGACATGATCTTCTCTCCTTTTTGAATTATTTTGTCCCGAAAATCCGGTCACCGGCATCGCCCAGACCAGGCACAATGTAGCCATGTTCATTCAGCTTTTCGTCCAGTGCTCCTATATAAAGATCTACGTCCGGATGCTCTTTCTGCATGCGCTCCACGCCCTCCGGCGCTGCAATGATGCAGAGAAATCGAATATTGTTTACACCTTTTTCTTTCAGCATTCGGATTGCAGCCGCGCTGGAGCCGCCCGTAGCCAGCATAGGATCTACAACAAACACTTCCCGTTCCTCACAGTCGGAAGGCAGTTTGCAGTAATATTCCACCGGTTCCAGCGTCTCCGGATCCCGGTACAAACCAATGTGACCGACTTTCGCAGCCGGTATAAGAGACAACATGCCGTCAACCATTCCGACTCCTGCACGAAGGATCGGCACAATAGCAGGTTTTCTGCCTGCCAGTTCTTTTCCTACCGTTTCAGCAATCGGGGTCTTAATTTTTACATTTTTCGTTTTCAGATCCCTGGTCGCCTCATAGCACATAAGCTGAGCGATTTCATTAATCACTTCCCGAAATTCTTTTGTCCCCACATCTTCTTTTCTGATATAGCTGATTTTATGGGCAATAAGCGGATGATCCATTACATGTATTTTTCCCATCGTTCTTCTCCTTCTGCAAACGAGTTCAGTTTTACGGCAAGTTTTTTCACCAGCCCTTCCAGTACTTCCAGGCACTCTCCATATGCCGTCAGAGGCTTGCCATATGGATTTGGTATCTCCGTCTCATCTTCTGTAAACTCATTCAGAGTATAAATGTTCCGTATATTTTCGTTCTCTGCTTTCAGTTTTAACTTCTGGCCGTGTTCCATCGTAAGTACCAGTGTATCATCCGGTATATTGCCGCCCTCAAACTGTTGGGAGAAATGACTCTCCATAGTCATCTTCGCACTTCGCATGACAGCTTCCGCCTTCTGATTTACCGGTTCCGGGAAAAGTACAACCATCCCCCGGGAATCTATTACATATTCCTGTTCAAGGTCCTGGTTTCTGAGAAGTTCTGCCGCGATAGGTCCTCTCGCCGAATCCGTGCCGCTTACAAATATAATCCGACGGTATTTCTGAAGCCTCACGATCTCCGCAGCCGTAATTTTCTGATGTCCGGCTGCTTTTTCCAGCCGGTTCATCACAGCCTGGCCTATTCCCTGCACGGCAAACGACTCGCTGTAAATCACTTCTACATCTTCCTGATCGAACTCACGAAGTACCCGATACAGATTTCTTGCTATTGTTTTTTCATTCTCCCTGGTGCCGGCATTTTTCACTATTCCATAATTATAGAAAGGAAGTGTTTCATTTGTAGCAATAATGCCAATCTTCTTTTTCCTTCGATGAGCAGCATACGCAAGCTGGCGGATAGCCAGAATTTCTTCCCTGATATCCCCTTCCACTATCATCAGCCGGGCTTTGGGAGCATAATGCCTGTACTTCATACCCGGTGCTTTGGGCCGCACGCCGCTTTCCGCTTTTAAAATTGTTCTGTCTATATCCACCGGTCCGATTACTTCGGCAAACATCTCAGCCGTAACAGCGCCCGGTCTCAGAATCATCGGCGGCGAAACCGTCATATCCAGGATCGTAGACTCCACGCCAATATCCACAGCCCCGCCATCAATAATCATATCTATTTTTCCGTTCAAATCATGAACAACATGCTCCGCAGTGGTAGGACTGGGTCTGCCTGATGTGTTTGCACTGGGGGCAGATACAAAGCCGCCGGCCGCTCTGATCAGCGCAATCGCAATCGGGTCAGACGGCATTCTGACTGCGACTGTCTCCAGGCCGCCTGTCGTTCCGTAGGGCACTATATTGCTCTTCCAGAATATCATCGTCAGCGGACCGGGCCAGAAATGTGCGGCAAGCGCATCTGTCTCAGGGGGAATATTTACGGCAATCCGGCGCAGATCCTCATAATCAGCAATATGAACTATAAGCGGGTTATCTGACGGGCGTCCTTTCGCGTCATAGGTCTTTTTTGCCGCTTTTTCTTCCAGCGCGTTTGCGCCCAGCCCATACACTGTTTCAGTTGGAAATGCCACCAGTCCGCCGTCCCTTAAAATACTGCCGGCTGTCTGTATAACATCTTCATCTATATTATATTTATCTGTTTTTCTAACTATTGTTTCCATAAATTTCATTATATCATTATTTCATATAAAAAAAAACTGTTTTATCATCTGAGTTTCTCTGTCCGCACCGGTCTGCAGCCCCTCAGCTGCCTGAATTTCCGATATAATTCACTATTCCTTCTCTCACTACATCCGCCATTGTCTGCTGATATTCTTCATCTGCGAGTTTTTCCGCCTCCTCATAATTGCTCAAAAAGCCGCATTCCACAATTATGACAGGAACTTCCGTTTTTTTCAGAATATAATAAGATCGGTTTGCCTTTGCCTCCTTGCCATTGCCCTCCAAATTCTCATTTAACGCATTTTGCATAATTTCCCCTGCTTTTTTCCCTTTCGCGGAATCACTGTAATAAAAAACCTGCGCGCCTCTCACGCTCTCATCATGATAACTGTTCTGATGTATACTTACAGCCAGCACCGGCTGCTCTTCATTCATTATTCTGACTCGCTCCTTTAAATCTTCGACCTGGGTTTCCGCCAGTCTGCAGTCCTCTGCCCTTGTCATAATAACCGATATTTTTTCTTTCTCAAGTAACTTTTTAATATATAAAGCAATATTAAGATTTATATCTTTTTCCTTCGCACCATTAATTCCCGTTTTTCCCGCATCAATTCCGCCATGCCCCGGGTCCAGAAGCACCAGAGGTGGCGCAGTTTCCCCGGATACCTCTCTGCTCTTTTGTATCTTGCTCCGCAATACTCCGCCTGCATTCAGGCAGAACACAATCAGACAGATAAGCAGAACGGCAGCCACTACATATTTTCCTTTTTCTTTCAAATAAAACAGCCTCCTTCCATATAACAAGTATATGTAGAAGAAGGCTGTCTCTTTCTCTGTCTTTTGTTTCCAGACGCTTTTTAGTTAATATATCGGAGAATGACATCCCACGCCTCGGGAGCTTCCATTCCAAGGCTCCATTCGGCCACACCTGCCAGCTCATTTTGCCGGATCACCTTAAGTTTTTCCTCCAGCGACTGTACATCCTCCAGCCAGATTTTGTACGTACCGCCATCGGCATCCCACTGGGCATAGTTCTGCTTTACATTGTCATCCCATTCTGCCTGCACACCGGCGTTTTCCACCACTGCTGCCGCGTCGCCCATGCCATATGCCTGACTTGTAACCTTATTCGGATACGAAGCAGCTTCTGTCCCGGCCTCCTGGGCAAGTTCCTCTTCTGTCTTCGGCGTCTCAAACCACAATCTTGTGAAAAACGGAACTCCTGCGATCAGTTTTTCTGCTGAAACCGAATTGAGAGCATCTGTAATTCCGTTTTCCAGGTAACCGATGGATGCCACCGGGCCGGCCGTATAAGAACCATCCGTATGCTCGTCATAGCCCATGATTATTACATAATCGGCTACTTTCCCCTGCTCTCCAATATCGTAATGAGAATTATATGGCTGCGGCACATAATTATCTACCGACAATACCAGATTGTTTTCCCTGCATCTGACAGACAATTCACGAACAAACTGAATATAATGCTCTCCGCATTCTGTCGATACCAGTTCAAAATCCAGATTGATGCCATTTATTTTATTCCGGACCGCCTCCGCAATTACCTGATCGATTATCTTTGCACGTTTGGATGTATAACTCAGCACTTCATACGTTTCATCATATGAATTGATTCCGCCGTGAAAGTCTCTGAGAACCGCCCATACTTCCAGACCTGACTGGTGAGCATAATTTACATAATCCGGATCGGCCAGCGATGTTATATTCCCTTCCGTATCTGCAAGGCTGAACCAGGTGGGTGCAATTGTAGTCAGCCCTTTTGTCTGTGAAAGCGTCTCTGTGATATATCCGTTAGCATCCGAATTGGTCACATTATGCCACGCCATATTTATCGTATAATCTTTTGAAATATTTGTATAAACCGGTTCTTCAAATTCACGGGAGATCTCCTCCTCCTTTATATCGCCAAGCGTCCTCGTCTTAACGTATCCGACAAATCCGTCGCTTGTGGCTACTTTCATCCAGTTATTTTCATCTTCCAGCACGGTTACTTTATCGGACGCTTTTACTTCCGTAAGAATCGGGCTCTTTACGCCGCCCAGACGACGGACCTCCGTATCCCGTTTTAATTCAGACGACTGGATCGTCCCCCACTCAGAAGTAATTACAGCACGGGCAGGATCTTCATAGACAGAGTACTCCATATTCGTATACTTCTGAATAAACGGAAGTGCTATATACGCAATTGTGCCTTCTGTTTTCAGAATAATATAGTCCTCGCTTTTGGCTTCTGTAATATCTGTATACGTACTGCTTCCGGCCTCCGCCGAAACATTGCCCGACGGCAGGGTATACAGCAGGACATTTTCATTAGGATCCCAGTAAAACCGTTTATTAATCTGATCCCGTACAACAGAATATTCAATATAATATTGCCCGTCATATATTTTCCCAGGCGCAGGGGATGTCTCCTGTTCGCTTTGTTCAGCAGCTTCTTCCCTGCGTACCACTTCATTATTAATTACAACAGCCAGATCATTTTCCTCTTCCAGCCCATAATAACTCTTCAAATCGGCCTTCTCATTTGATGAACCGTACCTCTGCCAGATCAGAAAACCGCCTGCTGCTGCAGCAACAACAATCAGGACAATAAAAATAGTCCAGCGAATGATTGTATTACGCCTTCTGCGCCTCGCACGGCTGCTCTTCTTCCTCGGACCGGACTCATACATAGTATTTGCCGGCCTCCGGGCATTTCTGTCAGGGCGCCTTCTCCGTGTACTGCCTGAGGGCACCGCACGCTTTGAACCCGCTCTCTTTCTTTCTCTTTTGTCCATGCCGCACCTCCTATCAGGAATCATTATAACAACATTTTCATTATACGTCATTAATAATTTACCTGCTCCGGAGCTTTTTAAACCTTATACATCATAATTATACACACATATTTTCGTCCGACAGTTAAGGGGTATTCTCTGTCTGTCCAAATTCATTACAGTCTGCATGTATATCTGTAAAGGCCAGAGACTCTATATTCCCTTCCATATCCATAACATAATCGCGCATATAGGCGCCCTCTTCTCTGGTCATATATGCTGTTACAATCTGGAGCGGGCTGGCCTGATATCCGTCAATTGTAATATCAATCCCCTTGTTCTCATAATTTTCCAGTTCAGCATATAATTCTCTGTAAAGCGTTTCTTCCGTCTTCATCTTCGTATACTCCTTTCTCTGCAGACACCCTGATAAACACTATTTCCCGCCAATATTTCCCATATGGAAGCACGTGTGACATACTCATGGATTTTTCAACGGAACAAAAGACAGCATCATCCGCAGAGTCTATGTTTTCTTTCCGGCCCATTTCCGGGCACAACATCTCATTTCTAACGCAGAATTAAATTTCTCCTCCTTTCGTATAACATCCGTTCATCAAGCAATACTATCTTCTGTAAGTGCCATTATAGGTACGCTTCTATGGCGGCGCAATGTGTTTTTTGTTTGTAAGTGCATGGGATTTGTTGATAACTCAGAAGCCTGTATACAGACGCCGTTATACTGTATATCAGGCAAAGTACATCACAAATAACCCAGCAGATGATTATTCACTATATTCACATGAAAATGCTGCCAGTATATTCTTCTTTACATATTTTCATTTTTTGTTTATACTATGGTAGAAAAGATATATCCTGCCGAACATTCACTGAACGGCATGCATATTATCTTATAAAGATAAGGATGTGATCATATGAAAATTGAAAAGCTGAATGAAAATCAGATTCGTTGTACGTTGACACATGCTGATCTGGCAGCCCGCCATTTAAAATTAAGCGAGCTGGCTTATGGTACCGAGAAAGCAAAATCATTGTTTCGTGACATGATGCAGCAGGCATCCTTTGACTTTGGTTTTGAGGCAGAGAATATCCCCCTGATGATTGAAGCAATTCCTTCATCCTCGGATTCAATTGTCCTTATTATCACTAAAGTAGAGGATCCGGAAGAACTGGATACACGTTTTTCGAAATTTACACCCATCGGTGATACAGATACAGTGAACACAGAAACCCTGGAAAAGCTTCAGGGAGCGGATGAGCTTCTCAATCTGTTAAATAAAGTAAAGGAAGCGGCCGCAGGCGTATCGGTTCCGGAAGAAACCACTTCAGCAGAGAACGCCCCCTTCTCCATCCGTCTCTTCTCTTTCGAGACGCTGGACGGCGCAATCAGGGCCTCCCGCCTTCTTGCTCCGGGATACCACGGAGCCAATACACTGTATAAAGACCGTGACAGCGGCATGTTTATTCTGGCTCTTGCACCGTCAGACCACTCTGCGGGCGAGTTTAACAGAACGTGCAATATGCTGGCCGAATATGGCTCACCTGAAAAAGCTTCGCCGGCGGTTCTTGCTTTTCTTGAGGAACATTGCGAAACAGTCATTTCAGCAAACGCCGTACAGAGATTAGCCGGACTTTAAAATATGACAATTTTTAATTCCGTACAAAAAGCAGCAGGATTCTGATGAATTCTGCTGCTTTTTATGCTTACTTTTTGTTGGTTTATTTTGCTGCAGCGTTCATTGCCGCATTGATCTTTTCAACCAGAAGAGTGCTGTCAATTCCATGTACCATAGCTGCTTCTTCAAGAGTCTCCATCTGAGATGCCGGGCAGCCCAGGCAATGCATACCAATCTCCATCAGTATAGGCGCGCTCTCCGGAAAAATATTCAGCAGTTCGCCGATTTTTGTATCTTTAGAAATCTGTGCCATTTCTGTTTTCCTCCTTTTAAATTGTAAAATATCATCCAATGGCTTTTATTATAAGCCCTGTCTGTTAAATTATCAACTACCTTTTCTCCTTTTATCTACAGGGCAGCACATCTGCATAGTCCTGCCGTATTTTCACTTCAGCCGTTATGTCTGTCTGAATTTTCTGATAAATATTCTTCCCATTTTTCTTTCTTTTGAATACTCAAAAGTCAAGAATTTTGTCAGGTTTTTTCGACAAAATCTTATTTTCATCACAACTCACCAAAACGTCCGTTCTTTTTTCCAGCAGAAGTAATTCACCAAAAACACATGTTTTGATGTGGATAATGTGGATAACTCAGGTGAAAGGTACGGTTTTTTCACGTTTTTTTTGATTTTTGATGTGGATAAGTTGAAAACTTCACATTTCTCTCTCTCGACTCAATTTTACAATTTAGAACAAATTTGTGCATTTTGCTTATTTATCCAAAAAAGAAAATCCTGCGCTTTTTCTGAAGTACAGGATTTTCTTTATCTTTTTCAAACGAATCTAAAGCACACGTCTGACAGCTATAATCTGCATATATGTGGCATCACATATACCAATTCCTTTTTCCTCATTCATGGCATTGACAATATTTCCATCACCCATATAAAGTCCTACATGTCCGTCATACAGAATCAGATCGCCCGGAAGGGCGTCTTCATAACTGACAGCATATCCCGAATGCTCCATGTCATAAGTTGTCCTTGGAAGGCTGACGCCAAAATGTGCATATACCGACTGAACGAAACCGGAACAGTCTGCTCCGTCTGTAAGACTTGTCCCGCCCCATACATAAGGATTCCCGATAAACTGACATGCATAGTCAATCACTGCCTGTCCATCGGCTGCAGCCTGTTCCGCTTCCTCCCGGGCCTTTTCTTCCGCAATCCGCTCTTCCTCTTCTTCTTTTGTCTCCCCGTAAGAATAAGAAGTTTCCGCCGTAATATACTCTCCGCATACCCAGCCGTCAAGCTCTCCGATTTTAACCGGATACCAGCCGTCCACAGCCTCCCCGGTTATCACATATTCCTCGCCCTGTTCTACCTGAGTCAGTATGGTATATTCTGTCCCCTGCCCGTCCCTGACATTAAGCACAGAAGCTGTAACCGTCGCTTTATCTGTCTGATAGTCTTCTGCACTGGAGCGCGCTTCTGCGCCGGTAATCAGCGCATCTGCCGGAACATAACCCTCTGCCGAGCCTGATCGGATTTTCGTCCAGCCGTCCAGATATTCCAGCACTTCTGCCGCCGAGTCACTGTAGAGTTTCCCGACCCAGTCGCTTTCTTCATCTGGCGCGCTTCTGATATAGGTAAAATCATCTGTATCAGAAAACGCCATATTCAAATACTCTCCCTCTCCTGATGGCACCAGATAGAGATTGATATTATCTTTTACATCTGTCTCATAACATTTTTCCAGCACCGATTCAATTCCAGCAACCTGTACAAACGACTGCTTCTCTTCTGCTTTCTCCGCAGCCGAAGCATTGATTGCTCTCCCCGGAATCATAATCATTCCTGTCATTACAGAAATGATTATCCTTTTTCTGATGTGTGTTTTTTCCATTTATATAACCTCCTTGCAGTTCTGTCTTTATCTTTTGTAGGAAGCTATAAATGTTACACATTTGTTAATTTTGTTACATGCAAATTATATCAACAGAAAACCGCTGTGTCAAGCTATTTACCTGTCTTTTTCATTGACATACAACGACAGTACCTCTAACTTTTCCTCTTATAAATTTGTTTTTTACTTCTTCTCTTAATCATTTTGTAATATATTGCCGAAAATATTCCTTCCATATTTTAGTCAGTCAGATGCCCCCGGTCCGATACCCGGTCATAACCGAATATCTGTTTCACAGTCAATACGCTGTTGCTCCGGATAAAAAATTTAACGATAAAATACTAAATAACGGTTGACAATCTCCTTTTTATATATTATATTCTAATTACAGTAATCGTTACTGTTATTGTTTCTGAGAATCGTTATTATTTACGAGAAAGGAGGATTCCCCTTGGCAGCTCTAAAATACAGCAGACAGCGAGAATCCATCAAACATTTCCTTGCGGAAACAAAAGAGCATCCGACTGCTGATGCTGTATATCTGCATGTGAAGAAACAATTTCCCAATATAAGCCTGGGCACAGTATACAGAAACCTGAATCTTCTGACAGATCTGGGAGAAGCGGTCAAAATTTCAACGCCCTATGGCGGCGACCGATTTGATGGATGTATCGAACCGCACAATCACTTTCTCTGTACGAAGTGTGGACGGTTACTGGATCTGGATCTCGATATGAAAAGTATTGAAGAAGTAAACCGCCTGGCAGCGGAAAACTTTGGCGGGAAAATCGAATCCAGTACAACCTTATTCTATGGTGAATGCAGCGACTGCATTAAAAAGTCATAACAATAAAACACTATTTCAAAGAAAAGGAGACAGAAAATTATGAAAAAATGGGTTTGTACAGTATGTGGTTATGTTTATGAAGGAGAAGCAGCTCCGGCTGAATGTCCGGTATGTCATGCACCGGCTGAGAAATTCCAGGAGCAGTCAGGAGAGATGACATGGGCAGCTGAGCACGTTGTAGGTGTTGCTCAGGGCGTAAGCGAGGACATTCTTGCTGATCTGAGAGCTAATTTCGAAGGCGAGTGCTCTGAAGTTGGTATGTACCTTGCAATGGCAAGAGTCGCTCACAGAGAAGGATATCCGGAAATCGGCCTGTACTGGGAGAAAGCTGCATACGAAGAGGCTGAGCACGCTGCTAAATTTGCTGAGCTGCTTGGCGAAGTTGTTACAGACAGCACAAAGAAGAACCTGGAGATGCGCGTAGAAGCTGAAAACGGAGCTACAGCCGGTAAATTCGATCTGGCTAAACGTGCGAAAGCCGCTAATCTGGATGCAATCCATGACACAGTTCATGAGATGGCAAGAGACGAAGCACGTCACGGAAAAGCATTCGCAGGACTTCTGAAGAGATACTTCGGAGAGTAATATCCGGAATTATACAACAACCGGCAGATAAAGGAAACCATTTATAACAAGGCAGTCTTTTAGAACTGAATACAGTTGTTAAAAGACTGCCTCTTTTTATATGTATGGAGGTATGTTATGTCTAAATATGCAGGAACAAAAACAGAAAAGAACTTAATGGAAGCTTTTTCCGGCGAGTCACAGGCCCGCAATAAGTATACTTATTACGCATCCGCCGCGAGAAAAGCTGGATTTGTGCAGATGGCCAATATCTTTGAAGAGACCGCAAGCCAGGAAAAAGAGCATGCAAAAATGTGGTTCAAAGAATTCCACGGAATCGGAACAGTAGAGGAAAATCTTGCCGATGCCGCTGCAGGTGAAAATTACGAATGGACAGATATGTATAAACGTATGGCTGAAGAAGCAGAAGAGGAAGGCTTTACCGAACTTGCCGCTAAATTCCGCGGCGTAGCCCAGGTAGAGGCTGCTCATGAGAAACGCTATCAGAAGCTGCTTGATCATTACCGCGAAGGAAAAACTTTCAAGGACGAAGCTCCTCTTGGCTGGAAATGCAACAACTGCGGATATATTTATGAAGGCGATGAGGCTCCGGAAATCTGCCCGGTATGCGCACATCCAAAGGCCTATTTTGAAAGAAAGGCCGAGAATTACTAATAACAGCTGATTTTTCAAACCCGGAGGAATGCTCATTATTTATGGATATGTTTCTCCGGGTTTTTCTGCGTAAGTCTGCCCCTCTATTAACAAAAGCTTCTCTAGGTGCTTCAGCTGTTTAATCTCCCACTCCCGGCGCATGGCCTCCTCTTTAGTGGCAAACTGTTCGTAGTAGGCAAGAACAACCGGACGCCGTGACTTTGTATATTTCGCGCCGTTCCCGGCGTTGTGATCTTTAATTCGTTTTTCCAGATTATTTGTCCAGCCGGTATACAGAGAGCCGTCCCGGCAGCGGACAATATATGTATAATTCATAAAAATTTCCTCTTTTTCTTTGGATACAGAAACTTTGCCTCTTTCCTCTTCTATATTACTCTATTTTTCAAATAAATTCCACGCCCCTTTACCGTTTAAAAATTCGAATTGTCGGGGATACTGCTGACTGGATGTGCGCAGAAAACAGCGGGATACCGCCGATTGGATGCGACTTTTGGAAATGAGGGATGTGTGCTTTTGGTGACTTTGGAGCAGATATTAGAAAAACAGAAAACCTGGCGGCAGGCGTTAAAATTTACAGCAGAATTGTCTGAGCGAATGCGAGTTTTCTGCTGTAAATTTTGCTCTTAGCCTGTCGTCAGGTTTTTTAGTTTTTCTTTATCTGCGGAACGGAAACAAAAGCACACATCCCTCATTTCCAGATCCGATTATCCAATCTCCTGGTATCCAGGTGTTTTCGGAGGCCTCTCCACTCACAGCTCTCCGACAAATCCGGATTCTTACTCCATATAGTTCGTCGGATCGACCGGCTCCCCGTCTTTAAGGACTTCAAAGTACAGGTTCGGCCCCTCCACGCTGTAGTACTTTGTCGGCTCACTCAGGTATCCGACAGTTTCCCCGGTTCCTACATAATCTCCTGCTGAAACGGGTACTTCTTTAAGCTGGCCGTATACTGCCGTGTAACCATTTCCCATGTCCAGAGTTACTGTTGTCCCTGTCTGCGCAGTCTGTTCAATGTTGGTAACAATTCCTGCCGCTGATGCTCCGATAGTTTCTCCGACTTCTCCACCTACTATCAGCGCAGGATTGTATTTATACTGCTCTAATGTCTGGAAAAACACTGTCTGATCCATACTGTAACTCATTATAACAGCGCCGCTTGCCGGCCATTCAAGAATACTGTCCTCGCTGAACCAGACGCCTGATGTATTGTCTCCGGTAACTGCCGTCTCATCTGTATTAGTGTCGCTTTCCTCTGTCTGTACTTCTGCCGGCGTTTCTGTCTCACTCTCGTCTTCCTGCACTGCATCTTTTTCTTCCGGCAGTACAATATCATCCGCAGTAGTTTCTTCTGATTCTTTGGCCAGCTCTTCTGCCTGTTGTTCTGCTTTCGCCACCTGCTCGTCTATCTGCTTCTGATAATTATTAAATGTATATGCTCCGGCTATTGCTATGACCGCAACAAAGCAGATTACGATTCCAACTGCGATGGCCTTTCCTTTTAATAAGGACGGCTTTTCATTTCTATTCATAATCATCACCTCTGACTATATCTTTGCCAGAAAGATGATGTCTTATTCTTTCAAATAAAATTAAATCAAATCTGATTCCTGGACATCATTTTTCAGAGTGGCGCCTTCAAAGAAAAAACTCAATATTTCTTCGTAACTTTTTCCCTCTTTTGCCATTTCATTTGCCGTCCACAGACTCATACCCATCCCGTGCCCTCTTCCTGTAGTAGTAACAATCAATTTATTATCTCCGGCGCTCAGGGAAAAATCACTCGACGGAAGAGATAACGCATCCCTGAACTGATCTCCGGTACAGACTGTTGTTCCTATTCGCAGTTCCTGAACATAACCGGCAGAATCCCGTGAACGGATTTCAAAGTCCTCAAAAGAATACCCTTTCCGCGCCTCCTCCTCTCCTGCAGCAGCTACAAGGAAATCCCTGCAGCATTCCTGAATTTCATCATAACTGAATGAAAACATCCCGATCTCATCATCAGCCTCTTTATCAAGAGGACATTCTTTCACTGCTAAATAAGGATACTCCTGACTGTTCAGCACTTCTTCCGCACTTCTTGTCATTCCGCTGCTGGACTGATGAAAAGGCAGCCAGGGGTATGCATCCTGATACCAGAGTACAATATTATCCGTCTCTTCCACTGCACGAATGCAGCGTTCATATTGCTTCTGTGCTTCTGCCGCTCCCCACTTTTCCTCCATTTCTTCTCTGGTCAGATAACCGGAATCCAGTGTTTTATCTTCGCCTCCGCTCAGCTCCCGATAAATATTGGTTCTTATCAGGACAGCCTGGGCCTTCATCGCTTCTGTTCCACTGTCCTTCTGCATTTCCGCCGCAAGCATTCCGGCCAGATACTCCGTCCATCCGATTTCCACAGTCTGTACATTTCCTTCTGCGTCTGCTGTATTTACCCGTACGAAAGAATTTTCCTGGCTCCTGGAGGCCTCTGTATCCGTTCCATTCACAAACACAGAGACAACATAAGGCAGCAGAATAAGAATAATAAGGAATGCTGCTGCAGATTTCAGCTTTTGTTTCATATAATACCGTCTCATAAAAAACAGTCCTCCATATTTTAGTATATGAAGGACTGTCTGACAGCAGAACATATAGTATATGCAGGAGCATATACTCCTGCATATTGTTTCACTTATTGAACATTATTATCCGGATTCTGCGGCTGCTCATCAGAACAATTTTCCCCTGTCTCCTGCCGAGAATACGGCTGCGGATTCTCTCCCGCGTCCTGGTACGAATACTGCTGAGAGGACGTCTCTGCTTCCTGCTGCGCATAGTACTGCTGCTGCGGGGGCGTCACAGTTTCCTGCTGCGTATAGTACTGCTGCTGCGGAGGCATTCCGTTTCCCTGCTGCGCATAATACTGCGCGGAATTCATTCCTGCTTCCTGTTGGAAATTATCTGCAGGATTTACCGGTGAAACCGGCGGCGTCATTCTCTGCGGCGGCACAGGCGGCTCCATTCCGGGCATAAAATCTTTGTTGCGAAGAACAAAGGTACAGATCGCCTCGTAAAGGGGAACCAGAGAAGACAGCACCGCATGCACGATCGCCATGTTTCCCGCAGTAAATCTGCCGTAAATCTGTTTGTTGATCAGAATACGAAGAACCTGGTAGACAGCGCTGTATAAAACTGCGACAACAATCCAGATAATAAGGAAGAATATCATCCCCATAATCGTGCCTGTGCTAAGTCCGCCATATCCGCTTGATGACCGGTAATCCATCATCATTCCCATTCCGCTGACTAGGAAAAACAGCATATAAAATATCCAGAAAATCACACCGGATATAATCGGCACGACCAGATTCCATACCCCGGGATTTTTTATTTTCTTTGTTTTCAGAGAAATCTCTCCCGCCAGCTCGCCCTGCATATATTCTCTTGCGAACGGAATGAAAGCAAGCCACGGAATCGAATACCCGATCCTTTTCCCTATCGTATATAAGCCGATTGAGTGAAGGATATAAGCGGCCAGTGCGAAAACACCGATCAGCACCAGAACGATCAGACAGATCGATAAAACTGCTATCGCCGTATTTTCCGCTGAATCATATGAATAATGGTAATACGTGTGCATTGCAAACGCCTCCTTTTACGCTTCCTGTCCGGAAGGAACTTCTACCTTATCCAGTTTCCAGATATCTCTTACATACTCCTCGATGGTTCTGTCTGAGGAGAATTTTCCGCTGCATGCAGTCTGCAGCATAGCCATTCTGGACCATCTCTGCTGGTCTCTGTAAGCCTCTTCCACTCTCCTCTGCGCATCTGCGTAAGAGCGGAAATCTTTCAGAATGAAGTACATATCCGGCTTATCTGTGCTCTGCGTATTCAGCAGTGAGTTGTACAAATTCTTATACATATTGTGGTCGCCATGAGAATAAGTACCGTCCATAAGCTGATCTACAACACGCTTCAGTTCCCAGTCGTTGAAGTAGATTTCCTGCGGATTATAGCCGCCGTTATTCTCATAATTGATAACTTCCTGTGAACTCAGTCCGAAGATAAATGCATTCTCTTCTCCGACTTCCTGAACAATCTCCACGTTGGCTCCGTCCATTGTTCCCAGCGTAGGCGCGCCGTTGAGCATGAACTTCATGTTTCCTGTACCGGAAGCCTCCTTGGACGCTGTGGAAATCTGCTCGCTGACATCCGCCGCGGCAAAAATTATTTCTGCGTTGGATACCCGGTAGTCCTCAATGAAGACAACTTTCAGCTTGCCGTTGATACTTCTGTCATTATTGACAACATCTGCCACGGAGTTGATCAGCTTGATCGTCTCTTTCGCGCGGAGATAACCGGCTGCCGCCTTCGCGCCGAAGATAAATGTTCTCGGATAGAAGGATATTTCCGGATGTTCCTTGATCTTATTGTACAGGTACATAATATGCAGTATATTCAGGAACTGGCGTTTATATTCGTGGAGACGTTTTACCTGCACGTCAAAAATGGAGCGCGGGTCCACGTCAATGCCGTTGTGTTCTTTAATGTATTTAGCGAGACGCACTTTATTCTGGTATTTGATCTGCATAAATTCACGTCTTGCGTCCTCATCTTCCACATATGGTCTGAGCTTTGCGATCTGAGACAGGTCTGTGATCCAGCTGTCGCCGATCTTATCTGTAATCCAGTCTGCAAGCAGCGGATTGCCGTGAGCCAGAAATCTTCTCTGGGTAATGCCATTTGTCTTGTTGTTGAATTTCTCAGGCATCATTTCATAGAAATCTTTCAGCTCCTGGTTCTCCAGAATCTCTGTATGGAGTTTTGCCACGCCGTTTACGGAAAATCCCGCGATAATAGCCATATTCGCCATGCGGACCTGACCATCCATAAGGATCGCCATCTTCTTCACCTTCTGCTCGTTACCCGGATACATTTCACGGACTCTGATCAGGAAGCGGCGGTCGATCTCCTGTACGATCTGATAAATACGCGGAAGAAGTCTGGAGAACAGGTCGATAGGCCATTTCTCAAGGGCCTCCGCCATAATTGTATGGTTTGTATAAGCACATGTCTTCGTTGTAACATCCCATGCTTCTTCCCAGTTTAAGCCCTCTTCATCGATGAGAAGTCTCATCAGTTCCGGAACAGCAACTGTCGGATGCGTGTCGTTCATCTGAATTACTACTTTTTCATAGAGCTTACGCACATCGCTGTGTTTCTTTTTGTACTTTGCAATCAGCGCCTGAAGGCTTGCTGAAATAAAGAAATACTGCTGTTTCAGACGAAGTTCTTTTCCGGAATAGTGATTGTCATTCGGATAGAGAACATCAACGATCAGTTTTGCCAGATTTTCCTGTTCAACAGCTTTGTGATAATTTCCTCTGTCAAACTCATCAAGCTTGAAGTCCGTAATAGCCTTCGCGTCCCATACACGCAGCGTGTTGACTACATGGTTACCGTATCCTACGATAGGCATATCGTAGGGAATAGCCATAACAGATTCATAGTTTTCCTGGATGAATTTATCCTTGCCTGTTACAGGATCTTTTTCAAAACGGATATTTCCGCCGAAACGTACTTCCTTCGCATACTCTTCCCTGCGGAGCTCAAAGGGGTTGCCCTCTTTGAGCCAGTTGTCCGGCACCTCGACCTGGTAGCCGTCCCGGATCTCCTGTTTGAACATACCGTAACGGTAGCGGATACCGCAGCCGTACGCCGGATAGTTCAGAGTAGCAAGGGAATCAAGAAAACATGCCGCCAGTCTTCCCAAACCTCCGTTTCCAAGAGCCGCGTCCGGCTCCTGATCCTCTACGACATTCAGGTCAATGCCCATCTCGTCCAGTGCTTCTTTCACATCTTTATACACGGTCATGTTAATCAGGTTGTTCCCCAGAGCCCGGCCCATGAGAAATTCCATTGACATATAGTAAACTGTCTTCGCGTCTGCTTTATCATATGCCTTCTGTGTAGCAAACCAGTCGTCAAAAATGACATCTTTTACCGCATAGGACACAGCCTGA
The DNA here is from genome assembly GCF_056148955.1 of Mediterraneibacter sp. HA8405. Taxonomy (NCBI): domain Bacteria; kingdom Bacillati; phylum Bacillota; class Clostridia; order Lachnospirales; family Lachnospiraceae; genus Mediterraneibacter; species Mediterraneibacter sp. HA8405. Next base: position 590,683 of record NZ_CM148758.1, on the reverse strand, counting down.
AATACCTGCTGCGGGTTTGCTTCCTCGATAGTTTTTCTGTATAAAGTCCTGATATTGTCCTTTACCGTCTGCTTAAATGTTTCTTTTTCAAATCTTTTGCTGAACATTGTACTATCTTCCTTCCTTTTCAACACCCATTGTAACCGCTTCACCGTTGATCTTCCACTCCTTCACATAGCCTGCTGGCTGAGCTTTTACAACCTCGTCGGCCAGAACTTCGCCGGCGATTTCCGTGCTGTTCTTTTCAAAAACGGCTTCTGCCTTTTCACTTCCATCATAAGTTACGCGGATTCTGTCCATAACTTCAAAGTCTGCTTCTTTTCTCATGGTCTGGATCTTGCTGATGATCTCACGGACAAAGCCTTCCTCCAGAAGTTCCGGTGTCAGATTGGTGTCGAGAACTACCGTAATTCCGTTGTCATTCTCAGACACATAGCCTTCTACCTGGGCCGTGTCAATCAGAAGGTCTTCTTTAAAAAGCGTCACTTCCTGTCCGTTTACATCCAGCTTCAGAGCGCCGGACGCATTGATCTCATCCATCGCGGCGTTGCCGTCCACGCTGTCAAGAGCAGCTTTTATGCCACCTAACAGTTTACCATATTTCGGGCCTACAGTCTTTAACTGGGGTTTAAAACTGTATGAAGTAAATTCTCTTACATCTTCCGTAAATTTAACATTCTTCACATTCAGTTCATCTGCTACGATTTCCTGATAGAATTCCGGAAGCTCAAATCCGGCTTTTACAAACATCTGACCGATAGGCTGGCGGTTCTTTATGTTGGACGCGTTTCTGCAGGCACGTCCCATAACAACCAGCTTGAGCACGTTATCCATATTCTGCTCCAGCTCCGGATCGATCTGCTCCTCTTTTACTTCAGGGAAGAGGCACAGATGGATGCTTTCCGGCGCGTCTTTGTCAATGCTGCAGACAAGATTCTGATAGATCTCCTCTGTCATAAACGGAATCATGGGCGCTGCCGCCTTGGAAACAGTAACCAGTGCGGTGTACAGAGTCATGTATGCATTGATCTTATCCTGCTCCATTCCCTTTGCCCAGAAACGTTCGCGGCTGCGTCTTACATACCAGTTGCTCATGTCATCTACGAACTCCTGGAGAGCACGTGCTGCTTCAGGAATACGGTAATTTTCAAGATGATTGTCCACTGCTTTTATCATGGTGTTCATTTTAGACAGCAGCCATTTATCCATAACGGAAAGTTTGTCATATTCCAGTGTATATTTTGTAGCGTCAAAGTTGTCAATATTCGCGTACAGAACAAAAAATGCATATGTGTTCCACAGCGTTCCCATGAACTTTCTCTGTCCTTCGGTTACAGCTTTGCCATGGAAACGGTTGGGCAGCCAGGGCGCGCTGTTGATGTAGAAGTACCAGCGGATCGCGTCCGCGCCGTATTTCTCCAGCGCGTCAAAGGGATCCACTGCATTTCCTTTGGACTTGCTCATTTTCTGGCCGTTTTCATCCTGAACATGGCCCAGAACAATAACATTTTTATAAGGCGCCTTGTTGAAAATCAGCGTAGAGATCGCCAGCAGGGAATAGAACCATCCTCGTGTCTGGTCAACCGCCTCGGAGATAAAGTCCGCCGGGAACTGTTCTTCAAATAATTCCTGATTTTCAAACGGATAATGATGCTGCGCAAAAGGCATGGAACCGCTGTCGAACCAGCAGTCGATTACTTCCGGCACACGATGCATCTCTTTGCCGCACTTCGGACACCTGATGGTCACCGCGTCGATATACGGACGGTGCAGCTCAATATCGTCCGGACAGTTATCGGACATCTCCTTCAGTTCTGCGATGCTGCCGATGGAATGCATGTGTCCGCACTCGCACTCCCAGATATTCAGCGGTGTACCCCAGTAGCGGTTACGGCTGATGCCCCAGTCCTGAACATTCTCGATCCAGTCTCCGAAACGGCCTTTTCCGATACTCTCCGGAATCCAGTTGATCGTGTTATTGTTCGCGATCAGGTCGTCCCTTACCGCTGTCATCTTGATGAACCAGGATTCACGCGCATAGTAAATAAGCGGCGTGTCGCATCTCCAGCAGTGCGGATAGCTGTGTTCAAACTTCGGCGCGTCGAAAAGCAGTCCTCTGCTGTCCAGATCCTTCAGCACTTCCGGATCTGCTTTCTTTACAAACAGTCCTGCAAACGGCGTGGACTCCGCCATGTTTCCTTTTTCATCTACAAGCTGTACGAACGGAAGACCGTATTTTCTTCCTACATTCGCATCATCTTCACCGAATGCCGGCGCAATGTGAACAACACCGGTACCGTCTGTCAGTGTAACATATGTGTCGCAGGTCACATAAAACGCTTTCTTGTTCTGCTTCGCAGCCGCATCTGCCGCGCACTGATAAAGAGGCTCATATTCCTTGCCCTCAAGATCGGTTCCCTTGTATGTCTCAAGGATCTCATATGCAGGCTTTCCTTCTTCACCCAGCTTTCCAAGCACGGTATCAAGAAGCGCGCATGCCATATAGTAAATATATCCGTCTGCTGCCTTTACCTTTGCGTAATCTTCATTCGGATTTACACAGAGAGCCAGGTTGGAAGGCAGCGTCCACGGTGTGGTGGTCCATGCCAGGATATAGGCGTCTTCGTCTTTTACCTTAAATCTCACAACCGCGGAACGCTCTTTTACATCTTTGTAGCCCTGAGCTACTTCCTGGGCGGACAGCGGCGTACCGCAGCGCGGGCAGTAAGGAACGATCTTAAATCCTTTATAGAGCAGGCCTTTATCCCAGATCTGCTTTAAAGCCCACCACTCAGACTCAATAAATGTATTGTGGTAAGTTACATAAGGGTGTTCCATGTCAGCCCAGAAGCCGACAGTGGAAGAGAAATCCTCCCACATTCCCTTGTACTTCCATACGCTCTCCTTACATTTGTCAATAAACGGCTCCAGACCGTACTCCTCAATCTGATCCTTTCCGTCCAGGCCGAGAGCCTTCTCAACTTCCAGCTCTACCGGCAGGCCGTGGGTATCCCAGCCCGCTTTTCTGGGAACCATATAACCTTTCATTGTACGGTATCTGGGGATCATATCCTTGATAACACGGGTCAGGACATGACCAATGTGGGGTTTTCCGTTTGCAGTCGGAGGGCCGTCGTAGAAAATATATTCCGGACATCCCTCACGCTCTTCGATACTCTTCTCGAAGATGTGGTTCTCCTCCCAGAACTTCTCCACTTCCTTCTCCCTGCCGACAAAATTCATATCTGTTGGGACTTTCTTATACATGTTCATTTTCCTTTCTTTCGCCGGCCCGCCGGTATCCTGTGTCCATTGCGGGCGCAATTTTTTTGGAATGAAACAGAGCTTTTCATCAAACCCGAAAGATCCGGGACCGCCTTCCGACTGCAGGTCCTGTCCCGGCAAGATCTTTTTCTTTCAGCACAGAGATGCTCCGGCCTGGATGAGCCGGGCGGACGGGGATGTCCGTTAAGGACCGTAGAAAAACGCCGGCACTTGGGCTGCGTACTTTGCAGCCCTATGTACCGCTGCGTTTCTCTCCGAGCGAAAGCGTGTCCGCAAGGGACATCCCCGTCCGCCCGGCGCCTTTCAAACGGTCCTTCTCCTGTCTGAAAGAAAAAAGCTTCCGTCCTGTAATAGGACGAAAGCTGTCTCTCGTTTTTACCACCTGTTACAACATACTCAGGCACACGCACCTTTCATATGCGTCCCCATAACGCGGGGACTTACGTCAGCCCTTACTCTGTATGTATTTCAGGGACTGCAGCTCGGGAGTGATCTTCGATAATCTGCTACTGATACCGGGCTTCCACCAATCCCGGCTCGCTGTGACGTTCATCAGATCTCTACTCTCTCCGTTATCACTTTTTCCTTTGAAATTCAATACAGAGTTATTATAAAAAGAAACCTGCAGTTAGTCAAGATTTTTTCTCCATTATAATTTATAACCCTTCATCAGCCGGGCTGTTCGTAAGAAAAATCCATGCTCGTGTTTTTCCAAAAGTGCCGGTCTGCGGACGAACTTTACTATAACAGATATCTCGCTAAAATCTCATCATATTCACCGCTCGCCTTTATATTTGCCAGGCCTTTATTAAACATATCCAGAAGCTCCTGATTTTTTTCTTCCATTATTCCCATACCATAAGGAGCCGGCTCACTCTCCATACCGTCAGGAATCCGAAGCGCCAGGTTCTCATCCCTGACAGAAGCCTGAATAACCGCTTTATCTTCCACGCACGCCGCGCTGTTGCCAAGGAGAACGTCCTGATACATTGTAGGAGAATCTTCGTATACGATTATAGTAAAGTCATATTTTTCTTTCAGGCTGTCTGCAAATTTCTCCCCTGCCGTACCGTTTTTCACTGCTACTATTTTGCCGTTCAAATCGTCAAAAGAAGAAACCGCACTGTCCTTCGGCACAACAAATGTCTGAGTACTCTCATAGTAGCCGTCTGAAAAGATCCACCCGTTATCGATTCTCTCCTGACTGATTGTGGCGCCTGCCATAACCGCGTCAGCCTGCCCGGACTGAACCGCCGTTACTGCTGTATCCCAGCCAAGGCTTTGAAATTCATATTCAAAACCCTGATCTTCGGCAATAGCCTCAATAATATCTACATCTATGCCGACAAATTCACCATTTTCATCTGTATATTCAAAAGGTCTGAAGGCCGTGTCTGTTGCAATTACCCATATTTTTTCATCAGGCGAACTGTTTCCGCCAAAGCTGCTGACGCTGATATCAGATGATTCGCATCCTGCTGTTATAACGGCAGTCATTGCGGCGCACAGCAGCAATGCAACCTTTCTTTTCATAAATATTATCCTCTCCTTCTGCCTGTATACCGTCTCCGCTTGCCGCCTCTTCCGCGCATTTCTTTTATCTGCTGTCTTCTTCTCCGCATCCTGCGCTGTTTTCGGCGGCGCCGAATCCGCACCAGAATCAGGGTCAGGATAACGGCCAGAATAACACATGCCGCCCCTGCGCAAAGAAGTACTTTTCCCCACATGGGAATTCCTCCGTTTTCCCGAACATCATCACCGGCTTCTGACGCTCCGCTGATCTGAAGCCGGGTAGTATATCCGGTAGCTGACTCAATATATTCCGGAGTGAGTGTAACATCCGTACTGCCCACATTCTGATTCTGATAAAAATATGTGACTCTGCCGGTTCCTTCTTTTTCATCCTGAACGGTAATCTCCATCTCCAGATCTTTATATTCTACCCCCGGAGGCAGTACCACATATGCTTCAGGATCCGTGAATTCCTCAATCTGTTTTGGCTTTTCTTCTTTCATCAGGCTGATCTTCGAAAAATTACCGTAGGTATAATCAAACATTGCCCGGGTATCTACATATGCATCAGTTCCGTAATCATACAGAACAACTGCGGCAAGACGCATCTGTCCGTTATCCGCCATTGTAACAAGTGTAGTCCCCGCATCATCTGTATAACCGGTTTTCCCTCCGATACAATATTCATAATAATTGCTGTTTCCCTCCCAGAGCATTTTGTGATGCTGCTGAAATGTCCGGTTCTCGTCTACCAGATTGGTGGCTCCAATCGTATAATTCATGGTCTGCATAATGCCCAGAAGTTCCTGATGCTTAGATACTTCCGAGGCGATCAGCGCCATGTCATGGGCCGTTGTATAGTGATTTTCATTGTGCAGGCCATTAGCGTTTGTCCAGTGGGAACCTGTGCACCCGAGTTCCGTGGATCTCTCATTCATTTTATCAATAAATGTGGTATAGCCGCCGCCCAGTTTGCCGCCTACATTTTCTGCTATTGCATAAGCCACCTCATTTGCCGAAGCAAGCAGCAGCGCATGCAGCGCATCTTTCATATTTATAATCTCTCCCGGCCGCATTCCTATATGGGCATCGTCATACTGGAGAAAAGAAATACTGTCATCTGTAAATAAGACTTCATCTGTAAAATCGGAATTCTCCACCGCCACCAGCGCTGTCAGCAGTTTAGTTATACTGGCCGGATAAAGTTTTTCGTCTGCGTTCTTTGCATATAATATGGCTCCGCTGTCCATATCCATAATAACAGCAGCTTTTGCGTAAACCTTCGGACCCGCCGGCCATCCTGTCAGACTGTCCGTATCTGCCGGTGTCTCGTAAGATTGTTTCTTAAGTTTCTCTGCGTCATTCTCATCTGCATATACCGCTGCGGGGAGTCCAAGCACAATTACTGTCATCAGTATCACTGCCAGAACAGATTTCTGCAACTTTCTCATTCCGGTTTTAACCTCCGTATATCAAACATGCCCATTCAGAGCTTTATTTATTATAGACTCACAACACAGAAGTTGCAAGAAACAAAGCGGTTTCTGCAAAAATTTGAATTTGTGAGGGAAATAACTTCAGCCGGATTTTAATCAATCCGGCTGAACTCTATCTCCGCTCCCTCTGCTTCTATAGAGAAGCAGAACCGATCAGGATAATATCTTGTAGTAAACACGTACTGTCCGTCATTGATGAATACTTCCACGGAAGATACATCGGTCAGAATCCGGACATTTTCCACAGATTCGATCTGCGCGTACCGAAGTCCCCGCCCGGCAGAAACCGAATTCCGGTTCTGATCTGTAAAGCGCATCTCGAACCGGCCTTCCCGGTACTCCAGGATCAGCTCTTCCGCCAGCACCGCCCGGAAATGATTTTTCCGGATACCGCTGATATAAGCCTGATACGCCGGGCATGCATCCTGTTCATAACGGCTTGCAGTCTTTTCTTCCGGCGTAAGGTGTTCCTGCAGTTCCCGCGCCGGACGCTGGCACACCTGTCCGTCCCGGACGAAGATCTCCCGTGGAAAAGTAAAGCAGTGCTGCCATCCCTCGTCCAGCGTCCGGTTCGTGTATTCCTCACAGTCCGGCATTCCCATCCATCCGATCTGGATCCGTCTGCCGTCCTCTGTCTCAAAGCTCTGAGGCGCATAATAGTCAAACCCGTAATCCCAAAGCCGGTATCCGGACAGACTGTATTTATCCAGAATGTCCCCTTCCACGGCAAACCAGCCTGACTGGTATACGTTCCGGCTGTCCCATATGCCACCTGTCAGCCCCTGGACAGAAGCCGACAGAATCTTCTCTCCATCCACTGTAAAATAATCCGGGCACTCCCACATATATCCGAAGGCTTCCTCTGTCTCAACCCGTCCGCAGTACGTCCAGTTTCTTTTATCCTCAGACCGGAAAAGTATGGCCGTTCCCGCATCATTCTTCGTGCGTGCCCCCTGTATCATATAGTAGGATCCATTCTCTTTCCAGACTTTCGGATCCCGGACATGACATGTCAGATCAGAAGGATAATCACTGTTCCGCATCAGTTCTTCCTTTCTTCCGAAATGCTTTCCGTCTCTGCTGACTACAAGGCAGGTATTTGCTTCCCGGCCGGTATTGATATAGTCAAAATTTTCTCCGTCCAGCTTTACATTCCCCGTATAATACAGGTACATAACGCCGTCTTCAATCAGGGCGGCCCCGGAATATACCCCATGACAGTCAAAGGGCTGATCCGGATACATGCTGACTCCTTCATATTTCCATTCAACCATATCTTCGCTTGTACAGTGTCCCCACATTTTCACGCCGCCTTCCGCATTAAAAGGAGAATACTGAAAAAAGGCGTGATAAACTCCGCCGTACCGGCAGAGTCCGTTGGGGTCATTGAGCCACCCCACCGGCGGCATAAGGTGAAATTTCTGCCGGAATCTTCCGTCCGATACCGCGTTTCTTTCCGCGGCTTCTGTCAGATTCATCAGATCTTTTGTCAATGCATTCATACTCTGTCTCCTGTTGCATATCTGAAAATCACCGCCCGGCAGAACTTCCGCGCCGCCGGGCCGGGTGTTATACTTTTTCTATTTCTTCAGCTTCAGAATCGGCTGATCCCTTCCCGTCTCTCCGGGAGCGGCCTTTTCAACCGTGCTGAACTGATCTGCGTTGGTCAGGATAACCATTGTCGTAGCCGGATATCCCGCTGCTCTGATCTGGTCCAGATCCGCTTCGATAAGCACGTCCCCGGCGTGGATTTTATCGCCGTCGGATACTTTCTTTGTAAATCCTTTTCCATCCAGCTTCACTGTGTCGATTCCCACATGAATCAGCAGCTCCGCTCCGGATTCTGTCGTGAGGCAGACAGCATGGCCCGTGTCAAATATATTCATTACTTCACCGCTGCAGGGCGAGGTGATTTTTCCATCCGAAGGCTCTACCGCGACAGTAGTTCCCAGAAGTTCTGACGCGAAAGTCTCATCACTTACCTGATCTGTCGGAACTACGGTTCCTGCCACAGGACTTGTGATGGTTTCTTCCGTAAGTTCTTCTGCTGAAGATGTTCCTTTCGTTGTCTCCGGCGTTTCTGCCGGATTTCCGGATGTTTCCAGTGCCGGAGCCTCTGTTCCCGCGCCGGCGGCCGCCTCCGGTTTCTTCTGATCTTTATAAAGGACAAATGATATGGCAAATGCAACTGTCACGGCAATTACCATTTCGATCAGGTACTGAACCGGCTGATCCAGGCAGAGCAGGATTCCGAAGATACCGGTCACGCCGGTTCCCCTGGCTCCCAGATGCACAATCGAAGCATAGAGGGCTCCGCAGCCTCCGCCGATACATCCCGCGATAAACGGCTTGAAGAATCTCAGATTCACACCGAAGATTGCCGGCTCTGTAATTCCCATGAACGCGCTCAGGGAAGACGGCAGAGCAAGGGATTTCACTTTTTTATCTTTTGATTTCACTGCTACCGCAAGAGCGGCCGCTCCCTGTGCCACATTTGCCGCGCTTGCCAGCGGGAGCCAGTATGTAACGCCGTACTCAGCCAGCTGTCCGATATCAATGGCCGTATACATCTGGTGGATACCGGTAACAACCGTAGGCGCGTACAGACCGCCCATGACAAGACTTCCCAGTCCGAGGGGCAGCGTTAAGAGCCACTGGATGCCGTACAGAACAGCATTTTCCGCCCAGACAAACACCGGACCAATCACTGCCAGGGTAAGATATCCTGTCACAAATACGCTGACCAGAGGAGTTACGAACAGATCCAGCACCTCCGGAACAATTTTGTGCAGCCGTTTTTCAATAAACGCCAGCAGCCACACAGCAATTACAACCGGGATAACATGGCCCTGATATCCGACCATATCAATCTCGTAAAGTCCGAAGAACACCGGCTGCTTCAGATGCACGCCTTCTGTTGCGACTGTATAAGCGTTCTGCAGCGCCGGGTTAATCATAATCATACCGATAACCGCGCCCAGATACGGGTTTGCCCCGAATGCCTTTGCCGCGGAAAAGGCGATCAGGATCTGCAGGAATGTATATGCCGTGTTGCTGAACAGATTGGCGAATACATAGATCGAACTGCTGGTATCCATGGAAATAAATCCGTTATTGATCATGAAATCCAGAGAGTTCATAATTCCCATCAGGAAACCGCTGGCAACGATCGCCGGGATAATGGGCACGAAAATATCTCCCAGCAGTTTGATGGCCCGCATAAATATATTCTGCTTCTGAGCCGCCGCCTCCTTGGCCTCTGCCTTGGAGCTGGCTGTAATGCCTGCAATGGCTATAAACTGGTCAAACACCTTGTTTACAGTTCCAGTGCCCAGAATAATCTGGAGCTGGCCGGAGGCCTCGAACACACCTTTTACCCCTTCCACATTTTCCAGCGCTTCTTTGTCTGCTTTGCTGTTGTCGGCAATAACAAGACGAAGCCGGGTTGCGCAGTGCGCTGCCGAGACAATGTTTTTGCTTCCGCCCACAAGATTCAGAATCTCCCGGGCTGTCTTCTGGTAATCCATCCTCATTCTCCTTCCCTTATATATGAAATCGTTTTCATATTATTTCTGTAAAAATAATATGAAAAAAAATGCCATTTGTAAAGATGGCATTTTTACTGATATTTCATGTTTATAATTGTAAATAGTGCACGAAAACGATTTCACATATATCTTCTCACTTGCAGAGGATCTACAGACATTCGGATCATCCGGCCAATTTTCATTCTGCCTGCTGCCCGCCGCTCCAGCCCGGGGCTTCCACAAACTGAAATCCCAGTTTCATCTCCACCGGAATCCGTTCTTCCTTCTCCACTACATCCAGAAGCAGCTCCGCCCCCTTGATTCCGCTTGTTTTGTATGCAAAATGAACCGTCGGAATTCCGCCCGTAACCGCCTTTAAAAACTGGTTGTCGCCGAATCCGGTCACCTTTACCGGTGAGTTGCCGAAACGATACCTCTTTGACCCATCCGTATCACTTTCTTTCTCCGGCCCGTTCTCTTTCCTGTAGTCCAGAATGGCTTCCATGGCCCCGGCCGCGATGGTATCTGTGGCGCAGGATATGATAACGATATCATCTTTTTTCTTCAGCAGATCCATAGCCGCCTCATACCCGGCCTCCATGCGGAACCGGGAAACCCGCCGGTATTCTTCCTCCAGTTCCTGCCCTTCTGCCTTCAGGCCGGCACAGAAGCCGTCCTCTCTTGCGGCGCCTGCCGCCTTGTCTTCCCGGGTAACACCGATATAAGCCGCTCTGCCCTCCGGATAAAGGGCCAGCGCCCGGCCCACCGCTCTGCCCATAGCCTTTCCCGCGCCGTAGTCGTCGTGGTAGACGCAGTTGGCCAGTCTGGTGTACTGTCCGATTACAACTACAGGAACTCTGGATTCCTTCAGAAATTTTCTGTGCTGAGCGGTAATCATGGTACCGATGAGGATAATCCCGTCAACCGGATAATTTTCAAAGATTTTCATGTACATCACTTCTTTGTCCGCCTGGTTGTCCGTGCTGGCAAGAAGCATGTGATAGCCCCGCTCCGAAAGGACCTGGCCTACGCCTTCTGTAACCCGGCTGATGGACTCGGAATTGATCTTCGGAACCACCACGCCCACGAGACAGGCCTTCTTAGTCCGGAGCGTCCGGGCCTGCATGGACGGCTGATATCCGGTTTCCTGAATAACTTTTTTAATCCGCTCCTTCTTCTCGCCGCTGACATATCCTCCGTTCAGATATCTGGATACCGCGGCGTTTGATACACCGGCAAGCTGTGCGATTTCTCTGATTGTCATCTTTTCTGCTCCTTACACGAATCCATTCAGATATATTTTCCCAGATCAGCCATTACATCCGCCATGGTGATAGCCTTCAGTTCCCGCTCCATCGCTTCCTGCACCCGGAGCAGCTTATCGTCCAGAATATTGTGGATATTCCTTCCTACCGGACAGTCCGGATTGGGATTCTCATGAAAATGAAACAGCGTGTTCTCCTCTATGCACTCCACGGCACGGTATATGTCCAGAAATGTAATCTCTTCCAGCGGCTTTATGACCGCCGCGCCCCCGGTCCCGCGCTTCACTTCGATCAGTCCCGTATCCTTTAACTGGGACAGGATCCGGCGGATAATAACCGGATTCACATTAATACTGGCAGCAAGAAAATCACTGGTAATCTTATATTCTTCTTTGAATGTCTCCATACAGGTCAGCATATGGACGGCAATCGTAAATCTGCTTGAGATCTGCATAACACACTCTGCTCCTTTCTCCTGAGCTTCCGCGTCTGCCGCGGCACACAGGATCGACCTCTGGTTTTATAACCTTCATTTTACCTGCTGTTCCCTGCGGTGTCAATTCTGACACCGGCGCCCCGGCTTTACCGCTTCAATTCCGCCTCATACAGCTCCCGGTCCACATCTTTGAACACATTGAAAATAATCCGGTCAAAGTCCGGATCATGCTCTTTAAGAAAGCCGGTCACGGTATCAGCCGCGATCTTTGCCGCCTCATCGTTCGGAAAATGAAATTCCCCTGTGCTGATACAGCAGAACGCCACGGAACGGATCCCATGCTCCACACAGCACTCCAGCACATTCCGGTAACAGCTTTCCAGATCATCCTTCAGCTTCTGATTCAGGCTTCCTCCTACAATGGGACCAACTGTGTGAATCACATAATCCGCGGGCAGATTGTAACCCTTTGTCAGAACCGCCTGGCCCGTGGGCTCCTCATAGCGGGCGCCGTACTGCATCCGTCTGCGCTTCATATAATGGCTGCATGCTTCCCTGAGCTCAATCCCGGCCGCGCTGTGAATAGCATTGTCTATACATTTATGGCATGGCACAAAACACCCCAGCATCTGCGAATTCGCCGCATTGACAATAGCTCCCGCACGCAGTCTCGTAATATCCCCCTGCCAGACGGAAATTTTGTCCGCATACGGATGGCTGCTCCCGTACTGCTCCGCCGCTGTCGGAATATCCGCAAGCCCAACAATTCCTTTTTCTCTGGCCTCCTCAGTCAGAAATTCATCCTGCACTTTTACAACGTTTTCATTCATTTTCCCGGGCATCCGGATATTCATAAGAGAACGCAGAAGCATTCTCTTCTCTCCGTAATCCTCTCCTGTCTCCAGATCTCTGTATCTGCCGGAATCTTCCTTGAATTCATGAAGAAGATAATCCAGCCGCTCTTCCTGTTTCTTATCTGCCCCCATCTTTCTCCGCCTCTTTTCTTATATCTTCAATACTTCTCGATATATCGTCATTGATTCCCACAGCCCGTTTCCCCAGGCTTTCCGGTACAATGGCCTCCCGGAGATTCATGCGGACCAGCGACCAGCCGCCGTTTTCCTTTACCATCTTTTCAAAGGGGAAACGGATAATCGCAGGTGTGTTAAATCCCACGCCCAGCTCCAGAAGAAGAGTTTTCTCTTTCCCGTGTTCCTTCAAAAACGCGGCGTACCTTCCAGCCGCCTCGTTCCAGTGCTCATCCTCCACAAAATACTGGTCGGACCTTAAGTGCATGGCCATATTTCCGCCGCAGACCGGACAGCGGGGCACCAGTTCCGACGGGATCCCGCAGTTTTTCCGCGCCCGGTTCATCTCCTGAAACAGCTCCACGGCGTCATATACTTTATCATGGCAGCCTTTCTCGCACTGAATCTCCCCGTAGTCTCCCTGGGTGGCAAAGATATCTTCATCTGCAAACCCGGCCTTCCAGAACTGGTGATCCACGTTGGTGGTCAGAACGAAATGGGGCTTATCCTTCACCAGTTCATAAACTGCCTGATAGAGCGGAAGCGCCGCCGGTTCGATCCGGTTCAGATATGCGTGTTTTGACCAGTATCCCCACTTTTCCTCCTCCGACAGGAAAGGATAAAATCCTGCGCTGTACATATCTGTCATAGCTTCACGGCCATACTTTTTTATAAAGTCCCCGAAGTTGTCCCGGAAGCGTTTCCCGCCGTAGCTTAATCCTGCTGCCGTGGATAGCCCTGCTCCCGCGCCGATAATCACTGCGTCCGCCTGTTTCAGAAGGGACGCCGCTTCCCGGATCTGTTCTTCATAAGGGGTGTGCTGGAACACATAATCCCTGGCCGGCACGCCGCTTAAAAACTGCATAAAATCCACTCTTTTCGTCTGTTTCTTCCGGTTTAATATCTGAATTGCCATATTGTTATTCATCCTCCTTTTCCCTGGCTGCCATAAAATCCGTGTATCCCGCGCAGCGCCAGTTTTATTGTAATATCAATTATTACATCTTGCACTGTCAAGATACCACTTCTTTGTTGTAATGTCAATAGTTACATATGATTTGCAGGAAATCACACCTATAAGACACATGGGGTTTATAAAGTATGAAGCCGGGATAAAGCCAAATGGAGTGAAGGAGTTATCGAAGAAAGATGGGACCCGGAGCTGTAAAGCTTCAGATCCCATCTTTCTAGTTCAATAATTTATTCCCCTTCTCACAGATTTCATAAATCTCGTCATACTTCTCTTCGATCAGCGGCGTCATCTTCTCTGTCTGCTTTCTGACGCCTGCTTTGTACAGGAAATACGGAAGGATCCAGCCGAGGAATCCCGGTATCGCCAGAATAATGCATAACAGGATCCGGGGCGGCTCCGCCGTCACTGCAAATGTCGCTCCCGCCATAAAAGCTGTGCCAAGGATCCCCACAGTCAGTGCTGTCACAGATGGACGGGATGTCTTCTCTTTCTCAAGATTCCCTATTTCTGCGACACACGCTTCAAAATTTCTCTGAAGTCTGGTCAGTTCCATTTTATTCAGGATTCTGCGGTCGCGCTTCATCCGGATAACGATTTTTTTATGCTGATGTTTCCCTTTACCTGCGGAATACCTTTCTGTGGTATCCGGCATTACATTTTCATCAATCTCCCAGCCGAAATTTGCATATCCGTCCATGAGGAAAGATGCCTGTGCAATGTCCGCGGTCACTTCCTTATATTCAAACGCAATAAAGCTTCCGTTTCTTCTTTTTGTCTGTTCCATCTGATCACTCCCTTTGACCCTTTTCCTGTAGTTTGCCTGCTGCCGGGACTCTTACCGTAAATGTACTCCCTCTGCCTTCTTCGCTGACAACGCTGATTTCTCCGTTCATCAGAACAAGGATCCGTCTGACGAGGGCAAGCCCCAGTCCGTTGCCTTCCTGAGAATGAGAGGTATCCCCCTGGTAGAACTTATCAAAAATATGACGGATGTTTTCTCTGCTCATGCCGCAGCCGGTATCTGTCACTTCCACCTCCGCATATCCGTCGGAAGATATCTGCCGTACCGTCACTTTTCCGCCGGGCTCCGTGAACTTGACCGCGTTGGAGAGCAGATTGTTCCAGACCAGTTCCATCAGGCTCCTATCCGCGTCTACGACAGCCTTTTCCTCCATATCCACTTCCAGATCCAGATTTTTTTCATCCCACATTTCTTCATAATTCAGGATACACTGTTCAAGCTGGCCGCACAGATCGTAGGATTCGATCTCCGGGTCGATCTGCTGATGCTCCAGCTTATTCAGCCGCAGGATATTGCTGATAAGGCTGGAAAGACGGCCTGCCGCTTCTTCGATATTCTGCGCGTATTCAAGCCGCTCTTCTTCTGTCCCTTTTCCGGTCTGGAGCACCTCCGCATAATTTTTGATAACAGCGATCGGTGTCTTCATCTCATGGGAAACATTGGATACGAAATCCGTTTTCAGTGTCTCCACGCTCCCCAGCTCCTCCACCATCTTGTTAAAGTCCAGGATCATAACATCCAGATAGTCCAGTCTGTCGGATGTATGCGTCGTAGGAACATATACCGAAAAGTCCCCGTTCGCCACCTGCTCCGTTGCCTCAGCCAGCCTGTGGAGGGGTTCCTCGTATGTGCTCTTTATCTTCCTTCGTGTAAATAAAGTCAGTCCCACTGCCACACATCCCCAGTAGACCATTGGAACAATCGTCTGGACGAGTTCATTCCATTTCAGCCTGTTCATCAGCACCACAAGTCCTACATGAATTCCGGACATAAGAAAAAGAACTCCCAGGAAAATCGCAAACAGCGAAATTGGGAATAGACTGTCCTTTATAATGGGCTGTCCGTTTTTTCCGGTTCCTTTCCGGGCAGAAGCTCTGGTATTTCTGCTGTTCCTGTTCATTGCAGCACCGCCTTGTATCCCAGTCCCCGGACTGTGACAATCTTAAATCCGTCACAGCCGGACAGTTTATTCCTGAGCTTGGTCATGTACACATCCACCGCGCGCAGACTGGTGTCACTGTCCACATCCCAGAATTCATCCATAAGCTGGGCTCTTGAAAATGTTTTTTTCGGATAGGATAACAATTTATATATGATATTAAATTCCCGTGTCGTCAGACTGATCTCCTCTCCGTCCACCTCCGCGCTCATGCCGTCTGCATCCAGCGTCAGATTGCCGACAGTGATTTTCCGTTCTGTCTCAATATTTGCCCGGCGCAGAAGCGCGCACACACGGAGTACCAGCTCATCCAGATCAACCGGCTTGACCATATAGTCGTCGATGCCCAGCCGGAACCCCCGCTGCTTGGACGGCAGATCATCCTTCGCGGACATAAAGAGGATCGGGATTCTCTCATTTACTTTTCTCACAGACCTGGCAAGCTCAAATCCGTCAATCTCCGGCATCATGATATCCGAGATGATCAGATCGTAAAGCTGACTGTACATCTCGTCATAGGCATCCCTTGCGTTCAGACAGCCTTTGGTCTGAAAACCACTGTCATTTAAGTAAGTGCAGACAATCCGGTTGAGTTTTTCATCGTCTTCCACAACAAGGATATGTATCATATTCTTTTCCTCCGTTATTTATAATAGCAAAAATAATCTTACAAAAAAGTATAGGCCGCGGCTGCATAAATAACACCCCCCGGATGCCCTTTATTATTTGAATCCTTTTGTCAGCGGAATCAGACACAGAAGCAGGACAATTCCCGCAATTCCGATCACAATCCCCAGAACCATATTGCTCCACACCATGGTCAGACACATGCCCTCTCCCAGGGTAAGAGCTCCCACAATTCCCAGAAGTACAGTACCTATCGTCTTTCCGGACAGGCGGATGGGACTCTTATTTTCCATCTTTCTCCACACAAGCACCATGATCAGGAGAACAACCACACCGATCACTCCCATAATAACTCCCGGCCGGAATGCGTTCCACTCGGGAATCAGTGCCATGCACATACCCAATGCGAATAAAATACCTCCGATCGTACTTAAAATCATTGCTACAAAACTGCTCTTTTTCATTATCTTTTTCCCTCCTGTTTTGCTTTTCTTTCCGCTTCTCTTTCCTGCTGTTCCGCTGCAAGTCTCGCCTTTGCTTCTTCTACCGTTTCGCCGTCTTTTGTCAGAAACTGATCTACAAAAGAATCTGAGATTTTTGTAAATCCGCTGACCGCGCCGTTCTCAATCTTTTTGTAGCCCCCGACTACTCCTTCCTCGATTTTCTTATAGCCGCCGACAACTGCATCGGCGATCTTTTCGTTTGCTTTTACAAGCTTTGATTTTGCCATTTTTCATGCTTCCTTTCTCTTTTTGTTTTCCTGTATTTCCTTTCGACGATATAAAGATACCGCCGCAACGTTGAAGAAATATTTCTGTTTTGTTTCTGAAATATTAATTGAAATTTTCTTTTGAAATTAAAAAACGTGTATGCCGCACTATGGATCATATAGTGTGACATACACGTTTCTTTTTATCGGTTTAAAAACGGAGGTCATCTTTCATTATGGCTTTCGCTGTCATATAGAATTCCCTTTCTTCACAGCGTCAAACGGACACGCTTCCATACAGTTTCCGCAGTGCAGACAGTGCTCCTGCCAGATAGTGAAAGGGATTCCTGTCATATCAATACATTTCTGCGGACATCTGCTGACGCAGGTACCGCAGCCCCGGCACCGGCCGGTAATGAAAAATTCTCCGATCTGACCGTCCGTCCCGGCAGGGAAAGTTAAAATACCACCTATATAAACAGCTGATCCGCTGTTACGCCATAACCGGCTTCAGCGCTTCCGCGAGCTTGTCTTTCTCTGCCTGTGCCTCTGCCAGATCTTTACCCAGTGTTGTGTAATAGATCTTAATCTTCGGCTCTGTTCCGGAAGGACGAACGATAACAGTCTCGTTGTTCTCCAGCTTGTAGATCAGAACATTTGCTGACGGAAGGCCTGTCTCCTCCGGTTTCGTATAATCTGTTACACTTACTACTTTGTATCCCGCAACCTCTGTCAGCGGGTTCTCACGAAGTCCCTGCATAATTCCTGCCATCTTGTCCATTCCGCTTAATCCCGGGAATTCGAAGCTGTCAACCTTGTTGAGGTAACGTCCGTACTGTGCGTAGATTTCTTCCATTCTCTGCTTCAGTGAGCTGCCGATGCTTCTGTAGTAAGCAGCCATCTCGCAGATCAGCATGGAACCGATAACCGCATCTTTGTCACGTACATACGGTCCTGCCAGATATCCGTAGCTCTCTTCAAATCCGAAAATAAAGCGGTCTACCTCTCCTGCTTCTTCCAGCTGCGCGATCTGATCGCCGATCCACTTGAATCCTGTCAGAACGCTGCGAAGCTCTACCCCGTAGTGCTCTGCAATGGCGTCAGCCAGCGGTGTGGATACAATGGATTTTACCGCAACGGCTTTCTCCGGCATAGTGCCTTTCTCAATACGTCCCGCGCAGATATAATCAAGAAGAAGAACGCCTACTTCATTTCCGCTTACCAGTTCATAGGAGCCGTCCGGACACTTCATGGCAATGCCTACACGGTCCGCGTCCGGATCGGTTGCAAGCATCAGATCCGCGCCTGTCTCCTTTGCCAGGTTCAGTCCCTGCTCCAGAGCCTCGAAAATCTCCGGATTCGGATAGCTGCATGTGGTAAAGTAACCGTTCGGATATTCCTGATCCGGTACGATGGTAATATCTGTAACGCCAATATCTTTTAACACCTGAGTTACCGGTACAAGTCCGGAACCGTTCAGCGGGCTGTATACCAGCTTCAGGCCTGCTGTCTTACAAAGACCCGGACGAACCTGTCTGGATTCAATCGCATCATAGAGAGCTCTCTTGCAGTCGTCTCCCACGAAACGGATCAGGCCTTCTTCAACACCTTCCGCAAAGGACATATATTTCGCGCCTGTCAGAATGTCCGTCTTCAGAATCTCATCATATACAATGGCAGCCGCATCGTCTGTCATCTGACATCCGTCCGGGCCGTAGGCCTTATATCCGTTATATTTTGCAGGATTATGTGAAGCAGTTACCATAATGCCCGCGTTGCAGTTATAATAGCGTGTCGCAAATGAAAGAGCCGGTACGGGCATCAGCGCGTCATAAATTCTTACTTTAATGCCGTTGGCTGCAAGAACGCCTGCCGCGTTCTTTGCAAAAACATCACTCTTAATACGGCTGTCATAGCTGATTGCCACCGTCTGGGTACCCCCCTGTGTTTTTACCCAGTTTGCAAGTCCCTGTGTAGCCTGACGTACTACGTAAATATTCATACGGTTTGTTCCTGCGCCAAGCACACCTCTCAGACCTGCTGTACCGAATTTCAGTGCAACCGCAAAACGTTCTTTGATCTCATCGTCATTTCCCTCAATTCTGGATAATTCCGGTTTCAAATCCGGATCTTCCAGATCGGCTTCCATCCAGCGCTTATACTCTTCCTGATACATTTTTACCACTCCTATTACTTATCTTATAATTTTTTTGTGAAAAAATCACAATATTTACTAACACTATACCATGTTTAAGGACAGACGGCAATCATTCTTGTACGACTATTTTTCTCTTTTTTATCTGTGGCCGACTTTTCTCAGAAAGACAGAACCGCATGGCCGGGCATTCAGAATAAACCCCTGCCTGTTTGCCTGAAAAGGTTGAATTATCACTTGTTTTTTCGCCTGGTTTTGTCTACTCTATTAGTAAGACCTGAAATCATTTATTTCGGATTAATTGTGGGGGATTGATCGATATGAACAGCAGGGAAAAAGAACAGATCAGATATCGTGTTTACGAAATACTTGAAGTGAGAAGCGGGCCGGATCCGGCTGCCCGCGTATATGATTTCGTATATCTGATTACGATTATCCTGAATCTGACTGTCAGCGTTCTTTATACATATGAAAAATACCGGATGCGGTACGGCAGTCTGTTTCTTGTGCTGGAAAATATTACTGTAGCCATGTTCTGCCTGGACTACCTGCTCCGGATATGGACGGCAAAATACGCCCATCCGGAATCCGGCGGCCTGAAGGCTGTCCGGAAATATATTCTGTCCTTTACCGGAATTGTGGACATGCTTTCCTTTCTCCCCTATTATCTGCCGATCTTCTTCCCGTCCGGAGCGGTGGCTTTCCGGATGCTGAGAATCATGCGGGTATTCCGGCTGTTCCGGATCAATTCCTACTATGATTCCTTCCGGCTGATTACAGAAGTACTGAACAGCAAACGGCAGCAGCTCTTCTCCTCTGTATTTACCATACTGATTCTCATGGTTGCGTCCAGCCTGTGCATGTACAGCCTGGAACACGAAGCGCAGCCGGAAGTATTTACCAACGCATTTTCCGGCATCTGGTGGGCCGCATCCACTCTGCTTACCGTCGGATACGGGGATATCTATCCCATAACCACTCTTGGAAAACTGTTCGGTATTTTTATCACATTTCTGGGAGTGGGCATGGTGGCGATCCCTACCGGTATTATATCCGCGGGATTTGTGGATCAGTACTCCCGCATCAAGCGGATGGCCGAATACGGGCGGGAAGAAGACGTGCATTTTATCAAAATCCACCTTACATCCCGGGACCCCTGGATCAATAAGAGCATCGCCCAGCTTCACCTGCCTGAAAGAGTCATTGTTGCCGTAGTGCAGAGGAACCATCGGATTCTTGTTCCCCGGGGCAATCTTGTCCTCCAAGAGGACGATGTAATGGTCCTGGCGGCGGAATCCTTCCAGGATAAAGATCATATCCGCCTAAAAGAGATTACTCTTCAGAAAAATAATCCCTGGAACGGGCATCGCATCCGGGATCTGGATATTTCCAGACATTCTGTCATCGTCCTTGTAAAACGAAGGGATAAGATCATGATTCCCAACGGGAATCTGATTCTCAGAGAAGGAGATATGGTAATACTGTATACAGAGATGCGGATCGCGGAGGGAACGGAGATTGAGATATAACGATACTAACAGGATTAATTTAAAAACTTCTTTTCTTACAGTTCTTTATACATAACTTTCCCGTTCTTCTGTTCTGACTTCATAAGAGAAGCTTTTTTTACAGTCATCTCTGCCTTTGGCATGTGAAACTGATACGGTTTCTTCGCGGAAAATTTCCGGATCAACGTAATATGGGGGACAAATTTATCCTTCTCGCAGGGAATTCCCGCTGCTGCCAGGGCGGCTCTCAGGTCTCTGACATATGTTTTCAGTTTCTGGTTGCCCTTGACGCCTGCCCACAGAATATTGCCGAAATTTCCTTTATCCGCCAGAGTCAGACGGAATTCCGGAAGCGGAACTTTTCCCATAACTTCTTTTACTTTGCCTGGATCGTCATACTCTCCGATAAAGGCCAGAGTCATATGCAGATTCTGAGCCGGAACGTAATTTCCTTCCATTCCCTGCTTCTTCAGATCATGCATACAGCTCACCAGAGCCTTTTTCATCTCCGGAGACAGCTGAATCGCTATGAAAAGTCTCATGATGCATTCCTCCTTACACGTTTATTCTCTTACTTATACTGCCGGATCAGCCGTTCTGTTTCTTCACACATCTGCTCCACAACATCCTCCGGCCCGGTAATCTTTACGCCTTCGCCAAGAGAAAAGATCCAGCCAAGAAACTGACTGCTGACACGGACATTTACATTTACCGTAAAATGTTCCTCATCCGTGGGAATCAGCAGCACATCTTTTCCGAACCGGTCAATAATCACCCCGGCCAGGCGGTTTTCCACGAAAAGTTTCACCTGCCGCTCTCTGCCTCCGAACATGCCGAAACTTTTCTTTGTATAATCCGCCATATCCGGCTTTTGAAAATATTCTTTTCCCTCCCTGGACTCATCCGACATGCGGATGTGCAGCATCTTGTCAACCCGGTAATGTTTGATCATTCCCGCATCGGAATCATATCCCACCAGATAATAATTTTCATTGTCCCAGGAAAGTCCCCAGGGACTGATATGATAATACGCGCCGTTATGCCGGAGCTCCATCTCCTTTTTCACATTCCACTGAAAATACTGAAATTTTATTTTCCGGTTTTCCGCAATTGCATTGTGGATGGCGTCAATCGTGTAATAAATGCTCTCGTTCATGGTTTTGATTCTTCCGGACACATAGACCTGGCGCTGCAGTTTTGTAGCCTCATATCTGCTGACCAGCTTTTCCAGCTTTCTGATCAGAGCGTTTGTCTTTCTCTCTGTAATAAATCTGGAAGACTGGATGGCGTCCACCAGCAGCTTCAGCTCCGGCAGTTCAAAAGGACGGTTTACAACATGGTAATGATACCCTTTTCCCACAGCCTCCCCTTCCACCTCGATTCCAAGATGCTCCAGATCTCTCAGATCTTCATAAACACTTTTGCGGGCCGCGCTGATTCCCTGCCGCTCAAGCGCGGACAGAATCTCCGGCATGGTAAGATA
Organism: Mediterraneibacter sp. HA8405; assembly: GCF_056148955.1. Taxonomy (NCBI): domain Bacteria; kingdom Bacillati; phylum Bacillota; class Clostridia; order Lachnospirales; family Lachnospiraceae; genus Mediterraneibacter; species Mediterraneibacter sp. HA8405. The sequence goes on along the minus strand of NZ_CM148758.1, from coordinate 568,718 downwards.
GTGTTCATCGTCTGTATTCTCCAGCATAATCTGCGCCAGACAGTATAATTTGAATTTCTGATTCGCGCCTTTTGCCATAACCTGCTTCCTCTCCTGTACGATAATGTCAGTATAACACAGATGACGGCATTTATGACAAAAAGGTGTCCCATAAAAGGAACACCTTTTCAAATGACCGGTCACAGTCCGCAGCTGTTTCAATCGGTTTTATTCTTTTATCTGGACTGACGTCCTCTTCTCCTGATAACAACGGCCGACGCTCCGGCAGCGCCTGCAAGAACCAGTACTGTACTCCACAGCGCTATATTGGTATGGTCTCCGGTATCTACAGGATCAGCCGTCAGTTCCTCTGATTTCTGTCCGTCGCTGCCGGCAGATCCTTCTGTTTCCTTATCCCCGGACACGCCGTTATCTCCCGGCCTGACTTCCGTATCAGTTCCGCCGCCTTCTCCTGACGGATCGGAAGGCTCCTGAGAAGGATCCTCTGCGGGAGGCGTAACCGGTTCATCCGGTTCCTCTGTCGGCGGCTCTTCCGGTTCTTCCGGCACTTCTGTCACAATATCGCCAACATAGGACTTGCTGATTGCCTGGGATGCCTCACAGGGATTCCATCCCAGATCTGCCAGCAGCGCTTCGGCTGCAGACGGTGATATCTGTCTTCTGTCAGCATTGACCGCATATCCCGGACCATAGGAACCGCATTCATAGAATCTGGCTTCTGTATGCAGATTGCCGCTCATATCCGCATATGGCTCATCTTTATCTATGGCGCTGCCCATATAGCAGCCGATCCAGTAGATACATGCGTCCGGTCCCCACGGCCTTGCCAGACGGTATGTGCCGTCCACACATCCCTCTTCCGATGTAATTACACAGTGATTAAAGATCAGTCCGTAGGGCGCGTCTGCCTCTGTTCTCGGAGCACATACATATCCGCCCTCCGGGTGAGTCTCTTCATAGACAAATACAAGTTCGCAGTCCTCGAACAGCGCTCTGGCGTCATCACCGGAATAAATAAAGTCAATCAGACCCTCAATCCGGCAATTCCTGTAATACTGGTTACCGGCATGCATGTAAAGAGTATCCTGCACGCCTGAAATGGTTACATTTACAAAGGATGCGCCGTCCGCGTCACACCGGAGCGCGTCCGCGGATTTGTTGCTCTTTCCGTCCGGTGTGGAATAATCGTAATCATTTGCGAATGTAAGATTCTCCGCCGAAAATCCTGTCGCTCCGCTCATAATATAGGTTGCGCACCGTTTGGACATGTCTCCTCCGGCCTCGTATCCTGCATCTTCCGGATACAGTTCCGCCGGATAACAGTGGATGCGTACGCTGTCGCTGTCCTCGCCGATCAATGAAATATAGGGCGTATTCACGACAAGGCGTTCCTTGTAATCACCGGATTTTATATAAATAACCTGTCTTTCGGCATTGTCTGACGGAACGGCATCCACCGCCGCCTGAACCGTGCTGTAGGTAGGAAGGCCGTTTATCAGCGCTCCGTCTTCCCCGGTGTAGGAAGCATCTACAACCATATCGTAATTTGTCAGATATACAAATGTATAGACAAGACGGGTCTCTTTTCCGTTTTCATCAGTAAAGATCAGCTCTGCATTATTTCTGCCTTCCGCCGCTGTCAGACTGAAACGGAAGTTTCCGCCTGCATTTACCGCCTGCTCCGAAGCCGTTCCTCCGTTTACAGACGCTCTGATTACGCCTGCGCGGTCAACTGTTCCTGCCAGAACTGCCGTCTCCCGGAATATTGTTCCCTGAGGAGATTCGGTAATGGTAATCTCTGCCGCCTCATCCTCATATACATAATCCCCTGTGTGTCCTGCAGACGCCATGGCCCATACAGTCTGGGACGGATTGCTGGAATTAACCTCCTGACCGTCTGCATACGCACAGGCAATAACATAATAGTAATAGGGCACTTCCGGTGTTACGTCTGTATCCGTATAAGCTGTACCGGTAGCCGCTTCTGTACTGTAAATCAGCTTCGAATTCTCCGCGCCCTCATCAGAAGAATATCTGTACACTTCATAAGCGGTTGCTCCTTCGGATTCTGTCCAGGAAAGATCGATGGAATTCTCACCTGCGGTCAGGCTGAGCACCGGAGTGGGAAGTGCCGGAAGAAAATCTACCACTTCTGAAAGTTCATCACAGTATGTGACTTCTCCTTCATTTCCAAGTTTTCCTCCTACACGGAACTGATACTGTCCGGCTTCATCTGTCCGGTACAGCCAGGATGTGGCTGTTGTTTCTGCAGCATCTTCCCACTCTCCTCCGTCTTTTCTTACCTGAATCACATATCTTCCGTCCCCGTCAGCCGGTTCTCTGCTGTTCCAGGTAACATTGATGGCGTCCCTTGTATCTGCCACGACTGCCTGTACAGATGAAACAACCGGTTCTGTTCCGATGGGTTCATAGCAGTCATTCTGATCGTATAAAAGCGTGCCGTCTGCATCATAATATTTCATATTTGTGACCGTAACCGATGCGTCGGCCAGAATAAATCCGAAGGAAATCTCCGTCTCCTCTCCATTTTCGGCAAAGAGCGCGTCACTGTCAGAACTGAGCATAACAAAACGCTGTCCGCTCTCAGGTACTGCTGTAATGATCAGTCCGTCCTCCGTTCTCTCCGCAGTAAAATGAACCGTACTTCCTGCCGCAATTGTTTCATTCATCCGTCCTGCACCGATTTCCCCGGTTTCATCGGAATAAACGCCTCTCAGATTTGTTGTATTACGGATTGCAGCTGTCTCAATATTTGTTCCGTCAAACGCGCCGAAAAACACACCTTTTGAGGAAGATGAGCCGCAGGAATTTACTGTTACATCCGCCTCCAGCCGGTTTCTGTCAGAGGTCAGATCAAATCCATAATATCCCACATTTTCCGAAAGCGCGGCTCCGGTCAGCAGACTTCCGCCTGTCTGTGTAAGAGTAAGGCGCTGCCCTGCAGCCGAAACTGTCATGCTGTCCGGCGTACCGAAGTCCTTTATCTCCGGCATTGCATCCTGAGGATTGACTTCCGTCTCTTCCATCTCATTTGTTACCGACATGGTGTGAAGATATCCGGACCCGCTTCCTTCATAGGTAAAGGTCAGGGTCGCCGCCTCTCCGGTATAGCTGAATACTTCTGTATTCCCGTCTGCCGCCGCTTTCGCGGAAACAGATTCCGGAGTGACTGCCCCGTTTCCGTCTGTCACCTCAGCATTCAGCATACTTCCGTCAGCCGTATATGCACAGAGTTCCATTACAATTTCTGCATTTCCCGCAACTTTTACGCTGACCTGATCGCCGTTTCCGATCATAATGCCATGTGATCCGTTGTACCGGATCCGGTTATTTCCTGTAAGAGTAACCAGGCCGTCCGGTGAGCTGACAGAGTCTCCTCCTGTAATAGAGTAATTGCCTGTATAAAGCTCAGATACAATGCTGCCGTCACCGAAATCATAGGTAATGGTCCGGCCGTTGGCATGGGGATTTCCCGACGCGCTGTTGTCTTTTACCTGTACGGTATAAGAGAGGGGAGACGTATCTGCATCATTATATGTAAATGTGACAGTGTTGCCATCAATGGTATAGGAGACATTTTCACTTACATCTTCCAGGGTATCCTGCATAAGCGTTCCCAGTCCTCCGCCTTCCAGATCCGCCCATATGATGGCTGTCTCCGGCGTTGCCAGTTCTGTCCGCCCGTCTCCGCCTTCTGCCTTCACCGTAAAATCAGCGGAAGAGGACTCCCCCGGTGATACGGTGAACACGGTATTGCCGATTGTAAAATGGAAATCTTTTGACAGATCCCAGATAATACGGTAGGTAATATCATTTACCGCTTCATCTCCGTTTTCTGCATCGGTCAGATCAACTGTGCTTCCCTCTGTCACCTCATAAACATCAGAATTTTCAAATGATACGGTATATGCATGACCCACAGGAAGAGATACGCTGTACGCGCCTTCATTGATCACCGTCTCAACTTCTGAACCTGACTCATCCGTAAACAGAAGGGTCTGCCCGTCCGCCGAATCTTCTGATCCGGAAGCCGCGGAAACACTTCCGCTGACCACCGCTGTCCGGGGCGGCGTAATGGTTTCTGCCGAAATATGATGAATATAACCGTTTCCGGTTACCTCAACAGTAATAACCGCCTCTGCGTCAGATGTATAACTGACAGAAGTTTCCGCTCCGTCTTCAAGAGCTCCGTTCAGAGGCAGATCTTCCGCAATAATCTGCCCGTTTGCTTTTACTACAGCCATAGAAGACCCGTAGGCGCAGATGCCAAACGATACTGTCGTCCGGCCCGCGGGCACTGTAAGGGTAAATACCGTATCATTTCCGATATCCGCTCCGTGCCCGCCGCTGTTAAGAGCCAGCGTTCCTTCTGCACTCAGGGATCCATCCTGTCCGTCGGTGTAGATAGGAGAACTTCCGTCTCCAAAATCCCATGTGATTTTCCCGCCGTCGGTTTCCAGAACATTTCCTGCTGCCTGTACTGTCCTTAATCCCTGCGGAAATAATGACACAACCAGGATCAGAGAAAGCAGCCCCGCCAGAAACCGGAACGGTTTTTTCATCTGATTTCTTTTCAATCGTTTCATTCTTTCACTCCTTTGAACTTACAAATGCTTCCCTTTCTGCTGCCGGAGCATTTTTCATTCAAAATATGAAGTAAAACCCTGATTGATGCCGATAGAATAAAAACCACTTCTGACAACAGAAAAAGGGCCAACCGATAACCAGTCAGCCCCTTTGATGTCTCAATAAGTCCATTGGAAATACTACCATATTATTCCAGTTGTTTCAATCTTTTTGTGAAAATTATCACAAATTTAACACTGGATAAAATATCAGTTATTTTCTTCGTTTTTCTTTTCTATACTTAATTTCCCGGATTCATAATCTGCGTGTACGATTATTTCCTGATCATCCTCTTCGATTTTGAATTCCAGCGCACCTAAAGTACTTGAAAGAAGAACATAATTTCCCGGCGGGATGTTCAGAGTCCTAACATCACTGTTGGACGTAGCAATCCCCATAACCGCCCGCTGGTCTAATTCTGTAAATGCCAGTACATCCCGCTCCTCTAACTGATCCTCGCCCTTATAGTCCATCGTTATCTTTACACGCTCTGTTGTTTCCTCCTCCGGATCATCGGACGAAACGGTATCGGCTGTTCCGGAGGCAGATTCCGCCGGGGAATCCGGTCCGGCGCAGGCTGAGAAAGACAGTATGAGGGTGGCAGTTAATAAAAGAATTGTTGGCTTTTTCATAAGATTTTTCCTCTCCGGTTAATTGTTTTATTTCGTGTGTAAAGGAACTTCTGAGTAAATATATCATTAATACGATAATTATCTTATAAATCCATACCAGCTGTTTAACGGGATAAATGCCCGTCTCAGTCGTTCTTTTTCTTTGTATTGGTTTATATGATTATACACATTATGAATGCTTTCCAGATAAAGAATAAATGATTTTTTATGAGGATCTCTATTCCTGTTCTTTATTTTAAGATATTCATCTTTAATTATATTCCATCCTTGTTCGTATTCAAGTATTTCTTCAAGTTTATCATCCACGTTCTGTGATAGTTTTCTTTCTTCGAATGAATACCCGTTATTTTTTCTCCTTTTTAAGTACATATAACCTGCATTTGTATCTTCATCATCCAGGTAATAAATAATATATACCTTCTTTCTCTTTTCCCCATCCGCCCATTTAGAAGAACTAAATCGTATTATTGTACTTATATAATAACTGAATGTCAAGTTTTTTCAAAAAATATTGAAAAATGAAAAATATCATAAATTTCACATAATTAAAATTACTCCAGCCCTTTGCGAGTTGGAGTAATTCACTATAATTCATATTCATTTTTCTTCTAAGAACAATAACGTTCATCCTTCATCGAACTCTTTTCAGATCACATGCAGAACAGCCTTCACATCCGCTCCGTTTAATGCAGTCAGACTTTCATCCATGGTAAATGCGGAAATATTCAGATGGATCTCATAATCTCCTGCTTCCAGAGGTTCTGACACCTCAAATTCAGTGATTGCTTTCCCCGGCTCGATCAGATCAGATTCATAAATCGGGGTATCCGAATCATCAATCGTAATGGCATACTGGAAATAGCAGTCATTTCCTTCAGGATTCAGAAGTGTGATCTCCCATGTTGTAGAACCGCTGTTCACGGTAATGTCCCCATAACCGGGGATTTTAATTCCCGGCTGGCCCCCTGAAGTATCTTCAAGGTCTTTATTCCATTCCACGGCTTCATCGGATACTACGATTCCCGCAGAGTTTCTTCCATTGTCTTTATCCCTCAAAGCCATCCACAGGATCACTGCCGCAAGGAGGATCAATGCTATGATTAAGATCACCAGAATTTTTTTCATTCCTGTCTGTTTCTGCATAAATTACATTCTCTTCTTTCCTTATATTTTCTTTGATTCCTGAAGTACCAACACCTGCCGGAACGCGTTTTTCTGTTTCCGCCTGTACATACATTTCCAGCCTGCCGCTCTCTTCAGCCGCAAAACGACAGCAAGAGAGTGACAGACTGGATGCTGAAATGCTTATATAATGATTCTTTTCAATCACTGTAATCCGCTTACTCTGAATTACTCTGCATCTGCGAGTTCAATTCCAAAAGTAATACTTCCTGTGTAAGGAACACCAGTTACAAGTCTGTCCTTATTGGCGTCCACAATAACCGGCTTGATCTGATACTGTTTTGTCTCATTTCCGGTAAAAGAAACCACTTCACTTCCAGTAGCAGTATCCTGGCCTGTTGTCTCGATTACTTCTCCATCTTCGGAAATGATCTGGTAACGAAGAGTACGGGCATGATTGACGTCAACAAGGTCCCTGTCTGCTTCCAGAACCAGCTGATTTCTGTAATAATTTGTTCCGGCAATCGTTACGGAAATCTTCTGTCCGTCTGCAAGGTTTTCAACATCAGATGCTGTTACATCTACTGTTGTTCCGTCATTTCCCATGTTAACAGTAGCCGGAATTGTCACAGTATAAGTCGGATCTGCTGTCAGCACTGCTGAAATTTCCTGAGTGCTCTCTGCCGCCATAGCAGTAACAGACATTGCCATACAGGATACAGCAGCAAGAAATGCAGCTAAAATTTTCTTCTTCATAATATATTCCTCTTTTCTGATGAATTAGTGTTTTGCTATCTTTTTTCCAAGGCCCCTGGAATTTTCTTCATCATACATGGAGAATATTAAAACTATGCACTTCTATTTGTAAAAATCAGGAAAAGTTTTTGAAAATTCCTGTACCGTTCTGATCCTTTCAGGCTGCGGGCATAGAAAAAGAACAGTCGGTTTTTCGTTCCATCGAACCACTCCTTTTCCTATGTAATTATGAAGCCAAGTCCTGCGGCTTAACTTCATAATACCGGTCATTTATTCTTTTTTGAAGTTTGCCACCTTCTCCTTTTTTGTCAGAAGGACTGATCATATCCCGTTCAATATAATACTTAAGCGTTCGCTTGTTGATTCCTGTTAATTCTGAAACCTGATCTATTGTATATAAGCGCTTCACTCCATTCACCTTCTCTACTTAACAGAATATTATTAGCCGATATCGGCTTCAACATTTTTTAAATTTTGTAATCTTACTACACGCTTATTTAATCTGAAAACTATGTAAAAATATCTATATTCCAAAATCTACAATGATTATTTCGTCAAGTCCAGTCCAGTCACAAACTCTTGATCCCCGGCGCTGCCTCTGAGGATTCAGCTGTCCAATCTGGCAGTTCCTCCGGAGATCTCACCCTATTCAGTTTTTGTATCAATTCAGCCCTGTACTAATCAGTGTGGCAGTACCTGAACATAAAATTCAAGGACATAAAATTCAATAATACTGTTCTATTGTTTCAAAATATAGGACATGATAATATATATTATATTCAATAGATCAATTCGTCAAAATTACGCCTGGGGGTCTCATTTTTTTGAGCAAATTAGCAAAGACCTCAAAGAATTGCTTCCTGATGTAAAATCGTTTAGTCCCCGCAATTTGCAATATATGTGTCAGTTTTACAGTCTCTATCCAGAACTTAAAATTACGAATCAAGCTGATTCGCAAATGGATACCGCAGAAATTACGAACCAGCTTGATTCGCAATTCATTTTTTTAATTCCCTGGGGACATCACAAGGTAATTATGTCAAAATGTAAAGGCGATACTGAAAAGGCACGATTCTATATTAAAAAGATTCGTGAAAACAACTGGTCACGTGCTGTACTTCTCAATTTTATTGATACAGATCTTTATGAGAGACAGGGAAAAGCTATTTCTAATTTCAAAGATGCACTAGAGTCCCCACAAGGAGATCTTGCGCAGGAAATTACACGCGATCCTTATAACTTTGATTTTTTGTCCATAAGTGTAAAATACAATGAGAAAGAATTAAAAGATGCCCTTATGGATAATCTGCAGAATTTTCTTCTGGAACTCGGAACTGGCTTTGCTTTTGTAGGGCGCGAATACCGGCTTATTGTTGGGCAGACAGAGCAGTATATAGACATGTTATTTTATAACATAACACTCCACTGCTATATTGTTATAGAAGTCAAAATAACGGAATTTGATCCTCGTGATATGGGACAACTCGGAACCTATGTGGCCGCAGTTGATGGAATTTTGCGTAAAGACGGAGACAATCCGACAATCGGCTTGCTGATATGTAAAACAAAAGACGATGTTCTTGCACAATATGCAGTAAATAATATGAAATCTCCTATTGGTATTTCTGAATACGAATTAGCCAAACTTATGCCTTCGGAATTTAAGAATACTCTTCCTACGATTGAAGAAATCGAAAATGAGTTAAAATAATCGATAGTTGCAGATACAACATAACGATCAAAACATAGACAGTCTTGTACTCCACTACAAGGCTGTTTTTATATGGTGCAACCTAAAGCATCTTTACGTTCTGCTCTTTTACAGCCATTTCTACTTTGAGCATATCTTTCATCGCACTGTAATCTACGAGAATTCCATACTGTTCCTCCTTCGAATCTGATTTTCAGATCGGATAGGGAAAAATTCCTTCCCCTTGCCAATACGATCATAAAGGCGGCCAGTCGTAGCAGATCCCAGCATCATTGCGCCCATCATAATGAGGACCGCAAGTCTCTTACTCATATTTTTCCATCTCGCCATAATCTGACTCCTTTCCATTTTCTGTATTTTCTTTAAAAAACAAGGAGCCTGATTCCTCATTGGAACCGGACTCCTCATCTACCTGAAAGCTGATGCTTCCGTCCTGAATACCATTCAACAAATCAAACAGTTCATGGCTATTCAGCTTCATACTGCGAATGCTTTTGATCATCTCATTTTCTTCCTCCGCCTTTAAAGCAACTCGGACACCCTTGAGATAAGCCTGCAGCTCTTCAATTTTCTTTTCTGTGCGCTCGATCTCATCCAGATAGCGCTTGATCTTTCTATTCAAATAACTCCTCCTTCCTTATGGCAGTCGGCCAAAGCACATGAAATGCTGTTGCCAGTAACTGCTGTTGATGTTTGCAAACTGGATCGGATTACCACAATGGATCATGACTCCATCACCACAGTAGATTCCTACATGACTGGCTCCGGAAGTAGCATAGGTTCCCTGGAAGAAGCTCAGATCTCCCGGTTTAGCCTGGGACGGTGCCACATAAGTACAATGACCTCGAAGACCTTCTGCTGTACATCTTCCGATATTCCATCCATTTCCACAGTGATTGATTACCCAGGATACAAAACCTGAGCAGTCAAAGCTGGTACTTGGTGAGCTTCCTCCCCACACATATGGATAACCAAGATATCTCTGCGCCTCAGTGATCATTTTTCTGAAACGTGCATCGGATAATGCTTCCGGTGGGATATCATAGTTCATGCCACCAGGTAATGTTGCAATAGTACTGAGATGGTCAGCAAGATTCTCCTCATCCATCTGACCTTCATGATCCTGGAGCTTTCTTGAGAAGCCACCGTCATTTACGACAGCTTCATTAAAACCATTCCCATCCCGGACACCTTTCTGTACCATCTGCTTTTTTCTTCGCGAGGCAGCATCCGATACCGGCTTATCATCTACGGGATCAGCCCTGGACTGGGCGCCTTTACGTTCTAACTGAAAGTCAGCCTCATTGATGCGCCTTCCATCGGACTTTGCTTCCGCAGTTTCCTTCACTATCCCTTCTCTGGAATCTGTTTCCACAAGTCCCTTTCGGGTCATCTTTTTGACCGCATGGCTTTTCGCCTTAAATTCCTCCAATCGCTTTCACTTCCTTTCTCCCCAAATGGATAAAAAAATAAGGCCATCTATCGTGGATAACGGTAGACGACCTCAAGTTATATACTTCTTTATGATGTTATTACTTTGTATTTGTGTTTTAATGCTTTTGACAGTGCAACATTTGTAAATGGAACAATCTGATCATTTTGCAAGCGGCCAAGGACAATACCCGGATCTCTGTCAATTCTTTCAGCAAATCTGCGGATAGCATTTTCGCTAAACTCATTCATTTTAACGAAAGCCTCATATTCTCCTGGAGGGATCAATTTGTCTTCCGCATATTTATCTGCTGCATCCTCCTGTCCAGCGTGCTCATTTTCAAACGTAATTCCATAATCACCATTAATAATATGGCCAATCTCATGGAACAGAGTAAACCAAAATGTATCTGAATAGAAACGTCTGTCATTCACCATCAGCATTACATTCTGCCCAATCTTCTTGGTTGCACCATTTATTCCTGAACCCGGAAGATTTGGAAGTATTACGAATATTACTCCCGCATCTTCAAAGGCCTTCCTAATCAGTGGATAAAAATCACCATGCTGTGTTGTTAATGTCAATGCATAATCAACAGCTTTTTCAAACTTCTTTTTGTCAAACTTAGGTGCTTCTATCTTCAGTGCCTGATTAATTGCGATCTGAACCATTGCATTTGCTCTGGCAATATTAGCCTCTTTCATATCTTCAGATGCACTTCGGAAACTAACTGCCATATTTTGCTTTGTGAAAACAGATAATGACGCAACATTTAAAAATTCACGTAGGCACTTAATCTGCTCATTTGTTTTTCTCGGAAGATCAGGCAATCCAAAATTCTCTCTGAAATATGTGTACTGAAAGTACTTGAAAATTCTTCTTTCCTGCTCTAATTCCTTGGATGATTCAAACTCAGCAATCAAAGCGTCATAGCTCTTCTGAAGATTCAGCCAGTAGTCAACACTAGTCCCTAACATTCGAGATAATTTCATGGCAATATCGATTGATAAGCTTTGCTCCCCACGTACCAGAATACTTAAATTCTTTGGCGTGGTATCTAATCGTTTTGCAAAATCTTTCTGAGAAAGTCCACTTTCTTCAATGATTTCTTTGATATAGTATCCAGGATGAAAAGCAATCTTATCATTATATTCAATATAATTACTCATAATGGTTACTTACCTCCTTTACTTCAACAATTCTAACCACACCAGCAATTTCATCAATATTACAAGGATCATAAGGTTCTTCATTCTCATCTAATGGCTGAATAATAATACGCCATGGATCTCTTCTCGTTTTTACATCTATAGCAAAAAATCCATCCATATTGCCACTCAGCTTATGAAAATGAAATGTCGGCATCATTACAATATCCTTAATTACACTCGCCTGCTGCATAGCATTTATTCGGGCAAATAGGCTGGTTGCTAATGCAGCATTCCCGCCAAACAACTTTTTTGCAGTTTTTAAATCGGTACATTGTTTCTGAACTTTGCTGTTATTGTATAGTAGCTGCACGTTTGCCCTCCTTTTCAAATTACCCGTTAGGTAATCTAAATATACCATCAGGAGAATCTCTAGTCAATAATTCACACTCTCTTTTCACAATTATTCTTCCATTTCCTTTTGCTTTCTGGCTTCAACCTCCTCCGGCTTAGTAGTCATGAGTGAGTAAAGCTTCAATGTCTTATCGAACACCTGTAAGGCTTCTTTAACACCAGATGCTACATAAATTTCAAATTCTTTTCCCAAAACAGTAACTAAAAACGCTAAGTAATCTAAGTCATCATCTACAACAAGTATTTTTTCATTCTTATTTCATCCTCCTTACTGCGACAGTTCTTTTCCCTCGTCCTCGCTTATGTAACCATATCTCACCATCTGTTGAATAACATATTGTTGGCGTTGTTTTGCCAAGTCAGGATTTGCTGTCAATGAGTAAACGGATGGTGCGTTAGGGATACCTGCCAATAGGGTGCTCTCATATCCAGTCATATCAATAGGCTCTTTTCCAAAGTATCCTCGACTGGCATCCCGAACACAATAGTAGCCATCACCGAAATATATAGAATTAACATAGAGTTCTAAAATTTTATCTTTTGTATAGGTGTTTTCCAAACGGAACGCCATGAACATCTCTGCAATTTTTCGGATGAAGCTCTTTTCCTGCGTGAAATACATATTTTTGGCAAGCTGCTGGGTGATTGTACTTCCACCCTCTCTCAAGCTCCATGAAATCAGATTATTCCATGCAGCTCGTCCTATTGCAATCAGGTCAATCCCCCAATGCTGTTCAAAGCGATGATCCTCCACAGCTACAACAGCATCCAAATATAAGGGATATATGAAAGAAAAAGACAGGGATGTCCGTGCGGCAGACGAGGTTGAAATCGTTGATATCCTCCAAGCCTGCACCAACATCCGTGACCAGCTTCTACTCCTGCTGATAGCAGAAACCGGCTTCCGCATCGGAGAAATCCTCGGCTTGGATTATACCAAAGATATTGATTATAAACAGCATAACCTCAAGGTGTACTTTCGGGATGATAACGATAACGATGCCCGCGCCAAGAATGCGGAATACCGTTCAGCGAAGATAAGCAACGACACCTTCGAGTTCCTTATGCATTATCTGTCGGAATACCGGAGTCTGCTCCAGCATCAGAATCTGCTGTTCATCAATATAAAAGGAAAGACCGCTGGCAGACCGATGAGGGTGGAAAGCGTTTACGATATGCTGGAACGGATGGAAAAGAAAACAGGAATCAAGCTGACTCCTCATATGCTCCGCAGATACTACGCCGTATCAAGACGGAATTCAGGCTGGGTGCTGGAACTGATACAGTTAGCCCTCGGTCACAAGCATCTTGATACAACGGTTAAATATCTCGGCATACTGGACGATCAGCTCATGGAAGCAAGCCGGGAATTTTATGAGAAGCACTCGGATCTGTACGGCATCAAGAATTTGCTATAAAGGATGTGGAATGAAATGGCGGTGCTTGCATTAAAACAGGTTGAAACACAACAGGACGCTTCGATTCTGCAAGCACGGCTGCAGAAAGAAACCTCCGAAGTCAAAAATCCGTATAAAGGCAAAGTGATTGAATTCATGGTGAGCGAAGACATGGAAACCATAGCTGACCTTGACTATCCGGCAAGGGTAAGGTTTGAAAAATGGCTGCCAGATCATACAGACTCGGCAGAATATCGTCACTATCTGGTCTCGTTTGATAGGATAAAGCAGTATTCGGTAAGTAAAGAAATCCACATTGCAGCGGATGGAAAACCTGTCCGTCCGAATTATGAGAACACAATCCTGTTCCTGCTGTATCATCCCAACCCGGACATCCGGGCGATGTTCCGAAAAGCCACGAAGAAACACGAATTGGCATGGGATTTTACACGGGCTGTACCGGAGAAGCTGAAAAGGCAGATTTTCGATATCCTGCACTATGCGTTAGAAAATGACACAGCCTTTGAAACAAGGCGCAAGCATCTGTTAGGACTGAGAGAACTGTACGATTTCTGCGCAGACGAAAAAATCGATGACATCGAGCAGATGGAGCTGGCGCAGGAACAGCAATTCAAAGGCCTTGACAGTGAACGGCTCAAACCCTGCAACCGAGTCGGAATCATAAGTTTTTGCCGAAAAGCACTGTTCATGCAGACCGAAAAGATTAACTGGAATGCCCATGTCTGGTACATGGAACGTTTTCAGATACAGCCGGAAAGGCTGGATGCGGCAAGTCCGGTATCCTCAATCTCCTTCACAGAAGTTACGCATAAGAAAAACCGGGAATTACTGAAAAAATACATCCGATACGGACTTGGCATCACCAACCTGTCGGTGAGTGTGATTCGCGGAGAACATTCTGCTATCCGAAATTTTCTGAACGATATATGCCAAGATGAAAATGAGGATGTATGCTCGGTGACTCCGGCACAGATGGATGACTACTTCAAAAAACAGCGACAGCGATCGGTACAAGCTGAAACCTACAATAAGAATGTCATGTGCATACAGCACTTCTTCAATTTTCTCAAGGTTCGGCAGTACATTGAACGGATACCCTTCGATGCAGAATGCTGTCTGAAGAAAATAATCCCACGGCATCTTGACCGGAGTGTAGCTCAAGAGGCCGCGGATGAAATTCTCGAAAAGCTCTGCTGTTTCCCCGAAACGATAAGGATCATGTACCTGCACCTTTGGGGAGTCGGCCTGCGCATCAGCGAGGTATGCACCTTAAAGGGCAACGCCTACTACATACAGGGCAAGGACGCTTGGATTCAGGTGTATCAGATAAAGATGAGAACTTATAAGCGAATCCCGATTCCGGACGCCTTGTATAAGCTAACGAAGGTTTATCTGAAAAAGCATGGCATCAAAGCGGATGATTATGTATTCCAAAATGCAAAAGGCGGCGCATACTGCAAGTCAACCTTCCGCTACAATATGTTGAAATACTGCGAACTCAACAACATTCAGAACGGCGGCTATGTGTTCAAATCCCATGATTACCGCCATACGATAGCGACCTATTTTTACGACACGGGCGTATCGCTGCAGAGTATCCGTGATTACCTCGGTCATGACTACGAAGAAATGACCGAGCAGTATATCGACTATATGCCAAAGAAAATTGAAAAAGCAAGCGAGGAATACTTCAGCCGGCACAGTCTGGCGGCTTGCATGAAAAGAGGTGAAAAGACAGATGGATAACCGGATTTATTTATGGGATTTATATGACGAGGCAGAGAAAGCGAAATTCTTGAAAAAGCAGATCAACAAAAATCCATATTACGACTTAGAACCGATACCGGCATCAAAGCTGCGTGAGGAAATAACGGATTTTATAAAGTGGCGAAGCACGCAGGTCTGTTTAACGAGGCTGTATAACGACCTGCAGCAGTTCAAAAAGGTGTGCCGGTTTTTACAGGATACTGCCAAACCCGGTTCGAGCCTGCATGACATAAGTGCAGAGGCATGGATAAAGCGGTTTAAAATATGGATGTTCAAGGAACAGATGCCTTTATATAAAAGACAGACCGCCATCAACGGAAACACCTTAATGGTAAAGGCTCGGGAAATATCCTACCTTGAACGCATGTTGAAATTCCTCTCAACGGATAACCGCCAGGAAGAAGAAAAGGATATCTGGGAGCTTGATAAGCTCGGCATCGAGTTCAGAGCCAATCCGATCAAGAGAGTCCGAACCTTAAACTTCACAAAGATATCGCAGGACGGTATCCGGCAGGAAGTGAAAAAAGGCATCTACCTCAACCTGCAAAGCGAAGCCATCGCCTGCGTGATAAAAGAACTGACAGCAGTGCGGAGGTTGTCACGGTATCTTGAAGAACGGCAGCCAGACATCCAGTCCTGCAAGGACATCAGCCGCAAGGTGGTTGAAGAATATCTTACCTACCTCAAAACAGAGGCAACGGAAACCAAACATTTCCATGCAGACCTAAACCGCCTGCGCTGCCTGCTGGAAAGCATCGGTCAGATGTGTGATTATCCGAATTTAATCGGGCTGTTTCTTACAAGAGATATTCCGCAGACGCCGAAAGCAGCCTTCAAAACTTATTCGGACGAAGAACTCAAGCGCCTCAACCGGGAGATTGTCAAGCTGGATGAGCAGACTGCAAGGCTGATGATTATCCATCAAATGCTCGGCACACGAATCTCTGATACACTGACGCTCGCTCCCGACTGCCTGTCGGAAAAAAACGGTGAAATCATTATCCGAATCCGGCAAATGAAAACAAAGCCTTATGAAAAACCAATCAGTGCAGAGCTTGCAGCTTTAATCCAAATGGCAATTGATTATACCAAAGAAAAATACGGGGATACCCCTTACATCTTCGTGGATGATAAAGATACAGCACACGCTATGCCATATACCAAAGTGCAATATCGAGTCACGGCGATGATTTACGACAAGGACTTAAGGGATGACAACGGTGAGCTCTTCGGATTCAGCACACATATCTACCGGCATTATTACGGCGTAAAGCTGACAGAAATGCATCTGGATGATTGGACTATCGCCAAGTTGCTGGGACACAGCAGTGTCCGGAATGTAAAATACTATCGCAAGATGAGCAATCAACTACTTGCCGATGAAACCCGAAAGGCACGGCAGAAGCTCTCGGCGATAATATTAAACAACTTAGACGGATGGGAGGATGAATATGAGCAAATACGAAAAGATGGTCGCCTGTAACCGAAAGAGCAGTGCGGACAAGATTGAACTTGCTAAAAAGACAATCTTTAAAATGCTGGATGAGGGAGAGAAAATAACGATTCCGAAGCTGATTGCTAAGACAGGATTGTCGAGAGGATTTTTTTACAAGAACCCCATTGTACGAAGCACACTGGACAAGGCACTTGAACAGCAGGTCGGAATGACTGATCCCCGAAAGAACATTCTCGATATGGCGATGGACAACGAAATCGTTGTATCATTCTTCATATTATGTCCGTAAATCACAGTATGCCGGTCTGAAAAATCTGCGCTGTTGCGGTAGTCCATAAAAATGGTTCCTGCCGTGTTCCAAGAGCCGTCCAGCAGGCGACGAAGGTAGTAGCTGTTATCCTCGCTCTGCGCCACCGGATAGTTTATCTTGGTATCGGGGCAGTGCAGCCATGCGATGATGTCCTTGTTTTCTGTCTGTAAAACCTCAAAATCTACTATGATCGGCGCAGTTTCCTGTACAGATTCTTGTTCCGACTGGTTGCTTTCAGCGTCCTGCGGAAGTTTCATTACTGCTTCCTTCGTAAGTGAATCGTTCAAATTTTGGCTTTCCAGCATTTCCAGCAAATACCCTGAAATTTTATAAATAGACAAAGCCGCAATTATCAGGCATACCGCCACAATTATAATTTTTTTCATTGTTAATAGTTCCATCGCTTAAATTAGCACAAAAAAGACGGTGGCGGTTTTTAAGCCGTCACCGCCTGTAACTGATGTTGTCAATGAGATGAAATCTCAATCATCTGTTATTTAGCATACTTTCTTTCTTTTGCTGTAAACCGCCATACCTATAACACCGCCGCAGGAGGCCAGCATCAGACCAATCCACAGCATCATATTGCTGCTGTCCCCGGTCTGGGGGCTTTCTGTTTGCTCAGAAGGCTTGCCCGGCTGTTCGGGGTTGGCTGGGTCAGTGGGGTCTGTAGGAGTGGTAGGGTCGGTGGGCTGTTCGCTGGTTTCAAACGGTGTGTTGGAACCAAGGATAGCATACTGGCTCAGATGGGTAGTCTCAAATACCAGGAAGTCTCCTTCCACCACTGCATCAAAGCGTTCCAGCGGGTCACCCAGATATACCGCCTGGTAGTATTTGTAGCCCTTCAGGTGGTCGTTCATCGGGATTTTGACCGTCATGGGGTTGTCCTTGATTTCCAGAGCTTTACCGTCTTTTCTAACGCTGATGTCGTAAATGGACAGCAGGCCCGGCAGTTCCTCTTTCAGTTCCGGACGGCTTCCCAGCACGCTTTCCTGCGCGATGGTGTCAGCAGAAAGCTCTGCTCCCTCTGGCACGCCGTCGGTCAGGGAGATGGAAACGCCGGTTTCGGAAGCAGTCAGATCTTTGACGCCAGTATCCTCACCAGGTTTTGTTCCAGGATCAGTGCCCGGATCGGTAGAAGTCCCGGACGGGGATACTTTGATCACATCATTGGTGCAGTAGTAGCTATACATGCCGGTCTTCTCAATGACTGTCTTATATCCCTCCGGATAGCCTTCCTGATCCGTGGTAAGATTTCTCATACCCTCAACAGGAGCTGCAATTACAGCTTCTTTTTTATCGCCCCAATGATCCACAATCTCCATCTTGTCGGTAAGTCCCTTGTAAACGGAATACCAAGATGTTCCTACTCCGCCTTCAGGAGGATATTCAATCTTATCCGGACCCCAATAGAAGGTTTCGCCGTCTTTTTGAAGTAAGGTCATGTTCATTGTATTTGAAATTTTTGCGTCAACGGTTTTTCCCTCGGGGTCCTTAGTATAGCCCTCGGGCCATGCTACGCCGGCGGTTTTGCTGACAGCTACCGCGAGATATTCATTTCCACTGGCAAGTCCGTCAACCTTTACAAGCTCAAACACATCAGTTTGACCCTCTGAATACTCATTAGCCTCGAAGAAGTAAATGCCGTAGAGTTTGCCGTCATTGTCCTTTGTGGCAAGCTGCCATGTTCTGTTAGCATAACTTTCTTCATCTTCATAAATAACAGTTGCACCCACTGCATATTCGCCTTCCACGCCGGAGTCAGGGGTCATGGTAAGGGCTGCTTCCAGATTGCCTTGGAAGGGAAGGGTTGAGGAGGTAGTAGATACAAAGGCCGCAGAATAAGTGTTTTCACCTGCGCTCTTATACGCTGTCACAGAAGCGTTTGAGCCGACCTTGAGCAGACCCTGTGTTCCCTCAGCCATAAAGCGGATCGCCGCAGTCTGAGATGTTTTGTTTTCATTGATGGTCAGGGAGCCGTCTCCGGTAATTTCCAGATTGCCGCCCCAGCCGAAGCCGTATACAACCAGTTCGGAGATATGGTTGTCTCCCACCAGATTAAGCTTCAGATCATCACCCATCTCGTTGGCGACAAGGATATTGGTCGGGTTGTTGTAGTTGGTCAGGGTAACGGTGTTGCTCGCCTTATCATAAACAGCACCTGATACATCGTCAATCTGGCCGCTGTTGGCAAAGAGCGTCTGATACCCATCCTCCGAATTACCGAGCCTGAGGTATGCATAACTGTAGTCCCCGGACGAGGGGCCGTTCGCCGCAAACACCGGCACAGCCATTCCAACAGCCATACAAAGCGTCAGCAGTCCTGCAAGAAGTTTGCGCTTTAGTTTCATAACTGATTTTTCTCCTTTCAAGATAACTTTTATGTGAATATACAGGTTTGATCATTCTTTTTGGTGTATCACCGCCTTTTTCTCTATATTTCTATGCCATCCGTTCCCCGGTGCGTCGGTTCAGGCAGCCAGGGCGGAACGAATAACCTTCTTTGCCGCAGTTAAAGTTCTTTATGCTTTGGTGAAGACCAAAGCATAAAGAAGGGATATCCCTTCTGCAAAACAACGCTGGCTACACCGGGGCGGGCTGCGGGATTTGCATGAAGCCCGCCCGCAGGCGCTTTTGCCGGTTTTGTTTTATCTTTAAGCCTTATTTCCCGGCCGCTGTTTTTTTCCGTTTGTAGAACAGCATCCCCAGCAATCCGCCGCAGGAAACCATCATCAGGCTGATCCACAGCGCCATATTGCTGCTGTCCCCGGTCTGGGGGCTTTCTATTTGCTCAGAAGGCTTGCCCTGCTGTTCGGGTTTGGCTGGGTCGGTTGGGTCAGCCGGGTCAGCGGGGTCTGTCGGGGTGGTCGGGTCAGTCGGCCCAGCCGGATCGGTGGGATCTGTTGGAGTAGTGGGGTCAGCCGGGTCAGCGGGGTCGGTCGGCTTTTCGCTGGTTTCAAACGGCGTGTTAGAACCAAGGATTGCGTACTGGCTCAAATGGTCGGTTTCAAACACGAGGAAGTCTCCTTCCACCACCGCGTCAAAGCGTTCCAATGGGTCGCCCAGATACACCGCCTGATAGTATTTGTAGCCTTTCAGGTGGTCGTTCAGCGGGATTTTCACCGTCATGGGATTGTCCTTGATTTCAAGGGTTTCCCCATTCTGGCGGACGCTGATGTCGTAAATGGACAGCAGGCCCGGCAGCTCCTCTTTCAGCTCCGGACGGCTTTCCAGTACGCTTTCCTGCGCGATAGTATCAGCGGAAAGGGTCGCGTCCTCCGGCACACCGTCGGTCAGGGAGATGGAAACGCCGGTTTCGGAAGCAGTCAAATCCTTAACGGTGGTACCGCTCTCAGCGCCTTTAGACTCCCACTTGGCATAGAGGTCAATCGGCGCATAGGGCGCGGCGCCGTAGGGCTCATCCTTCAAATCATTGTAAATGCTCAGATAGGTGATCGGCCCGTCGGTACAGGCTTCGTCCCTGTACCAGCCTGCAAACACCATATCGCCGTTTTCCGGCTTGGGACAGGTCGCTTCCACAAAAAAGTCATCCTGGCCGGAGAATTCCATTGACTGCGGCTTTATATACAAATGGTCGCTGCCGTCCTCCGCAAAGGTTCCGCCGTTGGCCCGCAGGATGACGGCGTATTTCGGATACTCTCCGGAAGGTGTTTTATTGGTCAGGTCATCTTTGTCTACAATCTCTGAATGAAATGCTGCAGTGATAACCACGCTTTTATTGCCGCTCTCGTCCGTCTCGATCGCGTTCCGGACGTCCTCCGCCGTGACGGAGCCTTTCAGCGCCTTATATCCGCCCTTTCCGTCCTTTACCATCCATGCGGCAAACGTATAATAGAAGCCGGCTCCTTCCGGACGATATTCTGGTCCGTCAGGAAGCGGAACAGTAAAGGAAGATGCGTCTGCGACCTCCACATCATAGTACAGATGCGCCATAGTGATGTCTGGTTCAATGCTGGAGATGCTTTTGTCCGCCGGATTGATATCGCCTTCAATGGTGGTATACACCGGCTCATCGCCTGGGTTTTCCACATGTCCGATGGTTCTTGTAGCATAGAACCGTCCGGCATCGGTATCGATATCACCGACATCGACCCAGCCCATTTGATAGTAGCCATATTCCGCGCCGCCGTAGTAGAAGCTGATGGTAAGGGGGTCAGTTGGGTCGGTGGGGTCGGTCGGCTTTTCGCTGGTTTCAAACGGCGTGTTAGAACCAAGGATTGCGTACTGGCTCAAATGGTCGGTTTCAAACACGAGGAAGTCTCCTTCCACCACCGCGTCAAAGCGTTCCAATGGGTCGCCCAGATACACCGCCTGATAGTATTTGTAGCCTTTCAGGTGGTCGTTCAGCGGGATTTTCACCGTCATGGGATTGTCCTTGATTTCAAGGGTTTCCCCATTCTGGCGGACGCTGATGTCGTAAATGGACAGCAGGCCCGGCAGCTCCTCTTTCAGCTCCGGACGGCTTTCCAGTACGCTTTCCTGCGCGATAGTATCAGCGGAAAGGGTCGCGTCCTCCGGCACACCGTCGGTCAGGGAGATGGAAACGTTGGTGTCGGAGTTGGTCAGTTCGGTAACATTTTTCTCCCATTTTGCGTAAACCTGCATATCATACGCATTGATCCACTCGTCGCTTGCGGTATTTGCAATCCGGCTTTCATCTGTGCAGTCGGGCGATGTATACCAGCCTGCAAAGGTGTAACCCTCACGCACGGGGATAACCCCTCCGATGTCGAAAAACTGTCCGTTTTCCACGCTCTTGAGGTCAATTTCACGGATAGCTTTTTCCCCGTCCTTCAATGCTCCGCCGTTGGGATTGAAAGTAACCGTACAGCCTCTTGTAAAGATTGGCGCCAAGTTTTTGTCCCCTGCCCCATATCTTAAACCGTTTTCAAAATCAAAGGTTATAAAGGTTTTACCGTCTTTTACCGTTTTTGTTTCACCCAAACCAATAATTGTATCATACCCTGATTCTCTCCAGTTTTTAAAATGATAGCCGGGCCGAACAGGATTTGGCAGAACAATCTGCTGCTCTTCCCGCTGGATATAATAGCGGTCAGGCAAATCCGCCAATTCTTCCTCGGTAAAATAGTTTTCCACGCCTTCATAGTTTATATTGTAATAAGGCTCATAAAAGGTAACATAGAACTGAGAGAAACCTCCGCCATACATCGATTGTACAGGCCCATGACCGACGTGTCCGCAGCCTTCTGTGCCCACTTTCTCGCCTTCGGCTCCCTTGCCGCCGGCATAACAAGCTGTTAAAAGCATGGGTAAACCAGTATTGTTAACATATCCTGCATTGAAAGTATGCCCCGGAAGTTCGCGTGCCGCTTCCAAAGCGGACTGTAAATTACTATATTCTTCTTCCCCATAGGCTGATGGGTCGATCTCTAATAACTTGTTTTCATAGGCAATCTTTATCGCATTGTCATAATATTTTGTTATGGGTTCCAGCTTTGACAAATCCGGCGTGCTGGTTGTTAAATAGCCATCACTTACATACCTCGGTTCATGAGCACTGTAATTAGGACTATCAACATATCCCAAATACAGGTCTGCATTCATGAATTGAACCGTAGTTATATACTTCCAATACTGACCGTCCGCCGTGATACACATGCAATTGCCCTTGTGAATGTCCGTGTTGGGCTGTGCGGTGAAACTCTCGCCGGGCATAACCAGTATATCCATGTTGGTTCTATGCGTATCCTCATTCAAAACGTGGTCTACGTGTGTGTATTTCGGGCCGTCAGCGCCCTGCTCCTGTTCAGCAGGCGTAGTGGCTGCGGCTGCCGGTACGGCCATTCCCGCCGCCATGCAAAGCGTCAGCAAACCTGCAAGTAATTTTCGCTTCATGATTGTTTCCTCCTTGTCAAATAAGATTGTTTATCCTTTGGTGTAAGCAAAGGATAGAAGGGGCGCCCCTTCTAAAAATTTTTCCTGCCGGCTGCCTGGGACAGGTTTTGCATGAAGCCCCGCCTGCAGGCGCTTTTGCCGGTTTTGTTTTATCTCTCAGCCTTATTCCTCGACCACCACCTTTTTCCGCCTGCAGTCCAGTATTCCCAGTACGCCGCAGGAGACCAGCAGAACGATATAGACGGCGTTTTGCCCTTTATCGCACTGGAGCGCTCTGCGGGAGAGCGGCGCCCTGCATTTCGGACAGAATTTCACGCTTGGGGCCGGCCGCTGTTCCTTACACAGCATAATGCCGATCCTGCACGAAACAGCGGCGGTTGATCATCAGCTCGTTCTCAAGGTACTGGGCGACCATATCGGCTACGGCGGTCACCGCCCGTTCCTCTCCCTTGGCCGACAGGCCGGGACAGGGATCACGTACGGAAACCGTCAGTCCGGTTCCCGTGTCGCATATCTCCGCCGAAAGGCTGAAGGTGCTGACGTTCCCGTAAACCGAAAGCCGGGCGACCACCGCGCCGCTTTCATTCTTCCAGTATTCCGCCCCCTCCGCGTCCAGCACATCGTAAACAGCCATCTGCACATACCGCCGGACATAGGGAAGGAGCCTTTTCACTTGACGCATTCCGTTTCCCTCCTTGTCATGTATTCCTTGTTTGCGGTTTTCCGCCGCTTCCCTATTCGATGTAACCGCTGATGGGCTCTGCATACATTTTGTTTTCAGTCACCGGCTTGTAGCGGTCACTGCCGGTGCTTTCATACCATCCGGCCTCCGCCCGGTAGATTTCGCCGGTCTGCGTGTCGTACACGCGCTCGTAGCCGCCGGTTTCGTCGCTCTGCATCTGGCTGGTGATGTCCTGCTCGACGTTCCGGTCCTCCCAGGCCGCCATGATGATTTCCAGCCTCTCGTTGGTGATGCGGCTGATTTCCTTTGACATCGCCACCTTTTCTTCACCGGCCTGCTCAGTGGCTTTTACGAAACTCTCAGAATAGGCGAGCGTTCCAAGGCATTTGGTGAGGACGCTCTCCCATTCGATGAAGGTATCCTTCGCGGCGGTGACCGCCATGACGTTGTATGCCATGTAGTAGCCGCCGTCCGCCCGGGGGATGATATATCCTACCGGCAGTCCTGCGGCAATATCAACGCTTCCGAAGTCCACCACCGACGCGGCGAACATCCCCTCGCCTTCCTTGCCGTTTTCGGTAAAGGACGCCCGCAGCGTCTCTTCTCCCAGAGCATACGAGGACAGGAGGCTGGCCGAGGCAAAGCGGTCGGTCACGGCAAAGCCGTCAAACCGGGGGAAGGTATAGCCGGCATAGCTCGGCTCCCACTGCTCTACAAACGCCGCGTATTCCGAAAACAGCTTGAAAAAGTTTTCGGTGGAAGGGGTTGTCAGCACCGGCGCCTGGGAAAGCATCTGCGCCCATGTGTTCCCCATGGTGACGTTATACGCATAGGCGTCCTTTCCCTCCTGGCTGTGCAGCAGGCCCTCCGCCTTCAGCAGGACAAACATCTGGTTGAGGGGCTGGCTGGGATCCTGCACCCGGATGGAATGGTACATGGCCGTACCGCCGCTGGTGACTGTCCAGCCCTTGGGGATCTGCAGGCTGAAATCCGCCGTTTCATACAGCTCGGTTTCGATGGACCTGGCCGCTGTCTCAGTGATTTTTACGTCGTTTTCTTCTTTCGTGATGGTCCCGTCGCTGTTGACGACAGGCTCCTTTCCGCCCGGCTGCCCCTGCCCGGCGCAACCGGCGAGGGAGAGCGCCAGCGCCGCCGCCAGCAGCAGGGATAATACGCTTTTCTTTTTCATAGCAGAATGCCTCCTGATCGATTTTTATTAATTTCAATAGCCATCCAGAGCGAGGAGCTTCTCCATCACATCCGGCGGGTATGCGATGTAGCCCGATTCATAGTCCTCGCCTATCGCCTCCGTGGCGGGGAGAAGCTTGTAGTCCGCCGTGATGATATAATCATGGGCGATGGTGAGCACGTCGCTGTAATACCGGCTCAGCAGCTCCAGCTTTACAAGCCGGTAGCGGTTGCCGCCGCCGAATTTTGGGAGATAGGCGGCGGGGGTGCCGTCGGCGTTGGTGGTCTTTTCCTCATAGCTCAGATCATTCTCGGAGATATCGTCGTACATGATCTGGTAAAACGCCTGATCGGTCGCCAGGATGTTCCCATTTATCCCCGTCATTTCTCACACCTCCTGTCCCCTGAAGCGGCGTTTTTTAAGCGTCTTCCTCCCCTTTCGTCATCAGGGTATTTTCCAAATGCCGGACGATCTGGTCCAGCATCTCCTGCAGAAGCCGGTACGCTCTCTGCTCCGGTATCCCGTCGCAGGGGCGGCGCAGCGAAACCGTCAGTTCGGTTCCAAACGCTTTTTCCTCCGCCGTTATGGAAAGGGAGACGTCTGTTCCGTCCTCTCTCCATTCGGCAATAACCCTTCCCGGCTCTTCCTCCCCAAAAGTAATCCCTTCCTGCCGCAGCACGCCGTACACCGAGCGCAGGACAAAGGAGCGCACATAGGGAAGTTCTCTTTGAACGTATTCCATCATTTCTTTTCCTCCTGAATTTTTGGGGAATCGTGGCGGACGCCGGGAAGAAGTAGATTCCTAAGTCCTCATTTTAGGTGAAAAGAGGCCGGATTGTCTATGCGTAAACCCCGCCAATCGTATCAAAACAGGTGGCGGTGAACCGCCATTTTTCAAAAAACCGATGGCGGTCAACCGCCACTTGTGCATATTATATAAATCAAAGCAACTATTTTGAGGCTTTATATATGCATAACTTCTAATCGTTCCAAGTAGGGGATGAGGTGTGCTTTTCTTTCCTGATTTTTCCTTTCGCGGATGCCGAATGGCGTAAATTTCATTTTTCAGATGGGGAAAACGATATTTTTCATCAGGACAATTCGTTACCGCACACAAAAACACCCTGCCTCTCCGGAGAGAAAGCAGGGTGTCAGCCAGTATGTTAATCGTTGCGGTAAAGCAGGTACATAGTGATGCGGGATTTTGCGCCTGTCTTTTCGTACAGGGCGGAGATATGCCGTTCCACCGTCCGCTTGGACAGGAACAGGCAGTCGGCTATCTCCTGGGCGCTGCTGTCCGAGGAAATCATCTTGGAGAACACATCCCATTCCCGTTCGGTCAGCCCGTATTTTGCGATGAACGCCTCCCTTCGCTCTTCGTCCGACTTTTGGGAAGCAGGCGGCTCCTTGGGTTCTTTGACGGCGTTCATGCGGGCGGTATACACAGCCATAACAACGCTGACCGCCACGAACAGCACCAGGGCGATGACAATGGCGGCCAGGCTGTTGCCGGTGGACAGCAGCGCCACCGATCCGCTGGCGATCAGGGCGGCGCTCACGTTATTCATGGCGCGGCCCATGCCCGCCCACAGCGACGGCAGGCGCATATGCCGGGAAAGCTCCATAAAGCCCGCTGTGAAAAAGACAACGAAAAAACCCGAGGACAGGTAAAAGACCACCAGTCCAATCAGGAACGGAGCGCCCAGGTTCAGTACCACAATGGACAGAACCGACATCATCATCACGCAGTACATGATAAGCCCCATATACTTCCGCTTTCGGATATCGAAGACAAAGCCTGCGGCGAGGCCGCTGAGCGCCAGCAACAGGCGGGGCCACTGCCCGATATCCGTCCCGCCCGCATGGCGGAGGGTCACGGCGTTGTCCAGTGTGCTGAACACACATGCCATCAGCACTACCAGCAGCGCCAGCATAATGCCCGCCGTCCGTTTTTTCCGGGTGAGGGAAATGTCTGTTTCTGATTTTGAGGCCAAAGCCGCAGTCTCCGTCATTTCGATGCGGCTTTGGCCGGCCTGTCTCGTTCGGATGACCAGCAGGCTCAAAGCCGCCAGAAATACCGAAAGAAACGCCGCCTCCGCAACCTCCAGGTTGACAAGGTTGTTGTTTGCATACTGGAGCAGAATTCCCAGAGCGTAGGCGATCCCCGCCAGCCGTGCCAATGCATTGTCGCCGTCTATGGTGACGGAAGCCAGATAGTGGACGGCGCTGCCGAAAACGCCCAGCAGCAGAAACAGCACCATCCCTGCTGTCATAGTCGCCGCATAGGAGATATGCTGCTGGACAATGAAGGTACAGATAATCGCACCCAGCGCCAGGATAAAGGTCAGCGAGCTTTTATAGCGCCTTCCAACCCAGCGTTCCATGGCCGGATACAGGAAAAAGCCGACGGCGCTGGCGCCCAGCGCATAGTTCTGGGCAATGACGGTTTTCCCTTCCGTCACCGACAGGGAGATCATATTGACAAACAGATATTCCGCACCTAAAAAGACAAAAGTGAAAATGCCGACCAAAAGGATAAAGTGAATCGCCGGCTTGTTAAAAACAAAATGATGTTTCATATGTTTTCACCCCCGTCCTAGGGTTCTTTTACGATCTCAACCACATCGCCGATGTCGCAATCCAGAGTCAGGCAGATCCGTTCCAGTACGGAAAGAGCCACATATTCATCCCTGTCCAGCTTCGCCATAATAGAGGGGGCAATCCCTGTCATTTTCGACAAAGCAGAAGGCTTTATCTTTTTATCTATCAGCAGCTTCCAAAGCTTATTGTACTGAACCGCCATTTTGTTCACCTCATAAACAGAATATATTTATTATAGCAGAAACAATTTGATAAGTCGAGCTTTAATTTGACTTGTCAAAATATTTTATGAGAAAAACATTAACAGAGGAGTAACAGCAAATAGTCTGTGTTTTCTCTTTCTGCTGTATTCTCTCTTAAAGTGGGTACTTCAAGGCGGGTCAAAATGAACCGCCCCTCAGTCCACTGTTTAGGCATAGTTCTCCCTTGGCGGACGAGATTTGTTTTTTTCGGCTCACAGCAGATAGTATCGATTGGAGGTCGCACTGCCGTTTTCACGGCAGTGCGGCTCCTTTCGTATCAGTCCGGCTTTCTCTAAATCCTTGACGGCTCGTTTAACAGTGGAACGGGAGAGTGAGAGGTGGGAGGCGATAGTGTTTAGCCCCGGCCACGCCTTTCGCTCCTTATCCATGCGGTCATGGAGATAGATATACACGAGCTTTGCCCGATGCGGCACATCGGTTTTGTATAGCTTATCAAGTCTGCCCATTGGCACTCACCTCCGGCTTTGGTTCTTGAGGCGGAGTCCTGCGAGCTCTTGGGGAAGTCTGCAGATTTGATCCGCCTGTTTTCTTCTTATCCCTTGTCTGCTGTTTTTTCGTCTGTGGTTGGCTGCTTTCGTCCTTCGCCTGATCCTGACCGCCGGATGCATTGCCTTCGTCTGCAGGTTCGGGCGGCGCTAACAGGTCAGGACGGTATTTCTTCACGATGCCGTCCATAATGTCCTTCTTCGAGGCATACTCCACCTTGCGGTTTCCCTGATCGGCAACGGCGTAGGGATTCTTCTCATCAAACTGAATGCCCCATTTGAAGAACAGTTTCAGCTTTACCTTCATCGGGTAGAAGCCTGTTTTCATCACCACAAACTGCCCTTTGGGCATACTCTTTAATTCATCCGGCGTCATCAGCGGCCGTTCTATCATCTGCAGCGATTCGGACGGATCGTTCTTGCTTCTTGATACCGAACCGGACATGACAGTTCGGCTGCCCAAGGCTTTGGACAGGGTTTCCGCAGAAGTGCTTTGAGGAGCAAAGCCGCCGAAGATGGTGAGCTGGGTATTGTCTATGATAATTTCCGCACCTTCCTTGCCGTAGTTCTTTTCAAGCTGAGAAAAGGACTGGATGATCGGCACGATCTGCAATCGCCTTGAACGGGAGGCGGAGAACATCATTTCTGCTGGGCATCCACCTTTGTGGTCTGTACGCTGCCCACAATAAAGCGGTTTTCAATCTCAATCTCTACGATTTCTTCGTTTTCAGAGATGGTCACCGGGTAGGTCGTTTCGTTCAATACAAATGCCGGGGCAGCTTTTAGTTCACGGATTATCCAATTTCCAAACGGTACATTTTCAAATCCGAACACGCCGATTTCATTGGACTCGGCGGTAAGAATAGCGGTATCCTCAGTAAATTCCGTTTCGTCTGCCTTAAACAATCCGAAGATGGCGCCGCAGATGGCAAAGCCGTCCTCGTTAATCTTCTTGCCGATGACTGAGCCTCTGATAAGCTTGTTCTCCATCGGCTGACCGTCATTTACGGAGATATTCACGACTGCCGTTTCCTGTCCTGCATAGGCAAATTCCACAGGATAGATTTCATCGCTGATGAGGTAATGCTCGTCTGTGCTGTATTCCTTCACATAGAGCTTTGCACCCACCGGGAGATCTGTTGCAAAAACAGCTTTTCCGTTTTCATCGCAGGAAGCAATTTCAATGAGACCGTCCTTCGGGATAGCCATGCCGTCTGCCGCTGTGATATCCTCGGCTGCATACAAGCCGAACTGTACCGAGAGGATTTCGCCGTTCTGTCCGATACCGAACTTCTCGTCCTGTTCCAATACTTTGGAAAGGTCAATCTGCACACGCTGGCGCTCGTTATAGAATGCGGAGGAGACGGATGTGATTTCCACTTCCTCATGCTCTTTAAAGTCTCGAAGCCTCTCAATCTCAATTTCAATAACTTTCTCTTTTTCTTCCAATTTTTCTCCTTTCCTCTGATACGAAAAAAGCTCGTTCAGATCAGTTTTGTAAATCTGATCCAAACGAGCTTCCCGTTTGACTATTATATGTAATTGATATTGTATCGGCTTCCAGATGAACCTCTGAAAAATGTGCAGTCCGCATACCACGCTTTTACCATGTTTTACTATTTTAAATACAGGCTGACATTTAACTGAGCACTGTTATTAGCTGATCTGCCTGGAAAAAAATTATTAGCCACAAAGCTTTTTTATTAGCCAGATCCGCTAATTTTTGACAGTGTATTAGCTGGATTTTCATCCCATTCAGGGTAATTTTCTTCTTCAGAAAATGAGATAAGCGGGTAATTATTAAAGCCTTTCCAGCTAATAATTCCCGCTTATATCTACCGTCTCGTATAGGAATCGAACCTATAATTGAGTCTTAGGAGGACCCTGTTATATCCATTTAACTAACGAGACATTCTCTGATTTTTTGGCTTAAACACTGGGTTTTCAGCCTCTCGGTCAGATAGCCGATTCTATGGTAACAGCCTTTTTCAATGCTGATAACCAACAATTTTTTTGATCCCTTTGACACTTGAGCAAACACCTTTTTCTTGTCTCCGCTCCGTTCAAATGGTTTCCGTACCGGATCCGATTTGATCCTTTTTCTGCTTCTGTCCTGTTTCCTCAGGTGTTCGCTTAGCAAACACTTAGGAGTTCACTCGAAACCCTGCTTTCACTATCAAAGTAAGTAAAAGAAATGCAAGGAAATCAAGGGTTTTCTATCGGTCAGGAATCAACCGTATGTAAGCAAAATCAAACGAAATAAAAGGCGTTTTTCAGGCTCTCCTTTGCAGGTGATTAGCAGAAGAGGTGAATTTAGGTGGAAGGTTGGTTGTTCTATTTTCAAATTCCAAACTATCCTACTAATAAACACCATAAAGTTCATATTATCTCATAATAATTCTTACTTTATTAAAAATTGTCTATCCAACATACGCAAAAATTTATTTTTTTAGCTTTGTAATCATCTCCTCTATTTTGCCACCTTCTATATCCTTTGCATCTTGAGTAATAAATGCAGACCCCTTGTCAATATTCCAGTTTTGAAGAACATCTTTTAGTTCATTCCAATCAAATTTATTTTTAAATAGTTGTAAATATAACTTTCCTAAGCCGATTGCATGTGCCCTATCAGAAGCTCTGATCGCCTCTACCATAAATGATTTTCCTAATATAAATAAAAATCGTGAAGCCGATATTGCTAAAGCCGATTCTGTTACTATTTCAATGCCCTTCCAAATCAAAAAATACAAATCATTACTTAATACTTTATCATTAGCCTTAACTATCACTAATACCAGAAAACTTATAAGGATTAAAAAGCTTCCTAAGTAACAGGCAATAGAAACTACTCTATTTCTAAAAGCACTAACATTTAATTTATTAATAGTATTATCTAAATATTGGAATCCTTCATTTTCTATGGATTTATTCAATTCTTTTACAAATCTTTGGTTTTCAATTTCTTCTGGATCTTGAAAGGTATTAATTAGATACGCTCTTCCTTCTTCCGTAGAAAAAATTTTGCAAGGTGATATCTCCAAAATTTTCTGGCACTGCTCATCAGATAAATTATCATGAATATCGATAAAGACAATATTTGATATCTTTTCCAATATACTCTTTAGACATTCCAATGCTTCTAAACTATCCAAGAAAAGGGGGCTTATAAACACAATACACGCATCATAAGCTTCTGCTCCTACAAACTTGCCAAGACGATCTGCAAAAAACAACTGATTTTCAGTTTTATTTTGATTTGTGTGATATTGCAAATATCTGGGCAAATTATCAATAAACTTTTTAACATTATCAAATTCTTTTGTTCTGGGTCCTCCAAGAACACACAAATATAGAAGCCTCATAGCTCTTATCCCTTCATAACAGTGTTTAAAAATATTTCATCCCTTATGTTTTTTGGTGTCACACTCTGTAATTTCAAAGGTAATTCCATTATAACATACACTAAAATTTTTACCACAAGTGCTCTATGTATTTATAACGTATTTACTTTGATTTATTTTCATTGAAACAGGAACGTACAACTTTTTGATTAGCAGGATTTTTTGCAGAAATTTTGCTCTGATTAGCAGGAAGGCGTTTTTCATTAGCAAAAATCCTCTCTTTTCTGCTAATTATTAGCAGCTAATGGAATTGTACAGTTCAGAGTCCGATTAGCAAATTGTGAACTGCTAATCGCCGTTAGGTTCTGTGTTCGGATTTTTTCTGAAAATGGAAGAAGCCGAAAACCTCGATTTTTCAAGGAATTTTCGGCTTCTCGGTTACGTTCCTGGGCGGATTCGAACCGCCGGCCTTCCGCTTAGGAGGCGGACGCTCTATCCTGCTGAGCTACAGAAACTTATATAAAAACAGCTTTTTATCGCTGTTTTTAACTATTTTATTGAACTGTTGACTTTTTTCCTCTTTTACTCAGGCGGACGTTCCGACGTCACCTTAGGAGGCGGACGCTCTATCCTGCTGAGCTACAGAAACTTATATAAAAACAGTTTATAAAAACTGTTTTTATCTTATCCTTTCGGACACGCTTAATAATATACCATATTTTCTTTTTTTTCTCAACTGTTTTATAAGAATTGCAAGATTCTCCACAGGTCCTGTTTTCTCTGCTGTCTGCTGAGCAGCATACTAAAAATTGATATACCCCTGCAGCCAGATTGTTCCTTTGAACCTTCTCCCGATCTCCGGTTCTCCCATAACCGAATCTGCCGGAACGCATACGTCAAACTGCAGCTCATTTACATTCAGCTTCATCTGATACAGTCTGACTCCCGTAGCGAAGTTATATCGTTCCCGGACGGCCAGTATTTCTCCCATAATCGAGTACAGATCACATTCTACGCCGTAAGGCATAAAATAGGTATCTACAATTGAGAACACATCTTCATTTGCAAGACGCCGGGATACTTTTGAATACATATCTATATCATCCAGTGTCAGAGTTTCTATTGCTGTCTGATCTCCGCTGCGGGCGGCGTTTAAAAGCATCTTCCTGTTGTCTGCGGCTGCCTTCTCATTTTTAAGCTGCTGTTCGTTTTTTATAACCGGCAGAAGAATCATACCGGATAAAGCAAGTCCGGAAAATGTAACAGACGTGGTGAGGCCTGCTGTAAATCCCGCCTGATTTTCCCTCATATATTCGATTCCGTTCTGGAGGGTAAATATCAGGCTGATTCCGATTTTGGAATCCTCGCACATGCCTACGTACTGTTCCTTTTCAATTTTCCTTTCCACAACGATTTCCGCGAATGTAGTAATGCCACTCCCCTCAAAATACGGGAAATAGTACGCCTGCTCAAACTCTTCTCTTTCATTCAGTTCTCCGCATAATGTAATTCCTATACTCTGCCCGTACTCTTTCTGATATTCGCAGAAATCTTCCTCCGGTTTATAGGAGACTATCGTCTCGTGAGTAAATTCGTTTTTCACTTCATCAAGCAGATGAATTAAATCTTTTCTTGTACGGATATTATCAAATCCGATTGCTTTTAAATACTGATGCATTTCACTCCTATTTTCCGAGTAAAGTGGATGCTCCTAATCCGCTTTGTTCACTTTTCTGTTTTGTTCCAATTATTTGCTTTTAAAAATCAGCAGCCGCCTTATTTTTTCTTCGGTCTGATTTCTGTATTTCCGCCCATATACGGCTGAAGTACCTCAGGTATTTTTACAGAGCCGTCTGCCTGGAGATTATTTTCAAGAAAAGCAATCAGCATTCTCGGCGGCGCTACTACCGTATTATTCAGTGTATGCGCAAAGTAGTTTCCGTTTTCGCCTTTTATTCTGATTCCAAGTCTTCTTGCCTGCGCGTCTCCCAGATTCGAGCAGCTTCCGACCTCAAAATACTTTTTCTGTCTTGGAGACCATGCCTCCACATCTACTGATTTTACTTTCAGATCCGCCAGATCGCCGGAGCAGCATTCCAGGGTTCTTACCGGTATATCCATAGAACGGAAAAGATCTACTGTATTTTTCCACAGTTTATCGTACCATTCCATGCTCTCTTCAGGTTTACATACAACAATCATTTCCTGCTTTTCAAACTGATGGATCCGGTATACTCCTCTTTCTTCAATTCCGTGAGCTCCCTTTTCTTTTCTGAAGCAGGGTGAGTAACTGGTCAGAGTCTGAGGAATCTGGTCTTCACTAAGCAGAGTGTTAATAAACTTTCCTATCATGGAGTGTTCGCTTGTCCCGATCAGATACAGGTCTTCGCCCTCTATCTTATACATCATGGCGTCCATCTCCGCAAAGCTCATAACTCCGGTAACAACATTGCTGCGGATCATAAACGGTGGAACACAGTAAGTAAATCCTCTGTTAATCATAAAGTCTCTTGCATAGGCAATTACCGATGAATGAAGGCGCGCAATGTCCCCCATCAGATAATAAAATCCGTTTCCGGCCACTTTTCTGGCGCTTTCAAGATCGATTCCGTCAAAGGCTTCCATAATATCTGTATGATACGGAATTTCAAAATCCGGAACTACAGGTTCTCCGAACCGCTCCAGCTCAACATTTTCGCTGTCGTCTTTTCCGATCGGTACAGAAGGATCTATGATATTCGGAATTGTCATCATGATCTTCTTTATCTTTTCTTCTACTTCTTTCTCTTCTTCTGAAAGAGCGTCAATTCTGCCGGCGCTTTCTGCCACCTTTTTTTTCATTTCTTCTGCATCTTCAAATTTTTTCTGCGCCATCATGGCGCCGATCTGTTTGGATGCTTTATTTTTTTCAGCGCGAAGTGCCTCTACTTCCTGTTTGATCTCTCTGTTTCTCTGATCAAGGGCAATTACTTCATCCACAAGGGGAAGCTTTTCATCCTGAAATTTATTCTTTATGTTCTGTTTTACAACATCCGGATTATTTCTAACAAACTTAATATCAAGCATTTATCTTTCCTCACATTTTCTTTTTTATATCGTATTCTTCCTGGTAAATTGCCTTTTCCAGACACTGCCTTTCTTCTTCGGCCAGTTCAATGTAACTTTCTCCATTAATGATTTCTTTTATATAAGTATAGCAGCCTTCTCTGCTGTGCATTGCATTAAAAATCCAGCCATTATCATTCTCATCCAGCATGGCAAGGGCAAAACTTAATTCCCCGCCCATTTCATGGAAAGCATCGTATTTTACAATTCCGACTTTCTGGTAATGACTTTCCATCTTTTTGTAAATATTATCGATCTCATCTCTGTTTTCTTTTGCCAGCTGAGCTACTTCATCCAGTTCTTCAAATCTTTTAAAAAAACTTTTTTCAAGATTCTTTCCATTTTTCCCCTTCATAAATGTTGCGTAGCTTCTCTGCAATTTTCTGTATCTCTCGTTAAGCAGTACATAGAGTATAAACAGTACTGCAAGTAAAACAAACACAACTATAAACAAATAAAACGGATCAACTCCCAGACTTTCCAGTATTCCGTTCATTTTATTATTCATCTCCTTCTTATTTTTCTCCCTCTCTTTTTCACTTCTTTAGTTTCTTTCCTCCCTTTTCCTTCATGAATTATATATTCAATATCATGCACAATCCTGTTCTATCATAATTCATATCTTATGCTATGTCATGTATTTTTTATATTTTGTTGCAGTTTTCTTTTTTTATCAATGAAGGACTATTGTAATTATACAGTTCGAATGGTCATTATAAGATCATATATTCTTTCCAATTCTTCTTCGGAATAATATTCTATCTCTATTTTTCCTTTTCCATTCGCTTTAGGATTCACAATTACTTTTGTTCCGATAATATTTTTCATTTGTTCTTCTATATTATTGTATACAAACGTATGTTCTATTTTTTGATTCTTTTTTTCTTTTTTAGGATTTTTCAGTGCTTTTACCAGTTTTTCTGTTTCTCTTACACTGAGTTTTTCATCGAATATCCGATTGGCCAGTTGATACTGCTGTTCTTCGTCATCTATGGCAAGAAGCGCTCTGGCATGACCTGTACTGATCATATCGTCTACGATCATCTGCTGTACCCTCGGACTCAATTTAAGAAGCCTCATTGAATTTGTAACAGCGGTACGGCTTTTTGAGACTCTTTCAGCCACTTCATCCTGTTTTAGGCTAAACTCCTCCAGAAGTCTCTTATATGCCATTGCTTCTTCAATCGGATTAAGATTTTCTCTTTGTATGTTTTCAATAAGAGAAATTTCTACAATTTCCTGGTTTGTATATTCCTTTACTATAATAGGAACTTCTTTTATTCCCGCAATTTTTGCCGCGCGCCATCTTCTTTCGCCGGCAATTATTTCATAGTAATCTTTCTTTTTCTGTACAAGAAGAGGCTGCAGAATTCCGAACTGTTTGATAGAATCAGCAAGTTCCATCAGAGAATCTTCGTCAAATTCCTTTCTCGGCTGTTCTCTGTTTGGTTCGACCTGATTGATTTTTACAAGAATTTCTCCTGATTCACTTTTTCTTTCTTCTTTCTTTTCTTCGGGTTTTTTTTCTGCTTTGACAGTTTTTTCTGCTTTATTCGGTATAAGACTATCCAGTCCCTTTCCCAATCCATTTCTCTTTACCGCCATATCATTCTTCTCCTTTATGAATCACTTCTTCTGCTAATAATCTATAGCTTTCGGCGCCTGTCGATTTTGAATCATAGAGATTTATCGGCATTCCATAACTTGGAGCTTCTGCCAGACGTATATTTCTTGGAATAATTGTTTTATAAATATTCTGATTCAGATTATCTTTTACGTTTTCTACAACCTGAAGTGATAAATTTGTTCTGGCATCATACATAGTAAAGACTACTCCTTCTATTTCAAGCTTCGGATTTAGTCTTTCCTGAACCAGCTCAATTGTATGTATAAGCTGGCTTAATCCTTCCAGAGCATAATATTCACACTGTATGGGGACAAGAACTGAATCTGCTGTTGTCATCGCGTTTATCGTCAGCATACTCAAAGCCGGCGGACAGTCTATAATAACGAAATCATATCTGTCTTTTACTTTTTTAACTTCATCTCTCAGGATAAATTCCTTATTATCCACTCCTATCAGTTCAATTTCCGCTGCTGAAAGATTTATATTAGATGGAAGCACATCCAGATTTTCCAGAACATCTCTGCAAAGACATTCTTCAATTCCCGCATTTCCTATTATAAGATCATATACTGTTTTATCAACGCCGTCTTTATCGACGCCCAAGCCACTGGTCATATTTCCCTGCGGATCCATATCAAGAGCAAGTACTTTTTTATCCATACTTGCGAGAGATGCCGATAGATTGATTGCCGTTGTAGTTTTTCCTACACCGCCTTTTTGATTGGCGATTGCTATTATTCTCCCCATTTTTACCTCCTGGCAAACTGCTTTCTCTTCTTTTTTTCATGTACTTTTCCATTATAACACCTTTTCCATTTTTTATCTATAATATAATGTTTCACGCAGTTTTAAACGGTAAAAATATATTTACCTGCCATATGCCAATGAATTTCTAAGAAAAAATAAGTTATCCACAACACTGGTTTTTCTTCCGAACTTATTCACTTTTAAGGCCCTGATGACCGAATTTCCTCTTTTTGTAGATAATTCAGTTCATTTTCCTCTTGGCAGGCACCACTTCCTTTGCTATACTTATCTCAGTTGAATGACTGTGTATTTTCATCAACTGGGAATATATCTTCTTTTGTTAGTTGCCGTCCAAAGCTGGCTAACAAATCAGAAGATATATTTTTTTGCTTCTTTTTGATCCCATTCTTCTCCAGATAATAATACTCATACAACTGTTTCACAAAATCCGAGATCTGTGCCATCAGATAATGGTTCTTCTGCGCCTGGTCATCCCAGCTGCATGTATGGGTAATGCTTCCCTGCCAGTTCTTCTGCCGGTTAAATCCTTCATTCTCTATCTTCCAGCGCTTTCTTCCCGTTTCCGCCATCTTTTCCGCATTCCCTTTGGTAATCCTTATGCTGCTCAGCCATTGGAATTCTGTTGTTTCTCCAGCCTTTTCTTCCCGATATCTTAATACGTGTACCGGTTTGCCATCATAATCAATATCATTCACGAATTCGGCTTTCTCTGTTTTCCCTTTTTCCGGTATCTTTTCGTATTCTTCCGCTATGCTCGGAATACTTCCCTTTTTATACCGGATCAGGAATTCCCACTTATATTCCCTGCACAGATCCATAACCGGTTTTGATGCATACAGACTGTCTGCCAGCAGCAGGATCGGCAGCCGGGGAAATCTTTTCTTGATCCGTCCTGCCAATCGGGTAAATGCTTTGGTCTCACAATCCTGTTTGATCTCCTCCGCACTCATTTTTTCCTGGCGTTTCCGGTCTTCCCCGTTATTCTCGATGAATTCACTCCCTATACTGGCTACCAGCTTTTCTCCAAAGAAGATCTTCGCCTCCAGCACATCCCGGTGATACAGTGTGATCTCTTTGTCTGTTCCCTTATTACAGCACCGTTCCAGACAATGCTCATTCAGTTTTCTCTGTCCGCAGTATAGCTGTGTCCCATCCACTATGATCAGCCATTTTTTCTTATATCTTGCATCCTCAAAGCATCGTCTCCGGATCAGATGATACACCAGGTCCTGCTTGATTTCTTCCAACTCCATAGGAGCAAGCCTTTCCAGATACTCATTCTCTGTTACATGATGGGGAACGTATTCCCCGGCTTTTTCCCCTATAAATGCAGACAGATTTTTAGAAACCGTCTCTTCATTAAACTGTTCTGTCATCTCCTGCATACTGTCAATCCCCGCGATTCCCTTATAATATAAAGTCCCCAGCATCATCCGGTTTGTATATGTGATATAGCTCGGATGTCGGGGATCCTTTGTTTGGGCAAACTTCCAAAACAGCTGACTATAATATCTGTTTTGGATTTTATTAAGTTCTCTAATTGGATTTTTTTCAAGTTTCTTTTGTATTCTCTGTTCTTTTCTTCCCATTTCAGCCTCACCGCGAAAAAATTTTTTGTAATAATTCTATTTTCGCAGTGAAGCTGTGTATTTTCAATAGATTTAGTGCGAATTATTTTTACCTGTCAAAGCTGTGTTTCACGTGAAACATTTTTTATTATTTATCAGTTTATATGAAAATAATTGTTATGTTTAAATTTATTTATACTTGACATTTATAAAATGTTTCACGTGAAACATTAGAAGAATTAAGTCTTTATTTAGATATGTCGATGTAGTATAATAGAAGACAAATAACGAAAGCAGGTGAACAGGTGTGAGCATAAAGAAAAAACTCGGTACTGCAGCAATATTTACAGGCGCATTGCTAGGAACAATGCACGTAGTTAATCGCATTTTTAATTATATTTCTACAGCTGATAATCTATTAAACAACGACAACTATGAGTATTATGACTGGAGATTTGGAGAAATTGCGTATAAAAAAAGCGGATCCGGCAAACCAGTATTACTGATACATGATTTAAATGTATGTTCTTCATTATATGAATGGAATAAAATTGAAAAACGTCTTTCGAAAACAAATACTGTATATAGATTAGATCTTCTTGGATGCGGATGTTCTGACCGGCCAATACTTACATACACAAATTATCTGTATGTACAATTGATTACTGATTTTATAAAACATATAATCGGGGAAAAAACAGATATAATTGTATCAGGAGAATCCTCATCATTTGTATTAATGGCCTGTTCAAATGATGATTCGATAATCGACAACGTAGTGATGATCAATCCGTCTGATATTATTAAATTTGCAAAAATTCCTACAAAACGTTCTAAACTTATAAAATACCTTTTATATGCACCTGTCATAGGCACTTTTATATATAATATGAAAGTAAACAGAAGAACTATATCCGAAGCATTTGCTTCTTCCTATTACTATAATCAAAACGAAATTAATGAGGAAGATATACTTGCATTTACGGAAGCCTCCCAGAAAGACAAAACACATTCCAAGTTCTTATATGCAAGCCAGGTATCAAGATTTACAAATGCAAATATCGTCTGCTGTTTGAATAAACTGACCAATAGTATATTTATTATTACCGGAAACGCAAATCCGGAGAATATTCTTCTGGCTAATCAATACCAGAATTATCTGCCGTCCATTGAGATTATCGGGATTGAAAAAACAAAGAAAATGCCGCATATGGAAAAACCCGAAGAGTTTATAAATCAGATAAGAATTCTTTTATCCGACGAAGAATAAAACAAAAAAATCATAAAAAAGGAGCTTCCGAAGCATATCAATGTAACTTAGATAAATAAATGATATGTTTTCAGAAGCCCCTTTTTTATATTGTATTCTATAAGGGTTCTTTTGCAGGAATTCCCGCTTTGCGTGGATATTTACCGGGAGTATTTCTGATTTTGCTTATTTTAACAAGTGTTCTTCCCATATCCGTATCCGGAAGAACAAATTTATCCACATTTTCTATTTTTCCCCCCAGAATATTCAATGCATTTTCAGATTGTTTTATTTCCTCGTCTGCCGATACGCTTTTATAAGAAACAAAAGATCCTTTTTTTCTTACAAACGGAATGCAGTATTCACTCAAGGTAGAGAGATTCGAAACAGCCCGCGATACACACAAATCAAACACTTCTCTATATTCCCCTTTTTTCGCCATATCTTCCGCTCTTCCATGCACAGCATATATATCAGTAAGTCCCAATTCATCTATAACGGTATTCAAAAATTTTATTCTTTTATTCAAAGAGTCCAGAAGAACAACTTTGATATGAGGGTATGCTATTTTGATCGGAATACCGGGAAATCCCGCACCGGTCCCCACGTCTATAAGACACCGGATTTTTTTCATATCTATAACCTTTACAATAGTAAGACTATCTGTAAAATGTTTTAAGTTTACTTCATCATAATCAACAATTCCCGTAAGATTCATCACTTTATTCCACTCTACAAGCAGTCTGTAGTACTGATCAAATTGTTTTTTCTGATCATCCGTCAGGGTTATGCCGATTTTATCTAATTCTGATTTAAATCTGTCAGTCATTACTCTCCACTTTCTAATTACATTATTTAATTATAAAAATTTTCCAGTTTTATATACATCGAATTATGTGATATATTTATCACATAATTTAATATCATATCAAACATTCTGCTAAATCAGTCCGATATTTTTCTTATTGCAATAATAATATCATTCATGCTTCAGATAAACCAGAAGGACCGATACATCCGCCGGAGACACTCCTGATATTCGGGAAGCCTGTCCGATTGAAGCAGGACGTATCTGATTTAATTTCTGTTTTGCCTCAATCCTCAGACTTTTAATTTCATCATAATTAATATCGTCCGGTATTTTTTTATTTTCCATCTTTTTAAACTGTTCAACCTGTCTCAGCTGCCGTTTGATATAACCTTCATATTTGATATTTATATCCACCTGTTCCTGTACATCAGCAGGAAGTTCAGGACGTTCAGTATCAATCGGGGCAAGTTTTTCATAGGACAATTCAGGACGGCGCATCAGCTCAGCCAGGGTTGTTCCGGAGGTCAGCTCTGTGCTTCCAAAACTCTTCAGAACATCCTGAACGTTCCGGGAAGTTCCTACATTTACATGATTTACACGGGAAATTTCCCCTTCAATCATCTTCTCTTTATTTACCAGTTTCTCATATCTTTCATCGTCAATCAGACCGATTTCATGCCCCAGTCGGGTAAGCCGAAGATCTGCATTATCTTGTCTGAGAATAAGCCTGTACTCAGCTCTGGAAGTCATCATTCGATAAGGCTCATGGCTTTCCTTTGTAACAAGATCATCAATAAGAACCCCTATATATCCCTGGGAACGGTCAATTACAATTCCTTCTTTTCCCTGCAGTTTTCTTGCGGCATTAATTCCCGCGATCAGCCCCTGAGCCGCCGCTTCTTCATATCCGGAACTTCCATTAAACTGTCCGCCGCTGAAAAGTCCTTCAATTACCTTAAATTCCAGTGTACTTTTCAGCTGCCTGGCGTCAATGCAGTCATATTCAATTGCGTAGGCATTTCTTACAATTTTCGCATGCTCCAGTCCGGGTACACTTCTGTACATTGCATACTGAACATCTTCCGGAAGAGAACTGGACATACCTCCCACATACATTTCATTTGTAGAAAGTCCTTCCGGTTCTATGAACACCTGATGCCGGTTCTTGTCCGGAAATTTCACAACCTTATCTTCTATTGAAGGACAATATCTGGGACCCGTTCCCTCTATCGCGCCGGAAAATAGGGGAGATCTGTCAAGATTATTTCTTATAATCTCATGGGTTGTTTCATTAGTATAAGTAAGCCAGCAGGATACCTGATCAATCTGTACATCTTCCGGATCAGTTGTGAAAGAGAAAGGCACAACCCTTTCATCTCCTTTTTGCTCTTCCATTTTACTGAAATCAATGCTTTTTCCGTCAATTCTGGCCGGTGTTCCTGTTTTAAACCGGTACATTTTTATTCCGAGAGATTTCAGGCTGTCTGTAAGATAATTTGCGCTCTGGAGTCCGTTTGGTCCCGTATACGTGCTCACATCGCCATAAATACATCTGGCCTTAAGATAAGTTCCGGTACAGAGGACAACAGCTCGGCAGCGGTATACAGCTCCGGAATAGGTCTTTATTCCTGTTACTTTTCCGTCTTCTGCCAGAATATCCGTAACCTCCATCTGCTTAATATCAAGATTATCCTGATTTTCCAGAACACTCCTCATAGTACGGCTGTATGCAGCCTTGTCCGCCTGTGCTCTCAAAGAATGTACGGCAGGCCCCTTCGAGCGGTTCAGCATTTTCGACTGAATAAAAGTTTTATCTATCACTTTTCCCATCTCTCCGCCCAGAGCATCGACTTCCTTTACAAGATGTCCTTTGGAGCTTCCTCCGATATTCGGATTACACGGCATAAGCGCAATACTGTCTACGCTCACAGTAAATACCGCAGTACGAAATCCCAGTCTTGCACAGGCAAGAGCAGCTTCACATCCCGCATGCCCCGCTCCGACAACTGCAATATCGTAATGATCTTTATTTTCCCATACAAAATCTGCTGAATATTTCATTAATCAAATCGTCTCCTACTTCTTCTCCTGTAATACTTCCAAGCGCCTCATATGCATCCATCAGATCAATAGAATAAAAATCTTCAGGCATACCATTATCTATACTTTCAATCACTTTTTTCATACTTTCCACCGCGCGGCAAAGTGCGTCTTTCTGCCTGGCGCTGGTAATATAAATTTCCTCGTTAAAAGAAATATCCCCTTTTAGAAACATATCTTTTATAAGATCTCCCAGTTCGCTTATTCCTCTCTCCTCTGCAGCCGACACTTCAATAACAGGCGCATCCCCGGCTTTTTCTTCGATCATTTCCCGGGTAACAACCGGTTCCAGATCTGATTTATTCAAAAGAACAATCTTTTTCTTATCATAAATCATATCCAGAATTTTTTCATCGTTTTCATCAAGATTTCTGGAACTGTCCGCTACATAAATAACAAGATCTGCGTTTTCCACATAATCAACAGCTTTATCCACACCTATTTTTTCCACCTTATCATCCGTCTGTCTGATCCCTGCGGTGTCAACTACATTAAGTGTGATCCCCTGAAGATTAATCTGTTCTTCAATTACATCCCTGGTTGTACCTTCAATTTCTGTAACAATTGCTCTTTCATGTCCCGCAAGCACGTTTAAAAGTGAAGATTTTCCTGCATTTGGTTTTCCTACTATTACAGTCTGAATGCCTTCTTTGAAAACTTTTCCATTTCTATACGAATTAATTAATTTATTTAATTCGCATATTATTTCTTCTGCGTTTTTTCTTAATTTTGCATCATATCCTTCAAAACTATAGTGTTCCGGGTCGTCAAGAGCACTTTCTATAAACGCAGTCTGGTATATTATTTTATTTCTTATATCATTAATTCTATTTCTTATATTACCTTTTAATTGATTAACCGAATTTTTCAGAGCATAGTCATTGCTGGAGGAAATCAGATCGCCGACAGCTTCCGCCTGCGAAAGATCCATTTTTCCATTCAGAAATGCACGTTTTGTAAATTCACCCGGCTGCGCCGGACGGACTCCGCCGTGTCTGAGTACAGCGTCAAGCACTCTTGTTACCACATAAGTCCCTCCATGACAGTTTATCTCTACTGTATCTTCTCCTGTAAATGTCCGCGGACCTTTCATTACCATGACAAGAACCTGATCCACTGTTATGTCTCCGTCTACAATATACCCATAATGTATTGTATGGCTTTTACATTCCGATATTTTTTCTTTTCCGCGGAATATTCTGTCTGCGGCGGAAAATGCATCTTCACCGCTGATTCTTACGATTCCGATTCCCGCGTTCGTCATTCCGGTGGAAATTGCGGCAATTGTTTCTTTCTTCATAGAGGCATCCTTTCCTTCTGTTTTTAAAGCTGCTAACATAAATTTTCATGATAAAGACCGGTTTATAATCTTTAAAATTCCGGATAAGACAGATCTTATTCTCATAAAAAAGGACGTTTCCGTCTTCACGAAAGAATCCGTGAAGCGTTAACGTCCTTTCGCTTCAATCAGTTAATATCCTGTCTTATCTTTTCAAAGTAACAACAACTTTTCTGTAAGGCTCTTCTCCTTCGCTGTGAGTAGTCACATAAGGATCAGACTGCAGTGCCGAATGAATAATTCTTCTTTCATAAGGATTCATTGGCTCAAGAGAAACAGGTCTTCTCGTTCTCTTGACTTTGTGTGCAATATTTTTTGCCAGGTGTTTCAGCGTCTCTTCTCTTCTCGCGCGATAATTCTCAGTGTCAAGCTTTACTCTTACATATCCATCCTGATGCTTATTTGCGACACGGTTCGCAAGATACTGAAGCGCGTCAAGCGTCTGTCCTCTCTTTCCTATGAGAATTCCCATGTGCTCGCCTTTCATATCTACACACAGAGCGCCGTCACTGTCAATTCCGGAAG
This sequence comes from Mediterraneibacter sp. HA8405, assembly GCF_056148955.1. Classification (NCBI taxonomy): domain Bacteria; kingdom Bacillati; phylum Bacillota; class Clostridia; order Lachnospirales; family Lachnospiraceae; genus Mediterraneibacter; species Mediterraneibacter sp. HA8405. Next base: position 524,375 of record NZ_CM148758.1, on the reverse strand, counting down.
TAATTTCAACATCCATATTCATTGCTTTAAGTGTATCTGTTACAAATGTCTCAACAGCCTCTATTGTCTGAGGTTCAACCTCTGCAAGTTTATCTTTCTCATCCTTTTCATAAACTGTCTCAGGATCTTTTTCTGCTTCCCTGACTGTTTCCTTTTCTACAGCTTCTTTTTTGATTTCTTCCTTTTTCTGAGGCTTGTTTTCCGTTTTCTTTTCTTCTCTTTTTTCCTCTTTATATTTTTTCTCTTTTTTCTCTCTTACAGGCTTTTCACTTTTCATCTCTCCGAGAATGTCTTTTTCGGAAAATGTCTTAAATACATCTATTTTTTCTTCTGCAGGCTCTTCTTTTCTCCAGGCTTCAATTACAGCCTGTTTCATACCAATCCCGAGAAATCCGGCGCTTCCTTTTTCAATGACGTTATATTCCAGTTTGTCACTTGTTACGCCTAACTGGACGGAAGCCTCTGTAATCGCATCATCTAATGTCCTTGCTGATACCCTGATACTACCTTTCATTTTATTTCTTTCCTTTCTTTTCAGAAACCTTTTCAGATTCAGATGAGGATTGTTCCGATTTCTGGCCGTTGTTATATCTTGCAACAAGATTTGCCTTATCCGTAAGACTGCCGGGCTTTGCATTCTTAGCCAGCTCCTGTGCTCTCCTTATCTTTTCGTCATTTTCAGCCTGGCTCTTCTTTGATTTGGAAGAGCTGCCCACATTCCTTGTACTTGTTGTAGCCATTCTGTTGATTTCCTGTGCAGAGGTTCCCTTTTTCTCTATTTTCTTTTTCATCTTCTTCTGGTTCTCTGCAATAATATCTTCAACTGACTTTTTACTCAGATATTTATTAATCGCAATCTGCTGTACACATCTTACCGCCGCGCTCGCTACCCAGTAAAGACCAAGTCCTGCCGGAAGAGTAAAACCAAACACAACGGAAATCAAAGGCATTGTATATGTCATGGTCTTCATGGATCCCGCCATCGGATTATCCTTATCATCCATCATAGAACTGCCTGCCTGAGAAAGCTTCACACTGAGAAACTGTGTAAGGCCGGCAAGAACCGGGATAATAACCGCCAGAATAATACCGATAATGGAGAAATCTTTCAGCGCGTCCATAAGAAGATTCCAGGGATGTGCTCCGATATTTACTCCCAGAAACTGATTCAGATTATCAATCTGATCTCTTGTGCTGTTTACAAGGCTCTCTACCTGAGGAATCTTATCAATCAGAGTATTCCATGTAGCGTCCTGGAATTTATAAAGCGCTTCTACAAGAGTATTGGCCTGGGAATAATCGTAAGACCCCGGGCTCATCAGAACAGGACTTGCTTCCCCTATTTTTTCCATAATAGCCTGAGAACCTGCAACACTCTGAATCTTCTCAACAAGAGGCATGTAAACATCATGCACTTTGTCTACATATCTCGGAATATTCTGAACGACCGGATACAGACCGAAAAGAAACAGCATCTGGATCAGAGAAGGAAGACATCCGCTGGACATTTTTGTTCCGTATTTATCATATACGGCATTCATCTCTTCCTGCTGCTTCAGCATAGAAGCCTGATCTCTTTTTCCTTCATACTTTTTCTGAATCTTTCTGATCTCCGGCGTCATTACGCTCTGCATTTTTGTAAATTTCTGCTGCTTGATCGTAAGCGGAATCAGAAGCGTATACACGATAATTGTAAAAATAATGATACTCACGCCGATATTTTCAATTCCTATGGCGCTGAGTACATTATAAATACCATTCATAACTTTTCCCAGCAGCCAGGATATCTGACTTATGACCGGCCAGTCATAAATCCCGGCAGCTAATAGTCCGTTAAATTCCATTACTCATCCTCCTTAAGGTACCGGATCATATCCGCCTTTTGAAAATGGGTTGCAGCGCAGAATTCTCCATACAGCCATAAGGCCTCCTTTAAAAGCTCCGTACTTTTCTATAGCTTCAAGACCGTACTGTGAACAGGTCGGATAATATTTACAGGTACTGTATCTTTTCATTCCGGACAGATATTTTCTGTAAAATTTAATCATCCCGATAAGAATGCGTTTCATTCGCGCCACTTCCTTTTCAATCTATAAAACATTTATGAAGTTTTCCGAGGTGGAGCAGTGCACTTTCAATTTCATGATAACTTTTTCCTTTTGCACTTGTTCTTGCAATCACTATTATATCAAATCCACGACGGAAATGTTCTTCTGACATTCGATAGCTTTCTCTTATCAGACGTGTAAGCCGATGTCTTACTACACTGTTTCCCACTTTTTTACTTACTGAAATTCCCAGTCTGTTTCTATTAAGTTCATTTGGAAGCAGGTACATTACAAGATAATGATTTGCCAGGGATTTCCCTGTTTTGTATACAGTCTGGAAATCCTTGTTTTTCTTTAAAGATTCAGAATACTTCATTCATGACCTCTTTAATTAAATAAACGATTGAAAAAAATAATTGAATAGAAGAAAAGGCCACATATCTGCGGCCTAAGCTGATAACTGTTTTCTTCCTTTTGCTCTTCTTGCAGCCAGAACTTTTCTTCCGCCTGCTGTGCTCATTCTTGCTCTGAAGCCGTGAACTTTAGATCTTGATCTCTTTTTCGGCTGAAATGTCATCTTCATACCCTTACACCTCCCTTTAGCTGATATACTTTATAATAAAGTATTCACATAATTAACAATTTCTTTTTTGCGTCAATCACTATATATCCGAAAGGACGCTGCCCATAATTATAGTGAAAAAAGCTGCACAAGTCAAGCAAAATACGCTTTTTTACCTCCTGGAATACATTTTATTTCTTTTTATTTTCGTCATAAAGTCATCATAAACTTTTTCTATTATTTATTCCATTAAATTATCAACATGATATTTCACAGTTATCCACAAGTTATCAACAAATGTGAATAACTTGTGGATAACTGTGAAATATCATGTTGATAACAATATTTTTCTTTGTCTAACCTTTGAAAACAAAGCATTCTATGTGTTCATAACTTTATAAACATTGATTTTTCGTTGCTTACGATCTGTTTTTGATGTAAAATGTAATAGAGAGATTTTGCCTTAATATCTCTCTATTATATTGATTAGGAGTTACTTTCGATGAACATTGTGGAACAAAATTGGGATCAGATACTTAATAAGATGAAGCTTGAATACTGCTCATCCAATATTTCTTATAATACGTGGATCGCTCCTCTGACAGTGTATGAAATCAGGGATAATACAGTCTATATTCTTGTCAAACTCAGGGCAAGTCTGGAGCATATTGAAGAAAAATATCTGCTTCCTTTTAAAGTGTGCATCGCTGAGGTAACAGGAATAGAATATGAAGTGGCATTTGTCACAGATAATCAGACTACCATACAGGAAAAACGTGATAACACGGTAAAAAGAAATCGTGTAAACGCGATCTACGAAAAAGCGAACCTGAATCCGAAATATACCTTTGATACATTTGTAGTAGGAAGCAATAACAGTTTCGCGCACGCAGCTTCACTGGCTGTTGCAGAATCACCCGGAGAAATCTACAATCCTCTGTTTATATACGGAGGAGTAGGACTTGGAAAGACGCATCTGATGCACTCCATCGCCCATTTTATTCTTGAGAATGATCCTTCCAAGAAAGTTCTCTATGTAACAAGTGAGGCATTTACAAATGAACTGATTGACGCTCTTAAAGTCGGAAAGAACGGCAACGAACTTGCCATGACTACATTCCGGGAAAAATACAGAAATAACGATGTCCTTCTTATTGACGATATTCAGTTCATAATAGGAAAGGAAAGTACGCAGGAAGAATTTTTCCATACTTTCAATCACCTTCATGTATCAGGCAAACAGATTATCATCTCAAGTGATAAACCGCCGAAAGATATTGAAACTCTTGAAGCACGGCTCCGTACACGATTTGAATGGGGACTGATTGCGGATATTTCTTCTCCTGACTATGAAACAAGAATGGCTATTCTTCGGAAAAAGGAAGAACTGGACGGTCTGGAGAGATATCATATACCAGATGAAGTTATGCAGTATATCGCAAATAATATAAAATCCAACATCCGTGAGCTGGAAGGATCGCTTAATAAGCTGATTGCGCTGTCAAATCTGGAAAATAAGCCCATCGACATTCCTCTTGCGGCCGAAGCTCTTAAGGATATGATTTCTCCGGATAATACAAGGGTTATCACACCTGAGCTGATTATAGACGTAGTATCCGAACACTTTAATATCTCACCTGCTGAGATCAAAGGAAAGAAAAGAAACGCGGAAATCGTACTTCCGCGGCAGATCGTCATGTATCTGTGCAGAACCATGACAGATACAGCTCTTAAAACAATCGGCGTTATTCTGGGCGGAAAAGACCACGCATCAATCAGCCACGGCGTAAAAAAGATCGAAAATGATCTTAAGACAGATGAAGCACTTAACAATACCGTAAACATTATTAAAAAGAAGATCAATCCTCTTTAAAGTATAATTGCAATAACTTAAAAACCGGATTTTAAATGTTGAAAAAAAGAAGATAAAAGTGGATAAGTATGTAGATAACCTGTAAATATCCTGACAGTAACCTGAGAATAAAAAATAGTGCAATTCATATCATCTGAATTTTACACACCTGTTTCACACGGTTCCTACACGAAATCAACAGGGTTATCAAAACGGACAAACCGTGTAACCACAAGGCTTTAAAGGGGTTTTCAACATATTCACAGCCCCTAATAAGACGGATACGGAATTGATATTATAAAAAAATATATAAAGCACACGCGGCTGAGATTTTTACACACTGTGAAAGGAGTTATCACCATATGAAAATTATCTGTACAAAATCCAATCTTGTAAAAGGAGTAAGCATTGTTTCAAAAGCAGTTCCTTCAAAAACGACGATGCCGATTCTCGAATGTATTCTTATTGACGCATCAACAGATGTTGTAAAACTGACTGCAAATGATATGGAACTTGGAATAGAGACGACCATTGACGGAGAAATCTCAGAGAGAGGCATTCTCGCAATTAATGCCAGAATCTTTTCAGAGATTGTCAGAAAGCTTCCTGACAGTGATGTTGTGATTGAATCAATTAATGACAGCCAGGCAATTATTACCTGTGAAAAAGCAAAGTTTAATATTGCTGCACAGTCGGGTGAAGATTTTGCTTATCTGCCTTCGGTGGAAAAGGATGATTTTATTACAGTCTCTGAATATACACTCAAAGAAGTGATCAGACAGACGATCTTTTCCATAGCTGACAGTGACACAAATAAGATGATGACCGGAGAACTTTTTGAGATTGACGAAAATATTTTAAAGGTGGTATCTCTTGACGGACACAGAATCTCCATCCGTAAGATTGAGCTGAAGGACTCCTACTCTCCGAAGAAAGTAATCGTTCCGGGCAAAACTCTTCAGGAGATCAGCAAGATCGTAGGAGGAGAGGCAGAATCGGATGTTGACATCTCATTTACGAGAAATCACATCGTGTTTGAATTTGACAGAACTGTAGTAGTATCCAGATTGATTGAAGGAGAATACTTCAAGATCGATCAGATGCTTTCAAGTGATTATGAGACCAAGGTAAAAATCAATAAAAGAGAGCTTCTTGACTGTATTGACCGTGCGACTCTCCTTATCAAAGAAGGGGATAAGAAGCCGATCATTATTGATATCAGGGACGACTCCATGGAGCTGAAAATCAAATCTCAGGCCGGATCCATGGATGAGGTAATTCTCTGCGCGAAAGAGGGAAGAGATCTGCTCATCGGATTCAATCCCAAATTTTTGATTGACGCTCTCAGAGTCATTGACGATGAAGAGGTTGACCTGTATTTTATGAACGCAAAAGCGCCGTGTTTTATCAAGGATGAGGCTCAGAGTTATATTTATCTGATTCTTCCTGTTAATTTTAATGCAGCGGTATAGGAAAGAGGAAAAATATGCAGACATTCAGATTGAGAGCCGGAGATGAATTTATCCGGCTTGGACAGGTTTTAAAGGCATCTGCGATAGCGGAAAGCGGTGCAGATGCAAAAGATATGATCCAGAGCGGTATCGTAAGTGTTAACGGTGAAAATGAGACGAGAAGAGGAAGAAAATTGTATCCGGGTGATACCGTCTCTGTGAATGGAGAAGAGCTTCAGATCCAGGCCGCTCTTTAGACTGCTTTACAAAAAAATGGGAAAAGTGTAGAATAATTGCAATGATAATCAAATCTTTAAAGCTGAAAAATTACAGAAATTATGAGTTATTAGATTTGAACTTTGATCCAAAGACAAATATTCTGTACGGGGACAATGCACAGGGAAAGACAAATATTCTTGAGGCACTTTATCTGTCCGGAACAACCAAATCTCACAGAGGAACAAAGGACAGAGATATCATCCGTTTCGGATGCGATGAATCACATCTGGAAACTGTCGTCGAAAAAAAAGGCAGCTGTTTTCAGATCGATATGCACCTGAAAAAAAACAGTCCGAAAGGAATAGCCATTGATAAAATACCGATACGCAAGGCGAGTGAGCTTTTCGGCATTGTCCATTTTGTGTTTTTTTCTCCCGAAGATCTCAATATCATAAAAGAAGGACCGGCGGGACGGCGAAGGTTTATTGATCTGGAGCTGTCCCAGCTTGACAGGATATATCTGAATAATCTTTCAAACTATAACCGGGTCATAAATCAGAGAAATTCCCTGTTAAAAGAAATATACGACAAGGACAATCTTATAGATACTCTGGAAATATGGGATATGCAGCTTGTGGAATATGGTACAAGAGTTCTGGAGAGAAGAAAACAATTTATAGAGCAAGTTAATGAAATAATTTCTGATATGCATTATAAGTTAACCGGAGGAAAAGAAAAAATCTCTCTTATCTATGAGGACAGCACAGGAAATATGTCTCTGGAAAATGTGCTGAAGAAAAACCGGGAAAGAGATATAAGGATGAAAAGTACTTCGGCAGGTCCTCACAGAGATGATGTGTGTTTTGTGACGGATAAAGGGCTGGATATCAGAAAATTCGGTTCTCAGGGACAGCAGAGGACAGCCGCTCTGTCACTGAAACTTTCAGAAATAGAGCTTGTAAAACAGGTGATTCACGATACGCCAATTCTGTTACTTGATGATGTTTTGTCTGAACTGGACAAACACAGGCAAAACTATTTATTGGACAGTATCCATAATATACAGACTATCATCACGTGTACCGGGCTGGATGAATTTGTAAATCACAGATTTTCAATTAATAAAATATTTCATATCAGAAATGGACAGGCAGTAAAAGCAAATTAGGAGGTTAATAAATGGGTGCATCAGGTACAGAATTTGACGCTGAATATGGAGCGGATCAGATCCAGATCCTGGAAGGTCTGGAAGCGGTAAGAAAAAGGCCGGGTATGTATATCGGCAGCACTTCTGTGAGAGGACTTCATCATCTGGTATATGAGATTGTTGATAATTCCGTTGATGAGGCTCTGGCAGGATATTGTGATGAGATACAGGTGGATATCAATAAAGATAATTCCGTTACTGTAAATGATAACGGACGTGGAATTCCTGTCGGAATTAACCATAAGGCAGGACTGCCGGCAGTGGAGGTTGTATTTACTGTTCTTCATGCAGGAGGAAAATTCGGAGGAGGAGGATACAAGGTATCCGGAGGACTCCATGGAGTAGGAGCCTCTGTTGTAAACGCTCTTTCTGAATGGCTTGAAGTGGAGATATACCATGAGGGAAAAATATACAAACAGAGATATGAGAGAGGAAATGTCTGCTATAGACTGAAAGTTGTGGGAGAATGTGAACCGGACAGAACGGGAACGAAAGTCACATTTCTTCCGGATAAAGAGATCTTTGAAGAGACTGTATTTGACTATGACACATTAAAACAGCGTTTCCGTGAGATGGCATTTCTGACGAAAGGTCTCAGAATCGCGTTAAGGGACTGGAGAGGAGAAGAACTCCACGAACATATTTTCCACTATGAGGGAGGAATCAAGGAATTTGTCACATATCTGAACAAGAGCAAGACTCCCCTCTACGATCAGATTATTTACTGTGAAGGATCAAAGGACGGCGTTCAGGTTGAAGTCGCCATGCAGCACAATGATTCCTACAGTGACAATACCTATGGATTTGTAAATAATATTACGACTCCTGAAGGAGGAACCCATATTGTGGGATTCCGGAATGCCCTGACAAAGACATTCAATGATTATGCAAGAAAAAACAAGCTGTTAAAAGACAGTGAGCCGAACCTTTCCGGCGAGGATATCAGGGAAGGGCTGACTGCGATTATCAGTGTAAAAATAGAGGATCCTCAGTTTGAGGGACAGACAAAACAGAAGCTTGGAAACAGTGAAGCAAGAGGAGCTGTGGACAATATAGTAAGTAATCAGCTTGAAATATTCCTGGAGCAGAACCCGAATGTAGCCAGGATTACAGTTGAAAAATCTGTGATGGCTCAGCGGGCAAGGGAAGCGGCGAGAAAGGCAAGAGATCTGACGAGAAGAAAATCAGCTCTTGAGGGATCTTCTCTTCCCGGAAAACTTGCGGACTGTTCTGATAAAGATCCCGCAAACTGCGAGATTTACATCGTAGAGGGAGATTCTGCCGGAGGTTCCGCAAAGACGGCCAGAGACAGGGCAACACAGGCTATCCTTCCTCTGAGAGGAAAGATTCTGAATGTGGAGAAAGCACGTCTTGACAAGATTTACGCAAATGCGGAAATAAAGGCAATGATCACCGCCTTCGGCACAGGTATCCACGATGATTTTGATATATCAAAACTCAGATATCACAAAATCATTATTATGACAGATGCCGATGTGGACGGTGCTCATATCAGTACTTTATTATTAACATTCCTTTATCGTTTTATGCCGGATCTGATAAAGGAAGGATATGTTTATCTGGCTCAGCCTCCGCTGTATAAGCTGGAAAAAAACAAAAAGGTATGGTACGCATACAGTGATGAAGAGCTCAACCAGATTCTTCTTGAGGTCGGACGCGACAGCAGTAATAAGATCCAGAGATATAAAGGTCTGGGAGAAATGGACGCGGAACAGCTCTGGGAGACAACCATGGATCCGGAACACAGAATTCTTCTCCGCGTGACAATGGACGAAGAAACATCTTCCGAACTCGATCTGACTTTCACTACTCTTATGGGAGACAAAGTTGAACCGAGACGAGAATTTATCGAAGAAAACGCAAAATACGTTAAAAACCTGGATATATAGTGATTTAACAGTGACAGAAAAGCAAAATTTAAAGGAGATAAACAATGGAAGATAATATTTTTGATAAAGTCCATGAAGTCGATCTTAAGAAGACAATGGAAACTTCTTATATAGACTATGCCATGAGCGTTATTGCTTCCCGTGCCCTTCCGGATGTGCGGGACGGGTTAAAGCCGGTGCAGAGAAGAATTCTCTATTCCATGATCGAACTGAACAATGGTCCCGATAAACCGCATCGTAAATGTGCGCGTATTGTCGGTGATACAATGGGTAAATATCATCCTCACGGAGACAGTTCCATTTATGGAGCACTCGTAAATCTGGCCCAGGAATGGTCTACCAGGTATCCTCTGGTGGACGGACACGGAAACTTCGGTTCTGTAGACGGAGACGGGGCTGCGGCAATGCGTTATACAGAGGCGCGCCTCAGCAAAATCTCTATGGAGATGACCGCTGATATTAATAAAAATACCGTAGACTTTACTCCGAACTTTGACGAGACAGAAAAAGAGCCTGTTGTTCTGCCGTCCAGATTTCCGAATCTTCTGGTAAATGGAACATCAGGAATCGCGGTAGGAATGGCTACCAATATTCCTCCTCACAACTTAAAAGAAGTAATCAGTGCTGTTGTTAAAATTATTGACGATCAGATTGATGAAAACGGCGAGACAACAATGGAGGATATACTCCAGATTGTAAAAGGTCCTGATTTCCCCACAGGAGCCGAGATTCTTGGAACAAGAGGAATTGAGGAAGCATACCGCACGGGACGGGGCAAGATCCGTGTCAGAGCTATTACAAATATTGAACCCATGCAGAACGGAAAAAACAGGATTATTGTTACAGAGCTTCCGTTCATGGTGAATAAGGCAAGACTGATTGAAAAAATTGCCGAACTTGTCCGTGATAAAAAGATTGACGGTATTACAGATCTCAGTGATCAGTCCAGCAGAGAAGGTATGCGTATCTGTATTGAACTGCGCCGGGACGCAAATCCGAATGTAATTTTAAATCAGCTTTACAAGCACACACAGCTTCAGGATACATTCGGCGTTATCATGCTTGCGCTTGTAAACAATGAACCAAAGGTAATGAATCTTCTTGAAATGCTTCAGTATTATCTCCAGCATCAGGAAGATGTTGTTACCAGAAGAACAAAATATGATCTCAATAAAGCAGAAGAGAGGGCCCATATACTGGAAGGTCTGCTTATTGCGCTGGATAATATTGACGAAGTAATTAAAATTATCCGCGGTTCCAGAAGCGTACAGATCGCGAAAGATGAGTTAATGAAACGATTTGATCTTTCCGACGCCCAGTCTCAGGCTATCGTAGATATGCGTCTGCGTGCTCTGACAGGTCTGGAAAGAGAAAAGATTGAGGCAGAGTATGCCGAGCTGGAGAAGAAGATCGAAGAGTATAAAGCGATTCTTGCTGACCGGAAACTTCTCCTTGGAGTGATCCGCAAGGAAATACTTCTCATTTCGGAAAAGTACGGCGATGAGAGAAGAACACGAATCGGCTATGATGAGTTTGATATATCGATGGAAGATCTGATCCCGCGGGAAAATGTGGTAATTACCGTCACAAATATGGGATATATCAAGCGGATGAGCATGGATACATTCAAAAGCCAGAACCGCGGCGGAAAAGGAATCAAGGGCATGCAGACCCTTGAAGATGACTTTATCCGTGAACTGTTTATTACAACGAGCCACCATTACATTATGTTCTTTACAAATAAAGGAAGGGTGTACCGGCTGAAAGCCTATGAGATTCCGGAAGCGGGAAGAACAGCCCGCGGAACAGCTGTTATCAATCTTCTTCAGCTGATGCCTGATGAAAAGATTACTGCTACGATCCCGATTTATGAATATGAGGACGGCAAGTATCTGTTTATGGCAACACAGAAAGGCCTTGTGAAAAAGACTCCGATTAAAGAATATATGAATGTGAGAAAGACAGGTCTTGCAGCCATTGTTCTCAGAGAAGATGATCTTCTGATTGAAGTGAAAGTAACAGATAATAATCAGGATATTCTGCTTGTAACAAAATACGGACAGTGTATCAGATTCAGCGAGCAGGATGTACGTTCAACCGGAAGAGTATCCATGGGAGTGCGGGGCATGAATCTTGGAGACAATGATGTGATTGTCGGAATGCAGATAAGCAGCCAGGGAAAGGATATGCTTATTGTATCGGAAAAAGGAATGGGCAAACGTACCGCCATGGATGAGTTTACAAGACAGAACCGCGGCGGAAAAGGTGTAAAATGTTATAAGATAACAGAAAAGACAGGAAATGTTGTTGGTATGAAGGCTGTGGATGAGGACAGCGAGATTATGATTATCAACACAGAAGGAATTGTTATCCGAATGAAGTGTTCTGATATATCTCTGTATGGAAGAATTACTTCCGGGGTAAAACTGATTAATTTACCTGAGAATGAAACAGTTGCCAGCGTTGCGAAAGTAAGAAAAGCTTCTGCTGAAATAGACGGTGAAAAAGTAGAAATATCAGAAGAGTAAAAGAAATAAAAAAATATTTTTTAAAACAAAAAAGAGTTCTGGAATTTTAGTCTGGAACTCTTTTTTGTTTGTGTGGTTTCCAGATAAAGTGAATGTGAATAATTCGATTTAACTGTGAATAAAATATATCAGACTTCAGGAAAAGAGGGATCGTTTTGCAGAATAAAGCAGTCTCAGCGGTGATTAATTTTTTTATCCGGGCAGTTGTAGGCATGGCGCTGATATTTTTTATAAATCAATATGTTCTTCCGGACGATTCTTCAATTAATGTAGGTCTGAACGCAGTCTCTTTTTTGACATCCGGAAGCCTTGGAATTCCTGGGGTGGGACTTCTTTACGGAATTATGTGGTATCAGATTTTGTGACTATTTTACAAAAAACGGCGGATTTTATTTTTGATCTGGACAAAATAAAATCCGCCATTTATAATGCATCTTACACAGCAGACATCAGATGCTGTATCACCTGTTTCATATCGGGATTACAGGTGTGTCAAAGACCGGAGAGGAAAGTCCGGTATCTTTTATTCGTACTGCAGAAGTCGCAGTAAAATCAGAAAATGATAACAGAAGAAAAAGAAAGAATATCTGGTATACATGGAAATTTTGTTATCTGTGACTGCCAGAGAGAATATTCGGAAAGTCTGTTCGGAATTTTTGTGAGAAAGTATTCCGGAAAATATCAGTTTCATATATTTCATGATCTGGAGAAGCTGAAAGTATTTTCACAAACATCGGAAATTCATATTCTTCTGATAGCGGAAGAATATGGTGAAGAACAGATAGAAGAAATAAAAGCCGGGAAAGTATATGTATTGTCGGAAAAAGAAAAAGCCTGTGTCAGAGACGGCATATCTGTTTTCAGATATCAGCCGGCAGGGAAAATTATGGAAACTGTTTTATTCTGTCAGGTTAATCCGGCAAAAAAGGAAAGGCCGAGAATCAGGGATGAGCCGGTACTTAATGGAATTCTTGGAGTATATTCTCCGGTCCACCGTATCGGAAAAACAAAATTCGCTCTTCGTCTCGGAAGTCAGATTGCAGAAAAAAGGCATGCTCTGTATCTTAATCTGGAAGGGTATTCCGGAGAAACCTGTTATTTTCCGGATCATAACGGATACGATATGGGGGATCTTCTGTACTGCGTAAGGCAGGACAGCATGAATCAGGGAATAAAAATCAGTACAATGACAGGGCAGATAAAGGGACTGGATTATATTCTGCCTATGAAAAATGATGTGGATTTCCGTTCAGTAACAGAGGAAGAATGGATCAGTCTGCTGGATGTTATAACTCAAAAGTGTATTTATGACTGTATTATTCTTGATCTGGGCGACAGCATACAGGGATTATATGAGATTCTGAGACAGTGCAGCCGTATTTATACCCCATATATAGAAGAGGAGGCAGCTCTCGCAAAAATGGAACAGTATGAAAAAACTCTGAGAGAGGCCGGCTATACGGATATTTTGAGCCGTACTGTGAAAAGAAAAGTAAGAAAAGTATCAATAAAGCCAGAGAATGACGGATTATCCGGCATACAGGATTTCCACGGCAGAAACGGAGGGTTCTATGAAGCGGACAGAACAGCTTTATGAACAGGTTATGCTGTGTATGGATATGACCAGAGAGACAGGAGAAGAAGAACTTCAGGATATTATCAGAAATGTATTGGACAGAGCTTCATCAGAAGAATATATACCGCTGCAGGAAAAGATCAGAATCAGCAGAGAGCTGTTTAATGCTTTCCGGAGACTGGATATTCTTCAGGATATGATAGAAGACGAAGAAATTACCGAAATAATGGTAAACGGTACAGAAAATATATTTTATGAAAAATCCGGAAGACTGTACCGGTCAGACCGGCGTTTTCTGTCTGAAGAAAGGCTGTTTGACGTGATACAGCAGATTGTAGGAGAGACAAACCGATATGTAAATGAAGCTTCGCCTATTGTAGACGCCAGACTGCAGGACGGATCCAGAGTAAATGCAGTACTGAAGCCAGTGGCTGTAAACGGACCGATTATGACAATAAGAAAGTTCCCGTCAGAAGCCATAACCATGAAAGATCTGGTTTATAAGGAAAGTATTACGGAGGAAGCGTCAGAGTTTATAAAGAAACTTGTAAGTGCTAAATATAATATTTTTGTAAGCGGAGGCACAGGAGCGGGGAAAACCACATTTTTAAACGCTATGTCAGATTATATTCCAAAAGATGAAAGAATTATAACCATTGAAGATAATGCGGAACTTCAGATACAGGGAGTGGATAATCTGGTGAGACTGGAGGCAAGAAATGCAAATCTGGAGGGAGAAGGAGCAGTTACAATACGTGACCTGATCAGAGCCGCGCTGAGAATGCGCCCGGACAGAATTATTGTCGGAGAAGTCAGGGGAGATGAGACGGTCGATATGATTGCTTCCGCCATGCTAAACGGCCACAGCGGTTCTATGTCGACCGGACATGCGAATAATCCCTCAGATATGCTGAATCGTCTTGAAACAATGATGATGATGGGGATTGATCTTCCCCTGCAGGCGATTCAGAGACAGATTGCATCTGCGCTTGACATTATTATTCATCTTGGAAGGCTCAGAGATAAAACAAGAAAAGTTTTAAGTATCGAAGAAGTATTGTCATATTCGGAAGGAAGAATAGAAACAAGTAAATTATATGAGTTTCAGGAGGAGAAAATGGAAAATGAAAAAATTAAAGGATGCCTTGTGAAGGTTAATGAAATCAAAAATAAGGAAAAACTTCTGGCTGCAGGATATAAAGAAATATGAGTATGCTGCCGGAATTATAAGAACTTCATTTATTTTCGGAATGATACTTTTTCTGTTTTATGAGTCTTTTCTTCCGGCTTTCTTCCTTTTTCCGGTATGGATTATATACATGAAGGACTGGGCTGAAGATAAGGCAATGCAGAAAGAACAGCAGTTCAGAAGTCAGTTCCGTGACAGTATCCAGGCAATGGCGGCAGCTCTGAAAGCAGGATATTCTGTGGAAAATGCCATTCGTGAAACGAAAAGGGATATTCTTCCTATGTATGGAAAAGATACCCGGATTATAAAAGAGTATGACAGAATGGTTGTCAGACTGAATATGAACTGTACGGCAGCACAGGTACTGGAAGAATTTTCAGAGAGAGTAAGGCAGGAAGATGTCGGAGATTTCGTCAATGTTTTTGCCGCGGCAAAGATAAGCGGAGGAGACAGCGTAGCAATTATAAGAAATGCAGTTCGTACGATCAGTGAGAAAATCGATACGGAGAAAGAGATTAATACAATTTTAGCGTCCAAAAAACTGGAGTTTAATATAATGTGTGCTGTTCCGTTTATTATTATTTTCTACATGAAAATTACTTTCAGTCAGTTTCTGGAAGTACTTTACGGAACTGCGGCGGGAACGGTTACTATGAGCATATGTCTTGCAGTATACATTTCGGCCTGGCGACTCGGAAGAAAAATGATTCATATTGAAGTATAAAATTTTATCTGAAGCAGCGAAGCGGCTATCCGGTTATGAGCAAACAGCGAAACGGACCGCGAGTATCAGCATGACTTCAGGTAATTCAGGGTAAAAGAAAATGAAAAGAATATTAAAACAGATCAGAAAAAATCCGGTTTACAGAAAGGCAGTAATTGTGGTTTTGTTTTCGTTTTTTCTATTCATTTGTGTGTATATCCGGGATAACAGCAGAAAACTTATGACGGATGAAAACGGGCGTGAGATTATAAAAAGAAGTTCAGAAGCCGGAAAGGAAGAGAGCATAGAACTGAAAGTGAAGGCAGGAGAAGTAGAAGAATCAGTAAGTATTACGGTATCCGGACAGGCATTTGGAGGTGAAGAGCTGAAAAAGAAATTTGAAGAAACTTCAGAAAATCTGGAAAAGCTTATACTCGGAGAAAATGAGGATCTGGATAATGTGCGGGAAGATCTGAACCTTATAACGGAAATACCCGATACAGGAATTTCCGTTACGTGGGAGCTGGATAATTATGAAGTTATGGATATAAGAGGCGGGCTGAGACAGGAAAATCTTATAGAAGAAGGGACTCTTGTAAAACTTACAGCTCTTCTCAGATATGAGGAAGAAAAAGCGGCCTGTGAATTTTATGCCAGAGTATTTCCGCCACGGATGAATTCATCAGAAAAAATGATTCAGAAAATTGAAGAACAGATCAGAAAGAATGATGAGGAAACAAGAACAGAAGAATACCTTCCGCTTCCGGATACAGTGAATGGCATGGATATACAGTGGGAGTATACAGAAAATATAAGATCCTTTGCAATTCTGATTCTGGGAGCAGGAGGAGCCTGTATGCTCTGCATCTCTGACAGGCAGCGCAGGAAAGAAAATGAAAAGCGTAAGATGATTCAGATGAAAACGGATTATCCGCAGATAATCAATAAATTTAATCTTTATATCGGGGCCGGAATGACAGTAAGAAAAGCCTGGTTCTGTATTGCCGGGGATTACGAAAGAGAAAAAAGCAGAACAGGAAAAAAGCAGGCATATGAAGAAATGATATATACCATGCATCAGATACAGGGAGGAACAGCGGAAGGAGAAGCTTACGAAAAGTATGGCGTAAGATGCGGCATTCCCGTTTACCGGAAGTTCGGAACCATGATTTCCCAGAATCTCAGGAAAGGTTCAAAAGGGCTTTCCGATCTGCTGAAAAGAGAAGCTCAGGAAGCCTTTGAAGAAAGAAAAAACCAGGCGAAAAAACAGGGCGAAGAAGCCGGAACGAAACTTATGATCCCGATGTTTATGATGCTGGCCATTGTATTTGTGATAGTTATAGTACCTGCATTTTTCTCAATTCAGATTTAAAAGTGAGGAGGAGATAAATGAAAAAAAATGCGGCAGAGATTAAGGTGAAAATAATCTCAATCAGTGAAAAAATAAAAAGTTTTTTTGTCCGTCACAGAGAGGTGTCGGGAATTACAGTAATTGAGCTTGTTCTAATCCTGGTTATTATTATAGCTCTTCTTCTGATATTTAAAAATCAGCTTATTACACTGATTAATTCTATTTTTGACAAAATTACGTCAGAGAGCTCGGGAATTTGATATGAAAAAGGGCGAAATCACTGTTTATCTGAGTCTGCTTTTTGTACTTCTTATATCGTTTGTTATGGGGGTTCTTGAAGCAGCAATAGTGCAGACAGAAAAAAATATGTGCCGGCTTAAGGCAGACAGAGCTGTATTTTCTGTTTTTGGAGAATACCAGAGGGAACTGCTGAGAGAATATCATGTTTTTGCACTGGAAGGCAGTTATGGGACAGGAGATTTCTCAGAAGAAAATATTTTAAGGCGTATGCATTACTACGGGACGGAAGGCATGGAACATAATACGGCCGGAATACAGTATCTGACGGATAATAAGGGGCAGGCATTCAGAGAACAGGTGACGGCATATATGGAACAGAGATACGGACTCAGTCTTGCGAAAAATTTTGCAGGAATGACGGAAGAATGGAAGGAGCAGAGTTTAGAAGGCGAAAAGATGAGAGAAAAGGAAGAAACTATACTGGAAGATTATAAAAATCTGACAGGGGCAGAAGATCAGAGCTCTCCGGAAGAGCAGACCCCGTTCTCATGCATGGAAACAATTGAAAATTCCGGTATCCTGTCAGTTGCTCTTCCAAAAGATATGAAGATATCAGGAAGAGAGATCAGTCCGGAAAATCAGGTATCCTACAGAAACCTAAGAACAGGATATGGTTCTTTTCCGGCACGGCAGGGGATAGACGGACCGGAAGAAAAGATTCTGTTCAATGAATATATTCTTCAGAAATTCAGTTATGCATCAGAATCTTCGGAGAAAACAGATGAAACCGATAAAACGGAGAAAAAAACAGAGCCTTCTCTTAAATATGAGGTGGAATATATTCTTGCCGGGAAATCTTCAGATAAAGAAAATCTGGAATCAGTCCTTTTTAAGATTTTTCTGATCCGGATGTCTCTTAATTACATATGTCTTCTTGGTGAAAGCTCTCTTAAAGCCCAGGCAGAAGTGATGGCAGCCGTAATATCCATAGTTCTGCTGATGCCGGAGATTGCAGAGCCGTTAAAATATCTGATTCTGCTGGCGTGGGCGGCAGGAGAAAGTATCGTGGATCTGAGAAGCCTGCTTTCAGGAAACAGGGTTCCTCTGACAAAAAATTCAGAAAACTGGCAGCTTCCACTTGGCTCACTTCTTTTGCTTGGATCCGGTTCCGATACAGTTGAAGGAAACGATACGCAGGGAGGCGTGTCTTATAAGGATTATTTGAGAGCGTTCTTATTTCTTGAAAATACAGACAGTGTGTCAATGCGTACACTGGATCGAATCGAAGAAAATCTGAAATCTGTCCATGGTCTGGGTTCCTTTCAGGCTGATCAATGCATATCCAGAATGGAGATAACAACAACAGCGCCTGTCGCGGGAGGCATTTTCTACAGTTTTCCCGTTTATTTCGGATACGAATAAGAAATGTTCTGTTCCCGGTGCAGATGCCCTTTCGTCTTAACCGCATTCCCTCATGCGGAAATAACTCATTCACACCCATTTTTAAGAAAGGAAAATCAGCTGCGATGCAATTTATACAGACGAATAAAAAACAATCCCGATTCAAGAAAGAAAGGGCATCTGCACCGGGAACAGAACCGGAGAAAAAGGGGAGTATTACAATTGAAGCTTCATTTGGAATTCCGATGTTTCTCTTTGCCGTATTATGTCTGATTTATATGATAGAAATTCAGAATATCAGAATCAGTATCCTGAATGCAGCACAAAGTGCGGCAAAGCAGGCAGCGGAAGAAACAGCAGTCATTCCTGTGCTTAATACGTCACGATTTAAGGCGGATATTATTAACAGAATCGGAATTGAACGTGTAGAACAGAGTATTCTGGATGGAGGAACACAGGGGATAGACTGCGGAGGATCGTTTTTTTATCCAGGTACCGGAGAGATGAATATAAAGATAAGATATAAAGTGAGAATTCCTCTTCCTGTTATGGAAAATCCATCTGCAGAATTTTCTGAGGAGTTCAGAATTAATGGCTGGACAGGATATGAAAGCGGAGTGATGGGGGATGAAAATGCGCAGATCGTATACATAACAGAAAGCGGACTGGTTTACCATGAAGATCCTCAGTGTACGTATCTTCAGCTTTCTGTAAGTTTTGTACCTTATACAGGTCTTGCAGATCTGCGGAATGAGGCAGGAGGAATATACAGAAAATGTGAAAAATGTGTTTATGGTCCTCCAATGGCCGGTGTATATATTACAGATACCGGTGGAAAATATCATAATTCAATTAGGTGCAGCGGATTAAAAAGAACAATATACGCGGTAAAAAAATCAGAAGTGACAGGAAGAGGAGGGTGCGCAAGATGTTCTCAATAAAAAACGCGGCAGAATTTGCTGTGGCAAACAGATGGTTTTTGTGTCGTATAGTATTCGCGTTATATTTAGTCATACTGACTGTTATGGATCTGAAAAGGAGAAAACTGAAACTTTCAGTTCTGCTGGCAGGGGGAATATTTATTCCGGCGGGAGTTTTTTGCAGCAGTGGTGTTTCGCCGGTATATCTGGCTGCAGGAGGAGCTGTTGGCGCTGTATTTCTGGGAATCAGCAAAATTACAGAAGAGTCTTTTGGATATGGAGATAGTATTCTGATTCTGATTATGGGATGTTTTATCGGTTTCTGGGATATACTTACTCTCCTTATGGCAGCATTTATGATGGCCGCTGTGTTTTCTCTGGTTCTTCTCATCCGCGGCCGTTTCCGAAGAAAGGATTCGTTTCCCTTTGTTCCGTTTCTTACAGCTGCTTATATCGGAGGGATGGCATTTGGAATTTATTAATTCAGAACATATAGTGTATTGGAAATATTTCAGGGGAAGAATAAAAGGAAAATATGTAAAAGCATCTGCCGTAATAGAAATGTCCTATATCATGCCACTTTTTTTGTCTCTGTTTCTTCTTATTATGTATACTGTATTCTATTATCATGATAAAACAGTGATAAACGGAGCGGCGGCAGAGACAGCTGTTCTGGGAGCACAGCTGGAGAGAAGAAAAGGAACAGCAGATTATGATCTGGAAGAAATATTCAGAGAAAGAACAGAGGGAAAACTGATCTATATGACAGACGTAGATATTACGGTTACAAAAGATGAAAAAGAAATCAGTGTATCTGCAGAAGCACAAAAATCAATAATGAGGCTGAATATCTGTCAGAAAGCTGCAATTGTAAAGCCAGAGGAAAAAATCAGATGGATGAATTAAAAATATCATATGAAAAAGGATGGGACAGTATTTGTATTCATGTGGATATTCCTGTTCCGTATGAAGAAAATTATCAGATGAGGATGATCAGAAATAATACGATTCCTCATCTGTCAGATACAGCGGGAAGCGGAAGAGACGGGACAAGCAGATATACCTTTCGGTCGGAAGGCGGAGAATTAATGGAAGAAAAATACAGATCCGGGGAAATCCATGTGGAAGATGTACTTTCTTTTACAGAACAACTGCTTGAAACGGCTGATATTCTGACAGAGCATATGCTGAATCCTGACAGAATACTTCTTTCCCCTCAGCTGATATTTATAGAAGAAAAAAATGTCAGATTCTGTTATCTGCCTGTGGAAAACAACAGCATTATGGAAGGGCTGGGAGAAGCTTTTCACAGAATGACGGAGTATTTTGTAAGCCGGCTGGACTATAGAGAGACAGAAGGAATTCTTCTTGTATACAGACTTCACAAAGAGACGATGCAGGAAAACTATGATCTGAAAAAGATTCTGGATGAATACAAAAAAGATTTGCATGAACGCAGAGAAGAACAAAAGAAAATAGAGGACGAAACTGATGAAATAAAACAGCAGATCAGTCATAAAATAGAGGAAGAAAGCCGGGGAATTTCTGAAGAATTTATTTTTTTCGCTGATGAAGAAGGGGAAAATTTAAATAATGCAGAAAACAAATACAGTGAAGGCAAGAAAGATTACTGTATCAGAGAAAAAACGTTATCATACGGACCTGTCCGGAAAGTAATTAACAGAATAAAGACAGGGCGGTGGGGAGAGTGGGAAGATCTGATTACTGAAATGGATGGACAGGACAGATAAGGTCATTTATAATGATGCATAAAGTAAATATGAATATATTTATAAAAGCAGAGATTAAGAAAAGAGGATGCATCGTGAGAAAAAAACCGGAAGCAATCTGTACTGTTATTCTTATTGTTGTTAATGTGGCCGTATTTTTATTTTTGTCTGCCCTGGGTCCTACAGAAGATGCTGTTTTTATGCTGAATCACGGAGCTGCGTATGAACCGCTGATTGTACAGGAACATGAATACTACAGGCTTTTTACAAGTATGTTTCTCCATTTTGGAATGTCACATCTGATGAATAATATGGTCCTTTTAGGAGCATTGGGATGGAATCTGGAGCTTGAAACAGGCAGGATAAAATTTCTTATTATTTATCTTGTCAGCGGACTGGGCGGCAATCTTCTTTCCTTATATCATGACTGCAGGCTGCCTCTTAATGAACAGGCTGTTTCAGCAGGAGCATCAGGTGCAATATTCGGACTGATGGGCGCGCTGCTTTATGTAGTGATAGCAAACAGAGGAAGACTTGGCCGCCTGTCAGGCAGAGGGGTACTGGTAATGATCGCGCTCAGCCTTTATTTTGGTCTGACCAGCACAGGTGTTGACAACTGGGCACACATTGGCGGCCTTATATGTGGTTTTATTACTTCTGTTATACTATATCGGCCAGGAAGATCATATGGGAAGAGTTACCGTGAAAACAGTTCCGGTTTTGCGGGAAGATGACGCGGTGATTTTTCCGCCATGTGCTTCTACGATTCTTTTGGAAAGGGAAAGGCCAAGACCTGTTCCGGTTTCTTTCAGAGAGTAAAAGGGTTCAAAGATTCTGTCAAGTTCGTCATCAGGGATACCGCATCCATTATCTGTACAGCGGATTACAACCTGCGAGTTTTCTTTGTCGGCGGATAGAAAGATTGTGCCGTCTTCTTGTACTGCTTCTTTTGCATTTTTGAGAAGGTTTAAGAAGACCTGTTCCAGTTTGATTTTATCACCTGTAAAGTCACCGATTCCAGAAGCAATACGGGAAGAAAAGCGGATCTGCGAATCTTCTGAATCCAGGGAAATAGCAAAGGAGACAGCAATATTTTTCAGTAGTTTTTCAATAGGAAATACGGAATAATGCAGGGAAGTGCTGTTATTATAGGTCGAAAGTTCATTCAGCAGACTGCACATAAACCGGAGATCTTCCATGGTCTGTTTCCAGTTATAGAAATCTTTTACTTCCGGATGCTGAGACTCTATAACCTGAAGAGAAGAAGAAACAAGGGTAAGAGGATTTCTGATCTCATGGGCAATCATAGATACAGTAGTATGATGATTTTCAAGAAGCTGTGTTATGATAGTTTTTGCGTCTTTATTTTCTTCCATTAACCGGTTCATTTTGTTGATATCTATATTTGTAAGCATGGAACTGTCCTCTCTTTCTGTTATAAGTTTTCTTTAGTCCAGTCTAGCATGGAGCAGGACTTGCTTCAATAAAATATGAGCGACAGATTTCGACGGAAAATTTCGACATATTTCAGGCATGGAACAAGATCCGGACAATTAATAGGAAAACTTATTCAGCATGATTAAAGAACTTCTCTTTTTCCAGAAAATGGTCTATACTACTAACAAAAGAATTTATGGAAAAGAGGAAAAAATATGAAAGACAAGGATTGTTTATTCTGTAAAATCGCATCCGGAGAGCTTCCTTCGGCTACGCTTTATGAGGACGAAGATTTCCGGGTTATTCTTGATCTGGGACCGGCATCAAAAGGCCATGCTCTGATTCTTCCGAAAGAGCATTACAGAAACCTGTATGACATTGATGAAAACCTTGCAGCTAAGGCAATAGTCCTGGCAAAGAAAATGGTAACAAAGATGACGGACGTACTTGGATGTGACGGATACAATATTGTACAGAATAATGAAGAACCGGCAGGGCAGACGGTATTTCATTTTCATATTCACCTGATTCCCCGTTATAAAGGGGACAATGTAGGGCTTGGCTGGAATATGGGCAAACTTACAGATGAAGTCAGAGATGAAATATTAGATAAAATGAAATAACCGGAGAAATTATGTTTACAGGTAATCGTGAATTTAACGAGATTTATGAGAAATACAAGAATCTCGTCCTGAAAGCAGCGTATATGTATTCAGGAGATAATAGCGATGCGGCAGAAGACATAACTCAGGATACTTTTCTAAAACTTTATGTAAATTTTGAAGAACTGAAAAGAGGAAACGTACCATCCTGGCTATTCACAACAGCGAAAAATGCGGCGCTCAACTTCAAGAAGAAATCTGCCAGAGAAATTCTGACGGGAGAACAGGAAGATTTTGAATTAAAAGGATCATCCCGTGAAAGTGCAGAAACAGAATACATGGAGAGTGAACTTGAAGATGAGAGAAGCCGTCTGCATGAAAAGATCTTTTCTGGTCTGATGGAGAAAAACCCAAGATGGCATGACGCTATTGTACTTGTGTATTATATGAATATTCCACAGGAAAAAGCAGCTGAAATACTCGGAATGCGTACGCAGGCACTTTACACTATGATTCACAGAGCAAAGAAATGGATCAGGAAAAAGTACGGCGCTGAATATGAGGAAATGAATCGAAAAGGATAGCAGGTGTCCGAAGACACCTGCCGGAAATACGAAGCAGGAACATTTAACTGTTGTTTGCAGCTTCTTCTATCAGTCCGATAATCGTATTGATGGAATCCTGCTGTCCGGAATTGCGCATAGCGTCCATAAAAGTACTTCGGTTATCATAAAGATTCTGTACTGCCTGAAGCAGAGAGTCTTTTGAAAGATCCTCTTCTTCGATTACCATGCTGAAGCCCTGACGTTCGAAGGATCTTGCATTTAAGATCTGATCGCCGCGGCTTGCTTTTGCCGAAAGAGGAATCAGAAGATTCGGTTTCCTGAGAGCAAGAAGTTCGCAGATCGCATTAGCTCCTGCCCGGGATATAACTATGTCTGCAAGGGCGAAAATATCGCGGAGTTCATTCTTAATATATTCGAACTGGCAGTAGCCTTTTGTTCCATTCAGAGATTCTTCTGTTTTACCTTTGCCGCACAGATGAATAACCTGAAATTTATTAAGAAGTTCAGGGAGAGCTTCCCTGACTGCATTGTTGACAATGACGGAACCCAGGCTTCCTCCGATGACCAGGATAACCGGTTTGTCAGCAGTGAATCCGCACATATCCATAGCGGCGATTTTATTTCCGGACAGAAGTTCCTGACGGATAGGAGATCCTGTCAGAACAGCTTTTCCTTCGGGAAGACATTTCAGTGTTTCGGGAAAATTGCAGCATACTTTAGAAGCTGACGGAATCGCGATCTTATTTGCAAGACCGGGCGTCATGTCAGATTCGTGGATAATCACGGGAACTTTGCTTTTCTTTCCTGCAAGTACGACCGGAACAGAGACAAAGCCTCCCTTGGAAAAAATAACATCAGGCTGTAACTCTTTGATCAGTTTGCGGGCTTCTCCGAATCCCTTAACCACGCGGAAAGGATCAGTAAAATTCTGCAGGCTGAAATAACGCCGCAGTTTTCCGGAAGAAATTCCGTGATAGGGAATGCCGAAAGGTTCAATGAGCTCCTTTTCAATTCCCGTATAGGAGCCCACATACTGGATATCGTAACCAAGCTCTCTGAGCCTGGGAATAAGAGCAATATTTGGAGTAACATGTCCGGCAGTTCCGCCGCCGGTCAGAATAATACGCTTCATAATCATAACCTCCTGAATCTTTGTGATTTCAAGAATGCCCTGTTCTCTTACAAAGGGCAAACCAGACAGCAGCATGCGGAATTGTGCTGCTTCTGATACAAACTTGCTGCCGCCAATTTAAGCTAATATCATCTTACCGTTATTTGGGGAAATGTCAAGGAAATCTGAGACAGAAAAAAGGTGTGAAAATGAAAGAGCTGAAAAAATTATCACTGAAAGAAGAAATAGATAAACAGGCTGAAAAAATAGAAAAAGAAGTCTGTGAGAATAAAGAGATAGAGGATATGAAAGTATCCGAAGATATGGAAACATCTCTGTTCAGCCGCATTCAGGAATACGAATACGACAAGAGGATAAAAAAAGTGCACCGCCGCAAAAAAAAGCGCATGATTATAGTGGCGCTTGCAGCTGTGCTCGTCCTTGCTATGGGAAGCATGATAACAGGAGTCGGCAGCAAACCGTATTGGAGGGTGCTGTGGGATAAAGTTGCAGGAGATGAAAATCAGTCCTATATTGATGTAGAGAATATGGATTCACAGGAAACAGAGGATATTGATGAAATAAATATTTATAAAGAAATAAAACAGGCATTTAATATTTCGGCTGTAAGAATATTGATAAAACCAGCTACGATGTATCTGGATAGTTATGTAATTGATGAAGAACAGAGACAAGCCATTCTTTTTTTTGAATATAATAATGAAATAATTAGATATGCTATCTATTTGAATGATTCAGATTCTTCTTTTGCACAGAGAGAACTAGATAAAAAAACAGATGAATATCGAATTGAAACTAAAAATACAGTAATACAGGTTGAAGAATACACAGTTGATAAATATGAAGAAAAAAGATATATTGCAAACTTTAAATACAGAGATGTTAATTATCAGTTGATGGGGATTATGGAAAAAGAAGAATTTGACGAAATTTTGAAAAATTTGGTCTTTTTATAAAAAAGACGTAAGTTTTTGAGAAGTTAGTTGTTTACTTATTAGAGAAACATATTTAATAACATTTTTTGATAAGGAATGGGAATATTGAAGAAAAGAATTTTATCTTTTATAGCTGTTTTTTCGTTTTTAACTTGCATGCTGATAGTTCCGGAAATCAATACATTTGCATCGGAAGAATACGAAATGGTTGACGGATCTTATTTGACAAATGAGTTGTCCTCTTCAGGAACATCATATAATAATAAAATGACAAGAGGAACACATTTGATGACAGGAGAGTGTTCTATTACTAATGCAGGAATAGAAAGAATTTATGCATATGCAGCTACAACGGCAAACCATGAAGTTGACCGTTTAGTGGTTATAATTTATGTTGAACGATATATGGAAGATGTTGATGCCTGGGGATTTGTAGATGGCTGGGTTGAAGAGGCAACAAACGATTATTATGTTGCTACATCTAAATCACTTGAAGTAGAACCTGGTTATTACTACCGAGTACATGCAGAACATATTGTATTTGTAGGTGATGAGTCGGAAGAGACAGCCTCTGCAACTAACGGAATCTTCATTGCTCCGGCCTCTTCATCCACGACACCGTCAACCTAAAATAAAAAAATTCCTCTCCTTGAGTTTCGGGAGCAGCCGCTGATCTGGTGCAACAGGAAACTATTAAAATTATGATTCAAATAATTGAGATACCTGTCCGAGAAAACACCACAATATATTTGCTCCACTCAGCGGCTGCTCCCGGAACTCAAGAAGAGGGGTTTTTCATTTGGGCGAAATCTCTTTTATAGTATGCCCGATAATTCTCCCTGAGTACACGGAAAGTCGAAAATTTTCGATATTATTTTATTTTCCAGAGGCTGCTTTTAATGCCTGAGCAAGCTGGTCAGGACATGAAGTCGCCTTGAAACCACAGCGGATGCCTTCGATGCGGGAAATCGCTTCATCCACATCCATACCGTCGATCAGGCGGGATATGCCCTGCAGGTTTCCGTTGCATCCCCCTACAAATGAAACATTTCTTACCTTATTATCAATAATATCAAAATGAATCTGCTGAGAACAGACTCCCTTCGGTTTATAGTCCATTATTATACGCCTCCTTTTTCTAATGCATTATAGCAAAAAGGACAAAAAAATACAAATTTCAACATCCGTTTCCGATTGTGTTTTTGAGTGTGGGAATTTCGGCTTTACAACTGTCCGGTCAGATGTTTGGTATTATTCTTCTGAGAGAGTATGAGTATATCAAGAATATTTCGGCTGATAAAAGGTAAAAAGATATTGCCGCATCTGTGATTAAATCACTGATACGGCAGCTTTGTTGGATAAAAATCCAAAAAAGTATCGGCAGCAGTATTTCTGCCGCCGATACCCCTCGAATATGTTTATAGCTTTTCAATACTTTTTTTCATTTCATTCAGGTATATCTCTGCTTTTTCCGGATTTTCTTCAATCAGGCGTTCTGCCATCGCCAGGTGTTTTTCCGCATCATGGCGTATTCTTCGGATCTGTGCCGCCTTTTCTTCTATATGGCGGTAATACTGCATGTTTTCGGCCATTTCCTCATTTTTCATCTGAAGCTGTATATTCATCTGTTTTCTTTTCATATAAGAAAACAGAACAAAATAGATCAGAAGAGTAACCAGGATAAAAAGAATGATTCCGATTCGGTACTGCCAGACGGTATCTTTCTGAATACTTAATCCTCGGATCCCGTTTTTAGTCGTCATGTGATTCATGTAAACTGCCTGAAGAGCCGTAATTTCCAGGACAAATTGTCCGAGGACGAAAATATAGAATTTCCACAGGATAAAATCTTCCCATTCTTTTCTCAGTTTGCGGAACATGAGGACCCAGGGGATTTGAAATGCCGCCAGAGTAATTCCCGCTATTTGTTTGCCGAAAATATTTTCGGCCGCTGTCGGGGAAAGAGGTATAAATCCGGGCTGAAAACATACAAAAGCCAGTGCTTCCAGCGGAACCGACACGGCATGGACGATGCAGAACAGAAAAAGTTTTTCTCTCATCGGATCTCTGTACAGGATACAGATAAGAAGAAACTGGAGAACATACATCAGGACCGGTTTCAATGAATGATAGGGAATAAACGAACTGATCCAGTTGGTTGCATTTATAAAAAGCAGAGCAATAATAAATGTTAATTTTTTGCCTGTTTTGTTTTGCCTGAATGTCAAAACAAAACAGAGTGTATATGAGACGGCCTGCAAAGTCGCGGACAGGAGAACAAGAAAAATATCTGTCATATTTTATACTCCCCCCTTTTTCTGATATTCCATATAGGCAATGGCACGGAATACCCCGTCTTTTTCCTCTGTCGTCAGTCTGCCGCCATATTTTTCAGTTATTTGTTTTACGATATGCAGACCAATTCCATGAATCTCCCCGGCCTTCTTTTTCAGAACCTTTCGTTCATATTTTTGCTCATCGGACTTCAGACAGGTGTTTTCGACTTTTAAGACGAGAAATCCTGCAATAACGGTTCCTTTAACGGAGATCCATTTTTCCCTGTTTTCAATCTGTTCCGCGGCCTCCAGGGCATTATCCAGGAGGTTGGCAAAAACGCTGCACAGATCAGGAGAACTTATGGAAAGATTTTCCGGCACATCCAGAGCGGCTTTGAAAACAATGCCGTATTTATGTGCGATCTGTTCCTTATCCTCCAGAAGAATGTTGATAACTGTATTTTTACACCAGATATGCTTCTTTGTCCGGGCAAACATATTTTTAATATTTCCGGCAAATGTATGAAAGGATTCTTCAGAGGATTTATCAGATATTTCATGATGCAGGCAGGATTCCATTCTGCTGATTGTATCGAGCATATTTTCTTTTATAATCTGATTTTCCGCTTCCTGCCTGAATACAGACTGTTTCCTTATATCTGCATATTGTTCCTGATATTCTAAAAGGCGAAGATATTCCACCTGATATGCTGTGTCAATTTCTCCGGTTATTTTACTGAAAAGAAATGCAGTTACAACACAGGCGGTCAGGATTCCTGCAAAGGCAGCCGCGGCCGCGTTTCCCTGTCCTCGGTTCAGTGAATCAATCATAAGCAGAAACAGAAGAGCAATTTGAATAAATGCAGAAAAAAACAGAAGATATTTCCCGCAAGGGGGACATGGATTTTTCTTTTTCATATTACAGCCCCATCCCTATGTATTGAAAATATTTTTGTTTGGATTCTTTTAACTTTGTCCTGCTGACGGAAGCTACTGTTCCATCGGAAAGCTGGATTCCGTTTGGAAGAAATCCGGTAATCTTGTCCATGTTAACGAGGAAGCTTTTATGACATCTCAGAAAAGAGTCCGGAAGCTGCTGCTCAAGATTATCCAGCTTTTCATAACACTGCTCTTCTCCGTTTGTCATGTGGATGTTCACAATTCTCTTATTGCTTTCAAAATAAATGATTTCATCAAAAAGGAGTTTCCTGATTTTTCCTCTGTACAGCTTAAGTACGATGCCGTGTTCAGAGGGATTATCCTGTGACAGCATTTCAAGCATACGGATAAAGAGTCCGTCGTTTACCGGTTTTTTCAGGACCCCATAGGGCCTGATTTTCAGAAACATACCTTCTATATATTCATCAATATACCCGCTGACAAAAATAAATTTCCATCCCGGGTGCCTCTGATGAAGATCTGCCGCCAGCGTTATTCCATTTTTATCTCCAAGACAAATATCCATTAAAACCACATCAAAATCCTGATCTTTTTCTTCGAGTACATGAATTTCATTTTCAGAAGAGCAGATCCGGACCAGCGCGGTTTTTTCGAATTTTTCATGTATCAGATTTTTAAAATGGTCCGACCAGTCTTTTTCATCTTCACATATAAGTATTTTTAACATTTTCCCCTCTCCCTGTAATTCAGAGATATACTGTCCGTATTTCAGATTGTTCCAGCAATGCTCTTATTATACCAGTGATACTGTTTTTTTACTATCTCGAAATTATTACAGACTGCTTCCAGCGGGTTTTTATCCGGATTATTTGAAAAAATATCCTTTTTTTTTGCGGAAAATATACATAAAATGACATTTTAGCAAGGGGGATATTCAGATTTCTTTTGAAGTTACAGTGTTTTATAAATGAAGATTTCCCGCCTTCATGTGAAAATCTTCAGAATTTGAGGAAAAGAAAAATTTCTGTATCCCGCAAGGCCGGCGTGTAGAAATATGTAGAACGGTTTTTGCGGACAGGCGTCCGAAGATGGTCTATAATGTGCACAAACACGATTTACACCGTCATATGGCAGGAGAAGAGTGTGGGAGAGAAATTCAGACAGGAGGGTTTGTTATGTTAGCTGCATTGCAAGAATTAGCGGCAGATACCAATGTTATTGTCTATTTAATGACAGCTGTTGGTATACTGGGTGTGCTGGCAAAAATTATCAACCAGATCACACTTCACAGACTGGTAAAAGCGGCGGGCAATATGCCGAAGAGTACACACAGATTGATAAAACTCGTCAGAGCGAAGTACGAGCATGCATGTATGATACACGATTCGGTGGAAAATATCAGTGCATTTGTGGAAAAATACATATATGAATATAGAGGCTTTTTGTTCCGGATACATACCTGGAGGCAGATTGAGCTGCTTTCCGTGTGGTTTTCCGGTATTCTCGGGGCGCTGGGAGCGTCGCTTATTTACCTTTCTTCCGGATTTACAGAATCCGTTTATCAATATATTGCAGGCGGACTGGCCGAAGTGGTATTTCTGTCTGTTGTTATCAGACTTTCAGATGAACCGTATAAAATCAATGCGGTAAAGATGTATATGGAAGATTACCTGGATAATATCTGTGCTTTCCGGCTGAGAAAGCAGCGGACGGCAGAGAGGGAATCCATCGATGTAATCGCCGCGGAAAGTTCTGTCAGACCTGCTTTTCAGACAGACGCGCAGGAAAGAGAAAGGGAGGATGCGCAGCCTGCGCTGAAAACTGTCTCCGCCAGGGAAAAAAAGCGGGGATCACTCAGAAGCGGCGAAAAGGCAGACCGTCAGGAATCCGCAAAAGTATCAGGAAGATATACTTCCGAAGAAATGGAGGCCAGTATAGCAGAGGCTGTCAATCTGAATGACGCGCAGTCTGAGGTATCGGAAAAGGAGCCCGGCCTGTCTATTAATATTGAAGGGGAGCCGAGAACCGCGGAGAAAGGAGAAGCCGCGCGGCAGGCGGTCCGTCGAACTGTAAATGAAAAGAACAGCGAGGAGGACAGACCGGTACTCAGGGAAGAAACGATACGTCAGATTCTGGAAGAATTTCTGGCGTAACCGCGCGGCGGAAAAGCAGAATAAAAGTTCAGGTTCCTTACCGTTCCGGGACGGAAGGGTTTTGATAAAGAGGCCTGTTTTATCTTGAATAAGAAACGTAGATTTGGTAAAATGTGCATAGAGTATCGGGTGCGGAAACCGGGTTTTAAATGTGCAATAATCCAGTTCTTCCACATTATGGACCTGTAGAACCGGCTGTGAGGTGGGAGATGCGCCGACACTGCGAAAGAAAAGATCTAGAATCAGGGAGGAAGGATAACGATGAGCAACGTAACATTTGATTATTCAAAAGCATGCAGTTTTGTGCAGGATCATGAGATGGAATATATGAGCGAACTGGCTGCGCAGGCAAAGGACAAGCTGCTTGCAAAGACAGGCGCAGGCAATGATTTTCTGGGATGGATTGACCTTCCGGTAGATTATGACAAAGAGGAATTTGACCGTATTCTGAAAGCGGCGGAGAAGATTAAAAGTGATTCAGAGGTACTTGTTGTCATCGGAATCGGCGGTTCTTATCTGGGAGCAAGAGCGGCAATTGAATTTCTGGGACATTCCTTTGCAAATGAGGTGTCCAGAGATATCAGAAAAGCGCCGGAGATCTATTTTGCAGGAAACAGCATCAGCAGCACATACCTGAAAGATCTGATTGATGTGATCGGAGACAGAGATTTCTCTGTGAATGTAATTTCAAAATCGGGAACAACGACAGAACCGGCTATCGCCTTCCGTGTATTTAAAGAACTTCTGGAAAAGAAGTACGGAAAAGAAGGAGCAGCAGGAAGAATTTATGCAACGACAGACAAGGCAAGAGGAGCGCTGAAAAATCTGGCTACAGAAGAAGGTTATGAGACTTTTGTTGTGCCGGATGATATTGGCGGACGTTTCTCTGTTCTCACTGCAGTAGGCCTGCTTCCTATCGCGGCAAGCGGCGCGGATATTACAAAGCTGATGGAAGGCGCTGCAGCCGCAAGAAAAGATGCCATTGAGAAAGATTTTGCAGAAAATGACGCGATGAAATATGCGGCAATCAGAAATATTCTCCTTCGTAAAGGAAAAGTAGTTGAAGTGCTGGCGAACTATGAGCCGGGGCTGCATTACGTATCAGAGTGGTGGAAACAGCTTTACGGAGAAAGTGAGGGAAAAGATCAGAAAGGTATTTTCCCGGCGTCAGTAGATCTTACAACAGACCTGCATTCCATGGGACAGTTTATCCAGGACGGAAACAGAATTATGTTTGAAACTGTGATGAATGTGGAGAATTCCAGAGAAGAGATCATCATTAATGAAGAGCCGGCTGATCTGGACGGACTGAACTATCTTGCAGGAAAGAATATGGATTTTGTAAATAAGAGTGCTATGAATGGTACGATTCTTGCGCACACGGACGGAAATGTGCCGAACCTCAGAGTGAACATTCCGGCGCAGGATGAATATTCTCTTGGACAGCTTTTCTATTTCTTTGAGTTTGCATGCGGCGTGAGCGGATATTTACTCGGCGTTAATCCGTTCAATCAGCCGGGCGTTGAGAGCTACAAGAAAAACATGTTTGCTCTGCTCGGAAAACCGGGCTATGAGGCAGAGAGAGAAGAGCTGCTGAAGAGACTGTAGACAGAATAGTACAATAAGTTTGAAGTGCCCGTAAAAATGGGGTATAATAAAAGGCAGTCGGAGAAAACCGGCTGCCTTTTTGTAATAGTTCCTGAGGATCCGGAGAATGAGGACGGCAACATGCGGTACAGATGTGATACACAGGAGAAATTTACAGGAGCCGGTAATGTAAAGGAGGAAGTTATTATGTTACGAATCGGAATGCTGACAAGCGGCGGAGACTGTCAGGCACTGAATGCGGCTATGCGCGGCGTTGTAAAAGGAATCTGTTCAAAGAGGAACGATGTTGAGATCTATGGATTTAAAGACGGATATAAAGGTCTGATTTACGCAGATTTCAGTATGCTTACGTCAAAAGATTTCTCCGGAATTCTCACAAGAGGAGGAACTATTCTGGGTACATCCAGACAGCCATTCAAACTGATGCGTGTTCCGGATAAAGACGGATTGGATAAGGTGGAGGCGATGAAGCATACATATCACAAGCTGAATCTGAACTGCCTTGTGATACTTGGAGGAAACGGAACACACAAAACAGCCAATATGCTTCGTGAAGAAGGCCTGAATGTTATTACCCTTCCGAAAACAATTGACAACGATCTGTGGGGAACAGAGATGACCTTCGGATTCCAGAGCGCAGTGGATATTGCTACAGATACGATTGACAGAATACACACAACAGCGACTTCCCACAGCCGTGTATTTATTATAGAAGTAATGGGACATAAAGTAGGACATGTTACCCTGCATGCAGGAATTGCGGGAGGCGCTGACATCATCCTTCTTCCGGAGATTCCGTATGATATCAAGGCGATTAAGAAAGTAATCGAAGGACGTTCCAA
The DNA here is from genome assembly GCF_056148955.1 of Mediterraneibacter sp. HA8405. Classification (NCBI taxonomy): domain Bacteria; kingdom Bacillati; phylum Bacillota; class Clostridia; order Lachnospirales; family Lachnospiraceae; genus Mediterraneibacter; species Mediterraneibacter sp. HA8405. The sequence goes on along the minus strand of NZ_CM148758.1, from coordinate 491,037 downwards.
AGCCGGCAAACCGTTTACAATTCTTGCGGTGGCAGAGGGCGCGATTTCCAAGAAAGATGCCAAACTGTCCAAGAAAGAGTACAAGGAGAAACTGGCGAAGAGAAAATATCCGTCTATTGCCTATGAACTGGCGGAACAGATCGAACAGGAGACGGACAAAGAAGTCCGTATTACCGTTCCCGGGCATACCCAGCGCGGCGGATCTCCGTGCGCGTATGACAGAGTATTTGCCACACGCGTGGGCGCAAAGGCAGCAGAGCTGATTCTGAAGGAAGAATACGGATACATGGTTGCCATGAAGAACGGAGAAACCACAAAGGTTCCGCTGGGAGATGTGGCAGGAAAGCTGAAAACAGTGGATCCGAAGTGCAGCATCATCAAAGAGGCAAGAATGATCGGCATCAGCTTCGGAGATGAATAAAACAGGAACAGGAGAGTAATTCATGTCATATACGGCACTTTACAGAAAATTCCGGCCCGCAGTATTTGAGGATGTCAAGGGGCAGGATCATATCATTACTACATTACAGAACCAGATTAAGGCAAACCGTATCGGACATGCGTATTTGTTCTGCGGAACAAGAGGAACCGGAAAAACGACAGTGGCGAAAATATTTGCAAAAGCCGTAAACTGTGAACACCCGGTGGACGGAAGTCCCTGCGGCGAGTGTGCCATGTGCAGATCTATTGCGGCCGGGACTTCCATGAATGTAATTGAGATTGACGCCGCTTCAAACAACGGCGTGGACAGTATCAGGGAAATCCGGGAAGAAGTGACTTACCGTCCTACGGAAGGACGGTATAAGGTCTACATTATTGATGAGGTGCATATGCTCTCCATAGGAGCTTTTAATGCGCTGCTGAAAACACTGGAAGAGCCGCCGGAATATGTTATTTTTATTCTGGCTACAACGGAGATTCACAAGATTCCGGTTACCATCCTGTCCCGTTGTCAGCACTATGATTTTAAAAGAATCAGTATTGAGACGATAACAGACCGGATGAAAGAGCTGATGCACACGGAAAAAGTAGATGTAGAAGACCGGGCGCTGACTTACATTGCCAAGGCGGCGGACGGTTCCATGCGTGATGCATTGAGCCTTCTGGATCAGTGCATTGCCTTTTATCTGGGGCAGAAACTGACCTATGACAATGTCCTGGAAGTTCTGGGCGCTGTGGACACGGATGTATTCAGCAGGCTCCTCAGGAAGATTCTGGACAGAGATGTAGCCGGTGTACTGGATATTGTGGACGATCTGGTTATGATGGGCAGAGAACTGACCCAGCTTGCTTCAGATTTTACATGGTATCTGCGGAACTTGCTTCTGCTGAAAACATCTGATAATATAGAGGATGTGCTGGATGTATCCACGGAAAACATGGAGCAGCTCAAAGAAGAAGCCCAGATGATTGATACGGATATGCTGTTCCGGTATATCCGGATTTTTTCCGAACTTTCCGGACAGTTAAAATACAGCACCCAGAAACGGGTTATGCTGGAAGTGGCGCTGATCAAAATGTGTATTCCTGCCATGGAAACGTCTCAGGACTCCGTGCTAGACCGGATTCGCGCAGTGGAAAAAAAGCAGGAAGAACTGGAACAGGAGCTGGAAAGCGGAACTGGTCAGAAAGTTGTATATGTCAGCGGGGATCAGATTCCGGGAGGCGGTCCGGACGGCACCGGCAGTCCGGGAAGAACTGCAGCTGTGAAAAGAGAACTGCCGGCAGCAATACCGGACGATATCCGGGAGGTGGTTAAAAACTTCCGGTCCATTGCAGATGAAGCCTCCGGCATGATAAGAGGGTATCTGAAAAAAGCCAGGCTGAGCCTGGGAGGCGACAACCGGCTGCTTATCGTTCTGCCGGATACACTGGGGGCCAGTGTGGTAGGAAGAGAAGATCATGTGCAGGAGCTGACAGAGCTGATCGAACAGAAAATCGGAAAAAAGGTAGAGATCGATGTGCGCTGTGTTGAGGAAGGCAGGCACTTTGAAGATACCTTCGTGGATATTGAGCAGAAAATAAATATGGAAATCACTGTGGAGGATTAGATATGGCAAAAAGAGGAGGCTTCCCTGGCGGCGGAATGCCGGGAAATATGGCAAATCTTATGAAGCAGGCGCAGAGAATGCAGCGTCAGATGGAAGAGCAGCAGAAAGAACTGGAGTCAAAAGAGTTCACTGCCACGGCAGGCGGCGGCGCGGTTGAGGTAACTGTGTCCGGAAAAAGAGAAGTACTGAAGGTAAAACTGGCTGAAGAAGTGGTAGATCCTGATGATATCGAAATGCTGGAAGATCTGATTGTAGCAGCGGCAAATGAAGCACTCAGAAAAGTAGAAGAAGAGTCCGGTGCGGCAATGTCAAAACTGACAGGCGGAATGCCGGGAATGTTCTAGTCTTCGGAATATTCTGAAAATACGCGCCAAAGGGGACGGAGCCTTTTGGAAAGGGGTCTGTCCCCTTTGAGCAGAATATTCAGAATCTTTGCGTATAAAAGGGGCCGGCGCTTTCTATGGGAGCCGCTCCTTTTCAATTTATGACAGAGGTATAGGAAATGGACTATTACAGTAATCAGATCAGCCGTCTGATAGAAGCGTTTTCCCGTCTTCCCGGGATCGGGAACAAATCAGCTCAGCGGCTGGCCTTTCATGTGATTAATATGCCGCTGGATCAGGTGGAAGCCCTGGCCGGCGCGATTGTAGATGCAAGAAAAAATGTGAAATACTGCAAGGTATGCTGTACGCTGACAGACCAGGAGGTCTGCCCGATCTGCAGCAACAGTGAGCGGGATCATAAGACAATTATGGTGGTTGAAACGCCCCGGGATCTGGCAGCCTATGAAAAGACAGGAAAATACAATGGTGTTTATCATGTACTGCACGGAGCCATATCGCCCATGCTTGGGATCGGACCGGGGGATATCCGTCTGAAAGAGCTGATGGAACGGCTTCAGGGAGACGTGGACGAAGTGATTATCGCTACAAACTCCAGTCTGGAAGGCGAGACAACGGCTATGTATATCAGCAAGCTGATTAAACCTGCAGGCATCAGGGTGAGCCGGATTGCAAGCGGAGTTCCGGTCGGGGGCGACCTGGAATATATTGATGAAGTTACGCTGCTCCGTGCGCTGGAGGGCAGAACAGAACTTTGACGGATCCGCCTCAGATCCAGGGCGTCAGTTTTTACTTTTCTGAAGTGTGAGGGAATTTTATGAGCAGAAAAAAAGTGACATCATCCGATGTGGCAAAGAGGGCCGGCGTGTCTCAGGCCACGGTGTCAATGGTTCTGAATAAAAAATATAATGTGTCTTTTTCAAAGGAAGTAATACAGAATGTGGAACAGGCGGCCGAGGAGCTTGGATATGTTCTGCCGAAGAGAAAGGTTCAGAGGGAGGAACGCAGAGAAAAACTTCTGGTCGTGATCAGTCCGAACCTGACGAATCCGTATTATGTCATGCTTCTCCAGGGAATTGAGTCAAGAGCCACAGAGCAGGGATACGGAATCTTTGTCTGTAATACTCAGAGGGATCTGAAGCTGGAAGAGCGGTATCTGAAGATGATGTCAGATATCAATCCCCAGGGAATTATTTATATCTGCAATCCGAGTAAATGTTTTATGGGAAAAGTGGAAGAACTGTCCAAAAAGATCCCGGTGGTTGTTATTAATAACCAGGATGAGAAGCTGAATGTGGATGCGGTTGAGCTGGATAATTCAAAACTCGGACGGCTGATGGCCAGACATCTAATTGAACTGGGACACCGGCATGTGGCATATATTGCTCCTCCGCTGACGGTGCGGCAGAAGCAGAGATCCCGGCGGGTGGAAGGATTTCTGGCGGAATTTCAGAGTGTAGGGCTTGGAGACAATGTGATCATTAAGGCAGCCGATGAAAGAACGGATGCGGATATACCGGGGATTGATTCGGAGTACCGGATCGGATATGATCTGACGAAAGAGCTGCTGAAAGAGCATAAAGAGCTGACAGCGATTGCAGGACTGAATGATATGATTGCCTTCGGAATTCTGGATGCTCTTCATGATGAAAAATACAAAGTGCCTGGGGATATGTCCGTAATGGGCTGTGATAATACGCTGTTTGCGAAAGTGAAAAAAGTTTCTCTTACTACCATAGAACATTTTGTAATTTACAAAGGAATGGACGCATTTGACATCATAACGAAAAAGATAAATTCCCGCAGGAAAAAATACACGGAAATTGAGCCTGTAAGTATATATCATGTGGAATATGAACCCCGGATTGCCGTCAGAGGAACAACGTCTTATCCGCCGAGTGAAAAAAGAAAAATTAATAAAAAACAGAAGTAATATTAGTAATTGCATTTTATTCTAAGCAGTTAAAACCGCTAAAAATAAAGGATTATGAAATATTGCTTCTTTTTTTATTAGTTAATATAAATAAAATATAATTAATAAGATGAATTATCAATTTAAAATCTGCGTTAATATTTTTTAATCCTGTTGACCAGTGTTTTTTAAACCTTTATAATCAGATTATAAAGGTAAACGAACCAAAAAAGGAGGAACAAAAAATGAGGTTTTTTATTGACACAGCCAATGTTGACGACATCAGAAAAGCCAACGACATGGGCGTTATCTGCGGCGTAACAACAAATCCGTCTCTGATCGCTAAAGAAGGACGTGTTTTTGAAGAGGTTATCGCGGAGATCGCGTCTATCGTAGACGGACCGATCAGCGGTGAGGTAAAGGCAACTACAACTGATGCAGAGGGTATGATAAAAGAAGGCCGTGAGATTGCAAAAATTCATCCGAACATGGTTGTAAAAATTCCCATGACAGTGGAAGGACTTAAAGCATGTAAGGTGCTTTCTTCTGAAGGAATTAAAACAAATGTTACTCTTATCTTCACATCCAACCAGGCTCTTCTGGCAGCAAGAGCAGGCGCTACATATGTATCTCCGTTCCTGGGCCGTCTGGACGACATTTCTGTAAGAGGTGTGGATCTTGTGGCTGAAATTGCTGAAATCTTCAGAGTGGCAGGCATTGAGACACAGATCATCGCTGCAAGCGTGCGCAATACAATGCACATCACGGACTGCGCGCTTGCCGGAGCTGACATTGCTACCGTACCGTACAAAGTAATCGAGCAGATGACACATCATCCGCTGACCGATGCCGGAATCAAAAAATTCCAGGATGATTACAGAGCAGTATTTGGTGAGTAATTAAAGAAGAAGTCAGATAATTTGAGCAAAAGGGGACGTACCCCTTTAAGCGAAATAGTCAGACAATTCAGAAAAAGAGGAGAATTTCATGGACAAGTTAAAATTAATGAAAACTGCCAATGAAGTCCGCAAAAGTATTGTAACGGCTGTCCACAGTGCGAAAGCAGGACATCCGGGCGGATCATTGTCAGCAGCAGATATATTTACCTATCTTTATTTTGAAGAAATGAACATCGATCCGGCAGATCCGAAGAAAGCAGACCGCGACAGATTCGTGCTTTCCAAAGGACACACAGCTCCGGGTCTGTACTCTGTACTGGCAGAGAGAGGATATTTTCCGAAGGAAGATCTTAAAACACTTCGTCACACAGGTTCCTACCTTCAGGGACATCCGGATATGAAGCATATTCCGGGTGTTGATATGTCCTCCGGTTCTCTTGGTCAGGGAATCTCTGCTGCAGTAGGAATGGCTCTGGCAGCAAAGCTGACAGACGCAGATTACAGAGTGTACACACTGCTTGGCGATGGAGAGATTCAGGAAGGTCAGGTATGGGAGGCTTCCATGCTGGCAGCACACCGCAAACTGGACAATCTTGTTGTAATCGTTGACAACAATAACCTTCAGATTGACGGAGCAATTACAGAAGTCAACTCACCGTATCCCATCGACAAGAAGTTTGAAGCGTTTAATTTCCATGTAATTAATATCGATGGAAATGATTTTGATCAGATTGACGCGGCATTTAAAGAAGCAAGAACAGTAAAGGGACAGCCGACTGCCATTATCGCAAAGACAGTAAAAGGCAAAGGCGTTTCCTATATGGAAAATCAGGCCGGATGGCACGGCAAAGCTCCAAACGATGAAGAGTACAAAATCGCTATGGAAGATCTTGAGAAAGTAGGTGAAGCATTATGTCAGATGTAAAGAAAATCGCAACAAGAGACAGTTATGGCAATGCATTAGCCGAACTCGGCGCAGAGCACAAAGATCTGGTTGTTCTGGATGCAGACCTGGCAGCGGCTACAAAGACAGGCGTATTTAAGAAGGCATTTCCGGAGCGCCACATTGACTGCGGTATTGCAGAGTGTAACATGATGGGCGTAGCGGCAGGTCTTGCTACGACAGGACTGGTTCCGTTTGCAAGCTCTTTTGCAATGTTCGCGGCAGGAAGAGCATTTGAGCAGGTTAGAAACTCTATTGGATATCCTCATCTGAATGTGAAGATCGGAGCAACACATGCCGGAATTTCCGTAGGCGAGGACGGGGCTTCCCACCAGTGTAATGAGGATATCGCGCTGATGCGCAGCATCCCGGGAATGGTTGTTATCAATCCTTCCGATGATGTGGAAGCAAAAGCTGCAGTCCGTGCTGCATATGAGCATGATGGTCCGGTTTACTTAAGATTCGGACGTCTTGCAGTTCCGGTAATCAATGACAGACCGGATTATAAATTTGAGCTTGGAAAAGGTGTTGTTTTAAGAGAAGGTAAAGATGTTACTATTGTAGCAACCGGACTTCCGGTAAGCGAGTGCCTTGAGGCTGCTGAAAAGCTGGCTGCTGACGGAATTGACGCGAAGGTGATCAATATCCACACAATCAAACCTCTTGATGAAGATCTGATTGTTGCGGCTGCTAAAGAGACAGGAAAGGTCGTTACAGTTGAGGAACATTCCGTAATCGGCGGACTGGGAAGCGCTGTATGCGATGTTCTGGCTGAGAAAGCACCGACAAAAGTGCTTAAAATCGGTGTGAACGATACATTCGGCGAGTCCGGACCGGCAGTGGAACTGCTTAAGAAATACGGACTTGATACAGAAGGTATCTATGAGAAAATCAAGGCATTTGTATAAGAGAAGAGACTGATCTCTTTCATATAAAGGGCGTTCTGAAAGCCGTAAGCGGCCGGAGGGACGCCCTTTTTCAATTTATGGGAGATTGAGGAAGTAGAGGCTTATGGTCTGTTTTCAGAGTATATTTCCGCATTCAGTTTAAATAAATCTCAATGTTTCCAGCAAGCCGCAGTATTTATCAGCTATCACAATAATCCATCCCTCACGCGTTCTGGGAATATGCAGAAGTGTCACAGGCCACATGTGGTTCAGAATAATATCTCTTTCCGTATGATTTAGTTTAAAATACTTCCGGGCATTTTCAAAAGCGGCGGCCGGGTGCGTAAGTCCGTGGAGCTTTTCTCCGGTTTCTTTCCCATGAGTATGCCAGTCGTAGAGAAAAAGATCGTGAAGCATTCCTGCTCTGGCCGCGGATCTGCAGTCCAGATTCAGCGCCCGGCACCATTTATAGTTGAAATAGGCCACATGACGGCAGTGGTCGTAGCAGTTTGTTCTGCCGTGATGGGGATAATCCTTCATCTGCTGTACAGTCGGATGATACAAAATATCTTTTATACTGCAGTGGAACTGGCGGAGCCATGTCAGATGACGTTCCCTTCTTTTTAATATTATTTTTCTAAATATTTTCCGTGTATTCATAAATGTTTCCTTTAATAATTATTCAGATTTATATGAAATTAAGAACAGTGTCGATCCTGTTTGCCGGCAGGGATGCTGCGCTGCCGCAAATATATTGTATCCCGGCTGATGGAGTTATGCAAAGAAAAGGGATAAAACTATAGAAATATTTTTCTTAAAATGATACAATATACGCAAATCACATTCATTATGTTTTGAATCAAATCGTCAGATTCTTTATCTGAAGTTCCGGATCGGGACAAAATTCAGCAGAAATATATTTATATAGGAGGAGATTAATGCCGAGGACCAGGCGGAAACAAAGTGGAACAGATGTATATCATATAGTTTCCAGAGGAAATAATCAGGAAAATATATTCCCCGAGTCAAAAGATAAAAATTACTTCTTTGGGATTATGAAAACCCAGGCAGAAAAATTCGAAGTGAAAATATATGCATATTGTATTATGTCAAATCATGTGCATATACTTGCAAAGGTAGAGTTTAAGGCCCTTTCCCTTTTTATACAGGAAACAAACTCAAACTATGCCGTTTACTATAACTGTAAATACCAGAAAAGCGGCCATGTATTTCAGGGAAGATTCTTCAGCAGCTGTGTGGAAACGGAGGGATATCTGTTAAGCTGTGTGCGTTATATTCATAACAATCCTGTAAAAGCCGGGCTGACTTCAGATGTAAGAGCATATTTATTCAGCAGTGCGGTGTATTATTTTGGTTCTGATAAAGAAAGAACACAGGGAATCGTATCAGAAGAAATATTCCACATACTCGAAAAAAGATTCAAAAATTTCGATGAATTTCTCGAATTTCACAATAATTTTGACAATCAGGAATTCCTGGACATTAAAGAAGAAAAAGAAGAACATGATTTCCAGAGAGCAAAACACTGGATAAAAAAATACGCCCGGAGCCGAGGCATTGAAAAACTAAAAACATTAGAAAACGTGCCCTTTTTCAGGAAAGACTGTCTACGGAAATGCAGGCAGGAGCTGGGAATGTCGGAAAATAAGATTGAGAATATTCTGAAAATATTGGCCAAAGGGGACTGACCCCTTTCCAAAAGGGTCCGTCCCCTTTTGTCGAACTTGTCTGACATCAACTGATAAATTCAGCTAATTCTTTATGCTATGCTTAGAAAAAATTTAAGCAGAGGTGAATATAGATGGAAAGACAGTTACCAAAAAATGTTCGTCAGATCGGGAATGTAAGCGATAGTCCCAAGATATATGTTGAAGATTATGTTGATACTTTTCTTGCTCAGTTGTGCGAGAAATGTGAGAAAGGAGGAAATACTCCCATAGGGGCATTTCTGATCGGCGATATAGTAACAGGAAGTGATGAAGAGTATGTATATATATACGGCGCGGTTCAGATGCATGAGCTGAAACTGTCGGGGAATGAATATGTGATTGATGAAAATACCTGGCGCTGCGCTTATGAGGACTGCAAACAGTTTTTTGAAGACGGAGAGATGCTCGGATGGTTTGTGGCTCATCCGGGAGTGCCTCTGACGCCGGAACCGTCTACAGTAAAGCTTCACAAGAAATCATTTCCAAAGAAAAACACAGTATTTATTATGAAGGATCCTGTGGAGAAAGATGAAACATACTATGTACATAAAATGAATGATCTGATGGAAATCAGCGGTCATTACACGTATTATGAAAAAAATCCGTGTATGCAGAACTACATGATTTCCAGTCGAAAAAAAAATGGGGTGTCTGCCACGGAAACTGTTGAAGACAGAGCTGCGAAGGACTTTCGTAATATGGTTAGAACACGCGGGGAGCGTCAGAGACAGAAAAAGACAGGAAATCTGATGTATGCGGCAAGCGCGGCTCTTGTGCTTATTGTGATCGTTATGGGAGTTACTATGATAAGCAGTTTTGACCGGATGAAATCCGTCCAGAGTACGCTGAACAGTCTTACCGGAAAGACAGATACTGTCGAGACACAGGAGACAAGCGGTCAGGTAACGGCGGTTACTTCCGATAATGAGGCAGAACCAGACGAAACAGATGCAGCCGGGATACAGGCGGATGATGCGGATTCACAGAAGACAGAAGATTCACAGAACGACAGTTCAGATGCAGATGCACAGAATGAGGACGAGTCCGGTCAGAATGCCGCGGATACGCAGACATCTGACGGAGGGACAAGTTCTTCGGAAAACGGAAGCGATGGCGTTTACATTGTTGAAAAAGGCGATACCCTGGCGATTATAAGCAGAAAAATGTACGGGGATGTAACTCATGTGGATGCGATCTGCAGAATGAACGGCATTACAGATGGAAATCTGATTTATGTAGGTCAGAAATTGCTATTACCATAAAATCGTGCTATACTCAACAGGAAAACGAAAACCAGCAGCAAGGGGAGTATTATGACGCAAAAGAAAAATCCTCATTTGAAAATTGTGAAGCCCCCGGAAGATCTGGAAGAGATAAAAAAGCAGACAGGACGGCTGCGCCGGGAAAAAGTCAGAAGAATTCTTGTAATGGCAGTAATTATTATCCTGGCTGTGTGCGGTACATATCTGCTTTTGAAAAACCAGAGTTACGGTCAGGCCCGTCTGGCGACAGAATATAAAAATGATATTTCAGATTCGAACAATTATGCCAGTTTTGCCGGTGGTTTTATCCGTTATAGCAGGGATGGGGTTGTATTTTTAAATAAAAAGAACGAAGAGCAGTGGATTCAGCCGGTTCAGCTGCAGAATCCGATTATTGAAGTCAGGGACGAGGCTTTCGCGGTAGCAGACAATGGCGGAAACAGTATTTTCGTATTTACAGAAGACGGCCTGAAAGGCGAGATTGAGACAACGCTTCCCATAGAGAAGATCACAGTCTCAAACCAGGGAATCGTAAGTGCGATTCTGAAGAATGAAAATTCTCCCAGAATTATGTCTTATGACGCTACGGGTAATATTCTGGTAGAGCAGCAGATTACAATGAATACACTGGGATATCCGACGGCTCTTGAATTGTCGGATGACGGAACAATACTTGCTGTTTCTTATCTGTATACACAGGGAACATCACTGAAGTCAAGAGTAATATATTACAATTTTGGTGAGACGGGACAGGAAGAAACAGACAATAAAGTAACCACCGATATATATGACAATACCGTTATGGCAGACATCTTCTTTATGGGAAATAACAGATCCGTTGTTATAGGCGACAACTGTTTTGCGATTTACAGAGGAAGTGATATACCTGAAAAGGAAAGTGAAGTACAGATTGGCCAGGAAATCAGAAGTGTATTTCATTCGGACAGATATATCGGATTTATTCTGCTGAACCGGGATAAATCCGGATATGAACTCCGGCTGTACAATCGCAGCGGAAATCAGATTCTGAACCGGGAGATTGACGGCGACTACAGCAATGTGAAAATTGACGGTGACGAAATCATAATGTATGATGGAAGCAACTGCTGTATTGTTACAATAACAGGCATTCTGAAATATGAGGGAGATCTGGATGTCGAAATTCTGGAGATGTCCCGTGCGGCAGGATTAAACAGATACTATGTGATGAGCGTCGATGAACTGCGTGTGATTTATCTGACGAAATAGGTGATACTATGGGAAACTGGCTGTTAATTATAGTTGCGGTAATTTTTATAATTTGTATTATTATAGGTTATATTCAGGGATTTCTGAAATTCGGACTGTCTCTTCTGTCAACAGTTCTGACTCTTATACTTGTGCTTTTTCTGTCCCCGTTTGTGGCAGACGCGCTGGAAAAATATACACCTATAGATGAGCTGATTGAACAAAAATGTGTGGAGACATTTATGCCGGAGATATCGGAGGATGAGCTTGCCAATCTTGATCTGAGCGGAACTCCGCTGGAAAATCTGAGCCCGGAAGAGCTGGAAAATCTGAATGATCTCGACTGGAAGGCACTTGGCATTACACCGGAGGATATCCTCAGTGTGCTCGGCGAGATTCCGAAAGATGTACAGATCAGCGAAATAGAAAATGCATCTGTACCCGCGTTTATTAAGGATATGCTTCTGGAAAATAACAACAGTACAGTGTACGGAGAACTGGGCGTGAACAGCTTTCCGGCCTATGTGGCAGCCTCTATATCACGGCTCGTTCTCAACGTACTGTCCTTCCTGGTGACATTTCTGCTGGCGATTATCATTGTAAAAGCACTTATGTTTGCGGTAAATATTATCGGCGAACTTCCGGTTCTGGGACTGATCAATCACATAGCCGGAGGCGCACTGGGGCTTGTTCTGGGACTTGTTGTAATATGGCTTGGATTTCTGATTATAACATTATTGTATTCGACTGCAGTGGGAAGCGCCTGTTTTGACATGGTGGAAAAAAGCAGTATTCTGACATTCCTGTACAACTGCAATCCGTTCCTTCTCCGGCTGACGGGACTCTGAGAAAGAATATAATTCATAGTGGTTGAAGCAGGAAAATCTGCGGAAACAGAGCGGCCGGCGCCGTATTGAGTAAAGACGGAAGGGCATCGCAAAAAAGGCAGTAAAAGACGGAAAATATATTGACAGTATATTTAAAATATGGTATTGTATAAAAGTTCTTATAAGAAGTTTTTTATAAGAACTCCTGGGGGATTAGCTCAGTTGGGAGAGCGCCTGCCTTGCAAGCAGGAGGTCACGAGTTCGACTCTCGTATTCTCCACTTGGCAGTAAAAGCTGCTGAAAATTAAATATTCCTCCTTAGCTCAGTCGGTAGAGCATTCGGCTGTTAACCGAAGTGTCGTTGGTTCAAGTCCAACAGGGGGAGCTCACAAAACCCGTAAATTCAACGTTTACGGGTTTTTTTGTGCCCGAAATTAAATCTGGAAAGGAGAAAAGGGTGAAAAGTAGAAAATCTATTCGGGAAAAAGTAATTGCATCGTTCCTTGCAGCTTCCATGGTGTGTACTATGATGCAGTTCACTTTTGACGATACTGCAACCGGTTTCCGGGGCGGCCAGGCTCAGGCGGCGCTTGTGGGCTCACCGGCGGTTCAGGAAACAGACGGCAGGAATGCTTTGTATCTGGACGGCTCATCTGATAACTTCCTTACTGTGACAGACGCGGAGGCAACAGCCTGCTGTCAGGCGCTACCGAGCTGACAATTTCTTATGAAGCAAAACCGGACCAGTCTTCTACGACCAACTGGGTATTCTATGCAGCCCCGAACGGAAATCAGCAGGTTTATAACAGAGAGACCTATATCGGTATTCTGGAGGCAGGCGGCTCTACGAAAGTAGAACGACAATAACAACGGAAGCCGCCCGGCAAATCCTTCTGCTGCAACAGGAACAGATTGGGTACATGTGGATGTTGTTCTCAGCAGATTTGAGACCAGCATTTATGTAAACGGTGTGAAGCAGGCAGAGCAGAACAGCGGCTACAGAATCGAAACTATTCTTGGAAGCAACAGCATTGTCCAGATCGGAAAAGCAAACTGGACAGGCAGCAGCGCCGGAGTCAGCATGGGACAGGCAATTGACCCGTCTATCTTTACAGATGATGACGGAACATCCTATATCCTGTTTGGAAACGGATCAGCGGCAATCGCAGAGCTGAATGACGACATGATGAGCATCAAAGAGGGAAGCATCCGCCAGATCAATGGTCTGACAGACTTCCGTGAATCCGTTGTAGTGATCAAGGTTGACGGCAAATATCACTGGACCTGGTCCTGCGATGACGCAAACAGCCCGAACTACCACGTAAACTACGGCGTGACAGATACTTTATGGCATACCACAGATTCTATACACCGGTCGGCATATTTACATCTTCAGACGGACTGGGCGTACACAGAGAGACTTGTATTGATGAAATTACGTTTGATGAAAACGGATATATGCAGATCACACCGACGCTGGAAGGCGTAGGACCGGTATCTGTAAAAGGGGACGAGCCTCAGCCGGAGCCGACTCTTGAGAGCATTGAACTCAGCGGAGATATGAAGACCGAATATGAACTGGGAGAAGTCCTTGATCTGAGCGGCCTGACTGTAACAGCAGTATATAGTGACGGAAGCCGGACCGAGATCCAGGCCGGCGAAGGCGGCTATACGGTAAGCGGCTATGATCCGGATATTATGGGATCACAGACAGTGACTATAACCTATGGAGGTGAGACGGTGACATTTACGGTAACGGTAGCTGAAAAAGAAGAGCCGGGTGACCCGTCCGAACCTTCTGATCCGAGTGAGCCGTCAGAGCCGACGGAACCCTCAGAACCTTCTGAGCCGTCAGATCCGGGGCAGTCTTCAGATACATACGCAGAAGCCGTCTGGTTCATCACAGGCTGCAGATCAGACAGGAGACAGCACAAATCTGTTTCTGCCGGCAGGCGGAATGCTGATGGCAGCAGTATTGCTGCTCCTCTGTTTTTAGCTGTTGTCGGAAGAATTATTGAAAATCTTCTTTGCTGTTTGATTTTTTGCAACGATGCCTGCGATGATAACAATAGACCAATATAAAACATGGGTGTGGAAACTTTTGTACAGCCAGCCTGCTAAACTGAAGAAAACAAAGAAAGAAACAGGAGGGTCTGGCTATGAAAGGATATTTTGTAGGAGAAGGTTATATGGGATATGTAGACGGAGAATATCTTCTGTTTGCAGACGAATCAGATTACAGAGACTATATGGAAGAAGAATAAGTTTTTATGAGCCGGAGGCGCATCAGAGAAATTGAAAAACTTAATGAAATATTTTCATGCGGATCCGATGGAATATGCTATAATCACCCCATAAAAGAAACGGTTTATTGGAAAAAGAACTGATCGTTCAGGCGGTGATGAATGAAATGGCAGTTTCAGCTGTAAAACTAAGACTTCTTTATATTTTGAAAATCCTCATGGAAAAGACTGATGAGACCCACACTCTTTCAGCAGCGGATCTTGACAGGCTGCTGCACAGTTACGGAATGTCCGCGGACCGGAAAACGGTTTACAGTGATATTGAGACACTGAGGGAGGCAGGGATTGATATTTGCTGAGGTTAGATAGCGATACTTTTTACATCAACCATGTTACGGCGGTCATGGTTGACAACTTGCGTCGGCTCCTGCTCGGTATCAACCTGTCCGACAAAGCTGTAATGGATTTCGATTTTCCGGGTGTTGGTTTCCCGATCCAATTCGTGTATCAAGATACGGTCGATAAACTCATGGACGTTTTCATAGGTCAATTCCTGTATGTCGCTGTATTTCCCGACAATCTGAATAAACCTTGATATATCCCTTTTTCGCTCGGTAACGGTTGCGATCTGCTGTTGTAACTCGTCTATCCTTGCGGCAAGGGATTTCTTTTCGTCCTCATAGCCGGAAGTTAGAAACACAAACCGTTCATCTGTCAGTCTGCCTAATGCGTTGTCCTCATACAGCTTGCGGAAAAGCGTGTCAAGTTCGGTCATACGCGCCTGTGCTTTGGAAAGTTCCTTTTGCTGCTGCGCTAATGCCTTTCTCGCTTCCATGTCGCCGTACTCGGTAGCTTTACAGATAAAGTCCTGTTCGTGTTCCTTAACATACCGCAAAATCCGCCGCATATCTTCCAGCACTAAATCAAGAAGTACGTTTTTGCGGATATAATGAGAGGTACACTCGCTGCCTGTCCTTGCCCTGTTGCGCCATGCGCCGCAAGAATAGGAAAACTTGCGCGGCTCGATATTTACGCCCTGTTGGTAATACATCTTATGTCCGCAACCAGCGCAAAACAGCAAGCCGGAAAAAATATCAATCTCCGCTGCTTTTGTCGGGCGGTGGCGGGTAGCAATCCGCTTTTGCGCAAGTTCAAAGGTTTCCTCGTCAACAAGCGGCTCATGGGTGTTTGGGAAGAAATAGCGTTGTTCTTCTTCGTTCTTCCGGGTCTTTTTCGACTTGTAGGATACCTTGTGAGTTTTCGCGGTTATGGTATGCCCTAAATATTCCTGCCTTGCTAATATGTCATAGAGCGTTTTGTCCGGCCAAGTATAGGGGGCGATCATTGCCCGCTGATACCGCGCCTGTCCTGTGCGCTGATAGCGCAACGCTCCAATCGTCAAGACTTTGTTTTCCGCAAGCCATTTTTGGATTTCGCACATACGCACGCCGCTAACAAACATAGCGAAAACCTGTTTGACAATCGGCGCGGTTTCCGGGTCGGGTATAAGGTGGTGGCGGTTGTTCGGGTCTGGGATATAGCCGTATGGATATTCCCCGTTGACACGCTCGCCTTTTTGCGCCTGTGCCTGTTTAACTGCACGGATTTTCTTGCTTGTATCGCGGGCGTAAAACTCGTTAAACCAGTTCCGCAAGGGGGTAAACTCGTTATCCTCCCGCGCTGTGTCAACTCCGTCGTTAATCGCGATATAGCGCACTCCGTTTTCGGGAAATACAATCTCTATGAGTTCGCCCGTTTTCAGATAGTTTCTGCCAAGACGGGAGAGGTCTTTGGTAATAACCGTCGCCACTCGTCCGGCTTCCACTTCCTGCAACATCGCTTGCAGCCCCTCGCGCTCAAAACTCACGCCGGAAAATCCGTCGTCCACAAAAAACTTTGTGTTCAAAAAATGGTGTTCGTCCGCATAGCGTTGAAGTATCATTTTTTGGTGCTGTATGCTTCCGCTTTCTCCGGCCTGCATATCCTCTTGACTTAAACGGCAGTAAAGGGCGGTGATTTTATTCGACTGTAACATTAGTCCTCCTTTCCGACAGCCGAATAAACAGGTATAATGTGTTGCTATCATTATACCATATCCCGCCGCCTAATGCACTACTCGGACGCTAAAAAGCCCGGATTTCCGGGCTTTTTCTGCAAATCCTTTACAATGAGTTTTTCAATCTTTTTATGGATTGTATCGGTTGCCTTTTCACTCGGCAACGCTTGAACAAGATAGGTGATTTTCCCTATTTTGCGTTCGGTTGTAATTGTCTGTTTTTTATCCATTAGAAAAACCTCCTTTTCCTGTATGGATAAACTATATTCGTCAAAAGGCAAAACGGGCGGTTGTTAGCTGCAACCTCACGGGAGTTTCACCCCGGCCCATGCTTATGGGTGCGCCGCGCAATACTTTGAGGGTGTTCAACGCGGGAGTATCATTGTGCCGCCTTGTATGTCGTCGCCCACAAGCTGCTAAACTTGTTTTACGGCGCGGTAGTTCTCGCTCGACTTTTCCCCAACGGGGAAAAGCGGTCATGGCGTACCCGCCGCCCGGCTCGGTACAGACGGAATGTACCCGTTGCCTGTTATGCTGCGCACCAAAGGCCGCTTTCTTTGTCAAGGAACAATAGGCTTTGTCGGCCTGTAACAGTACACCGTTTCCGATGTGCTGTTACGGAACGACAAATAGCCCATAACGGGAAGCGTGGAAAGGGGACACGCTCCCCGCATGGGCTAAAAGATTATCCTACATGAAAAGCAAGGGTGCGGGTAATAAGGCGCACTTGCAGCCTGTTACGCATTTCCTCGTCCACATAGGAATAGGTATTGCCCGCGTCGTCTTTCAGCGTGCGGGTACAAAGTTTCGCTATGTAACCCTCGTAATGCTTCAAGATCGCGCACATGGCGGTTGTGTCGCCGTTTGCCGCTGCGGAAATGACAGGGAACGGCAACAGATTTTCAGATTTCCTAACGGTATTCATCATCTGCTTTTCCCTCCAAATACTGTTTGATTTTCGCAAGCGCGGATTTCCTGTGCCGGAAAACCGTCGTGCGTACAACATTCAGCAGTTCAGCAATTTCCGCGTCGCTCATGTCCAAGAAGTAGGACAAAAGGATAATGTCGCGTTTCCTTTCGGGCAAAGCGTTAAGGGCTTCGGCAAGCAGTTCATTTTTGACGAGTACATCAAAGCCGGACACTTGAAAACGGAAATAATCGCTTTTGTATTCGTCCGTTGTGAAAAGCTGCGCGAGTTCGCTTTCGCTCAAATCCGAAAAAGGTACTTCGCGTGCTGCGCGTTTCGCAAGAGTGCGGCGGTGGCTTTTCGCTTCGCCAACCAAAGTTTTCTTTGCTAATGCGTCGTACTGATGTTGTATTCTTTCCTTGTCGGAAGAAGATAGCTCCATAGAGTTCACCTCCTTCCCGCGTGGAGTAGAGGACGGGAGTTAAGGGCTTGTCCTCTCTGCCCCTTTCGCTCCGTACCCGTTCGGGAGATGGCTCTTGAGTGCGTTTTTCAGAAAAAAGTTGAAAAAAGCAAAATGCGCCCGTCCGCAAGACGCGGACGAGCGCAAAGGAAATGTAAGAAGTATTTAGATGTATTGACAGTTCATACTCATAGCCGGAATATCCCGCTTGCGGAGCATAGCTTTTTTTGACCGCAAAGCATTAGGCGGGTTACAGTAAATAAAAATGGACACGGCGATACCTCCCCGATACCGCCGTATCCTTAAAAAAGGGCGACTTTAATACACTACCCGCAATCCATTCTATAATAGGGAACAGCGGCTTTTGCGCAATATTAAATAAAAAAGCCGATAACACATAGGTTTTTTGACCTAATGCGTTATCGGCTCTGCGTCTATGCGTCTGGCACTTTTAATCATTTTTTTTTGAATTTATTATATGTGTTAGCTAACTGTCCACAAGCCGCGTTAATCTCTCTGCCATGAGAAACTCTCATAGTAACTTCAAGTCCTGCTTGCTCTAATTGATGTTTGAATGCAACTATTTCCCGTTTCTGTGGTGCTTTAATTCTTGAATTGCTTGTTGGGTTGTATTGTAACACGTTAATCATAACTTTTTTGCCCCGAAACCATTTTGCAAGTTGTCTTACATCTGAGGGCCGGTCATTTATACCCGGTAAAAGCAAATACGCAAAGACAATTTTGCGATTATGCCTTTCAGAATAGGATAAGGCTTGCTTAACAACATCTTCAATAGCATATATGCGCATGTGAGGAATAATACGATTTCTTGCAGATTGTGTTGCTGCGTGTAAAGATATTGTCAACTGAATTTTAAGATGTTCCTCGCGCAATTTTTTTAATTGATCGACCGGACCAACTGTTGATATGGTAATGCCGTCGGTTGGAAAGTTGAGCCCATATCTATCTCGGAGAATATGGATTGCTTTTATCAAGTTGTCATAATTGAATAAAGGCTCTCCCATACCCATAAAAACGATACGGTTTACTTTTCGACGCAACAATATAATCTGTTGTACGATTTCTGACGATGTTAGATTACGAACAAAGCCATTTCGCCCGGACTCACAAAAAATACAACCAACAGGACAACCGACTTGTGTGCTCACGCAAACAGTTCCACCATCTCGCCGCTTGATAAAAACCGTTTCAATGTATTTGTTGTCTTTCAGTTCGTAAACATACTTTTCAGTATCACTGCTTTTGCAAATATTTTTTACCAACATTGATAGATTTTTTTTGCGTGGTAATTGCTTATATAATTCTTCATATAAGGCTTTTGCTTCATTCTCGCCAATAACTTCCGACATTTCTTTGTAAGTAAATCCGTATGGATCATTCCGTACTTCCGCAGGCGTATATTTAGGTAAACGTTTCATTTTTATATCCTTTCTTCTAAATAATAAAAGTTTGTTTTTCTGTATTTTTGATTACAATCTCTAATTTTTCTACATCAATGATATGCGTCAATTTGCATTTAGGGCAGAAAAGAGGAAAATCTTTTAATACAGTATTATGAAATACTTGAACTCTCGTCTTTCCGTTACAAATCGGACATTTTATCCAATATTTTTTAAGCATTATATTTCACTCGTCCTTTTTACACAAAAAAATGCAGGTCAATCCTCAACATGAGCATTGACCTGCATTTATAATGCACAGAGCAGTACAACAAAACTAAGGCATAGCTTGCACTATGTCTATACTATATCTATACGTCGTTAGTTTTTTGTATAGCATCCGCAAAATAAGCATGACAAAAAAGCCCATGTTGAAAATGGGAAAATCCTTTTTTTCAATGCTTATCTAATACGCATGCTATGCAACATAAACGCCGCCTCCTTTTACATAAATTTTATTTTATCAGAAAATCAGTCTACTGTCAATACACAACAGGAAGTATTTAACCTAATGATATGAATTGTGTGGACATATCCAAAAAGAAAGGTGAACTGTAAAATGTAACAGGGTGAATGAAAATGGCAAAAAGACCCGTACCATTGTACGACTTTAAGGCTTTCGGGGCAGCTATAAAAGCCGCGAGAAATGAATACGGCGAGAGCCGCAAAAAGGTAAGCGACGAGTTATATATTTCCCCGCGCTACCTTGCGAATATCGAGAACAAGGGACAACAGCCGAGTTTACAGGTATTCTATGACCTTGTAACCCGGTATCATATTTCGGTAGATCAATTTTTCTTCCCGAACAGCAATGCGGAGAAATCCACCGGGCGGCGGCAGCTTGACGCGCTGCTGGACGGTATGAGCGATAAAGGCATACGGATTGTAACCGCAACGGCAAGGGAGATAACAGAAGTCGAACAAGCAGAGGACTAACCTCACAATATGGGAAGCAGGAGATTGCAGCGCATAGGGGCTGCAATCTTTTTTTGCGCCAAATTAGAAAGAGAGTGCAACAAACGCTGCCTTTGAAACGGGATAAGGAGTAGATAGCAAGCACAGCAAACGAGTACCCGTTTGCGAAAAGTGCTTGTTGGGATAATCCCAAACCCTTATACCGAAAGGCGGTGCGGAAATGGAAAACCGAAAGAGAAATATACAGATGAAGTTTTACGTTACGGAAGAAGAAAAGCGGCTGATCGACGAGAAGATGAAGCAGCTTCCCATAAAGCAGTATGGGGCATACTTCCGTAAAATGGCGATAGACGGGTATATTCTTGTCGTTGACCGAAGCGACACAAAAGCATATATCCGGGAACTGCAAGCGGTGAGCCGGAACATCAACCAGATTGCAAAACGCGCCAATGCGACGGGGACGGTTTACAGGCAGGATATAGAGGACATTAAAAAGGCGGTGGACGAGATATGGCGGTTACAAAGACGCACCCTATTAAATCAACCTTAAAGGCTGCGATAGACTATATCTTAAATCCCGAAAAGACAGACGGGAAGCTGCTTGCGTCCTCTTTCGGCTGCGGGCTGGAAACCGCCGATATTGAGTTTGCATGGACGCGGGAAGCTGCCGGAGATCGCGGCACACATTTAGGGCGGCACTTGATACAATCCTTTGCGGTGGGAGAAACCACACCGGAAGAAGCGCACAAAATCGGCATGGAACTTGCCGGGGCGGTATTAGGCGGCAAGTATGAGTTTGTTTTGACAACTCACGTCGATAAAGACCATCTGCATAATCACTTGATTTTCAACGCGGTTAGCTTCGTTGACTACAAAAAGTACCATTCCAACAAGCAAAGCTATCACTTTATCCGGCGCACCAGCGACAGGATATGTAAAGAGCATGGGCTATCCGTCGTCGTACCGGGACAGGACAAGGGAAAAAGCTATGCAGAATACACCGCCGAAAAGCAAGGGACAAGCTACAAAGCAAAGCTGAAAACGGCGATAGATACTCTCATTCCCCAAGTGAAAGATTTTGACGAACTGCTGCGCCGCTTGCAGGAAATGGGGTATGAAATCAAACAGGGCAAATACATTTCCTTTCGCGCTGCCGGACAGGAACGGTTTACCCGCACAAAGACGCTCGGCGCGGCCTATACGGAAGAAGCGATAAAGGAGCGTATCAAGGGCGTGTATGTTGCCAAAACAAAAACGCTGCGGGAAGATAAGAAAATCCGGCTTGTCGTCGATCTTGAAAACAGTATCAAAGCCCAACAGTCGGCGGGCTATGAACGGTGGGCAAAAATCCATAATCTGAAACAGGCTGCTAAAAGCATGAACTTCCTAACCGAAAACAAGATTGAGTATTATAGCGAACTTGAAAGCAAGATAGCCGATATTATGACCGCCCATGACGCGGCGGCAAGGGCGGTTAAGGACGTAGAGCAGCGTATGTCTGATTTGTCGCTGCTTATCAAGCACACGACCACATACCGACAATTAAAACCGATTTACGAGGAATACAAGAAGTCGCGGGACAAGGAAAAGTATCTGCGGGGGCATGAAAGCGAAATTATCCTGTTTGAAGCTGCGGCAAGGGCATTAAAGGAAATGCAGATAAAGAAGCTGCCCGATCTCGCCGCGCTGCGCAAGGAGTATAGCAGCTTAAACGACAGAAAAAGCAAATTGTATGAGGATTACCGCCAAGCGAAAAAGCAAATGCAAGAATACGGCATTGTCAAAAAGAACGTCGATAGTATTCTTTACCCGTCCCAAAGCAGGGCGCGGGAGCAGGAGCGATAAGGCGCAAAACATGGGGTGGCAAGTGGAACGTTAAGGGCTGAAAACGCCTGTGTTTCTGCGGCTTCCAGCGCGGGGAAACAGCATAGACGATAAAGTATATTCAAACCCGCAAAAACGGCTTTCTAATTGTCCACGCAAGGACAAAAAAAGAACAGGGGCGCGGTGCCGGAAATCGGCAACCGCGCCCCTGTTTTCTATGGGCTATTCCTCGTCGGTCAAGATAAACTCCCTTTCGGAAAACTCGCTGTCCGTCATGGCTTGCAGCTTGTTCACCGCTGCGGCGGCAAGCTGGCGCATATCCTCGTCCATGTAGGGCATGGCGGCAAGGATATTTTCAAGCGTTGTTTCCCGGCTGTCCTCGGCGTAGATCGCAACAATGTTTTCTTCCTCAATGGTAAAGCGGGTATTCATGCTATCAAACCTCCAAATCCTTTTTATGCTCTTTCTGTTTATCTTTCGGCTGCTGCGCCGCCTGTTTCTTGTATTCGTCCAGCTTCTTCAAAATGGACGGTTTTTTCTGCGGCTGTTCCCGTTTCTCGGCTTTTACCGCTTTTGCAAGGTCGGTAACGGAAATCGCTTCCCCCGCCTTTGCCCGCTGCTCAAAATCTGCAACGGTGGGCGTTTGCGGCGTATTGTTGATAAGCCCGTCAAAATTGTTGTCGTTCTGCTCTATGGTGTCCTCGACGTGCTTTAAGGGATTATCCCGCTGCGGCTGCTCGGCGGCTATGGCATAAGCCTGTGTGCCATTCCCCATAATGAGATACTTCCCGTCCTCCGACGCATGGTGAAAACCAAATCCCGCCGCTTCGATCTGTTCACGGCTCATATCGGTAATATGAAAATTGCCCCTCGGCGTTCTGACGGTTTCACCCGTCAAAAGGCTGTCGGGGGTCGCTTCCGGCTGCTGCTTTTCAAGCTGCCCGTCCTTGTAGGAATATCCTTGCGCCGCGATTGCTTCAAGGGTCTTGCCCGTAACGTCGCCATAAATCCGCTTGTCTGCGTCAACCAGCATTTGCAAAGTGTCTTGTACGGTGTCGGACAAGGCTTGCTGCTGTTCGGGCGGCAGCTTGTCAAATACGGGGGTCTGCTGCTCCTGCAAAAACTCCGGCACTTGCTGAAAACCGATACTGTCTACATAGTGGGCGGTGTCCTCGTCGTTCTGATGAAGCACAACAATGTCGGAAACGGAAAGGCTATGCCCCTTGAAATCGGCGGGGTGGTCGATATTAAACCTTTCCCAAATGTCGCCCAGCGTCATATCCTTTGTAAGCGGTGCAGTATAGACGAGTTCATAATTTACCCGGTCAATGGTAAGTCCAGCCGCTTGCAGACGGTCATAAGGCTCAAAGCGCAAGTCCCTTGTTTCGTCCCCGCGCTTTAACTGATAAATGGAAAAGGTATCGCCCTGCTCCTGCTCGGCTTGCCGCTGCTGCTGCAACTCGGTAAAATGCCCCTCAATCTCGGTAATGAGTTCCTTTGCGGTGGTCTGTATTGTTTCAAGGGACGCTTTTAACTCGGTCATTTCCTTGCCGCTGCTCCAACCAGCCACATAGCCGAAAGAGTAATCGGAAGTATCAAGGCCGAAATGCTGGCAAACCGTATAAGCGACGCTTTCCGCTTCTACCTCGCAGGTATGGCGGTCAACGCGGTTTTGCTGCTCCGGCGGGGCGTTTAAGTCTACGTCGTGCAGCTTCGCATGGGCGATTTCGTGAATGGCGGTCTTTACCGCCTGTAATTCACTCACGCCCTCTTTGATTGCAATACGCTTGTCGGTCAAACTGAAATACCCATTTGCGCCGTTTGTGATCTGCTCAAATGCAATCGGGACGGGGGACGCTTTTTCAAGGGCGGCGAAAAAATCCTCGTACTGCTCCACATCGGCAAGCAGCGGTTTAACGGAAAGGTCGGGAAACTCCTTGCCCTCGGTCTGCGAAATATCAAAGACGGTTATAACCTTAAAGGCGGGGACGGTGATTTCCTTTTCTTCCTTTACCACTTTTCCCTCGCGGTCAAGCATGGGCTTTCTCGTTTCGGGGTCGATTTTATCAACCAGCTTTTTCACCTTGTAGGGCGCGGGGGCAAAGATTTTAATGCCTTTCTCGCCTTTCTTTACATGGCGGTCAAACTCTTTCTGCCATTGTGAATAGCCCTTTACCAAATTGCCGCCCTGCATGGCAATTAGGATAGTGTTATTCAAGCTGTAATCGTGAAACTTCGACATGGCAGTAAGAAACTCTTTGTAGCGGTCGCTGTCAAAAATCGCCTGTACGCCCTGTTCCAAACGCGCGGTGATCTCCTTTACCTTTTCGGCGGGCTTTTCGGAAGTAAGGATAATGGGGACGACGGGGCGGGGCTGCTGCGGCTCTGCGGCCTGTGCGTCTGCTTGCTGCGTTTCGGCTGCGTCCATATAGGCTTTGTCCTGTTCGCCGCGCTCCGGCTGCGGGTAACTCATAATGCGGTATTCTTCCGGCACTTCGCGCCCCTCAAACTGCCGTTCCCACTCGTCGCCGCTTTCCACGATATAGCCGTACTCGGTAAACGCGCCTTTTTCCTGCGCGGCAGCGTTCCTGCCAAAAGTAGAAAGGTCAATGCCGCCTTTCCATTCTTCGGGCATTTGTACCATGCCGGATTGATTTAAGTAATAGTCGCCCAAATCGTGGTAGTTATGTACTTCGGGGATATGGACGTAGAAATCCACGTTGTAGGTGAAGTCAATTACCTGTCCAATATTTGCAAGCCCGTTTTTCTGCTGCAAGGCTGCGTTCAGCTTGCCAACCTCGGCGGGGTCAAGCTGTTCGAGCCGCGCCGCAAGAAAATTGAGTTCGTCCACGTCGGCGGCGCATACCATTTCATAAGGCAAGGCAATATGTTTCTCCGGGTCGTCGGAATAGCCGCGAATGGAAAAATCCTGCGGGTTGTCGGCGGTAATGCCGACGTTCCGCATAGCTTCGTGCAACTGCTCCTTTGTGGCGGGCATATCCAGCCAATAGCCGCCGGGGTCGCCCGCGTCAAAGCGGCTGCGGTTGCCTATCATAATAGAAAACTGTTCGCTCATGTGTTCACGCTCCTTTTCCTGCCCGGTATTTTCGGGGATAGCTGCCGCCTGTTGCTGCTGCGGGGGTTCTTCGCCCTCTATGGTGTAGTCCGGCATGAGCATACCGTTTACTTTGAAATAGTCGGCGTACTCCTGCGGGATAGGCGGGGAGATTTCCGTAAACAGACGGTCATACGCTTTGATACGCCCATTCAGATACTTTTCCATAGCTGCCTTGTCGGTGAAAACCTTTCTATCTTGTCCGGCAATCTTCGCTTGGGTTCTGCTTGGGCTGTTGGTGCGCACGCTCCATGTAAGCGTCCATGAATACGGGATAGATTTCTGCGCTTCTTTGTCGTAGCGGGTATTCTCGTAAATGTAGTAATTCATCTGATATACCCGGTTGCTGCGAATATGGCGGTTATGCTCGGTGGTCTGCCACTCGTTAGCGGTGTGCTGGACGTGCGGCGTTCTCACATATTCAAGTGTTTTATCCAGCAAAAGCGTTCTTCCCGCCTGTTCTTCCCATGCGGCGGCGCGTTCTTTAAGGTCGTCAAAAATCGCCTGTTCTGCCGCCGCGCTTTCGCTGCGCATGGAAAGTAGCTGCGCAATCGGCAAGGAAGCATAAGGGGCAATCTCCCTGTCCTTTGCTTCAAAATATATCCGGCGTTCTATCCGCATGGTTTCGGCGGTTTCCAATTTGTCATGGTCGTATGAGGAATACGGCATATTCTTTCATCACGTCCTTTCTCGGTCATATAAGGGTTTGGGACTATCCCAACAAGCAAAATGCCCGCGCTCTCTATGGGAAGCGCGGGCATTTCTCGCAAACGGGTACTCGTTTGCTGTGCTTGCTATGTAGTTGTTTTTATCCGTAAACGCCTGTTTCTCTCGCTTTGGGCTTTCTGTCTGCGGCGTATCTTTGCCGCGCAATCGGGGCAGTATTTCGCCCGGTTGCTGCCCGCCGCAAACGTGCTGCCGCATACCGCGCAACGCTTCAAATCGGTTTCCCCGCTGCGGGTGATCTGTTCGCAAAGCTGCCTGTCGGCGGGTAATACCGCTTCGCGGAAATAGCGGCATAGCAGCGAATAGCTGATACTCTGCACACAAACGCAAGTTTCCCCGTCGTCCAGCAGCAGACAATTCCCGCAATCGTTGTTTGCACAAGCGGCGCGGGTCATTTTCTTTACGGCGCGGTATTGCTTTTCATCAAGCCTTA
The DNA here is from genome assembly GCF_056148955.1 of Mediterraneibacter sp. HA8405. Classification (NCBI taxonomy): domain Bacteria; kingdom Bacillati; phylum Bacillota; class Clostridia; order Lachnospirales; family Lachnospiraceae; genus Mediterraneibacter; species Mediterraneibacter sp. HA8405. Next base: position 464,819 of record NZ_CM148758.1, on the reverse strand, counting down.
TCATTTTCGGTTCTGCTCGACGCGGAAGTTTACATACTTGCCGCCTGTGTCGGCAAGCAGCACAACTCCGTCAAAGGTCTTTCCCGTCTTGGTCGAGTACATACCTTTGATTTTTACCTTTCCGTCTTTCAAAAGGGCGGCGGCAATCGCCTTTGTGAAAGCCTTTTTGCGCTGCTCAAAAAAGCGGTCATTCTTCCACATCACAAAGCTGCAAGCCCTGTCGGAGCAGTAAAAGTTTTTCTTGCCCTCGTAAACCGCCGCGCCGCAACGGGGGCAAGTGCCGATTGCTTCCCGCTGCGGGGTAAACAGCTTCGCTTTATCCTCGGAAATCGCGGAATAGGTCTTGACAAGCCCCGCTGTCATTTCCTCAATGCTGCGCATGAAATCGTCCGGGCTGTCGCTGCCTTTGGCAATCCCGGTAAGGCGGGTTTCCCATTCTGCCGTAAGCTGCGGGGACGTAAGGACTTCGGGCAGGATAGCGGCAAGGTTATACCCGTCCTTTGTGGGGATTAGCTTTTTGCCCTTGCGCTCGGCAAAGCCCGCGCTAATGAGTTTTTCAATGATACCCGCCCGCGTTGCGGTAGTGCCTAACCCTTTGCGCTCTGCGTCCTCCGGCGTTTCTTCCTTGCCCGCGTTCTCCATAGCGGACAGAAGCGTATCTTCGGTAAATGCCTTTGGGGGCTGCGTGTAACGCTCGGAGATCTCCGCTGCCGGATTGTCAAAGGTCTGCCCCTCGGCAAGCGGCGGCAAAACGGTTTCCGGCTCTGCGTCCTCGTCCTGTTCCTCGGACGCGGCGCGGGACAGCTTTTCAATCTCACGCCACCCCTCGCAAAGCGTCGTCTTTCCCTTTGCGGTAAAGGTATAACCGCCGCAAGAGATAACCGCCGTAACCGCTTCATATTCATAGGGCGCGGCTGCGGCGCAAAGCAGCTTCGCGCATACAAGGGTCATAAGTTTTGTTTCGCTGTCGGTAAGGGAAGAAAAGCCCGTTTTCAAAAACTCGGCTGTCGGCAAAATAGCGTGGTGGTCGGTTACTTTGCTGTTGTCGCAAACCCTTGTAAGGTCTGCTTGCAGCTTCACGTCCCGCATAAAGGGAAGCAGCGAACAAAGCCCGGTAATGAGTTCCTTTGTGCTGCGCTGCATATCGGAAGTGATATATTTGCTGTCGGTGCGGGGATAGGTCAAAAGCCGCTTTTCGTAGAGGGCTTGCGCATAATCAAGGGTCTGTTTCGCCGTAAACCCGTACAGGCGGTTGGCTTCGCGCTGCAACGCGGTAAGGTCAAACAGCTTCGGCGGTGCAACGGTCTTTTTCTCTTTTTTGAGGGAAGTACAAACGGCTTGCGATTTCTCGCAAGCCGCTTTCATCTGCTGCGCCGCCGCTTCTTCGTTCAGCCTTTCGGACAAAGCCGAAACACCGCCCGCGTCCAGACGGACAACATGATATTTTTCTTTCTTAAAGCTGCTGATCGCATAGTCGCGGTTTACCAGCATGGTAAGGGTGGGCGTCTGCACTCTGCCGACATTCAGCGTTTTGTGATAGAGGATAGAGAAAAGGCGGGTCGCGTTAATCCCGACAAGCCAATCTGCCTTTGCTCTGCAAAGCGCGGATTGATAGAGGTTGTCATAGCTGCGCCCGTCTTTGAGGTTTGAAAAGCCCTCGCGGATTGCGCTTTCTTCCATGCTGCTAATCCAAAGGCGGGAAAAGGGCTTTTGGCAATTTACCTGTTCGTAGACAAATCGAAAAATGAGTTCTCCCTCGCGCCCGCTGTCGCACGCATTGACAATCTCGGAAACGTCGCTGCGCTGCATAAGGTCTTTGAGTACGGAAAACTGCTGCTCCTTGCCGCTGGCAACGGTAAACTGCCAATCCTGCGGGACAATGGGGAGATCGTCATACTTCCATTTTCGGTACTGCTCGTTGTAGGTTGCCGCGTCTGCAAGGCTAATCAAATGCCCGATACACCACGACACAAGGTAGCCGCTGCCCTCAAAATATCCGCTGCGCTTTTCATTCGCGCCAATAACGGCGGCAATCGCCGCCCCGACGCTCGGTTTCTCTGCAATTACAAGTTTCATACTTCCTCGTCCTCCTGCTCGGTTTCTAATTCTTCCTCGTCGTCCTCGTCAAAATCGAGATCGTCAAGGTTGCTGCTGCCTTTTGCCGCGTCCTTTTTGGGCTTCATAATCTTAAAGTAATAGAACGCGCCGCCGCTTACTGCGGCAAGAAGCAGCACGACAAGCAGAATAGCACCGCCCATGCCGCCGCCTTTATCTTCCTCCGGCTCCGGCTGCTCGGTTTCTTCCGGCTCCGGCTCGGCTTCCTTGCCCGCGCACTCGCTCATATTGACGCTGCAAACGGGGCAATCGGTGTTGACGCTTCCGGCAACGCATTTTTCAGTACAGCTACAAGCGGGGGCTTCGGTCTGTTCGTCCTCCATAAGCTGCAAAAGGTCTTTTTCATCAACTTGATTGAGGAAATGGACGGTGTTTTCTCCGTCCTCGGCGCGGTCAATGATGATGTAAAAATAGTTTCCGTTTTTCGTAACGACGGTAATAAACTGCTTATCGCCGGACGCTTCGCCCGTTATGTCGTCCACAAGGCTCATGTTGCCCTCCGGCGTTAAAGGCTGCGGCTCATAGCCGCCCGTCGTTTCTTCCGGCTCGGTTTCGGTTACGGGGGTAGGCGGCTCGTCGCTCACGTCACCGCCGCCCGCAAAAGCGGTAACAGAAAAGCCGCCCATGAGTACAAGGGCGGCAAGCAAAGCGGTAACGCTGCGGAACAGTTTTTTATGCTTCATCTTCGGTTTCCTCCTGTTCGTCGGTATAGTCTGCGTCCGGCTGCGGCAAAGCAATTTCGCCGCTGGCGTAAGCGGAGAGGAACGCGGCAAGCTGCGCCCCGTCAAGGTGTACCGCTTTCACCATTTGAACGATCTGCGCATTTTCTTCCTCGATTTTCTGCGCTTCAAGGTCTTTCAGTCTTTTTTGGTATTCAAGGATTTTCGCCCTCGTTTTCTCAATATCCCGTTCGATACGGTCAAGTTTCGTGTTTGCCATAGAAATAAACTCCTTTCAAAGTCAGTTGTAATGTAGCCGCCCATAGGCGTAAAAATGGGATTGCCAATAGCTTGTATCAAGTTTTGCGTATTGTATCGGGTCGCCACAATGCAGCATGACGGGGCTTCCGTCCCCGTCCTCGCCAACGTAGATACCCACATGAGATACGCCCGGTGTGTCGTATGTACCCGTAAAGAAAACCAAATCCCCCGGCTGCGGGTTGGAAACGCGGGTTGAAATGTTGTAAAGCCCCTGTGCCCCAAGTCTGCCCGTATTGTATAGGCCGCTGTTCGTCAGCACATAGCTAACAAAACCGCTGCAATCAAAAGAGGTTTCCGGGCTGCTGCCGCCCCACACATAAGGAAAACCGACATACTTTTCCGCTTCCTCAATGAGCCGCGCAAACTGTTCATCTTCCAGATAGGCGGGCGGGATTTCATAATCCGCTGGCGGGTTTTCATAGTATTTTGAAATATAGCCGGATTGCGGGAAAAGGTCGGGTCTGTTCCCAAGCGACGACATATACATAGCGTACATGGATAGCTGTTCCTCGCCCATAATGTAAACGGGAACATGGGAGAGGTTGAAGTTTTCCAAATCCACATTGAGAATGTAATAGTTATAGGCTACTTCAACGTCGTATTCGTTGCCCTCGCTGTCCGTCCGCGTTTCGGTGCGGTAGCGTACCTCGACTTCCTCCGTAACCGTCAAGATATACTGTTTATCAAAGAGCATTTCAAGGGTGCTTTGCGCTTCATCGAGAGTAAACACGCCCTCATGCCAAGCGGAGAGGATAGAGATTAGCACATACGGGTCATGCTCGATCTCGTCAGCCGTTACCCGGTATTCGTCATAGCCGGGGTATTCGCTTTCGATGTTATCCAGCATATCCTGTAACTCGGCTTCCATAGCGACATACGCGCTTTCTGCGCCTGTAATATCCGCGTCCTCGGAGAGATAGGACGACGCAATCAAGCCGCTTCCGCTGTTGCCGCCGAACAGGGAACAAGAGGACAAACCGCCGAAAAACAGAAGCACGATAAAGGCAATCCCGCCCACGATCAAACAGCCTTTCCAATGCCGGACGACAAAGAACGTCGCCCGTTTGGTTTCCTGCGCCGTTTTCTTTGCTGCCTTTGCGGTGGCTTCGGCGGTCTTTTTCACCTTGCCGCCCGTTTTCAACGCCTTTGCATACTGCTTTTTAATGCGCTGCTTTTGCCAAAAACGGGAAATCGGGTTAGAGTGCGCAAGGGCGGGGTTATCATGCAGCGCCTTTTGATAGAGAAAATCGGCGTTTGCCTTTGCTGCCTTTTTCTCGGCTGCTGCCGCCGCCCGGTAAGGTTTCAGCTTATGGCTGCGTATGCCGCGTTTTACTGCCCGCGTCGTCATGCCGCCCGCTTTCTCGCCCACAAGTTCTATCCTGTGTCCGCTTTCCACACCGACGTTTTCTTTCTCCACCTCATAGATTTTTCCATGTACGGCGGCGTCCAATTCCTGCGCCGGACGGGATAACGGGTTATGACGCAACTTGCCGTTTGGGGGCTTATCCGTTTTTTCAAAAGCAAGGCGCGTCTTTGCTTTGCCTTTGGCTTCGTCAAAAACGCGCTCTTTCTTGATTTTGGTCTGTTTGGGGATAGCTGCCCGCGCTTTGTCTAAACGGTCAGCCGCCGTATCGGATTTTTTGATTGCCTTTTGCAGGTCCGGCGTTGCCCGTTCCGCTTCGGAAAACTGCAAGCGGGAAGAATGGGTTTTAGGCTGCGCCGCGTCAAGGGCTTTTTTCTCCGCGCCTTTTGCTGCGTGTCGCTCAATCTCTGCGCCGATATGCTGCACAACCTTTTCCGCTGCCGCGCCTGCGGGGGCTGAATAGTTTTCCTCCTGCGGCCTTTCGCTGATACTGGACGTTTCGCCCGTCGTGAGGTTTTCCGCAACCGCACCGTCGCGGGTCATTTTCTGCGTTACCTTGTCCGGGGCTTTCCATTCCTTGCTCATGGGCTTTCACCTCCAATCCGCTGTTTCGCAAGGTTACAGTATTCGGGGTTGATCTCAATACCAATATAGCGGCGGTCAAGGCTTTTTGCCGCCGCTGCGGTGGTTCCGCTGCCTAAAAACGGGTCAAGGACAATCCCGCCGACGGGACAGCCCGCCAAAATGCACGTTTCCGCAAGTTTCGGCGGGAAAGCTGCGAAATGCCCGCCGCGATAGGAAGCTGTGTTGATCTGCCAAACGTTGCGGCGGCTGCGGACGGGGCATATCAACTCATCGGCGTATGCGCCCTTTTCGCGGGGGCGGTTGATTTTCTGCGGTTGGTTTTGCCCCGGAACAGTAACGTTATACTTGTTTCCTTTGCTAACTCCGCTTTTCAGCCGACCCGCCGTTGTGAGGGCTATCGGCTCGGCTACCGCTTGCCAATCGTAAAAATACTTCTTTGACTTGGTAAGCAGAAACACATATTCATAGCAGCGGGTCGGCCTGTCCCGCGTGCTTTCCGGCATGGGGTTCCCCTTATGCCAAATGATAGAACTGCGCAAATACCAACCGTCGCCCCGCAAGGCAAGGGCTACAAGCCACGGAATACCGATTAGGTCTTTCGGCTTGCAGCCGGGGGCGCGGTGGTTTACCGCCACTTGCTGCCCGTTCCTGCCTTTGGGGTATTTCGGGTCTTGGTGGTCGGCTTTGCTGCCTGTGCCGCAATAAGTGTCCGCGATATTCAGCCAACAAGTACCCTCCGGCGTAAGCACCCGCTTTACCTCATGGAAAACCGCCGTAATGCGGGAAACATATTCCTCCGGCGTTGCTTCCCGCCCGATCTGCCCGTCTGTGCCGTAATCGCGCAAAGCATAGTAGGGCGGGGACGTTACGCAACAATCCATACAGTTATCCGGCAAGGTTTGAAGTACCTGCAAGCTGTCGCCGCAATAGATTTTGTCCGTTTCTATCCTCATGCCGACATCTCGCCGGGTTTGGTCGTCATGACGCGATAGAGTTCTGTATTTTGCGGGAAACGGTCAATAAAGGGCAAAATCACGTTGCCGTAGAAAATAAGCCCCTCGCCCGCTTCGGAATGGGTTACATAGGTCATTTGCTGCTGCGAAATGTTAAGCTGCTTTGCAAGGATTTCCCTGTCGCCCTGGGCTTGGTTGAGCATATACACAAAGTCCGAGTTTTCAAAGATGTTCTCCACCTCGCGGGACGACAACAAATCTTTCACGTTTTGGGTGATACCTGTCGGAATACCGCCCCACTTTCTAAAACGCTTCCAAATCTCAACGCTGTACGCTGCGGTCTGTTCCTCTTTGAGCAGCAAATGAAACTCGTCGATGTAATACCGCGTCGCCTTGCCCTCGCTGCGGTTTACCGTTACTCTGTTCCATACTTGGTCTTGGACGATAAGCATACCGACTTTTTTAAGCTGCGTACCGAGTTCCTTAATATCAAAGCAGACAAGGCGGTTATGAATGTCAACGTTTGTCCTGTGGTTAAAAATGTTCAAGCTGCCGTTTACATAGAGTTCCAATGCCGCCGCGATACGCTGCGCTTCCTTTTCCGGCTGCTTCTTGATTTCGTCGTAGAGGTCGCCCAAAATCGGCATATTTTTAGGCTTCGGGTCGGCAAGGTAGTTGCGGTACACGCTGATAACAGCGCGGTCAATCAAGGTCTTTTCAACAGCTTCCAGCCCGTTTTTACCTCCCATAATCAACTCACAAAAGGAAAGGATAAAATCGCTCTTTAAGGCTATGGGCGTGTCGCCCTCGCTGTAATTGAGGTTAATATCCATAGGGTTAATGTACTGCGTGCTGTTCTGCGAAACCTTGATAACCTGTCCTTTCAAACGTCCGACAAGGGGATAATATTCGGCTTCGGGGTCGCAAATGATAATGTCGTCGGACGTGATAAGAAAAGCGTTTGTGATTTCGCGTTTTGCAGAAAAACTTTTGCCGCTGCCCGGTGTGCCGAGTATCAAGCCGTTGGGGTTTTTCAGCTTCTTTCGGTCGCACAAAATCATGTTGTTGGAAAGGGCGTTTAAGCCGTAATACAATGCTTCGCCGCTTTGGAACAGCTCTTGCACCGTAAAGGGAACGAAAACGGCGGTGCTGCTGGTCGTCAAGCCGCGCTGGATATGGATAAGGTTTTCCCCCAACGGGATAGAGGACATAAGCCCCTGTTCCTGCCGGTAGTCAAGGCGGGTCAAAATGCAGTTGTATTTCTGTGCGATTGCCGCCGCCCCAAATACTTCGTTATCCAATTTCTGCTTGGTATCTGCAAGGTTTAAGACAAGCAGCGTGAGCAGAAACATTCTTTCGTTGCGGCTCTGCAAATCGCGGAGTAGGTTTTTCGCTTCGCCGCCGTAGGTGGCAAGGTCGGACGGAATTATATCCATATCGTAGCCGCTGCGGATTGCCTTTTTCTGTTCCTCGATTTTCATACGGTCAAGGTCGGTGATTTTCCGCTTGATCGTCTTGATCGCTTCGTTGTGGTCGATACTCTGAATGTGCAGATTGACGACAATCCCGTTTTCCGCTTCCATGAAGTCGGCAAGCATACGGTCTGAAAGTTCCGGCGCGGCAATCTGCAAAAAGGAAACCGCGCCAAACTTCCCGCCCATTTGAAACATTCGCCCGTCGCCAAAACGGAAAGAGGACGGGGCAATAAAGTCTTTGACGGAAAGGCCGCTTACGGGTAGCCATTCCCACGCAAAGTTGAAGCGTTCCCCGTCCGGGTGGAAAAGCCCATGCAGCACTTCAAGCCGCTGCTTCCCGTCCAATACCCGCGCCGCCGCGCCGATCACCTTAAAATGGTTGAGGGTGTCCGTTTCGATACGGGCAAGCCGCGCCCGCGCCGATTTAATATCTTTTGCTTCAATGGTAAAGGTGAGAAACTTTGTCTTGATAAGCCCGTTGTTGCCGCGTTCAAGCTGTGTTTGCAGCATTTCGGTGTATTCGGCTCTGATACTGTCAAAGTCGTCATTCTGTGGGGCAATCGTGATACTGCTCTTGAAATCCTCCTTGTTCGCATGGCGGCTGATTAAGGAAAGCTGCACACTGATAGAAGCGTCAAAAGAGTTATACATATCGCAAAGGGCTTCAAAAATGGCGGTCTTGTCGTCCGGCTGCGCAAGCTGATAGTTAATATCTTCAAACTCAATGCACTTGGAATACCGCCCGTTTGCAAGGCGGCAAATCCCGTCCTTATACATTCGTTCAAACGGTATGCTGTCCTGCGCCGTATGGGGCTTCCCGTCGCCCTTTGACTGCCGGATAAGCGCGTCGATCTGTTTCTTTTCCTGCCGCGTAAGTTTACGCTTTTTGTTTTGGGTCTTTCCCTTTTCCTTTGACAATCGCCCGTACCTCCTTATCTAATCGCTCCTGCCGCGCAAGGGCGGTATAAAAATTGTTGGTCTGATAAGGTCGCTCTTTGGGGCGAAGAAACTTCACTTCCACAAATTGCCGTATAATCACTTCCAGCGGTTGCCCGTTCTTCTCGTACATAGCGAGTAGGAACATGGGCAGCATGGCAAGCACCATGCACAAAGCCGCCGTTGTCGTTCCCGCGCTGTCCTTTGTCAAAAAGAATAGCGGTAGCCCGATAGCCACCGCCGCGCCGAAACAGAGTAATTGTCTTTTGGTAAGGTTGAACATTACCTTGCTCTTGATTTTGGTTAAATCCTTTGGGACGGTTACATACGCCATTTCAAACCTCCTTTCCGGCAAACCGTATGTCGCTTTTGATTTCATTTCCCCATACGTCCCAACCAGGGGTATGCTGCCTTGCAAACAGTTCAATACGCGGTAGGTCGCCCATAAGGGCAAGTATCTTTTCCCGCGTTATATCCGGCTTTTTGCTGTGCTGCTCAACAGGGGAAATAATAAATTGATGTACCTTGTTTGATTGTCGCTTCGGGTGTCCTTTGGTAGCAAGCAAGCAGATTTCCGCATTTCCTCGCGTCCAAAAGCCCAAGCCATAAAACCAAGTGGGCGATTTCCGATTTTGCTTTAACCATACAAAGGCAACGGATTTATAGGTAAATCCCCAAGCCTTGATTAACTGCAACGCTTCTTTAAGCTGCGGGAACGTCGCCCATAGGAATAAAATACAGTCCTTATCCGCAATTTCTTTGACGGGTAAAGCGCAAAGTTCCTCAATACTCATAGTGGGATAGTGCTTTTCCGCTGCGCCCTGTACCTTGCTTCTCGCGTATCTCCAAGGGGGATCGGCGTAAATGATTTTGTATTTCTTCATCTGCACCCCCTTAATGCGCGCTGAATACGGATTTTGCAAGGCTTCCCGTTTTGAAAAGCGTAAAACACAAGAGGACGGTATAGCCCATGCAAGACCAGATCGCGCCGGATATGTCATCGGTTGCTGCGATTGTCTGTATCAAAACCGCATAAATACCGACGCACACAAGAATTAGAAAAGCCTGAAAACCGAGGGCAAGCAAGGATTTTAAGTAGTTCTGTCCCATGCCGCCCCATTCACGATTTACCATTGTCGCAACGGGGATAGGGGCGATACTCGTTACAAGGTATATTTCAATCATGCGCCCGTACACCACCAGCATGATACAGATAGACAACGCTTTCATGGTAAGCCCCACAAAGAGTGATTGAAACCATAGCCCCAAAAGCCCGCCGACGCTCATAGCGTCCAGCTTTGCTTCTATATCGGTGATAACGGTTGCAATATCTATGCTTGTGTCGGATATGATAACGCCCGCGCTGTCGTTGACGACGCTCTGTGTAATGTCAAATACGCCCATGACGATGTTCCAAGTATTTGTTACCAGCAGCACCGCAACAAAGGTTTTGAAAATCCACTTGAAGAAAATCCAAGTGTCGAGATCGTGCAGATTGTTTTTCTCAATTACAAGCTGGATTAGTTCGTAGCACATGACAAAGGTAATGATAACGCCCGCAATCGGCACAATGACGTTTTCCGATAGGCTGCGTATCATATTGAATATGCCCGCGTTCCACCCGGCGGGGGTTGTGCCGACTTGCGTTGCGATTTCTCCAACCTCTGTATTTACGCTGTCGAACAGCCCGGAGAGATTAGAGAGTATTCCGTCTGTCAAAATGCCGCGAAACCAATCTTCAATCATCTGCCATATCAAAAGCTAATCCCTCCTTTCCCGCGCCCTCCCGCGTGAAGCGGGAGAGCGCGGCGGGTAGTGTTAGTTTGTGGCATTATCCAAACAGGCCGGAGAGCAGCGGGACAAGGGTAAGGCCGATAAGGGCAACGCCGCCGCCCGCCATCAACTGTTTCATGCCCTGCGACTTCGCGCCGGGGTTATCGTTGCCGTACCCCTCCATGAGGTTAATGCCGCCCCAAATGCCAAGTCCTGCGCCAAGCGCGATTACCAAAGTCTGCAATACGTCAACTGCGCTGTTGAAAAAATCCATATAAACCTCGCTTTCTGCCGCTAAAACGGCTCAAAAAATGTTGTTGGAAATAAAAATGCCGCCGTTTTTATTCGGCGGCTGCGTCCTCGTCGGACAAATCTATTTCGTATATGTCAAAGGGTTCGTCGGGCTTTACGATTGCCGGACGGGTGGACATATACCGTTCAACGTCAAAAGCGTTTTTCTTGTCGAAGTCGGAAAGGTATTTGTAGTTCGGGTGCTGCGTTATATCGTACTTATCGCTGAAAAAGGGGCGCACGCCGCGCAACTGCAAAATACATTTTCCTCCGTCCATAACTGCGATTTCGTCCTGTGTCATCAACTCCTTTCCCAATTTCTGATAATTGAGGCCATGAGAAACCTGCGTGCCGCGATTTTCGGAAGTGTTGAAACTGTCGATTGTTTCACGTCCCAAGTTCTCCGAAATATCCTTTGCATTTTTCCCGCGCCCTCCCAAAAACAAGGTGCTGTCGGCATTGTCAAGTATGATTTCTGCCGCGTCCTTGTAAATGGCTTTTAGCTGGCTCTGCGATTGCAGAATGATAGAAGCCGAGATTTCCCGGCTGCGGATTGTGGCAATCAATTTTTCAAACTGCGGGATTTGTCCAATGTTTGCAAACTCGTCTAACAGGCAGCGAACATGAACCGGCAGCTTGCCGCCGTATTCGTCGTCGGCCTTGTCGCACAAGAGATTAAATAACTGCGATTGCAGCATAGCGATAACAAAATTAAACGTGCTGTCCGTATCGCTCATAATCAAAAACAAAGCTGTTTTTCTGTCGCCTAACGTGTCAAGTTCTAATTCGTCGTAGGACATAAGATCGCGCAATTCCTTTATATCAAAAGGAGCGAGCCTCGCACCGCAAGAAATGAGGATTGATTTTGCGGTTTTGCCCGCCGCCAATTTATATTTTCGGTACTGCTTCACCGCGAAATGGTCGGGGTCGCGTTCTTCCAAGTCGGCAAACAGCAAATCGACGGGGCTTTGATATTCCTCGTCGTCCTCGCGGGCTTCGCTGGCGTTGATAAGTTCCAACAGGGTAATAAAGTTCATTTCCTCGGCGGGGGCTTCGTACCAGATGTAGCCCACCAACGCGCAATACAAAAGCCGTTCTGCCTTTACCCAAAAATCCTCCGCGCTTTTTTCTCCCTCACCTTTGGTATTCGCTATCAACGTATTTACCAGCTTCAAAATATCTTTCTCGCTGCGGATATACACAAAGGGGTTGTAGTGCATAGATTTTTTGAAGTTAATCGTATTCAGTACCTTAATGCGGTAGCCCGCCCGTTGCAGCAGCTTCCCGCACTCAATCAAAACCGTACCTTTCGGGTCTGTCAAGACGTAAGAGGAATGAAGCTGCATTAAATTCGGCTTGACGAAAAACCTTGTTTTTCCGCTGCCGCTGCCGCCGATCACGACGACGTTCTTATTTCTTGCGTACTTCGGCTGCTTCGGGCGGCTGTTCATGGTAAGGCGTTCCGTCTGTGTCAAAATGATGTTGTTTTGAAACTCCGGGTCTATGTAGGGCTTAATATCTTCGGCGTTTCCCCATGAAGCGTTTTGTCAAGTGCTATTTTGAGTTATTGACGCACAATCAAAGTGAAAGCGCGAAAGTGCAAAGCGCAAAGGGTCTGCACTTTGCGTTTTCAGCTTGCGGGTTCGGGCGGCTGCTTCTTCTTGATGAAGTTGTACCATTGACCGCCGACGCGCCTTGCATCCAAAACACCGCCCATGTTGCGCTTGGCGTTCTGCACCGTCCTTTCAGATATTCCGGCTTCGGCTGCGGCCTTTACAATTTCCTCGCTGGCAAGCTCTTTCCCGTCTGCAAGCAGGTCAAGTATCAGCCGTTCCGCCTGTTCGGTCTTGGTGGCCGTGTTGCCGCCCGCGCCGGATAGCAGCTCGTCGGCGGTAATGTCATACTCGCCTATCCACGAAAAGCCCGTTTCCGGGTCAAGGCAAAAGGCAACGGGCTTGCCCTCCGGCGCAAGGGAAGATTTGTCATGGACGATAACGCGCACATTTGGCTCCCGCTTCACGCGCCCAATCAGCAGGACGCTCCTTGCTGCGGCGCGGAAGTCAATAGAACCTAAGCCCCGGTATGCGCTCTGTCCTCCGGCGGCTTTATTCAAGTGTCCGATAAGGATAACGGCGCACCCGGTACGCTCGGCAACATCGGCAAGGCGGCGGAACATGGGGCGCACCTCGTTTGCCCTGTTCATGTCGGTCTTTTCGCCCATGTACGCCTGTATGGGGTCAAGGATAATCAGCCGCGCCCCGGTCTGCCGGATAGCTCTCTCTATGCGCTCGTCGGAAAGGGAAAGCCCCTGCTTGCTCTCATCAATGACAAGAACACGGTCAAGGTCTGCTTCGGCTTCCATAAGGCGGGGCTTGATGGTGTCGCCCAAACCGTCCTCGGCGGTCTGGTAAATCACATTGAATGGCTCATGCGCTGCCATGTGGGGGAACGGCTTGCGGTTGGTACAAGCGGCGGCAAGGCGTAGGGCAAAGGTGGTCTTGCCCTCGCCGGGGTTGCCTTGCACAATGGTTACTTTCCCAAACGGGATATACGGCTCCCATAGCCATTCAACGGTCTGCGTGTCAACCTCGCTCATGCGGATAATCTCGACGGTTTCTTCCTGCGGCGGCTCTTTCAAGCCGTAAACAGCTTCCCGGATATACTTCCCGTCTGTGATTTCTGCCCGGTGCTGCAATACCTCGTTCCAATCCTTGAAAAGAGGGATAAGCCGGTGGACGGTATAGCCCTCCGGCATGAGCTTTACAAGGCGGCTGCAAGCGTCGTTCCCGGCTTCATCGCTGTCAAGGCAGAGGTAAACGGTCTTGATGTTCGGACGGTCAGAGAGAAAGCGGAGCAGGGCTTTTTCTCCCACGCCGCCCAATGACAGGTAGCTTTGCTTCTGCCATTCCTTTTTGAACAGGCAGAGGAAAGAGATCAGGTCAATGGGTGCTTCAAAGACAAACAATCTTTCGCCCTCGCCCCGGTAACAGAAGTTAAAGGCTTTGTCGCTGCCTTTCACATCAAGCCGGAAGTTTCCCGCCGTTCCTTTGCTGTGGGCGTAGCGCGGTATTCCGTCCTCGTCCCGCCCCACAAATACGGCGTTGTGGTGGGCTGCGTCCTCGTAAATATCGCCGCGGGCAAAGAAAAAGCCCGTCACATCTTCATCAATGCGGCGGGCTGTTGTGAGGTAGTTCCTCGCTGTTCGGTTGTCGCTGTTTGGGGGTGGTAGCCGGAAGTCGGATAGGGACGCGGGGCAAGGTCTGTCCGGCGGCGGTGCGGCTCCCTTTTCTCCTGTGAGAAGTTCTACGGCTTCGGTGAAGCTCTTGCCGAAAAACTCCATAACAAAATCAACGGGGCCGCCGCCCTTGCTCTGGCTGTGCCTGTACCACTTGTTTCCCCGGACGGTCAAGCTGTCGTGCCGTTTCCAGCGGTATTCATTCCCGGCGCGGGTAAGCTGCTCGCCCTGTGATTGCAGGAAAGAAACAAGGTCGGCTTGGTTCGCCCGGTCTATCTGTTCTTGGGTGTAATACAAAAAGCTCAACTCCTTTCATCGTTCTAAGTCGTGCCGCTTGGCGCGGGTCTGCTCCGGCTGGTCGGCTTTCAGCGCAATGTCAACACACTTGCGGATATTGTGCAGCTCGGCAACCTCGGCGCGGGTTTCTTTCAGCTTGGTATATTCCGCTGTTCTCTGCCCGCTGAGAGTGGCGTACTCTTTTTCCCATTCAGAGATAGGCAAGGTCTTTGTCCCTTTCGGCAGATTTGCATGGAGATAGCGGCTCGCTGCGTTCCATAGCGTAAGCTCGGCGCGGTGGGCTTCCTCGTACTTGTCGCGCTTGCTCGTCCAGCCATTTTTCAGCTTTTTCAGCTCGTCGTGAATGGGCTTGTACTCGGTGTAGTTCTTCCCGTATTCAATCAGCTTTTGCAATTCTTTCATGCGCTTCTCGGCGGTTTTCATGCCCTCCCGGATAGCGTCGGCTTGGTCGCTGACAGAGGAAAGGGCAGCGTCCAGCTCGTCAAGGGTGGAAATGCCATGCTCGGAAAGATAGTTGACCGCCTTTGCAACGGTTTTCAGTTCGTCGGCGGTGTGCTGCCTTTGCCAACTCTGCGAATACTTCCGGCTCTTTTCTCTCTGAACGCTTAAATACTTCATGATATTGTCAAGATTAGTTGACACATTTATTTCAAGGATATCACTGACTATGCTACCAGTTCCAAATCCTCATAATACTGTCTGCGTTTTATCATGGGAGGAAGCCCGCCATTGGCAGAGCAGATCCTCCGGTTATTCCAGTAGCTGAGGAAGTATCTCCAAATGAGCGCCTTTAATTCCTCTACCGTCATCTGCCTTGTGTCATAGCGGTCATAAAGGAGCTCTGTCTTCATTCTGGCCCACATACTCTCACAGCGTGCATTATCATGGCAGCGTCCTCCTGCACTGTTCATGCTTTGGTGGATGTGGTGCTCCCGGATGGTCTGGCGGTAAGACTCACTGGTATACTGTGTCCCACGGTCACTGTGGATGATCGCTCCTTCCAATGCGGGATATGCAGTCAGGGCATTTTCCAGTGTTTGGATACACAGATCTGCTTTCATGTTTGTCCCCATTGACAGACCGAGGACGCTAAGATCAAAGCAGTCGAAAATCGCAGATACATACAGTTTCCCATTGCGTGCCGGGATCTCCGTGACATCTGTAATACATTTTTCTAATGGGGCATCTGAATGGAAATCCCGCTTCAACAGATCATCCGATTTCATGGCTTCCCGGTCTGCCTTTGTAAGTCCATTCGGCTTTCTCTTTGGCCGATGGCTCAGGCCGATCTGATCCATAACCCGGTATACGGTCCGTTCACTGGGTATATGTACGCCCTCCGGCTGCTTCAGCAACAGCGCCTGATACATCCGGATCCGTCCATAAGTATCGTTACATTCATCCTCACTGATGATTTCTTTCATGGCATCCGCCAGATCCTGGTACTTCCATGGACGGTCTTTGTTTGCGAGATATTTATAGAAGCCCTGCCGGCTGATACCAAGCATCCGGCAATAAAATGAAATTTTTCCGGTAATCCTGCCGTCCTCTGTTTTCAAAGCGAGAAAGATCATTCTCTGGTTTTTGCTGACTTCCGACGGCTGGCGGCGAAAAAAGCGCTGGCTTCCTCCAGAAATTCATTTTCTTCCTTCAGGCGGCGGATTTCTTTATCCTGCTCCTTCACCCGCTTACGCAGCATGGTAATTTCTTCTGACAGGCTCATTGCACTGGCAGGGGTATGGGAACCTTCCCCAACATCCAGCTTACCAGCTCTTACAGCTTTCAGCCATGTATGGATGGTTCCTTCAGGGATTCCTAATTCTTTAGCAGCCTTAGCGCCGCCGATTTCTTTGGCAAGTTTCACTGCCTGTACTTTGTATTCATGGTCATATTTACGTGCCACTTTGAATACCTCCTTATTCTCTTGGTTTTATTATGAAATCCTTGAGAATAAGCTGTCAACTTTTTTTATACCACACCATCATCAGCAGATTTGCAAGGCCGGGGGATTGCGGGGGCTGCTCCGGGGCGGTTTCCCGCGCCTTGAACAGTTCGCCAATCCATTCTTTGAGCTTTCCAATCTGCGCCCGGATTTCCCGGATAAGGCGGTTTGCTTTTTGGATATTCCGGTTCAGCTCGCCTTTCTCGGTGGCTATGCCTTTCTTCTCCATTTGACAGGCCGCCACGCCCATGTGGACGGTGGGCAGCTCGTCAATGCCGCGCTCGGCGTTGCTGCGGTGGTCGATGCGCTCCGGGCTTCCGGCGCGTTCAAGGTAGGCGTTTGAAATATCCGCCCATGCCTTGCGCCATAAAAGCGCGTTGCCCTTGTCGTTCCAGCCGGTCAGGTCAACTTTGCGGGCCTTGTATTTGCCGCTTGGCAAGCGAATACGCTCGCCGTTTTCATCAAGGTCATATTCCTTTTTGGACTTCGCCGCCCATGCGCCGCGCTCGTCAAGGGGGCGCATGGTAAGCATGATGTGACAATGGGGATTGCCCTTGCCGGTGTCGTGAATGGCGTAATCAACGCACATTCCTCTGGAAACAAATTGAGAGGAACAGTATTCCCGGACAAGCCGGATCTGTTCCTCTCTGGATAACTCTATGGGAAGCGCCGCGTCAATCTCTCTGGCAAGCTGGGCGTTCCCGGCTTTCTCGTAAAGCTCCACGCTGTTCCACAAGGTTGAACGGTCAGAGAAAGAGGGCGGGGCATTGGGCGGCAGTAGGATTTCCGTATGGACAACACCGCCTTTGCGGGTGTAGTCGTGGGTCATTCCGTCCCACTCATTTGTCAACTTTTCGCCGCTTCGGTAGGCGGCTGCGGCAACGGCTGATTTGCCCTTGCCCCGGCTGACAATGCTGATATTACAATGGTAGATGGCTATGGGTATCACCTCCCGGATAGGATAATAAAACCCGCAAAAATGGTACAGACGCCAACGGCGGGTGTACTGTTTTTGTGGGTGTGCAGGGATAGCCGCGTAAGCGGCGCAAGGGGTGCAGCCCCTTGTTGCGGCAAAGCCGCCAATGTCGGTCAGAGAGGGAAGCAAGCGGCTTTCTCTCTGTGCCGACAAGCCCTCGGCAGAGCGCACGCACCCGTAAGGGTGTATAAGTGCGCCCTTTGTGCCAAAGGGATTATTCGCTTTTCCCGCCCTTGGTGCGTTTTTTCAGATAAGCCCGCGCTTCCTCGCTCGTCAAGGCAAGCCGGAGAAAGGCGGCGGCTTCCTCGTCGGTCATGGTCTTGGCTTCCGGCACAATGCTCTCAAAGACCGCACCCCGGACGATCAGCCGATGGCTGCGCGTCCTGCGTTCCTCTTGGGATAACTTTTGCCGCAACACCTTTTCCCGGTTTTCAAGCTGCCGGATTTTCTTCTTCCCGTCCTCAATCTCGGCTTGCAATTCCTCGCGGTTTTTTTCTCTCGGTTTCGTCATGGGTGGTCACTCCTTTCTACCTGTCGGCATAGAAAAAGGACAGTCGATTTCCTCGGCTGTCCTTTTGATTAGGGTGTTTGGTTTACTCCGTTCTGCTCAATAAATGGGAATATTAAATATCAATACGCCCTTTAATACATTCCTATTAAAACATCAGCTTCGATTGTCAAATGTGTGAGAGTACGCCAATCAACGCAATCTTTTTCAACGCAAAAGAGAAGCGGCGTCATTTCAATAAACGACATTCTTTGTTCTGATGACAACTGTACGGTGGCTGAAACCGTTTCTCTTGAAATGGTTTTAAGATATTTCTCAAAATATTCAACGACAGACTCATTTGAATAATCTGGATTTTTCAAGTGTGCTTGCACTTTAGTCCTGATTTCCCTCAAATGATTTTTCGTAGGAATTACTTTCACAACATATCCGTTAGGAGATAGCAATCGCTGAAATTCTTTGTAGTGTGCAGGCGAAAATATGTCTAAAATACAATCCATACTTCCGTCTTTCAAAGGGATTTTTGATAAGTCAGTAACAAACCACTTCACTGCTTTGCGCTTGTCTTTTTTTGATGCAATCTGTATTGCCTCCCTTGACAAGTCAAAGGCAAAGATGTTTCGTTCTGTTCTTTGCTGTATCTGCCTTGCATAGAAACCCTCGCCGCAACCAACATCTAAAATGTTTCTTATAGATGGCGTATCAGAAATAAACTGTATGATTTTCTCCAACACAACATCATACATGCCATACTCCAAAATTTGGTGCCGGTTGTCAAAAGACCGCTTGCTGTAGTTGGTTTTGGGCGATGATTTTAACAACAAATTTACATACCCATATCTTGAAATATCAAAGCAATGTCCATGTCTACAAATTAGGCTATTGCCTTGTATATCCATTGATTTTGTGCAAATTGGGCATTGAAAATAAACCTTGCTGTCTGCAAAGCGTGATAAATTATTATTCATTTGTTTTTCCTCCGTAATTACATCTCTGCTTCAATAAGCGAGTTATGCAATACGGATAACCGCAACATAACTCGCGGTTTTATCTTAATCTCATAAATGTAACCATTGTGTTGTCCTCCAATCAATTCCGCAGTATTACTCTGCTTTTAGAAAAAGTATAGCACAAAACTATGAACATTTCCACTCTATTTCAGCCTGTCGGCGGCGTTGCTCTCTCTGGCGTACCGCCGCGCCGCTTCCCGCCGTTCCTCGCTGTATGGGGCGGTCAGACGGAAAGAGAAGCGGCCTTTCTCAATGTCAAACTCCATGCAGCCCGTTTCCGGGTCTGCGTCGGTCTGGCGGCACACATCGGGGTGCTGCTCGGCATAGGCGGCAAGCCGCTTCTTCAAGTCGGTATTGTGGGTACGGATATGGATCAACGGGTCTTTCTCATCAAACCAGATGTCTGTGGTCTTTTTTTGCTTGGGAAGCCCTGTTCGCATAAACTCTCCTTTCTGCGCCCCTGTTACGCAATAGGGGCATTTTTCGGGTGTTTTCTCCGGCTCTTGACTTGGAGAAAACGGCGTTTTTGACGATAAAAACCGCCCGGACGGGGAATGTATCGTCGGGGCGGCTGTTATCGCAAAATTTCCGATTTTTCCGGCTCTTGACCGTCCTGCAAGCTGTCGGCAAGTATCACTTTGAGCAGCTTGTCGCGGAATGTTTCTGTGCCGCTGTGATTGAAAAACAATTCCGCAACGATGGTCTGTCCGTTCTTCTGTGTCGTGATGATACTGTCGGGGGTCTGTTCTGCCATAGGCGGCTCCTTTCTCCGGGCGCGAAAAAGGGATTTCCCGTAGCCCGGAAAATCCCTCTTAGTTGTCGGTATTCTGTTTTACTGTGCGGGTGCTGCGGCGGCGGCCTGCGCCTTTCTCCTTGCCCGGTATTCCCGCGCTTTCATGCGGTCATATTCCCGTTGCTTTTCAAGGTTTCGCGCCCGGTACTCCCTTGAATACTGCCGGTGGTAGGCGCGGCTCTTTTCCTTTTGGGCTTCTTCGATTTCCTCCCGCATTTGCCGGACTTCCTGCTCCGTAGGCTCTGCAAGCTGCGTCACTTCGTTCTCAAATCTGCCGATATAGTTAAAATATATCCCGATGTGCTGAACAGCCTGTTTTGCCCTTTTCTTGTCGCGCTCATGCACTTCAATCCGGCTGATAAACTCGTTGAGAATGGCGGGGGTCAGGTCAGTAAAGGCGGCATAGCGTTCCGTCAGCTTCAAAAACTTCTGCGCCCGCCCTCCCGCGTTCTCATAAGCGGATAGCTGCTCTTGGAGTGTGGCAAGCTCCGTTTTCAGTGTGTAGTATTCTTCCGAATATTTTTGCGACATTTGCTCATAGCGGTCTTGCGGGATAGTGCCGAGGGCGTTGTCCTCATAGAGCTTATTCAGCACCTTGTCAATCTGTTCAAGGCGTGTCGTGATTTGCGGGATACGTTTCTGCTGCTTCTTGGTCTGGTCGGTCTGCTGCATGGCAAGGTTCTTTTTCACTAAGGCTTCAAACTCCGCCCGGTTGCTGATAGAGTAGTCCTCGATTTTCTTCAGCACTTCCGCGACGGTCTGCATGAGCAAGTCCGCGTCGATGATGTGTGGGGAATGGCACTTGGGGTTTTTGGCTTTCCCCTTGTGATACTCGCTGCAATAGGCAACATGCCGCTTGCCGCCGTTCCTGTAATCTATGCGGATGTGCATTTTTGCGCCGCAATCCTTACAGAAAAGCAAGCCCGACAAAGGGTGGATTTCCCCGTCCCCGTTGGGGCGTCTGACGGGCGCGTTTTCCAAAATCCGCTGTGCGGTTTCAAAGTCGGCGCGGTCAATAATCGGCTCATGCACATTTTCGGTTATCTGCCATTGGCTCCGGTCTACATAGTGGTTCCGCTTGTCCCGGAAATGCTTTGTAGTCTTGAAGTTGACTACATCGCCGCAATACTCCTGCCGCGTGAGGATATGGGTCAAGGTGACTTTGTTCCACTTGTAGCGGTTATCCTCATTGAGCGCCTTGTTTTTACACGTTCCCCGTCCCCGGTCTTTCATGTAGAAAGTAGGGGTAGGGATTTGCTCCTGCGTCAGATATACGGCGATTTGGTTGCGGTTCTTCCCGCCGATAAACAGACGGAAAATAAGGCGCACAACCTCGGCGGCTTCCTCGTCGATTATCCAAAAATCCTTGTTGTCCGGGTCTTTCATATAGCCGTAGGGGGCTTCGGTGGCAATCGGCTTTCCGCTCATGCCCTTCGTTTTAATGCCGGTCTTTACTTTCTTGCTGATGTCCTTTGCGTACCACTCCGACATGATGTTGATAAAGGGCGCAAACTCCAATGTGTCGGGCTTCTCGCTGTCTATCCCGTTGTTGACCGCGATAAAGCGCACATTGTTCCGTCTGAATATCTCCATAGCGTTGCCAACTTGGAGATAGTCGCGCCCCCAGCGCGTCAGGTCTTTCATAATGCAGACACCGATTTTTCCGTTTTCTACATCGTCCATCATGCGGGAATAGGCAGAACGGTCAAAAAATCTGCCGCTTTCGTCATCGTCAATGTAGTGCCGGATATTGGTTAAGTGCTGTCCTCTGGCATAGTTCTCCAAAAAGATTTTTTGGTTCTGTATGCTGTTGCTCTCACCGCCGTCCCTGTCCTCGTCGCCCACGGAAAGGCGGGAGTAAAGGGCGGTAATTTTGCTATAATCAGTCATGTGCATAACCTCCTGTGCGTCCATGTAGGTGTCCTTTACACTTAAAATTATGCACTCCATCGGGCAGAGCCGTACTCCGCGCCCTTGCGGTATTTCTTCGCGTTTTTCCCTTTGACATAGACAATCAAGCGGATAATCACCGCGCCGACAATGCCGACAAGCAAATCCAGCGGGTAAATGCTCGGCAAGGCACTTTCAAAGGCTGCGGAAAATCCCTGCGTGATATTCAGTATCTTTGCGGAAATATCCGCGCCGGGGGCAAGCCGCACCGCCTGTCCGACTTTATCAAAGAGTGATATTGTCAAGATTAGTTGACACATTTATTTCAAGGATATCACTGACTATGCTACCAGTTCCAAATCCTCATAATACTGTCTGCGTTTTATCATGGGAGGAAGCCCGCCATTGGCAGAGCAGATCCTCCGGTTATTCCAGTAGCTGAGGAAGTATCTCCAAATGAGCGCCTTTAATTCCTCTACCGTCATCTGCCTTGTGTCATAGCGGTCATAAAGGAGCTCTGTCTTCATTCTGGCCCACATACTCTCACAGCGTGCATTATCATGGCAGCGTCCTCCTGCACTGTTCATGCTTTGGTGGATGTGGTGCTCCCGGATGGTCTGGCGGTAAGACTCACTGGTATACTGTGTCCCACGGTCACTGTGGATGATCGCTCCTTCCAATGCGGGATATGCAGTCAGGGCATTTTCCAGTGTTTGGATACACAGATCTGCTTTCATGTTTGTCCCCATTGACAGACCGAGGACGCTAAGATCAAAGCAGTCGAAAATCGCAGATACATACAGTTTCCCATTGCGTGCCGGGATCTCCGTGACATCTGTAATACATTTTTCTAATGGGGCATCTGAATGGAAATCCCGCTTCAACAGATCATCCGATTTCATGGCTTCCCGGTCTGCCTTTGTAAGTCCATTCGGCTTTCTCTTTGGCCGATGGCTCAGGCCGATCTGATCCATAACCCGGTATACGGTCCGTTCACTGGGTATATGTACGCCCTCCGGCTGCTTCAGCAACAGCGCCTGATACATCCGGATCCGTCCATAAGTATCGTTACATTCATCCTCACTGATGATTTCTTTCATGGCATCCGCCAGATCCTGGTACTTCCATGGACGGTCTTTGTTTGCGAGATATTTATAGAAGCCCTGCCGGCTGATACCAAGCATCCGGCAATAAAATGAAATTTTTCCGGTAATCCTGCCGTCCTCTGTTTTCAAAGCGAGAAAGATCATTCTCTGGTTTTTGCTGACTTCCGACGGCTGGCGGCGAAAAAAGCGCTGGCTTCCTCCAGAAATTCATTTTCTTCCTTCAGGCGGCGGATTTCTTTATCCTGCTCCTTCACCCGCTTACGCAGCATGGTAATTTCTTCTGACAGGCTCATTGCACTGGCAGGGGTATGGGAACCTTCCCCAACATCCAGCTTACCAGCTCTTACAGCTTTCAGCCATGTATGGATGGTTCCTTCAGGGATTCCTAATTCTTTAGCAGCCTTAGCGCCGCCGATTTCTTTGGCAAGTTTCACTGCCTGTACTTTGTATTCATGGTCATATTTACGTGCCACTTTGAATACCTCCTTATTCTCTTGGTTTTATTATGAAATCCTTGAGAATAAGCTGTCAACTTTTTTTATACCACACCAGAAATAGACAAAGAACACATAGGGGATATTCGGAAGTATTAGCTTTTTGTAGTTAATCTGCTTCATATCTCGCGCCCCCTGTCCATTTTCTTTACCTTGTCGCGGGCGGCGTTAAGCTGCTTTGCCTTGTCCTTTGCAGCGGCAAGGGCTTTGCGGATAGAGGGCTTTTTCTCCCTGTTCAGCTTCTTTGCGGAAAACTCTTGAAACGCTGCGGTCATAACGTCTGCGTCCCGGCCTTTGAAAAACACAAGGTAGCGGGTCTGCTCGCCCTTAACCTTTTTCAGCGAAAAATCTATGTTGTATTTCTTCGCCGTACTCTCAAAGGCTTTAATATTGCTGTCGGTGATCTCGATGTTGGAAACACCCGCGTTCTGCTTCATAAGCTGCCGCATGGTCTGTTTCCCATGCGCGGGCTTGCTTTTCTGCTCCAAAAACTTTTGGATTGCTTTCTGCAACGCCTGTTCGGTAAGCCGCGCCGCGCCTTTTCCCACTTTGACGTATAGGGCAATCGTTTTTTGGGTTACTTCCTCCTGCAAGGTATCAACTCCTTTCCCGGTAAAATGCGGCTATGCTCATTCGCCGCCGTATAAGTCGTGATTGACAAGGGCGGTATAGTAGCTGTCAATGGTACTCGGCGCGTTGAACAGCACCGCTTTTAGATACTGCTTGATGTTGCGCACTTTGGTTGTGTTCTCCCTCATGCAATCCAAAACAAACTCAATATGGCTGCTGTTCAGCTTCAAAAATTTGGATTTCACCAGTTCGGCGGGGTAGTCGTCCCCGGCAATACGGATTGTCTTTCGCGCTGTGCAGACGGTTTCCAGCATGAGGTCAACAATCTCATTTAGGCGGTCTTTGTCCATTTTGGGGTCTTGAATGAGAATGTCATACTCGATATTGTCCTTGATAATCTCCCTGTAAATCTCTACTGCGCTATTGCTTTTCGCTTCCGTTCTTTTCCTTTCCGGCGGCGAAGCCGCTTCGCCCTGCTCAAAGGGCAAGGGATTTAGGGAATGGAATGGAAAGGAATGGGTACTTGATAAATCAGTAATTGATTTTTCTTTACTTGATATATCTTTATTTAATTGCGTTGGATTTTCCAACGTAGGTTTTTCCTGCGTAGGTTTTTCCAACGTTGGATTTTCCAATGTTGGATTTTCCAACGCAGGTAAATCCAATATAGGCGGCTGTCCGACGCTGGTAGCTGCTTCCGGCTCTCGCGGCTGCGGCTGCTCGTATATGACGTAATCCGCGCCCCGCAAGCGTCCCTTTTCGTCGCGTTCCCGGCTGCGCACGATATATCCGGCTTTTTCGAGTTCCTTTACCGCTTCGCGGATTGCGTCGATCTTCTCCCGGTTGATATGGGATAAGCCCGCAAGGGTATAATCCCAATCCTCCGGCAAGGACAGCATTTGCGAAAGCAAGCCTTTTGCTTTTAAGGACAATTCCTTGTTTCGCAAGTGGTGGTTGCTCATAACGGTATATCCCGTATTTCGCTCCACTCTGAAAACTGCCATTTTTCCTCACTTCCTCTCTTGGTCTGCGTGGACAATTAGAAAGCCGTTTTCGGCTGTTTTGGTATTGCAATATGCCCTTTGCCGTTTTCGCGTCTGCAAAGCCGCATGACACAAGGGCTTTTGCCCGTCTATTTGTCCATGCTGGCGGGCGTTTTCCGCGTCCTTTTGCCGGGGCAATAGGGACACTCTTTGAAAACGCAAAACTCATATTTCCACCCGGGGCGGTAGAAACGGCAAGTGCCGCAATCTTCATCATCTCCGGCACAACCGGATTGATAGCGGTCAAATCCCGGCTTCTGCTGCATGAGCAGTTCAAATGCCCGCTGCTTGCCTTTTATGAAATACATTCCGGCTGTACCTCCTTTCCTGCGGGCATAAAAAAACGGCGTTACTTTCTCCCCAAAAGGGGTTAAGGTAACGCCGCTTGTGTGCGTATTCAGTTTTTAACACATTCCCTGTCTATCCGCTGTCCGCAAAACCATTGATTTTATTAGCTTTTTGCCGCTATCGCTATCACACCTCATTATTCTTCAGTCCAGGGGAACCAACGGGGGTTACTATATCGGCAGCCGGGAGTTTGAGCTGCCTGAGCTGAAACTTCTTGTAGATGCGGTTCAGGCGTCAAAGTTTATCAGCAGGAAGAAATCAGAGGAGCTGATCGGCAAGCTGGAAAGTCTGTGCAGTGAAAGTGATGCAAAACAGCTGCAGCGCAACGTATTTATATATAACCGCGTCAAGACGGGAAATGAGACTGTATATTATAATGTGGATCAGATACACACAGCCATTCTCAATGACAGACAGATCGCATTTCATTACGGAGAATGGACTGTTCAGAAGACTCTGAAATTAAAGAAGAACGGGGAATTATATAAAGCAAGCCCCTGGGCGCTGACATGGGATAATCAGAATTATTACCTGATTGCTTATGATGAGTCAGCGGATTTTATCAAACATTACCGGGTGGATAAAATGCAGGATCTGGATGTTCTGGAAGAGAAAAGGCTGGGCGGACAGAGGTTTCAGAACTTTGATCTGGCGGCATTCGCGAAAAAGACATTTTCCATGTTCGGAGGCAGAGAAGAAAAGGTTTCCCTTATCTGCAGCAATGATATGGCAGGGGTCATTATAGACCGGTTCGGCAGCGATATTATGCTGATTCCTTCAGACGGAGAGCATTTTAAGGTAAATGTGCCGGTAGCGGTGAGTCCGCAGTTTTTCGGCTGGACGGCAGGACTCGGAAAGAAAATCCGGATAGCCGGTCCTGAAGCCGTGAAAAAGCAGTATATCGGATACCTGAAAGAACTGCTGGCGTCCTACCCGGAAGAAAATATTTAAAATGATAAATAAAAAAGCGCAATAAAAATCCACTGTCTCGTCTTTCTTACGAACAGTGGATTTTCAGCTCATTACATCCATTGGCCTTACCTCCTTATTTATTTTTCTTATCTATCTGAAACTATTTATAAAAAATAGTGTTTTCTGATGTGATTCATTTACTTTCCCATTGGACTGTACCTCTTTTCTTTTGATGTAATTATAATAACTTACAAAAGCAGAAATGTCAATAGAAAATCAGAAAAAATATATGTAAAATATTAAATTACAGAATATTCTGAAAATATATAGGGCTGTAAATCAGGAAATTCATATTTAGAAGAAAGAGCGGCCGGACAACATATAAAAAAAACGCTAAAGTCTTGGCGGAGAAAGAAATATGATATTGACAACTTACTCCGGCGATGTTATTTTTTTGTTAAAACCATGTAAAATAAATGACAGGAGGAAGACAAAGAATATTGAGTGCAGATGCGGCATACTGCCGCAGGCAGAAATTTTTGTTTTTCCCTGTCTTTTTTTGCGTAAAGATAAGCTGTAATTTTACATGGCAACAAAAAAAGAATATATGCAAAGGAAGAGAAAGAGAGGCAGCTTTATGGATGTTTCATTTTCGGGATTTTTTCAGGAGGTATTATCAAATCCTGTTTTGACAATCACGGTATTGCTTACCCTGGGCGTTATTTTTGTAAACGGATGGACAGATGCGCCGAATGCGATTGCCACATGTATTGCGACACGGTGTATGAAGGTGCGCTCCGCGATCTGGATGAGCGCGGTATTTAATTTTCTGGGCGTGCTGGTTATGACCCATATCAACAGCTCCGTGGCATCTACCATCAGTAATATGGTGGATTTTGGAGGAGAGACAGATATGGCTCTGGTAGCCTTGTGTGCGGCGCTGTTTTCTATTGTGGTGTACAGTGTGGCGGCGTCTGTATTCGGTATTCCCACCAGTGAGAGCCACAGCCTGATTGCCGGCCTGTCGGGAGCGGCAATTGCCGTGCAGGGAGGTGTCGGCGGCATTAATTTCGATGAATGGGTCAAGGTTCTTTATGGACTGGTATTAAGTCTTGCTCTGGGATTTTTTACAGGATGGATTATCTGCAAGATCCTTTCTGTCATCTGCGCGGCAATGGATAAGCGTAAAACAGATGGATTTTTTAAAGGAGCTCAGATTTTCGGTGCTGCATTTATGAGTTTTATGCACGGCGCTCAGGACGGACAGAAGTTTATCGGAGTCCTGTTTCTGGGAATTGCCTTCTGCAACGGCCAGAGCAGTGTAAATGGCATGACGATCCCGGTATGGCTGATGCTGCTTTGCAGTGTGGTTATGGGCGTGGGAACAAGTGTAGGCGGAGAAAAGATTATTAAATCTGTAGGCATGGATATGGTCAAGCTGGAGAAGTTTCAGGGTTTTTCAGCGGATCTGGCAGGTGCGTTCTGTCTGCTGCTTTCCAGTACATTCGGTATTCCGGTGTCCACTACCCATACAAAGACAAGCGCGATCATGGGCGTGGGAGCAGTAAAGCGGATCTCGGCAATTAACTTTGGCATTGTAAAGGACATGATGCTGACCTGGATATTTACATTTCCAGGCTGCGGCCTGATCAGTTTTGTAATAGCAAAGTTGTTCCTGGCGATATTTTAAAAATATATTAATTGTACTATAAAATAAAAAAGGAGTCCTTTTGCAGGACGTACAGGAGGAATAAAAAATGGGAAAGAAACAGGATGCATATTATTTTAATACTTTTACGGCGTGTGCGGAGGATGCCTGCAGAGCGGCCCAGCTGTTGAAAAGCGTACTTGAAAATTTCAAGCCGGAAGAACTTGAAACGCAGCTTGAGAAACTTCATGAGATCGAGCACAGTGCAGATGAAAAAAAGCATGACATTATGGATCATCTGGCAAAGGAGTTTATTCCGCCGATTGAAAGAGAAGATATTGTATCTCTGAGCCAGAATATTGACAATGTTACAGACAAAGTAGAGGATATTCTGCTTCGCGTTTACATGAATAATGTCAGCCGGATCGGAGAGGACGCGCTGGCTATGATGGATGTAGTCGTACAGTGCTGTGAGGCGGTGCGGGAACTGCTGCAGGAGTTCGCGGATTTCAGACGATCAAAAAATCTGAAAAAAGTAATAATCCGTATTAATGATCTGGAGGAAGCTGAGGACAAGCTCTTTATGACGAGCATGAGGAAGCTTTATATAGAATCAAAAGATCCCATTCATATCATTGCCTGGAGAGAGATCTATATTTATCTCGAACGGTGCGCGGACGCCTGCGAACATGTGGCAGATGTGGTAGAAAGTATTATAATGAAGAATTCATAAAAGCATAACAGCACGCAGAGTATGCAGCTGTGGCCTGAGGAATTTTTTTCTCAGATCACAGCTGTATTCTTTTTATACAAAAGATATAACCATGCAGGAAATTCCGGTTGCAAAATGTCGGGAAATGGAACAGAATAGATGATATAGAGAAAACACAGAATATTCAGGTAAATCAGAAAGATCGGAAAGGAAGAAAAATGGAGAGTCAGTCTTCAGAGATTATTATTATCGGGGCGGCTATTATAGATATTCTTGTCTGCCCGGCAGATGAAGAAGTATTCCGGTCAGGCTCTTCTTCTGCGGAAGAGATCCGTATGTCTACGGGGGCGGATGCTCTTAATGAGGCAACGGTTCTGGCCAGGCTGGGGAAACGGGTGCGCCTTGAGACGGTTATAGGCAGCGACCGGGCGGGAGCTTTTATCCGGGATCACTGTCAGAATTCAGGAATTGAACTTCCGGAAGACTGTGAGAGAGAGGGACTCCCGACGGGGATTAATGTGGTTCTTATAGATAAAACGGGAGAAAGACATTTTCTTACCAATCCGAAAGGATCCCTGCGCAGCCTGACTCTGGCGGATATCCATATGCCGTTCTGTGAAGACGCCGGCATTGTGTGTTTCGCGAGTATTTTTGTTTTTCCACGAATCGGCGCGGAGGAACTTGAGATTATCTTCCGGCAGGCGAAAAAGCAGGGAAAAATCGTATGTGCAGACATGACGAAACGGAAAAAGAATGAAACAGTGAAAGATATTGCCGCTGCGCTGCAATATGTAGACTATCTGTTGCCGAATGCAGAAGAGGCCATGCTTCTGACCGGAGAAGAGACGGTAGAAGAAGCGGCGGATTCCCTGGCAGAAGCCGGAGCAGGCAATGTAGTAATCAAATGCGGTCAGAAGGGATGCTATTTGAAAAGTGCACAGAAGTCAGAATGGGTTCCTGCTGTAAGCGGGGTAAGATGCGTGGATACTACGGGAGCGGGAGACAGCTTCGCGGCAGGCTTTGTGTATGCTCTATCAGAAGGAAAAAGTCTGAGAGAGTGCGCGGAATATGCCAATCAGTGCGGCGCAAAGGCTGTAGGTTCGGTGGGGGCTGTTGAATGGACGGAACAGATATAAAAAATGGGAAGGAGCAGAAAATATGGCTGCTCCTTTTTATAGTTATAAATTGTTAATGCTTTCTGAATTTTTCTAAAACAAGATGAAGGATACGGACCGTTTCATCAGATGAGTAAAACATATTATCATATATATTATGACAGAAGTCAAAAAAAGTAAAAAGCAGACCAGGTTCTGATATATCCAGGTAAACCAGATTTGTTCCGGAATCGACAGGGAACATGAGGTATCCATTTTTCTGACTTACGAAAAGGAATAACTGGTTTTCTACATTCCCTATATTATGCTTAAGCATTCTGTATTTTTTTAGTCGGCAGCCATGTAAAAGCTGTCGCAGTAAGTAGATTCTGTCCGACATATCCAGAGGCATATAAGCATCAGCCGGATATTCTCCGATCTTTCCGGTTTCCATAAAATGAAGAATCCCATTTATTGAAAAAATATAAGTTATATTATTTGATTTTTGTTCAGCTGTCAGTTTTTGTGTATAATTTTTGAATTTTTCTATAAAAAGTGCCCGGTTCGGAATGTCGTGAATAATATACTTTTCCATAATGCGGTTTGTAATAAAAGGTGTCAGACAGGGCGTCATTTGAAAAGAATATGCCGTATTCTCTCCTGCCATGATGGCAGTAATATATTCCAGTTGGGCAAAAATATTATCGATTCGTTTCAAAAGAGGAGTTAACCGATTAATGTATTTATCAAAAATACTTTTAAATAAATTAATAGAAGCAGGATCAGATGTCAAATAGCCTTTCTGGATATCAGCGGATAAAAGACATGCATATTTTTCGGAAATTACAATATAGGGAAACATTCCGATACTGTCTGTTTTGGAGGTAATATTATCATAGTAATAACAACAGTTGTACATTGGGATGGTTCCATACAGCGGTAGAACCTGCCTGAGGCAGTTCAGGTTATAATTTCTATGGGAATGAGTTGTCATCGAATTATTATTTAAGCAGATAATATGATCAATCCGGGTATTAGCCGCACTGCTGCTTTCCGCTGCGAGAAACGCCATTATATATTCGAAATCCGGCTGAAACAAAAGGCGAAGGTGTCCGGTATCCTTAGTTAATTCCAAAAGAATAATATGGGACAGCGCATGATTTATTTCATTCCGCGAGTTCAGTACAATAGTGCCGCTGCTATTCAGTACGGATACGGATGTGGTATCCTGTTCTGAAAAAGAGGACTGCGTCGGGTTGAATTCCGAAAAAAATTTCAGTACATCTTTGCGGCGGTAATAATTATCATGACCGAGCAGAGAAATCTGGTAAGCTTCCTGAAGCTCTGCTTCTTCAGCCGGAAGGAGATGCAGAAATTTGCATATTTTATTAACCATTTCAGAAGAATTAGGTTTCCGTTTCCCATTGATTATTTTGTACATATTAGAGCGGTCCAGACCACAATATTGCGCTAGAGCATAGGTTTTTATATCTTTGCTGTGGATATAATAGGCCAGCAGTTCCGAAAATTCAGACATGAAAATCCCCCTCTAAAAATAAACTGTGAATAGAAGTATAGATAAAATGAAATAAACATTCTATAAAATCTGGAAAATTTTTTTGACCACAAATTGTGACACATATTGAGAGAGGTCAGGTTCCTTCCTAAAATACAGGCAACGACAAATTTTTTACTTTAGGAGGGACTATAGTTATGGGCAAAAAGCTTATGAGAAAAATGCTCGCTCTTCTTGCAGCTGTATGTATGCTTGCGTCAATGTCGCTGACTGCATTTGCTGTAGAAGGAGATACGGAGAGTACAGCGGCGGGCGTTACAGGTACTACAGAGGATCCGACAGACGGTATTCTTCAGGTTTGGCTTGCATATGAAGCCGACAATGGAAACAGAACTCTGCTTTCAGGCGGAACGTGTTTTCTGATTAACGAAGAGTATGTACTGTCAAACTATCATATCTTTGATCTTGATTCAGATGCCGGAAACGGAAAGACTCTGCGCGACGTGGCGGAACAGCTGCTGGGCATCGAAAATCTGGCGGACAATGACAAGCATCTGAAGATTTTTGTATATGCAAACAGAGATATGACAACAGAAGCGACAATCCATGAAAGCGTACAGAGCGCAACGATGGACTTTGTTGCACTGAAGCTTGCTTCAAAAATTTATGACAGAACACCTCTGGTACTTGGAGACAGTGACATTGCGTACCAGCAGGATGTGGTATACGCACTGGGCTTCCCGACAGATTCGATCGAGAATAAAGAGTTCAATACCAAGGCGGATGTTTCTGTTGTGGATGGAACAATCTCAAAAGTTACGACAAGAGAGAAAGCAGATGTGTTTGAACATACAGCGCCGTTGAATCACGGAAATTCCGGCGGTCCGCTGCTTAACCCGATTAACGAAGTAATTGGTATTAATACATTCAGTTACGGAAATGATGACGGACAGAAATATTATTCTGTACAGATTAATGCGATCAAGAGCGGTCTTGATACATTTGGCATTGCTTATGCGGACGGCACACATGACCGTGCGGTTATTGAAAGCGGAGACAGAGGTGTTTCCGGCGGATTGACTGAGACAGTAACAGTGGAAGATCTTCAGTCTTTGATATCATCTGCAAAAGGAATAACGGCAGATGGTTATACAACAGAGAGCTATAATACTCTGCAGGACGCGATTGTATCAGCAGAGACAGTTGCGGCAGGCAGCCCGACAGAGGAACAGATTCAGACAGCAATGGACGAGCTGTCAGCAGCAAGAAACGGTCTGGAATCTGAGGATATAGCTACTGTCGGCGATGTGGAAGAAGATACAAACTGGTTCCTTATCGGCGGTATTATTGCTATCGCAGTTATCGTTATTGTTGTTGTAATTATCATAATTGTTGTTGCATCCAGGAGCGGAAAGAAAAAAGCACAGGGGACAGTTCCGGGAGGCGACGGTGCAGTACCTCCGTATGTTGCTTCGGATGGTCCGGTTGGTCCGGCTCCGGGAGGAACACCTGGCGGATATTCAGGCGGTGCAGGATATTCGGCCGGCGGCGGTTATGCAGGAGGTATGGGATATGCTCCGGCGGCTGATGGAGCAGGCGAGACCACACTTCTCGACTCAGGAGCAGGCGAGACCACACTGTTAGGCGGCACAGGCAGCGCGGCATATCTGATCCGTAAGAAGAACGGGGAGAAGATCGCGATCACATCCCAGAACTTCGCAATCGGAAAAGAGAGAAGAAGAGTAAACTACTGTATCTCAGACAATACTTCAGTCAGCAGATACCATGCAGTTATTACGAAGAAAGGTTCGGACTATTATATCACGGACCAGAAATCAAGCAACTTCACATTTGTAAACGGCGTACAGCTCAGCCCCTACAATGAGACTCTGCTGACAGACCGTTCTACAATTAAGCTTTCAGATGAAGAGTTTGAATTTCATTTATCATAAATAGCTGCGCAGGAGACTGAGATGAGATTTGTAAGTATTGTACATAGTGACATAGGTATAAAAAAGAATACAAATCAGGATTCAGTCCTTATCAAAGAAGCGGTTACAGATTACGGCGAGGTGTTCCTCGCCGTGGTCTGTGACGGTATGGGAGGTCTTGCGAAAGGCGAGGTCGCCAGTGCTGCTTTGGTCAGGGCTTTTTCCGATTGGTTTGAAAACCGTTTCCCACTGTTTCTTTATAAGAGCAGAGCGGAGAATGGAATCAACCGTCTGGAGCTGGAAAATGATCTGAACCGGATGGTTGTTGAGGTAAATGCAAAGATTGCCGAGCATGGAAAACAGTTTCATGTAGCTATGGGGACAACAGTGGCAATGATTTTGTTTGTCGAGGGCAGATATTACATTATGAATATCGGAGATTCCAGGGTATACAGGCTGGAAAAAAATAAAATGATACAGCTGACAAAGGATCAGACCTTTGTCCAGAAAGAGATTGATCAGGGAAGGATGACCCCGGAACAGGCGAGAAATCATCCCCAGCGTAACGTACTCCTTCAGTGTGTAGGAGCCAGCGAAGTAATCATTCCCGAATTTGAATACGGAGAATATAAGGAAAATGAATTGTACATGGTGTGTTCAGACGGGTTCCGCCATCAGATTACAGAGGAAGAGTTCTGTAAAATCATCGATGTGGAAAAAATGAATACAGAAAAAGATATGCAGGATGCTGCAGTGTACTGTACGGAATTGAATAAATCACGGCAGGAGAAGGACAATATATCCGTCGTTCTCATCAAGACGTGTTAGAGGATAGAGTATGCTTGAAATAGGATCAATAGTAGACGGGAAATATAAAATATTGAATAAAGTCGGCCAGGGCGGCATGAGTGTTGTATACCTGGCCATGAATGAGAGAGCCAATAAACAGTGGGCGATCAAAGAAGTCCGGAAAGACGGCACCAAAGATTATGAGTTCGTAAAGCAGGGATTGATCGCAGAGACCGACATTCTGAAAAGACTGAATCATCCGCATCTTCCCAGTATTATCGATGTCATTGATTGTGAAGACACATTCCTCATTGTCATGGACTATATTGAGGGAAGGACGCTGGATTACTGGCTGAAAAAAGAAGGAGCCCAGCCTCAGGAAAGAGTAGTGGCGTGGGCAAAGCAGATCTGTGATGTGATGGGCTATCTTCATTCCAGAAAACCTCCCATTATATACAGAGATCTGAAACCTTCCAATGTTATGCTCAAACCGGACGGGCAGATAATGATCATTGACTTCGGAACGGCGCGAGAGTTTAAGGAATACAACTCTGAAGATACCAGATGTCTGGGAACACAGGGTTATGCAGCTCCGGAGCAGTACGGCGGTCATGGACAGACAGACGCCAGAACAGATATCTACAATCTGGGCGCGACGATGTATCATCTTCTGACAGGACACAATCCGAGTCTTCCGCCTTATGAGATGTATCCGATCCGGAAATGGAATCCGGCGCTGTCTTCGGGTCTGGAGGAGATTGTCCTTAAATGTACGCAGTACGATCCGAATAAACGTTATCAGTCCTGCGCGGAGCTGATGTATGCCTTAGAACATTATACAGAGCTGGATGCAGAGTATAAGAAAAAACAGAACCGGAAATGGAAGACATTTATTGCGTCCTGTTCTCTGACAGTAGTTTCGCTGGCAGCATGCGTGGGATTCCGGTTTGCTGAGAGTTCAGCCACAAGACACAGCTACGATTCGTATCTGA
Source organism: Mediterraneibacter sp. HA8405 (assembly GCF_056148955.1). NCBI lineage: Bacteria > Bacillati > Bacillota > Clostridia > Lachnospirales > Lachnospiraceae > Mediterraneibacter > Mediterraneibacter sp. HA8405. The sequence goes on along the minus strand of NZ_CM148758.1, from coordinate 430,542 downwards.
GGGTGGCGGCCACGGCGGCAAGTCAGGATGAAAAGGTGGAGTATTACCGCAGGGCGATTAATCTGGATCCTTCACGGGGAGACGCCTGGCTGAATCTTATTGATCAGTTTGTATATGGCGAAGATAATGGTGTGACAGACTCTTTTACCCAGGAAGAAGATATAACGATGAAAGAAATTCTTGGATATAAGGGCAGCGGCAATAAGAGCAATGAAGATTATCTGGAAGGAAATGAAGAAGCTTATGATGAATTCGCTTTCCAGATGGGACTGGCGTATTTTTACTATTACAACGGCGACGGAAATAAACAGCTGTCCCGGGCATGGTTTGAAATAGCGGGAGATGAAAACAGTACACTGCCTGAATCCAAGAAAACCCGCGCAGAATGTTTTGCGAAGATCGCCGGATATTATGCAAATCTGGATTCCAAGGATAAGGCCGGAGACAGGCAGATTACATACAAAGATTACTGGGACGATCTGGTAACTCTTACTGACGGAGACCTTACAGCCGTTGACAATGAGAGGACGGCGCTTGTTATGTACAATGAACTGGTTTACCAGATATACACAAATACAGTGAATTTCCGACAGGCGGGCGTGTCTGAGACAGAACTCAGAGATCAGCTGGATAAAGTGCGGGAAAGGCTGGAGGAAGGGTTTTTCTCGTCTGATGTGAGAGAGGATAAAACAAAGCTGCTCTCAGATATTGAGTCAGCGGAACGGCAGGTCACGACAGTATTTTCCGGTGAGACTACTTTAGAGACGGGAGGGGACGTAAATGCAGGAAACTGAACAGTTGATTTCGCTGTATCATACAGCCTTTATCGTCTTCCTTATCCTGACAATTGTATTTGCTCTTATAAGCGTTCTGATATTCTTTCAATTCAGGATCAAGGATGTATTTGATTTCAAAACAGGACGGGGCCAGAAACGTACCATCCGCCAGATGGAGGAGGAAAATGCGAAAACCGGGAAGCTTCGTCAGGAATACGCATCAGCGAATACCAGTTCTGATCTGTACCGGACTCCAAGCGGGGAGATACCTCCGGTCATCTATCCCAAGACGGAGCAGATGAACACCGGAACAGAACCTACAGAACAGACATATATGCCTTCGCGGCCAGCCCATATGCCCGATTCCAGAACTTCTCTGGACGGCAGAGACCAGACGGAAGCATTGGATAATCTTGCGGAGGGAAGCGAGGAAACAACACTTCTCCGAGAAAATGAAGGAAGCGAAGAGACAACTCTTCTTGGCGGAAACAGCGAACCCGCCTATTCTTCGGAAAGCGAGACAGTGGTTCTCAATCAGGATATGCTGGCGGCGGCAATGGCTAAATCGGTGGGAAGATTTGAGATTGTGAAAGAAAGTATGTGGATCCATACGGATGAGAGGATCTAGCCTTTAACAGAGAAGAATCCGGTTTAGAAATCCGTCTTTTGAAAAACGAAAAGAGAAAAGAGGAAAATTTATATATGAAATTTACAAGAATTATTTTTGCCGGTATACTGGCAGCTTTTGCAGTATCGGCCGCATCTGCCCTGCTTATCCCATTTGCTCTGGACAGTGAGGGAAACCTGAACGGGGCAGGATATGCGGCAGGCGTGATGTTCTGGGCAGGACTGATTATCGGGTGCGCCGGATATACAGGGATTCGGATCAGAGAAGATCAGAAAATCCGGGAAAAGCTCTGTAAAAGAAAATTGCCATCGGCACTGTGCTTTTTCAGCAATATTCCCGCAGCAGTTATGGATTGTCTGCTGATTGCGGGAATTATCGGTACAATATGCTGTACTGTAAATGAATCTGCAAATCAGATGGCGGCAGCAGTATTTCTGCTGTTTGCGCTGGCGGGGATCTACGCACATTTCCTGTTGAACGGGAAATTGTATCAACATATATGGAACAATAAATCAAATAAGAAAAAAACAGCTTAAAAGAAAGGAATGAGAAACATGAAGAGTAAAAGAAAAAGCTGTAAAGAAAGGATATGTGCTCTGCTGATTGCGCTGGCAATGGTGCTGACCGGGGTTATGCCGTCAGGAGCTCTGACAGCGAACGCGGCGCCGGGCGCTCTGACAGATGTGGAATTTACAGTTAGAGACGCTTCATCCAGGGATGAGTTAAGCAATCTGACAATTACAGTAAAAGACAAGGATAATCAGGAGGTGGGAAAACTTACCCTTCCGAATGAGGAGAATAAAAATACAATTTCACTGACAGAAGGTGAAACATACGCATATGAGATAGTGAAAAACGGCTACAATACCGTAGAGGATGAGTTTACAGTCAAATCATCTGACGAAGAAAATCAGATCCGCGTATGGATGACGATGTCGGCGATTGAAATTGAACTTTCGGGAAACCTTACATATGTGGGAGATACTGCAAAGGTATCTGTAAAAAATCCGGTTGCGGGAGCGCAGTACAGCTGGCGTTCTTCTAATCCGAATGTCGTGTCAGTAGATGCAAATGGAAATGTAGAAGCAGTCGGAAAAGGATCGGCTCAGATTACAGCGTCCTATAATGGAAAAACATCGAACAGAATTGAAGTATCCCCTGAAAAGAGAGACCTGAATATTGCACTCGAGGTTCAGATCAACCGGGACAAAAAGAATAATCCTGAGTCCGCGACCTTCAAAGTTACAGGACTTCCGACGGATGTAAATGACGGAAAAGTTACTTTCAGAGTAAATGGTAACGATGTAAATACTGCAGACGTGAAGTCTGATACAGTTGAGTGGACATATGCGGAATCGGAAAAGCTGATCGGCAAGGTGGTATTCGGAGCAGTTTACGCAGAAAATAAGAAATATAACGAAAGTACTGCGCCAAACGTGGAATTTGCCGGACTTGACTGGGATTATGACCTGATATTTGAAGATAGTACAAACAGTCAGGAGAATCCGAAATTAGTAACAAAGGATATTGAAAGCAAAGACAAAGAAGTTACTTTTAATATTAAAATTGACAGAGATTCATTGAAGAACAGAACTCTTTCTTATAAATCATCCAATGAGGACATTCTTCAGGTAGACAACGAAGGGAAAGTTACCGTAGTCGGAAACGGCGAGGCTTATATTACAGTAACAGCAGGAAGGCACGGCAATTATCTTGAGACAGAGAAAAATTATTATGTATATTCTCAGAAACCGGTTGATGTTTCAAAACTTAATTTGAGTGCAACACCGGTTACAGACAGGATTTATGACGGTACTACGAAAGTACAGATAACAGCAGTTCTGTCACAGGCTGATCTGGAAAGTCTGGGGATCTTTACAGGAGATCTGGATACGGCAAAGGGCCTGATATTTAAACTGACAGGCGATATTGCGTCGGCAGACGTACAGACGGTTCCGTATTCAGCGGTAACAGTAAAATCTGTGGATGATATTCTGGCGACAACAGCGGATGGCGATGAAGTTTCCGTAAAAGACCGGATCGAAGCGATTAATTATGAAGGAGCAGAATTTGCGGCGAGCGTAACAGTCGTGCAAAGAACGGTGTTCCTCGGCGCCAGAGATTATAAAGTAATTTACAGAAAAGAAAATGTCATTGACAAACTTTCTCAGAGCAAGAATATGGTATATGCCGTTGAAGCCGATGAGGATACAGGTATTGTAAACGGGGATTCGGTTGATATGACGGCATTCCGCGCAACATGCATATATGGCAGAGACTATGAGTATGTAGAGGAGGTTTACGATTCCGCAATTATTCCGAACATGGAAACTGTGGAAGATACGACAAATTATCATTTTGAAATCTCCCAGGAGCATGCAGGTACGCTTACAGTGCTCAGAGAAGAAATGACACTGGAAGAAATGCTTGACAGTATAACCTTCAGTGCAGAAGGCGGCACAGTATATTCTGATGAAGACGGAAATATGTGGGTCAGCGGCGGAACTTTGAAGGCGTCCTTTACCGACTCGGGAGTTGGAGAATACTATAATAAAATTATTCTTACAGTCAGAGAGGGATGGCGTGACAGAGAGTACAATCTCTGTGAGGAAGGGTATGAACTTCCGGAGGAAAATACAGAGATTGAAGCAGAACTGCGGCTGCAGAAAAATACCTTCCCGCCCAGTAAAACTCCGGACAGAGATTTTACTTTTACAGTAGATACGACAGAACCGGACTTCACATTTGGTGAATGGGCAGGTAAGACGCAGGTGTCCGATACATGGCTCGGGGCGATTACGTTTAATAATTATCAGAAAACAGAATACTCTATTGAGGGTGTTAAGTGGGATGATGATAAATCGGACAGATGGCAGGAAAGCATAACACAGAGTGGTGTAAAAGAATGGGAATACTACATATATAAAGTAGATACTGATGATCAGCTGACAGAAGAGAATCTGAAACAGGTTGCACAAACAGCAGTATGGACAGAAGGTTCCGGAGATTCTATTCCTGTTATTACTGGAGAAAACGGGGAACTTAAAACTGTACAGGGAAATTATATTGTTCTCGTAAAAATTAAAGATAATGTAGATAATACGGCAATATATTCATCCAATGGTGTTGTTCTTGATGTAACGGATCCATCCATTGCAATTACACAAGCAGATGGAACAGCGATTAATGAAAATACTTATTATAATGATGCAATTGATTATAAAGTAACGCTGACAGACGGAACGATTTCTTCCGGTCTGGATCGCGCGGTTGTGAAACTTTTTGACGGAGAAGAGGAGATCCGCGGTGAGAGACAGACGGTTGAGATTGATGACAGAAATGTGAATTCTATGTCTGAAGAAGGATATACACTTTCTGAAATCAAAGAGCGTTCCCAGTATACAATTACCGGAACAATCGACCGGCACAGCAATAATCTCAGACTTGAAGTTACAGTATATGACCAGGCAGGGAACAGTTTTACAGACGAGCAAAGTCTGAAGATTGATTTAAAAGCTCCGAAGATTAAAGTTTCCTACAACAATGATACGGATGTTAAAAATGAAAGATACTTTAATACCGACAGGGTTATGACTGTTAAATATGAAGAGAAAAACTTTGATAAAAGCGGCATAACGTTCGACGTCAAGGCAGGAGCAGACATAGACAGCATGATCCTTTCCGAGAATGTGTCGCTGAGTGAACTGTCTTCTACATTTGGAATTAAAGTAGGAGAAATTGAAGACAGCCAGTCAGAAAGAGATATCAGATCGTATGACGATGATCGTGTAAATACTCTGACTCTGACGTTTTCCAAGGATAAGGAGTATTATATTGCACCTCATTATAGTGATCTTGCCGGAAATACAGAAGACGGAGATGTGACATACAACATTGATAAAGATGTAAGCGAAGATGTGGCTGAGATTATAAAAAATGAATTTGTCATTGACAAGACTGATCCGGTCATTAATGTAACTTACATGAAAGAAGGCGGCAGCGTATTTGTCCCGAAGACAGAACTTTTTGAAGATGGAGACAGGGCATACAGCACAAAAGCTGTCACGGCAACGGTAACGATTGATGAAAAGAACTTCTATCTGGAGGAAAAAGGAGAAAAAGCTTTTGCAGCGGATCAGTTCAGTTTTGAAGGAACAAACGGGGTGGATTCTTCGGATCAGAACATCAAAGATGTAAAAGCAGAGGATTATCTGAAAGTTGCTGAAAAAACTGAGGATACAAACTGGAGTACGGTGGGATATGTAAGAACAAACGGTAATTTTATATTCAGTACAGACGCGAATTATACGTTTACATTTACCTATACGGATCTTGCCGGAAATACAGTTACCTATAACAGCGCTTACTTTACTGTGGACAAACCGGAGACAGACGCTCCGAAAGGAACCATAAGTCTTGATAAAGAAGGAAGCATCTGGGATAAGGTATGGAAAGCAATTACATTTAATATCTTCCGCAATGATTCCTATCAGGTTGATATTGACGGAACAGATGATATTTCCGGAGTAAAAAGCATCGAGTATTTCAAGACGCCGGATCCCATTTCTGAAGATACGAATATGGAAGGTCTGAACTGGAGAACGCTGGATGTGACAGGAGAAAAACCTGCCCGCGGCGGAAGCTTTACAGTTTCTCCGAATGAGCAGTTTGTTGTATATGAGAAGATTACAGACTATGCGGGCAATGTGACATACATTTATCCGACAAATGGAGCTGTAGCAGATGATACCCGTCCGGAGATCAATGTTACATGCACGAATCAGAATGCGGCACGTAACGGGATCTTCAATGAGGATGTACACTTTAGCGTAAGTGTAAAAGATCGTGTTGCAGGAGATACATACTCAGGAATTAAGAGGGTATGGTATACTGTGACAGCCGGTGGAAATGTTGCGAATGCAATTACGGAAGAGGATCCGGCAGGCAGACTGTTTACAGCAAAAAATGAAGCAGATCTGATACAGAATAATAAAGTGCGCAATGCTACATTTACAATCCCTGCGGCATCGTTTAACAGTAATGATGTAAAGGTACAGGTACATGCGGAGGATCTTTCCGGAAACATCTCTCACAGTGAAGTGATTCCGATTAAAATTGATATCACCGCTCCGACAATCAATGTTACCTACGACCTGAACAATCCGTCCAATGGCCGTTACTATAACGCAACCCGTACAGCAACGGTTACAGTGACAGAGCGTAACTTTGATCCATCGGCAGTTCGCTTCAATATTACGAATACAGACGGAACACAACCTTCCATCAGCGGATGGAGCCACAGCGCAGGAGCAGGCGTATCTGACAGCGCAACACATACCTGTACCGTAACATTTGCGGCGGACGGAGACTATACCTTTACGCTGAACACAACGGATCTGGCAGGAAATACCTCAAGTTATGGACGTGTAGATGAGTTTACAATCGACCAGACAGACCCGACCATCCAGGTATCATATGATAACAATAACGATGCGGAGCCGGGATACTTTAATGCATCACGTACCGCGACAGTAACGATTAACGAGCATAACTTTAACGCGGCAGATGTAAATGCCATGATCACAGCCTCACTTCAGGGAAGCGGAGCTTCCGCGCCGGGTCTGAGCGGATGGACAACAAGAGGCGACAGTCATACCGCAACAGTAACATTCTCGTCGGATGCGGACTACACATTTGATATCGACTACACTGACCTGGCAGGAAATGCCGCGGCGGATTATACGCAGGACAGCTTCACAGTCGACCAGACAGCGCCTGAGATTGAGTTCTTTGATATTACAGACAAGTCAGCCAATAAAGGCGAGGTTGCTCCCGGTGTCAGATACAGTGATATCAACTATACGGAAAGCGGAGTTGAGATTACATTGACAGGCGCGAATAACGGAGATGAGTCAGTAGACGGTATACGTTCCAGTATCCCGAACGGTCAGAGCATCAAGCTGGAGGACTTTGCCCATGAGAAAGAAGTGGATGATCTGTATACCATGACCGCGGTAGTTACCGACAGAGCGGGCAATGATACAGAACAGTCCGTAATGTTCTCGGTTAACAGATTCGGTTCCGTTTATGTAATGTCAACTGATACGCAGGAACTGCTTGACAAAGTCTATACAAATGAGGAACAGGATCTTGTAGTAACAGAGATCAATGTGGATTCACTTGTATTTAACGGTATTTCCAGCGGACGCGACGGAAATCTTACTACTCTGACAGAAGGAGAGGATTATACGGTAAGAGAAAGCGGAGCGGAAGATTCCTGGAAGCAGTATACTTACACAATTGATAAAGAGAACTTTGAAACAGAAGGAAATTACACCGTAACGATTGAGTCGGAAGACCAGGCTGAGAACCTGAGCAGTACTCAGGTTAAAAAGGTTCAGAGCCCGACGGATGAAACACAGCTGTATGAGCTGGAGTTTGCTGTTGATAAGACGGCTCCTACCGTGGTTCTTACCGGTATTGAGGACGGCGGTCAGTACCGCTCAAATGTAAGAGATGTTACGGTAAATACTTCAGATAATATCGCGATGGGTGATGTTAAAGTATATCTTGGAAATTCTGATGAGGCGACTACCTTCAGCGCTGAAGATATCCAGGCGGCGGACGGCGAGCTTACGTATACAATACCGAGTTCCAACACCAGACAGGATATCAGAGCGGTTGCTACAGACGCGGCAGGCAATACATCAGAGACGGAAATTAACAGAGTACTGGTGACATCCAACCTGTTCGTACAGTTCTACAGCAATACACCGCTGCTTGCGGGCTCCATTGCAGGCGTAGTGGTAATTGCGGCGGCTCTGTGGTACTTCCTGATCTTCAAGAGAAAGAAAGACGAGGAAAAACAGGCAAACAGGAGATAAGCAGTTAAGGAGCAGGCTGTCTGAATAGGAATATTTAGACAGTCTGCTTTTGCTATATGAACTTATAAAAAGAAACCGGAGGAAATGATATGCTGCGAAGCGGAGAAATAATCGGGGGAATGTATCAGATTATCCGGGAGATCGGAAAAGGCGGCACAGGAGTAATTTATCTCGGGTATCACCTGAGGCTCCGGAAACAGATTGTAATAAAAAAAATCAAGGACAACTGTGCCGGAAGAATCAACGTAAGGGCCGAGGCGGATATTCTGAAACGGCTGCACCATACTTATCTGCCGCAGGTTTATGATTTCCTTGCGGTAGGCACCGGAGTATATACAGTGATGGACTATATACCCGGCTATGATCTGCAGCATTATCTGGATAATGGCAGCCGTTTCCCTGAGAAAACTCTTCTTTTATGGCTGCATCAGCTCTGTCAGGTTCTGAGCTATCTGCACAGTCAGTCTCCTCCTATCCTGCACAGCGACATCAAGCCGGCGAATATTATGATTACGCCACAGGGGAATGTCTGTCTGATTGATTTTAATATTTCGCTGGATGGTGAGGAGACAACTCAGCTGCAGGGCCTCAGTCAGTATTACGCGGCGCCGGAACAGTATGAAAATGCCATGAGCATAATTCACGGCAGAGGCAGCAGGAGAGCGCTTGACGGGAGAATGGATATCTACAGTCTGTCGGCTGTATTTTATAAAATGATGACCGGATTGTATCCCAGCCCGGACAGAGGCGCCCCTTATCCGATTATGAACCTGGAGGTTCCCTATAGTGAGGGATTGAAAAGCATTATAAATAAAGGGATGGAGAAGGAGCCGGGTCAGAGGTTTCAGACAGCAGGACAGATGGAAAAAGCCCTGTCCCGGATAGAGAAGATGGATCCTCGGTATCGTCTGCTGGGGCGTCTGCAGGCGCTTCTGTGGGTTTTATATGGCCTGACAGCGGCAGGGAGTATTCTGCTTATATATGCCGGCTTCGGAATCTGGCAGAACGACCACTGGCAGAAAGCCTACAGTAGTTTTTATGAAGCGGTACAGAGCCAGGACGAGACGGAAATTGTAACCAGAGGAACCGAAATGCTTAATGATTTCATGATGCAGGGATATCTTGATTCTCATCCCGGAGAAAAGGCTGAAGTGCTCCATGCGCTTGGAGACAGTTATTACAGACAGGAACAGTATGAGGCGGCAGCGGAGTATTATGAGGATGCCCTGGATGAAGATGAAGATAACGCGCTGTATCTCCGGGATTATCTGGCAGGCATGGCAAGAGCCGGACAGTATGTGGATACATTGGCTGCCGCCTCAGAATATCCGGAGGCGGCACTGGGAGAAAGTGAGACCATGTTTGTAGAAGCTCAGATTGCCTGTGCCGGAGAAGACTGGGAACAGGCCCTGGATAAACTGGAGCAGGCTCTGGCACAGAATCCGGATGAGGAGCTGAGTGCAAGGATATACAGTCTGGAGGCAGATGTTTATACCAGCCTGGGAGATCCTGCTGCTGCTGCGGACGCCGCCGTACAGGCAGCGTCCGCGGATCCGGGAAGCGCAATGCTCAGGAAAGCGGGACAGACCTGTTTTGACGCGGGCAATGCTCAGTCCCAGGATCTGCTGAAGCGGAATTATTATGAGAGAGCTCTGGGGTATTACGAGACATTATGCGCGGCGCAATCACCGTCCTATGAAGATCAGCTGAACCATGCGCTGGTACTCCGGGCGCTGGGACGTTACCAGGACAGCCTGTATCAGCTGGAACAGATGAAGGCGCAGTATCCGGACGATTATGTGGTGCTGATGTGGATGTGCTTTAATTATCTGGATCAGTCTGCTTTGGAAGGCACATACGGTGAAGTTTCAGCAGACCTGAGTTTCTGCTATAACTCATGCCGTACCGCATATATGAATCAGGACACGGAAGACGAAAATATGGAGACGCTGATTGAAATTATGGATGAACTGGAGTGAGTGAAAGATGGCAGGGATTGTAATGATTGTTCTGGGAATTCTGCTGATTGCAGGAGCGACAGCCGGCATTCTGACAGGAAATCACATAATAAACGGAAAAAAGAAAAGGATACGGGAGGAAGTCTATCAGATTTATGACTAAAGAGGAGGGAAAAAGATGAAAAAAACAAAACCATGGAAAAAGATTACATTGATTTCTGCAGGTGCAGTACTGTTGCTGGCGGTGGTTATTGCCGGAATTCTGCTGATCAGCAGAGGATTAAAGCAGGAGACTTATAAGGAGTGTATAAAAACCGCGGAAAAATATGTGGCGGAAGAAAATTATGAAGACGCGATTGTAGAATACCAGAATGCGATAGAGGCCGTACCGGATGAGGACGACGCGTATCTCGGACTGGCGAAGGTATACCTTGTGCAGGGCAGAACATCACAGGCCAGGGTGACTCTGGAAATCGGTTATGAAAGAACCCAGTCAAAATCCATTATGGATATGATTAATGGAATAAATGATGGTTCTCTTCTGACGAATTCGCCACTGGAAGACAGTGAAAAGGAAACCCTGCAGCGAACCGGCCCGCTGTCATGGAATACGGCTTTTATTCAGAGACTGGAGAATTATACTTTTGAGGATTTCAGGGATGAGTACGGTGGTTTCCCGGATATTGTGTCAACTGCGCCGGGTGAAGTGAAAGTTGTACATAAGGATCTTGCTGCGACACTTTATTATGCAGATACGGCTGAGGATGACTCGATTGTTGATGACGAGAAAGATGAACCGGCGCAGGACAGTATGCCTGAGAAGGTGGAGCTGGATTCTGTCGGCCTGCTATTCAGCAATTTTGGCACTCCCGTCAGCCTTGCAGAATTACAGAGTCTGTCCAGCCTTCAGGTAGAACCGGTTAATTCAGGAGAACGGACTTATGTAGAGCTGACTACAGGATCAGTAATCATACATATCGAGACAGATGCGTCCGGAAATATTGTTTCGGAAAATCCGTGGAATGAGATCATTCTTCCGGATGCGAATAAAGACAGAAGCAGTAAAGGACAGCTTAACGGCGTAATAATTGACGCAGTGACCGGCGAGGGTGTTCCGGACGCAGAACTTACATTTGTTCTGGAGGAAGACAGTAGCGTGACAGAAACGCTTGTTACGGATTGGGACGGTTCATTTTCAGCTGAGCTGGAAGAAGGAATATACAATGTGACCATAACAGCAGAAGGATATCTGGAAGAGACGATTCAGTTCGAGATGGAAGAAGGACGAAATTACAGTGGCGAGCAGTTTACGATTTCTCCGGAACTGATGGCAGGTACAGCCCGTATTGTCCTGGAGTGGGGCGCGGAACCGCAGGATCTGGATTTCTATATGATGGGCGAAACAGATAATGGAGATGACGCGTTTGTAAGCTTCAGACACAGAACGGCTGATGCCGGAGGAAATACCATTGCCGAACTGGATGTAGATGACAGAGACGGATATGGACCGGAGACAATTACTGTTTATGATCTGAATGGTGTATATAGCTTCACTGTAGTGGACTATCGGGTTACATCTACTTTACAGCAGTACGGAGCAACTGTAAAAATTTATCTTCCGGATCAGAGCAGTCCGGAAATTATTGAACTGGATCCGGGAGCAGGCGTGGACAATTTCTGGGAGGTATTTGAACTGGATCATGGAGAGGTTATTGTACAGAACCGGGCCGGAGATGACAGCCGTCTGACGCCGGGAGCAAAATAATGGCATGACAGAAAATAACTTATAGAAAAGACGGATGTAAAAAATTTATGTTAATCGGAATTATAGTTGTAATATGCATAGCGGCGGCCTGCGTCGCCGCCTATGTAATACGTGCGGTAAAAAAGACAGAGCATCAGAAGTGTTATGACGCTGCATACAAAGTTGTGAAAGAAGAGTGTCTGAACAATGCGATACGAAGTCATAGTGAAAGGCAGAAAAACAGAAGGAAGCAGATGCTTTATCTGAAATGGAAAGACGGGGAAAAACAGGGATTTGTGTTCGATCCGGAGCAGCCGGTCCGGATCGGACGGGATCCTCAGAACAATGAGATCTGTATACGGGAAGGCGAAGTGTCTTCCCGTCACTGTGTACTGTATCTGTATCAGGGAAATATTTTTCTGAAAGACCTGAATTCCAGCAATGGGACCTGGATCCGTCAGGGCCTGTCCAGACGGCGTGTGCAGGGTGTGCGCCCGGTATATTCCGGTGACAAGATTATTGTCGGAAATATGACAATACAGGTAACTATATTTATATTTGACATGGGGTATATGTAAGGAGGGCGGCAGACCGATGATACTTATGGTGTATAACACGCAGATCTGCAAGGAATTTCTGCTTCCGAATGTCCACGACGCAGATTATACGATACATTTGCGCCGGGATATCTATCAGTTAAAACAGGATGTAGAGCTGAAACTGGAGAATTCGTCCGGCGGCTGGGAGCTCCTGAAAGGCGAGGACTATCAGATCGAGGCGGACGGGGCCTGCAGGGCGAGGCATCTTCTGCGTCATCAGAATATTGTTATTATCAGTACGCAGGCAGGAGACCGGTTTCAGATTATTGCGGTGGACTGTACGCTGAATTTTATGGTGATGGAAAAATATGATATCAGTTCCATGAAGGAAGTTTCTGTAGGTAAGAGCGAGGGAAGTCTGATCCGCTATCAGTTTATGGAACTGGTGTCCGGATCACACGCAGTATTTCAAAGGGAAAGAGACGGCTGGTATCTGAAGGATACCAGCCGGAACGGCGTGTTCTGCGGCAATCTCCGATTGCGGGGAAGCAGAAAACTTTCTTTTGGAGATACAATTGATATTTTCGGCCTTCATCTTCTGTTTCTGGGAAATATTCTGGCAGCTGGCGCTTATTATGGCGACCTGGAAGTGCGGGAAGATATTTTAAGGCCCCTTGAAATTGCCGGGATCAAAGAGGAATCCCGGGAGAACAGAAGAAAGGGCCAGGAGATATATTTTCACCGCGCGCCTCGCAATATGCCTGTGATTTACCGGGAAGCGGTAGAGATCGAAGCACCGCCGAACCCAAAGGTGGTAAAAGAAAAACCTCTGTATATGACTATCGGACCGGCATTTACAATGGCGATTCCCATGATGCTGGGCTGCGGGTTTGCCATATTCGGATCCCAGCTGTCCGGGTACACGTCCGGAGCGTTTATGTATACCGGATTGATTACAGCGGTTACTTCCGCCCTGATCGGTGTTATATGGGCGGTTTTGAATCTGAATTACAGTAAAAAAGAAAATGCCAGAGAAGAAACTCTTCGTTTCAATGCATACAGTAATTATCTGATTCAGATCGCTGACTCTCTCAGAGAGAATTACAGGCACAATGCAGCAGCTATGCTGCAGATGTATCCGTCGGCGGCTCAGTGTGCGGCCTACAACGAAAACAGCAGTGAACTCTGGAACAGAAACTATACTCATGAAGACTTTCTGTATCAGAGAATCGGTCTGGGCGATCAGCCCTTCCAGACAGATATTCAGATCCCGAAAGAAAAGTTTACGCTGATCAACGACACGCTTCTGGATAAACCGAAGATGATTCAGGAGGAATTCAGAACACTGCATCAGGTGCCGGTTGGAATTTCCCTGATGGAGAAGCGACTGATCGGACTGGTAGGCGGTGAAGGGAAAAAAGGCGCCGTGGAGCTGATGCACACGCTGGTGGCGGGAATTGCCGCGGGACACTGTTATACAGATGTAAAGATGGTATTTATCTACCGGGAAGAAAATCCGGAACAGATGGATAACTGGGAGTGTATGAAGTGGTTCCCCCATGTCTGGTCAGAAGATAAGAGCACACGGTATATGGCATCTGATGAACTGGAGACAAGTGATATTTTCTTTGAATTATCCAATATTATCCGGGAAAGAAGTCAGGACGACAAAAAGAACTTTGTAAAGCCGCACTATGTGATCTTTATTTCAGATCCTTCGATTCTGGAAGGGGAGATTCTGGCAAAATATATTTATGAAGCAAAGCCGGAATATGGTATTACCACGTTTCTGATGGCGGAGGTTCTGGAACAGCTTCCAAATGAATGTGAAGAGATTATTGAAAATGATACATACTTCAGAGGATATTATAACCTGCTGGACACCGGGGATAAGAAGCAGGCGTTTGTGCCGGATCATATCTCCGCCGCGCAGCTGTCGATATTCGGACAGACGCTGGCCAATATACGTGTGAATGAAATTGAGAGTACCAGTGAGATCCCGTCGTCTCTGGATTTCTTCAGCATGTATGGTGTTCATACGCTTGAGGAACTGAATGTACTGGATCGCTGGCGGAAAAACAGAACCTATAACAGTATGAAGGCGCTGATCGGGAAAAAGGCAGGAAATGCGGACTGTTATCTGGATATCCATGAGAAATTCCACGGACCTCACGGACTGGTTGCGGGAACAACAGGTTCCGGAAAGAGTGAGACCCTGCAGACGTATATTCTGTCTCTGGCAGTGAACTTCAGTCCGGAAGATGTAAGCTTCTTTATTATCGACTTTAAAGGCGGGGGAATGGCAAATCTGTTTTCCGGGCTTCCGCATCTGAGCGGCCAGATCTCCAATCTGTCCGGAAATCAGGTGCGCAGGGCCATGATTTCCATTAAGAGCGAGAATACACGCAGACAGAGAATCTTTTCCGAGTACGGGGTAAACAATATCAACCTGTATACCCGGCTGTATAAAAACCATGAGGCAAAGATTCCCATTCCTCACCTGTTTATTATCATAGATGAGTTCGCAGAGCTGAAGCGGGAGGAACCCGACTTTATGAAAGAACTGATCAGTGTGGCGCAGGTAGGACGAAGTCTGGGCGTCCATCTGATCCTTGCTACGCAGAAGCCCAGCGGAACGGTGGATGACAATATCTGGAGCAATTCCAAATTCCGGCTCTGTCTCAGAGTGCAGGATCGTCAGGACAGCAACGATATGCTGCATAAGCCTGACGCCGCGTTTATTACCCAGGCAGGACGCTGTTATCTGCAGGTTGGAAATGACGAGATTTATGAACTGTTTCAGTCCGGTTACAGCGGGGCGATCTATGAAAAGTATACAGGTAAACCGACTCAGGCTGCGGCTCTTCTGACCCGTACCGGAAAGGCGGAACTGGTTGGCGGACGGTCTGATAAGAAAGAAAGCCGGACTTCCGGGAAGAATGGAAAAGAGAAAACACAGCTGGATGCAGTGATCGAGTATCTGAACGGATTGGTGAAGAAAACCGGATACCATGAGACAGCGAAACTGTGGCTTCCGGTTCTGAAAACGGAGATTTATCTGGATGAGCTGGATGGATTTTCCCATGATATATACACAGAAGCAGGGTGGCCGGCACAGCAGGGCAAATGGCATCTGTGCACAATGATCGGTCTCTATGACGATCCAAGGCAGCAGGCCCAGCGTCCTCTTGTGATCGACCTGTCCTCTGACGGTCACCATGCGGTATGCGGTTCTGTAATCAGTGGAAAAAGTACGTTTCTTCAGAGCCTTGTGTATTCATTTCTTATGAAATATACGCCGGATATGCTTCAGATGTATCTGATTGACTTCAGCAGTCATATGCTCTCTCCCTTTGAGGAAGCTCCTCATGTGGGCGGTGTGATCTATGACAATCAGGAAGAGAAGCTGGCAAAATTTATACATATGCTTCAGACCATGATGGATGAGAGGAAGGATCTGTTTAAGGGAGGAAACTACAGTCAGTATGTGCAGGCCAACGGCGTAAAGCTTCCGGCAGTTCTGCTGGTAATTGATAATATGGCTTCTTTCCGGGAAAAGACAAAGTTTGTCTACGACGATATTATTCTGCGCCTGGCGAGAGAAGGGGTGGGATACGGAATTTATATGATCGTATCGGCAGCGGGATTCGGTATGTCAGAAATTCCTTCCCGGATTGGTGATAATATCCGTACAGTGATTTCACTGGAACAGGCAGATAAATTCAAATATATGGAAGTTATGCGTGTGACTCATCTCGGGATCCTTCCGGAGACGGATGTCAGGGGAAGAGGGCTGGCAGATGTTGACGGCCAGATTCTGGAGTTTCAGGCAGCGCTCAGCGTAAGAGCGGAGGATGATTTTGAACGGGGACAGAAGATAGAGAAAATCTGTGCCCGGATGGCAGAGGTATGGGAGGGAGCATGTGCTCCGCCGATTCCGGAGATTCCGGAGAAGCCGACTCTTGGAATTCTGTGTGAAGATGAGCGGTACAGACAGATCAGCGCGGGCAGAGATCTGCTCCCGATGGGATATTATATGAAAGACGCTGAGATATACAGTCTGAATCTTGCCCGGACATACTGTTATTTTATCTCCGGAAAGGCAAGAACCGGAAAGACAAATGCGCTGAAAATGCTGCTGTACGGGGCAAATCTGAAAGGTGGAGAGATCTGCATTATCGAGCGCGGAACTTCTGAACTGATGAAGCCGGCGAAAGAATACGGGGCACGGTATGTAAACGATGCGGCAGGACTCTTCCGGTATCTGTCTGATCTGCTTCCTGTATTTGCAGAAAGAAATAAAAAGAAAAGGAGCCTTCTGGAGTCCGGCGCGGACGAGACAGAGATCTTTGCTCAGATGAGCAGGGAAACACCGGTATTTATCTTCCTTGCCGATATCGGAGATTTCCTGAAAATGGTGTACAGTCCGGATGAAGGAGTGGGCAGCATGTCCGGATTTGTGGAGAATATTCTGGAGAAAGGAAGTCTGCACAATATCTATTTTATAGGAAGTCTGCGGGTGGAAGATGAGAGCGTACTGACTGCGTATAAGGCCTATCATTTCTTTACCGGATACAAAAAAGGTATGCATCTGGGCGGCAGCCTGTCTGCACAGAAAATCTTTAATTTCCAGAATATCTCATTTGCCCAGCAGTCCCGGGTTACAAAAAAAGGAATGGGATATGTTCCGGACGATGAGGAGGAGTGCAATGGAATAGAAGTAGTCGTTCCATTGGCAAAGAAATAGCATGATTGTAATGGTGATTTCGGATGAATCAGAAAAAGAACGTCAGTATATTGTGCGTTATTCCAGAGATATGGCGGGGAAATATACCAGCGAAAGCTGGCAGATGCTCCAGTGTGCCACACCGGAAGAACTGGGAGAACTTGTACAGAAGAAAATACCGGCAGATATGATCTGTGTGGATATTACGATGCGGGGCGCTCTTGATATGGTTAAAGAACTGAGAAAGACCGCTCCGGCCGCATATATCATTCTGATCGCAAGCACGGGCATCTCTCCCCTGATCTATATGAGACCGACTATCGGGGCAGAATCCCTTCTTCTGAAGCCCCTGAGTGAGACACAGATTCAGGAAGTTCTGTCGGAGGCGATCAGTACTTACGCCAGAAGATTTTACCAGCCGGATGACTCGAAAGTCTTTGTTGTTGAAAACAGCGGCGAGCGCAGTCTGATCGATTATGAACGGATTTATTTCTTTGAGGCGCGCGATAAGAGAGTTTATCTGAACACAGATGCGGAGGAATATGGATTTTACGATACTCTGGACAGTCTTGAGTCGCGGCTGAAGGAAGAATTTCTCCGGTGTCACAGAAGCTTTCTGGTAAATAAGAACAAGATTGCGGGCGTCTACCTGTCACAGAACAGGATTGCGCTAAAAGACGGGTTTGAAGTACCGCTCTCCAGGTCTTATAAACCGGCTGTAAAAGAGTATCTGAAGAAAGGCGGAAACGATGACGACAGAAGTAATTGAAAAGGGCATTCTTCTTACATTTGATGAAATAAGGATTCTGCTTTACGGCATGGGCGTATCAGAGATTGACGGCGTCTATATGCCGGAAAAAGCATTTACAGAGGAAGAGATCCTGTCGGCGCTGCAGCATCTGTCAGCGTCGGGGCTGATCGAAGCAGGAGATGAAAAATTTCTGATCCGGGAAGATATCAGAAGTCTTCTGGAGATCGTATCGTCTCCTGAGTGGACGGATATCTGGAAGCCGCTGGGAGAGGAGGGACCGGCGTATTTCCTTTACTTTTCAGAAAGCAGAATTGTTGTCAGTGAGCGGTTCTGGAGAAAGAAAGATACATTAAGACTTACAGTGTTTGAACGCGAAGAGTTCGACAGGTGGAGGGAGGAATATATCAATGATTATCGTGGAGATTGAAGTTCCGGTTATGGGAAAGCGGTATGATTTTCAGCTGGATGAAGATGTTTCGCTCCATGAAGTAAAAAAAGAGATTGTGGAGATGATCTGCCGTAAAGAACAGTGCCCTCTGAAAGGGGATCTGAACCGGCTGCAGATCTGGAGTCCGGACGGGCATGAGGTCCGACAGGAATATTCCGCAAGGGAAAACGCTCTGCGAACAGGAAGTCGGATCATGCTGGTGTGACAAACCTGTATATCCTGCAGAGCGGGAATAAAAGAAATATATATGGCGCACGGAGCGTTCAAAAGGGATTTCAGGATAAAAACTGGTCGTCTGTCCGGCATATGTGTCGTCTGTCCGGAAAAGAACATTTCAGAATCTGGTCTGATATGATAGGTTCACAAGATAAATATGACATATGAGTACAGATAAAGGAGGAAAAAAAGATGTCAGATTTTACTGTATCAATTAATGATTTAAAGGTGAAGGTAGATACCCTCAGACAGCTGAACGCACAGTTTAAAAGCCAGGTGGGAGAGTTGGAGGCAACGGAGGCAAACTTAAACGGTATGTGGGAAGGTGAGGCAAAGGATACATTCCATAATGCGTTTACCAGCGACAAAACCCAGATGAACAATTTCTATAATGCAGTTGAAGTATATGCACAGAGACTGGAGTCAATTGCCGCCAGATACGCACAGGCAGAGGCCAATAACGTGGAGATCGCGTCCGAGAGAACATACTGATACAGACAATATAGTGTAAGCAGATAAAGAAAAAGAACAGATAAATCGTGAAGGGAGAATTATCATGGAAGGAATTATTAAAGTATCACCGCAGTTATTAAGCAGTACAGCAACAGAATTCGGAAATCAGGGAACACAGATCAGCAATATCACATCAGAGATGCTTAATCTGATTACAGGAATGGCTTCCGCATGGGAAGGCGAGGCGGCAACCGCGTATATTACAAAATTCAGAGGACTTGAGGATGATATACAGAGAATGGTTCGTATGGTACAGGAGCACAGCTCTGATCTTCAGGAAATGTCTCAGATTTACGCGCAGGCAGATGCAGCAAATGCAGAAGAAGCAAACAGTCTTTCCTCAGATGTGATTATTTAGTGATCAGGCGGAACAGCAGAGACTCTTAGAGAGAACGGAGAGGAGCCATATTATGGCAGATTATATTGAAGTTGATACAGCGGCTCTTGAGAGAGACCGGCAGACGATACAATCTGAATTAGACAGGGTCCGCAGTGAGATTGGCCGTCTCAGAGACGAGATGGCCAGCCTCTCATCCATGTGGGAGGGGCCGGCGCACGATACATTTATGGCACAGTTTAATGCGGATTATGAATTTGTACAGCAGTTTGGAAATGAAATCGGAACATACATAGAAACAATGGAATATGCTCAGAGCGAATATCAGAAGTGTGAAGCTTTGGTTGAGCAGGCAGTTGCTTCTATTCGAGTATAAGCCCGGAAAGGTCAGGACGGATTATGGATGATATCAGGATTAAAGCATCGCCGCAGGCACTGCATGCAGGGGCCGCAGAGGTGCAGAAAACGGTTACAAATATTAAAAACTCTTTTTCCAATATTGAGATGGCCGTGAACCGTTCGTCAGGATACTGGCAGGGGGACGCAGCAGAAGCGCACAGGGCAGCCTACCAGGAGATGAAAGGCACAACAGAGGAGATCCTTTCAAAACTTCTGGAACATGCGGCTGACCTGAAAGCTATGGCCCAGACATATCTTGAGGCAGAAGATACCGCAGCCGGGCAGTCGGCGGATCTTCCTTCAGATGTGATCCTGTAAAAAGGAGATGGATCTATGGACTATATAGAGTGGAATTATATACAGGCAAAAAAGCAGGCGGACCGGCTGGAAGAGCAGGCCGGCAGACTGTCAAAGCTGGCATCGGAGCAGATGGAAAATACGCTCCGTGAACTTGCTTACAACTGGAAAGGCAGCAGCGCGTCCGCCTATATCAGAAAAGGTGAAAAAGTTGAGTCCGGAATCGGCGCGCTGGCCAGAGAGCTTAAGCGGACTGCAGAAGTGATCCGGTCTTCGGCAGAGAGGACATATCAGGCAGAGATGAGAGCCAGGGAGCTGGCAAAAAGCAGATCGTACAGCTGATCCGGGCGGGAACTGATATAACAGATTAAAGGAGACAACGCGAAATGGCAGGAGTGTATAAAGTATCGGAAAAAGAATTGAGCTTTCTGATGTTGTTTGCAGAAAAACAGGGAATGCAGGGGCTGGGAGAACTGCCGCCCATAGATACGCAGAAGGATGCTCGGGAGTGTGTGGAGATACTGTGCGGAAAGGGGTATCTGCATACAAACCAGAAAAAAGAATATGAGATGGATTCAACACTGGAGCTTCTGCTTACAGCGGCAGAACGGCCCTATGGTTATTGTGTGATGGAGGATCTGCGACAGAACAAAGCAGCACAGAAAACAGCAGTTTATTTTTTAAATGATGTGATTGCAATTATTGAGCAGAAAGAGAACGATTATGAGCTGTTCTGGATTCCGTATCTGCCTCTGGCAATCGGTGAAGTTGCCAATCTTCATACGCCTTTTTTAAATAAGGCTACAGAGATGATCAGAAAAGCGCCTGTCTCGGAAGTGTCCGAATGCATAGACAGATACCTGAAGGCGGGATACACGTGGCAGTGGGAGATCTGGGGAAAACAGCTGGATGAGGAAGAAAAGGCAATCAGTATGTTTGTACTTTCCAATGGCAAAGAGCAGATCATGGTGAAAGAAGAGGAAAATGATATTTCTGTTTTTAAGCCGGATAAAGCAGATTATGTGAATACAATAACCCGCTGGCTGGCATTTGTTCACGGCAAAGCAATGAAGAAGATGATAGAGGAGGCGTAAGAGATGTCTGAGTTCAGTATTAAATTTTCAAGTGTAGAAAATACAATTGAAGTATTGTCTCATTATGCGGTACAATTGAATGAAATCAAACAGGAAGTCGCCTCCGTAAAATGTAATCTGGCCGGAATGGGCAGCGCCTCTTATCGTGTATACAGTGTGCTTTCCAATATTGACAGAGGTGTTCTTGAAGAGGCTCTGTCAATGCGCAGTATGACCGGAGCGCTGGAAAAGATCAGTGATTATTACCGCAGTACGGAAGGCACTATCGTATCGGCCGGCAGAAAGAGTATGGCAGATACGGAGACAGCCGATGCGTCTTCCACACTGGATTCCATAGTTAAAGATGCTCAAAAAGTCGTAGAATCCATGATAAGAACATTTCGCGATCTTCTGGTAACCCTAGGTATCGTCAAAGCAGAGAAGCAGACCAGAACACCGGGCGAGGAGGTCACAGAGGCCCAGCAAAGAGAAATGGACCGGTACATGCAGAATGAGATCGAGGAGATTCTGAAAAAAGACAGATATTCGGAGGAAGTATGGAATGCAGCCGATCTGGAAGAACGAAAGGATATTCTGAATGAATATCTGCAGGAAGTGGCGGCAGTTATGGGGCTGCAGATAGGTCCGATTAATTTTGAGCCGACGGAAGGTACGGATGACGGATATCTTATGGGATCATATTCAGATACATTAAACAGAGTAACGATTAATACATGGGTAATGGAAGATAATGTTCCTAATTCGTATGCTTTATTGTCAACGATTGTACATGAAATGCGGCACGCATATCAGTTTGCAGCATGCGAAAATCCGGATCAGTTTGTAGTTACAGAGGAAACCATTGAGTCATGGCAGAATAGTTTTGATAACTATAAAGATGTAGAAGACCTTATGGATGAGGGAATGGAATGGGAAGAAGCTTTTGAAGCATACAGAGAGCAAAGTGTGGAGGAAGATGCAAGACGCTTTGCCGGAGAGAATTAACTGGATTGTCGAAGGACAGAAGCTTTGTCAGAGGAGGAGATAGTGTGAATCATACATACATGACAGATCGGATTATGGAACTGTTGAACTGTGGTAAAGCAACCGCAGAGAGCATAGAGAGACTGTGGCAGCTGGTAGGAGTTCAGGGAGTGACAGGGATAGAAAAAGTACCGGATCAGGGATATCATATTCTGAAACTGACTGCAGAACGGGAAGAAACCTATTATGTCTTTGTAGGAAGAAATCTTTCCGTTAAGCAGATTCGCAGCGGAACGAAAGACGGGGCATGTATTTACAGGGCGATGGAGTAAAATGGGAAATCGGATAAATTTTAGCCAGATACAGGAAATAGAAGAGCAGCTGCAAAAGCAGATATCACAGCTTCGGATTCTTGTAGAAGAAACCAGACAGGCAGAGGCGAAAATAAAGGAGATGTCATATATGGACAGATCCCGGCAGGCTCTGATCGGCACACGGGAGGCGCTGGAAGAGAATATCCGGGTTCTGACGGCGATGGCGTCTGTGGTCAGAGAAGCGCTCCTGCATTACTGTCAGACAGAAGAGAAAATTACGGATCGATATAACCTGGATACTGTTGAATATCCGGAGACACAGTTCGGCGTGAGCTATATAACCGGATTGAATGATTATCAGTTGCTGATGCCGTTCTGAAGGGAGTAGAAAAGAGTGGGAGAGATCAGATTTGATTTTGACGCCGCCGGACAGGCTTCGCGTCAGACAGAGGATATCGCAGGAAGATTAAGCAAGGATATTCTGCCGGGATTTCAGGATATTCTTCAGCAGATTGACCGTTCCTGGCAGTCAGAGGCCGGAGGCAGATTCCTCGACACTGCCTGCAGAGAACAGGAGAAGCTGGAGGAAACCAGGCGGATGGCGGAATATGCCGCGGCATCTCTTAGGGAAGCGGTGCTTACAGCAGAAAAAACAGAAGAACAGACAAAGGAGATTGCGGAATCCCGCACATATTAGGAAGATGGATATAATGTTGGCAGCGATGGCAGGTGTACTTGTCATCGCATTAATTGTTTTGATTGCAGTATTGTGCAATGTTGTTTCCGGAAAGAAGAGAAAGCGGGAGCAGCGTCCGGCCCGGAAGAAAAGAGTATATGTGAAAAGCGGAGTAAATGTAAAGAAACAGATGCTGGGCGAGGAAAAAGGCGAATATTTTACAGGAAAACTGGAAGATGAGGGTACACGTCTCGTTAATGGTTCCGCCAGAATCTGGAGGATTGTATTTGACAATCTGAAAACCGGAGAAAGAATGTACAGAGAATTTTCCGGACAGATGAGGATCGGGAGAGGCGACTCTGATCAAAGTTCCAGAGGATACCTGATCCTTGCCGGAGATAACAAAATATCCCGGAATCACTGTATTATTTACGAAGGGAGAAATATGCTGTGTATTCAGGATCTGAATTCCAGCAATCATACCTATCTCAATGGAAAACAGCTTTCCCAGGCGGCATATCTGAGAAACGGGGATGTTATACGGATTGGAAATACCAGATTGAAAGTTCAGTATGGCATGCTGAGTAATGTCTGATAAATAAAAACATAAGGAAGCGAGCTGCCCGCTCTCTGCCGGAACAGTTTAATCCGGCAGAGGGCGGGCAGCGTTATGTCTGCCTGTAATTTCCGCATTGCCTCCCTATATAAAACAAGGTATAATAATTATAATATTCTACTCTGGATAAGGTGTTGCCTGATAATGAAGAAACAGAAGCGAAAACACAACAGAGGGGGAAAGAGATCTATACGTGTGATTCTGGCCGGCGCGGCGCTCTTGCTTGCAAATGCAGGTTTTATGCTGCTTGCCTCAAGGGTGCCGTCTTTTGCGCAGTGGTATTCGGTAAATGTTTATTCGCTGCTTGTCTCTGCAATAGGCAGACTTTCGGGAATGGTTTCTTTTTCTGTGTCAGAAATATGCATTTATATTTTGCTGGCAGTATTTGCAGGCTCAGCGGTATATACTGTGATAAAGTGTATCCGCCGAAAAAAGGCGAAGGATCGGCTGTTTCGCTGGTTTTCAGGGGTTGTGCTGGGAGCGGGAATTCTGCTGTTTCTTTATACGGCGGGCTGTGGAATTAACTATTACAGAACGCCCTTTTCAGAAGAGGAGGGGATTTCTGTATACAGCTATTCCGGGGATGAGCTTGCGCAGGTATGCATGTGGCTTACAGAGGAAGTAAATGCCCGGAGCAGCCAGGTCTCCCGTGATGAAAATGGTGTGATGGAGCTGGACGCGCCGGAGGGCGAAGGCGCTGTGGAGGCTATGGAAAAGCTGGCGGAGACATATCCTTCGCTGAAGGGGTATTATCCCCGGCCAAAACGTCTGCTGGTCCCGGAAGTGCTTTCCGTTCAGGGGCTTACCGGAATTTATCTGCCTTTTACGATAGAGGCAAATTATAACGGCGATATAACAGCATATAATATTCCGTTTACAGTCTGTCATGAATTGTCTCATCTTCGGGGATTTATGGAGGAAAAAGAAGCCAATTTTATTGCGTTTCTTGCCTGCATAAATTCGGAACGTATGGATTTTCAGTACAGCGGATACCTGTCCGGCTGGGTATACTGTATGAACGCGCTGTACCGGACAGACGGAGAAAAATGGATGGAAGTGCGGGAACAGCTGGACGACGCGGCACTGAGGGATCTGAACGCCAATAATGTATTCTGGGACAGTTATGAAGGTCCGGTCAGAGAGACGGCTGAGCAGATTAATGACACTTATCTGCGGGTGAACGGACAGGCAGACGGAGTGAAAAGCTATGACCGGATGGTGGATCTGGTTGTAACATATTTTAAGGAAATATAGGATGGCGGAAAAGGTGTGTGATAAGAGAGCGGGAAAAGTATGAAAACAGCATGTCGGTGTTAAAATCTGTCCGGCAGCTGTCTGGGGGAACATTCAGAACAGATAATGGAGGGAAAAGTTATGAAAAGACGATGGAACAGACTTGCAGCGGCAGGAATGGCAGTGGTTATGGCAGCGGCGCTGACGGGCGGATGCGGGAAGCGGGCGACGCCGGAGAACCTTCTGGAAGATATGCAGAAAAATATGGATCGGATCGAATCCTTTGAAGGCAATCTTGCTATGGCGGTTGAGATGTCAGACGGAACCGACTCGCTTGCCTTTCATATGGACATGGATATGGGAGCGACGGAAGATCCCGGGGCAGTTTACGGAAAAGGCAATGTTGCCATGAATATGTCCGGAACAAACATCGGAACAGAGATGGAGCTGTATCAGGTTACGGAAGATGGCGAATCGGTTACCTATGTTCTCGTGGATAATATGTGGAGCAGAACTGCGTCCGAAGATGACGGTATGAATCTGGGCGCGGATATAACCGGGGATATCGGGGATTACGCGGAACTGTTTGAGATGGCGCGAAGTACTGTGGATGTAAATGGAAAAGAGTGTTTTGAGATGACCGGGGATATTGGCGGGGAAGCGATTGCCGGCATTCTTGGAGATGGACTGGAATCCATGACCGGTCTGAGTCTGGATGAGGAGACTCTCGCTGATGTGAAAATTCCCTGTACGATTGATATATATAGAGAAAGTATCCTTCCGGCAAGATTTTTTATTGATATGTCCGATATAATAGACACAATTGTGGATGTGTCGTCTGCAGGTGTTTCAGTCAGTGAGTGCAGTATTGAAGTGACTTATCTGGATTTTGACAGTCTGGATACGATAGAAGTTCCACGGGAAGCTGTTGAGGCGACAGAAGATGCCGGTCCGGACAGCTATGATGATTATGAAGAGAATATTTTCGGTGATCTTGATGCGGGCGCAGATCCGATAGAGCCGGCTGACAGTCTGGGCCGGGTCTGGGAGACCTATACGGTTCAGATTAATGACAAAGTTCTGTCCCTTCCGTGTTCAATTGAGGAAATGCGGGCCGCAGGGCTGGAGATGGATACAGAATATACTCCGGATAATTATGTGGTCAATGCAGGAGACTATGAGTTGGCATGGTTTGAGGATGCAGACGGAAATTCTGTTATGGCGGATATGGTTAACATGACTTCAGATCCGATGGAGATCAGAAACTGTCAGGTGGGCGGCATCTCTGTATATGACTATGATGTTGAAAGCGGCGCCCTTGTGGTAATTCTTCCGGGCGGAGTACAGATCGGTACACATATTGACGATGTGCTGTCGGCATATGGCGACGCAGATGACTCTTATGACGGAGATTATTCCAACAGTTATTACTGGAACGGACAGGGGGACAATTATTACGACGGCTGTTCTGTTGATACGGATCCGGAAACAGACCGGGTTATATCTATGAGTATTTCTCACTATGAATAGGCAGAGCATATGGACAGCTGAAAAACAGGAGGAAATTAACAAATGAAACTTATGATCGCGTCAGATATTCACGGTTCTGCACCGTGCTGCACAAAGATGCTGGAGGCATTTTCCAGGGAAGAGGCGGACAGGCTTCTGCTGCTGGGGGATATTTTATACCATGGCCCCCGCAATGACCTGCCGGAGGGGTATGCGCCGAAAGAGGTAATTGCCATGCTGAATCCCATGAAGAAAAAACTGCTCTGTGTACGGGGAAACTGTGACACAGAGGTGGATCAGATGGTGCTGGAATTTCCTATTCTGGCGGACTATTGTTTCCTGGAACTGGCAGACGGAGAGGGAAAGTCCGGCCCGGTTATATTCGCCACCCATGGGCATATATACAACCCCCATCATCTGCCGCCCCTTTCGGACGGAGATATTCTTCTGAACGGCCATACCCATATTCCGGCCTGTGAAGAAATTCTGGATATGGAGGGAAACCGGTATCAGTATCTGAATCCGGGATCTGTATCCATACCGAAGGAAGAATCTCAGCGCAGTTATATGGTTTATGAGAAAGGATGTTTTATCTGGAAAAATCTTGAGGGGGAGGAGTATCTGACATGGAAGACCGAATCGCGCTGCTGATTGACGCCGACAATGTATCGGCCAAATATATTAAGCCGATTCTGGACGAGCTGTCCAAATACGGCAATGTAACATATAAGAGGATTTATGGAGACTGGACAAGATCCAACAGCGCCGGATGGAAAGAAGAGCTGCTGCAGAATTCCATTACTCCGATTCAGCAGTTCAGTTATACCCATGGGAAAAATGCCACGGATTCCGCAATGATTATTGACGCTATGGATATGCTGTATACAAGCGAGCTGGAAGGATTCTGTCTGGTATCCAGCGACAGTGATTTTACAAAGCTTGCCAGCAGACTCAGAGAAAGCGGGAAACTGGTGATCGGGATGGGCGAGGATAAAACGCCGTCTCCATTTCGGAAAGCCTGTGATATTTTTACAGTGCTGGAACTTCTTCTTGAAGATAATACAATGGAGAAAGACGAGAAGAGCGGATCCCATCAGCAGCAGGATAAAGGACAGAAAAAAGAAACTGCGCCGACAAAAGACCAGATTGAAGAGGCAGTGGTCAAGATTATTACGGAAAATCAGAATAATGACAAAGAAACCGGGCTGGGAGAAGTGGGAAGCCGCCTGGTTAAGCTGTATCCGGACTTTGATGTGCGGCGGTACGGTTACAGTCTTCTGTCAAAATTTCTGGAAACACTGCCAAAACTGCGGCTGATACAGGAGGGAACCAAGGTCTGGGTAACTCTTTATGAGGATAAGAGCAGGAAAGAAAGACTGGAAGAATATATTATGCAGCAGATCAGAAGCAACGGAAGATATGGCATCTCACTGGGAGCTCTGGGCAACCGGATCCGGCTGAAATTCGGAGATTTCAAAGTCCGCGATTTCGGATATTCACAGTTCAAGCAGTATATTGAGAGCTTTCCGGATGTAGTGCTGGAAGATGACGGTGAGAGAACAAGAGCTGTGTATATGGCGGATAAATAAAAAAGTGATATTGCTATATGAGAAAAGGACGGGCAGCCGTCCTTTTCTCTTTTCCGGATCGGATAAGTGAATTGAACAATCTGTCAAAAAAATAACGAAAAGCTGTTAAATTTTTGTAAATTCATCTGTCTTGTCACATGTAAATTACAGTGATATACTGACCAGGATGGCGGAATATAAAACCGCAGGATAAAAATAAGCCTGTAATGTAAGAAAAAAGCAAAGCAGATATGCGCCTTTTACCGGCGGCTGCCTCTGCTTTGCAGGGAGAGGTATTGTGATATGACAGTCAGAGAAGAAATTGAACAGCTGAAAAAAGAAAAAAATGCAGTGATTCTGGCCCATTATTATGTACGGCCGGAGATTCAGGAGATTGCAGATTATACAGGGGATTCATTTTATCTCAGTAAAATTGCGGTGGGCCTGAAAGAGCAGATCATTGTTTTCTGCGGAGTTTCATTTATGGGAGAAAGCGCGAAAGTACTGAATCCGGAAAAGACCGTGCTGATGCCGGATGCGGCGGCAGACTGCCCCATGGCTCATATGGCTGATGCAGGAACCATTGAACGGATCCGCGGTACATACGAAGATCTGGCTGTTGTATGCTACATCAATTCCACGGCAGAGCTGAAGCGTTATTCAGATGTATGTGTAACGTCGGCAAATGCTGTGGAGATTGTAAAGGCGCTTCCAAATAAAAATATCTTTTTTATTCCGGACAGGAACCTGGCGCGGCATGTAGCTTCCCAGGTTCCGGAAAAGAATTTTATTTTCAATGAAGGCTTCTGTCCCGTTCATGAAAAGATGAGTATGGAGGAAATTCTGAAAGCAAAAACAGCCCATCCGGACGCGCTGGTTCTGACCCATCCGGAATGCCCGGATGCGGTATGCCGGATTTCCGACTATATCGGAAGTACATCCGGAATTATCCGCTATGCGGGAGAAAGCAGCGCCCGGGAGTTTATTGTCTGTACAGAAAGCGGAGTCCGGTATGAACTGGAGAAAAAATGTCCGGACAAAAAATTCTGGTTCCCGGAGACAGAACCATTGTGTATGGATATGAAAACCATAACTCTGGAAAAGGTACTTCATGTGCTGAAAACCGGAGAAAATGAAGTGCTTCTCGATGACAGCCTCCGGCTGGAATCAAAAAAGCCGCTGGAGCGGATGCTGGAACTGGCGAAATAGGAAACAGAATCAGGAAGACCGCAGAAAAGGAGAGAAAATATTATGGATATGTATGCAGATGTGGTAATAGCGGGAACCGGTGCAGGCGGACTGTTCAGCGCGCTGAGCCTGTCCGGAGACAGAAAGATTATTATGATCACAAAGTCTGATCTTGAGAGCAGCGATTCCTTTCTGGCGCAGGGCGGTATCTGTGTCCTGAGAAATGAGGAAGATTATGACAGTTATTTTGAAGACACCATGCGTGCCGGACACTATGAAAACAGGAAAGAATCCGTAGATATTATGATACGGAATTCCCAGGATATTATCCGACGTCTGATCGGATACGGCGTAGAGTTTCAGAAAGCCCCGGAAGAAGAGGATAGCGGGGATAAGGCGGAACTTCTGAAGGAATACGCATTTACCAGGGAGGGCGCCCACTCAAAACCCAGAATTCTTTTCCACGAGGATGTTACGGGGAAGGAAATTACGGGCAAACTTCTGGCCCAGGTAAAAAAACTTGAAAATGTTGCCATATATGAGTATACTGCAATGACAGACATCCTTGTAAAGGACGGAAAATGCGCGGGCATCCTGGCTTCGGGGCCGGACGGGGAGGAGATCCGGATTCATGCGGACGACACCATCTTTGCCACCGGCGGTATCGGTGGACGGTACCGGCATTCCACCAATTTTCCGCATCTTACGGGGGACGCCATTGACATAGCGAAGAAGCACGGCATACGGCTGGAGCATCTGGATTATGTCCAGATTCATCCGACCACACTGTATTCTGAAAAACCGGGGCGGAGATTCCTGATCTCGGAGTCCGTCAGAGGTGAGGGAGCCGTACTTCTGGATAAAAACATGAACCGGTTTGTCAATGAACTGCTTCCCCGGGATGTGGTAACAAAAGCGATAAAAAAACAGATGGAGAAGGACGGCACGGATCATGTGTGGCTTTCTATGAAAAATATAGACAGAGAAACAATTATGAAGCACTTTCCGAACATCTACAGCCACTGCCTGGAAGAGGGATATGATGTGACACGGGAATGTATCCCGGTAGTTCCGGCACAGCATTACTTTATGGGCGGAATCTGGGTGGATTCCGACAGCCGGACTTCCATGGATCATCTGTTTGCCGTGGGAGAAACCAGCTGCAACGGCGTTCACGGAGCCAACCGTCTGGCCAGCAACTCCCTTCTGGAGAGTCTGGTATTTGCAGAAAGAGCAGCACGGAAGATCGACAGCGGGTATGCCGGCGCTGAGACAGGGAAGGAAGCGTATGCCGGAAGCGTGCGTACGGCATAACCGGAATCTGTGTGCCGCGGGACAGCAGAGAAACAAAGCCGTTCCTGCCGGTACGCTTTGAAGGACAGATACAGGAAAAGAGAGGAAAAAATCATGAATAAAATTACAATGACGCTCCAGGCAGATCATCTGATCCGGGAGGCTTTAAAAGAAGATATATCCAGTGAGGACGTAAGCACCAACGCCGTAATGAAAGACTATGTGAAAGGGCAGGTAGACCTGATCTGCAAGCAGGACGGAATTATAGCCGGCCTGGATGTATTCCGCAGAGTATTTGAACTGCTGGATGAAAATACAGAGGCTGAATTTTTCTGTAAAGATGGAGATAAAGTAAAATGCGGACAGCTTATGGGCAGTGTAACAGGAGATATCCGCGTACTGCTGTCAGGAGAGAGGGTCGCGCTGAATTATCTCCAGAGAATGAGCGGTATTGCCACGTATACCCACTCTGTGGCGGAGCTTCTGAAGGGCAGCAGGACAAAGCTGCTGGATACAAGAAAAACGACGCCGAATATGCGGATATTTGAGAAATATGCTGTCCGGGTCGGGGGAGGATATAATCACAGATACAATCTGTCCGACGGCGTGCTTCTGAAAGATAACCATATCGGAGCGGCCGGAAGCGTTGCCAGAGCCGTTGCCCTGGCCAGAGAGTATGCCCCCTTTGTACGCAAGATTGAAATAGAAGTAGAGAATCTGGATATGGTAAAAGAGGCTGTGGAAGCCGGGGCGGATATTATTATGCTGGATAATATGACGCCGGATGAGATGAAAGAAGCTGTCCGGATCATAGACGGAAGAGCAGAGACAGAGTGCTCAGGCAATGTAACAAAGGAAAATATCGCCCGTCTGACAGAGATTGGCGTAGATTATATTTCCAGCGGAGCTCTGACACATTCTGCGCCCATACTTGACATTTCCATGAAAAACCTTCATGCTATAGGATGAGCATTGTCAGAGAAAGGATGAGACCGGATGACCGGAACGGAGAGAAGAGACGCCATTCTGAACAGGATAAAAAACAGCAAAACACCTGTGGCAGGCAGAACTCTTGCAGAGGCCTGTGACGTCAGCCGGCAGGTGATTGTACAGGATATTGCCCTTATCCGCGCTTCGGGATATGACATCATATCCACGAACAGAGGGTATATACTTAGTGAGCCATCCACTGTCAGCCGGACATTTAAGGTGCGGCATACAGACGCACAGCTGGAAGAAGAACTTAATTCCATTGTTGATCTGGGTGGAACGGTGAGAAATGTCATGGTGAATCACAAAGTTTACGGACAGATGGAGGCGCCGCTGAATATTACATCCCGCAGGAAAGCAGCAGAATTTATTGAGGATATCCGCAGCGGAAAATCCAGTCCGCTCAAAAATATTACCTCAGATTACCATTATCATACTGTTGATGCAGACAGTGAAGAAACGCTGGATATGATTGAAGATATGCTGTCGGAAAAGGGATTTCTTGTAAAGAAAATCTGAAAACAGGAATGAAGAAGAGAAAAATATATAAAAAGACAGAGGGGACTGCTTTGCAGCGTAATTTGTTCCGTGGGAAAATCCGGATGTAATTACAGGCATAAGCGGTCTTCTTACGTCTTGCTTTGCCTGAGATTTTGCTTTACAATGGAGACTGAATAAAAGCAGGCTGCCGGAAAAGCAGCCGTATATATGAGGAAGGAGCGAGGCGGATCAGGATCCGGGCGTGCTGGAAGGAGTCCTGTACGGACGCTGGACAAATTCGTTTTACAGAATATGGAAGAATTAATGAACGTGCTGGAGAGCACGCTGAATATAGACTTTATCCGCGGAACGATAAGCGGACCGCGGAACAGGGACGGTATTATAAAAGTAAAGATACGTCCGCTGGAGAAAAAGGGAGAACTGTATTTTCAGCTGGAATCATTTACAAAGACACAGGCATTCCACGAAAATGCCGGATGCGGAGAGGCAAAAGAGATAATTGCAGAATATATGAAAACTTTCCGCCAGATGCAGATTGAAACGGTAACGGAAAATATATCCGTTCTGACAAGCAAAAAGGGCAAGGTCACGATACAGAGGAAGAAACGGCAGACGCCGGGAAAGGCGGCGGATCTGTCTCACAACAGGAAGAAAAAATACATACTGGAGGAAGGAGTATATGTCCCGTTTCTTAAAGATCTGGGTGTCATGACGGAAGAGGGAAAGGTCATTGCATCCAAAATGGACAAATTCCGACAGATTAACAGATTTCTGGAGTTTATCCGGGATATTCTTCCGGAGCTTGACCGGGACCGGGAACTTACAATTCTGGATTTTGGCTGCGGGAAATCTTACCTTACTTTTGCAATGTATTATTATCTGCATGAATTGAAAAACTATGACATACAGATAATCGGACTGGATCTGAAAGAAGATGTGATCCGGCACTGCAGCAGTCTGGGAGAGAAATACGGGTATGAAAAACTGAAATTTCTTCAGGGGGATATTGCCGATTATGACGGGGTAAGTGCAGTTGATATGGTTGTGACACTGCACGCCTGCGATACGGCTACAGATTATGCCCTGGCCAAAGCCGTGGGCTGGAATGCAAAGATAATCCTGTCAGTGCCCTGCTGTCAGCATGAGCTGAATGGTCAGCTGTCAGCAGAAAAGGAAAGCGTTCCGGATGGAAACGGTCCGGATGGACGTTGTGTTCTGAGACCGGTTATGGATTACGGCCTTCTGAAAGAAAGATTTGCAGCTCTTCTGACAGACGGGCTTCGGGCAAAATATTTGGAAGACTGCGGGTATGAGACGCAGATTCTTGAGTTTATTGATATGGAGCATACTCCGAAAAATATTCTCATACGCGCAGTGAATAAGGGGGAAATAAACGGAAAAGCAGCACGGGAAATTAAGCAATGTGAAGAGTTTCTGCGGGTGAAGCCTGCGCTGGGCGCTTTGCTTGCGGGTCAAGGGGAGATGACACATAATGAAGAAAAAACTGATTAAGGCAGGGGTTCTGCTGGTTGTTTTTGCAGCGGCGCTGGTCGTCAGCAGCTTTATTATTAACAGGGGAAGCGAGGATCAGATTGCGGATATGGGAGCGCCCGCCATTCCACGGGTGTGGTTTACG
This sequence comes from Mediterraneibacter sp. HA8405, assembly GCF_056148955.1. Taxonomy (NCBI): domain Bacteria; kingdom Bacillati; phylum Bacillota; class Clostridia; order Lachnospirales; family Lachnospiraceae; genus Mediterraneibacter; species Mediterraneibacter sp. HA8405. Next base: position 396,745 of record NZ_CM148758.1, on the reverse strand, counting down.
GTAAACGGTCAAAAGGTGAATATCCTTTCCGGATATGTCAGAGATATGGATATTCCGGCGATGCGCGATACGATAACGCCTCTGGAGGCAGACGGCACACTGGATATGACAGTGGAAGAAGACGGGAATGCCATAAGCGGCGTGAAGTACACGGTCTATTCTATGGACGGGGAAGAAGTGTACGGTGAAGGAGAAGCTTCTGAACTTTCCGGTGAAGAAACCGTGACCTTGTCGCTGGCAGACAGTCTGGAGGAATCTGTGCGGGAAGCGGTACTGAAAATCGTACTGACAGTGGATGACAGAGAGGTGAGTTATTACACGCGGATTGAGCGGTCTGACAATATTAACGCGGCAGACTGTCTGGCGTATGCTCAGGACTTTCATACAAATGCTCTGGAAAAGACGAATGCAGAAGAGATGGAGCTTCGTCTTGAGCCGAATGAAGAGAGTGATAATACAACATATCAGACAGTAAATATTCATTCAGATATTACACATATTCAGTGGGGCAGTCTGGATCCCCAGCTGATAGGGGAAGTGGAATGGAGTATTAAAGAGAGCAACAGTGTGTATACATCCATTCTGGCAAAATATCAGGTTTCCTGCGCCGATGATAATGAAGAAACAGGCGTATATAATGTAAAAGAATTTTTCCGTGTGCGGAAAATGGGAGATACGATTTACCTTCTGGATTATAACAGAGATATGCAGAAAGTATTTTCCGGAAGCCCGGAGGCGATTGATGAAAATGGCGTTCTGCTGGGTATTGCTTCCGACGATCTTCAGTATGAGACAAATGCGGATGAAGATATTGTGGCTTTTGTACAGGAGCGGGATCTCTGGCTTTACAGCAGAAAGTCCGGGGAATTATATCAGGTATTCAGCTTTTCTGATGCCGAGGGAAGCGATGCGAGAAGCAGAAATGACCAGCATGCCGTCCGTATTATCAGTATGGATAACAGCGGTAATCTGGCATTTGCCGTATACGGATATATGAACCGGGGAACTCATGAAGGTGAAGTCGGCGTAGGTATTTATTATTTTAATGCTGCAGATAATGTAATTGAAGAAAAAGCATTTATTCCCAGTACAAAATCATTTGCAATCGCAGAAGATGAACTGGGGAAAATGGTATATTACAATCACAGTGAGAAGATGTTGTATGTTCTGGCGGAAGGAACTCTTTACCGGATCGATCTGGATAGAAACGAGCAGGAAGTTCTGGCGGGAAATCTGACGGAAGATCAGTATACCGTATCAGATGACGGACGCCAGATGGCATATCAGACGGATGATTCCGCGGCGGAGATTCAGGTAATGAATCTGGAAAGCGGAGACAGTTATCAGATTAAGGCAGAAAACCAGGAAACGGTACGTCCGCTGGGATTTATCAACAGCGATTTTATTTTCGGCAAGATAAAGGCGGAGGATGCAGGACAGACGGTATCCGGTGAAGCGGTTACTCCGATGTATGCGGTGGAAATCGTGAATTCAAAGAATGAACAGGTGGCGGAGTATTCATTTACGGATTCAGGAATTTACACGACAGATATTCTGATCGACGGCAATCTGCTGACGCTGAACCGGGTGCAGAAGGACGGCAGCGTATACAGTGCAACAGATCAGGAATATATTACCAACAACGAAGAGCGCCGGGAGACAACGGTCAGTCTGGCGGTTTACAGTACGGACAGGATGCAGAAACAGGTGCGCATTACTTTTGAAGATGCGGCAGATAACATGGATATAAAAGTAATGAAGCCGCACCAGTTGACGGCAGGAGAACCGCTGACGATTACACTGAGCGGTACAGACGATACAGAGAAATTTTACGTGTACGGAATGGGAGAACTGACAGCGGTTTATGACAAAGCAGCGTATGCAATCCAGAAGGCAGAGCAGGTGTCCGGAGTTGTTATTTCATCCAGTCAGGCTTATGTGTGGGAAAAGGGAAACAGGGATCTGGTATACTCTACTGGGGCAGAAGCATTCCGGCAGGGAAATGATGAGACATCGCTGGAGGCATGTGAGAATTATATGGAGCAGTACAATGCCCACAGGGTAGATCTGACAGGATGTAAACTGGATCAGATTCTGTATGTCATCAACAAAGGACTTCCGGTTATCGCTGTAACAGACGGAAACCATGCAGTGCTGCTGACCGGATATACAACCAGCGATATTACCTATATAGATCCGGAAAACGGCAGTGAAACAACGGTTTCCATCGGTCAGATGGAAAAAATGGCCGAACAGGGAGGAAATACTTTTATCGGATATATTTAGAAAGTTTTTTCGGAAGAAGCTGCATACAGTGAAAGAAAAAACAGAATAAGTCAAAAAGAAAAAGTGCACCGGTTTCGTACGGTGCACTTTTCTGCTACTGTTTTAAAAGTGTATCGATTAATTTTGAAGCTTCACTTCTGGTGATTGTGTCCGGATTCCATTCCACAGTAAGTTTCTTTTTATAAATAAGATTGTTTATAAAAGAAATCTGTTTTGGCGTTGCCGGCTGAGGCGGCTTTATTTTAAATATAAGCCGGGCCGGCACAAAAAGTTTTGGGGCGGTTGGTTCAAAGTAGTGCGCAAGTGTCTGATAGAGCTTTGCCGTGGCAAGAGCGTCGTGATAGGCGCGGTGAGCAGAGTTATTCAGGATCCCGTAATATTCGCACAGACTTTCCAGACTTTTGGAGCCGAGTCCGGGAAGAGCCTGGCGGGCAATTTTAAGGGTGTCTATTCCTTTTTTTTCAAAATCCATGCCGCTGGCGGCGGCGTCTGTTTTAACAAAGCTGTAATCAAATGAAATGTTGTGGCCGACCAGAACGTCATCCTCGCAGAAAGCAAGAAAGTCTCTGATCACATCTTTCCTGGGGCGGGCCTCGGCAACCATTGCATCAGTAATTCCGGTCAGCTCTGATACAAAGGAGGAAATAGAAGATGAAGGTCGGATGAATTCAATAAAACGTTCTGCTACCCGGCCTTCGCGGACTTTTAAAGCGCCGATTTCTATAATCTCGTCCTGAACCGGATTGAGTCCGGTAGTCTCAACGTCAAAAGCAATGTATGATTTTAACATGATCTGATCCTTTTAAACCTCACTTTCCGGCGGCCTGTCTGGTTTTACTGTTCCCGGCTGCTGCCGGATTTCCTTTGGGAATACAGCCGTTCAGCATCCGCCATACAAGGAAATTTTTATCCGTTCTGCAAACAAGCATATAGATTCCAACAGGAATCAGAATTAACAGGCTGATCCACTGGGAAGTTGATAAAATCCATACTCCCCGTGCAGAATCCCCTCTGAGAAATTCGAGAAAGAACCGTTCTGTTCCGTATATGATTGCATAGACTCCAAAATTCTGAAGAGGTTTTTTCAGCCTTTTGTCCAGCGCAAGAAGAAGGAAAAATACCAGCAGGTTCAACCCTGCTTCCGCCAGCTGTACAGGGAAAAGATTTACACCATCCGGCGCGCCCAGAGATTCTGTAAAGGTAACGGCCAGCGGTCCGTCGAATTTGATTCCGTAACAGCAGCCGGCCAGAAAGCATCCTATTCTGCCGCAGCAGTGAAAAAGCGGAATAATAAGGACAAAATTCTCAGCTTCAGCAACTCCGTTAATCCGGAAGAATTTTGCGTAGCAGAAGGCGCCGATACATCCGCCGATCAGCCCGCCGTAAAAGACGAAGCCCCCTCCCAGATAATTCAGAAAAGAGCTCCAGCTCTCAAATATTATGTCGGCATTTTCCCAGAGCTGGGGAAGATTCTGAATAAGATACAGAAGTTTGGCTCCCAGCAGTGTAAACATCAGAATAAAGGCTGTAAAATATAACTGATTATCTAACGGAATCTTCCGTTTCGGACAGCGGAGCAGAACAACGGCGATAGATAACAGCGATCCGATTACTACCATCATTCCATAGCTGGGGATTGCATATCCTGCTATATTAATAAAAGGCTGCATAAATGACTCTCCTTCCTCTTTCATTTTTCTGTCAGGTATTATAATTTTTGTACTGTCCGGCAGACGGTATAAAAAAGACTGCCGTTCTGCTTAAGACGGCAGTCTTTTTTAGTGTTGAATACTCTCTTCCTCTTAGTTGTTGAATGCTGTTTTTATAATGCTGCGCCTGCGCATGCAGCTCCGCCAACACATACGGTACATGCCAGTGTAACTGCACCGAATACTACAGCGAGAATGCTTAATACCAGACCTGCAGTAGCCAGTCCGCTTCCGCCATTGTTCTTTTTAGCTGTGGAAGCCATTACAAGACCGATAATACCAAGTATGCATCCAAGTCCATATAACCATCCTGTACAGATACCGACGATGCCGAGAACTAAGGAAGCAACTGCAGCACCGTTTGAATTGTTGTCCATGATGCTCTCCTCCTATGTAATTAAATAATTTCCAACGCTCTTCTATCACTCTTGGTAGGGCATGTCAAATGTTTTTATAGGATATTGCACTGCCGCGTCGCAGGAGCGCAACAGAAAAGCGAAAGATGGAGCAAAAGTCTGCGGGGATATAGATATTGCTTTTTCCGTCCTGCTACAATATAATAAAGCGGAACCGGAGCAATCCCGCCGAAACATTTTCTGAGCTTCCATGCGGGATGTTCACACAATATCGGAAACGGTTCGAAAGAACACAGAAAGGGGGAAATCATATGCTGACAGGAAAGACAGTTCTTCTGGGTGTGTCAGGAAGTATTGCGGCTTACAAGACAGCGTCTCTTGCCAGCGCGCTGAAAAAGCTCCATGCGGACGTTCATGTTCTGATGACGGAAAATGCGGTGAATTTTATCAATCCTATTACTTTTGAGACACTTACCGGAAATAAATGTCTGGTTGATACTTTTGACCGGAACTTTGAGTACAGTGTAGAGCATGTCTCATTGGCCAAGCAGGCGGACGTAGTGATGGTGGCGCCGGCCAGCGCCGATGTAATCGGAAAGATTGCTCACGGAATTGCGGATGACATGCTGACGACTACAATTATGGCGTGCAGGTGTAAAAAGATCGTTGCTCCGGCAATGAACACGAACATGTTTCAAAATCCCATTGTCCAGGATAATATGAAGATTCTGGAAAAGTACGGATATGAAGTGATCAGTCCGGCCTGCGGCTATCTGGCCTGCGGAGATATCGGGGAAGGGAAGATGCCGGAGCCGGAGCTGCTGCTGGAGTATATTTTACGGGAAATTGCCAGAGAAAAGGACATGCAGGGCATGAATGTGCTTGTCACAGCGGGACCGACTCAGGAGAGTATTGATCCGGTGCGTTATATCACCAATCACTCTACAGGGAAAATGGGTTACGCCGCTGCCAGAGTGTGCATGCAGAGAGGCGCCCGGGTCACTCTGGTAAGCGGCCCGGTAAATCTTCAGCCGCCGCAGTTTGTCACCGTAGTTCCGGTGAAGACTGCCAGAGAAATGTTTGAGGCCGTAACGGAGAGAAGTGCGGAGCAGGATATTATTATCAAGGCTGCCGCTGTGGCGGATTACAGGCCCGGACATATCAGCTCTGAAAAGGTGAAAAAACAGGACGGGGATCTTTCCATAGAACTGGAACGCACAGATGATATTCTTGCATATCTGGGCGCGAATAAAGGGCAGGATCAGTTCCTGTGCGGTTTTTCCATGGAAACGGAAAATATGCTTGAAAATTCCCGCAGAAAGCTTCAGAAGAAAAATCTGGATATGATTGTGGCAAATAATGTAAAGGTGGAAGGCGCCGGCTTCGGCGTGGACACCAATGTAGTGACCATAATTACCGGGGAAGAAGAAATATCTCTGGGAATGCTGTCCAAGGAAGAGACGGCGGCAAGGATACTGGATCAGATTCTGAAGATGAAGAACGGAAAAAAAGAAACTCATAAAAACATGTAATTTAAAAACTGAACAGAACCTTTTACCCGGTTCGCGCATATCTGACATGTGCCAAAAAGTATTGTATCTCTTGGAAAGAGAATGATAACTGAGGAGGAAAAACATGAAAACAAAGGTAAAAACAACACAGATAACTACGCTGGGACTTATGATGGCGATTTTGCTGCTGATGGCATATACGCCTCTGGGCTATCTGAATATCGGCCCTCTGGCAATCACATTTAATGTCATTCCGGTAGCGATAAGCGCAATTGCTCTTGGCCCGGCAGGAGGAGCGGCTGCAGGATCCATTTTCGGACTTACAAGCTTTCTACAGTGCGTTGGAATCGGCGGCCAGAGTCTTATGGGAGTCGCGCTTTTCAACATTAACCCGGTACTGGCCTTTATCCAGAGGTTCGTCCCCCGTCTTCTGGACGGTTTGCTGCTGGGGTATATTTTCAGAGGAATGAGGAAGAGAACCAACACTTATATTTCCTGCGCTGTTACAGGATTTTTTTCAGCATTTCTCAATACGGCGTTTTTTATGGCGGCTCTGGTTCTGCTTTTCGGAAATACAGAGTATATTCGGGAAATGATCGGAGGCAGAAATATAATTGTATTTATCTGCACATTTGTAGGAATTAATGCAGTGTGTGAGATGATCGTTTCAACTGTAGTTACGGCTGCGGTAGGAACACCGCTGTCCCGGTATGTATGTCCGCCTGAGCAGACATATACAAGAAGCGGACGGCATGCGGAATAAGAAACGGGAAATCAGATTTCAGAGTTAATGATGAGGAATTGTAAAAAATGATTCTGGCAATTGATATAGGAAATACGAATATTGTTCTGGGATGTATGGATCAGGGGAAATGTGTATTTGTGGAGCGCCTTTCTACAGTCCGTACCAAGACAGAACTGGAGTATGCAATTGATATTAAAAATGTTCTGGATATCTATCATATCAAACGGGAGAGCCTCCGGGGCGGAATAATCTCCTCTGTGGTGCCGCAGATTACAACGATTGTGAAACTTGCCGCGGAGAAGATACTCCGGGGAGAAGTCCTTGTGGTCGGAGCGGGAATACGGACAGGTCTTAATATTCGCATTGATAATCCCGCCCAGCTGGGCAGCGATCTGGTTGTGGATTCGGTGGCGGCAATTGCCGGGTATCCTGTTCCCATGCTTATATTTGATATGGGAACAGCAAATACAGTTTGTGTGATTGACAAGAATAAGAATTATATCGGCGGCATGATCTATCCCGGGGTAGGAGTATCGCTGGACTCTCTTACTGCGAATGCGTCCCAGCTGGGAGGAATCAGTCTGGAAGCTCCGGAGCATATGATCGGAAAAAATACGGTGGAATGTATGAAGAGCGGGATCATTTACAGCAGCGCCGCGGCCATAGACGGCATCATCGACCGGTTAAGTGAAGAACTGGAGGGGAATGTAACCGTCATTGCAACCGGCGGCCTGGCAAAGAAAATTATACCGTTCTGCAGAAGAGACATTATATTGGATGATAATCTTCTGTTGAAAGGACTGGAGATCATTTACTGTAAGAACCGGAAGTGAATTCGGATTTGTCGGAGAGCTGCGAGTGGAGAGGCGTCCGAAAACACCTGGATACCAGGAGATTGGATAATCGGATCTGGAAATGAGGGATGTGTGCTTTTGTTTCCGTTCCGCAGATAAAGAAAAACTAAAAAACCTGACGACAGGCTAAGAGCAAAATTTACAGCAGAAAACTCGCATTCGCTCAGACAATTCTGCTGTAAATTTTAACGCCTGCCGCCAGGTTTTCTGTTTTTCTAATATCTGCTCCAAAGTCACCAAAAGCACACATCCCTCATTTCCAAAAGTCGCATCCAATCGGCGGTATCCCGCTGTTTTCTGCGCACATCCAGTCAGCAGTATCCCCAACAATTCCGAATTTCAGAAAACAGGAAAAACCGGAGTTGTTCCGACTGCAGTTGCCCGGATATAAAGCATCACTACTGCCTGGATCACCTGCCGTCTTCGCCGTTAAAGCTCCCCGCTGTTTTTGTCTTATGAGGATCTGCGAAGGGAATTTCCGGACTGAGGAACAGAAAAACGGAAGTCCGGAGAGTTTTTGGATGTGCCTTTCAGAAGAGGGGGACAGGGAATTCTGATGACTCTGGAATGAGTTTAGAAAAATAGGAACCTGGGAATCAGCGTCAGGATTTACAGCGGGCTCTGTCCGAGCGCATGCGAGTTAGCCCGCTGTAAATCCTGACGCTGATTCCCAGGTTCCGTTATTTTTCTTAACTCATGGAACGGAAACAGAATTCCCTGTCCCCCTCTTCTGAATCCGTCTTATAAAAACTTCTTCGTCCTCTGTTTTCCTTTTTCAATACCGGAAGTTCACTTCGACAAATCCGAATTACAGTGTATCGCCGCGTTCTATGTATCCGGGTTTGTCCGGGGAAGCGATGATTCTCTTGCCGCGGATCAGTTTTGCGTGTTTGTCTACGACCAGATTTTCTGCGTGAACGCCCTTTCCGATTACAACGCCGGATGAGATGACGCAGTTTTTAATAACAGCGCCTTCCTTGATTACGCAGCCTCTTCCGATTACGGAATTCTCAATCCTGCCTTCGATCAGACATCCGTTGGATACAACAGAGGATTTTACAGAACTTCCTGTAAAATACTGAGTCGGACAGGAATCATTGGTACGTGTATAAATCGGCCAGTCATTTACGAAAAGATTTGTAGCGTTTTTCAGGTCGATCAATGACATGTTTGCATCGTAATAGCTCTTGAAATCCGTAATGGAAGCAAAGTATCCGCGGTGTGGTACGGCGCGTACATCCAGTTCCTGGCATGCCTCATCCACAATGTCAACAAGGGAATACATAGCGGACATCTTGTGAGCTTTGCTTACCAGGTCAAGGAAGAGCTCTTTTTTCATTACATATGTATCCATGAAAATATTTTTATTTTTCGCATTACCGCGGTTCGGCTGAATGGCATCTACGCCTTTCTGACGGTTGATGTCCAGTGTGTAGCAGCTTAAGAATTCCTCTTTTGCATTGTCCACGGAATGGTACATCAGAGTAATATCAGCACCGGATTCAATATGAGTTTTGAGAAGCGTGCTGTAGTCAGCGGTATAAACCATATAGCTTGGAGCGATTACTACATAAGGATAAGGTACGCTGTTAAGTATATCGATATTTTCGATGTAAGCGGCAATATCTGTATTGTAGATATCGCTGACCATGTTGGACTCTGTATATAATATATGAAGTTTTCCGCGTTTTGAGTTGATATTATAATGGCGTCCGGTTCCCAGATGCTCTGTGAGGGAACGCGGTTTCCTTCTGATATATACCTGGATTGTATCAATGCCGCTGTTGCTCATATTAGAGATCGGGAAATCAATTACGCGATATCTTCCGAGGAAAGAAAATGCTCCTACAGGACGATACGCCTGAAGGCCGTCCACCTGAATGTGGTTGCCGGCAAAATTAACAATTCCAAATGCCCTACTCATATTATTCTTCCCCCTTTACACGTTTTGCAACAAGTTCAATGTGTTCACTGTCCGGGCTTCCTACAACAGCGTTCTTGCCGATTTTAATATCGTCTGCTACAAGAGCGCGCTGGACAACTGCTCCTTCTTCCACCTCTGCTCCGGGCATCAGCACAGTATCAATGACTTTAGCTCCGGCTCCGACTTTAGCTCCGGTGAAAAGAACGGAATTTTTAACTTCTCCATCGATCTGGCATCCCTGTGTGATAAAAGCATTTTCGATATCAGCATCAGCGCCGATATACTGCGGAAGAGAAGTTACATCTTCCGTATAGATCTTCCAGGTGGGATCGTTAAGGTCAAGCTCATTATTCTTATCCAGAAGATCCATATTTGCTTCCCAGAGAGAATCAATAGTTCCAACGTCTTTCCAGTAACCTTTATATTTATATGCATACAGGCTCTTACCATCATTTAAAAGGGTAGGAATAATATCTTTTCCAAAGTCATGTGAAGAATCCGGATCCTTCATATCTGCCATGAGAAGTTTGCGAAGAAGCTTCCAGTTAAAAATATAGATTCCCATAGACGCCAGATTGCTCTTGGGTTTCTCGGGTTTCTCTTCGAATTCAACAATCCGGCCGGTATCATCTGTATTCATAATACCGAAGCGGCTTGCTTCTTTCATGGGAACCTCAATAACTGCAATTGTAGCATCTGCATTATGCTCTTTATGATAAGCAAGCATTTTTGCATAATTCATTTTATAGATGTGGTCTCCGGAAAGAATAAGGAGATATTCCGGAGAATATGTATCGATAAAATCAATGTTCTGTGAAATCGCATCAGCAGTTCCCCTGTAAACGTCAAGATTGGCGTCTGCCTTCTCGCGGGGCGGAAGTACATACACTCCACTGTCTTTTGCGTCAAGACCCCAGCGGCGTCCTGCGGCAACATAGCTGTTAAGGAGGATGGATTCGTATTGTGTAAGAACCCCGACAACATCAATACCACTGTTTGCACAGTTGCTGAGCGGGAAATCGATGATGCGGTATTTCCCGCCATATGAAACGGCAGGTTTAGCTACCTTTTTTGTCAGTTCATGCAGACGAGTTCCCCGACCACCAGCCAAAATCATAGCTAACATATTATTTTGCTTCATAGTGAGCCCTCTCTTTCATATTACTGCTCTATATTATACAATTTTTTGTTGGGTTTTTCCACATTTTTGTGCGAAAAAACCAGTAATATAGAAAGAATATGTTGTAATCCTTATGCAAAACATCCGGTTTTTTAAAATTTTTGTTAAGTTGTATTAAAGATGGGTACAGCTGGAGGCCGCTTTTCAGTACTGCGCGGCAGACAGCGCCATGTTTTATTTCATCGGGAAGAATTAAAAACATACTATATTTTGTTTTGGAAGGATTTTTTCTTTTGTGCATTTTGATGATTGACAATAATTTTAATTCTTTATACTATATTGTTAGTTACCGAACAAATTATATTTGAATGGGGAATACCTCTTGGATACGGCCTCCGGCGGATTTGCGGGCGGCACGGGCAGAACTGTCGGCATGGCAGGTACCCGCGCAGCAGTGAAAATGCCGGCGGCATTCTTTAAGTTTAGAAAGGATGTGCGGGAAGGATGTGCGTCAGTGAAAACACGGAGATTTTTGACAGCGGCCATGATGTGGGCAGGCTGATTAATACACTCTCCCATCAGTTGAAGCGGCGGTTATGTATTCAGAAGGGGGAGGACTGTCTGACCACAAATATGCAGAGACTGGTGCTGCATTATATTCTGTTTCAGTCCCCGGAGAGGGATATTTACCAGAAGGATGTGGAAAAAGAGTTTCAGATCCGGAGGTCTACGGCAACGGGGACGCTCCAGATTCTGGAAAAAAACGGCTTTATTATAAGAGAGCCGGTGAAACAGGATGCAAGGCTTAAAAAGCTGGTTCCTACAGAAAAAGCCATAGGAGTGAGACAGCATATACTGGGGAACATTCGTTATATTGAAGAGCTCCTTTCCAGGGGTATTCCGGAAGAAAAGCTTTCTATATGCAGGGAAGTGCTGGAGCAGATGTCTGTGAATTTGTCAGGTGATGAAAAAGGAGAGAGGAGATAACAGACCATGAATAGAAAATTACTTCGTTCTGTCAGAGAATACAAGCGGGAATCATTCCTGACACCTGTGCTGGTTTGTCTGGAAGTGCTGATGGAAGTACTGATTCCGCTGCTGATGGCAAGAATCATTGATGTGGGAATCATGGAAGGGGATATGGCCTACATCATAAAAATGGGCCTTCTGCTTATAGCTATGGCAATGCTGGCGCTTGTATTCGGGGCAAAGGCAGGACAGCTTGGCGCGATTGCGTCTTCGGGGTATGCGAAGAATCTGCGCCATGATATTTTTTACAAAGTACAGGATTTTTCATTTGGAAATATTGACCATTTTTCTACTTCCAGTCTTGTAACAAGAATGACTACAGATATTACAAATGTACAGATGGCATATATGTTTACCATCCGCCTGCTGGCACGAGCTCCGATCATGATTATACTTTCATTGATTATGACTCTGACGATCAATGTGACGATTGCTGTTATTATGCTGATCACTGTGCCTGTTCTGGGGGGCACGCTGATTTTTATCGCCAAGAAGGCTCACCCGCATTTTGTTCAGGTGTTTGATGAATATGATGTGCTCAATAATACAGTGCAGGAAAATGTAAACGCTGCAAGAGTGGTAAAGGCATACGTCCGTGCAGATCATGAAGTGGAGAAATTCGGCAAAGTTTCAACGATTGTATTTAAACTCTTTACAAAAGCGGAAAAAATTGTCGCATGGAATTCACCGGTCATGCAGTTTACGGTATATGCGGTTGTCATTATTATGGTGCTGATCGGCGGGGAAAATATTATCAGCGGTTCTATGCAGACCGGAGAGCTGACAAGTGTAATTGTTTATGCGCTTCAGATCCTTATGTCGCTGATGATGGTAACATTCGTGTTTACAATGATCATGATCGCGGAAGCATCTACAGACCGTATCACAGAAGTACTGGATGAAGTGCCGGAGATGGAAGATGCTGCGGATGCTGTTACCGAGGTGGCAAACGGAGATATTGATTTTGAACATGTGAATTTCAGCTATGCGGGGGAGGGCGGAAATCTTTCTCTGAAAGATGTAGACCTTCATATCAAAAGCGGTCAGATTGTGGGAATTATCGGAGGAACGGGAAGTGCCAAGTCTACGCTTGTACAGCTGATTCCCAGACTTTATGACGTGACAGAGGGCTGTGTGAAAGTCGGCGGCGTGGATGTCCGCAGATACAGCCTGGAATCTTTAAGAGACCAGGTGTCTATGGTGCTGCAGAAAAATGTACTCTTTACCGGAACTATTTATGAGAATGTCCGCTGGGGCGATGAAAACGCCAGCGATGAAGAAGTGCGGAGAGTATGTAAACTGGCACAGGCCGACGGATTTATTCGGGAGTTCCCGGCCGGATATAATACGATGATTGTGGAAGGTGGAAATAACGTGTCCGGAGGCCAGAAGCAGAGGCTCTGTATTGCAAGAGCGCTGCTGAAAAAACCGAAGATTCTGATTCTGGACGACTCCACCAGTGCTGTGGATACAAGGACAGATGCTCTGATCCGCCAGGCATTCCGCGAGGAAATTCCGGATACAACCAAAATTATTATTGCACAGAGAATTTCTTCCGTAGAAGACGCGGATGTAATTATTGTTATGGATAACGGAGAGATAAATGGAATCGGCACTTCCGGTGAGCTTCTTCAGACGAACAAGATCTACAGAGAAGTATATGAATCTCAGATGAAGGGAGGCGCTGAAAATGAGTGAACAGAAAAATAACAGCAATGCCCAGGCAAACAGACGTAATGATCAGACCAGGCCCGGCGGACAGAAAAAAGGCCAGGGCGGTCCGGCGGTTACCAGGGGAACCATTCAGACAGCAAAAAGGCTTCTGGGATATGTGACAAAAACATACAAGGTGCAGTTCATTGTCGTACTGTTCTGTATTCTGATCAGCTCTATCGCGTCAATTTCCGTATCGCTGTCGCTGAAATTCCTGCTGGATGATTTTATTATTCCGCTGATCGGACAGAAAAATCCGGATTATACAGAGCTGTACACAGCGCTGACTGTACTGGGAAGCATTTTCCTGTGCGGAGTTATTGCTACTTTTATATACAGCCGGATGATGGTTGTTATCGGCCAGGGGGTATTAAAGCGTGTCCGTGATGAAATGTTTGAGCATATGCAGACACTTCCGATCCGGTACTTTGATCAGAATACAAACGGTTCTATCATGAGCCTTTATACGAATGATACAGATACCCTGCGTCAGATGATTAATCAGTCCATTCCGCAGGTATTGATGTCGGCATTTACTATCGTGGTTACCTTCATCTCCATGCTGGTACTGAGCCCGATTCTGACAGCTCTGGCGGTGCTGATGATTCTGGTAATGATTCTGGTATCCAGGAAAGTAGCGGGCAACAGTGGAAAATATTTCATCCGCCAGCAGCTGGATCTGGCTGATATTACCGGATTTGTCGAGGAACGGATGAATGGGCAGAGAGTTATAAAGGTATTCAATCACGAAAAGATTTCTGAGCAGGAATTCGATGAACTGAATGAGAAATTGTTTACAAGCGCGTCAAACGCGCATACATTTGCCAGTATGATGGGACCGATTATCGGAAATCTGGGCAATCTTCAGTTTGTACTTACTGCTGTATTCGGAGGATTCCTTTCGGTAGTGGGAATCGGAAATATTACGCTGGGAGTTATGGCATCCTATCTGCAGTTCACAAAGAGCTTTACACAGCCTTTTATGCAGATTGCCCAGCAGTTTAACTCTATTATTATGGCTCTTGCCGGCGCTGAACGTATCTTCAATATGATGGATGAGGAACCGGAGGTTGACGATGGTTATGTAACTCTCGTTAATGCCAAAAAAGATGCCAATGGCAATCTTACAGAGTGTGAAGAGCGCACCGGTCTGTGGGCGTGGAAACACCCTCATCAGGCGGACGGTACAATCACTTATCAGGAGCTCAGAGGAGATGTGCGGTTTTATGATATGACATTCGGATACACTCCGGATCATATGGTGCTGCATGATCTGACTCTGTACGCGAAACCAGGACAGAAACTGGCCTTTGTCGGTTCTACCGGCGCAGGAAAAACTACAATTACCAACTTGATTAATCGTTTCTACGATGTGGCAGACGGAAAGATCCGGTATGATGATATTAATATTAATAAAATCAAGAAAGCCGACCTGAGACGTTCCCTGGGAATCGTGCTGCAGGATACTCATCTGTTTACCGGAACAATTAAGGAAAATATCCGGTACGGTAAGCTGGATGCTACAGACGAGGAAGTAATACAGGCGGCAAAACTTGCTCATGCAGACGGATTTATCCGTATGCTGCCTCAGGGATATGATACCCACTTAAGCGGCGATGGCGAAGAACTGTCACAGGGTCAGAGACAGCTGCTTGCCATTGCAAGAGCGGCCATTGCGGATCCGCCGGTACTGATTCTGGATGAAGCGACCTCGTCTATTGATACCCGGACAGAAAGCATTGTTCAGAAAGGTATGGATAACCTGATGAAAGGGCGTACCGTATTTGTTATCGCCCACAGACTGTCCACGATCCGCAACAGCGATGCAATCATGGTACTCGAACACGGACGTATCATAGAAAGAGGGACTCACGAAGAACTGCTCAAGCTGAAAGGAACATACTATCAGCTGTATACCGGAAAGCTGGAGCTGTCTTAAATTCAATTCGGATTTGTCGGAGAGCTGTGAGTGGAGAGACGTCCGAAAACACCTGGATACCAGGAGATTGGATAATCGGATCTGGAAATGAGGGATGTGTGCTTTTGTTTCCGTTCCGCAGATAAAGAAAAACTAAAAAACCTGACGACAGGCTAAGAGCAAAATTTACAGCAGAAAACTCGCATTCGCTCAGACAATTCTGCTGTAAATTTTAACGCCTGCCGCCAGGTTTTCTGTTTTTCTAATATCTGCTCCAAAGTCACCAAAAGCACACATCCCTCATTTCCAAAAGTCGCATCCAATCGGCGGTATCCCGCTGTTTTCTGCGCACATCCAGTCAGCAGTATCCCCGACAATTCCGAATTTCAGAAAACAGGAAAAAACCGGAGCTGTTCTGGCTGCAGTTGCCCGGATCTAAAGCATCACTACTGCCTGGATCACCTGCCGTCTCCGCCGTTAAAGCACCCCTTTCTTTTTTAGTTTATGAGGATCTGCGAAGGGAATTTCCGGACTGAGGAACAGAAAAACGGAAGTCCGGAGAGTTTTTGGATGCGCCTTTCAGAAGAGGGGGACAGGGAATTCTGATGACTTTGGAATGAGTTTAGAAAAATAGGAACCTGGGAATCAGCGTCAGGATTTACAGCGGGCTCTGTCCGAGCGCATGCGAGTTAGCCCGCTGTAAATCCTGTTTTTAGCTGATTCCCAGGTTCCGTTATTTTTCTTAACTCATGGAACGGAATCAGAATTCCCTGTCCCCCTCTTCTGAATCCGTCTTATAAAAACTTCCTTCCCTTCCGGTTTGTGTCTGCTGTCCGGAGATTCCCTTCGACAAATCCGAATTGATGAAACATTTCATGAAGTGTAAGTGTTTTTTCGCAGCCTCCGGTGGTATGCTTTTAGCAGAAAGCAATGAGGAGGTTTTTTTGATGGAACGTATTCTGGAGATAGAGGATTTAAGGAAATACTACGGCAGACAGCCGAATCAGACGAAAGCTCTGGACGGCATGAGTTTTCAGGTGCTTAAGGGAGAGTTCCTGGGGATTATGGGAAGCAGCGGCTCAGGTAAGTCTACACTGCTGAACTGCATAGCATCTGTGACGCGCCCTACAGGCGGGAGAATCGTTATGCGGGAGCAGGAAATCCAGCGGCTCAGAGGCGCCGCCCTGGCGCAGTACCGGGGCAGGAAGATCGGCTATCTTTTTCAGAATTTTGAACTGCTGGACAATCTGACCGGACGGGAAAATATTCTGCTTCCGCTGTCCATTCAGCGTGTGCCGGGGGCAGAGGGGGAAAAGAGACTGAGACGTCTGACAGAGTATCTGGAGATTACGGATGTGCTGGATAAATTTCCGGCCCAGATGTCCGGCGGCCAGAAACAGAGAACTGCGGCGGCCCGGGCGCTGATTCTGAATCCGGAAATCATTCTGTGCGATGAACCTACGGGCGCCCTGGATTCCAAAAACGCAAAGGGGCTTATGGAGAAACTGAAGGGCCTGAATGAAGAGGAAGAGGCCACGATTCTTATGGTAACTCATGATTCCAATGCGGCCAGCTACTGCAGCCGGATTCTGTTTATACAGGACGGAGCAATCTTCCATGAAATACGGAGAGATGCACCGGGGGAATCAAGGCGTGAGTTTTATGAGAGAATTCTGAAGGTAATGGCACAGCTGGGAGGGGGAAGTGAGTATGTTTTTTAAACTTGCATTCCGGAATGGCCGGAGAAGCAGAAAAGAGAACGGACTGTTTTTCAGCACTCTGCTGATCACGGTTATTGCCTTTTATATTATTCTGTCACTGCCGAATCAGGATGTTATGATTTTTCTGCAGCAGATGGAAAGTGATGCTGTAAAACGGCTGATTTCCATGCTGCCGCTGTTCTTTGGCGCAGCATTGGTGATTTTGTTTTTTCTTGTCTATTATGCGGGAAAATATCAGATGCAGAGACGCAGACATGAGTTCGGGCTGTATCTGATGATGGGGATGCGCCGCAGGACTTTGTTCCTGCTTTTGCTCGCTGAGGATCTGTACAGCAGTATCTTTCCTCTTATAATCGGGCTGCCTGTGGCTGTACTTCTCTCGGAGCTGATCAGCCTGGTTACGGCCAGAATTGCGGGGATGGGAGTGATTGGCCATCGGTTTTCGTTCTCTCCTGAAGCGGCGCTTCTGACAGCGGCGGGTTTTCTTCTGATCAAACTGGCGGCATTTCTTATCTTAAGCGGACGGGTTGCCCGGCAGGAAATCGGGAGTCTTCTTGTTGAAATGCCGGAGGGAGTGAAAAGACAGCTCCCCGGACCGGTGTATGGCGCAGCGGCGGCAGCAGGTCTGATCTGTCTGGGAGTTGTCTGGTGGATGGCGTCCACGGGCATATCCTGGTTGAATCTGAGAAGGATGGGTGTTACGCTCCTGCTGGGATTGTGTGGTACCTGGCTTCTCTTTTTCGGACTCCGGTTCGTTATGAACATTTTCGCGAAACGGGGAGACAAGGGGGGAAGGCTTCAGGTCTTCCATTTCCGTCAGCTGGAAGAGACGGTGATCCGCTGCTACGGTACACTGGCGGTCAGCTCTCTGCTGATTCTGGCTTCCCTGTGCTGTTTCGGAGCAGGGGCGGCAATTATGCGGTTTTACGGGGATTCGGAGCCTCATGTTCTGGACTATACATTTGACGGGGATATGCAGGATATTTCGGAAGTCGAAAAGAAACTGTCCGCTCAGAGACTGGATACTGCGTTTTTTTCTCTGTTTGAAATGAGAGTGGGGTATATTCGGACCACGGAGGATTATGATAATGCGTTTCGTATGGATTCAGTGCTGGAAGCCATATCCGGCATGGCGGATTCCGAAGAAAAGCAGCAGCTTGAAAATATATTGATGTATGCGGATTATCCTTATATTATTTCATTGAGCGGCTATAATCAGCTGCTGGAAGCGGCGGGACTTCCGCAGATTTCCCTTGAGAAAGGAGAAGCAGGGGTCTACATGGACGGAACGTTTGCCAGAGAGGAAGAGCGGAAGATTATGGATGAGCTTCTGGCGTCGGAACCGGCAGCAGATCTGGACGGGACGATGTACCGGCTGGCGGGAAATGTGCAGTCCGTAAATCTGGTTACAGATGATTCGATTACGCTTTCCTTTGCATTGATTTTGCCGGATGAAGACTTTGAGTACTATACACAGGGGGAATATACGGTATATCTGGACGGCGTTCTGAAGAAAGGAGAAGGGGAAAGCCTGATGTCGGCTATTATGGATATGAACAGCAGACTGGACCAGAACGGCATAATTTACGAAAGTTATCTTCAGAACATGGGACGGCAGATGTTCTATATAGCGGCAGCGGGATATATTACAATTTATCTGGCGGTTGTTTTCCTGATTATCGCAAATACCGTAATCGGAGTACAGTTCCTTATGAGCCAGAGGAGAACCGGCAGACGGTATCAGACGCTGAGCCGTCTGGGGGCATCCTACCGGGAACTCTGCCGGGCAGCCGGAAGGCAGGTAAACTGGTACTTCGGCATCCCGGCGTTCGTAGCGGCTGTCAGCAGTATGTTCGGTGTCCGCGCGCTTCTGATGGGAATTCTGTCATCCAGAACCCGTTCGGCTATCGGTGAAGTGATGTGGATATCTGTGCTTATGATTTTATTCCTTTGTGTGATAGAATGTATTTATATGGCTGTGGTGAAACGATCCTGCAACCGGTATCTGCTGGCCGTGATGGAGCCGGAGAGGGAAGAATAACCGGCATGCTGTAAGACCTGAGCGGGAGGCAGACCGGAGACAGGAGATACGGGAACAGATCCGGCAAAGGAGGGGTAACAGAGAATGAAACAGATTGCAATTGTAGAAGATGAGCCGCTGATGAGGGAAGAACTGGAGACAATGCTGAAAAAGGCGGGATATGAGACAATGGAAGTATGTGATTTTGAAACAGCGGCGGAACATCTGCTTCAGCTTTCCCCGGATCTGATTCTTCTGGATCTGAATCTGCCGGGCACCAGCGGGTTTCAGATCTGCAGGTTTGTAAAGCAGAAAAGCTCTATCCCCGTATTCGTGCTGACATCCCGGGAACAGATGAAGGATGAACTCTTTGCCCTGGAACTGGGGGCAGATGAGTATCTGACCAAGCCTTGCAGGAAAGAGCGGCTTCTGGCACGGATTTCCAATATACTGAAACGATACGAGGGCCGTTCGAATCTGCTGGAAGGCGACGGCTTTCTTCTGGACCGTCAGACATATACGCTGTATATTAACGGGCGGTCCGTTATTCTGCCGAAGAATCAGGGGAAAATTCTGGAGACTCTGCTGATACAGGACGGGAGGATGGCGACAAAGCAGGAACTATGCCGGGCGCTATGGGGAACGGAAGAGTATATTGATGAGAATGCTCTTCAGGTCAATCTGACACGGCTGAAGAAGACGATAGCGGGGCTGGATATGAATCTGCAGATCGAGACGGTCCGGGGTGTCGGGCACAGACTTGTACGGAAGGGAAAGGAGGCCGGTCATGAAGGGTAGCTGGAATATTGTGAAACAGTATGCGCCCTGGCTGGGGCTGCTGCTGTGTATTGACGGGTTTGCGGCGCTGCTGCTGTGGCTGGCGGATGTCCGGGCCTTCCGGGCCCTGACAGGAGTGATCCTGCTGGCAACTGTACTGGTAGCGGCGGGGGCGCTTGCGGCAGCCGGGTACCGTGCTTTCAGGCGGGAGCAGGCTTTTATGGAATTTCTGAATACTCCGGATGAGAAACATGAGGAAATGCTGGTAAAACTGGCAGGCCCGGCTCAGACAGTTTCTGTCAGAAGGCTGGGTGAAACCCTGCGGGACAGGGAGCGGCTCTGTGCCCGGGCCACTGCCCGCGCGGAAGACTATGAGGAATATGTTGAGACATGGGCGCACGAAATCAAGACGCCCCTTTCGCTTCTGACACTTCTTCTGGACAACCGGAGGGAGGAGTTTCCGGAGAGTGTGGGATATAAGCTGGATGTCATCCGGAACCGGATGCATGAATATGTGGAGCAGATGCTGTACTATGCCCGCCTGAAAAGTACTCATAAGGATTACCTCTTTGAACAGCTCGATATCCGGGAGTGTGTGGATGAGGTTCTGGAGGATTACAGGATTCTGCTGGATGAAAAGAAATTTGATGTTACATTTCCGGCGGCCGCCGGTCCGGCGGACGAAAAAGCTTATGTGGACCGAAGAGGGCTTTATTTTATTCTCTCTCAGATAATCAGCAATGCAGTGAAGTATAGCGGAGAAGATCCGACGCTGGAAATCAGTTTCTCCCGTTCAGGCTATGAATTGATGCTGCGGATCAGGAACAGCGGTATGGGAGTGCGGTCCTGTGATCTGCCCCATATTTTTGAAAAAGGGTTTACCGGAGGGACGGGAGATGGCAGGAAGAATGCTACCGGAATGGGTCTGTACCTGGCAAAGGGGGTCGCCGGAGAGATGAATCTGAAACTGGAAGCGGCATCAGAGTGGGGAAAAGGATTCGAAATACGGGTTTCATTTCCCGGTGTAGATTAATCGTTGCTTATGCCGCTGTGCCGGCGGAAAAGTAACGATTAATCTGCCGCCGGAATGGGAAATGTTTCAGTTATATTTCATTGTTTACGGAAGTTTCAACGGATTTGATAATATCCGGACTAAGCCCTGTCAGCCGGGAGATTAATTCCGGTTCTGCGCCATTTTCAAGCATTTTCCGGATAAGTAATTTTTTCTCTTCTTCTCTGCCCTGTTCTCTGCCCTGTTCTATCCCCTGCTCTATCCCCTGCTCTATTCCCTGTTTTCTGCCCTGTTCTATCCCCTGTTCAATTCCCTGCCGCAATCCCTGTCTGATGGCACTGTTCACCAAAGCATTATGATCCCGTATTGCTTTTTCCCGCGCTTCATACTCCAGCTTTGCCCGTTCGTCTGCGCTGAGTTTTTCCAGTTCCTTGTAGGCTTCATTGATATATGCGTCTGTTTTTGCCATGGCCTCAAACTCCCTTCGGGTTTTCCCGCCGAGGAAACGCATCCAGTTCAGAATATCGCTGTCGTTTTTCAGATTTTCCGGCAGTTTTCTGAGTTCCAGAATCTGTATTTCCATTAAATCGGTATATTTTCTGCCTGTTTTTTCATCGCAGAAGCAGATTGTACGGTGACATTTGTCATCCTCTTTAAAGTGAATAAAATCAAGAATGCTTACATGGATACATTTCTTCAGATTCTCATACGATTCGCCTTTTCTCAGCTGATCTGTAAAGATTCTGCTCAGATAGAACAGGACTCTTGCGTCCCAGTATTCGAAATAGGCTACCTGCATTTCCATGTCAATCTGAGTCCCGTTTTCCATTAATACGCGTACATCCAGAATCCCCAGCTTGTCATCCGGATAGTCCTGGTGAAGTATGGTGGGAAGCAGGGTTGTTTCTGCGATTGTTTCCGGATCGGCTTTTAAGAGCGCTGCAATAAATCCTTTTCGTACTATAGGATTGTTCATCAGCCCCTTAAAGCATACGTCCACGGTGGGAAGCATTATAAATCTGTTGTCTGTGTAACGGTTTTCTGTCTGGCTGCTCTCTGAGATTTTCATTGTATTTCTCCTTTCCTGTCAATGCAGGAAGGAAACGTGTCAGCCTTATAAGTTCAGTTTAACATATCCCGGTGAAGTGTCAAAGGCATAACCCGTATTTCCTGCATTTCTGTATTGTTCATTGTCGGGTTTATGCCTGGAGTTCAGGTTCCGAAAATGAGAAATGTACCGCATCTGCGGAGTTTATAGATACTTGGGACGATCAGAATGCCGTCCCGGTGAAAAAAGGATAGCATAAGTAAAGTGAAATGGCAATTCAGGATTTTGAAGTTATTATAATTGGAGATGAAGAACGGCTGCTACATTACGATGTTCTTACAATTTATGAGGAGACGATATTATTGGGTGTTAATATATTTATTTCTTAATAAATTATGATATAATGCGATTGCCACGCTGTAAAAGCAAAGCAGATATTAACAGGGCTAAGTCGCACAGTTTGTACGATGTTTATGCTTATGCATACGCCCGGGAATGAGAGGGAAAAAGAATGAAAAGAAAAATCGTGATGGTATTGGCAATGTCTCTGATGCTGGGAGTAACGGCATGCGGACAAAAGAACGCAGAGGAAAAACAAGAACCGGCGGCCGAAAAATCAGCAGAAGATGAGACGGAAGAAACGTCTGAGGGATCAGAAGACACAGCAGATGCTGAGGCGGAGGATGTGAAAAAAGGGAAAATGGACGAGGGATTTCTCGAAGAATACTGGGAGCCGTCAAAACAGGATGCTGAGACAGTAAGCCTGGGAGAGGAAGTAACGGTAGAGGACGGGATTTCTTTTGTGTTGGAAGATATTTATTGGGCAGCGGATCTTCTGCCTGAAAAAACAGACAGCAGTTATAATTATATAAAGGGAGCAGCGAATAAAGAGTATCTGATTTTAAAAGGAAAGGTGACAAATCTGTCATCGGATACCATTTTTTATAATTCTAGCCTGGGCGCTTTATGGGATGCAGTAGGAACCGTATTTTTGTTTGATGATTCCTATGCTTGGTACGGAGGCTGGTATGTAGGTACAGACAGTATATCATACAGACAAGAGCCTGGTGCGGAAGATACGTTATATGTTGCGGTACTTGTTCCTGAGGAACTGAAAGAAGAATGTCAGAAGGTTCAGATTCTTACCGGATTTTCGGATTTGCACGATGAGATTGACGGACAGAAGGCAGGGGAGAATGCCGGAATAGACTGGAGTACGGTTGCACATAAATATATATATGACGTGATGCTGCCATAAAGGAATAAATCAAAACCCAGGCAGCAATGCAGAAACTATGGATGAATTGCGGATTTACTCCTTTTGTGAAATATGCTAAAATAACACTGTTGAGCGCACAAAAGCCGGCGCACCGGCATGTCCGGGCAGCGGATCTGCCAGTGTGCGGGAGCGTGCGATTTGAGTATATGTCACTACAGAGCAAGGATTGAAGAAGGAGGATACACATGATCAAATTATATGACAACGGCGTCTATCTCTTAAACGGTGCCGAGATAG
Organism: Mediterraneibacter sp. HA8405; assembly: GCF_056148955.1. Taxonomy (NCBI): domain Bacteria; kingdom Bacillati; phylum Bacillota; class Clostridia; order Lachnospirales; family Lachnospiraceae; genus Mediterraneibacter; species Mediterraneibacter sp. HA8405. Next base: position 373,486 of record NZ_CM148758.1, on the reverse strand, counting down.
TGGAAGATACAGGAAATGTACAGGTTCCCCTTTCGAAGGAAGAAGCTGCGCGCAATACCATGGCCTACGGTATTTTAAAAGCGCATAATACCTCTGACAATATGGAGAACCTTCAGATTAAATTTGACAAACTTACATCTCATGACATTACATTCGTGGGAATTATTCAGACGGCAAGAGCTTCAGGCCTTGAGAAGTTCCCGGTGCCCTATGTGCTGACAAACTGTCATAACAGTCTCTGCGCGGTAGGCGGAACAATTAATGAAGATGACCACATGTTCGGACTTACCTGCGCAAAGAAATACGGCGGTGTCTATGTTCCGCCTCATCAGGCAGTTATCCATCAGTTCGCCCGCGAGATGCTGGCAGGCGGCGGCCGGATGATTCTCGGATCTGACAGCCATACCCGCTACGGCGCTCTTGGAACAATGGCCATGGGTGAAGGCGGACCGGAGCTGGTAAAACAGCTGCTGAACAAAACATATGATATTAAGATGCCGGGTGTAATTGCCATTTATCTGGACGGCGAGCCGATGAAAGGCGTCGGTCCCCAGGACGTTGCACTTGCTATTATCGGCGCGGTATTTAAAAACGGCTACGTAAATAATAAAGTAATGGAATTCGTGGGACCGGGCGTGAAGAAGCTGAGCGCCGATTTCCGTATCGGCGTTGATGTTATGACAACGGAGACTACATGCCTGTCCTCTATCTGGACGACAGATGAGAAGATCGAAGAGTTCTATGAGATCCACGGAAGAAAAGAGGACTACAAAGAACTGAATCCGGGTGCGGTTACATATTACGACGGCTGTGTATATGTAAACTTAAGCGAGATCAGACCTATGATCGCGATGCCTTTCCATCCAAGCAACGTGTATACAATCGATGAAGTAAATGCGAATTTAAAAGATATTCTTCATGATGTAGAGCAGAAAGCTCTCGTCAGCCTGGACGGCGCTGTAGAGTATTCTCTGCAGGATAAGATCAGAGACGGAAAACTGTATGTAGAGCAGGGGATTATTGCCGGCTGCGCAGGCGGAGGCTTTGAAAATATCTGCGCTGCCGCGGATATTATCAAGGGCAGAAATATCGGTTCTGACGCGTTTACATTCAGCGTTTATCCTGCAAGTATGCCGGTTTATATGGAACTGGTGAAAAACGGTGCGGTAGCTGACCTGATGGAGGCGGGAACTGTTGTGAAGACCGCATTCTGCGGACCCTGCTTCGGAGCGGGTGATACCCCGGCAAATAATGCGTTCTCCATCCGTCATACGACAAGAAACTTCCCGAACCGTGAGGGAAGCAAGCTCCAGAGCGGCCAGATTTCTTCTGTTGCTCTTATGGATGCCCGTTCCATTGCTGCGACTGCGGCAAACAAAGGATTCCTTACACCTGCCACAGCTGTGGATGTGGAATACAAAGGACAGAAATATCACTTTGACAGCAATATTTATGCAAACCGTGTATTTGACAGCCACGGCGTGGCTGATCCCAGTGTGGAGATTCAGTTCGGCCCGAATATCAAGGATTGGCCGGAGATGTCAGCGCTGCCGGAAAATCTGATTGTCAAAGTGGTTTCCGAGATCCATGATCCGGTTACTACGACAGACGAGCTGATCCCTTCCGGAGAGACTTCATCCTACCGTTCCAATCCGCTGGGACTTGCAGAGTTCGCGCTTTCAAGAAAGGATCCGGCATATGTGGGACGTGCAAAAGAAGTACAGAAGGCGCAGAAAGCGATCGAAGCCGGTACATGTCCGCTGGATGCGCTGGAAGAGCTGAAACCGGTGATGGAGACGATCCGGAAGACTTATCCGGAAGTGGGCGAAGGAAATATCGGTGTCGGCAGTACAATTTTTGCCGTGAAGCCGGGCGACGGTTCTGCCCGCGAGCAGGCGGCTTCCTGTCAGAAAGTGCTGGGCGGCTGGGCGAATATTGCCATTGAGTACGCTACAAAGCGGTACCGCTCCAATCTGATCAACTGGGGCATGCTGCCGTTCCTGACAGATGCGGATCATGAGAAGCTTCCGTTTAAAAACGGAGACTATATCTTTGTTCCGGATGTGAGAAGAGCGGTGGAAGAGAAAGCGGACGTGATCAAAGCTTACGTAGTGGGAGATGACCTGAAGGAAATCGATCTTCGTCTGGGTGATCTGACAGACGCAGAGAGACAGATCATTCTGGACGGATGTCTGATCAACTACTATAAAGCAGGAAGAAAATAATATAAAACAAGTAATATGACCATATCGGGAGGACAGATTCTGCATAAGGCCGGGTATCCGCGGATTACTTTTCCGCGGATAAAAAAAATGGGAGCCCGCCTTGCGGAAATTTCTGTCCTCCTTTTTTCTTTTACAGGAACTTCTCGCCTTTAGGAAAAGGACATCAGAAAACGCATTTTAATAAAGGAACAGAATAAAAATACAGAAATACAAAAAACGGCGCAACAAAAAGTATTTCCGATGGCTCTAATATATATCAGCAGGCTGATGTAAACCTGCATTTTGCAGGGAAATACGCGGGAGGAGGGGGAAAATGTATGATTATGAAAACAGTTCCGGTTCCGAGCTGATCCGGCGGGCAAAACGGGGAGATCCGAAAGCATTTTCCATGCTGTATTCCCGGAATTATACCGATATGTACAGGTTCGCTCTGTATATGCTGGGCAGCCCTCATGATGCAGAGGATGCGGTCAGTGATACGGTAATATCGGCATATGAGGGGATCGCCCGTCTGAGAAAGGACGAGTCATTTCGAAGCTGGATTTTTACCATTTTAAGCAACCGTTGTCTGAAGATTCTGCGGGGACGCAGCCGGGATGCGGCTGCATTGACGGCGGAAGATGTGCTGCAGGAAGGGAAAAGGAAGGAAAGAGCGAAGGAGTCAGAGCCTGACTTTGCCCAGAAATATGCACGGCATCAGGATGTAAGAGACGCTTTCTTAAAGCTTGAGGAAGAGGAACGGCTGATTGTTTCCTTTTCTGTATTCGGGGGATACAGCAGCGAGGAGATCGGCGGGATGTTGAAGATGAACGCGGCTACCGTACGATCAAGGAAAAGCCGGGCGCTTGGCAAGATGCGCAGGATGCTGGAAGAAGAACTGTAAAAGAGAGGAGGATGGATATGGAAGAAAGAGACAGCCGGGAAGAAGAGGAAAAACTCAGCCGGTCTGAAGAAGAGAAAATAGAAAAAACAATTCGGAGTATGACAGAAGATATAGAAGTGCCGGAAAGTCTGAAGCCGGAAAACGTGGAACAGATGCTGGCCGGAAAGCGGCATGCCGGGAAGAAGCGGATAAGGTGGAAATATGCGGCGGGCGCTGCCGCGGCGTGTATCTGTCTGATCGTGGGGATTGCCGCGGGATACGGGGCATTTTATACGGACAGGCAAGACAGACAGTCACCAGGCGCTTCAGTGACGGCAGAAACAGAAAAAACACCGCAGAAGGATGACAGAGCAGACATAGAGGGGCTTGTCGGCGCCGGAGATTATGATGAAATATACAGCTATATCAGGGCTGATTCACAGAAATTTAAATGGAATTCTGAAAATTTCGGGGCGATTATGGAAGACTCGGCTGCCTTGGCCGCACCGGGATCTGATATGGCGATGAAGGAAGAAAGTTCCGGGGATTATTCGGATACGAATGTCCGTGAGGAAGGTGTAGGAGAAGGAGATATTGTCAAGACAGACGGAAAATATCTGTATGTGATGAGTCAGCAGAAGATAAATATTGTAGGAATTGAAGCCGCCGGGATGGAGAAAACTGCGGAAATCATTCCGAACGGAGAGGGAGTTTTTTCTGAACTGTATGTGGAAGGAGACCTTCTGGCTGCGGTATACAGTACACAGTGCTATGCCATAGCGGAAGACAGCGCCGGTCAGAGCGGCACGGAAAGAGACGGCAATTCTGTCAGTGTACTTGTCTATGATGTAAGCGATCACGCGGATCCGCGTCAGATCGGAACGTTTACACAGAGCGGCTACTATAATACAATGCGCATCCATAACGGATATGTATATCTGATCAGCAATTTCTATGCGGGAATGCCGGCTGAGCCGACAGACAGGACAGCTTATATTCCCCGGGTTCAGGGTGAACTGGTGGAAGCCGGAGATATTTACATCCCGGCCGCTGACTCAGGAAGCGAGTATACGTTGATTTCGGCATTTCCGCTGGACAATCCGGACAAAGAGACAGACAGCGCGGCGGTGCTGGGAAACAGTGGTCTGTGTTATGTAAGCGAAGAAAATATTTACGTTACAGAAGGCATCTATGACGGAAGCGGCGGCGTAACACAGACTTCCATCCGCAGACTTTCCTACAGTGATGGAGAAATTGCGGTGGAAGCTCAGACGAAAGTGGAAGGAACACTGAAGGATTCCTTCTGTATCGACGAATATGAGGGATATCTGAGACTTGTTACAACTGTGTCGCCGGTCTATATTACCGGGGGCGGTGTGCAGCCCATGACGGGAACAGAAGAGATTCAGAATTCTTCTGCTGAAGAAGATACAAATTCGCTGTATGTGCTGGATGAGAACCTGGAAACTGTGGGTGAAATCCGTGATCTGGCGCCGGACGAATCGGTTTATTCGGCCAGATTTATGGGGGACGCGGGGTATTTTGTTACATTCCGTCAGATTGATCCGCTTTTCTCTGTAGATCTGTCAGATCCGGAGAACCCGAAAGTTATCGGAGAACTGAAAATACCGGGATTTTCCGAGTATCTCCATCCTTATGGGGACGGACGGCTGCTGGGAATCGGTATGGCTGTGGATGAGGAAGCCATTACCACAGACGGAGTGAAACTGTCTATGTTTGACATATCTGATCCGACGGATGTACAGGAGATGACCATTTACGTGATAGAGAATACGTATGGCACAGATGTGGCATCAAATTATAAAGCCGCCTTTGTGGATACAGAAAAGAATCTGTTCGGGTTCACGGCCTGGGCCGAAAATAAAAACTCGTATTATATCTTTACATTTGATGAGACAGAAGGCTTTCATAAGGTATTTGAAAGAGAGCTTTCCGACTGGGGGGAGACCCGGGGGCTGTACGCAGGAGACCGGTTCTATCTTATCTGCGGCAGTTCAGTGGAATCATATACATTGGACGGGTTCGAAAAGATTGACGATCTGGTACTGTAAAAAACAATGGCAAAGGATGCCGGGGGGAGCTGCGCGGCCATCTGAGCAGAAAAACGTTGAAATTTTCCGCTGATGGGCATAAAATGAAGAGTAACATTCCGGCAGAAAGAGAAGCCGTCAGGCTTCTCTTTTTCCGGCTTTAATGCAAGAGGTGAACAGAGTTTATGATTTTTGATACACATGCACATTATGATGATGAACAGTTTGACATCGACCGGGAAGAGCTGCTGGGAAAGATGGAAACAGAGGGGATCGGTATGATTGTAAACGCCGGTTCTACCATTGAATCCTGGGACAGGATAAAGAAACTGACGGAAGAATATTCTTTTATGTATGGATCTGTCGGCGTGCATCCGGATGAAGTGGGAACGCTGAATGAACAATCGTTTCAGAGAATGGGAGAACTGCTGGATTGTGAAAAAATCGTGGCTGTCGGAGAGATCGGTCTGGATTACTACTGGGACAAAGAAGGACATGATCTGCAGAGGCAGTGGTTTATCCGCCAGCTGGAACTGGCCCGTGAAAAAAATATGCCGGTGATCATCCACAGCAGAGAGGCTGCCGCAGATACTATGGAAATTATGAAGCAGTATGCCGGAGGCATGAAAGCCGTTATCCACTGCTACTCCTATTCTCCGGAGATGGCCCGGGAATATGTGAAAATGGGATATTATATCGGCGTGGGCGGCGTGGTTACCTTTAAAAACGCCCGCAGACTGAAAGATACTGTAAAAGAGATCCCTCTGGAGTCTATTGTACTGGAGACGGACTGTCCGTATCTGGCTCCGGAACCTTTCCGGGGAAAACGGAATTCTTCACTGAATCTTCCCTGTATAGCCAAAGAAATTGCAGAGATAAAAGAGATATCTTGCGAAAAAGTCGTACAACAGACAGAGATAAACGCAAGAAAACTGTATAATCTGGAAAAAGGGGACTGACCCTTTTTCAAAGGGGTCTGTCCCCCTTTTAAGGAGGAATGATATGAAACAGCCAACACTCGGCAATCCGCAGAATACGATTGCGGTTTTGCAGAAATATAATTTCACTTTTCAGAAGAAGTTCGGCCAGAATTTTCTGATTGATCCCCATGTGCTGGATAAAATTATCCGGGCGGCAGAGATCGGGCCGGAGGATTGTGTACTGGAGATCGGGCCGGGAATCGGAACTATGACTCAGTATCTGGCATGCGCTGCAGGGCGTGTGATCGCAGTGGAAATCGACCGTGCTCTGATTCCCATTCTGGAGGATACACTTGATGGTTATGAGAATGTGAAAATAATTAATGAAGATGTGCTGCGGCTGGATCTCGCGGCGCTTGCCCGGGAGGAAAACGGAGGAAAACCGCTGAAAGTAGTGGCAAATCTGCCGTATTATATTACCACGCCTATTATTATGGGCCTTTTCGAGAACCATGTTCCTGTTGCGAGTATCACAGTTATGGTTCAGAAAGAAGTAGCAGACCGGATGCAGGTGGGGCCGGGAACAAAAGAATACGGCGCCCTTTCCCTGGCGGTTCAGTATTATGCGAAACCGTATATTGTGGCAAATGTGCCGCCAAACTGTTTTATGCCCAGGCCGAAGGTCGGCTCTGCGGTGATTCGCCTGGACCGGTATGAGAGGCCTCCGGTGGAAGTAAAAGATGAAAAACTGATGTTCCGGATTATCAGGGCGTCCTTTAATCAGAGGCGGAAAACTCTTGTAAACGGGCTGAAAAATTCCGCTGATCTTTCGTTTTCAAAAGAGGAAATCGAATCAGCTGTTAAACTGTTGGGGAAAGATCTGAACGTAAGAGGAGAGGCTTTGACCCTGGAAGAATTCGCGTTTTTGTCAAATAAGCTGTGTTAATAAATATTTAATATTGAGTTCATTGTATATTATTTACATTTTTAGTATAATAAATAAGTCATACAGAAAAAAAGTGAAGAAAAAAGAGAGAAGGAGGAAGGTCAAATGGCAAAAGATATTGACAGCATTTTTTTCGATATTACTCCAGACATTGAAGAATTAGCTCTCAAATGTGAAAAGAATAATGCGATTGACAAGGAACTGTATACAAAGTATGAAGTAAAGAGAGGACTGCGTGATCTCAATGGAAAAGGGGTTCTTGCAGGACTGACAAACATCTCTGATGTCTGCGCTTCAAAGGTTGTAAATGGAGAGACTGTGCCGTGTGCGGGAAATCTCTATTACCGGGGATATAATATTAAGGATCTTGTAAAAGGCTTTCTGGATGCAAAACACCCGGGTTATGAAGAAACGGCATACCTTCTTCTTTTCGGCGAACTTCCCACTAAAGAAGAATTAAAGAATTTCCAGGAAATGATCGGAGAGCGGCGTACGCTTCCGCCGAATTTTGTACGTGATGTGATTCTGAAGGCGCCCAGCCGCGATATGATGAACAGTATCGCAAGGAGTATTCTGCAGCTGTATTCCTATGATGACAAGGCAGACGATACCAGCATACCAAATGTACTGCGTCAGTGCCTTAATCTGATCAGCCAGTTCCCTATGCTGATGGTATACGGCTATCATGCATATAATTACAGACGGGGAGAAGATTTGTATATTTATGCGCCGGATCCGAACCTTTCCACTGCAGAAAATATTCTTATGATGCTGCGTGAGGATCGGAAGTATACGAAACTTGAAGCAAAGATCCTGGATATGGCGCTTGTGCTCCATATGGATCACGGTGGCGGAAATAATTCTACGTTTACGACTCACGTCGTTACATCTTCAGGAACAGATACATATTCTACTATCGCGGCTGCTATGGCCTCATTGAAAGGACCGAAACACGGCGGAGCCAATATTAAGGTGACGCAGATGTTTGAAGATATGAAAGCGCATCTGACAGACTGGACAGATGATGACCAGATCAGAGCTTATCTGGAAGCGCTTCTGGATAAGAAAGCATTTGATAAAAAAGGCCTTATTTATGGAATGGGCCATGCTGTATATTCTATTTCCGACCCCCGTGCGGATATTTTCAAGAAATTTGTTAAGCAGCTTGCAAGAGAAAAGGGATGTCAGGAAGAATACGCACTGTACGAAAAAGTTGAGCATATGGCGCCGGAGATTATCGGACAAAAGCGCCGTATGTATAAAGGCGTTAATGCAAATGTTGATTTTTACAGCGGCCTGGTGTACAGCATGCTGGATCTTCCGTCATCACTGTACACGCCGATCTTTGCGGCAGCACGTATTGTAGGATGGAGCGCACACAGACTGGAAGAGCTCGAGAATGTAGATAAGATTATACGTCCGGCGTACAGACCTCTTGCTCCATACCGTGATTACATAAAATTAGATGACAGGTAAGGAAGTAACATGAGAGATGAGTTCTATTTCCCATCTAAGGATGGAAACACTGAGATTCATACGATAGAATGGAAGCCTGAGGGAGAAGTCAGGGCTGTTCTGCAGATCTGCCACGGAATGGTGGAATATATCAAAAGGTATGATGAGTTTGCACAGTTCCTTTGTGAAAAAGGATTTTATGTGGTGGGAAATGATCATCTCGGACATGGAAAATCTGTACAGTCCAAATCCGAATACGGTTTTTTTGAAAAAAAATACGGCAATGCATGCGTTCTGGGAGACATTCATACACTTCGCCAGCGAACTGTGAAAAAATACCCGGAGACGCCTTATTTTATGCTGGGACACAGCATGGGCTCTTCTCTGCTGCGTCAGTATATTCAGATGTATGGAAACGGACTCAGCGGTGTGGTGCTGATGGGTGTGGTTACAGATCACAGAAGATCTTCCCTGCTGTTTGTAAAACAGCTTTGCCGCCTGATGGCGGCGGTCCGGGGATGGCATTACCGAAGCCGGATGGTGGATGAGCTTGTGACGGGTTCCTTTAATAAGAAGTTTAAACCGTCAGTAACCCGGGCGGACTGGATTACCAGTGACAAAGAACATCTTGATGCATATGTAACGGATCCGCTTTGTTCCTTTATGTTTACAGTGAATGCCTATTACAGTATGATGGCCGGAATGCTGGGCATGCAGAAGAAAGAAAATATAAGTATGATTCCGAAAAGCCTGCCGGTCCTTTTCGTATCAGGTGCGGAGGATCCTGTGGGGAATTTCGGAAAAGGCGTACGTAAAGTCTGCGAAATCTATAAATCAGCGGGTCTGAGGGATGTCTCACTTAAATTATATGAGGGAGACAGGCACGAAATATTAAACGAGACAAACCGGGAGCAGGTGTATCAGGAACTGTATGAGTGGTTTGAGGAAAAATTAAGCAACAGAGATTAACAGAAACCCGTCAGTTTTTCAACTGACGGGTTTCTGCCGGTTTTATAAGTTATATCTAAAGGAATGAGAGTAAAGTGCGACGCTCTGAGCGTCTGAACTTTATGAGGGGGAGATAGTTGTTTATCAACTATCTGATACATAGTATAAAGAGAAAATGTGTCAGAAGTATGAGTGAAGTATAAAAGGATAAGAAAATTTATAAAGAGAAAATAAAACCGGCATTCCCGTTTCAGAAGAATAAGGAATACCGGTTCTGTCAGGCCCGGGTATTGGGGAGATAGGTCCTGCCGCCGTTTTACTGCCGGGGGATCAGCTGAATGTTAAGATCTGCTCTGCCCTCTATACCGGGGACGTCTCCTTCATTGGTATACTGCCAGAAATCAAAATGATAGGGTGTCTGGGGGTAAGGTTCATAGTCTGCATACCAGAGCGGATATTCTGACAGATATTCCAGATCCAGCTCAAAGGCTTCCCAGAGCATATTGGCGTAGATCATGGGAGAATAGCCTGCATTTGCCATGGCGGCACAGAATATCTGTGTATTCTTTGTAAACTGTTCGCCTGTAACATTATCTGTTCTTGCCTCATCATCCAGAATACTTTCCGGATCGTATACGACAGGAAGCTGCAGGCTGTATCCTGCCAGATTTTCAAGGACGAAGTCTGCTTCTTCCTGCGCTTCTTCTTCATTGACGGCCTGTGCGAAAAAATAGACTCCAACATCAAACCCTGCTGCCTGGGCGTTTTCCATATTCCGGTGGAATTCCTGATCAAGACGAATGTTGCCTTCCTGGCCGTAGCCGCGGTAGCCCAGCCGGATAAATGCAAAAGAGAAACCGCTGTCCTTTAACTGCTGCCAGTCCACATAACCCTGGTGTTCAGATACATCTACACCAAGGCGGTATGTATAATTGTCATCTCCGGTATAGGAGAGAAGATCGCCGCTGCGGATAAAACATTCATTTTTATAGTTGTGTTTTTCCACATTTGGATTAATTTTAACCTGATAGGGATTCTGGTATACATCTACAAAATGAAGAATTTCCGGTTTCTGCGTATCTTCTTCCGCCGCATCAGGTTCCGGATCTATTTCCAGATCAGCAGCTTCTTTGGCTTCCTCTTTTATTTTTTCTTCTGAAGCAGCCTCTGTACAGCCGGTCAGCAGAAACGCGGCCATTGCTGTCAGGACTATAAAATTCATTAAATATTTTTTCATAATTAACCGGCCTCTCTTACAAAGTCTTCATAGGTTCTCCAGGGATCGGCGTTGGAAAAACCACACATGCGGTAGAAGCATTCTGTCAGATAGCTTTTGCGAAGCTGATCTGCCTCATCCGTATAGTCGGGAAACAGAACCGTCATCTGCAGGATTACATCAGACTTTATTTTGGTCAGACAGTAAACCGTATTATCTGTGTGCTCGGAATCCCAGCCGGTTACGACAATTTTGCCGCTTCCGTTCTTGACGTTGTTCAGAATGACTTCTGCGGAAGTCAGACGTCCCATCTCAGATGTATAGACATAGTCGCTCATCTCCTCCAGATTCATGGAATCCGTGCGCTGAACAGCCTGAAAGATAAGCTGCGATCCGTCATCTGCGGAAAAGGAAATTTCTTCTATGTTTGTCCCGTAAGAAATTGTATCAAGCCGTGTGTTGTATGTAACATCATTATAAAAATCAGTCGGATACCAGAAGCTGAATTCATCTATGGAAGAAGAATAGAATTCATATTCAGAGGGGTCCAGAGCTGCTGTATAGTCGGCATCTGCATTTGGATCGATGTTAAAAGGCGTATCTTTTTTTGCGGTTTCTGTACTGCTGTCAGAAGAAGTTTTATCAGCACCTGTCTGTATATCGGATTCCGGATCCGCAGCTGTATTGTCTTCCGTTTCGCTTCCGGAAACGAGGGCATCCGGATTCTCCTGTGAATCATTGGAATCATTGTTTTCCCGTGCTACTGTCTGGGGCGTACCTTTTCCGGAAGAATTATTTGACAGATACCAGACAGTCAATCCGGTTCCCGCAGAGACGATCAGCACGGCGGCGACAGCAATGGCAACATAAAGAGCTGTCCTTGATTTTTTCGGAGCGTTGTCCGGAGACTGGGCCGGAAAAGTGTCCGTGTAGTTGATCGGGGCACTGTCCTGGAAGTTATTCTGAAAGTCCGGCTGATAATCCGGCTGAATATTTCCGTCGGGGCCGGGGGCAACGCGGGCGCCGCACTGTTCACAGAAAATGGCATTGTCCGGCAGCTGATAACCGCAGTTTTGACATATCATTTTTATTCCTCCCATATTGTAAAATACTGAATCAGTGGGTAATTGCTATCCAGAATTATTATATATTCAAAAAAGGGACACGTCCAGAGCAGATATGGTTTTACAGACAACAGAAACCCGTCAGCCGCGCGGCTGACGGGTTTCTGTTGTTTTATAAGTTATCTAAAGGAATGAGAGTAAAGTGCGACGCTCTGCAGCGTCTAAACTTTATGAGGGGGGAGATAGTTGTTTATCAACTATCTGATATATAGTATAGCCGGAAAATATGTCAAAAATATGAGTGAATTCTAAAAGAAAAAGAAAATATCTAAAACAGTAATAAAGAAAGTATAATGAAAATGAAAGGCCAGTTTTGTAATAAAAAAGTAGACAGAGTATGCAGTATATAAGAGATGGCAGATTTGGAGATATTAAGTTTTTCCCACATCTCACACTCCGGAGAGAGAAGGGATTCCAGTCTTCTGAAATGAACGATTGTTAAAAAAAACTGTTCTCTTAATTCACTGTCTATAATTAACCCCTTAATTAGTAAATCTTTAATAAATTATATATCGGTAAATTTTGTGTTTCAGAGAAAAATGTACGCATGAATGAAATGTTGAGGATACAGGGAAAACATTATATAATAAATAAAATAGTTCGGATGCTATTGAATGAAAGAAGGGAGAGAAAGGACGTGAGATAAAGTATGTTTTGCGGCAATTGCGGAAAAACAGCGTTATCAGAACGCGCTGGCGTCGGGTGACAGATATCTGGAAGAAATGGATTACGAGAAGGCAGAGGATGCCTATCTTGAAGCGATATCCATTGATCCGAAACAGAAAGAACCTTATCTGGGACTGGTCGATACATATGTTGCCATGGAAGATTATGACCGGGCAGTGGAGACGGCTGAAGAAGCAAAAGCAGTGCTTCCGGAGGAAGACCAGCAGGAGTTTGACGATATTATCCAAAAATGGAGTAATGTAATTGAATATACATGGGCAGTGGAGCCGGAGATAGAGGCGGAGGATATCACTTATATACAGTCAGGTGATTTGCTCAGTTTTTCTGCGAATGAAAGAGAAAAACAAAAAGATTCAGAGTATGCCGTTATCGTGCAGGACGGACTTTTTGGAATAATCCGCAGTGACGGTACTGTTGTGGTGGAACCGGAGTATACAGATATCAGTGAGTATTATGGCGGTGCGTATCTGATGCGCAGGGCGGTACCACAGTATGAGTCTTCTGTAAATTCCGACTGGGATTTGTATTTTTTTGATGAAAAAACAGAAGAAATTACGATGGCGGAAGGCCTGGGATCCGGTCCGGATCCGATGGGAGCCTATTATTACTGCGGCGGTCTTCATAATATAAATGAAGCGTATACATATCTGGACTATCAGTTTGAAGAACCGGATTTCCCCGTGCCGGTACAGCGGTCGGATGATATATTTGAAAGCTCTGACGGATATTATGGTTACTGGCTGCAGGGAATGTATGCGGTCTACAGCGACGGAGCTCTTACTACGGACTTTATTTATGAAGAATGCGGTTCTGAATCGAATGGTGTTCTGGCAGCGAAAAAGGACGGAAAATGGGGGTATATAGCGGCCGATGGAACAGAAGTTATCCCCTTTGAATATGATTCATCCTGGCAGATCTTCAGCGGAGATGAAGAGATTTCATATTGTTATGCTGCTTCGGAAGGCTATATTCCCCTGGTTAAAGACGGTATGTGGGAGATGCGGGATACTGCCGGCAATGTGGTGATTCCCGCAGGCGTATTTGAAGCCATACGTCCGGTAAACGAAGGAAAGTGCTGGGTTCAGAAGAATGGAAAATGGGGCGTAATACAGCTTGAAACGGGAGACGTCCGGACAGACGAACCGGAAGACGGCGCAGATGGTGAAGCTGATCAAGAACCCCGGACAGAGGCAAAGTCTGAAGAAGAACTGCGGGCAGTTCTAGAGGAGAACATCTCCGATCTGATTGTGAATTTTGAATATGATGATTATGACGGAGACGGGGTCAGCGAGGCTTTCGGAATTACCTCACCGGAAGATTATGATGAGCTGGGGCTCTGCGGAGACGTGGGAGTCTGGTTTATAGACTGTGAAGGAAACTGTACACAGCTTATGTCGGATACATACGGATATCTTCATCAGCAGAAGGTCACGGCAGGACAGCAGAAATTTATTGTGTGGGAAATGTCAGGAGGCGGCTCCGGAAGTCTGTCCTATATTTTCGGAATAAGGGACGGAAGTCCTTACGAACCGCTGATTTCAGGACAGTATATGCAGTTTGAAACCGCGAAATATGATGATGCGGTGTATGTAGGCCAGACGTCTGATTTCAGTATGGGTTACCACAATTACACAATTACCGAATTTGTGTTTGATTCTGACAGCGGGGAATTTATTGAAATGTAAATTTACAGATACATTTACAAATGAGGGGAAAATGAAGCGGTGAAATGAGATGTTTGAACCGAACAGCCGTCTGATATCTTAATATCAGGTTCTGCTTCAGCTCTTTTCGGGGGGGGAATAAAACAGCGAAAACCCGTCAACCTTTCAGCTGACGGGTTTCCGTTGTTTTTATAGTTATTAAAGGAATGAGAGTAAAGTGCGACATCCCGGTTCCCCCGGGATGCCTTTACTTTATGAGGGGGGAGATAGTTGTTTTATCAACTATCTGTGTCTCAGTATAATGAGAAAATGTGTCAAAAATATGATTAAACTCTAAAAGAAATCGAAAGAAAATTATGATTTTATTAAGATCAGTTTTCTTCAGGAATACGAATGGTCTCACCGGCATAGATTTGGTCCGGATTGGAAATATGGTTCAGTTCTGTCAGGACGGACACGTTTGTTTTAAATCTTGCCGCAATTCCGCTTAAAGTATCGCCGGGACGGATAACGTAGGTGACATAGTCGGATTCAGGGCGGGAAGAACCGATGGAAAGATGATTCAGGCCGGCTCTCCTGATCAGAGAAGGATAGTCTGTAAATCCGCGGTCCAGATCCACATCTCCCCGGATACCCGGTATCCGGCCCTGATTTGTGAACTGCCAGATACCGCAGTTTGTGCCGTCGAAGTTTTCGCTGTACCGGGCATACCAGAGTGCGTAGCGTTTCCGCAGGTCATTGCCCAGATAAGTATCTATAAAATTCCGGTTGCTGTAAAACATGGAGAAATATCCTCTATCTTCTATGCGGCCGCAGAAGCTTCGGACAAGACTTCGGGCAAGGGCGCCGGTAAAAGGAATACCCTGTCTGCGTATATAGTCGGCAGAGGCTTCCTCAATATCGTAACAGACCGGGTATTCCAGACGAAATGAGGAAATGGCTTTTACGCAGCTGTCGGCTTCTTCTGCGGCTTCGGAAGGAGAGGTGGCATAGCAGAACCAGTATACGCCGAAAGGGATTCCGACCCGGCTGCATTCAGACGCATTTCGCCGGAATCTCCGGTCTATAGTGCCGGAACCATATCCGGCCCGCAGCATGGCAAAACGGTAACCGGCGTTTTTTACACGTTCCCAGTCGATCTCGCCCTGGAATTCACTTACATCAAGACCTTGTGTGCTCATAGAAAAACTCCTTTTTTGAATAAACAGCATCACATTTGGAAAAAGATAGTGTATAATAATTAACGACGCAGCGTTCGGACTGCTATATTGGAAGAGATTACGCTGAAGATGCTGAATTTTTCTAATATATTATATTGTATGAAAATCAGAGGGGAAAGGTGATTATATGCGAAGATGGAAAATAATTCTGACGGCTGCGGCTCTGGCGCTGGCTGCGGCAGGCTGTTCTCCGGGAAATGAAAAAGAAGAGGAGCCGGTGAAAAAGGTAGAAGATCTTGTGATTGAAGTTGATCAGCCGGAAGCCGCACAGGAGACAGAGCAGGAAGAAGATAAGGAGAAAGAAGAGACGCCGGAGCAGAAGACAAGGACACAGACCGTTGTTCTTGATCCGGGGCATTCGTCGGTAGTGGCAAGCGGGACAGAACCGCTGGGACCCGGGTCTACGGAGAACAAAGCGGCGGATACATCCGGAACGTCAGGGACGGTCAGCGGACTCACCGAATATGAGCTGAATCTTACCGTCAGTCAGAAACTGAGAACGGAGCTTCAGAACCGGGGATATACGGTACTTATGACCAGGGAGTCAAATGATGTTCCGGTAAGCTGCATCGAAAGAGCAGATGTGGCGAATAATTCTGATGCAGACGCATTTGTCCGGATTCACGCGAACGGCTCAGAGGATTCTTCGGCAAAAGGAGCGATGACGATCTGTATTACATCGGATAATCCATTTTATCCGGCACTCTATGAACAGGCAAGGGCGCTGTCAGACTGCATTATCAATAATCTCAGCGAAGTGACAGGATGCGAGAACGATGGAGTGTGGGAGACGGATTCAATGAGCGGCAATAACTGGAGCCAGGTCCCGGCAACGATTGTTGAGATGGGATACATGACAAATCCGGATGAAGACGCGCTTATGGCCACAGATGATTACCAGAATAAAATTGTCAAGGGAATTGCGGATGGAATTGACCAGTATTTCGGCTACAGATAGCGTGGGAGACTGCCGCAGAAACACAATATATCCGGCGGATCCGGGAAATGAATAACGGCGAAAAAGGAGATAATCTGTCTGAAGCAGTTCAGAAAGAACATCTCCTTTTTTTAACTATGAGGAAAAGCCGCTATGTATAAAAAATCATAAAAACTCAGGAGTTTTTTCTATTGTCTGCCTTTTGATTTCCCCATATAATAATTGTTAACGGTATTTTTTTAAAATCAAAATTATAAAAAAGGAGGTATTTCATGTTAGAACAGACCTACTATGACAAGGCTGATGAAATTATTGCAGAACACGGGTCACAACAGGCAGCACTTATTCCTATTATTCAGGATATTCAGGCGGAATATCGGTACCTGCCTCCGGAACTTCTCAGTTATGTTGCTGAGAAACTGGGAATCAACGAGGCGAAAGCTTACAGTGTGGCTACTTTTTATGAGAATTTTTCCTTTGAGCCAAAGGGAAAATACATCATTAAAGTCTGTGACGGCACGGCCTGTCATGTGCGTAAGTCTATTCCGATTCTGGAAAGATTGTACAGTGAACTGGGCCTTTCTGAGGAAAAAGCGACCACGGATGATATGCTGTTTACGCTGGAGACAGTTTCCTGTCTGGGAGCCTGCGGGCTTGCGCCGGTTCTTACGGTAAATGACAAGGTATATCCGGCCATGACCCCGGACGCTGCAGCGGAGTTGATTCGAGAGTTGAGAGGAGCATAAGCGTATGGAGAGAATTGCAGACAGAGAAGCTCTCGGACAGGTACGGGAAGCTTCGAAAGCACAGGTTGCAGACAGCAGATGCAGGATTCTGATCTGTGCCGGGACAGGATGCCTGGCAGGCGGATCGGGCGAAATATATGAGAGAATGTGTGAACTGGTGAAAGATCATCCGGATGTGGAAGTACATTTCGGGCCGGAGATCGCCCATGGAAACGGGGAGATCAGCGTAAAAAAAAGCGGATGCCACGGATTCTGTGAGATGGGGCCTCTTATGCGGATTGAACCTCAGGGGATTCTGTACACGAAAGTACAGCCGGAAGACTGCGACGAGATCTTTCACAGAACTATAGAAAAAGGCGATATTATCCGTCATCTGCTGTTCAAGCAGGACGGAATCGAATACCAGAAGCAGGAAGAGATCCCTTTTTATAAAAAGCAGACCAGAAACGTGCTGAAAAACTGCGGACATATTGACGCAGAGCACATTCAGGAATACATATCAACCGGAGGATACCAGGCACTGGAAAAGGCGCTGTTTGAAATGACTCCGGAGGAAATCATTCAGGAGATTTCCGATTCCCGCTTAAGAGGAAGAGGCGGCGGCGGATTCCCCACCGGTTATAAATGGTCCCAGGTGGCAAGGCAGGCCGAGAAAAAACGATATGTTGTCTGTAACGGAGATGAGGGCGATCCGGGCGCGTTTATGGACCGGAGCATCATGGAGGGGGATCCTCACAAGATGATCGAGGGCATGATGATCGCGGCTTATGCGGTGGGAGCTCAGGAAGGCTATATTTATGTAAGGGCAGAGTATCCGCTGGCCATCAGCCGTCTGAAGCTGGCAATTGCCCAGGCGGAGGAGTGCGGACTTCTGGGAGATCATATTCTGGGAACAGATTTTTCTTTCCGGCTGCACATCAACCGGGGAGCCGGCGCGTTTGTGTGCGGGGAAGGAAGCGCTCTGACCGCGTCCATTGAAGGCAACCGGGGAATGCCCAGAGTCAAACCTCCGCGTACCGTGGAACAGGGTTTGTTCGGTAAGCCTACTGTTTTGAATAATGTGGAAACATTTGCCAATGTTCCCATGATTATCATGGACGGCGCGGAGTGGTTTAAGAGTATCGGACCGGAGAACAGCCCGGGGACAAAGGCATTTGCCCTGACGGGAAGCGTGAAGCATACCGGACTGATCGAAGTGCCTATGGGAACAACCCTGCGTGAAGTTATTTATGATATCGGCGGCGGCATCAAAGGAGACGGGAAATTTAAGGCAGTACAGATCGGAGGTCCGTCAGGAGGATGTCTTGTTACGCCTCATCTGGATGTAAGCCTTGATTTTGACTCTCTGAAAAAAATGGGAGCCATGATCGGTTCCGGCGGTCTGGTTGTTATGGACAATCATACCTGTATGGTTGAGGTTGCCCGGTTCTTTATGAATTTCACACAGAATGAAAGCTGCGGCAAATGTGTGCCCTGCCGGGAAGGCACAAAGCGGATGCTGGAGATTCTGGAACGGATTGTTGCCGGAAACGGAAAGGTGGAAGACCTGGATCTTCTGGAAGAACTGGCCAATACAATTACGGAGACAGCGCTGTGCGGTCTTGGAAAAAGCGCGGCTCTTCCGGTTATGAGTACACTGAAGCTGTTCCGGGATGAATATATGGAACATGTTGTGGACAAGAAATGCGCGTCCCACACCTGTACGGCGCTGCGGCGCTTTATCATAAGTCCGGAGCGGTGCAAGGGATGTTCCAAGTGCGCAAGGAACTGTCCGGTGGGAGCCATCAGCGGTCAGCTCAGGGAACCATATGTAATTGACACGGAAAAATGCATCAAGTGCGGCGCGTGCGAGAGCGCCTGTGCATTCGGCGCAATACATGTAGAAGGGTAGGAGGAGTCGAGCATGAGTTATATGACAATCAATAACCGCAGGGTTGCGTTTACAAACGAGAGAAATGTCCTTTCTGTAATCCGGAAATCAGGAATCGACCTGCCTACATTCTGCTATCACTCGGAACTGTCTACATACGGAGCCTGCCGTATGTGCGTAGTGGAGGACGAACGGGGAAGAATTTTCGCGTCATGTTCTGAGGTGCCCAGAGACGGCATGGTGATCTATACCAATACTCCCCGGCTGCAGCATCACAGAAGAATGATTATCGAGCTGCTGCTGGCTTCCCATTGCAGAGACTGTACGACCTGCGCGAAGAACGGCGTCTGTACGCTGCAGAAACTGTCCCGTCAGCTGGGTATTACCGAGGTCCGTTTTGAAAACAACAAGAAACAGCTTCCGCTGGATACCTCTTCGGAATGTGTTATCCGGGATCCGAACAAATGCATTCTGTGCGGAGACTGTGTGCGTACCTGTGAAGAGATTCAGGGACTGGGAATTCTGGATTTTGCCTTCCGCGGCTCCAGGATGCAGGTAATGCCGGCATTTAACAGGGATCTGGCGCAGACAGACTGTGTGGGCTGCGGACAGTGCCGTGCGGTCTGCCCTACCGGCGCAATCAGTATTAAACAGGATGTGGCTCCGGTGTGGGCGGCTCTGGCGGACAGAAATATCCGTGTAGTAGCCCAGATCGCTCCTGCGGTCCGTGTGGCAGTAGGAGACAAGTTCGGCATTAAGAAGGGCGAAAATACGCTGGGACGTCTGGCGGCTGCCCTTAGAAGAATCGGATTTGACGAAGTGTACGATACAAATTTCGGCGCCGACCTGACGGTAATGGAAGAGTCAAAAGAACTGGTAGAACGGCTGAAATCCGGAGAAAATCTGCCGCTGTTTACCTCCTGCTGTCCGGCCTGGGTGAAATTCTGCGAGAACCGGTATCCTCAGTTCCGGAAGAATATATCAAGCTGCAAATCGCCCCAGGAGATGTTCGGCGCTCTGATAAAAGAGGAAGCGCGGATGAATGCTGCGAAAGCGGCGGAAAACGGGGAAGAGAATGTGAAAAAGACCGTAGTGGTTTCCATCATGCCCTGTACGGCAAAGAAAGCCGAGATCCGCAGACCGGAACATTTTACCGAGGGTGAGCAGGACGTGGATTATGTTCTTACTACCACAGAGATTACCCGCATGATTCAGGAGGCAGGCATCGACCTGTCCCAGGTAAAGCCGGAGTCGCTGGATATGCCCTTCGGACTGGCGTCCGGAGCCGGAGCGATTTTCGGAGTAACCGGAGGCGTGACGGAAGCGGTGCTCCGCCGGCTTGTGGGCAGCAACCGGGAGGAAGATCTGGAAGCCATCAGTTTTACGGGAATCCGCGGCGTAGACGGAATCAAGGAGGCTCAGATTGAGCTTGGAGACCGGATCGTAAAGATTGCGGTTGTAAACGGACTGCACTGTGCAAAAATCATTCTGGACAGAATGGAGGCGGGAGAGGCACACTATGATTTCGTGGAGGTTATGGCCTGCAAGAGAGGCTGCATTGCCGGAGGCGGACAGCCTGTTCCCATCGGACCGAGGACGAAAAAAGCCAGACTGGAAGGGATCTATAAGATCGACAATATGGCCCAGATCCGGCTGTCCAATGAAAATCCCATTGTGGCCAGCGTATATGACGGCATCCTGAAAGGAAAGGAACACAAGCTTCTTCATAATGAATAAACAAAAAGACGGAACTGCCGCGGTGTGGAAGACGCCGCGGCATGAAAAGAGGGAGCCTATGAGATTTTCGCATGAGCTGATTGTTCCGGAGGAGGGACTGCCGTTCAAGCTTTTTCTGTTTGAAGGCTGGAACGGAAATTATTTTCGGGAGAAGCACTGGCACCGGTCTGTTGAGATATTTGCCGTATGCCGGGGAGAACTGGGATTTTTTGTTGACGACAGAATGTGGCGGCTGAAAGCAGATGAATTTATTATTGTAAATTCCAATGAAGTTCATTCGATTGACGCGCCCCGGCCCAATGAGACAATTGTACTTCAGATTCCCCTTAATATGTTTGAGGGATATTTCACGGAAGAGCAGTTTATCTGGTTTACCCATGAGCCCGGAAAAAAAGATGAACGATTTATGGAACTGATAAAAGAGCTGTTCCGGGTTTACACAGAGAAACAAATCGGCTATAATCTGAAAGTGAAAAGTATTTTCTATAATATCATGTATTTCCTTGTAAAAGAGTACAGGCTGACACAGATCGATCAGGATTCGGTAAGGAAGAACAGAAATCTGAACCGGCTGTCGTCCATTACTTCTTACATGAAGGATAATTATGCAGGAGAGCTGACGCTTGAGACTGTGGCCCGGGTGTTCGGGTATTCGCCGACCTATCTCTCCAGAATGTTCCAGAAGTATGCCGGGATTACATTCAAAAGTTATCTTCAGAGCATCCGGCTGGGATATGCGCTGAAAGATCTGGAGAGCGGGAAATACAGTATTACAGAGACTGCTCTTCGGAACGGATTTTCGGGAAGCAAAGGCCTGGCCCGGGCATTCCGCAAAAAATACGGAATGCTGCCGGGCGAATATCGTGAAAAGACAGGAAATGGGCATTAAATGGCTAATTTTTTGGTCGAAAAGATGCCCTTAAGTTGATAAAATGACCTCACAAACCTGCAGGTGCAGGAACGCGGACCTAAGTTGCCGGACAGGCAGCTCAGGAATAAAAACACCGTATACATAAGGAGGTCAGAAAATTGGAAATTAAACAGTTGACAGATGCGTCCTTTGGCAAGTACGGAAGAGTACTGACAGTGTTTCCTTTTGAGAAAATCTTAAAGGAGATGGAGCATACGCCGCTTCCGGAGGATGTTATCTATGTGGCCTCAGTGGAAGAGCTGGAAGCTCTGCCCGAGGCTGAGGCAGTAAGCCAGAAAGGTTTTGGCGGACTGCCAATCCAGATCGGTTACTGCAACGGAGATAACTACAGTCTGAATGCGGTGGAATACCACAGAAGTTCGGAGATCGACATCGCAGTCACGGATCTGATTCTTCTGCTTGGATGCCAGCAGGATATCCAGGAAGGGGACGTGTATGACACGTCGAAGATCGAAGCATTTTTCGTGCCTGCCGCGACAGCGGTGGAACTCTATGCGACGACCCTTCACTATGCGCCGTGCACGGCCCGGAAAGGCGGATTCCGCTGCGCGATTATCCTGCCGAAGGGAACCAATGACGCGCTTTCCTTTGAGACATCCAAAGAGGGAGAAAACCGTCTGCTTGCAGCGGTAAACAAGTGGCTGATTGCCCATGAGGAAGCAGGAATCGAAGGCGCTTTCTGCGGACTGCAGGGCGAGAATCCTCACGTATAGGCTGCCGGCAGAAGGAAAAGGCGGTTTTGCCGCCTTAAAAACAAAATAGGCAGAGCGGTTCAGAAAGAAAGCCGCAGGCAGGAAAGAAAGAGAGGATAAGAATTATGAACAATATGCCTGAATTAAAAATCGGAGTTGTTGCAGTGAGCAGAGACTGCTTCCCGGAGAGCCTGTCCGTAAACAGGAGAAAAGCGCTGATTGACGCGTACACAAAGAAATACGGCGAGGGAACAGTTTATGAATGTCCGATCTGTATTGTAGAAAGCGAGATCCATATGGTACAGGCTCTCGAGGACGTTAAGAAAGCTGGATGCAATGCACTGGTTGTATATCTTGGAAACTTCGGACCGGAGATTTCCGAGACTCTGCTTGCAAAGCACTTTGAAGGACCGAAGATGTTTATCGCAGCAGCTGAAGAGTCACAGAATGATCTTCTTGACGGACGTGGAGACGCATACTGCGGTATGCTCAACGCAAGCTACAACTTAAAACTCAGAGGCGTGAAGGCGTATATTCCGGAGTATCCGGTAGGAACAGCTGAGGAATGCGCAGATATGATCCATGAGTTCGAGCCCATCGCACGTGCGGTATATGCTCTGAACAACCTGAAGATCATCAGCTTCGGACCCCGCCCGCTGAACTTCCTCGCATGTAATGCACCGATTCAGCAGCTTTACAACATCGGCGTTGAAATTGAAGAGAACTCAGAGCTTGATCTTTTTGAGGCATTCAATAACCATGCTGGCGACGAGAGAATTCCGGAAGTTGTAAAAGAAATGGAAGCAGAGCTGGGAGAAGGCAACAAGAAACCGGAAGTTCTTACAAAACTTGCTCAGTATGAGCTGACTCTGAAAGACTGGGTAGAGGATCACAGAGGATACCGCAAATTCGTGGCAATCGCAGGAAAATGCTGGCCGGCATTCCAGACACAGTTCGGATTCGTTCCCTGCTATGTTAACAGCCGTCTGACAGCTCAGGGCATTCCGGTATCCTGCGAGGTTGATATTTACGGATGCTTAAGCGAGTTCATCGGAACAGTTGTAAGCCAGGATGCAGTAACGCTTCTTGACATCAACAACTCTGTACCGGCTGATATGTACAAAGAGAGCATTGAAGGCAAGTTCCCGTATACACATAAAGATACATTCATGGCATTCCACTGCGGAAATACAGCTTCCAGCAAGCTGACATCCTGTGAGATGAAATACCAGAAGATCATGGCAAGAACACTTCCGGAGGAAGTTACTCAGGGAACACTGGAAGGCGATATCAAACCTGGCGACATCACATTCTACCGTCTGCAGAGCACATCTGACAATGTACTGCGCGCATATGTTGCACAGGGCGAGATCCTTCCGGTTGCTACAAAATCTTTCGGTTCTATCGGTGTATTTGCGATTCCGGAGATGGGAAGATTCTACCGTCACGTGCTGATTGAGAAGAACTATCCGCACCACGGAGCAGTTGCTTTCGGTCACTACGGAAAAGCTCTGTTCGAAGTATTCAAATACATCGGAGTTTCGGTAGATGAGATCGGATACAATCAGCCGGCAGGCGTAAGATACCCGACAGAGAATCCGTGGGGATAATTCTGAAGGGAATTCTGCAGAGAGAATCTGCAGGAGACATTTAAAACAGAAAAATAAAAGATAAGAGGCCGGCCGCGTCAGCTTGAGAAGCGACGCGGCCGTTTCTGAGAAAACCGCGGGAGCGGTGAAAAAGCAGGAGGTAAGGCATGCTGTTTATAGGAGTTGATCTTGGCACATCGGCGGTAAAACTGCTGCTGATGGATGAAAATGGGAAAATATGTAAAATCGTATCCAGGGAGTACCCGTTGTATTTCCCGCATCCCGGATGGTCTGAGCAGAACCCGGAAGACTGGTTTGTTCAGAGCATGGAGGGAATCAGAGAACTGACCGCAGACTGTGATAAAAGCCAGGTGCAGGGGATCAGCTTCGGCGGGCAGATGCATGGCCTTGTTGCGCTGGATAATCAGGATCAGGTGATCCGTCCGGCTATTCTCTGGAATGACGGGCGTACCGGGAAGCAGACGGATTATCTCAATCAGGTGATCGGAAAAGATAAACTGTCCGAATATACGGCGAACATTGCGTTTGCAGGCTTTACTGCTCCGAAAATTCTCTGGATGAAGGAAAATGAGCCGGAAATTTTCGCGAAAATATGCAAAATCATGCTGCCGAAAGATTATCTCGCATATAAACTGTCAGGCTCTTTTTGCACAGAATATTCCGATGCGTCAGGTATGCTGCTTCTTGATGTGGAGCACAAATGCTGGTCGGAAGAAATGCTGGGAATCTGCGGTATTACAAAAGAACAGCTTCCGAAACTTTATGAGAGCTGGGAAGTTGTGGGTACACTGAAAAAGGAGATCGCGGAAGAGCTCGGGCTCCCGGAAAGCGTAAAAGTAATCGCCGGGGCGGGGGATAATGCGGCTGCCGCTGTGGGAACGGCTACCGTAGGAGACGGAGGCTGCAATATTTCCCTTGGTACATCAGGCACCCTGTTTATCTCCAGTAAAAAGTTCGGCGTGGATGAGAACAATGCGCTGCATTCCTTTGCCCATGCGGACGGAAACTATCACCTTATGGGATGCATGTTAAGCGCGGCATCCTGTAATAAATGGTGGATGGATGAGATTCTCAAAACAAAGGCTTACCAGGAGGAACAGGCGGGAATTACGAAACTCGGTGAGAACCGGGTATTCTATCTGCCCTATCTTATGGGAGAGCGTTCTCCGCATAATGATCCGGACGCGAGAGCAGCGTTTATCGGCATGAGCATGGACACAACCAGAGAAGATATGACTCAGGCGGTGCTGGAAGGCGTGGCATTCGGTCTGCGGGATTCCCTCGAAGTGGCCCGCAGCATCGGCGTCAGTCCGGAGCGTACCAAAATCTGCGGAGGCGGAGCAAAGAGTCCGCTTTGGAGAAAGATCATTGCAAATGTTATGAATATGAAAGTTGACATCATTGAAAGCGAAGAAGGACCGGGTTACGGCGCGGCTATTTTGGCGGCAGTCGGCTGCGGCGTATTCTCTTCTGTTGAAGAGGCGGCAAAAAAGCTGGTGAAAATCGTGGCGACAGAAGAGCCGGATCCGGAACTTACAGCAAAGTATGAAGAAAGATATCAGAAGTTCAGAAAGCTGTATCCGGCGCTGAAAGGGATGTTTTAAAAAAGTATAAATATATAGGATGACAGCGCTGCACGTATCAGGTGAAGCGCTGTTTTTCTGTCAAAACCGGATATTCAGACAACTTTGTCGAAAGGGGGCTGCCTCCTTTTGACAGAATCGTCTGAATATTCATAAAATCCTAAGATTTTCCCTGTTTCCCTCTTAAAATTTTCCCCATATCATGTATACTGTAAGGGAGGTGATGAGAATGTATAATATTTTAGTATGTGATGATGATAAAGAAATTGTTGAAGCGATTGAGATATATCTGTCCCAGGAAGGGTATCGTATTTTAAAAGCGTATGACGGTATGGAAGCCATAAAGATTCTGGAGTCTGAGGAAGTAAATCTGCTGGTTCTGGATGTAATGATGCCCCGGCTGGACGGGATCAGAACCACCCTTAAGATTCGCGAGAAGAACAGCATTCCCATAATTATTTTGTCTGCCAAGTCTGAGGATGCGGATAAGATTCTGGGGCTGAATGTAGGGGCGGATGATTATGTGACGAAGCCGTTCAGTCCGCTGGAGCTGGTAGCAAGAGTGAAATCTCAGCTCAGGCGCTATACTCAGCTTGGCGGAACCGCGCAGAAGGACGAGGACAAAGTATATGAGGTGGGCGGCCTGCGGATGAATGATGATCTGAAGAAGGTTACTGTTGACGGGGAACCGGTGAAGCTTACGCCGATCGAATATAATATTCTTCGTCTGCTTATGAAAAACCAGGGCAGGGTATTTTCAATTAACCAGATCTATGAATCAATATGGAATGAAGAGGCAATCGGCGCGGACAATACTGTTGCGGTACATATCCGCCACATCCGTGAGAAGATTGAGATTAACCCGAAAGATCCCAGATATCTGAAAGTAGTCTGGGGAGTAGGATATAAAATTGAGAAGCTGTAACCTCCGGCAGGGAGAACCGCTTCAGAGGGAAAGAGGACTTTTATGAAACGATGGTACAGAAAAACAGTGGTGAAAGTGATCGCTGTGATTGTGGGAATTGTAAGCGGCGCGGTATTTTCCGCGTCACTTCTGGCGTCAATTTCTCTTGCGGGAACGGTAAATCCGACAGATATCCGAAGGATTCTGACTCAGGCGTATGAAGATTCCGAAGACTTTAATATGACGGTGGAAAACAGTGTGTATGAGATTATGAACCGGATTCGTCTGGAGCAGATGTTTGAGACAGACGGGGCTTACAATCCGGATAAGCTTGTGGACATTATGGATTATTCCAGAAATCTGGTAATAACCGGGGCCAATCATTCCGGTGTGGCCTATACGCTGGATGAGCTGAAAGACTGGGGTGAAGACTTTTATGCGGGCGAGGGGCAGCTCTATGACGATAACAGTGTAATTGTCTGTGAACAGCCGGATGGAAATTATTATTACTACTATCTTGAAGACTTCCTGGCATTGTTTGACAGGGGAGAGCTCAGGATAGAGTTTGATAATAATGAAGAATATCAGATAACACAGGATGAGTATCTTCAGGAACTGGAGGACGGTACGCTTACAACTTCCGGTTTTTACCGGATGCGCATCACAGATCCGGAGGGGAATATCCTTTACACGGACTGCTGGAATTTCGGAGAATCTCTGCGCGAAAAATATGCTCCGGCCGGTGCGGACAATCTGCTTCAGGTGGTGAATGAGACGCCTCAGCTTAACGGAAAACTGTCGATTATATATGAAAATATTGCGTCCACGCTGAGCAGCCTGTATGATGAGCTGCTGGTATATGAAAATGGGTGGGAGTACCTGGAAGAAGGCAATACAAATCTTACTTATATTTATGCAAATGAAGCAACCAGAAAAGTTGTCACAAATAAAGAGGAGTACAGTAATTATGATGAATTGAAAAATAATATCCGGGAGATGAAATCCGGAGAATCTGTGCGGTATATGATCATCCATCCGAAGCTGAAGGATTTTGAAACAAACATGAATATCTCGGAATCCGGAGAATGGGATAAGGTACGGGCCTATGAGGGAGACCGGAAAATGGACAGTGTGGTGGCTGTTGCGGTAGATACCAGTTATCCTATAAATGATCAGTTCTATGAGGCGCGTATGTCTTACGGGGAAAATGTCCCGTTTCTGAAGGCCGCGCTTCGCTGCATGTTTATTTTCGGAATCCTGTTTCTTGTATCGGTTGTGTGGACTGCTATGGCAGCAGGAAGAAAACCGGAAGATAATGAAGTACACCTTACATCATTTGACAGATGCAAAACAGAGATCGCGGCGGTTCTGATTATCGGAATATGGCTGGGAGTGACTCTGCTGCTGCTGGGATTTACAACGACATTGTTCGGGATAGAAAACTGGAGCGTGACAGACAGCTGGGATACAGCCGAGCTCTCATATTATGGCGCCAGGTTTCTTGAGCAAACGGATATGAACGTTTATTCTACTCTGACCGGCACAACACTGCGGTTTTTGGATGTACTGGCGGCATTTTTCTACGGATTGTTTTCATTCGGATGTTTTTTTGCGGGATATGCCAGCTTTATAAAACGTCTTAAGGGGAAAACGCTCTGGAAAAACAGTCTGCTGCGCGCGGTACTGGTCTTTGGAAATGAAGCGTTTGAGGCAAAAGCGCTGCCCGCCAGAGCAGCGGTATTGCTTGCGGCATTTCTGCTGTGCCAGTGGGCGGCTATTGTCTGGCGTGGTCTGCCTCTGACTATTCTGGCAGCCGCGGCGGACGGGGCGGCAGTCTGGCTTGTGCTGAACCGTGCGGCTGTGAAGAAACGGATAAAGGAAGGAATCGAAGAAATCGCATCGGGCAATATGAGCTACCAGATCGACACAGACGGGATCCGCGGTGAAGATAAGGCACTGGCGGAAAAAGTGAATGACATCGGAAGCGGTCTGAACCGGGCTGTGGATGACGCAATGCGCAATGAACGCCTGAAAACAGATCTGATTACAAATGTGTCTCACGACATTAAAACACCGCTTACCTCTATTATCAATTATGTGGATATTTTAAAGCGGGAAAATATTCAGGATGAAAGAATCCGGGGATATCTGGATATTCTGGAATCCAAAGCCCAGCGTCTGAAGATACTGACGGAAGATGTGGTTGAAGCCTCCAAGGTCAGCAGCGGGAATATCAGTCTGGAATTTATGGACGTGAATTTTACCGAGATGATCCAGCAGACGGAAGGGGAATTTACAGAGAAATTTGCCGCAAGAAATCTGATGGTTGTAATGAATCTTCCGGAAGAACCTGCAATCATCCGCGTAGACGGACGCCGTATGTGGCGAGTACTGGAAAATATCTTTAACAATGCAGTGAAATATGCCATGTCGGGAACCCGGGTATATGCGGATCTTCGGATCGGAGATGATAAGGTTGAATTTTCTCTGAAAAATGTATCGGAACAGCAGCTCAATATTTCGGCGGATGAGCTGACGGAGCGGTTTATCAGAGGGGATCTTTCAAGAAGTACAGAGGGAAGCGGCCTGGGGCTGTCTATCGCCAAGAGCCTGACAGTGATGCAGGGCGGAACATTCGACCTCTATCTGGACGGCGACCTGTTCCGGGTAAATATATGTTTCCCGCGGGCAAAATAAAGAGCGCGATTGCAAAACTGCCTCTCAGATGATACCATAAGGACAGAACAGACAGAATCTGTTTTCTGTTTATGGAAAAGTTATTTTACAAATGAGAGGTGATAAAAATGAACAAGGGGGAAGAACAGCGCAGACGAAGTGCAGACGGTACGGGAACGCCCCGAAGAAGGATGAGCCGCGCGGAAAGGCGTCGGCTTGAGATGCAGAGGCGGCGGAGAAAAAGGCGCCTGCTGATTGCCGCGATGATTGGAGCGGTGATATGTATTGGTCTGATAATTGCGGGAATTGTAGTCCTGGTAAGACACTTTTCAGGAGGCGGCGAAGAAAGAGCCGATAAAACGCAGCAGCAGGCGCAGGATCTTACAATTTCCGGAGAAACAGAAGAAGAACAGAAGACAGAGGCGGAACAGCAGCCTCCGGTATCCATTACCATAAGCGCGGCGGGAGACTGCACTTTGGGGACGGATTCAAGTTTTAACCAGAGTACCAGTCTGAATGCCTATTATAACAGCAATGGGGCGGCTTATTTTCTGCAGAATGTAAAATCCATTTTTGAGGCAGATGATTTGACGATCGTAAACATGGAAGGGACACTGACGGACTCAGATTCCCGGCAGGACAAAACCTTTGCATTTAAAGGACCCGGTGACTTTACGCAGATTCTTACATCCGGAAGTGTAGAGACGGCCAATCTGGCAAACAATCACAGCCATGACTATGGGGATCAGAGCTATACGGACACGATCAATTATATGGAGGAGGCAGGTATAACTACTTTCGGATATGACCGCACCGCAGTAGTTGATGTAAACGGCGTGAAAGTGGGGCTGGTCGGAACCTACGAACTGGCCGACGGCATGGGCTGCGAGGCCGGGATGATTGAGAATATTAAGAAGGTGGAGTCCGAGGGAGCACAGGTTGTAATTGTCAGTTTCCACTGGGGAATGGAGAAAGAAAACTATCCGAACGACAACCAGAAGAGCCTGGCTCATTCCGCCATCGACAATGGGGCGGATCTGGTTCTGGGTCATCATCCCCATGTACTTCAGGGAATTGAGAAATACAAAGGGAAAAATATTGTTTACAGTCTGGGAAATTTCTGCTTTGGGGGAAATAGTAATCCGTCGGACAAAGATACAATGATTTTTCAGCAGACATTTACCATAGAAAACGGTCAGTTGGTGGAAGATGACGTAACAAATATCATTCCCTGTTCCGTATCGTCCGTTTCCGGCTATAACAACTATCAGCCTACGCCTCTGGAAGGCAGTGAGAAGGATCGGGTTATGCAGAAGATTGAGGAGTTCAGCAGCGGTCTGTAAAGGGAAAGAGCGGCATAGCGCATCTTGACGGTTGTCAGCAGAAAGAACAACGAAGTCAGATAATATTATAAACAGAAATTTCTTGAATTTACAGATATTGTGTGTTACCATAAGCTATGTATGGAAAGCAGGTATAGGGAAAGTTCTCCATGCAAATATTTTACGCGGCGTCAAGCTGCATTATTGATTGAGTTAGGAGCTCAAATTTTATAAGTTGGTTACTTTATAACCGGTGTGCATAGGGCATACGAAACTTGTGAAACGGTCAATAAGAGTAGTAAAAGTAAAAATATTTGCTATATAGACTCTAAGTCCAATATCTGTTTTATCTGAAAAGAATAAACTGCTGTCAGGTTTTGCTGAGAGGATAATAACGTGATATGAACACAGGCATGACGTATGTGCATGCCTGTGTTTTTTCGCATTTTACACGTGTCAGATAAAAGACCGGAATATGGGGAAGGAATTTGGTATGGGAAAATTATCACAGACAAGAGCGCCCATTTATGAAGCGCTGGAAAGATTCAGGAGGGACCGGGTCGTACCTTTTGATGTGCCCGGACATAAACACGGAAGAGGCAATCCGGAGCTGGTACAGCTTCTCGGAGAGCGGTGCGTCAGCATTGACGTCAACTCCATGAAGCCGCTGGATAATCTGTGTCATCCGGTGTCTGTAATCAAGGAGGCGGAGGAACTGGCTGCAGACGCGTTCGGGGCCAGCCATGCATTTCTTATGGTGGGAGGCACTACGTCAGCGGTTCAGACTATGATTCTGGCCTGCTGCAAGAAAGGAGACAAAATTATACTGCCCCGGAATGTGCACCGCAGCGCTATTAACGCA
Organism: Mediterraneibacter sp. HA8405; assembly: GCF_056148955.1. NCBI lineage: Bacteria > Bacillati > Bacillota > Clostridia > Lachnospirales > Lachnospiraceae > Mediterraneibacter > Mediterraneibacter sp. HA8405. Next base: position 342,298 of record NZ_CM148758.1, on the reverse strand, counting down.
ATGGTACTCTGCGGGGCAAAACCGGTGTACGTCAATCCGGATGTGGATCAGCGGCTTGGAATTTCTCTGGGAATGAAACGGGAGGATGTGATTCAGGCCATTGAGGATAATCCGGACGCAGTAGCTGTGTTTGTCAATAATCCCACGTATTACGGGATCTGTTCCGACCTGAAGGCGATTGTGAAGGCGGCTCATGCGAAAGGGATGAAAGTGCTGGCCGATGAGGCCCACGGCACTCATTTTTATTTCGGAAAGGATCTGCCGGTATCAGCAATGGAAGCAGGGGCGGATATTGCGTCGGTCAGCATGCATAAGTCCGGGGGAAGCCTGACCCAGAGTTCATTTCTTCTTACAGGAGAGGGAATGCAGCCGGGGTATGTCCGCCAGATCATCAATCTGACCCAGACGACCAGCGGATCCTATCTGCTGCTTTCAAGCCTGGATATATCCAGAAGGAATCTTGCGCTTCGGGGAGAGGAGTCTTTCCAGAGGGTGACGGCTCTGGCAGAGTACGCCAGAGGAGAGATTAACCAGATCGGCGATTACTATGCCTTCGGCCGGGAGATGATAAACGGAGACAGCATCTATGACTTCGATCCCACGAAACTGTCGATCCATACGCTGGATATCGGTCTTGCGGGGATTGAGGTTTACGATATTCTCAGGGACGAATATGACATTCAGATCGAATTCGGGGATCTTGGCAATATTCTGGCCTATCTGTCTATCGGCGACAGGATCCGGGAAGTGGAACGGCTTGTAACTGCCCTTGCGGACTTAAAGCGCCGTTACAAGAAAGATAAGACGGGAATGCTTTCCCAGGAATATATTTCGCCGAAGGTTGTCATGACGCCTCAGGATTCTTTCTACGCGGAGAAGGAATCTCTGCCGCTGGAACAGACGAGAGGACGCGTCTGCTCGGAATTTGTTATGTGCTATCCTCCGGGAATTCCGGTGCTGGCGCCCGGGGAGGAGATTACGGACGAGATCATACAGTATATTGTGTACGCAAAAGAAAAAGGATGTTCCATGACAGGACCGGAAGATGAGAAGATCGAGCGGCTCAATGTGCTGCGGGACAGATAGATTCCCGGCAGAGCTTATATAGAAGTATATATAGAAAACGGAAGCGCGCGGAAGGCGCGAAGCGGATTCTGCGGGCCTGATTGATAAAGGAGTGTGACAAAAGAGATGGAAATGTGGTTTTCAGATATTCATACAGACGGTGTGAAGCTGTCGATCCGCATTGAGGAGCAGCTGTTCAGTTCCCAGAGTGAAGTCCAGCGGATTGACGTGCTGGAGTCAAAAGATTTCGGGAAGATCCTGGTAGTGGACGGGGATCTGATGCTTACGGAGCGGGATGAATTTATTTATCACGAAATGATTACGCATGTTCCTATGGCGGTGCATCCCGATGTGAAAGAGGTTCTCGTCGTAGGCGGAGGAGACGGCGGCGTGGTCAGGGAGCTGATCAAATACGATACGATAGAAAAAATCGATGTGGTTGAACCGGATCCCCTTCTGGTTGAAGTGTGCAGAAAATACATTCCGGAGATTGCCGCCAGTCTGACCGATGAGAGGGTTCAGATCTTTCATGAGGACGGCGTAAAGTTTATCCGGTCCAAAGGGGACGCCTATGATCTGATTATTATAGATTCGCCGAATCCTTTCGGAGCGGGCGAAGGCCTTTTTACAAAGGAATTTTACGGAAACTGCTACAATGCCCTTCACGAAGACGGAATTATGATCAATCAGAATGAGAGTCCGTTTTATACAGAAGAGGCTTTCCAGTGCCAGAGGATGCACAAGAGAATCGTGGAGACGTTTCCGATCTGCCGGGTTTACCAGGCGCACATTCCTTCTTATCCGTCGGGACACTGGCTGTTCGGATTCGCCTCAAAGAAATATCATCCGCTGGATGATCTGGACAAAGTGGGATGGAAACTCCGGGGCATCCGTACAAAATACTATGAGCCCCGGCTCCATGCGGGAGTGTTCGCGCTTCCGGTCTATGTGGAAGAACTGCTTGAGGACGTAGAAGAGTAGAAGAACAGGAGAAGAAAAGATGCAGAAAAATGTAACCAATTTTATGGGATGTGACGCGGAATATGATGAGGCGGAGATCGTCCTCTTCGGCGCGCCTTTTGATTCCACCACATCCTTCCGGCCGGGAACCCGGTTCGCAGGTCAGAGCATGCGCAATGACTCTTACGGACTGGAGCTGTACAGCCCGTACCAGGACCTGGAACTGCCGGAAAACCTGGTCTGTGACTGCGGAGATCTGGAACTGGCCATCGGCAGTTCAGAGAAATCTCTGGAGGAGATAGAAGCCTGCGCGGCGCAGATTCTGAAGGACGGAAAACTGCCCTTCCTGATCGGAGGGGAGCATCTGGTCACTCTGGGAAGCATCCGGGCGGCCGCGGAGAAATATCCGGATCTGCATATGATCCATTTTGACGCCCATACGGATCTGCGCAGGGATTATCTGGGAGTAGAGCTCTCCCATGCCTGTGTAATCCGAAGATGCTGGGAAATACTGGGCGACGGGCGGATTCATCAGTTCGGTATCCGGTCCGGCGAGAAAGAGGAATTTGACTGGGCGAAAAGCGGACACACGGATTTCCATCCGTTTACCCTGGACGGTCTGGAACAGGTGCTGGATGAACTGAAAGGCAAACCGGTGTATTTTACCCTGGATCTGGATGTTATGGATCCTTCGGTATTCCCGGGAACGGGAACTCCGGAACCGGGAGGCGTGGATTTCCTGACGGCGATGAAGGGGGCTTCGGCTGTGTGCGGCCGGGCGGATATTATCGGCTGTGACGTAACCGAGCTGTGTCCGCCCTGTGATCCCACCGGAGCGTCCACGGCGGCGGCGTGCAAGATTGTAAGGGAAATGCTTATCGCGCTGGCCGGACAGAGAAAAAATATATAAAACAGAGAATAACAGAGAAAAGAGAAATAAATAAGGTACAGAAAGAAGTACATCCTGCGGGACGCGGGAGGAAGGAGACGAAAAAATGGGAAAAGTAATGGTAGTGGGCTGCGGAGGTGTGGCCGGTGTGGCAATTCATAAAATCTGTCAGAACAGTGATGTGTTTTCCGAGTTGTGTATTGCAAGCAGAACTGTGTCAAAATGTGACGCGCTGAAGGAGAAGCTTCAGGGAAAGACGAAAACAAAGATTACAACCGCGCAGGTGGACGCGGATGATACGGCAGTGCTGACTGTCCTGATCCGGAAAGAAAAGCCGGACGTGGTGCTGAATCTGGCGCTGCCCTATCAGGATCTGCTGATTATGGAAGCGTGTCTGGCAGCAGGCGTGCACTATATTGACACAGCCAACTATGAGCCGGAGGACACGGCGAAGTTTGAATACAAGTGGCAGTGGGAGTACCGGGAGCGCTTTGAGAAGGCCGGACTTACGGCGCTTCTGGGAAGCGGATTTGATCCGGGCGTGACAAATGTATTTACCGCTTACGCGCTGAAACATTATTTTGATGAAATAAACTATATCGACATCCTGGACTGCAATGCAGGAGACAACGGCTATCCCTTTGCTACAAATTTCAATCCGGAGATCAACATCCGCGAGGTATCTGCAAAGGGATCCTACTGGGAGAACGGACGCTGGGTTGAAACAGAGCCCATGGAGATCAAGCGTGTCTATAATTTCCCGGAGATCGGAAAGAAAGATATGTATCTTCTTCACCATGAGGAGATCGAGTCGCTTGCGCTGAATGTTCCGGGAATCCGGAGAATCCGTTTCTTCATGACATTCGGAGAGAGCTATCTGAACCATCTCCGCTGTCTGGAAGATGTGGGAATGACGTCCATTGAGCCTGTTATGTACGAGGGAAGACCCATCGTTCCGCTGCAGTTTTTAAAGACGCTCCTTCCGGATCCGGCTACGCTGGGACCGAGGACAAAAGGAAAGACAAATATCGGCTGTATCTTTATCGGAAAGAAAGACGGAAAAGAGAAGAAACTGTACATCTACAATACCTGTGACCATCAGGAGTGCTACCGGGAGGTAGAGTCCCAGGCGGTGGCTTATACAACAGGAGTTCCGGCAATGATCGGCGCCATGCTGGTGATGAACGGAACCTGGAGAAAGCCGGGCGTCTACAACATGGAAGAGTTTGATCCGGATCCGTTTATGGACGCGCTGAATAAGTGGGGGCTGCCCTGGAAGATCAGCGAGAATCCGGAACTGGTGGACTAAAGAGGGAAGAACGTGCGAAGAGAAGAACTGAGAACCCCCTGTTATGTAATACAGGAAGAGAAATTAAAAGAGAATCTACAGATATTAAAAGATCTCCGAGAGCGGACCGGATGCAGAATCCTGCTGGCCCAGAAGGCATTTTCCATGTACAGCGTCTATCCGCTGATCGGTGAGTATCTGGACGGAACCACTGCCAGCGGGCTGTACGAAGCGCGGCTGGGCTATGAGGAGATGGGCCGGGAAAATCACATCTTCTCTCCCGCTTACCGGGAAGAGGAGATGGAGGAAATCCTGAAATACTGCGGCCATGTGGTCTTTAATTCCCCGGCCCAGCTGAAGAAGTACAGGGAGCGGGCAAAACAGGCGGGAAGAAGCATCGGACTCCGGGTAAATCCGGAGCGCTCCACCCAGGAAGGCCATGCCATCTACGACCCCTGCGCGCCCTTTTCCCGACTCGGAACCACGGCGGAACAGTTCCGGCGGGAACTGACAGATGAGGAGATCCGGAGCCTGGACGGAATTCATTTTCACACCCTGTGCGAGCAGAACGCGGATGCACTGGCAGAGACACTGGAAGCAGTGGAAGAGAAGTTCGGTGATTATCTTTATCATATGAAGTGGGTAAACTTCGGCGGCGGCCATCATATAACACGGAAGGATTATGACAGAGCTCTTCTGGAGAAATGCATCCGCCATGTGAAGGAAACCTATGATGTGGAAGTATATCTGGAACCGGGGGAAGCCGTGGCGCTGGACGCCGGCATCCTGCTGACGCAGGTACTGGAGATTGTGGAAAACGGCATGAAGATCGCCATTCTGGATACCTCTGCGGCCTGCCATATGCCGGATGTTCTGGAGATGCCCTACCGTCCGCCGCTGAAAGACGCGGGAGAGCCGGAGAAAGGGGAGGCGGAAGGAGCGCCGGCCAGGGGAACGGCAGACAGGCCTTATGTATACCGGCTGGCCGGACCCACCTGTCTTGCCGGGGATGTGATCGGAGACTATACATTCAGACAACAGCTTCAGTCGGGAGACAGGCTGGAGTTCCAGGATATGGCCATTTACACAATGGTGAAAAATAATACTTTTAACGGAATGAAACTTCCGGATATTATACTGGAGCGGGAAAACGGAGACTGCCAGGCGATCCGGAAGTTCGGATATGAAGATTTCAGATGCAGGCTTTAAACCGAGTTTGCCCTGCATATCCGTAAAAGAGGAAAGGCGGCCGGAAATCCGGCAGACGCGGAAATCCGGCGGTTGACATTTCTCCGCGCCTGTGCTAACCTTTTTATCAGACCAGAACAGATCAGGATAGTTGGAAAAGCGACGACGAAGAGAGTAACCTGCCGGATATTCTACAGAGAAATCCCGGGGATATGAAGGCCATATCCCATGCTGCGAGGGATGGATGGAACGCAGGCGAAAATGGCTTCCGAGCAGCGCACCGAACTGCGAAGCGGACAGATGTGCAGGCGCGCATCTTGTGATAAACGTTCCGGACAAAAGGAACGGATGCTTGCAGTAAGGCTGCGATGGGTCCGCCCATTACAGCGGAGAAGTGCTGACAGGCACTTGCTGAGGTCTCTGCCGTGAGGTAGAGACGAAGAGAAGTGGTAACACGGTAATCACCCGTCTTCTTAATTACAGGAAGACGGGTTTTTATTTAGCAGAAAACTTTGTTTAGCAGAGATCCATGTCAGGATATGAAAATGGTCAGAAGGAACAAAAGCAGAAGAAAAGGACAGAGTAAATCAGAAACGGAGACGCGGTGAAAACGAAGCGGACGGCGTCCCGGAAGGAGGAAGAAATGAAAGAGAAGTATTATATTACAACGGCCATTGCCTATACTTCAGGCAAGCCCCACATCGGCAATACGTATGAGATTGTGCTGGCGGACGCAATTGCAAGATACAAGAGAAGCCAGGGATATGATGTGTTCTTTCAGACCGGCACAGACGAGCACGGCCAGAAGATCGAGCTGAAAGCGGAGGAGGCCGGAGTTACACCGAAGGAGTTTGTGGATAATGTATCTGCGGAGATTAAGAGAATCTGGGATCTGATGGATACATCCTACGATAAATTCATCCGCACCACAGACGAGGATCATGAGCGCCAGGTGCAGAAGATTTTCAAAAAACTGTATGACCAGGGCGACATTTATAAAGGATACTATGAAGGCCTGTACTGTACGCCATGTGAGTCATTCTTTACCGAGTCCCAGCTTGTGGACGGAAAATGTCCGGACTGCGGACGGGAAGTACAGCCGGCAAAAGAGGAGGCGTACTTCTTTAAAATGAGCAAATACGCAGACCGTCTGATTGAGTATATCAACGAGCACCCGGAGTTTATCCAGCCGGTTTCCAGGAAAAACGAGATGATGAACAATTTCCTTCTCCCGGGCCTGCAGGATCTGTGCGTGTCCAGAACTTCATTCAAATGGGGAATTCCCGTTGATTTTGACCCGAAACATGTCACATATGTGTGGCTTGACGCCCTTACCAACTATATTACCGGAATCGGTTATGACGCGGACGGAAACAGTACAGAGCAGTTTGAAAAGCTGTGGCCGGCAGACCTGCATCTGATCGGAAAGGATATTATCCGTTTCCATACGATTTACTGGCCGATTTTCCTGATGGCGCTCGGCCTGCCGCTTCCAAAGCAGGTGTTCGGCCATCCGTGGCTGCTCCAGGGTGATGGAAAAATGAGCAAATCAAAGGGAAATGTGCTCTACGCAGATGAGCTGGTAGATTTTTTCGGCGTTGACGCGGTGCGCTATTTCGTACTTCATGAGATGCCTTTTGAAAATGACGGAGTGATTACCTGGGAGCTGATGGTGGAGCGCCTGAATTCCGATCTGGCAAATACGCTGGGCAATCTGGTAAACCGTACGGTTTCCATGACAAATAAATATTTCGGCGGCACAGTGACAGACAAGAATGTGACAGAGGATGTAGACGCGGATCTGAAGGCTGTAGCGGAAAACACACCGAAGGCAGTAGAGGAGAAGATGGACCGCCTGAGAGTGGCGGATGCCATAACCGAGATCTTCAACCTGTTCAAACGCTGCAACAAATATATTGACGAGACAATGCCGTGGGTACTGGCAAAAGATGAGACGAAAAAGGATCGGCTTGAAACAGTGCTGTGGAATCTGATCCAGTCCATCTCCGTAGGCGCGGAGCTCCTGGCCTCCTTTATGCCTTCAACCAGCAAAAAGATTCTGGAGCAGCTGGGCGGCGGCCATGTAACAGATAAACCGGAGATTCTGTTCCAGAGACTGGATGTTGAAGAAGTTATGAAAAAAGTGGAAGAACTTCATCCGCATACAGAGGAAGTTTCCGGAGAAAACAAAGAGGAAGAACCGGTGATCGACATTGAGGCGAAACCGGAAATTACATTTGACCAGTTCGGCGCAATGCAGTTCCAGGTCGGAGAAATCATTGCCTGCGAGGAAGTGAAAAAGTCCAAAAAGCTTCTCTGCTCTCAGGTAAAGATCGGAAGCCAGGTAAAACAGATTGTATCCGGCATCAAGGCGCACTACACGCCGGAAGAGATGGTCGGCAAGAAAGTCATGGTGCTGGTGAACCTGAAACCGGCGAAACTGGCAGGAGTTCTTTCAGAGGGAATGCTTCTCTGCGCGGAAGACGACAAAGGCAATCTGGCTCTTGTTGTTCCGGAAAAAGATATGCCGGCAGGCGCCGAGATCTGCTGATGCAGGAGATTCCGGAACCAGATCAGTACAGATCAGTGAACGGTCAGTATGGAACGGAGAGAGGAAGACATAAACCGGGGAGGCAGTCAGAGTTTATCTGACCGCCTCCCCGGTTTATGTCTTCCTCTATTCCAGGACGGCTTTCAGCACGTCGTTTACTTTTTTCACCGGCACAATGGTCAGTTTTTCTTTTACTTCTTCTGCCACGTCTTCCAGATCCTCCACATTATCGTAAGGGATAAATACCCGCTTAATGCCTGCGCGCTGGGCAGCCATCAGTTTTTCGGGAAGACCGCCGATTGGCATTACGCCGCCCCGCAGGGAGACTTCTCCGGTCATGGCGCTGTCCGGATCCGCCGGCCTTCCGGTAATAAGAGAGGCAAGGGCGGTAACCAGAGTGATGCCTGCGGAGGGACCGTCTTTCGGTACGGCGCCTGCGGGAACGTGAATATGAAGATCATGGTCTTCGAATACTTTGCATTCCTTCGGGTAGAGGGACTTCACAAGCGTCAGGGCGATCTGCACCGATTCTTTCATCACATCTCCAAGCTGGCCGGTGATTGTCAGACGGCCTTTGCCTTTGGTGAGACGGCTCTCGATAAACAGAATCTCGCCGCCGGCCCGCGTCCAGGCAAGTCCGGTAACAACGCCGGGGGTGGCTGTGGTCAGCCGGCGTTCCCGGTGGAGGGCCGGCCGGCCAAGATACCCGGTAAGATTACTTTTGGTTATGGACACCGGAGATGCCGCGGATGATGCCGGGGCATCTGAATCAGTGCCGGGAGCGCTGCCTTTTACAAGCTGAACAGCGGCAGTGCGGCACAGTGTCTCAATGTTTTTCTTCAGATCACGGACGCCCGATTCCATGGTGTATTCTTCGATGATCCGGCGGAGTGCGCTGTCTGAGATTTTCAGCTGGTTTTTCTGAATGCCCATGGTTTCCATGGCTTTCGGAATCAGATGCTTCCTTGCGATCTGATATTTCTCAACTGCGGTATAGCCCGGGAAGGAAATGACTTCCATACGGTTAAGCAGAGCTTCCGGAATGGTATCCGTAGTGTTTGCCGTACATACGAAGAGCACATTGGACAGGTCGTAGGGCACATTCATATAATGGTCGGTGAAGGTGTTGTTCTGTTCCGGATCCAGTACTTCCAGAAGCGCGCTGGCCGGATCGCCGCCGTAGTCCCTGGCCAGTTTATCTACCTCATCCAGAACCATGACAGGATTGGAAACTCCGCTCCGTTTCATCCCCTCCATAATTCTTCCGGGCATGGCGCCGATATAGGTTCTGCGGTGACCGCGGATTTCCGCTTCATCCCGGATACCGCCCAGACTGATACGGACGTACTCCCTGCCGAGAGCCCGGGCAATGCTCTGGCCGATGCTGGTTTTTCCGGTTCCGGGCGCGCCTACGAAGAGCAGGATAGAACCGTACTGTTTTTTGTTCAGAGCCATAACGGCAAGCTGCTGGATGATCCTTTTCTTTACCTTTTTCAGGCCATAGTGGTCTTCGTCCAGAACCTCTTCGGCCCGGGTAAGATCAATGGCTTTATATTTCGGGGATTTCCAGGACAAGCTGGTTACAAAGTCCAGATAGTCGTAGAGCAGCCCGTACTCATGACTTTCTTTTCCCTCCTGGCGCATGCGGTTCAGAACTTTTTCCGCCTCTTTGCGGGCTTCTTCATTCATGCCGGACGCTTCGATCTTTTTCTCAAATTTTCGTACATCGGATATATTTTCCGGGTGCATGTCATCCAGCTCTTTCTGCAGATAGTCGATCTGCTTTTTCAGGGCAGCTTCCCGGTAAAGCTGTTCCTGATTGTTTTTCTGCGCGTCCTGTGCTTCCGCGGCAACTTTTGCCACTTCCATAAATTCCTGCACCGATTTCTCAATCAGGCGGTATCTGTTCTGTACTGAGTCGCATGCGAGAATCGCGTATTTTTCCTCTGCCGTCAGATTCAGATAGTCAGACAGGGAGGAGGCCAGATCAGACATTGTTTTCCGCTGCAGGATAAATCCTCTTGCCCAGAGGCCCCACTGATAGCCCTGGACAAACTTGAGGAGAGAGCCCCTCAGACGGGAAAATTCTTCTTTCTGCTGCTCTTCCGTCATATCTTCTATGTCCGGACGCAGGGAGACGGATGCACGGACCTCATCCTGATCCACTGTAATGTCAGTGAGGACGACACGGTGCAGCGTACGTACCTGTACGGCATCATCCTCGCCGATATTTTCTATCCTCGCAGAGAGCCCTATGGGGTAGAAATCTCCCGGCTGAAGGGAGGAATCCCCGATATCCTCCTTCACAAAGGCGAAAATGATATCTGTTCCCGCTTCCAGCTGTCCGCCGGCAGATTCGCTGAAAAAGTCTGCTTTAAAATAATATGTGACATCCGGAAGAAGCAGTATATTATAAATGGGACGTATAATCATGAAGTATTCCTCCTTTACTTTCTTGTCAGCACTCAAATCAAACGAGTGCTAATCTGACTGAAAAAACATAGCGAATAAATTGCTTTATTCGCTTTTCAGATTATCTGTTATAAATTCTTTCCATAAAAATTAGCACAAAAATAACCGCATGTCAAGATCCTGGAAGACTGCCGGCTATGACAGAAGGAAATTCAGTGAACCGGGAGGGTTGTCTGTGCCCTTTTCCAGCAGGGCAACCAGGCCTTTGATGGTTGACTCGATTTCATCCTGAGACGAGGGAACAATCGTATTGTCCATTTTCACAGTCAGCACAATCAGAACAATTTCAGCCAGCGCTTCCGGATTGCTGAAATGGATTTCGCCCGAATCAATTCCCTGCTGTATGATCTCAGCCAGAACGGGTTTGAACTCGGAGATCAGATGATTCATATATTTCTGATGGAGCAGCGCTTTCTCCGGGGCGCCTACGCCGGATTCCCGGCCGGACTTCAGGTATTCGGTAGAGGAGTTGCGGCATGCCTGAAAGATCATGGCCATGCGGGTGAAAGGCGGAATATCTGTCTGGGCAGAAAGATTTTTTGCCGTTGTCAGGGGTTTCTCATAATTGCGTTCTACCAGAGCTTCGAGAATGGCGTCTTTGGAAGGAAAGTAGTAGTAAATGCTTCCCTTGCCGATCCCTGCCGCCTGCGCGATCTCGCTTACGGAGATCGTCTGCAGTTTTTTATTCTCCAGAAGCTTCTGGAGTGAATCCAGAATAAGATTATATTTTGCCTGCTGTCTCTGCATGATTATCGCCTTCCTGATATAAAACTCTGCTGCATATAAAATGTATATGTTTCCCTCCGCATATCCTGTCGGACGTGTCCGGTGACCAGATTGACCGTCAGGAACTTACAACTCAGTATAGCACATCCGATATAAAAGAACCAGAAATAAAAACGCACAAAAAACAGGGAAATTATTGCAGTTATTTTGACAGCAACGACGATTGACCGTTGGTCGAAAAGATGCTAATCTAACAGGTGTAAGAACATGACCACTGGTCGAAAAAAGAACCGGAATGGTCGAAAAAGGAGGAGACTATGACCTACGCAGATATGTTTTCAAAGGTAAAGGGGATGCTGATAGAGGCGGATGTGAGCGACATACATGAACATCTGGCATATCAGTTCAATATTACCGGGGAGGCGGAAGGTATTTTTTACGCCGAAGTAAAAGACGGACAGCTTTTTGTTGAGCCGTATGAATATTTTGACCGGGATGCAATGTTTACCTGCAGCGCAGAGACATTGTTCAAAATCGCGGACGGAAAAACAGATCCGATTCTCGCGGTGACACTGGGAAAACTGAAAGTGGAAGGCAATATTGATAAGGCGCTGAAGCTCAAAGATCTGATTAACAGCAAGAAAAAGGAAGCCGGAAAGAAAAAGAAAAAATAAAAAGCAAAATGCTGATATAAGGCAACATGTTAACAGCAGAATAAAAAGCAGGTGAAAAAATGAGCAGGATATTAAAAGGAGCAGCGGCCGCCCTGGGACTGCTGGCTGCCGCGGAAGCAGGCGGTACCGCATATTTTTACAGACGGACCATGAAGAGGTATAACGCGAAGACCGAGCGGACTATGAAGATGTCCGGCGTGGACTGGGAAAAATATTTTCCGGTTATGCATGAGCGCAGCGGCTGGATGATGGAACAGCCGCATGAGGACGTGTGGATTACGTCCCATGACGGACTGAAACTTCACGGTACATATTTTGAGGGAGACGGAGGAAACAAAGCGGTGATCTGTTTCCACGGCTATACAAGTAAAGGCCTTAATGATTACGGAAGCCTTTCCTGGTATTATCTGAAACACGGATTCCGCATGCTGCTGATCGACGAGAGGGCTCACGGAGAGAGCGAGGGCACCTATATCGGATTCGGCACAATGGACCGCATTGACGGTATGAAATGGATTGAATGGATGACAGATAAAATCGGGGAGAACGCTCAGATTCTGCTCCACGGAAATTCCATGGGCGGAGCGACGGTCTGCATGATGAGCGGGCTGAAGCTTCCGGAGCAGGTAAAGGGAATCGTTTCCGACTGTGCGTTTACATCAGCCAAAGATGTGTTCACCCATGTACTCCACAGCATGTATCATCTTCCCGCGTTTCCCATGATCCAGATCGCGGACAGACTGAATAAGAGAAATGCCGGGTACGGGCTGGACGAGTGCAGCGCGGCAAGGGAAGTAAGAAAGGCGAAGGTTCCGATTTTGTTTATTCACGGAGAAAAGGACGTCTTCGTTCCCTGCTGGATGTGCGAAGAAATCTATAAAAACTGCGCTTCACCGAAAACGAAACTGATTGTCAAAGACGCGGGCCACGGAGAGAGTTATTACAAAGATACAGAAGGCTACGAGGCGGCCCTGGATTCATTTATCGGAGGAATAATGAAATGATGAGGACAAGAAAAGGACATAAAGTGTATCCGCTTACTGTAGCACAGAAATTTCATCTTTACTACGCGCCCCACTGCCCGAGCATGGCGGTTCTGAATATCGGAACAAGTCTGACAATCGAGGTGGATCTGGACTGGGATCAGCTGAAGAAATCAATCAATGAGGCCTATGCAAGAAATGAGGGCATGAGGATCCGTTTCGCTAAAGATAAGGAAGGGAACTGGTATCAGTATATAGTTGACCCGGAAGAGCAGGACATCGAATTTGTAGACTTCTCAAACGGTACGCTGGAAGAAGCAGAAGCAAAGATGCAGGAGTGGACCCGTGTTCCGTTCAAAATGCAGGATACTCAGATGTCCCGCGTAGTAATGATTAAAATGCCGGATGGATTTAACGGGGTTTATTTCCTCGGGCAGCATATGACGGTAGACGCGCAGTCTCTGATCTGTTTCCTGAAAGATATTATAGAACTTTACTGCAATGCAAAATACGAAGGAGTTCCTTATCCGAAAGAAATGTGCTCCTATATTGAACAGCTTCAGAAAGATCTGGCCTATGAGGCCGGAAGCAAGGCGCAGCAGAGAGACATCGCCTTCTTCCAGAAAGAGATCGAAAAGGGCGAGCCGATCTACAACGGCATTCACGGAACGGATAAACTGGAAGCCGCGAGGGAAATGTTTAAAAATCCGGAACTGCGCACTGCTTTTAATGCATCGGACGACACCACATCCGCTCTTGATATCTTCCATCTGGAGGAGGAACCTACAAAGCGGCTGATGGACTTCTGCGAGAAATATCATGTGTCGCTGGCATGCCTGCTTCTTATGGGTCTCCGTACCTATTACCAGAAGATGAACGGATTTGAGGATGTGTCTGTAAACAATGCCATCGCAAGGCGTGCGACTCTGAAAGAAAAGAAATCCGGCGGAACAAGAATCCATTCTTTCCCGATCCGTACGGTATTTTCCGAGGATATGAAATTTATTGACGGCGTCTACGCGATCCGGGACAAACAGAATGAAATATTCCGTCATGCGAATTATGATCCGACGGCATATTTCGCGTACCGTTCAAAACTGTATCCCCAGCCCCATGCCGGACTGACCTATGAGCCGATTTCCCTGACCTATCAGCCGCTCACGCTGAAAGAAAAAGGCCTGAATCAGCTTGGGGATATCCGTTATAAGACAAAATGGTATCCAAACGGCACCTGCCCTCAGGGGGTATATCTGACTGTCATGCACCGGCCGGAAGACAATGGACTGGACTTTAACTTTGAACATCAGATCAAGGCTTATTCCAGAGAGGAGCTGGAGTATATGTATTATTACCTCTGCAAGATCATGTTTAAGGGAGCCGAGAACCCGGACCTGACTATCGGAGAGATTATCAAGTTAGTATAGCCTGAGTAAGAGGCGGAATCAGGATAACATATGTGGGAAAAAATATAAAAGGAGAATGACCATGTTTGAAAAATTGGTAAATATCATCTGCAATTATGTTGAAGTAGAGCCGGAGAACATTCATCCGGAATCCCGTTTCATGGAAGATCTGGGATTTACTTCCTTTGATTTCATGAGCATGCTGGGAGAAATCGAGGATGAATTCGATGTGGAAGTTGAGCAGGCAGAAGCCGCCAATATCCGTACAGTTCAGGAAGCTGTTGATTACCTGGAGAAACTGACTGCTGAAAATTAGAACACCGGAAAATATTCCGGCAGGGACGAGAGAAGGACAGACCCTGCCGGAAGCGGTCCGGAAAAGTGGACCCTGTGCCGGCGGAGGCGCAGAGAAAGGAATGTGAAAAATATGCTTTGCAGCACAGTGCGTCAGATTCTGGTCAATACAGAGAAAAAGTATGGCCCGGAAGACGCGATACGCTATAAAATCGGTAAAAATGAGATAGAATCAAAAACCTATACCCAGTTAAAGGAAGACAGCGAGAGTTTTTCCAATGTACTTAAGGCGCTGGGGGAACAGGGAAACCATATTTCCGTTATCGGAATGACTTCCTATGAATGGCTGGTGACATATTTTGGCACGGTCAATAGTGGAAGTGTAATCGTGCCACTGGATGTGAATCTGCCGGCGGAGGATGTGTGCGATCTGATTGCCCGGTCAGATTCCACTATGCTTGTCTATGACGAGGTGAGAAAGGATGTAGCGGCAATTGCGAAAGAGCGGTGCCCGCAGCTGAAATATCTTGTATCCATGCAGCAGGAAGAGACGGATAGCCATGCGTACGCTTTCCGGAAGCTTCTGGAGGAGCACAGGGGAGGTTTCGATTATGAGCCTGAGCCGGATCAGCTCTGCACAATTATGTTTACCTCGGGAACGACGGGGAAGAGCAAGGGCGTTATGCTTACCCACAGAAATGTGGCGGAGAACGCTACCTGCCTGGATATGAAAATACCGGAACGCACGGTGATTATGACGGTTCTTCCGATCCATCACGCATACTGCCTGAGTATGGATATCCTGAAAGGCACGTCTCTGGGAGCGGTGATCTGTATTAACGATTCTCTGATCCGTGTGGCAAAGAATATCAAACTGTTCAAGCCGGAGATGATCCTGATGGTACCGCTGATGATTGAGACAATGGCGAAGAAGCTGGAGGAAGCGGCCCTTCTTCCGGCGAAGATCGTAAAAAGCCAGGTATTCGGGAAGCAGTTCCATACCATCTGCAGCGGAGGCGCTTACCTGGATCCGGGTTATATTGATCTGTTCAAAAAATATGATATTGTAATCCAGCAGGGATACGGCATGACCGAATGCGCTCCTGTCATCAGCGTCAATCAGAGCTGGAATATCCGCTCCGATTCGGTAGGACAGCTTCTGCCAAACTGCGAGGCAAAGACGGTGGAAGGCGAACTCTGGGTGAAAGGCAGCAGTGTCATGCAGGGATATTACAAGATGCCGGAAGAGACTGCCGAGACGCTGGAAGACGGCTGGCTGAAGACCGGCGATCTGGGATATGTGGACGAGGAAGGCTTCGTCTACCTGACCGGACGCAAGAAGAACCTGATCATCACGAAAAACGGAGAAAATGTATCGCCCGAAGAGCTGGAGAACGCTCTGAGCACCAACCGTCTTGTAGGAGAAGTGCTTGTCCGGGAGAACAACGGTGTGATCGAAGCCGAGATCTATCCGGATCAGGATTATGTGAAGAAGAAACGGATCAAAGACGTAAAGGCGAAGCTGCAGGAAGTGATCGATGAATACAATAAGACTGCGGCGCCGCAGAAGAAGATATACAGTCTGATTGTCAGAGATACCGAGTTTGAGAAGACGACAACAAGGAAGATCAAGAGATTTTAGGCAGGGAATATACCTGCGCGGATTATCCGCGCAGTATCTGATTTATCCAGGCCCTCTGACGGGAATGCAAAGATTCCCGCCGGAGGGCCTGTGCCTGCAGTAGGAGAAGCGGAAAAGGTTGACGGCGGCGCCGGATACTTGCTAATATAAGGAAAGTATAAAATGCGGATGGGAGGACAAAGTATGCTGCTTACGATTGATGTAGGAAATACGAATATTACTATGGGAGTGTTCCGGGGAGAGGAACTGCTTGGCATGTTCCGCATGACTACAAAACGTCCCCGCACATCGGATGAATACGGGATGACAATCTGCGGCATACTGGAACACAGGTCCATTGACCCGAAAGAGATTCAGGCGGTTATTATCGCTTCCGTTGTGCCGGATATCATGCATTCGCTGACAAGCGCCGTTATTAAATATCTGGACACGGTCCCTCTGATTGTTTCGCCGGAATCCGATACCGGGATCCGGGTGCTCACAGACAATCCTTCCAGAACCGGCCCTGACCGGATCGTCAACGCAGTAGCCGGATATGCCCGGGCAGGCGGATCCGCCATTGTGATTGATTTCGGAACGGCTACGACCTATGATCTGATCGGACCGGACGGTACGCTGGAAGCGTGCATTATCGCTCCGGGCATTGAGACAGCGGGAAGATCCCTGTGGGGCGGCGCAGCCATGCTCCCGGCGATCCAGATCAAAAAACCGGAGTCCATTCTTGCCCGGGATACCGTTTCCGGCATGCAGGGAGGTCTTGTGTTCGGCGCCATCGGACAGACCGAGTATATTGTAAGAAAGATGAAAGAAGAGTCCGGATATACGGATGCGTATGTGATCGCAACAGGAGGCCTGGGGAAGATTATAGCAAAAGAGACAGAATGCATTGATCTGTATGATCCGCAGCTGACCCTGAACGGGCTGCGGCTGATCTATGACAGGATGAAGAAGCAAACATTTTAGTATATTATGAGCCGGGGCTTTGTTATAATGAAGTAGAAAATGCAGGTTTTGTTTTTAGATAGGAGTTGCTTTTGTATGTGTGATGTAAAAAAATATGAACAGATATATGAAGATATTAAAAAGCTGAAGCCTGAGGATACCTTGCAGTTAGTTCTTGAAGCTGAGACAGAAGAACAGAGAAGTTTTTATGAAATGATTGGAGATTATCTGCTTCAAAAGGAACAAAAGAAGGCAATAAAGGGGAATTTGTTTTAGTGAAAAAGTATATACTGATTGCGGGAGTAAACGGAGCAGGAAAATCTACTCTTTATCAGACGCTGCATTCCCTGCATGAAATGATTCGTGTAAATACTGATGAAATAGTGAGAAGAATTGGTGATTGGAGAAGTATTGAGAGACAGATTGAAGCAGGGAAAATTGCAGTCTCTCAATTGAAAGAATGCTTCGAGAAGGGAGTAACCTTTAATCAGGAAACAACTCTATGTGGTAAATCAGTAATTAAGAATATCAAAAAAGCAAAAGAAAAAGGATACATTATTGAACTTCATTATGTAGGTGTAGATTCTGTTGAAATTGCGAAAAAACGTGTGAGGTATCGTGTGGAGCATGGCGGACATGGGATACCAGAGCGCATGATTGAAAAACGGTATAGTGAATCTCTGCAGAACCTGCAAAAAGTTCTTCCGCTGTGCGATCTTGCATTGATGTATGATAATACGGAAAGTTTCCAACGATTCGCTATTTATCGAAGAGGAACAGCAGCTCGGGTTTCTCATATTGTTCCTCTATGGTATGTAAAGTTAATCGAAGAAGAGAAGAAAATCAGAGTTACAGAACTATGAAACATTTAAAGATAGGAAATGTAGAACTTGAAAACCGATATATTCTGGGACCTATGGCAGGGGTGACGGACCTGCCATTTCGTCTGCTCTGCCGGGAGCAGGGGGCGGGCCTTCTCTGCATGGAGATGGTCAGCGCCAAGGCAATCTACTACAATAACCGGAATACAGAGAGCCTGCTGGAAATTCACCCGGACGAAAAGCCGGTGTCCCTGCAGCTCTTCGGCTCCGATCCGAAGATCATGAGCGAGATGGCGAAACGGATTGAAGAGCGTCCCTTTGCCATACTGGATATCAATATGGGCTGTCCGGTTCCGAAAGTGGTGAAAAACGGCGAAGGTTCTGCCCTGATGAAGAATCCGAAACTGGTGTACGAGATTGTCAGTGCTATTGTGAAGGCCATAGAGAAGCCGGTGACAGTAAAGATCCGCAAAGGTTTTGACGACGATCATGTAAATGCCGTGGAGATCGCCCGGATCGCGGAGGAGGCCGGCGCGTCGGCGGTGGCTGTCCACGGGCGGACAAGGGAGCAGTATTACAGCGGTAAGGCGGACTGGGATATTATCCGCCAGGTAAAAGAGGCGGTATCTATTCCGGTAATCGGAAACGGCGACATTACTTCCCCGGAAAAAGCCGAGGAACTGGTAAGGCAGACCGGGTGCGACGGCATTATGATCGCCCGGGGCGCCCAGGGGAATCCCTGGATCTTTTCAGAGATGGTGAAATGGGAGGAAACCGGAGAGCTTCCGCCCAGGCCGGACAAAGACGAAGTGCGCCGGATGATCCTCAGACATGCCCGCCTTCAGCTGGAGTATAAGGGCGGATTCTCAGGTATCCGGGAGATGAGAAAGCATGTGGCCTGGTACACGAAAGGCCTGAAGGGAGCGGCCCGTCTGCGGGAGCGTGTGAACGCTGTGGAGAGCCTGGAAGAGCTGGAAAATCTCTTGACATCATTATAGACTTTGGTTATAATATTGAAATTGCGAAATAGACTTAAATGACAGCATACAGGACAGGCATTCCTGTATAAGGCACATCAAAAAATAGAAAGAAAATCTGAGAAACAGAAAGGAAGCGTAACCAATGGCAGAGGCAAAGAAACGATTACTTACTTATGCCGGATTAAAGGCACTGGAAGATGAACTTGAGAATCTGAAAGTGGTGAAACGAAAGGAAGTCGCGGCCAAGATCAAAGAGGCGAGAGAACAGGGTGACCTTTCAGAGAATGCAGAGTATGATGCGGCCAAAGATGAACAGAGAGATATCGAGGCGCGGATCGAAGAGCTGGAAGGCATTCTGAAAAACGCAGAGGTTGTTGTAGAAGATGAAGTTGACTTTGATAAGATCAATGTGGGATGTACTGTGAAGGTGTACGACATCACATACGACGAGGAGATGGAGTTCAAAATCGTCGGCTCAACAGAGGCGAACAGCCTTGAGGGCAAGATCTCAAATGAGTCTCCGGTAGGGCAGGCGCTGATCGGCAAAAAGGTCGGCGAGACCGCTGACGTGGAGACGCAGGCGGGTGTGATCCAGTATAAAGTGCTTGAGATCAGCCGTTCAAAGTAAACATATGACTACGCGCCAGACCTCTTTTTTAAGGGGTCTGAATTCGCTTGTACGGGTATTATTATCCGCGGAAACTATGTAAGAAGAGAGGGACAGGCATCCAGGGAACGCCTGTGAGGAAGGAGAAGAAACAGTGGCACAGCAGCAGAAAAACGGACAGGAACCAGATCTGAATCAGTTGAGAAAGGTGCGCCGCGAGAAACTTGCGGAACTGCAGCAGAACGGAAAAGACCCGTTCGTAATCACAAAGTATGATCAGACACATCACAGCCAGGAGATCAAGGATCAGTTTGAGGAACTGGAAGGAAAGCGTGTATCAATCGCCGGACGTATGATGTCCAAACGTGTGATGGGAAAGGCTTCTTTCTGTAATGTTCAGGATCTGAAAGGAAATATTCAGTCCTATGTTGCGAGAGACAGTGTGGGAGAGGAAAACTACAAGGAGTTCAAAAAGCTGGATGTAGGCGATGTGATCGGCATTGAAGGTGAAGTATTCAGGACAAAGACCGGTGAGATTTCCATCCATGCGTCTCATGTTACGCTGCTTTCCAAGAGTCTTCAGATTCTTCCGGAGAAGTTCCACGGCCTGACCAACACAGATACCCGGTACCGTCAGAGATATGTGGATCTGATTATGAATCCGGAAGTAAAGGATACCTTTATCAAACGTTCCAGAATTATCAGCGCGATCCGTAAATATCTGGACGGCGAGGGCTTCATGGAGGTTGAGACCCCCATGCTGGTGGCCAACGCAGGAGGGGCAGCCGCAAGACCCTTCGAGACCCACTTCAATGCCCTGAACGAGGACCTGAAGCTTCGTATTTCACTGGAGCTCTACCTGAAGAGACTGATCGTAGGCGGTCTCGAGAAAGTATATGAGATCGGCCGCGTATTCAGAAATGAAGGCCTTGATACAAGACACAATCCGGAGTTCACTCTGATGGAACTCTATCAGGCATATACAGATTACAACGGTATGATGGATCTGACCGAGAACCTGTACCGCCATGTGGCGCAGGAAGTGCTGGGAACAACAAAGATCGTATACAACGGCATTGAGATGGATCTTGGCAAGCCCTTCGAGCGCATCACAATGGTGGACGCCGTGAAGAAGTATGCAGGAATTGACTGGAATGAAGTAGAGAATCTGGAGCAGGCAAGAGAGCTTGCAAAAGAGCATAACATTGAGTTTGAAGAGAGACATAAGAAAGGGGATATCCTGAACCTGTTCTTTGAGGAATATGTGGAGGAACATCTGGTTCAGCCGACATTCGTTATGGATCACCCCATCGAGATCTCACCGCTGACCAAGAAGAAACCGGAGAATCCGGACTATGTGGAGCGTTTTGAGTTCTTTATGAACGGCTGGGAGATGGCAAACGCTTACTCCGAGCTGAACGATCCGATTGACCAGAGAGAGCGTTTCGCTCAGCAGGACGCGAATGCGGCAGCAGGAGACGATGAGGCTGAGCACACAGACGAGGATTTCCTGAACGCGCTGGAAATCGGTATGCCGCCTACAGGCGGTATCGGATTCGGTATCGACAGAATGTGCATGCTGCTCACTGACAGCGCAGCGATCAGGGACGTGCTGCTGTTCCCGACGATGAAGAGCATCGGAGGAGCCGAAGGCAAGAAATCGGACAAGAAAGAGGAGTCCGAGCCGGCTGTGAAGATTGATTTTTCCAAGGTGAAAGTTGAGTCGCTGTTCGAGGATGCCGTTGATTTTGACACCTTCAGCAAGTCCGATTTCCGGGTTGTAAAGGTGGAGGCATGCGAGGCAGTTCCGAAGAGTAAAAAGCTCCTGAAGTTCACACTGAACGATGGAACAGACCGGAAACGTACGATTTTAAGCGGAATTCACGAGTATTACGAGCCGGAAGAGCTGGTCGGAAAGACCTGTGTGGCAATTACAAATCTGCCGCCGAGGAAGATGATGGGTATCGACTCCGAGGGTATGCTGATCAGTGCGGTGTACGAGTACGACGGACACGAAGGACTGAATCTGCTGATGCTGGATGACAGTATTCCGGCAGGAGCGAAGCTCTACTAAGGATAAGAAATGACCTTCAGATTTGACAGCAAAAATTCATTTTGACAACAATTTGACAACAATTTTCGAAATAACCACGAAGTATCACGAAGCGTGGTGAAGAGTTGTTATCTGCGAATCATATCGGAAAACCGATGATTTGAGCACTTTTTGAAAGAAAAAATTTCAAAGAGTGCTCTTTTTTTATTCCTCACGTATAAACAGCAGTAGTGGCCGCATTTAAGAAGGGAGACTGTTTTATGAGAACAGAAGATATGTACTATAATGAGCAGAAACGCAGTGAAGTTATGGAGGCGGCCCGGAGGCTTAGAAGAAAATTCCTTCGGTATCAGCAGGCAGAGATTGTATACAGTCTGTCTCATAAGAAATTAATGGAGTTAGCTAATGAGGCAGGAGCAATTTACAGAATGGATGGAATTGTATTGATTAACCGTGAAATTTTTGATGAATATCTTGAAAGGTTTCGTGAGACAAAAGATAATTCCGATCCAAAGGAGGAGGGCTAACATGCATGGAAAATCATATGAGGAAGTTCAGGTTCAGAAACTGCAGGTTCGGATCGAACTGTACCGGATGATCCATATGGAAGCTATGGAACCCAATGAGACAATAAGTACTATTTGGAGTAGAATAAAAGATATAAGAGAGGTCAGCGATGTTTTGGTTGTCAATCAGGGTGGGGAACTGTCCTGTTTTTATGTGAATGAGGAATATCCCCGGCGGATCACTGGATTTATCCGGCTGCAGACATCCGGGGCTGTGATTTCTCTCGATACAAGGGATTATATGATCGATGGATACGGCGGCAACTGGATGGCGGCAGATGCTGTGATTATTGATGGCAGACAGTTTTTCCTGATGGAGCATCAGGAATATCATCGGCAGGCAGCTATGGTGGTGCTGGACAGTTATGGAAGAAAAGTCGTAGAGTGTATTCACGGCTTTGACCGGGAAGTAAAACAGAAGATCCATGAATTTGTCCGGACACAGCACCAGGATACTCCATCTTTCTACAATTTGCGGAGACGTCTGGAGCCCTGGCAGAAATTTCTTATAAACGGGTTTTATGAAAGAAGTATGGAGACCGGGCTGGAAGTGAATTATGACGGAATTGACGGCTGTGTCAATCATCAGAAAGACCATCCCGGAAAAGCACTGCCAGTGAAGAAGGAAAAGGAAGCTCATTCTAAGAAAAAGACGTCCGTAATTCGGAAACTGAGGGAGAAGCAGATTGCGATTGCTAGGAGATCCGGAAAGCCGATACCAAAGTTTTTGGAGCAGCAGATAGAAAGAGAGAAATCCCGGAGATAAATGTGCAGGGGCAGGGATACTGTTGGTATTATTTTGGTGCATTCTTAGCAAAAACATGAAGTCGAAATGGGTCTTTTTGTACTTAAATATCAGTGGCAGATAGTTTCCCTAAGAAACGTCTGTTACTTACATTTTATCAGGTTGTAAGGGAGGGAGAATAGTGAGACTGACGAAATATGAAAAAGAGACCATCATTTTGTTCAATGAGGAAGATGAACTCGCAAGTATCTATACTTATCACAACCCAGGCAATAGAAAAAACAAATATCAAAATAAAAAACAATATTTTTCAAAAATGAAAATATGAAATTGCAATTTCCAAAATAGGAAATGACTTCCGCATCCAAGTATAGAAAAATGAAAATAATATAAGGTATTATGTAGTAAAAAGGGGAGGAGATGGGTATGCAGGTGCTTGTGATACCGGATATACATTTGAAACCATATATGTTCCGGATAGCAGAAGAATTGATAGAAAAGGGCTGTGCCGAACAGGCAGTATGTCTTATGGATATACCGGATGACTGGGATAAAGAATATAATATCGAATCTTATGTCGAGACTTTTGATGTTGCAATTGCATTCGCAAAGAAATATCCGAATACATTATGGGTATATGGAAATCATGATTTGAGTTATATCTGGAATGAGCGGGAGAGTGGATTTAGTGCAATGGCCGCATGGACGGTTCAGGAAAAACTACTGGAATTAAAAAGAACATTGCCGAAAGGCAATGAAATGAAATATATTCATATGATTGACAATGTGCTGTTTTGCCATGGAGGTGTTATGGATTACTTTGTGAAGACCATGTTACCGTCCGACATATATCACAATACTGATCAGGCGATTGATTTCATTAATGGATTGCATCATGATTCTATGTGGAATGACATATCGCCCATCTGGTGTCGACCTCAGTATTCGACAGGGAAGATGTATAAGTCCGACGAAATCCTGCAGATAGTCGGACACACTCCGGTTGAAAAAATATCCAGAATCGGAAATGTAATATCGTGTGATGTGTTTTCTACATACAGAAACGGGGAGCCGATTGGGACGCAGGAGTTTCTGGTGATTGACACTAAATCATGGAGATTCAATACATATAGAGGTGAAGATGTTTGAACAATATGATGAATACTTTGTCATACACTATAATTGAGCTGGAGAGGACGGGGAGAAAAAAGATGAAGTGTAGGAAACCTATAATATATGGCGGAGTTTCAGTTGTGGGTGCAGGCCTTGCAGTATTGTTCCTGATTGATGACAGGTGGATGAGAGATCCCAGATACTATATTGAGCAGATTCATGGATACGGATATAAGTTCAATATCGGTTTTCACTGGACAACATTGCTTGGGATGTTAGGGATTATTCTGTGCTTGACAGGGATATGCCTTCTGCTGGATCTGAAAAAATATGTTATTGAAATGGCGGCAATGTCTGTATTTCTGATCAATCTGTTGGCGTGGGATTTTTTCATCAGCACAAGTGATACATATTACAGACTCGTGATGGGATATGAAACAAATATTGTGATATGGAGTAATATACTGAAATATATTTCTGCTGTTTTTATGGTGGGACTTGTTATTGCTGTGATTCAGTCAAAAATGGATGGCTGCGAATCTGTATCTTGCCGTGTGCTTTCAGCTTTAGTGCTGGTATCAGCAACTGCAAGTTTGATGATAAAGACAGTATGCAATCAATGGTTTTTCTTTCAGACACTGTTGGCATTTATGGTAGTAATTCTGATCCATACAGGAAGAAAGCGGCATGAGACTATGCTGCTAAGAAAAAGGAGAGCGGGGTGGAAAGTATTATGAAATACTTATCATTGAGCGAGGTTCCCTGGCTTTATCTTAATAAAGAGGAACCTGAACAGGAATTTCCTATTGAGATAATTTGCCAGGAATATGTGGACGAAGACAGCGGTGAAAGTATGCAAAAATATTGTATTACTCTTCCGGAATATGGAGCGGACGAGTTAAGAACTGCAGAGAAACCGCTGGTTATAGGAAGAGGACCTGGGCTACGACTGCATATTTACAGGGCAGATCAATGGGAGGCATTTTTTGAGGTTCTTGAGACAAGCCATTCAGAAGATGAATTACAATTGCGAACGATCAAAAGATTCTTTTACGCAAATGCTTATGAATCTGAGATGATTGAGGGGAAAATATATATACCAGAACATTTAATGCGTCTTTTGAAGATAAGGGAACAGGCTGTTCTTTACAAATATAAGATAGCCGAAGAAACATATTATGCTGTCTGCTGATTTCTAAAATGAAACAAGTGGAATTATAATTACAGATCTAAAAGTGCCCATTGCAGATTTTATCGCATCACTTGCATAAGGTGATGCGATTTTTAACTCTTTTTGGACTATTATAATGACACGGAGGAGGGACGCAAAAGATGAAAACGGTTTATTTTCAGTTGCTGGCTGTACTGTTTCTTTTTATTATAAGCGTATTTCTATGTTTCTATCTGAGAAAAGAAAATGGGGAAGAGAGAACAGGAAAAAACATCTGGACAATCCGCTGCCGACGTACAGCACCGGTTTCTGGATTCGGATTGCGCCAGGTGCTCTTATTCCGCAGACAGATGGATGAAGCTTCATTACCGGAGGGGAACTTCTATCTGGGCAGTAACGTGTTGCTGGATGATATTGTATTGAACACAGAGAAAAGCATTCGGCTATATCTGAATGTAATGCCTGATAAAGTATTATTGACTGTACTGAAAGGGCAGGTGAAGATTAACGGATATATTTATCAGAAGGACCAAAACAGACAGATTGTAATCCATGATTATATGGAAGTCTTTGCAAATGAGGCGAGGCTCATATTCAGAAAAGGCAGGTGAATTGACGATGTTATTGCTGTATTTGGGATTTACAGCTGCTGTTGCCTGTTGGACGTTATGCAGCGGGCTTACCACAACAGAAGAAATGAAGCTTTTTTATCTCCTTACTTTGCTTGTATTGCTGGCAGCGGAAACAGTAATGACATTTGTCGGGAGAAAAAAGAGAAATTTATATTCCTGTGGAACAGCGGTGCTGATTCTTGCGAATGTGGGGGCATCGCTGGCATACCGAATGAATCAGGTGAAGACAGAAACTGCGGACGAGATATCACATTCAGAACAATATTTTGAAGATCTTATCCTGATGCTCATTGCATTTGGGTTTGTGTATTTTATAGTTCGTTTTACACGTATATATCGGTTAAAGACTGTGAACTTGATCATTATAGCGGCGCTTCCGGCGACCCTTTTTATCACAAGAATCAGCGGTGAAAAATCCGGCGGTGCATACATTTCCTTTTTCGGTATTCTTATATTTGCGGTTGTTTTAGCAGGGTATCCTTTTGCGGCGGCATATTTTTTGTCGAGAGAGGAGAACAGATATCTTCATGGCGGGGTCAGAAGTATGCCGATAAACCTGGCTTCATTTCTTGCATATACATTTATGCTTTACATAGGCTGTGTAATATGCAATGAGTTCGGATTGCTGTTGGTCGTAGGGATCACGTCAACGATGCTATTTTATATCAGGTCAAGAAATTTCCGAACCAAGCTGCTATATACAGCAGTCTGCGGGATGGGTGCGCTGCTGTCCTGTATTATGATCGGACATATACAGGAACGGATATATATTTGGATGCACCTGAGTGAGATAACGCCGGAAGATCCTCTGGCGGGAAAGGCAGAATCCGTTCTTTATGTTTTTCGAAACCTTCCGCGGACTGGATTCTGGGGGAACGGACTTGGAAGCATACCAGTGTCAATTTATCCTACACTGAATACGGATCATGCCTTTGTTGCGCTGATGCTGGAGTATTCACTTGTGTTTGCCGCGATAATCCTTTTGATCAGCATTTTGTACGTAAAAGCTCTGCTGGCGGGATGTCATGCTGATAATCTTTATGATTATATATTGAATCTCTGCTGTGCGCTGATTATTGGAACTATCATACTGATTCACATCGGATCAAATCTGGGCAGCAGCATTACGGCGGGCGTCGGCATGCCCTTCGTATCAGAGGGAAGCGCAGTAAATATAATGCTTGCTGCTCTCACTGCAGTCCACTGCGGAATATACGAAAGGGGGAGAAGACATGCTTTATCAGAAGAAAAAGAAATATATGAAAACTGAAAGAAGAATTTATGCCTTTGTCCTGCTGTTTATTATCGCATTATTTTTGATGAGAGTTTGCGAAGGAAATATTGGAGCAGCAGAGGATGCCGGTCTGCTGATCAGACTCTCGAATCAATATCAGATGGGCACAGTATATGACCGGAATGGAAATGCCATTGTCCGTGGAACAGATGGGGGTATGGAATGGACCGGAAATCAGGAGGAGCAGGAAGCAATGGCCGGTCTCTTTGGCCCTGCTCTGGAAGATACATATGCATCAAGGATGACGATATGGGGAATGGCTCCTGAATTGTTTGGCTACAATGATACTCGTCTGAATTTGAAAGATCTGCTGCGTCCGGCGAAGGCACGTGTGGGAGGCAGTATAGAGCTGACAATAGATAAAGAACTGCAGACATTTATCTGTTCCCTGCTAAAGCAAAAAGGAGTGGAAAATGCGGCGGTTGTAGTTTCAAACTGGAGGACAGGAGAGATATTGGCAGCCGTCTCGCTGCCAGCCGCCCTTCCTGGTGAAGCAGAAGAAAAGATAGGAAGTATATTCAGTCAACTTTACAGCCCGGGGTCAACAATAAAGATCATACTGGCCGCAGCTGCGCTGAGTATTGACCCGGATCTGGCAGCTTTTGAATATGACTGCACAGCGAAAAATCATATCTTTCATACAGAACAGGGAGATTATCGGGTATCCTGCGCCGGAAATGTATATCACGGAAGAGTGGATATGGCGGAAGCAATAGCGGATAGCTGTAACGGATACTTTATAAGTCTGCTTCAGCAGATTCCGGAAGATGAACTTGCTGAGGAACTGAAAAAGTGGGGATTTGATACAATTATAAGTTTTGACCAATTTTCATATTGGGACCAGACTTTCTCTGGTGAAGACGCATCGGAAATTGAATATCTGCTGGGTGCAATCGGTCAGGGGAACTGTAGTATTACTCCGATAGGATTGAATCTGTGCACAAATGTTCTGCTTAATTCAGGAAGGCTGCAGGAGCCGGTGGTAATACAGAAAAGATCGGCTTCTCCGGATGATGATATGAGAAGCTGCCTGAGTGGAAAATCGTATGAAGTCTGCAGTGAAATGACAGCCGATATGGTAAAGGAGATGATGCTTGGAGTAACCTCTTACGGAACGGGAACAAATTTTGGAATGAGTGGGTTTGCGGCAAAAACCGGAACTGCACAGAAGGCTGACGAGGATGGCAATCCTTCGGACTTCTATACAGTGTGGACCACAGGGGGACTGACTGATGAGGAAAGCCCGTATAGTGTAACAGTCTGTTTTGATAATGTAAGCAGCGATATTCGCAGCACATATGCAGGTCAGACGACAAAAGAGATTCTGGAGTACATGACAGGAGGAGAGAATTGATGAAAAAGATATCAAAAAAATGGCGTTCATGGCTGGATCCTTTTCTGATTAACGGGAAGTCAAAAATCTCATATCAGAAACTTTGTGACAGTGAAGGAAATCCATTGGAGGAAGAGGATATTCTCTTTGCTGATGAGAATCTGATGACAGGAAAACAGACACTGGAAGTATGGGGACTTGACAGCCGGAACGAGGAAAACTTTCTTACACTGGATATGGAAGGAGTAGTACCTGTATTTGACGAGGCAGGGAATTTCCCTATAGCGCTTAAAACCAGGGATGGACATCTGGCATATCTCAAGGTATCCCGCAAAACCAAAGAGGTTCTGCCAATCCATGCAGGTTGCTGTCCGGTATTAAGTGTAATTTTTGTAGGAGCTCCGTCAGCGGGAAAAACGGTCCATTTTCTGCAGCTTTGCGACCCTGCTTTCCACGACATGCTTGCCAGAAATACTACATGCAGCTTTGAAGATGATCTCCCGTCAGACGCAGTGCGGAGAAAGCGCTATGAAGAAGCACGAGCAGATATGAAAAATAAAAAAATCCTTCCTGAGCCAAACAGGAAAGGCGAGGTGATACTACCTTACTATTTCTATGTACAGCATCGTGAGGGAGAGGAGACAAGACGTGTTCTGTTAAGGCTGGACGATATTGACGGGGAGCAGTGTACAAATATGGAATGGGAGAGTAAAATCTTCCAAAGTAATATCTTTATTATTACAATTGGTGCTGATGAACTTCTGGCTGCAGAAAGAGGAGAGGAAGTGCAGTATACCAGAGTTGTAAAGCAGCTTCTCCCAAGACTGAAAGTCCTTCGTCAGGACGGGGAATATGAAGTAAGAGTAATGATCACGAAATGTGATCTGCTGGATTTTACGAATCCATATCTGGAACCGGCATCCGAGAATTCGATTGAACTTAAAGGTGGGAAGATTCGGCAGACGGCTCACGAAACCGGATTTGACTATCAGGTATTTAAGAAAAGAAGCAGGTGTATACAGAATTATCTGCGAAAAGAATGTTCGAATTTTTACAACAATCTTATAAATGCTATTCCTGCTGAAAAACTTGATTTCTGTATAGTTGCTTCAATCGGGGAAGAGTGTAAAGACCACAGGTATGAACATTTTAACCCAATGTTTATAGACGAACCTCTTCTCTCCATACTTGCAAAAGAGGGATTATATCCTGTTGAAGTTCCGCCGGAAAGACCGGAAGAGGAAGAGATAAAGTCTACGGTAAAGAGCGCAACACAGAAATTTTATGATGTAATCGACCGTTTCAAAGACTTTATGGGACTTCCGGATGAATATGATGAATGCATAGACGGAGATAAGGAGGATGATGAAGAGTGAAAAAGGAGCATTATTATCTGGCGTCGCGGATTCCGTCTAAGGGCGGGCTTAAGATTATCAGGACAGACGAAGATTTCCCGAAAAGTTATGAGGAATATATTGAGGGTAAATGTCTGGAAGTATTTGTCCCGGAATATGACCGCAATGCAGTTATGATCCATCCATTGGGAAGCGGGGATATTGTGACTGCACTGGCAAGAAAGGTAGAGAGCAGCAGATGGGAGTCTCGTGTTCATGAGAATATCCATGGATATGTGATGAATACAGGAACATTTTCCAGGCAGTTATTGCCGCTGCTGGCCGCTTCTGACAAGGTATTTGACAACTGCTTTTATGACTGGAATATTGAAGAGACGGAAAAGCTTGATGAGAGTAAGCTTCGGTTCCACCCGTCAGAAAGAAAGCCCAGAATAGAAAATAAGTTTCTTGACAGTATAGAAAACGAAGACAGAGAGGCTTTTTTCTATTCGGTTTATGGGGCAATCGCTGAAAATGAAAAAATCCATCTGATTGTTCCCCACGGATTAAGCAGAATGCTTCAGGCCGCATGTTATGAGATTCTTCCCTTTTATTGCAGAAACAGACTGTCTACCGTATCAGAGGGAGAAGTGCTGCAGTCAGACGCAAATATTATCCTTACGAACGACAGGGAACTCAAATATCAGAAAGCCGGCAGGTATAAGAGGATGGAGCTTGATGCTTTTATCCGCCGGGGGATGACGTTGAGACAAAAAGAAATTCCGTATTTAAAACAACTCTTAGCTGAAGAATCAGAAAATAGAGAGGAAATCTATGAGTATATTGCAAAAATCCTTGAACCCCTTTATGAAGACAAGGAATCAGAGCATATTCTGATGTCACTGGAACTCTATGACCTTCTGGCAGATATTATTATCAATACGGACGGAGGAAAATATTGCGATGAAAGGCTTCGTCGGAGGGTGGAGGGCATCAGGTATTTGAACGTGCAAAAAATTCTTAAATCATTCTTTCCGTGTTTGCGCAAAACAGAAGAAGAGATAAGGACAATTCAAACAGGAGAAGAGAGGATGGATAGTCAGATTGGAATGTGCCTGGAATACATAAAAAATGATTATCCGATGAGTCCTTTGTTCCAAGAGATTCGGGAATATTATTTTGGCCGGGAAAGAAAAAGAGAATGGGGTGTATTTCAGAATAAGCTGAGGCGTGAACTTGAACGTCTGCCTCTGCTTCCAAAGAGAAAAGAAAAATATGTAACATTACTTTTCTTGGCTTATGAAAATTACAGGGGAAAGACAAGGCGGTTTGACCAGAATGTGATTCCTGCTCCATATGATCTGGAAGGGATGATGTTGTTTTTGCGACAGAAGACAAAATCGGAGCGGGAATATAGGAAATATGTGGTGGAGGTGATAAGGCAGTATGATGTGGTATTTGAGGTATTTATGCCGATGAGAAAGTGCAGGAGTATCCTGCGACATATAAATGGGGTTGATTGATATTGCTATTTTAGAATTCATTTTTCAGCCATATTAGTGTGCTAACTCTAAAGGCTACGATTTTGTCATTAAATTCTCCGCTTGTACTCTTCATGCTGTTGCTGTAAAATATAACTGGCAGGATTCGTGTCATCAGTAAAACGTCGTTACTATATTATAATATTGCAAGGGAGAAGAAACTGTTAGTTTTGCGAGAATGATGAGATTGGTGCCAGAAGCATAAGGAGCATTTTCATTTGATATGTGTTTTATTCAGTGTAAAGAGAATGAGCTTATTTTATGCCTGAAAATAGAGGCTTCGGACAATCTCTGGGAGTAAGTATATTATCTCGAAAATTCTCCAAAAAGGAGGTTTTTATTAATTGTTATTTTTACTCGTCAGAGCTGTTGAATGGGGAAAACACATAAAGTTAAGATAGATGTATGCTATAATATAGAGTTACTGTAAAGTTATTGTTGCTTTACAATGGGAGAATACAGATGGTTAAATTATTACTAATTGATATGCCTTTTAGTGCTCCACTTATTCCTTCGATTGGTTTGGGTTGCATAGAGGCATGGTTAAAACAAAATAATAATGAAATCCAAGTTGATATATTTTATGCTAAGCTATTACTTCTTGAACAAATAGGAATGGATCTTTATGATGAAATTTTTTCTCGCGGTGGATTATCAATAAGTGTTTTAAACGCTATGTTTGAATTGAATCATAAAAATGATTTTGCAAAGCTAAATAAGTACTGTAAGCGGTATCCATTGCTTACTGGAGATTTGATTTTTTCTGATTATTTCTATGAAGAGCCAAGTAACGCATATGCATTTTTGGATGAAGAACAAAATAATAAAATATTTTTGATTAAAGAGCAACTCCCGTCCTTCTTTTCAAAATGCGAGCAATTTATATCCGAATATAATCCAGATATGGTAGGCTTTACAAGTATGTTCGAACAACATATGGCGTCTCTTTGCTTGGCAAAAAAAATTTCTGTTATGCTTCCTAACTGTCCGATAATATTCGGAGGAGCAAACTGCGATGGTGCAATGGGGAACTTTTGGGCTTTAAAGTATTCTTTCATACACACTGTAATTTCTGGAGAAGGCGAATATGCAATGGATATTCTCGTTAAAGAGTACCTATCCTGTGGAAACATTGAGAAATACAGAGGGGTATTAACAGGTGAAACTTTTAAGGATATGAATAGGTCCTTGCTTTGTAATTATGGCAGTTTTTTTAATCAATTAAATATGTACTATTCACAAATTGATCCTATATATACACCAATTATTCCAATAAATCTATCGAGAGGCTGTTGGTGGGGAGAAAAAAACAAGTGTACTTTTTGCGGTCAGAATGGTAGTACTACTCACTTTAGGTGTAAAAATGTGGATAAGTCTCTTTTTGAATTAGAGTATTATCACAAAAAATATAAAGATTATCCTATTATTCTAAGCGATAATATTTTGGATAATGAATTATTACGAACAGGTCTCAGTGGGCAATTGCAAAATGGCTTTGGTCATGTATTTTGCGAAATTAAAGCAAATCTTAGACGCTCAGACTTAATTTCTTTAAAAAATTGTGGGTTTGATATTATTCAACCTGGAATTGAGAGCCTAAGTTCTATATCTTTAAAACGCATGAACAAAGGTCTTACAATGCTACAAATAATTTCTTTTCTCAGAAATTGTGAAGAATTAAAAATACGTCCTATATGGAATTATTTATATGGGTTTCCGGGAGAAAAGAGTATCGAATACATAGATATGATTCCTATCATCAAAAAAATATATCATTTGAGACCTCCTTTAGGCGGTGGGATAATCGAATTACATAGATTTTCAGAGTATTATGATTTTTCTGAAAAATATGATATAAGTAATATACGACCTTATTTTATGTATCCTATCGTTTATCGAGATTATACATATGAGGAACTAAATGATATCGCATACTGTTTTGACTATGAAATGAGTAACCGTTTGTCTGAAGACGAATACCAATTGTTTGATCATATTTTATCCGAGTGGAAGTATGCGTATAAGCACTCTTATATGAAATACATCCCCGATAAACGCTTAATTATTGATGGTCGGTGTGAAAAAAATCGTACTATTTCATTAAAAGATATTCATGTTCAAATTCTTGATTGTTGCGATGAAATAGTATCTTTCCAAAAGATTATTGATACATTAGATGGTTTATATCAAAAAATAGATATTGATAAAGGCATTCAATACTTACTGTTTCATGATATTTTAATCTCCGAAAATAATAATGTAGTTTCGATTGTATGGAGGGAAAATGATGAATCATTCACATCTTAAGCGAGAGTTTATTAACGAACGTAAATTGATCATTTTGGCAGTAACAAAAAAATGTAACTTATCTTGTGAGTATTGCCGAAAACATTCTGGTGCAATGTATGATGTACTTTCAAAAAATTCAACAGAGTTACATCTTAAGAAAGAGTCTTGGCACAGAATTCTAGAAATTGCCAAATCAAATAATGCTGCGGAAGTTATGATTACCGGCGGTGAACCATTTGAGTATCCGTATTTAATTGAATTATGCAAATATTTAGTTGAAAATAATATACATGTTTCTATTCATACTAATGGTGTTAGTCCCATGTGTGAAAAAACATTAGATAAAATCGCTTTGGCAGGATTCGATATAGATTTCCACTTATCAACAGAATTATTTTCAGAATTACAGCAAGATTTACGTGGTTGCGAACTTCCAATTAAATTTATAAAAAAGGCGATTTCAATAAACAAGAACATTGAACTCAAGGTCACAATCACTTCGAAAATGCTGAATTACAAAGACATCTTATTGAAAACACTTCTCGAATGGGTTGATTTGGGAATTGTGTCCATTCGCTTTCAACCTGTAATTAAGGTAAATAGTGCCATGAGAGAGGGTATTGAATTAACAGAAGATTCTATTATTCTAATTGATATGATTGAAGAATTTATGGTTTCTGACTCTCGTCTTAAAGATGTAATACGAAATAAGCCAGCATCATTTGAAGCAACAAAAAGAGTCTTGCGAAACATTGAAATCAATCAAAGCATAATTGACCAGTGCTGTGCACAAGATGCTATCATATTTATACAGACAGACGAGAAAGTAGGAAACTGCAAAACAATTTGGAATAAGAATGAAAACGGTAATTGTATTGATTGTTTTGATATGGTCTGTTGTGGGTTTTTAGCCTAGTTTTAGTCATATTATTTGAAACATAGTTTCCTAATTAATTTTAGGTAGAAAGCCATAATCTCAAATAAACCAATACCAATATCGTTTCATATGAAAGTTTCAAAAAAATATAAGGAGGAAATAACAATGACACAAATGTTAAAAGGTATGGCCAATTATCTGGAAAATTGCGAAGGTATTACATTAGGGGAAAAGAAACTTGACTTTTTAATGTTAAACGTACCACCTGTATGTAATTATCGTTGCAAAAAATGCTTTACACAAGCGTATCACAGACGTCCAGAAAACTCTTTAAGTATTAACAAATTAAAATCCTTAGTAGATGAAGCTCGTGAATTAGGGGCACGAGTTGTATGTGTGCTTGGAGAAGGTGAACCTTTAGTTGATAAGGAAATTTACGAATTAACAAAGTATATTTCTGCAAACAATATGATTCCGCTGATTACCACTAACGGAAGTTTATTGACTAAAGAGAATATAGACAAATTACACGAGTTAAATGCTACTATTGTAGTTAGTTTGGATACCCTTGAGCCCGATGACTATAAAAACTATTGTGGTAAGAATACTGATTTACAGTTGGTGTTAGATAATATTGAATATGGCAGAAAGAAATATTCTGATAAAATTGAAACAATAAATGGAATTCAGGCTATGGCATTTGCGATTCATACTACTGTAACTGCTATGAATTTAGACCAGATTTATAAAATTCATGATTATTGTGGCGATGACATTTTCCATAGTG
This sequence comes from Mediterraneibacter sp. HA8405, assembly GCF_056148955.1. Taxonomy (NCBI): domain Bacteria; kingdom Bacillati; phylum Bacillota; class Clostridia; order Lachnospirales; family Lachnospiraceae; genus Mediterraneibacter; species Mediterraneibacter sp. HA8405. The sequence goes on along the minus strand of NZ_CM148758.1, from coordinate 307,078 downwards.
TCGAACACATAGCCAAAGTTGGAGAAGCAAATGCAAATCCGACTATTTATGGAGAAAGTGATGAATACAAAAAATGTAAAGAAACATGCCTTAGCATTATGGATCCGATGGTTTTATGCAAAACACCTAAAAATCAGCCTGCATGTTGCTTGTTCTATTATGGAATAGCAGTTGGATACGAAGGAGAAATCATGCTTGATACTCACGCAGTTGAGACAAGAGGGCACATTGGCTCCGTATTAACCGATTCATTAGAAAATTTAGTTAATAGAGCAAAAGAACTTAAGTCCGTATTCTTTGATCAGTTTCAAGGTTGCTATTGCTTAATTCGTGATGATCGTTATCCTGAGTTCTTAGAAATTCTTAGAGATAAATTTTAGGACGGTGATTTCATGAACAATATTAATTGTCTCAATATTCATATTACGAATGAATGCAATATGAGATGTTTACACTGCTTATACTCTTCTGGTGTTATCAAGCGTCAAGAAGTTAGTACAAATAGTATAAAGCAATTGATATCCGAGTTTTCGGATTATTGTCCAGAAGGAACAATTAATATTTTTGGTGGTGAGGCATTAATCAGAGAAGATATTTTTGAAATCTTTCAATATGTTAAAGAATGTGGGCTCTCTCTGGGTCTGACTACGAATGGAAAATGTGTTTCTCGGTTTTTTGATCAGATATTAGATATTGGATTTAGTAGAATATCCATCGACTTAGACGGCGGTAGTAGCAAATCGCATGATTGGCTTAGAAACGAAACCGGGCATTTCGATAAAACGATAAATTTAATAAAAAAACTAATATTAAACAATATAGAAGTATCTGTAACAACTGTATTGAACACCATTAATTATATTGAACTTGAAGCTATTTTAGAAATAGGATATAATCTAGGTATTTCTAGTCATGCATTTTATATGATGACACCTTTGGGCCGAGCAACAACTCTAACAGATTATATTTTGTCTGGTTCAAAATGGCTAGAAGCAAAAGAAAGTATTATTTCATGGTGTAAATTGCGTCAGCCTAGATATCCTATCATTTGGGAAAATGCTTATAGAGATGTTTCGTTAAGTACTAAAAATTTTTCTTTATGTTCTGCTCAAAATATTACTTCTTTGGATATAAGTTGCGAAGGAGACGTATACTATTGCGGACTATTAACATCAGTCCAAAAGCATGCCATTGGGAATATTGGCTCAACGAGTTTTTTGCAAATTCTTGCTAAAATTGAAGAAAATGAAATTAAAAAAAATGGATGTTCTGCCTTGGCTTTAGCAAATAATAGCTATGAAGCTGGGGTATTGCTTGATCCTCGAAAAATAGAAGGCACTATTATTCCAGCTTGCCCATATGATTGGGAGATTCTGAATACTATATTATAATCAGCTACAATCGGAATCTGGGCCTCAACAGTTGTATGGATTTCGATTTTTATATCTAATTTTCCGTTCAATAATGTGCGAATTAAGGAGGAGATAAAGCAAATGAATAAAAAGCTTACAGCAGTTTCGTGGATAATAACAAATAACTGTAACTTAAGGTGTAAACATTGTTATCCTAGCTCAGGATACGAATACAAACAGGAAAGAGTCCCCTCCGCTAATGAAATTTCTAGATTGTGTGAATCGGTCAAAACGATTAACCCTAATATTGTTATTTTTTCTGGCGGAGAACCAATGTTGTGTTCGCAAATTTATACATATATTTCAGAAATGAAAAAGAGGATTCAAGGAGAGGTATGGATGTGTACAAACGGTTTGTTTGTAGATAAAATCGCCGCAAAACAATTAGCAACAGCTGGTATTACTGGAGTATCTATTGGTATTACGCATCCTAATCCAGAAAAAGAAGACTCTTTCCGACATGGGAAAAATATACAAGATAAAATAAGAACCGCGGTCAAAGCATTTCATGATTATAATATCTTTGTTACACTCGATATGACCCTTACAACATTTAATGTTGATTATGTTAATGATTTTGTTGAACTGGCTAGTGATATGGGAGCTGATGTTATTATGTTTAAACGTTTTCGCCCAGTCGGAAGAGGAAATGAACATATTTCGCTTAAATTATCACCCAAGGAAAATATGTCTGCATTAAAACGTATTTATCAATTAGCTGTTAATAACCATGATTTGCAAATTAAAGTTGATGACCCTTTATACTCATTATTAGTAACAAGTGGTGACTATAGTCAATATCCTGATTATATGAAATACTCAGTATCAAATCAAAATACAATTATTCCTAATCGCACCAATAAAGATAAAGCTCTTGATGCAATGATGGATAATAGATATTGGGGATGTAAGGCTGGTATTGAATGGGTGGGCATTGATCATGAAGGAAACGTTAGCCCATGTCCATTATTAGGATATGCTGGTAAAACTATTGGTAATATATATGACAACAATCTTGATTCAATAATTGAACAATCTGAAGATATTAAGAAACTGAGATTAATTGATAAAAGCAGATGCTCAAAAGCGGGTATATGTGGTGGCTGTCGAACAGAGGCATATGTTGCAACGGGTAATATGTTCGCAAAGGATCCAATGTGTATCAACAGCTGCAAATAGGTAATAATATGATAGTATTAGGAATATATGAAGGTCATAATGCATCGGCATGTATTATGGAAAACGGAAAAATATTAGCAGCTGTTCAAGAGGAACGTCTTAGTCGAAAAAAAAATCAATATGGATTTCCTTTTAACGCTGTTTTTGAATGTTTATCAATATCACAAAAAAGCAAAAAGGATATTGATTACGTTGCTGTATCATCTTTCGATATACCATACGCTTTATCTAAAATAGAAATGCTATCATCATTTTCTGTAGAAGATTATATTTCGTTGCAAAAAAAATATTGGAAGCCTTATATCGAACAAGGAGTATGTAATAATATAGTTGAATTATTCCCTGATAAGGTGAAAACTGCAAATTTTCGGTATTCAGAAGTTAATCCGAGTGTCTGTGAAAATAATTTCTTCGACATAAGAATTCAATATATAATGAATCTATTAAAAGTTTCAAGGAAACAGATTATTGTTATAGATCACCATTACGGACATGCAATGTATGCGCTTTGGACAACGCCCTTCCTGCGGGATAACAGAAGGTTAGTAATTACTGCAGACCAAGAAGGCGATGGGATTTCCCTTACTGTTTACAAATATGAACATGAAGAACTTCAATTATTGTATAAGACCGATAGTTTTAGATTAGCTAAAATTTATTCAAACATTACGCTCCTCTTGGGTATGAAGCCAAATGAGCATGAATATAAATTGATGGGATTGGCACCTTATGGAAAATTATTTAGCGCACGTAAGGTTACACAGTTTTTGTCATCCCTTATTCATGTTGAGGGGCATAAATTTGTTGTTGATGTGGATCTTCCAGATTATTATCTATATTTTCGCAATCATTTAGAAGGATTTAGGTTTGATGACATTGCATTGGGTACACAAATGTTTATTGAAAATACTTTTACTGAATGGATTATCAATTTTGTAAATGAATTTAGTATTAATGACATCTCATTATCTGGAGGTTTTTTCATGAATACAAAATTAGTATACAAATTACAAAAGTGTTCTGCAATTAAAAACATTCATGTTCATTACGCCCCTAGTGATGAAAGCCTTTCTATTGGTTCATGCCTTGCAGTATTATCTTCCTATGATTTAACTGATTTTGCTATGGCTAGAAGTCCTTATCTCGGAAGACAATATTCAAAACAACAGATATGTGAATTGTTGAAGAACACACATTATCGTTTTAAAGAGTGTTCTATCCCTTCATTAGCTAGATATCTATATGAAGGCAAACCTATTGCGATTTTTACAGGGCGTTGCGAATTTGGACCACGTGCGTTAGGACATAGATCGATATTTGCGCGACTTGATACAGAGGGAATTGTTGATATAATCAATAATCAAGTTAAAAATCGTGATTTTTGGATGCCATTTGCCCCTATTATTTTAGAGGAAGATTTAGCGTGCTGCAGTTATAGTGATGATTTAGAACGCTTTAATAATCCAGAGTACATGACTACTTGTTTTGACATTCTTCCTGACTACAAAAGAAAGCTGTTAGCCGGAATTCATCCTAAAGACAGTACCGCACGAGTTCAAGTTATAAGTCAAGATTCAGATGAAAAGTTTTTGAAGATGCTTCTTAATGAATATAAGAAACTCAATGGTATTGGGGCGTTATTAAATACATCTTTCAATATTCATGGAGAACCCATAGTCTATTCACCCGAAGATGCTCTTGACGTTTTTGAACGTTCTGGTTTGAATTATATGTATATCGAGGGGTATATTATTGAAAAAGAATAACAGATTTTTATCGATAGATATGCAAAATGATTTTTGTTCCGAGGGAGGAATTTGTTATAATAAACATGACTCAGTTCTGTTTGTTATAAATAGAATCCTCCCAGAATTAAACAATTGTGGAATTAAGATTTCGGAAATTATTTCTGACTATCGTCAACCGAGATGTTTAGATGATTCTGAGTTATGTATTCCAGGTACATGGGGCTATAGTTCTGTCATCGACAAACATTGCGTTTATGGAAGTCCCTGGGTAAAGGCACACAATTCTCCCGTTTGGATTAGAGAACAAAACCATGTTGTGCAGCGTTGTGATAAGTTCGATGTTTGGTTAATAGAGCAAGATATTACTCCGGCTAGTTCTGTTTACATTTTTGGTTTAACTTTGGATTGTTGTGTACTATGTGTAGCGCAAGAATTGTATTTTCGCGGTATTCAGCCATATATAATTATTGAAGGAACAGATGTTTATTCTGGAAATTCAACTGAAAAAGAACAATTTCTAAAAATGGATTTCTGGAAAAACTGGATGAAAACTATCAAATGGTGTGATTTAAAAGAAAAATTATGACTAGTATACTATTTATACAACCTTATTTAGGGCCCGAGATGTCATTAGTAGTACCTTTGGGTATTGGTTATTTAGGTAAATATTTAAAGGACCGACATGTGGATGTTGACATTTTGGATTTAAATTTATTCCCCAATCCTTGGGATATATTAAAAAAGAAAATATCAAACTCTTCATATGATTATATATCTATCTCTTTAAGAAATATTGATTCATTAATGTGGGATTCATATGAAAATTACTATGAATTGTTTCGGAAATTAATTTGCATAATTTCTGAACGAAAAAGTAATGAAACACTTTTGATTGGTGGAGCTGGTTTCTCGATTTTTCCAACAGAGATAATGTCCGAATTTGATGTATTAAATTATGGAATGATTTCGGATGATTGTGAAACGCTATACAATTTAATAGTTCACAATTGCAATCGTGAATTATTACCTGGTATTGTATATCGTAAGAATAATCGCATTATTATTAATCCTTTGAAAGAAGAATATAATCTTTCAAAATTACCTAAAGATCCATGGAGCATTCTACCAATGAGTTCTTATGTAAAGAGCAGTTTTGCGGTAGGGGTAATCACTAAACTAGGTTGTGAATTGAATTGTTCATATTGCACATATCCTCATATTAGTGGTAGGCATTTCCGAAGTAGACCAGTTGATGATATAATCGATGATCTTGAATTGCTACAAAACAAATATCAAGCAAAAACAATATATTTAATAGACTCTGTATTTAATTACCCTCGTAATTATGCAGAAACAATATGCCACGAAATAATTAGAAGAAATGTTAGTATTCAATGGGCTTCTGCCTGGGATTTGTCTTCTTTTGACGAAGATTTATTAAATTTAGCATACAAATCAGGTTGTATTGCTTTTTCATTTTCACCGGATGGCTTTACAAATTCAACTATGAGAAAAATGGGTAAAAAATGTTCGGTAATTCATCTGAATGAAAATATTCGTTTATTTAAAAAATATCCTCAGATTCCTGTTTCCTACAATTTCTTTATGAATCCAATTGGGATAAAGAATATAGAATATGTATCTTTGCTTGTTTATTATCATAGAATAAAAAAAATGAAAAATGCCTCTTTTAATATTTGGCTTATGCGTATTTTGCCCCATACTCCATTATTCAAACATGCGCTAAAAAAACATTATTTAACTCCAAGTACATCCTTGATTCCAGAAACCGGAAAGCATGGATTGAATCACTTGTTTTGGCTTCACTTTGATAATTCCTTTTCAAAATATATTCATAATTTAATCTATACACACTTGAAGAATAGCGAATCAAAAAATTACTTAAGCAAAGAAAAATACAAAACCAGTATTAGCGTTGGGTTAAAATAACCTTCCCACAATGTTAAAAAAAGTGGTTGACATTTGTATACGGTAAACCATGAGTACTGGCCCATTTTTTGACCGCCGTTTCCGGCGGCCTGGTTTACAGCTCAGTTGTTTTTGACTTGCTCCGGCAGATCTCTGGTAACTGATCTGACCATGGATGAGTATTCCGGGTGATTTTACACCACGATTCCGGAGGATGGAAACCGGTATTCCGGAATAAAGGAAACCGTAATTCCGCTGTATAGAAACCGGCATTCCGACAACATGGGAACCGTAAGCTGCCTCAATTATAATGTATGTATGCATCTTCTGATGTAAATACATTATAAGGAGGTCAGCTGATATGACCAAATATCGCAAGATCATCAGGCTTGCCAGCCTGAATCTCAGTCAGACGAACATCGCGCTTAGCTGCGGTGTTTCCAAAAAAACGGTCAACAAGGTTTTAAAAGCTGCCAGAGAAAAAGGTATCTCCTGGCCGCTTGATCCCAACCAGACCGACGCTGTGATTGAGCAGCTGCTGTTCCCGAAGGAAAATCGCAAACAGTCTCAATCAACTAAGCGGATGCCGGATTACGCTCATATCCGGAAGGAACTTCTCCGCAACGGCGTGAACAAGAAACTCCTTTGGACAGAGTATCTTGAGGAATGCCGCCTTGCCGGTGATGATCCACTTATGTATTCCCAATTCTGCTATTACATCCAGCAGGATGAGCAGAAGCGCCGTGCCACCATGCATATCAACCGCAAACCTGCAGAGCAGGTTGAGGTAGATTGGGCTGGAGATCCGGCACATATCATTGATCCGGATACTGGCGAGATCCTGGACGCCCACATTTTCGTAGGAGTAATGACTTACAGCCAGTATCCATATGTGGAAGCATTCATGGACGAAAAGCAGCCATCGTGGATTGCTGCACATGTCCACATGTATGAGTACTTTGGCGGTGTCGCTAAGATCCTGGTGCCGGATAACTGCCGTACTGCCGTGGATCACAACAAGGGTTGGAAAGACCAGCGGATCAATGCTGTCTATCAGGAGATGGCAGAACACTATGGCACTGCTATCATTCCGGCTCGTGTCCGGGCCCCTCGCGACAAGGCAAATGTCGAGGGCAGTGTAGGTAATATCTCCACCTGGATCACGGCAGCCCTGCGTAATGAGCAGTTCTTCTCTCTCAGTGAGTTAAACCGGGCAATCCGTCAGAAGATGGAAGCTTTCAGTCGCCGTCCCTTCCAAAAGAAAGAGGGCAGCCGGTATGAGATCTTCCGCGACGAAGAACTGCCACTTTTGGCACCTTTACCCGCCACCCCTTATGAACTGGCGGAATGGAAACAAGCCACCGTTCAGTTCAATTATCACATATCCTTTGCCGGAATGCTATACTCAGTTCCGCATGAATACATAAAACGCAAAGTTGATGTAAGGGTTACAGATAAAACCATTGAAATTTTTTACAACCACAACCGGATCGCATCCCACCGCCGTTTATATGGCCGCAAGGGACAGTACAGCACGGTTACAGAGCACATGCCGGCTTCCCACCAGCAGTATCTGGAATGGAACGGTGACCGTTTCCGTAAATGGGCGGAGCGGATCGGTTCCTGTACCTGCCAGGTAGTTGATGCGATCCTTACCTCCAAGCGTGTAGAACAACAGTCCTACCGCAGCTGCATGGGGCTTCTGAAACTGGCCGATAAATATACTGCCGACCGTTTAGAAGCAGCCTGCCGGAAAGCGCTCTCCTTTACGCCTGCTCCCAGCTATAAGAGTATCAAAAACATCCTTGATACCGGGAGCGACCAGATGGAGATGCCGGACAAAAAGTCGGCAGCCAGCACGCATACAGAACCAGAAAAGAACAGCCACGCGCTTACAAGGGGCGCAGATTACTACAGGAGGTAAGGAGCTATGACTACACAAAGCACCATTGATAAACTCATTGAAATGGTAAACGTCAAATCTTTCGCTTCTTTCATAAATTTGCGCCGCTGTCATTAGCGGCGCTTGCTGTAGCACTCATTCGGCAGTTCTTTTGACCACGGCATGAGTGGCTCCAGATTCGTTTCGTCTATTATCCCGTTTTTATCTTTCAGCTTTAAAAGCTCCATCAACAAATAGCGTATGTAATAATAGACATTCAGATGGTTCACACGGGCTGTTTCCGTAATACTGTAGATGATTGCGCTTGCCTGAGCTCCCCGGGTTGTATTGATTGTTACCCAATTCTTCCGGCCGATTGTGAAATTTCTCAGTGCCCGTTCACTGGCGGAATCATCAATCGGAACTTCTCCATCCGTGAGAAATACTTTTAGATATTTTTCCTGATTCAGGCTGTAGTTTAAACCTTTTGCTGTTTCTCCCTGTGGGTACACGGTAAACCACTAGTACCGTGCTAGTTTTCTCTATCCATGAGATAATAACTCCAGAAAACTACAAGTTTTTTAAAGGAGTTGTCCCTATGGATAAGATCACACATCAGGTCCGTGCAGAGCACTGGACCAAAATCATGAATGAATGCATAAACAGCGGAATGTCTAAAACTGCCTGGTGCAGGGCAAATGGGATCTCAGAAAAGCAGTTCTTCTACTGGCAGAGGATCCTGCGCAGGGAAGCTTTTGAAAATTCCCGGAATGCCTCATTACCTGCAGTTGGCGGAACGGATCAGGAGCTGGTGCCTGTGACTCAGAGAACGGTCTCTTTTACTGAGCTTAAACTCCCATCATCTCCTCAGAACACAGCTCCGGTTTTCCATCCGGATCTCGTGATCCGGAAAGGAGATCTCATCCTGGAGATTTCGAATTCTGCATCGGATGAGCTTCTCTCCCGGATCGGAGGGCTCCTGGGTGCTGAATAATGCAGCCGGATTCCGAAAGATCTATATTGCTGCAGGATACACAGATCTACGCCGTGGGATTGATGGTCTGGCATCTATTATTAAATTCAACTTCCAGCTGGATCCATATGAAAAGGACATTCTTTTTCTCTTCTGCGGCAGGCGCAGTGACCGCATTAAGGGGCTTGTATGGGAAGGCGATGGATTCCTTCTCCTTTACAAAAGGCTGGAGCTTGGCGGTTTCAGCTGGCCCCGTACAAAGGAAGAAGCACTGGAGATCACACCGGAACAATACCAGGCGTTGATGCAGGGGCTGGAGATCGTCTCCAAACATCCGATCCGGGAAGTGCATCCCAGGGATCTTTTGTAAGGCATTGGGCAAAACGTAGAAAATAAAAAATCTTTTTGCGTTCGCCTCCCTGAGTGGATGGCAGTTATCCACATCCGGGCTTTCCCGCATTCATTCAATCAGGAAAGTACTTACCAGCAGCGGTCTGCTGTGTGGATAAGTACTCTGAAAAACTGAAAAAACTACTTGTTTTTTCGGCTTTTCAGAGTGTTTATCTTATGGTGAAAATGACGAACGGTCTTTTTTGTGCAGTTCGCTTTTTCTTTTGTTTTGCGGTACAATAGTTCCAGAAAAAACAAAGGAGTCCCGAACATGTCAAAGATCTACTCACCGGAAGAACTGAACAGCTTCAGCAAAGAAACACTCGTGGCAGTGATCCTGTCCATGCAGGACCAGCTGAGCCGGATGAATACGAACATGGAGCGCCTGATCGAGCAGATCGCTGACGCAAACAATAAACGCTATGGGCGTTCTTCTGAAAAGCTGGATGTCATTGCAGGCCAGCTTGAGCTGGAACTTATCTTTAATGAGGCAGAAGCTCTGACAGAAACTCTTTATGTGGTCGAGCCTGCCGAAGAAGATGTGATCCAGGTCAGACGCCGGAAGAGGAAAGGAAAACGTGAGGAAAATCTAAAGGATCTTCCGGTTGAAGTGATCCCTCATACTCTTTCGGACGAAAAACTGCAGGAGCTCTTCGGGAAAGACGGCTGGAAACAGCTTCCGGATGAAGTCTACAAAAGAGTCCGTGTCCAGCCAGCCGTGTATACGGTGGAAGAGCATCATGTAGCTGTATATGCCGGCAGGGACAATCAGACGATCGTTAAGGCAGATCGTCCCAAAGATCTGCTCCGAAACAGCATCCTGACACCATCCCTGGCCGCCAGTATCATGAATGCCAAGTATGTAAACGGGCTTCCTCTGTACCGGATCAGCCAGGAATTCCTGCGGAATGATATCCATATCTCAAAACAGGTGATGGCAAACTGGATGATCCAGTGCGCAGACCGGCATCTGGGTATCCTTTATGACCGCTTCCATAAAGAACTGTATCGTTTCCATGTGCTGCAGGCCGATGAAACTCCGGTCAAGGTATCTAAGGACGGGCGTCCCGCAAACAGTAAGAGCTATATGTGGATCTACCGTACCGGGAAGGGCTATAAAGATACCCCCATCGTCCTGTATGAATACCAGCGGACCCGGAAAGCAGACCACCCAAGGGAATTCCTCAAAGGCTTTACCGGCGTGGTTGTCTGTGACGGCTATTCCGCTTACAGGAAGCTGGACCGGGAAAATCCGGATATCATTTTTGCCGGATGCTGGACGCATTATCCCAGAAGTATTATTATTCCAGAAGAAATGCAGATCTCAGCTTAAAACCTGCATTTCTCAAAAGAGATCTGGAATAATAATGTTGTGAAATTACTTTAAAAAATCGGGTATATTTCTTTTTTCTCTATTGTCAGATCTGTCTGGATTTTCTTTGAAAAACCACCTGTCATTCCATGCTTTCAATTGGCGATTCATTGTTTCCTGAGAAATTTCCGTATAAATCTGAGTGGTTTGCAGGGATACGTGACCAAGAAAGTTTTTTACAACGATCAGCGGTACTCCCGCCTCAAGCATGTGTGTTGCCGTTGTATGTCGCATCGAGTGCGGCGTATAATTATTTCTGAACATTCCGGGATTTTCCTGCTTTGCTATGCGGATATACTTTGCATAAATTTCCTCAATGCAGGAAACTGTCATCTTTTCATGAATCTGACTTGAGAAAATATGCCGGTTCTTATCCTCAGATATTCCTCTGTGTGCAATATACTTTTTTACTATATCTGAGGCAGCTGCCGGTATGCCTATCCTTCGTATTTTTTGTCCTTTTCCATGAACATTTATACAGGCTTTATCCTGATAAAACTGAATATCGCCTACCGTCAGATCGCACACTTCCTGGGAACGCATTCCGCTGGCATACATAAAGCACAGGAGAGTTTTATTTCTCAATCCGATTTCCGTATTGGCATCTGGCAGTTTAAAAAGAATCTTCACTTCCTCTCTCGAAAAGGAACTTCGCAGAGACTGTGGGGCTTTTTTCTTTGGGACTTTTAATACATTATTTCTGAATATAGATGCTGCACCAAAATCTCTGTTTTGCGCATATATTGAGAATGCCGACAGTGCGGAAAGGCGCTGGTTTCTAGTCGCTATACTACATTTGCGCTCTGATTCCAGCCAGTCAAGGAACTCTGTGATCATCTGAGCATCCAATATTTCGAAATAAATCTTTTCAGCCGATATTCCTTTAACTGTATATATGAACTCTATTAGTATTCGGAAAGTTGCTTTATATGACGTAACAGTTGCTGTCGATAATCCTTTTGCTACCGGAAGATACGTGTTAAAATAGGCTTCAAGCAAGTCCAGAAATGAATTCTTCTTATGCTTCATAGTCCACCTCCGGCAACAGGTCATACATAAAATCACCAAAGTTTTCAACTGCTTCGGGGAACAACTCACTGCTGAATTTTAAGTACTTGGATGTTTCATCAAGGCTGTCATGGCCCAGATAGATAGAAAGATATGGTATCGCATCATCAATATGTCTGCCAGCCCTTTCTGCCTGTGCAAAAGATTTAAATGCAAAAACATGTCTCAGGCAGTGCAGGCATGGACCTCTTTCATGCTTCTTCCGATTAGCAAGGCGGATGTTATTATCTTTCAGTATTTTATCAAATCTGTTTTTTACCGATCTGCCTGAAATATGACTATCGGTTTTGGAGGAAGGGAAAAGCCATCCTTCTGTTTTTTCAAAAATCCCCATCGCTAAACAGTATTCCGTCAGTATCCGTGTCATTTCCAATGACATGGGAACTAAGCGTTGTTTGTCACCTTTCGTGTTTATTAATCTGAGAATGCCATTTTCAAGATCCGTATCTGCAAGGTTGATTCTGACCGTTTCTCCTATCCTTAATCCGCAGCTATATAATAATCGAAGAATCACCGGAAACTCGATCACCAGATAGGGATCCGCCTTTTTATCTGATAAGATGACATTATCTGCAGATTTAAAGATGAGTTCGAGTTCATTATCGCTGAATATATGCGGAACATAATCATCACGCACTTTTGGAATAATAGGGATAAAAGCAGGTTCACCGGACAATGTCAAATATTTTAAAAACTGCCGGATCGTGATAACTTCATTTTCAACAGACCCGCTTTTTCCGTTTAATGTACCGACCCATGCATTAATAAAACGTTCAGTGATCTGACCTGTTGAACGGATGTGCGCATTCAGATAATTATCAAATCTTTTCAGATAACACAATTCATGTTTCTGTGCACTTTCGCTTAATACTCCGCATCGTAGCTCGTAGTATTGTGATAGCTTATCTGAATAAATACTGTTAAACATGACGGACCACCTTCTTTCTGGAAAGGTAATCAGCAAATATTCCTTTGGGGCGAGGCGGATCCAGAGCACACAATCTTAAATTTTCAATGTCCACTTTTGCATAATGCTTTATAACATTTAAATCAGAATGTCCAAGTATTCTTCTCACCGTTTCATAAGAGACTCCGTCATTTACCATCGAGCTTGCAAGGGATGAACGGAAGGTATGGGGACCATGCTTTTTTCTACTTGTATCTATTCCGGCTTTATGAAAGTAACGGTCTGTGGCATGCCTTATAATGCTTGTTGTAATACGTCCATATGGAGCTGACATACCGTGAAAAACGTATTCATCACATCTTCCGGAAGATTTCGCACTCTCCAAGAAAGTAGTGATTGCAGCCATAACGGCCTCCGGCATCTGTAAAGACAGCGGAATCCCGGTTTTTTCCTGCCTCAGATGGATATATCCACTATTCAGATCCACTTCTGACCACTTCAGTTTTGCAATATCCCCAGAGCGCAACCCCATGCGAGTCGCAAGCAGGATGATTGCCCGATCCCTTTTGCCGGTATCTGTAGCCGTATCAATCGCATTTTCGACTTTCTTTATCTCTGAAGGAGTATAAGTGGTAGGTAAAACGCTACGTCTTTTATAATGGGGCACGATCCCAGAAAAATCTGTTTTGATTAACCCACTATCATAAAGATACCGCAGAAACTGGCGTATTCTCGCATAATTATCTTTGTTATCATATATAAGTAGTGCCTGGGATATCTTCCCTGCGTTAAGATCACCAATATCATTACATCCAATCTGTTTTATGTAATTCAGAAATCGTACACAAGTTTTCTTTTTGGCGAGAATAGTTGGTGATTTATTCCCTGTGTTTGAACATTCATTAAGATACTCATTCAGTATATTCGAAAAATCTTCAGGGACTTTTTCCAACTGGCTTCCATGATGACATCTGTAAGGTATGTCATCGATATAATCATTGAGCCTCCGTACCGCACAGGTATACGCACTAAAAGTCGATCTGCATACGTTTACTGAATCTAGAAACTGACGTCCAATTTCAGGAGTATATGTTTCTATACCAAGTTTTTTCATCAACGAGTAGATTCTGTTGTAAATCCGCCTGTAAACCATCAATGTGGAATCCATGTAATTCTGCTTTTTGAGCTGATTGATGACACAATCAGACAGCTTGTGAAAGTTTAACGTTTTCTCTGCCATAATTGACCTCCTTATAATAATCTGTGAGGTTAATTATACGCTATTGTTATTCGAGAAAACGACATGTACCATCAGGTTTTAAGCTGAGATCTGCATTTCTTCTGGAATAATAATACTTCTGGGATAATGGGTCTTATCTCAGAACTGGAATAAGACACATGCAAGACGCCATTTTACCAATGCGATCAAAGCAATTGGGAAAGGAAATGAAAAAGCCATCCGATCTTCTGTCGCATATCAGGCTCTTATAAGGATTGGCGGGATTTATAAGCTGGAAGGGACCGTGAAAAATCTGTCACCGGAGGAACGCCTGAAAGAACGCCGGGCTTCGATCAAACCACTGGTCGAGAAGTATTTTGCGTGGGTAAAAAAAGTTCTGGCAGAAACTCTTCCACAGGGGTATACGGTAAACCATGAGTACTGGCCCATTTTTTGACCGCCGTTTCCGGCGGCCTGGTTTACAGCTCAGTTGTTTTTGACTTGCTCCGGCAGATCTCTGGTAACTGATCTGACCATGGAAGCAGGTATTCTATAAAACGGTAATCCGTGTCATCCTGATGATCTTTTAACACTGTCAGGACATGGGTCAGATAACGGAACGGATTCAGGTGATTCGCCTTTGCTGTTTCCGTTATACTGTAGATGATCGCACTGGATTTTGCGCCATCGATACTATCGATCAGCTTCCATGCATGTTTATGCAGGCAGAGGCTGCGGAGCGCTCCTTCTGTTGCGTTGTTATCAAGAGGCACTTCACCGTCATCCAGGAACACTTTCAGTGCCTCTTCCTGATTGATACAGTAATGGATCCCTTCCAGTGTTTTCCCTTTGGGAAGACGGCCAGCGGACTCTACCTCTTTTGCCCACGCAAAAAAAGCCTCCACCAGAGGTCTGACTGTCATCTGACGCTGCTTTTTCCGGTCTTCCGGTTCCAGATCAGATAACGGATTGTCCAGATGATAGATGGCCCCTATCCGCTTCAGGGCTTCGTATGCAACGGTATCTTTCGCAGTTTTTTGTGCCGCTTTTGGGAGTGCTTTTAATGCATCTGCGAAATACCGCCTCGCATGCGCCTTATTCCAGTTCTGAGATAAGACCCATTATCCCAGAAGTATTATTATTCCAGAAGAAATGCAGATCTCAGCTTAAAACCTGATGGTACATGTCGTTTTCTCGAATAACAATAGCGTATAATTAACCTCACAGATTATTATAAGGAGGTCAATTATGGCAGAGAAAACGTTAAACTTTCACAAGCTGTCTGATTGTGTCATCAATCAGCTCAAAAAGCAGAATTACATGGATTCCACATTGATGGTTTACAGGCGGATTTACAACAGAATCTACTCGTTGATGAAAAAACTTGGTATAGAAACATATACTCCTGAAATTGGACGTCAGTTTCTAGATTCAGTAAACGTATGCAGATCGACTTTTAGTGCGTATACCTGTGCGGTACGGAGGCTCAATGATTATATCGATGACATACCTTACAGATGTCATCATGGAAGCCAGTTGGAAAAAGTCCCTGAAGATTTTTCGAATATACTGAATGAGTATCTTAATGAATGTTCAAACACAGGGAATAAATCACCAACTATTCTCGCCAAAAAGAAAACTTGTGTACGATTTCTGAATTACATAAAACAGATTGGATGTAATGATATTGGTGATCTTAACGCAGGGAAGATATCCCAGGCACTACTTATATATGATAACAAAGATAATTATGCGAGAATACGCCAGTTTCTGCGGTATCTTTATGATAGTGGGTTAATCAAAACAGATTTTTCTGGGATCGTGCCCCATTATAAAAGACGTAGCGTTTTACCTACCACTTATACTCCTTCAGAGATAAAGAAAGTCGAAAATGCGATTGATACGGCTACAGATACCGGCAAAAGGGATCGGGCAATCATCCTGCTTGCGACTCGCATGGGGTTGCGCTCTGGGGATATTGCAAAACTGAAGTGGTCAGAAGTGGATCTGAATAGTGGATATATCCATCTGAGGCAGGAAAAAACCGGGATTCCGCTGTCTTTACAGATGCCGGAGGCCGTTATGGCTGCAATCACTACTTTCTTGGAGAGTGCGAAATCTTCCGGAAGATGTGATGAATACGTTTTTCACGGTATGTCAGCTCCATATGGACGTATTACAACAAGCATTATAAGGCATGCCACAGACCGTTACTTTCATAAAGCCGGAATAGATACAAGTAGAAAAAAGCATGGTCCCCATACCTTCCGTTCATCCCTTGCAAGCTCGATGGTAAATGACGGAGTCTCTTATGAAACGGTGAGAAGAATACTTGGACATTCTGATTTAAATGTTATAAAGCATTATGCAAAAGTGGACATTGAAAATTTAAGATTGTGTGCTCTGGATCCGCCTCGCCCCAAAGGAATATTTGCTGATTACCTTTCCAGAAAGAAGGTGGTCCGTCATGTTTAACAGTATTTATTCAGATAAGCTATCACAATACTACGAGCTACGATGCGGAGTATTAAGCGAAAGTGCACAGAAACATGAATTGTGTTATCTGAAAAGATTTGATAATTATCTGAATGCGCACATCCGTTCAACAGGTCAGATCACTGAACGTTTTATTAATGCATGGGTCGGTACATTAAACGGAAAAAGCGGGTCTGTTGAAAATGAAGTTATCACGATCCGGCAGTTTTTAAAATATTTGACATTGTCCGGTGAACCTGCTTTTATCCCTATTATTCCAAAAGTGCGTGATGATTATGTTCCGCATATATTCAGCGATAATGAACTCGAACTCATCTTTAAATCTGCAGATAATGTCATCTTATCAGATAAAAAGGCGGATCCCTATCTGGTGATCGAGTTTCCGGTGATTCTTCGATTATTATATAGCTGCGGATTAAGGATAGGAGAAACGGTCAGAATCAACCTTGCAGATACGGATCTTGAAAATGGCATTCTCAGATTAATAAACACGAAAGGTGACAAACAACGCTTAGTTCCCATGTCATTGGAAATGACACGGATACTGACGGAATACTGTTTAGCGATGGGGATTTTTGAAAAAACAGAAGGATGGCTTTTCCCTTCCTCCAAAACCGATAGTCATATTTCAGGCAGATCGGTAAAAAACAGATTTGATAAAATACTGAAAGATAATAACATCCGCCTTGCTAATCGGAAGAAGCATGAAAGAGGTCCATGCCTGCACTGCCTGAGACATGTTTTTGCATTTAAATCTTTTGCACAGGCAGAAAGGGCTGGCAGACATATTGATGATGCGATACCATATCTTTCTATCTATCTGGGCCATGACAGCCTTGATGAAACATCCAAGTACTTAAAATTCAGCAGTGAGTTGTTCCCCGAAGCAGTTGAAAACTTTGGTGATTTTATGTATGACCTGTTGCCGGAGGTGGACTATGAAGCATAAGAAGAATTCATTTCTGGACTTGCTTGAAGCCTATTTTAACACGTATCTTCCGGTAGCAAAAGGATTATCGACAGCAACTGTTACGTCATATAAAGCAACTTTCCGAATACTAATAGAGTTCATATATACAGTTAAAGGAATATCGGCTGAAAAGATTTATTTCGAAATATTGGATGCTCAGATGATCACAGAGTTCCTTGACTGGCTGGAATCAGAGCGCAAATGTAGTATAGCGACTAGAAACCAGCGCCTTTCCGCACTGTCGGCATTCTCAATATATGCGCAAAACAGAGATTTTGGTGCAGCATCTATATTCAGAAATAATGTATTAAAAGTCCCAAAGAAAAAAGCCCCACAGTCTCTGCGAAGTTCCTTTTCGAGAGAGGAAGTGAAGATTCTTTTTAAACTGCCAGATGCCAATACGGAAATCGGATTGAGAAATAAAACTCTCCTGTGCTTTATGTATGCCAGCGGAATGCGTTCCCAGGAAGTGTGCGATCTGACGGTAGGCGATATTCAGTTTTATCAGGATAAAGCCTGTATAAATGTTCATGGAAAAGGACAAAAAATACGAAGGATAGGCATACCGGCAGCTGCCTCAGATATAGTAAAAAAGTATATTGCACACAGAGGAATATCTGAGGATAAGAACCGGCATATTTTCTCAAGTCAGATTCATGAAAAGATGACAGTTTCCTGCATTGAGGAAATTTATGCAAAGTATATCCGCATAGCAAAGCAGGAAAATCCCGGAATGTTCAGAAATAATTATACGCCGCACTCGATGCGACATACAACGGCAACACACATGCTTGAGGCGGGAGTACCGCTGATCGTTGTAAAAAACTTTCTTGGTCACGTATCCCTGCAAACCACTCAGATTTATACGGAAATTTCTCAGGAAACAATGAATCGCCAATTGAAAGCATGGAATGACAGGTGGTTTTTCAAAGAAAATCCAGACAGATCTGACAATAGAGAAAAAAGAAATATACCCGATTTTTTAAAGTAATTTCACAACATTATTATTCCAGATCTCTTTTGAGAAATGCAGGTTTTAAGCTGAGATCTGCATTTCTTCTGGAATAATAATACTTCTGGGATAATGCGTCTTATTCCAGTTCTGAGATAAGACACATGCAAGGCGCTATTTCTCAGACGCTGTAAATAACGGTGAATTAGTACCATCTGTACGGTCTAACTGTACCACTCTGCCGAAACAAGAGTACCGCCTTGCCGGTTGGCTGTACCGGTCGGCAACTGCACTTTGCCAACGATGCGAACCACTTTTCCGGTGAAGTGAACCATCCTTTCGGATGGTTGATCCACTCGATATTCGATTACTTTGCCTAAAGACGGTATCTGGCGAGAATGGAGCTTGCAATGGCTGTTATCGCCTCGCTGACGCAACTACGACATTGACAAGTGCCATCCTGCCAGATGAATGACAGCTAAACAAAGCAAACGCATTCCGTGCTGATGGAGCGTTGACTCCACAGCCGATGACCTGATGTTTTCAGGACATCTTACATAGAGTCATTCCAGCACATACGCTGATGACTATAGATTATTACCTTGACAACTTAATACCGGTCGTCATCCTGACCCTGGGCAATCCTTATCATGGAATCCACATGCTCCTTAAATGACATTGGATCTCCGCCATCATAGTAGATCCTCATGTACTCCTGGTACGCCAGGTTATCGTAATGCGGGGTATCCAGATCAGAAAGAATATCAGCTCCAGTGGTCCACTGATGTTCCGGATCAAGCTTCTGGCTCAATTCATATCTGGCCTTTACGGTCTCAGCTTTCAGATGCTGGATGTCTTTCACCATGGAGTCTACGAGTTCCAGGAAGGATTGGATCAGTTCGCAGTTATCAATATCGGGGCATTCGTCCCATGCGGTGTAATCATCCCGGATCATTTGCCATCACCATCCTCTCCGGATGTCTGGATCCCATGGCGTTTTCGCATGGAGACGTGGCCATCAATAAAAACGTCATAGGCGTTGTGGATGATCCTGTCCATGATCGCTTCGGAAATCGGGCTCCCTTCCGCTGATGCGGGGTCGAGCCTGCCATACCATTCGTCCGTATGATACTGGGAACAGAAGATCATGGATCCCTTCTGGCTTTTGATCCGTGCTTCCACAACCTCAAGCAGGTTATAGGATTCCTGCTGTACCAACGGGCGGATGAGCCATTCATCAAGGATGAGAAGATCCACTTTCAGGTAAGAAGCAATGGTTTTCCGGAATTCACCGGTGCCCTTAGCGACATTCAGTTCTTCCAGAAGCTCAGGAAGGCGTACGTAACGTACTTTTTTAAATTTTCTGCAGGCAGCATTGCCAAGTGCACATGCAATGTACGTCTTGCCGCTGCCGCAGGCACCACTCAGGATGATATGCCGCCCGTCATCGATATACTTGCAGGTAGAGAAGCGTGTCAGCTGCGTCTTGTCCAGCTTACGGTCCGGATGGTATTCGATCTCTTCCATACAAGCATTTGGCGCTGAAAATCCGGCATCACGGATGCATTTGGCGAGCTTATTGGCCTGGCGGCGGTTCCACTCTGCATCGACCAGGAGAGCGATCCGCTCCTCGAAGCCGAGACTGCTGTAGGTATCAGGATCGCTCAGCTGGGACTCCAGTTCTTTGGCCATGGCTGAGAACCGCATCTGCTTGAGGGTATCAATCGTTGACTGGTTGATCATATGTTTGCACCCCCTTTCCGGAAAGCATCAGCGCCTCGTGTGATCCCGTGGCGGGTGCCATTTTTCGGCACAGGTGCTTCAGCGGCTTGATTGAGGGGAATCCTATCCTGTCCGTTTTTGAGAATGGTGAGGATGCTCCTCAGCGCAGGTGTCGATGAAAAGGCTAATGCACGTTCACAGGCGGCATCCACACGAGCAAGGCCATATCTGTCTGCAGCCTTCATAAGGCTTACACAGTATTTATAGCCCTGCTCCGGCTCCTTCCCGGCTTCTAGGAATTGACGGATCACTGCGGAAACAGAGGAGCCTGCCGACTCAGCCCATGAGAGGAAAGCGTCTTTGTTGTAAGAGAGGTATCTGCGGTGTGCTTCCGGCATATGTCCCGGCACCATAACAGCATCGCGCTGGGCCTTTTTTAAGCGCACATGGGAAGCAACGCGTCCGCCACGGAAGAACACTTCCACGGTATCTCTTGTAGTGCGGATGTCTACGGTCTCGCCGATCAGGTCAAAGGGCACCGAATAACGATTGAGGCCATCGGTGATCGTATAGTCGTTGTGGATCTTCGCTGTGCTCCATGTAGCCAGCTCGTACGGTGCGGGAGGAAGCGGATGCATAAAACTGCGTTCTTCCTCTTCATATGCCGTGTGGCGGTTCCCTTTCCGGGTCTTGAAAGACTTATTGTTCAGAGCCTCAAGCTTCTCTTTTACGGTGGCATAAGCCTCTTCAAAAGAGAGGAAGTGATAATTCCTGATGGCGGCAAGGATCCAGGTCGTGGCAAACTTCACGGAACCCTCTGCATTTGGTTTGTCGTCAGGAGCCTTTGGCCGGGCCGGGACAATCGCCGTATCGTAATGATCGGCCATTTCCTGGTAGGCTCTGGGAATGACGGTTTCATAACGGGTATTCTTGGTTACTCCGGTCTTGAGGTTATCCGGCACAACCAAACGGGTTACGCCACCAAAGTACTCATAGGCATGGACATGGCAGAGGATAAAGTTCTCCGACTTCATATCCCGGCAGAGTTCCGCATATACAAGGCTGCTGCAAGACAATACTCCCACGAAGAGATAAGCCGGAGTGATTTCGCCGGTAACACTGTCGTGAATGTCAACGGTTGTACCAGCCCAGTCAACCTCGAAGGTCTCTCCAGGCTTTCGGGAAATACGCATGGTTGCCTTGCTGACTCTTGCCCATTTGCGGTAGAGGTCACCAAACTGTGTACTCATGTACGGCTGCTTCCCTGCGGCATAAGCCTGCTCGCAGTACTCTGTCCAAAGAAGTGTCATCGTAACGCCTTTCTTTGCAAGTTCCCTGTGAATCCACGGGAAGTCAATGGGCATACGGTTGGAATTCTTCTCTGCCCGGGCAGGGTACAGGAGTAACTTCAGGTCTGAGTTAGTAACATTTGCATCCAGAGGCCACTCGATCTTCAGCGCATTGGCTAAGTCGATTACTTCTTTGACAGTACTGCGGGAACTATGAACAGATGATGTGATCACCCGCTGTGAATACCCGAGATTATGAAGCCTCAGGATTTCTCGATAATCTACCATGATTATCGCCCTCCTTATAATAGTAGTCACACATTAGGTGTGCCACAATCATTATAAGGAGAACTTTAGCGGCTGGTACAGCCAACCGGTAAGATGGTACAGAATTAGCGGCAGGGTGGTACAGTTAAACCGTGCAGTGTGTCACGAGCGACCGTTATTTACAGACGCTTTAAAAGCCCTTCCGAAAGCAGCACAAAAAACTGCAAAAGATACCGTTGCGTATGAAGCTGTGAAGCGGATCGGGGCCATCTATCATCTGGACAATCAGTTGGCTGCTTTGGAACCGGATGACCGAAAGAAACAGCGGCAGATCACAGTCAAACCTCTGGTGGAGGCTTTCTTTGCGTGGGTAAAAGAGATTCAATCTTCCAATCGTCTTCCCAAAGGAAAAACACTGGAAGGGATCAACTACTGTATCAATCAGGAAGAGGCACTGAAAGTGTTCCTGAATGATGGGGAAGTTCCACTTGACAACAACGTAACAGAAGGAGCGCTCCGCAGCTTCTGCCTGCATAAACATGCGTGGAAACTGATCGACAGTATCGATGGTGCGAAATCCAGCGCGATCATCTACAGCATAACGGAAACAGCAAAGGCGAATAACCTGAATCCGTTCCGTTATCTGGACCATGTACTGACAGTTCTGAAAGACCATCAGGATGATACGGATTACAGCTTTATTGAGAAACTGCTTCCATGGTCAGATCAGTTGCCGGAGATCTGCCGGAGCAAGTCAAAAACAACCAATCTGTAAACACGGCCGCCGGAAACGGCGGTCAAAAAATGAGCCAGTACTCATGGTTTACCGTGTACGAACAGTTTAATGAAGAGACGGTTTCTAAAAATCTGTCTGCATTTATAGGAGAAAAAGCCGGGGAATACGTTCCCCATCATGTAACAGAGAATGAGTATCTGGAAAGGCTTGCTCCTATGGAGTTGGAAGAAATCAAGCAGGACCTGGTGTATCATCTGATCCGGAGACGATGCTTTGAGGATGCAAGATATAAGAAAAAATGGCTGATCATAGTGGATGGGACACAGCTATACTGCGGACAGAGAAAACTGAATGAGCATTGTCTGGAACGGTGCTGTAATAAGGGAACAGACAAAGAGATCACACTGTATCACCGGGATGTGCTGGAGGCGAAGATCTTCTTTGGAGAAAAGCTGGTAGCCAGTATAGGGAGTGAATTCATCGAGAATAACGGGGAAGACCGGAAACGCCAGGAAAAAATGAGTGCGGAGGAGATCAAACAGGATTGTGAGACCAAAGCATTTACCCGATTGGCAGGACGGATCAAGAAAAGATTTCCCCGGCTGCCGATCCTGCTGCTGGCAGACAGTCTGTATGCATCAAAACCGGTTATGGATCTGTGCAGGGAATATAAGTGGGAATTCCTGATCCGGTATAAAAAGGGAAGTATTCCGAGCATAGCGGAAGAATACGAAAAGATACCGGAAAAAGGGAAAACAGAGAAAGCCGAATTCGTGAATGATATTGATTATGATGGCAAACCGGTACACGTATTAAGATATCGGGAAGAAAAGGCTGGAGAAACAACAGAATTCCAATGGCTGAGCAGCATAAGGATTACCAAAGGGAATGCGGAAAAGATGGCGGAAACGGGAAGAAAGCGCTGGAAGATAGAGAATGAAGGATTTAACCGGCAGAAGAACTGGCAGGGAAGCATTACCCATACATGCAGCTGGGATGACCAGGCGCAGAAGAACCATTATCTAATGGCACAGATCTCGGATTTTGTGAAACAGTTGTATGAGTATTATTATCTGGAGAAGAATGGGATCAAAAAGAAGCAAAAAAATATATCTTCTGATTTGTTAGCCAGCTTTGGACGGCAACTAACAAAAGAAGATATATTCCCAGTTGATGAAAATACACAGTCATTCAACTGAGATAAGTATAGCAAAGGAAGTGGTGCCTGCCAAGAGGAAAATGAACTGAATTATCTACAAAAAGAGGAAATTCGGTCATCAGGGCCTTAAAAGTGAATAAGTTCGGAAGAAAAACCAGTGTTGTGGATAACTTATTTTTTCTTAGAAATTCATTGGCATATGGCAGGCAAATATATTTTTACCGTTTAAAACTGCTCAAGTATAGTTAGTGTATAATTATTATTGGCAAAGATAGGAATTATTCTTAAATAAAAAGAGGAAGCAGAGAAAATCCCTGCTTCCCAATCATACAGTTTTTCTTTATGATGTTAGTTGCGAACAAAACACGTAAAGGAGACTGTATGATGAAATCTATTGTAGAAGAAAACTTGGTATCTTTCAAGGTGCTGGAACAAAAAGTTTTTTCCTATGTCTGCGAATTGGGCAGGATGATCACCCAGATCATTCTGGAAAACTATGATGATGAACTGGCGAAAGAGAGGGATACAAAGTCTTACAGGGACAAAGGGAAACGGGAAACCTCGATCAAAACTGTATATGGGGAAGTAACCTATTCTCGGAGAGTTTATCGGACAGAGCAAGAGGATGGAAGGACCGCCCACATCTACCTTCTGGATCAGGCGATGCAGATGGAGAAGATCGGGCTGATCTCTACGAACCTTGCAGAGAAGATTGCTCTGACAGTAACGGAATCCCCTTATCGTGTCAGCGCAGATATAATAAGCGATACCTGTGGGCAGACGATCAGCCATGGGGGTGTCTGGAACCTGATCCAGCAGCTAGGAGAACGGATCTGCGAAGAGGAGAACCACGCAGTACAGCAGATGGAAGCAGACCAGGCAGAAGGGCAAAGAGCAGTCGGGATCCTTTTTGAGGAAATGGATGGTGTATGGCTGCGGATGCAGGATTCCCGCCATAAGAAGGCGCCGAAGCAGGAGATGAAGGTTTTTACGATGTATGAGGGATGGGATGCGGACAGCCCGAAAAGGAGCCGCCTTGTGAACAAGAAGATGCTGGCGGGGATGGAGAAAAGCGGCCAGTTCCATCAAAAACGGGAAGCGCTGATCGAAAAGGTTTATGATGCGGATGAGATTGGCCAGCGTATCCTAAACGGAGATGGAGGGAGCTGGATTAAAGAGGACTATGACCCAGAGGTTATCTTCCAACTGGACCGGTTCCATATTTATAGGGAGATCAAAAAGAAGATCCGGGATGTAGAAGCCCAGAAACGGATCAAAGAGCTCCTGGAGCAGAAGAAAGTAGAGGAGATGCTGGAATATATCCAGGTCTATGCAGACAGCATAGAGAGTGATGATCCGAAAGATAACGGGAGCAAAAACGCAAGGGAGCTATACAAATATCTGTGGAATAACCGGGAGGGGCTGATCCCATACCAGGAAAGGCGGATTAAGCTGCCTGACGCACCGGAAGGGATCATATATAAAAACATGGGAGTACAGGAGAACCAGAACTGTACAGCGGTCACAATGCGGATGAAGCATCGGCGGATGAGATGGTCCATACAAGGGGCGAATAACATGGCAAAAGCCCTGTACCGGAAAGAGAACAGGGAACTGGTCGATACAATTGAGCGGTATACGGACGGGCTGGTATTCACCATGCAGATGGAAGAGATCGTCAAAACGCTGAGTGCTGCGAAATCACCAAAGAAAGATGGGAAAGGGAATCCGTATATAGAGGCCATCACACATCATATGCCACTTCTGGATGCAATGCGGACAGCATCGAGAAAAGCCTTTGAAAGAGCCTTCTGCTAAAAGAGATAAAAGTGGGCGAAAGAAGTGCAGGGGAAATTATCTGAAAATAAAAGAAATAAACTGACATCAATAAATAAGAAAAAGTGCCAACGATTACTTGACACATACTCAAGTATCAGCTCTGACGAGCAAAAATAATTATTAATAAAAACCTCCCTTTTTCAGGAGAATTGCGAGATAATAAAGTTAGCCCAAAAACTTTTTTCTTCGCAAGCCCGAAAGAAGGGAGGTTTTTCCAGCAAAAACAAAAGAAAAAATCAAGAGAAAAGAATCAAGGGAACACCTGGCACGGTTTAACCTTGCCTGTGAATTGGTAAAAGTTATCCGCCACTTTTTCCCAGAACTTTTATCCTTGTTAAAGCGGGTGGAGGATCCAAGGCACCAAAGCTATATTATCTATAGCAACCACGTCTTACTGATGACACGGATCCTATCATCTATATTTTATATCAACAGCATGAGGAGTACAAGCGGAGAATTTAATGATGAAACTGTAATTGAAAATATTGGGATGTTGTGCGGAGAAGAACTAAGGGAGCTGCCTTATTGGGAAACGATCAACAATTATCTGAAACGGTTTTCATCGGATGAACTACAGAAAGTTGTATGTCGGCTGGTATACAGGCTGATCCGGAGCAGAGCTTTCGAGGATGCGCGGCTTCGAGGAAAGTACTGGCAGATTATTATAGATGGGACACAGTTGTATCGGAGCAGAAAAGATCTGGGGGAACACAGCCTGTTCTGTCGAAAGAAGAAAGGAACCGAGGAAGAATATACGGAGTACTACTATTATGTATTGGAAGCGAAGGTCGTTCTTCACGAAAAGATTCAGGTGAGCATCCTGACAGAGTTTATTGAGAATGAAAAGCGGGAAGTGGATAAGCAGGACTGTGAGCAGGAAGGTGCGAAGCGGCTGATGGAGCGTTTGAAACAGGAATTCCCGATGCTGCAGATATGTATCTGCGGGGACAGCTTGTATGCGAGTGAAGGATTTTTTAAAGAATGCCGCAGGAAGAAATGGAAATATATTTTACGGTATAAGGAAGGGAGCATCCCCAGTATTAACCAGGAGTATCAGGTATTAAAAAAGCGGGAAAAGAACCGGCAGGAAAAGCCGGAAGGAGTTTATGACTATGTTACAGGGATAGATTACCGCGGAGAGAGTATCAACGTAATAGAATACGAGAGAGAGGAAGAGAAGAAGAAATTTTTGTATGTAACGGATCTGAGTATTACGGGGAGAAATGTAAAAGAAACAGTGGAACGTGGAAGATGGAGATGGAAGATAGAAAACGAAGGGTTCAATACACAGAAAAAGCAGGGGTATTATCTGGAACACCGGTTCAGCCATGATTACCAGGGGATGAAGAACCATTATTATGTGATACAGATTGGACACATGATCGCGCAGATCATAGAAGCATGTGAGAGGTTGTGGAAGAAAGTAAAACAGAGCAGGACGCAAAAGCACCGGCTCCTGCTCAATGCATGGAAAAACCGACGGATAAAAGAAAACGAATCAGAATTGGAGAAAAAAATACAAGTGAGATTTGCGTGCAGCTAAAGAAAGGAAGTGATGAGGGGAGATAAGGGGAAAAGAAGGGTGCATAAAGGGAAAAGAGGGGAAGTTCCGGCTTTTAGAGAACGAACAGTCAGATGCAACGAGTAGAAAAGCCTAAAAGACGCGCTTTATATAAACGGAATATATTTTGCTCGTCAGAGCTGACTCAAGTATACAATTTGTTGACAAAAACCATAATCTATGTAATAATAATTTATATTTTGAGCTATGAACATATGTGAGTAAGGAAGGGGTAGCAGTTCAGAGACAGAGTGCCAGCGGCTGCAAGCATTCTGCGTGAATCTTCCTGAAGTTTCAGTATGGGAGCTTTCTGGCGAAAAGCATATTGCGTTAAGCTGGATGTCCGTGTAGCAGAAGATTACACAAAGTGAGTGCAGAGTAGTAAAAAAATACTCTGAAATAGGGTGGTACCGCGATCAACATCGTCCCTTGTTGAAATGATAGGGGCGGTGTTTTTTTATTCGGTAGAAAGCTCTTCGGGTGCAGTAGAATAAAAAGGTCTGAGACACAGAAAGGTCCCGCAGGCATACCCCCTGAATGAGAAAGGAGAAACGCAATGAAAGATAAAATTAACGGTATTTTATCAGAAGCAAGAAACAAGATTTCTGAATCGGCGAGTGAAGGCGAATTACAGAATGTGAAGAGCGCATATATCGGAAAGCAGGGCTCTCTGAGCCTTCTGATGAAAGAGATCCCGACGCTGGATGTGTCTCTTCGCCCTGAGATGGGAAAACTTCTGAATCAGGCAAAAAATGAGGTCAAGGAATTGATCGATGAAAAGAGGGTGGAGCTGAAGCTGAAAGCTTCGGAAGTATCCCCTGATTTTGACTGCTCTGTCCCGGGAATCATGCCGTCCGGCGGCGGACTTCATCCCATCACGCAGATGTGCTATGATCTGAACGATACATTCCGTTCCATGGGATTCGAGATCTTCGAGGAAGACGAGATCACAAGCGAGATGTATGCTTTTGATAATCTTAATTTCCCGCCGAACCATCCGGCCCGCGAGAGCATGGATACCTATTGGATAGAGGGACACGACAGCGGGAGCGCGAACGAAAAACTCTGCCTGCGTCCGCATCTGACCGGAGCAAGCGTCCGCTACATGCAGACACACAAACCTCCGTATCGTTTCGTGTATCCCGGACGTGTGTACAGGAATGAGACCACGGATTCACATCATGAGAGGGCTTTTTTCCAGTATGAAGCTCTTATTGTGGACAAAGATATTACATTTACATCGGGAAAGGTAATGATCAAGAGCATCCTGAGCAAAGTGTTCGGCAGAGATGTGCCGGTAAGGATGCGCTCCGGTTTCTTCCCCTTTGTGGAGCCGGGATTTGAGATTGATATGGAGTGTCAGGTATGCGGCGGAAAAGGCTGCAGCGTCTGCAAGCATGTGGGATGGATCGAGGTAATGCCGGGAGGTTCCCCGCATCCGAACGTGCTCAGAGCAGCAGGACTGGATCCGGATGAGTACACAGGATTCTATGTAAATATCGGTCTGGACAGACTTGTTATGATGCGTTACGGCGTGGATGATGTGAGACTGTTCCACAGCGCTGATTTAAGATTCCTGAAACAGTTTAGATAAGGAGAGGAAAAATGAAGTTATCATTATCATGGATCAAGGATTATGTGAATATTCCGGAGGATGCGGATCTGAAAAAACTGGCGTACGACCTGACTATGTCCACAGTGGAAGTGGAGGACGTGGAAGAACTTGCACGCCGATTTGACAATATGCTGGTGGGAGTCATCGAAAAGATCGAACCCCATCCCAATGCAGATAAATTAAGAGTATGTAAAACAGATATCGGCGGCGGAGAGATCAAGGATATCGTCTGCGGCGGCATCAACCTGAAAGAGGGGATGCGTGTCGCTGTATCCTGCCCGGGCGCGGTTGTCCGCTGGCACGGGGAAGGCGAACCGGTAGTAATCAAAAATTCCAAACTTCGCGGAGTTGAGTCATACGGTATGATCTGCGCTTCCGATGAGATCGGCCTGGGAGAGCTGTTCCCGGCAGAGCAGGAGGCAGAGATTCTGGATCTGTCTGCTTTTGACGTGCCGGCAGGTACTTCTCTTGCCGATGCGCTGGATATGAATGATATCCTTCTGGAGATCGATAATAAATCAATGACGAACAGACCGGATCTCTGGGGACATTACGGGATCGCGCGTGAGATCGCAGCGCTCTATGACCTGCCTCTCAAAGAGATCAAACCTTTTGAGACAGACGTTCAGTCTGATTTCCGGGTTGAGATCGAAGCGCCGGACAGATGTACAAGATACATCGGTGTTGAGATGTCCGGTGTGAGCGTGAAGCCTTCACCGTACAAAATGCAGAACCGGATCTGGAAAGCAGGAATGCGGCCGATCAACGCGCTTGTAGATATCACGAACTATGTCATGCTTGCAGTCGGAAATCCGACGCATGCATTTGATGCGGACAACATTACAGACCACATCGTGGTAAGACATGCGTCCGAAGGAGAGAAGCTGCTCCTCTTAAACGACAACGAACTCACACTCTGCGATGACGATCTTGTGATCACGGATTCCGAGGGACCGGTTGCGCTTGCAGGAGTTATGGGCGGAGCGAAGGATTCCATCCTTCCCAAGACAGAGAGGGTGATCCTGGAGGTTGCCAACTTCACAGCGGCCGGAATCCGGCGCACAGCGCTGCGCTATGATACACGTACAGAGGCGTCCTCCAGATATGAGAAAGCCATTGATCCGGAGAGATGTGATCAGGCCCTTGCCCTTTCCATGCACTATTTCAAGGAACTTTATCCGGAACTGAAGGTGACCGGATTCTGCGATAACTATGTGAAGAAACTGGAGAGAGCGCAGATTGACGTAAGTCTGACATGGCTTGAGAAGAGACTTGGAAAACATCTGACAGACAATGAAATCCGGGGCAAGCTTGAAAAACTCGGGTTCGAGGTCCAGATTAACGGCGACAACATGCATGTGACTGCTCCTACATGGCGTTCCACAGGCGATATCTCCATCAAGGATGATGTGATGGAGGAAGTTGCCAGAATGTACGGATATGACAACTTTGACGCCACAGCGTTCACGACTTCCTTTACCGGAGCGATCAACCAGAAGGATAAGAGCCTTGTCAGAAATATCAAGGAGTATCTCGCGATCCGCTGCGGTATGCAGGAGGTGTACACCTATCCGTGGATGAACGATGTGTTTGTAAACGCGGTCCTTCAGAACACGGACGGAATATTGAGGCTTTCCACTCCGCCGGCACCGGATCTGGGATATATCCGTTCTTCCCTGCTTCCGAACCTGTGCGAGGCGGTTGCGAAAAATGAGCGTTATTTCAATGACTTCTCCATTTTTGAGGAGGCTCAGGTATTCTTCGATAAAAATTACACATCTGTATACGACGAGAAAGAATCGCTTCCAGAGCAGCGCAGACATATCGGGGCGGCTTTCGCGAGCAGCGTGAAAGATATCAACACACTTTTCAGAGAGGCAAAAGGTGTTCTTGAGTATATGCCGCGCTATACGCATATGGAAGCGTATGAGTTCAGAAAAGAAGAGAAACCGGTGTGGGCTGACAACGTTGTCTGGCTCAATATCTATCTTGGCGATGAGAAGATCGGAGACATGGGGCTTGTGGCAAAGAAGGTTTCCATGGAGTGCGGCATCAAGAATCTGTCCGTTATGCTGTTCGAATTGGATGCAACGAAGCTGAGACCGCTGGCATCCAGAACGAACAAATTTACTCATCTGGCAGAGTACCCGGAGACAGATTATGATATCTCCATGCTCTTTGACGCGGATGCGTCATGGCATGATATTTATGACGCGGTCATGGGCAAGAAGAAGGCCAGCGCGCTTCTTAAGGATGCGTCCTTTGTGGACGAATACAGAGGAAAACAGATACCATCCGGAAAGAAATCCGTGACCATCAGACTTACGATCGGATCGGATGAGAAGACTCTGACGTCTCAGGAGATAGAAAATGCTGCGAATCAGGTGATGAAAAAGCTTGGCAAAAAAATGAATGCAGAGCTCAGAACACAGTAAAACAAAGTAACAGTTAAGGCGGGCCTTGTGTGGAATGCATACAGGGCTCGTTTGTCGAAGGGAATAGGTTTACAGTATGAAAACAAGTGATTTTTATTATGATCTGCCTCAGGAGCTGATCGCCCAGGATCCGCTGGAAGACCGTTCCGCCTCCAGACTTATGGTACTGGACAAGGTGACCGGTGAGATACGGCATCATGTGTTCCGCGAAATTATCAACTATTTAAATCCGGGAGACTGCCTCGTGATTAATGACACAAAAGTTATTCCTGCGAGGCTGATCGGAGCCAAGGAGGAGACCGGGGCTAAGGTCGAAGTTCTGCTTTTAAAGAGAGGCGCGGACGATGTGTGGGAGACTCTTGTAAAACCGGGACGCAAGGCGAAGCCGGGTACAAGGATCAGTTTTGGAGACGGGCTGCTCGTTGGTGAGGTCGTGGATATCGTAGATGAGGGAAACCGTCTGATCCATTTTGAATATGAAGGAATCTTCGAGGAGATACTGGATCAGCTGGGGCAGATGCCGCTGCCTCCGTACATCACGCATCAGCTTAAGGATAAGGACAGATATAATACGGTTTATGCGGAACATTCCGGATCAGCTGCTGCGCCGACTGCAGGGCTCCACTTCACGCCGGAGCTGTTAAAAGAAATCGAAGAAAGAGGCGTCGATATCGCGCGTGTCACTCTCCATGTAGGCTTGGGCACATTCCGCCCGGTCAAGGTGGACGACGTGGAGAACCATCATATGCATTCGGAATTTTATATGATAAATGAAGAAGCGGCGGAGAAGATCAACCGTGCCAAAGACGGCGGAGGACGTGTGATCTGCGTCGGCACGACGAGCTGCCGTACCATCGAGTCTGCGGCGGATGAAGACGGACATCTGAAAGCATGCAGTGGCTGGACGGAGATCTTCATCTATCCGGGATACCGCTTTAAGGTGCTGGACTGTCTGATCACAAACTTCCATTTGCCAGAATCCACGTTGATTATGCTTGTTTCTGCTCTTGCAGGAAAGGAAAATATACAAGCTTCTTACAAAGAGGCGGTTGAAAAGAGGTACCGATTTTTCAGCTTTGGAGATGCTATGTTAATATTATAGTTATGGGAGACTGTTGCTTATGAGGTTTTTTTTTCATGACACTTTTTCTGAAAAGAGAGCATTTGATCTTATCAGCAAATTAATTATTAACTCGGCACAAGAGTATTATAAAATGAATAGAGATTCCATCGTTTATAAGAGATTAAGATCAGAACTTAAAAGTATTAAAGAAAAAAAGATGTGTACTGAAGTATTAATATGTTACATTCTTTGTCAATTTTTATCTTTTAAAGGGGAAAAATATGTAATAGATGGAATATTTGGGGAATATTTGAGCGCTTATTTGCTTGGTATATCAGTGATAAATCCTTTGCCAAGGCATTATATATGTCCCAAATGCTATAATGTACAAGTTAATAAAAGAAAAAGAAAACGTGACGTTTTTATATATGATGATCAAGTGCAAGTATGCTCTATATGTAAAAGTAAAAAAGTACCAGAAGGAATGAATCTATTTTTTAAGGATATTAATGAATTTTTTCTAAGAGTAAATAATTTGAATATACTTGATTTAGATGAGATAAATAAGTTTATTTCTGAAAGTGTTTCAATACAAATGAACTTAAAACTGTTGGACAGACTTACTGTTGGAGAAGCGGGCGTTAGTGTCAAAGAGGACAAAAATGTTCGTTTTGTGGCATACAATTCGGGTAATGCTAGAGATAATATTTTTACTTTTCATCACAGGGTAGAAAAATATCATATTCATGTGAATGATGTTGATTTGGAAAAACAAATATCAGATTTAAAAAATACAATTACGATAAAAAAAGTTATTTATTATTGTATTGATGAAATAGAGGAGATGTTATATAGAAAAGGGGCAAAAGATTCGGAGATATATGATGTGACTTGTCATTTGTTGGGAACTAAAAAAATGTGTGAAACGTTAGAAAATAAATATGGTTTAGAGTATAAATATGGGATTGCGAAAAGTTTAGAATCTTTTTCATATCTTTGGAAGATAACTCAAGAAACATTTAGGACAGATAGATGGAAAAATGAATTTCAAAAATGAAATCCACCTTGCACTCATTCATATTTACAACCGATATATCCCTCCTTATAATGAATTCATAACCATTAATTATGAGAATCATTAAGAGGAGGGACTTTTTATGCCGGCAGATAATGAAAAGAAATGTACCCAGAAAACCACTACAGAACCCGTAAATGGTAACGGAGGCAATACAGTTGATGAGATCGATGAAATCAATGCAATTCAGAATAATATCAGAAAGAATCTTGAGTTTTTTAAAAAGAAACTGGATCTTTCTGATGATAAGGAACTTGCCTGTAAATTAGGAGTAACTCCTCCTGTCTATTCGCGTATTAAGAAGGGGGAGCAGCTGCCAAACCTGAATCCATTCCTCATTACACTGCATAAAAATAGATCCGAATTTCACTGCACAATAGATGATTTTTTGTTTACGGACCTGAGTGAGAAAGAAGATCCTTATCCTACAGATCTTCCCACTGCTATTTATATGAAATATGAAGGACTGTATCAGGTTTATTATTTCGATACGTCTGCTTACAAAGGTCAGGAGTTTACAGAGGATGCCGATGCATTAAAAAGTGGACTCATGTATATCTATCATGATGGAGAAGAAGGTGAAGTAAAAACTTACAATGTGATCGCGGTTCTGAATATGAGAAAAGAAGATACAGATGAACGCTATGCTGAGATTATGCGTAGACAGTGGCGTGGGGCAGACATAAAGAGTTACATTGCTGATCTTGGGGGAAGTACTCATGTTTACAAAGGGAAACTGGAACTCTCAGAGAAACATGTGTTTATTTCACTCCGTTATGAAAGCCTGAGGGACAAAGCTCAGATGATCTTCCACCGTCCATCCGGTAATTCAGATGAATATATTGGAGGACTGGGGATGTTGATTTCCGTGTCTAAGGGAAATAGTGCGTCGCCCTGTGTTCAATGTGTTGCACTTTCCAAGTGTTCGCTGGACGTATCCTCCGAGGAACTGGCTTCCCATCTGCTGATGGATTATCCTAATATTCAGGCAGGGGAAGAGATAGAAAAACTTGCCGATATGATGAATCAGCTGTATCGTAGCGGAAATAATCCGGATCTTCCACTTTCTGACGTTCACAAGAAGATGATCGTGCAGAACGAAATCGACAAAATTGTAAACGATGTGGTGACACATAATTTGTTCCGTATGGAGATGGTTACCGGTGAGGACGACAACAAGTTTTATCATTATCTGAAACGGGTAAGGAAAGCCAGTATGAGACGGGAGGGATGATCATGGGTGCGTCAGGTTCTACAGAGGAGAAGAGCAAGGAAAAAGAAAGGAAACCATTGACACAGGAAGAACGCGTGAAGATTGACCAGATGTTTTCAGAGCTTCTGAGAGAAATGAAAAAGCATGGTCTTCCGGATGTAGTTGCATTGCGTAATGCATACAATTTTGCTTTGAAGGTACACGGAGATACACGGCGTAAAACGGGTGATCCGTATATTACGCATCCTCTCTCAGTAGCAATGATTCTGGCGGAAATCGGACATGAGACGGACATTATTGTATCTGCAATTCTTCATGATGTGGTTGAGGACTGCAATGTCAGTGTCGAACAATTGGAAAAAGAATTCGGCCGCAACGTAGCTGATATGGTAAATACGGTGACAAAGGAAAGCCGCAGGCTATCAGGAAATCCGGAAATATCACCGGCGGATCTGGATGATCTTTCGGACCAGAAATTTCGTACGGAAATCCGAAAGAAGCACAATCGGAAAGCGGTATACGTTAAATGTGCCGATCGGATCCATAATCTTAGGACCATTTCAGTCTTTTCGGAAGAAAAACAGAGAAAGAAAGCTTACCATACCCGGACAGTAATCATACCTGTCGCCAGGGCGTTCCATATCCATAAGCTGGCAGACGAGCTTGCAAATCTCTGTTTTGAAATAGAAAATCCGGAAATGTTTCAGCGCGTTGGTGCGAAATATCGCAAAATTCTGAAACAGAATAGTGATACACTTTATGGAAAATATGGTCTGATTGAGACAACGAAAAGACTGGTATTTGATGGGGGAATTCAGAGTGACGATGTTGCTTCTTTTGAATTTATCGAACGCAGCGAGGATAATATTTTTTCAGAACTTCCGGAAATGATGGATACAGCGGCGGATCTTGAAAAGGTTTTGACGAAGAAGAATGTTCCACTTTTTGATGTATTTTTTATTATCAGTGATCTGTCTCAGCGCAATCCGGCAGATATTTTCTTTAGTTATTACAGCAATCTGCATACCAGCAGATATCATTATACGATTACCGGAATAGAATATCCGAAGTACCGGGAACAGTATTGTTACAGGTTGGAAGATGCGTATGGAACCAGATACAGACTGCATATTCAGTCTGAAACCCAGCATCTGGAATATGACCATGGCATTCTTGTGGCTGACGTGCAGGATTTCCGAAATGGTTTGTCTGGCGATACTTCAAATGATGATGGAACATTCGAAACGAAAATGATTCCGGTGTTTAAAAAAGACGGGACGTCTATGCTGATCGAAGATGGAGCCACTGTTCTTGATTTTGCTTTTGCAATTGACCGTAATATTGGCATTTGTGCAAAATATGCTTTGATTAACGGGAAAATGGAGAAAGAGTCGCTTCGTCGAAAACTCAGGGCAGGAGATCAGATAGAGGTTATCTCTGATCATGATAAACGCAGGCCCGAAAAAGATATTCCGCATGCGACAGTAAGATGGTTTGAATATGTATATACCAGAGAAGCAATCAGATTCCTCAGCAGATGGCTTGAAAAACATATGGATTCTGGTTCTCCGACAATGGTTGTACAGGACGGAGCGGGAAAGGAATATGATATCGAGATGGCGGCTACTGTCCTCGATTTTGCATTTGCGATAGATGAAGAGGTTGGTCTTCATTTGCAGAAAGCCTATGTGAATGGCTGTACAGAGCCGGCACAATTGGGAAAAACTTTACGTTATGGGGATAAAGTGATGTTTGAATACGATGTCCATGATAAAGAAACCCCGGTGTTTAACTGGCTGAATCTGGTCAAAACAAGAAAGGCCAGAGAACGGCTGGTCAGATATTTTAATGAAAATTACCATAAAGGATAAAGTGATGCAGTGCGAGGGAGGGCCATGAAATGACAAGACGGATCATGAAAAAAAAGAATGAGAAAAAGGCAGTCATTCAGTTAAACAGATTGTTTGAAAAGATGGATGCCCAGGAAGATATGATGAACAAAATTCTGGATAGTTTTGATACTCAGCAGGAGATATTGGAACGTTACTATCAGGAATATCAGGAATTAAAGCGAAAGAACCAGAAGCAATATCTTATGGGATATATCCGTCTGCGTGATGATATGCTGAAAGATGTGGACAGAATGAAGGAAAGTGGAAATATCGACGAGAATATGCTCAGGTTACTGGGAGGATATATCGATACTCTCACTATGGTGCTTGAGGATAATGGAGTTGATATTTATTGTTGCTATGCAAATGATGAATATGATCCGGAACTTCAGAAGCCACTGGAAAAAGTACATGTTTGTCGGGAAGAACTCGGGAACAAGATTGTCAAAGTATTCGGATGCGGATATCGATGGCATGGCATGATCCTGAAAAAGGTAAATGTTTCTGTAGGGATTTATAACCATTAAAATATATGAAAAGAAGGGCGAAGTGATGGCAAGATTTGAAAGTAAAATAATCGGTATTGATCTCGGTACAACGAATACTCTGGTAAGCTACTATGATGAGATCGCAAAACGCGGAGAGTGCTGTACAAGCAGAGAGGGAGGCAGTCTCACTCCCTCTGCCGTGTTTTTTGAAAATACTGATTCATATATTGTGGGAAGAGATGCAAAGGATTCGGCAATTCTCTATCCTGACCGCACAGCATTGTATTTTAAACGACTGATGGGAGAAACAAAAGAAGCGATTGATATCGGCGGAACAGTATATTCTCCACAGCAGCTTTCCGCCTTTGTATTAAAGAAAGTAGTTGAGGATGCAAATGAGGAGCTTGAGGAAGAAATTAAAGATGTAGTTATAACAGTTCCTGCATATTTCACTAGCGCAGCAAAGCAGGCCACGAAAGAGGCTGGTATTATTGCGGGATTAAATGTTAGGGATATTATTGATGAACCTTGTGCTGCTTTATATCATATCGACAGTATTAACGATTTGTCCGGAAAAACAGTGATGATTTTTGATCTTGGAGGAGGGACACTGGATCTTATTGCAGCTGAGGTAAAAGATAATGAGATTAATGAAATTGCGATAGGTGGAGATACAGAACTGGGCGGAAAAGACTGGGACAGAATGCTGCAGCAGCATATCAGGGACAGATATCTGGATGGAAGAACTTTGAGACCTGATGATGAACAGGATTTTGGAAATGATGTAGAGTATGTGAAAATATCGCTTACCGGAAAGATGGAAAGCAGGATGATCCTGAGGGATGATGCGGTGAAGATACCGGTTAAGATTACACGTTCAGAGTTTGAGACATGTACGAAGCCGTTGCTTGATAAAGTGCGTAAGACAGTACAGGGATTTATGGATGACCTTATAGACCGTGGAGTGGCCGGATTTGACAAGATCATCATGGTAGGAGGTGCCTCCAGAATGCCTCAGATCAGTGAGATGCTCCGGACAATTTTCCCTGATACAGAGCTGATTCAAAAAGATTGTGATGAAGCGGTGGCAAAGGGAGCGGCCGTATATGCAAAAAGGATTGCCCAGAAAGCGAAAAGATTCAGTGTAAGGCAGTCTTTTACCCCTAAACGGTTGAATCGGATCAGCGCCCGCAGTTATGGAATCGCAGCGTTGCTGGGAGATTATGGAGAAAAGAAGATTTGTAACATGATTTTTAAAAGTGCGGATCTTCCCGCCAGTGTATCAAAGAAATTTTACACTAGCATCGATAATCAGAAGAAAGTGAATATTTCTGTTTATGAAACGACAGCAACAGAGAGATATGCGGATATTGATGAGCGGACTCTCCTAGGCAATTGTGAGCTGATTATAGATGGAGATATTCCAAGAAAATCGGAAATTCTCGTGGATTTTAATTTGCGGCAGGATGGAACGCTGACAGTGGAGGGAAGAGAGCCTAAAGGACAGACAAGCGTAAGAGCTGTTATGGAATCCCGTGCATTATTAAATGCTGATGAATTAATTGCACAGAAAGATACTGTAAACAAACTTATCATGAAAGAATAGTTCTGTTGCATATTTGAAAATCAACTTTCAAAAGTTGCACAATAGTTGATTAAACATGACTTTAATCGAACGGATTTTTATTTACAATAAAGGTATACCTTGGCGGAGGTATGCCTTTATTTTTTAGATGACTGTAAATTAACAAAATAAAAGAAGGGGGCACAGAAGATGAGACAGTTTGGATGTAAAATTGTAGGAATTGATTTGGGAACCACAAATACGGTGCTTGCTTATTTCGATGGTATTTTGAAAAAGGGAGTCTGTTGTACAAATAGCGATGGAAGTTCGCTTACAGCATCGGCAGTTACATTCTTTTCAGAGGACAATGTCCTTGTTGGTAATGGGGCCAGGGACAGTGCTGTCGCATATCCGGACATCACGGCAACATTATTTAAACGAAAAATGGGGATTGAAACAGACGGTATTACAGTGAATGGGATTACCTATTCTCCCCAGCAGCTTTCAGCTCTTGTCTTAAAAAGTGTTATGAATGATGCGGAGGAGGAATTAGGAGAGAAAATTACAGACGCTGTCATAACTGTGCCGGCCTATTTCGGGACAAACCGCCGCCGGGCAACCATGGAAGCAGGGATGCTTGCCGGGCTCAATGTAAGAGGAATCCTGGATGAACCTGTTGCGGCGATATATAATGCTGACTCTATAGGAAAGCTGGAAGGGAAAAATTGTCTTGTGGTTGATCTCGGAGGCGGAACACTGGATATTGTGGTTGCCCATGTAACAGGAGAAAGTATTAATGAGCTTTTCATTGACGGAGATCTGAATCTTGGTGGGAGTGACTGGGATGCGGCTTTCAGGGAATATATCAGGGAAGAATATCTTGCAGGAAAACAGCTTGAAGTAGAGGATGAACAGGAACTGCTTATTAAAACAGAGATGGCAAAGAAACGGTTATCAGATAAAATGGAGACAAAATTCTCCGTCTCAACTTGTGAAGGCCGCTTTGAAATCTCACTGACCAGAAAAGAGTTTGAAAAGTGTACAGCCGGGCTCTTGGATCGTGTAAGACACGTGCTGAAGAGAGTGTGCCAGATGATGAGCAAAAAGACGGATAACAGAGAAATTGATCTGATCATTCTGGCAGGCGGTGCAACGAGAATGCCGCAGATCCGTACATTGTTAGATGAATTGTTCCCGGGAAAGAATGTGTCTGCAAAGGATGTTGATTGTGCGGTTGCCAAAGGAGCGGCAGTATATGCCCGGATGCTTCAGGCAGAAGAGCAGCGGGCAGTTGTAAAAATGTTTGACAATCCTGAAACGAAAAAGCTGAAAAGGATTGCGGGGAGAAGTTATGGTATTTCGGCGTATGTTGATGGAACAGATCATAGGAAAGTCTTTAATATGATCTATAAAAATTCAGTTCTGCCTGCAGAAGGCGACAATGTATTTTATACCAGATATGATAATCAGAAAACAGTAAGCCTAAAAATACATGAAAATAATGAGAGCACTTATGCATCAGAGCTTACAGTGTCTACACTGATAGGCGAGTGCGAATTGAAGGTTAATGGGAATCTCCCTGTCGGAACACCGATTTATACAATCCTGACACTGGACGAAAACGGAATGCTTTATGCAAAAGGCTATGAAAAAACAGGGCAGACTGAAATTGAAACTCATATTCAGACTGAAGCACTTCTTGAGGAAGGAGACCTTATCGCAGAACAGGAACAGATTGCGAATATGTTACAGGTGGTTTAAAGGAGAAGGTTGCTGAAATGCAGAGATATCTTACAAAACTGACGTGTGGATTTTATTTTCAGCTTCTGGATATAGATGAACAGCTGCTCTATAAAATGATCGGAGCAGCTGTTATAACAAAAACAGAAACGTTATATATAAGATATGCAGATAAAAACATATTCCATAAAGTATGTACTGCTCTCAGATATGACAATCCGGAATTCTTCTTCTGGGATTCAGAAACCAGCAGTATAACAGGGAATACAATTACACTAAAGTATAGGTTTGATAGTGTACAGGAAATTTTAAACATAAAGCAGAGGCTAAGAGAAATACGAAGGAGTATAGAAGAAATATGTTTATTTAATCAGGAATATTCAACGGAAACATGTATGGAAAATATGTATCGATTTCTGGTGAATAACGTGAAGTATGCTTATGAAGAGTTGCAGAAACCAGAGTGTACTAAGTGGATCTATGATATTGAGGGCTGCCTTGTAAAAAAACGTGCCGTATGTCTCGGTATTGCACAGACTGTTCAGTATATATGCAGGCAGTTGAGTATCACGAGCATTTTGGTTACCGGAGAAGCAGAATTAAATGGATGTAAGGTAAATCACGCATGGAACCTTGTGAAAATCGGAGGCAGATTCCGGCACCTAGATGCCACATGCGAGATATGTGAGAAGAAGGAAGTGTATCGATATTTTCTTATTCGGGACAACGATATATCAGAGAGAAATTGGAGAAAAGATATCTATCCGTCGGCACGATAGATACATGAATGGGTCATGCAGGATGAAGGGGTGATTTCCATATGAAAAAAAATGGGGTAAATGAAGAAAAAATCCAGGAAATACAGACAACTTTCTTTGCTATTAAAACTGAGAAAGTGGAGACTGGTCATACAATTTGTATAGAGTCCGAAGTCTATAATCTCCGGAAAAACTTACTGTATGAGTTTTATATCATCGATCAGGAGGATGAATGCCGTAGACTGAACTGCTGCCTTGAAATGATGCTTGCAAAACAGCTGGGCGAACCTTTGGAAGGGGAAAACTATTGTTTCTTCCTGGCGCTGGATGAAGAAACTGAGTTGTATCATGTCCAGTCCTATATTAAAACGTCAGACAAGCCCATTTTTCGAGAGTATCTGGAAAGTGCAGGTCATAATCCCGATAATAAGGTTCTTGTTGCTTTTTCAGGTATGACAGAAGAACAAAAAAAATCTCTCAAAAGACAGCTTGATTCGCCCGAATATGCAGAAGGAGAAAGGGATGAACGGCCTGCACCGATATTCAACACAGAAAGCGAACTGAAATGTAAATATGCGCTTGTCAAAGGTCATTACAGTCCCAAAAGTAGAGAATACATAGAGGGGAAA
Organism: Mediterraneibacter sp. HA8405; assembly: GCF_056148955.1. Classification (NCBI taxonomy): domain Bacteria; kingdom Bacillati; phylum Bacillota; class Clostridia; order Lachnospirales; family Lachnospiraceae; genus Mediterraneibacter; species Mediterraneibacter sp. HA8405. The sequence continues at coordinate 265,536 of NZ_CM148758.1, read as the reverse complement.
TTTGCAGTTTTACAAAAGTCTTCGGATGGCAAAGAGAAATACCATGCAAAAGAATGTTTAAAATATTTTCTGACTATTAATTCGGGTGTTCAGAAAGGATTTTCTTTTTCGGCTGCTTGTCTGCGTAAAGAGATAAGCGCGAGCCTTTATGGAATGGAGACGGTAACAGAACGGATCATAGAGATACTCATGGCTGCCAGAAGAAGTGGAAACTCAAACTGTTGTATTCTTCTGGTAGGAAGTTCCGGAACAGGGAAAACAGAAGTGGTTCATGCTGTTTCCCGTGGGATAAACCGTCCTATTGTAACGATTGAAGGATCTGCTATGCGTTCCGGGCTCGATCTTATAGGAGAAGATAAAATCTACGATAAATCAGAACCGGGAGCGGCTACGCTTCAATTTTTCAGGGCGGGAACTACAGATGTGGTCTTGCTGATAGACGAGCTCGATAAGATGGGACGAGATGCGAGGGACGGCAACTGTTATAATGCTCTGCTGTCTCTTCTGGAAGGATATGATACCTATCTCGAAGGCTGTCTCGATTTGTCTTCCACATTGGTATTTGCTACGGCTAACTCACTGTATGGTATTCCGGATGCTGTGGTAAACAGGTTTGAAGTGATTCATATTCCGGATTTCGATTTTGAGAGAAAAATAAAGATTTCTAAAGAATACTCTGTCCCTAAACTGTTGAAAAAATACCATTTATCAGAAGGCGAACTAAAAATCAATAACGATGTCCTTGAAATGCTTGCCAGACAGTATTGTTCAGATGCGGGCATGAGAGATATGCAGAAATTTTTGGAAGTAATATTCCAGAGAGTGCTTGTAAAAAATGGTAAGGGACTTGTTTCTGTGAATACAGAAAATATCAAGGAATATCTTGCCGTGGAACCGGATAAGACAAATCTGAGAGTGCTTTATAATAATCAGTATCAGTATTACAGCGAGGAAGAGCGCCGGGAAATAGAGGGAATGTTTTCCACTATGGCAAGTCCGGCTGCAGATTCAAAAGAGAGGATGACTATCAGAAGGAAACTGGAATATCACATTTATATGAACCCTTATGAGGAAAATCGTGAGAAAGTAGGCATTGAATCATTTTATCGTACACTCGAAGAAAGTCACTTTGGGATGGAGGCTGTCAAAAGGCAGATTATTCGCTCTTATTATTCAGAAAAGCAGCCGAATTTCAGATTCCTCTTTTATGGTCCTGCAGGGACAGGTAAGACTAGCTTGATTAATGCAGTGGGCAAGGCTTTAGATATTCCAGTTGTTCGGATTAACTGTAATGGTCTTTATGATGTGTCGGTCTTAAAAGGTACGCCGGATCTCTATGGAAATGGGGACTGTGGTGCAGTAATAAGGGGAATGAGTAAAAAGAGAACAAGGAGGGTTTTGATACATCTGGATGAAATCGATAAAGGACTGAAACAGGGAGGATCAGGAAACATAGAATCGGTTTTAATGGAGTTGTTGGATGACAGCAGACTCTGGCACGATACTTTTCTGGATTTTCCGATAAATATGGATTCTGTCAGTTTTATTGCGACATGTAACAGTCTGAATGAAATCAGTCCGATTTTACTGGATCGTTTTCGTATGATTCCTGTTATGGGTTACGAGCCGTGGGAGAAGAAACAGATTGCCTCAGCTTATATTCTGCCAAGACTGATTCGCCGATCTGGATATGATAATCTGCAGATCCATATGGATGCGGCTGCTGTGGAATATCTTGTGGATTACTGCGCACCGGGAAGGGGTGTGAGAGGGTTGGAACATTGTCTGAGGACAGCTGTGGAGGCGTTGATTGAAGAATATTGCAGTTCGGGAAAAGAAGAATTAAGTATCAGCAAATATCTGCTGGAAAAAGAAATAGGATCAGCTGTCAACAAAGAAGATGAATGCCCTTGCAAAGATACAAAAGCGGTGGGAATAGCAAAAGGAATTGGAGTCTGCAATGGAATCGGAAGAATTATGACAGTAGAGGCAACAGTGCTAGACAGGAACGAGACTGTAATAACGGGCAGTGTGGAAGAGGATACAAGAGAGAGCGTTTTGGTAATCCGTACGCTGGTTGAGACAATGACATCAATATATGGGAAAGGCATGCATATACATTTTGGTACAATTGGCGAGCGAAAATGCGGTCCATCTGCAGGCCTCAGTGTTTTTGTCGCTGCATATTCGGCATATACCGGCTTGCCAGTTCCAATGGATCTGGCTCTTACCGGCGAGGTGACGTTGAAAGGATATGTAACAGGCGTCGGAGGTGTAGAAGAGAAGATCAGAGGAGCACAGAAATCGGGATGCGGTCTGATCTGTGTTCCGAAACAGAACTATACGGAAAAAGTGGAAGCATTATGTGAAAATTCAGAAACAAAGGTTCTTCCGATATATCATGTAAAAGAAGTTCTCAAACATGTTTTTGGAGAGGGGGAAGTAAAAGATGGAGGAATTATTTAAACAGCCGCTCGGGGTACAGCTTGTCAATCTTTACGCTATGCGCTTGAAGTGTTTAAGAGAAGGGAACGGGATGCATCAGGCAATATACTTGTTTCGGTATATTAAGATTTTAGCAATGCTCGGACTAATCCCTTATTCGGTATATAAAGAAATTAACTTAAGATATGGGTGGCGAGAAGAAAGCGCTAAGCTTTATTTTTGCATAGCCAGAGTGCTTTGGAACGAGCTTGGAGTGTACAAAAAAGATGCTGATATCCCTGATATAAAAGTCTTGAGCAATCAATTAAACCGTTATCCATCGATTCGGTACAATTGGCTGGAAAGAGCGTATCTTCGGAGAGATTCAGATATTTTAAGAATGGAGTTACGCGGAAATTATTACATTTTATTAGTCCGTCATCCCATTAAGGGGGAAAATAATCTCTTTATCATATCGGCAGACAAGGTGAATGCTGTTGAAAATATAGAAAAAAATATTTCAGAGATTTTGTGGAATAAGGATGAATTTGAGAAAATAGGCGGCCTGACATTAGCTGAAGGCATCAGGAAATTTCCCTGTATTCTTGAAGATTTTGAAGAAGATATTCTTTATTATGATCTTCCTGATCGTGATGATTATATTGCAGAATATAAAATGCTCACAGGAGAGGGGAAAACAGGTAAAATGAAAACTCCAAATCTTTTCTGGAGTCATACATTTTGGGGAAGATGTTTGGATAAATTTGCCTACTGGCACAAAAAGAAAGGGATTATTTATTATATAGAGGGGGAAGAACATAAGCTGGCGGATCTCCCAAATCATTGTGAAGTGGAGTGGAAGAAAAACAGAATTGAGCTTTGTTTTACTCATGAATCTGTCTTTTTTGAAAGGATTTTTTATGACCTGGAAGGGAATTGCCTTGCAAGTTCAAGGAGTGATCAGTTGGAAGATATGTGGTGGCTGATTGTCCAGCTGGTGATTCCACCGGGTTTCAGGATTATGACAGACCGAGATATTGATTTATTAAGACGATATCATGATAACTTCAGCATAAACTGGATCCGGCAGAAACTGAGTGAAAGAAATTTCTTGGCAAGTAAAAAGGAAAAGGCATTTCAGGATATCCTTACTCTTCTGGAGGAATGCGGCTGTGATGATGATAGAGATATTCTTTCGATACTCAGAATATTGGCTCACTATACATTCAGAGTTATTGAAGATGCCTTTGCTGTAAGATGTTACTTCTCAGAGCTCTTCTATAATGTGTTGATACAGGCAGTAGATTTTCATGAGAAAGACAAGTTCCTCAATATACTGGAATCGGATTCCGAAACAGCGTTTGCCCCATATTGTATCAGGACACAAGAAGAATGCGATGAAATGATGGATAAAGCGATGTTTTCATATGATAAAAATTAATCATGTATTGAAGGAGCGGGGAAAATGGCGAATAAGTATTTGAGCGATTTACATCTTGGACATGCACATATTTTGGAGATGTCGAAAAGAGGAGAAAGGTTTGCAGACGTTGAGGAAATGAACAGATATATCATACGAGTTTGGAATGAGTATGTAGATAATTCAGACGATGTATGGATCCCGGGAGATTTTTCTTATCGTTCCGGTGTTGCTGTAGGGACTTATCTCAATCAGATGAAAGGGCATAAACATCTGGTGATAGGAAATCACGATATCAAGTGGATGAAAAATATTCAGTTGAATAAATATTTTGAAAGTATATCACACATGGAAGTGATTAAAGATGGGAAAAAGACGATTACTATTTGCCATTATCCCATGATGGAATGGAGCCAGAGCAGATATGCGAAATGTAATCCAGATGGATGTTCATGGCTGATTCACGGTCACATTCATGATTCGACAACCTGTGCTGCATATCAGTATATTAAAGAATATCTCCCGTGTGCATTAAATGCATGTTTTGATATAAACGATCATCCCGTGACACTGGAAGAACTGATTGAAAACAACAGGAAATGGTATGGACGATAAAAGAGGTGAGTTTTTTATGACGTACGTAATGAGCGATATTCATGGTGATTATTCATCATTTTATAATATGCTTGTTAAAATAAATTTTTCGTCTTTTGATAAGTTATTTATCCTTGGAGATGTAGTCGATAAGGGACCAGACAATCTTTGTCTGCTTGGATTTATCAGATCTATGCCTAATATTTTTTTAATTAAAGGAAACCATGAATATCTTTTTGAGAGATATCTGCAGGGGACTGTCAGCGCTGAATTATGGGATGCTTGTGGAGGCAGTACAACTCGTAAAGAGGCTAAAGGACTTACAGAAGAGAAAAAAGCTGACATGTTTCAGTATCTAAGAAGTTTGCCCGTTTATGAAATCGTAACGGTCGGGGGCAATGAATATTTCCTCACGCATTCAGGCTACAATGCAGATTATGATGTATTCCATTCCGGAACGGGTCTGATTGATATTAAAGAGTCTGTAGATCAGGCAGTTAAGGCGGATCAGGAAAGGTATTTGTTTTCAAATGATATTCATTATATACCGGCTGTTCTAAAATTTGATAAGAAGATAATTGTGGGACATTATCCGACGGTTTTAATTCCGGGACACGAGATGTATTCCATATTTTATGGGGAGAAGTTCTTTGATATAGATACGGGAAATGAGCGTAGGGATGAAGGGGGAAGGTTGGCCTGTCTTCGCTTGGATGATGGGACGGAGTATTATGTATGATTTAATTAATTCCTGAATGGCTGAATTAGAGGGGAGTACCGATGAGAAGAGTAAGAAATTGTTTGGTTAAAGAAAGTGAGTTTAGTTGTGCCATATTTCCGATTGGAGTAATAGGATTAACATTAGTGTTGGGAATTATGTTGAAAAAGTACATATTAGGATATTATTTCTGGTTGGATGAAATTCACAATGGTACATTATTTTTTTATACATATATAATAGTCGGGAGTTTGAATGCATGGTTTGTGTCAGACAGATGTAGAAACAAGAGTCTTCTTAGAATGCTAACTGCTGGGTTGACGCCAATAGCAGTTGTAATGAGTTTGCGCTGGTTTTTCTCGGGATTTGTAACCGCGAGGTTACTAATGCTGTTTATGATAATATGTAGTATCTATATATTATTTCAAATAGTAACTAACTTTTTGCAAAAGAAAAAGTTCAGAATAATCAGTATAGGAATAAATAAATGGCTTTCGGTTTTGACAATGGTTTCTATGATTGGGATGTCCGGCTATTGCCTGACGGGAATGGATTTAGTTGATATACAAACTGTGGGGTCAATTGTTGCCTCTGATGATGGGCGTTCGTGGGATAGTAATCGTGATACTTTAAGACTTTGGAAAGAAAATATTTATACCGACCTATCAGATCAAGAAAAAAAGAGCCTTTTTCAGGACACTATCATTTTAGAATGTCTGTATTGGGGGATTGACTCTGTAATATTGGAAGTTGAGACTTATAAGTCGGAAACACTTATGGGCTATTATTCTGATCAGTATTATACTATCAGTATTAGAGAAGAAATGTTCGATATGCCGCGCGAGGAGGTATTGAACACGCTCCTTCATGAGACACACCATGCATATGTACATAAGGCTGTGCAAAGTGTCGATTGGAATGATAAAAATATAGAGGATAATAAAGAACTCAGACTCTATAAAGATTTGCAACTTTATAAACAGGGAATTGATAATTATATATCTGCTGATGTTGATCCGGATAGTTATTACAATAATCCGATAGAGGTGGCCGCCAGAGAATATGCAGAGGAATGGGGACCTAAGTATCTTCAATATGCTGACTCAATTTAAATAGCATAGATAGTTTACTTTTATGTCGGAATGATATATAATTACGACATAAAAGTAAATGAGGCGGTATTATGAAAAAAGATATTTTAAGGAAATTGTCAGATGAGAATAACGGGTATTTATTTACGGCAGAGGTACTCAGCCATAAGATTTCTAAAACTTATCTTTCAAAATTTGTAAAGGAAAACGGATATGAAAGAGTAGCTCATGGAATTTATGCAGCGCCGGATGTCTGGCCGGATGAACTGTATCTGCTGCAGAAAATGAATCCTAAGATTATTTTTTCCGGGGAAACAGCACTCTATATCCATGGGCTAACAGATCGGGAATACGGCAGAATTGAAGTGACTGTTCCTCAGGGGTATAATGCAGTTCATTTGAGAAAAAAGAAAATTCAGGTAAGATCGCTAAAGGAAGACTTGTATGAATTGGGAGAAACTGTGGCTGAATCCGTATACGGGAATCAGATTGTAGTCTATGATAAGGAACGGGCCATTTGTGATGCGGTAATTAATCGGAAAAAGATGGATGTGCAGATGTTTCAGACTGCAATGAAAGAATATATGACAGACTCAAGCAGAAGGTTACAGGTTCTGGTTCGCTATGCAGAAAAGTTGGGAATACGTGACGAGGTTATGAAATATGTGGAGGTGCTAGCATGATCCATACATCAAAACAGTTAAAAGATAAAGTGAGAAATATTTCTCATGGTGATAATCAGACCGCACAAATGCTGATCCGTAATTTTATTATGGAGCGCTTTCTGGAAAGAGTTTCGATATCCCCTTATCGGAATAATTTCATATTAAAAGGCGGTATGCTTGTTGCTTCGTTAGTTGGGATTGACACAAGAGCAACTATGGATATTGATTCGACGCTCAAGGCACTGCCCCTCAATGAAGAGGATGCTGTACGAATTGTAAACGAGATTATTCGTATCCATGTAGAAGACGGCATCAGCTTTGAGATTGTAAAAGCAGCAGAAATCATGGCTGACTTTGAATATCCGGGAGTCCGGCTGGTGCTGGAAGCCAGACTTGACCGTTTGAAACAGAGGATTAAGATAGATCTCTCTACTGATGATGTCATTACACCTTCAGCAATCCGTTACAGTTATCGTCTCATGTTTGAAGAAAGGAGCATCGAACTGATGACTTACACTCCAGAAACTCTTCTTGCAGAAAAGATCCAGACAATTCTGGCGAGGGGAATTACAACAACACGGATGCGAGATTATTATGATGTGTATGAGATTGTAGTCGGAAATAAAGTCAGTATCGATAAGGAGGTGCTGGCAGAAGCATTTACCGCAACTTGCATGAAACGAAAAACTATATTTGGTTCGGAGCAAATAGAAAAAATCGTGAACGAAATATCAGCAGATGAAGGATTATTGAATCTGTGGGATCTATATAAGAATGATAATTTCTATGTGGGCGATATAAAATGGACTGTGGTCTGCAAAGCTGTATGCGCCTACATAAGGAATAACATTTCAAAATGAATTAAAAAAATAAATTTTAGATCTTGTGAAATAAGCCTCTTTCTTATGGAGAAGTGAAGGGAACAATATTTTTCCCTATCTAATCTATAGAAAGGGGCTTTTTTATATGGGATATGCAAGAAAAGATGTAGAAGCGACGAAGAAGTATCAGAAGAAATTTGTCAGGTATCAGGAAGGAGCAGAGAAATACAGTCTGGGACTGACAAAATTTCAGGCTCTGGCTAAAGAAGCAAAAGCGGTATACAAGATTGACAAAGTCGCTCTCGTTAATTGCGAGATTTTTGAAAAATATCTTGAAACATTTAGAGAGTATTGATCAGCTTCAAAGAAGGACTCCGATAAGATATTGCCTGTTGACATACTGTCATACAAAAAGTATAATATGCAGTATAGGAGGTATGAAAGTAGCCATGGCTAAAATGGGAAGACCGAAATTACCAAATGCAAAAAAGAAAGTTCTAAGCATACGTGTGTCTGACCAGTTATATGCACAACTGCTGGCATACGCCGAAAAACACAAAATGACTACCACCGATGTTGTTTTACGTGGGGTGGAAACTTTTATTTCCAGGCAGGATTAAGAGAAGAGTCCTTCTTTCATTATGAGAGGAGGAATGCATCATGGCGAAGACAAGAAAAGACCTGCGAGGAAGGTCGTTAAGAAAAGGAGAGGTGCAGAGGCAGTCAGATAAGCGTTATATGTATACTTACAGAGATCCGCTTGGACGACGCAAATATATATACGCAATGGACTTGACTTCCCTGAGGGAAAAAGAAGCAAAGCTTATGAAAGATCAGCTTGATGGTCTTGACTTATATGTCGCTGGGAAGGCAAGTCTGAATGATACGTTTGATCGGTATATGTCGGCAAAATATAATCTTCGGGAATCTACCAGAAGCGCATATGAGTACACGTATGACCATTATATAAGGGATACATTTGGAAGAAAAAGAATTGCGGAAATAAAATATTCCGATGTCCTGCAGTTTTACTATTATCTTCTGAATCAGAAAGAGATATCTTTGGGAACATTGGATTCCATCCATTGTCTCCTTCATCCCACATTTCAGCTGGCAGTAAGAGATGAGATCATCCGCAAGAATCCGACAGATGGAGTGATGAAGGAAATCAGCCGTGAGTCTGGAAAAAACAGAGGTGTGCGGCATGCATTAACAGTACAGCAGCAGAGAGTATTTATGGAATATATCGTAAACCATCCGATCTATTTTCACTGGTGGCCAATGTTTACGATTTTACTTGGAACCGGCTGCCGTATTGGAGAGGCTCTCGGGTTACGCTGGCAGGATCTTGACTTTGAAAATAGGGTGATCAGTATTAATCACAGCTTGGTATATTATCAGACCAGAGACAGTAAAAAATGCATGCTTCGAGTATCACTGCCTAAGACGGAAGCGGGAATCAGAACAATCCCTATGCTTGATATCGTTAAAGACGCTTTTGAGATGCTCTATGAAGAGCAGGAAGAAAATGGATTTAATGAGACAGAGATAGATGGGATGACAGGATTTATTTTCTGCAACCGCTTTGGCGGTGTGCCTAATCCACAAACTGTCAATCATACGATCAAGCGTATATTAAATCAGTATAATGCCGATGAGGTGGTCAGAGCTAAGAAAGAGAGAAGGAAACCAATCATTCTTCCCGATTTCTCCTGCCATCATCTGAGACATACATTCTGCACAAGACTTTGCGAACATGAAACGAACCTGAAAGTTATCCAGGCCATCATGGGACATAAGAACATAGAAACCACGATGGACATCTACGCAGAAGCAACAGAGGAGAAAAAGCAGGAATCATTCGAGAATTTAGCAGCTAATTTAGATATCTTTTAAGAAGGGCTCATGAATTCGAGTTTGACAGCACTGCTTTGGTATTACAGCAAATTGACAACAAAATGAAGAAGAACATGAAGAATTGTATAGGGTTATAATTTCCTGAAATACGTTACAATGAGTTCAGACGGTGGGAAATAAGCGATGACGAAGTGATTTTGAAATATTTCCCCACAATGAAGTCACAGGGAGCGGCAAAGAACGCTGCGAATAACGAAGCGCAGGCTTCTGGTACCGCAGAAGAAGCGCCGGCTGTAAAACTGGATCTCTCCAAGGTAAAGGTTGAGCCGCTGTTTGAAGATTTCGTTGATTTCGACACATTCAGCAAGTCGGATTTCCGTGTGGTGAAGGTAAAAGAGTGCATCGCCGTACCGAAGTCAAAGAAACTGCTGCAGTTCACACTGGACGATGGAACAGGTACAGACCGCACGATTTTAAGCGGGATTCATGAGTATTACGAGCCGGAGGAGCTGGTTGGAAAGACCTGCATTGCAATTACGAACCTGCCGCCGAGGAAGATGATGGGAATTGATTCCTGCGGTATGCTGATCAGCGCGGTTTATGAGTATGACGGACATGAGGGGCTGAACCTGCTGATGGTGGATGATCAGATTCCGGCGGGAGCGAAGCTGTACTAAGATAATGGAATGAATGATGAGGACACTTTTCTGAAAGAAGGTCAGAAGGGTGTCCTTTTCCGTTATGAGTAGAATTTAAGAAAACTAAAAAACATGTTCAACAAAGTTTTATTTGACTCTAAAATTTGATTTTAGGTTTGTATTCTGGCAGAAAAATAGTCATTGTAAGGGTGATAGCGGTATGCTATACTCTCAGTACGGGAAACCAGAAAGCCGGGCGGCTTACCCTCTTTTACCGGAGGGGCTTACCCTCCAGACGAAAGAAAGGAGGGCGTTGCCAATGTATGTTACATATGCTGACTTAATTCAGCTTTTAATATTCATTGTTGCCCTTGTTGGTCTTATATATGAGATTTTCAAGGATAAACGAAAGTAGCCGCCATTACTGCGAATAATGACGGCTGACCTAAAATAGGTTAATGCATTAATGTTCGGGGTAAGCCGCTTGTCTGGCTTCCCTTTTCTATACACAATATAGCATATATTCCCTAACAGAACAAGAAAAAATTTTTAACCCGCAAATACAGTTCTCTGCTATCATATGCAGGACGTCTGGAAAAGAAACATCTATATCTGTCTGGTTCTAATATAAAGCAGTTTGTGCCTGTTTCAACAGTTCATTATAATTTGTGCCGGGACAGTCCTGCATTCCACGAAGCTGCATACCTGTGATATGCTGAATCCCACGCTCAATCTTACCAAAGTTTTCTATGTCGTATCTACAATGTTACAATGAGGCCAGACTGAGAGTTTTAAAAAATATTATTGATTATTCTAAGCTGACAGATGAGCGAATTATATATTCTTATCATCTGCAGATTTACGGAACCAACACAGTTCCCACACTACCTGAATAAGAAAAGAGGCATGCCATATGATTTATGTTATAAGCGATATCCATGGAGATTATCCCTCCTTTTATAAAATGTTGCTAAAGATAAATTTTTCATCCTCTGATTCTCTCTGCATCCTTGGAGATGTGGTGGATAAAGGATCGGATAATCTTTATCTGCTTGAGTTCATCCGCCATATGGAGAATGTATGTCTGATAAAAGGGAACCATGAGTATCTTTTCGAGAGATATCTTCAGGGCACAATAACCGCTTCACTGTGGGATACCTGCGGAGGCAGCGCGACCCGCAGCGAGGCGGACCGCCTTCCGGAAGAGAAGAAAAGGGAATTACTGGCATATCTGAAGACGCTTCCGATATATAAAATCATAACAGTAAAGGGAGAACAGTATTTTCTTACCCACTCAGGATATAACGTGGATTATGCTGTTCAGGATCCGGAGACAGGCCTGATTGATATCCGGAAGTCTGTGGACCAGGCAGCTGCGGCAGATATGGAAAGATATCTGTTTTCAGATGATATTCATTTTATCCCGGCATCTGTCCGGTTTGACAGGAAGATCATAGTAGGACATTACCCGGTGATTCTTCTGCCGGATCATGGAACAGCCCGGATATATCACGGAAGCAGATATACGGATATCGATACCGGAAACGAGCGCCGTGACGCAGGAGGAAGGCTTTCCTGCCTCAGGCTGGATGACGGCAGAGAATTCTATGTGTAGGCGGCGGAATCAGACGGATTAAGAGAAAGGGATCCGGAAAATTCAAAGAGAGGAAGAACCGGCACTTGACATATTGATCTTACAGTTGTAATCTGTGTACAGACAAATCTTACAGATGTAATACAAAAATAAGTGCTGTTACATTTTCAGAAAAGGACAGAATGCATATGAAAGAAAAAGGCGGAAGACAGCGCCGGAAAGTCGGGCCGGGGAAGCGTTATATCATAGATGTGCGGCGGGGGATAATTCTTATCCTGGTTCTTATGGCAGTCTGTATGGGCTGCAGTCCGGACCGGCATGAAGAAACAGATACAGAAAACAGGGAAAGCGGCGGCTCCGAACAGCAGGAGACAGCTGAAGAGTCGGAGAATCTGGCAGAAGGATACCGGGAGATTTATGAGCAGGCTGCAGAGCAGGGGCTGCTGGATTCGTCTGATCTGAAGCAGGATATTATAGAGTATCTTGGCGGAATGGGATATGCGGCGGTTGATGCGGAGAATCAGATAAATATGGCGAATTACAGGCAGGTGGAGGAGTTCTGTGTAAAAGCCGGTGAAGGGGAGAATACAGAGACCACGATTTTTGCGGTTATGGATAAAGGAGGTTTTGTCCGGTATGATATGGAAGCGGAAAACGGCGGAATCCATGTGACAGTCAGTACACTCCAATGGGAAGAAAACCGGCCCCGGGTCTGCTGGCATCATGAATTTGAGGCTTGCTCCTGGAAGTATACGGAAAAAGGATATCTCTTTATCGAGGAATACCATCCACAGGGCTTTGACGGCCCTCCGGGAGAGACTGCGTTCCGGGTAAAGCCGCTGGATCAGAAATGCAGGGAATTCAGCCGGAAATATGTATATCCTATAGGATATACCAGGAATAACATGCTGATTACGGACTGGAATGAGCAGGATTATTCAGAACTGGAGCTGTACGATCTGTATGAGATTTTCTATTATTTAAAATACGGAGAATATGTGCCGTATGAGACGTATGAAGGCGCGGAGTATGAAATACCGGCCGGTGAATTTGAAGAAATAATCCAGGAGCATTTTCATATAACCCGGGAACAGATCGCGGCAAATACTATTTATTATCCGGACAGAGATACATACCGGTACAGACCCCGGTGGCTGCACGATTCGGAAGAACCCTACGAACCCTATGCGGAGGTGGTTGACTTCCGGGAACAGGATGACGGCACAGTCAGGCTCTGGGTCGAAGCAGTATGGGAAGAAAAAATGACCGACCGCGCGGTGACCAGCGAACTTGTTGTCCGTCCGCTGGAAAACGGCGGTTTCATCTATGTGTCGAATCAGGTCATTTCATGGGATGAAAGTCTTGAATCATGCTGGTACTCGCCCCGGTTAACAGATGAAGAGTGGGAAAAATGGAATTGAGAAAAGAAATACTGACAGTATCGTCTATTCTGAAACTGCTGTCTGTAATATAATAATGGAAAGATACGGAGGGACGGAACAGTGAGTTATGAAAAGATCAGTAAGTATATGAGTATGATTTTAAGACACAGACCGGAAACGATCGGGATTACTCTGGATGAGCATGGCTGGGCGGATGTGGATGAACTGATCGAAGGAATTGCCGCAAAGAAAAAGTTTAACAGAGAAATCCTGGAGGAAATCGTAAGGACGGATAAGAAACAGCGGTATTCATTCAATGAAGACAAAACCAGAATCCGGGCAAATCAGGGACATTCCATTCCGGTTGATCTGGATCTGGAGCCGTCGGAGCCTCCGGAAATACTGTGGCATGGAACTGCGGAGAAATATGTGGCTTCGATTGACAGAACAGGGCTCAGACCGGGAAACCGCATGTATGTGCATCTGTCGGCGGATGAGCAGACCGCTGAACAGGTGGGACGGCGTCATGGCAGGCCGGTGATTTATCAGGTGAAAAGCGGGGAAATGTATCGGAAAGGATTCCGGTTTTACCGGTCGGTCAACGGAGTATGGCTTACAGTGATGGTGCCGGCAGAGTATCTGCGGAAATTGTGACATATATGAAACTTCAAGATTGAAATGGGTGAGATAAATTGATTGAAAATAGAAGAAAGGAAAAGCAGGAGGGAGCGTGTAATGAATATTTTTGATTTAAGGGATACGGTATGGTTTCATCTTGATAAAGAGTATCCTGTGCAGGAAGTATATATAGAAATTAGACATTTGGAACATATAGAAAAGAACAGTGGTAAAAGAGAATCGAGTTGTTGCATTGTTCTGCCGGAATGTGAGGCGGAGGAACTGAAAACAGCAAGAGGTCCTCTGGTTATAGGAAAAGGTTTGGGAGGTTTGATATATGTTTATCTTCCGGAACAATGGAAGCAATTTGTAGCAATTCTTGAGGAAAGCCATCCTGACGATAAATTGAAATGGAGAACAATTAAAAGATATTTTTATGGATGCACATGTGAATCGGAGGCAATCAATGGTGAAATATATCTTCCCGAATATTGGATACGTGTTTTTGAGCTGGGGAAAAGGGCCATTCTATTAAAATATAAAGTAAACGGTGAAACATATTATGCTATCCGGCAGGATTATTAGAATTAGACAAAATATAATTTAATAAATAATACATAATATTGAGAAAAGAAATACTGACGGCATAGTCTATCCTGAAACTGCAATCTGCGGCGTAAATAAAATGATTGGAGGAAAAGAATATGGCGAATAAGTATTTAAGTGATCTTCATCTCGGACATGCCCGCATTCTGGAGATGTCCCGACGAGGAGAAAGGTTTGCGGATGTCGAAGAAATGAATGAATAGATTATACGCCAGTGGAATCTGCCCTGCGCATTGAACGCCGGATTTGATATCAATGATCATCCGGTAACACTTGAAGAGCTGATGGAAAATAATTCAAGATGGTATGAGCGGGAGAACTGTCCGGATCAGGGTACATTGCCGTGATATAAGCTTTCAGTTCTCCCTGTCTCCATTTTGCTGTTCCAGACATCTGTCTCATCCAACACATCCAGGGCAATTTCCGCCGCGCTGCTTCCGGAAGCATTGCTTTCGGCATGGATATTCACTGCGAAAAAATATGTGTTATCAGCGGTCTCTGTGAAGCCCACAAACCAGCCGTTGACGTTTTGTCCGTCCACCTGCCCGGTTCCGGTCTTGCCGTAGAGGGTTCCGGCGGGAGAGGCGGACAGCCGCAGGCTGTCCTTTACAGCCCGGATATTTTCCGGGGCAAAATCAAACGTGTTGCGGTACAGGTCAGTCAGAAGCTTCACCTGTTCAATGGGTGAAATTTTCAGTCCGGATTCCATCCAGTAGGAGTCAGGGCTGCCGGATATATTTTCGTTCCCGTACCCGATTTCCCGGATACGGGAACGGATTACGTCTGTACCCATTTGCCTGTCCAGCTCCTGAAAATACCAGTTCGCGGAAACGGATAATGCGGATGCCAGTGTCTGATCCTGATTCCACGATTCAAAAGGATACAGGGTACCGTCCCAGGCAAGACCGGAAGCGTCCGGCGAGATAATGCCCTCCTCCAGAGCAAAGAGCGCATCGTATATTTTATAAGTAGAGTCCGGCGAGACCCGGACAGAGGCCTGCTCTTCGTTATAGATACTCCACCGGTTATTGTTCAGATCATAGAGCACGAAACTTCCGTCATAACCGTCAAAATATTCCGCCATATCAATGGAGAAAATGTTCTGACCGGAAGCGCTCCATTGATAATGCTCATCTTCCGAAGCGTGAGAGAATAATGCAGGTGCAAGTCCTGCCAGCAGAGCAGCGGTGAGGGAATAAACAGCAATATTTTTCATCATTTTCAGAGCAGACGGTTTCCGATAGGCGGCAATATTCAGAATCCGCCGTCTGATCTGCTTCGTGCTGCCGCCAAGTCCGGCCGAAAACGGGAAGACGGTATGGGAAAGCTTTTCCGCGAAATTGATCAGTGTAAAGCCGTAATCCCGATAATTTTCTTTGTCCAGCATGCGCAGCACGGAGGCGTCGCAGGCAATCTCCCGGTCTCCGCGGATTGCCGCGAACGCGGTCCAGACAAGGGGATTGAACCAGTAAAGGATACCGGCCAGAATCATCAGATAATTTACCAGATTATCTCTGTGCCGGTAGTGCTGCAGTTCGTGGAGCAGGATGTAGCGTATCTCTGACGGCTTACAGTCAGAGATCAGATGAATTGGCAGATAGATGCGGGGGCGGAAGTATCCTGTAATAACCGGAGATTCCAGAAAGGCAGTACTGTATACAGGGACAGATTTCGTCAGATTCATGTCTCTGAGACAGCCGGCGTAAATCGTCTGTACTTCCGGGTTCTGCAGGGGAAGCGCTGACTTCTTTATTCTGCGCAGGCGCATGGACGAGCGGATTACCAGCAGAATCATAATCAGAATACCGGCTGTCCATACGCCTGCCAGAACCAGTCCGAGTATGGAAGGTGTGCGGCTGCTGACGGAAATGGCAAAATCATTCATCCATCCCGCGGCCGTATCCGCGGAAGCTGCTCCGGAGGCAGTGCCGGTTCCGCCTCCGGAGCCGGAGAGGACCCCACGGACGTCGAAAGGAAGCCGCGCCAGGAAAGCGGCCGGATGCCTGGAAGAGACGGGAAGAAAGGGAACAGCCAGCAGGGCAAGAAGAAGAAACCACAGATTGTATTGCGTCCTGCCTGTCAGAGTATTCCGGAACAGTCTTTTTAACCCGAAGAGCAGGATGATAATAACGCCTATGAAAAGGTTGCATATCAGGAAATGGATGATAAAATCTGTCACAGGGGTGCCTCCTTATTTCACGTTTTCAGACAGAATGGCTCGCAGGTCCTCGATCTCTTCTTCCGACAGGTGGTGGTTTTCCAGATAGGAAGAAAGCATGGTGCTGATGTTGCCGTTATAAAACCGGTTTAAAAAGGCAGAGCTTTCCTGGCTTACATATTCGTTCTGCCCGACCAGGGGAGTATAGACAAAGACCCGGCCCTGTTTTTCGTAAGTCAGAGCTCCTTTTGTTACGAGCCGCTTGATCAGTGTCTGGATCGTTTTTGGACTCCAGGCGGTAGTCTTAAGCAAGCGCTCTGTAATCTCATTTGTGTTGATCGGCGCGTATTTCCATATGATTTTCATAACTTCAAATTCTGCTTCTGATATCTGGGGTAAATCCGGCATAACTGTCCCTCCTGAATCTTACATTTGTAATAAAAATATTATACAGCAGAATGAAAAGAACTGTCAAACGGAGAAGGGATTTTTATCAGTATAATTGCCGGATATCTATAAAGAAAAATACAAAGTCGACTGGTATGGCCGGGAGTGATAAACTGGATGCCGGACTGCAGAAAATAATTAATCAGGCGCTGAATGGCATACTGGATACAGACAGAGAAGATATTGCTCCTGTTACCAGTGAGGATATGGAGGAACTGACGTCTCTTGTTATTGACAGCGGCGATGATGTGGAGGATCTGGACGGGCTGCGCTATGCGGTTAATCTTACATCCCTGAGTGTTTACGGGGATATAGCAGGACTGGAGGAAATCGGGTATCTTGAAAAGCTGGAATCTCTGTCTGTCAACCAGAATTCCGGGCTGGAAACACTTTCTGTATTCGGGGATAAGCCGGCGCTTGAGGTGCTTGACTGCTCGGATAACAGGAAAGGCTATCAGGAAACAATCCGTTCACTGACGGGGCTCAGGACTCTTTATATGCCATACTGCGAAGTGACGGATGAAGATACAGGAATGTTCTCAGCGCTTGCGGACCTTGAAACGCTTGTTCTGAACATGAATAATATTACCAGTACGCAGTTCTGCGCTGATCTGCCGGAAACTATGCGGCAGCTGAGCCTTCATGGAAATAATATCAGCGATATGAGCAATATCAGCCGGTTTGCCGGTCTGACTCTGCTCGGGCTGGGCGACAATAATGTGACGGACTTTTCCTTTATCAGGGAACTGCCTGAATTGACGGCCGGTTCGTTGCGTCATGCGGAAGGAACACAAAGCTTCCCGGCGGTAGAAACTTACTATTATGGAAGCCGGAGTGAACCGGCTGAAACGGAAGATGGAAGGCTGGTATTTGAGAATCCGTATATCGGACCGGACGGAAGGCCGATTTCCTTTGCAGGCGCGGAAGTAAGCTCCAGTGACAGTGAAGACTGCCAGGTCAGCTATGACGAAGGGACAAATGAAATTATTCTTACTCAGGTGGAAGGAGCTGCGACAGTAACGTTGGCCTATGATCTGCCTGTAGGAACAGACGATTCCTATAAAGTCTGCAGTCTCAGGATACGGGTCTACGCAGAAGAAAATGAACAATATACGATCAATTATGACTGGGGTACAGAAGCTCCCGAAGGACAGCGGCTTCCGTCTGACACAAACGTATATGACAGCCTGGAGGCCGCGCAGGCAGCCGTAGATAAAACATTTACCAGGCAGACTGTCGTACAGGGCACAAAAGACGGCAAAGAGGGAACCTGGAAATTTTCCGGCTGGACCTTTTCTGCCGGAAACGGTGTTCTGCAGGTTACAGGATACTGGTCTTTCGAAGAACACCAGCATGTATGGGGGATTCCTTCCTATACATGGTCAGAAGATGGAAAAACCTGTACTGCCAGAAGAGTATGCGGGGAGAATGACAGACATGTGGAAGAAGAAACCGCGGACGTGACGGCGCGCGTTACGACAGAAGCCACATGTACCGCCATGGGCAGCACCACCTATACCGCGGTATTTGAAAGTGAATGGGCACAGAGTCAGACACTGATAAAGCAGGATATTGCGGTACTTCCGCATACGCCGGGATCGGACTGGCAGGGGTTTTCTGCGCGATGCGCCCGGAAAGCGGCGACCATGCCTGCAGAACAGACATTCGCCGGGCAGGCCAGTTAAGAGGATGAGAGATAATATTGTCTGTGATGATCGGCGTGTAATTATTGAAAAAAAACAGGCTGTATGATAAGGTTTAAAGATGAAAAGGCCGGCAGCCCATGCTGATTTGTCGACTGCCGGGAAAATCTGATGAAATGACAGGAGTGTACTATGCCAGTTTTTGATTTTAATAATTCGCCGGTTGATTCGAAAGAACCGGAGTGTACTTATGAAGTTTTTTATTCCAATGAGTCAGAGACGTCTGCCGCGCATCCGATTCTGATTCTCAGAAACCGCGCGGGGCGTCTGAAACATCATTCCAACGGTGTGTTTACAAATCCCATCCGGCGGACTGCTTTCGAGTTTAAAGACGGAGAGGAAAATTTCAGCGAAGATATTCTGCGGATTGACGCCCGGTTTGTCAGTCTTTTGAAATGGCTGGGGGAAAACCATATCAATGTGCGCCTTTCCGGAGCTGTGCGGGAGGACGGCTATGCCGTGTATAAGATCAGGGAGATTGCCTTCGGAGGCGGTGTGAAGCTTTCGGCCGAGGACGGTTTTCTGCAGTTTATGATTGAGCGGCTTCTCTCCAGTGACGCTCCGTCGGAAGAGATCCCGGATGAGGATGAGGAAGAGACCGGCGACAGCATGAAGCTGACCAGTATTCAGAGCATTACGGATTTTATAACCTGCGCGGGAAGAACCCTGCCGGATAATATCCGCCTCTGGGCAAGAAGGAATCTGGCGGTTGCCCGCTCTCATGAAGTGTCCGCGGAAGAACGGCGCCATGCCCAGAGAGCGCTTTCGATTATGATGAATATTCAGTGGAAAGGCCACTATTTCGAAGCTATTGATCCCCAGGAGGCACGGCGGATTCTGGATGAAGAGCTTTACGGCATGGAGCAGGTGAAGCAGAGGATTATTGAGACGATTATCCAGATTAACCGTACTCATACGCTGCCCGCCTACGGTCTGCTTCTGATCGGGCCCGCGGGCACGGGTAAGTCGCAGATCGCCTATGCGGTGGCCCGTATTTTAAAACTGCCGTGGACAACGCTGGATATGAGTTCCATCAACGATCCGGAACAGCTTACCGGCAGCTCCCGCATTTATGCCAACGCAAAGCCGGGAATTATTATGGACGCGTTCTCTGTGGCCGGAGAGTCCAATCTTGTATTTATTATTAACGAGCTGGACAAGGCGTCATCGGGAAAGGGAAACGGCAATCCGGCGGATGTCCTTCTGACGCTTCTGGATAATCTGGGATTTACGGATAATTATATCGAGTGCATGATCCCCACGGTGGGTGTATATCCCATTGCCACTGCCAACGATAAGGATCAGATCAGCGCGCCTCTCATGTCCAGGTTTGCCGTAATCGAGATTCCGGATTACACGGAAGAGGAAAAGAAGGTAATCTTTTCCCGGTATGCCCTTCCGAAAGTTCTGAAACGGATCGGTATGAAGGAAAATGAATGTATTCTGACTTCCGACGGGCTGGATGCTGTTATCGATCTGCACCGGGATACCAGCGGAATCCGTGATCTGGAGCAGGCGGCGGAGCATATCGCGGCCAATGCACTGTATCAGATTGAAGTGGATCATGTAGAGTCGGTATCATTTGACGGCGCGATGGTGCGGAAACTTCTTTCCTGACAGGCAGCCCTGTGGGAAAATGAGAAGAAGGAAAACAGGATGAGCGGATGGAAGAAAAGCGTGGCGCTGTTTCTGTGTCTGGCGCTTCTGGGCGGATGCGCTCCGTCAGACGGCGCCCGGTCTGATGCCGGTGAGGCAGGGGCGGATGCCGGAAGCGGAGTGGAAAAAGTTCCGGATGACTATGAGGTAAAGTATATTGATCTGAAGCAGGAAGAGAAAGAAGAAATCCGACAGCAGGTATCCTCTGTTATGGATGAATGCGCGGATATTTATGCCGCGGCTGCAGGAGGCAACAACAGAGACGCCGTACTGGAGGAAGAAATTGTTCATCATATGGCAGAAACGGCAGCGGCAGAGGGAATAGCGGTGACCTGCGGCAATTATGATTATAATATGCTGAATTATGAGGAAACAGACAGAGCGCTTCGGGAAGCGGCGGCCGGAAAAGAAGCGGAAACCTGCTTTTTTGTAATAACATCTGAAGGATATTTCCGGTATTTTTATCTTCAGTTTGCGGATGAAAAACTGACAGTCTCTTATGCGTCTGCCGTTTTTGATGAGGATGGCGGAAGCCGGATCCGGGAGATGGAAAAGTTTTCCGTATATGACTGGAAATATACAGAGAAAGGATGGCTGATCTGGGAAAAGGCCTTATCCAGAAATCAGGAAATGGATATGCATACTTTCGTGCGGATCCTGCCGCTGGATGACAAATGCAGGGAGCTGGGGAATGCTTATATTCTGCCGGTCAGTTATTTCTGCAATAATCTGTTCCTGACAGACTGGGATGAGAACAGCATGGAGAACATAGAGTTTAACGATCTGTTTGATTTCCTGTATGAGATGAAATACGGGGTAAAAATGGATGAGGAAAAATACCGGAACGGTATTCCGAAAGCGGAGTTCGAAGATGTTGTCCGGACATATTTTGACATTTCTGTGGAAAAGCTGGAGACATATGCCCGGTATGACCCGGAGAACGGGGTATATCCCTGGGAGCCCATCGGTCCCTGGAACCGGGTGCAGCAGTTTCAGCCATTTCCGGAAGTTGTGAAGTGTACGGAAAACGGCGACGGAACCCGGACGCTGTATGTGGAGGCTGTGTTTGTGGAAGAAGGCACAGACTGTTCTTTTAAGCATGAAGTGACGATGAGGGAAGCGGACGGAAGATGGATATATCTGGGGAATAAAACTGACCGGGAGGGTTCGCGCGATATTCCCGGATATAAGGCGAGACGGGAATTCTGACCGCGCAATGTAAAGAAACTGTGAAAATTTTGTTATTTTCTTAACCTGACTTGCCAGGATAAAGCGGTTACGATATATTAGTCGTAATAAATGAGACAGGAGGAACACAGCGTATGAGTGGATTTTATTCGCGTTCCAGCAGCAGAAGGCGTTATCCTGATCCGAATATGGGCGGAAAGCATTATAAAAAGAAAGGCTTGTTCGGAATGTTTCCCGGATTTGGAAGCTTCTCCGGTTCCGGAAGTTCCGGCAGATATGGAGCCTATCCGAATCAGGGCTATTCCGGAACGGGCTATCCGGGACAGGGGTATCCCGGGGCGGGCTATTCCGGACAGAATTATCCGAATCAGGGCTGGCAGGGGCAGACACAGTCAGGATATCAGCAGCCCCGGTCAGGCGGTCAGGCTCAGGCTTCATTCCAGCCGAATACACCGACAGTATCAGGACAAATCATCTGTCCGAAGTGCGGCACCGCAGTTCCGGCGGGATCTAAGTTCTGTCTGGAGTGCGGTGAGAAGATGTCTTCCGGCCCGACGGTATGTTCTAAATGCGGTAAACCGCTGCCGGAGGGGGCGAAGTTCTGTCTGGAGTGCGGAACTCCGGTTCAGGGCTGAATCCCGGGAAAGAAGATGAAAAAAGCGGGAGATTACACCGTAGAGTCCTGTATCGGAAAAGGGCGCTACGGTGTCTGTTTTCTTGCGCGTGATCCGGAAGGGAAAAAAGTAGTTCTGAAAAAATTCCGTCCCCGGATGCGCAGAAAAAACAGAAATGCAAATCATTATGAAGCGGTAATTCTGTCGGGGCTCAGTTATCCGGCGGTTCCCGGGCTGCTTGATGTGGTAAGCGGCCGCAGGGGATACTATTTTGTGCTGGAATATAAGGAAGGACGGACTTTAAAGGAATGGCTTTTTAAGGAGAAAAAAGTATTTACGCCGGGAGAAATTTTCCGGATCGGTTCTCAGCTGTTTGAAGTGCTGGCATATCTGCACGGGAGAAATGTTGTGCATGGAGATATAAGCACGTCAAATGTAGTTTATGACACGGAGCGGATATCCCTGTTGGATTTCGGTCTTGCCCGGTATGCGGACGGACAGTGTATCCGTTTCAGTCTCGACTATGCGCGGGCGGCAGATGTGCTGATCTATCTTCTCTACTCCGGATACGAAGGAAAAGGGAAGCGCCCGTGGCATGAGGAGCTGGCGCTTGATGAGGAACAGAAAAAATTCCTCAAAAATCTCATGGAACCGACGGAAATATATAAAAGCACTGAGGAGGTGCTGCGGCTATTTAAGGTGTATTTTACGCCGGAGAGTAAAGCGCGATGGTGACTGGACGGCTTCCGGCAATGTATTTATATGCAATACTATAGTAAGAAACAGGCATTCTGCATTTAAAATGCGGAGTGCTTTTTGTTTTGCGAAGAATCTTCGAAATTGTCCGAGGCTCGAAAAGATCCTCCTGATGGGGCGGCGTATATAGCGGTTCGGTTGTTTCTGCTGTATGGATGATTTCGAAAGCAAAACGAAAGCGGTTTTTGGAAGAAATATGCTAAAAACAGAAAAAATATATAAACGAAAGAAAACAAAAGTAGACAAAACAAAAACGAAATGATAATATAAAAATATCAAAAGGAAAAAGGAGGAAAACGAAATGAGAATTGCGGTTGGATGTGATCCCAATGCCCAGGAAGCCAAAGAAGAGATTATAAAGTATATTGAGGCAAAAGGCTATGGGGATGTAACGGATTTCGGCAGTGAGGACCCGATCTATGCCAATGTGGCAATCCGGGTGGGCGAGGCTGTTGCTTCAAAGGAATACGACAGGGGTATTCTGATCTGCGGAACGGGAATCGGTGTTTCCATTGCTGCAAATAAGGTGAAAGGTGCATATGCGGCGCTTTTATCTGATGTGTACTCGGCGCAGAGAGCAAGGCTCAGTAATGACGCGAATATTGCCTGCATGGGCGCGTTTACAACAGGGTGCAAAGAACGGGAACTGATGGTGGACGCCTTCCTTGGGAATGAATTCGTGCCGGGATGTTCTTCTCAGCCGAAAGTCGATGCGTTTGTAAAATATGACCAGAAAAGATAGGAATACCGGAAGAGTAGAACGTGCGGACGGGACAGCTGGAAGGCGAAATACATACAATAAAATATGACATTGAAAAACCTCCAACCAGAAAAAGACCAGAAGCCTCCGGCGGTAATTGCCGGAAGCTTCTGGTCTTTTCTGCTGTATTCAGCTGTATTGCCGCTGCGATCTGCAGCGTTTCTATGAATGGCTGGTTTTGTATGCGAGTACTGCGTCGCGGATCAGCTTGTTGAATTTGTCGGCCTGCCATGCCGCGCGGCCGGTGAAAAGTCCGTCGATAGAGGGCTGCACAATCAGTTCTTCGGCGTTCCCGGGATTTACGCTTCCGCCGTAAAGTACCGGAATATCAGCGCCGGCTTCTCCGAATATTTCCAGAAGACATTTTTTGATTACCTGATGCATTTCTTCGGCATACTCTGCTGACGCAGGGGTTCCGTTTACCCCGATGGACCAGACCGGTTCGTAGGCCACCCAGATATGTGGAACAGATGAGACGGGAACATCATGGAAACCGACTTTCAGCTGTGTGCGGAGGACTTCCGGGCTGATGCCGTAATTTTTCTCTTCCGCGGTTTCGCCGATGCACAGCAGGGTGGTGAACCCATGCTTTAAGGCTGCCTTTACTTTCAGATTCTCTTCCCGGTCGGTTTCGCCGAATACGTGGCGCCGTTCGGAATGGCCGATCATAACAAGATCCAGTCCCAGTTCTCTGAGCATAAGCGGAGAGATTTCGCCGGTAAACTGGCCTTCATCCTCCCAGCACATATTCTGAGCCCCCAGCTTGACAAAAGCACGGTCTGTTTTGCTGACAGCGCTTTCCAGGGTGGTGTAAGAGGGGATGATAAACAGTTCAATTTCTTCCCTGCTGATATCTTTTGTGTAAGAAACCAGGTCCTGAAGATAGCTTACAGTATCCTGAATATTCTTATACATTTTCAGGTTGCTTCCAAAATACAGTTTTTTTCCCATGTTTAAACTTCCTTTCTCTGTGTGAATTAAGGATCTTTATCCGGTCCGACGCAATGATGTTTAATTATAATGATTATATATGAAACGAAAGGAAAAAACAATATTTAAGGATCGAAAATGTAATAAAAATGATTATAAAACAAAAAAACAAAATAAAACGAAAAAACGCATCAAAAAACACGTATAATCTGCACAAAAACAACGTGCCAAAATATGTTAATCTACTGAAAATATAAAAAGATGTTGAAAAACACAAGACATGGCTATAAAATATAATCAATAAAAGAAAGCAAAACGAAAATAAAAAGAAAGGAATGGAAAAATGAGCGAAAAATTCAGACCAGTGACAGCAATTACTATGGGAGATCCGGCGGGTATCGGTCCGGAAATTGTTGTAGGGACAATGCTTGACAAAGAGATCCATGAATGCTGCCGTCCCTTTGTAATCGGAAGTGAGGCGATTATGGAAAGAGCGGCAAAGATTCTGGGCAAAGAGCTGAAGTACAACAAAATCAGTGATCCATCTGAAGCAAAGTACGAATATGGTGTGGTTGATATCCTGGAGACAGGAGATTACGATACGGATTCGATCGAATGGGGAAAGGAACAGAAGCTGGCCGGCCAGATGGCAATTGACTGGATTATGAAATCCATTGAGCTCGGCATGGCAAAGAAAATTGATGCGGTATCCACTGCCCCGATTCACAAGGGCGCGATTAAGCTGGTGGGTGTAAAAGAGCCGGGACATACAGAGATTTATCAGAACGCGACACATTCGCCCTATGCGCTGACCATGTTTTCCTGTCATAAGCTGCGTGTGTTCTTTGTGAGCCGCCATATGTCTCTGGTGGACGCGTGCCGCTATGCGACCAAAGACGTAATCCTGGAAGATGTAATCAATATTGACAAAGAGCTCAGAAAAGTGGGAATTGAGAATCCTCTGATCGCTGTTGCGGGGCTCAATCCACATAACGGAGATCACGGCCTGTTCGGAACAGAGGAGATTACAGATATCGGCCCGGCAGTGGAAGCGGCAAAAGAAAGAGGAATCAATGCAGTAGGACCGTGCCCGGCAGATTCAGTATTCCATATCGGAAAATCAGGAAAATATGACGCGATTCTGTCTCTCTACCATGATCAGGGCCATATCGCATGCAAAACACTGGACTTTGAGAAGTCGGTTACTCTTACGTTCGGACTTCCGTTTATCAGAAGTTCTGTGGATCACGGAACAGCATTTGACATTGCGGGAAAAGGAATTGCAGGCTGTGTCAGCCTGATTGAATCTACAAAAGTTGTAGCAGAGTACGCGGCAAAACAGCACGAAAGGGGAGAAAGATAATGCCATTAATCGGAGCAGTGGCAGATGACCTGACAGGCGCGACAACAACAGGTGTACTTCTTGCAAGGTCGAAAGCAAGAACAGCAGTATTTTTTAATGAAGAAGCAGCGGTGAAGGCCGAAGGCGTGGAAGATCTTGATGCAATTCTGATCAGCAGCAACAGCCGTCCTCTTCCGGCAAATGAGGCCTATGAGAAAGTAAAGTCCGCCACAGCCGCTCTGAAACGTATGGGCGTGAAGTACTTTTCGAAAAGAATTGACACAACTCTGCGGGGCGGCGTGGGAGTTGAGATTGACGCCATGATGGATGTGGTGGGAGACGATGCGGTAGCTGTCGTGGTTCCTGCCATGCCTCAGTCCCGGAGAATTCTGGTAGGAGGGTATTCCGTAATCGACGGCGTGGCGCTGATCAATACGCCGGTGGCTCAGGATGTGAGGACACCGGTTAAGGAGAACTATATTCCCAGACTTCTCGGACAGCAGACCAGAAGAAATGTAAACCTTGTAACACTTGACGAAGTTCTGGAAGGAGAAGAAGCCATCAGGGACGCTCTTGAAGCGGCAAGAGAGGCCGGCGGTGAAGTAATTATTGTAGATGCTATTACGATAGAAGATGTAGAAGAAATCGCGAAGGCCTGCATTGAACTCAAGTGGAATGTGATTGCGGTAGATCCCGGTCCATTCACATCCAAACTGGCGTATTACAGAGATCTGATCGGACAGGAAGAACCGAATATTCCGCCGGAAGCAGAGGAAGACGGCAGGACCGTGCTGATTGCGGCAGGAAGCGCGACACCGGTTACAAAGAAGCAGATGGAAGTCCTCTGTGAAGATCCAAGACATGTGCGGATCAGTGTGGATCCGGTGGCTCTGATTGAGGGCGGAGACGCCGCGCTGGATGAGGCGTTCCGGGCGGTACATAAGGCAGAGGATCTGCTGAATTCGGAAAATCCTCCCAGAGCGATTCTCTTTGAGACGGCTCTTCACGGAGAACTTCTGAATCTGGCTGAAGAGGACAGCAAGCGGCACTATGCGGAGGGCATGAGCGCAGACAGGATTAACGCCGGACTGGGTACAATTATTTCTCAGCTGTTGGAACTCTGCGGCAGGGAAAAAGTAGCGGGGCTTTATACAACGGGCGGTGACACAATGGTAAATGTGTGCTACCAGCTTGGCGTAGAGTGCATAGAAGTAATGGATTATGTAATCCCTCAGACCGACATAGGAAGACTTGTGGGAAGTTATGACGGACTTCCGATTGTAGGGAAAGGAGGGCTGACCGGAAATGACAGGACAGCCTGCGACATCGTGGACCGCCTGTTCCGGGAGGCAGCAAGAAAGCAGATGACTGGTTAATGTGATAGAAAGGTTTGGAGGAAGTGAAAAATGAGTGATAAGAAAACGGAAGTGAAAAAACAGTCAGAAGAGAAAAAACAGATGGATCTCGATCTTTTAGGGAAAATGAAAAAAATGCCCGGAGGCCTTGTTATTATCCCTCTTGTACTTGCAGTTCTGATTGCCACATTTTTCCCTCAGGCATATCAGATCGGCGGTTATGTAACCGCGCTGTTCTATGATGGAAATTCCTGTATGATGGGATTTTTCCTGATTGTCTGTGGATCGGCAATTAACATCAAGCAGGTGGGAATGCCGCTTTACAAAGGCGTCGCTCTGACAGGAATTAAATTTCTGCTGGGCGTGATTGTAGGTATGACGGTGAGCGCTCTGTGCGGGCCGGCAGGCTTTTTGGGGATTGCGCCCTTTGTATGGATTGCGACGATTACAAATTCAAACGGCTCTCTGTACATTTCTCTGTCTTCGCAGTTCGGAAATGCTACAGATACAGGCGCGATATCAATTCTGTCGCTGAATGACGGACCGTTCTTTACCCTGGTAGCTCTGGGCGCTACCGGACTTGCGTCAATCCCCTTTGATTCTCTGATCGCAGTACTCGTTCCGCTGCTGATCGGTTTTATCTGGGGTAATCTGGACGCAGGTTTCAGAAGGGCATGCGCGACAGCTCAGCCCATCGTTACCTTTTTTATGACGATTTCTATCGGAGCAAAGACAGATGTCAATACTATCATAACAGCCGGAGCGGCAGGCATCATCCTTGGTCTGATTTCCGCGGCTACAGCAGTGATTTTCTTCTTCGTATTCAATCTGCTTCTGCCGAAGAAAGAGAGAAACGCAATGGGCGCCGCGATCGGAACGACAGCTCTGAATTCAGCTATGACTCCCGCTGCAGTTGCAGAGGCAGATCCGTCCATGGCACAGTACACAGATATGGCAACCGCGCAGTGTGCGACAGCTTCTGTTGTAACTTTGTTCCTCTGTCCGTTTATTACAGCATTCTTTGATAAGTGGATGCAGAAGAAACAGAAGGGCATTTACTCACCGGAAGGATGGGCGCGCTATAAAGTGGATCCCAGCGTACCGGCTCCTGCGTCAGAGGCGTAAGTAACGGCAGACAGGAAAGGCGCAAAAGCAGTACTATGCAAACGTAAAATAAAGCAGAGAAAACAAAAGTAAAACAAAAATATACATAATTCATTACAAAAAAGTGAAAAAAGTCCTCTGATATGCTACAATAAACCTGTGCATATTAAGGGGACTTTCTTCAAATCGGAGAAAGGAGCTTAATATGGAAACAATCAGGGTGCAGATGACAAGGGAATTATTGTTTGATTTTCTTTTATATCACACCTATTCAAAAGCATCCGGCTTTCTTGTGAATATGCTGGGTCTTGGCGTGGCTGCGGTAGGAGGCGTTATGCAGGCTATGGGGCAGATTAAAACAGGCCAGCTTGCGCTGTATCTTCTTGCCGCCGCGGCATTTCTGCTGTACACGCCTCTGCTGCTGCGCCGCAGGGCGAAAAAGCAGATGCAGGTGAACCCGGAATACAGGGATCCCCGGGAATATGTCTTTTCAGAAGACGGGGTCCGCGTGGTGCAGAACGAAGAAGAGACCTTATATGACTGGAGCCGGATTGAACGAACTGTCACAACACCGAAAACCATAGGGATTTATTACGGAAAGGACAGGGCATTTATCATTCCGAAAACAGCTTTCGGAGACCGGTTTGTCCCTGTTATGCAGATGGTTGTACAGCATATCGGACTGAACAAGGTGCGGCTGACACAGTAGTTCATTATCTCCGAAAAGGAAATAAGGGGGCGGCTGTTATGGAAGAGCGCAGACAGGCAATATTACGGGAACTGGAAGAAAAAGGAAAGGTCCGTGTGGCGGATCTGAGCAAAGAGCTGGGGGTTTCTGAGGTGACCATCCGCAACGATATAAAAAGTATGAGCGCGGAGGGACTTCTGAAGCGGACCCACGGCGGCGCGGTCAGCCTGGAGCAGAATATGGCGAGAAAGTACAGGGCAGAGACGGTTTACCGGCATGTAGAGTGGAAAAAGGCGATTGCGGCGTGTGCTTATGAATATATTGCAGACCGGGATACGATTATTATCGATGATGCTTCCAGCAGTTTTTACCTGGCGCTTCATATTAAAAGTCATCCGGAAAAAAGAGTGGCAGTAGTGACAAATTCTCTCCTGGTTGGAAATGAACTGGCAGGAATTGATCATGTGGAGCTGTATATGATCGGCGGCTATGTGGGCGGCCATCTGGCGGCCAGTATGGGAGAGTCTGCGGTGGAGAATATGAAACACTTCCATGTGGACAAAGGGTTTATCGGCGTTCACGGTATTAACTTCGAAGCCGGGCTTACTTCCATTGCAACTCCGCAGATGCAGGTGAAAAAGGCGATTCTTAAAGCAGCGAAAGAGGTGTACGTACTGGCAGACAGCAGCAAGTTCGGCGGGGGATATCTTTCTGTCATCTGTCCCATTAATGCGGTTTATAAGATTATAACAGACAGTCATGTTTCAAAAGAAAATATTGCTATTGCAAAGGAAATGAAGGTTCCTCTTGTGATTGCAAAAGAATAGGCCGGAAATATAAGACTGACATTCAGGGAACAGCGATGTGCTGTTCCTTTTCTTTGTTTTAACATTTCTTTTTATAAATTTAATTCTGAATTCACAGAAAATCCATTAAGTTTTTAACAGTATTCCGTTACAATTCTTCCCTGAGTTTAAAGGGAAGGATTCGGAAATGGAAGAGAAAAAAATAACAAAAGACAGACTTTTACATATGCTGGTCCGGGCGCTGCCCATGATTATTGTCCTGGCTCTTCTGGCGGGAACTGCTCTGTGGATAAACCGGCCGAAGGAAGGAGAGACAGCTGCGGATTCCAGCCGGATGGTCTATGCGCCGGCACGGGTGACGGCGGTATTATCGGACAATGCGCAGGAGGATTTTGAGAATGCGGAGGGCCGGCGCGTGGGAGATCAGGAGCTGGAGATCCGGATTCTCTCAGGAGATCACAAGGATGAAATCATGACGGTAACCAACTATATGAGCGCGCTTTTTAATGTGGATGTGCAGCAGGGAGACCGGATCATTGTGCGGATTATGACAGACGAGGACGGTTCTTATTATGCGTCTGTGTTCAATTATGACAGGGGAATCGTTCTGGGCGGCTTCCTGCTCGTCTTCTTTATCCTGCTGGCGGCGCTGGGCGGAAAGAAGGGGCTGGGTGCCCTGGCAGGACTGCTGCTCACTCTGGGCTGCATCTGGTTTATCCTGATTCCCTGCCTGCTCCGGGGCGTTCCTGCAATACCGGTGACTATTGCTGTGTCGGCGGTATCAGCGGCAGCGGGGCTGATCTTCTTAAACGGATATTCGAAGAAAACATTCTGCGCGGTCTGCGGCTGTGTGGGCGGCGTTCTGGCAGCGGGAATTGCCGCGGCAGTGGCCGGAACTCTTTCTCCTATGAACGGCTTCAATATGCAGGAGGCGGAAAACCTGATCCTGTACGGAGCGGATGAGGGGCTGAAGGTAAGCGGCCTCCTTGTATGCGGCGTTCTGATCTCCGCGCTGGGTGCAGTGATGGATGTGGCCCTTGGCATTGCGTCATCGGTATGTGAGATGAAGAAACAGAATCCGGATGCTTCCGCAGGCAGTCTTTTCCGCTCGGGGATGCAGATAGGAAAGGATGCGATGGGAACTATGGCGAATACACTGATTCTGGCTTTTGCAGGTTCCTCTCTCAATATGCTGATTCTGGTGCAGACTTATGATATACCATTTCTTCAGCTGATCAATACGGATTCTATTGCTCTGGAAGTGGTACAGAGCGTGGCAGGATCTGTCGGAATTCTGCTGACCGTTCCTCTCGTGGCTTTTATCAGCGCAAGGCTTATGGCGCACGGAAAAAAAGCGGGAGTTTAATATAGATGGCGCCGGAAATAAAACGGCGCTGCAGCAACACATTTATTTTTCAGAACAGGAGGATGAAGATGAAAAAGAAAGGAAAACCGGCACTTGGCGCAAGACTGACTGCCCTGTGCATGGCGGCTCTGATGGCTGTGTCTATGCTGCCGGCGCAGATGGTTTCGGCGGCAGAGTCTTCCTTCGGGAAGATTGCCGCAGAGCGGGATTTTACCACGGGCCGTTATGTTATGGTGACAGATACCGGGTACGCGCCTCAGAAGTTTGACAATAACTGGCTTCCGGCGGCAGAGCTCGGAACAGATCCGGGAGATACGGTGTCCGCTCCGGCAGATGAGACTGTCTGGGAGATCGCGGTGACGGCAGATACTGCTACGATAAAAGATTCCGACGGGAAATTTATCGCGCCGTCAGGCGGAAATAATAACGGAATCACGATATCAGATACAGAATATCAGTGGAAGTGGGAATGTACGGACGGAAAGTTTACATTCAGCGGCCAGGGAGATGACACGGTTATCCTGGCAAGCAACAGAAGCAGCCAGAATAAATTCCGCGCTTACAAGACTACAACGGTAAGTGGAAATCCCAATGGATATCCTTCGGAATTCACACTGTACAAAGAAGAATCCGGCGGTACATCTGAAGGCACGGTAGCAGCGCCCCAGGCGGCTCCTCAGGCAGGAGATGTGGCTTCCGGAACAGAAATCACACTGACTACATCCACATCCGGAGCGCAGATTTATTTCACGCTGGACGGAAGCGATCCTGCAGATGAGACAAATGAGGCGCGGGAGCTCTACAGCGCGGACAATATGCCGGTCATTACCGAAGACTGTACGCTGAAAGCGGCGGCAGTGCTGGAAGGCGTGTACAGCGCGGTGCAGACACTGCAGTACACTGTTTCCGACAGCGGAGAAGAGGGAACCCTGCCTGAAGACGGTGACCAGGTTGTGATCTACGCGCCGGCATATAACAAAGCCCTTTCCGCTGACTATGGCGGCAGCTACTACAACCAGGGAACGGATGTGACAGTAAACAGCGATGGCACACTTTCCGGGTATACGGATATGGATGTCTGGACTGTAACAGATAACGGGGACGGAACTTACAGTTTTTCTCATGACGGTCAGAATATTGGCATGGGCGACACCTTCAGCAGCATGCCGCTGGGTGAAAAAAATGACAAGTGGGTTCTCGAGGACGCAGGCAGCGGACTTTATTATGTGAAAAATACAGTCCGTAATGCATATATGGAATGGTACGACAGCAACGGAAACTGGAGCGCGTACTACAATATCGCGGAAGGCAGTGAAGGCATGTTTGCGCTGGCTTTCTATAAAGTGACGGACGTTCCCGGAGGATCTGACGAGCCGGATGAGCCATCTGCAGTAGAAGGACTTGAGGTGGAAGCGTCTCCGAAGAGCGGCGCCAGCGTGGTGGAAGGACAGAAGATCACTCTGGAAGCTGCTGACGGCGCGGAGATCTACTATACAATGAATACAGACGGAACAGAGCCGGCAGATCCGGAGGCAGGAAACGCAGAGCAGCTCTACACAGAGCCCATGGAGATCGCGGCTACTCCGGAGAAGGATAAGCCGATTATTGTAAAGGCACTGGCCTATATTCCCCAGAACGGAGATACAGAGGCACAGACCGGGGAGATCTATACCTTTATCTATAAGGCGCCTATGATGATCGAGGACTATGGCCTGTATTTCGGACAGCTTCACGCTCACACGAATCTTTCCGACGGAACAGGAACGGTGGAGCAGGCGTTCGAGCACGCGGCCAATGTGGAAAATCTTGATTTCCTTGCGCTGACCGACCACTCCAACTCCTTTGAGGGACAGAGCGGACTTCCCAGTGCAGGCACAACTCATCTGGGCGATGAGAATGCCGAGGAAGTAAATGCTTCCTGGA
This sequence comes from Mediterraneibacter sp. HA8405, assembly GCF_056148955.1. Classification (NCBI taxonomy): domain Bacteria; kingdom Bacillati; phylum Bacillota; class Clostridia; order Lachnospirales; family Lachnospiraceae; genus Mediterraneibacter; species Mediterraneibacter sp. HA8405. Next base: position 232,312 of record NZ_CM148758.1, on the reverse strand, counting down.
GAGAGGGACGTGAAGGCGCAAGAGCCATCACAGCCCAGGAAGGCGATTTTGTAGGAATCTACGGATTTGAGATGACATGGTCCGGCGGAGCACCGGGACATATCAATACATTTAATTCTGAAGGATTTGAAAACAGAAACGCGGAGCCTTACAGAAAAGGCGACAACTATGAAGTGCTGGAAGCTTACTATAATACCCTGAATGAAAATCCGGAGACCATCTCCCAGTTCAACCATCCGGGAGATACATTCGGTGATTTCATGGATTTCGCCCTCTATGATCCGGTCATTGACAATCAGATGACGCTGATCGAGGTAGGAAACGGCGAGGGAGCCATCGGAAGCTCGGGATATTTCCCGTCCTACAGCTATTACACAAGAGCTCTTGACAAGGGATGGCATGTGGCGCCGACCAACAATCAGGACAACCACAAAGGCAACTGGGGTGATTCCAACACGGCGAGAAGTGTTGTGCTTTCTGACGGACTTTCTGAGGATGCGATTTACGACGCAATGAAGAATTACCGCGTATATGCCACAGAGGACAATGATCTGTCTATCCTGTATTCCCTGAACGGAAATGCAATGGGCTCAATCCTTGACGAGCAGGACGAGATCAATATAAAGGCGGAAATATCCGATCCGACAGACACCAGCGGAGAGACTAAAGTAGAGGTTATCGTAAACGGAGGACAGACGCTGGCGGAGAAGACATTTACCGGCGGCAGCGCGACGGTGGAATTTAATAATCTTTCCACAGGATACGGATATTATTACCTGAGAATTACCCAGGCCGACAAGCAGATCGCGGTGACCGCGCCGGTGTGGACGGGAGAGAGTGTAAACGCGGGAATCTCCAATACGTCCAGCGACGTGGCTATGCCGATCCGGGGAGACGAGATCAATATCTCCAGCCAGATCTTCAATAATCTGAGTGATGATATGACAGTAACATCACTGACTTACACTATGGAAGGACAGACAGAGCCGTTCCACACAGCGGATGTATCACAGATCGGTGATAACGGTGTGATCAGCGCGAGAGGCTCCTTTGCGTATTCTTTCCCGTACACAGCGGATCAGGCAGGCGGATTCAATATCAATGCTGAAATGAAAGCCCTGATCGGAGGAGAAGAATATACCTTTACGGATGTGCTCAAGCTGAGCGTTTCCGACCCGTCCATTGCCACAAAAGTGCTGATAGACGGAACGCATTACAATGACTATGTAAACGGATACTATTCCGGAAATATGACCAACTTTATCAATATGGGAACTTCGGACAATATCCAGGTGAAGATCGTACAGCCGGGCGAGAAAGTAACTTCGGAGATGCTGCAGGATGTATCTCTTTTCGTGATCTCCGCGCCGCTGAAATATACAAGCGATTATACCGGAGAGGCACAGCCCAGTGTATTCGAGGATGAATTTGTAAATGTAGTCAGCGATTATGTAAATGGCGGCGGAACCGTTGTAGTATGCGGCCTGGCAGATTATCAGGACGCCAACAGCGGACTGCCTTATACATCCTGCGAGCAGGCAAATAAACTGCTGGAAGGCATGGGATCCACCATGCGGATCAATGACGATGAGCTGATCGATCAGGATGAAAACGGCGGACAGCCGTACAGACTGTATTTTGACGATTTTAATTATGACAGCACGGATCCGGCAGTTCAGAGCATCCTGGAAGGCGTGGCGGAATCAGGACTTACTTACAGCTCCTACTCCGGATGTTCTGTCAGTGTAGGAGAGGGTGAAGCAATCGTATACGGACATGATACGACTTATTCAATCAACAGCAAGGCTCCGGCTCAGGGGCATGACAAACCGGTACTGAGCTACAGCGCACCCTACGATGCGTCCACGGCGGTTGTGCCGAAGGGCGAAGTTGTATCCATGGCTACAGAGGCGGTAGGCAGCGGACGTGTCTATGCGTGCGGCACTGTATTCTGCTCCAACTTTGAAGTGTCAGCGGAAGATCAGGTATCCTACGCAAACGGCATCATGGCGCAGAATCTTCTGAGTGATGTAAAAGTCGAACCTGAGATCAGCACCATTCAGGAGGCGCGTGCAGGTGAGGACGGAGAAGTGTTCACTGTAATCGGAACTGTGGCAAACGGAACAGCCGAGAGCGGAAACGCATTCTTTAACACCATCTACATTCAGGACGATGAAGGCAACGGAATCAACGTATTCCCAATTGACGACAGCAATATCCGCCGCGGAGATCAGGTACTGGTGACCGGATCTGTAAGCGAGTACATCGGGGACAAGCAGCTGTCAGCCATTTCCGTGACTGTACTGGAAGGAAGCAAGGACGTAGTGATTACGGACGTGACGACAAAAGAAGCAAATGACTATGACACTAACTTCGGAAAACTTGTGCGGGTGAAAGGAAAGGTTGTTGACTTTACACTTGCTGGAGGCATAGTAGAGAGCATTACGGTCCAGGATGACAGCGGCGAGAGCTGCCGGGTATTCATCGACGGCTATATCGGATATTCCGATGAGATGTCACAGGCTCTGGAAGAGTTCGTACAGGATGGAGCTTATATCAGCGCTGTAGGATTTGTTTCCCATGACGCGGAGGGCAACCGTCTGAGAGTACGTGATCGCTCCGAGATCCTTCCGGCAGAAGAAGAACAGCAGCCGGCGCCGGGCGGAGATGAGAATCAGCCGGACGGCAGCGAGCGGCCGGACGGAGAAGATCCTGCAGGAAATAACGGACAGCCGGATGGCAGTGTACAGGATGTGAACGACAGCCAGAATACGGATCCGCAGAACAACGCGCAGAATAATCAGAGCGCAGATTCCGGAAAAGCAGCTCAGACAGGGGATACGACTCCTGTAGGACTGTGGATTGCCGCTGCTGTAATGGCGGCGATGGCAGCAGGAGCTTCCGCGGTGGTTACGGTCAGAAAGAAAAGAAAATAAATTCTGCGGCATGGTAAGAACATAGCAGAATGATGGAAAAGGCGGCAGGCCGGGAACAGATCAGAAGTTCCCGGCCTGCCGTTTCCGGAGGTGGCCTGCTTTTCCGCGGAGTCACAGAAAAATATCCATTAATGGATATAAAAGGACGAAATCATATCTTGAAATATCCATATATTATTATATAATAGTAAAAAAGGAGAAAGGAGCGCGGAATATGGATATTTCTGATCTGAAAAGGATGAAAAAAGAAGCAGGGCTTACCAATGCCGATATTGCCGGACTCTCAGGGATTCCGGTGAGTACGGTCAATAAGATCTTTTCCGGAGCCACGAAAAACCCCCGTTACGCTACACTTCTGGCGATTGAGCAGGTGCTTGCAACAAAGGAAAAGATACCGTTTACCTACGACAGTCTGAAAGAAGAGCCGACCATTATGCGGGAAGAAACAGCGCCGTATATGTATTCAGCCAGAGAATATGATGTGAAAGATATTGAAAATCTGTCTGAATGGGCAAGGGCTGAGCTGATTAATGGAAAGCTGTATATGCTGTCAGCTCCGAACCGGCTTCATCAGTATTTTGTGAAAGGTCTGGTTTTTGAAATTGAGAGTTTTATCAGAAAGAATAAGGGCAAATGCCATGTCTATGCCTCACCGTTTGCCGTACGGCTTTTCGGAGATGACTCCACGATTGTCCAGCCGGATATTCTTGTTGTCTGCAACCGGGATATTCTGACGGAAAAAGGCTGCTCCGGCGCGCCGGACTGGGTGATTGAGATTGTATCCCGAAGCAATTCCTCCCATGATTATGTACGCAAACTTATGCAGTATCAGAAGGCGGGAGTAAGAGAATACTGGATTGTGGATCCTTTCCAGGAGCTGATCTCTGTGTTTAATTTTGAAGACGCCGGAAAGAGCGCGCAGTACGGCTACAGCGAGGCTGTGCCCTCCGGTGTGCTGGAGGGACTGAGGATCTGTTTCGGAGAAGTGATAGAAGGATATTAAATACTGCTTTGAAGCAAAATACCGGTATCATTACTTGTAAAATGCGTATAAAAGCACATATAATATATACAGTGCAGAGAATATGCCGGCAGTATATCTGATCTTAGGGAGACGGACATGCCGGTGAAGAAGGAGTGATGAGAGTATGAGATGTCAGTTTTGTGGAAAAGAGATACCGGACGATTCTGCATTCTGTCCGGAATGCGGAAATGTCCAGAACAGAGAGCAGGAGCCGGATCAGAGCGGGGAAATGCAGCTGTTCTGCGAGAACTGCGGCGCCAGGATTCAGCCCGGGGATACGTTCTGTACCGCCTGCGGCCGGAGGACGAAAAATACGGGATTCCGAACCGGATACGGACAGCAGGAACCGGGTTACGGAGAGCAGCCCTATGAGCCGTACGGTCAGGATTATCCGGGAAACGGCGGAAATGACAGCGCGCTATATAATAATGGTGATTTTGGCAGTACATACGGAAATGGTGCATATGAAGATGAATTTTATGGGAATGAGCCATATGATGAAGATCCTTTCGGAGAGGATCCGGATGAAGGGAAAAAAGGAAGCAGGGCGCCTCTGATTATTGCTATTGTTGCGGTTTGCGTCGTTCTGATTGCTGCGATAGCCATTGCGGTCAAGATATTTATATTTGACAGGAATGGGGATAATAATGAGGATGGAAGGTCCGCGGCCGTTCAGGATGACGGAGAGTCGGGAACAGACGGCGACAGTGTGGAAAGTGAGGAAAATCATCCGGATGCGGACGTTGATCTGACAGAGGAAGACTATCAGACTCTGACCGGCGAGATCAGGGACAGCTCTGATGAGGAGAAGAGGCTGGAACTTGACGAGGAAATCAGCATTTACGGACGGGACAGCCAGAACGGGGAAGAAGTTATGATGGAGAATGCGGACTACGCGGTAATTGATGAAAGTCTTCTCCCGGAGGGGATGATGGATGACGCGGTATATGAAACGGTATCCATGTCGGGAGAAATGACAGTCAGAGACGGCGTTCTTTACATCAGAGCAGATGCGGTTGAGGACAGTTCGGGAGAAGACCTGATTGCTGCTTATCAGGAAAAACAGGATGCGGAAGAAGGCGGCATTCACCGGTATGAGCTGATTGTCAAAGACTGCACATGGCAGGAAGCTTTTGAAGAATGCCAGGATAAAGGAGGATATCTTGCAAGGATCAACAGTCCGGAAGAAATGGAATACATTATAGACCAGATGTTTGACGAAGGCCTTGACGGAACCAATTTCTTCCTTGGAGGAAGACGGAATACGGACTCGAGAGAGTATTTCTGGGTAGATGAAGACAATCAGTGTTATGGACAGAAGCTGAATGACAGCAGTTACTCCTGCTATGATTACTGGATGATCGGAGAACCGAGCTTCCAGGACGGAGACATACAGGAATGCTACATGAATCTGTTCTATTATGAAGAAGAGGGAAGAACAGTGATCAATGATGTGCCAAATGATGTGATTTCTGTTGTCCCATATTATTCCGGAAAAGTGGGATATATATGTGAATATGAAGATTAAGCGCTGTGGTTTGGCCTATATCGGATGAAATAAACAGATTACCCGCGGATTTCTGTCGGACAGACGGAAATCCGCGGGTAATCTGTTTATTTCATCACAGCCTGCAGTTATGGCTGCGGACGAAGTATTATACAGCAGTCTGGGCCGCTGTATTCAGTCGGCGGTAAATGTCATAGATAAGAGCTCATCTCCGGAAGAATTTACATAACGGACGACAACAGCCGGATTTTCAACATCAGCGATTGCAGGCAGCATAGCCGCAATACCTTCATAGACGTCAGATTCGGCTTCCAGACTGGCTCTGACAGTATCAATATCAACTACTTCGGCAACTGCGTCATTTTCGATTACGAAATTGTAGACGAGAGTGTCTCCCTCGGCAAGGATCTCGGCACGTATGCCTGTTCCTTCCAGTTCGGTATTGTATGAGTCAATCTGATCTTTCAGAATATCAGAGTCTATAAATTCTTCGAGTGTATTGTAGGCGCTGAAACTGCCGGAATCATCTGTATCCAGACCGCCGGAATCAATAATGTCTTCGTCTGGTACGATCTCATCGCTTATATCGGCGTCCGGAGTGTCCGGTTCCCCGGCATCTTCATTGTTTGTAGCAGACTGCTCTTCGGTCCGTATTTCATTAAGACGATCGATTATGAGAAATTTTACCGCTGCGCCGGCTCCGCCCAGAGCAATAACACAGATAAGTACAATCGCAACGATCAGGCCGGTTTTGCTGCCTTTTCCGGATGAACGGGGCGCCGGCGATGACGCGGAATATGCAGGAGGTGTCTGTGCTGCTTCCGCTGTATAAAAAAAGTCCGGCTGTATATTCCCGGTTGTAGTGCCGCGGCCTCCGGCTGCATTGCTTTTGGTGACGGGTTTTCCGCAGTTCGCGCAGAATGAGCGGCCGGGTTCCAGCTTTGCGCCGCAGTTGTCACAGAATTTTTTTACGGGTCCGGTGCTTTCATGTGCCGGAGATGTATCACGTTTTTTTCCGCAATTCGGACAGAATGAGGAATTGTCCGGGATTTCACTGTTACAGTACTGGCATTTCATATTCTTGCTCCTTTTTTATTTTATCGCTAATTTGAAGAAAAAGCTGCTCTCAGACTGATAGTCAGATGCTGAGGCAGCTTTTGGGCATTTTTATTCGGCCGGGAATTCCCTGGAAGTAATTTCGGTACCGGTATTATCCAGATAGCGTACTACAACAGCAGGATTTTCTATTCCTTCTACAGCGTCCGGAAGTGAAGCGGCAACGCCTGCAAAGATATCTGCCTGTTCTTCCAGGCTGCTGTCAAGGCTCTCTTTAAGAACGCTCATGTCGACTGATGAAGTAAGAGAGTCGTCCACAAGAGTATAGCTGTAAACGAGTTTATCACCTTCTGCGGTAATTTCACAGGAAATACCGGACTCTTCCAGCGCTGCAACCTGTTCTTCGAGTTGATCCTGCATAATACTGGAGTTTATAAAATCATCCAGTGTATTGAATTTTCCATTCTCATTCAGACCGGGAAGATCATAATCTTCATCCCCTGAGGTGTCGGCATTCTCGTCGGAAGTATCCTCTTCCGGTGTTGTTTCTTCTGCTTCCGTTTTATCTTTTGTGTCATCGGAATTACCGGAACCGCAGGCAGTCATGGCAGCGGCCAGCATAAACGCGCATAAAAGCAGAAGACCTTTTCTTAATAAGTTTTTCATAGTGTTTTTCCTCCTTTTTTCCTGACAACATTGTGACATATCTGCCGGTATAAGTCAACTGTGATAAAAAGTTTGTAAAATTTAAGAATATAACAGACATTCCGCAGATAAACGGCGCGGTCTGAGCGGTTATATTTTATGTTTGGCTCTGGCTGCCGGCGCCGATCAGTGTACGCCGGATTTCAGATTCTATTTTAAGCAGCTCCTGTTCAGCGGCAGCCCGTTTTTCGTGTCCTTCCTTCTGAATGCGGACTGCTTCATTTATGGTGGATATCAGATTCTGATTTGCTTTTTTCAGAGTTTCAATATCTACGATGCCGCGCTCGGATTCCTTTGCCACATCAAGCGTGTTCTGCTTCAGTTTTTCCGAGTTCTTCAGCAGCATGGCGTTTGTGGTTTCTGTTACATTTCGCTGCAGCCGTAACGCCTCCTGCTGGCGGTACAGTCCCAGGGCCATAACCATCTGGCTCTTCCAGAGAGGAATCGTTTCCTGTATTGCTGTCTGGATCTTATCGGCCAGAAGTTTGTCGTTGTTCTGAATCAGCCGGATCTGCGGCGCGGTCTGAATGGCGATGGTTTTGCTTGTTTTAAGGTCATAAAGCTTTTTCTCGAACTGGTTTACCAGGTCTTCAAAGTCTCTGACAAGCTGGGCATGCATGGGGGCGCCGCTTTTTTCAGCCTCCGCGCGGAGCGAAGGGATGGTTTTCTCCCTCAGTTCATCCAGCTTTTCCTGGCCGGCGGTGATGTAGACCTGAAGCTGGCGGAAGTAGTTCAGATTCTTTTCATAGAGTGAGTCCAGGATGCCGATATCTTTGAGCATTTCCATGCGGGCCTCCTCCAGTTTCCCTTCAATCCGGCCGACCTGCAATTCCAGCTTTTCGTACTGGGCCAGAAAGCGTTTTACTTTTGCCTCCAGTTTCTGGAACAATCCCAGGATACCGTTTCCTTTTTCGAGTGAGTCAAAGTCCAGTTTTTCCACATTTGTCACAAGATCAGTCATAAGAGCGCCTACGTATCCGGAATCTTTTGCGCGGATATTTTTCAGGATATTTTCGGAAAAGTCCGCAATATTCTGTCTGGCTCCCGCGCCGAACTGCATTACCATCTGGGAATCCCGCACATCGATCTGTTCGCGGATTTCGTCGGCCTGACGCCGTTCTTCGGGAGTCAGGACGCTGATCTGAGCCGAGATTTCTTCCGGCGTGGTTTCTGAGGGAACTTCCGCGGCAGCGGAACTGGTTTTAATCAGGTCAGAGAGTGTAATTTCTGACATAAAATATCTCCTTTCGTAATACCGGATGCTTCCTGCGGAAAAAGGAATGTAGATGATATCCGCAGAAAGCAGTACTTACTGCAGTGATTCGATAATAATTTTCATTGTATCGTATGAGGGGACAGGAGTGACCTGGCTGATGGAGGCTGCTACTCCGTCTGCCGCCAGGGAATCCGGATCGGACAGCGTTCCGTAATTTCCGGTGCGGAATCCGTGCCGTTTCCATGCGATTTCCTGGATGTCGTCATCCAGAAGAGCATCGAGAAAATCCTGCCCTTTTTCGTCCAGGGCGATAAGAATATGAGAGGACCATACCGTGGGCGAAGGATAGAGCATGACAATATCATCTTTTATCTTTTCGTATTCTTCCGGGTGAATGGAGGCATATTCGATAAGCTGGCTTTCATAGCCGGCAATGATTGGTTTTGCTCCGACGCCCATCCGGAGAAACTGGCTGAACAGATCCGAGGATGAGGTTTCCATATATCCCAGCTTCCCGAATATGGCCTGAAGTTCAGGCACAATTTCTGCCGCGTCATTCTCTGTAAGAGTCTGGCCGCCGTTCAGGACATTTGCCAGCAGCGCCGCGAACATATTTCCGGAGTTGGATTTTGCCGGATCCGTGGTGTCCACTGACACATTGCCGTAAAGTTCCGGAAGTCCGATGTCCGACCATCTGGTATCATTCTGAATCAGCTCTACCAGACGGGTCATGTCGATGCTGTATGCATTTCCATTTCTGGTGATCAGCCCCTGACTGTCAAAAGCGTCAAGGACGGATCTGTGTGTGTACAGGACGATAGGAGTATTCAGTATGATTTCGCTCTGTACCGGATCGCCGTACAGGTCTGTATAGTATTCCTCAGCAATACTGCTGGAAGGAAAGAGATAGTTTTTGCCGTTCAGGTCAGCGGTCATCATATCCAGAGAGCCCGCTTTGGAATAGTCCGTTTTAAGGTGATAGCGGTTCTGAAGAATATCCTGTACTTCTTCATCTTCCAGTAATTCTGTCTTTTCACCGCCGATATATCCGCTGACGGAAATAAGTCCGGGGGTGCCGGCCTCGTTTCTGCTCTCTGTGAACAGATAGATGCCTCCGATTGCCCCCATTATGATAACCAGGAGTATGAGTCCTGCGATTTTCTTTTTCATTCCTGTTCAAGACCTTTCTTTTTTTCTGGTTCCCTGTAGCCTTCCGAGCGCAGAGTCTGTTTTAAAAGCTTCAGATCGGCTTCCATATCCATAAGTTCGTCCTGCATCAGTTTTTCGAACTGCATCTGAAATGCCTGCTTCAGAGTGGATACGGTCTCCCGTGTGCCGGAAAGAATCCGCTCTGACTCGCTGGTGGAAAGCCCGCTTCCCTTAAGTTCAGTATAGTGTTCCAGCACATTTGCCGCTGTTTCCTGATAATAGTCGATATACCGGCGGGCAGCAGGAATTTTTTCCGGATTGGCTGTCAGATATTTTAAAATATTTCCGGCAAGGGTGAGAAGTCCGCCGCACTCTGTATGCAGGGGTTCTTCCGTTATCTGCGCGGCTGCTCTGCGCATGCGGATGTAGTCGGAACTGGCTTCGGTCAGCCGTTCGTTCAGAAATTCTCCGTTCTCCAGAGAATCGATCTCCACTTTTCCGATCCGCGGCACCGGCCGGAGCAGCAGGCTGAGAGCCAGGTAGACGCCGGCGGTAAGGAGCATGCACAGAAACAGATTCCATTTCAGGCAGAAAAGCAGGATGCAGAACAGAACAAGGGCCAGCAGGGCGGAAACAAGAATGGAAAGTATTTCTTTCTGATTGTTGTGCTTCATGTCTGTTTTCGGTCCTTTCCCGGCTGCTGTGCCGTATCTTTCGTACCGGGCGCAGCCGGATTCCATAGATTTCAGTTATATCCCTTTACGCCGCGGAATGCTTCCGTCAGATCTTCCGTCCCGTCAAATACCCGGGCGCCGGTCATCTCTGCCAGCTCTTCCAGCTGGTCGGGATCCGCGTCTCCAAATGTAATGGAAAATACAGGGATATCATTGCCGTATGTTTCCACGGCGCTGTCAAATACTTCTTTATTGTAACTGGATACCCCATCGCTCATCAGAATGACGGCGGGAGTATAATCATTTAAATCATAGCCGGAAGCAATCTCATATGCCCGGGCTGCGGCAGTATAGATATCTGTACCGCCGCCGGGAGATTCCGCGGCGATCTGGTCATAGAGCTTCTGAAGCGCCTCATCGGAATATCCGTCGGCAGACAGGATATTTCTAATGCCGTCGCTAAACAGAATCGCAATATTGACTTCTCCTTCATTTGCCTGGAGCAGATTTTTCCGCGCATTTTCCTGAATGAGGATCTGGGACATGGCCTCTTTGAGCTGCGACTCGCCGGTTCCGCGCATACTGCCGGAAAAATCAAGACAGTAAATATTCAGAGAAGGCTTTTTAAAGCTGGTCTGATATACATTCAGGGCCTCCATCAGAACATCGGCGGAGGGCATCTGGATCGGTGAAAGGATCCGCTCTGTGTCAATTCCCCAGCTGCTGTTAAACACATCTTTATTTTCGTCAGAAACTCCATTGGCAGTGATCCGGCGTCCGGTTGCCTCGATCGCGCTCTGGCTTTCTCCGGAGAGGAGATTCTCCTGGAAGGCGAGAAAAGCTTCCTCTTTGGTTTCATCTCCGTGATCCACATATCCCAGCGGAGAGTCCGCGATAGAGAGTCCGTCATAGGGATATACCACGAAGAGGGGCTCTTTTCCTTCCGCTTCCAGCTGTTCGTTGGCATCGATAATCAGACATTCGTAATTGACCATGGCGTCATAGTCTCCGGAAAGGAAAAGGTCTTTCAGCCAGTCGGAGCTTCCGGAACTCCGGTCCACGCCGCCCAGAAGCGCCCGGATGTTTTCCCGGAGCGTTTCATTCCGGAGATCTTCCGCAGTGAGCCCCTCCTGTTTGCCGAGCAGCGCATAGAGGAATCCGATATATGCGCTGGCCCCCGAATTGGACTGTGTGGCGCTTGTCATGCAGAAGGTCATCTTTTTATCTGTGATAGCGTTCAGAATATCCTGTACCGATACATCCCGGCCGGTAAATCCAAGCTCTTCCGCAAGACTCCGGCGGATGCCGAATACCACAGGAGTAATGGAAACGGACTGGCTGTGCTTGATCATATGGTTCTTATCTCCGAGGGAAATCCATATGCTGCTGGCAGGCCATACAGCGTCGTATCCTTCTGCGCCGGTTTCCAGTTCCCGCATAATATCCACGGATCCTTTATAATCCATCTCTACCCGTATACCCGCATTCCGGGCACTGTCCTGGATAATATTTTCCAGTTCCTGGTTCTCCGATCCGGACAGAATACGCAGGGTTGTCTCATCCGCGGAATTCCCGGTCTGTGACGCCGGGCCGCTTATGCCGCAGCCGGCGGCCAGGACCGTGAAAAGTACTGCTGTGAACAGTGAAAGCAGCCGTTTTCCCATATTCCTTTTCCTCCTTTATTGCATATCTTCCTTTTATTGTCAGGTAATCTGAAGATTCCCGCTATCCGAAGAAGGTGAAAAGTAAGTAAAATATGTGTTAAGATCAGGGTGAGATAATTTTCGGGATAAGAGATGTGCCGTATAAGACGCTGCGGCTCAATGCCGGTAGCATTGAGCCGCAGTTTTTTCGATGAATCTGCTGATAAAACGGCTGTTATTCCCGTCCTGTGCCGCCGCAGAATTCGCAGATATTTGTGCCGTTGCAGCTGGAACAATAGACATAGGTTCCTGCAGTGTCTGTATAACTTGGGATATAGGTATAAGTATTTCCATAGCAGACGTGGCATGTTCTGGTTCCGTTGCAGGCTGAGCACACTCCGCTGCCGTTCTGTACACTGCCGCCGCCGGAACCGTCCAGATTATAAAAGCAGTTCTGGCAGATCTTTCCATCACCGTTGCAGCGCGGGCATGACGAATACCCGGCTGTTCCGCTGCCGGAACAGTATCCGCAGTCCACAAGCCTTAATTCTTTGCCGCAGTTCTGACACATGGCTGTATTTCCCGCTGAACCGCTGCTGTTCTGTGCGGGATCATCGCCGGACGGAAGGGAAGAAGAGCGTTGGGTGTCTGAAGTCCGGCTGTCATCCGAACTTTCCAGTAATTTCTGGTCAGCCGCTTTTCTGCGCTCTTTTCCTGAATCAATATTCTTCTGCCGGCGCTCGTTTATTTTTTCACGATTCTCCCTCGCTTCTTCCTGTTTCCTTTCTTCGGCACTTTCCCTGGCATTCTCTTTTGCCTCATCCTGTTCTGTAATATCATCTTTTATACCCTGAATATCAATATCCGGGCTGCTTTCAGATGAACCGCAGCTGCTGAAAGAGAAAAGACATATGGCCGCAGAAAAGAATACTGCAAAAATTTTTCTCTTCATAAAACATTCCCCCATGTGTTTTTAAGTTAAATTCATTGTGACATATATGCGTCTGCAAGTCAATCGGGGCCATACGAACCGGATAGAATACAGAAAACCGGAAAGCCCGGAAAAACAGGAAGAACAGAGAAAAAGGCCAGAACAGGAGGCGGGGAAAACAGAATAAATGGCTGTAAAAAAGAGCGGCCTTTAATCAGCCGCTCTCCTTTTTCTGCTTCATTCTCTTGATGACTTTCAGTCTTGTGAACTCTTCCCTGTCTTTTTCTTCCAGGGCATTGGTAATCGTATACACAAGAGAAGAGTACATCGGAATTGTAATATTCTGAAGCGCATTGGCGCGCTTCTGAGTTTTTTTGATGTTGCTTGCCAGACGGTAGGCAGCATTTTCCACCATGGAAAGTTTGATGGTCAGATCCTTTACCTTCCGGAACGCCTCCCTTGCTTTGTCAATAGACTCATGGGTGGTGCTGAAAGCATAGGTGGGAGTTCCTGCGTCAGGAATGTATTTGACATGGGGAATCTCAGTCCCCATAATGCTTCGCGTCTGTATGGTGATGGAATTCTCAATCGGCACTGTGTAGGCCAGAAGCTCCACATTGCTGATGCCGTTTTCGATATTGGCGCTCTGGAGGCAGCGGTACGCGTAGGTAAAGGTTGTGTCGATCTCTTCCTGAATCGTCCGCGCTTCGTCGATCAGATCCATCAGTTCCCGGATCAGGATATTTCTTTTCCGGTCCATCAGGTCATACCCCTGTTTTGCCAGTGCAAGAGAGTTCTTGGCCAGCATCAGGTTTCCCTTTGTAGGAAATGTACGTGGATCCATGAAATTCCTCCTTTTTATTCCTGCGGGCAACGAGCCGGGCGGACATGCCGGCATGTCCATTTGGAGGCTGCCGCACAGATGTTATTTATACCTCAATATAGTACAGACAGATATCCTCATAGTGTCCGTCCTTCATCCGGAATCCGCCGGGGATTGTGCCCAGCGGATGAAAGCCGATTCTCTCATACAGATGACGGGCATGGGTATTTGAGGACACAACCGCATTAAACTGGAGAATCTGAAATCCGATCCTGCGGGCCTGTGTCATGCAGTCGAGAACCAGTTTTTCCCCGATATGAAGTCCCCGGCTCGCAGACGATACCGCATAGCTGGCATTGCATATATGGCCGCATCTTCCTACATTGTTTGGATGTAGGATATAAAGCCCCAGGATCCGGCCGGAATCGTCGACCGCCACGCCGCAGTAACTCTGTTCCGCGAAAAAGTCCGGAGCGGTTTCCCTGTTCAGAAACTCCTCCTGAGGGAAAGCAATACCTTCTTCTATGACTTCATTCCAGATTGCGATCATGGAATCCATATCGTCATCGGTATATTCTCTGACGGTAACGGACATCATGAGTTTTCCTCCATCGGTTTATAATATTTATCCAGAATCTTTGTATCAACACGGTCAAGTTCTTCTCTTGGAAGCCTGCCTAAGAGCTCCCAGCCCAGATCCAGTGTTTCGATTATGCTTCGGTTTTCTTCCTGCCCCTGTCCGATATAGCGTTCTTCGAATTCTTTTCCGAATTCCAGATACTTCTTGTCAATCGGGGAAAGTTCGTCTTCACCGATAACAGAAGCCAGGTTCCGGGCATCGCCTACCTTGGCGTAAGCGGAGAACAGCTGGTTGGCCAGATCCTGATGATCCTCCCGGGTATATCCCTCTCCGATGCCGTCCTTCATCAGACGGGAAAGGGAGGGGAGGATATTAATGGGCGGATAGATGGACTGTCCGTGAAGAGGACGGTCCAGAACGATCTGTCCCTCTGTAATATATCCTGTCAGGTCAGGAATCGGGTGGGTAATATCGTCATTGGGCATGGTCAGAATCGGAAGCTGTGTTACCGAGCCGTCCACGCCTTCCACGATGCCCGCGCGTTCGTAGATTGTGGCAAGTTCACTGTAAAGATATCCCGGGTATCCTTTCCGGCTGGGGATTTCTCCTTTGGAGGATGAAACCTCCCGCATTGCCTCCGCAAAGGAAGTCATATCCGTCAGGATTACAAGGATGTGCATGTGCTGCTCAAAAGCCAGATATTCTGCCACGGTAAGCGCTACTTTGGGGGTGATCAGACGTTCTACCACCGGGTCGTTTGCAAGGTTCAGAAACATGGCAACGTGATCTGCAACGCCGCTTTCCTCAAAGGTATGCCGGAAGAAATCAGCAACGTCATGTTTGACGCCCATAGCGGCAAATACAACGGCAAACTGTTCGTCGGAATCCTCACCGAGGGAAGCCTGTTTTACAATCTGTGCCGCCAGCTGGTCGTGGGGCAGACCATTTCCGGAAAAGATCGGAAGTTTCTGTCCGCGGATCAGTGTGGTGAGTCCGTCTATAGCTGAAATACCGGTATGGATATAGTTCCTCGGGTATTCTCTGCGGACCGGATTCAAGGGAAGACCGTTTACATCTCTTTTCAGTGTGGAGATAATCGGCCCCAGGTCATCGATGGGCTGCCCGATTCCGTTAAAAGTACGTCCCAGCATATCCGGGGAAAGGGCAATTTCCATGGGATGGCCGGTCAGTTTTGTGTGTGTATTTTTCAGGGACATGTTTTCCGACCCCTCAAATACCTGTATGACGGCCCTGTCCTCATAGATTTCTACAATGCGGCCGATTTTTCTCTCTGTGCCGTTTATGACGAATTCCACGATTTCGTCGTAGAAAGCGTCCTGTACGCCCTCCAGTGCAATCAGAGGACCGTTGATACTGCTTAAGCCTAAATATTCTATTGACATAGATCCGCTCCCTCCTTATGCATTCTTCTCAAGCACGCGCTGGTAGAATGTGTCTATATCTCTGTGATACTGGGCAAACATTTCAAGTTTGTCATTGGGAACATCATATTTGATGGAGATGATCCGGTCAAAAATATTTTCCGCCTTAAGTACGGACATGGGATGCCCCATTGTAACCAGGGTACGCGCCTGCTTGTACAGGTATAAAATAGTGTCCATCATCAGGAACTGCTTTTCCAGGCTTACACAGGTATCATCCTTGTGAAATGCGTTCTGCTGAAGAAATCCCAGACGGATGACACGGGCAATCTCGAGCACCAGCTTCTGATCATCGGGAAGTACATCGCTTCCTATCAGCTTGACGATTTCCAGAAGACTGCTTTCCTGGTTGAGAAGCGCCATCAGACGATTGCGGTAATCTACAAATTTCTGCGAGACATTGTCCTGATACCAGTGGCTCAGATCATTTAAGTACTCGCTGTAACTGGTCAGCCAGTGGATGGCCGGAAAATGTCTGGAGTAGGCCAGACTTTTGTCCAGTCCCCAGAAGCAGCGGACGAAACGCTTGGTGTTCTGGGTTACCGGCTCGGAGAAATCGCCTCCCTGAGGAGAAACCGCGCCGATAATTGTTACAGAACCGTCTGTCCCGTTGAGATTGTGCATCATGCCGGCTCTTTCGTAAAATGCGGACAGCCGGGATGCCAGATAGGCAGGGAAACCTTCCTCTGCCGGCATTTCCTCCAGACGTCCGGAGAGCTCACGCAAAGCTTCAGCCCAGCGGGAAGTGGAGTCCGCCATAATAGCTACGTCATAGCCCATATCCCGGTAGTACTCGGCAAGAGTCAGTCCGGTATAAATGCTTGCCTCACGGGCAGCCACGGGCATATTTGAAGTATTCGCGATTAAGGTGGTGCGGTCCATCAACGGGTTGCCGGTACGGGGATCGGTCAGTTCACCGAACTCCTCCAGTACCTGTGTCATCTCATTTCCACGTTCGCCACACCCGATATAGATGATAATATCAGCGTCCGCCCATTTGGCAATCTGATGCTGGGTCATGGTTTTTCCGGTTCCGAATCCTCCCGGGATAGCGGCAGTGCCTCCCTTCGCGATTGGAAACATAGTATCGATAATACGCTGGCCTGTGATCAGCGGCACAGACGCGGGAAAACGGTGGTGTACCGGTCTGGGTACCCGGATCGGCCATTTCTGGGTCATTGTAAGCTGTTTTTCTGTACCGTCCTGGAGCTGAAGCGTAATCAGGGCTTCATCAATGGTGTAGCTTCCGTCAGGTACGGTGTCAATAACAGTTCCCTCCATATCGGGAGGCACCATACATTTGTGGACAATAGCGTGTGTCTCCGGCACCTCGGCAATAATATCTCCGCCGTGGAGATACTGACCTTTGGAAACCGTAATATGGGTATCCCATTTTTTTTGTCTGTCCAGGGAATCCACGCTGACACCGCGGGTAATAAATGCCCCGGCAGAGTCTGCGATCCGTTCCAGAGGACGTTCGATACCGTCGAAAATATTATTCAGAATACCGGGGGCCAGAGTTACAGAAACCGCGCCGCCGCTGGCTGTAACTTCTTCTCCGGGACGAAGCCCGGATGTCTCCTCATACACCTGAACTGTGGTCAGATCTTTGTCGAGGGCGATTACTTCGCCTACCAGTTTCTGCTTCCCGACATAGACCATCTCAGACATGGAAAATCCGGTGTTCCCTTTCAGGTAAATGACGGGCCCGTTAATTCCGTAGATTGTTGCTGTCTTAAGCAATGCCGTCACCTCCTAAAAACAAAAATTTATCATATTCATTGCGCAGCTGCGTTCTAAAGGAATTGTCAATCAGAACATTCCGGCTTCGGATGACCGCGCGAATGCCGCCGATAAAATCCTCCGCGCTGACAGTAAGGGTAACGCGCGCGGCATTTTCAAGAGCAGAACGTTTTTTCTCATCAGACGGATTGATATAGATGATTATCTCATCTTCTCCGGCAAAGTTTTTGGCCTGGCGGATGCAGCGGATGAGAAAATCTTCATACGCTTCGGTTTTCATATAATCTTCAACAAGACTTAACGCCTCTTTAAATATTTTATCTTTCAGTTCCTGCTGGACCGTTCCCTGCCGGCGTTTGATTTCAAGCTGCGATTTTGCTGAGGCCTGGTTCAGCGCAAGCCGGGCATTCCGCGTTTCGGCTTTGATGCGTGTCTCAGACTGGTGCAGCGCCTCTGCTTTATGGTCCTCAAAGACTTTCTCAAGCGCTTCTCTGTGGGAATCTATGATCGCGTTGCCCTCTGCCCGGGCCTGTTCCATAGATGTAGTCTGCAGGTGTGAGATTTTTTCTTCCAGAGTCAAGAGGAATCCCTCCTTATGTTTGTTTTTCGTAGTTCGGGCCGGGGTTACAGCTTCAGCCCGATTGCCTCGGTGATATAGGACGTGATAAAATCTTTCCTTCGTCCGGTTCCGTGTCTGTCAGGGATCTCCACAAGAAGGGGCATTTTCCGTTCCAGGCGGAAGGTATCTATAATATCGGGAAATTCCCGGCCGAACTTCTCTGTGAGGAGAACGATACCCACGGTTTTGTCTGACAGCACGTTTTCCAGAGCGTCCCTGAGTTCGTCGCGCTCATGTACGACCACGCCGTCCACTCCGGCCAGCCGCATCCCTGTATAGGTATCGACATTATCACTGATCAGAAACATTTTCATAGTATGTCACTCCTGTTTTATATCTGGATCATTTCAGTATCCGTCAATTCGTGTATCTTACAGGTTTCCGAGAATCATGAAGGAGATAATCAGTCCGTACAGGCATACACCTTCTGCAAGACCTACGAAGATCAGAGACTTACCAAGTACGCTGGAGTCCTCGCTGATTGCGCCGAGAGCAGCGCTTGCCGCACTTGCTACGGCGATACCGCCGCCAATGCAGGACAGTCCGGTAACAAGAGCAGCAGCCAGATAACCAAGGCCTGTGGCGAATCCCGGATCAGAAGCCGCGCTTTCTGCCGCCTGTACATCTCCGCCGCCGAGCATCATAATAGAAGCAACGACAAAGCATCCGAAGAAGAAGAACGCATTTACGCCAATGGAACGTTTGTAGCGCTTTTTGTTTTTCTCGCCGATCAGGTAGTAGCCGAACGGAATAATAATACTTAAAATCAGTGCTGCGATTAAAATGATTTTTGTTGCTAATGTCATGGTGGAATCCTCCTACTTTTTATTCGTTTTCTTTTTTGTATATGGATCAAATGCATGGCCGCTGCCTTTGTAGAAACGGCTGAACATTTCGTAATATTCCAGACGCAGTACCTGGATGCCGACGATCAGTCCTTCAAATCCGCATACGAACAGATTGCCGAAGATTACGCCGATCCAGTTCGGGTGGCCGCTCTCAGCGCCGGCAAGCTGCAGCACTACTTCCATAATGGCTGCGTGGCTGACAGCGAAAGCGCCGATACGGATGAAGGAGATTGTGTTGGAAAAGTAGCTCAGCAGTGTTTCGAACATCTCGAAAAATCCCTGCACAAGGAACATTCCCTTTCCTACTTCCATTTTGTCTGCGCGTTTCTGGATGGCCCGCGTAATGGGTTCTTTAAATAAAATCAGAATCAGCGGAACGCCGAACATAACTGCCATTACAATTCCGCCGGGCAGCGGTCTGTTTGTCAGAAACAGCACAATTGTGACAACAACTGCAATATAAAAAACCAGTCCTGCCACGCCGTTCGCGTCAAACCAGGCGTTCTCGATATCTTTGCTCTTCAGGGCGTTGATGATGTGGAGTACCATCGCTACCATGATCAGGAGCATACCGAAAGCTACGGCCACAATAAATACCGTATTCAGCTTGCCCAGGAAGGGAAGCGTTGTCATATGGTCAATCGGCCTGATCCACAGAGGCTGTAAGACATCTTCAAATCCGAAAATACTTCCGAACATAAAACCGAATATAGTGGAAAATACACCTGCCGTCGCAATAATGCCTGCCAGCGGAGCTTTCTTAAAGTGATAGATCAGGAATCCTCCGATCAGAAGAAGAAGTCCCTGCCCCACATCTCCGAACATTACGCCGAAGATGAAGGAGTAGGTCAGCCCGACAAATATTGTGGGATCCATCTCATTGTGAGCGGGAAGACCGTACATCTGGACGAACATTTCAAATGGTTTGAAAAGCTTCGGGTTTTCCAGTTTTGTAGGAGGTTCGCCAAAGTAGGCGTCATGGTCATCTTCCACAACGACAAATACTTTATCATCGTCCCTGACCTCTTCGAGGAACTTTTCTACATCATCATCGGCCATCCAGCCGCACAGGATATAGTAGTCTTCCTTATTGTCTTCCATTCTTGCAGCCAGTTTACGGACATCAAAGTTATTGGCCAGTTCTTCCAGCCGGTTTTTTGCGGCTATAAGCTGAGGAGCGCGGTCGGCGAGCATCTCTCCGGCTTCCTTGTCCAGATCTTCAATCTCCAGATTGACACGGGCAATTTCACGCTCCAGCGACTGGTAAGCGTAAGCCGGAGTTCCCTCGAACTCGTCTCTGAGTTCAATCCGTTCAAAATGAAGGGAACGGAATACTGCGTCTACTTTCTGCGCCTCTCCGGGAGAAACGAAATATGCACCGTATACGAAGCTTTCGTCCCGGTCGCCCTCTACAAAGATAGCGTTCAGATCATCCATAAGATATTTCTGCATCTTGTGGTAGAACTCCACGGCGATCCGTCCGAAACGGTATGTGATGTATCTGTAGTGAAGCACCTTGTGCAGGTCGCAGTTGAGCGGACGGAAGGGAGCGATAACCTGCTGTTTCGCACGCAGTTCTTCTGTCTTTTTCTTCAGTTTTTCTTTCTTTTCCTGAAGAGACTGATAGTCTTCATTGGCCTTTCGGACAACTTCGAACATGTCATCCAGTCCAAGAGAAGTGTCGGGAGTAACGTCATCCACATTGGGCAGATAACCTACGAACTGAACCGCTTTGTTCAGAGCGTCTCTGTAAGGATTGATTTCTACGAAAGGCCGAAGGTTATCCACAGTCTTAAGCTCTGACAGCGCGGATTCCAGCTGTATCTCATAACGGGAGAGATACAGATCCGTAACACGGTCAATATCATTGCGCGGACCGGATATGTTGATAAATTTCATTTTTACAATCATCGGGTCTTACCTCCAATGTATGCCAGCGTCTCGCCGGGGCTCAGACTGTATCTTACGCACTCCATGGCGGTCGTCAGCTTTTTCAGTTCTTCTTCCTTTAAAAAGAAGTATGTGTTGATTTCGGCCAGAGAGTATGGGTTATGCCGTAAATCAACAGTATAAAGGTGGTGCAGACAGTCGGCGTAGATCTGTTCAATGTTAAAAGTGTCTATCTTCTGCCGGAACTGGTAATGTTTTGCGTATACTGTCCGGTTGACTGCATTCTGCATCTCTTCCAGGCCGGGCGCTTCTACCATTTCCTTGATCTGATCCGTGGAAATTTTGTAATGAATCGGAATTAGCAGAAGATAAATATCCGCCGGCTTCATGTTATAATATTTTTTTGCCCTGTAGATCCACTGCAGATTCAGCAGATCAATTTTCGATCCCCGTTCATGGATGAAAAGTTCCAGATCTTTTTTCTTGAGCAACTTTTTCTGCTCTTTCCATGTGGAGGTATAAAAATAGAGGTCCAGAGTCAGGTTGTAATCATAAAGCGTGACATTCTGGGCGTCTTTAAGTTTTTTCAGCGGGGCGTAATATTCCGTGTCTTTCAGATTCTCCACCAGCTCGTCTGTTGTACGGGAGGTGATCAGCTTTTCGATTGATATCTGAGAATATCTGTCAAAAAAGGGACGCTTATAATTGATATCAAACGGCTGTTTGTACCTGTTGATGACAATACGCAGACAGTAGTTAATCAGATCAATCTCATAGTTCTTAACAAGCAGTTTCATAAAACGCCGCTGCTTCTGCCCGCAGAACCGGTAGATTTTGGTGTAATCGTGATACAGGGACTGAGTCAGCACCTTCTCAATATTTCCGCGGTGGAGCTGATCTTCCTCCAGCATTTCAAGAACGTCCGCATAGGCTGTGTTCTTTTTGAGATAATCCACAATTTCCAGGACACTGCCGAGGCCGGCGATTTCCTCAAATTGTTTCGGTGTAAGAAGTTTCGCCCGCATCGCACGGATCTTTGTCACGATTCCGCTGTATTCCAGTAAATTTCCCATAGGCTACACCTCGGTAATACGTTTCAAAATCTCGCGGGCATATTCTGTGTGCCGCTGATCGTATTCTTTCTGAAGAGCATCAATCGCCGCGTCACTCTGGCCGTTCTGACTGTCAAGTATCTGAGATGTGTTCTGCTCCAGCTCTTCCCGGATGGAACGGATACGGGCCTGAGTCCTGGCTTCCAGATCTGCGTCAAACGCTTTGCGTTTCTCCTCATACTCTCTGTTAAGCTCTTCCTTCTGATCTTCGGCATGCTGCACAATGGCAGATGCGGCATCTTCTATTTCTGTCAGTCTGTTTACAATAGAGTCCATGAAAAGCCTCCTTAATTTATGATTTTTTAATAAATCACAATATACTTAATCATACACCTTTTTACCGAAAATGCAAGCCGGGAAAAGGCAGAATTTGAACAGATTAGACGGATAAAAAATCCCCTGATAAACAGTCTGATACCCTCCGAAAAAGAAGTCTGAATTCTTGCGTGAAAAATGTCAGATGACTTACAACAGGTCAGGTTCTTCATCTTATGCCGCAGGCATGTTATTATAATTAAGAAGAAATGAGGAGAAGTC
Source organism: Mediterraneibacter sp. HA8405 (assembly GCF_056148955.1). Classification (NCBI taxonomy): domain Bacteria; kingdom Bacillati; phylum Bacillota; class Clostridia; order Lachnospirales; family Lachnospiraceae; genus Mediterraneibacter; species Mediterraneibacter sp. HA8405. The sequence continues at coordinate 209,877 of NZ_CM148758.1, read as the reverse complement.
TGTGACTTAACAGTGAAAAGGACTGCACTTTGCGGAGTGATCTGATATAATGAACTGATGACAGGAGGATGGCAAATGAGACTGAGAAATATACCACGGGCGGAGGGCGTAATCCGGGAGCACCGCTTTGTAATAAAAAGACCGGAAGATCAGAAAGGCTGCTGGAGGCAGGTTTTTGGAAATAAGAATCCGATTTATATTGAGATCGGCATGGGGAAAGGCCGGTTTCTGCTTAATATGGCAAAGGCTCATCCGGATATTAATTTTGTGGGGATTGAACGGTATTCCAGCGTGCTTTTGCGTGCGATAGAAAAATTTGATACAGAGGAATTCTGTGAACTGAAGAATGTCCGCTTTGTCTGTATGGACGCCAGAAATGTGGCGGATGTTTTTGCGCAGGATGAAGTGAACCGGATTTATCTTAATTTTTCAGATCCGTGGCCAAAAGCACGGCATGCCAGAAGGAGGCTGACTTCGGTGGAATTTCTGGCGCGGTATGAGAAGATTCTCTGTGAGGGCGGACTGTTGGAATTTAAGACAGATAATACAGAATTATTCCGTTTTTCTCTGGAACAGCTGGAGGAGGCCGGATGGCCGCTGAAATGTTTTACATTTGATCTGCATCACAATGAAGTTATGAGTCAGGGAAATGTAATGACAGAGTATGAGGAAAAGTTTTCTTCAAAAGGAAACCCGGTAAATAAATTCATAGCGGTAAGAAAATAGCTGAAAATATAATATATGAAAAGGGTATATGAAAGAACCCTTTGCATGCGCCCGGCATATAATACATTATATGTATAAAGTGCCGGGTGATTGTTTATGAAAAGGAAAGATTGCTGGAAAAGATGCATCAGAGAACAGATTTACTGCAGACCTAAATTGAACAGAAAACTGCTCTGTATGCGCGCTTCTTTTGACGATGTGTGTAAAATTCTCAATTCCACGGGCTGTCATGACCACGATCACAGGAAGAAATAACTCAGCGGCACAACAGAACAAAAAGCCGTAAAACCGGAAAACATGCTGTATACAAAAAAGAAATACGCATAAAGGAGGGGGCTGTGATGATAGTAAAAGTAACAGAAAAAAATTTCAGAAAGAGGTATATGACTGCCATGGAGCGGTACTGGTAGAATTTTACGCGTCATGGTGCCCGAAATGCGCAATGATGGAAGATGTTCTGAAAAAATTTTCCGAAGATCATCCTGAAATCAGAGTATGTCAGGTCAATACCGGGGAAGAAATCCGTCTGTCAGACCAGTACGGAATAGAAAAAGTTCCCTCTTTTATAGCGTTCGACAGTGGAAAACCAATAGGAGCAGTGGTAGGCGTTGTTCCTGCAGAAGTCCTGCTGGAATTGTTCTCATCTGCAAAATGACATGGATACGTGCATTAATTGACGGAAAATGCAAAAAAACAAAAAAACTTCTTGCATTCCTCCGAAAACTGTTATATAATATCTCTTGCGTTACGAAAAGTAATATAAAAACGTAAAATGCGCGATTAGCTCAGCTGGCAGAGCACCTGACTCTTAATCAGGGTGTCCAGGGTTCGAACCCCTGATCGCGCACTTAGAAATCGCTGTTTTTGCGGACATTGCGAGCCGCGGGGACGGCGGTTTTTTTGCGTGAAGCAATGAGCAGCGCGGGAGATATCCGACAGGGCTGCGGAATGCTTGCATTCCGGCAGACATTGGCGGATTATCTCACATGCGGCGAATGCCGCGACTGAGATGAAGCGCGGAGCGCGGAATCGAAGTGCGCGCTGCGAATGGAAGCAGAGAAAGAGCGCAGAGAAGATTTTCCCCGTAAATATCAGGAATGTCTTACGGAAAAGTCTGGATAGAACCCCCTCAGCGCGTTCATGATGAGCTTAAATGTAAGTTCGGCCATATGCTGGGGACTTACGGAAGATCCATCTGACAGCCAGGCCTTGACCAGGCCAATACAGCCGGAGAGACAGAAGGCGTAGTAGTATGTCAGATCATCCATTTTCTCCGGAAATGTTTCTTTCAGGGCGTTCAGGCTGTGCTCGGAGAGGATATTCTCAATCCGGTGCAGAAAAGAGATATCACCGTTGGGACCCAGGAGAGCGGCGCAGATATCCCGGTTTTCCGCGAGGATGGAAAAAATATCCTCGATGAACGGAAAGCTGTTTTCGTTGAACGGACTTACCGGATGGGTATGGATCAGATCTTCGATGTCTCCGGTCAGTTCGTTTTCAATCTTTTCCATCATGTCATAGATATCCGCATAGTGCAGATAGAAAGTGGAACGGTTGATGTCCACTTTTTCTACGAGTTCTTTGACCGTGATCTCTTTTAAACTCTTTTCTTTCAGAAGTTCGGCCAGTCCCTGACGGAGCTGGGCTCTTGTCTTGCGAACCCGCCGGTCTATATTTTTTGACATGAAATATTTCCTCCTTTAAAAATAATAGACACCACATTGTTTGATTATCCATTAACAGACAGAGCAGTGTTAGATTAATGGTTGTATCTTTTTTATGATTTTACTATAATTCATGATGCTTAAAAAATCAACACGATATCTATTAATAGGATTAATGTTGCAAAAAGAAAGGGGACAGTAGACAATGATGAGACAGGAATGGCACAGGCTGTTCAAAAATAAGATTTTACTGATTGTTACAGTAGCGGTCATCGCGATCCCGACAATCTATACCACACTTTTCCTTGGATCCATGTGGGACCCATACGGGAATATCGATAAACTTCCGGTGGCGGTCATCAACCATGACGTGCCGGTCACCTATGAAGATCAGAAACTGGACATCGGCGGAACGTTGATGGAGGAACTGAAAAAGAACGATTCTCTGGACTTTCAGTTTCCGTCAGAGACGGAGGCGCGGAAGGGCCTTGAGGACGGCACGTACTATATGGTTATCACCATACCGGAGGACTTTTCGGCCCATGCCTCAACGTTGACAGACGCGCATCCGGAGAAGATGACGCTGGCTTATGAAACGAATCCGGGAACGAACTACATCGCGTCCAAGATGAGCGAGACGGCGATGAAAGAACTGGAGAGCTCGGTACGGGAAGAGGTTACAAAAACGTATACAGAAGTTCTGTTCGGCAAGCTTGCGGAATTGGGTGACGGAATGCAGGAAGCGGCGGATGGTTCGGGTGAACTGAAAACCGGAACGGATCAGCTGGCCGACGGAAATCAGATGATTACCGACAATCTGCAGGCCCTTTCAGACAGCGCCTTAGTATTTGTGGACGGAAGCCGGGAGCTGGAAGTGGGGATTGGCCGGTATACAGACGGAGCCAGTGCGGTTGCAGCAGGGGCAGAAGAGCTGCAAAGGGGCGCAAATGCACTGGACAGTGGTGTAAATGGCGCGCAGAAAGGAGGTTCTGATCTGGCAGCTGGCGCGGTGGATGTAGATGATAACATGACTATGCTCAATGCCGGACTGTCCGAACTGAATGCGGCGGCGACGGCCCTTCCCGATGCGGCGGATGCGCTGAATGACGGCGCGGCTTCATTAGGTGACAGCGCGCAACAGCTCTCGGACGGGATTGCATCTCTGTCTGAAGGGGCGGCCGGCCTGAAGACCGGTGCAGATGCGCTTAGTTCCGGCCTGCAGTCTGTTGCTTCCAGTTCCCAGTCGCTGCGCGACGGGGCGGCCGAGATCAGTCAGGCGCTTTCGGCCCTCGCCGGAGAGGAAGGCGTGCCGGAGGAAGTGCGGGCACAGATCGCGGCAGTTCAGCAGCAGGCGGACACATTTTCCGCAAGCGTTTCCGCCTACACATACGGTGTCGATGAAGCGGCGGACGGGAGCGCGCAGATTGCATCGGAGATCCCGGATCTTCAGAACGGCATTTCCGCGGTACAGAGTGGTGCAGATTCCCTTAAGAACGGGATAGGGCGGCTTCAGACCGGTACTTCCGCATTGGCGGAACAGGCGCCGGCGCTGGCGGGTGGAATTTCCAATGCTGCATCAGGGGCGGATCTGCTTCAGAAGCAGGGAACATCGGCGCTCCGGAAAGGAGCTGCGGATCTGGACAGCGGTCTGGGAGAGCTGGCACAGGGAAGCGCGAAGCTGAAAGATGGAACGGATACGCTTGTCTCCGGAACCGGACAGCTTACCTTGAACAGCAAAGCGTTGACGGAAGGCGCGGCGAAACTAACAGATGGAGCCGGCCAGATCAGCAGCGGTGCGGGACAACTCGCTGACGGCAGCGGAGAACTAGGCGATGGGATCAGGCAGGTTTCGGAAGGCGCGGAGACGCTGTCAAAGGAACTGGGAAGCGGAGCGGAGCAGATCCTGGAGACGAACACATCGGATCAGGCGGCGGATATGTTTGCCGCACCGATAGATGCGGAAGAGACACAGATTACGGAGGTGGCCGACAACGGCCATGCTATGGCGCCGTATATGATGTCCGTAGGCTTGTGGGTCGGCTGTATCTCGTTCAGTCTGATGTATCCGCTGACCAGTTATGCCGGGCAGATGAAATCCGGTTTCCGCTGGTGGATCAGCAAGGCGTCCGTGCTCTATCTGACGGCAGTGCTCCAGGCAGCAGTTATGATCGGCGCACTGCATATATTCGATGGTTTTACACCTGTGGAAATGGGAAAGACAGTCCTGGCAGCGTGCGCGGCGTCCCTTGCATTCATGTCGGTGATGTACTTCTTCACCAGCCTGCTGGGGCGCGTTGGAAGCTTCCTGATGCTGATCTTCATGGTGATCCAGCTGGCAGGTTCCGTGGGGACATACCCCTATGAACTGTCCGGCTCCTTTGTGCCGTATCTTCACGACTGGGTACCGTTTACCTATACGGTGAAAGCGTTCCGCAGTGCCATAAGCGGCGGGGGAAGTATCCGGGGCTGCCTCATTTTCCTGCTGATCCTGTTCCTCGTATTTACAGGACTTACGATCCTGGAGTTCACTGTGCGGGCACGGAAAATTCAGGAAGGGAAGAACACCTGGATGGTATGGCTGGAAGGGCACGGACTGGCATAATGGATGAAGTGTCTCTTAATCAGGGTGTCCAGAGTCCGAACTCCTGATCGCGCACTTTGAAAGCGCTGTTTTTGCGGACACTGCGCGCTGTGTCCCCGGATATTTATTTCCTGTGTTTCATAGCCTGTATCAGATTTCTGATACAGGTTTTTTCTTCCTCTGTCAATCCCGACAGATCCAGTCCGGCAGGAGTCTCCAGGCCCAGAAGATAATCTGTGCTGACGTGAAAAAGCTTTGCAATCTGAATGAGGACATCATACGAAGGAAGCCGAAGAGCATTTTCGTAGGCGCTGATAACCGATTTTGTCAGATTCAGTTTTTTGCCAGGTCTGCCTGGGTCATATTGTTTGTGGTTCGTAAACGTTTCAGTTTATTCCCTAATTCCTTCATGTAGTATTCCTCCATAGATATATTACAATGAATATAGTTCACAAAAGGTTGATAAAATTTTCGATTAGTTGACATTGCTCGGCGGTTGATATGAATTAGAAATCATAGAATTATTTGGTGAATGATAAACTGAAAAAATGGAAAAAAGATTGAAATTCTTGACTTTACAAAGGAAAAGAGGTGGGACAGATGTTTTATTACTGTGAGAAATGCGCCGATATCAAAAATGCCGGAGCAAAAGCAGGACAGGATGTGACCTGTGAAGTATGCGGCACAGCCATGAAACCGGTGCTTCAGGAATATCTGATGCCGGGCGGCAGCTTCTTCAAATCACAGGCAGTCAGACAGCAGTTTGATATGGGGATTATCACAAAGGAAGAGAAAAACGCGAAAATAGCGGCGCTTACACAGTAATAAAATATAAGAAGATTTCTCTGAATGCAGAAGATGCGGCAGCCATGCATCTTCTGCCTTTTTTATTAAGCGAATTATCTGCCTTGACATTCTCTTCCGGCAGCTTATAATATATAGAAGATAATTTGAATTCAAATTATTTCAACTCAAATCATCTTGCGATGATGACAGTCTGAAAGGAGCAGATCTTATGTCGAATTCATTTCATTATCTGGTAATGGCGGAACATTCCATGTTCCAGAAGGACCTGCAGGCCAGGCTGAAAGGGTCAGGCCTGACTATAGGACAACCGAAGGTTCTGGATTATCTGAAGGATCATGACGGCGCGGAGCAGAAAGATATCGCCCGGGGATGTCATATTGAGCCGGGAACGCTTACCACGCTTTTAAACCGTATGGAAGAAAGCGGGCTTGTGGAGCGGCGTATGCTGAATGGAAACCGCCGCAGCTTTTTTATCTTTCTGACGGAAAAAGGGAAGAGACAGCTGAAGCTGGTGACGCAGGCGTTTACAGAGATTGAAGAGAAAGCATTCCGGGGAATTCCGGAAGCAGACAGGGAGAGATTTATGGACATGTTTTCCTGTATTTATGAGAATACAATGTCCTGAAAATCAGATACGGGAGAACAGAAATTATTATTAAGAACAATGAATTGCAGCAGACGGTGCGCGGGGCGTACCGTCTGTCATTTGCAGTGGAGATATGCCGGAGTCCGGGCCTGTACGGGACCCTGGCGACCACTAACAATCCCGGAAATTATATCTCATCTCTGGCCTATCTTCTGGCGGGATGCGTAATTCTGGGATTTGGCGTGTATACAGAGGTACTTGCGATAGAAACAGCCGGTTTTGAAGAATGATTCAAAACCGGCTGTTTCGGGTTATTTCAGCTGACTGCCGTCGGAAAATGCTGCTCCGCATTTCTGATCAGACATGTATCCATCTGCCTTCTTCTGAAGCGCTTTTGCAGACTGCGCTGCAGAGACGGACGATTTCCGCTCCTTCCCGGAACGACGGGCAGGCGGGAAGCGAATCATCCGTATTTTCTTCATAAAAACTCTGGATCAGTCGACGGAAGGAGTCGTTGAAGCCGTTTCCGAATCCGTCGCTTTCTACGGTTTTCTGCCCGTTTCCGGCGCTGAAATATACAGAGTTGTTATCCTGGGAGTTCCATCCGGCGGTCATCCGGTCTCCTGTGATCTCATAGGCAAGATAATTGGAGTATCCGTGGGAGACTTCCGAGAGGACTACAGAGCCTATGGCGCCGCCCTGCATGCGGAATGTAATCAGCGCCGCGTCCTCGGAAGTTACAGTGACGGCATTGCCTTCTTCAGAAGAACCGGCGGGATACATAATACCGTCCCGTACAATTCTTTCCGGCTGAAAATTTCCGAACAGAGCGGATACATCTGTGATTTTTTCTCCTGTTACATACTGAATAATGTCGAACCAGTGGGTGCCGATCTCGGTTACTGCCCTCATGGGGCCGGCAATTTCCGGAATATACCGCCATCCGTAAGGACAGGGCAGCAGATGGAACTGCTGGAGATACTGTCCGTGGACAAGGCGTATGAAACCGAAATTGCTGCTCTGAACAAGATTTTTCATCCGGTCGGACATTTGGTGGAAACGGACATTTAGGTTTATGCCGCATTTTACATTAAGTGAGGCTGACAGGTTTTCCAGATCGGCGGCTTCCTTCAGATCAAGGCAGAGAGGCTTTTCGCACAGTACGTTTTTCCCGGCCTTTAAAAGCTTTCTGACAATCCTGTAATGCGTGTGGGGCGGCGTACAGATATGAACGGAAGTGATCTCTTTAGAAAATAGCAGATCTTCCGAAGTACCGTATTTTTCAATACCCCATTTTTCGGCAAACGCTGCGGCGCTTTTTTCTGAGCTGTCCACAACAGCACAGATTCTGATTCCGCAGTATCTGAGGGCTTCCGCATGTGAGTGGGAGATAAAACCGGCTCCCAGGATAGCGGCGCCCTGATTCATATTATTCTGCATGAAATACCTCCTGATATTGTTAAATACAAAAACATTTCCATAAAAATAAAGAACCGGACAAAACCGGTTTACCGCCTGTTCAGCGGTAAACCAGCCGGCCGGTCACTTTTTTAATCTCCTCTTCATGGTCCGGAAAACGGCGAATCAGAGCCTCCCGGTCTGCCTGGATGAAATCTTCTTCCAGATAGGAGGGGGACATGGTAGTTCCCATAAGGGCAAAACCGAATTTCCCCCCGGGAAGCAGCCGGGCACCCTGCCAGGAATTCTTCTCGACAAGAATCTGAGGACGTTCTCCGTTTCGGATATTTGTCCCCAGAACAGAGACGTTTTTCCGGCCGTCCCGGTCCCGGATCTGGATCAGTTCTACCGGATCTCCGTAATAAAAATGCCAGATTTCATCTGCTGAGAGCATGTGAAGATGAGAAAAGGCATCTCTGGTCAGCAGATAATAAATGGCGGAACCGCACCGGCGGTTTTCATAGATTTCTTCGCTTGTATAAGTTTCGGCCACCATACCGCCCTCTCCGGTGAGAGGAGACAGATGAAGGGTCTGTATGATTTCTTCCGGAGACAGATTTTCTGTCTCCGGAAGAGCGTTCTTTCTGACTGTCATATTATCGTTTTCCTTTATCATAAATTTCACCCAGCGCTTTCGGCGAATGGTTGTATTTGGAGAAGAAGATCAGAAGCAGCAGGGTCAGAAGGTAAGGAAGAATCATTACCAGGTCTGAATAACTGCTGGGCTTCTCCAGGATCTGAACCAGCTGGTAGCCTGCGGAACGGGCAAACCCGAAGATAAGGCAGGCTCCCAGTGTGGGGAGTATTTTCCAGTTTCCGAAGATCAGAGCCGCAATTGCCAGATAGCCGTACCCGACGTAAATATTGTCGGAAAAGTTGGCGGAAATGGAGTAGGCAAAGCACATGCCGCCGATTCCTGAGAATGCGCCGGAGAACATAACTGCTACAGTGCGGATCTGTCCTACATTGCGTCCTGCCGCATCTACCGCGTGAGGATTATCTCCGCAGGCACGGAGGTGGAGTCCGAAGCGTGTCTTATACAGCAGAAACCATGCGATTACAGCGACAACAATGATAATAATTTCAAAGGGATACAGATTGGTAAAAAATGCGCCCAGTACAGGGATGTCCGACAGTCCGGGGATGGAGAATCTTGTTGATACTCCAAGCTGAAACTTGTCCGAAGGAGCGCCGAATACACTTTTATTAATCTGTTTAGTTAAAAAGGCAGTCAGGGCCATCGCGAGAATATTTACAACGACGCCGCTGATCACCTGGTTTGCCTTAAATTTTACACAGAGCAGGGCGTGCAGCAGAGCGTATGCCATACCGCCCAGGGTTGCGAACAGAAACGACAGATAAAAGATTGTCTGAGAGTCAGTGCCCTGTGTTCCGGATGTAAGTACAACGAACAGAGCGCCCACAAAAGCTCCGAAGCCCTGAAGACCTTCGATTGCCAGGTTGGTAACGCCGCTTCTCTCGCTGTAGATTCCGCCGATCGCCATGATAAACAGAGGCAGGGCAAAAGACATACCGTCAATAATAATCGTATTCATCAGCGCGCCTCCTTTCCGGCTTTTTCAGCTTTTTCTTCTGTTTCTTCCAGTTCGGCTTTCCATTTCTTTACTTCGTAGCGGACAAATGCTCCGCAGGCGCTGAACAGGAGGAACAGGCCCGTAATAACCGAGCCGATTTCTGTTTCAATACCGGATGCTGAATTCATGTAGCTGCTTCCCTTTGTTACTCCTGTGATCAGGAAGGACGAGAAGATGATGCCTACCGGATTGCTGTTTCCCAGAAGGGCAACGGCAATCGCGTCAAATCCGGTGGATGCCAGCACCTTCGGCTGGATGGACTGAAGATACCCAAGATAATAGGTTACGCCTGCCAGTCCTGCCAGAGCGCCGGAGATCATCATAGAGAGGATCATCGTTTTGCCTACATTGATTCCCGCATAGCGGGCCGCGTTCCGGCTGGCTCCCACGGCCTTGATTTCAAATCCCAGACGTGTCCGGTCCAGAAGAAATTTCATAACCACAGCCACAAGTACAGCAAGGATAATACACAGCGGGATGTCCACTCTCAGTCCGCCGATGGGTACTTCCATAATCGTCAGCCTGGAATTGTCGCTGATGGCCAGTGACTGACGGGAGATTTCGTCCATATACCGGGTGTTGATGAAAAAGCTTGTCAGATACTGGACAATGTAGTTAATCATAATCGAAGACACTACTTCGTTAATATTAAACTTATATTTGAGGAAACCGATCAGGCCGCCCACTGCCATGCCTGCAGCTATACCGATCAGCAGCACAAGGGGCTTCGCGATGGGAGCCGCCAGAGTGGAGTATCCTACGGTGATAGTTGCGATAAAACCTGCCGCCAGCATCTGACCGGATACGCCGATATTGAACAGTCCGGCTTTAAGAGCCACTGCTACGGCCAGAGCTGCGAACAGCATGGGAGTCATCATGTTCAGAAAGCTGGTAAAGTCCGTAAGCATGCCCTGATAGGCTGAATACTGAGGCTTCGGAAGAAGACCGCTTCCCTGAAGCAGATTTGCGTATGCCGTCAGAGGATATTTCCCCAGAGCGGCGATGACAATCATGCCGACAATGAGGCTTAAAAGGATAGAAAACAGAGGAATGGCGATATTCTGGGTTCTCTCATTTCCGAGGATTTTTACAAAGAATTTTTTCATTTCTGCTTCACCCCCATCATAAATTCGCCAACCTGATTGGTTGTCAGCGTGTCTGCCGGAGCAATTTTATCTATGGCGCCGTTGTAAATAACTCCTATAGTGTCTGCACAGTTCATAATTTCGTCCAGTTCCAGGGAAATCAGAAGGATGGCTTTCCCTTTGTCGCGCTCGGCAATAATCTGCCGGTGGATATTTTCAATCGCTCCGATATCCAGGCCGCGGGTGGGCTGTACGAAGATCATAAGATCGGACTGCAGTTCGATCTCGCGGCCCACGATAGCTTTCTGCTGATTGCCGCCGCTCATGGAACGGACCTGGGTTACGCTGCCCTGGCCGCTTCTGATATCATATTCCTGGATAAGTTTTTTCGCGTATGTTTCAAATTCTTCCGTTTTGAGCACACCGTTTTTCCCGGAAAACGGCTCTTTGTAATAGGATTTCAGAGCAAGGTTGTCCCGGAGGGAAAAGTCCAGGATCAGGCCGTATTCCTGGCGGTCCTCGGGAATATAGGAAATCCCGGCTTCCGTACGTTTGCGGATGGATTCATTGGTAATATCCTTTCCGTTAAGGAATATCTTTCCGGAAGATATCTTCATCAGACCGGCAATGGCGTCCGCCAATTCTACCTGTCCGTTTCCGGATACGCCGGCGATCGCGAATATTTCGCCCTGGTGTACTTCAAAGGAGACATTTTTTACGACTTCAAAATGATCCTGATTGTGTACACTTACATTTTCCACTTTCAGCACTGTTCTGCCAAAACGGGGAGCGCTTTTTTCTACATTAAAGGAAACATCGCGCCCTACCATCAGATTTGCCATCTTTTTCGTGGACGTTGTGGCTACATCCAGTACGTCTACGATTTTTCCGCGGTTTAAAATAGCGCAGCGGTCGGCCACCTGCTTGATCTCCTCCAGTTTGTGGGTGATCAGGATAATGGTCTTTCCGCTGTCCCGGAGATTGCGGATGATCTGCAGAAGAAATTCAATCTCCTGGGGAGTGAGTACTGCGGTGGGTTCGTCAAAGATCAGAATTTCTGCCTCGCGGTAAAGCATTTTCAGAATTTCCACTCTCTGACGTATGGAGACGTTTACTTTTTCAATAACCTGTTCCGGGTCAACTTCCAGTCCGTAATCCTCAGACAGTTTGCGGATGTCCCGGTTTGCTTTTTTAATATCAACCTGGGGGAACAGACCGAGAAATTTTTTCACAGGTTCCATTCCCATGATAATATTTTCCGCCACCGTATAGTTGGACACCAGTTTGAAATGCTGGTGAACCATTCCGATATTCAGTTTTGTCGCGTAATTGGGTGATGTGATACGGACCTTTTTCCCTTTCACAAAGATCTCGCCTTCATCTGGTTCGTACATTCCGAACAGCATGCTCATCAAAGTGGATTTCCCGGCGCCGTTTTCTCCCAGAAGAGCATAGATCTCGCCCTTTTTGATCTGGATACTTACGTCGTCATTAGCCACAATGCCCGGGAATTTCTTTGTGATATGCCGCATTTCAATAATATATTCTTCCGACATTGGTAACTCCTGTTCTTGTTGAAAAAAAGAAAGGGAATGGACAGCATCACCTGTCAGTGAACCGTCCATCCCTCTTAAAAATCAGCGGTTAGTCGTTCAGCCCCGGAAAATCTTCAGGAGTGCTGTCCCCTGCACTTGAAGGAGGAACGATTGTTCCGTCTTTAACCAGTGCAAATGCCTCGTCAAGTTTTGTGATTGTGTCGTCAGAAAGCTGCTGTCTGCCTTCTTCCTTTACATATCCTGTGGAATCTGTGTCTGCCATCAGCGTGATGTTCTGGCCAGTGAAAGATCCGTCCGCAATTGCGTTAAGCTGTCTTTCTACATTGATGCTCATGCATTTTAATACAGAAGTAAGCATAATGTTTGAATCGCCGTTTGCGCCGTCGTCGTACTGGTCAACGTCACATCCGATTACTTTTACATTTCCTGCTTCTTTTGCTGCTGTGAAAACACCGTTTCCGGAAGCGCCCGCTGCAACAAAGATAATGTCGCAGCCTTCCTTAATCAGCGCCTCGCCGATTACCTTGCCGGTTGCCTCGTCAGAGAAGTTCCCGGTATAGTTTCCGCCAATATTTTCATCATTGTATACGCCTGCATAGGAGCTGAGCTCAACGCACGCTGCTGTTGTGCCGTATTTTGCATTCGCGTAATTTACGCCGGCCTCAAAACCATACTGATAATTTACATTAGACGGGAAAGGCTGTCCGTTTACAACTGCGACTTTGCCGCTCTGGGTCTCAAGCGCTGCAGCCATACCTGCAAAGAATCCGCTTTCCTGCTCCGCGAAAAGCATTGCATATACGTTGTCCAGCTCTACTGTATTGCCCTCAGCGTCTGTGGGATAACTGTCCACCAGGATAAAATCTACATCCGGATTGTCCTGTGCAACCTGTCCGATGCCTGCGCACTGATATCCCAGACATACAACTACATCATAGCTTCCTGCGATTTCGGTAATCCGTTCAACAACAGTGGAAGGAACACCTGTCTCCTCGCGGATTGGCGTAACTTTTGCATCCGGATGCTCTTCGATATAAGCAAGAACACCATTGTAGTTATCCTCGTTAAATGATCCGTCGTCCACTCCGTTCGGGCTGGATACGATCGCGATGTTCAGAGCGTCCGAAGATTCTTCAGTGGATGCTCCGCCGCCGGAAGTCTCTTCATTGCTTCCGCAGCCCATAAAAAGTGAGGCGGTCATTGTGGCGCAAAGAACTGCGGCCAGAAGTTTCTTTTTCATAAGTATCACTCCTCCTTTTTGATAAATAATAAGCAAAGCTTATATGATTTGCCTGACTTATTAAGATGTATTATAACATTTCCCCGTTAATCAGGCAACGCGCCCATCTTCTTTTTTTGGAAAATCTCTTTCAGACTTTTCTCATAGGGCGCCCGGGCAATTCCGTATTCTGTTATGATGGCTGTGATCAGTCCGGCCGGCGTGACGTCGAAAGCCGGATTATAACAGGGAATTTCCTTCAGAGCCATGGACTCTGTGTAAAACTTTGACCGGATTTCTTCCGGGTCTCTGAGCTCGATCCTGATATCTTCGCCGGTGGGGCAGTTCATATCAATAGTGGATGTGGGGCCAAGTACATAAAACGGGATCTTGTAATAGTTCGCCAGAACAGCAACTACACTGGTGCCGATTTTATTGGCTGTATCTCCGTTTGCGGCGATCCGGTCACATCCCACAAGGCAGGCCTGTATCCAGCCGTTTTTCATAACGATTCCTGCCATGTTGTCGCAGATCAGAGTTACATCGATTCCTCCTTTGTAAAGCTCATAGGAGGTAAGACGGGCTCCCTGAAGGAGCGGCCGTGTCTCATCTGCAAAGACATGAAATTCCATCCCCCGTTCTTTCCCCAGGAAAAGGGGCCCAAGAGCCGTGCCGTATCTGGATGTGGCCAGCGGTCCGGCGTTGCAGTGGGTCAGAATGCCGTCTCCGTCTTTGAGCAGGCTCAGTCCGTATTCGGAAATGGCCCGGCACATCTGCATGTCCTCTTCCTGAATACTGCGGCTTTCAGCCAGAAGTGCTGCCTTGATCTGCTCTACGGATTCTTTCTGATGTTTCAGAACAGTCTGCTCCATCCGGTTTAAAGCCCAGCTCAAATTTACTGCGGTAGGTCGGGAAGAGTTCAGATATTCTTTATATTTCCGAAAGTTCTCTAAGAATATACTGTAGTCTTCCGTTTCGATCTGAGAAGCCAGAACACAGATGCCGTATGCGGCACATATACCGATAGCCGGCGCTCCTCTTACCTTCAGTTCAAAAATTGCGTCGTAGAAATCTTCTGCTGTTCTGAGTGTAAGATATTCTGCTGCATTTGGAAGTTTTGTCTGATCAATGATTACCACGCTTTTTTCGTCCCCGCCAAGCCGTACATTGTCTATGTGTGTTACTGCTTTCAGGTCTGCCGCCCGGTTGTTCATTTCGATCCTCCTTTCCTTTTTGTAAAATCATGTGATATGATAATTATACCCTGTTTAAGGGTGTTTGTACACAGGAGATAAGGAGGGTTTTTATGTTTGATTTTCTTGTGAATGCAGAGGGCGGCCTTACGGCTGCCGGATATGGGGTGTGTATTGCTGCCGGAATTGTGCTGTTTATTACAGCACTGATTTTCGCAGGCAGGGTGTCGGAGAAAAAGCGGATGGGTACAAAACAGCTGGTATTCTGCGCTATGGCTCTGGCGCTTGCTTTTATTACTTCCTATATCAAATTGTTTAATATGCCCTGGGGCGGAAGCGTAACGCTGTGCAGTATGCTTTTTATCGTGCTTACGGCAAACTGGTACGGGCCGAAGACAGGTATTCTTGTGGGTCTGGTATACGGAATCCTGCAGTTTATTCAGGAACCGTACGTGCTGTCTTTCTTCCAGGTATGCTGCGACTATATTCTTGCTTTTGCAGCGCTGGGAGCGGCAGGATTTTTTTCGAAGAAAAAGCGCGGGCTGATTACAGGATATATTGTGGCGGTAATTGCAAGAGGAGCGTTTCACGCTTTGGGCGGTTATCTCTACTGGATGGACTACATGCCGGACAATTTCCCCCAGTCTCTGAGAAGTCTGTATCCGATTCTGTATAATTAC
The DNA here is from genome assembly GCF_056148955.1 of Mediterraneibacter sp. HA8405. Lineage (NCBI taxonomy): Bacteria > Bacillati > Bacillota > Clostridia > Lachnospirales > Lachnospiraceae > Mediterraneibacter > Mediterraneibacter sp. HA8405. Next base: position 194,727 of record NZ_CM148758.1, on the reverse strand, counting down.
AGTTATCTTCTGGCTGAGGGTGTTATTACAGTAATTATTCTCTGCATACCGGCAGTGATAAAGGGACTGAACCGGGTAAAGCGGATTGCGCTGGATTAGTTCCCGGTCAGATTTACAACAGCTGCGCGCCGTGATAGAATACAGGGAAAGAATGCGGAAGATAATCTGCTGTTGAAAGGGCAATTGCAATGAAGAAAAGTCTGAGTCTGAAAGAGACGGTTTTTGTAGCCAGTATGCTGTTCGGTATGTTTTTTGGCGCTGGCAATCTGATTTTCCCTGTTTCCATGGGGCAGCTTGCAGGGAGAAATATGTGGCCGGCGGCGGCCGGTTTTCTGATTACAGGAGTAGGGCTGCCTCTTCTGGGAGTCGCGGCTCTGGGGATCAGCCGGAAGGCGGGGCTGCTGGAACTGAGCAGTATGGCAGGCAGAAAGTACGGCATGGTTTTTACCTGTGCTCTCTATCTGACGATCGGACCGTTTTTCGCAATTCCCAGATGCGCTACGGTTTCTTTTACCGTTGGACTTGAACGTCTGCTTCCGGGCGGGGAACATGCTCCGGCCCTGCCGGTCTTTTCTTTTATCTTTTTTGCGGCTGTTCTTTTCTTCTCTCTGCGCCCGGGACAGATTCTTACCTGGATCGGAAAGGTGCTCAATCCTCTGTTCTTATGTTTTCTGGGAATTCTGGTTATCCGTGCACTGCTCTCTCCGATGGGAGAAATCGGAGGCGGGGTTCCGGAGGGTGCTTATGCCGCGCAGCCTTTTGTTACAGGATTCCTGGAAGGATACAATACAATGGATGCCCTGGCGGGACTGGCGTTCGGCATTGTGATTGTAAATGTGATCCGCGGACTGGGAGTGGAACAGGAAAGCGCGGTGGCGGGAAATACGGTGCGGGCAGGGATATTCAGTTCGATTCTTATGGCAGGGATTTATCTTCTCGTTACCGTGGTGGGCGCGCAGAGCAGAGGCGTTTTTCCTGCGGGAAGCAACGGAGGAGAAGCGCTGGCTCAGATCGCGGAGCACTATTTCGGATCTGCAGGAGCTGTGATTCTGGCTGTGATTGTTACCATTGCATGCCTGAAAACGGCAGTGGGACTGATTACAAGCTGCGGAGCTACATTTGAGAGAATGTTTCCGGGCAGCCTGTCTTACCGGATCTGGTCTGTGGTATTCTGCCTGGTGTCGTTTATCCTTGCTAATCTGGGGCTGGATGCGATTATCCGTTATTCCCAGCCTGTGCTGATGCTTCTGTATCCTCTGGCAGTCACACTGATTCTGCTCACTTTGTCCGGCAGATTTTTTGAATATGATAAAGTTGTATATCAATGGGTGACAGCATTTACAGCTGTGGCCGCTGCGGTGGATTTTTTCAATGCTCTTCCTGACGGGGCGGCATCCGCTCTGCATGTGGATCGGGCCGCACAGGCTGCGGCGCGGTTTCTGCCGTTCTCCGGCCAGGGGTTCGGATGGGTCTGCCCGGCGGCGCTGGGACTGATTGCGGGCCTGGTGGTAAGAGCAGTGAAAAAACGGGGCCGGCAGCATCCGGACACAGTGTAATGCAGAAAAGAAAGGATTGACACAGGCCGCAAACCGGATTATTGTATTAATAGAATAATACAAAAGGAGGCTGCGCCTATGTATGAACAGATCTTTTCTATTGCGGCCATTTGTCTGATTGCTGCGGCAGGCGCCTGTTGGTCTGCCGTCAGAAAGAGGAGCCTGAAGAGACAGAGACTTCATGAAAAATACGGAAAAATACCGGAAACAGGCGACTGGGACAAAGAGGAGCAGGTAAAAAATTATTATGAATGGATGAAGAAGAAAGAGTCCGGAGACTGGGTGGACGACATTACATGGAGTGATCTGTCTATGAATCTGATCTTCCAGAGAATCAATGTCTGCGATACGTCGGCCGGCGAGGAGATTTTATACTGGCGGCTGAGGAAAAACAGTGTGGCGCCCGGCGAGGGGCAGGAGCTGGAACAGCGGATCCGCACTTTTTCAGACAATGAACAGGAAAGAGAAGATGTGGAAAAGCTGCTGTGCAGAATCGGGAAAAGCGCTTCTTCCTATTATATACCTGCCTATATGGAGACGGTGGAAGAGTATAAAATCGGTTTTCAGTGGCTGTTCCGGGGACTGCAGATACTATTGGCCGCGTGTGCGGTCCTTGCGCTGGTTCTGACCGACAGCCGGTTCGGATTTGCCATGCTTGGCGTGGCGGCGGTAAATCTGCTGGTCTATACGTATTTTAAACTGAAGTTCGAGATTGAGATCGGTATGTCCGGCACTGCGGTGAGCATGCTGGAGTGGGGCCGGGAGATCGCGGGCCGGAAGGAGATACAGGCGCTGTATCCGGATCTGAAAAAGGAGATAAGTTATTTCAGAGACGTTCTGCGGGGATCACGTTTCCTTCAGGCGAACAGGATATCTATGGCTACAGGCGATATGACAGGGGTGATTCTTGATTATCTGCTTGGAACTACTTTGTGCAGACTTACTTCATACAACAAAATGATTGACAGAATGAGCCGGAAATCCGGCAGGTATATGGAAATCTACCGGCAGATCGGAGAGCTGGACGCGGCCGTCAGCATCGCGTCCTTCCGGGCAAGTCTTCCGGTATACTGTGTGCCTGAGTTCGGGGATGGGAAGCATATCTATATGGAGGAAGTCTGCCATCCGCTGATCGGGAGTCCGGTGGGAAATACGCTGGATCTGAAGAGGAGCTGTCTGATCACAGGCTCCAATGCTTCCGGCAAATCTACATTTATCAAAGCGGTGGCGGTGAATGCCATTCTGGCTCAGAGTATTTATACCTGTGAGGCGCGCAGGTTTGTTATGCCTCAGTCCCGGGTAATTACGTCCATGGCTGTGAAGGACGATCTTGTGGCGGGAGAAAGTTATTTCATCCGGGAAATCCGGTATCTGCGCAGAATCCTGGACAGCCTGGATGAAGAAAAAATGACGCTGTGCGCCATTGATGAGATCCTCAGAGGAACGAATACCGGAGAGCGGATCCGGGCTTCCCGAGCGATTCTTGAGTATCTGAAAGACAGAAACTGTCTTGCTCTTGTAGCAACTCACGACAGGGAGCTGACAGAACTGCTGGAAAAGGATTATGATAATTATCATTTCAGCGAGGAGATGGGTGAGGACGATATCTGTTTCACCTATCAGATTCTGCCCGGACCGGCGACTTCACATAATGCCATAAAGCTGCTGGAATTTGCAGGGTTCCCGGAGGAGATTATCGACGCGGCGAAAGAAGACAGCGAGTGAAGAAAACCGTGAATAAAGAAACAGTGAATAAAAAAACGCGAATAAAGAAAACCGACAGGGAGTGACAGAGATTATGCGGACAGAAATTGAGAAAAAAATGAAGGAGACTGCAGATTTTATTTTCCGGCATCCGGAGCTGTCTCTGCATGAAAAGGAATCCTCGGCCGGACTGGCGGAATTTCTGGAGAGCGAAGGATTTGCAGTGAGCTGGAATCTGGCCGGATTTGAGACGGCCTTTGTGGCGGAGTGGGGCGGCGGGAAGCCTGCAATCGGTTTCCTCGCGGAATATGACGCGCTTCCCGGCCTGGGACAGAAGCCGGAATGTACCTGTGCGCCCACAGGAGGACCGGGACACGGATGCGGACACAACCTGCTTGGAACAGCCTGCGCCGGAGCCGCCTGCGCACTGAAAGACCGAATGGAAGAGGAGGGGCTGGCCGGAACAATCCGGGTATACGGCTGCCCGGCAGAAGAGATTGTAATCGGAAAGATCCGGATGAATCAGGAAGGAATTTTTGACGATCTGTCTGTGGCGGTTACCTGGCATCCCTTTGACCGGAACCGGGTCAGCTATGATATATGGCAGGCCCAGGATATTAAGAACTACAAGTTCTACGGAACCGCGGCCCACGCCTCCAAACATCCGGAAGCCGGGCGGAGCGCGCTGGACGCGGCGGAACTGATGAATGTGGGCGTAAATTATCTGCGGGAACATGTGGCTGACGATGTGCGGATGCACTATACGTATACCAATACAGACGGTCCGGCCAATATTGTGCCTGCCTACGCTTCCACCAATTATTTTATCCGTTCAAATAAATGGGAGCGGACAGAGGACGCTTCTGAGAGGGTGGATAACTGCGCCCGGGGAGCGGCGCTTATGACCGGCACCCGTGTGGAGATTGAGCGGGTAACCTGCAATAAGGAGATGAAAGTCAACCGGACCCTGTCAGAAACGTTTTATGAAGAAATGCAGAAGATTCCCGTCCCTGTTTACACAGACGACGAGATGAAATTTGCAGAAAAGATATCCGAAGAGGCAGGGCTGGAAAACAACGGGGAATATTTCACCGGGCTGGAGCCTCTGGAGGACGCGCCTGTTCCTCTTGCAATTGGTACGGACGTGTCGGATGTAAGCCATACGGTTCCTACTGTTATGCTGAGCGCGGCGGCCATGTGCAGGGGAACGCCGCTTCACCACTGGGCTGCCACAGCCCAGGCCGGCATGAGTATCGGACAGAAAGGCATGTTCTATGCGGCGGAGTGTATGGCGGCGGGAGCGCTCCGGCTTGTAAAAGAACCGGAAATTCTGGAAAAAGCATGGAAGGAAATGAAATGAAGAAGAAAATAATACTGGGATCCGCATCTCCCCGGCGGAGGGAACTGCTTTCTCAGATCGGCGTGGAATTTGAAGTCCGGGTCAGCGGGAAAGAAGAAGTCTATCACAGCAGCGTCCCGGAGGAAATCGTAAAAGAACTGGCGCTTATGAAAGCGGAAAATGTCGCTTCGGAATTAACAGAAGCAGAGAAAAAGGATCTGGCCGTACTGGGAGCAGATACCATTGTCGTGTACGGCGGCAGAATTCTGGGAAAGCCTGCCGACCCGGAAGAGGCCCGGCAGATGCTTACCGCTCTTCAGGGAAATACCCATCAGGTCTATACCGGCACGGCTCTTCTGATCTATGACAGTGAGGGAAACCGAAGCGTGATAAATCACGCGGTGGAGACAAAAGTAATAGTACACAGGATGTCTCAGGAGGAAATCCGCGCATACATTGCCACCGGAGAACCTATGGACAAGGCAGGCGCCTACGGAATACAGGGCAGATTCGCCGCGTATATCGACGGGATAGAAGGAGATTACTACAACGTAGTGGGGCTGCCGGTGTCCTATATCTATCAGGAGCTGAAGAAATCCGGATTTGCCGGGGAACTGTGAGAGGAAAAACGTCCGAAAACACCTGAATACCGTATGATTGGATGACCGGATTTGGAAATGAGGGATGTGTGCTTTTGCTTCCGTTCCGCAGATGAAGAAAAACGAGAAAACCTGACGACAGGCTAAGAACAAAATTTACAGCAGAAAACTCGCATTCGCTCAGACAGTTCTGCTGTAAATTTTAACGCCTGCCCCCTCTTCTGAATCCGTCTTATAAAAACTTCCTTCCCTTCCGGTTTCTGCCTGCTTTCCGGAAATTCCCTTCGACAAATCCGAATCCGTCTGCCTCAAAGCGTCCCGCCGTTTTCTTTCAGCCACTGTTTCCACTTCCTGTAATCCGGCATTACGGATTCGACGATGGCGTAAAATGCTTTTGAGTGGTTCATTTCTTTCCGGTGGGCCAGTTCGTGCACAACCACGTAATCCAGCACTTCCGGCGGGGCGAAGATGAGTCGCCAGTTAAAGTTCAGATTCCCTTTGCTGCTGCAGCTTCCCCAGCGGGTTTTTTGCTCCCGGATGGAGATACGTCCGTAAGTAACGCCCATAATACGGGCATACCATGCTGCTTTCCGGGTAAAAATATCCCGTGCAAGTTCGATGTACCGTCTGCGCTCTGCGTCAGAAAATTCCCGGCGGGGAGCCGAGGCGGCTTTTCCGGCAGCTTCCAGATGAGTTGTGAGCCACTGCTGTTTTTCGGAGAGAAAAGACTCTATGACAGAGCGGGGACAGCTGTAGGGAGCGCGCACCTTTACACAGCCTTCCAGGGTAATCTGGATGGCAATTGACTTGCGGCGGCTGTATATTATATCATAGGAAAAAGGATAAACCATAAAGACACCTCGTATGATTACAGTGATTATTCAAAGTATAGCAAAAGGAAGAATGGCATACAAGTGCGGACGGAATGGAGGACAGTATGGAAGAAAACAACAAGAAGAAAAAAAGATGGCTGAAAAATCTGGGTGAAGCTCTTCACATGGAACTGAGGGAGCACAAAAGCTCCTTCATTGTATATTTTACGCTTCGTTTTCTTGTAATTGTAATGATGATTCTTCAGCTTATGAACCGAAATTATGAGAATGTATTTCTCTGTGTACTTACACTGATGCTTCTTGTAATACCAAGTCTGGTGCAGATTACTTTTAAGGTAGAGCTTCCTACGGTTCTGGAAATTGTTATACTCGTTTTTATATTTGCCGCGGAGATTCTGGGAGAAATCAGTGAATTTTATCTGCTGTTTCCATTCTGGGATACGGTGCTGCATACAATTAACGGATTTCTTGCGGCTGCTATCGGGTTTTCTCTTGTGGACCTGCTGAACAGAAGCGAGAAAGCGGTATTCAGTCTGTCACCGCTGTTTATGGCGATTGTGGCCTTCTGTTTTTCCATGACCATTGGAGTGATCTGGGAATTTTTTGAATTCGGCATGGATCAGATTGCAGGCTTTGATATGCAGAAAGACACGGTTATCCATACCATTCGGTCTGTAACTCTGGATCCGGAGGGACGAAATGTGCCCTATGTAATCGACGGCATTACAAGTACTGCAGTAAACGGGACGGAACTGGGACTTGGAGGTTATCTGGATATTGGCCTGATTGATACCATGCAGGATCTGATTGTCAATTTTATCGGAGCGTTCATTTTTTCTGTGATCGGATTCTTCTTTGTGAAAAACAGAGGAAAGGGAAAGGTGGCCAGCGGATTTATCCCCCGGAGAAAAGATGAGGACAGGGATTTTCTGCGCATTGCCATGGAGATGGATGAAAAAAGTGAAGACAGGACGGCTCTGAAAGCAGCGGAAGAGGATGCAGAGGTTACGGAAGATTCCGATTCCGTTTTTGACGGGAAGAAATCAGATGAAAAATCCCGTTCCAGATGAGACAGAGGAGAAAGGCACCGAATACAGTGGAGGCTGCGTAGATGAGTATGGAGGGAAGATTGCCGGTACGGACGGCAATATCCCGAAAGACAATCTGCTGCATGGGATAGTCCGGATTGATATAAAACATGTTGATCGTACCGTATTTATCCAGAGACAGATTAATTCCTACTGCGATCAGGCAGCAGGCCAGGTAAAGGGCTGTTGCGCCTGCAAATGCATGCAGAGAAAGGAGCAGCCGGGGATGCCGGGAAAACGGACGGGATGAGGCGGTCCGGGGCTGTTCCCGGAAGAAGACAATGCCTGAAAAGACGGCTGTACCGATCATCACAAAGTGCCACAGATAGGAATGCACTGTCAGGGGCGCATAGCTGTAGTGCAGGCCGCTGGTGTCGGCGAATACGATAGTTCCTCCCAGAAGGGCGTAGCACATAATAAAACAGAGAAGCGCCCTGCGGACTTTTCCCGGGCGCGCGAAGGGAAGGACAAGGAAAACATACATGGGGATGCTGCAGAGCTGAAACGGAAAGTACCACAGATTATAGACGCCGTGTCCCACAAGAAAGGTAAGCGTCAGCTGTTTCCAGATCTCACTGCACAGCATAAGAAGTCCGAATGTGAAAAAAAGTTTGTCTGCAGGGCGGCTGAAATATTTTTTCCTGTTCGTGGAAATGGCATTCATGGGTCTGCCTCCATTATCTTATAGTCAGTAAAATGATATAATGAATAAAGAAGGGATCGTATCATCCCTTCTTTATATTATAACTCGAAAATCCGGAAATACTAAAGTTCTTCGCACAATTTCCGAAAATCATCACAGTAATCCCGGTCACAGTGATAGACTTTCCCGTCTATTACTATAATATCTGAGGAAAGAGTGAGACGGGATCGCTCTCCATCTGTGAAATATAAGTCAATATTAAGGCCGCCGTCTCCAATATCCGGCAGAGTTCTGGTCAGGTGCATTTCTTTCAGCAGTGAGAGCACCTTATCTTTGTCTTCCGGCCTGGAAAATACATTTTCGGTGTCGCCGGGATGGTAAATAATAATTTCCGCAATGTCGTCGCTGCTTATGTCATCAAACGGATGCGCGTTTCTGAGCCAGATAAAAAGGAAAATCAGAATAACGAAAATACATAATAAAATAGCGATTCTTCTTTTTTTCACAAATATCCCCCTGACTAAAAGTGATTTTTCGTAGAATGTATAAAATGCAGATTTAACTGTTACTCTACTTATATAGTAACAGACCGGGGGAGTTTTGCAATATTTCAGGATAAAAATATATAATATTCAGAAAATTATAATGGCAATATAAAATCAGGTAAAATCATGAAGAACAGAGGGGGAAATCTATTGCGGGAATTAGTGGTATCTGCCAGGATTGTTAAAAAATAAACATTTCTGCGCATGGATCCTACAAAAAAATAAAAAATAAAATGAAAAAATTTAAAGGTTTGAGATCGGAGACAGGGCGGAATCTGTAAATTATAAAAAAAGAATAAAAAAATGCACAAAAATGAAGAAAAACAAAAAAGAAAAGAGGGCAAAATGAAGTAAAAAAACGTGTGGACTCAGTTTAAAAAGTAAAAATTCAAATTGTTGACAAATAAAAAAAACGGGCGTAATATTTAGTCAACTTTTCAGAAAAACAGTACAAAAAATAATCTGAAAAGGGGTATTATACAGCGGGTTCGAGGGAGAACGGCTCTCTCGCTTTTTTTGTGCAAAAATACAGGAAAACGTCTGGATAATACGTATGAAAAAGGAAGAAAAAAGGAGGGAGCGATACGGGAAATCTTACGGAAACACTGATGGAAGAGCTGAACTGTGAGACGGTTTTTACTCTTCCGGTTCTGGGAGGAATTTCAGAATCTGTGGTTGTGACATGGATTATTATGGCCGTTCTTGTACTTGCGTCCATACTTCTTGTGCGCAACCTGAAGGTTGAAAATCCGGGAAAGGTACAGCTGGCGCTGGAGTCGGCCATAAGCTGGGCAAGTGATTTCTTTGAGGGGATTATCGGAAAAGAAAACAGAAGATATATCCCATATCTGATCACGGTGCTTCTTTTTCTCGGGGTGTCCAACACCATCGCGCTGCTGGGATTTAAACCTCCCACAAAAGATCTGAATGTGACGGCAGCGCTGGCGATCATGAGTATGTGCCTGATTGAGTTCTCAGGAATACGGAAAAACGGACTGAAGCACTGGGTAAAGCACTTTGCCAGTCCGGTACCGGTTGTGGCGCCGATCATGATTCTGGAGGTTGTAATCCGGCCTCTGTCGCTGTGTATGCGGCTTTTTGGAAATATGCTTGCGGGGTTTGTGGTTATGGAGCTTCTGAAAACACTTGTACCGCTCCTGATTCCCATCCCGGTCAGCTTTTACTTTGACATTTTTGACGGTCTGCTTCAGGCGTATGTATTTGTATTTCTGACAGCGCTGTTTATGAATGAAGAGATGGAGTAAATGTCAGGGAATTTATGAGAAAACAGATCTGAACAGTCTGTTTTGCAAAAACAACAATTAAGAAAATAAAAGGAGACTAAAATTATGGAAACATTAATCGCAATTGGAGCAGGTATCGCAGTATTGACAGGTATTGGAGCAGGTATCGGTATCGGACTGGCAACAGCTAAGGCAACAGAAGCAATCGCAAGACAGCCTGAGGCAGAGGGCAAGATCAGCAAAACTCTGATTCTCGGATGTGCGCTTGCCGAGGCAACTGCTATCTATGGTTTTATCATCGGCCTTCTGATCATTTTCTTCCTCTAATAAGCGGGACGGTATAAGGAGAGAAGTGTTCCGGAAAAACCGGAACGGGTATGAAAGAGAAAGGCGGGTGTGAAAAGGTGCTGAGATTAGACATGAATCTTGTCTATGAGATGATAAACCTTGTTGTCCTTTATCTTCTGCTCAGACATTTTCTGATCCGTCCTGTGACACAGATCATGGAGAAGAGAAGAAAGGTCATTGAAGAGGGGCTGAAGAACGCGCGGACCGCGCAGGATGATGCCATGAAAATGAAGCAGGAATATCAGGATGCGCTCAAAGGCGCCAGAGAAGAGTCAGCTGCGCTGATCGAGCGGGCCCGGAAGGACGCGAAGGTGGAATATGAGCGTATTGTAGGCGAAGCCGGAGAAAAAGCCGGAAATCTGATCGAGTCTGCGAAAGAGACTGTAAAGGCAGAAAGAGAAAAGACCATGAAAGAACTGCAGTCTGAGATCGCGGGGCTGGCGGTTGCTTCTGCAGAAAAGATTGTAAGCGCAGAAGGCGGAAACCAGGGAATTTACGATCAGTTTCTGAAAGAAGTAGGTGAAAACCATGAAGACGCAGATAAATAACAGGCACAGACACCTTTCTGAAGCGGCCCGGAGATATGCTCAGGTGCTCTATGAACTGAAGATTCCGGCGGATGCCGTGAAGGAATCTGAACGGATTTTTTCGGAGACACCGGAACTGGGCGAGGTGCTCTGCAGTCCGGTTGTCAGCCAGGAAAAGAAGTTCAGTCTGATTGACCGGATATTTCCGGCGGAGATCCGGAACTTCCTTAAGACAGCCTGCAGGCATCACAGGCTGGATATCGCAGAGGATATTTTCTGTGCATATGAAGAATACTGCCGGGAACAGGAACATATTGTAAGTGCGGTGCTTTCCTGTACTGAGCCGCCTTCAGAGGAGCAGCTTGAGAAGATGGAAGCATTTTTGTGCGGCAGATACGGCGCCGTGAAGGCAAAGATCCAGGTGTGCCGGGATGAAAGCCTGCTGGGAGGATTTATCCTCCGCGTGGGAAACGACGAGTATGACTGGAGCATAAAAGGACGTCTTGACAGACTGAAACAAAAGTTAACCTGGAGGTGAGCAAGGTGAGTTCAATCAATTCAGATGAGATAATCTCCATACTGAAAGAAGAAATAGAAAATTTTGACGATATGAGCAAGGACAGTGAAGTAGGCACTGTCATCTCCGTAGGAGACGGAATCGCTACCATATATGGGATTGATCACGCGATGTACGGAGAGATCGTGACTTTTGAAACAGGCCTGAAGGGAATGGTTCAGGATATCCGGAAAAATGAGATCGGATGTATCCTGTTCGGAAGTGACACACAGATCCGTGAGGGCACAAAAGTAACCCGCACGGGAAAAAGAGCCGGCGTGCCGGTGGGCAGCGGTTTTGTGGGCAGAGTTGTCAATGCCCTGGGAGAGCCCATTGACGGCCGCGGCGAAATTAAAGAAGAAGATTATTATCCGGTTGAGAGAGAGGCTCCGGGTATTATCGACAGAAAATCTGTCGGTGTGCCGATGGAGACAGGAATTCTTTCAATTGACGCTATGTTCCCCATCGGACGCGGACAGAGAGAGCTGATTATCGGCGACAGACAGACCGGAAAGACATCCATTGCCCTGGATACGATTATGAACCAGAAGGGCAAGGATGTGATCTGTGTCTATGTTGCCATCGGACAGAAGGCCTCTACTGTAGCGAAAGTGGTAAATTCTCTGAAAAACTACGGAGCGCTGGATTATACAATTATAATGTCCTCTACAGCAAGCGACTGTGCTCCGCTTCAGTATATCGCGCCTTATGCGGGAACTGCTATGGCAGAATACTTTATGTATCAGGGAAAAGATGTGCTGATCGTGTATGATGATCTGTCAAAACATGCGGTGGCATACCGTGCCCTGTCACTTCTGCTTGGACGGTCCCCGGGACGTGAGGCATATCCGGGAGATGTATTTTATCTTCACTCAAGACTTCTGGAGAGATCCAGCCGCTTAAGCGAAGAGAAGGGCGGCGGTTCCATTACAGCCCTTCCGATTATCGAGACACAGGCCGGAGATGTATCTGCTTATATTCCGACCAATGTAATTTCCATTACTGACGGACAGATTTTCCTTGAGAGCGGCCTGTTCGCGTCCGGTATGCGTCCGGCTGTAAACGTGGGACTTTCTGTTTCCCGTGTGGGCGGCGCGGCACAGACTAAGGCGATGAAGAAAGCGTCCGGAAGTATCCGTATCGATCTGGCACAGTACAGAGAGATGGAAGTATTTACCCAGTTCAGTTCTGATCTGGACGCTGCGACCAAGGAACAGCTGGAATATGGAAGCGGCCTGATGGAGCTGTTAAAGCAGCCTCTGGGACAGCCTCTGAGCCTTCATGAAAAAGTAATTACGCTGTGCGCGGCTACCCACAAAGTTCTGCTGGGAGTTGAGAAAACACAGATTAAGAAATTCCAGGGAGATATGCTTCGCTTCTTTGATCTGAACTATCCGGAAATCGGACAGGAGATCGAGCAGCAGAAAGTACTGTCCGATGAGATGATCGACAGGATTGTGGAAAAAGCCCGTGAATTTAAGGAAGGATTTTAAAAAGAGCAGGTGATACTATGGCAAATATCAGAGAGATACAGAGCAGAATCAACAGTGTCAAAGACACAATGAAGATTACCAATGCCATGTATATGATTTCCTCTTCCAAGATGACGCACGCAAGAAAAAAGCTGGCTGATACAGAGCCGTATTTCTATGCGCTGCAGGGAGAGATATCAAGAATTCTGAGGCACGTGCCGGATCTGGAGCATCCTTTCTTTGACATGCGGGAAAAGATTCCGGCAGAAGAAAGAAAGATCGGTACAATTGTTGTAACCGCAGATAAGGGACTGGCCGGAGCATACAATCACAATGTAGTGAAACTGGCGGAGGAGATTCTGGCAAGGCCGGGGCAGCACAAACTGTATATCGTGGGAGAACTGGGACGCCATTATTTTAAGAAGCATGGAGTCGAAATAGAGAACAGTTTTCAGTACACGGTGCAGAAACCGACCATGCACAGAGCCAGGGATATCTCAGGAGTACTGATTGACGAATTCCGGCATGGCAGGCTGGACGAGATTCATATTGTTTATACACGGATGGAGAGTTCCGTGCAGGCAGACGCTGAGACACTGAGACTTCTTCCTCTCGAGAAAAGTTCTTTCAATGAGATGAAAATGCCTCTCAATGTGCACCGTGAAGCCATTGCTCTTTATCCGTCGGTGGAAGCCGTAATGAAGGCAATCGTGCCGAATTATATTACCGGTATGATCTACGGCTGCCTTGTGGAAGCATACGCCAGCGAGCACAATGCCCGTATGATGGCTATGAAATCGGCCACAGACAGTGCCGAGAGTCTGATCAGCGAGCTGTCCATCGTATACAACAGAGCGAGACAGGCTGCGATTACGCAGGAGATTACAGAGGTCTGCGGCGGTGCAAGAGCGCAGCAGAAAAAGAGCTGAAGAAAGTGAGAGATAAGTATGAATAAAGGACGAATCACACAGGTTATGGGGCCTGTTGTTGACGTAGTATTTGAAGACGGCGATCTCCCTTTTATCAAAGATGCACTGGAAGTTGTGAATAACGGGAAAACGTGCATTATGGAGGTTGCCCAGCACCTCGGAAATAATGAGGTGCGCTGCCTGATGCTGTCTGCCAGTGAAGGCCTGTGCAAGGATATGGAAGTGACAGCTACAGGAGCAGGGATTCAGGTTCCTGTAGGTGAGCAGACGCTGGGCAGGCTGTTTAACGTGCTCGGCGAAACTATTGATGATGGAAACCCTATTGATGATGATACAGAAAAATGGGTTATCCACAGAACTCCGCCTACATTTGAGGATCAGAGTCCGGTAGTAGAGATTCTGGAAACAGGAATCAAGGTTATCGATCTTCTGGCTCCCTACGCAAAGGGCGGAAAGATCGGTCTTTTCGGCGGCGCCGGCGTGGGGAAAACCGTTCTGATTCAGGAGCTGATCCGCAACATTGCCACAGAGCACGGCGGATATTCCATTTTTACCGGAGTCGGCGAACGTTCCCGTGAAGGAAATGACCTTTGGACGGAAATGAAAGAATCCGGAGTTCTGGAGAAAACAGCCCTGGTGTTCGGACAGATGAACGAGCCCCCCGGAGCGCGTATGCGTGTGGCTGAGACAGGACTTACCATGGCAGAATATTTCCGTGATGAACAGCATCAGAATGTCCTGCTGTTTATTGATAATATTTTCCGTTTTACTCAGGCGGGTTCCGAGGTGTCCGCTCTGCTGGGACGTATGCCGTCAGCAGTAGGATACCAGCCCACTCTGGCAACAGAAATGGGTGAGCTGCAGGAGAGAATCGCATCTACAAGGAACGGTTCTGTTACCAGTGTGCAGGCCGTATACGTTCCGGCAGACGACCTGACAGACCCGGCTCCCGCGACAACATTTGCTCATCTGGATGCCACCACGGTACTTTCCAGAAAGATCGTAGAGCAGGGTATTTACCCGGCGGTAGATCCGCTGGAGTCCAGTTCCCGTATCCTGGAGGCGGATGTAGTCGGCGAGGAACACTATGAGGTCGCGAACAAAGTAATCGCAATTCTCCAGAAATATAAAGAACTGCAGGATATTATCGCGATTCTGGGTATGGAAGAGCTTTCCGACGAGGATAAGGCTACGGTAATGCGCGCGAGAAAGATTCAGCGTTTTCTGTCACAGCCTTTCTTCGTGGCAGAGACATTTACCGGTATTCCGGGAAAATATGTGCCGCTGAAAGAGACCATCCGTGGATTTAAGATGATTATTGACGGAGAGATGGATGAATATCCGGAATCTGCTTTCTTCAATGTGGGTACGATTGATGATGTCATTGCAAAGGCGAAGGCAGAGCAGGCAGAAGCATAGCGGGAGTTGGTGTAAATGGATACATTTGGTCTGAAAATAATTGCAAGCGATAAGGTTTTTTATGAAGGAAGATGCCGCAATCTGATTATTCCGGCGCCGGATGGAGAGATAGGACTTCTTCCCCATCATGAAAATATGGTGATCGCCATTGAAGTTGGAATAGCCCGTATGGAAGTGGAAGCAGGCAAATGGAATGAGATCGCTGTAGGAACAGGATTCGCGGAGATTGTGAACAATCGTGTGACGCTTCTGGTAGATACGGCCGAAAGACCCGAGGATA
Organism: Mediterraneibacter sp. HA8405; assembly: GCF_056148955.1. Taxonomy (NCBI): domain Bacteria; kingdom Bacillati; phylum Bacillota; class Clostridia; order Lachnospirales; family Lachnospiraceae; genus Mediterraneibacter; species Mediterraneibacter sp. HA8405. Next base: position 179,645 of record NZ_CM148758.1, on the reverse strand, counting down.
TCGACGTCCGCCGGGCTCAGGAACAGAAAGAGCGGGCGGAAGAACAGATGCGCCAGAAACGAAGCATACAGCAGTATTATCACACACAGGCTTCCCTGGCCAGAGCCATGAACCGTCTCCGCCTCGCCCAGGACAAGAAGTGGAATCTGTGATAAGAGAAGGAAACCGGAGATTTCTCGAAGACGTATTTGGAGCCGGACTTCCCCGCCGGCCGTCTCCAAAAGCCGCATCCAGAAAACTGCAGTTACCTGACCGATTTTTTCCGGCCGGGATGTGTCGGAAACGGAGGGGAGAAACTGCAGAAAAGAGATGGGCAGAAGTTTAGGCGAAAGTGTAAGAGATGAGCGGTATGGGAAGCAGGCGACTTTGAAGAAAGCTTAGAAAAAGTTAAGTCTCCGGAATCTGATGCTAAGACTGAAAATGATTCTGTCTGAGCCAAAGGCGAGTTAATCATTTTCAGTCTTGTCTTGCGTCAGATTCCGGAGGCTTTAATTTTTCTTAGCTTTCGGAACGGAGTCTGCTTCCCATACCGCTCATCTCGACCCCCTTCGCGAGAAACTCTGAATATTCTTTTTCAGATAGTTCTCCCCTCCGTTCCCTACACATCCGCCTTACTTAAGGAGAAGATGAACTCTGTGCCTACTCCTTCTGTACTTACTACATTGATATGTTCATCATGCGCCTGGATAATCTCTTTTACAATGGAAAGTCCCAGTCCGGTGCCCTTTTTATCTTTGCCCCTGGACAGATCTGATTTATAGAAACGTTCCCATATTTTGTTCAGCTCTTTTTTGGGAATTCCCATTCCCCGGTCTTTTACGGAGACAAATACTTTTTCATTCTTTTCAGCCACTTCGACTGTGATCGTAGATTCGTTTCCGCTGAATTTAACCGCATTATCAATCAGATTATAAAGCACCTGCTGAATTTTCCGCATATCAGCATTTACCGCAACAGAGCCCGGAAGAAGCAGCAGCTGGATAGAAATATGCTTTGGAGTACATACGCCTTCGAAAGAGGCGGCCGTGCTTTTTATGACATCCTGGATGTCGAAACGGGTCTTATCCAGCAGAAGTTCTTTTGTATCAAACTCGTTGAGCGTGAGGAGATCTTTTGTCAGATCGGTCAGGCGCTCTGTTTCAAAGAGAATGATGTTCAGATATTTCTGATACATTTCCGGCGGAATGGTGCCGTCTGCCATGGCGGTCAGATATCCTTTGATGGAAGTCAGAGGAGAACGGAAGTCATGAGAGACATTTGCCACAATTTTCTTCTGATAATCATCCATATCTTTAAGCTGAACTGCCATGTAATTCAGAGATGCGGACAGATACCCCATCTCATCATGGGTGTACACAGGAATCTCATAGTCCAGATTGCCTGAGGCATACTGTTTTGCCGCTTCAGATATCTGCTTAAGAGGATTATATACAAAAAACTGAAATCCCAGCAGAAAGATGAAGGACAATAGAAAAATCACGCCCAGACAAATGTATATAGAAACCATAATTTCAGAACAGCTCTCTTCGATTGATGACAGAGGAGAATGGATCAGAAGATAGCCTTTTGTGGAAAATCCCTGAGTAACCGGGGCCATAACCGTGATCATATCCTCGTCAAAATATCCGTGGTAAGTTCCTGTAATGTACTGACTGCTGCCGATTTCCGCCGGATCGAAGTTTTCAATTGCGTCAGGAGAAGATGTACCCTCCAGATTGGAAGACGTAATCATGGTTCCGTCACTGGAAACAAACCACAGCGAAGAGTCCAGGTACAGTCTCATGGCCGCAAGCTGAGCCTGAACAGACTGGACGGAAGAAGAATCTGTAAAATAAGAAGGCAGATAATCGCTTGCAATCAGCGTGGCCTCCCGGTAAAGAGTCTGGGAGGTATCATCTTCCAGCTGGGTCTGAATCAGTTCTTCAGCCAGCATAGCGGTTGTAAAAACGCACAGAAATCCGAATATAATATAAAGTACAATAAATTTTAAGTGCAGAATGCTTTTCATTAGTTAATACTCCGGTGTTATTTCGTCTCAAATTTATAGCCGATGCCCCATACAGTGCTCAGTTTCCAGCCGGGATGATCTTTGATCTTTTCTCTGAGCCGCTTGATGTGGACGTCTACAGTTCTTGTATCGCCGATATACTCATAGCCCCAGATACGGTCAAGAAGCTGCTCGCGGGTAAAGACCTGATTCGGTGAGGAAGCCAGACAGTAGAGCAGTTCCAGCTCTTTCGGGGGCATTTCAACCTGTCTGCCGTCACACATGACAGAATAGTTGGTCAGATTGATAACCAGCCCGTCATATTCTGCATATTTGGCTTTTTCCGCAGGAGCTTCCGCTGCTTTGGCAGGCTGATAGCGTCGCAGTACGGCCCGGACCCTTGCAACCATTTCCTTGGAGTCGAATGGTTTCATAATATAATCGTCAGCGCCCAGCTCCAGGCCCAGCACCTTGTCAAACACTTCACCTTTCGCAGAAAGCATAATAATCGGAGTGGTGGATTTTGCCCGGATTTCCCGGCATACCTGGTAGCCGTCAATACCGGGAAGCATCAGATCCAGAAGGATCAGATTCGGATTGTATGTTTCGAACGCGGACAGCGCGTCCTCTCCATTGTGTACGATTTTTGTATCAAAACACTCTTTCGTAAGATAGAGTGAAATCAGTTCGGCAATATTTTCATCGTCATCGACAATCAGGATTTTCTGTTTCCCTATCATAGTGGTTTTCCCTCCTTTTATCCCAGTTCTACAATTGTAACGCCGGCATCCCCTTCGCCGAATTCGGCCAGCCGGTAGGATTTTACATGTTTCTGGCGCCGCAGGTATTCATGAATGCCTTTGCGGAGAGCGCCGGTTCCTTTTCCGTGAACGACACGCACGGTATTCAGATGTGAGAGGAGTGCGTCGTCCAGATATTTGTCCAGTTCTGCTACAGCTTCGTCTACTGTTTTGCCGAGGAGATTGATCTCAGGGCTTACAGAGAGGGATTTCCCCATTTTCATACTGCTTTTGGAAGTGCGGCTGAATTTTTTCGCAGCGTACGGCACCGGTTCTTCTATGATTTCCAGATCAGAAATATTTACCTGGGAGCGAAGAATACCCATCTGTACGGTTACGTTTCCTTTTGAGTCGGGGAGAGAATGGATTGTTCCGGTCAGATTCATGCTCAGAACTTTTACAGATTCTCCCAGTTTGAAGTCGCTTGCTTTGTACTTTTTCTTCTGCTTTGCAGCTTTAACCGCAGCGTCAGCCTGCGTGGTTTTTATTTTCTGTCTGAGACGCTCCCGCTCTTTTTCCATTTCGGCGGCTGAAATATTTTCTTTGCCGAATTTGTGGAAGTTGCGGATCGTCTCATCTGCTACTTCTTTGGCTTCCCGCAGGATGGCATTGGCTTTTTCGTTTGCCTCCCGGATAATCCGGTTCCGCTGTTCTTCCAGCTTTTCCTGCCGCTGCTGTGCCTGGGCTTTCAGCGCTTCTGTTTCTTTCCGGTATGCCTGGATTTCCGCACGTTCCTGTTCGATTGTGCGGCGGCTGGTTTCCAGATCAGTAAGCAGGTCTTCAAAGGAAATATCCTGCTCACTCAGCCGCTTCCTGGCGTCTTTGATAATAAACTCAGGAAGCCCCAGCTTTCCGGAAATGGCAAATGCATTACTCTTTCCGGGAATGCCGATGAGCAGACGGTAAGTAGGACGCAGACTTTCTACGTCAAATTCGCAGCAGGCGTTTTCTACGCCTTCTGTGGAGAGTGCGTATACTTTCAGTTCGCTGTAATGGGTGGTTGCCATTGTGCGGATTCCCCTTTTGTGAAGATAGGACAGAATCGCAATGGCGAGAGCGGCTCCCTCCGTCGGGTCTGTTCCCGCGCCCAGCTCGTCGAACAGTACAAGGGACTGTTCATCTACCTTTTTCAGAAAAGAGACAATATTTGTCATATGAGACGAAAAGGTGCTCAGACTCTGTTCAATGCTCTGTTCATCTCCGATATCCGCGTAAACCTGATAAAAAACGGCAAGTTCCGAACGGTCTCCCGCGGGAATGTGCAGTCCGGCCTGCCCCATCAGCGTAAACAGCCCTACAGTTTTCAGGGACACGGTTTTTCCGCCTGTATTGGGTCCTGTAATAATCAGAAGAGTAAAATCTTCTCCCAGAGAAACTGTGATGGGGACTACGGTACGGGGATCCAGAAGCGGATGCCGCCCTTCCCGGATGCGGATGCGGCCTTCCTGATTGAATACCGGCCGGCTGGCCTGCATGGACAGAGCCAGCGCGCCCCGGGCAAATATAAAGTCCAGATCTGTCATGGCCCTGTAGTCCTGCCGGATTTCTTCCACATAAGAGGCGGCCTGGCTGCTCAGATCCGCAAGGATGGCCTGGATCTCTTCCTGCTCTTTTGCATAAAGTTCTTTGAGATCATTATTCAGTTTTACAACAGCCATCGGCTCAATAAATAATGTAGAGCCGGTGGAAGATTGATCATGGATCAGCCCCTGTACCTGTCCTCTGTATTCCGCTTTTACCGGAAGACAGTAACGGTCCCCGCGCATAGTAATAATCGGATCCTGAAGATAAGAGCGCCAGGAGCCGTTTACCAGTCCGCTGAGAGTGGCGTGAACCCGGTCGTTAATCGTACTCATATTCCGCCGGATCCGTTTCAGTTCACTGCTGGCGTCGTCCGCGATCTCCTCCTCGGAGATAATACAGCGGTCGATTTCATTTGACAGCGGACTCAGGGGTTCCAGAAGGTTAAAATAGTCGTCCAGGCAGTCGGCAGCGTCCTCCTGAGTGTCGTGCCTGCCGTAGGATTTGGCCCGGGCGGCGTTTTTCAGGAGCCGGCAGATGCGCAGAAGTTCGGAAATGCTTAAGGCCCCTCCTATTTCCAGTCGTTTCATGGACTCCTCTATGGGTGCGGCGTCGCCGAAGGAAAAACGGCCTTTCCGGATAATTCTTGTAAATGCGGCAGCCGTCTGTTCCTGAAAAGTATTGATTTTATTCAGATCAGTCATGGGCTTAAGCCTCCGGCAGAGCTGGCGCCCGCGGAAGGAAGAGGCTTCCTCTTCCAGAAGCCCGATGATTTTATCATATTCCAGTTTTGTCAGAGTTTTCTGATTCATAAATTCACCTGTCTGTTATTTTCTAAGTTTTTCTGTTTATATATTATGTCCGGTTTTCTCTCCGGCTGTAATCATTTTACCCCATTCCTTTTTCCATGACAAGAGCGCAGCGTCCTTTCCATGGCAGGCATGGCTGAGCTGCCGCAAATTTCAGGCCGCGCCGGACAGTTACGATTGAACAATCCAAATGAATCGGTTATACTATAATCTGAAGGAGAAATTATGCCTATGCTGCACAGGAAGAATCGGAATCCGGATCAGGAGGAGACTCCGGAAACCACCGTTGATAAGCAGAAAGAAAATCCGCAGAAAGAAAGCGCACATTTGGATGCGGCTCAGACAGAAAACTCTTCGGCAGGCAGTACAGCGGAAGAAGAGCAGAAGCCGGAGAAATACTCCTTTCTGCAGGAGACCATAAAACCCGAGCCCTTAAGCAGGGAAAGACTTTTCAGGCAGACTGCCAGAATTGCTCTGTACGGTGTGATTCTGGGAATTTTTGCCTGTATTGGTTTTTTTGCGCTCAAACCCTGGGCAGAGCGGACATTTAAGGGAGAACCTGAGACCGTAACCATTCCGGAAGATGAGGAACCATCGGAAGAAGAGCAGAAAGCGGAGGAGGAAAAGACCAGGGAAACAGAACAGAAGCTGGATTCACTGAGTTATGAAGAAATGCTTGCATCCATGTATAGTCTGGCAGATGAAGCAAAGAGAAGTGTTGCCACTGTGAGTCGGGTATCCGGAGGAACGGACTGGACAGACGAGACAACAGGAATTGAAGATTCGGCGGCCGGAATTGTTACTGCGGACAATGGGCAGGAACTGCTGATATTTGCCCCGGACTCTGTATGCAGCGACGCGGAAAGCTGGATTGTTACATTTGCAGATGGATCCCGGTATGGGGCTTCTTTGAAAATGCGTGACCGCAACCGCTGTCTGGCGGTATTCAGCGTCCGGCGAAGAGAAATTTCCACTTCTACATGGAGTTCTGTAAAAGTTGCCGTTCTGGGAAATTCCAATCTGACGCAGCAGGGAGATCCGGTGATTGCTCTGGGAAATACTTTCAGTTACGCAGACGGAATCAGTTATGGAATTATCAGTTCTACTGATTACAAAGAAACTTTTTACGACGGAGAGTGCGATATCCTTGCAACCGACATTTCCGCTGCTTCGGGCGGGTCCGGGGTATTGTTTAATATGCAGGGCGAGGTTGTGGGTCTGATTATGGCTTCGATCTGGGAAGATGAAGGGACAAATACGGCAAACGCTTATGCCATATCAGATCTGAAGTCTGTGATCGAGCTTATGGCGAACGGGCAGAACGTGCCGTATATCGGTGTATACGCAACAACAGTTACCTCCCGGCTGAAAGAAGATCAGGGAATGCCGGCAGGCATTTATGTAATTGACGTGGATCCTGATTCTCCGGCCATGGCGGCAGGAATACAAAGCGGTGATATTATCTGTGAAATAAACGGGGAAACGGTGACCAATCTGGTGACATTCGAGAAGGCTGTACTGGAGACCCGGACAGATCAGCAGATACAGATCAAAGGCAAACGTCTTGGAGCTGACGGTTATGTGGATGTGGATTACACGGTAACTGTGGGGCAGAAATAAAAATAGAAGAATAGAAAGAGGAATGAAATGAGATATATCAGTGGACTGCATGAAGGAGAGACAATCAGAAACGTATATCTGTGTAAAGGGAAACGTTCCGCGGAAACGCGAAACGGAAAACCGTATGACAACCTGATTCTGCAGGATAAGACAGGGACACTGGACGGAAAAGTCTGGGATCCAAATTCCCAGGGGATTTCTGAATACAGTGAAAAAGATTTTATAGAAGTATTTGGCGACGTAATTAATTATAATGGCAATCTTCAGCTCAATATCCGGCAGATCCGGCGGGCTTATGAGGGAGAGTACAATCCGGCGGATTATATGCCTACAACCGATAAGAGTGTAGACGGAATGTATGAGGAGTTGCTGGCGTATATCCGGCAGATCTCCAACGTCCATCTCCGGCAGCTGCTGGAATATTTCTTTGTGAAAGACGAGGCGTTTATCAGCAGCTTTAAAGGACATTCGGCCGCCAAGACCGTACATCACAGCTTTTCCGGAGGACTTCTGGAACACACGCTGAGCGTGGTGCACCTGTGCGAATATTTTGCAGGTGCGTATTCCATTTTAAACAGGGATCTTCTCATTTCCGCAGCGCTGTGTCATGACATTGGAAAAACAAGAGAACTGTCCGCATTTCCGGATAATGATTACACAGACGAGGGACAGCTCATCGGCCATATTGTAATCGGTGTGGAGATGATTGACGAAGCCCTCAGAGAGCAGCCGGACTTTCCGGTAAAACTGGCCAATGAACTGAAGCATTGTGTAGTGGCTCATCACGGAGAACTGGAATACGGTTCGCCGAAGAAGCCGGCTCTGGCCGAGGCTCTGGCCCTGAATCTGGCGGACAATGCGGATGCAAAACTGCAGACGCTGACAGAAATATTCAAAGGCAAGGCCGGAACAGAGTGGCTTGGGTTTAACAGACTTTTTGAGTCCAACTTAAGGAGAACATCGGGGACGTAACAGAAAAAGGGGTTACGTCCCCCGTTTTATGAAAGGATATAAATATGGGGAAAAATGAGAATCAAATGCAGAAAAACCAGACAGTGATTACTGAGATTACAGATATAGGCGTAAACGGAGAGGGAATAGGAAAGGTGGACGGTTATACTCTTTTTATCAAGGACGCGGTGATCGGCGATCAGGTAGAGGTAAAAGTTACAAAGGCCAGGAAAAATTACGGCTACGCAAGACTGATGAAAATTCTGCGCCCTTCTCCGGACCGGGTAAATGCCCGATGTGCCTTTGCAAGACAGTGCGGCGGCTGCCAGATCCAGGAAATGTCCTATGAGAAGCAGCTGGAATTCAAAGCCCGCAAAGTACGGGGAAATCTGGAGCGTATCGGCGGCTTCCCGCCGGAACTGCTGGATCGTGTAATGGAGCCTGCCGTGGGGATGGACCAGCCCTTTGGCTATCGGAACAAGGCCCAGTTTCCCTTCGGCACAGACAAAGAAGGAAGACCGGTGACCGGTTTCTACGCCGGCCGGACACACAGCATTATTGCCAACACAGACTGCGCGCTGGGAGTGCCGGTGAACCGGGAGATTCTGAAAATTATTCTGACCTATATGGAAGAAAATCATGTTCCGTCTTATGACGAGAAAACCGGAACCGGAGTCATCCGCCATGCATTGATCCGTTTCGGTTTTACAACAAAAGAGATTATGGTCTGTCTGGTAATCAACAGCCGGAAGCTGCCTTATGAGGAACATCTCGTTGAAAAGCTGAGGGCTATAGAAGGGATGACAAGCATCTCTGTCAGCCCGAACATGGAACAGACAAACGTTATCATGGGCAGCACCTTCCGGGTGCTCTGGGGAAAGGAATATATTACTGATTATATCGGCAGCGTAAAATACCAGATCTCTCCTCTGTCCTTCTATCAGGTGAATCCGGTGCAGACGGAAAAACTGTATTCCCTTGCGCTGGAATATGCAGATCTGCAGGGCGGCGAGTCCGTATGGGACCTCTACTGCGGAATCGGAACCATTTCTCTCTTCCTTGCGCAGAAGGCAGGGCAGGTGTACGGCGTGGAAATCGTGCCTCAGGCAATCATAGACGCGCGGAAAAACGCACAGATCAACGGGATTGAAAATGCAGAGTTTTTCGTGGGAAAGGCGGAGGAAGTCCTGCCGGACTATTATGACAGGTATAAGAAAGAACACGGCGGGGAGCGGGCCCGCGCGGATGTGATTGTGGTGGATCCGCCGAGGAAGGGCTGCGATGAGGCGCTGCTGGAGACGGTTGTGAAGATGGCACCGGAGCGGGTTGTGTATGTAAGCTGTGACTCGGCCACGCTGGCAAGAGATATGAAGTACCTGTGCGGGAACGGGTATGAAGTGAGGAAAGTCAGAGCAGTGGATATGTTCCCGATGACGGTGCATGTGGAGACGGTAGTACTGCTTTCCCACAAAAAACCTGACAGCACAATCAGCGTAAAAGTGGAGTTTGGCGAGGGAGAGGGCAAGGTGCCACTTGATAATATCGCTAAAAGAGCCGAGGCGTACAAGCCGAAAGAGCGAGTTACCTACAAAATGATAAAGGAATACATAGAAGCGAAGTATGGCTTCAAAGTACATACCGCTTATATAGCAGAGGTAAAGAAAAGTTTGGGCTTGCCAATGTATGATGCCCCTAATGCGGTAGAAGAATTGAAACAGCCGAGAAAACATCCGACAGCAGAGAAAGTGGAGGCAATTAAAGATGCTTTAAAGCATTTTGAAGTCATTTAGAACAAGGGCGTATCATTAGAGATAGTGATACGCTTATTTTTTTACCAAGATTGCACATTTGAGCTGCTTTGCATTCCTACATATAATGAGAGTGAAGAAACGGAGGTGGCTCGTATGAGAGAACAGAAATTCCACATTTATCTGGATAGCCATGAAAGGACAATCCTGTTACATAGCCTTGTGGAACTGAAAAATCAGCTCCTTGCACAAGGCAGATATGCGGACTGCGTTGACGAACTGATTTTTAAGGTTACGGGCGCACCGCTGAAAAAACTCAAAGTACAACACGATTGCGGGAGGGTATGATGAATGGCGTAGAATTTAAAGAACTGTTCAAGGTAGCTGTGGAAACGCTGAGGGAAAAGACGATCACTCCGCTGTTGGAAGCAGACGTAACCTATCAGGAGGACTCTGAGAATGAGGGGATTGCGGAAATGCACTATCTCCAGTTGGATTTGACGGACGAACAGCGGAAAGTCTGTAACCGCCTGCTTGAGTGTCGGGACAAGCAAGATATTGAGTATGCTACCCACGCATATATCGCAGGATTGTATGACGCTTTTCAGATAATGGCAGTGCTGTTCCCTGATAAGTGGGACACGGACGATATACGAGAGCTGCTTGCAGCGAAAGTCAACAACTGAATATTGAAGATTTTACATAGCCGATTGGTATCAAAGCCAGTCGGCTTTTTTGCGTTCTGCGGAACTTTACATAGCCACCCTGACAAGGTGGCTAAATTTATGCGAAAGGAGGACGCATCTATGTCAAACTGCAAAGTGATTGCTCTGACAAACCAGAAAGGCGGTGTCGGCAAGACCACCACAGCGGTCAATCTGGGCGTGGGACTGGCACAGCAGGGGAACAAGGTGCTGCTCATCGACGCCGATGCGCAGGCAAACCTTACGATGGCGTTGGGATATAACCGTCCTGACGACCTGCCCTTTACCCTCTCTACCGTGATGCAGGACATCATCGACGATAAGACGGTTGATGTCTCTCAAGGGATTATCCATCACAAGGAAGGCGTTGACCTTATCCCGTCCAACATTGAGCTGTCTGGTCTGGAGGTAAGGCTGATCAATGCCCTGAGTCGTGAGAGTGTCCTGAAAACCTATGTGAATGAGGTCAAAAGGGATTACGACTTTGTGCTAATCGACTGTATGCCGAGCTTGGGAATGATAACCATCAATTCTCTGGCGGCGGCTGACAGCGTAGTTATCCCGACGCAGCCCCACTATCTTTCTGCAAAAGGTCTGGAGCTGTTGCTTCGCACGGTGTCAAAGGTCAGGCGGCAGATAAACCCCAGACTGCGTATTGACGGTATCCTGATGACGATGGTCATGACACGGACAAATATCTCTAAAGACATCATCTCATCCGTCAAGAGCGCATACGGACAGAAAATCAGGGTGTTTGATACCCAGATCCCCCACTCCGTCCGTGCTGTGGAAGCCACCGCAGAGGGCAAGAGTATTTTTGCCTATGACAAAGGCGGCAAGGTTGCCGCTGCCTATGAGCAATTCGCAAAGGAGGTGGTAGAGATTGGCGAGAAGCAGAGGAAACAAAATCGAGCTGACCGCTTACGATGACCTCTTTGAAACTGACGAAAGTCGTGCGGAGGCTGCCTTAAGCAAGATACGGGAAATTCCTATATCGGAGATTGACGAGTTTCCAGACCATCCGTTTAAAGTCTTAATGGATGAAGATATGGAACAGCTTGTTGAGAGTATCAAGCGAAATGGCGTAATGACCCCGGCGACTGTCCGGCTCAAGGAGGACGGACGGTATGAGCTTATCAGCGGACACAGACGCAAAAAGGCGTGTGAGCTTGCGGGACTGGAAACCTTAAAATGCGAGGTCAAGGAGCTGACCCGTGATGAAGCAATCATCATTATGGTAGAGAGTAACCTGCAACGCTCCACGATCCTGCCGAGTGAGAAAGCCTTTGCCTACAAAATGCGGCTTGAAGCGATGAATAGGCAGGGACAGCGCAACGATTTAACTTCGTCCCCAGTGGGGACAAAGTTGCGGAGCGATGCCGAGCTTGCTGAAAAGGTTGGAGAAAGCCGCAATCAAATTCAAAGGTATATCCGCCTGACCGAACTTGTTCCTGAAATCCTGCAAATGGTTGACGAAAGGCAGATTGCGTTCCGCCCTGCGGTGGAAATCTCCTATCTGTCCGAGGAACAGCAGTACACTCTGCTCGAAGCGATGGAATACAACGACGCTACCCCGTCACTGGCGCAGGCTATCAAAATGAAGAAATTTATGCAGGACGGAAAGCTCACAGATCACAAAAGAGCTTTCCTATCAGAACGGGAAATACACGCTGACCCTGACCGATAAGAACGGTGTGCTGTCTGAGTATTCCTTTGCTTCTTCCGACAGCAAGGTAAGCGTTGCGAAGTCCGGCAATCAGCTCATCATCACATCAGAAACCGCCTTTGACGGATCGGTGCGTATTACCGCCACAAGGAGCAATGTGCCGGCTGTCAGCAGCAGCGCAAAGATGATTGCCTATGGCGACCCTAACCTGCAGGATGTAGTGACGGGCGTGGAAAATGCCGACACTGTGCGGGCATACCTGAATGTGGAGACGCCCACTGGCACGATTGCCCTGAAAAAGACTTCCGAGGATGGCGTTGTTGCGGGCATCTCCTTTGTCATCAAGGGTGAAAAGAACTTCAACAAGACCGTTACTACGGACGAGAATGGCAACATTACCGTGGAGGACAGACTCATCGCTATCCACAATTTAGACTGCCCGTGGCGTCCCTCTGATGTAGGACGGATTTTGCGGACATTCAAAATAAAAAAGAATGTGGAGGTAACAGACAATGGCAAAATCATTATTTGAGGAACTGGGCGGCAAATACGAAAGGCAAGGGGATTATTTGATACCGTGCTTAACTGTACCCGCCGAAGAAGAACAGGCAATAGGCATCTGGGGGCAACGGCATTTAGATTATCTAAAACAGTACCGTAAAGTTACATACACCAATCTTCTTACAAGCGGCAGGCTAAACGCCTACCTTGCCGACATCAACAGACAGGCACAGGAACGCTTTGAAAGGCTCATAGAGGGTATGAAACAGGCACAGGGCATAACGGAACAGCTAAAGGCAGAAAACGCCTTAGAATGGACAGGATGCCTCAATAACATAAGGGCTTGTGCGAGGGAGATTGTGGAAAAGGAAATTATTTTTGCATAAACAGATGATTAGTGGCAGGGGGAAATCCTGCCGCTTTTTCTGCTTTAGTTTGTCAGCTTGACAAATAAAGGGTTAAGGAATATAATTAGATTCAGTATTATACAAGGAGTTAATAAATATGCGGCAAGGTATTCTTAAATAAACTGTCAATTTGATAGTGGGAACAAAAAGTAGCAGTCCCGTTTCACTTTTAATATGGGGCTTAGTTTTTTGTACCCAGTTTAAGAATACTTTTATCATGTAATTTTATATGCCCGAAAACATATAAGTGTTTTGGGGCTATTGGAGTTATTTACCCAGTGATAGGAGTATTTATCACTGGGTATTTTTATGCCCTTTTTTGGGTGTTGATAGGAGGAAAATCACATGAAAATAATTAACTTAGGCATTCTGGCTCACGTTGACGCAGGAAAGACAACATTAACGGAAAGTTTATTGTATACCAGTGGTGCAATTGCAGAACTAGGGAGCGTAGATGAAGGCACAACAAGGACAGATACAATGAATTTGGAGCGTCAAAGGGGAATCACTATCCAGACAGCAGTGACATCTTTTCAGTGGGAGGATGTAAAAGTCAACATTATAGATACGCCAGGCCATATGGATTTTTTGGCGGAAGTATACCGTTCTTTATCCGTATTAGACGGAGCAGTATTATTAGTTTCTGCAAAGGATGGCATACAGGCACAGACCCGTATACTGTTTCATGCACTACAGATAATGAAGATTCCGACAATTTTTTTCATCAATAAAATTGACCAAGAGGGGATTGATTTGCCAATGGTATATCGGGAAATGAAAGCAAAGCTTTCTTCGGAAATTATAGTGAAGCAAAAGGTTGGGCAGCATCCCCATATAAATGTAACGGACAATGACGATATGGAACAGTGGGATGCGGTAATTATGGGAAACGATGAACTATTAGAGAAATATATGTCAGGGAAACCGTTTAAAATGTCAGAACTGGAACAGGAAGAAAACAGGAGATTCCAAAACGGAACGTTATTTCCCGTTTATCACGGAAGCGCTAAAAACAATCTGGGGATTCGGCAGCTTATAGAAGTAATTGCCAGTAAATTTTATTCATCAACGCCTGAAGGTCAATCTGAACTATGCGGGCAGGTTTTTAAGATTGAATATTCAGAGAAAAGGCGGCGTTTTGTTTATGTGCGTATATATAGCGGAACATTGCATTTGAGGGATGTTATTAGAATATCTGAAAAAGAGAAAATAAAAATCACAGAGATGTGTGTTCCGACAAACGGTGAATTATATTCATCCGATACAGCCTGCTCTGGTGATATTGTAATTTTACCAAATGATGTTTTGCAGCTAAACAGTATTTTGGGGAACGAAATACTGTTGCCGCAGAGAAAATTTATTGAAAATCCTCTCCCTATGCTCCAAACAACGATTGCAGTAAAGAAATCTGAACAGCGGGAAATATTGCTTGGGGCACTTACAGAAATTTCAGATGGCGACCCTCTTTTAAAATATTATGTGGATACTACAACGCATGAGATTATACTTTCTTTTTTGGGGAATGTGCAGATGGAAGTCATTTGTGCCATCCTTGAGGAAAAATATCATGTGGAGGCAGAAATAAAAGAGCCTACTGTTATATATATGGAAAGACCGCTTAGAAAAGCAGAATATACCATCCACATAGAAGTCCCGCCAAATCCTTTCTGGGCTTCTGTCGGGTTGTCCATAGAGCCGCTCCCTATTGGAAGCGGAGTGCAGTATGAAAGCAGAGTTTCACTTGGATATTTAAATCAATCGTTCCAAAATGCGGTTATGGAGGGGGTTCTTTATGGCTGCGAGCAGGGGCTGTATGGATGGAAAGTGACAGACTGTAAAATCTGTTTTGAATATGGATTGTATTATAGTCCTGTAAGTACCCCCGCAGACTTTCGGCTGCTTTCCCCTATCGTATTGGAGCAGGCTTTAAAAAAAGCAGGGACAGAACTATTAGAGCCATATCTCCACTTTGAAATTTATGCACCGCAGGAATATCTCTCACGGGCGTATCATGATGCTCCAAGGTATTGTGCAGATATTGTAAGTACTCAGATAAAGAATGACGAGGTCATTCTGAAAGGAGAAATCCCTGCTAGATGTATTCAAGAATACAGGAACGATTTAACTTATTTCACAAATGGGCAGGGAGTCTGCTTGACAGAGTTAAAAGGATACCAGCCAGCTATTGGTAAATTTATTTGCCAACCCCGCCGCCCGAATAGCCGTATAGATAAGGTTCGGCATATGTTCCACAAGTTAGCTTAACAGCTTGCAAAAGTCATATAAAATGAGATTTGAAAGGATTAGAGACTAATTATGATGAAATGCGAATGGATATTGTGTCCTGTTTGTGGGAGCAAAACCCGTAATAAAATTAGGAAGGACACTGTTTTGGAGAATTATCCCCTTTATTGTCCAAAATGCAGACAAGAAAGATTGATTAAAGTTGACAACTTGAAGATAACTGTCATCAAAGAGCCAGACGCTTAAGACGCAGAGCCGATGAAATTGTGGAACAATTCACGAATCATCGGCTCTTTTTGTTTCGTATTTGAAAGAACAAACTCACCAAATAAAAAAAACGATATTCGGGTGGGTTATTTTGTTATACCCTAAATTACCCTCTGAATTTGTTTTTAAATTTGGAGGGATTTTTTTATGTCCTTTTTTCGGGCAGTTATCTATCTGCTCATACGAAGCAAAATTTATCAATACATAGCATATCAGAGAACGGCAGGAAACCAGTTAAAAAAATTTCTGCCAGTGCAACGGTACTTCTCACCTTGAAAGTAGAAGTACAATCTCCATACAATAGAATTACTATTTCCTATAACCGTAAAGGTCACAGAGCCTTTGCGGTTTTTCTTTTGTCGATTTTTGTTGGAAAGTGCCGTAGGGCTGTTTCTGATATGCGGTGTCGTTCTCCGCCTCTCCATCTGGATTTTTTACATTTCAAAAATTCAGATGGGAGGTATTTATGGTGAAATATGCACCAAGAAAGGTATATATCAGAGAAAGTGGCGGCTATGTGGAATTATCCTACACGGAGTTCTGCCGTTGCAGGGAATCCGACCAGACCTATATGGACAAGCTGTTTATCCCCATTCAAGGCTGTCTGCTTGAAGTCGTGAGGGAGCAATACACAGACTTCTACCGTGACAAGGAACGGTGGCGTTATCTGCAAAAATTAGATACAAAGAATAGACTGCTATCTCTCGACGGATTTACGGACAGCGAGGGGAATCCTCTGGACTTTATCACTGATGAAGCGGTGGACATTGCAGAAACCGTTGTCAATGCGGTCATGGTGGACAGGCTGAAAGCCGCCCTGCCTTTGCTGTCGGATAGTGAACAGGAGCTGATACAGGCAATCTTTTTTGACGGACTTTCCGAGCGTGAAGTCGGGGCGAGGTTGGGCATAACCCAGAGCGTTGTAAACAAACGCAAAGCCAGAATCCTAATAAAACTAAGAAAGATAATAGAAAATTAAAATTTAAGGCGTTCAGCCCCCTTGTTTTTTCCTTTGGGAAGATGAGGGGGCTTTTCTCTGCCCTCTCAATCAATTCTGATTGGAGGAAGTAAGAATGGCATACAACCACGGACGGGAGGACAGGAAATGGCGTATCTGGAAAGAAGCGGAGGAAAAGCTGCTGCGTGAGTGCGGCGTTGATGAAGCGACCATTGAGCAGATACGCATGGCGGACAGGGCAGACTTCAATTCCAACAGGCGGTTTTACCGATGGACGAATGACGTTGCGGAATATCTTGAGGACATGGCAGGCAGGGAGCGGCAGGCGGAAGTGGGTACGGTTGCGGAGTTACTGGAAGAGATTGAGAGCGAAAATCTCTATCAAGTATTAGTCACGGTGGACGGGCGTACCTTGAAAATCGTCCTGCTGAAAATGCAGGGGTATTCCACAAAGGAGATTGCCCCGCTTGTGCATTTGACGACTGGTGCCATCTATGCGAGGTTAGACCATCTGCGGAAGAAGCTGCGGAAAATTTTATAGCTTCTAAAACAGCCTGCCATCCTGCGGGCTACTGGGTGAGGGATGGAAATCCCCTCACTCATTTTTTGCAGGAGGACAACAGGATGGCATACAGGGTTAAGGCATACACGCTTCGGGAGGAATCCACGGAAAGCGGCACAAGGTATTTTATCAGCTTTAAGGACGGGCAGGGCAAATCCCACGAGTTGGAAGTGTCGGAACAGTTCTTTATGGAGTTTCGGCAGATGGAGCGCAGGAACAGGAATCTTTTCTAATGGGACGAGCGGCACAGGGAGTTTAACGAGGTATGGGACGAAACCCTTTACAGACGGGCGTTGCGTGTGCCTAAGAGCCTTGATGAACGCATGGTTGAGGAAGAACGGAATGAAACGCTCTATAAGGCGGTTGGGAGCCTTCCAGAGATACAAAGGCGGCGTTTCCTGCTCTACTACGAGTATGAGTTCAATTTTTACCAAATCGCCGCTATGGAGCATTGCACCGCTTCGGCAATACAGAAATCTGTTGCGATTGCAAAGGAGAAAGTAAAGGCGGAAATTGAAGAAATATCTCCAACCGTGACCGACACCGCCCGAAAAAGAAATCTGTTTTTTATTTGTGTGGGATTGGCGGCATTACATACTCTCACTTTTTTCCGTGGGAGTAAATCTATTTTTAAGGAGGTCAACGCCTATGTGCAACGAAAACAAAGACACCGCCCGAAAGGAGGAAAGCCATGCAGAAGTTACAGACAGTCAACGCCGAAACGCTCCTTTATGAACCGCTTGAGAAACCATCCTTTGTGGTGGACAGCCTTATCCCGACAGGCTTATCGCTGTTCTGCGGCTCACAGAAGATAGGCAAAAGCTGGCTCATGCTGAAGCTATGCTTATGCGTGTCGCAGGGAATCCCTTTATGGGATATGCCGACAATGGAGGGCGATGTGCTTTACCTCTGCCTTGAGGACACGTTCTGCCGCATACAGGACAGGTTATTTCGTTTGACGGACGAAGCAAGCGGGCGGCTCCACTTTGCCGTGGCAAGCTGCAAGCTGTCAGACGGTCTTATCGTGCAGCTTGAAGATTATCTGAAAGATTACCCAGACAGCAGGCTCATTGTCATTGATACCTTGCAGAAAGTCCGTACAGCTTCAAAAGACAATGCCTATGCAAGCGACTATGGGGACATCTCCCTCATCAAAGACTTTGCCGACAGGCACTCTCTGGCGGTCATTGTCGTACACCACATCCGAAAGCAGAATGACAGCGACGTGTTCAACAAGGTGTCTGGGACGACAGGATTAACGGGGAGTGCGGACGCTACCTTTGTTCTGGAAAAGGAGAAACGTGCGTCTGACACCGCCAAGCTGTATGTGACGGGCAGGGACACGCCTTATCAGGAATACACGCTGCGTTTCCGTGATTGCCGTTGGGAGCTTGTGGAGCGGAAAACGCAGGAGCAGCTTGCGAAAGAAACGATACCAGATGTCCTTTTTCGGTTGGTGGATTTTATGAGGGATAAGGAAGAATGGATAGGCACGGCAACGGAACTGTTAGCCGCTATGGGGGAAACGGAAACCATACCCACGGTGATTACGAAATGGCTGAATGAATACCGCACCACATTTTTAAGCGAGAACCGTATCTGCTACCAGTACAGCCGCAGGAAAGACGGCAGGCGGATTGCCCTTGCAAGGAGGGCGGGTGACAGCGGTGATGGTGGTGACAGCGATATTAGGATACCCCCCTGTTACTGTCATTGACGCTTAAAGCCATGTAAAGCTGGCGGCTCTGCCCTGCGGGTGACAGCAGTGACGGTGGTGACAGTGATTTTAGGATACCCTGCCGCTGTCATCCCTACGGGAGAACACCCCGTAAACGCAAAATGCAGGCGTGAGATTTACTCGCCCTTTTCGGTCGTGTAAAACCACCCCTGCGGTCAGAAAAATCATTCCGATTTTTCCGACTGCGTTTACAGGGTGTAACACACTACACTTTGCCCTGCAAAGTCGTGTGCCAGACGTTCCCTCTGGACTCCCTTAAGGCAGGGCTGTGCCCTGCTATCCTACGCCTTACGGCTTCGGATAAAAGAATGGCGGCATGACGGTGACGGCTCTTGCGAGGGGGGTATCCCAAAAACACCGTCATCATCGACATGACCGTCATGCAGGGGGTGAGGGTGACAGTTGCGGCAGTCGGCAGGGGGTATCCCAAAACTGCTGTCACCACCGTCACCGCTGTCACCCCAAAGGACGGTCACCCGCCGAAAGAAAGGAGGAATCCGCCTATGCCTTATGCAATCCTGCGTTTCCAGAAACGAAAAGCGGGCGGCGTTGCGGCTTGTGAACGCCACAACGAGCGGAAGAAAGAAGCCTACAAAAGCAACCCAGATATAGATATGGAACGCTCTAAAAACAATTACCATCTCATAGCACCACCAAAGTACACCTACAAGAAAGAGATTAACCGCATGGTAGCCGAAGCGGGGTGCAGGACAAGGAAAGACAGCGTGATGATGGTGGAAACGCTCATCACAGCTTCACCAGAATTTATGAACCAGTTACCGCCCGAAGAACAAAAAGCGTATTTCCAGACGGCTCTTGACTTCATTTCGGAGCGTGTTGGAAAGCAGAATATCCTCTCCGCTGTCGTCCATATGGACGAGAGAACGCCCCATATGCACCTCTGCTTTGTGCCGATTACGCCAGACAATAAGCTGTCAGCGAAAGCTATCTTAGGCAACCAGAAATCATTATCCGAGTGGCAGACCGCCTACCATGAGCGGATGTCCTCACGGTGGAATCAGCTTGAACGGGGGCAGTCCTCAATGGAAACCAAGCGGAAACACGTCCCCACATGGCTCTATAAATTAGGCGGCAGGCTTGATAAACAGTATGAAGAAATCGTGTCTGCCCTATCCGACATCAACGCCTTTAACGCAGGGAAGAAAAGGGATAAAGCGTTAGATTTACTCTCTGCATGGCTGCCAGACGTGGAGAAATTCTCTAAGGAAATCGGGAAACAGCAGGCGTATATCGACAGTTTGAAAGAGAGAATTGGGCAGGAATCAGACTATGCGGGGCGTATGCGTGATGAAAAGTACGAGCAGGAACTAAAGGTGCAGAAAGCGAATCAGAAGATATTTGAATTGCAGAGAACCAACGAGCAGATGGGGCGGCTGCTGTCAAAAATACCGCCCGAAGTGTTGGAAGAATTGCAGAAAAATCATAGAAGCAGAGCGAAAGAAAGGTAGATATGTGAATGAAGAAACAGGATTTTAAGGTGTTAAAGACCAAAGACTTGTACCCGTTCCCCGACAATCCGTTTCATGTGGCAGAAGATGAAACACTGTCAGAGTTAGCGGAAAGCATCAAGGAATTTGGCATTGTCACGCCGATAATCACACGCCCGAAAGAGGACGGGGACGGTTATGAAGTGATTGCAGGACAGCGGCGTGTCCGTGCTTCTGAACTTGCAGGGATAAATACCGTGCCTGCGTTTGTCCTGCCCTTAGACCGTGACCGAGCCATCATCACCCTTGTAGACAGCAATTTGCAGCGTGAGAATATCCTGCCATCGGAGCGGGCGTTTGCTTACAAGATGAAATCCGAAGCCATGAAGCGGCAGGGTTTCCGCACAGACTTAACCTCGTCACAAGTTGTGACGAAGTTGCGGACGGACGACAAGGTGGCACAGGGCTTCGGCGTGGGCAGGATGACCGTGCAGCGTTTTATCCGCCTGACGGAACTGATACCGCCGATTTTGCAGATGGTGGACGAGGGGAAAATCGCCCTCACGCCTGCGGTGGAACTGTCCTTCTTGAAGAAAGACGAGCAGGAAAACCTCTTTGCCACGATGGAGAGCGAAGAAGCAACGCCCTCACTCTCACAGGCACAGCGGATGAAACAGTTAAGCCAGAGCGGGCGGCTTGACATGGATACGATATTTGCGATTATGACGGAGGAAAAGGGCAACCAGAAAGAAACCTTGAAAATCAACACAAGCAAGCTGAAAAAATACTTTCCGAAGAACACAACGCCGAAGCAGATGGAGGAAACCATCATCAAACTTTTGGAGCGTGAGTTGCAGAGGAAACGCAACCGTGACAGCCGCTAATCTTCTTTTTTCGGGAAGTAAATACAGAGAGTTGAGGTATGGAGAATGAGAGAAATCCAGTATGAAATCGTAAAGGAAATCGCAGTATTGTCTACGGGCGACAGTGGCTACACAAAGGAAATCAATCTCATTTCATGGAATGGGAAAGAGCCGAAGTATGACATCCGCAGCTTTTCCCCGAACCGTGAAAAGTGCGGCAAGGGAATCACGCTGAACGCTGATGAAGCGGCGGCACTCCTTAAAGCATTACAGAAAGAATTAAACAGCGAGGATTAATGGTATCTGATTGGCAGGGCGGGGACATTTCCAAACTCTTCCCTGCCCTGTCTGGAAAGGAAGATTTAAGTATGGGCGAGGATAAGAAAGCAGATAAAAAGAGAAAGCGTATCGTGCCAAAAGCACCAGTGCAGATGATAATCAGCCGTGAATATGTCGGCACACAGACCGTTACAGAAGCGTTTGTCCCGATTATCTCCGAGGATATTCGGAAGAAGATTGCCGAGGGCGACACCTTCGACAATGAGGGGCTGTCCGCTTAGAATGTACGCAATGGGACATGAAAACAGATAGGACAGATACGGAGGTTTTACAGTATGGCAGGAATCAAAGAAGAAAAGAAAATCTATTTAGTCGGCATTTATTGCCGCTTATCTAAAGACGATGGTACGGATAACGAGAGTGCGAGCATTGCGACACAGAAATCCATCCTCACGGATTATGTGAAAAAGCAGGGATGGCACATAGCAAAAACGTATGTGGACGATGGTTATTCTGGTACAAATTTCCAAAGACCAAGTTTCCAGAATATGATAAAAGACATTGAAAGCGGTCTGATAAACTGCGTGATTACGAAAGATTTATCCCGTCTGGGGAGAAACTATCTTGATTGTGGGTTATATCTGGAAGTTTTCTTCCCAGAGCATAACGTGAGGTATATAGCGGTCAATGACGGCGTAGATACCTTGAATAAATCTGCTATGGACATCACGCCTTTCCGCAACATTTTAAACGAAATGTATGCCGCTGACATATCTGTTAAGATAAAATCGGCATATCGGGCGAGGTTTCAACAGGGGAAATTCATGGGAACTACCGCCCCTTATGGCTATATCAAAGACCCTGCCGACCACAACCATCTGCTGATAGATGATAAAGTGGCACATGTTGTAAAAGAGATATTCGACCTTGCATTAAAAGGGAATGGAGTTGCCAAAATTTGCAGACATCTTAATAAACAGCATATCCTACGCCCTGCCGCTTATGCGGCGGAGCGTGGCGAAACAGGCTTTGAACGTCATTTTGAGGGGAACGAGGACAAACGCTATATTTGGAGTGGGAACAGCGTGAGGAGCATTTTAAGAAGCCCGATATATGCGGGAAATCTTGTAGGCTACAAACGGATTGCCGCCAATATGAAAAGCAAGAAACGCCCCTCTAAGCTGCCCGAAGAATGGGAAGTGATACCCAATACCCATGAGGGAATAGTCACGCAGGAGGAATTTGATATTGTCCAACAGCTTATTACAAGTCGTAGGCTTCCACAGAACAAGGGAGGATTTGTAAATATTTTTGCAGGCGTTATCAAGTGTGTGGACTGCGGATGTGCTCTGCGGGCAATGAACGTACACAGGAGGAAACGCCCAGAGATTATCGACTGTGTACAGTATTCATGTAATAATTATGCAAGAAACGGAAGAAGCGAGTGTAGTGCCCACAATATAGAAGCAAGGGATTTATTCAATGCCGTTCTTGCCGACATCAACTGTTTTGCGGATATGGCAGTGAATGATGAAAAGGCGGTCAGGGCCATAGAAAAGCGGCTCACGGAAACAGACCAGAGCAGGGCGAAAGCATTAGAGAAAGAACGTAAGAAGCTGAACAAACGCCTTGCGGAACTGGACAGGCTGTTTTCCTCTCTCTACGAGGATAAGGTCATGGAGCGTATTACCGAGCGGAATTTTGAGATGATGTCGGGGAAATACCAGAAAGAGCAGCTTGAAATTGAAGCAAGGCTGAAAGAGGTGACGGAAACTCTTAATGAAAGCTACGAGAAATCACGGGGAATCCGTGACTTCCTCGCCCTTATCCGAAATTATCAAGGCTTAAAAGAACTGGATGCAACAGTTATAAACGCACTCATAGACAAGATACTTGTTTCGGAGCGTGAGAAGATGGCAGACGGAACAGTGAAGCAGGAAATCAAGATTTACTATAAATTCATCGGCTTTGTCGATGAATTACATATCATACCTACAAAACGGTGGGCAGCAATGCCCGCTAAAAATTGTACGGTGTGCGGCGTTGAATATGTCCCGGGCTCTGGTGCATCAAGGTATTGTCCTGCTTGTGCCAAGAAGATACGGAGGGAGAAATCAAACGAGAGCAAACGCAGGAGCAGAGAACAGAAAAGGATAGCATGTATGAACTGTCCGCAAAAAATGACCGACTGACCTTGAACAGCGGCAGGGGCGTATTGAAAGGCAGGGCAACAGGTTCCCGGAGGTGGAGATTTATCGCTATGTGACGGAGCAGACCTTTGACGCATACCTCTATCAGTTGGTGGAGAGCAAGCAAAAATTTATCAGCCAGATCATGACGAGCAAAAGCCCTGTGCGTTCCGCCGAGGATGTGGACGAGGTAGCGTTATCCTTTGCGGAGGTCAAGATGCTTGCCACAGGCGACGAGCGTTTTAAGGAAAAAATGGACTTAGATATTCAGGTGTCCAAGCTGAAAGTGCTGAAACAGAGCTACCTTTCCGAGCATTACGACCTTGAGGACAAGATATTGAAATACTATCCGAAGCAGGTCAAAGAATATGAGGAATATATCGAGGGATATTCGCAGGATGTGAAACTTGCCGGGCAGCATCAGGCAGCGGGCGAGGAAAAGTTCTGCCCGATGACGCTAAAAGGCGTAGCCTATACTGAAAAGGCGGACGCAGGCGAGATGCTCCTTGCGGTGTGCAAGGAAAATCCGTTGTCCGCACCTGTGGAGATTGGCAGCTATCGGGGCTTTCGTATGGAGGTCTACTATGATACCTTAAACGCCCACTACTGTTTGAATTTATGCGGAAAGATGAAGCATACCGTTTCATTAGGCACGGACGCTCTGGGCAACCTGACTCGAATAGAAAACGAGATTGCCAAGTTCCCTGCCAGACTGGACGCCGCCAAGACAAAAAAGGCGGAGGCACTGGAGCAGATCGAGAACGCCAAAGCGGAATTTGCCAAGCCTTTCCCCTATGAAGCGGAGCTGAAAGAAAAGACGGAAAGGCTCAATGCGCTGAATATCGAGTTAAATCTGGACGAAAAAGATACGCCTGTAATGGACGCAGAGCCGGAGCAAAGCGAGGAACAACCCGAAAAAAGAAGCCCTGCCCGTGTCCGCTGATTTTGCTGTTTGCACATTTGTCATGTGAAAATCTGGGCAGTATAATAAGGACGGAAAGAACAATCGGAGGTGGAAAGGATGTCGGATGCTTTCAGATTTGAAACATTTGTCGATGTGCATAGCAATATCTTTGAAGAATATTTAAGCTCAGTCATAGGAAAACTGCCAAAGGATAACGAAGACTACCGTGCCATCTGGGATAAGATACAAGCCATTTACGAGCAGTATCCGAGGGTGCTTGCGGTCTTTGATACGGAAAAAGCGTCGGATCTGACAAAGGAAGAATGTCAGGCTCTCATTGAAGTGTTGGAGCTGAAAAATGAGCTGACGGATATGGAGATGCAGACGGTGTACTTCCGGGGCTGCTATGACGGTATTGGATACTTGAAAAAGGCAGGGATTTTATAACAGAGTGACCGAAAAAAAGGCGGTGTTGGCGTGAGTGCTGATGCCGCCTTTTACATAGATATTGAGATAGAAAAATAAGCCGATTTATGCTATCTTTATATCAGTAAAGGGGGATAATTATGTTTAAAGATTGGAATTTTTGGTTTTCTGTCATTACGGCGATTGTGGCAGTAATAGCTTTATTTCAGACTAATCGCCAAATTAGATTAGGAAATAAGCAGCATTTATTTGATATGAGAATAGAATACTATTTAATTGCAAAAGGAATGATGCAGTTATTTGATAAAAATAGCAATATTTTGGACGAGAATAAGAAAAACGATATGTTGGCAATTGAGTTTGTATTTGCCCAAATGACAAATAACACATATTTAGAAAAGATTTCATCAGTAATTTCTCATCCATTGGAAGAACCATATCATAAAGACTTTTTAATTCAGCTTGAGGCAATTAAAGATGTTGCTGAAAAAATAAGATTTTCTTTTTCTGGGAAAGCTGCAGATGCTCTCGCACAATTTGTTTTGGATTATCAAAGTTTTTTGTTTTCATTGTATCAATATCAAATACTTTTTTGCGATATGCAGAAAGCATCTCAACAATTTAAGTGGAGTTATGAAAAAGCAAAGGAAAGGATGAGTGAGCCGGAACAAAGGAAAAGATTATATAAAGCATTTACGGAGTTAAAAATTGCGTATGCTGTACTTGAAAATCGAGAAGCGGTAAAAGCGATAGAAAAGCAAATAAAATTACGATGATGCCAAGAAAGGATGAGAAAAATGGCGACTTTCAAGGATAGAGAAATTTTTGAATTTTGTGAAAATCTATATATCCAGTTGAAGAAACAAGATAATGGCTATTATCCACATAAGCACGATAAATTAGTTTTCCAAAAAGCCTCAGAATATTTTGGTATATGTGAAGATGAAGTATTAAAAATCTATGACTCATATACTAAACTTGCAGCAAAAATTGAACTGATGAAAATAAACAGACTTCCAAAGGCAAAGAGAAAAGCTGCTATGATGCGGAAAATGCAAGATTTAGTTTTGAATAATAAAGACCTTCCGTTTCATCAAATTGAAGGTGAGCCGTCAGAGCCGATCATTCCTGCAACAGATATTATAGAAGATGAATTTAAAGATACTGTCTCAAAAATAGCACAAGCAGGTTGGACTATCCCGCTTACAATAGATGTGGAAAGACTGGAAGAATTGAAGGATTGTGCCACGAGTCAAGAGAAGATTGATAAGTTTTTCTCAGAATTTTATACTGATGATGAATTAGAAAATTTATATCACACGATATATAATTCAATTAGTAATGTAGGACAAAAAAAGCGTTTTGAAGAATGCTATATTATTTTTAAACAAGGACTATATTCATCTTGTTTGACAACATTAACTACTATTTTAGAAGGATTTATTTCGACCTTTGGGGATAATCCAAAAGATGTTAGAATTATGCGGATTTGCAATTTCCATGCAGTTGAAGAGCGTAATAATGGCAATAAAATAAAGAGTTTATGTTGGCAGTCAATGTATGAATATACTCAAATATTATTTGAGAAAAGCGATTTTTCCCAAACAGAGCCAGATAAAACTAATAGACATTGGTTGGTACATGGAAGAACAAGTCTAATTGGAGATAAGTTGAATTGCATAAGAGTTATAAATGCATTATCAACACTTTCTAAACTAAAATAAAAATATTTTTACATAGCCGAGAGGCTTTCACTTCAAAAATCCCTCGGCTTTTTCTATTTAGAGGGAGGTAAAAGATTGCATAAAAAATCAGATGCCCCTGTGTGTGGAGTGATTTGTATAGCGTTGAATATTTAAAAAAAGGTGAAGACCACAAGATGTTGATTTTTTGCGGAGATGAATAGCGATATATTGTTGACAAGAGAGGGCTTCTTATTATATACTTCATTTGCATACAAAAGAAAACACATTTTGAAATACTAAGGATAAAAGGTGTAAATTGCGCAATGACTTTGTGTTTCAAAGTGTGTTTTTTATTATCTATAATTGTGTTAGTGGAGGTGTGCGCCAGTTCGGCGCTGAATATATAACTGGTGGGAACCCAGTCTGGTAAGACCTAGCAAGTCGCCAGTACCGAGTCCTTGGAGCACCAAAGGCTAACGATGGTGTTTAAGCGTAGGACAGGGAACAGGAACGCCGTAATGCGAAAGCGTGAAGTGATTGAGCTTCGTCAGAATTATCGATTGTGTGGGGTGGTCTGTTACCTCCGTGGGTCACCAATAAGGAATAGTCGTTAAAGCGAGACTATGAAAACACACCGGAGTCTTAGAGCACGGCATACCTGATATTGTTATATCCAGCGTACCTGGGAGGCCTGGATGGTTCTGGACATGAGCCAGTAGGGAATATCGGCCAATGCAATGGTGAGTATGAACGAAGACCATCGAGGAGTCGGATTCGCCCATAGTACCGGTGAAGGAAGTAATGACTCTGGAGGGAAGGGGCGGACAATAAGTCGCTTTTGCTGACAAAACATAGAAAGCACAGGAGGCAGACATTCTATGGAAAAAGAGAAAGCAGAAATAGCCAGACTCGTAGAGAAATATGGCAGGGTCCAGTCGTTGATGAAATACGTCAACAGTGACACGCTCAAGGAGTCCTACTATTGTAATGCAACAATAAAAAAAATAGTGGCAGAAGCAGAAGCAAATCATCGTTTCCCTTGTATTGGCGGGACATTACCTCAAAATAATATAAGATTTTTACGAGAATTTAAGGAGCTAATCGAAGAAAAAAGCGCAGAAAAAACACTGATTATTGATATGGCTTTGACGATGACAGAGTGCAAAGTTAATCTTTACGACAGCTTAGAAAAAGAAGGACAGAGTATTAAACACTTTATTCTTACAGCAGACGAAAAACTATAAAGTCACGAATTGCAAATGATACGGACAGGATGAAAGATTTATCTTTAGATTGGCTAAAGGATAATCTGAGTTTTCTTGATAAAAATTTTCCAACAGCCATAAGAATAAAAACGGATTATCGTAATAAAGACGATATTGTTGAAGAAATGCTTAAAGAGATTGCAACTAAGGAAAATTAAATAAAGTATTACATAGCCGAGAGGTTTTCACTGCGAAAATCCCTCGGCTTTTTCTAATAACTTCTCGGAATCTCAATGAATAAGATTCCAACCGAAAATTGACAACTGAATATCGTGCAGGAAAAGAAATTTACGAGAAATGGACATAAACATTGGACATAGCGGGTACTATGCCTTGAAAAATCTTATGGAGTCGTTTAAGATATCATTGTTAGGCGGTGAATCCTAATAATGATATGTAGAGGTGGTAACCGAAAAAATAGCATTCCCGATGAGAGTCCCATCCCCAGTTGCAGTCTGGCTGAGAGTAATGGCGTTTGCAGCTGCAGGAAGGACAGCCGTTTTTCTTACAATCACAGATCCGTTTTTTCCGCTGCTGCGCAGCAGTCCGGACAGGGGTGCCGTCACCGGCAAGAGCCAGATGGTCTGGATGGATCAATCCTTTCTGGATCGAACGATCCAGGAACTGCTGTTGATAAAGCCGAAAGATGAGAAAAAAAGGATTCTCCGGTTTTAATGGCCAGTGTTCCAGTAAAGGAAGAAGTTTGGATGCGATACTGGAAGAATTGCAGGGAGTCTTATCTCCCTTCTTTTTCCCCTTGGGCGGTTTCATTTTAGGGAAACGGTCTTTCGGGGAAAGATTGTCGGAGCCGCCTTGCCAGATGCGGGAAAAGAAATCATAAAAAGTCCCGACACCGGGAGTATCCCCGAAAGGGAAACCGCTGAGGATGGCATAAAGAGGGGTTTCCCTGAGCATGCGGCACCAGACCGTGATGGAAGTTACTTTCAGTTTCAAAGCAAGCAGATAGGAGCGAAGCATGCAGGAAGGAAGACGGGGCTCAGGGCCAAAAACAGAGTAACATTCCTGCATAATGGAATCAGTCAGGGAGAGATCCAGATACCAGAACTGCACGATAAAATCCCAGGTGCTTTTTGGAAGTGCAAAGGCAGGGAGCCGAGCAAAAGGTATAAGACAAGGTTTCCTGCCTGTTGGTTTGGTGCGGAATATCCAAAAGTTCTTCAGTTAAGCGAAAAAGGATATTTGAAAAGCAATGTTGTAAAAGGAGACAGATTTGCGGATAAAGCTGTCTACTCGATCACCGATAAGGGAAGAAAATATTTTAACGAGTTAATGTCCACCTATGCGTCAGAAAGTATTCCTCTGCTTTTTGACTTTAATGTCGTTATTGGTAAGCGATAAATATTTTGCTAAAGAGATAGAAAAACGAATTGGCATGCAAATAGATACTACCGCCATTGATAGGGAACTTGAAAATTACGAAAGCAAATTAAAAGAGGTCGATTTGAATAAGGCTCGTTTGGAACGGGAAATTGACAATTTGCCAGTTGGCGCCCGTTATCGGGAAAGAAAACTTCACGATATGACATTAAGGCTTGATGGTCTATACGATACTATTGTAGAACTGGAGGAACGCATTGAGGATGCAAAATTACGGAGAAGTTCGATTGAAATGGAAGCAATTACGCTTGATAACATTTACAAAATCCTGCTGAACTTTGGAAAGCTCTATGATAGAATAAGTGATGAGGAAAAGAAAAGTATTATTACTTATCTGATAAAAGAAATCCAGATATACCCTAATGGGGAGTCAGAAATGCCTTTGAAGTCAATAGAGTTTAATTTCCCGATATACCGTAATGGTCGTGAGATCAGGCGGCTTTTGTGGGAAAAGGGTAATACCGTTCCGTAGCCTTTCTTGTCAAGAGAGTGATAGAACGGTGAGCGTATGGATGTCAATGCGCTGGGCAATGACGTTCATAATGTGAATGTACTTACGGTAATCGCAAGTGAGAGCTATGATTCCTTTGCGAAAGGCTTACAGACTGAAATGGCAGAGGCTGTTGCGGACAGACCAAAGGCAGTTACCAGAGATCTCTTTGTTGATAAGCTCGTTAAGGATGATCAGGGCAATGAATTCCTGATTACCAGTGACGTGGCATCTGCTATCCATTTCGATCTGATTGTAAATGGATATATCAATAAGCTGGGAGAGCTTACTGATAAGTACTATGAAGACAAGGCAAACGGAGAAATCAAGATAGCAGAAGAAGCGAAAGATATCGTTTCAGGTGTTATCGAGATCATCGATTCCATCTATGACAGTAAGGCAATGCAGCCTGAGAATGCCCGCAGCAATAATGTTGAGCTTCAGGTGGATGATGAAAAGCTGAACAGCAAGGAATTTAAGGCTCTGTGGTCAAAGATTAACGCCAAGTCCGTTTATGTAGTAGATTTCGATACGAATGAGCTGATCCGAAAGTCAATTGCATCGCTGGATTCTAAGCTGCGTGTCGCAAAGATCTATTTCAAAGTAGAGACAGGAGCGATGGACTCCATCAATTCCAAGGAAGACCTGATTGCCGGGGCTTCGTTTGTGAAGGAAGAGTCCGGAAGCTATGGCGTGTCTGTGGCAGCCAACTCCAATGTGAAATATGATCTGATTGGGAAACTGGTGGATGAGACCGGGCTTACACGTAAGGCGATTATAGCTATACTGCAGGGGATCCAGCCGTATGTATTCAATCAGTTCAAAGATAATCCGGAGGAATTTATCACGAAGGCAGCACAGCTGATCAATGATCAGAAAGCGACTGCTATCATAGAGCATATTACCTATGATGTGCTGGATGAGCAGTATGGTACGGATATCTTTACGGATCCGACAATCAAGGGCAAGCTGGGTGTCAACGCGATGAAGGCCAAGAAGCATCTGTATGATCACATCGTATATGATTCATCTAATGAGCGTGATTTTGCTACCGATCTGGATACCAACACGGATGTTGCAGTATATGTGAAGCTGCCTGACGGGTTCTATATTTCAACGCCGGTCGGACATTACAATCCGGACTGGGCGATTGCTTTCTATGAAGGCAGCGTGAAGCATATTTACTTTGTAGCAGAGACAAAGGGATCTATGAATTCCATGCAGCTGAGGCTGATTGAAGAGTCGAAGATCCATTGTGCGCGAGAGCACTTTAAGGCCAT
The DNA here is from genome assembly GCF_056148955.1 of Mediterraneibacter sp. HA8405. Classification (NCBI taxonomy): domain Bacteria; kingdom Bacillati; phylum Bacillota; class Clostridia; order Lachnospirales; family Lachnospiraceae; genus Mediterraneibacter; species Mediterraneibacter sp. HA8405. Next base: position 148,935 of record NZ_CM148758.1, on the reverse strand, counting down.
CTCCAACGGCAATGTTGTCTACGATGTGGTGGACAGCTATACGTCGCTGATGGAGAAGGTTATGAAATAAGTACTGAAGGAGGTAGATGCTATGCCGCAGCATATATCAGTTCGTGTACCATGGCATGATCATGGTTGGGATGGCACGGTATGTACATCACCTGAATATAACACGTCGTGCTTAAGGCTTAAAAACATATTTGAGAATAAGGACGATGTGAAAGAATGTGCTATTTGCGGTCAGTGTATGGCAGGAGCAGAAGAACAACTCCCTTGCATAAGCGAGGGAGCAGCTTTTATGTCATCCGTCGGGCTGCATAAAGAACAGATACATCCGTATAAGAAGAATAATCCAAACACGCATGGCCATTTTATGCCAACAGATGTTGTGTATCCACCGTTTTCTCTTCCGGGAAGACCATACAGATGGATGAGAAAAGAAATCGTCACGGGTAATAAAAACACGGTTGGCCTAAAAGATATATACGGAATAGATTATGATCCGTCAATAGAGCCAACTTTTGAGTGGATGAAGAACAATCAAGAGGGGTGGGTTCAGGAAGCAGATAATCACAGAGCAATTTTTGATGAATTTTATCGTGATGTTGAACGCGATAAATCATTGTGTGTAATCTATGCTAAGCAGGTTCCTTTTGTCGAAGACAGCAGAAGGGTTGTTTTGGGCATGGGGCATATTACAAACATAATTCCGGCTGTTGAACATCGCCATAACGGGCAAGGAAAACTTCGCTCAATGACATGGGAAACGATGCTCTGCCATAGTATAAGGGATGATCATAAAGATGGCTTTATAATTCCATATCAAAGAATGTTGGAATATGCAGAGGAACATGAGGATTTTGATTTTTCATCAATCGTCGTGTTTAACCCGGATGATGCTTTTGAAGAATTCTCTTTTGCGACAGAACATATAACACATGATGCAATGATTGATGTGATTCAAAGCTGCATCAAATCATTCCGAATAATCAATGAGTGTTTGGGCGGCTATGCTGATGTGCTTGCATGGCTTAATGCAAGATTAGCTGAAGTTTGGGAAGATAGAGGTGCTTTCCCAGGATTAGGAGAAATGCTTTGCGCTCTGGGTGTGCCCTTGGGCGTAGTGATTGCTAAAGAAGTCCGAAACCAATATAAAGAAGATGAAGGCGATTTTTGGAAGTACATAGATAGTATTTTTGATCAGCCCAATAATTACTTGGATGAATCATTAAGCAAAGGTATATCTCCTATTATTCAAGCTGCATGGAAGAAAATGAAGCCAGACAGAAAGAGTCTTTTTAAGCTTCTGTCGAGGTTTGCCTTGACTTTGCTCCAGGCTTCAACTTTGTTTGATTTGAGTGCAAGAGAAAAAGCGGGGATTATTTGCTCAGATAATGAAATTGTAGAGAATCCATATATTATTTACGAAAAAACACGGCTGCTGAATGCTGATTTGGTTATCTCTGTTAAGCGAGTAGACAGGGCTATATTTCCTGTGCCAGAGATAATATCTAAATATCCGATAGAGGCACCTTCTGCACTAACTTCAGATAATGACTGGAGAAGAGTGCGTGCTATGGCCGTTGACACGATGGAGAAGGCAGCACTTGAAGGTCACACTATTATGCCGTGCACAATGCTGATAGATAGGATTAAAGCACTTGTGCTGGAACCGGAGTGTACAGTAACGAGTGACATCATGGACGCTATTGATCCTCTTCTTCGTTCCGAACTAATACGCCGTGAAATGAAGGACGGAACTGAATACTATAAGATGGTCAGAATGAATGAATTTGATCAAATTATAGAAAAGCGTATTAGTAGGAGGCTTAGGGCTCCTAAAATAAGCGTCAATGCAGATTGGAGATCTATTCTTGATAAATTCCTTAAGAGTCAAGGATTTTCTGATTCAAAGCTTACAGAGGATGAGGAAAGAGCACGAACAGAGAAGGCAGCGGTTTTAAAAGTATTGGCTGAATCAAGAATATCGGTGCTTATCGGAGATGCAGGGACAGGAAAGACGACTGTTCTAGCTTCTTTATGTACGGAGGACTCGATAAGAGCTGGTGGGGCATTACTGCTTGCTCCCACAGGAAAAGCTACAGTTCGCCTAATGGAAAGCATGGGCAACTTGGCAGATGAATTTGATTCTATGAATGTTGCTCAATTTTTGGCTCGAAACGGAGGTTTCGACTGGAGCAGCATGCGATATAGAACTTGCAAAGCAGTAAAAACAACAATTCCCAAAACTGTGATCATTGATGAGTCTTCCATGCTCACTGAAGAAATGTTTGGCGCCTTGATGAGTGCGTTGACCGGAGCCGAGAGAATCATTTTTGTTGGAGATCCTAATCAGCTTCCACCCATTGGAGCGGGCAGGCCATTTGTGGATCTGGTGGAACTTTTACGTATGGAGCTTCATCCTGGAGTATTTCCGAAGGTGTGCAACTGTTATGGAGAACTAACAGTAAACAGAAGACAGCAATCAGATACAGAACGAATGGACGTTGAGTTATCAAGGTTATATACAAGTACCGAAAACCCATCTGATGAAAATATTATTAGTGAGATTAAACTTGGAAAGCAGCAGAATATAGCATTCAAAAAGTGGGAGACCAGAGAAGAACTGGAGAGCGAAATCTTCAGCGTATTAAATGAGGTTGTTGCTGCTGACGGATTCGATGAACAGGATTCATTTGATATTTCTCTTGGTGGCGTGGTCACGAAAAATGGTACATATTTTAATCGTGGTATAGCTAAAAACGCTGAAAAATGGCAGATGCTTGCTCCTGTGAGAAATGATGCTCAGGGGGTGATGAATATCAACCATCTTGTTCATATGCGTTACAGAGAGGAATTAACTGCATTAGCCAAGCGCGATAGGTATAAAAAGATTGCTAAACCTTTTGGACCAGAAGGAATAATCTATGGTGATAAGGTAATCAATATTGTCAATCACAGAAGACCAGCATGGCCAGATGGTGGCAGAAATTATATTGCTAACGGTGAGATTGGAATTGCTTGCGGGGCGTTTGGAAAGCAGCATGATTTTTTGAATGTAGAATTCTCATCGCAAACAGATTACAGTTATTCTTATACAGCAAACGAATTCGGGGAAGATTCGGATATCATCCTTGAATTGGCATATGCCCTTACTGTTCATAAATCTCAGGGAAGCCAATTTGATACAGTTATACTTGTAATTGCTGAACCTTGCCGGATCCTTTCAAGGGAAATGTTATATACAGCACTAACAAGGCAGAAGAATAAGATTTATATTCTGTATAATAAGGATCCAATTGAGCTGATGAAGTACTCTTATGTATCGCACTCTGATATTGTAAAGCGGTTTACGGATTTGTTTGCAGATGTTTTTCCGGATTATAAGCCTCAAATAGTTGAGAATGACGGAGCATTTTATGAAGACAAACTTATCCATAGGACTGCAAGAGGTGAAATGGTAAGGAGTAAATCCGAGGTAATTATTGCCAATGCCTTATTCTATAATGATATTCCCTATGTATATGAACCTGATTTTGAAGTTGAAGGGCATGTAAAAAAGCCTGACTTCATGATCGAGGATGCGGATTTAGGTATTACCTGGTACTGGGAACATTGTGGTATGATGGATGATCCAAAGTACAAGAAGAGATGGCTTGATAAAAAGGCTTTGTATAAAAAGAACGGTATTGAAGAAGGGAAAAATCTAATTGTTACCGAAGACAAGAACGGAAGCATAGATTCGGAAGAAGTACAGAAGATAATAGATGACCTTTTTAAGTAAGGACAGTTTTAGAAATGGCGGCTTACCAGAAGTTCCGGTAAGCCGCTATTTTTTTCAGTCTTTTTTGTAAAAATTGGTTTCGTAGCCGTCGGCGCGGAGAAGGATGTCCGGCATCCAGTCCGGAGATCTGCCCATCTGCTTGCAAATCACACTCAGGTCAACGTCAGGACTACATTCGATGATCAGCTCATCATGAACATGACCGACGATGAAGCAGTGCCGGAGAGTTTTCATAGCGTAGCAAAGGATGTCGCGGCTGATGGCCTGGACGATATTCTCCACAAACTTCGGACCATAGGATTCGATACGTTCCCACTTCTTTGTGGATCCAACTCCCTCATAGGTGACGAATTCGCCGCCATACTGGTTTTCTCCGATACGGGGTTTCACGTAGGACAGCAGGCGGCCTGACGGAAACTTGATGAAGAGCATGCCGCTTTTATAAAAGAAGCGGATCCCACGTACTTCCGTCTGGATGCGCTGCGTGATGGCGGTTTTGACGGCACGGTCGATGTCCCACCAGAAAGCCGTGATCATTGGATTGGAGTTTCGCCAGGAGTTGACCAGCGGCTGGAGCTCTTCTTCGGTCAGCCCCATTTCCAAGGCTCCCATTGATTTCAGGGCACCAACGCTGCCACCGTATCCGAGAGCCAATTCTGCGATTTTACCCTTCTGACGGAGATGACCGTTGATCCCATGCTTTTCAACCGGAACACCAAACATTTGACTGGCAGAGGCACAGTAGATATCTTTTCCTTCTGCAAAGACCTTGGAACGCCAGGTTTCACCGGCAAGGTAGGCCAGCACTCTGGCTTCGATGGCGGAGAAGTCGCTGACGATGAACTTATATCCTGGACGGGGCACGAAAGCTGTCCGGGATGAAGAAAATGATCGACAAAAAGATGGCGGCAGAGCTTTTAAAAGACGGGCGGACATATGTGCCGGATCTGTATTCGCAAAAAAAGGGACGCACGTTTGCGGCGTATCTTATGCTGGAGGCGGCAGATGGCAAGGCTGCTTTCCGTCTGGAGTTCCCGAAGAAGAAAAAATAAAAACCTTCCCGCAAAGGCTACGGGAAGGTCAGGTTTAAACGAGAGGAAAGCCTACCTTTAAGATGGAGATCCAGTCGCTTTTGGCATATAGGAAACGGATTACTGTCACCTGGTTTTCTTCTACCACATAAAAAGCAAGATAGTTTTTGATCTGTGTGAAGCGGATGCCCCAGGCAGCCAGCAGCTTATCCTCTACAATAGGATGTTCCTGGGAAAACGGCAGCAAGGCATTGATCTTCTGATCCGTTTCCTCAAGGAGATCGTCAGCGGCTTTGGGATTTTTCAGGACAAACTCAATATAATCGGCAGCCTGGGAAATATCCCTCTGTGCAACGCTTGTGATATGCAGATGATAGTTCATCGCCGACGGCGGCTCCTTATCTCTGCCATGGCTTCAGAAAATGGCCGGGTTTTTCCGGAAGAAAGGTCATCCATGCCTTCCTGGAGAAGCCCGTATAACTCACAGCGGCCTGCGAGCTGTTCATATGCCTCAATGCTCATAACAGCAAGATCGCCCTTGCCGTTTTTGGTAATGAAAACAGGTTCCGCATATTCATGGCAGAAAGTGGAAATTTCGTTATAGCTGTTGCGCAGGTCTGCGCTTGAACGGATATTTGGCATAAAAGCACCTCCTTATAAAGAAATTATAACGGAATTTCTTTATATTGTAAATGGGAAAAGAAAAATATCCGGGATTTTATGCAGAGAGAAGCACACAGAACTTTTATTTACAGGAGGATTTATATGGCGAAAATGAATGACATCCGTTTCCTGGCAAGGGAAACGGCAAAGGAAGTCAGCGGTTCCCCATGGGACTGGATGCTGTATCTGGATACTGCTTCCAGGCTCTACCGCTATCCTTTCGCTGATACACTTCTGATCCATGCACAGCGCCCGGACGCTACGGCCTGTGCGGAGCTGGAAGTGTGGAATGAGAAGATGCGGCGGTGGGTGAACCGGGGAGCGAAAGGGATTGCCCTGATTGACGATACCGGGCCGAGGCGAGTGCTGCGGTATGTGTTTGACGTATCGGACACCCATCCAGTGAGGGGAGGAAGGACACCATATCTGTGGCGGCTGAAAGAAGATCAGCGGGAAATGCTTCTGAACCATCTGACAGATACTTACGGGTTAAACGGGGAGGATGCTCCAGACCTGCCCTCTGCGCTGCGGCAGGTTGCAGAGGACATTTTTAATGGCGATATGTTTCAGGATTCTAGTGGCACCTGTAGTTGCAGCGGTTTTTGTACTCCTTTTATTTGTTGGCATGTTCATGAAAGACAGGAGAAAAAAGAAAAAGGGAAAGAGGTGATAATCTTATGCGAAAAAAGAGGAAGTATTTGTATGGTATATTAGTAGTGATTACGATGCTGCTTTGTTTTCTTCATCCGTTTTCGCGCAGGAAAAAGTCGATATAAGCCGTGAAGCATCTGTGAAAGTCTACTTTGAAGCGGACGGAAATGGATTTGCAGATGTAGAGTTCTGCATTTACCGTATCGCTGATGTGTCTGAAGAAGGAAACTTTACTTTATCCGGAGATTTTTTGGATTATCCGATTTCCTTGGGAAATTTAGACAGCTCCAAATGGCGAGCCCTGGCACAGACTCTGGAGGCTTATATTGCCCGTGATGGAATTAAAGCATTCCAAGTAAAGAGAACCGGGAAAATGGGAGAAGCAGTATTTGAGCAGATTCCAACGGGGTTATATTTAGTGACGGGCGATTCTGTCCGGCAAGGACGAAATATTTATACACCAGAGCCTTTTCTTGTAAGTCTACCAACCGTCGATCAGAACAATGGCCAATGGCTGTATGATGCAGAGATGTTTTGCAAATATGAAAACAGCAATGTGCAGGAAAATACTGTTACCAGAAAAGTATTGAAACTATGGGAAAATGACGAGGCGGGTGTACAGAGACCGGAAAAAATCACCATTCAGCTTTTAAAAAATGAGGAAGTATATGATACGGTGATTCTGAATGCGGAAAATAACTGGAGTTATAGTTGGGAAGGGTTAGAATCAGATGCAAGATGGCATGTGACAGAATATGAAACACCAGAGGGGAATGCATATATAGGTACGTTAGAAATACCAGCTTTAGGTATTTCATTGCCTGTGATGAGTGAATGGAGTTATCCGAAATTAAGGATTGCGCCCTGTCGATATAGTGGTTCGGTTTATCAGGATAACCTTGTAATTGCAGCAGCAGTATTGCGCCGTTCCGGACAGCGGAAAATGTCCGTGCTACTATATTGGAGATGAATTTATTTTTTGCAGGAACGACGAGCAGGATGACTTCTGGCATTGCGGCGAAGGAACGCTTGTAAAATCCGGCCAGCCGGACGAGGGCTGCCTGCAGTCGCCGGGTACTGCGCATTGCGGAACAAAGGGTGTTCCGTTCTGCGCAGAAGCATGGGACGCTGTCGCAAGATATATCTACACAGGCTTACAGGGCGGTTCCATCATGCGAGGCTGGATGAAGGAAGAAAACACAATGATCGCCTGCTGCAATGACGGTACAAGACCGGTTATTTTTAAGATTGAGAGAATTGACTGCGAGTGAGATGCTTACATAAACGAGAACAATTCACTCAGACCCGCTGTAGTTTTCATCCAATGCAGGATGGAAGCTGCAGCGGGTTTTATATTTTCTGAGCTGTGGCATCAAACTTCATTTTATTCTTCTTTTGCTGTGCCATACTTCCAGTCAAAGTAGTTAATCCGAAGCCGGGCAAAATAAGAGACTCGATTCAGCAGAAAAGGTCAATCAGCCATTGTGCGGATTGACCTTTTTTGGCGGGCAAAGGATGGCGTAAAATAAATATAAGAGGGCAGCAGCCGGGAAGAGTTTGATAAGTTCTGAGATTCGTTGAAGTTACAGCCTTTTCTTGTTATACTTGATTCAAAAAGAGGCTGTTGAAACAGGGGGATATAAGCCGGACGGGACACGGAAGAGATAAGCCGAATACCGGCATCTTTGAGGAGGGACTTTAGTTATGAAAAGGTTTTACAGACCGGTGCTTGCAGGAATGGCAGCAGCTGTAATATCTGTCTGCAGCGCATGCGGAGCAATACCGGAAAAAAATCACGGAGGCAATAGTGGAGACCGGAAGGATGCTGCGGATGAAAAGACGGAGGAAATAACCATACCGGCTTCGCTGATTAAGTTTTCCAGTTCGGATCTGCAGGATAATATAGAAGCATTCAGCGACTACTGCACCAGCGTCAGACAGGATGGGGATGATATGATAATCGAAGTGACGACGGAGCAGAAAGAAACGCTGATACAGATGCATGAAGACAATATCAGGGAAGTAATGGATGATATGGTGGAAGCTGATCCTTCGTATTCCTGTGAATTGGACGAAGATTACAGCAGAGTGGTGTACAGGTACGACGAAAACATAGACGGCATCCTGCAGGCAAAAGTTCTGCTGTCGCTTACCACAAGCTATGCTTTGAAAGGCATTATGGAGACAGGAAATCCGGACTGGCATATCCATGCTGAAATTGTAAACTGCCATACCGGCGCAACGGTCGTAGAGGGAACGCTGCCTGATGAGGCGATTAATTTCGGACCGGATGAGTGGGAAAAAAGCTATGTCAGTACAGGAGAGGATGAGCTGCAGAAGAAAATTATGCGGGAAACAGGCCTTCCGGGAGAGGACAGTGCTCTGACCGACACACAGAAGAGTGCAGTTACGTCAATTGAGGATATGCTGACATGGCTGGAAGAAAAATATCAGCAGAAATTCCATTATGTATCTTATGCGCCGGGAGATGCGATCGAACAGGAGCATTTGAAGGTATATCCCGAACAGGGGGATGAATCGGATATTGTGACGGTGTACCGTACATATGAAAATGGGCTGTACCGGTATGAAGATGATTACGGAGCAATTCTGATGCGTCCTGTGTATGAAGAGCAGGTACGCGCATTCGCGGAGCAGTATCTGCCTGCCGAAGGAATAAAGATTTACACGGAAATAAAGAATGGCGGCAGCAGTGCGGCAGATGCAGAACCGGTTCTGAACGAGGTATCCGCCGCAACGTATATTTTTATGGATGACGCCCTGTGTTCAGGACAGTATGAGACATTTCTGGAGGCTGTGCCGGACTGGCTCACAGAGAACTGTCAGGGCGTGCCGGCGGGGATTTACCTGCGTATGGCAGAGTCTGAAGGATGGCAGCAGATCGACAGATCCAATTATGAGGATAAGCTCCGGGAAGATATTTATACAGGAGAGGCGGAGTGCGCGATCTCCGGAAGCGGGAAAGTGACAGTGTATTAACTGAGAGGAAGAAATATCATGAGGAAGATTTTATTGCTTACAGTATGCTGCGCCCTTGTATGCAGCCTGAGCGGATGCATCGTTTTCAGGAGAGGATCATCCAATGAATATCGCTCCGATGAAGAATTAGCGGATGAAATGATAGAAAACATTATCGATTGCGCAGAAAAGGAAGATGTAAAAGCACTGACCGAATTATTTTCACAATATGCTAAGGACAGTACGTTAAATTTAACTGAACAGGCAGAAGACTTCATAGAGTTTTTTCAAGGCCAATGTAAAAGCTGGAAAGGAAATGCAAGTTCTCATGAAAAAAGTGAACACGGAAAAACAATCTGGCGGGAATTGAGAGGGCAGTATTCAGTTATTACAGATGAAGCACAATATAAAATAGCATATATTTATATTCCTTTTCACAGAGAAGAACCGGATAAAGCAGGGCTTACTGCAATAGAGATCACTACAGAAGAAACTTTTAACAAGGATTGGTTTCTTTGGAGTCTGGATCAGAAACCGGGAATCTATGTGACAGAAGACAAGGAAGAAAGGTTCTCAGAACAGAGGCTGATCACTCCGGAAGAACTGATCCGGGCGGCAGGACTTACAAAAGAACAGTACCGCGGAGCCGACCTTGAACAGTTTATTGAAGATTTTGCCATCACGGAGGAAGATGTGGATACGCTCAACATACCTTTACTTCTGGAAGAATACGAACCGGACCGCAAAGACGGGCTGATCGATGTGAGTTATCTCATTGAAGACGACATAGAAAACCGTACGTTTGATTTTACAGAGAATGTATATGCCATTGCTTTTATGGAAAACAAGAATACAGGTACGGAATGTGTATATTACGATCTGCCGGATAGAAAACGGTATCAAACGTCGGATGCATATCTCTTTGATGATCTCTACCAGACACAGGCCGGATATTATGCGGACGGACAGCAAATGGTGGAGGCGCTGGATAAGTACGGAGTTTTCAGCTGGGAATCCGGAACAGATGAAGAGGAGATCACAGATCCCCAGTACATGGTGTTGGCAGTGGAATATGAGGACGGGACTGTGTTCCGTGTAAAAGCGTCCGGCTTACTGTCGCAGGTGCTGCCGGACGAGTACGATGAAGTGAGAGAAATGCTGTTGTCAGGAGAATACAGTGGAAGTTAGAGAAAAAATGAGTCTTGTTTCAAAGGAGGACGCCATGGATAGAGAATTTGAAGATGAATTTATGGATGCGCAGTCACAGATTATTTCGCTATGTGTCGAATTTGCGGGTAATAGAGCTGATAAGGTTTATGCCTATGGCTCTATCGAAGAAAGCAGTATTTCTTTCAATGCATTTTTCAAGATTGACGGTCAGATTAAAACAACAAATAATATAGCTGCCGATACAGACTCGATATGGAATTTTCTGGATCTTGGTGAATCGGATCTGGAGAAGATAAAACAAATATGCATACACTATGGAAAACCTGTCCCCACAGAATTAAAAATGATCTATGACTGTAAATGTGGTAAAATAGACACGAAATATAAATATGAAAGTATCTGTTCCGCAAAGACAGGGACAGATTCAAGCGAAATTTTTATGAAGTGGTTAGACGAGGTTCTCCAAAGCACATGGAAGAGATAAAGCGGCATTGTGAAAAAATTATACAGATGCTTCGTTTGGATTATAATACGCAGTTACAGTATTCGGGAATAATCAAAAAAATATATGATGTTATGTTACAGATTATATCCTGCGATAATGTCAATGAACTTCCTGATATTCACTGGAACAGCATAGCGCGGTGTTTTGCTGACGAAACGACGGATTATCAAAGTCCTATACTCTTTGAGATAGATAAAATTGCGAAGTTGTCAGAGGGAAATAATGAAACAGCTGAGAAAAACAGAGTGGCGGAGAGAATATCCCATTAAAAAATTTCTTGCACTTTGTGTATGGGGAGTGATGGCGATTGCTGGCTGTGCCGGAACACTGTCTTGCCCGGATAATATTCCATCGCTGGCGGCGTGTGTTCTTGCATTGGCGGGCGCAGTCCTGACGCTGCCGCGCCTGCTCAGATATTACAGAACAACATACCAGAGTCTGCCCGCTCTGAACAGGCGGCTTACAAAAGAAGAGCAGGAGGAACTGCTCGAAAACGAAAATTTTGAGACGATCACTGAGTTAAAGTCAGAATCACTGCGGTGGACAGATTTTGCTGAAAGTGAGCACTGGCTCCGGATCAATGGAAGATATATTCCGAAAGAACTCGCGATTCTGGGAGGAGCCAAAGTAACTTTCAACATAATGAACCGGGACACGACACCGGTGGTTTTTCTTTATGCAACCGGGGATGTGGTGAAAATTGATCTGGAGTTCAGGTCAGTGCCCGGCAAATCCGGGAACTTAATGCATACTTCCGGTCCCGCAGTCGCATTTTTCCGGAACCGGCAGACAGGACAAAGGCGGGAGAACTGCGGCAGAAGTGTATTGAGAAAATGCCGTCATATTTGAAAAGGGGTGGCGGTTGAGTGATTTGAGGAGGGTGGTTTATGAGGATTACAGATATTTTTGATGCGGTAAGAGATGGAACTTATTCGGATTTTTTGAAGTTTTATACAGGAGATCCTAATCTGTTCAATAAATATGCAGGATTGAGTCTGCTTCAATTGGCGTTTGTCAATGACCATAATACAAATGAAAAAATAAAGATGATTCAATTTTTAATATCTGAGGGAGCGGATGTTAACTTTAAAAGTCCAAAAGATCAAAGAAATGCGCTGCATATATTTTATTTCTCTGTAATGAGACCCGAGCCGCAGTATATGTTAAAAGCAACTCAGCTTCTGGTTGAGGCGGGAGTGGACATAAACGGAAAAGATAAATATGGCGCGATCCCGCTTAAATATGCGATTACTGTTGTAAAGCTGCCGACAGAGGCGGCCATGCCGGTATATCAATATTTGATAGATCACGGTTCAAATATCTGTGAAAAAGATAACTTTGGCAAAACGTGCCTTGATTATGCAAAGGAATATTCATGGAGAAATGGTATTATAAGTCTGATGGAAGGACAGGGAGGGTCAGGAACTTTATATGAAGTCAGGTAAGTACTTAACAGGATCAGATGCGCTGGCATTCGTAAAAGAGGAGATATTTCATATATTTAAAAGCAGTGTGGTATTGTCTGAGGAAAATTCAGCTCCGGAGCATCATGGCTGGTTTAAACTTGTCTTCCGGTATATACCTAAGTCTTATATAATTTGTTTTGAAAGGGAATTTAACTGCTTTAATATCAGGATCACCAGAGATTACTTTTAATGAAGTATAGCCGGAATATCCGACTGTTTAGATAAAAGTATGCAGGGAAAGGATGATATCATCATGGTCAGATCGGAAAGAAAAATAAAAAAATATGAGATCATTCTCTGTATTCTTGTGCTGGCAGTCATAGCGGCCGGTCTGCTGCTGCCAGAGACAGGGAATCTTGTCCTTCTGGATGAACTCTGCAATGCCGCGGTCATATGGATTGCGTGTATCTTTGTGATCATGAGGATTTTAAGGAACAGAACCGCTCTGTCCTTTTCAGGGAAAGCTGTGGGGGCGGCGGTCGTTATTGTATGTATGGCTGCTGCACTCTGGTTTTCGAAAGACATAGTGTCTGATCTTGCGGCCGGCCCGCAGACAGCTACATTGACAGACATACAGCTGAGCGGGACGCAGGCGCATACCGGCATTTTCTCACATCATTATTATCTGCTGGGCATAAATTCACAGGGGGAAAAGATCCGGGTGGAGATATCGGGGCAGGATTATGAAAGACTGGAGACAGCCGGAAGTGTATTAATTGAATATTACCCGAATACGAAGCGGGCTGTGAAGCTTCTGCCGGTCTGAGGAATTATTCGGAAATACGGCGGAAGCGTTTGGTGATAAAAGAATCGAAGATTACAGAGGAAATGGACAATATGAAGCAGAATAAAGCAGCGGGGCACTTGGCGGCCCTGCTTACAATTTTTATCTGGGGAACTACATTTATATCTACAAAAGTGCTGCTGAGAGATTTTCAGCCGGTGGAAATTCTGTTTTTCCGTTTTGTTATAGGGCTGGCTGCTCTGGCGGCAGCCTGCCCCCGACGGATGAAGGGAACCACGCTCAGGCAGGAACTTGCCTTTGCATCTGCAGGGTTAAGCGGAGTGTGCCTTTATTATCTGCTGGAAAATATTGCCCTGACTTATACAATGGCTTCCAATGTAGGGGTGATTATATCAGTGGCCCCGTTTTTTACCGGGATTTTATCCCATGTGTTTCTGAAACAGGAGGGAAAACTGCGGGCGAATTTTTTTGTCGGGTTTGCAGTTGCCATGGCCGGGATCGGGCTGATCAGTTTTAGCGGAGCGGCTTTACAGCTGAATCCCGCAGGCGATCTGCTGTCTCTTCTGGCTGCGTTTTTATGGGCATGTTATTCAATTCTGACAAGGAAGATCAGCGGTTTTGGCTACAATACCATTCTGACAACCAGACGGATTTTTTTCTATGGAATTCTGTTTATGATACCGGCGCTGTTCCTGTTTGATTTCAGTCCGGATCTGACCCGGCTTGGAAATCCGGTTTATCTGCTGAATTTTCTCTTCCTGGGACTGGGAGCCTGCGCGCTTTGTTTTGTTACGTGGAATTTTTCAGTAAAGCTGCTTGGCGCAGTCCGGACAAGTGTTTATATTTATCTGGTTCCCGTAATTACAGTAGCTGCTTCTGTGCTGATTCTACATGAGCCGTTTACCTGGATGACCGGTGCCGGAACGATTCTTACTCTGTCAGGACTGCTGCTTTCGGAAGGCAGAATGTTTAAGAAGGTCAGGAAAACCGTATGAGATTGTGTAAAATTCAGGGAAAATATTGATAAAACTCTTCAATTTTACAAATTTTTCATCAAAGGTACTGCAGAATCAGTTGACATACGGCCGTGACAGGATATATTATTTTCTGGGTTTTAGATTTAGAAGGATCCATCTGTATGTGCACGGGAGATCCGGATATATACAGAGCTTGTGCCGTCTGTTTCCGCGGAGACAGGCGGCTTCGGGAATACATATTTTCCCCCGGTGGGAACAGAAAGGATTGTTTTGCAATGAGTTTTTCATATTTAAAGAAACTGCCGACGCCGGCCGAGATCCGTGAGCAGTATCCGTTATCGGAGCGCGGCAAAGAGATCAAGCGCCGGAAAGATCAGGCGCTGCGTGATATTTTTACAGGAAAATCAGATAAGTTTCTCGTGGTTATCGGACCCTGCTCGGCGGATAATGAAGATGCTGTCTGCGACTATATCAGCCGTCTGAGCCGTGTGTCAGAGAAGGTTAAGGACCGGATCGAGATCGTGCCCCGTATTTACACTTACAAGCCCCGTACCAATGGAGACGGATACAAGGGAATCGCGTTCCAGCCGAACCCGGAGGAGCGTCCGGACCTGGTGGCGGGACTGATTGCCATCCGCCGTCTGCAGATGCGCTCTATTGAGGAGTTCGGTCTTCCGGCAGCAGATGAAATGCTGTATCCTGAAAACTGGGGGTATGTGGAGGATCTGCTCTCTTATGTGGCTATCGGAGCACGTTCCGTTGAGGATCAGCACCACCGTCAGACAGCCAGCGGTTTTGATGTGCCTACAGGAATGAAGAATCCTACCAGCGGCGACTTCTCCGTTATGCTGAACTCCATCTATGCGGCACAGCATCCCCAGCATTATGCCTATGCAGGCTGCGAAGTGGAGACTTCCGGCAATCCGCTTGCCCATGCGATTCTGCGGGGCGGAGTAAATAAGCGCGGCGTCAGCCAGCCGAACTATCACTATGAAGACATTAAGTGCCTGCTGGAAATGTATGAGAAAATGGGCCTTCAGAATCAGGCGGTTCTCGTTGATTCCAATCACTCCAATTCCAATAAGCAGTATGAGGAACAGGTGCGTATTGTAAAGGAAGTGCTTCATAACCGCAAGCTCTCATCTGAGATCCGCAGTCTGGTTAAGGGAGTGATGATTGAAAGTTATATTGAACCGGGACGCCAGGATGTGTCCGAACATATCTACGGTAAATCCATTACCGATCCGTGTCTTGGATGGGAAGCTTCAGAAAGATTGCTGTATGAGATTGCAGAGATGTGTTAAAAAGCGGGGTAAATAAGCCGGCCGGTATGATATGTCCCCTGTCAGGCAGACAGGAACATATTATACCGGCTTTTTTTGCTGGCTGGTTCGAAAATTACTGCATATCGAAAAACAATAAATAAATTATTTACAAATAATAATGTGGCGCATATAATGCAGTCAGATACAGAATTTGGAAGGAGATGGCATTATGAATCAGAACAGGTTAGTCGTATTTACAAAATATCTGTTAATTTTTATGTTTTACAGCGGTATTATTGTTGTAATTTCTCTGCCGTACACGTTAAAACTTATTGGGAGATATTTGTTTAAGGAGGCTGCGGAGTATTATGTTTTTATGCTTGTTATATTGCTGCTGTCCGGTTTGTGCGGCCTGACGATTGTATATCAGCTGAAAAATATGATGCGGACGGTTGCCGGGAAAGACTGTTTTGTTGACAGCAATATAAAAAGTCTTAAAACGATGGGAAAGGCTTCGCTTCTTATTGCGGGGATATTTCTTGTGAAGATGTTCGTACTTCCCACCCCGGCCGCATTTATTATCATTCTTACTTTTTTTATTGCAGGGATATTCAGTCATGTACTGGGACTTGTTTTTGCAGAGGCGGTTCGCTGCAAGAAAGAGAATGATCTGACAATATAGGGGGGAGAAGAGATGGCAATTGTAGTAAATCTGGATGTTATGATGGCAAAGAGGAAAATGAGTGTAACAGAGCTGGCAAATAAAATAGACATTACTATGGCGAACCTGTCTATTTTGAAAAATAATAAGGCGAAGGCTGTAAGATTTACCACGCTGGATGCCATATGCCGTGTGCTGGACTGCCAGCCGGGAGATATACTCGAATACATTGAAGATGATGAAAATTGATAGTATTTCAGAATATGCAAAGTGTGGATGCGGATAGAAAAGATAGTTTTAAGACACTGGAAATTTTAAACATTATTTTCGATCAGATAACCAGATTAAACGATTAAGTACATGGCTGATATGCTGAAAACAAGGAAAATCAAAATAATATTAACAGAATTTGCTTTTTGTTAATGGATAAGGTATAGTTTGTATTATACAGAAATGATAGAATTCACGGACAGGGAACGAGAAGGAGAATAAACATGGCAACAGCAAAGGATATAGCCAGACTTGCCGGTGTCTCAACGGCTACAGTATCAAATGTACTTAACAGAAAGCCGGGTGCGGCAGGGCCGGCCAAAACCAGAGAAATCCTGGAACTGGCGCAAAGTCTTCATTATCAGCCGAACGCATTTGCGAAAAATCTGAAAAAACAAAAGACGGACAGTATTGGTGTAATTACAGAAGACCTGACGGTTTTTAATACGCCGGAAATTGTGGACGGAATAGAGTCTTTCTGTGAGGAGAATGGATACGAAATCATCCTTTCGAATCTGAGGCTGTATAAAAAATATAAAAATGATTTTGCGGATACTCCCGAACACAGGGAACTATTTGATAAGGCAGTTCGCGGCATGACGGCAAAACAGGTGGAAGGAATCATTTACATCGGATACCACTGCCGCAGAATTGACTATAAACCGGCGCTTTTGAGCATTCCCTTTGTATACGCCTATTGTTTCTCCAATGATCCGCTGTATGCATCGGTAATGTCAGATGATGAAGATGCCGCGTACCGGATGACCGAATATTTGATTTCAAAAGGACATACCCGGATCGGTGTCGCTGCCGGACCGGAAACCAGCAGAAATACAAGGCTCAGACTTCAGGGCTGCCAGAAAGCGCTGGAGCATCACGGGCTGACGTATGAAAAGGACATTATTCTATATGGCTCATGGGAACAGGAAAGCGGTTATCAGCATGCAGATCGTTTTCTGGAAGCAGGCGTGACCGCTGTATTTGCTTTTAATGATATGATGGCGTCCGGCATTTACCGACGATTCTATGAAAAAGGAGTCATTCCCGGCAGAGATATTGCTCTGACGGGATTTGACAATCTGGAAATGTGCAACGGACTTATGCCCGCTCTGTCCAGCGTGGCTCCTCCGCTGGGGGCTATAGGAAGAAAAAGCGCGGAACTTGTTCTGGGACAGATTAAAACGCACCGGGTTCATCCGCAGAATAAGGGCGGAGCTGTTTTGCTGCCCTGCGAACTGGTAATAAGAGACTCGGTAAATCAATGTCCTCAGGCGCAAAAATAGTTTCAGCTGCAGAACTAGAAAATCTCAATGAAGGATCAGCATGACCTTCATTGAGATTTTTTTATACTTAATCGTTTGAATGGCGCTGATAGAAGCGGTTGAGTATTCAAAATGTGACAGAATGCATAAAAAATATATGGATAAAGGCACGAAAATATCGCAAAATTATATGCAAAAATATGGAAATGTCAAAATTGCATAAAGATAAGTTGACTATTCCACATATTAAGGATATAATAGACAAAAAATCATTACCTAATCGATTAAGTAAAAGAAAATTAAGAGAATCAGTTCACAGAGACGAGGAGGGAAAGCCGTTGCACAGATATATTTTCAGTACAGTGGAGGCAGGAGAAAAGCCGGAGGGCTGGAGCGGCGGCGAGTGGTCCGTTGCAATAGGCGAAACGGCAATTGACAACTGGGGCGCGGAACTGACGAGCTGGAACCATTTTCTGAAGTATGACTCCGGATCCCGTTTTTTTGTATATGATAAAGAATACACGGATTTTGATTATACAACTCATATGCAGATTAAGGAAAAGGGGAAAAGCGGTGCCGTTGTGTTCCGATATAGGGATGAAAATAATTACTACTATTATCAGCTTACGGCAGGGGATAACCTTTTTGAAGTAGGAAAAGTAGCAGACGGCGAGAAGACGGTTCTGGCGGAAGGGACTGCCGTGGTTGATACGGGGAAGTGGTATAACCTGAGAGTTCAGGCGGACGGCGGCCATATTGTCTGCAAGATCAGTGAACATCCTTTCTATATTGATACAGACGGCGCGTATCCGGGCACAGTTCTGGCGGAGATTACAGATCAGTCGTTTGAGAGCGGAAACTGCGGCTATTATGATATCGACGGCCAGGCGCTGTATACTATTTTTGCAGTCAGCAATACGGCCCAGGACCGGACGATAGAAAATGACATTTATAAGCTCACGGTCGGCGCCTATGGACAGATTAAGTCCTTAAAACTGAAAAATGAGCCCTATGATACAGATTTTGTTGTAAATGAAGAAACCCATCGAATGGAAGTGGGCCCCGGAAAATTTCTGGGAGAAATGAAATTCACCTATACGCTGGACGGGGAAGAGAAAACGGCGGCAACAGGCGATTCGGAAGATAACCGGGTCATAACGCTGGATTCTGCAAATAACAGAATCACAGTAGAGTATACGGAAGAATCCCGGCTGAATAATGGAATTAAAGATTTTCAGGTAACAGAGGAATATGCGCTTGTCGATGACTATATTCAGTTTGATATTACCATCAAAAATGATAATGACGAAGAAATGACATTTGAGGATGTGGGTCTGCCGGTTTCCTGGAATAATCACTGGCAGTTCCAGAGCCCATATGAGAGCTATGTCGGGGCGGCGGCAAACTTTATATCTTACAACAGTTCCTATGTTCTGCTGGAAAGGGCCATGGGAGGAGGAAACAAGCTGCTGTTTATTCCGGATCCGGATACAGACGCAAAGCTGGAATACAGAAAGTTTGTTTCGAGAGAGACAACATTTACCAATCCTCCGGAGGAATACTATATTTACAGCAATGCGGTAAAAGAAGAGGGGCAGGGATATATTCCCAGTACCAGCCTTACTCTTCAGGGCGGAGAGAGCAAAAAGCTTTCTTTCCGGTTCCATAAAGTCGGGGCAGATTATGAAGAGGCGCAGAATGTGCTCTATGAAGAAGGATCACTTGATATCAGTGTTAACCCGGGCATGATCCTTCCGAAAAATGTAGCGGCAGAGGTAGACTTACATACGAAAAAAGAGATTGACAGTATCACTGCTTCAGACAAAACTGCGAAGATTACAGAAAATAAGGAAAAATCAGACGGAGATCATAAAATATATACGATTTCCTTTGAAAAACTCGGCAGAAATGATATTACAATAACCTATGACGGAGATAAAAAGAGTGTATTACAGTTCTGGATTGAAGAACCAATAAAAGATGCGCTTCAGCGCAGGACGGACTATCTGATGGACGAGCTCCGGATTACAGATCCGTCAGATCCGCATTACAACAGTTTTCTGGAGATCGATAACATTACCGGAGAAAAGAAACCCGGCGGCAACGGCTGCAATAACAACGATTATGAACAGATGTATGACGGTCCGGCATTTATTGCCGAAAAAAATGTTTACTACCCGGTCCAGGAAGAGATAAGCGCCGTTGATGATTATCTGATCGATCTTGTGTGGGCCAAAGAAGTCGTGCAGGAAGGAAGCCAGGCAGGATATCTCCGAGTGGCAGGCATGATTCTGAAGGTGAGTATTCCGCTGAGCGGAAGTATGGGAACAATGGGAGAGCAGACAACCGCGGACATCTGTGCTGCTCTTGACAAAGAGGGCTACACAGAACTGGCTTCGGAAATTCGCGTTCTGGCAGAACGTAAGGCGGAGGGGATCGATAACAATCCATATCCGTTCGGCTCTGAGTTCGGAACAGATTCGACAGCAGAAGAAGGTGCATATTTTTATTCGAAAATGTTCGGGAATACTGAGTCAATGAAGAAAACAGTGGATAAGGCAATCGCGTGGAAGGGCAAAGCTCCGGTGTGGTACTGGCAGACGACAGGCAACCGCCAGGACAATGACTGGTGGCTGTTCCAGTACACGGTAGGACTTCACGGGGTGCTGCTGAACGACTGGTATTTCAATAATGTAGAGAATCCGGGAGACTACTGGTCGATGGTATATCCGTTTAAGTTTTCTCCGTTCGTACACATTAACTCCGGACAGGAGGAAGCTCCCGGAGAACCGGGCACAGTGTGGTGGAATTATAAATCCGCCTCTCCGTATAACTGGGATATCGGATTTCCGTGCAGTGAGTCCGGTGAAGCTGATATTTCACTCTGGGCAGGGCTTCAGATTCTCAGTTCCGATGTGGTGCTTGATGATCCGTCATTTGGCACAGCCGGATATGGCTGTGAAGTGACAGATACCGGGGATGCTCTGGAAGTAGTTCCTCTGGACGGGCTGTTCCGGCGTCTGAACATAGTCGGTTCCGGACTTCAGATTGAGCTGGGTTCAGATATTTATTCCAAAGCGGTGATTGAGAACTCTATGAATTCATTCAGTATGGATCTGACAAACCTGACCGGAACTTCACACAGCGCGGATCTGACGGTAACGGGTCTGGATGCAGGAAAGTATCAGCTGCTGGTGGACGGAAATGTACAGGCATATATCAGCGTATCCGGTGAAGGGGAAGCTGTATTTACATATCAGATTAATGATGAAGAGAAGCATACAATTGAGGTGCGGCCGTATGAAAAAGAAGGGGCTTTGAAAGTGGCTCTTGTGGGAGATGAGACTCTTGCGGGAAATGGCACAAGCGACTGGGAAACACACGGAATCGCGGCTCAGCTTGAAACAATGTTTGAAGGTGAGGAGTATGAGACGGCTGCGTTTATTGAGAATGGAGCTGCTCTTACTGATCTGGCGCCATCGCAGGAGTGTGAAGACTTTGCGCCGGATATGGTAGTGCTTCTTGCGGGAAACAGAGAAATTGAAAACTGGAATAAGGACAGCTTTTCAGAGGATTACAGAGCGCTTCTGGAAGAATATCAGAATATGAACAGCAGTCCCGTTGTCTATGCTGTGACAAATCCGGCAGTGCACGGAGAAGGAACGGGAGATCTGACAGCGGAAAACGCGGCGGCAGCAGCCGCGGCAATACGGGAGCAGGCCGGGGAATGTCAGGCGGTTATTATTGACCTTAACCGCTGGACCCTGGAAAATCCGCAGTATCAGCAGAAAAACGCATATCTTGACAATAACGGCGCAGAAATGGCCGCTTCGCAGATTTATACAGCTCTCACAGCGCGCGCCTACACTTTCGCGGCTCCGGAGCGGGATGCGTTCCAGGGGCTGGATCCGGTGGATTATGACAGCCAGGACGGGGCGTATTATGAAGATGTGCGCGAAACAGCGGATGAAGAGACAACACCGTATGTAACAGTTGGCCAGGGCGGCTATATCGGGTTTGACCAGATTGATCTGAAAAACGGCGCGGTTCAGGCTTCTTATGAAGTAAAAGCGGAACAGGAGATTTCGCTGAAGAAAATTCAGCTGAAGGCAAATGACAGCCAGAAATATTCCAATGATTTTGAGTCCGGAGATCTGGCGGGATGGCAGAATTATGAGGGCAGCTGGAATGTGTCGGACGGAGCATATCATGGTTCAGGGAACGGCAAGAGTATTCTTGAAAGTATGAGCTTTTCAGATTTTATTTACGAAGTGGATATTTGTGTAAATGAGGCTACAAACTGGGGCGGCCCGGTACTGCGTGTGACGGAACCGGGAGCAGGTCTGGAAAGTTACATGGGATACTGCGTCAATCTGAATGTACAGGAAAATGCAGTCTGGCTGTCCAGACATACCAATAACTGGCAGCATGTGGCAAACTGGCCGTATGATCTTGAGTTCAACCAGACATATCATCTGCGGATTGTCGCCGAAGGACCGGTGATCACGGTTTATCTTGACGGAGAAGAACTTGGCTCCTATACAGATCCGGATCCTTACCTTGAGGGATATGTGGGCTTCCGTTCCTACGGAACCAGTCTGACAATGGATAACATGAGCGTAAGAGCGCTGGGCGATAAAGCGCCCACAATTACGCAGGAGCCTTCATCAGCAGAGATCCTGACAGGCGAAAGCGCAGAGTTTAGTGTAAGCGCAGAGGGATATGAAGGCGCCCGGCTGACCTATCAGTGGCAGACATCCTCCAACAGGGTGAGATGGACGGATATTTCAGGGGCAGAATCGGCTGTTTACCGGCTTGAGAATGCGGATCTGGAACAGAACGGAACATATTTCCGCTGTATTGTCTCAAATGAAGTGGACGGAACCACGTATACTGCCGTATCGGCGGCAGCGGAGCTTGCCGTAAAAGGAATTCCTTCTGTCAGCAGTGTGACGGTTACGCCGGAACAGGCTTCGGTAGAGGCAGGAACACTGCAGAGATTTACGGCAAAAGTGGAAGGCGAGAATGATCCGGATACGGCGGTTGTCTGGAGTGTCAGCGGCGGAACCGACGGGACAAGAATAGAAGACGGCGTACTGTATGTATCTGCAGACGAACCTGTGGGAACAGTGCTGACGGTGACAGCCGCGTCAGCAGCTGAACCTGACATAAAAGCGTCTGCAGCCGTTACGGTACTGGAAAATACGACTACATCGGAAAATGTACAGCTTTACTATGAATTTGACGAGGGAGAAGGAAATGAAGTAAAAGACTATTCATCAAACAGCTATAATGGAATGATCGGAGGCACGATCAATGACAGCAGCTGGACAGAGGAAGGATTTGCTTTTGGAGGAACAAACTATCTGCGGCTGGAAGACGCCACGCTTGTCTCGCCGGATATGACAATGAATACCTTACCGGATATACAATGGGCAAGTATATGATTCTCAACAAATATATCTCCGAAGGAGAAGCTCTTGCAATCTGTAATGGTAAATTTGATCCTGGTAATGAGGAACAGAATCAGCCGCCGACAGCGGGCGGAGATTTTACCCGGCAGCTTAAAGCAGGAGAAAGTATACAGCTGAATGCGGATGATCTGGCGACTGATCCGGATGGAGATCCGCTTACCATTGCTGCGGTTACTGCGGAACCTGACAGAAGTGTGGCATAAGCCGGACTGAAAGAGGGCGTTCTTACAATAACTGCCGTAGCGGAAGGTGAGACAAGTATTAAAGTATCTGTAAGCGACGGAAAAGGCGGAACGGTTCAGACAGAGATTGGGATTATAGTTTCCGAAATTGTCGACAAGTCAGGCCTGGAAGCTCTGGTAGAAGAGGCTGAACAGACGGAGGCGGAACTTGACCGGTATGCCGATGGAGAGGCAAAAGAAAAATTTGTTACCGCTCTTGAACAGGCGTATGAGATTTTGAACTCTGAAGCAGATGCTGATTCTGTCAGAAATGCGGAAGAAGCGCTGAAAGAGGCGATGCAGGCGCTGCGGGAAAAAGCGGAAAAAGAGGAGCTTCAGAAAGCAATTGAAAAAGCAGAAGCAATTGATCTGAAACAGTATACAGAAGATTCGGTCAAGGCGTTTACCGATGTACTAAAAGCGGCAAAGGAGATGTATCTTGACAATACTTTAAGCGTGGAAGAACAGGCGGAAGTAGATCAGATGGAACAGGAACGCTTTCTCCGTCGGAGGGTTCAGGAACTGATACTCCCGCGCAGGCTGTTCAGACCGGAGATGCATTTTCCTGGAATATGGCCGTGACTGGATTTGCAGCAGCTATAGCAGCTGTAATGACTGTAATATGGAGAAAAAGGAAGAAGTACTGATAAGAGCCATGATGAACTTTTGTCTGGCTGAACCATATAATAATAAACAGCGTTCATAGAGCCGCGGACCGGTATGAAACTGTCTGAATATTCAGCGATTCATATCGGTCCGCATTTTGGCAGATGTAATCGGGCGTCTGATTTTTGGTTATACTAGTTGTGAAATAATTCCGAACAGGAGGAATGTTTTATGTGCACATGTATTACCTATGAAAATGGAGGTTTTTATTTTGGGAGAAATCTGGATCTGGATGTTTCGTTCGGCCAGACTGTTACAGTTACTCCGGAAAAATTCCCTTTAAATTTCCGGAAAACAAAAAAGCCAGAAAAGCATTACGCCATGATCGGCATGGCTTCGGATAATGATGCCTTTCCGCTGTATGCGGAAGCTGTCAATGAAAAGGGGCTGGCCATGGCGGGCCTGAATTTCCCGGGAAATGCATATTATCAGAACGCGGGACGAGGAGAACCTGAACTTGCTTCGTTTGAAGTGATTCCCTGGGTTCTTGGGACATGCGATTCTGTAGCAGAGGCAGAAGGCTATCTGAGAAAGACGGAGATTGTTGATCTTGCTTTTTCAGAGCATATGCCGCCGGCGCCTCTGCACTGGATGCTGGCGGACCGGGAGAAATGCATTGTCCTGGAACCGGTCAGAGAAGGCCTGAGAATTTATGACAATCCTTTTGGCGTGCTGACCAATAATCCGCCCTTTGACTTTCACAGGATAAATCTGAATAATTATCTGAATCTGAGTGCTCGCAGCCCGGAGAACCGTTTCTCAGACAGACTGAATCTGAAAGCATACAGTCAGGGAATGGGCGGAACAGGTCTTCCGGGAGACGCTTCCTCTGCTTCACGGTTTGTAAGGGCCGCGTTTCTGAAATGGAACTCGGTCTCTCCGACAGATGAGGAGGCAAATGTTTCCCAGTTTTTTCATATTCTTGACAATGTGGCCATGATGCGGGGCGCGGTGGTGACGGAAGAGGGGAAATATGATATTACAATGTACTCCTGCTGTATGAATGCCGATACGGGAGTATATTATTATAAGACATACGATGACAGCAGGATCCGGTCTGCAGATCTGCATGACGTGGATTTACAGGGAGATAAAATGATAAAATGGAAGATATAAAAGACATTTTTAAGTCGGAATAGGTAACTTTTTGCAAAATTAACAGACACGGGAAA
Source organism: Mediterraneibacter sp. HA8405 (assembly GCF_056148955.1). Classification (NCBI taxonomy): domain Bacteria; kingdom Bacillati; phylum Bacillota; class Clostridia; order Lachnospirales; family Lachnospiraceae; genus Mediterraneibacter; species Mediterraneibacter sp. HA8405. The sequence goes on along the minus strand of NZ_CM148758.1, from coordinate 123,973 downwards.
TTGAAAAAAGATCACAAAGTGTTTAAAATGAAACGAAGGTGGGGACTCATGTCCCTGGCAAGTTTTAATTAAGGAGGACATTCAGAATGTCAGAGAACAATGTTGTTGAACAGCAGCCGATCACTGAAGACTATCTGAAAAAGATGGATGCGTACTGGCGTGCTACAAACTATCTCGGCGCAGCTCAGTTATATCTTCTGGATAACCCGCTTCTGCGCGAGCCGCTGACAATGGATCATGTTAAAAAGAAAATCGTAGGACACTGGGGAACTGTACCTGGACAGAACTTTGTTTATGTTCATCTGAACAGAGTAATCAAAAAATACGATCAGGATATGATCCTTATTTCCGGACCGGGACACGGCGGAAACTTCTTCGTAGGAAATACATACCTTGAGGGTACGTACAGCGAAGTATACCCGAACATCGGAGAGGATATGGACGGACTGCAGAAACTGTGCAAGCAGTTCTCATTCCCGGGCGGTATTTCCAGCCATGTTGCTCCGGAGACACCGGGTTCCATTAACGAGGGTGGTGAGCTTGGATACTCACTGGCTCATTCATTCGGTGCAGTATTTGACAACCCGGATCTTGTCGCAGCATGTATCGTCGGAGACGGCGAGGCAGAGACAGGACCGCTGGCAACATCATGGCAGTGCAACAAATTCCTGAACCCGAAGACAGACGGAGCTGTTCTTCCGATTCTCCACATGAACGGATACAAGATCAGCAACCCGACTGTACTTGCTCGTGTTTCTCATGAGGAACTGGAGCACTTCTTCGATGGATGCGGCTGGAAGCCGTATTTCGTAGAGGTAGAGGACGACGGAAGCGATCACATGGCTATGCACAGAAAGATGGCAGAGGCTCTTGACAAAGCTATGGACGACATCAAGGCGATCCAGAAGAATGCAAGAGAGAACGACGACACAACAAGACCGAAGTGGCCGATGATCGTTCTCCGTACACCGAAGGGATGGACAGGCCCGAAGGTAGTTGACGGAGCTCAGATTGAAGATTCCTTCCGCGCACATCAGGTACCGATCATGATGGACAAGCCGGAACACCTTCAGATCCTGAAAGACTGGCTTGAAAGCTATCATCCGGAAGAGCTGTTCGATGAGAACGGAAGACTGATTCCGGAACTCAAAGAGCTGGCTCCGAAGGGAGACAAGAGAATCGGTTCCAATCCGCATGCAAACGGCGGTAAGCTGCTTCGTGACCTGAGACTTCCGGACTTCCGCGATTACGCAGTTGACGTACCGGCTCCGGGCGCTGTTGAGGCTCAGGATATGATCGAGCTTGGCGGATTTGTAAGAGATATCTTCAAACTGAACGAGAAAGAGAGAAACTTCCGTATCTTCGGACCGGATGAGACAATGTCCAACCGTCTCGGAAAAGTATTCGAAGTTACAAACCGTGACTGGAACGGTGACAAATATGATACAGACGAATTCCTTGCAGCTGACGGACGTGTTATGGACTCCATGCTCAGCGAGCATATGTGTGAGGGATGGCTGGAAGGATATCTGCTGACAGGACGTCACGGCTTCTTCGCAAGCTACGAAGCATTCATCCGTGTAGTAGATTCCATGTGCGCTCAGCATGCAAAATGGCTGAAAGTCTGCAATCAGCTGCCGTGGAGACAGTCTATCGCATCCCTGAACCTGATCCTGTCATCTAACGTATGGCAGCAGGACCACAACGGATTTACACATCAGGATCCTGGATTCCTGGATCATATTGCCAATAAGAAGGCAGACGTAGTACGTCTCTACCTTCCGCCGGATGCAAACTGTCTGCTGTCCTGCTTCGATCACTGTATCCGAAGCAGAGATTACGTAAACGTAATCGTAGCATCCAAGCATCCGAGACAGCAGTGGCTGACAATGGAGCAGGCTGTTAAACACTGTACACAGGGTATCGGTATCTGGAACTGGGCAAGCAACGATCAGGGACAGGAGCCTGACATCGTAATGGCATGCTGCGGTGATACACCGACACTTGAGACTCTTGCAGCTGTAACAATCCTGCGTGACGCGCTTCCGGAACTGAAGATCCGCGTTGTCAACGTAGTTGACCTTATGAAACTGGAAGAGCATACAAAACATCCGCATGGTCTGACAGACGCAGAGTACAACGCTCTGTTTACAACAGACAAGCCGATTATCTTCGCATTCCACGGCTATCATACTCTGATTCACGAGATGACATACAGACGTGCGAACAAGAACATCAGAGTATACGGATACAAGGAAGAAGGAACAATCACAACACCGTTCGATATGCGTGTTCAGAATGAGATTGACAGATTCAACCTTGTAAAGAATGCTATCAAAGCACTGCCGCAGCTCGGAAACCGCGGTTCTTATCTGATTCAGCAGATGAACGACAAGCTGGTTGAGCACAAGCAGTACATCCATGACAACGGTATTGATATGCCGGAGATCAGAGACTGGAAATGGCATTTACCGGAAGATAAATAAGAATAAATTTATATTACTTTTTCATCTTTCTGCGGAACTGTGCCGGCGTAAGCCGGTACCGTTCCGCAAATATTTTATAGAAATATCCTTTGTTGCGGTATCCGATTTCCCGGGCGATTTCTTCTATCGATATACTGGTTTCCCGAAGCAGAGTTTCTGCGCGCGCAAGGCGGAGAGACTGAAGAAATTCGGTATATGTCATTCCGGTATAGCTTTTCAGCAGACGATTAAAATAATCATCCTGAAAATGAAATCTTTCGGCCAGCATGCTGATAGAAATATCCTGCAGATGGTCTCCGATAAATGCGGAAATTTCTTCCAGAAGAATCCAGTGCATTTCTTTTTTTACTTTTTTTGACAGCGAAAATTCATAGTTTGTGCTGAGAAGACCAAACAGGCGCATAAGGAGTCCTTTGCAGATCAGCGGAGAAGCTGTGTCATTGCGTACCAGTTCTGTCAGGAGCGTCAGAAAAGTTTCTTCCATCAGAGGATCAGATTCTGAGCGGGGCCGGAAATGCAGATACTGCTGTACATTTTTCTGTTTCAGAAGAGCAGTGTTTAAAAACCCCGCCATTCCCTCAGCTCCATCGCTGTTCTTTGTGATATCATCAAAAATATCCGGCGTAATTCCGAGAAACAGAATTGTGGCGGACGTACCGTCCAGAATTTCCTGATGCAGACAGTTTCTGTCGATCAGGCAGAGTTCTCCTTTTGAAAAGGTGAACTCGCTGTCCAGAATTTTCTGACGGTATTCCCCGTCTACGATGTAGAAAAGTTCCAGATATTCATGGGAGTGCATCTGCGTCCGGGTAGCGGGCTGATAATGTTCTTCAAAGGTAAAAGCCGCTTCCCTGGGCAGCAGAGTGGCAGACAGAGTGTCTCCGCCGTGAAGATTCCAGAGAAGGGCGAAAAGATTCTCGTTATCTTCACGGGGCCAGGGCTTTTTTTCCTCCGCGCAGGAAGAGTATTCCGGACACAATATACGGAAGCGGGTGAGAATATCCGGAAGATTTTTTGTATTTCCTGAAGCGTAAATCAGATAGCTGGTATAATTTAGTAAATTCATGTAAAGACCTCCTGAAGCAGATGCGCCGGTTTGATATTTTTGAAAAAAGGATTTCCGGCCGGTACTTTTTACATGAGTATAGCATAAATGGGAAAAAGATTCGACTTAACACATTAAAATTTTTATACGTTAAAGTGTTGAAGCGTAGCGCGGGATATGTTATACTGAATCCGGAGCAGTGAAGCAGAATTCAGGAATCTGTTTCTGCCGCGTTTTTATCAGAAAGATCATGACTCCTGCGCGGAGCAGAGAGCAGTAAATATCAGGAGGCATAGCTATTATGGAAAAAAGAATTGACGGACATACAAAATTATATGCGCTGATCGGATCGCCGGTGGGACATTCCGGTTCTCCGGCCATGTACAATTACAGTTTTGAAAAACTTGGCATAAACAGCGTTTATCTGGCTTTTGACGTACCGCTGGAAAAGACAAAAGAAGCGCTGGATGCATTTCGTGCATTTCATGCAGGCGGGTTTAATGTAACAATGCCATGCAAAACAGCGGTGGCTCAGCTTGTCGATCGCCTTTCCCCGGCAGCGGAACTGGTAGGAGCCTGTAACACCGTTGTTATTGAAAAGGACGGGACAATGACCGGGCATATGACAGACGGCACCGGTTTTGTGAGAAATCTTCTGGAGCACGGAGTAGATATAAAAGGAAAGAAAATAGTTCTGCTCGGTACCGGAGGAGCAGCAACGGCAATTGCTGTTCAGGCTGCTCTGGATGGAGCGGCGGAGATCGCCATTTTTAACCGGAAAGATGAGTTTTATGCAAACGGAGAAAAGACGGTGGAAAAAATCAGGAAAGCAGTACCGTCTATCAAAAAAGTATGGATAGAAGATCTGGATAACGAGGAAGTGCTGACCCGTGTGATCGGGGAAAGTGACATTCTTGTCAATGCGACAAGGGCAGGAATGAGTCCTCTGGAAAATGTTATGCCGGTTCCGGAAAAGGTTCTCCGTCCGGACCTTGCGGTGGCAGATGTGGTGTACAATCCGAAAGAAACTCTTCTGGTACGCAAGGCAAAAGAAGCAGGATGCAAAGCAGCGGTAGGCGGAAGTGGAATGCTGCTCTGGCAGGGAGTTGCCGCATTTGAGTTGTTTACAGGACAGGAAATGCCGGTAGAAGAAGTAAAAGAAAAATTCTTCCAGTAGAGGGCAGAGGGTGAAATTATCAGAAAACTCAGCGAAAAGGGGTACGTCCCCTTTTTACTGAGTTTTCTGTTTTGTACATATTTTTGCAATTGTTTTAATCACGCATGAACAGATTGATTACGTGCAGGATTCCGTCTTCGTCGTTCGTGCGGGTTACAAAGTCAGCAGAGTCCTTTACTGTTGGCTGGGCATTCCCCATTGCAACGCCCAGTCCGGCATATTCGATCATGGATACGTCGTTATAGCCGTCGCCGCAGCAGATCATTTCATCTGCAGTCATTCCCAGGCTGTTGAGCAGCTTCTGAAGGGAAGTGGCCTTGTCGATATTCTGGGGCATGATTTCAAGAAAGAAGGGCTCGGAGCGGTAAATGCTCAGAAGGCCGTGATATGTTTCTTTCAGGTGAGGCATCAGCGCTTCCAGAACTTCCGGCTCCCCGGGCAGGAGCAGCTTGTTTACCGAAGGCGGAAGAATGGAAGGGAAATCTTCTGATACAATGACTTCCATATCATTAATACGGGATTCCAGCATAGTGTACCGGCCCGGTTCTTTTGCTGAGAAAATTTCTGTATCGCTGTAGGAAATGATATTTACGCCTTCCTGATCCCGGACGGATTCATAGATGGGCCGTATAACCTCCGGCGGCACGGTTTTATTGTAGATGAGTCTGCCGGTGGAACACTGGGTGATTCTGGCGCCGTTGAAGGAAAGCATATATCCCCCGTATTTTTTCAGATCCAGCTCTTCCGCCAGGGGAACAACTCCGTTGATCGGGCGGCCGCTGGCCAGAACAACGATCCGGCCTTCCTGCTGAATTTCTATAAGAGCCTTTCTGGTAGGCTCTGTAATTTCTTTCTTTGAATTTGTCAGTGTGCCGTCAAGATCCAGCACCAGTACCTGATATTTCATGATTTTGTTTCCTCTTTGCGGAGACGGTCCACGATCTCCGGAAATTCCATTCCATGGGATGCCTTTACAAGAATTGTATCACCGGTCTGTAAAATCTGATCCATATTCCGGAAAAACGCTTCTTTTGACGGAAAATGATAAATCTTCATATCTCCGGCGGCGTTTTCTTCAGCTCCCCGTGCCATTTCGGAAGAAAGAGAACCAATGCAGATAAGAACGCTGATCTTCTGTTCGGCAGCGTATTTCCCGATTTCGTAGTGCATTTCTTTTTCCGTTGGGCCCAGTTCAAACATATCACCGAGAACAGCTGCAGTTCTTGTGTCAGAGCGGGAAAGAACAGCCAGCGAGGATTTCATGGAAGCAGGGTTTGCATTGTAACAGTCATCAATAATTGAAAACCTTGCTGTACGGATCAGGTTGTTACGTCCTGCGATTGGAAGCAGGGATTCGATTCCGAGGATCATTTCCTCTTCTGTGAGACCCATGGCACTTCCTACGGCAATCCCGGCCAGCGCGTTGTACACCATATGATCTCCGGGAATGGAAATATGTGCCCGAAACCGATGGGAAGGAGTGATAAAGAGCGCGTCTGTGCCCTCCATGCCCCGGTCAGTAATATCTTCTGCGTGGAAGGGACAGGACGGATTCAGTCCGAAATATACCGGGTCCAGTCCGTTGGAAGGCTGGAAGGAGCAGAGTTTGTCGTCATCTCCATTGAGAAAAATGGTGCCCTCCGGATTCATATAATCAAACATCTCTGTTTTGGCTTTTAAGATGCCGTCCCGGGAGCCCAGCGTTTCCAGATGGGCAAATCCGATGTTTGTAATCACGCAGATATCCGGCTGCGCGATTTTTGCCAGCCGGGTCATCTCGCCGAAATCGCTGATTCCCATCTCAAGAACCGCTACCTGGTGTTCCTCTCTGATGTTAAAGACGGTCAGAGGCAGTCCGATTTCGTTATTAAAGTTTCCCTCTGTTTTCAGTACACGGTATTTCTGCGAAAGAACAGAGGCGATCATTTCCTTTGTACTTGTTTTGCCCACACTGCCGGAGATGCCTACAACTTTGATATCCAGACTTCTGCGGTAGTGCGCCGCAATGTCTTTGAGTGCCTGCAGGCAGGAAGAAACTTTGATCCAGGGAAAGGAAACGTCTCCCAGATCTTCTTCTGACACTGCGCATAAAGCGCCGTTTTCCATTACCTGAGGAATAAAAGAGTGTCCGTCCACCCGGGCGCCTTTCAGGGCGATAAACAGACCGTTTTTCTCCACTTTCCGGCTGTCGGTGGCTACATTTTCCACCTTCTGCAGAGCGGAAGCGGGATCTCCGTGGTAAACGCCTCCGCAGGCCTGCGTGATTTCATTTAAAGACATGTTTTTCATATCTGAAAAGCTTCCTTTCTTATTGATAACGGGCTTTCAGTGATTCCTGAATGATCATCTCGCACAGATCACCGTACTCGATTCCCACGGCCGCTGCTTCCTTTGGCAGCAGGCTTGCCGCGGTCATGCCAGGCAGTGTGTTCATCTCAAGACAGTAGAGGTTTCCCTGGTTATCCAGAAGGAAATCTGCCCGACTGTATACATTCAGTTTCAGCGCATGGAAGGCTCTTTCTGTAAGCTTCATCATGCGGGCTGCGGTTTCCTTCGGAATATCTGCGGGGCAGACTTCCTCGGTGGCTCCGTCCTGATATTTGTTGGCGTAGTCAAAAAACCCGGTTTTCGGAATGATTTCGATAGGGGGAAGCGCCTTCCCGCTGATGATGCCGCAGGCAAATTCCCGGCCGCGGATGTATTCTTCTACAATGACTTCATCTTCATAACAGAAGGATTTTTCCAGCGCCTGACTGTATTCTTCTTCTGTATTTACAATATATACGCCAATGCTGGAGCCGCCGGAACAGGGCTTTACTACGACAGGCAGACTTAAGCCCAGAGCAGCGAGGGAGCGGTCTGCAGAGAATCTGTAAAGTGCAGCTCCCTTCGGCGTGTCAATGCCGGCCTGAAGAAAAATTTCTTTGGTAAATCCCTTGTCCATGGCTACGGCGCAGCCCAGCGAGTCCGGACCTGTGTAGCGGATGCCCAGCAGGTCAAAGGTTGCCTGGAGCTTCCCGTTTTCGCCTTCTCCTCCGTGGAGGCCGAGGAAGGTAATGTCCGCCAGACGGCACAGTTCAATAACATTCGGTCCCAGGAAACAGTCGGACTGATCCGGGCGGGATGCCTTTACAGCCGCCAGATCCGGTTCGCTGGTGCTGATATTTTTTGCGATTTCAAGACCGTGTCCCGGAAGCGTGAATACGTCTTCCAGATTTTCCGGCGCATTTTCCAGTCCCAGGAATACATCCAGAAGGAAAGCGTCGTGGCCTTTCTCGAGCAGTGTACGGCAGATGCCGGCGGCGGAAGCGAGAGAGACGTCACGCTCTGTGCTCAGGCCGCCTGCTAAAACGATAATTTTCATTTCTATTTATACTCCTTTGCTATATTTCATAATCTGACATTTATCTGACCGCGGTCAGTTACATATTGACACTGTTCAGAAGTTCAGCCTTTGTATCGTAAAGCTTTCTGGACAGATCTACATATACTTTATGAGGGTTAAAGAGACGTTTTGTTTCATCCCATAAGGTGTCTTTCTCCTGGCGGCAGAATTCCGCAATCTCCTTTACGGAAGGAGACTGATATTTGCATTCGCCGTGGATGAAAATGGGCTGAAGAATCTCTTTCATTGTATAAGTGCCTCCCGGAAGACGGGTTTTCTTCCAGGTTGCATTCGGGTCAAACAGCAGGAGATCTTCTGAAGGATCATAAACTTCATCCACGAAGCAGATCAGATCTGCCCGCATTTTCCCGGTTTCCTTATCGTAAATCCGGTAGATTGTCTTATTGCCCGGATTAGTGATTTTTTCTGTGTTTTCAGATATTTTGATCTTCGGTACAAATTCTCCGGCTTCGTTTTGAATGGCGGCCAGCTTGTATACGCCTCCAAAAGACGGGCAGTCCTTGGAAGTTATCAGATTGGTTCCGACGCCCCAGGAGGTAATGGCAGCGCCCTGGATTTTTAAGTCATTGATCAGAAATTCATCCAGGTCGTTGGACGCGGCGATGACCGCGTCTTCAAATCCGGCCGCATCCAGCATCTTGCGGGCTTTTTTTGAAAGGTAGGCAAGATCTCCGGAATCCAGGCGGATGCCGTAGCTTTTCGGTTTGATTCCGGCGTCGCGCATTTCCTGGAATACCCGGATGGCATTGGGAACACCGGATTTCAGTGTGTCATATGTGTCTACCAGAAGAGTGCAGGAATCCGGGTAAAGACGGGCGTACTCTTTGAAGGCTGTGTATTCGTCTTTAAAGCTCATAATCCAGCTGTGCGCATGGGTTCCCAGCACAGGTACGTCAAACATTTCCCCGGCCAGTACGTTGGAAGTTCCCACACATCCGCCGATCATGGCGGCTCTTGCGCCGTAAAGACCTGCATCCGGGCCCTGAGCCCGGCGAAGGCCGAATTCCATGACGCCGTTGCCCTGGGCCGCATAGACAACCCGGGACGCCTTGGTGGCGATCAGGCACTGGTGGTTGATAATATTTAAAATGGCTGTTTCCACAAGCTGTGCCTCCATAATCGGAGCGATAACTTTTACGATCGGTTCTTTCGGGAAGATTACGCTTCCCTCCGGGATGGCATAAATGTTTCCGCTGAAATGAAAGCCGCTTAGATAATGCAGAAAGTCATCGCTGAAGATACCCAGGCTTCTCAGATAATCCACATCTTCATAGGAAAAGTTCAGATTTTTGATATATTCTATGACCTGTTCCAGCCCGGCCATGATCGAATAGCCGCCTTTATTCGGATTATCACGGAAAAACACATCAAAAATAACAGTTTCGTTTTCCTGGGTTTCAAAGTAGCCCTGCATCATAGTCAGTTCATACAGGTCGGTCAGCAGTGTGAGATTCTGTGCACTCATAACATTTCCCTCTTTTCATTTGCCGTGCGCCCGGTGTGGGCGGCGATCAGTACATATTTGCCTTGCCGGTCCGGAGTTGTGCAATAAAAATTCCGGACAGACACATTTTCTACGATTATAGCACAAGTGCCGGGAAAGTAAAAGGAAAACCAGCCCTTGTCTTCCACAACCATTTTCCGTATAATGTATTACAGTTCACACATGCACTCGCGGAAGCGTTCTGCCGGTGTGCAAGCTGGCTTGCAAAGCCGGCAGAACGCTTCCGTGAGTATATGGCGGACGCCATCAGCGAGAAGGAGTGGCGAAGCCGCGGAATCGAGCTGGCATGTGTGTGATATCTGAAAAATAAACAAGAAAGAGTTGCTTAAGATATGAGAATAAGAAGCAGATTTGCAGTCAGATGTGCAAAGATAACAAGTTTTTTGATTAAGAAGATGAACCGGGGAAGCGGCGTGACTCTCCCGGGATATGTGGCCCGCCGGATTGATCCCCACATTTTAAAGGAAATATCCGGTCAGGTGCGGGAGAAGATTCTTGTCACAATGGGGACGAACGGAAAGACAACAACAAATGCGATCCTGTGCAGGGCACTGGAGTCAGAAGGAAAGAAGGTTATTATTAACCGGACCGGCGCCAATATGATGAACGGCATCATTTCTGCCTTTGTGCTGGCAACAGACAGGAAAGGACGTCTGGATGCGGACTTTGCCTGTATCGAGGTGGACGAGCTGGCGGCCGTGGGAGTGCTGCCCCAGCTGCAGCCGGACTGCGGCGTACTGACCAATATATCCAGGGATCAGCTGGACCGTTTCGGTGAGGTGGATATTACATTTAACAAGCTGATGGCGGCAGTTACCAGTGTGCCGGATATGAAACTGATTATTACATGCGACGATATTCTTTCCTGTTCCCTGGCCCAGGAAAGCGGCAATCCTTATGTGACCTGCGGTATCAGTGAACAGATCTTTGACGATATCTCCCGGTCTGAGATACGGGAAAGCATTTTCTGCAGAAAATGCGGAAGCAAACTGGAGTATGATTTTTTTCATTATGGACAGCTGGGCATTTACCACTGTCCGTCCTGCGGATGGAAGAGGCCCGATCCGGATTATTCGGCAGAAAACATAACGCTGAGAGAGGACGGACTGTATTCCTTTGATCTGGACGGACAGCACATTGATTCTACGGCAAGGACTCCCTACAATATATATAATACCCTTTCTGCCTATACGGCGCTTAAGACTGCGGGAGCAGGGTATAAAGAATTTAAGAACATGATCGAGGCGTTTGATTATGGCAATAACAGGGAAAGCATTTTCTATATTGAAGGCGCGAAAGTTCAGCTTCACCTGGCGAAGAATCCCATCGGTTTCCAGCAGAAGGTATCTCTGGTACTGAAGGATCCGGAGCCAAAGGATATTATTATTCAGATTAATGATACGTCCCAGGACGGCACGGACATTTCCTGGCTGTGGGATGTGGATTTCCAGTATCTGGGAGACAGCAATGCGGCTTCCATAACCACTGCGGGAACAAGAAAATATGATATGGGGCTCCGTCTGAAATATGAGGATATCCCCTGCGGTTCCACTACGGATATGAGAAGCACGATTCTTGAGCTGGTAAAAAACGGCACAAAAAATCTTTATGTGATTGTTAATTATTCCGGCCTGTACAGAACAAATCATCTTCTGACAGAGCTGGAGAAAGAAACGGAAGGAGGCGGGAGCAGATGAAACTGACAATCGGACACTTATACCCGGATCTGCTGAATCTGTACGGAGACAGAGGAAATATCCAGTGCTTCCGCAAAAGGCTTGAGTGGAGAGAAATTGAAGCGGAAGTGATTCCCTTCCTCTCCGGAGATAAGATTGATTTTTCCTGTCTGGATATTGTACTGCTGGGCGGCGGTTCTGACAGAGAGCAGGAGCTGGTGTGCGGCTATCTGAAAGATATCCGGGACGACTTTAAACAATATGTAGAAGAAGGCGGCGTGGTGCTGGCAGTGTGCGGCGGATATCAGCTGCTGGGGAAATATTATAAAACCCAGACAAAGACCATAGAAGGGCTGGCGATTCTGGATATCACGACAGAGTGGGAGCCGGAGCGTCTGGTGAAAAATATTATACTGGACAGCCCGCTGTTTGATATGCCTGTGGTAGGATTTGAAAATCACGGAGGACGCACATACATCGGAAAGCACACTCCTCTTGGAAAAGTATTTTTCGGATACGGAAATACGGGAAAATCCGGATACGAAGGAGTGGTTTATAAAAATGTAATCGCAACCTATCTGCACGGGCCGCTGCTTCCGAAAAATCCGCAGGTATGCGATTACCTACTGGAGAGAGCGCTGAAACGGAAATACGGCGGAGATGTCGAACTTGCCCCGCTTGCGGATGAGCTGGAGCGCAGCGCCAACAGTTATATTGCAGAAAGGTACAGTGATAAAAAGTATATTCTCAAGGAAACCATTAAAAAGCATACTTAAATTAAGACGCGGGAAGAAAAATAGGATGCGTCTCAGAAAACAGGTGATGTTATGGGGCATACGTATGTAATGTCGGATATACATGGCATGGCAGAATTGCTGGAGAAAATGCTCCGGAAGATCGCGTTTTCTCCGGCGGACATGTTATACATTCTGGGCGACATGATCGACAGAGGACCGGATCCTGCCGGGGTGATTGAGCTTGTAGCATCCCGGAAAAATATCGTGGCGCTGCGAGGAAACCACGAAGATATGTTTGCGGAATGGTATGAATATACAGAAGACAAGTCGGAAGGATATTTTTATAATACATATGAAATCCTGATGAGCAGCGATTCTGCAAGAGAGAAAATTCCGGAGTATGTACGGTGGATGAAAAAGCTCCCTCTTTATAAAAAGGTGAAAAGTAAAGATACGTGCTATGTTATGGCACATGCGTCTACAGAAGGCATTTTTGAAATATGGAAGAAAAAGGATACGTTTCTGTGGGAAAGCGGGGTGACCGGCAGCAGGCGGAGCCTTCCGGGCTATATTTCTATTGTAGGACATGTCCCTACGTTTATTCTCAGGGGCTATTCGAAAGAGCCTGCAGAGATCTGGCGCAGCCCGGACGGAAGACTCCTGGATGTAGACTGCGGTGCGGCGTTTCCGGAATACGGGGGACGGCTGGGCTGCTTTTGCCTGGAAACCGGAGAAGAATTTTACGTCTCGGCGGCAGCGGAGTAAGCTCCGGAATTCTTGCCGAAGCGCCCGGAATGTGGTATGCTTTTTTTATCAGACGGGAAATTGCCGCAGAATCTTAATGCCAGGGGATTATCCGCTGACAGAGCAGACTGCGGTCGGCAGCCGGGAGATTTGACAGATTTGTTTTTATAGAAAGAAGATGGGAAAATGAATGTAAGAGAAATGAGAAACGAAGCGCTCGGAAGACGTGTGGCAGAAGCACTGAAATCAAGAAATATGGATGCCTGGTACGTAAAGACAAAGGAAGAGGCGGTTCGTAAAGCTCTGGAGCTGATTCCGGAAGGCAGCACGATAAATATGGGCGGTTCGGCTTCTGTAAGGGATTCCGGACTTACTGAGGCGGTACGTTCCGGAAATTATGTGTTTTATGACAGAGACAAAGCATCCACTCCGGAAGAAAAACAGGAGATTGCTCTTAAGGCGTTTACCAGCGACTGGTATCTGGGCAGTGTCAATGCCATGAGCGAGGACGGGGTGTTTGTCAATATTGACGGAAATGCAAACCGGGTAGCTGCATATGCTTTCGGACCGAAAAATGTCCTGCTGATTGTGGGAATGAACAAAGTGGTCAAGACGGAGGAAGATGCCATGCACAGAGCCAGAAACGAGGCGGCGCCGATTAATACACAGCGTTTTGGAATTAACACTCCCTGTGTGAAAAACGGAAGCTGCTTTGACTGTAAAAGTCCGGACTGCATCTGCTGCCAGATTCTGGTGACAAGATTCAGCCGTATTCCGAAGCGGTTCAAGATTATTCTTGTAGATGAGAATCTGGGATACTGATGGCTTTATGGCCGGTGAACGGACCGGCGGCCGGAAAAAAGATGCCGGTAACACAGGAAGATCTGAAAAAATGCAGACTAGAGATGGTTAGGAGAAAAGTAAGATGGACAGAGAAGCTAAAGACAGGCCGGTACGAGGCCGGGGGGAGCAGGAAATACGCAGGACACAGTCAGGACATCCGGTTTCCGGGCAGGGGAGAAGGCGTCCGGGGACAGGTTCCTCTGATTTGAAAAAAAATAATATCCGGAGAGAGGGCACTTCAAGAGCATCGTATCAGGAAGATGGAATCCGGAGAAGTACATCCCGGGATGACGGAATCCGGAGAAATGCGGCACAGAGAGGAATAACCCGGGATGACGGGATTCAGAGAAAGTCTGTTCCGGATGACGGGATCCGAAGAAGCACATCCCAGAAGAACGGCGGGCATAAAAGCAAAGGCACTCCGGGGACGGAGTCCAGGCGTCCGGGCGGAAAAAAGAGCAAGAAAAAGAGAACGGCATTTGACGCAGTATCAACTGTGGTACTTATCGCGGCGGTCTGTGTGTTTGTTTTCTCACTGTATCAGCTTGTAATCATGCTTGTGCCTTATTATACCGGAAGCAAAGAGTATGACGAGATCCGCGATCTGGCGGTTACATCAGATGCCGACGGAGGCGGATTCAGCGTAGACTTTGATGTGCTTATGAAAGAAAATCCGGACACGATCGGATGGATCCGTTTTGACGAGCCGGCAGTTATCAATTATCCGGTTGTAAAGAGCGCAGATAACGAGGATTATCTGACAAAGACGTTTACGGAAAATGATAATAAGCTGGGGGCTATTTTTGTGGATTACCGGAACAGTTCTGATTTTTCGGACAGGAATACATTTATATACGGACATAATATGAGAGTGGGCGAGCAGATGTTTTCCCAGCTTAAGAATTACAGAGATGAAGAGTATGGGAAAAAGTATCCGTACTTTTATATCTATACACCTTCCGGAGAAGTTCGTACATATACAATCTTCTCGGCAGGCGTTGTAGATGCGCGGTCAGACAATTATAAAATCGAGTATGCGTCTGACGAGGAATATCAGGAATATCTTGATCTGTGTCTTGAGTCATCGCTGTATGATTTCGGCGTAGAGGTGAATACAGATTCCCAGATTGTCAGCCTTTCTACTTGTACCAGTGTTACAGAAAACGAAAGATTTCTTGTGCACGGCGTGCTGACGCAGATTGATTAGCAGGCATATTGTATCGCTGTGTGAAACGCAGGTGATGCATTGCCGGGTTCCGGATGAAAGGAGAAGAATAATGGCAGACAGGTTTGCAGTGGGAGATGTTATCAGAATGAAGAAACCCCACCCCTGCGGAAGCCATGAGTGGGAAGTTCTCCGGGTGGGAGCGGATTTCCGCCTGAAATGTATGGGGTGCTCGCATCAGATCATGGTTCCCCGCAGGCTGGTGGAAAAAAATACAAAGCAAATCACGAAAAAAGCTTGAAACACCAACTTTCTTATGGTATGATAGTTAACCGTGACATACTTTTGGATTTATTCCTATAAGTAATCAAATATCCTTGTTCCCGGAATGAAGCCGGGAGCCGGAGACCATAAGGAGGTGCAGAAGCATGAACAAGTATGAATTAGCTGTTGTTGTAAGCGCAAAACTCGAAGACGAAGCAAGAGCAGACGTAATCGAGAAAGTGAAAGCTCTGATCACACGTTTCGGCGGCAACGTGACAGACGTGGATGAGTGGGGCAAGAGAAGATTCGCTTACGAGATCCAGAAGATGAAAGAAGGATTTTATTACTTCGTCCACTTCGAGGCTGACAGTACAGTTCCGGGTAATGTGGAGCAGCGTATCCGCATCATGGACAACGTACTCAGATATTTATGCGTGAAACAGGAAGCATAAGCGGAAAGAGGTATATATGAATAAGGCAATTTTAGTAGGACGGTTGACAAGAGATCCTGAAGTGAGATATTCCCAGGGAGAAAACGCGACGGCAGTTGCCAGATATACAGTGGCTGTTGACCGCAGATTTAAAAGGGACGGAGAGCCTAGCGCAGATTTTATTCCGTGTGTTGTGTTCGGACGTTCCGCGGAGTTCGCGGAGAAGTATTTCCGTCAGGGAATGAGGGTTTCCATATCCGGGCGTATTCAGACCGGAAGCTACACGAACAAAGACGGCGTGAGAGTATATACAACAGAGGTGATCGTGGAAGAGCAGGAGTTTGCGGAGAGCAGAGCTGAGAGTGAGGCCAACAGGGCATCCTATCATCAGTCGGCGCCGACGCCGGCACCGAGTGCTCCGGCAGGCGATGGTTTTATGAATATTCCGGATGGCGTTGAAGAAGAGTTGCCGTTTAATTAGACCGGCAGCACTGAGTGAGCGCGGGCATACAGATGCGGTGTGAACACAGTGTGATGCCAGGATAAGCATTTCGGTGCTGAGAAAGGAGAACCATCATGGCTTACGAAAAAGGAAGCAAACCAGAAGGCGGCTTCAAGAGAAGAGGCCCGGCGCGCAGAAGAAAAAAAGTGTGCGTATTCTGTGGTAAAGAGAATAACGAGATTGATTACAAGGACGTAGCAAAGTTAAAGAAATATGTTTCTGAGAGAGGAAAAATTCTTCCGAGAAGAATCACAGGAAACTGTGCAAAACATCAGAGAGCTCTTACAGTTGCAATTAAGAGAGCAAGACATATTTCCCTGATGCCGTACGTACAGGACTAATCAGAAATACAGAGACTGATTTCACGGGTAAAACCGGGAGGTCAGTCTTTTTTTGTCAAATTACTGCCGGAAGTATCCTCTGGAAATTTGTGCATATTATTGATATGTTATTGACATATGTTTATAATGATATATACTGATAGCAGAGCTGTATGAACGGAAGGAGGAGAGGATCGTGGCCAGACCGCAGAAGCAGAGATGTATCTGTTCAATTCCGCAGGTTACAGGGTTTTCGCCGCTGGGATGTGAGGCGTCCGGCAGTGTCAACCTTACATATGACGAGTACGAAGTGATCCGTCTGCTGGATTATATGCAGATGACCCAGGAGCAGTGCGCTTACAGGATGGGAATCTCCCGCCCGACTGTGACGCGGATCTATGATGAAGGCCGCCGAAAAATGGCAGATATGCTTGTTAATGGCAGGACGCTTACCGTCGGCGGCGGTGATGTCTATGTCTGTCCGCAGATGCGGCCGGAGTGCGCGGGCGAGGAAAACTGCTGTCATAAAAATAAAGATCTGATCAGAGGATTCCGGGAAGTGCCGATTACAGCATCGGATAAAAGAGAAAACAAAGCGAGGTAAGTGAAAATGAAAGTACTCATCATTGGCGGTGTCGCGGCCGGAACCAAAACTGCGGCAAAATTAAAGAGAGAAGACAGAAGTATTGAGGTGACTGTAATCACAAAGGATCAGGATATTTCATATGCAGGATGCGGCCTGCCCTATTACGTAGGCGGTCTGATTGAGAGCAGAGACGAACTGATTGTAAATACACCTCAGAAATATTCCGGCCTTACAGGCGTGGAAGTGCGCACGGGGAAAGAAGCCGTAGCGCTGAATGCAGATAAAAAGGAAATTACACTTAAAGACGTACAGACCGGAAGTACAGAAGTCTGTTCTTTTGACAAACTGGTAATTGCAGTCGGCGCTTCGCCGGCGGAGCTGCCTGTTGAAGGCAGGGACCTTCCGGGTGTATTCAAAATGAGAACTCCGGATGATGCAGAAGGAATTCGTGTATATGCAGAAGAAAATAATGTGAAGAAAGCAGTTGTAATCGGCGCGGGCTTTATCGGACTTGAGGCTGCGGAGAATCTGCAGGCAAAAGGGATCAATGTAACAGTGATTGATTTTGCTTCCCAGATTCTTCCGAATATCCTTGACCCGGAGATGGCCGCATATGCAAAAAAACATCTTTTAAACCAGGGGATCCGTGTAATTACCGGAACCAGCGCGGAAGCGGTGCTGGGAACAGACAGGGTGACGGGAGTAAAGACATCGGCAGGTGTTCTGTCCTGTGAAATGATTATTATGGCGGCAGGAATCCGCCCGAATACCGGTTTCCTTCAGGATACAGGTATTGAGATGTTCAAGGGAACGATTCTCGTAGACGGACAGATGAAAACAAATCTTGATGATATCTATGCGGCGGGTGACTGTGTAATGGTAACAAACCGTATAACAGGAAAACGTCAGTGGTCTCCAATGGGATCTTCAGCGAATATGGAAGGACGTACCCTGGCGCAGGTGCTTGCCGGCGCACAGAAAACATATCCGGGCGTACTTGGAACCGGCGTGGTTAAGCTGCCGGGATTAAATATCGGACGCACCGGACTTACAGAAGAACAGGCAAAAGAGGCCGGCTATGATGTGATTACGGCTCTTGTGCCGACAGACGATAAGGCTCACTATTATCCGGATGCGTCATTTTTCATTACAAAACTGATTGCAGACCGGACGACAAGAAAACTGCTGGGCGTTCAGGTATTCGGCCCGGGTGAAGTAGACAAGATGGTGGATATCGCCGTTATGGGCATCAACATGGGAGCAAAACTGGATGATTTTGAGAACGCTGACTTTGCATATGCGCCGCCGTTTTCCACAGCGATCCATCCCTTTGTGCAGGCAGTTTACGTGCTTATGAATAAGATTGACGGAACAATTGTCAGCATGACTCCGGCAGAGTATGCGGCAGGAAAAGCCGAGGGATATCGCGTGGTGGATGTGCAGCCGGAACCGGCTGTCCGGGGAGCGTTCTATGTAAATCTGGCACAGGTAAACGGCGAGATCGAAGGATTAGGCAAAGACGAAAAGCTTCTGCTTGTATGCGCCAAAGGGAAGAGAGCGTACTTCCTTCAGAACAGGATGCGTTATTACGGGTATAAGAATACTGTTGTTCTGGAAGGCGCAACATTCTTCAATGATGTAAAGGTAAAAAACGCAGAGGCGGCGGTCTCAAAGGAAGAAGAGACACGTGTGAAGGCTCTGGGCTTCCTGAAAGATAAGAGAACTCCGGATAAATTCAACGGCCGTGTTATCACAAGAAACGGAAAGATTACGGCAGATGAGGCGAGAGTAATCGCAGAGGCAGCGGAAAAGTACGGAAGCGGAGAAGTAACCATGACTTCCCGTCTGACAATGGAGATTCAGGGCGTACCGTTTGATAATATTGAGCCCCTGAGAGAATATCTGATGCAGGCAGGCCTCGAAACAGGCGGTACCGGTTCCAAGGTGCGTCCGGTTGTATCCTGTAAAGGAACCACATGTCAGTACGGACTGATTGATACCTTTGCTCTGTCAGAAGAGATCCACGAGCGGTTCTATCACGGTTACCGGGAAGTGAAACTTCCTCACAAATTCAAGATTGCAGTGGGCGGCTGCCCGAACAACTGTGTAAAACCGGATCTGAACGATCTGGGCATTATCGGTCAGCGAGTGCCTCAGATTGATCTGGAAAAATGCCGCGGATGCAAGGTGTGCCAGATTGAAAATAATTGTCCGATTAAAGTGGCAAAACTGACAGAAAGCAAAATTACCATTGATGAAAATGCATGCAACCACTGCGGAAGATGCGTAGGTAAATGTCCGTTCCACGCAATCGAGGATTACACTAACGGTTACCGGATCTATATCGGCGGACGCTGGGGTAAGAAAGTAGCTCAGGGAAGATATCTGGATAAAGTCTTTACGGATAAAGACGAGGTCCTTTCTGTTGTGGAAAAAGCAATCCTTCTCTTCCGTGAACAGGGAATTACAGGCGAGCGTTTCGCGGATACCGTCGCAAGAATCGGCTTTGAAAATGTTCAGGAACAGCTTCTGTCAGATGATCTGCTGGTAAGAAAAGAAGAGAATATCAAGGCACAGAAACACCTGAAAGGCGGGGCGACCTGCTGATCCGGTCCGCTTTGGAATTTATCGGGAACTGTGATTGGAGATACATCCGAAAACATCCGGATACAGAGCAAAGCAGATCGTATACGGAGACCGGATGAGGAAGTTCTGAACTCCGTTCCGCAGAATAATAAATAAAACTTAACACCCCGGATACAGGCTAAAGACGGAATTTTCAATGGAAACTTGCGTTACGTTCGCACAGTTCCATTGAAAATTCTGACGCCTGTATCCGGGGTGTTAAGTTTTACTGATATCCCTCCGCATATTTGTGAATACGTGAGTCGAATGGATCGGCCATTTTCCGGCTCGATTTTTTGTAGTGGAATAAAAGGGAAAAAGATGATATAATAACACTATTGTAACGAAATACATCTGCAGCACGGATTTTGGGCGGCGCATGCGTGCCGGACTCAAATATGCGGTGAGGGAATGGCTTATGAAGAAAAAGAGAGAGAGAATGCGATTAAAAGGACAGCTCAGGATGTACATGCAGTGGCCGCTTATTATGACGATTCTTCTTGTGGCTATGAACATCTGGACATATGCGGTTGATAAGAAAGCCGGATTTATAATGTCACTTTTTGTTCTCGTCTATTTTGCTATTGCAAGTGCGCTGTACTTTTATAACCGTTCTCTGATTTTTGCTGATCTTGTCCAGTTTTCGGCACAGTATAAGGGAATTGAGAATTTGTTGTTAAAGGAGCTGGCTATCCCCTATGCGATTACGTTGGAAGACGGACATATTTTATGGGAAAACGACTGCTTTGAGACTTTGATAGAAGGGCAGAAAAGAGAGAAATACCTGAACAGAATTATTCCGGAGCTTCATCCCGGCGTGTTTCCGAAAAATGATGTGGAGCACGTAGAGCTGGAAGTGAGTTTCCGGGACAGAGACTATCAGGTGGAACTTCGCCGGGTGTCGGTGGAGGGATTCAGTGAGAAGGAAGAACTTCTGCAGATTCCGGAGGAGAAGGAGTTCTTTATTGCGGTTTATATGAAGGACGTTACGGAGCTGAACGCATATATCCGCGAGAATGAAGAACAGCGCATGATTGCCGGACTGATTTATATCGACAATTATGACGAGGTCATGGAGAGTGTAGAGGAAGTGCGTCAGTCTCTTCTGGTAGCTCTCATTGACCGGAAGATCAATAAATATATCGGCGATGTGGACGGTATTGTCAAGAAAATGGAGAAGGACAAATATTTTGTTGTTATACGGAAAGAAAGCTATAAGAAAATTAAAGAAGATAAGTTCTCCATTCTTGAGGAAGTAAAACAGGTAAATATCGGAAATGCCCGTTCGGCAACACTGAGTATCGGTCTCGGACTGAATACGGCCACATATGCGCTGAGCTATCAGTATGCCCGGGTGGCTATCGATCTTGCGCTTGCCAGAGGAGGGGACCAGGCGGTAATCAAAGATTGCAATGGGATTACTTACTTTGGCGGCAAAAAGGAACAGACATCAAAGAATACCCGTGTGAAGGCCAGGGTAAAAGCAGAAGCGCTGAGAGAATTTATTGTGACAAAGGATCAGGTTATCGTAATGGGACACAAGATCGCGGATCCGGATTCTTTCGGAGCATGTATGGGAATCTACCGGGCAGCGGTAAGTCTGGAGAAGAAGGCACACATTGTAATTAATGAAGTGTCGGGATCAATTCGTCCTCTGTATGATGAAATTGCAGAGAGCCCGGCCTATGAAGATGATATTTTCCTTACATCTGATCAGGCCCTTGACTATGTCAACGACAATACCATGGTGATTGTGGTAGACACGAATAAACCGCAGATGACAGAGTGCCCGGAACTTCTGAAACGGTCCCGCATGATTGCAGTGCTTGATCATCACCGGCAGGGGAGCAATATTATTGAAAACGCAGTCCTTTCCTATGTGGAACCTTACTCTTCATCTACCTGTGAAATGGTGGCGGAAGTACTGCAGTATATTGTGGATGACATCAAATTCCCATCGGTTGAGGCTGACTGCCTGTATGCGGGAATTATGATTGATACAAGAAACTTTATGAACCGGACCGGCGTGAGAACCTTTGAGGCGGCCGCATATCTGAGACGATGCGGAGCAGATATTACCCGCGTGCGCAAAATGTTCCGGGATGATATAGAATCCTATCGCGCGAAAGCCGAGGCGGTAAGAATGGCTGAAGTTTACCGGAGTCAGTATGCGATTGCCCAGTGCCCCGGTGATATTGAAAGCCCGACGGTACTCGCGGCGCAGGCGGCCAATGAGCTGCTGGATATCAGCGGTATAAAGGCATCTTTTGTGCTTACGATATATGAAGGGAAAATTTATATGAGCGCACGTTCCATAGATGAGGTTAATGTGCAGATTATAGCAGAGAAGCTGGGCGGCGGAGGACATATTAATTCCGCGGGAGCACAGTTTGACCACACAAATATGGACGAGGCGATTCAGACCCTGAAACAGACAATAGACCAGATGATTGAGGAAGGAGATATATAAAATGAAAGTAATTTTGCTGCAGGATGTGAAATCTCTCGGAAAAAAGGGAGAGATTGTGAACGTTAATGATGGATACGCAAGAAACTTCATCCTCCCGAAAAAGATGGGAGTGGAAGCAACCGGAAAGAATCTGAATGATCTGAAGCTCCAGAAAAATAATGAGAAAAAGGTGGCTCAGGAGCAGCTGGATTCAGCAAAAACTCTTGCTGAAAAAATAGGACAGGGGAAAGTTGAACTGGCCATTAAGGTAGGCGAGGGCGGAAAAGTATTCGGCTCTGTGTCAAGTAAAGAGATTGCGGCAGCTGTAAAAGAGCAGATGGGACTTGATGTAGATAAGAAGAAGATTCAGCTGAAAGAGACGATCAAGTCACTGGGAACCCATAATGTTCCGGTTAAGCTTCACCCGGAAGTGACGGCTGAACTGAAAGTGATTGTAAAGGAAGAAGCATAGGGAGATCAGTCTTTATGGATATGGAAGCTGCAATGAAAAGAATACCGCCCCACAGCGCAGAAGCAGAGCAGGCTGTGCTGGGGGCCATGCTGATGAATAAGGAGGCTGTCATGGTAGCCTCCGAAATTATTTCCGGCGAGGATTTCTATCAGACCGCATACGGAATTCTGTTTGACGCTATGGTTGAACTCTTTCATAAAGGAAAACCTATCGACCTGATTACGCTTCAGGAACATCTGAAAGAGAAAGACGTGCCGCCGGAAGTCAGCAGTATGGAGTTTGCCAGAGATCTTCTGGTGGGAACGCAGACATCAGCCAATGTAAAGTATTATGCAGAAATTGTGCGTGATAAGGCAACGCTTCGCAGACTGATTAAGATTAACGAAGAAACGGCTAATGTCTGTTATCTTGAAAACAAACCACTCGAGGAAATACTGGATGAAACAGAAAAGAAAGTATTTGAACTGGTAGAACACGGGAATTCACAGGAATATACACCTATAAAACAGGTTGTTCTGAATGCGCTGGATGTGATCGAAAAGGCGTCGAAAACTAAAGGAACTGTAACCGGCATTCCGACCGGTTTCATTGATCTGGACTATAAACTTTCCGGACTGCAGAGATCAGATCTGATTCTGATTGCGGCCCGCCCTTCTATGGGAAAGACCGCGTTTGTCCTGAATATTGCCCAGCATGTGGCTTTCCGGCAGAATCTTGCGGTGGCAATTTTCAGTCTGGAAATGTCAAAGGAACAGCTGGTAAACCGTCTGTTTTCTCTGGAATCCCATGTAGATGCACAGGTTCTGCGAACAGGTACGCTGACAGATACGGACTGGGAAAAACTGATTGAAGGGGCAGGCACCATTGGAAATTCCCGGATGATTATTGACGATACTTCGGGAATCTCGATTTCAGAGATGCGTTCCAAGTGCAGAAAATACAAGCTGGAGCTGGGCCTGGATCTGATTATCATTGACTATCTTCAGCTGATGAGCGCCGGCGGAGGAAGAAAAAATGAAAGCCGCCAGCAGGAAATTTCCGAGATTTCCCGATCCCTGAAAGGTCTGGCCAGAGAGCTGAACGTTCCTGTAATCGCACTTTCACAGCTCAGCCGTGCCGTAGAGCAGCGGACCGATAAACGGCCCATGCTTTCGGATTTGCGTGAGTCGGGAGCAATCGAGCAGGATGCCGATGTATGTATGTTTATTTACCGAGATGATTATTATAATCCGGATACAGAAGACAAAAATATTGCGGAGATCATTATAGCAAAACAGAGAAACGGCCCCATCGGAACCGTCCGTCTTGCGTGGATGCCGCAGTACACCCGGTTTGGAAACGAACTCCGGCAGTAAAGAAGAGATCGTCCGGCAGACACGGTACTTTTCAAAAGGGGACTGTCCCCTTTCGAAAGGCGCCGTGTTTTTATGTAAAGATTTTTTTCAGTTTGAGAATCGGATTGATTTTTACAGTCTCCTTCCGGGTTGCCTGCTGCTGTCGGATAAGACAGTCAAGTTTGCGGAAGTGTTCCTCCTGCTGGCGTTCTTTTGACTGTATCAGCCTGTCCATTTCCTGCATAACATCAGCGGTTACCGCACTGCTGATGTCCTTTTTAAGAACTTCATTATTCTCTGTGACGACTTCTGTAAGCACCTCTCCAAGTAAAGAACGAACCTGATCAAGCTGCCGGATCGGTATTACTACTTCAGACTCCCGGGCAGGCAGCGTTTCTTTTGCTATTTTATTTTGGACTTCTGTCGGAGCTTTAGCGGCTTCCGGCGCCTCTGCTTCTTTTGATTCCTTCATCTTAAGCCGGGTCGCTTTCAGCTCCGGAATCAAAGGCTTTAAATCCTTAAGAAGCAGGCCTTCGTCTTTCAGTTTCTTAATGCAGCAGAAAAGCTGAATGTCATCTTTGGTATAATATCGGTGACCCATTTCCGTGCGTCCGATAGTCAGACCAAGCTCTTCTTCCCAGTATCTTAAGACATGGGTTTCCACTTCAACCTGTTTGGCCGCCTCAGAAATCATAAATCTGACTTCACCCATTAATATTTATACCTCCTTGTCTCAACCTGTTCACATTATACCATACCTCACCCCCCTCCACCCCACCCAATCGTTCGTCAAATTGTTACAAATCCACACATGCACAAACGTGCAGAGATGCTCCGGAAAATGTGCTAGCATATTTTCCGGAGCATCTCTGTGCGTTTGTATATGGCGGATGCCATCAGTGAGAGGCCGAAGCAGAGCGGAGGCCTCGAACTGGCATGTGTGGAACCCCAGCGAAGCGGAAGAGAAGAAGAAAATGTGCTAGCATATTTTCCGGAGCATCTCTGTGCGTTTGTATATGGCGGACGCCATCAGTGAGAGGCCGAAGCAGAGCGGAGGCCCCGAACTGGCATGTGTGGAACCCCAGCGAAGCGGAAGAGAAGAAGAAAATGTGCTAGCATATTTTCCGGAGCATCTCTGTGCGTTTGTATATGGCGGACGCCATCAGTGAGAGGCCGAAGCAGAGCGGAGGCCTCGAACTGGCATGTGTGGAACCCCAGCGAAGCGGAAGAGAAGAAGAAAATGTGCTAGCATATTTTCCGGAGCATCTCTGTGCGTTTGTATATGGCGGACGCCATCAGTGAGAGGCCGAAGCAGAGCGGAGGCCTCGAACTGGCATGTGTGGAACCCCAGCGAAGAGGAAGGATAAATATGTATAGAAAAAGCCGCCCGATGATTCGGACGGCCTTGCTTGTGATCACTCGCGTTCTTCTATTATTACTCCGCTGAAATCGCTCCTGTAGGACATGCAGCCTCGCATGCTCCGCAGTCTACGCACGCATCAGCGTCAATCTCGTATTTGCCATCGCCTTCAGAGATAGCGCCTACCGGACATTCGCCTTCGCAGGAACCACAGCTTACGCATTCATCACTAATAACATGTGCCATTGTATGATCCTCCTTTTTTAAAAGATTCGAAAGCGGAACATCCGCTTTTCGTTATACTCATTTTAATACAACAGAAATAAATATACAAGGTATTTTCATGTTCAAAATTAAGTACCTGCTTTTAAAGGCCGCGGTTCATAATCGTAGAAGGGGCCGCGCCGCCATGCCGGGGACGCCCGGGACGACAATTTTCCGGCGCTTCCGTTTCTTCGCCAAATTCAAGGAATTTTTAAGAAAAAATCACTTTCTTTTTTTTGTGTTTGGTGTATTATATCAGAGGGAAGACGGCATCTGCTCTGAATGATGGATGCGGAGCAGGCAGCAGAACATCTCATAATGACAGATAGAAAAGAATATGATTGTACAATTTGATGTTTATTATGGAGGCAGAAGATGAAAAAGAAAGTGACAGCGGCAGTTTCTATAGCCGTATGCGCGGCTCTTGGCATATGCGCATGCAGTTCGGGCAGGGAGAGCAGCTCCTTTACCGGAGATGCGACAGAAGAACCCAGTTATCAGGCAAAACTCAACGCGATTTCGCCGGAGGCATACAGCGGTATAGAAGGGCTCGACCTTGAGCCGGGCACATATATTTCCGTTATTGGAAAAGAAGATGAGTCTGCGTACTGGAAGCAGATAAAAGCAGGTGTGGAGCAGGCGGCCGTAGATCTGAATGAAGAGCTGGGATATAGCGGCGATGATGAGATTAAGGTGATTTTTAACGCGCCGGGTGAACCGGAAGATATTGACGAACAGGTGAATATTCTGGATGAAGAGCTGGCCAGATATCCTGATGTGATTGCAATTTCAAGCATTGATGCGGAGGCTTCGTCAGTTCAGTTTGATCTTGCGACAATGAACGGAATTCCGATTGTGGCATTTGAGTCCGGCAATACGTATCAGGGGATACAGTGCACCTGTTCCACAAATAATACACGTGCTGCGCAGACTGCTGCGCAGAAGCTGTGCAGCTCTATCAATGAGGAAGGTAAAGTAATCCTGGTTGTCCCGGATTCGGTCTCCAAAAGTTCAAAAGATCAGGTCAGTGCTTTTAGAGAAGAGCTTCTGTCAAATCATCTGGATGTTAATCTTGCGGGGGTTATATATATGGACCAGCTTGATACCATGAAACGACAGGCAGCGGCGGAACAGCTGAATATTGCCTATGATGATGTGGTGAAAGCGTCAGATATCGCCTCAGGCGTTGAAACTACGGCTGGCAGTGGTGATGAAGGTGTTCAGCAGGCTTCAGAGCTTCTGGAGGAAGTGGACGCAATTGCCGGTGAAATGGAAAATGAAGATGTAGTCGCATGGTATTTTGAACAGAATCCGGATCTGAAAGGATGCCTGGGAACCAGCGCCGAAGCGACGCAGCTGATTCTTGGCGCTGCGGACAGGACAGAGGGCCTGGATGATATGGTCGTGATCGGATTTGACGCGGGCAAAGATCAGGTGGATGCCCTTGAGAATGAAGAGATTGACGGCCTGATTGTACAGAACCCGTTTGGAATGGGATATGCGGCGGTTGTCGCGGCAGCGCGTACGGTTCTTCAGAGCGGAAATGAAGCACAGGTAGATACGGGATTTATATGGGTTGACCAGGAAAATCTGGAGGATGAAAATATCCAGGCGATGCTTTATGAGTAGCCCGGGGCCGCTTCTGAATGAGTAGCCCGGGGCCGCTTCTGAATTAACTTGCATTTCAACTTCAGGTATACTACAATAATTATAGTGCCCATACGAAGCGGCTGCTGTATCGGCCTGCGTGATAAAGACCGGAGTCTGTCAGCAGGGGACAGGGCATGCAGGCAATAAAATACCGGGGAGAGATTTTATGAGTGATAATTATAAACCTCGTTCGCTGATAGAAATTGTGAATGATGTTTTGAGTACAGTACGAGATTACTACGATTCAGAGTACGTTTATTATATTGAAAAAGAACAGGATGATATTGAGACCATTTATGAGTGGTGCGCGGAAAATGTGCCATGGCAGAGAGACCGCCTGAAGATGCTTCCGTCAGAAAATCAGCCGAAATGGATGAAGCAGGAGATCACGGATACAACTTCAGACAGTTATAGTGTATTTCAGCAGCTGGATGAAGATACAACGGCAGTTCTGGCTGCGGTAGGGGTGCACAGAGGAGGATGTGAGATTGCGCTTATGCGGGCTGTTCTCCCATATATCCCTCAGGCCATTGCGCTTCAGAAGATGCAGAAACAGCAGGAGTATCTGAGCTACCATGACGACCTTACCGGACTGCTTAACCGGAACAGCTTTGTTGATTATCTGGATCATGTGAAGGAAAAAGAACTGAAATCTCTGGGCGCTCTGTCAATTGACATCAACGGACTTAAAAATTTCAATAAAGAATTCGGCCGCGACTATGGGGATGAAGTTGTGATCCGCGTGGGGGAGATACTGGAAGAGTATTTCCACAGTGGATATGTATATCGACTGACCGGAGATGAATATCTGGTGCTGATGGAGAATACTTCTTATGAAGATTTTACAAAGCAGATTTATGCCGTTCACAGCAGACTGGATAATATCAGCCTGGGGCTGACTTCCATGGGATATGCATGGGAAAAGGTGGGGATAGAGGTTGAGAAACTTGTCACCAACGCCGAGGTCATGATGCGTGAGGAGAAGAAGAAGTATTACAAAAACCTCAAAAAAGGGCACCATGAGCCAATTATCAAACAGGACCTTCTGGAAGATATCAGACAGGGCAATTTCATCGTCTGCCTGGTGCCGAAGATTGATGTTAATACAGGCAAGGTGGCGGGAGCCGAGGCGGTGGTCCGCTATCATCATAAAGATCTTGGTATTGTGGATCCAGGAAGATATATTAATCTTCTGGAAGAAACGAAGCTTTCCCATTATCTGGATTTGTATGTGTTTGAGGAAGTGTGCAAAACACTGCACCGCTGGGATATAGAAGGCGTGCCTATGATTTCTGTGTCTGTGAATTTTGCCGGGGCGACACTCAAGCAGGAGAGCATTGCCGAAAGGATGCTGCTTCTGGTTGAAAAGTATCATGTGCGCTGTGAGTATCTTGAGGTTGAGGTTTCCGAGTCAAGCAGCGATATGAATCAGGAGATGCTTGCGGAAACCAGCAGCAAGATCAGAAAGGCAAATGTTCGTGTAATTCTGGATCATTTCGGAGCAAAAGATTCCAGTTTTTCTATTCTGTCGCTTATGGAGTTTGACGGTCTGAAACTGGATAAGAGTCTGATCACAAATATTGTGGCAAACCGAAGAAGCCAGATTGTTGCACAGGCAGTAATTGATATATGCAGGCAGCTGGGCGCTTATGTGCAGGCGGCAGGCGTAGAGACGCAGGATCAGCTGAATGTGCTGGAAGAGCTGGGCTGTGATTATGCACAGGGCACTTTCTTTAATAAGCCTATTACAATAGAGACATTTGAAGTCCGTTATCTGAGGGAATAATAAATAATGATCAGAGTATGGATTGCGGATGTGACACCGCTTTATGAAAAGAAATGTTATAGCAGATATTATGAGGGGCTTCCGTCTTTTCGAAAGGAGAAGGCGGACGCCCTGAAATATTTATCCAGAAGAGTACAAAGTGTGGGGGTATGGGCTCTCTGGGAGAAGATGCGTCACACATATGACCTTGAAGAAAATGTATCCTTTAATCTTTCCCACTCCGGTTCCTGGGTAATGTGCGCGGCTCAGACTGAGGGGGAGGGGGCCCGGGTAGGCTGTGACATAGAGAAAATAGGACAATTACGGATTAATGTGGCGGAACGGCGTTTCTGCAGAGAGGAATATGAGGAGATTGTCGGTGGAAAGACAGAAGAAGAGCAGACAGAAAGATTCTTCCGGTTCTGGGTCCTCAAGGAGAGTTTTATGAAGGCTACCCGCAGAGGAATGGCGCTCCCTATGGATTCTTTCCGTATCCGGCTGGGAGATCCTCCGGAACTTGTGAGTCAGCCGGAAGAGTATCCGCAGCCGTTCTATTATATGGAATATGTTCTGGAAAATATTCCCTTCAGGATGGCTGTATGCTCGACTGACAGGGAGATTGACAGCATGCTTACTGTCTGCCGGCTGTAAGGAAGGATAATGTGTTTCAGTGTTGACGCGTTGATTCTTGTTTGATAGGATAGAATGAGTAAAGAAACAAATAAATTTATCAGAAAAGGCAGATACATTCTGTGAGTGTAAAGCCTTTTTCGTGTGCAGATGACAAAGGGGTATAAATAATACATAAGGAGGAGAAGAATGGAAGAATTAACATTCGGTGAACAGGTGAAAATCATTCTTGGAAGAAAAGGAATGACTATTAAGCAGCTTGCTGAGATGATTGAAGTAAAAACAGGTAAAAAGATGTCAAGGCAGAATCTTACCCAGAGGCTTGGGAGAGACAATTTTCAGGAACAGGATATGCGGATGATCGCGGAAATTCTGGAGTGTCCGTTCCGCCTGAGTATTCTGGGAGGCGATATACAGCCTCTGCCCAGGAATAAGCCGTCGGATGTAAGAGCGCGGGAAGCGCAGCAGGAAAGCACAGAGACTGTTGAAAAACAGACTGAATTTGTAGCGCAATCCGGTGCGCGGCAGAGTACGGAGCCGGAGCGGCACGGCGGTACTGAAGAAGTTCTTGCGGCAGACGAGCGGGATATGACTATTGGAGAGCTTTATGATATCCACGAAGAATTAAGTGAGATGGAAGAGAGCATAAAAGCAGGAGAATCTGTGGAAAAGGCGAAAGAAGAGCTGTCCAGGAAAAAGAAGAGCCGTTTTAGCCCGGTAAGTATTTTCCAGCGAAGAAAACACATAGAAGAGCCTGCGGAGACTGCGTCTGAGGAGCAGGATTCAGTACGGGGCGCAGGGCAGAGCCCGGCGGGAAATGAAGAACCTGGCAAAGAAGAGCCTGCGAAAGAAGTAAATGAGACGGAAACACCGGAGATGATATCCGAAGAAGAGAATGCGGAAGCTGCCGCAAAAGAAGAGGCAGATGATTTTGAGCCGGTTATTTCAAGAGATGATTCAGATGAAGATACGGTTTTAGGAGAGGTTAATCCATATACAGGAAGAGAATATCAGTCGAACAGCGTGCGGATGCATCCTACAAGAATCGGTTATGTTCAGGTATATGACCGGACAATTCATAAATGGACAGATATGACAGAGTGGGCCTTCCTAGGGTATCAGGAACGAAAAAAAACGCTGCTGGGAAAGGCTTATGAACCTCCGATTTACCTGGACTGATCCGGACGGATCTGATGCGCGGCGGACATTTGCCCGGCGCGGTCTGACGCAGAACAGAGGACGGCAGAAAACTGCCGCGTGTTTCTGATTGTAAATAGTTATAAATAGCAGTGTGAATGCCCCGCAGCCGGGCTGCGGGGCAAATGTCAGAAGAAAGGGGAAAATTCCGTGGAATGGCAGACATTATTGTCCGACAGGAGGGAAAGAGAGAACTCGGGACGTACAAAAACTGCGGATCTGAGAAGCGAATTTGAGAAGGATTATCATCGGATTATCGGAAGCGCCTCATTTCGCAGGCTTCAGGATAAAACCCAGGTATTTCCCCTGGATAAAAGTGATTTTATCCGTACCAGACTGACTCATTCTCTGGAAGTCTCGTCTCTGGGAAAATCCCTTGCTCAGAACATTGGTGAAAATATACTTAAATACAAGAAAAATTCCGGTTTTACGCCCCATATGAAAGAAGATATTTCACATATACTGGAATGTGCGGGGCTGATACACGATATTGGAAATCCGCCGTTCGGACACTTCGGCGAGGAGGCAATCCGGGACTGGTTTGTAAGAAATCTTCCCGAGCTGTCTTTCCGCGGCAGAAAACTGGAGGATATGTTTACTGAACAGATGAAGCAGGACTTCTATCATTTTGAGGGAAATGCCCAGGCGCTTCGCCTGGTAACAAAGCTTCATTACCTGGTGGATGAACATGGCATGAATCTGACCTATGCCCTTTTGAATACGATTATCAAATATCCGGTATCCTCTGTAGGAATTAGGGAAAACAGCGGAAATATCCGGGAGAAAAAAATGGGGTATTATTATGCGGATGAAGATGTGTTCCGCAGAATTACATCCGCTACCGGCGCGGGAAATTGCAGGCATCCGCTGACTTATATTCTGGAGGCGGCAGATGATCTGGCCTATAAAACGGCGGATATAGAAGATGCTTTTGTAAAAGGCTTTATTACATACCCTGCTCTGGAGAGGGAACTTGCCGTACTGGAGAGAGGAGAACCACAGTCGTCTTTCCGGGCGGCGGACAAGCTGCGTCAGCTTTACGAAAGAGGCGTGCAGAAAGAGGTAAGCAATCCGGAAGACTATGCGGTGAAAAACTGGATTATAAGCGCTCAGGGTTTTCTGATCAGCTGTGCCACATTCGGTTTTACATCGAATTATGACAGCATTATGGACGGCAGTTTCGAAAAAGATCTGTTTTACGGGACATTCGGAGAAAGACTGATGGATCTGCTGGGCGATATGGCATACCGCAGAGTTTTTACTTCCAGGGCAATTTACAGAATGGAAGTTCATGAATCAACGATTCTGAACTATCTGATGGATCGGCTCATTTATGCGGTTCTGCATTATGATGAGGAGGGACGGACGGAAACAATTGACAGGAGAATTGTTTCTTTTATATCAGATAATTATAAAAATGCTTATCGGCTGCATTCAAGCGGAAAGAGCGAGGCGGAAAAAATCTATCTCCGCCTGCTCCTTGTAACGGATTATGTGTGCGGTATGACGGACAGCTACGCGAAACGTCTGTATCAGGAGATGAACGGTATTTTGTAAACATCGGCCTTTATCCGATTCGGCCGGCTCCTACGCAGCGGCACCAGTAGCCGAAATCTGCATTGTCACTGCATTCTTCCGGTTCCAGTTCCAGACAATCAGCATACTCCCGCGTAAACTGCGGGAAACCAAACAGATCCGCAACTTTGGCCTCCCGGGGATCATAGATTCCGGGGACGCCCAGCCACAGACGGCCATCTTCCTCTGCCAGAAGAAGATGGTTGTAGTTGTGGTAACCGTGAAGCAGGAAACTGTTGTTGGCCAGGAACCAGAAACGCCGTGGAAGAACCGAAATGTCCGAGCGCTGGATCTTCCTGGCTTTTTTCTTTTCCTCTCTGTATTCTTTGGTCTCTGCAGCAGATTCTCTTTCCTGACCGGAAAGGCCATCAGAAAAAACGGAAGGAGATTCACTGCTTTCCCGGTTGGATTCCGGCACCGGAGCTTCGGTGTTGCCGGGGTCTTCCGCCTCCACATTGTCCGGAGCGGGAGCGGAGACCGTTTCCGGCTCTTCTTCCGGAGCGGGAGCGGGGATCGTTTCCGGCTCTTCTTCCGGGGCGGGAGCGGGGATCGTTTCCGGCTCTTCTTCCGGAGCGGCAGGGGGCCGGAGCTGGCTGATATCCACAGGAAAGAAAAATGCGGAGGCCATCCAGAAAACAGCCGGTTTATCTCCAGGCAGTTTTATGAGAAAACCGTCCATTTCAGAGAGCGGCCGTCCTTCGGGAAAAGACCGTTCAGATACGGGAAGGCGTTCAGATACAGTTTTACCGAAGCAGGTCAGCGTGGCGATCTGCGTTCCGGTCATGGCATTTCCGTCTCTGTAAAATGCGTACAGCTCAAGGGATGCTCCGTTGCCGGTGGAGATGCCGCGGATATGGATCTGAAGGATACAGGTTTGATAGCGGCGGGCTATTTTGATAAAGCCGACGTTTCTTTTGCGCTTATTATTTTCATATTCATATAAATAAAAGATACCGGGATTCATATAATACCTCTGGTCTTGTCTCTTTTCATTCCAGTCTATTCAGAGAAGTGGGAAAAAAGAACAGAGACGGAAAGGAAAAGCATGTCAGAAAAGAAGACGGACATTATTACGGAACAGAAAAAGACAGATGAAAAATATATGAAAGAGGCCATCCGGCAGGCGAAAAAAGCCTATAAACTGGATGAGACGCCTATCGGATGTGTAATTGTCCATGACGGAAAAATCATTGGCCGGGGATATAACCGGAGAAATACGGATAAAAGCCCCCTTGCCCACGCGGAGATCACGGCGATCAGAAAGGCAAGCAAAAAACTGGGAGACTGGAGACTGGAGGACTGTACGCTTTATGTAACACTGGAACCCTGTCAGATGTGCGCCGGGGCGATCGTGCAGTCCCGGGTGACCAGAGTGGTTGTAGGCTGCATGAATCCGAAGGCGGGCTGCGCAGGTTCTATTCTGAATCTGCTGGATATGCAGGAATTTAATCACCGGGCAGAGATTGAGACCGGAGTGCTGGGCGAGGAGTGCAGCGCAATGATGACAGGATTTTTCCGGGAGCTGCGGGAGAGAAAGAAGATGCAGAAGAAATCCGCCGCAGAACAGCCGAACACAGGTGATTGAGACTAAAGGGACATGCTGCACGGCATGTCCCTTTAAAAAAGCAGAAAAAAAGAGGCACCCGGCATAAAGCCGCTGCCTGCATCTCTGTTGACATTCAAATAAATGGAATTTTTCTTTTTACGTGCATTGCGCTTCGAACTTGGCCCACAGGCGTTACCCCGGCAGTTAACTCAGCCCAGGCACCCTCACGGCACCCGAGAGGTCCTGCTTAGTGCTGCTCCGTTCCCGGCCTGACACGGTTCACAGGTTCCCGTCGCGTGAGACCCGGACATCAACGTCACTTACCGGGGGCAGCCCTGCAGACTGTCGCCCTCCGCGCAATATCACCCCTGCTATAGCGGATTGCAGGTACAAGGTACCGCTAACACCCCGGCTGCACGAGTCTTAATTTTACATGGTTTTGTGGGAAATGTCAATGTGTGCAGAGAAAAGAAATTGCTGAAATACATATTTGGTGCTAGAATAAATGAAAAATCGTGAAATGGAGTATCAGATGAAGATTTTACTGGCAGCCATTAATGCAAAATATATCCATTCCAATCCCGCCGTATACAGCCTGCGGGCATATGCGTGCAAATACAAAGATGAGATCGGTATTGCGGAATATACGATAAATCAGACGATCGATGAGATTCTGATGGACATTTACGGGCGTCAGCCGGATATCCTCTGTATTTCCTGCTATCTGTGGAATATCATTTATGTCCGGCAGGTGGTTGCGGAGATCTCGAAGATCCTGCCGGATGTCAGGATCTGGCTGGGCGGTCCGGAAGTCTCTTTTAACGGAAGTGAAATACTGGAAGCGCATCCCTGTCTGACAGGTGTTATGTGCGGGGAGGGGGAAGAGACCTTTCTTGAATTGATGGAATATTACCACAGACAGCCGGAGAAGGGCGTTGATCAGAGAATGGCAGAGCAAGGTGCCGGAGGAGTCTGCCCCGGGGAAAGTCTGACTCTGGAGCAGGTCAGAGGAATTGTGTATCGGGACGAATCGGGAAATATTCAGGTCAATCCGCTCCGGCCGGTCATGGATCTGAGCAGCGTGCCTTTTGTGTACGGCCACATTGAAGATTTCAGAAACCGGATTATCTACTATGAGTCCAGCCGGGGGTGTCCGTTTTCCTGCAGTTACTGTCTGTCTTCCATAGATAAATGCCTCCGTTTCCGCGACATTGAGCTGGTAAAAAAGGAACTGCAGTTTTTTATTGATCATGAAGTGCCTCAGGTGAAGTTTGTAGACCGGACTTTTAACTGCAGGCATGATCATGCGATGGCGGTATGGAGTTATATTAAAGAACACGACAGAGGCATTACAAATTTTCATTTCGAGGTGGCGGCGGATCTTTTAAATGAGGAGGAAATTCATCTGATCCGGGAGATGCGTCCGGGGCTTATACAGCTTGAAATCGGCGTTCAGTCGGCCAATGAGGAGACCATCCGGGAGATCAGAAGAAAGATGGATCTGGACAGAGTGGGGCAGGTTACTGCCCGGATCCGGGAGACCGGAAATGTACATCAGCATCTTGATCTGATTGCAGGACTTCCGTATGAGAATTATGAGAGTTTTGTCCGGTCATTTAACCGTGTATATGCCATGAAGCCGGATCAGCTTCAGCTGGGATTCCTTAAAGTACTCAAAGGATCTCTCATGCATGAGAAAGCCCGGGAATACAGTCTGATTTACCAGGAGCGTCCGCCATATGAAGTTCTCTCCACAAAATGGCTTTCTTATGGAGATATTGTCTGCCTCAAGAAGGTAGAGGAAATGGTGGAAGTTTATTATAACAGCGCTCAGTTTAAACATACACTGGCTCATCTGGAGCAGGAGTTTCCGTCACCTTTTGCCATGTATGAGGCCTTTGCCCTGTACTATGAAGCAGAAGGGCTTTCAAAGATCAGTCATTCCAGGCTGGCCAGATATGAAATCATATATCGGTTTATCCGGGAACGGCAGGTCAAAAACACAGAAGAATACCGGGAATGGTTGACATTGGACCTGTATTTGAGGGATAATGTGAAAAACCGCCCGGATTTTCTGGGGGAGAGCCGGGTATCCAGGGAGGAAGCCGCTGCTTTTTATAAAAAAGAAGCGGAGGAATTCCGTTATCTGAAAGGATATGAGAGCTTTGACCGGAATCAGATCCGCAAGATGACCCATCTGGAGAGAATAAAAGGACGGCTGCTGCTTTTTGATTATCGGAACAGAGACAGGCTGACAAATGACGCGGCAGTTTACTGTGTTGATGATTCAGGCGGTGCCGGAAGTTGACAGGAGGCGTATAAATTATTCCGGACGGGGCGGCAGAATGGGGGAATCATGTTTCAGAAACTTTCAGACAGGAAGTGGGAAGGAAGAAAAATGAATTTTTATGATAAAAAAATCAGACGTATCATATCTATTATCATTATAGGAATTGTAGCGGCAATGATTATTACGATGGTGGTGCCGTATATAGTATAAAGTGCACAGGAAAACGATATATTTTATACAGGAACGCAAGGCGCGGACCGGGAGTCCGGCCGGGTGCAGGAATCAGAAACAGGGCGGAGCTGACAGGAATGGGAAAGAAGAGACAGAAAACAAAGAGACGCGCCGCAGCAGTGCGCAGAAGGACTGTGATTCTGGGAATTTTTGTGGCAGCGGCGGCTCTCCTGGTTATTATTGTTATAAACAGTATGCTTCGGCGCACGGTTGAGAAATATGATCCGGATATTATTATTGACGGGGTTTCCATTGGAGATACTGATGTATCCGGTATGACGGCGGAGGAGGCGAAAACCGCAGTTACGGAGGACGCCGGGCAGATATCCGGTGGACTGATTGTTTTTACCCTGGAAGATGGGAGGGAAGCAAGGGCGACGCTTAAAGAACTGGGAATGACTGTGAAAGACCTGGAAGAACTTACAGAGCAGGCGGCAGACTACGGGAAAAAGGGAAGCCTTGTGGAATGTTATAAAATTCTGAAAGCTTCGGAAAAGGGCGGGCAGAAAAATTATCCTGTACAGTACCAGATCACAGAAGAGTCTGCCGGAGAGGTTCTTGCAGCCCGTATGAACAGTATTCTGGAAGAACCGGAAAATGCGGCGATTATTCAGAAGGACGGTACTGCGGTTATACAGGAAGATGTACCCGGCGAAGCGCTGAATCTGGAAAAGACAGTGGCGGCCGTGAACGATCTGCTTGACAGCGGATGGGACAAAAAAGGCGGGCAGGTGCAGGCCGTGCTGGAGGAAGCGCAGGCGGACATTGCGGCGGAAGATCTGGAAGATATTACAGATGTACTGGGTACATACAGCACCAGTTATATCGGAAGCTCAGAGGGACGAAGCAAGAATATAGAATCCGGAGCCGCTCATATGAACGGTATACTGCTTCAGCCCGGGGAGGAAATATCAGCCGGCGGACTGACAGCTCCCTATACAGAAGAAAACGGATATGCGCCTGCGCCTTCTTATGCAGGCAATGAAGTGGTGGAGTCCATGGGCGGAGGTATCTGCCAGGTGACAACTACACTGTATAATGCGCTTCTCTACGCCGAGCTTGAGATTACGGAGCGGTGTGAGCACTCTATGATGGTGGCTTACGTGGATCCGTCCCGGGATGCCGCTGTAGCGGAAGGCGTAAAAGATCTGAAATTTAAGAATAATCTGGAAAATCCGGTTTATATCGGGGCGGAAGCCGGAAACGGGACAATTACGTTTTACATTTACGGAAAAGAATACCGCCCTTCCGGACGGACAGTGGAATATGAAAGTGAGACTCTGGAAACCATAGAGCCGGAGCATACCACCTATGTGGCAGTGGCAGAAAAGATAGGAACCATGTACACAGAGAGCGAGGGTACGGCCGGACACACTGCCCAGCTGTGGAAGATCGTAACAGAAAACGGCGAGGAGATCAGCCGGGAGGCGGTCAATTACAGTTATTATCTGGCCACGGACAGAGTCGTGGCAGTGGGAACAGTGTCAGATGACGCGGAGGAGACTGCGCAGATGGAAGAGGCAGTGAATACGCAGGATGAGGAAACGATAACAGCGGCGATAAACCGGATTACAGAGAAACGCAGCCAGAAGGAAAGCGGTGGAATACAGGATGGAGAAGATGCAGACGGCAGCGGAGAAACAGAGGAGGAGACAGATGAAACCGGGTAATATTACACAGACGGCCTGGAACCGGTCTGTGAAGAAACAACTTCATACAGAAATGCGGTATTCGGTTTTTCGTCCGTCTCCGGAAGAAAACTGTTCCGGCCTGCGCGTGGCTTCGGAAGAAGCCGTTGTCTGGAGCAGCGCTTCCGTTACAGGGGATTCTCCCCGGACAGTCTGGTACGCGGCTCTTCAGGCGGCGGGAAATCTCGCGGCCCGGGGTGTGATGCCTCAGGGGGTGTCACTACGGATTCTGTTTCCGGAGGAAACGGAAGAAGAGATGCTTGCGGCGGCAGCAGGTGAGGCGCAGGAAGTCTGCAGTCGGATGGGAACAGAACTTACCTGTCTGCAGGGAGAGGTGAATCCGGCAGTCCGGCAGATGATAGTTGTGGCAGATGCTGCCGGGGCAGCTGACAGCCGGGGATTTACGGGAATTATGAGCCCGGGGCAGGAGATCCTGCTCTGCGGCTATACAGGTCTGGAAGGAATGCTGCATATTCTGGACGAAGCAGAGGAGGAGCTGGCGGAAAGATTTGTCCCTTCGTTTCTCGGACAGGCCGGAGCACTTCAGAGTGATCTGGTGATGCCGGAGCAGATACTTGCCGGATGCCGGACGGAAGCATCCGGCGGCGGAAGGCTGATTTCCGCTGCCCGCCAGATCGGCAGCGGCGGCATACTGGCGGCGCTGTGGGAGATGGCAGAGATATCGGGAACGGG
Organism: Mediterraneibacter sp. HA8405; assembly: GCF_056148955.1. Lineage (NCBI taxonomy): Bacteria > Bacillati > Bacillota > Clostridia > Lachnospirales > Lachnospiraceae > Mediterraneibacter > Mediterraneibacter sp. HA8405. The sequence continues at coordinate 85,318 of NZ_CM148758.1, read as the reverse complement.
CCTGGAAGTAAGCATGGAGGCGATGGCGCTGAAGCAGGAGACAGTGGAGATCTGTGAGCATTTTCAGATCAATCCCTACCAGATGACTTCGGCGGGGAGTTATCTGATCGCTACGGAGCATGCGGAAGAACTGATGGGAGTTCTGGAAAAGGCGGGCGCGCGAGCCGGCAGGCTTGGGATTGCCAAAGCGCAGAATGCGCGGGTGATCACAAGCGGAGACGAGACAAGATATCTGGACCGGCCCGCTCCGGACAGTCTGATGTGCTGGCAGCGGGAACGGCTTTTTGGAAATAGAGCAAGAGAATATATTTCATAAACAGGAGGGAATATTATGAGTGACAGAAAAGAAGCGCTGAGACTGGAAATATTGAAAGATATTGAAAAAAACAGCCGGGTGGATCTGGGCGAGCTTGCGGTTATGCTGGGAGTAAACGAGACGGATGTGGCAAATGAGATGGCTGAGATGGAGAAAGAGAAAATCATCTGCGGCTATCATACACTGATCGACTGGGATAAGGCCGGCGTGGAGATGGTAACCGCGCTGATCGAGGTTCGCGTAACGCCGCAGAGAGACCGGGGATTTGACCGGATCGCGGAGCGGATCTACAACTATCCGGAGGTGTACTCGGTATACCTGATTTCCGGAAGCTACGATCTGCTTGTGACAATTGAAGGCAAGACGCTGAAAGAAGTTTCCCGGTTTGTGTCCGAAAAACTTTCTCCCATCGATGAGGTGCTGAGCACGGCAACGCACTTTATCCTGAAAAAATACAAAGACCACGGGACAATTATGGTTCCCCGCAAGGAGTCGGAAAGGATGCTGGTGACACCGTAATGAGAAGTCCGTTATCAAAAAAGATCATAGATATTCAGCCTTCCGGGATCCGTAAGTTTTTTGATGTGGCAAACGAGATGGAGGACGCAATTTCTCTGGGCGTGGGAGAACCGGATTTTGATACTCCGTGGAGAATCCGCGAGGAAGGTATATTTACACTGGAAAAAGGGAAAACATTTTATACATCCAACGCAGGACTGCAGGAGCTGAGAAATGAGATCTGCCTCTATCTGGAGCGGAAGATCCATGTGTCCTACGATCCGAAACATGAGACGCTGGTTACGGTGGGAGGAAGCGAGGCTATAGACATTGGCCTGCGCTGTATGCTGGATCCGGGGGATGAGGTTCTGATTCCCCAGCCCAGTTATGTATCCTATCTGCCCTGTACGGTTATGGCTGATGGTGTGCCTGTTGTTGTGCCCCTTCAGTATGAAAATGAATTTAAACTGACAGTAAAAGATCTGGAGAAGTATACAACCCCGAAGACGAAAGTTCTTGTTATGCCTTTCCCGAACAATCCTACCGGTTCAATAATGACCAGAGAGGATCTGGAACCGGTTGCAGAGTTTGTGAGAGAGCACGATCTGTATGTAATGTCTGATGAAATATATTCAGAGCTTACATACGGTACGGAACATGTTTCGATTGCAAGTCTCCCGGGAATGCGGGAGCGGACCATCGTGATTAATGGTTTTTCCAAAGGGTTCGCCATGACCGGATGGAGACTGGGATACTGCTGCGGTCCTGCGCAGATTATCGAGCAAATGACAAAGCTGCATCAGTTCGCCATAATGTGCGCGCCGACAAACAGTCAGTACGCGGCGGTGGAAGGACTGCGCAACTGCGAGGATGAAGTACAGGAAATGCGCAGATCCTACAATCAGAGAAGACGTTTCCTGATGCACGAATTTAAACGGATGGGGCTGGAGTGCTTTGAGCCTTTCGGCGCTTTTTATGTATTCCCCAGCATCAAGGAATTTGGTATGAGTTCTGAAGAATTTGCCGAGAGACTGCTGATGGAGGAAAAAGTAGCGGTTGTTCCGGGAACCGCATTCGGTGAATGCGGCGAGGGATTTCTGAGAATATCCTATGCGTATTCTATAGAAGATCTGAAAGAAGCCCTGGGCCGCGTAGAACATTTTATCCAGCGTCTGAGAGCTGAGTAAAATGTATACACAACAGAGATAACTTGAGAAAAAGGGGACGGACCCCTTTCCAAAAGGGTCCGTCCCCTTTGGGATAAGGAGTCAGAATATAATGAATATTGTACTTCTGGAGCCGGAGATTCCGGCCAATACGGGAAATATAGGAAGGACATGTGTGGCTGCCGGCGTGCGGCTTCATCTGATAGAGCCGCTGGGTTTCCATCTGTCCGAGAAGGCGCTGAAGCGGGCGGGAATGGATTACTGGAAGGAGCTGGATGTAACTACGTATATTGACTATCAGGATTTTCTTGACAGAAATCCCGGAGCCAGAATTTATATGGCTACAACGAAAGCCAGGAAGATGTACACGGAGGTGTCCTATGAACCGGACTGCTATATTATGTTCGGAAAAGAAAGCGCGGGTATTCCGGAAGAGATACTTGTAGAAAACGAAGAGCGCTGTGTGAGAATCCCTATGGGAAATGGGATACGCTCCCTGAATCTGGGTAATTCCGCTGCTATAATCCTGTACGAAGCGCTGCGGCAGAATGAATTTCCGGGACTGCAGGAAGCGGGCAGCCTGCATCGTCTGAAATGGGCGGATACAGAAAAATAAGATTATTTATTTACGGGTACTGGCAAAATGAATGACAGATGCCCGTTTTTTTATAAAGGTTTTGAATATTCTGCTGGTTCAGTATATAATATTCATAAATTGATGTGTTAAAATCTGGTAAAAAGATTGTCCGTATGAATGTGGATAGAAACGGAAATGATAAAAAAAGACATATTTTGCAGGACAGCATGGAAGGTGGTGTATGGAATATGGTGGAAGAGATGATCCGGGAGATCCGTACAGCCGAGAAACAGGCGGATGAGATTGTGAAAGAAGCACGTGAGAAGAGTGCGGAAATAGCACAGCAGACAGAAGAGGAAGCGCGGCGGATTGAGAAGGAGATCACAGAAAAGGCCGGGCAGACGGCGAAGGCTCTGGCCCTTCAGGCAGAAGAAAGGGTCCGGCAGAAAGAGGAAGAGGCCGGCGCTGTCCTGGCAAAGGAGATCCGGGAACTGAAAGCTTCTTCGGAGAAGAAAAAAGAAGAGGCGTCGGATCTTGTAATTTCCCTGCTTGTATCGTTCTGAAAAAGAAAGCAGGCAAAGGAGGATGATACAATGGCGGTACTTAAGATGCAGAGACTCACGGTCTGCGCGTTAAAAAAGGACCGGAAAGCAATCCTGGAAAAGCTTCAGAGCATGGGAGTCCTCCAGGTGGATCCTGTGTCTGGCGATGACAGGGACTTCAGGAAAATGGATACAGCCGGGCAGAGGATGGGATTTGAAAAGGCGGCAGCTTCTGCAGATCAGGCGCTGGATATTCTGGATAAATATGTACCGGAAAAGAAATCTGTCTTTTCTGCTCTTGAGGGCAGAAAAGTAATTACGACAGAGATGGAAGCAGCTGTCAGAAAAAAGAGAAAAGAGCTGCTCCGAACGGCCAGACAGATCTGTGATCTGGACCGGGACAGAGCAGAACAGCTGGGACTGATAACAAAACTTGAGAACAGCATCGAAAGTCTTGAACCATGGATGAATCTGGATGTACCGGTGAAGACCCAGCGCACCAGACGGACGGTTCTGATGCCGGGGACCATGCCGGGAGGCACGACGACAGAAGAGATATATCAGGTTCTGGCCGGGAAAGCGCCTCAGGCAGAAGGCACAGACATCCATATCATATCGGAAGAGCAGAATATGGTTTATCTGACTGTTCTCTGTATGAAAGAGGAAGCCAGGCAGGTAGAAGATGCTCTTCGAAGCGCGGGTTTTGCAAGACCTTCCCAGACGTGGGATGATGTTCCCGCATATGAGAAACAGGAGCTTCTGGGACAGATCCGGGACTGCCGGCAGAAGATCCGGCAGACGGAAGAACAGATCGCAGATCTTGCGCAGCAGCGGGAACAGCTGAAAATTGTAGCGGATTATTACCGGGTACGGGCAGACAAATATGCAGTGCTGGGAGAGCTGCCTCAGTCGCGGAGAACTTTTATCATAAGCGGATATATTCCCCGGTGTGAATCAGATTATGTGGCCGGCTATCTGCTGGAAAGATATGACTGCGCGGTAGATGTGGAGGAACTCCGGGAAGACGAGGAGGCGCCAGTGATTCTGAAGAACAATCCATTCTCCGCAAATATGGAGGGGATTGTGGAATCCTACGGACTGCCCCATAAAGGAGAGATTGATCCGACGACGGTTATGTCATTTTTCTACATTTTCTTTTTCGGCATGATGCTTTCGGATGCTGCTTACGGCGCTCTTGTGGCACTTGTATGCGGTATCCTGGTGCGGAAGTTTCCGGGAATGTCACCGGGAATGAAGAAGTCTCTGAAACTGTTTTTCTACTGCGGGCTGTCCACGCTTGTCTGGGGAATTCTGTTTGGAGGATACTTCGGAAATATTGTGGATATTGTATCGGAGAAGTTTTTCGGACACACGGTTACTGTGCCGGCGCTCTGGTTCGTTCCTCTGAATGATCCCATGAAGCTGCTGGTATATTCCCTTCTGTTCGGAGTGATCCACCTGTTTGTGGGACTTGGAATTAAAGGATATTTGTGCCTGAAAGATAAAAAGTACATGGATTTCTTCTGCGATGTAGTGCTATGGTTTATGCTGCTTGTGGGGCTGATCCTGATGCTTCTCCCAAGTGATATTTTCGCGTCCATAGCCCAGACGGAAATTGTATTTCCCCATGTACTCAACCGGGCGGCTCAGCTTCTGGCTGCGGCAGGAGCGGTCGGCATTGTGCTGATGTCAGGCAGAGACAACAGAAATCCGGCCCTGAGGCTGGCGCTGGGGGCATATGATCTCTACAATATAACCGGATGGCTCAGTGATGTACTGTCCTACTCCCGGCTGCTGGCGCTGGGTCTGGCCACAGGCGTTATCGCATCTGTTATCAACCAGATGGGAAGCATGCTTCCAGACAATGTGATTGGAGTTGTGTTTTTTATCCTTATCTTCCTGGTGGGCCATGCGATGAACCTGGCCATCAATCTGCTGGGAGCGTATGTGCACACGAACCGCCTGCAGTTCGTGGAGTTTTTTGGAAAGTTTTATGAGGGCGGCGGCAGGCCCTTCAATCCTTTTAGGGAGAATACAAAATATACAGAGGTAAAGGAGGAAACTTTATTATGAATATCTTGAGTGAATTGGGGATTGTGTATGCATTGCTTGGCGCGGCTGTTGCCGTTCTGTTCGCAGGCTGCGGATCAGCGATCGGTGTGGGGATTGCCGGTCAGGCGGCCTCCGGTGTTGTGACGGAAGATCCAAGCAAATTTGCTAAGGTGCTGATTATCCAGCTCCTTCCGGGTACACAGGGACTTTACGGACTTCTGGTAGGCTTCATTACTCTGTCCAAAATCGGTATTCTGGGCGGAGGAATTGCCGATCTCTCTGTAACAACCGGTCTGCTGATACTGGCGGCCTGCCTGCCGGTGGGAATTGTGGGTCTGCTTTCCGGCATATCACAGGGAAAAACAGCAGCTGCCGCGATCGGAATTGTGGCGAAAAAGCCGGAGCAGTTCGGAAAAGCCATGCTGTTTCCGGCTATGGTTGAAACCTACGCCATTCTGGCTCTTCTGATCTCATTTCTTGCAGTAAACGGAATACAGGTATAAAAAACCAGGTGTAAAAACACAGGAAAGAGGCGCAGGGACAGAAAGTAAAAAGAAATGCAGAGCGCATAAAAGGAGAGCGGGAAATATGAGTGGACTGGATAAAATGAAGACCCGGATTCTGGAAGAAGCACAGCAGTCTGCCGCGGAAATTCTGGAAAAGGCACAAAAAGATTCTGAAGCTGCTCTGATATCGGCGCGGGAAGCGGCGGATGCCAGAGCGGCAGAGATTGAAAAACGTGCGGAACGGGAAGCGGCAGAATATGAAAAACGGGCGGAAGCTTCTATGAATATGCGCAGAAAGCAGGCATATCTTGAAGCAAAGCAGGAGGCAATTTACAGCGTAATACAGACGGCTTATGAAAAAATACTCAATCTGGACAAGGAAGTGTATTTCGCTTTGCTGGAAAAAATACTGGATAAATATGTTCTGCCAAGAGAAGGGATTATCTGTTTCGCGAAAAGAGATCTTGACCGGATGCCGGAAGGATTTTCCGGAAAGGTGAGAACCGCAGCGACGGCCAAGGGCGGAAGTCTCATGCTGTCTCCTGAACCGGCAGAGATCGATGGAGGATTCCTTCTCATATATGGAGGAGTTGAAGAAAACTGTGGAATAAAGGCAATATTTGATTCTGTGAAAGATGAACTGTCAGATCAGGTAAAACGGATGCTGTTTGGATAGAGTATAGCCGTAAGGAGGGTGTAACTTGAGCAATACAAAATATACGTATGCGGTTGCGCGCATCCGCGCGCTTGAGACTTCGCTTCTGTCTGACGGGGATGTGGAACAGCTTCTCTCCTGCGGGACAGCGGATCAGGCGCTTCAGTATGTAACAGATAAAGGCTGGGGAGATCTTTCTTCGGGGATGGATATAGATGCCGTATTGAAGAGAGAAGGAGAAAAGACATGGGAAGTGATCCGGGAAGTCGCCCCGGATATGAGCGTTTTTGACGTGCTGTCCTATCCGAAGTTGTATCACAATCTGAAGGCCGCTGTGAAAGAGGTGTGTACAGAGGCAGATAATCCTGATATTTTTTATGATGACTGTGCCATACCGGGACGGGAAATGCTGGAAATTATCCGAAACAGAGAGTTTTCACGGCTTCCGGGCACTATGTCCGGGACAGCTGCGGAGGCGCTGGATCAGCTGCTCCATACAAGGGACGGACAGCTTTGTGACATCATAGTTGACAAGGCGGCTCTGGAAGCAATATATGAGGCCGGAAAACGGTCCGGGGAAAAGATTATTGCAGATTATGCGGATACGACTGTGGCGATCGCAGACATCAAGATCGCCGTGCGGTCTCGGAAAACAGGGAAAAGCGCAGATTTTATGTACAGCGCCATGGCCGGGTGCGGCAGTGTGAATGTGGATCAGCTGATCCGGGCCGCGCTGGCCGGCGAGGAAGAGATTGCCCGGTATCTGGAAGGGACGTCTTATGCAGGAGGAGCAGATGCGCTGAGAGAGTCGCCGTCCGCATTTGAGCGCTGGTGTGACAATCGGATGATCGAATCACTGAAACCGCAGAAATATGAAACCTTTTCTGTGGGGCCTCTGCTTGCCTATCTGGTTGCAAGGGAAAATGAGATAAAAACAGTTCGGATTATTCTTACCGGGAAACAGAGCGGTTTCCCGGAAGAAGCCATCCGGGAAAGGGTAAGGGAGATGTATGTATAAAATTGCGGTGATCGGTGATTATGACAGCATATACGGGTTCGCTGCTCTGGGATTAAGCATCTGCCCTGTAAAAAACCGGGAAGAGACGCGGGACATTCTGCGAAGGCTGGCCGGGGGAAATTATGGAATTATCTATATTACCGAGGCGGCAGCGGCGCAGGTGGAAAGCGAAATTGAAGAATATTGTGAGAAAACACTGCCGGCGATTATCCGTATTCCGGGTGTGTCGGGAAATACAGGCGCCGGTGTGAAAGGCGTAAAGAAGACCGTAGAGCAGGCGGTCGGATCAGATATTCTGTTTGGAGGAGTAAATGAATGAGCACAGGAGTGATTAAAAAGGTGGCAGGGCCGCTTGTCATTGCCAGCGGGATGCGGGATGCAAATATGTTTGACGTTGTCCGGGTAAGCAGCCGGCGTCTGATCGGCGAGATAATTGAAATGCACGGAGACGAAGCGTCCATTCAGGTCTATGAGGAAACCTCTGGCCTGGGACCGGGAGAACCTGTGGAGTCCATGGGCGTACCCATGTCGGTGGAACTGGGGCCGGGGCTGATTGCCAGTATCTACGACGGCATACAGAGGCCGCTGGACGACATTATGAAGATATCGGGAAATAACCTGAAAAGAGGTGTGGAAGTCCCTTCTCTGAAAAGAGACCGGAAGTGGGAATTTGTTCCTGCCGTAAAAACCGGCGATCAGGTGGAACCCGGAGATGTGATCGGAACGGTACAGGAGACGGTTCTTGTACAGCAGAAAATTATGGTTCCTTACGGTGTCCGCGGGACAGTAAAAGAAATCAGAGAAGGATCTTTTACGGTGGAGGAGACTGTGGCTGTCATTTCTGCGGAGCAGGGCGACAGGGAATTGACTATGATGCAGAAATGGCCGGTGCGGCAGGGAAGACCCTATCGGAAAAAGCTGCCGCCTAAAATGCCTCTTGTAACCGGACAGCGGGTGATTGATACCTTCTTCCCGCTTGCGAAAGGCGGAGTGGCCGCGGTGCCGGGACCCTTTGGAAGCGGCAAGACAGTAATCCAGCACCAGCTTGCGAAATGGGCGGAAGCCGATATTGTGGTTTATATCGGATGTGGTGAACGGGGAAATGAAATGACAGATGTGCTGAATGAATTCCCGGAGCTGAAAGATCCGAAGACAGGACAGCCCCTGATGCAGAGGACGGTTCTTATTGCCAATACTTCTGATATGCCTGTGGCTGCCAGGGAGGCGTCTATTTACACGGGAATTACCATTGCAGAATATTTCCGGGATATGGGCTACTCTGTGGCACTGATGGCAGACTCTACATCCCGGTGGGCCGAGGCGCTCCGGGAGATGTCCGGACGTCTGGAAGAAATGCCGGGAGAGGAAGGTTATCCGGCTTATCTGGGAAGCAGGCTCGCCCAGTTTTATGAGAGGGCGGGGCACGTGATTGCTCTCGGAAAAGAAGGGCGGGAAGGCGCCCTTTCTGTAATCGGCGCCGTATCACCTCCGGGAGGCGATACATCAGAACCGGTATCTCAGGCAACACTGCGTATCGTGAAAGTCTTCTGGGGACTGGATTCAGATCTGGCGTACAAACGGCATTTCCCGGCGATTAACTGGCTGAACAGCTATTCCCTGTATCTGGACGATATGGAAAAATGGTTCAACGCCGAAGTGGCGCCGGACTGGATGGAAGGAAGACAGAAAATGATGACTCTTCTTCAGGAAGAGGCTGAGTTGGAAGAAATCGTAAAGATGGTGGGAATGGATGCCCTTTCTCCGGGGGACCGGCTGAAAATGGAGGCGGCCCGTTCTATCCGGGAGGATTTCCTGCATCAGAATTCTTTCCATGAGATAGATACGTATACTTCACTGAAGAAACAATATATGCTGATGAAACTTGTAAATGCTTTTTATGACAGAGCCGGCGATGCTCTTTCGCAGGGGGCTTCTCTGAGAAAATTGATTTCCATGCCGGTGAGGGAACAGATCGGACGCTTCAAATACGTGCGGGAGGAAAATCTGGATGAAGAGTACCGCAGGACAGACGAAAATCTGAGCGCGCAGATTGCCAATGCATTTGTAAAGGAGGAACGGTAAATGCCCAAAGAGTACAGAACCATACAGGAAATAGCCGGACCGCTGATGCTGGTGCGCGGCGTGGAGCATGTGACTTACGACGAACTGGGAGAGATCGAACTGGCCGGCGGCGAGACACGCCGGTGCAAGGTGCTTGAGGTCAATGGAACTGATGCGCTGGTACAGCTTTTTGAAAGCTCCGCAGGAATTAACCTGTCCAACAGCAAGGTGCGTTTTCTGGGCAGGAGCATGGAGCTGGGCGTATCGGAGGACATGCTGGGCCGGGTCTTTGACGGACTGGGACGTCCGATTGATGATGGGCCGGAGATTCTTCCGGAAGCCCGTATGGATATTAACGGCCTTCCGATGAATCCGGCGGCCAGAAGCTATCCGGAAGAGTTTATCCAGACAGGCGTATCCGCCATCGATGGACTCAATACCCTTGTCCGGGGGCAGAAACTGCCTATCTTTTCTGCTTCCGGTCTGCCCCATGCGCAGCTGGCGGCTCAGATCGCCAGACAGGCGAAAGTACTGGGAACAGATGAGAATTTCGCTGTTGTATTTGCGGCCATGGGTATTACATTCGAGGAGTCCGATTTCTTTATCGAGAGTTTCCGGGAAACCGGCGCCCTGGACAGAACAGTTCTTTTTATCAATCTGGCCAACGATCCGGCCATTGAGCGGATCGCCACACCGAAAATGGCGCTGACTGCGGCTGAGTATCTGGCTTTTGAAAAAGAGATGCACGTGCTTGTTATTCTGACAGATATTACAAACTATGCAGACGCCCTCCGGGAAGTGTCCGCGGCCCGCAAAGAAGTGCCGGGAAGAAGAGGATACCCCGGATATATGTACACGGATCTGGCTTCCATCTATGAGAGAGCCGGCAGACAGAACGGGAAAAAAGGAAGTATTACCATGATTCCCATACTTACCATGCCGGAGGATGACAAAACCCATCCTATTCCCGACCTGACAGGATACATTACAGAAGGACAGATTATCTTAAGCCGTGAGCTTTACCGGAGAGGAATCATGCCGCCCATCGATGTGCTGCCCTCCCTGTCCCGTCTGAAAGATAAGGGGATCGGAGAGGGAAAGACAAGAGCAGATCACTCCAATACAATGAACCAGCTCTTCGCCGCCTATGCCCGCGGAAAAGACGCAAAAGAACTGATGGTGATCCTCGGAGAGGCGGCACTGACAGAAATTGATCTGATGTATGCAAAATTCGCTGACGCATTCGAGCAGGAATACGTATCTCAGGGATACCATACAGACCGGAGCATCGAAGAAACACTGGATATCGGCTGGAAACTTCTCCGTATGCTTCCACGGACCGAACTCAAACGAATCGACGACAAATATTTAGACCAGTATTACGGAAATACAGCAAAAGAATAAAATATTCAGACTACTCACAGAAAAGGGGACGTACCCCTTTCCTGTGAGTAGTCTGAAAATTCTGACAAACCGGGCGGGGCCGGTGTACTTATGGGAACTGCAGAACTCCTGTCCCGCAGGCCCTGCAGGGCACAGAAAGGAGGCGCCCTTTTGGCGGCAAAACATGTAAATCCTACGCGGATGGAGCTGACAAGGCTGAAGAAGAAACGAGTCACAGCAATCCGGGGCCATAAGCTGTTAAAAGATAAACGGGATGAGCTGATGCGTCAGTATCTTGATCTGGTCCGGGAGAATATGGAGGTGCGGAAAAAAGTAGAAGCGGGTATCAGATCCGCCAACCGTAATTTTGTAATTGCTAAGGCGGGAATGTCCGAGGCTGCTCTGAATACAGCGCTGATGGCTCCAAAACAGGAAGTAAATCTGGAGGCCGGCGAGAAGAATGTTATGAGTGTGGATGTCCCGGTATTTGAGTACACCACAAGAACGGCAGATGAAAATGATATCTATTCTTATGGCTTTGCGTTCACATCCAGCGACCTGGATGGAGCGGTAAAATCTCTGGCGGATATCCTGCCAGATATGATACGCCTTGCAGAGTGTGAAAAGGCGTGCCAGCTGATGGCGGCGGAAATCGAAAAAACAAGAAGACGCGTAAATGCGCTGGAACATGTAATTATTCCTGAAACAGAGGAAAATATCAAGTATATTACAATGAAACTGGATGAGAACGAAAGAAGCACCCAGATCCGTCTGATGAAAGTAAAGGATATGATGCTGGAAGAAACACATCATTACAGTGAACGGGAGTGAAATTTGTATTTGTGAGAGAGGAAACTTCCGCCGGGGAGTCCGGGTATGGTGCCGGAGAGCTCACTTTTGTTCGGACGCTGCGCAGCGGTACATAAGAGCGCAAAGGACGCGCTCTAAGTGCCGGCGCCGCTTTACGGCTCCCCACCACCATACCCGGACTTCCCGGCTGCGTTTTCCCCACTCACAATTCCAAATTTAAATTCCGGTTATACCCTTGATACTCCTCTCATATGTGTTACAATGGATACATATTTTAGATCAGCAGCGGGAGGAATTATGAAGCTTGACAGAGAAAATATGAGGAAAATGAAAGAGCTGATTGTTTTTACAATCATTATCCTTATAGCTTTGTGGAATTATAATATACTTTTTGAGTGGATCGGGTTTGCGTTCGGTATTATCTTTCCTTTTATTCTGGGCGGAGGAATCGCTTTTATTCTGAATGTGCCGATGAGTTTCCTGGAGGAAAAGATTTTTTATAACCGTTATCTTAAAGATAAGAAGATTGCCAACCGTCTCGCGCGTCCGCTGAGTCTGGTTCTGACTCTCGCGCTTGTGATCGGCGTTATTGTTCTTGTAATGTTTGTTGTGATCCCGGAGCTGACGACTACGGTTCTTTCTCTGGGCAAGACAATACGGGCGTTTGTGCCGGAGGCTCAGCGCTTCCTGGAAGAGCTGTTTACCGACAACAGCGAAATCAGAGCGTGGCTGGACGGCCTGAATCTGGATATCGGTAAGATGACAGACAGCGCGGTGTCCTTTTTCCAGGATGGAGCCGGGAATGTGATCAATTCTACAGTGTCTGCCATTGGTTCTTTTGTAAGCGGTGTGGCTACATTTGTTATTGCGTTTGTATTTGCGTGCTACGTGCTGCTGCAGAAAGAAAAACTGAGCGTACAGGTAAAAAAAGTACTTTATGCATTCCTGTCGGAAAAGCGTGTGGAATGGATTCTTGAGGTGTGTTCTCTTACTGCAAAATCTTTTTCCAGCTTTTTCGCGGGTCAGTGTGTGGAGGCAGTAATTCTGGGAACCATGTTTTTTATAGCGATGAATATTCTGAATATGCCGTATGCGCTTCTGGTGGGCGTTCTGATCGCGTTTACAGCCCTTATTCCGATTTTCGGCGCTTTCATTGGATGTGTAATCGGGGCCTTCCTGATTCTTATGGTAGATCCGATTCAGGCACTGACTTTTGTAATTATGTTCCTTGTTCTTCAGCAGATTGAGGGAAATCTGATCTATCCGAAAGTAGTGGGCAGTTCTGTGGGGCTCCCCTCTATCTGGGTTCTGGCGGCAGTAACGATCGGCGGAAGTCTGATGGGCGTTGTAGGAATGCTGATTTTTATTCCGATAGTATCTGTGATTTACTCGCTGTTCAGAGCCGGCGTGTATAAGCGGCTGAAAAAGAAATTCCCGGGGGCAAAAGAAAGGGAGAAATCCGGAGGGCCGGATGCAGGCACCGGGGCAGAACAGATAAACCAGTCGAAATAGTATGAAATCCCTTGACTTACCTCCATTTGCTGTGGTATACTGCTATGGCGAATGGAAGTAGGTCTTTTTTTTATGCCTAAAAACAGATGGCTTCGCAACCATCAGTAACACGTAGTAAATATGTTAAAAGCGAGGTGGAAGTTGTGCGCACAAGAATTACACTGGAGTGTACGGAATGTAAAAACCGTAACTACAACATGACGAAGGATAAGAAAGCTCATCCGGAACGTATGGAAACCAAGAAATACTGCAGATTCTGCAAGTCACACACACTGCACAAGGAAACAAAGTAGTCGCCGGAGGGAAGTGGATGTTATGAGTGAGAAGAAAAAGACTCAGAAGACAAGCTGGTTCAAGGGTCTTCAGGCTGAGTTCAGGAAGATCGTCTGGCCGGACCGGAAAACACTTGCTAAACAGACTACGGCAGTCGTTGTTGTTTCCGTATTTCTCGGACTGCTTATCGCGGTTGTCGATGTTGTGGTAGAGTACGGAATTAACTTTTTGGTGAGATAACCGGCCGCAGCAGAAAGGTGATTATATGTCAGAAGCAAAATGGTATGTAGTCCATACTTATTCAGGGTATGAGAACAAAGTAAAAGCAAACATTGAGAAGACAATAGAAAATCGCCATCTGGAAGACCAGATTCTTGAGGTACGCGTTCCCATGGAGGAAGTCGTGGAGCTTAAGAACGGCGTCCAGAAGACTGCTCAGAGAAAGCTGTTTCCGGGCTATGTTATGATTCATATGATTATGAATGATGACACCTGGTACGTGGTAAGAAATACCCGCGGTGTTACCGGTTTTGTAGGACCGGGATCGAAAGCGGTTCCTCTTGAGGAAGAGGAAATGGCGAATCTGGGAATCAAACGGGAAGAAGTTGTTGTCAACTTCGGCGTAGGAGATACCGTTACTGTACTCAGCGGCGCATGGGAAGGAACTGTGGGCGTTGTACAGAGTATGAATGAACAGAAAAAGAGCCTGTCGATCAATGTTGAGCTGTTTGGCCGTGAGACTCCGGTTGAACTTGGTTTTTCAGAAGTGAGAAAATTGGATTAAAGAAAAGTGGGAGGGACAGGCGTCCCGCCAATACCACAAGGAGGTAATTAAAAATGGCAAAAAAAGTAGAAGGTTATATCAAATTGCAGATTCCTGCCGGCAAGGCAACTCCGGCACCGCCGGTTGGTCCTGCACTTGGACAGCACGGTGTAAACATCGTTGAATTTACAAAACAGTTCAATGCAAGAACAGCTGATCAGGGTGATCTGATTATCCCGGTTGTCATCACAGTATATAATGACAGAAGTTTCAGCTTTATTACAAAGACACCGCCGGCGGCAGTTCTGATCAAGAAGGCATGCAAGATCCAGTCCGGTTCCGGTGTGCCGAACAAGAACAAAGTTGCTACAATTACCAAAGAGCAGCTGAAAGAAATTGCAGAGACAAAGATGCCTGACCTGAATGCGGCAACAGTAGAAGCAGCCATGAGCATGGTTGCAGGAACATGCCGTTCCATGGGCGTAGTTGTAGAGGAATAGAGCATCTGAATAGTTTATAGACAGTGGGAGGGGCACGTTCCCGCCAATACCACAAGGAGGTTATTGTAAAATGAAACGAGGAAAGAAATATATCGAAGCTGCAAAACTGATCGAGAGAGGAAACCTCTACGACAAAGAAGAAGCAGTTGCATTAGTAAAAAAAGCAGCAGTAGCAAAATTTGACGAGACTATCGAGGCTCACATCAGAACAGGATGTGACGGACGTCACGCAGACCAGCAGATCCGTGGCGCGGTTGTACTTCCGCACGGGACAGGTAAGAAAGTGCGTATCCTTGTATTTGCGAAGGACGCAAAGGCTGAGGAAGCAAAGGCGGCAGGAGCTGACTTTGTAGGCGGAGATGAGCTGATTCCGAAGATCCAGAATGAGGGATGGCTTGACTTTGACGTAGTTGTCGCGACACCTGACATGATGGGAGTTGTAGGACGTCTCGGACGTGTACTCGGACCGAAAGGCCTTATGCCGAACCCGAAAGCCGGAACAGTTACAATGGACGTAACAAAGGCGATCAACGAGATCAAAGCCGGTAAGATCGAGTACAGACTTGATAAAACAAATATTATTCATGTGCCGATCGGTAAAGCTTCCTTTACTGAAGAGCAGTTAGCGGACAACTTCCAGACGCTTATTGACGCAATCATCAAGGCAAGACCGGCAGCGGTTAAGGGACAGTACTTAAAGAGTGTAACCCTTACTTCCACAATGGGACCGGGTGTCAAGGTTAACCCGATGAAGCTTGCATAAATACTCAGATAATGGGACGGACTGTCGCTGGTGCGGCGGTCCGCTTTTTATTATTAATGTGCCTGCAGCTTTCAGCATTTGTGAGCTGCAGGCAGGCGGCGGAACAAATTAAAAAAATAAAAAGCTTGACATATGAAACGAACTGTGATATTTTATATTAGCAACTGCCGAAGACAGTAGGTGCTGTGAAGCGTAAGGATGTATCCGCCTACCGAGGAAAGTTAGATTTATTACGAGAGTATGAATTTACAAACCTCTGTGTCTTCAGGCGCAGAGGTTTTTTGTGTAAAAGACTTTGGCAGTACACGCAAAATATATAAGGAGGTGTACCAGAAAGTGGCAAAAGTTGAATTAAAACAGCCCATCGTACAGGCAATCGCAGAAGAGATCAAAGACGCTCAGTCAGTTGTACTTGTTGATTACCGCGGACTTACCGTTGCTCAGGACACAGAGCTGCGTAAACAGCTCAGAGAAGCCGGCGTGGTATACAAGGTATACAAGAACACGATGATGAAGAGAGCTTTTGAGGGAACTGAGTTTGAAGGCCTTGAGAGCTGCCTGGAAGGACCGAGCGCTATCGCTGTATCAAAGGATGACGCGACAGCTCCGGCAAGAATCCTGTGCAAATTCGCAAAGGATGCTCCGGCACTGGAACTTAAGGGCGGTGTTGTTGAAGGAAATGTCTATGACGTGGCAGGACTGACAGAACTGTCCAAGATCCCGTCAAGAGAAGAACTGCTTTCCAAACTTCTTGGAAGCATTCAGTCACCGATTACAAACTTTGCTCGTGTTATTAAGCAGATCGCAGAGCAGGGCGGCGGAGAAGCTGCAGCGGCGGCTGCGGAAGAGAATGCAGAGGAAACTGCTGAGACAGCAGAGACGCCGGCAGAGGCAGCTGCTGAGACAACAGAAGAGTAATCAGCGATTACATTTCAATAGTATTTAATGAAAAAATCAGAAAATAAGAATAAGAAAAATGGAGGATATCAAAATGGCTAAATTGACAACAGCTGAAATGATCGAAGCGATCAAAGAGTTATCAGTATTAGAGTTAAACGAGCTTGTAAAAGCTTGTGAAGAAGAGTTCGGCGTATCTGCGGCAGCAGGCGTTGTAGTTGCAGCAGCAGGCGGAGACGCGGCAGCAGCTGAGGAGAAAGATGAGTTTGATGTAGAACTTGTATCTGCTGGTTCTTCCAAGGTTAAAGTTATCAAGGCTGTACGTGAGATCACAGGTCTTGGACTGAAAGAAGCGAAAGAACTTGTTGACAACGCTCCGAAGGTAGTAAAAGAGGGCGTTTCCAAGGCAGAAGCTGAGGAGATCAAGGCAAAACTTGAAGAGCAGGGCGCTGAAGTTAACATGAAATAATCATTCGGGAGAATGGTACGGACCGCAGAAGATAAAAGCTTCTGCGGTCTTTTTTCATCTGCAGGCCGATTTACGGGCAGAATACTGCCATATATCATATATGGACGAAAATGTCAAGAAAAATGTTGAAAAATTTGTTGACAACGGGGAGAACTTCGTGGTATAGTAAAAAATGCTCTATTATGGAAAGCTGTACCATCAAAGAGACTGTCTGAGGTGGGCAGAACTTTTCATCTATGGATTTTAAGAAGTTACACAGGGCTGTCTGTGCCCGTAAATCAGACTGTTTATTTATACTGACCCGGCGGACGTTCCGGGTATTGTTTTGACTGAACAGTCACCAAAAAATATATGAGGAGTGAAACGTCAATGGAGAAAAACAGAATTCGTCCCGTCACAACCGGAAAAGGCTTCCGCATGAGCTATTCCAGGCAAAAAGAAGTATTGGAGATGCCAAACCTCATTGAAGTTCAGAAAGATTCCTATCAGTGGTTTCTTGATGAAGGGCTCAAAGAGGTGTTCGATGATATTTCACCCATCGCTGATTACAGCGGACATTTAAGTCTGGAATTTGTGGATTTCACACTTTGCGAAGATGATGTGAAGTACACAATCGATGAGTGTAAGGAACGGGATGCGACTTATGCTGCGCCTTTGAAGGTACGAGTGAGGCTCTACAACAAAGAGAACGATGAGATCAACGAACATGAAATCTTCATGGGTGATCTTCCCCTGATGACGAAGACCGGAACTTTTGTTATCAACGGAGCAGAGCGTGTTATCGTAAGTCAGCTTGTGCGTTCTCCGGGCATCTACTATGGAATTGCCCATGATAAGCTGGGTAAAAAGCTCTATTCGGCGACAGTCATCCCGAACAGAGGTGCATGGCTGGAGTATGAGACAGACTCCAATGACGTTTTCTATGTTCGCGTTGATCGGACGAGAAAGGTGCCGATTACAGTGCTGATCCGCGCCCTTGGTATCGGAACAAACGCGGAAATTATAGAGATGTTCGGCGAGGAACCCAAGATTCTTGCCAGCTTTGGAAAGGACACTGCTGAGAATTATCAGGAGGGTCTGTTAGAGCTGTATAAAAAAATCCGTCCCGGCGAGCCGCTTGCGGTGGACAGTGCAGAGAGTCTGATTACAAGTATGTTCTTTGATCCCAGGCGTTATGATCTGGCAAAAGTAGGACGCTATAAGTTTAATAAGAAACTGATGCTGAAAAACCGTGTAAAAGGCCGTGTTCTTGCAGAAGATGTGGTAAGTGCGGTTACAGGCGAAGTTGTAGCTGAAAAAGGAACAAAGATCACCCGCGAAATCGCAGATGCGATCCAGAACAGCGCAGTTCCGTATCTGTGGGTGGAAGGAGAGGACGAGACAAGAAATATCAAGATTCTCTCCAATATGATGGTGGATCTTCAGGCTGTTGTTGACATTGATCCGAACGAAGTCGGAGTGACAGAACAGGTTTATTATCCTGTACTGGCAGGCATTATCGAAGAGGCGGCAGGAGATATCGAGGAGATGAAGAGCATGATCCGCCGCGATATTCATGACCTGATCCCGAAGCATATTACAAAGGAGGATATTTTCGCGTCCATTAACTATAACATGCACCTTGAGTACGGCATTGGTAATGATGACGACATCGACCATCTGGGCAACCGCCGTATCCGCGCGGTCGGCGAACTGCTGCAGAACCAGTACAGAATCGGCCTTTCCAGACTGGAAAGAGTAGTCAGGGAAAGAATGACAACTCAGGATCAGGAAGGAATTTCTCCCCAGTCATTGATCAATATCAAACCGGTGACAGCTGCTGTAAAAGAATTCTTCGGTTCATCCCAGCTGTCCCAGTTTATGGATCAGAACAATCCGCTGGGTGAGCTGACTCACAAGAGACGTCTGTCTGCCCTGGGACCGGGAGGTCTGTCCAGAGACCGTGCCGGATTCGAGGTCCGCGACGTTCACTACTCTCATTACGGAAGAATGTGCCCGATTGAGACGCCTGAAGGTCCGAACATCGGTCTGATTAACTCTCTGGCATGCTACGCAAGGATTAATCAGTACGGATTTATCGAGGCTCCGTACAGAAAAATCGATAAGAGCGATCCGGACAATCCGCGCGTAACCGATGAAGTTGTGTATATGACAGCGGACGAGGAAGACAACTATCATGTAGCACAGGCGAATACACCTCTGGATGCGGAGGGACACTTTGTCAATAAGAATGTATCCGGTCGTTACCGCGAGGAGACTCAGGAGTACGAAAGAAATAAATTCGACTACATGGACGTGTCTCCTAAGATGGTGTTTTCCGTGGCAACGGCGCTGATTCCGTTCCTGCAGAACGATGATGCCAACCGTGCGCTGATGGGTTCAAACATGCAGCGTCAGGCCGTGCCGCTTCTTACAACCGAAGCTCCGGTTGTCGGAACCGGAATGGAAGTAAAGGCAGCTGTTGACTCCGGCGTATGTGTGGTCGCGGAAGAAGCAGGTGTTGTGGAGAGTTCCACTTCCACAAATATTGTGATCCGGCATGATGACGGTACAAAGAAAAATTATAAACTGGCAAAATTCCAGCGAAGCAATCAGAGCAACTGCTACAATCAGAGACCGATTGTAGACAAAGGCGAGCGGGTTGAGGCAGGACAGGTTATCGCAGACGGTCCGTCCACATCCGGCGGAGAGATGGCTCTCGGAAAGAATCCGCTGATCGGATTCATGACATGGGAGGGTTACAACTATGAGGACGCCGTGCTCTTAAGTGAAAGACTGGTACAGGATGATGTATATACTTCTGTTCATATTGAAGAATATGAAGCGGAAGCCAGAAATACAAAACTCGGAGACGAGGAAATTACAAGAGACATTCCGGGCGTGGGCGATGACGCTTTGAAAGACCTGGATGAGCGTGGAATTATCCGCATCGGCGCAGAAGTCCGCGCAGGCGATATCCTCGTCGGAAAAGTAACTCCTAAGGGGGAACAGGATCTGACCGCGGAGGAAAGACTTCTGCGCGCAATCTTCGGTGAGAAGGCGCGTGAGGTAAGAGATACTTCTCTGAAAGTGCCTCACGGAGAATATGGTATTGTTGTTGACGCGAAAGTGTTTACAAGGGAGAACGGTGATGAGCTGTCACCCGGTGTAAATCAGGCAGTCCGCATTTACATCGCCCAGAAGAGAAAGATCTCTGTGGGAGACAAGATGGCCGGACGTCATGGAAACAAGGGTGTCGTTTCCCGTGTACTTCCGGTAGAGGATATGCCGTTCCTGCCGAACGGACGTCCTCTGGACATTGTGCTGAATCCTCTTGGCGTGCCGTCCCGTATGAATATCGGGCAGGTGCTGGAGATTCATCTGAGTCTTGCGGCAAAAGCGCTTGGATTCAATATTTCAACACCGGTATTTGACGGTGCGAACGAGATTGATATTATGGACACTCTGGATCTGGCGAATGATTATGTCAACCTTGAGTGGGAAGAATTTGAAAAGAAGCATGGAGAAGAACTGCTTCCGGAAGTGCTCCAGTATCTTTCCGATAACAGGGAGCACAGAAAACTTTGGAAGGGAGTGCCTCTCTCAAGGGATGGAAAAGTCCGCTTAAGAGACGGGCGTACAGGAGAGTTTTTTGACAGTCCGGTTACTATCGGACACATGCATTACCTGAAACTGCATCATCTTGTAGATGACAAGATCCATGCACGTTCAACAGGCCCGTATTCACTTGTTACACAGCAGCCGCTGGGCGGTAAAGCTCAGTTCGGTGGCCAGCGTTTCGGGGAGATGGAGGTATGGGCTCTGGAGGCCTATGGAGCATCCTATACTCTTCAGGAGATCCTGACTGTGAAGTCAGATGACGTGGTGGGCCGTGTGAAGACATACGAGGCCATTATCAAGGGCGAGAATATTCCTGAGCCCGGCATTCCGGAGTCCTTCAAGGTACTGCTTAAAGAGCTGCAGTCTCTGGCGCTTGACGTCCGTGTGCTCAAAGACGACAACACAGAAGTTAAGATTATGGAGAACGTGGATTACGGTGAGACAGACCTGCGGCATATTATTGAAGGAGACAGAAGATACAGGGATGACAATGAACGGTTTGGTGATCATGGATTTACCGAACAGGAGTTAGTGGGAGATGAGCTCAAAGATGTTGAGCCGGAAGAGGACGAGATGGATGACGGTGACACAGATGAGATCGGATTCGACGAGTATCTGGACAATGAGGAAGAATAGGAGGAGCCATATATATGCCAAATAATAATGAACAACAATATCAACCGTTAACATTTGACGCAATTAAGATCGGGCTGGCTTCACCGGAGAAGATCCTGGAATGGTCCAGAGGCGAAGTGACAAAACCGGAAACAATTAATTACCGTACGCTGAAACCGGAAAAGGACGGACTTTTCTGCGAAAAGATATTCGGACCGAGCAAGGACTGGGAATGCCATTGCGGAAAGTACAAGAAGATCCGCTATAAAGGTGTTGTGTGTGACCGGTGCGGTGTTGAAGTAACAAAGGCCAGCGTACGCCGCGAGCGTATGGGGCATATTGCCCTGGCGGCTCCGGTGTCCCATATCTGGTACTTTAAGGGAATCCCCAGCCGGATGGGACTTATTCTGGATATTTCTCCCAGAACACTGGAGAGGGTGCTCTATTTCGCATCTTATATTGTGCTGGACAAAGGAGAGACAGATCTGCAGAACAAACAGATTCTCTCAGAAGCAGAATATCAGGAACTGAAGGAAAAATGGGGAGCCAAAGCTTTCCGTGTGGGTATGGGCGCTGAGGCGATCAAAGAGCTTCTTGAGGCTATTGATCTGGAAAAAGAGTACAATGAGCTTCAGAGCGCTCTGGAGAACTCTACCGGACAGAAGCGCGCAAGAATTGTAAAGCGCCTTGAAGTTGTTGAAGCTTTCCGGGAATCCGGAAACAGACCGGAGTGGATGATTCTTACTGCAATTCCGGTTATCCCGCCGGATCTGCGTCCTATGGTGCAGCTGGACGGCGGACGTTTCGCGACTTCTGATTTAAATGACCTTTACAGAAGAATTATAAACAGAAACAACCGTCTGAAGAGACTGCTGGAACTGGGAGCTCCGGACATCATTGTCCGTAACGAGAAGCGTATGCTTCAGGAAGCGGTAGATGCTCTGATTGACAACGGCCGCCGCGGCCGTCCGGTTACAGGACCGGGAAACAGAGCGCTGAAATCTCTGTCCGACATGCTGAAAGGTAAATCCGGACGTTTCCGTCAGAACCTGCTCGGAAAACGTGTCGACTATTCCGGACGTTCGGTTATCGTTGTAGGACCGGAACTGAAAATTTATCAGTGCGGTCTCCCGAAAGAGATGGCAATCGAGCTGTTCAAGCCTTTTGTTATGAAAGAACTTGTGGCAAACGGCACGGCTCATAATATAAAAAATGCAAAGAAGATGGTAGAAAGACTTCAGCCGGAGGTATGGGATGTACTTGAAGAAGTAATCAAAGAACATCCGGTTATGCTGAACCGCGCCCCTACGCTGCACAGACTGGGTATCCAGGCATTCGAACCGATTCTTGTAGAAGGTAAGGCGATCAAGCTTCATCCGCTTGTTTGTACTGCGTACAACGCGGACTTTGACGGAGACCAGATGGCTGTCCACGTGCCGCTGTCTGTAGAAGCACAGGCTGAGTGCCGCTTCCTGCTTCTCTCTCCGAACAACCTGCTGAAACCGTCAGACGGCGGTCCGGTAGCTGTTCCTTCCCAGGACATGGTCCTTGGTATCTACTATCTGACCCAGGTTCGTCCGGGAGCAAAAGGCGAGGGCATGTTCTTCAAGAGTGTAAGTGAAGCGATTCTGGCTTATGAGAACGGCTACATTACTCTTCATTCACAGATCAAAGTACGTGTATCAAAGACAATGCCGGACGGCACCGTGAAGACAGGCGTGATTGACGCGACACTGGGACGCCTGCTCTTTAATGAGATTATTCCGCAGGATCTTGGATTTGTAGACCGGTCAGTGGAAGGCAATGAACTTGCCCTTGAGATTGACTTCCATGTGGGAAAGAAACAGTTAAAGCAGATCCTGGAGAAAGTTATCAATACACACGGAGCAACACAGACTGCAGAAGTGCTGGATGATGTAAAATCCATCGGATACAAATTCTCAACACGCGCAGCTATGACAGTTTCCATTTCGGATATGACGGTTCCGCCGCAGAAGCCGCAGATGATTGAGGAAGCGCAGAACACGGTTGACCGGATTACAAAGAATTTCAAGCGCGGTCTTATTACAGAAGAAGAGCGTTACAAAGAAGTTGTGGAGACATGGAAAGCAACTGACGACAAACTGACAGAGGCGCTGCTTTCCGGTCTGGATAAATATAATAACATTTATATGATGGCGGATTCCGGAGCCCGTGGTTCTGACAAGCAGATCAAACAGCTTGCCGGTATGCGTGGTCTTATGGCTGATACAACAGGACGTACCATTGAGCTGCCGATCAAGTCCAACTTCCGTGAAGGTCTGGACGTACTGGAATACTTTATGTCCGCCCATGGCGCACGTAAAGGTCTGTCCGATACGGCTCTTCGTACCGCTGATTCCGGTTATCTGACGAGACGTCTGGTAGACGTATCTCAGGAGCTGATTATCCATGATTCCGACTGTGTAGAGCCGGGCCAGGAGATTCCGGGAATGTATGTACATGCATTCATGGACGGCAATGAGGAGATCGAGAGCCTGCAGGAGCGTATCACAGGACGCTTCGCGTGCGAGGACATCAAAGATAAAGAAGGTAACGTGCTTGTAAAGGCAAATCATATGATTACGCCGCGACGTGCAGAGCGCGTAACAAAACTGGGTGTGGATGAGAACGGAAATCCGCTTGAAAAAGTGAAGATCCGTACAATTCTTACCTGTAAGTGTAAGAACGGCGTGTGTGCGAAGTGCTACGGGGCCAACATGGCGACCGGAGAGGCCGTACAGGTGGGCGAGGCTGTCGGTATTGTGGCCGCGCAGTCTATCGGTGAGCCGGGTACACAGCTTACCATGCGTACGTTCCATACCGGCGGTGTTGCCGGCGACGATATTACACAGGGTCTTCCCCGTGTCGAGGAGCTTTTTGAGGCGAGAAAGCCGAAAGGACTCGCGATCATTACCGAATTTGCCGGACGCGCGACAATCAGCGATACAAAGAAAAAGCGCGAGATTATCGTTACGAATGAGGAGACCGGAGAATCAAAGGCATATCTCATTCCTTACGGCTCCCGTATTAAGATTCAGGACGGAGCTGAACTTGAGGCCGGAGATGAGCTTACAGAAGGTAGTGTAAATCCTCACGATATTCTGAAGATCAAAGGTCTGCGCGCTGTGCAGGATTACATGCTTCAGGAAGTACAGCGGGTATATCGTCTGCAGGGTGTAGATATCAATGACAAACATATCGAAGTCATTGTACGTCAGATGCTGAAAAAAGTACGCATTGAAGATAAAGGCGATACGGACTTCCTTCCGGGAACAATGGCAGACGTCCTTGAATTCAACGAAGTGAACGAACAGATGGAGGCAGAGGGAAAAGAGCCGGCAAAAGGCGAGCAGATCATGCTTGGTATTACAAAGGCATCCCTGGCAACAGATTCCTTCCTGTCAGCGGCATCCTTCCAGGAGACTACAAAGGTTCTGACGGAAGCTGCAATCAAAGGAAAGGTGGATCATCTGGTCGGTCTGAAAGAAAATGTTATTATCGGTAAACATATCCCGGCAGGTACGGGTATGAAAAAATACCGTGACGTTAAGATCAATACAGACATTCAGCCGGAGGATGAACTGGATCTGGATGAAGATATTATTCTGGATGAAGAAGAAACAGAAGTTCCGGTAACGACAGAAGAATAAGAAATTTCCCCGGAAGGGGAGAAAAGAGAACAAAAAGGGCCTGCAGGATTGATCTGATCCTGCAGGCCCTTTCAGACCTTAATTATTCATCTTCGTCTTCAGCCATCCGGTATCCGACTCCGACTTCCGTGAAAATATATTTCGGCTGAGCCGGATCTTTCTCTATTTTCCGGCGGATATTTGCCATGTTAACCCGAAGTATTTTGTTGTCGCCGTCGGCATACGGCCCCCATACGCTGGAAAGAAGAGAAGAGTAGGTAATAACCTTTCCGGAATTCTGAGCCAGACAGGCTACAATTTTGTATTCAATAGGCGTCAGGTGGACCTCTTTACCATCAATGGTCAGAAGGCGTTTGGAGAAATCCAGAATCATTTTACCGCAGCGATAGGGACGGATGTATAATTCACTGTCGGTCATCAGGCGGTTGCTGTGACGCAGAGATGTACGGATTCTTGCCAGCAGCTCTGATGTGCCGAAAGGCTTGGTAATGTAATCATCCGCGCCCAGATCAAGGGCCAGTACCTTTTCATTTTCGGCTGTCCGTGCGGAAATAACGATAATGGGAATGCTGGACCAGGTGCGCACACTTCTGATTATTTCATCTCCGTTCATATCAGGGAGGCCCAGATCAAGAAGAACAATATCCGGGCACTGGGAGCGTATAAGCTCGAGGCCGCCTGTACCTGTGTCAGCGCAGAACACGCGGTAATCATGACGTTTTAGAATCTTGCTCATAAAATGCTGGATGTTTTTTTCGTCTTCAATAATCAGGACTGAAAATTTAGGCATTATCCGAATCCTCCTTTTCTTTCGGAAGAGTGAATATAAAATCCGCTCCCTTTTCATGATTGGAAGCCGTAATTGTTCCACCGTGGGCTAATATAATTGTTTTGCATATCGTAAGGCCGATACCGATTCCTTTATATCCGTCCGTTGTGGTACTGCCCGGCTGCTGTCCTTCAAAAAGACCGGGCATCTGCTGTTCACTGATTCCTTTTCCGAAGTCTCTGACGCGGAAAAGAACATTATCCTCCTGCTCGCAAATAGTAAGTTCGACCGGTTCGGTGCTTTCTGAGTGCACGAAAGCGTTTTCCATAAGGTTAATCAGCACCTGTTCGATCAGTGTGGGATCCATGGGAAGCATAAGAAAATTATTCGGCATATTCACTTTGATCTTCACTCCCGGATGGCGTTTCTGCAGCCGCTGGATAGCTTCTGATACAACCTCTTCCACTACTTCAAGGGTCTTCTTTACTTTGTTCTGAGAATTGTCCTGAATTCTTGTAACAGTAAGAAGATTTTCCACCATATTAAGCAGCCATTCGGAATCTTCTTTTATATTCGCCATAAGTTCTGTGCGTTCTGTTTCGGACAGGTCGCGGTAGTTTTCAAGGTAGGAGGAAGAAGAACCGATAATTCCTGTCAGAGGAGTTCGCAGATCGTGGGAGACTGCACGCAGCAGATTAGCCCGGAGTTTTTCTTTGTCTGCTTCCATGAGAGCTTTCTCCCGCTCGGCAATTGCCTGACGCTGACGTTTTAAAGCGGTCGTAGTGGTGCTGGTGATCAGGGAGATGGCCAGCATTCCGATAAATGTCAGAGGATAGCCGGCCAGTGTAAAATTAAATTTAAAGTACGGATAAGAAAAAAAGTAATTTACAGCCACTACACAGAACACTGCCGAGACTGCTCCGTACAGATAGCCGGACGTCTTTAACGCGGCAATAATCAATGCCAGCGTGTAGATAATTGTAATATTTGCAGAGTTCTTATTTCCAAAGTGAAAAAAAACAAATGAAAACAGTGTGGCGGCTGCCATCATAACAATCGTAAAAAAAGTATCGGTCAAAATTCTCTTTTTCATAAGCGTATATAAAATAATACAGAAAACCTGCAAAGAGCAGCTTTTCTGCATATTAAGAAATCCGGGAGAGCAGTCAGATCTGCTCTCCGTTTTTATATTTTCTTACTACATTCTGAATTCTTGCATTCGGGCTTAAGATCGAACTGATGGAACCGTCATGGTTCAGTGTATCGATGAGAAGCGCGATGTATTTGCTCATATCACAGTTGATATAATAAGGCTTGGACAGAAGCTCCGGCGTCTGATAAATCAGGTTGGTAGTGAGAATTCCGTTGATGATTCCGGATTCATATGCTTTGTCAAACTTATCCAGCCCATTTGTAAAGAGGCCGAATGTAGCGGCCGCATAAATACGTTTCGCTTTTCTCTTTTTCAGCTCGGTAGCCACATCAATAATACTGTCGCCGGAGGAAATCATATCGTCAATAATAATGACATCCTTGCCTTCAACAGAACTTCCCAGGAACTCATGAGCGACAATGGGGTTGCGGCCGTCAACGATACGGGTGTAATCACGGCGCTTATAGAACATACCCATGTCCAGTCCGAGAACATTTGCCAGATATACAGCACGGTTTGTGCCGCCTTCATCCGGGCTGATAGCCATCATATGCTGAGCGTCGATCTGCAGGTCGTCTACCGTACGGAGAAGCCCCTTGACAAACTGGTAAGTCGGTGAGACAGTCTCAAAACCGCTTAAAGGAATTGCATTCTGCACCCGTGGATCGTGAGCGTCAAAGGTAATAATATTTTCCACACCCATGCGTACAAGTTCCTGAAGAGCCAGAGCGCAATCCAGAGATTCTCTGGAACTTCTCTTGTGCTGCCGGCTTTCATAGAGGAAAGGCATAATGACATTGATTCTTCGTCCTTTGCCTCCGACAGCGGCGATCATTCGTTTCAGATTCTGGAAATGATCATCCGGAGACATATGATTCGTCCTGCCGGTCAGGGAATACGTAACATTATAATTGCATACATCCACCATCAGGTAGAGATCTTTGCCGCGGACAGACTCTTTCAGAATTCCCTTTGCTTCGCCTGAGCCAAAGCGGGGTACCTGTGCATTAATTAAATAGGTATCTTTCTCATAACCGGCGAAAGCAATATCATCCCGGTATTCGTGGCCGCTTTCGTGGCGCCATCTGACAAGATAGTCGTTGACTTTCTCTCCCAGCTCTTCGCATCCGGGCAGACAAATCATCCCCAGACTTCCTACCGGAATATTTTCTAAGATTCGTTCTGTTCGACGTAACATGAATGATCCTCCCTGTGTTTTATCTTCTTTTTAATACGTATATCATCACCGACTATTTTCAACAGTGAATAGCTGCTGGTAATTCTGGAAAAGGACCGTTCTGTGTACAGGTCGGCAAGGGATTCCAGCGACAGATTTGTTGAAATAATCGTTGATTTCCTGTGTAAAAGCCGCTCGTTAATGCAGGTAAAAAATTGTGAAGCAATAAACTGATTTGTATATTCACTGCCCAGATCATCGATAATCAGAAGATCGCAGCTGAAAATATACTCGTTCATATTTTTTGCATCGGCATCTTTCCTGTCAAAGGCTGTCTGAGCAAGAGCGTTAAAAAGCTGAGGCGCCGAAAGATAAAGCACTGAGAATTCTTTTTCCATGATTTTTCGCGCAATGCATGTGGATAAATATGTTTTTCCAACTCCTACACTGCCGTAGAAAAACAGGTTGCGGAATTCCGTGCCGAATGTGTCTATAAACTGATGGCAGACTTTGAGTGTATCCTCCATCATGGCGCGCGCCGAACGGCCGGTTTTTTTATCATAATAGGATGTGGGATAAAAATCAAGCCTGAAATTGTCAAAAGAAGCGTCTGCGGACAATTCTTTTATATTGGACTGATCATATAAAAGGTCAATTACGGCCTTTTTGAAACAGTGACATTTTTCGCTGCCGATATATCCGGTATCTTTGCAGTCTCTGCATGTATAAACCGGATCCAGGTAGTCTTCCGGATATCCCGCGGACAGGAGAAGCTTTTTCTTGCTGCTGCGGAGAATTGCCAGTTCTTCTTTCAGTGAGGAGACAGCTTTTTCATCTCCGTTTAAAAGTTTTTTCCCGTACTGAACGGAAAGAATGGCAATTGAATCATCAAGCGCTTTGAATTCCGGGAGCTTTTCACATACTTCATTGTAATGCGCGGTCTGTATATCGTGATTCTTTAACTGCCGCTGCTCATACTCGCGCATGATGCTGTAATACTGTGAGTTTTTTAAAGCCATGAATCTGCTCCTTCTAATTACTGTTTAACAGTTGTTCTTCCAGGGCGTCCATATCATAAGTACGCCTTTCGAAATTGTTCATATTTTTTACTGCGGCCCGTGGTCTGGACGCTGTCCTTCCGGCGTTTTTTTCCTTCTGATATGCATCATCAAGAGCGGAGATATCCGAGAGATGTTTTACTCCGTTCTGACGCCATCTGCCGAGGATTGTATCGGCATATTCAAAACTGGGCTGATGGGTAGCCGAGATTGTACGGCGGCAGGCTTCCTGAATTATATCAGAAGAAAAGCCGTATTCTTCCGCCCACTTTTTAATATATGTAAGTTCCGATGCTGCAGGCCCCCGGTTCTTGATGCCGAATGCATTGAGCACAGTGTAACAGTTCCGGCTGTAGAGCATGGATTGCTCTTTCGCCTGAGAAACAGTCTCTATGCCTTCCTCGACCCAGGAGAAGGCAACCTTCTGGATATAATGCATACTCTTATGGCCGTTTTCCACACAGGTTTCAATCAGATATTCGATCAGATCTGCAGACATATGCAGTGTTTCGTAAAAATAAGTAATTGTATCCACATCTGTACGTGTCAGTGTCTTGCCCAGATATTGCTCCGCGATAAAAAGAAGTGATTTAAGCTCCTTTTGTGTGCGGAATGCGTCCAGGGGAACGGCTTTGCTTCCAGAAGAAACGGCGCTTTTTGCCGCCGGTGTTTCCGGCATGGAAACAGGAGCGCTTTCTTTTCTGGAAAAAGAATTTCTTCGAAGCTCCAGCCCTGTGATTTTGCCGTCGGAATCCCGGACTACAGTCAGAAGACCTGCAGATTCCCAGTAGCGGAATGCGCGCAGAATATCCTTTTCAGTATTGTTCAGGCAGTCTGCAATAGTAGAAATTGTAATGGACGAACAGGGGTCGTCCAGGTGGCGCAGCAGAAAAAGATACACCTTAACAAATTCAC
Source organism: Mediterraneibacter sp. HA8405 (assembly GCF_056148955.1). NCBI lineage: Bacteria > Bacillati > Bacillota > Clostridia > Lachnospirales > Lachnospiraceae > Mediterraneibacter > Mediterraneibacter sp. HA8405. The sequence goes on along the minus strand of NZ_CM148758.1, from coordinate 55,599 downwards.
CATTGGCATCGGCCATATAATGGTCTATAAAATCATTCGGCAGCAGAGTTGCATTTGTCTGAAATTTGTTTTTTAATGTCAGTGTTTTCATAAACATCAGGTCCCACTTTCTATATCAGTCCCGGAAAACAGCAGCGTATAAAACAAACAGAAACGCTGCGGCAGGAATGCCGGGGCATTCCTGCGCTAAAAGGCATAAAGCGGACTTCCGTCCCGTCCGCTTCGTTACTCCAATAATATATCATTATATCATCGGGTTAAAAAGTACTTTTTCGTGGGTAACTCCGGGTTTTTTGTAGATAACTCTGTGCAGAAAATGTGGATAACTCTGGAAAGCCCTATTTTTTAAGGAGATCTTCGCCTACCGTTACAATATCTCCGGCTCCCATTGTAATAAGGAGATCTCCGGGAGAACAGTTTTCCTTCAAAAAGTTTTCTATTTCTTCAAAACTGGGGAAATAATGGGTATCTGTTCCCAGTTTTGCCGTCTCTTTAGCCAGATCGGCGGAAGAGATCCCCAGCGTATCGGTTTCCCTTGCGGCATAAATATCTGCAAGCACCAGATGATCTGCATGGGAGAGCGCTTCTGCAAATTCATGGAAGAATGCCTTTGTACGTGTATACGTATGGGGCTGAAATACACACCATACACAGTTGTGCGGGTGATGTTTTGCAGCCTTCAGCGTGGCGCTGATTTCTGTAGGATGATGTGCGTAGTCATCTACGATGGTGACTCCGTTGAATTCCCCTTTATATTCGAAACGGCGGTCTGTTCCGGTAAAGGAAAGCAGGCCTTCCCTGATCGTTTCCATGGGGATATCCAGCAGTTCTGCTACCGCAATGGCAGAAAGCGCATTTGACACGTTGTGATCGCCTGTAACGGAAAGGGTGATATGTTCCTGTGAACCGTCCCGGCGGATCATATTAAAGGCAACATGGCCCTGATCGTCATAGGAAATATCAGCGGCATGGTAATTAAAATCAGCAGAAGAACCGTAGGTTATCACCTGACAGGAAAGTCCCCGGCAGATTTCTTCATAATTTTTAATATCGCCGTTGATGACAAGCGTGCCGTCATCAGGAAGCAGTTCCGCAAACTGGCGGAAAGAGTGCCGGATATCTTCCAGATCTTTGAAGAAATCCAGGTGATCTTCTTCAATATTCAGGATGACGCTGATTTTCGGGAAAAAATGAAGAAAGCTGTTGGTATATTCACAGGCTTCTGTAATAAATGTCCCGGAATTTCCAACCCGGATATTTCCTCCGATTGCTTTCAGAATACCGCCTACGGATATGGTGGGATCCAGATCTCCGGCAAGAAGGATGTGTGAGATCATAGAAGTTGTAGTTGTCTTGCCGTGGGTTCCGGATACCGCGATGGGCGTTTCGTAATTTTTCATAAGCTGTCCCAGCAGCTCGGCACGGGTGAGCATGGGGATCTTTTTCGCCACCGCTTCAATCAGTTCGGGATTGCTGCGGCTGATGGCCGCTGTATATACCACGCATTCAATTTCATCGGTAATATTTTCTGCTTTCTGCCCGTAAAGAATATGTGCGCCTTCCGATTCCAGCTTACGGGTCAGAGGAGATTCTTTGGAATCAGAACCGGATATGGTAAATCCTTCTTCCAAGAGAATTTCTGCGAGGCCGCTCATGCTGATGCCTCCGATTCCGATAAAATGAATGTGTATCGGTTTCTTAAAGTCAATTTTGTACATATGGATTCCTCTTCTCATTAAAAAATCATAGTATTTCACGTATTTGTGAAATCAAAATCAGTTTTTTTCAGTCATAAACAGGTATCATCTTCTATATTATACTATATATAAAAGAAATTTAAAGAAGTTCTTTTTGTGTGAAGTTCACAAAAAGGTGTAAAAAAATAGAAAAAAATTGTAAATAATATTGGCGAAAAACAAATATATGGTATAATAAATGCATCTAACCAGAAATGAGGTGACGCAATGTTTAAAAAGGAAATGATTGCCATGCTGTTGGCGGGCGGACAGGGCAGTCGACTGGGAGTTCTTACGGCAAAGGTTGCAAAACCTGCTGTGGCTTTTGGCGGTAAGTATCGTATTATTGATTTTCCGCTGAGCAACTGTATTAATTCCGGAATAGACACTGTGGGGGTGCTGACTCAGTATCAGCCGCTGAGGCTGAATACACATATCGGTATCGGTATCCCGTGGGATCTGGATCGTAATGTGGGAGGCGTATCAATCCTGCCCCCTTATGAGAAGAGCTCCAACAGTGAGTGGTATACAGGAACAGCAAATGCTATTTATCAGAATCTGAATTATATGGAAACCTATAATCCGGATTATGTTCTGATTCTTTCCGGCGATCATATTTACAAAATGGACTATGAAGTTATGCTTGATTACCACAAGGCAAATCATGCGGATGTAACAATAGCGGCAATGCCGGTGCCGATTGAAGAGGCAAGCAGGTTCGGTATTGTTGTGACAGACACAGACGGAAGAATTAAGGAATTCGAGGAGAAACCGGAAAAACCCAGCAGTAACCTGGCATCAATGGGTATTTATATTTTCAGCTGGCCGGTTTTGAGAGATGCGCTGATTCAGCTGAAAGATCAGCCGAACTGTGACTTCGGAAAACATGTTATTCCGTACTGTCACCAGAAAGAGGACAGGCTGTTCGCATATGAGTACAACGGATACTGGAAAGATGTGGGAACGCTCAGTTCATACTGGGAAGCTAATATGGAACTGATCGATATTATACCGGAATTTAATCTCTATGAAGAATTCTGGAAGATCTACACGAACAGCGCGAATATTCCACCTCAGTATATCGCGGAGCAGGGGGTAGTAGATCGCTGTATCATTTCCAATGGTTCGGAGATATATGGGGAAGTTCACAGCTCCGTGCTGGGCGGCAGCGTGACGATCGGAAAAGGAAGCGTGGTCCGGGATTCCATTATCATGCAGGGCGTGAAGATCGGAGAGAACTGTGTGATTGACAAGGCGATCATTGCAGAGGATGTGACCATTGGCGATAATGTCGCAGTGGGTATCGGAGCGGATGTGCCGAATAAGATGAAACCAAATATTTACAGCGGCGGGCTGGCTACGATCGGAGAAAATTCGATGATCCCGTCCGGTGTGCAGATAGGAAAGAATACCGCCATTAGCGGTGTGACATCAGCGGAGGATTACATCGATGGAGTGCTGGAAAGCGGTGAAACATTGATAAAGGCAGGTGACAGATTATGAGAGCAGTAGGTATTATTTTAGCAGGCGGAAACAGCCGGAAGATGCATGAGCTGACGGCAAAACGCGCGGTGGCGGCCATGCCCATTGCAGGCAGTTACAGAGCCATAGATTTTGCGCTCAGCAATATGACCAATTCTCATATTCAGAAGGTCGCAGTGTTGACTCAGTATAATGCAAGATCGCTTAATGAGCATCTGAATTCCTCAAAATGGTGGGATTTCGGAAGAAAGCAGGGCGGTCTGTTCGTGTTTACACCGACCATAACAGCAGACAACGGTTACTGGTACCGGGGAACCGCGGATGCGATCTACCAGAATCTTGATTTTCTCAGGAAATGTCATGAGCCTTATGTAATCATTACTTCCGGCGATGCGGTGTACAAGCTGGATTATAATAAGGTACTTGAATATCATATTGCGAAAAAGGCAGATATTACCGTAGTGTGCAAGGAACTGGAACCGGGCGAGGATGCGACCAGATTCGGTACAATCCGTATGAATGAAGCCTGCAGAATAGAAGAATTTGAAGAGAAGCCCATGGTGGCTCATTCCCAGACAGTGTCCACGGGAATTTACGTAATTCGGAGAAGACAGCTGATTGATCTTGTCGAGCACTGCGCGGAGGAAGAGAGACATGATTTTGTAACCGATATATTGATTCGTTATAAGAATCTGAAGAAAATATACGGTTATAAAATAAACAGCTACTGGAGTAACATTTCAACTGTAGACGCATATTATCAGACGAATATGGATTTCCTGAAACCGGAAGTGCGGAATTATTTCTTCAGAGAGCTTCCAAGCGTTTACTCAAAGGTAAGCGATCAGCCGCCCGCAAAATATAATCCGGGTGCGGTTGTGAAAAACAGCCTTGTGGGAAGCGGAAGTATTATTAATGGTACAGTAGAAAATTCCGTTATTTTCAAAAAGGTATTTGTAGGAAACAATTGTGTGATCAAAAATTCCATCATTCTGAACGATGTGTATCTTGGGGACAACACGTACATTGAAAACTGTATCGTGGAGAGCCGTGACACGATAAGAGCGAATACAAGACATGTAGGAGAAAATGGTGTGAAAGTAGTAGTAGAAAAGAACGAAAGGTACGCAATATAGCAGGTTCGGAAAAAGAACCGCAGGACGCACGAAAAAGGGAGGATAAAATCTGTTTGGGTATGTGCGCCCTGTACAGGCAGTGCGGCCGGAGAAAGGAGACCTGAGAGTATGCAGATAACAGATGTACGTGTGCGCAAAGTCGCAAAAGAGGGGAAATTAAAGGCTGTCGTTTCTATCACGATTGATGATGAATTCGTTGTACATGATATCAAGGTGATAGAGGGCGAAAAAGGATTGTTTATCGCAATGCCGAGTAAAAAAGCAGTGGACGGGGAATACCGTGATATTGCTCATCCCATTAATTCAGGAACAAGAGAAAGAATACAGACAACAATTCTCAATAAATATGAAGAGTCATTGGAAGCGGAAGAACCGGTTCTGGTTGACGAGATGTAGATAAAAAGACGGGAAAAAGTAAATATGGAAAAGTATCGGGCTGCCGCATTAATGCGGCAGCCCGATTGCTGCAGACGTTATTCCGGCAGTTCAAAAACCATCCTGCGTCCGTCCCGGGGATGGCGGAATTCAAGACGGTATGCGCAGAGCCTGAGGGGCTCTGCGTTTTTGCTGTCTGCAGGTGAATTTTCACGGACCGGATTTCCGTATTTTCTGTCTCCTGCCAGCGGGTGTCCGAAATGCGCCATCTGCACCCGGATCTGATGATGGCGCCCGGTGTCCAGCCGGATTTCAACAAGCGCCGAGGCGGGGGCGGTTTCTTCGTATTTCTTTTTTACCTGATAGTGAAGCCGTGCCGGCTTGGCGCCGGGAGTATCCTTTGTACAGACCCGTGAGGTATTGGTGCGGCCGTCTTTTATCATATAGTTTTCCAGCATGCCCTCGGCAGGTTCCGGTATGCCGGTGACAACGGCACGGTAGTATTTTCCGAAACCGGAGGAGGTAAGCTGCTGATTTAGATTCTTTGCGGCAGCAGGAGTCTTGGCAAATACAAGCAGCCCTTCTACCGGCTGATCAAGGCGGTGAATGACAGCCAGATAGGGCTCTCCGCGGGAAGAGGAAAGCTTTTTGGATCCGGAAGCCAGGCGTGTCTTAAGAAGACTTACCATATCCGGTGTACGGATGCGCGCGCTCTGAGTAGGAAGCCCGGCGGGCTTGCGGCAGACAATAATATCTGAATCTTCATATATAATTTCCGGTGAAATAACCTGTGCCATTTTCCTCTCCTTTTCCGTTTTCGCTTATCTTGACTTTTCTACTGCCTGAGGCTAAACTGATTATCATATAAAAGAATTTCGGAGTCAAGCTCTTTAAGGAGGAAATCCATGATAAATAATGAATGGGAAAGATTTGGTGAGGATATCCGCAGAACAATACAGAATGCTGTGGATTCCCGTGATTTCAGCAGGCTGAATCAGACGGTATCGGATACCATAGGCCAGGCCATGAATACGATTTCCCGGGGACTGAATAACGGCGGATGGTACAGAGAGCCGGGAGACGCCGGACGCTGCGGTCCGGGCGGAGGATTCGGATCAGAAAACTGGAATCAGGCCGGGCAGAACCGGTACGGAGAGACAGCTGGAACGGCAGCATACGCCGGCAGCGGAAGTGAGTATGGAAAAGGGAATACAGAGGTGAAAAGCAGAAGCTCCGCCCTTTATCTCAAAGGGACTTCTGCCAGAATAGGGGGTGCGTTTCTGGCTGTGACAGGCGGGGTGTTCGGCCTTATCAGCATTGCGTTTCTTCTGTTCATAGTAATCAGCAGTATTGCTGCAGGATGGGATGTGCTGAATGTGGCTGGTTCGGCTGCAATCGGTATTTTTACAATTGCGTTTGCGGTTATGTTTGGCGCGGGACTTGGGATGTCCTCGGAAGCCGGCCGCTTCCGCCAATATGTAAAGATTCTTCAGGAAAGGGAGTACTGTGATATAAAAGAACTGGCTGGACGGACGGGCCGGTCGGCCAGGGCGGTTATCAAAGATCTGAAAAGAATGATAAAAAAAGGATGGTTCCGGCAGGGGCATCTGGATGAACAGGAAACCTGCCTGATGGTCAGTGATGATGCATACAGACAATATACAAGCCTGATGGATCGGGTGCGCAGGGAAAAGGAGGAAAAGGCCGCGGCTGATGCCAGAGCGCGGCAGGAACATGAAAAGCTTTCCCCGGAGGTGCAGAAAATTCTGGCGGCAGGAGATGAGTATGTGAGAAAGATCCGGGAGGCTAATGACGCTATTCCCGGAGAGGAGATTTCGGCAAAGATATCAAGAATGGAAATGCTGGTGGGCCGTATTTTTGACCGGGTGGAGCAGAATCCGGATTCTGTTGACGATATCGGCAAGCTGATGGAATACTATCTCCCCACAACGATCAAACTTCTGGAAGCTTATGAGGAACTGGACGCCCAGCCTGTTCAGGGAGAAAATATTCTGTCATCCAGGCGGGAGATAGAAAAAACAATAGATACGCTGAATACTGCTTTTGAGAAACTGCTGGACGATCTGTTCCAGGATACTTCATGGGATGTATCGTCAGATATTTCAGTGCTTGAAATGATGCTGGCCCAGGACGGGCTGACTGAAGACGGGCTGAAAAAGAAGCGGTAAAAGTACAGGCTGAGAATAGTTGAAAATAAAAGAAAATGCAATCACGGAGGCTAAGATTATGGGCAGCGAATTTAAAGATCTGGACACAGCACCTACATTAACATTGGATCCATTTCAGACACAGGAGGAGAAGAAACCTCCGGTAGTTCAGCAGCAGGAAGATCCTGCGATGGATGACAGTATTCTTACGGAAGAGGAACGCAGACAGGTAGACGCATTTGCCAGTCAGATTGATCTGACAAATTCCACACTGGTGCTTCAGTATGGGGCGGGAACCCAGAAAAAGATGGCTGATTTTTCTGAGTCTGCCCTGGAAAATGTGAGATCAAAAGATCTGGGAGAAGTAGGGGAGCTGCTTTCCGGTGTGGTTACAGAACTGAAGAGTTTTGACGAGGAAGAAGAAAAAGGTTTTTTCGGTTTTTTCAAAAAGACATCCAATAAAATTCAGGCCATGAAGGCCAAATATGCGAAAGCTGAGGAAAATGTCAGTCAGATTGTCAAAGCGCTTGAAAAACATCAGGTACAGCTTATGAAAGATACAGCCCTGCTGGATAAGATGTATGAGCTGAATCTCACATATTTTAAAGAACTGTCCATGTACATTCTGGCGGGAAAGAAAAAACTGGCGGAAGTCAGAAATACCCGGCTTGCGGAACTGACGGCAAAGGCGCGGACTTCCGGCCTGCCTGAAGATGCCCAGGCCGCGAAAGATCTGGACTCAATGTGCAGCCGGTTTGAAAAAAAGATTCATGACCTGGAACTGACAAGAATGATTTCCATTCAGACGGCGCCTCAGATCCGCCTTGTTCAGAATAACGACACATTAATGGTAGAGAAGATTCAGTCCACGATTGTTAATACAATTCCTTTGTGGAAAAGCCAGATGGTGCTGGCTCTTGGAGTGGAGCACTCATCCCAGGCGGCGGCGGCGCAGCGTCAGGTGACGGATATGACAAATGAACTGCTCAGAAAAAACGCGGAGAAGTTAAAAATGGCCACCACAGAAACGGCCCGGGAGTCTGAACGGGGCATTGTGGATATGGATACGCTGAAAGCCACAAATGAGTCGCTTATCTCTACCCTGGATGAGGTGATGAATATACAGAAAGAAGGCCGGCAGAAACGGCAGGAAGCAGAAGCGGAACTGCGTAATATGGAGCAGGAGCTGAAGAAAAAACTGCTGGAAATACAGGGCTGAAGCAGTGAAGAACGGCAGCGAAGCAAAAAGGGATGCCTGCATGCTTGACAGAACGGCTCTTTTTCGTTAGAATCACATTTAACGCCAGATACTGGCGGAATATGCTTTACAGTATGAGTAGGGCGGGCGATGAACGGGATTAGTATATATGAGAAAATGCCACAGAGAGAAGGCGGATGGTGCAAGCCTTTTGCAGGACTGTATAGAACCGGCCCGGGAGCTTCTGCATGAAAGTGCAGCGTATATTCTGCGTTAAGGGATAAAGAGTGAACAGGATACAGAGGATCTGTGCCGGCAGTGTGCATATTTGCGGACAGGCACTGTGGCAGACGATTTTAAGTATAATGTTAATTAGGGTGGTACCGCCGGGATATCCGGTCCCTTGCTGTGAGGGACTTCAGATGTCCCGGCGTTCGTTGTTTTTTGAAAGAACGCATTTAGAAATACAAGAATGCGGTAAAGGAGAAGAGAAGATGGCAAAGGAAAAGAAGCTGGTACAGTCAATCACTTCAAGAGATGAAGACTTCGCTCAGTGGTATACAGACGTTGTTCGTGAGGCAAAACTGTGCGACTACTCAGGAGTGAAAGGATGTCTGAATTATCTGCCGAACGGATATGCTCTGTGGGAGAATATTCAGGCGGATCTGGACAAAAGATTTAAAGACACAGGAGTGGAAAATGTATATCTTCCGGTATTGATCCCGGAGAGTCTGCTTCAGAAAGAGAAGGATCATATTGAAGGTTTTGCGCCGGAGGTTGCATGGGTGACCCACGGCGGTATGGAGCCGCTGCAGGAGCGCTTCTGTATCCGACCCACATCTGAGACGCTGTTCTGCGATGTGTGGAGCAAAACGGTGCAGTCCTACCGCGATTTGCCGAAAGTATGGAACCAGTGGTGCTCCGTTCTTCGCTGGGAGAAGACCACAAGACCGTTTCTGCGTTCCAGAGAATTCCTGTGGCAGGAGGGGCACACCATCCATGCCACATATGAGGAAGCAGAAGAGCGTACGAAAATGATGTGGGAAGTATATAAGAGCTTTGTGGAGGAAGATCTGGCGATTCCGGTTGTGGCGGGAAGAAAGACAGACAGCGAGAAGTTTGCCGGAGCACAGGATACCTATACAATCGAGGCACTGATGCATGACGGACAGGCGCTGCAGTCTGCCACCAGCCATTTCTTCGGGAATGCATTCCCGGATGCGTTTAATATCAAATACGCAGACAAGAATAACGAACTGCACAGTGTATATGAGACATCCTGGGGACTGTCCACAAGAATTATCGGAGCTATCATCATGGTACACGGTGATGACAGCGGTCTGGTGCTTCCGCCCAGAATCGCGCCTGTGCAGACAAGAGTCATTCCGATCGCCCAGCATAAAGAAGGCGTGCTGGATAAGGCGAATGAGCTGCTGGATGCTCTGAAGGCAGCAGGATACCGCGCGAAGATCGATGATTCCGAGAAGAGCCCGGGCTGGAAATTCAGCGAGCAGGAGATGCTTGGCATTCCCACCCGTATTGAAATCGGACCGAAAGATATCGAGAACGGACAGGTCGTAGTTGTCCGCCGCGATACAAGAGAAAAGATCGTTGTTGCCATTGATGAGATTGCTGAAAAGCTGGGAGAGATCCTGGAGACAATTCAGAAAGACCTGTATGCGAAAGCAAAAGCATTTCTTGATGATCATATCAGCACAGCTGTTACAATGGACGAGATGAAAGATGCCGTTCAGAATAAGAAAGGTTTCGTCAAAGCCATGTGGTGCGGCGAGGAAGAATGCGAGGATGAGATCAAGGCTCAGACGGGCGGGGTCACATCCAGATGCATTCCCATGGAGGAAGAACATCTTTCCGATGTGTGCGTATGCTGCGGCAAACCGGCGAAACACATGGTATACTGGGGAAGAGCATATTAAAATCCGAATATTCAGACAATATGGGCGAAAGGGGACTGTCCCCTTTCGCCCATATTGTCTGAAATTTTCAAATCATTGTAAAATCCCTTGACTTTCCATATTAAACGTAATAAAATGATCAGGCGTGCATGAAAATGCATCCTTATTTTCGTGTGCGAAAAAGGATAATGACATATAATTATCCGCAGCCCCTCACGGAATAGCCCGTGGGGAAACGAATAATTCATAGGAGGTGAAAAGGAATGCCAACATTTAACCAGTTAGTTAGAAAAGGACGTCAGACTTCTGAGAAAAAGTCTACAGCACCGGCACTTCAGAAAGGATACAACTCTCTGAGAAAACGTGCGACAAACACATCTTCACCGCAGAAGAGAGGTGTCTGCACAGCTGTTAAGACTGCTACACCGAAGAAGCCTAACTCAGCTCTGAGAAAGATCGCCAGAGTTCGTCTTTCTAACGGAATCGAAGTAACAAGCTACATTCCGGGCGAGGGACACAACCTTCAGGAGCATAGCGTTGTTATGATCCGTGGAGGAAGAGTTAAGGACCTGCCTGGTACAAGATACCACATCATCCGTGGTACACTGGATACAGCAGGTGTTGCGAAGAGACGTCAGGCGCGTTCAAAATACGGCGCTAAGAGACCGAAAGACGCAAAGAAATAAGTAACTGATAGTTAAATCGTATCACAAACAGAACTATGATTATCGTAAGGTTGCGGATTAAACATCTATAAATAGAGTCCCGCGGCCGCGAGCACATGAAATGCGATTCCATAGAAAGACACATGTGAGTACCGATGAATTAATCCCGGTTTGACCGGAAAATATGATTAAGGAGGGAAGGACCGTGCCACGTAAAGGACATACTCAGAAAAGAGATGTATTAGCGGATCCGATATACAACAATAAAGTTGTTACCAAACTTATCAACAACATCATGCTGGATGGTAAGAAAGGCGTAGCACAGAAAATTGTATACGGCGCATTTGAGAGAGTTGAAGCAAAGGCTGAGAAGCCGGCAATCGAGGTGTTCGAGGAAGCTATGAACAACATGATGCCGGTTCTGGAAGTTAAGGCAAGACGTATCGGCGGTGCAACATACCAGGTGCCGATCGAGGTTCGTGCCGACAGACGCCAGGCGCTCGCTCTTCGCTGGCTGACAATGTACTCCCGTCAGAGAGGCGAGAAGACAATGGAAGAAAGGCTGGCAAATGAGATTCTTGACGCAGCAAACAACACAGGCGGAGCTGTGAAGAGAAAAGAAGATATGCACAAGATGGCAGAGGCAAACAAGGCGTTTGCTCACTATCGTTTCTAATTATCTTAGGAGGAAAAAACCTTGGCTGGAAGAGAATATCCATTAGAGAGAACCAGAAACATCGGTATCATGGCGCATATTGATGCAGGTAAGACTACACTGACAGAGCGTATTCTCTACTATACCGGTGTTAACTATAAGATTGGTGATACTCATGAGGGTACTGCTACCATGGACTGGATGGAGCAGGAGCAGGAAAGAGGTATCACGATCACATCAGCCGCTACCACATGCCACTGGACTCTGGAAGAGAAAACAAAACCGAAGCCGGGAGCCCAGGAGCACCGTATCAATATCATTGATACTCCGGGACACGTTGACTTTACTGTAGAGGTTGAGCGTTCACTTCGTGTACTGGACGGCGCTGTCGGCGTTTTCTGTGCGAAGGGCGGTGTTGAGCCTCAGTCAGAGAACGTATGGCGTCAGGCTGATACGTACAATGTACCGAGAATGGCATTCATCAACAAGATGGACATTCTTGGAGCTGATTTCTACAACGCAGTAGATCAGATCAAGACAAGACTTGGGAAAAATGCTATCTGTCTTCAGCTCCCGATCGGAAAAGAAGACGAATTCAAAGGTATTATCGACCTGTTCGAGATGCAGGCTTATATCTATAATGATGATAAGGGTGATGATATTACAGTATGCGACATCCCGGAAGAAATGCAGGATGAGGCTGAACTGTACCACACAGAGCTTGTAGAGAAAATCTGCGAATTGGACGACGATCTGATGATGGAATACCTGGAGGGCGAGGAGCCGTCCGTAGATGCAATGAAAGCAGTGCTGAGAAAAGCTACATGTGAATGTACAGCTGTTCCGGTTTGCTGCGGTTCTGCATACAGAAATAAAGGTGTTCAGAAACTTCTGGACGCGATTCTTGAATTCATGCCTGCTCCGACAGATATACCGGCTATTAAGGGTGTTGACGATGACGGTAACGAAGTAGAGAGACACTCTTCAGACGAAGAGCCGTTCTCCGCTCTCGTATTCAAGATCATGACAGACCCGTTTGTAGGTAAACTTGCTTACTTCAGGGTTTATTCAGGAACAATGAACTCAGGTTCTTATGTTCTGAATGCAACAAAAGGCAAAAAGGAACGTGTCGGACGTATCCTTCAGATGCACGCAAATCACCGTGCAGAGCTGGACAAAGTTTATTCAGGAGATATTGCTGCTGCAATCGGATTTAAATTCTCCACAACCGGAGATACAATCTGTGACGAGCAGCATCCGGTAATCCTTGAGTCCATGGAATTCCCGGATCCGGTTATCGAGCTTGCCATTGAGCCGAAGACAAAGGCTTCTCAGGGCAAACTTGGTGAATCTCTTGCAAAACTTGCAGAAGAAGACCCGACATTCCGTGCTCATACAAACCAGGAGACAGGACAGACGATTATCGCCGGTATGGGCGAGCTTCATCTGGAGATTATTGTTGACCGTCTTCTCCGTGAGTTCAAGGTAGAGGCCAACGTAGGCGCACCTCAGGTTGCTTACAAAGAGACAATTACCAAACCTGCGGATATCGACAGCAAATATGCAAAACAGTCCGGTGGACGCGGACAGTACGGACACTGTAAAGTTAAATTCGAGCCAATGGATGCAAACGGTGAGGAGACATACTCATTTGAGTCCACTGTTGTCGGAGGATCTATTCCGAAGGAATACATCCCGGCTGTAGACGAAGGTATCCAGGACGCTATGAAGTCCGGTATCCTCGGAGGATTCCCGGTAGTAGGCGTTCACGCGAACTGCTACGACGGATCCTACCATGAGGTCGACTCTTCCGAGATGGCGTTCCATATCGCTGGTTCTCTTGCATTTAAGGATGCTATGAAACAGGGCGCTCCGGTACTGCTTGAGCCGATCATGAAGGTTGAAGTAACAATGCCGGAAGAGTATATGGGCGATATCATCGGTGACCTGAACTCCCGCCGCGGACGTATCGAGGGTATGGATGACCTTGGCGGCGGAAAGATTGTACGTGCATTCGTTCCGCTTTCCGAGATGTTCGGATATTCTACAGATCTTCGTTCCAGAACACAGGGACGTGGTAACTACTCGATGTTCTTCGAAAAATACGAGCAGGTACCGAAGTCTGTACAGGAAAAAGTATTATCCAATAAAAATGATTAAATCATATAAAAAAGCTTGAAAAACGGCTAGGTTTGAAATATAATCAAACTTAGCCGGGTAAAATCGAAGTAAGTAAAATGCCTGAAAACAGGCGATATTTTTAAGGAGGACATTCAAAATGGCAAAAGCTAAATTTGAAAGAACAAAACCGCATTGTAATATTGGTACAATCGGCCACGTTGACCATGGTAAAACAACTCTGACAGCTGCTATTACAAAAGTACTTTCTCACAGAGTATCTGGTAATGCAGAGGTTGCTTTCGACAACATCGATAAGGCTCCGGAAGAGAGAGAGCGTGGAATCACAATCTCTACAGCACACGTTGAGTATGAGACAGAGAATCGTCACTATGCACACGTTGACTGCCCGGGACATGCCGACTACGTTAAGAACATGATCACAGGTGCTGCTCAGATGGACGGCGCTATCCTTGTAGTTGCTGCTACTGACGGTGTTATGGCTCAGACAAAAGAGCATATCCTTCTGTCCCGTCAGGTTAACGTTCCGTATATCGTAGTATTCATGAACAAATGCGATATGGTAGACGACGAAGAGCTGCTTGAACTCGTAGAGATGGAGATCCGTGAGGTTCTCAACGAGTATGAGTTCCCGGGAGATGATACACCGGTTATTCAGGGTTCTGCTCTGAAAGCTCTTGAAGATCCGGACAGCGAGTGGGGCGACAAGATCATGGAGCTCATGGACGCTGTTGACGAGTGGATTCCGACTCCGGAGCGTGATACAGATAAGCCGTTCCTGATGCCGGTAGAGGACGTATTCTCTATCACAGGACGTGGTACAGTTGCTACAGGTAGAGTAGAGCGTGGTACACTTCACATTTCTGATGAAGTAGAAATCATCGGTATCCATGAGGATGTTAAGAAGACAGTTGTAACAGGTATCGAGATGTTCCGTAAACTGCTCGATGAGGCTCGCGCAGGTGATAACATCGGTGCTCTTCTTCGTGGTGTTCAGAGAACAGAGATCGAAAGAGGACAGGTTCTTATCAAACCGGGTACAGTTACATGCCATACAAAATTCACATGCCAGGTTTACGTTCTGACAAAAGATGAGGGTGGCCGTCATACACCGTTCTTCAACAACTATCGTCCGCAGTTCTACTTCAGAACAACAGACGTAACAGGTGTTTGCGAGCTTCCGGAAGGCACAGAGATGTGCATGCCTGGAGATCACGTTACAATGACAGTTGAACTGATCCACCCGGTAGCTATGGAAGAAGGTCTGAGATTCGCTATCCGTGAGGGTGGCCGTACAGTAGGATCAGGTACAGTTGCTTCCATCATCGAGTAATCATATCTGATAACAGAATATTGATGCGAATACAACCCCAGAGACTTCGGTTTCTGGGGTTTTGTAGTATATAAAATAATTAGGAAATTGGGAAAGCAATGACGAATATATAGAAAATAGCCACATCGATACTTAGTCTGAAGTATGTTTATGATAACAGTTTAATAACAAAATTAAAAGCAGTAAATCAATCGAAAGTGTCTGCGTTTATAAATCAATCGAAAGTGTCTGCGTTGTTCTAATTTACAGGGTTCCGGGTACAGTGTATAATGTAAGAAAAAATGATTGCGATTTAACTCTCTGCTGAATGTCCAGGAGGTGTTACGAAATGAGAAAAATCAGAACTGTTTGGCTCACATTGTTCCTGTCTTTTAATATATTGTCAGGCTGCGGGAAACAGGAGCCGGATATTGATCTGGCGAGTATTGACATAGCTGAGATCGATAAAATCGAACATACAGGAACTACAGGCGGGCAGGACGGAGGATTTTCATATTCTCTTTCAGAAAGTGAAAACAGCAGTTTTATCGATCTGTTGAATCAGGTGGAACTGGGTAATGCCGTGGATGAAAGAGAAGCATTATCAAATGGAGCAGTTTCTTATTACACACTTTATTTTACAGATGAAGAAACGCTGACAATCAGTCCGGGACGATATTTTAAGATTGGCGATACATATTATGAGTTCAGTAACTATGATGAATTGTGGGATGAGTTTATAGGATTCAATAGTATACATTAGAGGCGACTCCGGAGCAGTTATATTCAAATAATCATAGTATAGACATGTTTGTCTATGAAGGCGCCGCATATGTAAATGCTGCAGACGTAGATTGGATAAAAAATGAAATTTTTGAAAAGGAAAAGTGCAGCAGGAAAATAAACAGTTTCAAAATAACAAAGGATTTCCAGAAAATAAATATTTCGGCAGGAGCAGCAGGGACAGTGGGTTTTCTTAATATTTTTTTAATTCTTCCAGGAATTCTGTACAGACCTGAAACATATGGTATTCTTTTATAGAAGGAAACATATGTAAAGGAGCAGACAGGATGACGGGAGATATTTTAAGATTTTTTGCGGCTATAATATTAGGAATGCATTTGTTCGATAAATACAGACAGGCCAGGCGACAGGGAGAAAGTCTCAGCTTCGTCTGGGGAGGAAGGTCTGCATTAATTGCAGCGGCATTTGTTGCCTTGAATCTGCTGATCGGCTGCTGACAGGAAGCAGCGAAGCGGCTGTTCGGTTATGGATAAGCAGATTGCGAATATCCGGTTGAATATGAAAATTTTATTTGAAAGTAAAAGAGGAAAGATATTTCAGATTACAGAGATATCTTTCCTCATTTTGTCTTTAAAACAGCAAATTATTTTTAGTTTTAGCCTGCCGTATCCGGCTGATGGAGTTCCTGCCGCAGTTTCCTCAGTATTACTGCTGACAGCAGCGCTGCCAGAAGAGAGGTGCCAGCCATGTTAATCCACAGACCTGTAAGACCCAGCGGCCAGAAGACGCCGATCAGGATCACCGGAAAGATCAGCGCGGTTGACACAGAGATCAGCGTGGCCGGGAGAGGTTTTTCTACTGCCAGCATATAGCTCTGGGTGGCAAAGGAAAACCACCGGGTGAGATATGTTATGGAAAACAGCTGCAGTGCCGTAACGGCCAGAGCCAGAAGTTCCGGATCGGGTGACGGAACAAACAGCCGGGTAATCTGTTCCGGCGCAATGAAGAGTACCAGAGCTGACAGAACAGAGATAAAAGCGCTTGCCAGAAAACAGCAGCGTTCAATGGCCCGTACGCGGGAAAATTTACGGGCGCCCCAGTTATAGCCTACAGCAGGCTGCAGAGAATCGCACATGCCATAGAGGAGGGGCTGGATGAATCCGTCTGCAAACATCAGGATCCCATATACAGAGACTGCCATAGTGCCGCCCAGCCGCACCAGGATGGCGTTCATCAGTATAGATGTAATCCTTCCCGCGATATTGTTAAGAAAATTGGGGCTGCCGCAGCTCAGTATCTGGCGGAACATCTGCAGGTGAAAACGGGGACGGCAGAAGCGCAGCAGCGCTTTTCCGCGGAAAAACGGGATAAGAGCAATCAGCGCGCAGATAAACATGCCGGTACATCCTGCAAGTGCCGCTGCCCACACGCCCCAGCCAAATGCGTCCAGAAACAGAATTTCCAGCAGTCCGCATAAAAGGGACATGAAAATATTGAGGAACATGCTGCCACGGATGTAGCCGCAGATCCGCAGATAGTTGTCCAGAGCAAAGACTATGGTGGTGCCTGGGGAGCAGACCGCATAGACCCGCAGATACTGGACGGCCTGGCCGGCAAATGTGCCTTCCGCGCCCATAAGGCGGATCAGAAGAGGTGCTGCCAGATACATGGCGGCTCCGATCAGGATGCCGGTCAGCAAAATGAGAAGGCAGGCACAGGTGAAAATGTTGTCAGCCCGTTCCTTTTTCTTCTCCCCCAGACTGATGGCAATAGGGACAGAAGAACCAACGCCGATCAGATCTGCCAGAGAGAAATTGATGATTACAAAGGGCATGGCAAGGTTTATGGCGGCAAAAGCAGTCGGACCGATAAACTGCCCCACAAAAACTCCGTCCAGTGTCTGATAAAGGGAAGACGCCAGCATGCTGACGGCGCCCGGAATGGACGCGGTAAAGAAAAGTTTTACCGGATGCGTTTGAGTAAAAAGCTTTGTTGAATCCATATAATACCTCTTGTGCTTTGATTAGTGAATTTCTTTCTGCAGACAGGCGGAGTATTTCCCGGTTAATTCAAGAAGAGCGCGCTGCTCCTCCCCCGTCAGGTTCTGCAGAGCTCTGTTTTCTGCCAGAATCAGGGGAGAGATAACATCGTCCATGAGTTTCTGCCCCTGTTTTGTCAGAAGGATAACTTTGGTTTTCTGACTGCCGCTGGCAGGAGCCAGAACCAGATATCCCTGCCGTTCCATTTTTTTCAGCAGCGAATTAATGGTCTGGGGCGGATAGTGCCAGGCAGCGCAGAGCGCAGTCTGAGTGAGAGGCTCGCTGCTTTCATACAGGGAATAAAAAAGCCACAGGGCCGAGTCGGACAGGTTACATTTTTTTGCGTAAATATGATAGATTTCATCAATTTCTTTATAAAGCTGATTGAAAAGCTCCATAGCTGCGGACAGATGTTCTCGCATAGCATTCTCCTTTATTTCGAAACATGGTATATGCATTTTAATCCGATTTCGGATAAAAGTCAATGCGCAAGAATAGAAGTCTGATGCGGCGGGGGAAATTGCCGGAGCACTGTTTGAAAAGTTCCCGTATAAAATTTCAGTAATATACATATTCTGATTCTGGCTTATAATTTTTATTATGTATTCAGCGGGGGACGCTATGAAAACAGAGATCAGCAGAAATACAAAAAGAGCCGGGCGGATTGCGGCGGATATTCTTTATGATATTGCCGGCAGTATTCTGTATGCTGCCGGTATCTGGACTTTTGCGAAAAACGCGGATTTCGCGCCGGGCGGGATCTCCGGTCTGTCTTTGATCCTGAATCACCTCTGGGGAGTTCCTCTGGGGCTTACAACCCTTCTTCTGAATGTTCCTCTTGCAGTGATCAGCTACAGGGTAATCGGGAGGGGATTTCTGCTGAAAACCGCTGTCAGTATGCTTATTTCCACATTATTTCTGGACATTATATTCCCTGCGTTTCCCATTTACCGGGGGCATCGGATTCTGGCGGCTGTGTATTCCGGCGCGTGTCTCGGGGCAGGAATGGCTTTGTTTTATATGCACGGTTCTTCATCCGGGGGGATTGACTTTGTAGCAATGGTAGTGAAAAAAAAGAAGCCCTATTTTTCCCTGGGGGTAATTACCATGATTATAGATGTTGTAATTATCGCGCTCGGCTGGCCGGCTTTCGGAGACGTGGACTCCGTGCTCTATGGAGTGGCATCGACAGCCGTTTCTACTATCGTTGTAGATAAGATTCTGTATGGAATTGCGGCGGGAACGCTGGCAATTATAATAACAGGCAGAGGAAAAGCGGCGGCGCGTCAGATCAGTGAAGTAACAGAGCGGGGAGTGACGATTGTCAGGGGAACGGGAAGTTATACAGGAGAGAGCAGGGAGGTGCTTCTGTGCGCCTGCTCCAAGTCGGAGGCATATCGGGTAAAAAATGCAGTGCTTGAGGTGGACGAAAGCGCATTTCTTATGTTTACCGAGACAAGTGAGGTGTTCGGAGAAGGGTTTATGGGGAAGAAAATATAGAAAAGAAAGCAGAAGTGTCTGAAAAAGATGCTTTTGCTTTTTAATTTATGAGGCTCTATATCCGGGGTTGAAAAATGCTGTCTCATGCCGTAAAATAAAATGCAATGGACTGCAGTCAGCCATATCGAACAGCCGGCAGGTGTCAGTCAGATAGAACGGAGGTCGGATAAACCGATGGAAATGATACATTCCGAAAATCTCATATATGAATATGACAAGCGTGATGAGGAAGGCAACATCATAGGGACAAACCGCGCTATTGACGGTGTGAATATTGATGTGCCCCAGGGCTCTTTCGTGGCCATACTGGGACACAACGGCTCAGGGAAATCTACCCTGGCCAAGCACATGAATGCGATTCTTGTTCCCACAGGCGGAACTATGTGGGTGGACGGCCGGGACACGAAAGATCCGGCAGAGCTGTGGAATGTAAGACAGACCGCCGGCATGGTTTTCCAGAACCCGGACAACCAGATTATCGGAACTGTAGTAGAAGAAGATGTGGGATTCGGCCCGGAAAATCTGGGCGTGCCTGCAGACGAGATCTGGAAGCGGGTGGAGGACAGTCTGCGTGCGGTAGGAATGCTGGAGTACCGTACTCATTCTCCGAACAAACTGTCCGGCGGACAGAAGCAGAGGGTTGCCATAGCCGGAGTCATTGCCATGGAACCAAAGTGCATTGTCCTGGATGAACCTACTGCAATGCTGGATCCAAATGGACGGCGGGAGGTTATTGATGCGGTAGAAAAGCTGCAGAAGAAAAAAAATGTTACAGTTATTCTGATTACCCATTATATGGAAGAAGTGACTGACGCGGATCAGGTGTTTGTTATGGATGACGGGCATATTGTTATGCACGGTACACCCCGGGAAATCTTCAGCCGGGTGGACGAGCTGAAGCGGTACCGGATGGATGTGCCCCAGGTTACCATGCTGGCAGAGGAACTGAGAAACCGGGGGCTTGACCTGCCCCGGGGTATCCTGAGAAGGGAAGAATTGGTGGAAGCATTATGTCAATTAAGTTAGAACACGTGAATTATGTATACAGTGAGGGGACGGCTTATGAGAAGCGCGCGCTGAAAGATGTAAATCTTGAGATCCCCCAGGGACAGTTTGTGGGAATTATCGGACATACCGGTTCCGGAAAATCCACCCTGATTCAGCATCTGAACGGACTGATTAAAGCTACGTCGGGAACGGTGTACTATGACGGACGCAGCATATATGAAGAGGGCTATGATATGCGAAAGCTGAGAGGACAGGTGGGGCTTGTATTTCAATATCCGGAGTATCAGCTTTTTGAAGTGGATGTTATTACCGATGTATGTTTCGGTCCGAAAAATCAGGGCCTGTCCCAGGAGGAATGTGAGCGGAATGCCCGGTGGGCGCTGGATCTGGTGGGTTTTCCGGAAAAATATTATAAACAGTCCCCCTTTGAGCTGTCCGGAGGGCAGAAACGCCGGGTGGCAATAGCAGGCATTCTTGCCATGCATCCGAAGGTGCTGGTGCTGGATGAGCCTACGGCCGGTCTGGATCCGAAAGGGCGCGACGAGATACTGGATCAGGTGGAACATCTCCACAAAGAGACCGGAATGACAGTAATCCTTGTGTCGCACAGTATGGAAGATATTGCCCGGTATGTGGAGCGGATTATTGTGATGAACCGGGGAGAAGTGATGCTGGACGGGACGCCCCGGGAAGTATTTTCCCACTATAAAGAACTGGAAAAAGTGGGGCTTGCGGCGCCCCAGGTAACCTATGTGATGCACGACCTGAAGGAGAGAGGTTTTTCGGTATCTCCGGATGCAACTACGATTCAGGAGGCGGCAGATGAGATAATGAGGAGTTTACATGGTTAGAGATATTACAATCGGACAGTATTATCCGGCAGAAAGCCGGATCCACAGACTGGATCCCAGGGTGAAGATTGTCTGTACCCTGCTTTTTCTGATATCCTTATTTATACAGAACAGCCTTCTGGGATATGTTGTTGCCACAGCCTTTCTGGGGACAGTCATACATCTGTCAAAAGTGCCGTTGAAGTACATTGTCAAAGGGCTGAAACCTGTTGTAATTCTGCTTCTTTTTACAGTGGTCATGAATCTGCTGCTTACAAGAGGCGGGGAGACTCTGGTTCATTTCTGGATAATCACAATTACGGAAGGCGGTCTGCGGACATCGGTTTTCATGGCAGTGAGGCTGATGTATCTGGTTGCAGGATCTTCCATCATGACATTTACCACTACACCGAACGGTCTGACAGACGGAATCGAGAAGCTGCTTCATCCGCTGAACAAGATCCGTGTTCCGGTCCATGAGGTGGCCATGATGATGTCCATCGCCCTGCGGTTTATTCCGATTCTTCTGGAGGAAACGGATAAGATTATGAAGGCCCAGATGGCCAGGGGAGCGGATTTTGAGTCAGGCAATCTGATCCAGAGAGCCAGGGCCATGATTCCCATCCTGGTGCCTTTGTTTGTGTCTGCGTTCCGTCGGGCAAATGATCTGGCAATGGCAATGGAGGCCCGCTGCTATCACGGCGGTGAGGGACGGACCAAGATGAAACCGCTGAAATATCATGGAAGAGACCGGGCAGCTTATGCTGCGACGATCCTTTATATGGTAGTTATTTTTGTTGTGGGCAGATTTGTTCCATTTAAGCTGTGGATTTTCTGACGGGCTGGTACAGATGTGTATCTGCGGAGACGGGGAGAGCAAAGATTATGAAGAGAATCAGACTGACAGTTGCCTATGACGGTACAGGCTACTGTGGATGGCAGGTGCAGCCAAACGGTATAACTGTGGAAGAAGTATTAAACGCGGCTCTGTCGCAGCTGACAGGCGAGGAGATTAAAGTAATCGGCGCCAGCCGGACAGATGCAGGGGTACATGCAGAAGGGAATGTGGCAGTGTTTGATACAAAAACCGGCATCCCTCCGGAGCGGATTGCATATGCGGTAAACCGGTTCCTTCCGGAGGACATTGTAGTTGTAAAATCGGAGGAAGTGCCGGAAAACTGGCATCCCCGTTACCAGGATTCGGTAAAGACTTATGAGTACCGGATTCTCAACCGTGAGATGCCGGATCCGGTGCGCAGATTTACGACATTTCACGTGTCTTATCCGCTGAATCCGGAGGCAATGAGAGAGGCGGCGGGCTATCTTCGGGGAGAACATGATTTTAAAAGTTTCTGCAGTATTCACACGAATGTAAAAAGTACGGTGCGTACGATCTATGATATTACGATTGAAAGAGACGGCGATATTATTACGCTTCGGATCAGCGGGAACGGGTTCCTCTACAATATGGTGCGCATTATAGCGGGAACTCTGATCAATGTGGGGAGAGGCGCATGGCCGCCGGAAAGAATAAAAGAAATTCTGGAGTCGGCAGACCGTGGAAAAGCGGCTGCAACGGCTCCGGCCAGAGGACTTATATTAAAGGATATCCGGTATGAGGAATAAAAGCATATTATCCCATGCCGGATATTTCCGGTTGGGCGGATTTGCCCTTCTTTTGCTTGCTATTTGTTCATAATATTGTTAGTATAAATTTAGTTGGATGCAGTCTTCAGGCAGGGCGGATCAGGCACAGATACAGGGACCGGGGAACTTTGAACGTAAGCGGGGACGGGCAGAAGCCAGCGCCGGCGCTGTGCGGACAGCGGTACATGCTGACAGGCTGCAGAATGCACGAATATGTAATTTGAGGAGGAAAAAAGATATGAGAATCTATGAGGCAAATGATTATCAGGACATGAGCAGAAAAGCGGCCAATATCCTGGCGGCACAGATTATTCTGAAACCGGACTGCGTACTGGGGCTTGCAACCGGTTCTTCGCCCATCGGTACATATGATCAGCTTGTGGAAGGATACAACAGAGGAGACCTGAATTTTGCTGAGGTAAAAACAGTTAATCTGGATGAGTATATCGGGCTGGATCATGAGAATGACCAGAGCTATTATTATTTTATGCACAGCCATCTTTTTGACCGTGTCAATATTGATCCGGCAAATACAAATGTGCCGGACGGCATGGCGGAAGATATTGACGCAGAGTGCGAAAGATATGAGAAACTGATCCGTTCACTGGGAGGTGTGGATATTCAGCTTCTGGGAATCGGGCGCAACGGACATATTGGTTTTAATGAACCGTCAGATATTTTTGATAAGATGACGCACTGCGTTGATCTGACAGAGAGCACTATTGAGGCGAACAAGAGATTCTTTGCATCCGCGGATGATGTGCCCAAACAGGCAGTTTCCATGGGAATCGGAACGATTATGAAGGCAAAAAAGATCCTTTTGATTGCCAGCGGAGAAGATAAAGCAGACGCGGTTGCACAAGCGTTCTTTGGCCCGGTGACGCCGGAAATGCCGGCTTCCATTCTTCAGTTCCACAGTGATGTTGTTGTAATCGCAGACAGCGCCGCACTGTCAAAGTGCCCTAAATAGAAAGAATGTCCGGAACAGGGAAGTAAAGAAACGGGCCGGCACAGTAAAGATATGAAAAGCCTGAAACAGGAGAAGGGAACGGATGGAGACGACAGAAAAAGGCAGGTATGAGAATCATCGCTGTGTGCTGGAAGTGTGCGCAGACAGTGTAGAGTCTGCAATTGCGGCACAGACAGGAGGAGCAGACCGGATAGAATTGTGCTCTGATTTGATTATCGGAGGCACATCGCCGGGCGCGGCTCTTTTCCGCCAGGTCCGCAGATATACAGATCTTGAGGTACGTGTTCTTCTGCGCCCCAGATTCGGCGATTTCTGTTACAGCAGATATGAACAGGATGTGCTGAAGGAGGAAGTGCAGATGTTTCGGGAACTGGGAGCTGACGGAGTTGTAATCGGCAGCCTTAATCCTGACGGAACGCTGGATATGGAGCAGATGGATGAGATGGTACATCTGGCCCAAGGCATGAAGATAACCATGCACCGGGCTTTTGACGTGTGCCGGGATCCTTTTGAAGCGCTGGAGCAGTGCAGAAAACTGGGGATTAATACAATCCTGACCAGCGGACAGAGAGCGTCCGCATGGGAGGGGAGATTTCTGCTGGCAGAGCTGATAAAAAAGGCGGAAGGGAAAATCGAGATACTGGCCGGCGCGGGAATCGGACCGGAGACGATTCCGGATCTTGCGGCATTTACCGGAGTGAGATCTTTTCATATGTCAGGAAAAACCGTGAAAGAGAGCAGAATGCTCTTTCGCAGGGAAGGGGTGCCCATGGGGCTGCCGGGATTTGATGAATATAAAATCTGGCAGACTGATGAGGCAAATGTCAGAGCTGCGTCCCATATCCTCAGTCATCTGACAGAATCCGGCTGAATTTATCCGGCGGTATGGGTCTGAAACAAAAATAAAATCAGACGAAAAGAACGGTAAAAGAAAGAACAGACAAAGAGACAGCTTTGACAGGTAAAAATAATTCGCACTAAATCTATTGAAAATACACAGCTTCACTGCGAAAATAGAATTATTACAAAAAATTTTTTCGCGGTGAGGCTGAAATGGGAAGAAAAGAACAGAGAATACAAAAGAAACTTGAAAAAAATCCAATTAGAGAACTTAATAAAATCCAAAACAGATATTATAGTCAGCTGTTTTGGAAGTTTGCCCAAACAAAGGATCCCCGACATCCGAGCTATATCACATATACAAACCGGATGATGCTGGGGACTTTATATTATAAGGGAATCGCGGGGATTGACAGTATGCAGGAGATGACAGAACAGTTTAATGAAGAGACGGTTTCTAAAAATCTGTCTGCATTTATAGGGGAAAAAGCCGGGGAATACGTTCCCCATCATGTAACAGAGAATGAGTATCTGGAAAGGCTTGCTCCTATGGAGTTGGAAGAAATCAAGCAGGACCTGGTGTATCATCTGATCCGGAGACGATGCTTTGAGGATGCAAGATATAAGAAAAAATGGCTGATCATAGTGGATGGGACACAGCTATACTGCGGACAGAGAAAACTGAATGAGCATTGTCGGGAACGGTGCTGTAATAAGGGAACAGACAAAGAGATCACACTGTATCACCGGGATGTGCTGGAGGCGAAGATCTTCTTTGGAGAAAAGCTGGTAGCCAGTATAGGGAGTGAATTCATCGAGAATAACGGGGAAGACCGGAAACGCCAGGAAAAAATGAGTGCGGAGGAGATCAAACAGGATTGTGAGACCAAAGCATTTACCCGATTGGCAGGACGGATCAAGAAAAGATTTCCCCGGCTGCCGATCCTGCTGCTGGCAGACAGTCTGTATGCATCAAAACCGGTTATGGATCTGTGCAGGGAATATAAGTGGGAATTCCTGATCCGGTATAAAAAGGGAAGTATTCCGAGCATAGCGGAAGAATACGAAAAGATACCGGAAAAAGGGAAAACAGAGAAAGCCGAATTCGTGAATGATATTGATTATGATGGCAAACCGGTACACGTATTAAGATATCGGGAAGAAAAGGCTGGAGAAACAACAGAATTCCAATGGCTGAGCAGCATAAGGATTACCAAAGGGAATGCGGAAAAGATGGCGGAAACGGGAAGAAAGCGCTGGAAGATAGAGAATGAAGGATTTAACCGGCAGAAGAACTGGCAGGGAAGCATTACCCATACATGCAGCTGGGATGACCAGGCGCAGAAGAACCATTATCTGATGGCACAGATCTCGGATTTTGTGAAACAGTTGTATGAGTATTATTATCTGGAGAAGAATGGGATCAAAAAGAAGCAAAAAAATATATCTTCTGATTTGTTAGCCAGCTTTGGACGGCAACTAACAAAAGAAGATATATTCCCAGTTGATGAAAATACACAGTCATTCAACTGAGATAAGTATAGCAAAGGAAGTGGTGCCTGCCAAGAGGAAAATGAACTGAATTATCTACAAAAAGAGGAAATTCGGTCATCAGGGCCTTAAAAGTGAATAAGTTCGGAAGAAAAACCAGTGTTGTGGATAACTTATTTTTTCTTAGAAATTCATTGGCATATGGCAGGTAAATATATTTTTACCGTTTAAAACTGACAAAGAGAAAACAGGCTTGACAAACGGCGGGGGATAGTCTAATATCTCTCTGTAAGAACAGAAATATAAAACAAACGCTGTGAAGGGAAGAAGTAGCAGAATACCGCGAAAACAGAAAGCAGCCGGCTGATGAGAGGCGCATGATACGGTTTTGTGAATACATCCCGGAGCTTCACACCGAAAATCAGTTTATTGACCAGTAGGCTGTGACGTGAGTGCACGTTACCGCACAGAGTGCTGATTTAGGCACTTACAGAGCCGGACAGTGTGAGCTGCCCGGAAAACAAGGTGGTACCGCGGTTATATCCGTCCTTATTGTCAGACAGTAAGGACGGATTTTTTGTTACGTCAGACGACTTCGGCGAAAGGGGACGGACCCTTTTTCAAAGGGGTCCGTCCCCTTTCAGCGAAGTTGTCTGACATTTTGGAAAATCACAAACGGGAAAACAAGAAAAGGAGAGAAAGAAGATGGGAATTTACGAAGAACTTCAGGCGAGAGGGCTGATCGCCCAGGTTACGGATGAGGAGGAAATCCGGGAGCTTGTTAATAATGGAAAGGCTGTTTTTTATATCGGCTTTGACCCTACGGCGGACAGCCTTCATGTAGGCCATTTTATGGCTCTGTGTCTGATGAAGCGTCTGCAGGAGGCGGGCAATAAGCCGATCGCGCTGATCGGCGGCGGCACGGGATATATCGGAGATCCTTCCGGAAGGACAGACATGCGAAGCATGATGACACCGGAGCAGATTCAGCACAACTGTGACTGTTTCAAAAAGCAGATGAGCAGGTTTATCGATTTTTCCGAGGGCAAAGCTCTTATGGTAAATAACGCGGACTGGCTGCTGGATCTGAATTATATTGAACTGCTCAGAGAAGTGGGCCCACATTTTTCTGTTAACAGAATGCTTGCCGCAGAGTGCTACAAGCAGAGGATGGAGAGAGGATTGAGCTTTCTTGAGTTCAACTACATGATCATGCAGGCATATGACTTCTACGCATTGTTCCAGAAATACGGCTGCAACCTGCAGTTCGGCGGAGACGATCAGTGGAGCAACATGCTTGCCGGAACAGAACTGATCCGCAGAAAACTGGGCAAGGATGCAGGCGCTATGACGATAACCCTGCTTCTCAACTCAGAAGGAAAGAAGATGGGAAAAACCCAGTCCGGCGCTGTATGGCTTGACCCGGAGAAGACTTCTCCTTTCGACTTCTACCAGTACTGGAGAAATGTGGCTGACGCCGATGTGCTGAAATGTATCCGCATGCTTACCTTCCTTCCGCTTGAAGAGATCGATAAGATGGATTCCTGGGAAGGAGCGCAGCTGAATACGGCAAAAGAAATCCTGGCATTTGAGCTGACCAAGCTGGTACACGGCGAGGAAGAAGCGAAGAAAGCCCAGGAAAGCGCACGTGCGCTGTTCAGCCAGGGAAATGCGGCAGAGATGCCAACAGCAGAGCTGACAGAGGAAGATTTCAAAGATGGCAGCATTGATATTTTATCCATGCTTTCCAGAAGCGGTCTGGTGCCGTCAAGATCTGAGGCAAGACGTGCCGTACAGCAGGGCGGCGTTACCGTGGACGGTGAGAAGGTAACCGACATCAGTGCATCTTACACAAAAGACGCGCTTTCAGGAGACGGAGTCATTCTCAAAAAAGGAAAGAAAAACTTCCGAAGAGTTATAGCAAAATAATAGCGTTTCAGCGCCGGCATACAGGGACAGACGCCCGGATGCCGGCGCTGACGTAAAAAGCAGAGATATAAAAAGCAGAGACATAAAATGCACAGACAGGAGGAGATATTATGGCATTTCGTGAAATCAAAGCAGAGGAGCTTCAGTTCAATCCCTTTACAAAAATCGGAAAAGAATGGATGCTGGTCACAGCCGGCGACGAGAAAAAGCACAATACCATGACTGCAAGCTGGGGCGCCATGGGCGTTATGTGGGGCAAAAATGTAGTAAGCGTATACCTCCGTCCCCAGAGATATACAAAAGAATTTGTGGATGCGGGTGAACTGTTTACAGTGTCTTTTTATTCCGCGGATCACCGCGGCGCTCTGAATATATGCGGCACAAAATCAGGCCGGGACTGCGATAAGGAAAAAGAAGCCGGACTGACTCCGTATTATACAGATGGAACAACAGCATTTGAAGAGGCAGATATGATCTTTGTCTGCAGAAAAATGTATGCTCAGCCAATGGGACCGGAGTATTTTACCGAGGACTGGATTGACGGAAAATGGTATCCGGATAAGGATTATCATGTGATGTACATGGCGTCCATCGAGAAAGTTCTGGTGAAAGAGGACGCCGGGAAATAAGAATTGTCCGGAGAAACACAGGGCAGAAGACCCGGGATCCGGGAAAATGGAAAAAAGGAAGCGGCTTTTCAGGAGAAAGCCGGCTTCCTTTTTCTGGTATAGTCTTTTTTCTGGTATATAGTCTGCTTATACAGATTTTCCCGGTTATACAGAAATCTATTTCCGGTACGCGAATTTCGGAAGGCCGTTTTCTTCGGGAACTTCTACGCTGCCCTGAACAAGTGGAAGAGCATAGTCGATAAAGGCCTGGCCGATGTCGGAGCCGTTGTTTGTGATCCAGTCCAGAGGAACTGTTTTTTCCTGATTGCAGATCTGGTTCACGTCTTCTGTAGCATATTCCATCTTGTATGTATCGCCGTCGATCCGCTTAAAGGAGATCATCTTTCCGGTCTCGCCTGCAAGTGCGGCCTGTACGCCGTAAGCGCCTGCTCCGATGGCCTCCTGATGGTCCGCGGCGGAAAGCATGGAGGAAGAGCAGCGCTGGCAGACGTTGAGCTCAATGGAGCGAACCTTAACGCCCAGGCGTGCTTTTACCAGGTTTTCCAGATATTTACCGGATCCGGTGAGCATCTTGTGACCGAAGTTGTCCACACCCACGTCGCTGGCAAGCTCGCAGACGAAAGTTCCCTTGCCGTCGTTGATTCCCTCGGAGATGCAGACAACCAGGTTGGATACTTTTTCCAGAGCGTCCTGTACCTGGGAGATAAATGTCTCCTGGTCAAAGGCGGTTTCCGGAAGATAGATCAGCACCGGATTGTCCCCTTCAAATTTGCGGGCCAGGACGCTGGCTGCGGTGAGCCATCCTGCGTGGCGTCCCATGATTTCCACGATGGTAACTGACTTTTTGTTGTCATATACAGATGCGTCCACTGCCACTTCGCGAACGGTGGAAGCCACATATTTTGCCGCGCTTCCGAATCCCGGTGTGTGGTCGGTGAGCACCAGATCATTGTCGATGGTTTTCGGAACGCCGATAAAGCGGATATCGCTCTGAATGCCTTCTGCGTAGCGGGAAAGCTTGCTTACTGTATCCATGGAGTCATTGCCTCCGATGTAGAAGAAGTAGCCGATACCGTACTCTTCAAATCTGCTGAAAAGGGCCGGATACACTTCATCGCTCAGATCTTCGGGAAGTTTGTAGCGGCAGGAACCCAGATAGGAGCCGGGAGTTGTCTTTACCAGTTCCAGTTCTCCGCTTTCTTCCAGCGGTTTCATATCCATGATATGGCCGTTCAGGAAGCCTTCAATTCCGTTTACCATGCCATATACTTTGTCAAAGGAATCGCTTCTCTTAAGCGCTTCGGAGACAACTCCGTACAGGCTTGCATTGATCACTGCTGTTGGTCCGCCGGACTGTCCGACGATTACATTTTTCTTCATGTGTTACCTCCTGTTTTCCGGGCAGAAACGATCCCGCCCGGGATGTATTTTCTAGTATCTACTATATCGGAAAAAAATAAAATTTACAATACACATGGAATAACCTTTAAAATAATGGTATACTATCCGTAAACTCATACTAGGAGGAAAAGAGTTATGAAATATATTTCATTCGCCATTCCGTGCTATAATTCGGAAGCCTATATGGAAAAAGCCATTAATTCCATACTGGAAGGCGGAGAAGATGTGGAGATTATCGTAGTAAACGACGGATCAAAAGACGGGACACAGAAAATTGCGGAGCGCTATGCCGCGAAGTATCCGACAATTGTCAAAGCAGTCAATAAAGAAAACGGCGGGCACGGAGATGCAGTCAACTGCGGACTTGCCCATGCCACGGGACACTATTTTAAAGTTGTGGACAGCGATGACTGGGTGGACAAAGATTCTCTGATGAAGATTCTGGAAGCAGTAAAAGGGTTTGTAGATACTGATACCCAGGTTGATATGGTGATTGCAAATTACGTATATGAGAAGGTAGGTATGACAAAGAAAAAAGTTATCCGGTATGATAACGTGCTTCCGGAGAACCAGATCTTCCGTTGGGATGATATCGGCAGATTCCACCTGGATCAGTATATCCTGATGCATTCAGTGATTTACCGGACAGAGATGCTCCGGCTGTGTCAGCTGGAACTTCCGAAGCATACCTTCTATGTGGACAACATTTATGTGTATTATCCGCTGCCCCATGTGCGCACCCTGTACTATCTGAATGTGGATTTCTACAGATATTTTATCGGGCGCGAGGATCAGTCGGTTAATGAAAAAGTCATGATCAGCCGGATTGACCAGCAGCTGTTTGTTACCAGGACCATGATCGCGATGTATGAGCTGAAAATGATTACGAGCAAAAAGCTCAGAAAATATATGATTAATTACCTCGCGATTATGATGACCGTATCTTCCATTCTGTGCATACGTTCAAAGAAGCCGGAAAACCTTGTAAAGAAAAAGGAACTCTGGGCTTATCTGAAGAAGAAAGATTATAAAACTTATATAAAAATCCGATATGGTATTCTGGGTCAGACCATGAACCTGCCGGGACGCCCGGGACGGAAAGTATCTTCTTTGGCATACAGTGTCGCGAGAAGGCTGATCGGATTTAATTAAAAATTCCATAATTTGAATAATTTTTCAGCCATGGCGCATATTACTATTTAAAAAGTAAAGGAGTAATATGTATCATGGCTATTAATTTTTCAGAGAGTATGACAAAAGAAAATCTGATGCGGGCGTTTGCCGGGGAGAGCCAGGCCCGGAACCGGTATACTATCGCGGCCGAGCGCGCGGACAAAGAAGGAATGTATACCATCGCGGAAATCTTCAGATATACGGCAGACCAGGAACGAGCCCACGCGGAGCGGTACTATGATCTGCTGAAATCTCTGGCCGGAGAGTCTGTCCATATTGACGGCACATATCCGGTAGATCCTCAGGAAAGTCTGGAGGTGGTTCTGCGGGCTGCTGAGCACAACGAGCATGAGGAATACGCGGATGTATACCAGGCTTTCGGCGACACGGCACGGGAAGAAGGCTTTCTGGAGGCGGCCTCTGCATTTTACCAGATCGCGGAGGTGGAGCATATCCATGAGCAGCGCTTCGGGAAACTGGCGCAGATGCTGGGAAATGATACTTGGTATAAAGGAACGGAAGTGCGGAAATGGATGTGTACCAACTGCGGCTATATACATGAAGGAAAACTGGCCCCCGAGCTCTGCCCGGTATGCCGCCATGAGAAAGGATATTTTATTCCTTATGAGCTTGCATGCTATAAGGTGGAGACGCCGGGGAAATAGCACAGAAACAGAAGCAGGCATAAAAACGGACGGCAGAGATGAGGGAATAAAGTGTATTTGTATAATGGAGAGGAGACAGATGTTGAGCCAGAAAATGGAAAACCTGCTGAATCTGGCGCTGGACGCGACGCCGGAGGAACTCCGGAAATCGCAGGAACTGGATGTGGGGTATATAACAGAAGCAAATGAATGGGAGCTGATCATAAAATATTCCGCCTCCCTGGACCGGGTAAGAGAAGTGTCTGTTTCTGTTACAGAGCTGCTGAACGGGTATGCAGTAGTAATTGTAAGGGAATCTCAGATCGAAGTGCTGGCGGGACTGCCGGAGGTGGACTTTATTGAAAAACCGAAAAGTCTGTTTTTTGAGGCGGAAAACGGAAGGCGGACATCCTGTATCGATGCGGTACAGGCTCCGCCTTTTTCACTGTCCGGGCAGGGTGTGCTGGTAGGAATTGTAGACAGCGGTATTGATTATGCCAATCCGGATTTCAGAAACGAGGACGGAACCACCCGGATTGCAGCGCTCTGGGATCAGTCGGTTCCCGGAAATCCGCCGGAGGGATATAATCTGGGCCGTGAATTTACCGGCGAACAGATCAACCGGGCGCTTCAGGAAACGGATCCCGCGGCACGGCTGGATCTGCTCCCCAGCCGGGATCTGAGCGGACACGGAACAGCGGTGGCGGGCATTGCCGCGGGAAACGGCCGGGGCAGCGAAAGCAGAAGGTACCGGGGAGCAGCACCCGGCGCGGAACTGATTGTAGTGAAAATGAATTCGCCCAGGCAGGATGGTTTTCCCAGAACCACAGAACTGATGCAGGGAGTGGATTATATTGTACGCACTGCTTTGAGGCTGGGTAAACCGGTGGCGGTGAATATCAGTTTCGGAAATACATACGGCTCCCATGACGGAACGTCCCTTATGGAGCGATTTCTCAATGATATTTCACAGACATGGAAGAATGTAATCTGTGTGGGAACCGGAAATGAAGGCAGCAGCGGCGGGCATACCGGCGGGCAGGTATCTGATGAGGAAGAGGAAAAAGTGGAGATTGCTGTCCAGCCAAGAGAGACCGGTCTGAACGTACAGATCTGGAAATCCTATGTGGATGAGATGGACATTTCCGTAATCAGCCCGGCAGGCATGAGGGCAGGCCCCATTCAGGAAATTCTGGGGCCTCAGCGGCTGTTTCTGGGAGGGACGGAACTTCTTCTGTATTATGGGGAGCCAAAGCCATACAGCGTAAAGCAGGAGATTTACATTTCTTTGCTTCCGGAGTCATCCTATATTGAAAGCGGAGTATGGCAGATTGTCCTGACTCCCCGGCACATTGTGGACGGCTCCTATGAGATGTGGCTGCCCAGCCAGAATGTGCTCAATGTGGGAACCGCTTTCCTGCGGCCCTCTCCTGACACCACGCTGACGATTCCATCCACAGCGTCTCTGGTCATTACCGTGGCTGCCTATGACGCTCTGACTTTTTCCTATGCGGATTTTTCCGGAAGAGGGCCGGTTTCCCTTTATGAAGGGGAAGGGGCAAAACCGGATCTGGCGGCGCCGGGAGTGCGGATTACTGCTCCGGTGCCCGGCGGAGGCTACCGGGAGAATACAGGAACATCTTTTGCCGCGCCTTTCGTCACCGGCAGCGCGGCCCTTCTGATGGAATGGGGAATCGTGCAGGGCAACGACCCATATCTGTACGGGGAGAAGGTAAAGGCGTATCTCAGGCGGGGCGCCCGGGAAGTGCCGGGGTATGACCGGTGGCCGAACGCGCAGCTTGGGTACGGGGTACTGTGTGTCAGGGACAGCCTGCCGAACAGCTGAGAAGCCCCTGGGGATTATCGGCTGAACAGATGTACTGTGACAGGCATAATTTATCAGTATAATGATAAGCGGATAAAAAAGCACTTGCAGTAATTGCGGGTGTTTTTTATTGAAGGCAGAGGGGATATTGACACATAAGGAAATAAATTTTCAACAGAATGTTGACACTGTGTCAGAATAATGGTGTATTGCAATTAATGACACTATGTCAGAATAAAAATATAGAAACAAAATGAACAGGAGGATCAGTCTGTGATTATGCCAAGGCAGTTTCTGTATCCGTTAACTGCGGGGAAGACCCGTGGGAGAAGTATTATATACGTTTTGAAGAGCCGTCTTGTGAGACGCTGCCGGTGGGCTGCGTGCTGACCATGGTTGGGACCGGATCAGAGATGAATGCAGGGGCGGTGATCAAGAACCCGCATACTCATCAGAAGATCGGGCATGTGTTCGCTGATGAGAAGATCATGCCAAAGTTCGCCATCCTGAATCCGAAGTACACACCAGCCGTATAGCGAATGAAGATCCGCAGGACTATGAGGCGCGCAGCAATCTTATGTGGGCGGCGACATGGGCTCTGAATACTCTGGTATCCAGAGGAAAATCAACAGACTGGATGGTGCATATGATCGGTCAGTCTGTGGGCGCTTATACCAATGCGACTCACGGTATGACGCTTGCCGCTGTATCTCTGCCTTATTATCGGTATATTCTGCCTTACGGCGTACAGAAGTTCAAACGCTTTGCCGTGAATGTATGGGATATCGATCCGGCAGGAAAGACGGATGAACAGACCGCGCAGGAAGGACTTGACGCAATGGAGGCGTGGATGAATGAACTGGGGCTGGTCATGAATATTTCTGATCTGGGAGCCACAGAAGAAATGCTGGAGGGAATCGCCGGCGGCACGATTATCCTGCCGGGCGGATACAAGGTATTGGAGCATGACGAGATTGTTGAGATATTAAAGGAGAGTATGAAATGAAAAAAATATTAGTTGCATATTTTTCCGGGAAGACGTTGATCCCGTTCGCTACTTCCGGAGGCAGCGGTATCGGCGGGGCACAGAAGAGTATGCGGGAACACTGTCCGGAAGCGGAACGAGAACGTCGATCTATAATTATTTTCAGACAAAGGAAGAAATTTTTCTCGCCCTGCTTCAGAAAGAACATGAGGCGTGGATACTCGATCTGGAAGAAATGATGAAGCAGAATGATTCCATGAGCGCGGAGAAGTTCGCCGGGACTATGGCGCGGATACTGGAGAAACGGCGTACGATGCTCAAACTGCTGTCCATGAATATTTATGACATGGAAGTAAACAGCCGTCTGGAAAATCTGGTGGAATTTAAGAAAGTCTACGCAGTTGCTTTTGATGCTGTGGGCAGATGCCTTGAAAAATTTTTCCTTTCAATGCCGAAAGAGAGTATACAGCAGTTTTTATATGCTTTCTTTCCGTTCTTATTCGGCGTGCATCTCTATACTTGTCACACGGAAAAGCAGCTGGAGGCGATGCGGATTGCCGGAGTGGAAATCGCAGAAGGTTCTATTTATGAGCTGACAGAGGCTTTTGTGTTCCGGATGCTGAAATCCTTTGGGCAGTAATGACCGATCCGGAATTGAAGCGCCAGTGAGCGGATGCAGAAGATCGCAGGATATTTCGGGAAATAAACGTATATAATATAGACAAAATACAGACAGAAAATTGTAAAAATGCGCGGGAAGCGGAAAGCACCCGTGCATTTTTACTATGAGAGCAGCTCAATTTTTCCCTTAGTTATAATGAACACATGACGGAACCTCCCTGATGGAGCGGTTTCTCAACGATATTGCGGGCAGCTGGAAAAATGTGATCTGCGTGGGCATAGGAAACGAGGAAAGCAGCGGCGAGCACACCGGCAGCGCGGCTCTTCTGATAGAATGGGGGATTGTAAGAGGCAAAGCCCCCTATCTGTACGGGGAGCCCGGGAAGTGCCGGGGGATGACCAGTGGCCGAATGCACAGCCGGGGTACGGGATATTGTGTGTGGAGGAGAGGCTGCTTGGAAATATTTAAGACATAAAAATATAAAACTGGACATTTTGTATGAATTTGATATAATTGGAGAATATAAAACTGAACTGTAAATAGAGAGGTGATTTTATGGATAATAACAATTTAGTCAGGATAATAAAAAATGAACTGCATTATTTCAAAAATGTAAATTATGGCGAAATTCGTTATATGAATTACAGTTCTGTCGAAAGAGATGCGGAAATAAAATGCAAAGATATTGTGGGAATTTATGGACAAAATGGTTCCGGAAAAACTGCTATGGTTGAAGCTCTGGATATTTTAAAAAATATATTAGCAGGTGAAGAGATTCCTTATGAACCATATGAAGGTCTTATTGATTCTGAAAAGGGAACAAAAATAATTACGTATTTTTACATGGAACAACAGAACACGAAGTATAAAATATGTTATGAAGTTTTACTAAATGTAGATCATGATGAAAATAAAATAAAACTTGCTTCTGAAAAGCTTACTTATTGGTCGCGTGGAGCAACATGGAAAACGGAAAGAGATTTAAAATTTATTAATCCTTATTATAATACGGATTTTATTTTAGAGGATGTGTCAGTTGAATTTGAATCTGAGCATAAGAAAGAATTTGAGGATACTTTATTAAATAAAGGCTTACAAAATTTAGCAGTATTTTGTGCTCAGAAAAATGTGTCAATTTTCTTTAATGATTTGTTTTTGAATAAATTTGCGGGGAGAAGTAATAAGCATATAGAAGAGGAGAAATTGTCCACTATTATTAAAGGACTCTCAGATTTTGGAAAATTATATTTTCAAGTTGTAAAGGTAAATCAGCTGGCAGACATAAATAGGAATGCAGTATTACCTGTTAATATTCATGCGGAAAATGATTATTTCGTGATGCAGGGCTGTTTGCCGTTGGTAATGAATGGAAAGGGAAAAATTCCGGAAAGTTTATTTATTCAATTAAATTCGGCGATTGAAGCGATTAATATTGCACTAAAGGCAATTATACCTAATTTGAGTATAGAATTAAGGAATATAGCTGAAGAACCGGATGAAGAAGGGGATAAAAAAATTTTTGTTGAGGTGTATTCAGTAAGAGATAAGAAAGAATTTCTTACGAGATATGAATCTGAAGGTATAAAAAGAATAATTTCATTGTTAAATTATCTTATCGCTTTATATAATTATCCGCAAATTTGTTTGGTTGTTGATGAGTTGGATTCAGGTATTTTTGAATATTTGTTGGGTGAAATTTTAAGTGTGCTTAACGATGAAGCCAAAGGACAGTTGATATTTACATCTCATAATTTACGTGCTTTTGAAAAATTAAGTATAAAGAATATTATTTGCACCACGATAAATCCGGAAAACCGATATATACGATTGACAGGAAAAGAAAAAAATCATAACCCGCGTGATTTTTATCTTAGAACAATTACAGTAGGAGGACAAAAAGAAGAATTATATGATGAAGCGGATTTACAATCCATAGGATATGCCTTTAGAAAAGCCTGTCACCCAGAGAGAAAGGTAAAGATTAATTTTTCAGAAGCCTTTCGAAAAAAACTTCAAGAAGTAGATAAATAAGGTAATGCAATATGACGAGGAAGAAAGTAGAAACAAAAAAGGCGGTTATATTTATTGTAGAAGGCAGATCAGATAAAAAAGCGTTAGAAAATATAATCCAAAAAATTTATCAATATAAGGATATCGTTTTTAAATTCATGGACGGGGACATTACCAGTGATAAAAATGTGAACAAGTTAAATGTCCAAAATTTGATATATGAACAAGTCGAAGAGTATAGAAAAGATAAGAAATTAAAGAAAAGTGATATTTGGGAAATTGTCCATATTTTTGATACAGATGGAACATATATACCAGATGAAGCAATAGAAGCAGGGGATTCTTCAAAGTTTTTTTATACCCCTGATAAAATATTTTGCAAAAATGTAGAGAGTGTAATTGCCAGAAATAAAGTAAAAAGAGAAATGATGGACTATTTACTTAGTTTAGACAATATTAAAGGGATCCCTTATATTGGCTATTTTATGTCATCTAATTTAGATCATGCTTTATATAATGAACAGAATTTGGATGATGAATTGAAAGGCGAATATGCAGATGCATTTTACGAGGAATTTCAAGGAAAAGAAAAATTATTTGTTGATTTTTTGAAGGAAGAAGTGGCAAATGGCGTACCAGATTCTTATCCGGTTTCCTGGAGATACATAAAAGAAGGGGTACATTCGCTGGAAAGACATACAAATTTATATATTTACTTTGATAAAAATCCATATCAATAATGATATACTCTGTTGATTGTATTATGAATCGCATTGTATTGATTGAAACTTTATGCGAGGAAGTTCGCCTGTCCTTCCGGCAGGAAATATGTTAAGATAGACAAAGAAATGAAAAGGGGAAATGATATGCGTTCACTTCTTGTCTATCTGAAACAATACAGAAAAGAATCCATACTGGCGCCTCTCTTTAAGATGTTGGAGGCGTCTTTTGAATTGCTTGTGCCGCTTGTAATGGCTGCTGTGATTGATGTGGGCATTGCAGAAAAAGACAGCGGCTATATTATACGGATGTGTCTTCTGCTGATTGCCCTGGGTCTGATCGGGCTGGTCTGCTCCATTACGGCCCAGTATTTTTCGGCAAAGGCGGCGGCAGGCTTCGGAGCGGGGGTAAGACATGCTCTTTTTGCCCATATTCAGAATTTTTCCTTTACGGAGATGGACACCATCGGTACCTCCACCCTCATTACAAGAATGACAAGTGATATCAATCAGGTGCAGTCCGGCGTCAATCTGGTGCTGCGCCTGTTTCTGCGCTCGCCGTTTATCGTGTTCGGCGCGATGGTTATGGCCTTTACCGTGGATGTGAAGGCTGCCCTTGTGTTTGTGGCGGCCATACCGCTGCTGTCCGTTATTGTGTTCGGGGTTATGCTGATCACCATGCCCCTCTACCGGAAAGTACAGGCAAGACTGGACCGGGTCCTGCTGGCTACCAGGGAAAATCTGACCGGCGCCAGAGTAATCCGTGCCTTTAATCAGGAGAATGAGGAGAGAGAGCGGTTTTATACAGCCAATCAGCTGCTGACCGACGCCCAGAAGTTTGCCGGGCGGATCTCAGGGCTTATGAATCCGCTGACCTATGTAATCGTAAACGGCGCTATAGTTGTGCTGATCTATGTCGGGGCGGTGCGGGTAAATATCGGCGACCTGACCCAGGGAGAAGTTGTGGCCCTCTTAAATTATATGTCTCAGATTCTGGTGGAACTTGTAAAGCTGGCCAACCTGATTATTACAGTGACAAAGGCGGTGGCCTGCGCCAACCGGATCGAGAAGGTGCTGTTGGAGAAGCCGGATATGAAGGACGGAAGCCTGCAGTGGAATTCTGCGGATCAGGCAGAAGCCAGAAGAGAAGCCGGAAAATCAGACCGGAAGGCGGAGAGAGAAGAAAAGCAGGAGAATGGGAAAAATCAGGGAAAACCGTTCCTGGAATTTTCTCACGTCTCTCTTACGTATAAAGGAGCGGCAGGGGAGGCCCTGACCGATATTTCCTTCCAGGCGGAGCGGGGCCAGACCATCGGCGTCATCGGCGGAACCGGATCGGGGAAATCTTCCCTTGTAAATCTGATTCCCCGTTTCTACGACGCCACAGAAGGAACGGTCCGTCTGGAAGGAAGAGATGTGAAAGAATATCAGACAGACAGCCTGCGGGCCCATATCGGAGTCGTGCCCCAGAAGGCGGTGCTGTTCCGGGGGACGATCGGGGACAATCTGCGCTGGGGAAATCAGCAGGCTTCAGATGAGGAACTGCAGGAAGCGCTTCAGATCTCCCAGGCGGCAGAGTTTGTGGGAAAGAAAGAAGGCGGACTGGACGCGCAGGTGGAACAGGGCGGACGGAATCTGTCCGGCGGACAGAAGCAGCGTCTTACTATTGCAAGGGCGCTGGTGAGAAAGCCTGAGATCCTTATTCTGGACGACAGCGCTTCCGCTCTGGATTTTGCCACGGACGCGGCGCTCCGGAAAGCTATCGCGGGGATGAAGGAGCAGCCTCTTGTATTTATTGTCTCCCAGCGGGCGGCATCTATCTGGCATGCAGATCAGATTCTTGTGCTGGACGACGGCAGGCTGGCGGGGCGGGGCACCCACGAAGAGCTGCTTGAAAACTGCCCGGTTTATCGGGAGATTTACTATTCCCAGTTCCCGAAGGAGGCAGTGTCAAATGGCTGACAAGAAGAAAAAGAACAAACAGATTAAGAAAGCAAATCAGATAAAAACAATAAAAAAAGTGCTGCAGTATCTTGGAAAGTACCGGATTTTCCTTATCTTTTCCATTCTGCTGGCGGCTCTGAGTGTGGCGCTGACTCTTTATATTCCGAAACTGACCGGACAGGCGGTGGACTATATTGTGTCAGAGGGACAGGTGGATTTTCCGGCGGTGTTCCGGGTAATGATTCAGATCGGCGTGTGTACGCTGATCACAGCCCTTGCCCAGTGGCTTATGAATGTGTGCAACAATAAAATGACCTATCAGGTTGTGCGGGATATCCGGAACGAGGCCTTCCGCAGGATTGAGATTCTGCCGCTGAAATACATTGACGGGCATCCGGCGGGAGATGTGGTCAGCCGCGTGATCGCGGACGTGGATCAGTTCGCGGACGGGCTTCTGATGGGATTTACTCAGTTTTTTACCGGGGTGGCTACCATTGTGGGAACTTTCGGATTTATGCTGTCGGTAAATGTGGGCATTACTTTTGTGGTAGTTCTCATTACGCCGGTTTCCTTCCTTGTGGCAGGATTTATTGCAAAAAAGACCTTTGATATGTTCCGGCTCCAGTCTGAGATCCGGGGAGAACAGACGGAGATGATTGAAGAAATGGTGGAAAATCAGAAGATCGTCCGGATGTTCGGAAAAGAAAAAGACGTAACAGAGCGGTTTGACGAGATAAACGAGCGGCTCAGAAGCAGTTCTCTGCGGGCTACATTTTTCTCTTCAATTACAAATCCGTCCACGAGATTTGTAAACAGTCTGGTTTATACGGGAGTCGGTATCGCGGGAGCTTTCGGTGTTATCCATCAGGCTCTTACTGTGGGGCAGCTGTCCAGTTTTCTAAGCTACGCCAACCAGTATACCAAACCTTTTAACGAGATCTCGGGAGTGGTGACGGAGCTTCAGAACGCCATTGCCTGCGCTGCCCGGATCTTTGAGCTGATCGAGGAGGAACCCCAGACGCCGGAGCCGGAGAATGCAGTGGAGCTGAAGGATGTAAAAGGATATGTGTCGGCAAAGGACGTGTCTTTCTCCTATCTGCCGGGCCGGAAGCTGATTGAGCATTTTAATCTGGATGTAAAGCCGGGGCAGAGGATTGCCATTGTAGGTCCCACCGGCTGCGGCAAGACCACGCTGATCAATCTGCTGATGCGTTTCTATGATGTGGATAAGGGAAAGATCGAAGTAGATGGCGCGGCGGTGGATCAGATGACCCGGCACAGCCTCCGGGCGGCCTACGGCATGGTGCTGCAGGATACCTGGCTGAAGACCGGTACGATCCGGGACAATATTGCCATGGGACGGCCTGACGCGGGGATGGATGAGATTATCGAGGCCGCAAAGGCTTCCTATATTCACAGCTTTATCATGCGTCTGCCGGACGGCTATGATACATGGATCACAGAAGAGGGAGGCGGCATTTCCCAGGGACAGAAGCAGCTTCTGTGTATTGCCAGGGTTATGCTGTGCAGGCCGCCGATGCTGATTCTGGATGAAGCCACATCTTCCATAGATACCAGGACAGAACTTAAGATCCAGAACGCATTTGCCCGTCTTATGGAGGAACGGACTACATTCATTGTGGCCCACAGGCTGTCTACCATCCGGGAGGCGGATCGGATTCTTGTCATGAAGGACGGAAAGATCATCGAACAGGGGAAACACGAAGAACTGCTCAGGCAGGGCGGATTTTATAAGAAACTCTATATGAGCCAGTTTGCGGAAACAAGCGAGGCGTCATAAGAGGAAACGCAAAGTTTCAGACATAAGAAAGAAGGAACGGATACAATGACAAAAGAAAGCACACTCTGTTATATCGAAAAAGACGGAAAATATTTGATGCTTCACCGCACAGTGAAGGAGAATGATGTAAATAAGGATAAATGGATCGGCGTGGGAGGACATTTTGAACACGGGGAAAGTCCGGAGGAATGTCTTCTGCGGGAAGTGAAGGAAGAAACCGGATATACGCTGACAAGCTGGAAATACAGGGGGATTGTAACCTTTGTGTACGGAGCGGATACCGTGGAATACATGTCCCTGTACACGGCAGACGGGTTTGAAGGGGAGCCCATTGCCTGTGATGAAGGAGACCTGGAATGGGTGGAGAAGGAGAGACTGTATGATCTGGAACTCTGGGAGGGAGACAAGATCTTCTTCCGCCTGCTGGATGAGGGAAGGGAGTTCTTTTCACTTAAGCTTGTTTACGATACAGAGGATGTTCTGAAATATGCGGCTCTGGACGGGACGCCCCTTGATCTGGAGGAGGAGCGCGGAAAGAACCGGAAGAGCAGCGGGAAATATGCGGTAGTCTTTGCAAGCGCTACAGGAAATACGGCTCTTCTGGCGGAAGAAATCCGAAAGGCAAAAGGTGAGGAGAACTGTGTATACTTCGGAGCGCCTTCAGAAGACATATCCGGCCGTCTGGACGGCGCGGAAATAATATACGCGGGATTCTGGACGGACAAGGGGAGCTGCAGCGCTGAGATGGAGCAGTTTCTGGGAACTCTGAGCGGCAGGACGGTATTCCTTTTCGGAACGGCCGGATTCGGCGGGGCTCAGGAATATTTTGACCGGATCCTGGACCGGGCGGCGGCTTTCCTTCCTGCTGACAGCACGGTGGCCGGACGCTACATGTGTCAGGGCAAGATGCCTTTCAGCGTGCGGAAACGCTACGAAGCCATGCTGGAGCAGAATCCGGAAGATGAGAGGGTGAAGGGCATGATCCGGAATTTTGACAGCGCTCTGTCTCATCCGGATGAGGCGGATCTGGGACGGCTTGGGGATGCGGTTGCACAGCTGCGGCAGTGAGAAGAGCGCAGAAAGACATGTCCGGGAACCGGGAGTCAGAATCTTCCGTCTGACCTGGAAACCAGAAGAAAAACAAAGACATTTTCAGAAAGGGACTTTGCTGTATGATGCAGGAAAGTCCTTTTTACTTTACAGAACTGTATCAAAGATTTTACATAATGATGATATTTCCATCGGAACCGGTATGCTAAAATTACTCCGGCACAATTAGAAATATGAACTGGATGAAGGAGGAGAAAGGATGAAAAAGAGACGTGTGCGGGAATGGGCCAGAAGATTTCTCGCAGCAGGAATCTGCACAGCAGTTGCAGCAGGCACAGTTCCGGCAGGCCTTGTACATGCCGAAGAAAATCAGACAGAAACTTCTCAGGCTGAAAGCGCGCCG
Organism: Mediterraneibacter sp. HA8405; assembly: GCF_056148955.1. NCBI lineage: Bacteria > Bacillati > Bacillota > Clostridia > Lachnospirales > Lachnospiraceae > Mediterraneibacter > Mediterraneibacter sp. HA8405. The sequence continues at coordinate 12,613 of NZ_CM148758.1, read as the reverse complement.
GAGGTAGTAGCAGACTGGAAATTCAGCGAAAGCGGGGTGGAAAGCGGAACTATTGCCGACGGAAATCTTGTCATTGCCGATCAGAGCGGGAATGACAATGATCTGAGAATGCAGCTGTATACCGGCAAACAGCCTACAGAAGATACATCAGCAGCCGACTGGACACAGTACCTGTCATTTTCTGATGACAGTATGACCGGAGACGGCAGTATGGTATTTAACGGCGACAGCAGCAACGCGGGAGCCGATTTTATCACCGTAGACGACGCGGCGATTAATTCAGAAACTTTTGAAAACGGATATACAATGGAGTTTATTTATTACTTCCCCACAGACTGGACTACAGCAGACTCCTGGATGAGTCTGATTGCCAGACAGGGAAGAGCGGATTCTGTATCCGAATGGCAGCAGGGAACAATGTTTACCTCTGTCTCAAATTGTAAAGAGATCCAGTTTATTGCGGCAAACAAGGACGACAGCCACATGATGTCCAACGCGGCATGGTCCGTAACAATGGATAAAGGCGGTGTATGGTATCACATTGCCGTTACTTCCGACGGACATGAGATCAGTACATATGTAAACGGATGCGAGGCATTCCGTGATTATGTTTCCGATGATATGAAAGGTCTGTACGCAGATCCGGAAGACGGCCGTTTCCGTATCGGATCCAGCTGGTGGCAGGAAGGCGGACAGACGCTGGATAAGTTCCTTCAGGGCAATCTTCAGGAAGTAAGAATCTCCGAAGGATGCCTGGATAAAAGCCAGTGGCTTGTGGAGAATCCGGAGCAGTATCTGGGAGAGTACGGAAGCAATGAAAGCTACACTCTGAAAAATGAGGACAACTACAATATCGTCCTGATCCCGGATACACAGAATACGGTAGAATACTGCGGAGACGTTATGGACGCGGCAGTTGACGGCCTGATTGATACAGCGGATGAACTGAATGTCAAAGGCGTAATCCATCTGGGCGATGTAGTTGACGATAACAATGATGATGCGCAGTATGTTACCGCGCGGAATGTATTTTACCAGCTTCCGGACGCCGGCATCAAATTCCTTGTTCAGATGGGAAATCATGACGGCTGGGCAAGCGGAACCCATAACTACTACAACAGCTTTTCCGGAAAGAGTACCAGCTTTTTAAGAAGAGCGTCCTGGTATCTGACAAATTCACCCAACGGGGACGGCAACAGCTCTTACATGTTCGTACAGGGCGGCAGCTATAATTACCTTGTGATTTCTCTGTCATGTACAGGAAGCGGCTCCGGGCAGAATAATAATACATCATGGGATTCGAGAGATGAAGAGTGGCTCAGAAGCGTTCTGGAAGAATATCCGGACTGCCCGACCATTGTAACAACTCACGACCTTCAGAACTGTTCTGAGACAGAGCCAAGTTCCATTACGCTCAGTTCACAGGGAACAAGACTCTGGAATATTGTAAAAGACTATGATCAGGTATTTATGATGGTAGGCGGACACAGCCACGGTTCGGGCGTGGAGATGCTGGAAAATACAAACGGACAGCCGGTAATCAGCATTCTGACAGACTACCAGTTCGCTTATAACGGCGGAAACGGATTCTTCCGTTATCTGGAATTCGACGAGAGCGCAGATAAGATCTACTATTCAACCTATTCTCCGTACGCAGCGTCACTGCCGGAGAATGAGAAGAGCTTCTTTGATGTAAACTTCATGACCGGAGACGGAAATGAAGGAGAGATCAGCCTTGATTTTGACTCCCGTTTCCCGGGAATGGAGATCGCGGACAATACGGCGGATGACGACGGCAGATATATGAAGGGTGAGTATCATACCCATACCGGCCAGTCAAAAGACGCGACCTCAACTTATATGTCTCTTGAAAATGTACTTGGAGCAGCCTTCCGTAATGAAGCTGTAATCGGCGAAGCGGATCCGGCGGCAAAATTATCTGCTCTGACAGACGACGGCGAGTTTGATTTCCTCGGACTGGCCGACCATCTCCGCCAGTCCTATAACGGAGTTGACGGACAGGGCAACGGAAAGTACAACACTGCGTTCTATGTCGCTCTTCAGACCCAGATCAGGGAGATTGAGAAACTGAGAGTAAAGGGACTTTATACAGACAAAATCATTTCCAGCGGATTTGAATGGGATATGCCCGGACTGGATCATGCGTCCGTCGGCATTCTGGATGAAGACGGAGAAGTATCTATCAGCGGCGTTCATGAGTTTGAGTGGAAATACGCCAGCACAGGCAGCGGAGATGATCCCACCTCTCTGTATGAACTGGACGAAAAAGCAGATGACATGGACGAGCAGAGCGTATGGGGCGACCGTCAGGGCGGCAGTGGAGATCCCCAGACTGCATATGACGCAGCGGCATGGCTTCAGGAAAACTATCCGGACAGCTACCTTCTGCCGAACCACCCGTCCCGTCATAACGGCGGCAGCGGACAGGTAACCATCGAAAACCTGAGACGTCTCAATGACGCGGCGCCGGATGTTGTATTCGGATTTGAAGGAATGCCCGGAAACCAGATGTCCGGCAGCGGACGTGCGGAACTGCCGGCAGGAGATATCCGGAACGGCGCGGATGAGATGATTGCCGTAACCGGAGGCGTGTGGGATTCTCTTCTGTCAGAAGGCAGAAAGATCTATAACTTCGCCAACTCTGACTTCCACTTCAAGGTAAGCGCGGACGAGCAGTACTCCAGCGGATACTGGGCAAGTGAATATTCCTCAAACAATGTATATGTACAGCCGGGAGAGGACGGCGTCTATGATTATAGTGATGTGGTAGACGGACTCCGCTCCGGAAACAGCTACTCTACATACGGAAACCTGATTTCCGACCTGAGCTTTACAGCAGCGGCCGGAGACAGCAGCGCTACAATGGGCGGCGAGCTCAATGCCACAGAAGGCGATAAAATCACAGTAACTGTAAAATTCAAAGTTCCGGAAAAGAACAATTATGAGACACTTTACGGAACCGATACCGGAATCGATGCAGACAATACACCGGAGCTTGATCATGTGGATCTGATCGCGGGCAGCGTGACCGGAAAAGTAAGCGAAGATCAGTACGGCGAGATCAGCAGTGACGCGAAGATTGTAAAGACATTTACAAAAGAAGAACTGGCAGGGGCAAAAGGCGATGATGGTTACTACACTCTGACATTTACGGCAGACGCGGACCAGAACTGCTATTACCGCCTCCGTGGAACAACAGTAACTGAGGTAGATGAAAACGGAGATCCTCTTCCGGATCCGGACTACTCCGGCATTACAGATAACAAGACAAGATTTGACACAATCAATGATTACAATTACAGCAGTATGTGCTTCTACGCAAATCCGATCTGGGTCAATGTCAGTGAAAAGACTGTAACCGTTGATACGCAGGTGCTGGAGAAGACCCTGGAACTTGCGGAGGCAGCAGATACAGAGGGTACAGTACCTTCCGTTGTCGAGCGGTTTAATCAGATCAAGGCGGAAGCGCAGGGTATTCTTGAGAGAGCACAGGCAGGTGATCCGGAAGTGACACAGGAAATGGTGGACCAGAGCTGGATGAACCTGATTGATATTATGCAGTATCTCTCCTTTAAGCAGGGAGACAAGACCAACCTGCAAAAGGTAATTGATGTTGCGGAAGGAATTGACCTGGAGAAATACTTAAGCGACGGCCAGGAAGAATTTACCGCAGCGCTCGACGCGGCAAAAGCAGTTATGGACGATGCGGACGCCATGCAGAAGGAAGTGGACAGTGCATGGAATGAGCTTCTGACGGCAATGAGCCAGCTGCGTCTCAAACCGAGCAAAGAACTGCTGGAAGCGCTGATTCAGACGGCAGAAGGAATGGATCTGACCGGCGTGGACAAAGAAGTGGCAGATACATTCAACATCGCACTGGAAGAAGCTAAGAACGTATATGCCGACAGTGAAGCGGACGAAGAAGAAGTATCACTGGCAGTGACCAACCTTCAGGATGCAATCGCCGCAGTGGAGGAAAATCTGGCAAACCAGGGCGGAAATGATAACCCGGGCGGCAACGGCGGTCAGGACGGAGATACAGAAAATCCGGATGGAGACGGCAGCCAGGACGGAAATACAGACGATTCGAATGACCAGGGCGGACAGGATGATCAGAACGGCCAGAACGGAAATAATACATCAGGATCATCCGGCGGCTCCGGAAGTCAGGATGATGATCAGCAGAAAGCAGTACAGACAGGAGACGACAGCCCGATTCTGCTGTGGGCAGCAGTTCTGGCAGCATCAGCGGCAGCAATTGTCATATTTGAGAAAAAGAGAAGAAAACAGCTGTAATACAGCGTAAAACAAAAGAAGAGAACAGCCGGGGCATCCCGGCTGTTCTTTACTTTTCAGCTGTTTGGGTTCCTACTTGATATTAATTTGGTGGGAGTACGGTTGAGAACGGGGAGGGGGATGGTTTGAACCGTAAGAATGGGGGAGAAAGTACGGTTGAGAAGGAGGAAACTTGAATTGAACCGTAAGAATACAGGCGGGCTTACGGTTAAGAAGGAGAGAAGCTTGAATTGAACCGTAAGAATGCAGGCGGGCCTACGGTTAAAAATGAGTAAGACTTAATTTCAACCGTATGAATGCAGATGATATTACGGTTAAAAACAGGCAAAGCTTGATTCTGACCGTAGAAATAGATGAGATAATACGGTTAAAAGCAAGAAGAATTGATATTTAACCGTATCAGTCAGATTAAAGTCACTTAGAAAAGGTTCGCGACAGGAGAGGGATGATATATTCGGGGACAGTGGTACATGGTTTTTAGGCGATAGTGGCTGGCCCGGACCGGGAATTAAGGATTGGAACTGATCGGAAATTTTGTTGTGACGGAAATGCGAAATGCGGCGTTTTGAAAAACAAGGGACAGACAAATTCTGAAAGCAGGAAATCAGGATACAAAACAGGATTATATTGATTTTCCCATGAAGATGAAGCCCTATCTCAGGCCAAGAGTAAACGGAGTGAATAAGCTCTGGATGTTTACGGAAGGATTCGGAAGCTATCTGTCCGATATGGGGGAGCACTCTCTGAGGATGGAAGAATTTCCGGGAACAGAGGACTATCGCGGCGCGGAGACATTTATCAGAAGACACATCGACCGGGGATATCCTGTACCTTATTTTATGCTGCGGCATAAAAAGGCATATTATAAGGACTTTGTATGGCACTGGTTCCTGTGTTACGGGTATGAGGAGAGAAGCGACGGCATGTGGATTACCGTCGCCACATACGGAAAAGCATCCATATTTCGACTGAAAGACCTGTGGGATACCGGATATGAGGAAAAAGGAGGTCTGATCGGACTGGGTATTGACCCAGAGAAAAGAAAGCAGTAAGATAGGCAGGGCGAAAAGTGAATAGAAAATGAGTGGAGGGGTTTTTGTGAAAACAAGTAAATATGAGATTGACATGTGCAACGGATCAATCATGGATAAACTGATTTCTTTTTCTCTGCCCCTGATGCTTTCCAGTATCCTTCAGCTGATGTTCAATGCGGTGGATATCATTGTTGTGGGAAGGTTCAGCAGCAGTCAGGCGCTGGCGGCGGTGGGATCGACGACGGCGCTGATCAATATATTTACGAATCTGTTTATCGGGATTTCTCTCGGGGCAAATGTGCTGGCGGCAAGATATTTCGCGGCAGGCCGGGACAAAGAGATGTCAGAAGCAGTACATACGGCCATTACTCTGGCGCTGATCAGCGGCGTTATCATGGCGTTTGTGGGAGTGGGAATGTCCAGAACAGCTCTGTCTCTGATGTCTACGCCGCAGGATGTAATTGATCTGTCTGCAGTTTATATGAGAATTTATTTTATGGGAATGCCGTTTTTCATGCTGTACAATTACGGCGCGGCGATCCTGAGAGCGGTGGGCGATACAAAACGCCCCCTTGTATTCCTTATTGCCGCAGGGCTGACCAATGTGGTACTGGATCTGCTGCTGGTGATCGTGATTCCTCTGGGTGTCGCAGGCGTGGCCATCGGTACGGTGGCTTCCCAGATGATATCCTGTATTCTGGTTCTGCGCTGCCTGTATAAATCCGAAGGAAGTTATCAGCTCCGGTTCTCCAGACTTATGATTCGCTGGGTTTATCTGAAACGGATTTTTCAGGTGGGAATACCGGCCGGGATTCAGAGCACGGTAATCAATTTCTCCAATGCACTGCTGCAGTCGTCTGTGAACTCCTTCGGTTCCACGGCAATGGCAGGCTATACGGCGGCAAATAATATCCTGGGATTTCTGTATGCGGCCGTAAATGCAGTGACACAGGCGTGCATGAGCTTTACCAGCCAGAATTACAGTGTGGGAAAACAGAAACGTATGGACCGGGTGCTTCTGGACTGCATGCTGCTGTCCGCGGGAGTATCTGTCGTACTGGGCGTGGGAGCATATGTATTCGGTTCTCAGATCCTGCGGATCTATACGACAGAGACAGAAGTAATTCAGTGCGGTCTGGAAATACTGTCTATTACTACAGTGCCGTATTTCCTGTGCGGCATTATGGATCTGATACCGGGCGCTCTGCGGGGAATGGGACATTCCGCGGTGCCTATGATTCTGTCCGTGATCGGTACGGTAGGAACGAGGATTGTGTGGATCTACGGATTCTTTCCGCAGCACAGATCTCTGCATTTCCTGTTTATCTCTTATCCGGGGTCCTGGATTATTACAATTGCAATGCAGGCCGTGTGCTTCTGGTTTGTAAGGAAGAAATGCGTAAAGCAGCTGCAGAGTGTGCGGGGATAAGATATGGGATTCAGGCAAATGCACAGAGGTGTAAATTGCAGGAAAGTCAGGGGGCGCCGTTGACAGTGCTAACTTGAAATTTTAAATTCCAGTGCAGAGTTAAATTCCACCACACTTTGTTTTTTGCCGATTTTGCAGAAGATTTTTGAGCAAAATATCCTCTTTTCTGCTATAATTAGCTCAACTCATCGAAAAATACTTGATTTCTGGGCATAGGAAACGGACCGCTGAAAAATAGTGTGCGAGACTGAATTCCACCGGTCACATCTAAAAAATGTGAAATGTTTACTTCCAGTCTGACAGCAGATTTCGATCAGTTGATTAGTGATTAAAGCGGATCAGCTTAGGTGTCAGATTTACCTCATCCGGGGCAATCGGCCTAAGCTGAAATGCGTTTAAGACCTCTCCTCCCAGCGTTTCCAATGCAACGCTGTATGGCGTTCTTCCATCCAGGCTTTCCCTGGGAGTAGAGTTGATATGGTTCACGATCAGATTGACATCCCATTGTGTGAGAAACTCAAAGCTGGTGCCTTTCGGCAGAACCATCCGGAGCATCGTGTGTGTCTGCTCCAGTCCGCCCTTCTGCCCGCTCTGCATCGGGTCACAGTAATAAATGCTGGAACGCTGTATTCCGTTTACACCGGTCTCCAAAGCATCCGGGTCACCAAATTCAGAGCCCCGGTCCGTCAGGATATATTCAAACACGGAAGCGAATTCAAAAGTTCCCATACGCTTTTCCAGACGGTCAAAAACAAGACGGACAGCGCCTTTCGTGCATCGGTTCATCAGAAAGGCGAGGAAGAGCTTCTCTTTGGTGAAAAACATAGTCAGCAAGGTCTTTTTTGATTCCCTGGACGAATGTACGGTATCCATTTGAACATAGTCTGTTAGACCGAGGGAACAAAAGTCGCGATATAACCGGTTGGTGAAGACGGCTCTGTCCGTGATCTGTGTTTTATGGCACTTCCTTGGCTTGAAATGGACCTTCCGCTTCAGATCTATGTTACGTGCCGTAAAGAGTCCCTGATCAAGATAGGAATACATCGTACGGACGGACATATCCAGTTCTGGATGGTTTGTCAGGATATGATAAGGGGACTGTCCCTGTTCGATCAGAGGGGAAACGATCAGATCCTTTTCGTGAAGTTCCCGTTTCGTCATGTTGATCCCTGTTCTGGAATCCCGAAGTGTTTCCCGATACTTCCTGTCAGCAAACCTGGCGTTATAAGAGTATTTGTGGGCGATCGTGCAGTGACTGATTTTTTTCGTACAGCCGTTGCAGACATAGGGAGCCCGGTCAAGCCTTGAGCAGCGTTCTTTTTCGAAGTCTTTGCAGGTCTGGTTACAGGTAGGACAGGATGCGCATTTGATGCCGCACAGGACAATCTTTCCGCAGGCATTTGTCTTCCTGCAGTGATAGCGGTGGGTACAGAAGTTTTTGGCATTATAGAAAGTCCCTTTATGATACCAATCCGAGAGCCGGTGAGCCCTGACTTCTTTTGAGATTGTGGTAGGGTCCTTGCACAGGAACCTGGCAATATCTTTAAAGGATGTGCCTTTGTTCAGTTCATTTTCGATATAGATACGGTCTTCGAGGGTAAGATGTTTCTGGTTACCAGGAATATATTTACTCATCATGTGCCTCCTTCTACTGCTGTCAGAAGGAGAGATAACCATACCATGAATATATGAAAGAGTAAATATCAACTGTGCAGAAGTAAACTCTACTGTCCCTTAGAGGGGTGGAATTTAAAATTTCATTTTAGGCGCCGTTGACAGTGCCTCCGTTTTTTCGCTTATTTCTGGAAAAAGTGGTATAATACTGAACGTATAGGATATATTCATCTTATAGAAGGAGAAGGAGTAATATTTTGAATGAAAAGGAGAAAGAAGAAAACGGCTTTAATCGTAATCCTCAGTATTATAGTTATTTTTCTGGCATATATCCTGATCAGTCTCTGGGTATCTGTTAATCTTATTGTGACAAGAGAATATTCTATTGATACAGGAAAAAACGGGACTCCCTTCCGTGCTGTGGTTATTTCAGATCTGCATGACCATGAATTCGGAAAAGAAAATGAGAAGCTTGCAGAAAAGATCCGTCAGACAGATCCGGACCTTATCCTGATGGATGGAGATATGCTGAATGCAGAGTCGGAGGACGCGTCCGTACCGCTGGAGCTGATCCGGCAGCTGGCGGATACGGCGCCGATATACTATGCCCTTGGAAATCATGAGATTTCCTATATGGAAAACGGACATGCCGGTCTGAAGGAAGAGCTGGAAGAAGCGGGCGCGGTAGTTCTGGATAAAGAGTACCGGGATATTGAAGTAAATGGCACGCCGGTCCGCCTGGGCGGTCTCTATGATTATGCGTTCGGATTAAACGGAAATAATGACGCGGATGCGGCGCCGGAAGATATTAAAGATTTTCTGACAGATTTTCAGGATACAGACCGGCTGAAAATTATGCTTTCCCATCGGCCGGACAGTTTTATATTCGGCGATGCAAGCGTGGTGTGGGACGTGGATCTGGTAATCAGCGGGCATAATCATGGCGGACAGGTTATTATTCCATTTAAGGGCGGACTGTTCGGCGGCGATCAGGGCTGGTTTCCGGAATATGTACATGGAACATATGAAGTAGGAAATATGCAGATGTTTATTACCAGCGGGCTGGGAAGCGACAGACAGAAACTGCCAAGGTTTAATAATCCGCCGGAGATTGCTGTAGTGACAGTAAGATGATAAGAACCGGCAAATAAACCAGTCTGAAACCGGGAGACAGGGAGTGGGAAAATGTAATTATTTGCCGATTGACTGTAATGATTAGTTATTGCATACTTACTTATGGTAGTGTAAAATATACACGTATATTATATGTTCGAATAAGGAAAAAATAATGAAAATACAGAAAGAGTTTGTCCTGCGGGAGATCGCGGGAGATTATGTAATAATACCTACCGGGAAGACGGCGCTGACATTTAATGGGTTGATAACGGTAAATGAAGTAGGAGCTGAACTGTGGAAGATGCTGCAGTCAGATGTAACATTTGAAGATTTGACGCAGGGAATTCTTGATATTTATGATGTGGATGAGGAAACGGTAAAAGAGGATATCCGGGAATTTCTGGATACACTGGAAAAGGGCGGAGTACTGGACACGGAGGAGACATAGAAAGCAGACAAGAGAATACGGATATTATGGAGGAATGGTTTATCATTGAAAAATGAGAAAGCCATTCCTCTATTTGCGTCCGATAAAATAAAGCGTAAGTCAGATAAATTCGTTAGGTTAGAATCGATGATGGTGTAAACGAAAAAGCAGTTTATAAACTTTACAGTAAACTGCCCCTTCGTTTGCACCATTTTCGATTTGACCTAATTGAACAAAGTAAGCGGCCGGGCAACCAGTCTCTATGGATTTTTAATCTTTTGCTTCTGACGCTGATTATACCAGGGCGCTAGAAAAGATTCCTTTTCTGAATCTACAGTAATTAGCCATTTTCTGATTGATGGGCACAACAACAAAACCTCAAACGTTGAGGCTGAAAAAATATGAAAGAATGATATACTTAACACCTTTGAGGAATTTTAAGCTGTGGTTTCCCCATGCGTCCACCGCAGACTTTACATACGCAGATATTTATGCCATAAAGCAGCTCCAATACCTCTGGCATCTCTTTATTCTTTAGTCTGGAAAGATATTTCTTGCATCCGAGGAGATTTCGGCACAAAGTAAGCTTTTTACCTTTGCTGCGGGAGCAGAGCAGTCCATAATGCCGGATCCGGACAAATCCCTTTGGAGGAACATGCATCAAAAAACGCCGGATAAACTCAACTCCTGACAGAGTCAGATCTTTCCACTTCCCTTCATTCCGGTAATCCTTCACGGAAAAAGTTACGGTTTCTTCATCCACGCGGATGATCCGATGGTTGCTGACCGCAATGCGGTGGGTATATTTCCCGAGATATTTGATTACGGATTGGGCGCCATGAAATGTCTTTTTACAATAAGGAACCCATTCTGTACCATAACAGGCATCCAGCAGTTCCCTGAAGGCATAATGGTTACGGAATTTTTCGGCAGTACCATGAAAAACCAGCTTGCTCGCTTCCCATAGCTTTTTTAGTTCTTCCAGATATTTTCCACGAAATACTTTGGAAATGATCTGGACAGGAAGGAAGAAGCTTTCTCCGTTGTCTTTCCACTGATTGTCAGAAGTCAGGCCGCCACCAAGCAGAATGGCATGGATATGAGGATGAAAGTTCATCTCAGATCCCCATGTATGGAGAATGAAAATGTATCCAGCCTTTGCACCAAGATGTTTCGGATCTGCCGTCAGATCGCGGAGCGTTGCAGACGCTGCATAGTATAAGGCGTCATAAAGGAGCTTCTGGTTACTGTAAATGACCGGATTCAGAAGATCAGGGACAGTAAAAACCAGATGGAAATAGGGAGCATCCAGGACATCCTCCCTGCGGGCATCCATCCATTTTTCCTTCGGAACCGCCTGACACATGGGACAGCAGCGGTTGCGGCAGGAATTATAATGGATATGAACAGTACCGCAGTCTTCACAGATGCTGACATTTGCGCCATATGCCCCTGTTTTGCAGTTTATGATGTTCCGGGCCACTTTTGCCTGTTCGGGAGAAGGGGTATATTTCTCAAGATATGCAGGATAAAAGCGCTGAAAAATATCCTGTACTGTCGGTTTATTCATGACCGGCACCTTCTTTCCGGTCAAAGGGGCTCTGGATCCCCAGCAGAGATTTATTGCTGACATGAAGGTATATTTCTGTGGATTTGGGGTCACGATGTCCGAGCAGCGCCTGGATGTACTGACGTTCTACTCCCTGTTCCATCAGATGGGTGGCAAAGCTGTGACGCAGGCTGTGAGGTGTAGCTTTTACAGGAATCTTGGCGTCCGATACAGCCCGGCGCATCACCTTTTCCAGGGTACCCACAGACAGATAGCTGCCGGTAAACTGATTCGGGAACAGGATGCCGCATGGCCTGCCCTTTGCAAACCAGTATTCTGTGAGGAGATCCAGACACCGTTGGGAAAGGATCGTATAACGGTCCATCCGGTTCTTCGTATCCCTCACATGGATCTGCATATTTGTACGGGAAATGTCATTATAATGCAGATGGATCACTTCGGAAACCCGCATTCCGGAAGCGTACATGGTTGCAAACATTGCTCTGTATTTAATGTCATCAACAGCTTCCAGCAGACGGTCAATCTCATCAGATGTAAGTACAGCAGGGAGTTTCCGCTCTATAATCATACGCGGGACAATAGTATCATCCCATAGGATGTGCAGGACATTCCGGTAAAAAAAGTGGAGTGCAGAATTGTAAAGATTCAGAGTTGTCGATTTGAGTCCGCTGTCTTTTTTGGCAAGCAGGAAATCCCTGACGTCCTGGCAGGTAAGTTCTTTCGGGCATTTGCTGGTATAATTCAGGAAATAGGAAACGTAGTTTTTATAACAGTGAATGGAACGATCTTTGAGGTTGCGGATTTTTCCGGCTTCTTCAAGCTGTTCTATATATTTTTTATACATAATGAATCCTCCATATAAAATCAGTAGTAAATCAGGTACGCTGCTTTATATGGAGGTGCATTTGTGTCATAAAACCGCTTGCCAACCAGGCGGAGGAATGGTATTCTTTTCATAGGCAGTGGGGAGGCTCCTGTTTGATTGTTTGGTGTGGTAACTTAACAATACTACTATCAGGACTTACTTTCCACTGTTTTTGGTATAGAAAACAAAAAACGCTATGCGACAGCTTGCACAGGCCATCGCGTAGCGATTTTGTTCAATC